>OZ245733.1:2147500-4202920 GCA_965227185.1 Roseovarius sp.
TCAATTCCGGGTTTCCATCCCGACAAAATGACCAGAGATGGTTGTCATTAGTGTCCAGTCTTGTGACGGCGTACCTTTTGTATAATGGGTCATCGACTTGGTCTATCTAGCAAGCTTAAGCCGTTAGGTGTAGGCGCAGCGAAAGCGAGTCTTAATAGGGCGATGAGTTAGATGGATCAGACCCGAAACCGAGTGATCTAGGCATGACCAGGCTGAAGGTAAGGTAACACTTACTGGAGGGCCGAACCCACATCTGTTGAAAAAGATCGGGATGAGTTGTGCCTAGGGGTGAAAGGCCAATCAAACTCGGAGATAGCTGGTTCTCTGCGAAATCTATTTAGGTAGAGCGTCATCCGAATACCCTCGGGGGTAGAGCACTGGATGGGTAATGGGGCCCCACAGGCTTACTGATCCTAACCAAACTCCGAATACCGAGGAGTACTAGATGGCAGACACACTGCGGGTGCTAACGCCCGTAGTGGAGAGGGAAACAACCCTGACCTCCGGCTAAGGCCCCCAATTCATGGCTAAGTGGGAAAGCAGGTGAGACGACCAAAACAACCAGGAGGTTGGCTTAGAAGCAGCCATCCTTTAAAGATAGCGTAACAGCTCACTGGTCTAAATAAGTTGTCTTGCGGCGAAGATGTAACGGGGCTCAAGCCATGAGCCGAAGCCGAGGAGTGCGTATGCACTGGTAGCAGAGCGTAGTGTGACATAGTTCCACTCCTCTTCAGCACCTTTCGAGGTGCTTTGGAGGATAGGAGCTTTCGATGAAGCGGGCGCGTGAGCGATCCCGTGGAGAGATCACTAGTGAGAATGATGACATGAGTAGCGACAAAGAGTGTGAGAGACACTCTCGCCGAAAGTCCAAGGGTTCCTGCTTAAAGCTAATCTGAGCAGGGTAAGCCGACCCCTAAGGCGAGGCCGAAAGGCGTAGTCGATGGGAATCAGGTTAATATTCCTGAGCCAGATGGAAGTGACGGATTGCGAAGGTTGTTCATCCTTATCGGATTGAATGGGCAGCTTAGCAGTCCCTGGAAATAGCTCCATCATAAGATCGTACCCTAAACCAACACAGGTGGACTGGTAGAGAATACCAAGGCGCTTGAGAGAACGATGTTGAAGGAACTCGGCAAAATACCTCCGTAAGTTCGCGAGAAGGAGGCCCGGGTTTCAGGCAACTGAAGTCCGGGGGCACAAACCAGGGGGTGGCGACTGTTTACTAAAAACACAGGGCTCTGCGAAGTCGCAAGACGACGTATAGGGTCTGACGCCTGCCCGGTGCCTGAAGGTTAAAAGGAGATGTGAGAGCGTCGAATTGAAGCCCAGGTAAACGGCGGCCGTAACTATAACGGTCCTAAGGTAGCGAAATTCCTTGTCGGGTAAGTTCCGACCTGCACGAATGGCGTAACGACTTCCCCGCTGTCTCCAACATCGGCTCAGCGAAATTGAATTGCCTGTCAAGATGCAGGCTTCCCGCGGTTAGACGGAAAGACCCCGTGCACCTTTACTACAGCTTCGCACTGGCATCAGGACTGCATTGTGCAGGATAGGTGGTAGGCTTTGAAACCATGACGCTAGTCGTGGTGGAGCCATCCTTGAGATACCACCCTATGCATTCTTGATGTCTAACCGCGGCCCGTTATCCGGGTCCGGGACCCTGCGTGGCGGGTAGTTTGACTGGGGCGGTCGCCTCCTAAAGCGTAACGGAGGCGCGCGAAGGTTGGCTCAGAGCGGTCGGAAATCGCTCGTTGAGTGCAATGGCATAAGCCAGCCTGACTGCGAGACTGACAAGTCGAGCAGAGTCGAAAGACGGCCATAGTGATCCGGTGGTCCCAAGTGGGAGGGCCATCGCTCAACGGATAAAAGGTACGCCGGGGATAACAGGCTGATACTGCCCAAGAGTCCATATCGACGGCAGTGTTTGGCACCTCGATGTCGGCTCATCTCATCCTGGGGCTGGAGCAGGTCCCAAGGGTACGGCTGTTCGCCGTTTAAAGAGGTACGTGAGCTGGGTTTAGAACGTCGTGAGACAGTTCGGTCCCTATCTGCCGTGGGTGTAGGATACTTGAGAGGAGTTGCCCCTAGTACGAGAGGACCGGGGTGAACGTTCCACTGGTGGACCAGTTGTCGTGCCAACGGCAGTGCTGGGTAGCTATGAACGGACAGGATAACCGCTGAAGGCATCTAAGCGGGAAGCCCCCCTCAAAACAAGGTATCCCTGAGGACCGTGGTAGACCACCACGTCGATAGGCCGGAGATGTAAGCGCAGCAATGCGTTCAGTTGACCGGTACTAATTGTCCGATAGGCTTGATTTGATCCAGTAAAAGCCAGATTGGCTTATGCGGATCCAGAAGCCGTACACTTGAACAAGTGTGCTGACTTGGAGTTCAAGGATCTTTCTCGGTTTGGTGGTCATAGCACGAGCAAAACACCCGGTCCCATCCCGAACCCGGCCGTTAAGTGCCGTAGCGCCAATGGTACTGCGTCTCAAGACGTGGGAGAGTAGGTCACCGCCAAACCTAGTAAGGTCCTTGAAATTGTATCTCTCTTTCGATTTTCCCCAAAACTTACCTACTGACCTGCAAGTTGCAGCGCATGGTCTACGCTTGCGCGTGACCTGACCGCCCAGGGGAACTTTCGTTCCGTCCGTTCCGTTGACTTTCAAAGCCGAAAGGGGCGCAATGGCCAAGGCGAAATCCAGAGAATCCAAAACCGTCAAGCGCCCGTAGCCGCCGGAAAAGTCGATCGGAGATCGTTACGAGAGACGGTCCAAGGCTTTTGCCCGGCTGAGCGCGGGTATCGCGGCGGGCAGTATCTTGTCCCGCCAAAGTTTCTGGAAGGCGAGGCGCGTCGGCTTCACGTGCGGACGATGACTACCTGACGCCGAACGGCGGCGGCTTTCGGGCAGATGACGAGTTGCGACCGCTGCCGACCGAGGTCAACAAGTTCCAAAAGGCGATCAACGACTTGGCCAAGTCCAACGGTATCGATGCGCCGGACCGGGCCGGGGCGTTAAAGGTCAAGGACGTCTGCGTGCGGCACGGGCAGTGCACGGCCTCGCTGGGTTTGCCCCGGTATTACGTGCTGATCGAAGGGCCGTCGCAGGATGCGACCGACGACCTTATCATCGAGCTCAAGGCCGCGCGCCGGTCAGAACTGGACGGGTTGATTCCGCCCAACGCGTTTTATGCCGGAAAGCAGGCCGAGCGGATCAAGCATGGACAGCGCGTGCATCTCGCGCATGGCGATATCTTTTACGGCGCTGTCGAGATTGGTGGCAAAAGCTTCATGAGCCG
This sequence comes from Roseovarius sp., assembly GCA_965227185.1. GTDB lineage: Bacteria > Pseudomonadota > Alphaproteobacteria > Rhodobacterales > Rhodobacteraceae > Roseovarius. Next base: position 2,150,801 of record OZ245733.1, read on the forward strand.
TGAGCGGGCGCCGTTTCGCGATGACATCGATCTGGATGACCTGAGCTTCAAGTCGTGGAAGCATTACGCGAAGGTCTGTGGCGCCGCGCTGACGCAGGCGCATGCGTTGTCGGACGACCTAGGGCGAATCGATTACGACGTCGAGCCGTCGATCATGGACGCTATCTCGCCTTTGGAATTTTTCGTCGATGACATCGTGCGATTCACCGAGGAAGCGGTCGAGCGCCTGGAGCGCGACCACGCGTTTTTCCGTGAGGACCACAAGCATGGGGCATTTGACAGTCTCGATGTCGTGTTCAGGTGAGTTGTGCCGCAGGTCTTGTCAAAAAAATGTAATAAATGCCGACGCGGCCCCTTGCGGAGGTCCCGGCGCAGGAGTAGATACCCGCCATTGGCGCGGGGTGGAGCAGCCCGGTAGCTCGTCAGGCTCATAACCTGAAGGTCGTAGGTTCAAATCCTACCCCCGCAACCAGTTTTACCGAACCACGGTCGACATCGACAAGCGCGCCCGGCTGGGCCGCCTCGATCAAGGCCGTGAGTGCCCCCTCAATTTCCAGCGTCGCACCACCCGATGGTGTCTCGTGAACCCTGACTTGCGCGATCAGGCCGCGGATCAATTCCAGTGCCCGCGTGCGGATCTCGGGGTCTGCGAGGCTGGCTGCCAGGTCCGCCACCTTCGCCCGGTAGTGCTCGGAGAGCGCCGGATGCAGGCGAACCGGGGACGGCGGCGGAGCCGACAACAGCGCTTCCAGCTCGGCCTGCTTCTCTTCAAGGGTGCCCAGGCGCTCCTGCAGCCCTGCGCTGCGCAGCCCATCGGCGATCGCATCGTAAAGTCCATCGAGCTTCCGGTTTATGTCGCGTAATTCCGTCTCCAAGCGCGCCCGCAGCCGGTTGGCATCGCCCCGCTGGCGATTTGTCTCCGCCGTGAACGCAGTGATGAACGCGGCGACAGCCTGAGATATAGCTGAAAGTTGGTGATGGCCCCTGAGGGGCGGCATATCATGGCGGTGTTCAAGACGCCGCCAATTCTCTGGAGAGAAAGGGATATGCCACATGCCGAAGCCTACCATCACGCCGCTGCCTGATCCATCGGGATTTTCGCCCGACCCGCTGACGGATATCCTGCGCTCCGGCGCGCGTCGCCTGATCGAGCAGGCGGTGGAAGCCGATCTGGCCGCTCTGCTTGCCGCCCATGCCGATGACACGACCGAAGATGGCCGGTCCCGCCTCGTGCGCCACGGCGATCTGCCGGAACGCGAGGTGATGACCGGGATCGGCCCGGTGCCGGTGAAGGTGCCCAGGGTGCGGGACCGGGCTGCCGGGGCCGAGAAGGTTCGGTTCACGTCCTCCATCCTGCCGCCCTATCTGCGCAAGGCGAAGTCGGTCGAGGAACTGCTGCCCTGGCTTTATCTCAAGGGCATTTCCAGCGGCGATTTCCAGGAAGCGCTGGCCGCGCTCCTTGGGCCGAACGCGGCGGGGCTGTCGTCGACCACGATCTTGCGGCTCAAGGATGCGTGGTGGGACGAATATGAGCGCTGGCAGCGGCGCGACCTTGGCGCCCGGCGGATCGTCTATATCTGGGCCGACGGCGTCTACTTCCAGCCGCGCATGGCCGAGGAGAAGCAATGCGTTCTGGTCCTGATCGGCGCCGACGAATGGGGCCGCAAGGAGGTTCTGGGTCTCACTGACGGCTACCGCGAGAGCACACAAAGCTGGCGGAACTTCTGCTTGATCTCAAGCGCCGCGGGCTTACCCGAAGCCCGGATCTGGCTATCGGGGACGGTGCCCTCGGGTTCTGGGCCGCACTACGCGAGGTGTTCGGCAGCACGGGCAAGCAACGCTGCTGGGTCCACAAGACCGGCAACGTTCTGAACGCAATCCCGCCTGGGCAGTTTGCGCCGCTTCTTCGTGCGAACCTGTAAGCCATGCTCGGTGTAGAGCCGGTACGTGCGCTTGTGGTTCACGACGAGACCTTCCCGACGCAGCATCGCGTGCAGGCGCAGATAGCCATAGCGCCGGTTCTCCGACGCCAACTCCTTCATGCGTTTGATTGCGGCCTCGTCGCCTTTCGGCAGCGGTCGGTATTGCTGCACCGACCGGGACAGCCCGACGATCCGGCAGGCGCGCCGCTCGCTGAACCCACGCTCGGCCATCAGAAAGCCCACAGCTCGTCGCTTCGCCATGGGCTTACCAATGTTTTTGCAGCAGATCCTTCATCGCGGAAATGTCGAGCATCTGGTCCGCGATGATCCGCTTCAGCTTGGCGTTCTCCGCTTCCAAGGCCCTCAGACGCTTGGCGTCGCCAGCCTCCATGCCACCGTACTTCTTGCGCCAGCTGTAGAAGGTCGCCGAGCTGATGCCGTGACGCCGACAAATGTCGTCCGTCTTCGCGCCTGCTTCGCTCTCCTTCAGCACACTGATGATTTGCTCTTCTGTGAAACGCTTCAGCTTCATGGGTCTTCCTCCTTCATCCATTCAAAGGTGGAAATTTCCAGTTCGCAATGGCCCGGATACCGGGGGGAAGGTCACAACGCCACCTTGGCCTTAAATTGGTCTGTAAAGTTCCGGCGCTTCGCCATTCTCGTATCCCTTCAAAGGTTTGGGATACACCTTAGCCGACTGTCCAGTTTCCTGGGACCACTTCAATCCACAGATCACCAAACCGGAAGACTGATATTCGGTCCTATTGGGCGAGTTTGATAAACAAAGCTGATCCCATGACGAAAGATGTCAAAATTCTGTCTTCGTTTTCAGATAAGAACTGATCTCCGACTATCTTAGGCCCTTCGCCATAGGGCCAGACATAGTCGTCCAGAACAATCCAACCGCCTGGTTTTACAAGTGGGCACCATGCTGAAACGTCTTCGCGAACCGCTCTTTCGCTATGATTTCCATCGATGTGAAGTATCGCAATTTCGCGAGAGTAATCCACCGCGCCGAATTCCGAGCTCTTTATCTGCGAGGCTTGCATAAACGTTTTTGCCGCTTCGACCGAAGGTTTGCGCAAGTAGTTCAAACGCCCTTGCGCGATTGGAAATAGGTTAACCAGAAAGATATTGAACGCGTTCGAAGGGTCTATATCAACAGCGTCAACGAGACCGGCTTCGTCGTGTTGTGCAATGTACTCTAATGCCCATGGGTCGACGCACAGAACGGGTCCGATGTTGTTGAGCCTTGCTAGCAGCAACAAAAGAACTGCCGATTTTCCCCACCAGCTGCCAACCTCAACAATGTCACCTGGGGCGGCGGACTGAAAAATTGCAAACAAAGCACGGATCTTATCATGGTCACACATGCCAGGGATCGCTTCGACGTGGTGATAAATCGATGCAATCTCAAAGGTTTTCGGTAAGTCTCGGCTACTCTCAGAAAACAGATTGTAGCCTTCATCATTATGGCTTTGCGCAAAGTGGTTTGCCGTAGTGTAGGGCAACTCTGTTTCTTTCAGTGGGTGACTGTTTACAAGTTGCACTTCCGGAAGCTCTTTCGGCATGGATTTGCTCAACATGTCCCAAACCACGGCGTTCGGAGTGAAAACACCGCCAATGGCATGCTCTTGAACGACGACTTTCAGAGCCTGAAAGAAATCCGGATCCGTGATGTAGGGAAGATACGCCCAGTCTTCAAAACTTGAGCGAACCGGATCATGTTGAAGCGAGGATGCCCCCACAACTTCTCGGCCTTCGAACTTTGCCTGTCTTGAGTACGCCAAAGAGCGTGGCATGCCCGCTGGAAAAACCAAGGTTTTCTTGAGACTCATTTCGTAGACCTAGAGCTGTCAGGTACCCTTAAAACTTTGGATGCGTCGCCGCGCTCACAGACCAGATAAATGCTCGAGCATAAGTCCGGATATTTTTGGCCTAACGCATAGCAACTATCCAGATACTCCTGGCTGATGATATCCGTTCGAAGAAGCTGGTCCCACTGGAAATTAGCCAGTGCTTTAAAGAAGATTCCAGATCTATGAAGAACAGTTAGTCCGGCTTGTCTGGCTTCACGCTCAAGAGTGTCCAATGAGTAGGTTGCACGGTGCCCATGAAGCCTTTCAGCCTCTGTAACCGCAGCATTGTGTGAGATCAGACCCATGTGGACTGCAATCTGCCTCGATGCGGCGTTAGCGTTGGGGCAACACAGGAAAAGGCGCCCGTTTTCCGAAAGCCAGTTATCGTTGATCTTGGCAAGTGTGCCGACTGGATCATCGAGGTGTTCCAGAACGTGTGTGAGAAAAACGTTGTCATATTTTTGCGGCAAGTCGATGTCTTCGAAGCGTCCCTCTATGAACGTAACACCGTCAGGCAAATTCCGCTTTGCCTCTTCGATCGCTGCGCTTGACGCTTCCACACATGTGACGTCAGCATAGTTTTGCAAAATACGGCTCGTAAAGTCACCTTTAAAGCTGCCGAGTTCCAATGCGTTTCCAAGTCTGCGGAACGGCTCATAGGCGTCAAGCATGTAGCCGTGCATGACGTCAAAATCGAAGTCATATGCATATTTGCGTGCATCATTGTCTTCAAATTCTGTGTCGTAATCACGCGTCGATGTCATGTTGATCTCCCGTGGTGACCCACCTTAGCCTTGACCAATTACTGGTTGCGTCGGTGATCGTGAACCCCAATTTGTTATATAATGCCAGTGCGGCCTTTGCCTCATGAAACACTTCTAGCTCGACCGAGTGAAAGCTTTTTTCCACTGCGCGCTTCAACGCTAGGGAGACCAACCGCTCTGCGATTCCCAGACCGCGTGCTTCCGGACATACACTCACATTGCTAACAAATGCCGGGGCGTTCGGCAAAACATCGAAATAGACTGCCACGAGTCCAGTGAGTTCCGTTCCGCTCCAACACTCGAACCTGGCCGCGTATTCGGATAGCTTCTTTGCGTAATCTGCAATACTCACGCGCTGTGACAAACGTGGAACAAAGCTATGATCACATCGCTCCAGGTGACGAAAAATGTCCTGAAGCCTCGACTGGTTTTCTGCCCATCGCAGCATATCTAAAGGTAAAGCCTCGCGGCACCAAATCCGTGCTCACCGAATCGATTTCCGTTGTAGAGCAAGTACACTTTTCCCGACACTTCGCACAGATGAGGGTAGCACTGCATTTGTTCGTCCCAAGCGTCTTGATCGCCCTTCAACCCCAAGGCATCATCGTCTCTGAGCCAATTGATGCCATCTTTCGATGATGCATATCCCAGTCGATATCCCCGAGACGGATCGTCTCTGAAGCCATGGACGTCACGGAAACAAAAGACCATGTGATAGATGCCATCTCTATAAAGGACAGATGGGAGGGCCTGACATTCATTCGGGCCCAATACATCTGGTATAATGCATCGTCCTTGTGAAGCTTGCCACGTCAGACCATCCTTCGAAGACGCTCGACCAATCTTGTAGACTCGGTCTGGCGCGGCGTCAGGTGCACTTCGCACCCATCGGTGACCAAATATGTACCACATCGCGAAGCCGCCACCTTCACGCAGAACAAAGCCGTCCCCAACCAGAAACGGTTCATGCAGGCTTGGCCCCAGCACAGGACCTGCCCCTGAACGATCGAAAGTGAGGCCGCCATCTCGACTAACAACGCGACCGATCCCAGTGTCGACTGAAACTGAAACACGCCTGTTCCAGCCTGTCGTGTATGCCCAAACTTCGTTGTCAACGCGCAGCACATTCATTGGGAATATGCCGTGCTCATCAAAGCAACCTCTCCCACCCAAAGAGATTACTGGCTGTGGTGCGGTTCGCCGGACCTCGGTCAAGGTGGTGTCCATTTCGACGAAGCTGACATGGCTAAGAAATTTCCCAGACGCATCACGGGAGCGGGTAGAGAAATAGATGCGGACCCCATCATCGAGTGGCAGAACCTGCGGTGATTGAGCATGGCTCACACAACCTTTGGGCAGATTAGCGAGAGAGCTTTCGAAGATCTGACCAAGTTTTTCGACTATCATAGACCACTTTCCAACCGAGCCAGACCGAAACCATACCGCCCGACACCATCGCCGAGATAGGCCATGTAGATTTCACCATCGACTTCGAACACATGGGGGTAGCTGACCGATCCTGCGTCCCAGCCATCGTCTGATGGTTGCAAGCCCGCAAATCCGTCGTCACGGCTCCAAATACTTAAGTCATCGCTCACCGCGTACCCAATCCTGTATCCACGGGCCGCAGTTCTGAACCCCTCCGAATACCGGTAGCAGAAGAACATGTGGTACTGCCCTTTGTATCGAAAAACGTCTGGACTGGCTTGTGCTTCATCTGCTTCCAGTCGCGCAGGGATCAGGTCTTTCCCGTGTTTGGTCCAAATCAGCCCATCCGGCGACACGGCACGGCGTATGCGGTAAACAGGTTCCGGCCTGCCATCGACCTCTTTCCAGCAAGATCCAGCGATGTAAAATAAATGGTATTGGTCGCCCCATTTTCGAACTTTGGGGCCGCTCATCACAAAAGGCTCGTCGGGAGAATACCCAATTACCGGACCAGGGCCGATCCGTTCAAATGTTCTGCCTCCATCTGTACTACGTGCACAGCCAATGGCCGTATTGAAAGGCACGCTTTCGCACCTGGTCCAACCAGCGAAATACCCCATTACTCCATCCACTTGCTCTTCTTCTATGGCCGAGAACGGGTAGGTTCCAAATTCGTCGAAACATCCCAAACCGCCCAGCGATAGGACGGGTTCATCGGCGACACGCAGAACTTTGGTCAGGTCGCTTCTGTCCAAATCCAACCACGCAGAACGGCTGACATATTGCCCGTTCTGATCCGGCCTAGGACGGCACGAAAAATACACACGAACATAGTCATCGCGAACTAGAGTGGCTGGAGCCTGCGCAAACTCGTGCAACCATTCCCGCCCGTCCCAATTGCGCGGGTCAAACACGCGCCCTAGCTTTTCCCATTTCAGCGCTGTCACGCCTCGCCCCTTTCGAGGATGTCATATCCTTCTTTAAGCATTTGCGTGATTTGGTCCACTTCGTTGAACATCATCACGTCCAAGATTGACAGGGCAGGAACGAATTCATTCCCAAATTGTGCATAGGATATCGCTTTGGTCTTGATAAATCGCAGATCAATTCCTCTGTCTTTGAAGGTATTCGGGTCATAAAGCTCGGCGCCACCAATCGGGTTCGTGTAAGTCTCCGCACCAAGATCCTGACACAGGCCAATAACACGATCCTGACCGCGCAGATTTGGAGTGCTTTCAACTTCGGATGAGGCAATAATTGGTGTGTCGATATGCAGAAAATTGCAAACCATGGTCAGCGAATGAAAGACGTATTCAAAAAGGTTCTCGGATTTGAAGTTCAGAATGCGCGAGATACAGGGCATCACCTGGTTGAACTGTGGAGCTTTGGCGTAAGCACCTTTGATCTGGTTTTCCAACTGCTGGGGGGCATAGCTGACCGAAACTCTTCGATCGCAGACATCGAGATGGTCCGGCGCCTTTTCCAGAGGGATGGAAAACGTCGCTGGCTGGCCGTTCCTAAGCAGGCGATTGCGATTGATCCAACCCTTCTTGGTATATTTTATCCTGTCGTAGACCACGAAATGATCAACATGCGCGATTAGCTGTAGGTACCCAATGTAGGGAAGAAAGTAAGGCTGCATGATACCAACATTAGTCATATTCGAACGGCCCCTGAGTGCCTACAGATCAAGTTGATGATCCTGTCCACCGACACGTCATCAAGATCAGGGAAAATCGGCAAGCACAGAACTTCACGCGATGCACGATAAGCATTTGGCAAGTGTTCAAGCTTGGCAGTCGGCAGATCGCGATACATCTCGAACTCAGGAATAAGTGGGTAAAAGTAACGTCTTGGGTGAACCCCATGCATTTTCATATGGTCGTTCAATTCATCGCGGCTCATTGGATACTCGGGACCAACAAGTATCGGGAAATAGGAATAGTTCGAAACAGACTCGGAGTTTTCGAGGCACGTCACACCGGGTACGTCGCAGAAGGCATCACGATAGCGCTCATCGATCTCGCGTCTTCGATCTATCGCGCTTGAATAATGCTTCAGCTGTACAAGGCCGAAGGCCGCGTTCACTTCGCTTAGTTTGCCGTTAAGGCCTGTCGCGATCACCTTTGTTTCACCTTCGTGACCAAAGTTTTTCAGTTGATCCACATATGCTTTCAATTCAGGCGTCGCACTTACAATTGCACCTCCTTCAAACGTGTTGAACACCTTGGTTGCATGAAAACTCAGAACCGATGCATCACCATGGTTGAGAATGCTTCCACAATGGCATTCAACACCAAAGGCGTGCGCGGCATCGTAGATCACGTTAAGGTCATGCCGTTTCGCAATCTCTTCGATTGCGTCCACATCGGCCGGGTGACCATAGCAATGCACTGCCAAGATGGCGCTGGTGCGGTCTGTAATGGCAGCTTCAATCGAATTTGGATCCAAATTAAGGGTTGCAGGGTCGATATCGACAAAAACCGGAGTGTTTCCGTTCCACAGTAACGCATGCGATGTTGCGATAAACGAGAACGGAGTGGTAATCACCTCACCGTCGATATTCAGTGCACGAAGCGCTGTTATCAAAGCTATCGTCCCGTTGTTGAACGTAGACAGGTTCTCGACCTTCAAAAAGCGCTCGAGCTCTGTCTCGAAACGTGCGTTGTAAGGCCCGCTGTTCGAAAGTACGCCTGTTTCCCAGATGTCCTCAAGATACTCGGTAAACTCTTGCAAAGGTGGCATCTTGGGACGCGTGACGTAGATGTCTTGGCTCATGACTACCGACTTCCGATCCAGTTTCGGGGGGGCGCCGAAATCGGCGAAAGCCCTGCCGCACACGTATTGCACCACTCCAAAGATACCGTCAAAGTGAAATCTGTGAAACGATCCCTCTAAGCGTGCTGTCTTAGCCGCGATCACTTGGCAAATTGCAAGATAGGAGCCCTATGCGAGGCCTGCGTAAATCAAAGAAAATCAAACGTTGGGGTGAGCAACTGGGTCAGCTTCAACTTCGATGTCTTCCGTATGGTGAACGCAGGTTGGTGCGACGCAGAATCGTATCGGTGAGTGATGCGCTGTCGTCTGTGGGCGGGAGAGAGTTTTACCGGGAAAAACTACCGGATGTACCGTTCCCGGAAATCACGAGCTATGGAATAGGAAGCAAAGGCAAGACTCTAGCTGCGCCAGTTTACGACGGTTATCTCACACGCTTAGACAACATTGTCGTCCACGGTGGGTCGAATTTTCTTCTGGGGCCCGCTGGCGAGGCCATCAACGACGTCGCTGCCGATCCGGATTGGTCCAAGTGGGTTTTTTTCGCGACGAACCAATCTTGAACAATCGGTCCGGCGAATACGGGATGTTTCTGAACAAGAGGCCTCGGCGTACGGTGCCTGTCGCATTCCACTTGTCCGGCTACTTCTCTAGGCATTTCGGCCACTGGATTGGTGAATACCTGCCCAAACTCCGCCACCTCGAACGGCATCCAAAGTCAGCGACAATCCCAATCCTAGTCAATGACGACATGCCCGCATCTCATTACGACGCCCTGGCGCTTTTGACAGGCAACGAAATCATTCGCATGGCCAGAGACGAGACTATCTGCGTCTCGCAACTCTACGTGGCCCCGACAATCAACTTCATGGCGCCCGATTATCATCCAGGGCACCCCATCCCGGTCGAACGGCAAGCCATATGGTCTCTGGAAGCCATGGAATTCATGAGATCGCGGATCTTGCGCAACCTCGACCAACAGACGTGCGGGCAAAAAAGGATCTTCCTGAGCCGTCGCAACAGCACTTGGGCCAGGCCCACAAACGAAGACGATGTCGAACGGTTCTTCATGTCGAAGGGCTTTGAAATCATTCAGCCTGAAAAGATGGGTTTCAAAGAACAGGTTCAGACTATGGCATGCGCAAGCCAGATCGCTGGACCATCTGGCTCTGCCTTCAACTTGGCTATTTTTGCACCGGTTGCTTCGCCCATCATCATTATGATGCAAGGTAATCCTCACAACTGGGGCGGGTGGCTCGGCCCGATGCAGCAGCTTGGCTTCGAAGTGAGATGTGTCTTGAGTGATGTCGAAAGCCGCGGCGATAAATTGTTGTCTTACAGCGTCGACCTGGACCGACTGGCCAGCGTACTCCCCTGATCACAAAACTCCGCGTGATTGCAGCCTTTGACGCGCCTTTTGATCTCTTCAGTCGTACGATCCGGGAAACTATATTTACAATGAAGCAGTCTCTGCCGAATACTTCATCCATCAACACCTTGCAGTAATCCAAGTTGACGAAGCGCCTGAAGGACGCGTCGACATTCAGGCTCGACCATGACCATCCGATCGTCAGAAAACTGACGACCGCGTTGCGAAAAAGTCGAATGCCCAGAGCCTGTCACGAAGGGATAGTACGCATGATGCTGCAGAACATCCGGCACCCTGGCTTGGCGCTATCAGCCGCCGCAGCCTAAGGCCTGCGCATTCTGCGACGCCGCTAGGACCCTGGGGTCATTTCTTTTCGTAACCCTGTTTCTGCGCCTGATAAAGCTGAGAATAAAGGCCGTTCTTATTCAGCAACTCTTCGTGCGTACCGCTTTCGACCAAATCTCCGGTTTCCAGGACGAAAACCTTGTCCGCATCGGCCACCGATGACAACCTGTGCGCAACAACGACAGTGGTTTTCCCTTTGGACAAGCGGTCCAGAGCTGTCTTGATACGGGCCTCCGTGGCCTGATCCAGCGCCGATGTGGCCTCGTCAAGCAAAATGATCGGTGCATCACGCAGGAATGCACGGGCGATAGCGATCCGTTGCTTCTGTCCCCCCGACAACTGCGCGCCCTTGGGTCCGACCGGTGCATCGCCTCGCCTGCGGATCAGGTCAGCGATCTCTGCGTTTTCCGCCGCTTGCCAGACCTCTTCCTCCGTCGCCTCCGGGTTCACGTAGCGAATGTTCTCCCAGATCGAATTGTTGAAAACCACGATGTCCTGCGCCACGACAGAAAAGGCATCGCGCAGCTTGGCGATCTTGAGTTTGTTGATCGGAACATCGCCAATCGTGATTTGTCCGCCCTGCACATCGTAAAGCCGAGACATCAGCGACAAGATCGTGGTCTTGCCGGATCCGGTCGAGCCGACAATGGCCGAGACCCGCCCTCCCTTGAAGGTCAGGTTAAGCCCGTCAAAGAGCGGCTGGCCTTCGCTATAGCTGAATTTGATGTCTTTCAGCACGATATCCGCGGCTGTATCAAACTCCGCCGTGGCATCGGGTGCGTCGTTGATCCTTGGCACTTCCTGATAGAATTGGCGAATGCGCCCCAAGATGACCAGATTGTTTTGCAGGCCGCCAAAAAACTGCGCCAGAAGTCGCGCGGGATCGAAAATCATCACCATACCCAAAAGAAAGGTAATGATCCCCGCGCCATCAATGTCGAAGCCGGGGCTAAGCACCATGTAGCCGCCACCGCCGATCACAAGAACGTAAACAAAGGCCGATGACAGATCGATAGAGGGCATCAACAGCGCCTGCGTCGTTTGCGCCTTGATCATCAGATCACGCATCATCGAGGTGCCGGCAATCATCCGGCTCTGTTCGACCGGTTCCTGGCGGGAAATCTTGACCGTGCGCATGCCGTTGGTCATTTCCTCGATACCGTTCATGTAATCGGAAATCGCTGTCTGGATCTGCTCTTCCGCGGCTTTTACCCGATCTGCCACGTAGTTCATGATCCAGATGATGAAGGGAAGAACCACCAGAGCCGAGCAGAACAACAACGGGCTCTTCCAGATCAGATAGGCTGACACGATAACGACCGTCACCAGATCGCGTAGTGCATTGGCGGTGGACAGCCCGACAAACATACCCAGTTGCTGCGGTTGGCCGACGATTTGCTGAATGATTTGCCCGGACTTCGTCCGCTCGAAATACGCCAGGTCCAACCGCATGAGATGCCCGATCATGTCGCGGCGCATCTCGAAAACGACTGCGTTGCTCATCCGAACGGATATCACCGGAACGAAATACGACATCATCCCGCGCACGAAAAACAGAACGAACACAAATGCGCAGACACTAAGCAGTTCCCGCATCGTCCCGGATTCAAAAATGACCCGTAGACCGCTTTCGGTCATCGACAGGAATTGTTGATACACCAACCCCTGAACAACGATCATACCAAGAACCAGCAGGATGGTCTTCATTCTCCGTCGGCAATAGGTCGTCCAGAGCCAGCGCAAATTGACCCGATCCGCATCCGAAAAGAATCGACCGTGCTTGGATTTTCTATTGGTTTTCATGGACTATCGGCAATCCGTTGTGGGCGCTGGTCGCTAATCGAAGGCAGTGTTCAACTGGTGGGGCGAGTTGCACAATTACATCTGAATGACAACCAAAGCAGCAAGGTATGAACTGTAATTGAACGGCGTTGTAATCAAGCGATTTGCGCCTCGACAAAAAACTCGCTCGCCAGTTCCGGCATCTGTTTGCCGAGCTCGTAAAGGCCATTCATCACGTCTCGTCCCAATTCGGCGGTCAAGGCTTCCATTTGACTGTGCGTGAACGGTTTCACCAGATAGCCGCCGCTTGCCGTTATCCGTAGCCCATGCCGCCGCAACTGTTCCGTAAGGTCCGCCATGTCATAGACGCGGGGTTGCTGTAGCCTGGAGTTACGGGCGCTGATCGTCTTTACGTTCTCTATCAGGCCCATCGCCTTGGCCAACTGCCGGTGGATGGACCAAGCATTTGGGACGTTGATGTGCAGCACGGTTCCGGACGTCATCTTTTGGCGCATCGCCGAGATCAGGCGATCCGCATCCGGGACCTCGTGAAGGAGGCCGGAGCAAAGCATGAAATCGAGTGACGCCGGAACTTGATCGCTTACGTCCTCGAAAAAGCCCTGCACGACGCGCAGACAGGGCAGCGTGCTTTTGCGAGCCTGACCTGCGAAAAACCCGGACGGTTCGACGATCATCCAATCGCTCCAATGCCCGCCGGCATCGCTGTAGCCCTGAGCCTGCAAATCAAGGCCACATCCCAATTCAACGACGGTTCGGGGTTTATGATGGGCAAGGCGTTCCAGTACCAAAGACCTGCGATAGCGCACCATTTCGGCCTCAAAGCCGTAATCTTCGGTATATTCCGTTGTGTAGAAGTCGATATTCTTTGGCAAACGGATTCTCCGTATATTCTCAATTTCACTTCATAGGCTTGACGAGTCCGAGAGCTGTTTGACGATACGCCGGCGGTCGAGACCGAGCAACCGGCGAAGAGAGCGTTTGAGCCTTTTGACCGGACGGCGCTGAGGCGATTGTGTATAAGGGATTATCTTCTCTACCTGCGGTCGCGGCTTCAGCGCCTTCTCGAAGAAAACGAACTGTTCGTCTTTCACGGCTTGCGCAAAGGCCTGCTGTATCCTCGGCTCGCCTTTCGCCAGAAGATCGCGAATGATCCGCACATGGGTCGCCGCGAAAGAGCAGTTCGCCCCCAGTGTCGGCAGCATCGTCGTCAGCGCATCCCCCACGGCGAGGTAATTTACCGGAGTTGTGCCGCTTTCGAACACTCCCACGTTCCAAGTGTTGCGCGGGTTGATGTAAATCCTGTTCGGCCCCTCTGCCGTGGCGGCGTCGATCCAGGCGGCGAGGTATGGGCTGTGTCTGCAGAACGACGTCAGCGCATCGCGGTCCCGCAACTCGCGGATCAGGGCTTTTTGCTGCGCATCAATGGCCAGGGAAACCGAGAACCATCCGTCGACCCCGGGATATAGCATGGCGGCGGTCGCACCAAAATCATGCGGGCAGTCGATCAGCGGGTCCGGCAGTGACTGCGCCACAGGCTCCCTCAACCGGAAAAATTGCGTGATGTAGACAACGTTGCCCGGCTGATCAATGATTTCATCTGACGTCGCGGCCAACTCTTTCATGACGGGCGATCTCGTGCCGGCGGCATCCACTACAAGTGTCGAACGCGGCACAGAGACCCGTTCCCCGGACGACAACAGCACAGCGGAAATGCCTCCCGCCTGCGTTTCGATGCCGGATATCAGACCGTCCGCATGCGGGGACAGCGCGCGCTCTTGATAAAGCGTTTCGATCAAATGGTCGAATTGCCAGCGCGTCGCAAACAACCGACGACAGCGCGGCGGAGCATCATCGCCGAGGCGGTAGGATCCCGGAACAAAGCGAAACCCATGGACCGCCATCCTTGGCAAAAGGTCCGGGTCGATATGATGAAGCTCACGTTCGAGGCGCGGGAGGAAGATATGGCTGTGCGCATGTTGCCCCACCAATCCTTCGGGGGCGGCGACCGTCGCCTCGCCTTTCTTCGGCGCGACCATCGCTGTGATGGGCAACACAGGCGCCAGCGCGATCGCGGCCAGATGCGCGGAATATCCGTTGCCAAGAATAAGGATATTCTCGAAAGAGCCGTTGTTTGTCATGTTCGTTCGATCGTTCCGGTTTCCGCGATCACCCTGGCAAGCCCTCCATAAGCCCGACTTTGCCAATTCCGTGTGTAATTCGCCGCTGATGCGGAGGCAAATAATTAACTGCCGGGTCATCCGGTGCAAGTAAGGGCGGTCCACAGGACATCGACTAACTTAAACCTGGGGTTTTCAACCGGAGCAATCCCCGAGGTCCCCCTTGCCGGGAACGCCCGGTGCTGCGGCGCGGGCGTGCGCGGCGTTGATGGCAGGTAAATCATCTGCTAAGTGGTTCGACGACATTTTCCTACATCAAGGCAGGCTGCCCGATGCCGACCCCCCCGAAGGCCTCTTGCCTGCTTCTCTCGTATAACCAGCAGGATCACGTTGCCGACTCCGTACAATCCGTGTTGCAGCAAGACTGCGCACCGATGCAGATAGTTCTTTCCGACGATGCCTCTCAGGACGACACGTTTCAGCGCATGAAAGATGTGGTCGACAGGTATGACGGGCCGCATGAAGTTCTTCTGAACCGGAATGAGACAAATCTGGGGGTCAACGAGCATCTCAAGAAAGGCCTTGAGATGTGCAAGGAAGACTTCATCATCGCCGCAGCCGGAGATGACCTTTACTATCCGCACCGCAACCGGCGGATCCTCGACGCGTTCGCGGCGACCGACCCCTTGCTGGTGTTCTCACATGCAGACGTGACCACGCTGGACGGGGCGCCCGCCCCGGCGCTCTATCGCAAAGCGACATTTTACAAAACCACGGATGCGGTCGCGGCTGCGAAATCTCTTGCGCTTTATCTTGGCGCCACCTGCGCGTTCCATCGGGACCTTTACCGAAAATACGGGCCAACGCTGTTCGACAATACCTATGAGGACCTGATCCTTGGGTTTCGGGCCGCCCTTGAAGGACGTGTCCACTTCATTGATGAGGCTTTGATGACATACCGGGTTGGGTCGGGCCTGACGAATACCAGGCCCGAGAAATTCACATCGGAAAGCTACAAGGCCCAACGGCTGCGCGAGCTCGAAAGAAACACCTGTGTCTATCGCCAACGCGCCATCGACGCCGAGACCTTCGGGCTAGACGCCACTCACCCGATACCGCGCTTGCTGGCGGACCGGGTGGCTGACGGCGAATTGCGCGCGGCCTTTATGGAAAAGGGGTGGCCCGGCCTGACCCCGTTTCTCAGGCGGTATCCGCTTCGCGCCATTTCGCGCGGCATCTCCGAGACACGACGCCGGAACAAGCGGATAAACGCCGCCTAAGGCCTTTGGCCTTTTATCCCGCCAGATCCCACCGATATTGCGGGATCGCAAGGCTGCGCGCGCCGAACATTTCCTTCTGACGGGACAGTCCGACATTGAGCTCGCGGCCCTCCGATGTCGTGGAAATGCCGAAGCTGAACCAGTCGCGATCCGAGAACCTGTCATTGACCAGCGATTGCACAACGAGGTCCAGCGCGCCCAGGTCCCGCCCCTTAGGGGAGGAGGCCATGTATTGGCAATGCACGGTGCGACCGAAATCGAAGAGCACGACACCGGCAAGCATCTGCGCATCCGCGAATGCCGCAAAGAGCCGGATCCGGTCGGGAAAAGCGGCGTTCAGGCGGGTGATCTCATCCAGCGCGTGGGTCGGCCGCGCATCATGACGCTGGCCCAGCACATCCGCCAGAATGTCCCAGAAGGCCGCGAAATTGGTGCTTTCGGATGTGTCCAGCCCTGCCTTGGCGGCCTTCTTGGCCCCGTATTTGCGGCCACTGCTGAATGCCATCTTTCGGCGCAGGGGAATGGCGGCGCTCAGATCGGTGCGGACCTGCCGGGCGCCGGCGTTGCACAACGCATAGAGGTCCGCCTCGGCTGGCTGGGCGTGGAATATGTGCGGGACCGGCTTGTATTGCAGTGTGCGGATTTCCTGCTGGACGAGGTCGTCGCGGATGCTTTCGAAGATTTGGACCACCTGGGCGGCAGAGGTCGACGGCTTGACCAGAAGGCCACCGAAGGTCAGCCCCCCGTGCGAAAAAAGGCTGTCCCCGACGCGGTTCGCAGCGAGACAGGCGATGACCTTGCCCTCGCTTTCGAATATCAGCGAATGGTCGTCGAACCGGTCGCAATGGTAATCCATGTAGCGGCGATCATGCAGGAACGTGCCGTTCGAGGAAGACGCGACGAAAGCGTTCCATTCCTCGGCCCGGTCGGGGCTGAAGCGTCTGATCTCAATATCGCGGCTCATGCCGCCCACCATTTCGCGAGGCCGATCCCGGTCGGCCCATTGTCGTTGCCGTTTTGCAAGAGGCCGCGCGCCCCGAAATGCGTAAAATGGCGGGTCATGGCGCCGTCACTGCTTCCGAGCCTTCCAAGCGGCAGGTCAATGTCGTCCTTGCGATTGTCACCGCCAAAGGCGCGTCGGTCTTGCCCGGCTCAAGTTGAGTCGGTGCGCCGTCAGGCGCAACAACCGGGCGGTCGAACTTGGCGGCTTCCACGATAAGAATATCCTTTGACACTCCAGACTCTTCTGCGTCCCGTTTCCCGGGGCGCCTACCTTCACACCCGGCTATTTTAAATTATTGTTGCGCGGTTTATAAACGCGGACCAATGCAGAAGCGAGTCGTAATCCCTTGCCGCTAAGTGACTGTCGTTTAATAGATTTACCCAAGATCTCGGACGTGCGGGGCAATCTTACCTTCGTCGAGGGAAAAAACCACATCCCTTTCGAGGTCAAGCGGGTCTACTATCTTTACGACGTTCCCGGCGGCGCCGACCGGGGCGAGCATGCGCACAAGGACCTGCACCAGTTCGTGATCTCGATGTCCGGAAGTTTCGATCTGCTGCTGGATGACGGCTTCGAGAAAAAGCGCTTTCAACTCAACCGGCCCTATTACGGCATATATGTCTGCCCAATGATGTGGCGCTATCTGGACAATTTCTCCTCCGGGTCGGTCTGCATGGTTCTGGCGTCGGGCCCCTATGACGAGACGGATTACATCCGCGACCGCGGCGAATTTCTCAAAGCGGTGGGGGCGGCGTGAACGTCCCATTCCTGGATCTTGCGGCGGCCCGGGCCGGCATACAGGCCGAGCTGGACCACGAGCTTCTGCGTGTCGCGCATTCTGGCAGCTATGTCATGGGCCCCGATCTGGAGCGTTTCGAAGACGCCTTTGCGGCCTACGTCGAAGCCGGCGCCTGCATCGGAACGGCAAACGGGCTGGATGCGCTTCACCTGGGACTTCGCGCGCTGGGCGTTGGCCCGGGCGACGAGGTCATCGTGCCGTCGAACACCTATATCGCGACCTGGCTTGCCGTCAGTCAATGCGGTGCGGTGCCGGTGCCTGTCGAACCCCTTGAGGACACGCACAACATCGACCCCGAGGGCACCACCGCAGCGATCACCGGGCGCACCAAGGCCATCCTGCCCGTCCACCTTTATGGGCAGCCCGCCGACATGGACGCGCTGAATGCGGTGGCCGAACAGAACGGGCTGAAGGTTCTGGAGGACGCCGCACAGGCGCATGGCGCACGCTACAAGTCGCGTAGGATCGGCAGCGTCGGCACTGCGGCCTGGAGCTTTTATCCCACCAAGAACCTTGGTGCGTTGGGAGATGCAGGAGCTTTGACGACATCAGATGCCGATGTCGCGCAGACTGTCAGGCTGCTGCGAAACTACGGGTCCGAGCGAAAGTACGAGAACGATATTCGGGGCTTCAACAGCCGCCTGGACCCTCTTCAAGCCGCCCTGCTATCGGTGAAACTAAGGGTTTTGGAAAGCTGGACCGAGCACCGCCGCGCCATCGCGCGCGCGTACACCAACTCCTTTGCCCGCGCCGGGCTGCACGTGCCTTACGTGCCCGACTGGGCCGAGCCTGTCTGGCATCTTTACGTGCTGCGCCATCCCGACCGGGACCGCTTTCAGGCGCGCCTGTCCGAGGCCGGCGTCGGGACCGTGATCCACTATCCCATCCCGCCCCACCTGCAGAAAGCCTACGCCGACCTTGGCCATGCGAAAGGCGCCTTTCCGCTGGTCGAGCGGCTGGCGAACGAGGTCATCAGTCTGCCCATGTGCCCCGGACAGACGGCAGCGCAGACCGAGTACGTGATCGAAAAGGTATTGGAACTCGCCTGAAGACCTGCGCCGTTTCAGCCATCTTCTTGGCGCAGGGCCGCGATCATCCCCGAGAAACGCGCAAAGTACTTTTGTCGGCGCCGGGATGAAAAGACCGTTGCAGGTGACAGGGCGCGCAACCCGGTCTTGAGGATTGCAGCGTAGCAGTTGCGGCGCATGCCGTGCTTGCGCGTGGTGTAGATCTGGGAATGGCCCCAATGCCAGTTCTTGATGCGCTCGCTTTTCAACGACCCGCCTGATGACGCGCCTCCGGCGTGGTGGACCACGGCATCTGCCACATAGACCAGGTGACCCTGAGATCGGGACAGGCGAAGGCTGAGATCGTCATCTTCGAAGAACAAGAAAATCTCGGAATCGAATCCGCTCACCGCCTCAAAGGCGCTCCGACGCACAAAGAGCGCGGCGCCGGAGAGGACCGGAACGACCGTGTCCTCTGTCAGTTCGTGTTTTGGCAACCACATCGAGCGATCGACGAGGTCACTGCGGCGTTTCACGACCGCCCTGCCCGCCTCGTCCAGAATTCGTGGATTGAAGGCTGACGCATCCGAATGCCGTTCGGCCGCAACGATCAGCTTTTGCAACGTGTCAGAGCCAAGCGCCGTGTCGGGGTTGAGGAACAGGAGAAATTCCGTGTTCGCCTGTTCCGCACCTTTGTTGCACCCGGCACCAAAACCAAGGTTGCGCTCATTCTCGACCAGGCGTGTCGTGACCTGCCGGGCGGCGACAATCCGTTGCAGCCGGTCGCGATCGTCCGAGGCGTTGTCGACGATCACAACAGGTGTGTTTTGCGGCACGGAGGCCAGCATGTCGGGCAACACACCCGTGCTGTTATACGCGACCGTGATGATCGTCACGCGGGCTTCCGCGCTACTTCGGGGCATTCAGATGCTGCCTTGCCATTGCCCGAATTTTGCGCCGGTAGAGGGGGCGCAGAATCTCGCGGCGCAGTTTTTGCCAATGGCCCTCTTTCCGCCCGATCATGCTGCCACCGAGTTCTGCAGACACTTCGCGCACACCGGACGGCCAAACCGTCAGCACGCGGACGTCGTGAACCCATTGCATCTGCAGGAAGTTATCGACGGGCCTGTCGAACTGCTCGGACGCGGCAAGCAGCGCGCGTGCCGCATCACGGGTGACAAGCTGCGCGACCATGCCAAGTGCGATCCGGTCATAGCGATGCAACCCGAGTCCACCCGATGTATCGACCTCCTCCGTCTTCTCCTCGCGCAGCTTGATGGGAAAGCGTATGAAATCCCCCGGTTGGATGTTCGAGAGCGCCAGGTTCAGGGCTTTGGGGAAAACATCCTCCTGAAGATGCAGGTCGTCTTCGAGGATGAGGGCCGCGTCCAGATCGTCATCGAGGATTTTCTGCCAGCAGGCGCGGTGACTGTGAAAGGCCGCAATTTCAGATGGCCGCATGGTGAAAGGATAGGTTGGCCGCATCAGTTTGCGACGATAGGCGTCGGCGTGAGCCTCGCTCATCTGCTGCCCGTCCACGGCTCTGACAACATGAGAGGCAAGCGGCACGGCCTTTTTTGTGGCTTCAACCTGCGGCAGACGGGCCTCCGCACGTTCAAGGTGGATGATCATGCACTCCGCTTTCAAAACAGCCGCCTTTCTACGAGCTGACGTCGACTGTCCGTGGTCAGATAATTTGGGACATCAGAGCGTGCTTTCGTTTGGAGGCTCTGGCTCATCCTTGATTGAGTTTATGCGTTTTCAGTTTGATGGCGCAAGCGCTGGGTGAGCATGGCTTTCCGTTTAATCTCCTCATCACTGGTGCGACCGGCATGCGGATCTCGGAACACGCCTCCGATGGGCGGAAGACATGCAACTCATTGCGGAAAAGCAGCGCGCTGCCAAGAATTGATCACTCTTCGGAGCGATGCAGTTTCTGTCTTCAGACAAGCTCGATAAGCGTCGCATGCTTGTGCAAACTTTTCGGAGGAGACTGACCATGGCAGTTTCCGTGGCCCGGCCACCGATGGGCATGCAATCGGAGCGGTGGCTCCTGTTGCTCGAATAAAGATGTGGATTGTAAATTTTAGCGTTCACTCGAAACCTTGCTGATTGATCCGGCCCCAAACAAACTCTGCTACTGCAACGATCAATAGTGGTTACTATTGGCATGATTGCAGCGATCGTGATTCAGGCAGAACGGCCGATTGCTGACGTTAAAATACCTCGCCGCGAATGTCGGATATCTTCGCTTGGTGCTCGTTGGCCAAACCTCATTTTGCGCCAATCGGCTGCCCGGCAGAAACTCATCCAAATACAGGCATGGCGTCCTGCCAAACCCGCAATCCGGCGGCTGAAGTGAATGTAAGGCCCAACAGTATCATTGCGAGATCCGCGATGAGTTGTGTTCTCAAGAACGAAGAAATCGCAGGATCGGCAGGATGGATGCGGCGCAATCTTGCAACCGCAAGTGTCCGCCAAGCCATGAATACCGCGACAGAACCGAAAGCGGCTGCCATTGCAATGTTGATCTTCAGGTTTGCCGGGTCTCGCGCCACGACGCCTGCGACAGTGACCAGCGAAAGCAGAAACCAGGAAAATGCAGCCAGACTTCCCGAGACCGAGTTCAGCATGCTTCCCTCTGGTCCGTCACGGCTGGCAAAACGAGGATTCAGGCGCACGGTCGGTCATGGTTGCCCGCCCTCTGGTGACACGGCTGCATACGCACCATCGCAGCACCGAATGAGCTGAGTCTTCGAACACATCTAACGCAGTCCCAGGAGTGCCATGGGGACCGTCACCTCCGACTGGTCGGAGCTTACGACAATCCCGGCATCCGTCTCGTGGGATACCTGCGCCTCTCCGCCATCGTTCGAAACGCCACTGACCTCGGCGCCTCGGAACTCCATCAGCAAGCGTAGGTTTTCAGGCAAGTAGACGAGGATCGCACCGGACCCGTCGGCCTCTCGTGCGACACCATAGTCACACTTTTCCATTCCGGCGTCCAAAGCGGGCCGGCACTGAAGGCGCCCGATCTCGTCGAAGAGTTCCGCCCCGGCGCGGCGCGTTGCGGTGGCCGCCGAGAGGTATTCGGCGGCGGCCCAGCCTTCGAGGCCGGAGGCGTCGACAAAGGCGATACGGCACCATGTCCTGTCACTGCGCTCCTCGCAGCCGAGGTTTCTCATGATCTGACCAAGGGCGGCATGGGACACGACCCCGCTTTGGGTCGAGGCTTCGCCCCTGATGTTCAGGGTGGCATCGACCCCGGAGACGATGACGTAGGCAGAGCCAGAAGTTTCCGGCGCAGCGATTCCGGCGCCAGGCGTCAACGTGGCCGTGATTCCGTTCCCTGTGAGGATGAGTGTGTCGGCGAAGGGATCGGGCTGCATCGAGATTTCGCCTTGAAGCAATGTCGTTATCCGCTTTTCCTGTGTCGCGAGGCCCTCGCCGGGACAGGCACGGCGCGTCATGGCCAAGCCCTTGCCGACCTGCAATTGTCCGTCTGCCGCGCGGGCTGTCCCGCTGAACGCATTGCAGCCAGTCGAACCGGAGATTGTGCCGTTTGCCGCGAAGCTCAAGGTCGCCGACGCGCTGGCGGCCTGGCCGTTAATCTCGGCGAAAGTCCATTCCGACGCAGAGGCGCCTGTTGCGGACAGGGTCAAAGTCAGGGCCGTGAGCAATGTGCGCATCGGGAACCTCAAGGTCATGACAGGATGACGAAGTCGCGACCCGATCGGCTGTCAGGATGCAACGGAAGGTCGGTGAAGACGAAGATCATGCCCGGATGGCTGTGCTGGCCGATGACATCGGCAAAGGCAGGGTCAGTGCCCACGCGGGTCAGGTCGTGATCGGCCTGGTCGGCCGTCCCGTCATAGGTGATCGCCTGCCACTGCATCCCGCGCAGGCCATCGTCTGGCCCGTGCAGGACATAGACATGCGGCCCAAGGGGAAGGCCATCCCAGATCAGCGGCCCTTCGGCCACCTGCCGGTCGTTTTCAAGAATGATGATCCGTTCGTCATGCGAGGAGGCGATCATCGAGGTAATCGGATAGGCGTCATCCAGCGCCCAGTCGGACGGGCGTTTGCGCGGTTCGAGCGTGGCAAGCACCTTTTCGAACTCGGTTTCGCTGTATTCCCCAAGGATGAACCCCGGATGCACCACGCTGTTGGGCGACGCGCTGCTTGAAGCGATGATTACAGGCGTGCCCAGATGCGTGATCTCGAAGAGATTTGCCGAGAAGTCCAGCGGCAGGCGCACGCAGCCATGGCTGGCCGGATAGCCCGGCAGGTTCCCTGCATGAAGGGCGATCCCGCGCCATGTCAGACGGTTCATATTGGGCATCGGCGCGTTGTTGTAGGTCGACGAACGGTGGTCACGATCCTTCTGGAGCACCACGAACACGCCGGTCGGCGTTTCATGTCCCGGCTTGCCCGTAGAGCAGGTCGAGACGGCGATCCGGATGCCGTTGCGATAGACATGCACGCGTTGCTCATCCAGCGATACGACAATGGAAACCGGACCATCGGGCTGGCGTTCCGGGTGCCAGGTGTACTCTCCCGGCTGAAGCGCGTTGATCTCCTTGTAGACATGTTGTCCGGCAAGCGGGCCGGCCATCAAGGTCAGGCCGCCGGCACCAAGAAGCGCGGAAAAAGCACGTCGGGAAAGTTGATGTCCGGAGGTCATTCCATCTCCGCCGGGTTTGCAGGTCCGAGTTTCAGACTACCCGCAAACGGCCGCCTGGCAAGGGCTGCATTTGCACGGATTGCATGCGGCGATTAATGACGCCCCCCAGAAAATGGTTAAAATACACTGCTTTTATGGGAACTGTGTTAACGTCGCTTGAGGGCATAAACTAAGGTGTCAGCGATTCCATGTTGACCTATAAAGCGAAACATTGGGAAGAATCTGCGAGGAACCGTGGCGACTACAGGGCCCCGCTGTTCAGCGCGCCGGACCATTTCGACATGTCCCGCGGCACCAATCGGCACCTGACAGTGGAGACGGCCACCTTTCCGGTGATCGGGACGAACCTGATCCGCGCCGCCTCCTCCGGCCATGAAATCGACCTGACCGATGACAGCTTCCTGACCATCATGCTGCCGACACGGGGTGTCACCCGGGTTCGCATGGATCGCAAGGAGCGGATCATCGGGGAAGGTGCCGCGCTTGCGCTTGGCCCGTCGGAGCGGTGGACACAGGTAGATCGCCGGGAGCATAAGGATTTCCGCGCCAATGTCGCGAAGGTCGATCTCGAAGGTGCGGCACACGCGAAGATCGTCCCGAACGTCTCGGATGACCCTGTCCTTCCAATCGCACCTGACGCGCTGGAAGGGTTTCGCGGGCTGATGATGTATCTCTTTGCCGATCTCTCGTCGCCCGTGCCCACGCTGGTTCATCAGCCCGCTTCGGACCTGTTCGCCGCGCTCGTTCTCGAACATTTGCGGCACCTGCTGGCGGCCGTTCGCGCCGGCCCGATCCTCGACCGGTCACAGGGCGACCTTGTTCGTCGTGCCATCGACTACATGGCCGAATGTTCCGGTGATCCCCTGACCGTGGGCGACATCGCCGAGGCGGTTGGGGTGTCCACTCGCCGGCTGCAGGATGCATTTCGACTCACCAGGGGGCAGACGCCGTGGGAACATCTGACGACCATCCGCTTGGAGAATGCCCGTGCACGGCTTCTGGCCGGAGCGGGTCCGTCGGTTACGGCCATCGCCTTTGACTGCGGATTTTCGCATCTTGGCCGGTTCTCTCAGACCTATCGCGCGACATTTGGCGAGAGGCCATCGGCAACGCTTGCACGAGCGCGGGAGGTCACCTCTTCGGCGCGGCCCGCAATACGGATAGACCGGGCGCAGATCGGATAGTTTCGTCCGAAACGACTGGGTAACTTCGGCTGAAAGGCCAAATGCGCTGCGTCACTTGGCATTTGGCAGCGCGGGACCGCACAATTCTGGGTGGCCGAAGGGGAAGGGTGGTGTCGATGGCTGCAAACACGGTGCAAACGGACGATAGCTCGTTCTTCTTTTTCGAGAGGAAGACATGCGATCTTCCCTATTACCGCGGCGCACCCCACGGGATCAGCCTGATCGGCTGGCTTATCGTATTTTGCGCCGTTGCCCTTTCCTTCATGGTGCTCATGAAGACGCAGATGAAATTTCACGCCGGCTTTCCCGGCTTTATACCGCCCCTGCTTTTCGTTCTCATTCCGTTGGTTACTGTCGCGGCGGTTGCCGGTCCGAAGGCGCCGCTTGCCCTGTTCCGCTCGCTTGGCCTGAAAGATATCGGGATCATCCTGCTGTTTTTCGTCCTGAACGCGGTCGTAACCGTGGTGTTTGGAACCCTGATCGTCGGCCTGTTTCACACCGCGGCGAATCCGGCGTCGGATATGGTGGCGTCGGCATCCGGCCTGGACCAGATCCTGTTCTTCGGCTGGAGCGCCGTTCAGCTCCTGGGCTAAGAAATCTTCACCATCCTCATTTTCCTGGGGGCCCTGGCGCTGCTGACCCGGTTCATGTCGCGTAAGCCCGCCCTGTGTCTCGCGGCGCTGGTGGCCGCGATCGTCTTCGCGATGATCCACTTGCCAACCTATCAGTGGAACGTGGCGCAGGCGTTGGTCGGGCTGATTCCTGTCCGGCTGGTTCTCCTGATGCCTTTCATCATTACCCGCAACATCTGGGTCTCGACAAGTGTCCACGTTCTGAACGACTGGACGATCTTCGGCATGTCCGCGGTCGCCGGAATGGATGCTGGCTGACCGCCTTCGTAAAGGAGAAACACATGATATCGCGATCCCTTCCAGCGCTTCTGTTTATTGGCCTATCTCCCGCGGTGGGCATGGCGCAGGACGGTCCCGCCTTCGACTGCGCGAAGGCCGAGAGTTCCGCAGAGAAACTCATCTGCGACGACCCCGAGCTGGCCGCCCTGGACCTGCGGTTGGCCGACCGGCTCGCGGCTGCCGTAGAGGTGGCCGAGGGGCTGGATACCGGCGCGGAGGAAACGACCCAGACCCTGCGCGCCATGCAGCGCGGCTGGATCTCGGGCCGGGATGAATGCTGGAAAGAGCCCGACCTGCGTGTCTGTGTCGAGACACAGTATCTTCAGCGCGAGGCCGAGTTGGTGGCGGAGTTCATGCTGGAGCCGCCCTCCGAGACTGTCGAACTGACCTGCGGTCCGCGCGCGCTGACGGTGGACACCTTCCCGACCGCTCTGCCCGGCCTGCGGATCGAGGAGGGAGACAGCGTCTACATCGGCGCGCAACTCGCGGCAGACGTTCCAGGAACTTACTACCTACGAAGCGCTGGTGGGCTGATAATGAGCGACGGCACCATAAGCGTCAGCGATGTCTACGGCGAGGAGACCAACTGCGAGATTCGATAACGAACGCGGCGACAGTGCTCCGGGCCGACTTGAATTGACGGCGACCAGTTACCGCTCCGTGTCATTCACGTCCGGTTCAACCCAAGGAGAGAAAGAGATGAAACGATACATAAGCGCGCTGTGATTCTTGGCTTTCCTGCCCGGCTGCATGGAAGGCACCGAAAGCGCAACGGCCTACAACAGTTCCGGCGGAACATCTACTGGCACGGTTATTCCGAGAAGCGACGGTGGTTATGCCCTGACGTTCTCCGCGCAGGGCAACAATTGCTCGGCGGTGTTCAGAAACGTGCGGCCCGGCGGGACGGAACTGGCCCCCTTGACCTGCACTGGTAGCGGCAGCGGGAACGCTACGATGGTCTACGCCGCCGATGGCAGCCCGGACCGAGTGACATTCGGCGGTGTTGGGATTGGTAGCGGCACTCTGGTGTTCTGACGTCGTGAATACATGGGCGCCAAATGCCCGCAATAGAAAGGCGATATCCAATGAAACATGCAATCCATTTGATAATTTGCGCTTTGACGTGGTCTTTCCTGGTCGGTGCCGCGCAAGCGCAGATGGGCCCTGACTACTGGCAAGTCACCGGTGTTGCCTCAAACGACCACCTGAACATCCGGTCTGGTCCGGGCACATCCAACCGCGTGGTCGCCCTCGCGCCGAACGGTGCCGTGTTCCGCAATCTCGGCTGCCGGGGTGAAGACAATGCTCGGTGGTGCCATGTGGAAACACCGGATGGCAGCACGTCTGGCTGGGCCGCAGGGCGGTTCCTGCGGGAGTCCGGTGCGCCGACGCATGGGAATGTTTCCGGTCAGGCAGATGTGCCGGAACTCCACGCACGCCAGACCGGCGAGATCGAGGTACGCTTCGCCCATGGCTGCACGATCCTGTACAACCCGGCGGGTCGGGTCATTACGGCGGGCGGTTCCTGCTCGGGCACGCAGCGCAACCGGGCTCATGACGCGGTCATGGCGCACATGCGCGAACACGGCAGCCACGCCGATCATTCTGCCCCGGCGGCGAGCGCAGCGGCAGACGTCAATATCTCCGGCAATGGCACGATTTACGGCGGGTCCGCGCTGAACGGGCGGATATTCGGTCACAAGGAAGGGGCCTACGCGCTGACGATTTCCGGGGGAGACCTGACCTGCACCGGTCTTTTACGGCACGCGCCGGGCACGGTCCGCAGCGAAAACAGCACGGTCCATTGCACCAACGGTGCCAGCGGAACGGCCGTGCTTGTCCGAAACAAGAGCGGGAACGGCCATACCCTGACCTTGACCCTGACGAACGGCACCGGAGGCTATGTCATCTTCTGAACGCCGCAGGGGCAGCCGGCTTGTCCCAACCACAGAGCAGGAGTTCGGTCTGACCCCTGCACGTACTGCCCGGTGCCATCCTCGTGATGGCGTCGGGCGATGTGCCAGACGGACAGACCATCGCTGAAGGAGCAGACGCATGTCCCCCGACCAGATCGTCGCAACCGTTATCGCCTTGATGTCTTCTGCCACGGAGCCCGCCTTCGACGCGCTGAAGGACGGGGGATATGACGACCGGTATCAGCTGACGGTGGAAGCCTGTCCACGCCCCCTCGGCCCGCTTGAGGTCGAAGGCAAGACGGTCATCTGCGGCCGCATCGACGTGCCGGAAGATCACGAGGCCCCGAGCAACGCGACGATCCCGCTGGCTTTCGCCGTGCTCAAATCCCGCTCGACGGCGCCGGCCCCGGACCCGGTGATCTATCTGCATGGCGGCCCTGGCGGGTTTACAGTGCAGAAGATCCCGATGAACGCCTCCCTCTTCGACTTCCTACGCGACCGGCGCGACATCGTTCTCTTCGATCAACGTGGTTCGGGCATCTCGGACCGGACCATCGCCTGCTACAGTGAGCTCGCCGCCGATTTCATTCAGTTCGCGAAGGCGGACGAGGAGAAGATATTCGGTCCGGACGACCCACTGGCGAAATGCCTGGCTGAGACGGTCGCCTCGGGCATCGATTTGTCACTTTACAACACCACGCAAAGCGCCCGCGATGTGCGCGCCATCATGGATGCGCTCGGCTATCCGACATACAACGCCTTCGGCATCTCCTACGGCACCAAGCTTGGGCAGGAACTGCTGCGCACCGCGCCCGAGGGGCTGCGCAGCCTCGTCATTGACAGCATCAGTCGTGTCGACAGCCCGGCCTATGACACCAATGGCGTGCCTTCGGATCAGGCACTCGGCTGGGTCGTGGATTACTGCATGGAAGACGAGGCCTGCGCCGCCGCATTCCCCGATCTGGAAGAGACGATCCATGCCGCCGGACACCGGTTGGCGGGTGACCCGAAGCTGACGCTTTCCGGTGAAGAGATCGGCCCGGACATGATGGCGGATCTGCTGGAGGCCAGTAACGGGCGGGCCATGCCCTTCACGGCCTACCTGCCTCAGGTCTTCACGGAATTGGCGGCCGGGCAGACCTCCACCCTCGAACAACTGCTCGCCGGGAATTTCAACTTCATTCCGACAACCGACGCGATCCTTACGCGTTATGACACAGGCCTTGGTAAACTCGACAGGACAATTGCCGAGGTGGCGCTGAGGGAGGTCGAGCAGATGCGCAGCGCGGAAGCAGCCGTTGCCAAGCTGCTGTCCACCCTGTCGGACGATCTCGCGTCATCGGGCGCCATGAATACCGAGGCCCTGCTGGACGAAGCCCTGTCCGAGGCCGCCCAAACCATGGACGCCGACACGTTGCTTGCTTTCCTGCGCGACTATGCGATGTTCATCGGCCGGTCGCCCGACCGCGCGGACATCGAAACACTCGTCGCCACACATGTTCCGGATATCGAGACGCCGCGCATCCTTGGTCTCGTCTCGGCGATGACGGACGAAGATGTGGCGGCATTCTACCAGCGTGCGCGGGTGGACGCCGCCAACCTGACCTCGCGTTCGCGCATGATGTTCACGCTTGGCATCATCGCCTGCCAGGAAGACTTCCCCTTCAACACGCGCGAGGGCTACGACGCCGTGGCCGCCGACTACCGTTTCCCTTCCATCGACATGGGCGTGCGCAAGTCGACGATCCCCCTCTACGGCTTCTGCGACCTGTTCGAAAAGCATCCTCGCGCCGGTTTCCACGAGCCGGTGGTCAGCGATGTACCGGTGCTGGCAATGTCCGGAACCAAGGACACGCAGACCAACCCCGACGCCGCCGAAATGGTCGTGCGCAGTCTTTCAAAAGGTCAGGCCGTGCTCTTTCCCGAGGCCGGGCATGCCGTGATCCAATTCTCGCAATGCGCCAAGGACGTTGCACTCGGTTTCATCGAAGATCCGTCCGCGCCGGTGAACGCGGCCTGCGCCGCCGATCTAAAGCCGACGTTCTATATCCCGCCGCAGGCGCAATAGACCCACTTTAAGGAGCCCCCAATGTCGCCAGAGCAGATCTTCCAGCTCATCGCCGCACTTACCGCTGAGCCCGACCCGGAGGCTTTCGCCAAGCTCAAGGCCGGAGGCGCGGACCCTGCTTACCCTGTCACGGTTGCCCCGTGTGCGCGCCCCGTCGCGCCGACAGAGATCGACGGCGAAACGGTCATTTGTGGAACTGTCGAGATGCCGCTCGATCACCGGTCACCGGATGGACAGAAGATCAACATCGCCTTCAACCTCTACAAATCGCATTCGCTGACACCCGCCCCTGATCCGGTGATCTACCTGCATGGCGGACCGGGCGACGGCACGGTCAGCCGTGTGGCCAGAACTGTTGGTTTTTTCGAACATCTGCGCGGCCGGCGCGACATCATTGCCATCGACGAGCGCGGCGTGGATTCCAGTGCGCCCGAGATGGATTGCTATTCAACCCTCGGCGCTCAACTTGAGCCGGTGGTCGAGGCACGGATAAAGGGCGTCGAGATGCCGGGCCTGGAGCAGGACTTCGTCAAGGGCTGCCTGTCCGAGCTTGACGCAAAGGGCATCGACTACTCGCTTATCAACACCGAGCAGAACGCCATGGACGTGCCTGCGGTAATGTCCGCCCTAGGGTATGACAGCTACAACATCTACGGCGTTTCGTACGGAACAAAGCTGACGATGGAGATCCTGCGCCAGGATCCGCCGGGCATCCGGTCGGCCGTCATCGACGGCAATGCGCCGCCCTGGCTGCCGCTCTATTCGATGTTCTGGCAATCGCACGCGGCCCCGATCCAGCTGAGCCTGTCACCCTGCGAGCGAGACCCGGTCTGCGCAGAGGCCTATCCCGACATCACCGACCGCACCTTCGCCCTGTTCGAAACCCTTGCAGAGGCGCCGATCGACGGCCCCAACGGCCTTATCGATGT
Source organism: Roseovarius sp. (assembly GCA_965227185.1). GTDB lineage: Bacteria > Pseudomonadota > Alphaproteobacteria > Rhodobacterales > Rhodobacteraceae > Roseovarius. The sequence continues at coordinate 2,180,964 of OZ245733.1, forward strand.
TGGGGCTGTGTGGGGCGTGATCGACCAGCGCGTGGACGTGACGGGCGCCTACAATGCGGTGACGCCATACATCCCCCTGATGGTCAGCCAGCTGGAACAGGGCGATACAACCATCATTGACCAGATCCGCTCCGGAGCCTTGCCGCCCGAAACGCCATCGTCCAGCGCCGAGGCCGCCCGCGCCGCCGCGCTGGCCGCGGGGCTGACCGAGTCCGAGATGGCGCAGGTCGAGGCCATGCTGTCGGCCGCCAGTCACATCGAGATCGCGGAACAGACGGTCGAACGCGCAGCGCGGCTGCTTGAACGCAACTTGGATGACGACGCGCGCAGCACCGACCTGGCCGAGATCTTCGACGACCGCCTCGCCGCGGCGATCCGGGCCATGCCCGATCCTGCCGCACGTCTCGCGGTCGGGCGCGACTACCTCGACCTCCGGTTCGAGGACCCATCGGCAACTCGGCTGATCAAGATGATCGAAACCCATATGGATGCCGACACGACGGCGGAGCTGGCCGGCCTTGCCGGACAGCTTGCACCAGACGAGGTCGCGCGCGTGTTCGAGCTGATCCGCCAGGACAACGAGGCCACCGTCAAGGATGTGGAGGGCGCGTTACAGCTCTATCTTTACGCCTGCCAAGAGGATTTCGGGAACGGCTGGAACTCAAGCGAGAAGTTCAGCGAACTGATGGCCGAAGATGGCTCATGGGGTCCGCTCATGCAGGAAGCACTGGTAGACATGGTCGCGAGCTTCGAAACAGCCTGTCCGCTCTTCGAGAAGCATCCGCGTGAGAACTGGACCACGGTCGGGTCGAGCGACCGTCCGGTCTTGTCGATGAACGGCGAACTCGACACCCAGACCGCCGGAGTCTGGGGCGAACTGGCGGTGCAGAACTACAGCGATGCGCAAGTGGTTCTGGTTCCGGAATCCGGCCATGGCACAATCCGGTATAGCAAATGCGCGAAGGACATCACCGAAGCCTTCATCGAGGACCCGGAGGGCGACCTCAACACATCCTGCATCGAGAACCTGCGCCTTCCCGTCATGCTACCGGACGGAACGATGCATCCGCTGCCCTATTGAGAGGTACTCGCTGCCGGTCGCTTCACATGCTGATCCCCGGATCGGCTATTTTGAGAACCGGATAGCGGACATTCCGCGCGAATGCAGCGAATGTCCTGTGTGGATGGCTCCTGCATAGCAAGTCCTTTTTGATCTGATTTGTGCGTTTGTCAGAAGCAGTCATGTGTCCGGCCTGTTTGCGCGGTCCTGACCGCTGGCCCTGATGGGTTCCGCAAACCAGGTCCCTTACGGGAATACGGGCTGTGACGCCCGGGACATTCGGCGGGGTGTCCTGGTTTTGGCGGCTGACTTTTGCACCATCATCTCGCGGGTCTTGCTAATTCTGTGTTCCTTTCTTCTCAGGCTGCAGCGTGCGGGCTGTAAGGTTCGTTGCGGGTAAGCACCGCCCAGACGATGTGGGCGGTCTTGTTAGCCATGGCAACTGTCGCGACACGGGCGGGTTTGACGTAGGGCTTCACATACATCGGCGGGATCAAGCGAACCTCGTGGCCCAAGGCCGTAAGTTCGCGCGCCCAATGATGTGCGCTGCTGCAGGATTCCATGCCAACCAGGCAGGGTTCCAACTTCGCGAAGAAAGGCAGAAACTGCGCCCGCCGCAGGGGCTTGTTGAACACCACTTCCTCGGTGGCAGTGATCCCATGGACTTGGAAAACGTTCTTGGCCAGATCAACGCTGATTGTGGTAACTTGCATGGGGTGGCTCCTCTCATAAGCAGACTTCGACACCTGCATTATGGCGCATTGCGACGCCGGTTGGAGCAGGAGCCATCCACCCCATCAGGAATCCGTCCATCTCCTCAAGGACGTCGCCATGCAAACACGTTCGGTTCTATGCACCAGAACCTGATTAACGGTCTTCCGTTGTGCGGACATCTCTCGATCGTGCTATCGTGTTCGTCAGGAGGGTCTCATGGTTGAGCGTCATCATGTCGAGGAAATTGCGCAGGTTCTGGACGGTCACGCGTCTGGTCGAGACGGTTACGTAGATGCCTCCTGGCGTCGTTGCGTCGAGCTTTACGGGATGGACCCAACGCGCAGTGATCCAGCCCATATTGTAACGGACACGGAATTTCGCGTACACCGCGATCAGGCCGATTGGATGATCGGCGCGGCGCGCTCCAGCCTGCAAAGCCTGTTTCGGCAGGTCACAGGACAGAACTACGTTCTGTTGTTGACGGATGCAAAAGGCGTCTGTGTCGATTTTTTCGGCGACGATCTGTTTGTCGACGAGTTGCGCAACGCAGGTCTTTACCTCGGCTCGAACTGGTCCGAAGACCTTGCCGGCACCTGCGGTGTCGGCGCTTGCATCTTCACGGGCGAGCCGGTGACCGTGCATCAGGACGATCACTTCGGGAACGCACATACGGGGCTGTCATGTACCGCAGCGCCGATCTACGACAGCCTCGGACAACTCGCGGCAGTGCTGGATATCTCCCTGCTGCGCTCTCCGGCCCCAAAAAGCAGCCAGAACTTGGCCATGTCCCTGGTTACGGCGGCCGCCCGGCGGGTCGAGATGGCGAACCTCATGGCGGCCAGCCGTCGCGAGTGGGTGCTGAGGTTTTCCTCCAGCCCCGAATTTCTCGACGTGGACCCGGAAGCGGCCGTATCACTCGATGGGTCAGGTCGGGTGATCGGGGCCACGCGCGCCGCAACACGGATGCTGTCGCGTGGCAAGAGCCTGATCGGTGAAAGGATCGACAGCCTTCTGGGATTGAACGTCGATGACTTGCCTGACCTGATGCGAGACCGTCCCACCGAAGAAAGGGTCGTGGCTTTGGGAGACGGAGGCGCCGTGTTCGGCCATGCTATCGCGCCCCAGGCACCGCGCAAGGTATCCGTGGGAGCGGAGGCTTCGGAAAAACGTCCGCTAAGCGGTTTCCATGCAACCCTCGCTGGAAGCGATCCAACCTTAATACGGCTCTTGACGCAGGCGGACCGGCTCGCGCCGACGCAGGTACCGTTGCTCATCTGCGGCGAAAGCGGCAGCGGCAAGACCAAGCTGGCCCGCGCCATTCACATGGCATCCCGCCGCGGTCGTTTCGTTGCCATTGATTGTGCCGGAACGCACCCCGAAGAGATGCGTGACGCACTTGACGGTCAGTCGGGGCCGGGAACGCTACTGCTGCGCCGAATCGAGGATTTGCGGCCGGACACCGCACGGGTTCTGGCGGGCCTATTGGATGCGTATTCGGATTTGCGCCCGATTTCGACCACCGCATACGCGCCGTCGGACCTGATGGCGCAGGAGATCATGCCCTCTGTGCTTTACTTCCGGCTTTCTGGCTCCGCACTGGAACTGCCGCCCCTGCGCGAAAGGCAAGACCTTGGCTGGTTGATTGACCGCCTGCTGAGACGTCGCCGCGGCGGGGAAATGCGCCTGACGCCTTCGGCGCGGGCCGAACTGACTGCGCGCAACTGGCCAGGCAACCTGCGCGAACTTGGCAATGTGCTGGATGTCGCCTGCGCAATGGCGGAAACCAATGTGATCGATCTGCCGGATCTACCTCCCGCCCCGCAGTCTCGCGCTCACGAGCAGGATCTGGAGGCGGTTCTGGACGCCTGCAACTGGAACATGGCCCGTGCCGCACGTCGATTGGGGGTGAACCGGTCGACGGTTCTGCGCCGCGTCCGCAAAGAAGGGTTGCGCTCGCCCGACTGAGATGTTGCGTCTCGTTGCGTGTGCAACATGCTGGAGCGCGGCAATCACATATAGGACGAGACTGATCGGATTTCCGTGGAATGGCCGCAGGGCCATTCGCCACTCTTTGCTCATCACATTGCTGATGAGGAGGAACCGCAATGCTCGATTCGACAGTCACTACACAGGTGCAAGAGGTGCTCGACAACCTGAATGCCGCCTTGGAGGAAGGCGACGTGCAGGCTGCAAGCGCTCTGTTTGCCAACGACAGTTACTGGCGCGACCTGGTCGCCGTAACCTGGAACCTCAAGACGGTAGAGGGGCCGTCTGGAGTGCAGGACATGTTGGCGGCGCAATTGAAACACACCAAGCCGCACGCTTTCGCTCTTCAGCAGGACGAAGCGCCCGGCGAGGATGGCGGCGTCGTTACCGCATGGATCACGTTTGAAACCGCCGTGGGCCGCGGCTGGGGTCTGATGCGCCTGAAAGACGGGCGGATCTGGACGCTGCTGACCGCGCTGCAGGAATTGAGGGGCTTCGAGGAAAACAGCGGCAAGCGTCGCCCGATGGGCGCAGAACACGGTGCCGCCAAGAACCGCAAGTCGTGGAAGGAAAGGCGCGAAGCCGAAGCCGCTGAGCTTGGACATTCCGAGCAGCCATACACCGTTATTGTCGGTGGTGGGCAGGGCGGCATCGCCCTTGGCGCGCGCCTGCGCCAGCTCGGCGTGCCGACCATCGTTCTCGACAAGCACGACCGGCCCGGCGACCAGTGGCGGTCACGCTACAAGTCGCTCTGCCTGCATGACCCGGTCTGGTACGATCACCTGCCCTACATCAAGTTCCCCGAAAACTGGCCGGTCTTCACGCCCAAGGACAAGGTGGGCGACTGGCTGGAGATGTACACCAAGGTCATGGAGCTGAACTACTGGACCCGCTCCGAGGTGCAAAAGGCCAGCTATGACGAGACGTCGTGCACCTGGACCGTCACAGTCAACCGCGACGGCGAAGAAGTCACCTTGCATCCGACGCAGCTGGTGCTGGCCACGGGCATGTCCGGCAAGCCCAACATGCCGGATTTTCCCGGCATGGACAGCTTCAAGGGCACGATCCAGCACAGCTCGCAGCACGAAGGCCCGGATGCCTGGAGCGGCAAGAAAGTGGTTGTCGTCGGGTCGAACAACTCGGCCCACGACATCTGTGCCGCGCTCTGGGAGGCAGATGCCGATGTGACGATGGTCCAGCGTTCGTCTACTCATATCGTGCGGTCCGACACGTTGATGGATATCGGCCTCGGCGCGCTCTACTCCGAGGAGGCGGTGGCCAACGGCGTGACGACTGAGAAGGCAGACATGATCTTTGCCTCGCTGCCATATCGGATCATGCATGAATTCCAGATCCCGCTTTATGACCAGATGCGCGAGCGGGATGCCGCGTTCTATGCCGGGCTTGAGAAGGCCGGGTTTGATCTCGATTGGGGCGACGACGGGTCCGGCCTGTTCATGAAATACCTGCGCCGCGGCTCGGGATACTACATCGATGTGGGCGCCAGCCAGTTGATCATCGATGGCGACGTAAAGCTGGTGAAAGGCCAGGTGGAACGCTTTGAGCCGACCGGTGTCTTGCTGTCGGATGGCACGCATCTGGACGCCGATCTGGTGGTCATGGCGACAGGATATGGCTCAATGAACGGCTGGGCCGCAGACCTGATCAGCCAGGACGTTGCAGACAAGGTTGGCAAGGTTTGGGGCCTCGGCTCCGACACCACCAAGGACCCCGGCCCCTGGGAAGGCGAGCAGCGCAACATGTGGAAGCCGACCCAGCAGGACAACCTTTGGTTCCATGGCGGTAATCTGCACCAGTCTCGCCATTACTCCTTGTACCTTGCGTTGCAACTGAAGGCGCGGATGGAAGGCATCGACACCCACGTCTACGGCCTGCAAGGGGTGCATCACCTGTCGTGATGCCGTGAACGGGCAGCACCCTACGAGGCGCACCCGGGCGCCCGGCAGCTACCTCGCGCCGGGCGCATCCTTGACTGACATTGGAGAAAGGAAATGAAAGCAGCACGTTGCATCGACGCCACCCGCCACGAGGGACAGGTTCTTGTTGTGTCGATCTGGGAACAGGAGGCGTCCTTCCAGCCCAACACAGTCGTGCTGAAGGAACGCCAATTGCAGGATACCATCGCCTATCGCAATGTCTACCCGGCGGTCATGGCGCTTATGACGCAAGGGTACTTCGGCGCCGATCAACTGGTCACCAAGCGGATCCCATTGGATGAGATCGTTGCAGAAGGCTTCGAAGCGCTTGCGGCGGAAAAGTCTCATGTGAAAATCCTGGTCGAAGCGCCCGACTGCCCTCCCTCTCCAGAGGAAATCCGGCCGCCCCGATAACACGCCGCGGTCGGAGCCCTCATAGGCGCAGTATAAAGGGCGCAAGCGCTTGTAGATACATCCTTACGAGATGCGCGGATACCCCGCCTCAGAGAAGCTCGAGATCATCCGCACGGTCGAGGCGGCGCATCTGCCGACCCGGCAAGCCCTGAAGATGCTCGGTATCCCCAGCAGCACCTATTACGACTGGTACGCGCGCTGGAGCGATGGCGGCCTTGATGCGCTTGCCGATCGCTCACCCCGGCCCAGGTCGGTCTGGAACCGCATCCCGGACAAGGTGCGCGAGGATGTCGTCGATTTTGCGCTGGAGTACGAGGACCTGACGCCCCGGGAACTGGCGGTCAAATACACCGATGAGAAGCGCTACTTCGTCTCGGAAACCTCCGTGTACCGCATCCTCAGCGCCGAGGACCTGATCACCGCCCCGGCGCATGTAGTAATCAAGGCGGCAGGCGAGGTCCGCGACAAGACCAGCCGGCCGAACGAGTTGTGGCAGACTGACTTCACCTATCTCAAGGTGATCGGCTGGGGCTGGTTTTACCTCATTACGATCCTCGACGACTACAGCCGCTACATCATCGCCTGGAAGCTCTGCACGACGATGAAGGCCGGTGACGTGACCGATACGCTGGAACTGGCGCTGGACGTTTCGGGCTGCAGCGACGCGATCGTGATGCACAAGCCGAGGCTGCTCAGCGATAACGCGCATCCTATGTCGCGGCCGAGCTGGCAGAATACCTCGACGGGAAAGGCATGGATCACGTCCGTGGTGCCCCGCGCCATCCCCAAACACAGGACAAGATCGAACGCTGGCACCAGACCATGAAGAACCGGGTTCTGCTGGAAAACTACTTCCTACCCGGCGACCTGGAACGCCAGATTGGCGCCTTCGTCGACCATTACAACAACCTTCGCTCTCATGAGAGCCTGGCAAACCTGACCCCGGCCGACGTCTACCAAGGTCGCGGCGCGAAGATCCTGAAGATGAGAGAGGAGATCAAGAAGCAGACAATCCGACAACGACGGTTGCAGCACCAAGCCGCAACCGCCTAAACTCAAACAGAAACCGAACTAGAGCCTCCGCTACCGATCAGCACGCACTGTTCCAAATCATCTGGCGACGGACAGGTTTCTCTTCATAATCTGTCTCCTCAGTTGGAGAACAGGCTAACCTCAAATCGAGGACTTTTCAGGGGAGCGGGTCAGACTTCCCTCGCAGAGACCTGCGAGGGAAATGCTGTCATACGATGGTCACCGGTTCGGGATCGCCCCGCTTCACGGCGGTGCCGCGGGCCAGCCGGATATCCTCGCTGGGGGCGCCGATCCGACGCCCGTGTTCGCGGATGGCCTCAGGGTCGCTGGCCTCGTAGATGCAGACCGATCCGATTCGGCCATCTTCCTCGGTCACCGCGTAGCTGCGGATCCAGCGGAGACGGTCCTTCATTTCCTCGCCGACCTGAAGCGATTTCTCATTGGTCGCCGCGAGTTCGTCTTCGTTCGACCAGATGCCGTGACGGCGGATGATGTAGAGATCCATTCTTGCCTCCTCTCAGTTTCGTTCATGGTCAAAGAATGGCCCCGGATCGGGCGAAATGGCACCGGGTGATGCGGACGGAAAGCAGGGAGGATCGTGCAGAACATGCGCGGAACGGATGAATTTCCCGCGCCGAAATGGCAGTATGCCATGCATGACGGAGTGCAACGACAAGCTGGACGTCGCGGTCGTTCTCGTCAACGACGGCTACGCGTCGACGGCCGTCGGGCCGATCGAGGTCTTTTCGGCCGCGGGAACGATGTGGCACGAGATGTGCGGCGATGATCCCGAACCGCGGTTCCGGGTCACGACGGCGTCAATCGACGGCGCGCCGGTCCGAAGCGCATACGGGCTGAACATAGCCCCTGACCGCGCCATTGCGGATCTCGGACCGGTCGACCTGATCATGGTTTCCGCCTCCGGCCCGGTACCGGACGACTGGATGGCGCGCCACGACGCGATCCCGCCCTGGCTGGCCGAGCGGTATCGGAGTGGCACAAGGGTTGCAGGGGTCTGTTCAGGGGTCGCCTTCCTCGCCGAGGCCGGCCTGCTCGATGGCCGCAGGGCCACGACGCATTGGGGCGTCGCCGACGGTTTCCGTCAAAGATATCCTGATGTCGACTGGCAGACCGACCTGCTCGTGACCGAGGATGCCGGCCTCTATTGCAGCGGCGGTGTCAACGCCGCCAGCGACCTGAGCCTGCACCTTGTCGAGCGTCTCTGCGGTCGAACCGTTGCCATCGAGTGCTCGAAGGCACTGCTCCTCGACATGCCGAGACACAGCCAGTCCGGCTATGCCCTGCTGCCGCTGGCCCGGCCGCACGACGACGAAAAGGTCCGGGGCGCCGAGTATCATCTCTCTAAATATTTCGCCCGCGACGTTCCTGTCGAGGAACTCGCGGAACGCGCAGGCATGAGCCGCCGCAACCTCGTGCGCCGGTTCAAGGAGGCCACGGGACACATGCCGGGTGTCTACCAGCAGATGTTGCGTGTCGCAGCTGCGCGAAAGATGCTTGAGGACGGCGCGCCATCGATCCAGCAGGTCGGACTCGCCGTCGGTTACGAGGATGCCGCTTTCTTCCGGCGCATCTTCAAGCGCCATTGTGGCGTCACGCCGTCGGCCTATCGTGATCGTTTCAGCCCGAGCAAGACGTAGACCCGCCACTTGGCCGCGCGGCACGGGCTCCGCCCTGGGAAGAGCCCGCGCTTTATCTTGTCCTGCGGCCGGGCCTCTGGGGTGCGTTACGGCTGCGTGCCTGGGGCTTCAAAGAGGATCATCTCGACGCGCTCGTCGCTGTCGACATAGGCATCGTGACCCGGCGGGATCTCGAAGAAATCGCCCTTGGTGATCGGCGTTTCTTCTCCGCTATCGACCATCCGGACCACGAGCCGGCCGGACATGCAATAGCCGGTGTGGTGCATCGGGCATTTATCGGGATGACCGAGAAGCGGTTTCTCGTCCGCCTCCCAGGTCCAGCCGGGTTCGAACACGGCGTGCATACCGGTCGATCCCTGTGCTGTCTTCACGATGTCGATGCCGCCGCGCTCCTTCATGTCGAGCCGGTCGTCAGGGCGTTCGAAGCGGTGGGTTTCGATGGCGTTCGTCATGTTTGTCCTGCCTTTCGTCGGCCCGGTTCGTCGAAACCGGGCACTTCATACGTGAATAATTTCGGGCTTCAGGGACTGTAGGATTTCCCTGACCTCGCCGCGCGTAGGCGCGTCGTAGTTCAAGGCTTCCATCGTCCCGAGAATGTCGTCGCAAGCGGCATCGTATTCCGCCGCTTCGATCTCCATGCCGCGATGGGCGTCGGCCATGCTGCGGCCCCGGTAATCGCCGGGCCCGCCGCTGCCCGCGGCGAAGAAATCGCAGGTGTGCTGCTTGATCTCCTCGACCCGCTCGGGCTGGTCCGCATAGGGCGCGAACCGGTGCCCGATCAGTGGGTTATGCATATGAGCCGCGACCGCCCCATCGACGATCCGGCGGATGCCGGCGCCGCTTCCAAGGCGCTCATACAGCGTTACGGTCAGCAAGTCTTCGGGGACTTGGCGGGTCATGGTTCCTCTTTTCAAATGTGCTTGGCAAATTGCTCAGGCCTGCTCGGACTGCGCGGCCTTGACGTCCTCGGCGGTCATCGGCTTGCCGCCGATAGCCCATTCGCCGCTGGCGATTTCCTGCACCCGGACCCATGTGACGCCGCGCATGGCCTCGCCCTCGACGCCGACCATCGCTTCGGTCACGTCGCGGATCATCCGCTGTTTCTGGTCTTCATCGAAGACACCTTCGATCAGTTCGATATCGACAAGGGGCATATCCGTTCTCCTTTCGCGTCAGTCAGTTCTTTTTCTGCCGGTGCCAACCGGCATGACCGCAATATGCCAGTCAGCCTAACCATCCCGCCAGTTCACGAACTGAATCGCCCCGGTACAGAGTCTGAACTGGCGGGACAGGGGGGGAATCAGTCATGGTTGGACCCGAGAACCAAGGGAGGGTTGTCATGACCAATGCGAGCTACAAGCAATTCTGCCCGGTCGCGATGGCGGCCGAAGTGCTGTGCACCCGCTGGACGGTTGTGCTCTTGCGCGAGCTAGTCGCCGGATCGACCCGGTTTAACGAGTTGCGGCGCGGCGTTCCGCGGATGTCGCCGGCGCTGTTGTCGAAGCGCCTGAGCGAGCTGGAAGCGGCAGGTGTCGTGGAGCGCACGCGGCTGACCGATCCGCCAGACGTGGAGGCGTACCGGCTGACGCAGGCCGGCCAGGACCTGCAGCCGGTGATCGAGGCCATCGGCATGTGGGGTCAGAAATGGGTCGAGACCGAGCCATCGCTGGAAAACCTCGATCCCGAACTACTGATGTGGGATATGCGCCGCAACCTCGACACGACGCCGGTGCCGAACCAGCGCGTGGTGATCGAGTTCATCTATCCCGAACTGCCCGCGTCTCAGCGCAAGTGGTGGCTGATCGTCGAGCCGGACCAGACGGTGGACCTGTGCCATATCGACCCCGGTTTCGACGTGGATCTCTATGCGACCGTCGATCTGCGCACGATGACGGAAATCTGGATGGGCCTTCGGTCGGTGGCAGATGCCGTCGACCGCGACGCGCTGCTGCTGGTCGGATCCTCGTCCCTGATCCGCTCCATGCAGACATGGCTGGGCCTCAGCCCCTTTGCGCAACAGGAAAAGCTGGCAAGCTGATCGCGCCGCCGGAGGCTTGGGTCGCCGACTTGTCGAAGGCACGGGGCGGAACCAAAAAGCCGCGCGACCGCTTTCCGACGTCTGCACTTTTGTGGCCTTCTACGGGGACAAGGCCACGAAATCCTTTTTCAGGTTTCTCAACAGCAGAAGGTAGTGATCCTTCGAGATGAACTGGTTTTCCTTCGGCTGCGTTCGCGGATACATCAGCGGCAGCAGTTCCAGGTCGGTTTCGGCGTTTCCGTCCTCGTAGGACTTGTTTTTACCGGACCGACCATCGGGGGCGATGCGCATACCTTCGATCCCTTCCCAACGGGTGCCCTCATGCAGGTCCGCCACGGCGGTCGTGGTGGTCTGCGGCGAAACGCCGGGCATGTGGTCAAGGCCGAATGCGTGGCCCACCTCGTGCGCGATGGCGCCGTTGTTCGCGGTGCGTTTGACCCCTGTCAGAGCCTTGCTGAGGCTCATGCCGATGAAGGGCTGCGCGGCGTCGCGGGTTGGATTGTCGGCCCGGTCGATCGTCGGGCTTCGCGTGACGCCCAGAAGCTTGATCCATTCATAGGGCATGAAGATCACCACCAGGTCGAAACGCTCGTAGCTGTTGCTCGCGATGAGATGTTCCTGAACGGCATTCAGGAGTTTTGCGCGCACGATGCCGCGCTTGCTAATTTTCTCGGTCATCGCGGGCGGCTTCGCGAGGAAGTCGTTGAAGGCCCGGAGGGTGTCCATCGTGTCGGGCGAGAAGGTTTCGGCCAGCATTTCGAATTGGTAGATCTTCTCGATTTCGGCCACGAGTTTTTCGTTGAGATCGGGGTCGGGCGGTGGGGCCGGGGCCTCGGAAAGCCGGACCGACTGAACCGGGAACAACTGTTTGATGTAGTCCTCGGACCGCTCGGCGGTCAGGGCCACCTCCTTGATCACGTTCTGCGGCAGGTAATCGTACCACGGGCCGACACGGGCGAAGACGTAGCCAATGTTCAGATCCCGGTCGAGCGGATCCCATCGGATGTTCTCGTAGCCCGAGAAGATGCGCGTGCCGTCATCGCATTCGCGGATCGGCTCAACCTCGGTTCGAACCGAGGCGACCTCTTCGAACTCGGGCGTCCAGCCGAAGAAATTGACGCTGTTTTCCGCCATGCGCCGTTCCTCGGGCGAGAACATGTCGAGGCGCCGGATAGTCACCTCGCGCTTTTCCGGGGCCAGCAAGGGCGCGTCGATGGACGCGCCGGGGCGAACGCGCATATGCGCGGCAAAGGACTGGACCCGCCAGCCCGTGGCGATGTCCGGGTCTGGGCGCCATTTCGGATAGGTCCGGATCACCGTCGGTTTTCCACGGACCAGCGGCGTGTCGGTGACTACCTGGATGGTATCACTCTCGATGCCTTCGGCCTGCACGAGATGTTCGGCAAGGCCGTCCTGCATGGGTTCCGTGTCGTCGAGATCGACCATCGTGTCGAACCCCCAGGCTCGGTCGACCGCCATCTGCTCGCCTTCCGCGCCGCGTATGCCCGATGCGCCGGCGCGCACCGTGAGGCGATAGCGCACGCCGTCGCGCAGCGGGGCCTGCGGGGCGACGATGACGGTCTCCGCCCCGGACAAACGGAGGCGCGTTTCGACCGAGCGCATTTCTGTGCCGCCGTCACCGGTCGCATAGCCGGTCTCGAGTTTCACTACATCCGGGGTGACAGAGGCCGGGGCGAGCGGACGGTCGAACGTCAAGCGGATACCGGGCGCGTCCCAGGGCAGGTTTTGCGCGTCGCGCGCCGGGCGGTGCGATACGAGCCGCAGCCGGGCGGCGAGCGCTTCGCCGTCCGTCGGGGCCTGCGCGATTTCCAGCATACCCATAGCGTAGCCCATGTTGCGCATGTTGGGGGCGGCGAAGCGGCCTCTAACTTGCAGAGGCTTTTCCCCCGTCTCTCGGTCGACATCGACACGACCGGGCCCCCTCGAACTCCACGTCCGGCGCTCCCGCTCCACCGCTGCGGTGCCGGAAAGGTCGAACCGCCCGATCACATGCGTGTCGGAGATGCGCTCGATATGAACCGTGCCCGACAGCTCACCCGTCAGAATTCGCGTCCGGGTGCCCGCCTGGCCAACCCCGTCCATGTCGCAGTTCAACTCTCTGACCTGTCGGCCGATCGTGGCATCCTGCGGGATCGTCGAAAGCTCAAGTGTCTTCAGCGCGCCTTGTCGTGTGGCGCGACACATGCGTTTGGCAAATTCCTGTTCCCGGCGCATGTTCTCGGTGTTTGGCGGCAGGTAGGGGCGTGGACGGATCTGACCGGCCCAGGACGAAAAAACCGTCGACGGGTCGCCATCGCCGCCGCCACCCACGGCACGCGCCTCATAACTCGCACCGGCGCGCAGATCGCCGGGCCCGGCATCGGTCAGCGCGATCACCAGATGCGCACCGCTGTTGCGCGGCCAGCCACCGATGCCGCCATGGCGATAGGCGAGCGGGAGGCCGAGACTGCCCCCTTGGAAGGAATGGAGGTTCGGACTGAAAACCTCGAACACCGCGCGCCGCGTGCCGCCGCTGGCCGTAGGGATGTCGAGGGACTCGCCCGACATGTCCTCGACGAAGTCGATCGTGCCCTGGTCGAGGCCCGGCACGCCCTCGGTGCCGCCGATGCGCTTTGCCGCAAGGTGTCGCGCGCAGGCCGCACCCCCGGCGCTGACCCCGCCCGCGATCGACAGGCTGGCCTGGCCCGGCACCAGGTCGGCATTCGCACCGCCGGCAAAGGCGTTCGGGTTCAGGTTGCCCAAGAGGTCGAACGTCTGCGTCGGATTGATCGCTTGCAGCATACCCTCGACCGAACAGAGAGGGGCTGGCGGCGGCGCATCCAGATCGCAGCTGTCCTGTGCGTGCAGAGGCAAGGTTGCCGTACACAGGACCGCCGCCAGCGCGGCGCGTAGCGGCGCTGGCCGGATCATTGGTTGCCCATGTTCATCATGTTGCCCAGGTCCATCGGCTCTGCCGGCAGCTCGAAATCCCCGGCGGGCCCGGCATCGCCGTTCACCTCCGTCACCTTGAAGCGGTCACCGAAGGACAGCGCCGCAAGGCCGCGATCCTGTAACTCTACCATGAGCGGATTTGGCGCCTCGCCACTAATCGCCTCGATCAGCTGCATCTTGAGCGTTTGATGCTCCAGCAGGCGGTTGTCGTCGGTCAGAACGGCGGTGTCTGTCCGGGACTGTCCGGCATTGTCGACCCACTCGATCTCATGGACGTCACCCTCGACCCCGGCGATCTCGCGTGTCTCGCCCATCTCCTCGATGGTGACGATCTCGTCGGGGAAAACCACGCCAGCCTCGTCCTGCGACGGTGTCTGGTCCGCCGCGCCCGGCGTGTCCTTCATCTGGCCGAGGTCAATGACGGTGATCTGCCCGGCCATCGAGATGATGGAATACACGCTGTCGTCCCGCAGGAGCATGTAGGCGTCCATCCCCTTGATATCAGTGCGCAGCGCGCTGCCGGACCAACGTTCCGTCATGCTCATCTGGCCCGCGTCACCCGCATCCGCAATGAAGCTGACACGACCATCGGCAAGGCTGCTCGTGGCAGCGAAGAGGGTTGCAAAAAGGGCAGCGGTGAAGGGACGGATCATCATTGGTCTCCTGTCGTTGCGTTGGAATGAAGCGGAACACGCCGCGGCAAGGGCGTGTCGATACGAACTAAGCCGAAGGCCCGCGCCTGCGCGTTACCGCAGACGAAGCCGGGGGCGTACCGATCGGCCACGGCACGAGCCAGCACGTTGGCGTCTGGTGTGTCGGTTGTGTCGATGACGCCGACCATGCAGCTTTCGGCGTCGGGCGTGGTGGCGACCGTACTGATGACCAGCATCTCGCGGTCATCGAAGCTGGGTCCGACATCCCAGCGGTGAATGGTGGCGAAGGGCTGCATCTCGCCGTTCAGCCTCTGCCGGCGCCATTCGACGGTATCGTGCACGGTATTGAACGGTGTGAAGCTTTCCCACGGGCCGAACACCTGCGTCCTGCCATAGTCCATCGAGATGCGGGCATCTCCCTCGGTCAGCATCAGGTAGAAGCCCTGCGGCCCCGGGCAGACGAGCTGAAACCCCATCGCCGCCTCGTCGGGGGGCAGGTCCTTTTCCAGCGTCCGGCAGTCGGTGTCCCAGTCATAGCTGGTGTAGACACTGTCGATGTCCTGCGCGTGGGCCAGGGCAGGCAGGGCAAGCACGAGAAGGGCAGGGCGGATCATTCGCCGTTCTCGACCGGTATGTCCGCGAAGCGAAGTGTCACGCTGCCCGCGCCGTCGACCTGTTCGTGCGCGCCCAGTTTTGCGGTGAGCTTGCCGCCCAGACCACCGTCCTCGGACCGTTCAAGGCGGCCTTTGCCGCTAACCGGCTTGCCGGCGAAGGTGATAGACACCGGCGCGCCGGCGCCGGCCGTAAAGGTGCCGCTGTGCCCGGCGGGAAAGTCCAGCTCCAGCTTGGGGCCGAATTTTCCAAGTGACAGCACCAGCCTGTCTTCGCCCTCTACGGCTTTTGCCGGGGTGAAAAAGTTGATCAGCGGATCGTCGGGCATCGACTCGTCCAGCGCCGTCACGGCGCCGGTTGTCTCGACAAGCGTGACCTCCGGGCCAGCCAAGTACGGGATTTCGTGGAAATTCGCCGCCAGCGTTACCTCGTCGGAGGGATCGTCCCGCGACACGAAAGTGATCTCGGCCTTGCCTGTGATCGCGTCCTGGTCGCGCCGTGCAAGTGTAAGGCTACCACCGCCTTTGGAGGTGTAGGTGGCCGGACGTGGGGCGTTCGGACCGGCATCGCGGACGCTCATCCACAGGTAGGCGGATGGAAACTTATTCTTGTTTGTCGGCCCGACCTCGTGCGTGCCGGGCCCGATCCCTTGAGGCAGGCCAAGGCTGAGCGACAGGTCCACGGTTTTGCCCTGCCACTGAGCCATGCCGGTGAGCGACAGGATCCACGGGCCTTCGGAATTGGTGGCCTCGTTGCCCTCCATCTTGAACTCCGACCGGTTGCAGGGGGCGTCTGCGCGGTGGGGTCCGACATTGCCTTGGACCATGCCGGCAAGCTCCATGCGATAGGCCCCCGACGCAAGGCTGCCACCGTCGGTTTCCGTGGGCAGGGCGGCCACGCCCGGCGCGCGGCGGCAGGCGGTGGAATCGATCACTGTGACACCGTTCCGGTCGAGCCAGACGAGCTTGTCGCGCTCCCATGGCAGGTGCCAGAGCATCCCCTCGGGGCCGGAGCGCGGGTCGCCCGGACCCTCGTAGCTGATGTCGGGTGTATTGCCGCAGATATTCGTTCCAGCGCCCACGACGAGCGGAAGAAGTCCGTCCTGGTAGGCCGGCAAGCGTGTATCGCTGCATATCGAATAACGGGCGCCTGCCTCGGGATCCACGGCGACGACCCCCTCGGTGTCGATCCAGACGGGACCGGAGGAGATGCCGGCGGGGCGCACGGCGGCGCGCCCGTCCGAAAACGGCGTCACGGCGTCGAGGGCACGCGTTTTCCCGTCCGGCATCGTGATTTCGCGAATGATCCAGTCGGTGTCATTCATGTATCCGGCGTCACCCCCGATACGGACCGGCGCGTGCCCTTCGGAAAAACGCGCCGCGTCTTCCAGGATAAATTTTCGGGGGAACGCCAGCTCGCCCGAGCGATCGATATAGCCACGGTTCTCGGTGTTCACGGCGGCGGGGGCATGACCGTCGACGAAATCTCCGCCGTCAATGAAGTCCGGCGCGATCGCCATCTGGCCGTCGGTGTCGATCCAGCCGACGCGATCCTTTGCAAGACGCACCCAGGCAAGCCCGTCCGAAAAGCTGCCGGTATCACGCACCTTGCGACCCTCGAAGGCGGGCGGCGTCCAGGTATCGCCGTCGGCGGTGATGTAATGGGGGTTGCCATCGACCGGGGTGGCCGCGCTGCAACCTTGGGACATCGGTTTGAAGGGTGAGAGCGCGAAACGTTCACCGGATATGACGATACTGTCCGCATCTTCCGCACCCGGCCTCAGGAGATAGCTGCCGGTGCGTTCGATCAGGCCCCAGCCCGCAGCGGTTTCCACCGCCGCAACGCCTTCGGAAAAGGGGCGGACTTGTCGCCAAGCAGGGGCGAGACGCCATTCTCCTTCACGGTCGACGAAGCCCCATTCACCGTCCCGAGATAGCGGGTATAGAGCCGTGCCTTCGGATCCTGCAGGTGTGCCGCAGGGTTGCGCCAAGGCTCCCTGCAGCGTGCCGATGCAGACCGCGCCGGCCCATGCGACGACCTTGCAGACGGTTTTGCACTGCATCACTCTACCTCCACAATCTCGATCCGGTCGAATTCCGCGACGGTCTGTTCCGACCCAAGCGTTCCGGCAAAGAGCGCCGGGTCGCCGCGTGTGCGCAGGATCTGGATCGGGTCCGTCTCGATCACCTCGGGGCCACCCTCCTGCAGAGTCCAGCCGTTCAGGGTGAGCCGCCCGACATAGTCGCGGCCGCGTTTCGAGATTGTCAGGCGCGCGCCCTTTTCCTCGAAGTCCCGCAGGATCCGGGCCAGATCGTAGCCGCGGACATCGCCGGCGATCTCGACTTCGGCGCGGGTTTCGGTGCCGCCGGACATGGCCCGCAGCCGCAGCCAAAGATCGTCATTGGAATTGCCCTGCCGATAGACATAGGCCGAGATCGTGTTGTCGATATCCGCGTGCCGCCCGACCTGCACGATGGCCCGCCGGCCGCCCAATGACTGAACCTCGCCCATGCGTGCAGTGAAATCGGCGCTGAGATCCCAGTCGCCCTCGGGAAACTCGGCCACGGTCCAGCGGAATACGTTGGGTTGGTCCTCGGCATCGCCCATGTAGCCGGGCGCGACGGTCATCGTGACAAGGGCGCCATCGTCGAGAATGAAACCGGACGGATCTGGGTTGTTCACCGTCCAGTCAGGGCCGAGTTCGGCGCGGTCGAAGTCATCGACGAAAAGCGGGCCTTTCGGTTCCGGCGCGGGCTCTGGCGCGCTCACTTGTTGAAGCGCCCCGCTCAGCGACGCGGCATCCGAGGCCGGGAGATAGCGCCCGCCCGTCGCCTCGGCGAGGCAGGCAAGCTGGCCATCGGCATCTTCCACGTCGAAGCCGATGAGATGCGCTGTGAAGCCCGAGTTGGACGCCGCCAGATCTTCGCCCAGAGCACAGAGATCCGCCCCGCAATTCTCCAGCCCGTCCGTCACGACGACAACAGACCCGTTCTTTCCAACCGTCTCGGCGGCGGCGCGCACCGACGCGCCGACGGGCGTCTTGCCGCGCGGAGTAATACTGTCGAGCTTGCTCTCTATCGCATCGCGGTCAAGTGGTCCGGGATCCATCAGCGTTTCGATGTCTTCGCAATCGCCCTCACGCCGGTGTCCGTAGGCCATCAGGCCAAGCTGCCGGTTATCGGGCCAGTCCGCCAGCATACGGCCGATGGCCTCCCGCGCGATCTCGATCTTCGGCGTGCCTTCGATCTGTCCCCACATGCTGCCCGAGCCGTCGAGAACGATCATCGTTCCGCCTTCATCCTGCGCCACGGCGCTACTTGTCAGCGCGACCAGACTGACCAACCCAGTCATCAATCTATTTGCAAGCACGTATCCCTCCCGATGGTTTTGAGGACACGGTGACAGCTTGAAATCGCGGAAACATGGGGCATTTGCCCTATTTTTTGAACATGTTAGGTCTTGCCCACATGGAGATTGACCTGCAAAGCGCGCTGAAGATCGCCGACATCCAGCGCCGCCTGCTGGCATTCGATGCCGACCAGGACACCGGCGAAGCCATTCTCGCGGATGCCGCAGAGCTATTGGACGCGGATGCGGCCATGGCGGCATGGCTGAACGAGGGAACGCCCTTGCTGGTGACGTGGAACGCGGGACCGGGAATCGAAGAGTACTTCTTTCGGACATTCGCCGGGGTGGATCGCGACGGGAACATACGGTCGACCGACCCCGATCTTGACAACGTCAACCTGACCCGGCGGCAGATGGGCAGCGGGGTATACCACGAAAGCGCTTTCGCGGGCCGCAGCATGGTAGAGAACGCCGCCTTTCACCGCGATGCGTTCCGTCCGGCGGGTATGAACCATGTTATGGGCATGACGACGCGATTGGCGGTGGGTGAGGCGGTCTTTGCGATGGGCTACGCAAGCGCCGATGCCCCGGCACTTGCCGGGGGACGTGCGGAGATCATTCTAAACCTGCTGCTGCCAGCCTTCGCGCACAGGTTCGAGACGCTGGACCGACAGGCCCGCAATGCTGAACGCCTCCAGCGTGCCATCGACGAAAGTGACATGAACGTGACGGTTCGGGAAGACCAGCGTGAGGGCGGCAGCGGAAGCGGGGCATTTTTGAACCTGCCCTTGCCGGGACCGGATGCCGGATATCTTGCAATCTCGCCGCCGGACGCGGTGACGCTGGCGGCCCGGCTGGCCGAGCATTTCGGCCTTACCAAGCGGCAGACGGAAATCGCGCATTGCCTGCTGGACGGGCTCTCGACCAAGGATGCCGCGGTGCGAATGGGCATCAGACTGAATACCGCCCGGCGCCACTGCGAAGCCGTTCTCAACCGGACCGGCGCCAGCCGCCGTGGTGAATTGAACCGGCTCGCCCGGTCTCTTTCCGCGGCGCCGCCGGAACCGTCGTCGGGATGAGCTTGGACGGTGTCGCCCCAAGCAGAGGTCTGGCCAATTGCGGGCACCGCCGGCTCAGTCTTCTGCGTCAAGCCAGTCGTGAAAGCGTCGCTGGAGCGGATCCTCGGTATTCGCGTGCCAGCCGCTGTCCCGTACAAGCACCCGCCCCCCGTGTTACGGGGCGTTCGGCAGATGCGCACGCATCGGCACGCTCAGGTCCCGGTTGACCCCGATCCCTTCAAGGGCGGAGCGCCGGGTCGAACCGTAATGGATCTGCGTTGCAAGGCGCGCCTTGGTGTCCGGTTTCGCGGCGTGCTGCGAGAAGGCACGGGCGGCGGCGGGCGCATCGGTGCCGACGGCAATGGGCCAGACCTCGATCCCGATGATGCGACTGTGCCAGACGAGGTCTATCGGCGCTCGCTCTGCGCCATGTCGAAGAATCGGCCGTTGAAGCCGGCCGCCATCACGGCGCGGCTATGGGCCGGTCGCAACTGCGCCTCCCGTGCGTGACTGTTCCTATCCATGGCTATTCGTCCAGGCGGTATCCGGCCCGGGCCATCCCGGAGAAAGGCCCAGCCGGCAGCGATGTTCATTCTGCGGCCATCGCCTTGAGGTCCTCGGTCCTGAGCGGGCTGGCGTGCCGGGCGTTCGAAGTCAGCGAGACGTACTATCGATATAGCCCGAAGCTGGACGATGAAAACGAGCAGATCGCCGATTTGCTCCTCGGGCTGATGACCGCGAAGAAGACTTGGGGCTTCGGCCTGTGCTTTCTGTATCTGCGTAACGTCCAGGGACATGGCTGGAACCACAAGCGGGTGTATCGGATCTATCCCGAACTGGAGCTGAACCTGCGGATCAAGCCGCGCAAGCGTCTGAAGCGGGAGAAGCCCGATGAACTGGCGGTCCCAGAGGCGCCAAACGAAGTGTGGTCGATGGACTTTATGGCCGACAGGCTGGGGGATGGGCGGCAGTTCCGGCTGCTGAATGTTTTGGACGACTTCAATCGCGAAGGACTGGGCATTGAGGTCGACTTCTCACTGCCAGCGGAACGGGTTGTGCGAGCCCTGAACCAGACCATTGAATGGCGTGGTGCCCCAAAGACAATTCGAGTCGACAACGGCCCGGAATATGTAAGTGGCACTTTGATGGAATGGGCAGAGAACCAGAATATCAGCTTGTCCTACATTCAGCCAGGCAAACCGCAGCAGAACGCCTACGTCGAACGGTACAACCGGACGGTCCGGCATGAATGGCTGGCCTTTACATCTTCGAAAGCATCAAGGAGGTGCAGCAGATTGCCAGCGAATGGCTCTGGTCCTACAACAATGAGCGCCCCAACATGGGCGACGGCGGAATCACACCCGCACAGAAAATGAGAATGGCCGCGTAAATTCTACGACCAAGCCCCCCCGCAAAAATGGGGGATTGCCGGTGAATCCCGCGATCATGGCGGCCCTGTCGCCCAATTCGGACGAGAACCACGATTTTTTCGGCTCGGGCTCCAGTTATGTAATAGGCAAGGTCATTGCGACAGAAGATGAGGACTGGGACTTTTGAAGCCGGTTATTCGGCCATTTCGGCGCAATGGATGGTATGAGTGGTACCAGTGCCTTTCGTGCTGGCGGCTTTGCTTGCAAAGCATGCTTGCATCGCCCTTTCGTTTATTGCCCGCCTTGGATCAGGGTGCTTCGTTTAGAACTTGGAATTGCCAGTGGATATGCGGACGCCAAGCGTTGCAGAAAGTCGGTGCCACTCAAGTCGCGCCGTCGAATTACGTGTTCCCGGGGCGCGGTAAATTTCGGGTCCACACGATCTTGCCGGAGAGCGCTTGCAAGCACATATTATAGTAGGCGCCTGGGGACTGGTCTGGTCCTGGCGCCACTCATCGAAGTCATCGCCCTGACGCCTACCAGGCAACCTTGATCTTCCTGAGGATCGGCCCGTCCGGCATGTCGCCGGGCGGTCACTCAACCCGTGAGGTCATGATGGGAAAAGGCAACAACAAGCGCGGCAACAAGGAAGCGAAGAAACCCAAGCAGGAGAAGCCGAAGGTTCTCGCCACGTCAAACCTGGTCGAAGGCGGCCCGGTCTCGCTTGGAGAAAAGAAAAAGAAATAGCGTGGCGGTCTTTTCCACCCGTCCCGGGCCTGACCCGGGACCTATGGCGGCGAGAGATCTCGGATCAGGTCCGGGATGACTCTCCACCCGCTACACAAAATAAAAGCCGCCCCGAAGGGCGGCTTTCGCGTTTTGGTCCGGTGACCGGTCCTACATCTCGCACTCTTCGACGTAGACGTTGGAGTGATCCTCCAGCGCAGTGCCGATGATCTTGTTGGTGTAGACGTCGCCCTCCTTGATCACCTCGCGGACATAGATGTCCTGTACGGGGTGATTGTTGGACGAAAACTCGAAATCGCCACGGGTCGAAGCGAAATCGGCCTCTTTCAGCGCGGCGCGGAAGGCGTCGGCGTCGGTCACGTCAGCTTTCGACATCGCGGACAAAAGCAGGTTGGCGGTGTCATAGCCCTGGCTTGCGTAAAGCGACGGCAGGCGACCGTATTCTTCCTGAAACGCGGCGACGAATTCGTTATTCGCCTCGTTGTCGAGGTCTTTGTTCCACTGGCTGGTGTTCTTGACGCCCATCGCCGCGTCGCCCACGGCTTGCAGGATGCCCTGATCAAAGCTGAAGGCAGGGCCGACAACGGGCAGGTCCACGCCGCTGTCTGCATATTGCTTGAGGAACGAGATCCCCATCCCGCCGGGCAGGAAGAAGAACACGCTGTCGGCGCCCGAGGCGCGGATCTGGGCGATCTCGGCGGCATAGTCGGTCTGGCCCAGCTGGGTGAAGACCTCGCCCGCCAGCTCGCCCTCGTAGATGCGCTTGTAGCCGGTCAGGGCGTCCTGCCCAGCGGGATAGTTGGGCGCGAGGATAAAGCTGTTCGTGAACCCGGCAGAGTTAGCATAGCCGCCTGCGGCTTCGTGCAGGTTGTCGTTCTGCCATGCGACGTTGAAATAGTTGGGGTTGCAGCCCTTGCCGGCCAGCGCCGAGGGTCCGGCGTTGGGCGACAGGTAGAACTTGCCCTGCGCCACGGCGGCGGGCACCACGGCCATGGCGAGGTTCGACCAGATGATGCCGGTCAGCACGTCGACCTTCTCGGACTGGATCATCTTGTCTGCCAGTTGCACGGCGATGTCGGGCTTGCGCTGGTCATCCTCGACCACGACCTCGATATCGGAATTGCCCGACATCTTGACCGCCAGCAAAAAGCCGTCGCGCACGTCGATGCCAAGGCCGGCGCCGCCGCCCGACAGGGTGGTGATCATGCCCACTTTCACGCTCTCGGCATGGGCCATCGCGCCAAGCGCGGTCATGGCCGTCGCGGCCAGGATTGTTTTCAGTTTCATGGTTTCCTCTCCCTTGGAAGTATCAGAACGCCTTGAACGTCAGGGTCGTCTCGGTGCGTTCGATATTGTCGATTGTCGCGAGGTTCTCGTTGATGAATTTGCCCACGTCTTCGCCGTCGGGGACATACAGCTTCAACAGCAGGTCAAACGGCCCGGAAGTGGAATAAAGCTCGGAATGGATTTCACGCAGGGCGATGTCCTCGGCCACCTGGTAGGAGGTGCCGGGGCGGCAGCGGATATTCACGAAAAGTGGGCGCATGTGATTGGTCTCCCGATCGGCTGGGGCCTATTTAGAGCGGTTTTCGGTGCGGATGAAAATGGCGAATTTCGTGCGCCGTTTCGGATCACTCCCGCACATGCCGCGCGCGCGCCCCGCGTTCGATGGCCGCCGCGTGCAGACGGTCTATGTTCAGCTGGTACCGTATCTCGCCCAGAAAGCGCAGTTCGGTCTCGTCCAGCAGGCCATCGGAGGCGGCCACGTCGCAGGCCAGCGCATAGGCGGTCTCGAAAAGGCGCTCGGGCAGGTTGTCGGTGACAAGGCCGAAAAGCGCGTCCAGCCCGTCCTCTTCGGCAAAGAGGTCGAACACCATTTGCGAGACGGTCTTCATTCGGTCGGCATCGTAGGTGGCAAAGATCGGCAGGTTGTCGATGGCGCTTTCGATCTTGACCAACTCGGCGGTGCGGATCTCTTCATCCGAGGCCGACACGGCGATCATGACCGCGACGAGGCAGTCCTGCGGGGTGAGCGGGTGAGAATCCTGGTCGGTCATGCGCTGTCCTTAAAGGGGTTTGTTGCGGCGCAGATTATTGACTGTCCGGGGGCGGAGCAATAGGAACCGAGGCGGCCCGCCATTCGTGCGGGCCTCAACCGTTGGAGACCGATCATGTCCGAACTGCGCGACGCCGCGATGAGTGCGAAAGCCTGGCCCTTTGAAGAAGCGCGCCGGCTGCTCAAACGGTATGAAAAGGCGCCGCCCGAGAAGGGATATGTTCTGTTCGAGACCGGCTACGGCCCCAGTGGCCTGCCGCATATCGGGACCTTCGGCGAGGTTCTGCGCACGACGATGATCCGCCACGCGTTCCAGCAGATCAGCGATATCCCGACGCGGCTGTTCTGTTTCTCGGACGACCTGGACGGGATGCGCAAGGTGCCGGGCAACGTCCCCAACCAGGAGATGCTGCAAGAGCATCTGCAAAAGCCGCTGACCAGCGTGCCGGACCCGTTTGGCGAGTTCGAGAGCTTCGGCCACCACAACAACGCCATGCTGCGCCGGTTTCTGGATACCTTCGGGTTCGAGTACGAGTTCTATTCCGCCACCGATTTCTACAAGTCGGGGCAGTTTGACGCGACGCTTCTGCGCGCCGCCGAACGGTATGACGACATCATGAAGGTGATGCTGAAAAGCCTGCGCGAGGAGCGGCAGCAGACCTATTCGATCTTCCTGCCGCTGCATCCTGAAACCGGCCGTGTCCTGTACGTGCCGATGAAGAACGTAGATGCCGCCAAGGGCGAAATCACCTTCGATGACGAGGATGGCCGCGAGTGGACCCTGCCGGTGACGGGCGGCAACGTGAAGCTGCAGTGGAAGCCCGATTTCGGCGCGCGCTGGGCCGCGCTGGGCGTGGATTTCGAGATGTACGGCAAGGACCATTCCACCAACACACCGATCTATGACAGGATCTGCGAGATCCTGGGCACACCCGCGCCGGAGCATTTCACCTATGAGCTGTTCCTTGATGACAAGGGGCAGAAAATCTCCAAGTCCTCGGGTAACGGGATCAGCATCGACGAATGGCTGAGCTATGCCAGTAGCGAAAGCCTGTCGTATTTCATGTACCAGAAACCGAAGACGGCCAAGCGGCTGTTCTTTGACGTGATCCCGCGCGCCGTGGATGAGTATCACCAGCAGCTGCGCGCCTATCCGGGCCAGGATGCGGCGGGCAAGCTGAACAATCCGGTGCATCACATCCACAATGGCGACGTTCCCGAAAGCCGGATGGTGGTGTCCTTCGCGATGCTCTTGAACCTGGCCTCGGTCGCCTCGGCGCAGGACAAGGAAACGCTCTGGGGCTTCATCAACCGATACGCGCCGAACGCCAGCCCCGAGACGCATCCCGATCTGGACGCGGCGGCAGGCTTTGCCGTGAAATACTACGAGGATTTTGTGGCGCCGACCAAGACGTACCGTGCGCCCACGGACCTCGAACGCGAGGCGCTGACCGAGTTGCGCGACCAGTTGGCCGCCTATGACGGTCCGGTCGAAGACGAGGCCCTGCAATCCATCGTCTACGCCGTGGGGCGTGACCGTTTTGATCCGCTGCGCGACTGGTTCAAGGCGATCTACGAGACGCTGCTGGGCGCAAGCCAGGGGCCGCGGTTCGGTGGGTTCATCGCACTCTACGGTGTTGACGAAACCGTGGCGTTGATCGACCGTGCGTTGGCGGGCGAGCTGGCTTGATCCACGTCAAGGCTTGCCGTTCGCGGCAGGCTAGACTGGGGAAAAGACAGGGAGCAGGACCATGATCAGATCAATCACCCTCGCCGCGTGCCTCTTGGCCGGGGCGGCGACCGCGCAGGAGTCGATGCCCGAGCCCGACGAGGGGCGCGCGATCTTCGAGGATAACTGTGCCGTCTGCCACGGCCAAAACGGCATTGGCAACGGCCCGTGGGCGGGGTCCTACAACCCGGCGCCCGCAGACCTGACGGCGCTGAAGGAGGACGGGGTGTTTTCGCGCACGCGGGTCCTGTCGGTGATCGACGGCTATGACCGCACCGGCCTGCCTGGGCACGACATGCCGGAATTCGGGCTGTTGTTGCAGGGCGACACGGTGCCGGTGGACGTGGGCGACGGGGTGATGACGCCGACGCCGCGCCCGCTGGCGGCGCTCTTGTTCTATATCGAGAGCATCCAGGACTAGACCCGGCAGATCCCGTTCAGCTCGACCCCGTCCCACGGCAGCACGACCTTGTCGGGGATGGTCAGCCGGCCCAGCGGGAACGCGCCTTCGAGCAATGATTTCAACCGCTTGGTGCGTGGCGCCTTGGGGTCCAGCGTGGCGCAGCAGACATATTCCTCGACGATCGAGGCCTGCTGTTCATAGCCGAAGTCGAGGAACCGCGTCTGCGTGTCTATGTCGAAAAGGTAGGGGTCATCGCTGACCTGATGCTCGCGCAC
Source organism: Roseovarius sp. (assembly GCA_965227185.1). Taxonomy (GTDB): domain Bacteria; phylum Pseudomonadota; class Alphaproteobacteria; order Rhodobacterales; family Rhodobacteraceae; genus Roseovarius. The sequence goes on from OZ245733.1 coordinate 2,207,006, forward strand.
GGCCTTGAGCGGGCTATAGCCCGTCTGAGCGCGGTTCTGCCATTGCCAGACATGGGTCATCTCGTGGGCAAACAGCATCGCCTCGACCAGGTAGAACCGCTCGTCATAGTCGGGCAGGTAATTCTTCAGGTACCAGTCTTTTGAATAGAAAACCTTGCTGAACAGCACGAACGCGGCCGGGCTGACGGTGACCTCCTTGGTTTCCTCGGCCTGGGGCGGAAAGATGCGCTCGCGGCAGGCAAGGCGGGGGCGTTTCTTGCGGGTATAGGTCGTCTTGCCGATCAGGGCACCCTCGACCAGCCGGATGCGGTTGGTGTTGATCGACGACCCGTGGATCTGCTTGGTGAAGGCTTTTTCGGTGTCCGTCAGGGGGCGGCCACAGGAGATCAGGACGGCGAGAAAGAGCAGGAAAAGCCAGCGCATGCCCGGCAGGTTAACGGGGGATGAATGGACCGGATAGAGGGAATGTTAACCACGGCCCGAATCGCATCGAATCGTCTTGGTTAACAAGGGGATTGGGGGCGAAACGGAGGGTCGGTATCGCGTCGGTATTCGAGTGGTATTGCGACGGTGCGGTTTTCGGCATTTGCCGGGTTAACGGGACGTGCGGTGGGGTGAAACCCCACCCTACGCGTGACGCGAACGGGCGGAGCCCAGAGGCGGGGAGGACTCGGATCAAGTCCGGGACGGGTGGTGCGGAGTGGAGAGGCCGCGCGATTGCCAGACCGCGGGATGGCGATCCGAGGGGTGTTCAGGGCACTTTATGGGTGCGGTGTCCGCATAACCTCTGATCGGAGTGCTTGCGTCAGCCAATCGCCAGCCCGGGGGGCGGTCTGGCGATCGCGCGGCGGCGCAGCGTGCTGCGCCTTGATTCCGCGCGGGTAATAACCCTTCTGTTAGTCTAGGCGGATTTGAAGATGTTCACTAGGAAAGTGATGGCGTCTTCGTTGTAGATCACAGGCGTTACCCCAGAGACTTTTCCTGTACTATTAAATTGTTCCTCTTGCGCCAGATTCCGAAAATTATATCTAGAATATCGCGCATCGCCTTTTAAGCCGTTTTCTCTGATTTGTCGCCAGACCTCGTTTTGCTTAGCATCTGGCACTTGTGCCTTAACACGTTGCCACACTTCCATTGCGCTATAAGGGTATTTTCCAAAAACGTTTTCTTCGACAGTTTTTCTACTTCAACGGCGTCTACAGGAACAACCTCACCGACCAGTTTGAGGGTCTTCGCCCCGTCCTTCTCTACGAACTTGCCTTCTTTGATAAACTGCAACTGTTTTGCCAGACAATTGTCGATCACCAAGGGTCCTGCTTGTTTTTCAAGCAGTGTGTCCTCTGTGTTGATTACGATAGATTTTTGAGGTCCGGCGACGCCAATTGACTGTACATGATCTATCCATGCTTTGTTGTTCTGTTCTATTCGATCTTTGATTATTGCCTGTAATTCTGCTGAGAGGATCCTTTGTGTTCTGCCGCCATATCTATAATAAATATCTCCGTTTCGAATAACTTGGTCTTTTCCTTCGTCAACCAGAGCGATTACCGGCTTTGTATCAGCTTCGTACACCTTGAATGCAGCGAACTGTTTGCCATTGATGGATATAGATACCGCGTCCCACCTTATCTCTGACGAAAAAATGCTGCCCAAAAAACCGGTTATCTTTTCCGGGTCGACTTTCTCAAACGCTTCTATTGATTTTTTGGAGAGACCAGAAAGAGATCGCGGATTATCACTAACGCCGAATACTAGGAAGCCACCTTTGTTATTCGCAAACGCTGCAAAATCTCGGAAGTAGTCGGCCAAACCGGCAAGATTAAATTGTTCTTTGAACTCTAGCGTTCGTCCCTCTCGATGGAAGAGCTTTCCGTCTTTCAATCGCAGCAGTTCCGATAATTCTATGTCTATCAAACCTCTAGTCCATACCTTCAATAAACTTCAAACATCCAACTCCTCCACGAACCGCGCGTTCTCCTGGATATACTGGAACCGCAATTCGGGCTTCTTGCCCATCAGGCGCTCCACCAGGTCGCCGGTCTCGCCGGGTTCGTCCTCGTCGATGGTCACGCGGATGAGTTTCCGCGTCGCGGGGTCCATCGTGGTTTCCTTGAGGTCCTTGGCGTCCATCTCGCCCAGGCCCTTGAAGCGGCTGACGTCGATCTTGCCCTTGCCGCCCAAGCCCTTTTCCAGCCACAGGTCACGCTCGGCCTCGTCGAGGCAGTAGGTCCGCTTGGCGCCTTGCGTCAGGCGATAGAGCGGCGGGCAGGCGAGGTAGAGATGGCCTGCGTCGATCATGGGGCGCATCTGGGTGAAGAAGAACGTCATCAGAAGCGAGGCGATATGGGCGCCGTCCACGTCCGCGTCGGTCATGATGATGATCTTGTCATAGCGCAGGTCGTCGATGTTGAACCGCGTGCCAAGGCCGACGCCAAGCGCCTGTGTCAGGTCGTTGATCTCGGCGTTGCTGCCCAGTTTCGAGGACGCGGCCCCCAGCACGTTCAGGATCTTGCCGCGCAGGGGCAGCAGGGCTTGCGTCTTGCGGTCCCGGCCCATTTTCGCCGAGCCACCGGCGGAATCGCCCTCGACAATGAACAATTCGGTGCCGTCGCGGGTTGACGACGAGCAATCCACCAATTTGCCGGGGAGGCGAAGTTTTTGCGTGGCGGATTTGCGTTGTGTTTCCTTCTCGGCGCGCCTGCGCAGGCGTTCCTCGGCCCTGAGCACGAGGAAGTCGAGGATGGCCCCCGCCGACTTGGTATCGGCCGCCAGCCAGTTGTCGAAGTGGTCGCGCACGGCGTTTTCCACCAGACGCTGCGCCTCGGTCGTGGCCAGCCGGTCCTTGGTCTGGCCGACGAATTCCGGCTCGCGGATAAAGCACGAGACCAGCGCGCAACCGCCCGTCATCAGGTCGTCGCGGGTGATGTTGGCGGCCTTCTTGTTGTTGACCAGCTCGCCATAGGCCTTGATGCCCTTCAGGATCGCGGCCCAGAAGCCCGCGACATGCGTGCCGCCCTCGGGCGTGGGGACGGTGTTACAGTAGCTTTGCAGGAAGCCGTCGCGCGAGGGCGTCCAGTTGATCGCCCATTCCACCTTGCCCGGGGTGCCAAAGCGTTCCTGGAAATCGACGGTGCCGGCAAAGGGATTCTCGGCATAGGTCGAGGCGGTGCCCATCGTCTCGCGCAGGTAATCGGCAAGGCCGCCGGGGAAGTGGAACGTGGCCTCGGTGGGCGTGTCGCCTTCGGCAATGGCGGATTTCCAGCGGATCTCGACGCCAGAGAAGAGATATGCCTTGGAGCGGATTGAGTGGAAGAGCCGCGAGGGTTTGAAGCGATGCGAGCCGAAGATCTCTTCGTCGGCATGGAAGGTGACGGTGGTGCCGCGGCGGTTGGGGGCGGCGCCGACCTCCTGCACCGGGCCGAGGGGCTTGCCGCGGGAAAAGCGTTGTTCGTGCAGTTTCTTGTCGCGGGCCACCTGGACGACCATGGAATCCGACAGCGCGTTCACGACCGAGGCGCCGACGCCGTGCAGGCCGCCGGAGGTCTGGTAGGCCTTGCCCGAGAACTTGCCGCCCGCGTGCAGCGTGCAGAGGATGACTTCGAGCGCGGATTTGCCGGGGAACTTGGGGTGCTCGTCCACCGGCATGCCGCGACCGTTGTCGCGGATGGTGATGGAATAATCGTCGTGCAGCTCGACCTCGATCCGGTTGGCATGGCCCGCCACGGCCTCGTCCATGGAGTTGTCGAGGATCTCGGCCACCAGGTGATGCAGCGCCCGTTCATCCGTGCCGCCGATATACATGCCGGGGCGTTTGCGGACAGGCTCCAGCCCCTCCAGAACCTCGATCGAGGAGGCATCGTAATCGCCGGATTCGGTCGGTGAGAGGAGGTCGTCGGCCATGTGCGCTGCTCTTTGTTTTATGGGTTGGGGCGCAGTATGGCAGAGGGAAAGCGGTGGGGGAAGTGGTCAGCTGCGTTGAAAACGCACGCTACGCTGCCTTTGTGCGCAGCCAGTCGGCCAGGGCGTCCTCAGCTAGCTTGCCCTGGGCGAGGGCGATGATGATCTGGCCGATCTCTTCGGTGTCATGCGTGATCGACACGCCGTGCAGCGTCAGGCAGACCAGCATGGTGCGGTAGGCCGTGCGCTTGTTGCCATCGTTGAAGCAATGGCCCTGTGCGACCGCCCCTGCATAGGCGGCGGCCAGATCGAAGACATCCTCGATCATGCCGTAGAGCAGCCGGTTGTCGACGCGCGCCAGAGCGCCTTCGAGCGATTTGTCCCGCGCGCGCCCGGGCAGTTCGCCGGGGTTCAGGGCCGTGTCGTGAAGTGCTTCTACCTGGTCGGCGGAAAGAAGCAAAAAGCTCATTTGTCCTTGAGGTAGTCAAGCACGGGCTGCGCCTGTCCGCGGGTGGCCTCGACGGCGGCCATGACCTCGTCCATCGTGGCATAGCGGGGCTCGTCCTTTAGCGACGCCTCTTCGGGGACGAGGTAGCCGACGCATTTGGAGTTCTTCATGATCGCCACGGGCTTGCCGCCAGCGCGGTCTAGTACCTTTTGCGGCTCGCGCAGTTCGGTCATGGTGCAGATCTGGTTCGTGTGCAGGCGCTTCATGGCATGTCTCCTTAGGTACACATCATAATATGCACTTCAGTGTATATTATTTCAAGTATTGTGCCAGGTACCGTGCGCATCCCCTGAGCGCCGCGTTGTCGTCGGTGATCAATGTCACGGGAATCGCGTCGAGGATTTCGGTGTAGGGCCCGCGCGGGTGGAACGTGTCGGCAAAGCCCAGCGATGCGGCATAAGGCGCGATGGCGCGGGCGGTGCCGCCGATCAGGTATAGCCCGCCGGTCGCCATGTGCGAGAGGCACAGGTTGGAGGCCGCAAGCCCGAGTAGCGAGACGAAGGCCTGAAGCGTCTTGCGGGGTTCAAGGACCATGATCTCTGCCGGGGTAAGTGTCTCGCCGGTGTAAAAGGCGTGCAGGCGGGTGAGGCCGGGACCGGACAGCGCCGCCTCGATGGGCAGGTGCGCCGCGTCACTGCGCAACGCGTCGTAGAGCGGGCGAAAACCCGGCGCGTCGGAGAGGGTGGTGTGGCCGGATTCGGATGGCGGCACGAAAAGGCGCTCGCCAACGCGATGCGCGACCGCGATGTTGCAGCCGGTTCCCAGCCCCAGCACCATGCGCGGACCTTCGGGGTCGGGCGTGCCGGGGATCAGCGGCGTGAGGCTGCCCGCGTCCAGATCGTCCAGCGCATAGGCCTGCGCCTGAAGGTCGTTCATCAGGTGCACATGATCGGCGCCAGTGGCGCGGGCCAGCGCGTCGGCCTCGATGTGCCAGGCGTGGTTGGTCAGCTGCGCCGCGCCGCCGCGCACCGGCCCGGCGACCCCCGCGCAGATCGCCCTGACCGCTCCGGGGCGCTGCGCATCCAGATAGGCGGCCAGCAGGTCGGCAAGGTCTGCGTGATCTGCATTGGCAAAGCTGCGGGCGGTCTCGGGCAGAAGGCCCGCGCCGTCGGACAGGCCGACGCGGCAGGACGTGCCGCCCAGATCGACCAGCAGGCGCATCATGCCTGCCAGTTGCGCGCCAGCGCGCGGGCGGCATTGGCAAAGAGCAGCACGTCGATCCCCACGCCCAGCATCTGCGCGCCCCAGTCGCGGTAGGTACGCGTGGTTTGCGCGTCGACGCCGAGAATGCCGGGCGCCTTGCCTGCGGCACGAATACGGGCCAGCGCGTCCTGCATTGCGGTGCGCACCTTGGGATGGTTCGCGTCGCCGCGATGGCCCATGTCGTTGGCCAGATCCGACGGACCGATAAAGGCCGCGTCGACGCCCTCGACCGCGCAGATCGCATCGAGATTGTCCAGTGCCGCCACGCTTTCGATCTGGACCACGAGGCACATCTGGTCGTTGGCCGTGGCGATATAGTCGGGCACCGCGCCAAAGCCCGAGGCCCGCCCCAGAGCCGCGCCGGAGCCGCGCACGCCCTCGGGTGGATAGCGCATGGCGCGCACGATCCGTTCGGCTTGGGCCGCCGTATCGACCATCGGCGCCAGAAGCGTCTGCGCGCCCGCGTCGAGCACCTGTTTGATGATCCAGTCCTCAGCCACGGGCACGCGCACGATGGCCTCGCTGCTGGAGGCTTGCAGGATTCCGATCTGGGCCGAGAGGGTCTGGAGCGTGTTGGGCGCGTGTTCGCCATCGAGGATAAGCCAGTCGAACCCGGCAGTGCCAAGGATCTCGGTGGCATAGGCCTCGGCGAACCCGGCCCAGCAGCCGACAAGGGGCTGGCCAGCGGCAAGGGCGATCTTGAAGCGGTTGACGGGGGCGGACATGGGTGGGCCTCGTGTGTCTGGGTGTCGAGGGCCAGTTAAACGCGGCGCAGGGGAGACGTCCAGCGACGCAGGGGGAACCGGCGGTGCGGGTTGCGCGTTGTCGACGTGAAACAACCCCGAGGGTTACACACGCAATGACATTCAGCGAAGCCATAGGCCGCACCGCGCGACACGGGCACAAACCGACCGGGCCGACCGAGCGCGAACCGGGCCGTATCGGGTTGACGATCCTGGGGGTCGTCATGCTGGTGGGCGGGATGCTGGCGTTTTTCAACCCGTTCGCCGCGTCGCTGACCGTCACCGCGGTCGCCGGTGCCGCGTTTCTGCTGGCGGGTCTGACGCAGCTTTGGCTGGCGTTCAGTGACCGGGGCGACGCGCTGGGCGGCCGGATGATCGGAGGGCTGATCGGGCTGGCCTTCGTGCTGTTCGCGATATCGCTGTTGCTGAACCCGGTGGCCGGGCTGATCACGCTGACTCTGGCGGTCGCGGGGCTGTTTGCCGTGTTGGGGCTGTTGCGCCTAGTCTATGCCGTCCGTATGCGCCCGCGGCCCGGCTGGGGCTGGATCGCCGGGGCCGGGCTGCTGTCACTGGCGCTGGCCGGGATGATCGTGCTGGGCTTGCCCGGTGCGGCCGCCGACGTGTTGGGCCTGTTTCTGGGCGTCGACTTGACCCTATCGGGCATGGCGACACTGGCGTTGGCGTGGCACAAGCCAAAGGTACCCGGCCAAAACCTTTCGTAAACGGTAGACTTTTTGAACGTGCAGGCGGGCGCGACCCAATCGGGGCGCGCCCGCCTTGTGCGTGGCAGGGCGATGCACGCACCGCTCGTCGAAACGCTTTGCGATGGACAGGACCATGGCACTGTGATTCCGTAGTCCCATGACGGACAGGCGCGTTACCATTCGCATTACGGCCATGCTGGGTCTTGCCACGCTGGTGGTTTTGCTTCTCATGGGGCGCAACCCGACATGCCCCTGTGGCTGGGTTGACCTGTGGGGCACCGTGGGCACCAGCGAGGGCAGCCAGCAGGTGTTCGACTGGTACTGGCCCAGCCACCTGTTGCACGGGTTTTTGTTCTACGCACTCTTGTGGCTGGTGGCGCGCCGGATCGATCTGGGCTGGCGGCTGGTGATCGCGACGGCGGTGGAATGCGCGTGGGAGATCGTCGAGAACACCGACGCGGTGATCGAGCGCTACCGCGAGGTGACGATCTCGCTGGATTACTACGGCGACAGCGTGCTGAACTCGGCCTCGGACATCGTGGCGATGTGGCTGGGCTTCTGGCTGGCGCGGCACTTGCCGGTCTGGGCCAGCGTGGCCGTGGTGGTGGGGTTCGAGTTGCTGACGCTGTGGATCATCCGCGATAACCTGACGCTGAACGTGGTGATGCTGCTTTACCCCGTCGAGGCGATTGCCGACTGGCAGGCGGGCGGCTGAAGCCGCTCAGTCGTCGTCGCGCCGGTCCTTGCCGCGCCGTGTGCCGCGGCCGATGCCGATGAAGGATATCACGACAATGGCGACGAGAAGAAGGACGACAAGGCCCATGCGGTGCGTCTCCGACGAATGTTTTCTGTGGTCAGGCCTACAGTTTGCGGCGCGGTGCCACAAGACGCACCCCGTCCCGGGCCTGACCCGGGACCTCTTGCCGCGAGAGATCCCGGATCAAGTCCGGGATGCCGGTTGGCAAATGCCGGTGCGCAGCTTTCGGGCACAGGCCGTCAAACAACGAAGAACGCCCCCGCAGGGTTTGCAGGGGCGTTCGGAATGCAAGCGATAGCGAAGGGCGTCAGACCGCCAGGTTGGGAATGATCTGCTTCTTGCGGCTCATCACGCCGGGCAGAACCACGGTATCGCCCGACACGGACGCGCCAAAGCTTTTCTCGGCCACGCCTTTCACCAGGTCGTTGGGCACCAGCAGGGTCGCCTCCTCGTTCAGGATGTCCACGACGAAGAGCAGCACCTGATCGACGTCGTCTTCCTTGGCTACATCGGCCATGGATGCCATCAGGCTGTCCTTGCGCTCCAGCACCGAGGTGGGCGCGGTGGTTTCCAGAACCGAGACGCGGAACTTGGTTCCGCCGACCTCGTATTCCTTGCTGTCCATGCGGAGGAGTTCGGCGTCGGAAAAGGCCGAGACATCGGACTTGGCCGCGAACATCTCGGCCGCGTAGTCGGCGATGTTCACGCCGAGATCGCGGGCCAGCTGCTCGGCCACCGCGCGGTCATGGTCGGTCGTGGTGGGGCTGCGGAATTCCAGCGTGTCGGACAGGATGCAGGTCAGCGCCGCGCCCTTGGCCCAGTCAGGCATCCTGGCGGCATCCTCGCCCATCAGGTCGATCATGACCGTCGCGGTGCAGGCCAGCGGGCGCACGGTGATGTCGATGGGGCCAGAGGTTTCCAGCCCGCCCACCAGCTTGTGATGGTCGATGATGCCCTGCACGTCGGCGCCGTTGATGTTGGTGGGCAGCTCGGCGGGGTTGTTGGTGTCCACGACGATGCAAGGCTGGCCGTCATCGACATTGCTGATGATGCGCGGCTTGGGCAGGTCCCACTTTTCCAGCATGAAGGCGGCCTCGGTGTTGGGCTCGCCCAACAGGACGGCCTCGGCATCGCCGCCCTTCACCTCGTTGAGGTACCACGCCCAGATGATGGGCGAGCCGGTGCTGTCGGTGTCGGGGGATTTGTGGCCAAATACGAGCGTGGTCATCGGATATGTCGTCCTCGGGGCTGAAATGAGTTTGTTCGCGCGCCTTATAGGGCTGTGCGAAGGGCTTGTCACCCATGCAACCTGCGGCCAAATTGCCGGGATGCATGATGCGCGCGAAACCCTGTTATACGCCCCGGTCAAGGCTTGGCTGGAGGCGCTGGGCTATGCCGTGAAATCCGAGGTCGGCCCGGCGGACGTGGTGGGCCTGCGTGACGGGGCCGAGCCGGTGGTGGTGGAGCTGAAGACCGGGTTTTCGCTGACCCTGCTGCAACAGGCGGTGGCGCGGCAGGCGGTGACCGAGCAAGTCTATGTCGCCGTGCCCCGCTGGAAGGGCAAGGCGGGGTGGCGGGCGTTCAAGGGCAATATCGGCCTTTGCAAGCGGCTGGGGCTGGGGGTGCTGAGTGTGACGCTGGACGAGGGCACCGTGCAGGTGCATTGCGACCCGGCGCCATTCCAGTCGCGGCGGTCCAAGGTCAAGCGCACGCGGCTGCTCAAGGAGTTCAACGCCCGGCGCGGCGATCCGAACGAGGGCGGCACGCGGGGGCAGATCGAGACGGCCTACAAGCAGGATGTGCGGGCCTGCGTGGATTATCTGTCGGAGCATGGGCCATCGCGGGGCGCGGTGATCGCCAGGGCGACCGGTGTGGCGCGGGCGACGCGGATCATGGCGGACAATCACTCGGGATGGTTCTTTCGCGTCGAGCGCGGGGTCTACGCGCTTAGCGACACGGGCATGGCGCTGTGTGAAAGCGAGACGGATGCGTGACGCGATCCGCGCGGCGTTGATGTCGCCGGTGCTGATCCCGCAGGTGGCGTGGGTCGTGCTGCGGGCGGCACGCCTGCCCGAGGCGGCGGGCCCGCGCGAAGGCGTGGCGGGTGAAGGCCCGGACCTGCGGTTGTTGATCCTGGGCGACAGTTCCGGCGCGGGCGTGGGCGTCGAAACGCAGGAGGACGCGCTGGCCGGGCGGCTGGCGGCGCATCTTGCCCCGCATTTCCGGGTGCACTGGCGGCTGGAGGCGCGGGGCGGCGCGACCACGACAACTGCCTTGGCCGATCTGGCGCAGATGCCGCGCGCGCAATTCGACGTTGCGGTGATCGCGCTGGGCGTGAACGACGCCAAGAACGGGATGCGCCGGGCGCGGTGGCGGCGCAATTACAGCGATCTCGTGGCTTTGTTGCAGGACAGGTTCGGCGTGACGCGCATCGTCGCCTCGGGCGTCCCTCCTCTGGGGGCCTTCCCGCTGCTGCCCCGCCCTTTGCGTGGCGTTCTCGGGCGGCGCGCGGCGGCACTGGATGCCGAGCTGTGCGACCTCGTGGCGCAAAACCCCACGCTGCGCTACGTTTCAATGGATTTCCCGATGGACCGGGGCCTGATGGCCGCCGACGGGTTTCATCCCGCTGCCCCGCTCTATGACCTCTGGGCGGGCCGAGTGGCAAAGCGGATCAGGGAGGGCTGAGCGTCATGTTGTGTCGTATTGGCGAGGTGGAGGTCTGGCGCATCCTGGAAATCGACGCGCCGTTCCTGGCACCCGAAGAGATGTTCCCGGGCGCCGGCCCGGATGTGGGGCGCATCATCGCCGAAAAGGTGCCGGGCGGGGTCTGCCCCCATACGGGGCGTGTGATGCTGCCGATCCAGGGGTTCCTGCTGAAAACGCCCGATCACGTGATCCTGGTGGATACCTGCGTCGGGAACCACAAGACCGCGCCAAGTTTTCCCGACTGGCATCAGCGCGACACGCCGCGCTTTCTGAATGCGCTTGGCGCGGCTGGCGTGGGGGTGGAGGATGTGGACTATGTGCTGTGCACGCATCTGCACGTGGATCACATCGGCTGGAACACACGGCTGCTGGACGGGCGCTGGGTGCCGACGTTCCCCAACGCGCGCTACCTGCTGCCGAAGGCGGACGAGGCGTTCTATGCCGAAAAGGCCAGGGGCATGTATGACGAGAGCCTCCTGCCGGTGATCGAGGCCGGGCAGGCGGAACTGGTCGAGGGAGCGCATGGTGTAGGCGATCATGTGACGCTGATGCCGACGCCGGGGCATACCGGGGGACATGTGTCGGTCGTGGTGCGCGGTGGCGAGGCCGAAGCGGTGATTACGGGGGATGCCATTCATACGGCGGCGCAATGTTGGCACCCCGAGTGGCATTTCACTTTCGACCAGGATGCCGAGCGGGCCGTGCTGTCGCGCCGGGCCTTGCTGGAGAGTGCGGCGGAGCGGGGTGCGCGGGTGCTGGGCACGCATTTCCGGCTGCCGTCGCTGGGTCGGGTGCGGGTTGCTGGGGACGCGTTCGCGTTTCTGGAGGACGTGTAGGGTGCGTTCTCAACGCACCACGCGCCCATGTCAGGTGTCCGGCACCGGAAAGGTGCGTTGAAAACGCACCCTACGCAAACGCCGCCTCCAGCGCGATTTCCACCATGTCGCCAAAGCTGGCCTCGCGGTCTGCGCTGGGCAGGGCCTCGCCGGTTTGCAGATGGTCGGACACGGTCAGCACCGACAGCGCCCGCGCGCCATGGCGGGCGGCCAGCGTGTACATCTCGGCGGTCTCCATCTCGACGGCGAGGATGCCGTGGCGTGTCATCTGCTCGTTCAGGTCGGGCCGTTCGTCGTAGAACGTGTCCGACGAATAGATGCCCCCCACGTGATGCGGCACGCCCCGCGCCTCGGTCGCGGCGACGGCGGCCCGCATGAGGCCCCAATCGGCGCAGGGGGCGTAGTTCAGTTCGCGGAAGATGGTCGAGGAGGGCGTGCCGACGCTGCTTGCGGTCATGGCAAGAATTACGTCGCGCACGGCCACATGCGGCTGCATCGCGCCGGTGGAGCCGATGCGGATCAACGTCTTCGCGCCGAGGTCTCGCATGAGCTCGTTGGCATAGATCGACAGGCTCGCCATGCCCATCCCGCTGCCGTGTATCGTCACTGGGTTGCCCCGCCATGTGCCGGTGAAACCCAGCATCCCGCGCACCGCGTTGACCTGCCGCGGCGCCTCCAGGAACCGCTCGGCGGCCCACTTGGCGCGCATCGGGTCGCCGGGCATGAGGACGGTTTCGGCAATGTCGCCGGGTGCGGCGCCTATATGGATCGTCATGGGCTGCCCTTCGGTCTAAGGTCGCGTTAAGGTCGCGCAAAGGTAACGCCTGCCCCCGCCGCCGCAAGAGAGGACACACACAGATGCGGATCACGGCCCTGCTGGCCCTGCTCATGGCGATGCCCGTCGCCGCCCCTGCGCAAACCGCCGACGAGATCGGCGTGGCGCGTCATGTGCTGTCGCAGGCGCAGGCGCGCTCGGTGGCCGAGAACCGGGAATATTGCGGCTATATCGGCTACACCGCCTCGGGCCAGCTGGCCACCACCCCGGCCCGGCGCGGGTATCTGAACTATTGCCAGCCCCGCTGGCCCAAAAGGCTGCGCGTGGTGGCGTCCTGGCACACGCACGGCGCCTATGACGAAAGCGCCTGGTCCGAGGTGCCCACCGTCAACGATATCCGCGCCGACAAGGGCGAGGGCATCAATGGCTATGTCGGCACGCCCGCCGGACGGCTGTGGTTTCTCGACACGACCCGCATGGTGGTGCGCCAACTGTGCGGCCGGGGCTGTATCCCCGCCGATCCGCGCCATGTCATGGGCGCCGAGGGACATATCGCTCGATCCTACTCGCTGCGCGAACTGATGCGGCGCGAGTCGGCGCAGTTTCCCTGAACCGGGGCGCGAGGGCGCCCTAGCGCGTGTACTTGATAAACGGTGTCAGCTGCCCGATCCGGTCGTAAAGCTGCCGTGCCTGCGCGTTGAAATCTTGGGTGTTCCAGTAGACGGCCGGCGTGCCGTTCGCATCGGCGGCGGCATAGACCGCCTCGATCAGCTTGCGGCCCACGCCGGTGCCGCGTACCGATGGATCGGCGTAGAGGTCCTGCAGATAACAGATCTTCTCGACCCGCCAGTTATGCGGGTGAAAGATGTAATGCACGAGGCCCACGGGCGTCTCGCCGTCAAGCGCCAGCAAGCCGTTCTGGTCCGTCACCTCGGGGGCGCAGAGGCGGGCGAAGGTGGTCTTGTAAACCTCCTCGCTGACGTGGCTTTCATAGAACTCCAGGTAGGCGGTCCAGAGACTGCGCCAGTCTGCTTCGTCCTGGGGGACGATGGGGCGGATGGAAAGGGTCATGGCAAGGCTCCGGACGGTGCAGGTCGCAGTTTGTCGCCCGGGGCCGGCGGATTCCAGCGTTTTTTCGCCGAACGGATTGCAAGACGGGCGGGGACTGGCCATGTGTCACTCAACCGCAAACCAAGACAATCCCGTCGAGGAGACCATAATGATTTCACGTATCGCAATCGCCACCGCATCCGCACTGGCGCTGGGCACCGCCGGCTTCGCACAGGAAGCCACGCAAGACACCCAAACCGAAGGCGCGGCCACCGAGACGACCAAGCAGGAGCCGACCAAGTCGCTGGCAAAGATCGAGCCGGCCGAAGGCATCAGCAACGATACGCTGAGCGACGAAAAAGTCGCGTCCTTCGTGCAGGCGCTGGCGGCGGTCAACACCGTGGCCCAGCACTTCGTGCCCCGGATCGAGGCCGAGTCGGATGGCGAGAAGCGCGCCGAGCTGATGGCCTACGCCAACGACTCGATCGTCAACTCGATCGAAGTGATTGCCGACATCACCCCGGCAGAGTTCAAGGCGATCGATATCGCGGCGCAGGAAGATCAGGAACTCAACGACCGGATCATGGCCCAGCTCAAGACCGCCGCTGCTGAAGGCAAGGCGGCGCAGGAAAACGCGGACGATGCCGGCGCTGCGGCCGAAGGCGCCGAGGGTGCTGCCGAAACCGAAGAAGAGACCACCGAGTAAGCGCGCCGGTCATCCGGCACGCCGCATGCGTTCCGGGGTCGCGCTCAATCCCTCCGCGGACGACCCCGGGACGCGTCAGAACAGTCCGTTATCGTTGGCTGACTGGCCGGTGATGACCTGCAGGACATCCCAGTGTTCGACGATCTTGCCATTCTCGTCGAAGCGGAAAATGTCCATCCCCGCGTAATCGTCGCTGCCCGGCCATGTCTGGTGGCAATGCAGCACCACCAGGTCGCCCTCCGCCACGGCGCGGACAAAGCGCACCTGCTTGCCCGGATACTCCCGCGCCATGCGTTCGAAATAGTCGATGAAGGCATCCTTGCCGTCGGCGACATGCGGATTGTGCTGGATATAGACGTCGCCCGCGAAACGCGCGATGGCGTCGCGCGGACGGCATTGATTGAACATCAGGTCGTAAAAGGCCATCGCGTTGGCCTTGTTGCGATCCGTCTGGTCGGTCATTCCGCCGCGACGGCCTTGGGATCGGCCAGCGTAACGATATCCATCATGATGGTGTTCAGCTCGAAGTCCTTGGGCGTGTAGACCCGCGCCACGCCCATTTCCAGCAAGCGTTGCGCGTCTTCCTCGGGGATGATCCCGCCGACGATCAGCGGCACGTGACCCAGACCCGCTTCGCGCATGCGGTTCAGCAGGTCCTCGACCAGCGGCATGTGGCTGCCCGACAGGATTGACAGGCCGATCACATGCGCCTCGTCCTCGAGCGCGGCGGTGACGATTTCCTCGGGGGTCAAGCGGATGCCTTCATACGCGATATCCATGCCGCAGTCGCGGGCGCGGAAAGCGATCTGTTCGGCACCGTTGGAATGCCCGTCAAGCCCCGGCTTGCCCATCAGGAATTTCAGGCGGCGGCCCAGCTTGTCGCTGACCGCATCGACCGCGTCGCGGATATCGTCAAGGCCCTCGGTGCGGTTCGATGGGCTGCCCGACACGCCGGTGGGGCCGCGATACTGGCCGTGGATCTGGCGCATCTGTTCCGCCCATTCGCCCGTCGTGACGCCGGCCTTGGCCGCCGCGATGGAGGCGGGCATGATGTTCTCGTTCTTCGATGCGGCCTCTCGCAGGGCCGTCAGCGCGGTTTTCACGGCCTCGTCGTCACGCTCTTCGCGCCAGGCGTTCAGGCGGTCGATCTGTTCGGCCTCGGTCGCGGGGTCGACGCGCATGATGCCGCCATCCTCGGATTGCAGCGGGCTGGGCTCGGAGGTGGTGAACTTGTTGACGCCCACCACCGTGGTCTCGCCCGCCTCGATCCGGCCAAGACGGTCGGCGTTGCTGTCCACAAGCCGCGCCTTCATGTGCTCGATCGCCCCGATGGCGCCGCCCATGCTGTCCAGCGTCTCCAGCTCTTGCCGGGCGCTTTCCTTCAGCTGCTCGACGCGGGCATCGACGGCGGGGTTGCCGTCGAACAGGTCCTCGTATTCCAGCAGGTCTGTCTCGTAGGCCAGGATCTGCTGCATCCGCATCGACCATTGCTGATCCCACGGGCGGGGCAGGCCAAGCGCCTCGTTCCAGGCGGGCAGCTGTACCGCCCGGGCGCGGGCCTTTTTCGACAGGGTCACCGCCAGCATCTCGATCAGGATGCGGTAGACGTTGTTTTCCGGCTGCTGCTCGGTCAGGCCGAGGCTGTTGACCTGAACGCCATAGCGGAAGCGGCGGAACTTGGGGTTCTC
Organism: Roseovarius sp.; assembly: GCA_965227185.1. GTDB lineage: Bacteria > Pseudomonadota > Alphaproteobacteria > Rhodobacterales > Rhodobacteraceae > Roseovarius. Next base: position 2,222,579 of record OZ245733.1, read on the forward strand.
GACGCCGTAACGGTCGCGCAGGATCTCGTCCCAGAGGTCGACGAAGGCGCGCATCTTGCACATCTCGGTCACGAAGCGGATGCCCGCGTTGACGAAAAAGCTGATGCGCCCCGCCAGCGCCGGGAAGTCTTCCTCTGGCACGCGCGGTTTCAGTTCGTCCAGCACGGCGCAGGCGGTGGCCAGCGCGAAGGCCAGTTCTTGCTGCGGTGTCGCGCCGGCCTCCTGCAGGTGGTAGGAACACACGTTCATCGGGTTCCACTTGGGGATATGGGTATAGCAGTATTCGGCCACGTCCCCGATCATCTTCAGGCTGGGTTTCGGCGGGCAAATGTATGTGCCGCGGCTGAGGTATTCCTTGATCAGGTCGTTCTGCACAGTGCCCTGCAGCGCGCTGACATCCGCGCCCTGTTCCTCGGCGACGGCGATATAGAGCGCCAGAAGCCACGGCGCGGTGGCGTTGATGGTCATCGAGGTGTTCATCTGATCGAGCGGGATCTGGTCGAACAGCGTGCGCATGTCGCCCAGGTGACAGACCGGCACGCCGACCTTGCCGACCTCACCCTTGCTGAGAACGTGATCGCTGTCATAGCCCGTCTGCGTGGGTAGGTCGAACGCCACGGAAAGACCCGTCTGCCCCTTGGCGAGATTGCCGCGATAGAGCGCGTTCGACGCCTTGGCGGTGGAGTGGCCCGCATAGGTGCGGATTAACCAAGGTTTGTCTTTGGTGTGCTCTTGCTGCGTCTGCGACATCGGGCGGCCTCGTGAATCGTGTTGCGAAATTTTCTTTCAACGGGAGCAAACTATTCGGAATTATGTGACGCTGTCAATTCGCTGCGTTGCGGCAATTCGGGGCGGGTGGGTTTCGGTGACCAAATCGCCGTACCGTTTTGAGCCTTTAGCGGTGTCGGTCATCTTATACCGCGCGGGATCAAGGCCGAAGGCCGCCGCGCGATCGCCAGACCGCCCGGGCGGGCTGGCGATTGGCTGACGTTCGCGCTTCGATTGGAGGTTATTCGGACACGGCAACCATAAAGCGCCATGAACTATCGTTGGGTCGCCAGCCCGCGGTCTGGCAATCGCGCGGCTTGCGGCGTTTTTCTTTGTAGCCCCGCACGCGGGCTGGCATGGTAAGGCTGATGACGCAGAGTGTCGAACTTCCCCTCTGGCTCTTGGTGCTGATCCTGCTCTTCGCGGCGGTCACCTTTGCCTCGCATTTCCTGTTCCCCTCGGTGCGCTGGTTCTTCCGCCGCCGGATGGAGCGGGTGGTGAACCGCCTCAACCAGCGGCTGGAGCGCAAGATCGAGCCGTTCAAGCTGGCGCGTCGCTACGACATGATCCAGCGGCTGATCTATGATCCCGAGGTCAGCAAGGCCATTGCCGAACACGCGCAGGAAAACGGCATCCCCGAGAACGTGGCCTTCGAGAAGGCCAAAAGATACGCGCGGGAAATCGTACCCAGCTTTTCCGCCACCGCCTATTTCGGCGTGGCGATCCGGGTGGCCAAGCTGTTGAGCACGGCGCTTTACCGCGTGCGGATGGGGCGGTTCGACGAAGAGGGGATCGGCAAGATCGACCCCGATGCCACCGTGATCTTCGTGATGAACCACCGCTCGAACATGGATTACGTGCTGGTCACATGGCTGGCCGCCGAGCAGTCGGCGCTGAGCTATGCCGTGGGCGAATGGGCGCGGGTCTGGCCGCTGAGCCGGCTGATCCGCACGATGGGGGCCTATTTCATTCGGCGCCGGTCGCTCAATGCACTCTATCGCCGGGTGCTGGCGCGCTACGTCGGCATGGCGACGGATGGCGGCGTGACTCAGGCCGTGTTCCCCGAGGGCGGCCTGAGCCTTGACGGGGCGCTGGCCAAGCCCAGGCTGGGCATCCTGAAATACATGATCGAGGAACGCACCGAGGGCGGGCGCGACGTGGTTTTCGTGCCGGTTGCCGTCAACTATGACCGTGTGTTCGAGGACCGTATCCTTGTCGCGGCGGGCAAGGCGGGCAAGCGCCGGTTCGGGGCCAAGATCAGCGTTGTAGGGGGCTTCGTGCTGAAACAGCTGTGGCTGTGGATCACGCGGCGCTATCACCGCCACGGCTATGCCGCGGTCAGTTTCGGCGCGCCGGTGTCGTTGACCGATTTCCGCGCGGAACACCCCGGCGCCCCGGTCGAAATGCTGGGCGAGCGCCTGATGGCGCGGATCGGGCAGGAGGTGCCGGTGCTGCCGGTGCCGATGGTCGCCCACGCCTTGCTGGCGGCCGGAACGCCGCTGCCCGAGGCGGAACTAAGAGAGATTCTGGCCGGGATGACCGATAGCCTGGGCCAGGCGCATATCCACATCCCGCGCGAGGATCTGGGCTATTCCGTCGAGGTGGGCCTGCGTATCCTGCGCAAGCGCGGGCTGATCCGCGACACCGCGCAGGGCATCGAGATCGTCCCCGAAGAGCGCGACCTGCTGGTCTATTACGCGAATTCCATCCGGCAGTTTTTCGCAGATGCGGCGCAAAACGACTGATTTTTCTGCGACTGCTGGGTTATAAAATTTCAAAAAACGACAAGTCGGCATTGCATTGTTGCGTGATGGAAGATATTTCAGGGCGGACACGCGCGATTCTGCATCGCGGCAAACGCATATGAAGGAGGCCCCGATGGCTCTGGACACCGAAACCGGAATCGCGCCCTACGACGCGCCCGAGAAAGACCTCTACGAGATCGGCGAATTGCCGCCCCTGGGGTACGTGCCCAAGCAGATGTACGCTTGGGCCATTCGCCGTGAGCGGCATGGCGAGCCCGACAAGTCGTTCCAGGTCGAGGTGGTGAACACGCCGACGCTGGACAGCAACGAGGTGCTGGTTCTGGTGATGGCCGCAGGCGTGAACTATAACGGCATCTGGGCGGGCCTGGGTGAGCCGATCAGCCCCTTCGACGGGCATGGCGCAGATTACCACATTGCGGGCTCCGACGCCTCGGGTGTCGTGTGGGCCGTGGGTGACAAGGTGAAGAACTGGAAAGTGGGCGACGAGGTCGTAATCCACTGCAACCAGGACGACGGCAACGACATCCATTGCAATGGCGGCGACCCGATGTTCTCGCCCACGCAGCGCATTTGGGGATACGAGACGCCCGACGGCTCCTTCGCGCAATTCACCAACGTGCAGGCGCAACAGCTTATGCCGCGGCCCAAGCACCTGAGCTGGGAGGAAAGCGCCTGCTACACGCTGACGCTGGCCACGGCCTACCGGATGCTGTTCGGGCATCACCCGCATGAATTGAAACCGGGCCAGAACGTGCTGGTCTGGGGCGCGTCGGGCGGTCTGGGGTCCTTCGCGATCCAGCTGGCCAACACGGTGGGCGCCAATGCGATCGGCGTGATTTCCGACGAGGACAAGCGCGATTTCGTCATGTCGCTGGGCGCCAAGGGCGTCATCAACCGCAAGGATTTCAACTGCTGGGGCGAACTGCCCAAGGTGAACAGCCCCGAATACAAGGAATGGTTCACCGAGGCGCGAAAGTTCGGCAAGGCGATCTGGGACATCACTGGCAAGGGCAACAATGTCGACGTGGTGTTCGAACACCCCGGTCAGGCGACCTTTCCGGTCTCGACGCTGGTCTGCAAGAAGGGCGGCATGGTCGTGATCTGCGCCGGCACGACCGGGTTCAACTGTACCTTCGACGTGCGCTACATGTGGATGCACCAGAAGCGCCTGCAGGGCAGCCACTTTGCCCACCTGCAACAGGCCTCGTCGGCCAACCAGCTGGTTGTCGAACGCCGTATCGACCCCTGCATGTCCGAGGTCTTTCCCTGGGACGAGATCCCGGGGGCGCACATGAAGATGCTGCGCAACGAGCACAAGCCGGGCAACATGGCGGTGTTGGTGCAATCGCCGCGCACGGGTCTGCGCACGGTCGAGGACGTACTGGACGCCGGCAAGAAAGCCTGACGATTTCTCCCTGACGGGCCGGTTCGGCCCGCATCTGGCCTGCGAATCGGTGCCCCGGTTCGCAGGCTTTTTTATGTCCCGAAGCCGGGGGTAACGATTTCAAATGTTTGAAAATCGCGCCCTCGCCATTTCCGGGGAGTGAAAAAGTGCGAATTCGGCGGAGAAGTTAAACATGCTAAAGTTGAGTTAACCTTTCATTAACACTCCTAAAGGAGGCTACCATGCAGAACGAGTGGATACTGGATGTCCTGGCGGATCTCAGAACCTTCGCTCGGCAAAATGGCCTTGGGGTTCTTGCCGAACAGATCGACGACACGAGACTCGTCGCGGCGGCAGAACTGACGTCGAAGGGGACGTCGCCGCGGGAGGGAATGACAGGGTATGAATTTGCAACCGCCGCGGCGGCTCGAGCCGATTTTGGAAGACCTCGAACGCGCCCGTGAACCGGCCGGTCTGCAAGACGTGGCCATCCGGCTGCGCGATTTTTTTCAGATCGACCACCTGATCTATCACTGGGTCAGCGCCGCGGGTGACCAGTATGGATGCGGCACCTACGATCCGGCCTGGATAGACCGCTACATCTCGAATGATTACCTGCGCGTCGACCCGGTGATAAAGGGCTGCTACCAGCGCTTTCACCCGGTCGACTGGAAGCGGCTGGACTGGTCCGGCAAGCCGGTTCAGGCCTTTCTGAAAGAGGCGCTGAACCATGGGTTGGGCAACCAGGGCTATTCGATCCCGCTGCGGGGGCCGAACGGGCAGTTCGCGCTCTTTACCGTGAACCACCGGTGTGACGACGACGCATGGGCCACCTTCACCGAGGCGCATCGTCGGGCGTTGATCCTGTGCGCCCACACCTTCAACCAGAAGGCGCTGGAATTCGAGCCCGATCGCGCGCCCGCACCCGCGCGGCAGCTTTCCCCGCGCGAGGTCGATGCGCTGACGCTGCTGGCGCTGGGCTATGGCCGGGCACAGGTGGCCGACACGCTGTCGATTTCCGAACACACGCTGCGGGTCTATATCGAATCCGCGCGGTTCAAGCTTGGGGCGATCAACACCGTGCACGCGGTGGCCCGCGCCATCAGCCAGGGGCTGATCGTGATCTGACATGACGGCGGTGACCGCAACGCGCGGTGCGCCGACAGGCGTTTAACGGTTTAGCGAGAATTTTCCTCTTATCGTCACGACAGAGGGGACTTCGACCATGCTACGCTACCTTTACGCCGACCAACTGAACCGTTTCGCCAAGCTGTCCGACGGCATGTTCCGCGACCGGGCCGACCAGTTCGGAACCCGGCTCGGCTGGGACGTGCGTGTCGATGCGCAAGGCTTCGAGCGCGATGAATACGACGCCCTCAACCCGCTTTACGTGATCTGGGAAGGGGCGGACGGGCGCCACAAGGGCTCGATGCGGTTCCTGCCCACCACCGGGCGGACGATGATCAACGAGCATTTCACCGATATCCTGGGGGGCGGCACGATCCAAAGCCCGCATATCTGGGAGTGCACGCGCTTCTGCTTGGCGCGTGGCGCCGAAAGCCGGGTCGCTGCTGCGCTGATGCTGGGCGGCGGGGAGTTGATGCGGCATTTCTGCGTGCAGCATTTCGCCGGCGTGTTCGACGCCCGCATGGTGAGGATCTACCGCATGATCGGCTCCTCGCCCGAGGTGCTGGGCAGCCAGGGCGAAGGCCGTGACCGGATCAGCGTGGGCCTGTGGGACTTCACCGACGCCGCCCGCACGCAGGTGGCCCGCCGCGCCGGTGTCACCCCGCAACTGAGCGAACAATGGTTCCGCCGCAGCTTTGGCGACGAACGCCAGCCTTTCGCGCAATCGGCCTGAGCGGCGCGCCTCAGAATTTGCGCAAATTCTGAGGCGGAAAATACGCATTTTCCGGCCCATTTTCTGCGTAGAAAATGGCCCCCGCGCTGGTGCACGACGAGGCGCGGCTGTAGGGTCGCGCCATGTCCCAGACCGCGCTTACATACTCTGACGACCAGGCCGAGGCCCATGACCGCATCGCCGCCGCGCTGCGCGAGGCTGGTGTGGACCTTGACGAGGGAATGCTGACCCCGCCGCGCGAAGGAAAGTCCGGCGTGATGGCCGTTGTCGGCAAGGCCGGATCGGGCAAGACCCTGCTGCTGGCGGCACTCTACCGTGCGCTGGAAGAGGCGGGCGTCGACGTGGTCTCGGGCGACTGGGAAGGCCGCCGCCGCAAGGACCGGCGCACGCTGGCCATCCTCGCCCCCACGAACAAGGCCGCCAGCGTATTGCGGATGCGCGGCGTGCCCGCCACCACGATCCACCGCATCCTTTATACCCCCGTCTACGACCCCGAATACGAGCGCATCGCCGAATGGCTGGCCGGGAACGGCGAAAAGCCCGAGATCGAGGGCCTGACCGAGGAATCGCTGGAACGTGCGCGGCTGTTTTACGGCACGCACAAGTCCATCCCCGGGGCGCTGGCCGCCGCCGGTCTGCGCGGCAGCGATTTCATCACCGGCTGGAAGCGCCGCGAAGAGCCGTTGGATATCGGGTTCATCGACGAGGCCTCGATGCTGGATGAAAAGCAATACGAGGACCTGCAGGAGATCTTCCCGACGCTTCTGCTCTTCGGCGACCCAGCCCAGCTTGCCCCGGTGAATCAATCCGGCTCGATGGTCTTTGACGGTCTGCCCGCGCCCGCCAAGCTGACGCTGAGCCGCATCCACCGGCAGGACGCCGACAACCCGATCCTCGACCTGGCGCACGCTTTGGGCGACCCCGAGGTGGGGTTCGAGGATTTCGAGCGGCTGGTCGAGCAGAAGGCGGCACAGGACGAGCGCGTGCAATGGGCGCAACGGGTCGAGGTGGATCTGATGGCACGCAGCCCGGTGCTGGTCTGGCGCAATGCCACGCGCATCCGCCTGATAAACGCCTTCCGCGCCGTGCATGGCGCCCCCGACACCGAATTGCTGGAAGGCGAGCCGCTGATTTGCGACGGGCTGGAACTGCCGCTCAAGCACCGCAAGAAGCGGCTGGATTTGGAGGCGCGGGGCCTGATCAAGGGCGCGCAGGTGATCTATCTGGGCGCGGGCCGGAAGCCGGGCTTTTCCCGCCTGCACGTCATGGGCGCCGAGGATCCGCGCGTGAGTGCCGCCAGCATCGTCAAGATCGAGAAGCCGGACGAGGAAGAGCCGTTCATCCCCTTCGCCGCCCGCATGGGGGCCACGTTTCTGCATGGCGCGGCGGTGACGATCCACAAGGCGCAGGGCAGCCAATGGCCCGATGTGCAGGTCTTTGCCCCCGATATCTACGCCGCCGCCCGTATGGGCCGCACCGAGGCGGGGCAACCGCTGTGGAAACGGCTGGCCTATGTCGCCATCACCCGCGCCGAGGAGCGCCTGCACTGGGTTGTGCGCAACCGGCTGTCGAAACCCACCGGCGCCTTGCGCATCGACGATCTGCGGGCGGCACCCGCGCCGCTGGAACTGGAAATGGAGGCAGAGACAGAGCTATGAAATCCATCCTGATCACCGGCGCCAGCTCCGGCATTGGCCGTGCGACGGCGGAGGCGTTCCTGGATGCCGGGTGGCGCGTGGGGCTGGTGGCCCGCCGCGCCGACCGGCTGGAGGCGTTGGCACAGGGGCGCGAGGCCGTGGCCCTGCCTGCGGACGTGACCGATCCGGACGCCATGGAACGCGCCTTCGAGACCTTTCTGGAAGAGGCCGGGCGTCTCGACGCCGTGTTCAACAACGCCGGTATGTTCGGCCCCTCGACAACGCCGGATGCGGTGAGCGTCGAAGAATTCGACCAGGTCATGGCCGTCAACCTGCGCGGCATGTTCATCACGGCACGGCTGGCCTTTGCCGCGATGCGCGCGCAAGATCCACAGGGCGGGCGGATCATCAACAACGGGTCGCTGTCGGCCCATGTGCCCCGGCCCGGCTCGATCTGCTACACCACGTCGAAACACGCGGTCACCGGCATGACGCGGTCTTTGTCGCTGGATGGCCGGCCGTTCGACATCGCCTGCGGGCAGATCGACATCGGCAACGCGGAAAGCGAGCTTGTGGCGGGGCTGAAACAGACCAACCCCGAGATGCACACGATGGACGTTGAGAACGCCGCCCGCTCCGTGTTGCACATGGCCGAGATGCCGCCCGAGGCGAACGTCCAGTTCATGACGGTGATGGCGACGAAGATGCCCTATATCGGCCGGGGGTAGGCGCCGCGCGTCGGCGTGGCTGATGGATGCTTTTGCAGTACACGAGACTTCACCGAAGAGATCCCGGATCAAGTCCGGGATGCCAGCGGCTCCACGCAGCCGTCACACGCCGCCCCGGCACAAATCCCTTGCCTCAACGCCCGTTTGCCGCAACTCTGACTCCATGACATTTCAACCCACCTCCTCGTTCCCGGCGAATGGCGGCGCGCAACAGGTGGCCTTCCACCGCACCGAGCTTGCCGCGATCCTTTCGGTCTATGGCCGCATGGTCGCCGCCGGGGAATGGCGCGATTACGGGATTTCCAGCCTGCGCGACGTCGCCATCTTCTCGGTCTTTCGCCGCACCGCCGAGAACCCGCTTTACCGGATCGAGAAACGCCCCAAGCTGCGCGCGCGGCAAGGGCAATACGCGGTGATCGGCATGGACGGGCAGGTGCTGAAACGCGGGCACGACCTGCGCACGGTCTTGCGCGTGCTGGAGCGCAAGCTTATCCGCGCGGTGGACTGACCCGACAGGACACCCCATGACGACCCTGCCCGATTTCCGGCTGGAAACCCATTTCGCCAAGTGGGAATTCAAGGCCCGCCACCACATGACCGCCTCGGACGCCGAAAGCATGGCGCTGCCAGAACTTCTGGCCATGGCCAGCCCCGAAGACCGGGACGGTTTCGAGCAAATGTGGCTGGGCTATACCGAGACCTTCGGCGCGCCCGACCTGCGCGCGGCCATCGCGGCGACCTATGCGGGGCGGTCCGCCGACGAAGTGCTCTGTTTTGCAGGGGCCAGCGAAGGCATCTTCGCGGCCAACAATGTACTGCTGGACGCGGACAGCCACGCTATCGTGGTGACGCCCAACTACCAGTCGCACGAAAGCCTGCCCCTGGCGATCTGCGAGGCGACGGGCGTGCCGCTCGACCCGGACGACACCTGGTCGCTGGATATCGACCGGGTGCGCGCCGCGATCCGCCCGAACACGCGCGTGCTGACCATTAACTTTCCGCACAACCCCACCGGCGCAATCCTGCCGCGCGAGCGCTATGACGCGCTGATCGAGCTTTGCCGCCACCACGGCATCTGGATCCTGCATGACGAGATCTTCAACGGTCTCGGCCCGTCGGACGCCGACCACCTGCCGTTCATCGCCGATATCTATGAGCGTGGCCTTTCGCTGGGCGTGATGTCGAAATCCTACGGCCTGCCGGGGCTGCGCGTGGGCTGGATCGCCTGTCAGGACCGCGAGGTGTTGAGCCGGATGGAGCGGATGAAGCACTACCTGTCGATCTGCAATTCCGGTCCCAGCGAGCGGCTGGCGCTCATCGCGCTGAAGAACCGTGATGCGATCCTGGCGCGCAACTGCGCCATCGTGGACGAGAACCTGCCGAAATGGGACGCGTTCTTTGCCCGCCATCCCGACCTCTTCGAGTGGCGGCGGCCTGATGGTGCCTGCATGGGCTTCCCGCGTTATCTGGGTTCCGACGGGGTCGAGGAATTCGCCCGCAGGCTGGTGGAAGAGGCGGGCGTTCTGCTGTTGCCAAGCACGATCTACCGCTCGGACCTTGGGTCGACGCCCACTGACCGTTTCCGCCTTGGATTCGGGCGGCGCGGTCTGGACGACGGGTTGGCGGCGATGGAGGCGCATCTGACGCGCACCGGCTGATCGGCGGCCCCACAAAATTCGTACGAATTTTGTGGGGCCTACCGCAAGTCGTGCACCAGGCGTGGCAGCATCCGGCCCGGCATCGCCTCGGACGGGGCGCTGCCAGCCGCGCGGCAGCCCATGGCGGTATAGAACGGCACCGCGCCGGGATCCGACTCGACGATCATTTCCGTGGCGCCCATCTCGCGGGCCTTTTGGACCGCCCATGTGAAAAGCCGCCGCCCCGTTCCCTTACCCATATGGGCGGGGTCGACGAAGAGCTTTTGCAGGTAACAGCCTTGTTGACTGTTCGAGACCTGTACCATGCCCAGAAGTGTTCCACCCTCGACCTCGGTGATCGTCTGAGTGCCCTGCAAATCCGCCGCGGTCAGCGTCAGGACGGGTACGCAGGCGGCCAAGAACTCCGCGTCATACCCCCAATACGCCTTGGACCGCAGGCAAAGCGCCGTGAGGTCGTCGAGGTCTCGCAAGGAAGGGCGGCGCAATTCAGGCATGATGCAGCATATACCAAAAACGGGCGGGTATCACCCCGCCCGTTCATCAACGTCATGCCCAACCGGCTCAGTCGTATTGCGGACCCAGCGCCGTCAGTCCCTTCAGGATGTCGATGGCATAGGCCAGTTGGTAGTCTTCCTCGCGCAGCTTGGCGGCTTCCTCGGCCTTCTCGCGGTCTTCCTCGATCTGGCGGACCTCGTCCTCGCTCAGGCTGTCATTGTCCAGCCGCCCGCGCAGATCCGCCTCGGAGCGGTCAAAGCGGTTGGCCGCGCCATCCTCTTCTTCCTCTTCGCTTTCTTCGGCCCGGCGGGGCTGTTCCACCACGATGTCCGGGCTGACGCCCAGCGCCTGGATCGAGCGGCCCGACGGCGTGTAGTACCGCGCCGTGGTCAGGCGCATCGCGCCGTCGCCGCGCAGGGGCATCACTGTCTGAACCGAGCCCTTGCCGAAACTCTTGGTGCCCACGACGATGGCGCGGCGATGGTCCTGCAGCGCGCCCGCGACGATTTCCGACGCCGAGGCGGAACCGCCGTTGATCAGAACCACTATCGGTTTGCCTTTGGCAAGGTCCCCCGGCTTGGCATTGAACCGCTCGCCATCCTCGACCAGCCGCCCGCGGGTGCTGACGATCTCGCCCTTTTCGAGGAAGGCGTCCGACACCTGGATCGCCTGGTTCAGAAGGCCGCCCGGGTTGTTGCGCAAATCCAGAACGATGCCGCTGATATTGTCGATGCCGCCGGCCTCTTCGATCTGCTCGGCCAGCCCGCTTTCAAGGTTGCGGAAGGTCTGATCGTTGAAGGTGGTCACCCGCAGAACGACACTCTGCTGCTCGGTGCGCACCCGCACGGCGGTCAGCTTGATCGTGTCGCGCACGATCGACACGTCGAAGGGCTCTGCCTCGCCCTCGCGCACCACGGTGATGACAATCTCGCTGCCCACCGGGCCGCGCATCATTTCCACCGCTTCGTCCAACGTCAGGCCCAGCACGCTTTCGCCGTCCACATGGGTGATGAAATCGCCGGCCTCGATGCCCGCGGTTTCCGCCGGGGTGCCGTCGATGGGCGACACCACCTTCACGAATCCGTCTTCCTGGGTCACCTCGATGCCAAGCCCGCCGAACTCGCCGCGTGTCTGTACGCGCATGTCGGCGGCATCATCGGGGCTGAGGTAGCTGGAATGCGGATCGAGCGAGGTCAACATGCCGTTGATCGCGGCCTCGATCAGTTCGCCTTCGTCGACTTCTTCGACATATTGCGAGCGGATGCGCTCGAAAATATCGCCAAAGAGATCAAGTTGTTCATAGACATTCGACGTCTTGGCCGCTTCCTGCGCCAGCAGGGGTGCCGCGACTTGCGTCGTCACCACGGCGCCGGTCAGGCTGCCGACCAGGGCGGCGATCAGAAACTTTTTCATCGGGTTGCTCATCCTTCGCTTGTCTGGAACCAGGTCTCCGGATCGACGGGTTCGTTGTCTTCTCGCACTTCTATATAAAGTGTTTGGGTTCGGGACGCACCCGCATCTTTGCCATTCTCGATCAACAGCGCGTTAGTGTCGCGTTCGTCGCCGCCCATCATTCCGACAGGGCTATTTCCGGGCAGGACCTCGCCGATTTCGCCATAGACCACGTCAAGCCCTGCAATGACAAGCAAAAGGCCCGCCTGCGGCTCGAGGATCACGACGTTGCCATAATCGAGAAGTTCCCCGCGATAGCGCAGCGTGGCGGGCGCGGGCGTCGTGACCAGCGCGCGGGGTCGGGTGGCCATGACGATGCCGGGCCGGACGATCCCGGCGGCATCGGCCTCTCCGGCGCGGCGCAGGATGCGGCCATCGACCGGCAGGCGCAGGCTGCCCTTGCGGGCGTCGATCCCGGGCAGAGATCCGGGCACCTCGTCCACCGCGATCTGGCTCAACCCGCTGGCAAACCCTTCCAGCGTCTCGGTCGAGGCCACCAGGAGCGCGGTCTTGACAGGATCCTCGGTAAAGCGGCGGGGCAGGTCGGTGCGGTCGGCAATCGCCTGGCTCAGCGCGGTGCGCGCCTCCTGTGCGCCCTGCAGCCCCTCGCGCAGGGTATCGAGCGCGCTTTCCTGCAAGGTGCGCAGCACGGTGACGTCCTTCAGTTCCGCCCGCAGCGTGGCGGCGCGAGTTTCCAGCGCCGGGGTCACGTCGGATATGATCATGCCGGACCGCGCCGTGCCGATCGGCCCGGAGGGATGCAACAGCAGCACCGGCCCCTCTGATTGCGCCATGCTCTGCAACGCGCCCAGCAGGCTGGCGATCTCGTCCTCGCGCGATTGCAGGCGACGCGTCAGGGTCTCTTCTTGGATGGCGGCGCGGCGCAGGCCCTCGCGCATCGCTTCCAGCCCGTCCTCGTAGGCGCCCACCACCTCGGTCAGCGCCTTCACGCGGTTGGCCGCGCCCTCGGCCGCTTCCATCAGGGCGGCGGCCCGGTTCAGGCGATCCGACGCGGCCCGCGCCTCGGCGCCCGGGTCCTGTGCCGTGGCGGGCGGGGCGGCGACAAGCGCCAGCGACAGAAGCGCCGCGCGGATCATTTCAGCAGGCTCTTGCCGGTCATCTCGTCCGGTTGCGGCAGGCCCATAAGCTCCAGCACCGTCGGCGCCAGGTCGGCCAGCCGTCCGTCGCGCAGGCGCGCGCCGTCGGGCCCACCCTTGACCACAACCGGCACCGGATTGGTGGTGTGCGCGGTATGCGGCCCGCCGGTCACCGGGTCCACCATGGTTTCGCAATTGCCGTGATCGGCGGTGACGATGATGGCGCCGCCCGCGTCGTCCAGCGCCTCCAGCACGCGGCCCAGCCCCGCATCCACCGCCTCGCAGGCCCGGATCGCGGCCCCCAGGTCGCCGGTATGGCCGACCATGTCGGGGTTGGCGAAGTTGACCACGATGAAATCATACCCTTCGGCGATGGCGTCCACCAGGTGATCGGTCACCTCCTCCGCCGACATCTCGGGTTTCAGGTCATACGTCGCCACCTTGGGCGAGGCGGCCATGTACCGCGCCTCGCCGTCCTCGGGCGTTTCGCGCCCGCCGGCCAGAAAGAAGGTGACGTGGGGGTATTTCTCGGTCTCGGCGGTGTGGAACTGTCGCTTGCCATGCTGCGCCAGCCACGCGCTCAACGTGTTGACCGGCTGCTCGTCGGGAAAGATGGACTCCATGTAGGCGCTGTGGCGGCGCGAATACTCGGTAAAGCCGCTGACGGCCGAAAAGGCCGGGCGCCGGCCGGTCTCGAAATCGTCGAACTCAGGGTCCGCGAAGGCGGCCAGGATCTCGCGCGCCCGGTCGGCGCGGAAGTTCAGGCACAAAAGGCCGTCGCCGTCTTTCATGCCCTGGTAGTCGCCCAGTACGCGCGGCTTGATAAACTCGTCGGTGCGGCCCTTGGCATAAGCGTCGTCGATGCCGGCGGCGGCGGTGTCGGCGGTATAGCCTTCGCCACGCGCCAGCGCCTCGTAGGCCAGTTGCACACGGTCCCAGCGATTGTCGCGGTCCATCGCGTAATACCGGCCCGAAACGGTGGCGATCGAGGCGCCCATTGGCAGCGCCGCGCGCAGGGCTTCGAGGTAGACCTTGGCCGAGGTCGGTGCCACGTCGCGCCCGTCGGTAAAGGCGTGAATGGCCACAGGCACGCCCCGAGCGGTCAGCGCGTTGGCCGCGGCGATCATGTGCCCGATATGACTGTGCACGCCGCCATCCGACAGCACGCCCAGCAGGTGCGCGGTGCCGCCCGCGGCCTCGACCTTGTCGGCAAAACGAACGAACCCGGGCAGCGCACCGAAGGTGCCGGTCTCGATCGCACGGTCGATGCGCCGCAGATCCATCTCGATCACGCGGCCTGCCCCGATATTCAGGTGGCCGACCTCGGAATTGCCCATCTGCCCCTCGGGGAGGCCGACATCATGGCCATGCGTGATCAGCGTGGCATTCGGACAGGTCTCCATCAGCCGGTCGAAATGCGGCGTTGCGGCCAGCGCAGGCGCGTTCGCCTCGCGCTCCTCGCTCAGCCCCCAACCGTCGAGAATACACAGAACTACCGGTCTTGGCGCGCTCAATCCTGCCTCCTGAATCCTTGGCCGCTTCTAACCCGTCTGATCCGGGGCGTGAACCGCTTTCTTGGCCTGAATTCGGGACGTCTGCGGTGGAAATGTTGCCCAGATGAATTTTGATCACCATAGATGGATTGGCGGTGCCCGGCGCGAGCTATCTGCGCCTCTGAAAATGTTTCTTGGCGCGCACCAAAAGTTATTTGGACGCACACCAAGAGCCGGGCTGCGCAGAAGGCCAATTAAGAGCCACGCCCGCGACCGCCACCAACCTTGAATTTTTACATGCTTTCCGATCAAGATCGAGATTGTGCCCCTGAGGCACCGTTTTCAATACCTCGGGTCGAGATGGCAAAGTTTTCTTACGTTGGCCGCCGCAAACTGCTCCGATGTCTGGTCGGTCTGGCAACTCTGCCCGGCGCGGCCGTTGCGCAGAACAGTTATAGCGATATTTCTGGCCCGTCGGAGGCAAAGGCCGGCACAGTACTTGTGCGGTTTTCATCTTTATCCAAGGTGCTGCCCGGGCGCAGGCTGTTGGCGCGGGTCCGGATTCCAGAGACCAGTGCGCCGGTGCTGGGGGCGGAATCAAACACGTCAGGGCATCGCCTGTTGTGGAAGCTAGTTTTCGAGGGCAAGGCAGCAGGAAATTCCGGCGATCTCTATGAGAACCGTGACCGAGAGCACTCGTTGCTGCCGCCGGACGCTCATCCGCAACTGACCCGGATACTGTTTGATAATGAGATCCGCGCTGCCGGTTTCGACTACGGGCTTGCCGGGCCATTGATCTTTGACAGGCCGGTTATCGGAAACTCGTCGACCGCCGTAAAGCAGGGGCCGCTCTGGCGCTCTCTGCCGCGGCTTGCGCTTGGTCATCACGAGAATGTCCTGACCCTCTATCAGAACTATTTGGCCGGGCAGGTGCATGTTTACCCCGAACATCGAGACCACGACCCGGAGTATGGCGATCTTTTCCCTGCAAATACGCCGTTTTACATTATCTCGCAGGGGTCGTCCGGCTCGGATCAGCCGCATCTGGAGGCGCTGGCGATGATCCTTGCTGCGCTTCGTCCCGAGACCAAGGCGTTCCTCCATGAAAATCAGCTCTTGGCTCCAACTGTTCAGTTGATCTTCCGCCGTAGCCTGGCCGCTGTGAGCAGCGTGGAAGGGTACCGCTCAGGGCAAGCGCACCCCTCGGTCATCCCGCGGGATCAGATCAATCTTTTGCGGATGGTCGGCTTTGCCAACAGCCTTACGCCCGAGACCGTGCCGCCGATGGTGCGCCTTTCCGTTCTGTCCGAAACAATCGCCATCCAAGGCGTAGATTATTTCGGAGAGGACCTGACCGAGCGGCTGATTGACACCCCGGTTGCGATCGGCCGGGTTTGGAGGAGCCATGCATTTCGCCGCAGCATGATCGTCTCGGTCGAGTCCACGCGCGACCTCAACGGGCGTCCGCCAGAATTTACTTGGCGAATACTGCGCGGTGATCCGGCGCGCACACGGGTCGAGCCGCTTGATGACCGTGGCCTGCGTGCGCGGATAACCGTGGACTGGCAGCTGCCTCGTCCGGTGCCTGGCTCCCCGGATATTCGGTCAAGCCGTGTGGATGTCGGTGTTTTTGCGAATTCCGGACATAGCGACAGCATGCCCGGCCTTATCTCGATCCTTCTGCCGCAGCACGAGACCCGGCGCTATGAGGCCGGACCGGACGGTGAAATGCGCATACAGAGTATCGATCGCAGAGTTGAGCAGGATGCGTACGCCGATCCGGTGCTTTTCCCGCGATGTGATTGGCGCGACGTGTACCAATACAGCGCTGAGGGCGTACTGCAGGGATGGGAGCGGCGAGGGGAAGGGCAAAGCATGCGTTTCGATGCGTTGGGCCGCCAGCTGACACCTGCCGGAGCAGTGCCGATGCGATACCCTGTCGAGCGCCCGCAAGACGCAGTCCATCACGTTGTCATGCGGGCTGTTCCGCAGGGCGGGGCGGATTAGGGCCGCAAGATAGCGACAAAGGGGCGAAGTTTGGCGAAGCCGGGGTGTCGGAGTCTCGAAAACGTGAATTGATTCGACTTTGTGCGAGGAATTCTTCAACCTAAGAGTGCAATTTGTGCTGGCCGCAGGCGTGTAGTTGCGCATTTTGCTGACCTAACCGTGCACAATCTAGAGAAAATGCCAAAATAGTTTCCAAAATAGAAACGAATAACGAAATCGACGACAAAAAGCCTGTTCGGCTACAAGAATAGTTTGAAATAAGGCCATACTATGGCATGGTGTCGATAGCGGGGGGCGTTGTGCCCTCAAGCGTATATGATCCTAATTCATTTGAGTGAGAGGGGAACACAATGATTAAGAAATGGTTAATCGCCGCCACGCTGGCGGCAGGAATGGCAACGGGAGCGTCGGCAGCGACAGTCGTTAATTTGGCTGGCGGGCCGTCGGAAGGTTCCTCGCTGACCCTCGCCACCGGGCTTGCGGGTATCAACGTAACTGTGACGCCGACGAACAGTAATGTGGCGAATGACACTGTTACGCGGGACGGCAACGGCCTCGGTGTGGCTGGAAGTTCCACGTTAGGGCCGTGTCCGTTCTGCATCACTTTGACAGATCCTGATACAGGATTGGACACTCTCACCGGTTATGAGGCCTTGACTTTTACCTTCTCGGAGGCAGTGAAGCTTGGCAGCCTTGGATTTTCCTTGTTTGACGCTTCAGATGACTACACGATTACCGTGAACGGTGTGAGTACTGCTTCGGATGAAAATCCATTCTCTTTTGGATGGGAAGAAGCCACCTCATTTAAAGTCGGCGTGATCTTCGGCGATGACAAGACAGTTTTCCCCAGCGTCATCGACAGCTTCCGCGTGTCGGAACTGACCATCGCGGCCGTGCCGCTGCCGGCGGCAGGCTGGTTGATGCTTGCTGGCCTGGGAGGCCTGGCTGCAACGCGTCGTCGTCGCAAGGCTGCCTGACGGGCTAGGGTTACTCGCAAACGTCAAAGGAAGGGCCGCGTTTTGCGGCCCTTTTTATTAGAGACGTCAGATGTTCTGTCCAAGCGCCTGCTTCAGCATCCAGATCATCCTCAGCAAACGTAGCCGAACAAGCGTGCCTGCCGCGCGGAAGCGCTCCGCGGTACCCGAGAGTTTAGTGGACAAAAAAATCTTTGGGAGATGCACAAAGATGCTGGCCGGCATCAACAACCCCTTGAGCGCCCATTTCAGTCTTGCCTTGGTGCCACGGCCCGTCTGACCGAACATTTCCTGGGTGATGCGCCGCCATTTGCCGCGCAGGGCAGACCAATCCTGACGTGAGGGGTGGCCGACGCGAAGCGCATCTTCATAGATCAGCCGGTAGCCTTTCGCCGTCGCACGAAACGACCAGTCGCGATCTTCGGATATGCCGCCTCGAAATGCCCCGACATCCTCGAAAACGTCACGCCGGGTGATGAGGTTGCCGGTGCCGGAGAAACCCTGCACCTCGATGTAGTGACGAAAGTCGAAGGCGAAGACCGTCTCGAAGGCTTCGGCGCCGCTGCGCGGAGGGGGTGTCTCATCAAACACCTCGACCCGTCCGCCGATCAGGTCAGCGTTGCCCGCAACTTCGCGCCCGGTTGCAACCCAGTTTCGGGCGGGGACGCAATCTGCATCAATAAACATCAAACATGGCGCCGAGGTATCGCGCACGCCCGTGTTACGTGCCGCCGCAGCACCCTTCTCGGCTTCGCTGAGAAAACGGAATTCGGGGAAGGTCTCCTGCGTTTTCGCAAGGGATTGCGAAGACCCGTTGTCTACAACCACGACCTCGCAATCCGTGAGATCGTTTTTCTTCAGTTCAGAGAGGCAACGCTCTAAGCGTATGACGTCGTTATAGTGAGGAATAATGATCGCTATGCCGGCGCCGGAAGCTTGGACCTCCTGGCGATGCTCAGTAGTAGCCATACTGGTCGAAATCGCTTACGTAACGGCATTTGTTGAGCAGGATGCCCATGACATTCGTTAATTCGGCCACTTGGCGCTCGGCGTTGTCGATACAGCTCATCTTGGTGGATTCCGCCGCGGCGACAATCACTGCGCAATCGACATTCTGCAGAAACGCGATGTTGTCGTCGCTGGCATTCAGGGGCGGGATATCAAAGAACATCAGGTCGGGCGCGTAGTCCTGTTCGATCGTCGCAAGGGCCTCGCGAGTTTCCTTGCTCATCAAGATCTCCGACGGGTTTGCTGCAGGAGCATTGTTGAAGCCGAAGGCAACGCGGTTTCCAAGGCGCACACCGTGCTCAGAGAAGCGGACATGGCCGTTCAGGACGTCGGGCATCGAGTGATCGGATTTCTGCTCGAGGATCTTATGCAGGGTCGGACGTCGCAAATCGAAGTCGATGCAAATAACACGCATGTCACGCTGCCGTTCGAAGCTGAAGGCCAAGTTTGCAAGAGTGGTTGACTTTCCGGCGCCCGTGTCGGCGGACACGATTGCAACCCGGCGCCAGTCATTCATCTGTGCTTGATGAATGATCTTGGTGCGCAGGACATCATATGGTGCAGCCTCATGGCCCCCTTCGGCCGAGATTACCCGGTTATGTTTGAGTAGTGATCGATTGAACTTGAAAGGTGCGAGGGTTTCCCACGCCTGCTCGACCGGTTTCGCGGCGACCGGCGCAGGCTCCGGAATGGCAGTGGGTTCGTTTCGGGGCGCCGCAGTGGTTTGCTGGCGTTGGGCACGAGCTTTGGCGAGGGCTTCCTGAATACGTTCCATTTTTGTTACTCCGGGGTTTATTCAAACTATTACCAGCGAACGCCGATCTTGTTCATGACGCGGTCGGCCAGCAGGTCGAGTGGAAGATAATAAATATGTACGGCATAAACGGCAGCAGGGATGCCGATCAGGATTGCGAGATACACGCTGACCTTTATCAGCCGCTTCCACACGACTTCTTTCCGGCTGCTTATGTATGGAATGGTTGCCAAAGGGCGAACGCCTATACTTTTGACGATATCATCTGGCCGCCGCGCGGTTCTTCCGAGCAACTCGAAAAGTAGAACCAGGCCGATACCTGCTATGATTCCGAACATCGTTCCGCCGCCCGCAATCAGAACCCTGTTCGGTTTTGTCGGCTCGGTAGGGACGGCGGGAGGCTCGATGACTGAAATGCGCTGACCACGTGACAGAGATTCGATCCGTTCTCCCGTGCTGGCGCGGGCGAGGCGATCGACGGCCATGTTGTATTGCTCTTCGATATTATCGTAGGTGCGCGTCAACTCATCCAAAGTGACCGTGTTGGCCGGGGTTCTGTCCAGCGACGCAGAAAGGTTTGAAAGCCTTTCATTTATATCCACACGTTGTTCTTGAAGCATCGAAACCCGGGTGTCGATTTCACTCAACTGAAGCTGCAGTGTCGCCGAGCCGCGCGCTTCTGTCGGAGACCTTTCCTCCGATGCGTCTGACCGTTCGGAGGCCCGTGCATTCACGCGATTTTCAACCTGTTCGATCCGCGCCTTCAACATCTTCACCCGAGGGTTCTCTTCGGAATAGAGCGTCAAAGCCTCGTCGAGCTGTGACTGCATTTCTTGCAAACGCTGCTCATCAGGTGAAAGAGGGCTCGAGTTATCACCGGACAGTTGCCCTGTCGCCTCGAATATCTGGATAAGCCGCTCGCGTTGATTGCGCAAAGAGGTGACGTCGCGATCGATCTGCCTG
Organism: Roseovarius sp.; assembly: GCA_965227185.1. Taxonomy (GTDB): domain Bacteria; phylum Pseudomonadota; class Alphaproteobacteria; order Rhodobacterales; family Rhodobacteraceae; genus Roseovarius. The sequence goes on from OZ245733.1 coordinate 2,242,624, forward strand.
ACCTGATCCTGAAGCGCGGCCTGCTGATCAAGACGGTATTCCAGGCTTTCCGGAAGGTCACCGGAGTTCTCTGTCTTGAACTTGAGGATGCGCTCGCTTTGTAGGTCAAGATCCTTTCCCAGCCGTTCTACTTCTTGTTGGAAAAACTCAAGAGTGTTTCCGGCCCTTGAGGTTCGAAACTCCGCATTCTGACTTTCGATTAGGGTCAGGTACTCGTTTAGCACAGCAGCGGCGACCCGCGGACGGTTTGCCTCGAAACTGATGTTCATGATCGGCGTGGGGTTTCGACCGCCGCCGGTCTGGATGACGGTCCGAGCACGCATGGCCTGAACGATTTGGTCGGCCGACATCTGGTTAAGGTCTTCGAAGACTTTCTGGCTGCGCGCCACGTCCAACAAGTTGGCGCGGGTCATAAGTCTTTGCTGGATAATCTCCAACTGTTCTGTCAGCCCGATCATAACCGTTGAAGCTGCGAGCTCTGATGGAATCTGTGGCCCCTCTAACAGCAGGCGGGTTTCCGACTCGTACGCGGGCGGGAGTGTTAATGCCGCAATGATGGAGGTGGCAGAAATAACAACTGATACGACCAAGAAATAATGGAGCCGTCTGACAAATATAGAAAAATAATACTTTAGGTCACTCATTTCGCATCGCTCTCATCGGTCGTCATTTCAGGCGCAAAGAAAAGTCCATCATCAAAGACATCTTGTAGAATTTGCTCCGTCACGATCTTATCGCCCAAACTCCATGTATAGACCATGGCGATATCACACAGTTTATTGACGAGCCTCGGCACGCCACCGGTTCTTTCATAGACTAACTTGCAGGCGGCCTGTGAAAACTCTCCGCCATGCCCGCCAACGGCCTTAAGCCGGTGCTGGATATACTCCGCAACCGAATCTTCATTCATCGCAGGTATGTGAAAGTTGGCGGCAACGCGTTGGGCGAGTTGCTTCATCCTTGGGCTAAGAATTACGTCGCGCAGTTCGGGCTGACCAACGAGAATAAGCTGAATGAGTTCGTCTTTGTTGGCGTTGATGTTTGTCAACATCCGCAACTCTTCGAGACCTTCCATTGATAGATTCTGCGCTTCATCGAAAATCAACACGACACGCCGGTCGGCCGCGTACTCCGCAATAAGGAAATCCTGTAATTTCTGGAACTTCTTAACATAGGTGGTGTTGTTCGGCAGATCGACAGAAAGCGCATTCAACACCCATTGCAGGAGCTCTCCACGCCCGCCTTGCGCGTTCGAGATCAGGCCGATCGTTACGTTATCTTCCGCATTGTTCAACAGATGCTGAATCAAAGTCGTCTTGCCAGATCCAATCTCGCCGGTCACGACCGTAATCGGTGCCCTTGAAAGAATTCCGTAGTCCAGAATCGTGTATGCATTTTGGTGCGCTTTGGACCAGTAAAGAAATGCGGGATCAGGCAGCAGAGTGAAAGGACGCTCGGAGAGGCCGAAATGGTCTGCGTAAAGGGTCTCCGGTTTCATGTGCATATTTCAAAACGCATCCTGCATTCTGGCAAGTGATTTCCGACTTCAGGAGTGCAGCGGTCGGACGAAAATTCTTATACCTTAGTTTGCCAGCAGCTCAATTTGGCCTTGGCCGTATCTTACGCAAGCTTGCAACACGGAAATCCATCCTGAACAAGGCTATAGTGGGAAACTCGCAGGGTATTTGCGTGTTTTTTACCGAACACCGAATCCTGGAATTGCGAATCGCAGTGAGGTGCCTTGGAAACGATTGCTCATATTCGAGAGAATTGTTTCGAGCTGGAAGACAATCGTTTTCAAGCTGCCGACGATTGATGCCGGGAAATGCCGTTAAAACACGAGAATTCAATCATTAAGGCAGTGTAAACAAAAAATTTTTGAATCCTGTCGGAAATATGGCTTGTTTTGGGCGCTCCAGAGTAGTTCACTGTACTGGGGGCGTTGGCACGGGCTGGCGTATACTTGTCTGCAAAATTTGAACTAACAATTTACCTGTGTGTGAACGCTCTCTTTTTAGAGGGCCCTGTGTTTGCCGAGTGAAGCTATCTGCTTGTTTTCATATGAGTTCGGAGGATTATAATGACCTTTAGAGATTTTACTAATACGCCATTGCGTCGCTCAAGCGCATTTCCGCGTGGTTCGTCAACGAAAATGCAATCTGGCCGCGGCGTATTTTACCGTGGCGGGGCAAAGCGCTGCCTTGATGTTGCCTTCGTTCTGCTGACGCTTCCCATATCGCTACCCCTCATTGTGGCGATGATGTGCATTGTTGCGCTTGAAGGAGGCAAGCCTGTTTACAGGCAGAGGCGGCTTGGTCGCGACGGGCGTGTGTTTCATATGGCCAAGATCCGCACCATGGTGCCGCAGGCTGAAAGCCTGCTGGAGTATCACCTGCTTGCCTGTCCCGACGCGCGCAGCGAGTGGGACGAGACTCAAAAGCTCAAGTGTGACCCTCGCATTACGCGGGTCGGTTCGTTTCTTCGCAAGACTTCGCTGGATGAGCTCCCGCAATTGTGGAACGTGCTGGTTGGCGACATGTCGCTTGTCGGACCCCGTCCGATGATGGTGTGTCAGGCTTCGCTTTATCCTGGCAACGCCTATTTTCAGCTTCGCCCAGGCATTACAGGGCCCTGGCAGATTTCTGACCGAAACAGCTCGACATTCGCCGAGCGTGCGTCATACGATCGCCAATACCTTGATAACCTGTCGGCTACACTCGACTTCTCCATCCTGCTCAGGACAGTAGTCGTCGTGCTTCGTGGAACTGGGTACTGACATAATCTCGGGTGCATTTTTTGTTTCCAGGCCTGTAAGAATCTATTGTGCCGGCATGCGATCAGTCGACTCAGCGATTGGCGCGATTTGCTCGTCAGGTTCAATGAAGCGAAAGTAGCGATATGATCAAGTTCTCCGTAGTGGCTTTTGTCGCAGCAGGAATCATCTCCTCCTGCGATACGGCGGAAGAGCGTGCCGATCGACATTATCAATCCGGACTGGAACTGCTGGAGCAGGGCGACGTCGATCGTGCATTGGTAGAATTCAGGAATGTATTCCAATTGAATGGAACGCACCGCGAAGCGCGGCTGCTTTACGCAAATGCTGAGCGTGAACGTGGCAATATGCGCGAGGCGTTCGGGCAATATCTGCGCCTTGTGGAGCAGTATCCCGACAGCGCCCCCGGGCAGACTGCGCTGGCGGAAATGTCGCTTGAAATGAATGACTGGGAGGCGGCGCGGCGCCACGCAACCGCGGCTGCAAAATTGGTGCCGGAGAACCTGTCTGTCCAGTCTGTTCTCAACACCATCTCGTATCGTGAGGCGCTGGAAAGCAATGATGTCGCAGCGGTACAAGAAGCGGTAACCAAAGCAGAGACCCTTGTCGCCGAAGACTCGGATCTGATGACTCCGCGGCGGCTGATCATTGACGACCTGATCCGCAAGCAGGACTGGACCGCGGCCCTGAGCGCGATCGACGCCGCGCTCGCCGAGCTTCCAGACGACCGGCAACTCTACACGGTGCGCCTCGGCGTACTCAACCAACTGGGTGAGACGGCAGAGATACGCGCGCAGTTGGAGGACATGATCGAACGATATCCCGAGGATGCAAACCTCCGCGGTACACTCGTCCGGTGGTATCTATCGCAAGGGGACGATGACGCGGCTGAAGCGTTTCTTTTGGAGCGCGCCAATCGGGAAGAACGTGCGATCGAGGATATCGTTACCTATATCAGATTCGTCTCCCAAGCTCGCGACAACAAGACAGCCGTAGCCGAACTTGAGCAAATCCTTGAAAGCGACCCACCTGAGATCGAAAGGCTTACGGCACTCCGCGCGAGTTTCCGGTTTGAAATGGGAGAACGCGACGAGGCCATTTCCGAGATCGAGCAAGTCATTGAAAGCATGGAGCCCTCTGACGTGCGTCGCAGTGTTATGGTCATGCAGGCGCGCATGCTTGAGGCGACTGGCAATAATGTCGGTGCACGTGCCCTGGTCGAAGAAATATTGGAAGAAGACGGCAGCCAGCCTGAAGCGCTGAAGATGCGCGCTTCGTGGCTGATCCAGAATGATCGGGTTGATGAAGCAATCGTCGCGTTGCGAACCGTACTTGGGAATGCCTCCAATGACGCCGACGCGATGACACTTTTGGCCCGGGCCCATGAACGCGCTGGCAACCGAGATCTGATGGCCGATCTGCTGAGTCGCGCTGTGGAAGCATCATCCAACGCACCTGAGGAATCGGTGCGTTACGCAAAGCATCTGCTTTCGGAAGGCAACCTGCGAACAGCCGAAACTGTATTGATCAATGCTCTACGATTGGTGCCGGACAATGTCGCGCTGCTGGGCGAACTGGGCGAGATCTATATGCGCGAACAGGATTGGCCGCGACTGACCCAGGTGATAGATTCCCTTCGCAACCAGGAAGATGCTCGCGCGGTGCGGCTCGCGAACGAACTGCAGGCACGTTTGCTGTCTGCCCAGAATCGTGAACAGGAATTGCTGGGCTTTCTTGACGGCCTCGTTGAGGACGAGGAAGGCGGTATGGGAGCGGCGGTCGCCAGTGTGCGTATGCGCTTGTCGCAAGGCGATGCGGAGGGCGCAGAACAATACGCAAGGGAAATTCTCGAAGAGAATTCCGAGGATCCGACCGCGCGGCTCCTGATGGCCTCGGTTCAAGCTGTGTCGGGCGATTTGGAAACCGCCGAAACCAGCCTGCGCAACTTGACTGAGGATTTCCCCGAGGCGTCACAGCCTTGGATGATGCTTCACAGTGTGCTCGCGTTGCAGCAACGGTCGCAGGAGGCCCGTCAGGCGATTCAGGACGGGCTGGAGGCGTCGCAGGAAAATCTGCAGTTGAACTTGGCTCTTGCGGGTATTCTCGAGAGGGAAGGCGACATTGAGGGCGCCATAGAGATCTATGACCGTCTTTACACGGCAAACAGTAATAACCTCATTATAGCCAACAATCTCGCCAGCTTATTGGCTACGGGTCGAGCGGATTCTGAAAGCCTTGACCGCGCGCATGGTATCGCGCGCCGTCTGCGGGATCTCGACGTACCGGCTTTCCAAGACACATATGGTTGGATCGCGTTCCGCCGTGGCGATCTTGATTCGGCGGTTGAAGCACTCGAGCCGGCCGCAGAAGGGCTGCCGTCTGATCCGATGGTCCAGTATCACCTCGCACGTACCTATCTTGCGCTCGAGCGGGATGCCGATGCCCTGAAACAGTTCCGCAAGGTGGTCGACGCCCTGGAGGATGGCGTGCGGCCTGATTTCATCGACGAAGTCGAAGCGGAAATTGACCGACTTGCCACGAGCACCGGCAGCACAGAAAGCCAGAACTGACAAAAAAAGCCCTGCGAGTGCTACAAATCTGCCGCAGCTTTGAACTTCAATGCAGAGAGGTGTTTCTCTTCGGAGATGACCGGCGTAGATTTGAAACAAATCGGGATTGAGGCACGAAATGACAAAACTACTGACATTTCTCATTTTCTTAATGGGGTTCGCTGGTGCCGTAGCGGCACAGAGCGGCTATAACATCAAGCCTGGCGACAGGTTGCAAATTGAGGTTCTGGAAGACACGAACCTCAATCGCAGCGTTTTGGTTCTGCCGGACGGGTCGATCAGCTTCCCTCTTGCAGGGACTGTCCGAGCTGGCGGGCGAAATGTTGGCGCGGTTGCGCAGTCACTTTCGTCGGCAATTGCGGACAACTTCGCGGTAGAGCCGACCGTCGTTGTCTCGGTTGTGGAGCTTGCGCCCGTACAGCCGCGCTCAACAGCGCCGGCAGCACCCGTAGCTCCCGACCTGATGAACGTCTACATTCTGGGAGAAGCGAATGCGCCTGGTCGCAAGGAGGTTCTTCCGGGAACAACGCTGCTGCAGTTTCTAGCTGAGGCCGGAGGATTGTCGCGGTTCGCTGCCGAAAAGCGCATCCAGCTGCGTCGTATCGGTGCTAAAAGTGGACAGGAAAAGGTGTACCGCTTCAATTACCGCACAATGGGAGCAGGCAACAGCATCAGCGGCGCGACGGTGCTCGCACCCGGAGATGTGATTTTCATTCCAGAGCGGCGACTCTTCGAGTAAGGGCAGATCGTGATACGGGCACAAGGTCTGATCGGAACAGGGTTTCTATCCGTACTCTTTGTGGGTGCGGGTCCCATGTTGGCACAGCAGGTCAGCAGCCCTGAGCAGGGCGGCCCTGTTCTGACTTTTGGAATCCGTTCCACGCTCAGTGCCACAGACAATTACAATCTGAGCCCCAACAACACTCAGAACGCGACGCTCTTCGACAACGAGCTGTCTTTCGGATACGTAAACCGGCGAAAGATCGACACTCTGTCGCTACAGGCCAGTGGCGTCGTGAGAGCAAACGAGCCGCCGGGCGGCAGCCCGCTTTTCGACGACCGAAACGTGGGTATCGCTTACGACAGGGTTGGCGTGAACAGCAACCTAAGCTTTGGCGCCGACTATAGCCTTGCCTCGGTCAACTCTCTGGATCCATTCTCCGGCGATCGTTTTGATATTGACGACCCGATCATAGATGAAACCGATCTGACACTGGACCAAGGGGACAGGGAAGAGATCTCGACCCGGTTTTCCTTCGAAACCGGTGTCAACGATCCGATCGGCTTCGTCATCGATGGTCGCTATCGCGAACGGGATTATAGCGGAACCACCGACCCGAGCCTGTACAAGTCAGAAATATTCAATATTTCCGCTACAACCCGGTTTACGTTAAGTCCGGTCACCGAAACCCGCGTGGTATTGCGTTACGAAGATTATACCGCCGAGGATGCGGTTCTGACAGACCGCGAGACCAGCAGCATCAATGTGGGGCTGACCAAGGCGCTTTCGGCAACCGACACACTAGATGTTTCTCTTGGCTACCAAGAGATTGCGCTGAAACAAACGATCATGGGGACGCGGCAATCCCAAACCTTCACCGGAGTAATCGGCAGCCTGGATTTGACACGTGAACTGCCGCGGGGATCAATCGGAACGTCCGTCGATCTGAGCGAGAGCGTGAATGGCCGAACTGCCACATGGCTTGTGACCCGTGCTATGCTGTTGCCGCGCGGGTCGCTCGACATCAGCGTTGGCGCGACCAGTGATGTAGATGACACGATTCGGCCCGTGGGCAGCGTGGGTTTCACCCACCAGATGAAACGCAGCACTTTGTCCGGATCTCTGGAGCGGCAGGTCGCGACCAGTTCCGAGTCTAGCGAATTGCGCACCACGCGCGCGTTGTTGGATTACAACTACGAGATCAATTCAATTTCCGATCTGGGTTTCTCTGCAAGCTACGCAGAGCAGGAGCGGATCGGTGGCATCGGGACTGCGAGCGATACTACGCGTCTGGATTTGCGCGCCACATATTCCCGCGAACTGACAAGAGACTGGCAGGTATCTTCGGGCTATGAATATCGCCAGCGTGATGAAACGGGTGTTGGCAGCGCCACGTCGAACCGGGTCTTTTTGACCCTGGAAAGAGAGTTTGTTGTGCGTCCGTAGATGCGGCGCTTCGTATCAAACGGAAACAGATTGTTTTTGACCGTTTTGCCTGCCACTCTTCGGCCCTATTTGAATCGCTTCGTCGGATTATTTCCGGTAAAAAAGGCCAAATAATTGAATATTGGTCGCCCTCGTGGCGCGATTTAATGAGAGTTTGACCATATGTCCCTATCCAACCGTACCGTTTCCGGAAGCCTTGTTCGCCCGTCCAACCTGACGGGTTTCTTCTGGTTTGCGCTTCTGATTGCAGGCTCGATTCCGATTTTCTGGACTGGCTTTGTTTCACTTGCTACGGCATGGTCGACTCCCGAATACAGCCACGGCCCGCTGATACCACTTATATCGCTTTATCTTTTCCTACGGGAAATGCGCCGTCTGCCGGACCCCAATCCAGTTGTGCATGATCGCGCGCCGGGTTTGATGATCATCGCCCTGGCCCTGCTGATCGCGATCGCGGGTAACCTGACCCGCATACCGGATATCGTCACCTATGCTTTCATCATCTGGGTTGGTGGTGTGGTTTTCACCATATTCGGGTGGGAGCGCGGCAAACTGCATCAACTGGGTGTGGTTCATCTGATTTTCATGCTGCCGCTGCCACAGTTCGTCTACCTCAAGTTGACCATCGTTCTGCAGACAATCTCTTCGGAGATTGGCGTTTGGTTCGTTTCGCTGATGGGCGTGCCGGTCTTCCTTGAGGGCAACGTGATCGATCTCGGGGTCTACAAGCTCCAGGTCGCCGAGGCATGCTCGGGCTTGCGATATCTTTTCCCGATCCTCAGCTTTTCGTACCTTTTTGCGATCCTCTATCGCGGGCCTATCTGGCACAAGGCGGTTCTTTTGTTGGCTGCCGCGCCGCTTACGGTTCTCATGAACTCCTTCCGGATCGGCATGATCGGCGTATTGGTTAACAGCTATGGAATCGGACATGCAGAAGGCTTTCTACACTATTTTGAAGGCTGGGTGATATTCGGTGCCTGTATTGCGATCCTCTTCATTATGGCGATTGCCTTGCAGCGGCTGACACCTGACCCCAAGCCCCTTTCCGAAGCGATCGACTTGGACACGACAGGTTTCACCGCAATTGCCGGTCGCATTATCGGGATTCGCGCCTCGCGAGGGCTGATCGCCGGGGCGCTTCTGACGCTCGCAGTCTCGGCGGTGTGGGTCCTGCAGCAAGGCAAGGAACCAACACCGGTAGACCGTGACCCCTTCACGCTGTACCCTCGGCAACTGGGCGAGTGGTCGGGTACATTTTCGATGTTGCAGCCGGATATCGAAGAAGTCCTTGCCGCCAAAGACTATCTCGCCGCCTCGTATCGCCACCCGGAAGAAAACGCCCCGGTTGAACTTTTCATGGCCTTCTACGACAAGCAGACCGAAGGCAGTGGCATCCATTCGCCCGAAGTCTGCCTGCCTGCCGGCGGCTGGGAGATCTACCGTTTCGAGACCATCACCGTCGAGATGGAAGGCACAGGATACGGCAGCTTCCCGGTCAACCGGGCCATCATCCAGAAAGGGTTGTCTCAGCAACTTGTGTACTACTGGTTCGAACAGCGCGGCAAACGCATGACCAACGACTTCAAGGCGAAGATGAGTGTCGTCTATGACAGCCTGATGATCGACCGCACGGACGGCGCGATCGTGCGCTATATCACTCCGATCTTGGAAGATGAGCCGGAAGGTATGGCAGACGCGCGTCTGAAACACTTGATGCGGGAAAGCCTGCCTAAGCTGCCAAGGTTTGTGCCCGGGGAATGAGGTGGCCAATAGCGAGATCAACCGGAGCATGGATCAGCCAGTATCCGACTTGAGTTTTCCTTCTCGCAGGCGCATTAACGAATGATGGAATACCGGTTCTCAGCGGCGTTGCGTGCGGCTGCCACCTCAAGCGTACTTGTCTTCATTTTACTGGCCTGTACCCTCTGTGAACTTGTCCTTCAGGGCTCGGATCACGCGCTCTGGGGCTCACCGCGCTGGCGGGCTCTGGCCTATCAATATGGCGGGTTCTGGCAGGGGCTTCTGGGGAATTGGCAGCCCAACTATGGCGCCCAACCGACGACGATGGTTGTTACTTACGGGTTTCTGCATGGTGGGTTCCTGCATCTTCTGGTCAACATGATCACGCTGGTTTCCCTAGGGCGCCTAGTCATCGAAAGCGTCGGGCAATGGCGGTTTGCAGCGCTCTACGCGCTGTCGCTACTGGGGGGTGCCTTGGGGTTCGCGTTGCTTTCCGACGCGGTGCAACCGATGGTCGGGGCGTCCGGCGCGCTCTTCGGTCTTGCCGGAGTGCTGACGAGTTGGGAATATTCCGCTCGCCGCCTGGCGCGGGAAGGTATGGGGCCAGTGCTGCGGGTGATCGGCCTGCTCGTGATGCTGAACATCGTGATGTATTGGGCCATGGGTGGCAACCTTGCATGGGAAACGCATCTCGGAGGGTTCCTGGCAGGTTGGGCCGGTGGTTGGTGGGTGCGAAAGCGCGCCGCCTAGGGTAACTAGTTTTTTTAGTCTGACAGAATGAACTGTCGAAGCTGATCTGTGAATTCCGGCGCGGCAAACGGAGAGATCATGGCAGCGTTTGCGGAGTCCGCAGCCCGCAGTGCCGCATCCAGACATCCGGCTAGATCAACCTCGTTACGGGCTTTGAACAGGCCTGGATGATCTTCCAGTCGTTCTACGGTGGCAAGCTGATGGTCGTTCCTGTGCTCACCAAATTTGGCCTGCCGCGGCATGACGCAGATCTGTTTTCCCTCGGTCAGGGCAGTGAGAATTGTGCCCATGCCGGCATGCGACACGATGAGTTTGGCATTGGCGAACGTTTCGGCGTATTCGATCGGTGTGAGGCGCGCCTTCGTCTTGAAGTTGCGAGCAATGTAAGGATCGTTCGAGGGCAGAACCTGGCCGACTGTTTTGAAAGGTGGTTTGGCTTCGTCCGCCCATTCATCCAATGCTCTCACCAATCTGTCGAAGGGAAGCTGCGTTCCGGTTGTCAGAAAGATCACAGCACAGCGCCCATGAAATGCGGCCCCTCTGGACGTGCCAGATGCTCCCATTGCGTGAGCCACAGGTCGGCGTACTTACGCGCCTCCGAACCTGATTTCGACAGAGTTTCACCATTTGCCATGCTGTCGATCCAGACAGTTCGTGCACCGAACAGCTTGCCAAATCTCAACGCGAAATATCCAGGGGCGGCGCCTGTGGTAATAACCACATCCGGCCGGTGTCGCACAACAAGGAAGAATACTTCGAATAACTGCCGGAAAAGGCGCAGCTTCCCGGATAGGTTGGCATCCGTCACAGCTGCGAATTCCGGCTCGGGGTTTCCTTCGTTCCGGGACATCGTTTTAACGATTTCCGAAAGGCCAATCTCTGTACTGACATAAATGACATTCAACCCATTCCATGCATTGCGCATCCGCATCAGTTGCACCCAGTGCCCGCCGGCCGAAGCGACTACCATAACCGTCGGGCTGGATGGCATGCTGGTGTTCCTTTGCTGAATATTAAGTGTCGAAAACTGTAATCTAGTTTGAGCGAGAAGTTATTTCATAGTCCGCTATCAATGCAATGGCGTTTGCTGCAAGACCATATTGAGCATGGTTTTCATGCAAGCTATACGATCGAACCACTTACCGGTGTGACACAATAGATCAACCTTGCCCTTGCTTGGTGAAGCCGCCATCCTCCAAAGAGTTTAGCGGCGAGAACCGCGGTTTTTCTTTTCTAGGAGCAAAGACTTATGCAAGAGCAGGACGAAACCACGGAGACGGCGAAGACTCCCATATCGGTTATTGTCGTGACCTACTGCTCCGAAGATATCATCGAAGCCTGTCTCGATAGCCTGCTTGCCTCGAGCGGCGCGTCGCTTCGCGTCGCCGTGTGCGACAACGCTTCGCCGGACGAAAGCGCGGCGCTGGTTGTTCAGTGGGCGAAACGCCGAGGGGTGAGCTTTTCCGAAACCGAAGCGGGCGCGCGAGCGCCGGTGGACGGAGATCTGCCGTGGCTTACTTTGCTTCGAGTTCCGTCCAATCTTGGTTTCGCCGGCGGTGTTAATGTCGGTCTTACGTGGTTCTTGTCGCGCCCGGAAATCGGGCTTTTCTGGGTATTGAATCCAGATAGCGTGGTCGAGCCCGGAACGGCCGCAGCCTATGTCCGCCATGCTGAGGAGGCCGGTCCTTTCGCTCTTATGGGTGGGCGTACCCAGTATCTTGAACCGCCTGGATACGTGCAGTCGGATGGCGGACGTATTCGGCGCTGGACCGGCGGTGTCTGTTACAACGTCAACCAGGGACTACTTCCGGCAGAGGCCACGCCGCCCGCCGCCGAAAGCCTTGATTTCCTGTCAGGCGCCAACGTAGTTGCATCGCGAGCTTTCATCCAAGCTGCCGGACTGCTTCAGGAGGACTATTTCCTCTATTACGAAGAGGTCGACTGGGCTTTCCGCCGGGGTGCGCTCCCGCTTGTCACCTGTCCGGAGGCAGTGGTCCACCATCACGGCGGTACGACTATCGGTTCCGGATCGATCACGCGGCTAGGTTCGGCATTTGCGAACTACTTTAATTTCCGTAATCGGATGCGCTTTGTTGCGCGTTTTGCGTGGCCGATGTTGCCCGCGGCATACGTATATTCGATGCTGCAAATCTTCAAGCTGCTCTTGGCGGGCGGCGGGCGACCAGCGGCCGGAGCCGTTCGGGGGTTGCATCAGCTGCCTCCGCCGCGCGAGGTCGCTGACCGCATCGCTCCCGACGCTGCGGTGCTTGCCTTTGGACGCTGGGGGCAGAGTAGATAAGCCCACAGATAGGTCGAAACTTCCTACTTGTGGCGATGCTCGAAACGGGTCGTCGGCAAATCGTTGTTGCTTGCACGTCGGTAGCCTGTACCACGCGGTTTTTCTTCTGTTGTTGGAGTTTCCTCACCTGCCGGTTCGGCATCGAGCAACCAAAGACCACTGCCAAGAAGGAAACTGAAAAGGACATAGGTCGCATTCCAGTAATGCACAGTCCAGCCCGCAAGGAAAAACGAGGCCAGACAGAACAGTATGCCCAATCGATACATGGATTGGGTTTCGTCCAGCCCCTTGCGGAATATCAACGGTATAACCACTGTAAAGAACGCTAGAAAGGTAAAGAAAGTGGCTGGCAGGCCGTGACGGACGCCTGAAACGATCCAGAACATATCGATACTTGGACTCATCCAAAACGGGCGTTCCCAGTCATTGAAACCTATACCGATCCATGGGTGCTCCAAGATTGAAGCGGTCCCAAAGTTCCAGATATGGAGACGCATGTAAGCGCTGAACGAATTGAATGAAAAATAGGAGATAAAGATCTGTGCAGGAGATCGGGTGGCTGCAACCTCGAGAAAAATCCAAGCTGCAGCGACCAAAACCGCAAGGATCTTCCACCGCGATGCGACTGACTTGAAAACCCAGTTCCAGCCAATAAGAAGGAGTTGTGCTGTCATTGCAGTCATCGGACCGGCCGACAGGCAAAGACCAGCTGTCAATAGGACCAGAAAGGTACTTCCGATCCTGTTAAGGAGGGACTTCCCATACCCAATCACAAGAAATGTAAGAGCGATTGCGCTGCTGCAGAAAACGCCAAACAGGATAGGGTGTTCAAAAGTCGCCTGTACTCGATCCAAGCCCCACCGCGGATCTTTTGCGACACGCGGGTAAGACCCCCAAATGTTGTTCATTATTTCAAGCAGAATGTTACGACCGGTCAATGCTTCGAAAAGAGCGAACGGCAGGAAAAAAAGTACGATCAGCAGGAGTATCTTTACCATGGCGCGGAAATCCGACGCGGACCGGATATGGGTTCGCGCGACGAGATACGCTCCTACGGTTTCGATGAATATGATCCCTCCGGCCTGAATACCTTCAGCGCCGTGAATGGCGATAAAACTGATTGTCGACCAAGTGCATAAGAGTGCTAGCGAAATGTCTGCGACCCTGATGCGACCGGCGCGCCCACTTAGCCAAGCGAACAGAACTGGCAAAAACACAATTATCAGGACAATGCGATAGACCGAAAGACGAAGTGGGCCGATGTTTATGATAAAGGGAATGACCAATGATATGAGGAATATTGGCACGAGGACGCTTAGCCTTTGTGTTTGGATCTGAGCTCTCGTTGAATCATTTGCCGAAAAATTTCCGGATGTGGCTTTTTCTGCACTCGACATCAACGTTACGTCCTGAAATTATTCAACGTTACTGAAAAAGGGCCTACAAGTTGATCCCGTTCGTCCTGTGCCTTGGATCGCGCGCATTTCCCTTCTGCGCACGAGATTACCCACTGCATTGCACAATTGAGTCATGTTGCGTTGAAAGGCTACCATGAACCCGAGCGTTTCAGTGATACTTCCGACATACAATAGAGCACACAGCCTACCCGGGGCAATGCGCAGCGTGCTTGATCAATCATTCCAAGACCTCGAGTTGATTGTGGTCGACGATGCTTCCACAGATAATATCGCGGAGATTGTTTCAGAATTCGGCGATCCGCGAATTCGTTACTGCCGGCTTGAGCAAAATGAAGGCGCTGCTGCGGCACGCAATGCTGGTCTGGCGAAGGCTTGTGGACGTTACATTGCCTTTCAGGATAGCGACGATATCTGGTTGCCCGGAAAACTGGCCAAGCAGGTGCAACTGCTCGAAAGCCAATCGCCGAATGTCGGAGCCGTCACCGGCCTGAAGATACTTTATGGAAGAGATGCCGCGCGAGTTTACGGTCCGGGTCGTGTGACCTGTGCTCCTGATCCCTCCAAGCCAATGACGTTGGAAGAAGATCAATTGAAACGCAGTCTTCTGGATTGCCGGGTCAGCCTGCAGAACGCGCTGTTTCGACGCGACTGTATGCCTGAAACAGCTTGGTTTGACCCGCTTGCAAAGGCAAATGAAGATTGGGAGTTCGTGATACGCCTTTCGCAGCATAAGCTTATACTTGAGACCGCCGAACCCTTCGTTCTTGCAATGATATCTCCTGATAGCATCTCGACGCAGGCGTCGAAAAACGCAAAGGGCTATATACGAATTCTTCAAAAGAACAGAAAAGTCTTTGAGAAGTACCCACAGGAACTTGGCTCTTTCTTGTTTTTGCTCGGGGCAGCCCTCTATCGATGCGGAAAGAAAAAAGCCGGCCGATCTCTGCTTTTGCAGAGCTTGCGACTGCGACCGTCCAATGCGATTCGATTGGCGCGTAGCGGGATCCGCAAGTTGATCCCATGATCATACCGCGCGAAGAGCAACCGCGACATTGAATGGTCATGACGACAGGGGTTTGAAGGAGACTTGTGCTTTCCTCTAGATCCTTTTCTTTGCGATGATACCTGCAATGAGCTCGCGAAGGGCATTCTCGTAACCCTTCAGTTTTTCCTGACCCAGCGCGAAAGCCTGGGCCGCTTCACGCTGTAATTCATCTCGTTCGGCATATCCCTGCAGAACGGCGGCCCGAATCGCTTCGGCTGACTGGGTCGTGCAATCGACGGTACGATCATACCCGATGGTGCCAAACAATCCTGCGAACTTGCGGCTGTATGCCATCGGTATCACCGGGACGCCTGAAGAGAATGCCGCAATGCAGGCGTGCATTCTAGCGCCCATGAAAAAATCCATGCCGGAAATATAGCTTTTGGCCTCGGACGGCGAGTTGAATGCTGGCGCCAAGACTGTACCGGGAAACTCTTCGTGCAGTTTCTGACTTGCGCTGAAGTCATCCTCGCTCACCATGGGCCCGGAGCGCACAATGACGTGGGGAACCAAATGAACCTCGCAACCGTCCTCGTGAGATTGGAAATACGCAATCAGGTTCTTGATCATGGCCGGGTAATTCATTTGAAGGCCAAACTCGTTTTTTCCGGTGTAACCGCCGCCCATCAGCAGGCCTGATACATTGATGCCGACCCTGACGCGGCCATCTTTTTTTGTTTCGCGCGGTTTATAGGGCAGGCGCATGGCCACGTCACAAGCTTCGATGACGTCTGCCCGTCCCAGATTGTGGGCCGTTATCGTTGAAATCTGATCTCGGCTGGCAACCAACTGCGACAGTCGCAAGGAGGTACGTGCCAGAATCTTGGTCCAGCCCTTGTTGAAAGGTCCGAAAGTCTGTGGGGCGAGCACCAAGGGAGTACCTGCGAAGTGGGTAAGAAATTTCAGAATGAACATACGGCGCAATCGTCGACCGCCGTAGATGTCAGTGAAACTGTCGCCGCCGCCTATGTCGATCATTAGGTCTGCGCGCTTGGCGGCAGCGAAGAACCCTCGCGGGTTCAACATGAACTTTCCGTCCAGATCGCGTACCGTCACATCGGATCCGGTGACGTAGCTGTCACGTGCATCTTTCCAGTCCAGGGCGGTGATCTGGATGTCATGGCCAATCTCACGTGATATATCGCGGATGATCTCGATCTCGGAGACGGTTAATGCTCCCACGCCAAGGTTGTCAGAGCGGGTCGAATGCAGAATTAAGCAGATCTGAAACGGGCGTTGGATAGGTGATGTCCTTCTTGTTTAGGGCGTCTTGGGCCACACCGTGCGACGCAGGGTTCCCAGAAAGTTTTTGAGGTTGCTCTTGAAGGAGTTCTGTCGTGATGCGGCGACGATCTGCAATCCCTGGTACTTCGGG
Source organism: Roseovarius sp. (assembly GCA_965227185.1). Taxonomy (GTDB): domain Bacteria; phylum Pseudomonadota; class Alphaproteobacteria; order Rhodobacterales; family Rhodobacteraceae; genus Roseovarius. The sequence goes on from OZ245733.1 coordinate 2,258,761, forward strand.
ATGGGCCTGCCGGAGATGAGCCGACCCATCAAGCGAGCCAGCAATGCGCGGCGACGGTCCCGTTGACCAACCTGTATGGAAGCGAGGTCAGAGATATCATAGTCCTGTGTCTCGATCAGTCCCGCCTCGCGGGCTTCCGCGATCAACCGCTTGCCAAGCTTCGTCCGCGCCATCATCAGGCTGACGCCGGGCGCTTCTTCGAACAGAGGATATCCGGCCGCGTCGCTTTCCCAAGCATCTGCACAGACGATGTCGGCTGCCGTACCGGTGCCGTCTGCACATAGCTTGCAGCGCATCTGCACATGGCGCGAAAGCACACCGCCCCAACTGTCGTGATAGCTCATTGACCGCTCGGTGCCGTCACGCGCAATCGCCGTGGCGCGACCGGGCCATCCGTTTCCGCGAAAGCGGAAAACAGAGGTTTCCTGCAAAGTGGTGCCGAGTTTGCCCAAGACTTCTCTGCCGCCCTTATGAGACGGAACGCCTGCGCAGAAAAACGATAGTATTACAGGAAACGTGGCGGCGATCTCGTTGTCGCGTCGGCACATTTCACGCATAGCGGCTGCGTCGCAGGGTTTTCCGACGAACGCGTAGCGTGTTCCTTTAGCTTTGTTTGTCGCGACCTGCGCGTTTATCCCCTCGACCGGCGCGGAAGGAGCATAGCGCGATCCTGCCGCGGCTGTGATGTTCTGCCGGGTCGTGGATACGACAGGGGCGTTGCCAATCGGCAGGTCCGTTGATGCCGTGGTTTGCAGCACCGCATCCACGAACCCACTTTCGACAAGATGTACCAGCATCGCCGATAGGCCACCTCCCGAGGCGCCGGCGAAGCGGATGGCCTCTTCGGTGGCGTGGCCTGTCATTACCTCTAGATAAGGCCCCCAAAGTACCGGGTTCAAACGTTCCCTGGCCTCAACCGTTTGGCTGAGACCCGGGCAGACAGCGTTGATCCCTTCCTCTTCTTCCGCGCTCAGTGGATCGGACTGGCGTGGACGCAAGAACCCCGGCGCGACCTCTGTCATCGATACTTTACCTGGAGCCAGCGCCGCGCATGCACCGCACCCGGCACAGAGATCACCCTTGGCGACGCGCGCCAGGGCTGGGCTGTTCATATCTGCGGTTTGGCCTATGGACATATATTCATTGCCTGCATCGGATTGCTGCATGAGATTTCGGCGAGCTAATGATTGACCCTTCCGGTCAAGTTGCTCTCATCGCTGCTTTACGATTTGCTGCCTCCCGGGTCTGTTGCCTTCAATACTCTGACCTTTGACAGGATCAAGCGCAGGTCCCTTTTCTCATTTTGATTCAAACAAAAGCCGAAGAGAACGATAAGATATACGATCATCCCGACCGCTGCACATAGCGCCAGCACGAGCCAGCTCTGAGGGAGAACGGTGAATTTCAAGGCCAGCCAGATGAAGCTCGCACCGATCGCGGGGCTATACCCGGGGATCAGAACTTGCGACACGAAGTCCGTGAAGGAAGAATCCGTCACCTTGAGGCAGAAAGGCCAGTAGTACAGCAATTGAGACATGACTGTAATAATCGTCAATGACAGGGTAACACCGATGGCGCCGAGATCAGTCTGTGTCGTGAACAAGATCATCAAACCCAGCCCTGCGGCTTGAAACAGAAATGCAGGCAGAAAAAACTCTCGAACCCTGGCCATCGCTATGGCGGTCATGGCGAGGAGTGCCGTAGGTTGCGTGAACGGGAAGATGATCATGAAGATGATGATTACCATCGAGGCCGACGAGTAATCCGAGCCAAGGTAAAGTTCTATGAAGGTATCGGCAAAGATCACAAGTGGCGTGGCGACGGACATCGCAACCCAGATTGCATAGCGCCCTCCGCGGAATACCGTCCGGCCGAGGCGTTGGCGATCCTCCAGGGCATGCATGGCCGTCATCACGGGCTGCAGAGGCTGGGACGCCAGCCCGATCATACTTTCGAGTTGCCGATAAAACGTGGAGCCGATGTGGTAGCTGGTGACGTCCACAGCAGTCCCATGGATGTTCAGGACAATCGTAGCGGCGTTAGTATACATAATGCCGCCAAGCCGCCCGAGTGTTGTCCAGACACCAAACCCAGCGATTTCCAAAGCCTGGGACTTTTCAAAGAACGCCCGGCGAAATCGCAACTCTGCGATCATCATTCGAGATCGGGTCACCGTCACGATTGTGTAGATCATTTCCGAGACAAACGTAGCGACTACGACCCAGATGACCTGTGGGCCGATTCCGATCAATAGCGAGAAGATCAGCGCAATTCGAACGAGATCGCGGCCGATACCCAGATAATTTAGCTCTACGAAACGCTGCTTGATGTGAAAACCGGAGATGAACGGAAGGGCCAACATCTGGAATGCGAAACTCACCACGAGGAGCGCCATCATTATCCTGGCGCTTTCAACCATCTGAGGCGCAATGTTCAGAACTTTTTCGATGTTGAAGGCAAAGAGCATCCCGACCAGAAGGAAAACGCACGCGCAAAGCGTCACAGGCACAAAGATCGAAGACACGATCCGGGTGACACGCTCGAAATCACCCTTGGCATAAGCCTCGACGACGTATCTGCTGACCCCGCTTGAGAAGAACGAGAAAAACAGCGGCGCAAATACCATGACTGCGGTGACAACCGGAAGAACTGCGAATTCTTCGGCCGGAATACGTTTCAGCAGGTACTGGTACACCCATAGCAGCACCGTCATGTTGATGATCTTGGCCAGGACGGAACTGGCTGAGTTAACCACCACAAGACCTTTGGATACGGTGATATTCTTGTGATCTACCAACTTTTTTATCCGGCAATCACGCCAAAAGATGGATTCAGGCCCATGCCATTGACCTGTTTTCGGATTTCCGCTTCGTAGAGATTATTGGAAATCAGCACCAAGTCAGGCTTAAGGTCCATCAGTGCCTCCGGAGACACAACCGGCAGCGCGACGCCGGGGGCTACCAATCCATGTTTGCGAGGGTTGAGATCGACAAAGGCAATTAACGAGTCGCAAGCGTTCCCCAAGGAGTTCGCGAATGTTATGCCTTTGGAACCTGCGCCCCAGATTACGACTTTCGCGTCCAAGTCGGCGATGCGTGTGCGCCATTTTTCCAGTTCGGCGTTGGCCGCATTAGCGAAAAAGTCGGCGGATTTGCGAAGTGTTTCAGCGTCCGGCGAAATGTAATCGGCCTCAATCGAAGCAGGTTTGGCTTCGACCATGAGAAATTGGCCGCCATAGGCGGAGCGGACTGAAATGGGTTCGAACCCGGTCCGACGGAACAGCGTTGTAATGGAAGCGGCACTCCAATATCCGACATGCTCGTAGATCACGTCCCACATTGAAACGGCATCGAACATCCAGCCTGCGTTGGGAACCTCGAAGTAAATAGGCACGTCCCTGTCGCCGATTGCGCGGCGAATATCGCGCATCAAGGGAACTGGCGCATCCAGATGTTCCAGAACATGGCGGCACAAAATGGCGTCGAAAGGTCGATCGAGTTGATCGGATCTGAAGTATTCCGGGATGATCTCGACGCCTTCGCGCGATGTATAGGGAGAGTCCTTGCCCTCCATTGACGGGTCGAAACCGGCTGCTGTTCGTACACCATTCTGCTTCATCAGATCCAGCATATAGCCATCGCCGCACCCAATTTCGATCACATGTTTCCCAACCAGATTGTGTCGTTTCACGAGTTCGGCCGCCAGCTCTTGCGCAAAGGCCTGAAATTTCGGCGAAAAGTGCAAAGCGTTCTCGTATCCCGGCGCGTAAACCATACGCGCCGGGTCAAACGCCGCATTGAAGGCCAATGCGCAGTCATCACAGATTTTCAGATCGACATCGCCAGCTGGGGCGGCTTTGGCCGTGTCGATATCGGGCCAAAGCTGATTGCAGATCACCGGAACGGCATGGAGTGCGAACACGGGCTGCAACGAAGTGCCTTCGCAAAGCGGACAGTGAGTCGAGAGCTTTCCCTTCATACAGCCACCAGTTCCACATCAAGTCCCATCGCCTGAAGTTGTGCACCGATCTCAGGCAGATAGATCGGGTTCATTACAATCACCGTGTCCGGCGGATTGTCTTTCAGAGCTTCTGGGGCGCAGACTTGGTGCCCCGTGCCAGGCAGAAACTTGCCCTGCTTGAACGTGTTGATATCGATCACATTGGCGACCTCGCGACCAAGGCCGTTAGTCGTAAGAAAGGAAACGCCCTTGGATCCGCCACCCCAGATAGCGACCCTTTTGCCGGCCTCATGCCGGGAGCATACGAAATCCTTCCAGTAGGCACGCGACTTTGCAACTTTGTCAGGAAACGCTGCCGCAAGCGTGCGAACTTCTTCCAGATCATTTTCCTCGGCCAGTAGGCTGCCATCTGAAGCGGGTTGTGCATACTGGATGATATACTGGTCGTCATACGCCAGATACAGCTTTGTCACGTCCATCCCTTCACGCCGAAACAGGCGGGCATGTGAGCCAAGCGTGAAGTACGAGCAATGCTCGAAATATATGTCCCAAAACGCGCCTTCGGCCAGTACTCGGCGCACATCAGGCGTTTCAAAAAAGATTCCGACGTCACGGCGACCGTCGATTACGGTTGCTACGTCACGGATGAACTGCCCGACTTCCGGGATGTGTTCCAGCGTGTGACGACAGACGACGAAATCCGGAGAGGCCTTGATCGTTTCGGGGTCGAAATACTCGCGCTGGAACGTAATGTCCTGGCCATTTCCCGTCTTCAATCGTTCAGGAATGAAACCGGGGTCGACGCCCAGCCCGATCGTATTTGTCTGCTTCACCAGTTCGCTGAGAAAGTCACCCTTGCCGCAGCCAATTTCCAGGGTTTGTTTCCCATCGAGATCGTACATCGAGGCGATTTCTGCGACCAACTCGCAGGCAAAGCGGTTGAACGTGCCGGAGAAATGCTGACTTTCCTCGGTGGTCGAGGCGTAATCAACCAGATCGAGGTCAAAGTCGGCATTGAACACAAGACCGCAGTCGTCGCAGAATTTCAGCACCAACTGATGGTGAGGAAAGTTGATGGCCTCATCGCGCGTTTCCAGCAAGATACAACTTTGCACAGGAATCGAATTGAGCCGGTAAATCTCGCTCAAGTGCTGTCCACCGCAGGCGGGGCAGGGCTTCGTATCAATCATTTTATCGGTTCCGGTATTTCAGCCTTCGACAACTTCGAGGTTCGGGATCAGAACCACGAACTTTCCACCCGACTTAAGAAAGTCTTGCTGCTGCCGAATGATCTCGTCACGAAAGTTCCAGGGAAGGATCATCACATAATCAGGCCGGTCCGTCTTTAGTTTTTCCGGGTTGTCGATCCGCACACGAACACCTGGCATGTATTTACCTTGCTTGTGCGTGTTCTTGTCGACGGCATATTCGATCGAACGATCGTCGAGGTCGAGGAAGTTGAGCATGATCGTGCCCTTGGCGGCCGCTCCATAAGCCACGATACGTTTTCCCTGCGACTTCAGATCGCCAACGAGCTTGCGGGCATCCTCGCGGAACTTGCGAACGCGTTCCCCGAAAGTCTCATAGTACCCAAACGTATCGAGACCCAGCTCATGTTCTTCAGCCAGAATATCCGTGACCGCCTTGGACGGGTTTTCCTGCTTGCCGAAATAAAGCCGTAGAGATCCGCCGTGGATCGGCAGGCGCCGGACATCGTTGAGATACAATCCTTGGCGCGCAAACAATGTGCGCGCCGAGCCAACGGAAAAGTAGCACAGATGCTCATGATAGATCGTATCGAACTCGATAAAATCGATCATGTCGCGGACGTAGGGAAATTCGACCACGACCTGTCCGTTATCACTCAGCAACTCTACGAAGCCTGCGACCAGATCGTTCTGATCGGCGACGTGGGCCACCACGTTGTTGGCAATAATCACGTCGGCGCGCTTTCCTTCCGCGCGCAATGACCTGGCCACGCGCGTGCCGAAGAAGTCGACAACGGTCTCGATGCCTTTTTCTTGGGCTGCCGTTGCGGGTTGCTTGGCCGGGTCGACGCCAAGCACACCAATGCCCTTCTCCTTGAAGTTCTGAAGCATATAACCGTCATTAGATGCTATCTCGACGACCAGGCTGTCTTTGGTCAGACCGCGGGCCTCAATCAGTTCCAGAGCATTTTCGCGCGAGTGTTTCAGAAGGTCCTCGGAAAAGGACGAAAAATAAAGATAGTCATCTCCGAACATTTCTTCGGCGGGGCGTGTCTCCAGAAGTTGGACCAACGTGCAGCCGGGGCAGTATCCAAGGCGAAGCGGTACCAGGGTTTCCTTGTTATCAAGCAACGACTGATCAAGCAGGCCATCGGACCGAGGCATCAGACCCAAGTCGAGGATCGGCTCAAGCCCTTTGTGCCGGCACGAGATACATTCGACCTGTGCGCTGTCCGAAATAAATTCGGAAGACGGGGAGTCGGATTTCACTTCGGACCTTGCTTTTCGCTCTGGTGGGGTGTGCTGAAGTGATTCATCGATGATGTTGTCTGCAATCAGCTTCTTGATATGTCCGATCCTTTGATACCGGGGCCCTTCGAATTCCTTGAGTGTGAGGTTCTGTGCCTTATAGGCCTCGTAGAGCGATTGTGCGCCTTTCCGGGCATCCCACTGCGGCTTGAAATCCGGCAGTACCCTTTGAATCTTGTCGCAATTGACACGGTACGAGCGCTTGTCCGGACCCGCGCCCTCGGCGAAGCTGACTTCGCAGCCCGGCACAATCTCGGAGACAATCTCTGCCAGTTCTCGGATCTGATAGTTGTGTTCCGTCACGCCCACGTTGAAGGCTTCGTTCCGGATGGCATCTGTCGGGGCTTTCAAAGCTGCAACGAAAGCTCGCGAAATGTCTTCGATATGGGCAATGGGGCGCCAGGGCGTTCCATCCGATTTCATATGTATCTGGCCAGTTGTAACCGCCCATGCGACCAGGTTGTTCAACACCAGATCGAAACGGATGCGAGGGCTGACGCCATAGGCCGTGGCAGAGCGCAAGAAAGTCGGGCAAAAATTTTCGTCCGCCATTTCTGTTAGGGCCAGTTCGGACTTCACCTTGCTCTCGCCATAGGGTGTTACCGGATTGAAGGCGCCCGTTTCATCAATGAAATCGGCACCGCTTGCACCGTAATTCGAACACGAAGAGGAAAAGACGAAGCGTTGCACGCCAGCGGCCTTGGCCGCGCGGGCGACGTTCATGGTGCCTTCGTAGTTGATGTCGTAGGTGGTCTGAGGACGAAAATCTCCTAGCGGATCGTTTGACAAGGCTGCAAGATGCAGAACAGCGTCGAACCCAAGCAGATCCGCAACCTCGATCTCCCTGATATCTTTCAGAATGGTGCGAACCACCGGCATCGCGCCGCCTGGAGCAAAGGTACACCGCTCATAAAGGTCGCTGTCGACCCCCGTGACCTCGTGACCTTCTGCTTCGAGCATAGGAGTCAGTACGGTGCCGATATATCCTCGGTGTCCTGTAACCAGTATACGCATAACTATTTCTCCCATACCGCCCAAGGACGGTCCCCTGAGTCCCAAAGCTTCTGCAAAGTGTGCTTGTCTCTAAGAGTATCCATAGCGGCCCAGAAACCGTCATGCCGGAAGGCCATCAGTTGGCCGTCCTTGGCAAGGTTTTCCAAGGGCGCATGTTCGAACATGACCATATCGCCCTCGATATAATCAAAAACTTCGGGCTCCAGCACGAAAAACGCTCCATTGATCCAGCCTTCGGCAGTCTGCGGTTTTTCTTCGAAAGCGGTCACGGCGTCACCGTCGAAGCGCATGTGGCCGTAACGGGCCGGGGGACGCACAGCTGTGATCGTCGCGAGCTTGCCGTGACTGCGATGAAACGCGAGAAGCTTGTTCAGATCGACATCTGCAACTCCATCGCCCCATGTCAGCATGAAGGTGCCATCCCCAAGAAAGGGTCTCAATCGCTTCACGCGCCCTCCCGTCAGAGTCTCGTCACCGGTTTCGATAAGATCGACGGACCACGGCGCATGTTGTTGTTCGTGCCGAACGACCGGCTCCGGTTGTCCCAGGTTGACCGTAAGATTGCCGGACAACGTGCCGTACTCGGCAAAGTATCGTTTGATGTAGTCGCCCTTGTACCCGAGCGCGACCGAAAAATCGTTATACCCATAATGAGAGTAAATCATCATGATGTGCCACAAGATCGGCTTGCCGCCAATCTCGACCATGGGCTTCGGGCGAATTACTGTTTCTTCGGCAAGGCGCGTGCCTTTGCCCCCTGCAAGAATTGCAATTTTCACGCTGATAACTCCAAATGTAGTCCCGTTTCGACGCCACCGCTCGCTCGTCTCGCAGCCGCGTTTAAACCGGCAACCCGCTTAAATTATGACAGATAAATGGCAATCTCGGCTAGCTCACGTCTTAATATTTGTTCAACTTTTGGATGTAATGTCTCACTATAGAATTTCTTTCTATCAATTCATAAAATTAAGCTGAAAGGCCTCGATCTAAACGCTGTCGGTTTCCAAATACGTTTTATGAGAATTCCAGTTTGATCGAACTTTCCAAAAACAGGGATGGTGCCGGGAGTGATTATAATAGCGCAATATGCTGCGTCGCGTGAAAATACCTTGTCCTTGATGGCGGCAAGCACAGTCTCAACCACTTCAGATTACAAAAATGCTGGCTGAGCCTGCAGTCTTGCATCACCCTATGAGAGTGTCGGTGTAGATAAAGTGCTCATCTTCCAAATTAAATCCGTACACACCGTTAAGAAGCCCGATCAATTCATCTTCGGCACCGCCTGATCCGGCCAGCCAGATGCTCGTGCCGGCCGCAAGGTCGACGGTGTCCTCTGCCAGAACATAATCTTCGGCAGAACCGGCTAGCTGGATCTTGTCGGCTCCAGGTGTGAAGTCCCAGACGAAGCCGTAGTCAGCACGGCCAGAGTTGTTGCCAATTCCATCATTGTAGTAAGCGCCGTTTGTGTCGCCGAACACGAAGACATCGGCACCTTCATTGCCGACAAAAACATCGATCTCATTAAAACCAGGTTGCGCATCTTCAGTATTTACGGCGGAGAGCAAGTCGTTCCCGATTGTACCCTGAACAATATCGCTTCCAGTGATTTCGGTAACGCTCAAGTTGTTGAATGCCACATCGAAATAATGCGCATTCAGGTAGATTGAGCCAGTTGCAGGAGCCTCCTCGATCGAGAAAGCTTGCGTACCCTGCAAGGTCCATCCTGTAGGCTCGCTCTCGCCCTCTTCCCAAACTTTCATGCTGTACGTGCGGTCGTAAAGGCCGGTTTGTTCGACGCGCACCCTCAATTCGTAGGTAGCCCCCTCTTCCAACGCATAGCTCTGAGAGTCCAGCGTGCTGAAGAAATTCTTGCTTGGATGCAGCTGGAACTTTCCGACGCCGTCAGAATTGCTGTCGGTGTAGAAGAAGGCTGCGCCTGGTTCCCATCCGGACTTTGGCTGGAAGTTTTGGATGGGGGTGTCGGTGTGCCCGTCCCAGAGCATGCCGATGGCAAAGCCCCCTCCGTCACGACCGTTCGGATCCATGTTGAGTAGATCATGGGTCGTCACTGTCATGCTCAGTTCGTAATTGTCCCACGACTGATCTCCGACCACGACCAAACGGTCATATCCAAGATCCACGGGACGAAGTCCACCATCCACAACGTCCCACGTGCCATCGACAATCTGCGCGACATCTTGGATGTTATTAACCGTACTCCAGTCGATGCTATAGTTTGCATCCCATACCGCTCCGGTCTCATACTCAACCACAACGTCGCGCGTCGCGATTTCGCCAGATGCCAGCTGTGCCGAAATTGTAATAATGTCGTCCGCGTCGGAACCGTCGAGTTCAGAATAGGCAAGGTCGATATTGAAGTCGCCCTCGTTTTGCAGACGCCGTGTGTCTGCTCCGACCGAGAGGTTTCGAGCCGCGCCACCGTTCAACGAGTACGTAAGTGAGATGACGTCCCCCGCGACGTTCCCAAGAATATTGATCCACTCCTGAGCTTCTCCCAAGGAGCCGAAATATTGCTGCAAGCCGTACCAGACGTTTATGGGGTTGCCGACCGTGATGCTGACCGTTGCCGTGTCGGTGAAAGTTCCGTCCGAGACCGTGTAGGTGAAGGTGTCGACGCCATTGTATCCGGCATCGGGCGTGTAGCTGAGCGTGCCGTCGCCATTGTCGGTGAGGGTGCCGTTGGCGGGCTGGGTGAAGTCGTCGAAGCTCAGGGCGTCGCCGTTGGTATCGCTGTCATTGCCCAGAAGGTCGGCCGCCACGTTCACGGACAAGGCCATGTCCTGATCGGTGGCGAGCGCGTCATCGGCCGCGGTCGGGGCGTTGTTGACGGGAACGATTGTTCCGTCTTCGTCCGCGATCGGGTCGGCGGTATTCTCGAAATAGTCGACCTGCGCGGTGAAGCCCGTGGCCTGACCGGTGTTGCCGGCGAAAACACCGACCGAGGCGACGGTCATCGCGTGGTTGAAACTGCCGGCCGCGGTCCAGTTCGATCCGTCGGTGGAGTATTCCATCGTCCACGTGTCGCCGGCGCGCGTGACGCGCAGGTAGGGGGCGACGCCGCCGGGGATCACAGTGCTCAATTCACCGCTGGACGAGCCGTCCGTCGTCACGGCCACGAAGGCCCGCAGCTTGTTGCCATCCGAGTAGGTGTCGAAACGGATCCAGTTGTCGTCGTCCTGTTCGACGATCAGGCCCTGCAACTGGTATTTCTGCGTCGGCGTCGACAGGAACCGTGTCGCGATCTCGAAATCCCCGTCGGTGATGTCCTGCATGGCGCGGGCGCCGTTGTTGACGTTCCAGACATCGTGATTGCCGTCGGCGGTCACAAGCTCGAGGAAAGCGTCGGTTGCATCGGTCGCCAGATTCGCGGAGGTCCCCGCAGGGCCTTCAACCCTCCACACCGGGGACAGAACGCCATTGGAAAAATCGTCGGAGACGGCATCGCTCGCCGGCGGCGGGGGTTCGGTCGAATTGACCGTGATGTTGACGGTCGCCGTGTCGGTGAGAGTTCCGTCCGAGACGGTGTAGGTGAAGGTGTCGACGCCATTGTAGCCGGGATCGGGCGTGTAGCTGAGCGTGCCGTCGCCATTGTCGGTGAGGGTGCCGTTGGCGGGCTGGGTGAACCCGTCGAAGCTGAGCGCGTCGCCGTCGGGGTCGCTGTCGTTGCCCAGCAGGTCGGCCGCCACGTTCACCGACAGGGCCATGTCCTGATCGGTGGCGAGCGCGTCATCGCCCGCGGTCGGGGCGTTGTTGACGGGCGTGGTCGAACTGACCGTGATGCTGACGGTCGCCGTGTCGGTGAAAGTTCCGTCCGAGACGGTGTAGGTGAAGGTGTCGACGCCATTGTAGCCGGCATCGGGCGTGTAGCTGAGCGTGCCGTCACCATTGTCGGTGAGGGTGCCATTGGCGGGCTGGGTGAACCCGTCGAAGCTGAGCGCGTCGCCGTCGGGGTCGCTGTCGTTGCCCAGAAGGTCGGTCGCCACGTTCACCGACAGGGCCATGTCCTGATCGGTGGCGAACGCGTCATCGGCCGCGGTCGGGGCGTTGTTGACGGGAACGATTGTTCCGTCTTCGTCCGCGATCGGGTCGGCGGTATTCTCGAAATAGTCGACCTGCGCGGTGAAGCCCGTGGCCTGACCGGTGTTGCCGGCGAAAACACCGACCGAGGCGACGGTCATCGCGTGGTTGAAACTGCCGGCCGCGGTCCAGTTCGATCCGTCGGTGGAGTATTCCATCGTCCACGTGTCGCCGGCGCGCGTGACGCGCAGGTAGGGGGCGACGCCGCCGGGGATCACAGTGCTCAATTCACCGCTGGACGAGCCGTCCGTCGTCACGGCCACGAAGGCCCGCAGCTTGTTGCCATCCGAGTAGGTGTCGAAACGGATCCAGTTGTCGTCGTCCTGTTCGACGATCAGGCCCTGCAACTGGTATTTCTGCGTCGGCGTCGACAGGAACCGTGTCGCGATCTCGAAATCCCCGTCGGTGATGTCCTGCATGGCGCGGGCGCCGTTGTTGACGTTCCAGACATCGTGATTGCCGTCGGCGGTCACAAGCTCGAGGAAAGCGTCGGTTGCATCGGTCGCCAGATTCGCGGAGGTCCCCGCAGGGCCTTCAACCCTCCACACCGGGGACAGAACGCCATTGGAAAAATCGTCGGAGACGGCATCGCTCGCCGGCGGCGGGGGTTCGGTCGAATTGACCGTGATGTTGACGGTCGCCGTGTCGGTGAGAGTTCCGTCCGAGACGGTGTAGGTGAAGGTGTCGACGCCATTGTAGCCGGGATCGGGCGTGTAGCTGAGCGTGCCGTCGCCATTGTCGGTGAGGGTGCCGTTGGCGGGCTGGGTGAACCCGTCGAAGCTGAGCGCGTCGCCGTCGGGGTCGCTGTCGTTGCCCAGCAGGTCGGCCGCCACGTTCACCGACAGGGCCATGTCCTGATCGGTGGCGAGCGCGTCATCGCCCGCGGTCGGGGCGTTGTTGACGGGCGTGGTCGAACTGACCGTGATGCTGACGGTCGCCGTGTCGGTGAAAGTTCCGTCCGAGACGGTGTAGGTGAAGGTGTCGACGCCATTGTAGCCGGCATCGGGCGTGTAGCTGAGCGTGCCGTCACCATTGTCGGTGAGGGTGCCATTGGCGGGCTGGGTGAACCCGTCGAAGCTGAGCGCGTCGCCGTCGGGGTCGCTGTCGTTGCCCAGAAGGTCGGTCGCCACGTTCACCGACAGGGCCATGTCCTGATCGGTGGCGAACGCGTCATCGGCCGCGGTCGGGGCGTTGTTGACGGGAACGATTGTTCCGTCTTCGTCCGCGATCGGGTCGGCGGTATTCTCGAAATAGTCGATCTGCGCGGTGAAGCCCGTGGCCTGACCGGTGTTGCCGGCGAAAACACCGACCGAGGCGACGGTCATCGCGTGGTTGAAACTGCCGGCCGCGGTCCAGTTCGATCCGTCGGTGGAGTATTCCATCGTCCACGTGTCGCCGGCGCGCGTGACGCGCAGGTAGGGGGCGACGCCGCCGGGGATCACAGTGCTCAATTCACCGCTGGACGAGCCGTCCGTCGTCACGGCCACGAAGGCCCGCAGCTTGTTGCCATCCGAGTAGGTGTCGAAACGGATCCAGTTGTCGTCGTCCTGTTCGACGATCAGGCCCTGCAACTGGTATTTCTGCGTCGGCGTCGACAGGAACCGTGTCGCGATCTCGAAATCCCCGTCGGTGATGTCCTGCATGGCGCGGGCGCCGTTGTTGACGTTCCAGACATCGTGATTGCCGTCGGCGGTCACAAGCTCGAGGAAAGCGTCGGTTGCATCGGTCGCCAGATTCGCGGAGGTCCCCGCAGGGCCTTCAACCCTCCACACCGGGGACAGAACGCCATTGGAAAAATCGTCGGAGACGGCATCGCTCGCCGGCGGCGGGGGTTCGGTCGAATTGACCGTGATGTTGACGGTCGCCGTGTCGGTGAGAGTTCCGTCCGAGACGGTGTAGGTGAAGGTGTCGACGCCATTGTAGCCGGGATCGGGCGTGTAGCTGAGCGTGCCGTCGCCATTGTCGGTGAGGGTGCCGTTGGCGGGCTGGGTGAACCCGTCGAAGCTGAGCGCGTCGCCGTCGGGGTCGCTGTCGTTGCCCAGCAGGTCGGCCGCCACGTTCACCGACAGGGCCATGTCCTGATCGGTGGCGAGCGCGTCATCGCCCGCGGTCGGGGCGTTGTTGACGGGCGTGGTCGAACTGACCGTGATGCTGACGGTCGCCGTGTCGGTGAAAGTTCCGTCCGAGACGGTGTAGGTGAAGGTGTCGACGCCATTGTAGCCGGCATCGGGCGTGTAGCTGAGCGTGCCGTCACCATTGTCGGTGAGGGTGCCATTGGCGGGCTGGGTGAACCCGTCGAAGCTGAGCGCGTCGCCGTCGGGGTCGCTGTCGTTGCCCAGAAGGTCGGTCGCCACGTTCACCGACAGGGCCATGTCCTGATCGGTGGCGAGCGCGTCATCGCCCGCGGTCGGGGCGTTGTTGACGGGAACGATCGTTCCGTCTTCATCCGCGATCGGATCGGCGGTATTCTCGAAATAGTCGACCTGGGCGGTGAAGCCCGTGGCCTGACCACTGTTCCCGGCGACAACACCGGCCGAGGCGACGGTCAGAGCGTGGGTGAAGCTGCCGGCAGTGGTCCAGTTCGACCCGTCGATGGAGTATTCCATCGTCCAGGTGTCGCCGGTCCGGTCGAGCCGAAGATAAGGTGCCGTGCCCTGGGGAATCTGCACTCGAAACCCCATAGAAGAAGTGCCGTTCACCGTGATGGCCGCGAAGGCGTAGAGCCTGTTGCCGTCCGAATAGGTGTCGAAGCGCAGCCAGTTGTCCGCGTCCTGTTCGACGAGCAAGCCCTGCAGCTGATACTTCTCGGTCGGCGTGGTCAGGAACCGGGTTTCGATCTGGAAATCGGTGTCCCCGATCGCCTGCATCGCGCGCGCGCCGTTGTTGGTGTTCCAGACATCGTGATTACCGTCGGGGGTCACGAGACTTAGCCAGGCGTTCGATGAGTTCGTGCCGGAAACTGCCGAAGTTCCGGATGGTCCTTCGATACGCCAAGCTGGATCAATCAAGCCGATGTCACCAAGGCTGAGACCAAGCAGTGTCGCAAGGTGGTACGTGGTTCCACCATGCGTCAGCATCAGTTGCACACCGGCTTGGGTTCCAACAAAGGAGTAGGCGGCTTGTGCCTGCGCGTCTGACAGCCCGAACTGAGCCGAGATCGCACTAACATCGATGATATCGCCTTCGGCGAAGTTGAAATCCGCTATCCGATTGAAGCTGCCGGTCTGCAAAGCAGAGCCGTCAAGGATAAAACTGTCAGCTCCAGCGCCGCCTTCGAGCAGGTTCGAACCCGCTCCGCCATTGATAATATTGTCATTGGCGTCCCCGGTGATCCGGTCGGCAAATTCGCTTCCGTAAACTTCGGTGACGTTGGGCGCGATAGTCTGGGCGGCACCACCCAGCGTACCTGCGCTCATTCCGATCTCTGTTTCTAGCAGCGTATAGAGAGCATCGGAATACTCGGCATAGGCGTCCTGTGTCCAATGGAGGCCATCAATGCTGAGATGGTCAAGAGAGTCAGCATCGCCTGCGACGGCAAAGTCCGCATGCGGGTTGTCGAAGAGTATGAGAGAAGAATAGGTGCCCTGCATTTCGGCAATGGTCGAGATAAGGCCAGGTTGGTAAGACCCGTTGCCTGCGTCCCCCACCACGACCTCTCCTCCGACGATGCTATAGCCCTTATTGAAATATTCAGATGCGATTGCCTCTCGACCGCGGTCGACGCGCGGTGCGATCGTGGACACTATGAGATGTGCCCCAGGATCCGCGTTTGCGAAGAACTGTTCCACGAGGCTCTGATACTTGGTCATGATGGCGGACAGCGCATCGGTCCCGTTTTCGAGAATCGGGAAATTGCCCGCATCAAGAATGTCGTTGGTGCCTAGCATCATCAGGCCGATATCCGGCTTGTAGGCCGCGGCGGCCTCGGAGACATCTGCGGCTCCGGCCTGCCCCTCACCAGCAGCTATCCGGACGGTCATGCCGCTCACTGCAGCATTGTCGGTGTCCAGCATGTCAACCGGGCCATTGTTGGCGCCGCCGACATAGTTGATCCAGCCGCCAGCCGAAATCACGCTTTCCAGCAGATCAAGGCGGAAGCCCTCAAGATTTTCGATCGCCCCCGACCCGTCGACCACACCAACCGTCAACGAGTCGCCACTGGGCATGATTTTCGCAGCGTACGCATAGGTGCCGGCCGACAAGTCAACCACGACGGCTCGGTTCGTCCCGGCGAACGAAAGTTCATTGCTTCCGCCAGATCCGCCGCCGGAACCGTTGGTCAGGACGATGCTGGACGGCAGAACGCTTTTCGCGGAAAAATCGTCGGAGACGGCATCGCTCGCCGGCGGCGGGGGTTCGGTCGAATTGACCGTGATGCTGACGGTCGCCGTGTCGGTGAGAGTTCCGTCCGAGACCGTGTAGGTGAAGGTGTCGACGCCATTGTAGCCGGCATCGGGCGTGTAGCTGAGCGTGCCGTCGCCATTGTCGGTGAGGGTGCCGTTGGCGGGCTGGGTGAAGCCGTCGAAGCTGAGCGCGTCGCCGTCGGGGTCGCTGTCATTGCCCAGAAGGTCGGCCGCCACGTTCACCGACAGGGCCATGTCCTGATCGGTGGCGAGCGCGTCATCGCCCGCGGTCGGGGCGTTGTTGACGGGCGTGGTCGAACTGACCGTGATGCTGACGGTCGCCGTGTCGGTGAAAGTTCCGTCCGAGACGGTGTAGGTGAAGGTGTCGACGCCATTGTAGCCGGGATCGGGCGTGTAGCTGAGCGTGCCGTCGCCATTGTCGGTGAGGGTGCCGTTGGCGGGCTGGGTGAACCCGTCGAAGCTGAGCGCGTCGCCGTCGGGGTCGCTGTCGTTGCCCAGCAGGTCGGCCGCCACGTTCACCGACAGGGCCATGTCCTGATCGGTGGCGAGCGCGTCATCGCCCGCGGTCGGGGCGTTGTTGACGGGAACGATCGTTCCGTCTTCGTCCGCGATCGGATCGGCGGTATTCTCGAAATAATCGACCTGGGCGGTGAAGCCCGTGGCCTGACCACTGTTCCCGGCGACAACACCGGCCGAAGTGACCGTCAGAGCGTGGGTGAAGCTGCCGGCAGTGGTCCAGTTCGACCCGTCGATGGAGTATTCCATCGTCCAGGTGTCGCCGGTCCGGTCGAGCCGAAGATAAGGTGCCGTGCCCTGGGGAATCTGCACTCGAAACCCCATAGACGAAGTGCCGTTCACCGTGATGGCCGCGAAGGCGTAGAGCCTGTTGCCGTCCGAATAGGTGTCGAAGCGCAGCCAGTTGTCCGCGTCCTGTTCGACGAGCAAGCCCTGCAGCTGATACTTCTCGGTCGGCGTGGTCAGGAACCGGGTTTCGATCTGGAAATCGGTGTCCCCGATCGCCTGCATCGCGCGCGCGCCATTGTTGGTGTTCCAGACATCGTGATTGCCGTCGGCGGTCACAAGCTCGAGGAAAGCGTCGGTTGCATCGGTCGCCAGATTCGCGGAGGTCCCCGCAGGACCCTCGATGCTCCACACCGGATCCAGTACGCCATCGGAGAAATCGTCTGATACAGTCATTTAAATATATTGCTCACTAATTGTTTTCTATCCGCTCGATCGGGAAAGCCTTTAAAAGGTTGCAGACAAGCGCATCGATCCTCGGGCAGATGCCAAAAATATGATCCAAACGACAGCAAATCGCGGCCAGCTTGGGGATCGTTACGAAAATGCGGCGCGCTCAGTTTTATACCCCCACGGCAACCAATACAAATTGCGAGGGGCATGTGACCCCACGCGGCAAGAGATCCAACACGGCAAGACAGGGAGGTTCTGTTATCGCTTCTTGGTTCACCACTATTGGTGAAAACGTTGAGAACCTTAAAGCGGGAACCCCAATTCATGCCATGCCAATTAAGGAATAATACACAATTGTAGTGTCCGTAGCATGCCTCAGTTGTGCCGCATTATGAAATAAATTGTTTCTGCCGCCCGAAATAATACGATCTGACTTGAAGCCTGCAATCAATGGATGATGCATTCCGATGCAATGCCCGCATGCCGGGTTATTTCGAGTATTGCGAGGGGGAGCCGAACTGTGGAGTGATGTCTTCCGAACAGAGCCGATTCTCTCCAATTCCGACGAAGCGCTTGGCTGCTTGAAAACAGCCCAGTTGTGGAAATCTGCGCTTGGAGCCACTGAAGCGCTTGGCCTTGTGCCACCGGATGCGTCAAAAACGTATCTGCGGCAAGAGGCGGGTTGGTCAGTACGTTCCGTCGGGCCGAGCCAAACTGCTTTACAAACAACAGCATCCTTTGCATCTTCCGGGCATTTGAAAAGAGAAACTTTGGATCAGAACCATGTCAAAGAATGCGCAATTTGTAGACGAGGCCGCCGAGACCGGGCGGCATGCGATTCCGCGAGTGAGCATTGGAGTGCCTGTTTACAACGGGCAAAACTATTTGCGCGAGGCCCTGGACAGCCTGCTCGCTCAGACATACGGCGACTTTGAAATCCTGATTTCAGATAATGCATCGACTGATCAGACCCAGGCGATCTGCAAAGAATATGCGTCCAGGGACGATCGTATCCGCTACGAACGGCAGGTCACCAACCTCGGTGCTGCGGCCAACTACAACCGAGTGTTCGAGATGGCCCGTGGAGAGTTTTTCAAATGGGCCGCACACGATGACGTGTGTCTGCCCACGTTCCTTGAGCGCTGTGTTGAAGCCCTCGACAATGCTGGTGAAGGCACCGTGCTGTCATACACCGCTGCCACCACCATTGACGCGAAGGGGCAGGCGATCATTCCCGATCCTTTCGCACATGGCGACTTCGTAGAACCGCGCAGCAGTTTCGCGGCAATCCGCGTGGTGCACACGCTGCGCACTATGAGCATGGTCAATGCCGTATTTGGGGTGTTTCGTAGCCACTACCTGAAGCGGACGCGTCTCATTGGCCCGTTTGTGGCGTCGGACTATGTGCTGATGGTCGAATTGGCCATGCTGGGCTGCTTTTGCAGACTGGATGAGCCATTGCTGCAGCGTCGCGCTCACGAAAAAGGTTCGCGGCAGGCCAATCCCACCCTTGCGGAGGTCGAGTTATGGTTCCGTGGTTCGAACGTCCGCAGGACCACGCTGTTTCCGAAACTCAAACTTCCCGTTGAGTATGTTCGTTCCGCCTTGAGGATCAATATTCCCATGACCACCAGGTTGGCCTGCGCCGCCGTGGTAATCCCGGCCATGATGGAGCGAAAGCTGCGTGTTACCGCGGGAAAATGGAGGCAGAGAATTTTGCAGCGTATCTCGTCATCCTGAGTTTTCCTGTTCCAACGCTCGCATGAAAGAGTCGACGTCTCGCATTTTGTCGGAATTCTTGCGAAGCCACCCAAGGTCGCGATCCCACCAGCGAGAGGCAAGAAGAGCACTGATTGTAGATTTTTCAAATCGGTACCTCAGCACACGCGCCGGGACTCCTGCAACCACGGCGTAGGGCGGCACATCGCGTGTAACGACCGAGCCAGCGCCGACGATGGCTCCGTGTCCAATGCTGACGCCGCCCTTTACGATCACCCCGTGACCGATCCAAACGTCGTGACCGAGCGTCGTTCTGGTCAAGTCCTGATGCTGGTCCTCAGGAACGAGGTCATACCCAATGTGTGGTAGAGATCGGTAGAAGTACGGATGCGTCGAGACGAAATTGTCGGGATGTTCTGCCAACCCTATCGCGGAGTAGGGTCCGATCGAGCAGAATCGTCCGACATCGGTCAAACTGACCCGGCATCCGACTTCCGCATAGCTGTATGCACCAAAACTCGATCCGGAAATGTATGCTGGGCCACCCAGTCGGCAGCCGGTCTCAAACGTGTTGTTGTCGTATATCCAATAGTCAAACTCCGGGCCCAGAGAACTGAGTCCGTGCTTTCGCTGCAAACGTCGGCGAAGCAGCATGCGGCGGATACCATGCGGCACCAAGTTGCCGAGCGCTCTGTTCAGTCTGCCACTCATCGGCCCGCCAATCTACGAATTCCCGCTGCCAATGCAGAATGCATAACACCAGATTTCTTCTCGGAGCTTCTATAGGCAGATTCTGCCAAGTTCAGTATTTTTCGAATTGGAGCGCCGCTGATTGCGAGCGACCCCTCATACCAATGCTGCCATCCAAGATTCGGAAATCGCCCGGCAGCCATCTCGCGTGATATCGACTGCACGGTGTAGGGGTATGCTAGCGCCCTGGATTTCGAGCCGGAAGCTTGCGCGCCTTCCAACGGAAAATTGCCCCAAGCCTCTGCCTCATTCTTGTCTGGCCGCGTCCAAAATTCAGTGATGAGAGCGCATGTCACGTCGCGAACATCTGCAAAAGGATCGACAAGATCACGGTCGAGGACCAAGTGGTCGACGAATGATGCCAATGTGGAACGATAAAGCTCCAAACCCCATTCGATCATAGGTTCGTCAACGCGGCATGCCAAGTCTGGCACTACTACATTGTCTTTGTGTTGGTAACCGATCACCGTGCCGTGATCAGCTGCGCAAAACATCTGAACACACGTCCCGAACCCACGAGACCGCTTGATTCCGAGGCTTCGGCGATGATCATAGAGATAACAATCTGTGGCCGCGACCCATTCAGGCTCTTCAGATGGGGTGGACAAGCCTGCAGCCTCAGGCTTGTCTAAACCTATCATGAAGATATGCGGTGGCCGTCCCCCGGCATCCTTGATCAAGTCATGTACGGCACGTATCTGGCTGCCGACCCCTCCGAAGTCTATGATCGCCTGCGAGGCGTCATCCAGCAAGCCTTCCTGTTCGAAATACCTGGTGACCACATCGCGTCGCGCAGACGCTCGATCCAATACCAGTTCGCGTATCGGCCCGCTTTTCAACTGCTCGCGGAAAGCCTCCGATATCTGCATGGCCGATGAGTGTTCGGTTTGACTGTCACATGAGGCAAGAAACTCGGAAACGTCCGCCCATTTGAGGTCAAAACTTGACAGGAACTCGGCGGACGAAAGGTGTGAGACGTCCCGAAACACCCACCCGACCTCTTCCTCATTGGCATCGAATGTCGCTGCCAGATTGGTGGATCGCCGGCTGACGTACAGATAGCGGATCTCGATCGAGAGCCCGAGTCTTGGCAGCAACTGGCGCGCTAAGTCCGCGAGCACCTGACCATCTCGAGCAAGGAAGACAAGCCGTTCGATAGACAGTGCCTGTGCCCGTTTCAGGATCCAGAGCACGTAGCCGAGCAAGGCAGGGCCTGCAACGCCGGCCGCCACGTCGCGGATCGCGGCCTCTTTGTCATTTTGCGTCTCAATTGCCAGGCGGGCCATCCGGCTTGCACCAGCCATCGATGACGAAAAGCCAGAGGTGGACGGCGCGGCATCGGAAAGGCGTTCTTCGAACCTGTTCAACCGAGCATCGGTACACCAACGCGTATCTATTCCAATCTGACGTGCGACAGCGACGTCTGAATGAGCGTGGTCCCCGACATGAAGGATGTTGCCTGCCAAGCGATCATCCGAAATAAGGTTCTGGAAAAGCCTGCCCGAGGCCTTGGACGCGGCTTTTTCAGACGACACAAGGCAAAACGAGCCAGGGGCCAATAGCCCGGCGGCGCGCAGTTTGGCCTCAATGAAGTCAGTCGGAAAGTATGTGTCCGACGTGTAGACCACCGGTAGTCCGAGCTTTTGACAGTGCTCGATCAACCTCTGAGCCGAAGGGACTACATTCAACACGTCTGCCTCAAGCAAGAGCTCGGCATGCACCAGGTCCGGGACGATTGAAGCTTTCAAATGAAGCCGATGCACGACTTCAGCGTAGAAATCCGGCAATCCGACGGTGGAGTCGAGACCACCTTCGCGTCGCCAGACGGCTTGCTCTGCATTGGCGCGAGTTTGCGCGAAAGCTTCAGGGGAAACCTTGATCACACCGTCGCAAGTCAGGCGTCGACCCAGCCACAAGAACAGGTCCGCAGGTCGCCCGCATGCACGGGTCAAAACGGTGTCGAAGATGTCAAGTGACAGCAATTCCGGTGCTCGAGAAGAGCTCGCCAATACATCACTCAGGTCATCCAGAGACTTGATCGCATGTGAGGCGGCGCGTTGCCGCGCTTGAGGTGTGTCCATGATTTTGCCTTCGTACACCAACTTCAAATAATAATTGCTCTAAACTAAAGTACGCGGCCTTTTGCACGGTACATTTTTGGGCGGAGTACAAGCCGATGTTTGTTTTGCGGTCATCCAGATTGATATGTGAGTAATCATGTGTCGTTAGAAAATGTGAGCATCTGAGCAGATGTCGCGTGCAGGTTCGGGCGAATACGGGATTCAGTTTATGCGTTTTCGGTTTCATGGCGCAAGCGATGGGCGAGATGAATCGTCTCATGATCTCCCCTCGATGCTCCAGGATCGGGGCGCTTTGAGCGGGAATACGTCGGCAAGGTGAGATTGCCGGACATCGCGTTCGGCACGGGCAATCCAACAATTTTATGAAGCGGATGACGAACGACGGCGTTCGCGCGCACATTCAGGGAGCGAATTAGCAAGCAATCGCTCATTTGAAACGAAACGTTAGCGAACTGTCGCGCAAGTTATCATGGAGGGGTGGCACGGATAAACGGGCGAAGTTATACAAAATGATAGGGATGAGGGTGTGCCATAAAAAAGTCGGCTTCTGCGAAAACAAACGACAAATTCTAAGCGCACATATACTCGCTACAGGCAAAACGAGGTACTTCAATGGCCAGCATCTATGTCTCAAACGCGTCAGAGCTTTCAACTGCTCTTTCTAATGCAAAGGGCGGAGAAACGATCATTCTGAGGAGCGGAGACTATGGATCGCTCAATGTATCGGGCAAATCCTACTCCAGCTATGTAACTATTGAATCCGAGGAAGATAAGGGTGCGGTTTTTTCCTCGGTCAGTGTCCGCGATACCGACTATTTGCGGATCGACAACGTCCACGTCGACAATCCGACCAACGGCTCTCCAGCCTCGACGCTTGTTTCCGTTACTGACGGCAGCAGTCATGTCCAGTTCCTCAATTCCGAGGTGAACGGGAAAGTTGATGGCGACTACACCGGTCACTACGGGCTGTACTCGAAAGATGCCTCCGATGTCACGTTCGCAGGCAACTATGTTCATGACATCAAGACAGGCGGTGTCTTCTACACTTCCAGCGACCTGACTGTCAGCGGGAACAACATCGATTATACCGGGGCCGACAGCTTCAAGTTCATTGGCGTTCAGGGTGTCCTGATCGAAGGGAACATGGGGTCTCGGAATATCTTCCCCAGCCCGACCGAACATGTCGACTTCATCCAGTTTCAGGGCAGCGATTCCAGTGACATCGAAATCCGCGGAAATGTCAGCCTGCCGGGTACGCGTGTGGACGCGCAGGGTATATTCTTCGATGACGCGCACTACACCAACGTGCTGGTCGAAGAGAACGTGATTGCAACTGGCATGATCCGCGGCATTTCAGTGTCGAGTGGTACGAATTTCGTGGCCCGCAACAATACGCTGATCAACCTGCCGGGTGAAGGAAGCAAGGCAACCAAGGTACTGGGCGCCGACGAAAGCTATGGCAACATTCAGACGTCCTATCTGCAGGATGCGGGCCTTGGCGACAACCTTACACTGCAGAACACTCATCCCAACGAGCCTTATTACTACGGCGACTACTTCGCGAACCCAGAGGCCGGTTTGGGAATGACGCTGGAAGACTTGCTGATCGTGCCAGGCACTCTTGCCGAAACGATGGGCGCGGTCGGGACGATTGAGGCGTTGCTCGCGGACAGTGGCGAATTCCAGTATCCTGAGCCAACGCCAGATAACGGTCAAGACCCAGAGCCTGCACCCCAACCAACGCCTGAACCCGAACCTGAACCAGTTCCCGGCGAAGGGACTGGCGGTGATGATCAAGGGGAACTCAACCCCGGTAGCGAAGGCGTCGTTTACGCGGCGACGGGCCAGCGCGAGTTCCGCAGCTCTGCGGACGTTATCGAAATCGCGCATAACGACGACCTCGCACTGAACGCGGCAACTATCGCTTTCAGCTTCAACGCCGACACCGTCTCGGGTGCGCATGGGTTGGTCTCCAAAGACGCGAGCTACTATGCCGGCGGTGGCCACCATCTGGTGAGTTACATCGAGAAGGGTAAGCTGTTCGTACGCTTCCAGGACGGCGATAAGGATCAGGTTGTTCGTGTGAATGGTATCGAGGCCAACAAGGATTACGATCTACAAATCTCCTTTGGCGACGGTAACGTATCGGTTTGGCTGAACGGCGAGCAAGTTCATTCAAGCGATTTCTCGACCGATTGGTCCAGCAACGTTGAGTATCTGCAGTTCGGTGCTCGTGGCTGGTCCAGTGAGTCCGGCGAGGCGGGTTTCTCGAATGTTTTCGACGGAACGATGTCCGACATAACCATCGTTGAGGGTAACTTGACCCCCACGCAACTGCAGGGATTGCTTTCCAACACGCCTGTCGAGCCGGACGAGCCCGATGTCGCTCAACCGCCCGAGCCGAGTGAGCCGGACGATACCGATGTCGCTCAACCGCAGCCCGAGCCTGATGAGCCGGACGTTTCGGACGGAAATCCTGATCCGGGTACGCCTTCGAACGAAACCACTGCGAATGTCGTCTATGCGCAATCTGGCGAGAAGGAATTCAACGGAAAAAATGGAAGCATCATCAACCTGGACCACGATGCAGCCTTTGAAGTGAAGGAAGGTACGATCGCGTTCACTTTCAACGCCGACGACCTGAATGGTAAACAGGGCCTGTTTTCCAAGGATGCCAGCTACTACGCTGGCGGCGGAAACCACATAGCTGCCTTGCTCGACAAGGGTGAATTGTATCTTCGCTTCCAAGATGAAGACAGCGATGCGGTCTTCCGAGCCGATGGCATACGGGCTGGCGAGGATTATGATGTCCAAATGTGGTTCGGAGACGGCGAAGTCGGTCTTGCGGTGAATGGCGAACTGATCGGAACTATGGAATTCGACGTCGATTTGAGCCAAAACCATCAAAATATGCAGTTTGGCGGTCTCGGCTGGGCAAGCTCGGACAAGGATGACAAGGTCAGTAATGCGTTCGATGGGACGATATCGGATATTACGATACTTGATGAAGCGATTTCCATCGACAATAGTGATCTGCTTGGCTGAGACTGAAACGGTTTTCTGCAACAAACTGACTGAAGCTACCGGTGCTATCCACCGGTAGCTTGAATTTCCCAAAGTTGTCGTCGCCGAGGTCTTTACTGATTCACTTATCGCGTAGGCTGCTTACGCAAAAAACCGATTCTCACATGTATTGCAGTCAAAATGACTAGCGTTTTCGGAGTTGCGGTTTGTCCCTCTTGGACAACCTCGGCTGCGCACAATTCCAAAATCAATTACAAGATCAAATCGGAATTTAACGATTTTACCTCGGCAACCTGATATATGACCCGATCCCATTGCACTATATTGCCAACCGGTTAAAGAGGTGACGAATCGTGCTTGGCTGGTCATGTCGATGGTCCAAGTCCGGTGCGTTTTTGATATTTAAATTTATGCTTCCCTCTCAAGCTGCTAAAATCTGATCGGGCGCAGGAACAGCGAGCATATTTTACAAATGGATTTTTCGCACATTCATCCGGTTCTTCTTTGCAATGATACTGTCAAGCGGCTGTGGCCGATGTCACGACGATCTCATCCCGTACAATTTAAGGATTTAATGGCAGATGCAGGCTTGCTGCAGTCGAGTCTGCGGAGTTTGCAGCACCTGAAATTAGCACCTCCGATTTTGATCGCTGCCAGCGAGTATCGCTTTTTGGTTGCGGAGCAACTGAACAAGAGCGGCATGAAGGGCGAAATACTGGTCGAGCCCGATGGGCGAGGTTCGGCAGCCGCCATCGCGGTTGTGGCACAACTTGTTGCGGCCACCGCCCCAGATGCAGTGCTGATGATTATGCCGATCGGCTTCGAGATCGATAGTGGTTTTGACCAAGCACTCCATGCGGCTGTCGAGGCGGCCGGTACCGAGGCACTCGTTGCATTCGGAACTGAGCCTCAAGACAACATTGAAGTAAACGCCAGTTGCATAGAACTCGAAGCATCGGCGGACAACAGCTCGATACACCAAAAATACAAGGCGATTCATTCTGGTTCGAATAGCGTATCTCTCAAGAACGCCATAGAGGCAAGAAAGTGCATGGTGAACTCCGAGATTTATCTCTTACCGGTTTTGCCTCTTCTGGAGGCCTTCAGGACTCATGCGCCTAGAATGCTCCAGACTGTGGAAATGGCGATCAAGAGCGGTGTGAGAGATCTGGATTTTTTTCGAATTGGTGAGATCTACCAGACCGTAGAAAAGCATACGATCATTGAAGCGATCCTGAGTAAAACGACCGGTCTGGTGGTGCACATGTCTTTCTCGAAGAGTGGTCTGGGCTCTTGGAAGGACGTCTGGGACCGCAGCGCCCGTGACGCTGACGGCGTGGCGCGGGTAGGACATATAACGGATATCGGGTGCCAAGATACGTTGTTGCGAGCGGAACATGAACAGATGCGGCTTGTCGGGGTAGGCTTGAAAGGCATCGTGGCCATTGCGATGCGCGACGCGGTTCTTGTCGCCGATATGAATAATGTCCGTGACGTGGGCGTAGCAGTCGCCCGCATGACTGAGGAGAACGCCCTGCAGGCCGAGGAATTTCCGCGCTGTTATCGTCCGTGGGGATGGTACGAACAACTCGCGGTTGGACCGCGATTTCAGGTCAAAGAAATCATGGTCAAACCAGGTGGCGTGCTGAGTCTGCAAAGCCATAGATGCAGATCAGAGCACTGGACAGTCGTATCCGGTGTGGCGGAAGTCACGGTAAATGATGAAATGAAAATGCTGCACGAGAACGAAAGCGTATATATCCCTCTCGGCGCAGTCCACCGCATGGCGAACCCCCACGAAGAGGACATGCATCTGATCGAAGTTCAGTGCGGGTCTTATCTAGGAGAAGACGACATTATTCGATACGAGGACATATACGCCCGCGTATGACGGCTTGCTGGTCCTTTCATTTCGCCCGCAGCGGCGCGAAGGCCGAAAAGCGACTTATGCTATGCGGGTCAAGCGGCTGGCTTCCTTTCAAGCTGACGCCAGCCTATTCAGTCACTGCCGCCTGGGTCACGGTGTTGTCTTCGATGCGCACCAAAGACGGCACGCCCGCCATCAGGGGGTGCCCCTGACCGAGTGATGTCATAAGCGAGATATATCCGTTAGCCACGTCGCGGCGGTTACGAGCGAGGGCCGAGCGGGATGTGCTCAGGGCGCGCTCCCGATCCAGCAAATCCAGAACCGTCGTATTGCCTCCGCTGACCACAAGCTGCCGTGTCAGTTCCAAGGACTCGCGGTTCAGTTGCACCGTCTGCCTTGTGGCCTCAAAGGCCGATATCGAGGCACTCAGAAGAACCTGTGCATTCTCGACTTCTTCGATGGCCTCCAGGATTCCCTGGCGCCACTCGAGATATGCCTGCTCGACCCGCGCATCGGCTGCGTCGACGTCGGCAGCAAGAGCGCCCTGACTGAACACAGGCAGAATGAGACCCGCCAATACGGATGAGCTGCTCGATCCTCCGTCGAGCGGCGTCGATACCACTCCCGACAGACGCAGGCTTGGATATCGCGCTGCTTCGGCGGCCGCCACGTCCGATACCGCTGCGGCATAGCGGCGTTCGGCGCTTCGTACGTCCGGTCTCGCGCGCAACAGGTCTGCAGGTACACCGACTTTGGCTACTCTTGAAGGGACAGGCTGGCGCCCGGGATAGCCGAGATTGACCGGCAAGTTGCCGGTGGTCGTGCCCAGCAGCGCCGCGATCCTGTTGCGTTGCCGAATTATGTCCGCCTCGATCTGCGGAATTTCCGCCCGGGTCTCTGTAAGAAGGGACCTGGCGCGCAACTCGTCCAGTCTTGTCGCCTCGCCCGAGCTTAGCTGCGTTTGAATGTCCCGCAAGGTGCGTTGGCGCGATACGATGTCTTGCTCGCGGGTCTGCCGTATCGACTGGAAAAACCGCAGGTCAATATAGGCCGTGCTCAGTTCGGCCAGTACTTGGCGTTGTGCCTCGACACTGTTCATCTTGGCGGCCTCGAGCCGGGCTTCAGCCGACTCAACCCGCCGCCGACCCTCACCTGCCAGGTTGACATTCGCCGACAGCGTGCCGCTCACGCTTTCGCTGCCCCTGTCGGGTACTCGGCTATCGAGCTCTCCGTTTCCTGTCCAGATCGCGCCTGAGGCCCCGCGCAAACTTGCGGCAGACTCACGCAACCGCGCTTGTGATTGCTTGATGGTCAGGTTCTGCTGCACCGCCTCCGCAACCAGCTTGTTCAGCACCGGATCGTTGAAATTGCTCCACCATTGAACTTGATCGCGCGTCGCCGTCTGCACCGGTGCCATGACCGAGTATCTGTCGGGCACACCGAAACCCGGTGCCTTGAACATGGGGCCGGTGTCGGCACAGCCTGCCAAGAGGATCCCTAAAGGGATTACGTGTAGAAATCTCATTTGAACACTGCTCTAATACTGCCTCGCGAACCAACTCTGCTGCATCTGACGGCGGCATTAAGCGGGTCCAATCTTTGGTAGCGTAGCACAGATTTCGCGAAAATCACGCCCGGTTCCACAATGGCGGGTTCCGAGCGCCACTCTGTGACTTTCTTACGGCACTTACGCTTTATTCGCGAAACGCGCGCCGGAAGAAACTTGTCATCGGTTCGAGCAAATAGGCCAGTGGCGACCTTTCACTGGTTTCTATAAAGGCTTCTACCGGCATCCCGGGCAACAGCCGTTCATCCCCAAGCTTCGGCAACTCGGAATCGTATGGCAAGATTTTCGCGGCGAAATAGTTCGCGCCTGTTTGTTCGTCCTGGATCGCGTCCGCCGACACCTGCACAACCTCGCCCCGAATTTCCGGAGTCTCGCGTTGATCGAACGCCGGAAACCGCAAAGAGGCCTCCTGTCCGACAAAGACATCGTTCACATTAATAGTCTCGACCTGCACGGATACCACAAGTGGCTGGTCTTGAGGGATGATATACAGAATTGGTTCTGCAGCCCTGATCACTGCCTGTTCAGCGAAAACCTGCAGGTCATAGACTCTCCCGCTCATGGGCGCCCGGACTTCAAGTCGTGACAACGTATCGGCCAGGTCGCGCCTTCTTTCAACCAGCTCGATTTCGCGATACTCCAGATCGCGCAATTGGCTGACCGCGTCTTCGCGACGCTGCGTGCGTAATTGAAGAAGGGATATCGCGTTTGCCGCCAATTGCCCTCGCAGTTCCGCGATTTCAGATTCCAACTGACCAGTCTGGCCTACCAGTTCCGCCTCGGCGCGCAGCAATTCGTTGACACGCGACGCCTGCGTTAGCTGTTGGCCCAGCAATTGACGCTGATCGGTGACTTCCTGGCTGATGAGTTCCGTCTGGACCTCAAGAGCCCCCAACTGTGCGGTGATGCCTTCGATCCTTTTGTGGATCTGATTGTTCTGCTCCTGCAGCAGGCCGATTTCCTGTTCCAACGCTTCGTTCCGGGCTTCGAACAACGTTTTCTCGCCTTTCAGCAACTGTTCGATTTCCGGATCCGCTTCAGCGACTTTCACTAGGTCCTCAGGATATTCCAAGTCAGAAGACTGGTCGCGCTCGGCCTGTAGCCGTGCCTTGCGCGCCGCCATTTCATACAGTTGTCCATTCACGACCGACAGCTCGGATCGCAATTGACGCCCATCCAGACGGATCAATACGTCACCCCGCTGCACCAATTCACTTTCAGCCACTAAAATTTCGCCGACGACACCCCCGTCAGGGTGCTGGACAACCTGGCGGTTCGATTCAACTTCGATCATGCCCGAGGTCACGACGGCACCGGAAATCCGCGCCATGACACTCCAGGCGCCCAGGCCGCCAATTAGTAGCAGCAGCGCCAAAATTCCCGTGCTCAATGAACGTGTCCCGCGCCATTCGCGCGCGTTCTCTTGTTCCGGCATGCTCAAAACGGTCCTTTGTTGACTGTCAGAGATTTGCGCAGTGGCTCAACGTTCTGCAGCGTCTTCTGCATGACGTCGTCACGTGGACCAAAGGCCGTGGCAGCGCCTTTTTCGACGACCAGCAGCAAATCGCATTCGGCGATCGCCGCGGGCCGGTGCGTCATCACGATCACCGACCGGCCGGTTTCCTTGAAACTTTTTACGGTCATGTTCAACGCGTCCGATCCATCCGCGTCGAGCATAGAGTTGGGTTCATCCAAGACCAAAACAACGGGATCGCCGTAAAGTGCGCGCGCCAGCGCCACGCGTTGTCGCTGACCGCCCGATAACTGGTTTTCGTTACCGTCCAGATGCGTGTCGTACCCGTTTGGTAACTGCATGATCATTTCATGAACGTTTGCCTGCTTGGCGGCCTTGACCACTAGCTCCGAGTTGACGGTCAGGTTCATCCTGGCGATGTTCTCGGCGATGGTTCCCGGGAACAGGGTTACCGTCTGCGGAAGATAGCCGATATGCCGCCCCAAGCTGTCGGGGTTGTATTGGTTGAGTGTGGCGCCGCCCAAGCGAATTTCCCCCGCTGCCAGGGGCCAGTAAGCCGTCAGTGCGCGCGCGAGGGTGGATTTGCCTGAACCGCTGCGTCCGATGACACCCAGTGCCTGGCCGGGGTGCAGGGCAAAGCTGATATTGCGCAAGGTTGGTGTTCGCTGTCCGGGGGGGATCATCGTTACCGATTTCACGTTCAATCTCGCCTTTGGGGTGGGAAGTTCCGTCAGTTGCGGTCTTGGTGGTACGGACTTCAAGAAGGTGCCAAGCGAATGCCACGCAGAACGAGCGCGTTGTAACGTGGGCCAATTGCCCATTGCCAATTCGATCGGGGCCAGCGCTCGGCTCAACAAGATTGAACCTGCGATCATTGCACCTGGCGTCATTTCTCCCCTGATAACAAAAGACGCGCCCAGTCCCAGCATCGCCGACTGCAGCAATAGCCGGAAGGATTTGGTGGCCGAGGTAAAGGTGCCGGTCCAGTCGCTAGCGTTTATCGACTGAATCAAAGCCGTCTTTCTCAGGCCGATGTATCGGCGGCGCATGTTTTCACCCAGGCCCTGGCTCAGAACAACCTCGCTACCGACACGAGCATGATCGGCAAAAGCATGGGCATGCTGTGTCGCACTTTGAGACATGCGCACCCAATGCCCCGAGAAGAGCTGGTTCGCCAGTGCCAACACGATGATCACCGCGCCACCAGCTACGGCCAGCCAGCCCAGCATGGGATGAAAGAGGAAAATCGCGGCGATGAACAAGGGGGTCCACGGCATGTCGAACAATGCCAGCAGGACAGGCGAGCTGAAAAGCCCCTGCACCGCATCCATGTCGCGCCCCGCGGCGCGGGAAGCTGCTTGTGTCCTGGCATCGGCCGAACCGCGTACTGAGGCGTCGAACAAGCGTCCGTCCAGCGCAGATTGAAACCGCGCCCCGACTCGCGCCATCACCCGGCCGCGTGCAAAATCCAGAAAGGCCATCAGGGTATAAAGTGCGATCACCAGCACGGATAATGCCACCAGTGTCTCTACCGAACGGGAGGCCAAAACGCGATCATAGACCTGCAACATGTACAGTGGTCCGGTGAGCATAAGAATGTTAACGAAGATCGAGAACACAAAAGCCCAGAAGATCAAAAAGCGACCTTTCTTACGTGCGGCTTTCAGTTCTGGAACCCCAAGTGCTTTCGGTTGCGTCATGATGCGACCATTATCCCGCCGTAATTGAATACCCTTGGTGGTGACTATCTCGTAAAAAAGAAAAAGCTCAAAAGATAAAAATGCTGACCCGATTGTTCGGTACTGTTTCGTGCCGTCACTTTAGGACGCTCTCTCTAATCCCAGATGCCTGCCCTGTTCACAACCCGATCTTCCTGTACTAGCGCAGGTTTTCAGGTTTGCCTTCTTCTTCATTCGCCTGCCGGCCTTCAAAACTAAACTCGGCGCGACGGCGATTGTCGCCCCTAGCTGGCAAAAACGAAATGATCCAGTTCCGCAAGTTTTTTGAACTGCTCATCGCGGATATCCTGTTCCGGGTGGACCGAGATGTAACGGTTCTCAAAAAACATGCGACCGTACGCGGTAGCAGGGGCTTGCGCGTCTTTCGGCTTCGGCTCGAGTGACTTCAGATAATCCAGTTGCTCTCGAATTGAATGCAATTCTTGCTCAGCCTGCACAATTCTGGTTTCCAGATCATTCATTTTTTGCCGATGTTTTTCCTGCTCTCGCCATCCTTCCTACGCCGTGTGCTCAAAGTCTAGCACCTTTGTTGATGAAACAAATTGTCGGCGAAAATCTGCAATATCGAGGCGTGATCTTGAGCATGATATCTGCCCCCGCACATTTCGAGCCCCACACATTTCTAGAGTGACGCAGCCAACAAAGAAGCCGCATTTGGCAGGAGCGAAAGACATAATTTGGATATTTGACATCAGTGTCATATCGCACCGGCGTAGTGTTACGTATTGTCTCCATTATTTTGACAATTTCCTAAGCAAGATGATTATTGCAGCAACTAAGGTCCATTGGGATGTTCGAAGAAAACTCATTTTTTTCAGAGGCCAATCATGCCTCGTCAACCTCGGTGCCCAGTCATCTCATTGGAACACGCGAAGCGCTTTTTCACATACTGGCAACCCGGGTTGCGAAAGAAATGCCGGCGCGGGATGCGATGGCGATGCACAGCATCCAAGCCTGCCAGAAGTTCGGTGAGAATAGGCTTGATTGGCAAAGCATGTTGGTTGAGGACGATTTTAGATTTCGCACTGGCTAGTCGGGAAACACTGCGACGTCTCGGGTGAATTGCCAGATTGGGTTAGACCGGGTGCAGGTCTACGACAACTCATCTGAACCCACGAGGCAGCCTTGTCAGGCTTAGCCGCGCCCCGTACTGAATTCGCGATTTTGTTCGGAATTCGCATTTTTTTTCGTGCTTGATAGCAGCGCTAGCATAACGGCACCCGCAAGGACGCTGAACGTTCCGGCTGAACAATAAGTCAGTAGCGCCATCCAGATTGATTGACTGATCACCCAAGCGACAAGTGAGCAGATTGCTCCGACAAAACTACCAAAAAGGATCAGTCCGATCATCATGTGGTTCACCCCTTAAAACAACTTCAAGTTGAACCCTAAGACGTTCCTTTTGCCCAGTAAAGGCACAGATGTCTTAGAGCCTATGATAAGCGGAATTTGGGCAATATTGTGTTAAGAAAGCGTTACAATCCCGTATTTGGTATTGTGTTGTGTTGCAATATTACCCTTTCCACGCACTAAAAACCCTTGCCGTATGCAAGAAAGCAAAAAATTTCTGATTGGAGGCTCGGCTATTTCCGCAGAACACAACTAGCCGCCAGCCGGGCCAGTTTATCCTCGGTGATAGGGCGCGCCCGCCAGGATCGAGGCGGCGCGGTAAAGCTGTTCGGACAGCATCACCCGGGCCAGCATGTGCGGCCAGACCATCTTGCCGAAAGACAGCTTGAAATCCGCCCGGTCGCGCAGCACGGGCGCGATCCCGTCAGCGCCGCCGATCACGAAGGCCACGTCGCCGCGCCCCGTGTCGCGCCAGCCGGCCAGCGTGTCGGAAAAGTCAGGGGAGGAGAGCAGCTTGCCGCGCTCGTCCAGTGCCACGATGACCGCCCCCTTGGGCAAGGCGCGGTCAAGCAACTGCGCCTCGGCGTCGATGCCGCCACCTTTGCGGTCGTCGACCTCGTGCATCTGCGCCGGGCCAAGCCCAAGGGCGCGCCCGGTCCGGTCGAAGCGGGTCATGTAATCATCGAGCAAAGCGTGTTCGGGGCCGGGTTTCATCCGGCCCACCGCGCAAATATGCACCCTCATTCAGCTCTTGGCGGCCTGGGTGGCCTCGTGACCTTGCAGCCACATCTTCTCAAGCTGATAGAACTCGCGCACTTCGGGGCGGAACACATGGACGATCACGTCGCCCGTGTCGATCAGCACCCAGTCGCCCGCGTCCTTGCCCTCGACCTTGGTCAGCACGCCCATCTCGGTTTTCAGCCGCTCCGAAAGCTTTTCGGCAATGGCCGTCACCTGGCGCGAGGACCGGCCCGAGCAGATCACCATATAATCGCCGATCGCGGATTTGCCGCGAAGGTCGATCTGCACGATCTCTTCGGCCTTGTCTTCGTCGAGTGCGGAAAGGATGCGCGCAAGCTGTGCGTCACTGCTTGTCGCCATGTCGGACGCGCTCAAGGCTGCGCCCCGTTCAGCGGCAGGGGCCGCGTCGATTGTAAGAGACAGGACATCGTCCTCCTTCTACTACGCACCGATCCGCCCCGGTGCCGGGCATGGTTCCAAAATAGCAACCCGTCTGTCACAATTCAATGAAGGCTTTCGCCAATCGGCGGCTCTTGTCCGCGCGCGCCTCGAAAAGCGCCACTATTCCGGCGCGGCCCGTATCTGACCGCACCGGAAAAGTACGCTTACCAGCCTTCCTCGGTATGAATGCGGTCGCCCGGAACGCCCAGGTCCTTCACCGCGTCGCGCATCGCGTCGACATAGCCTTGCGGCCCGCAGATATAGACCTGCCCGGACAGCTCCGCGTGGCGTTCGAGGAACGTCATGTCGACCTTGCCGTAATGCAGCTCCGGCACGTCTTCCTCGGACAGAACATGATCGACCTTCAGGCCCTCCATCTGCGCCCATTCCTCGCGCAGGATGATGTCGCCCTCGGTCTCGTTGGAAAAGATCAACTGACAGCCGTCCAGATCGCCCTCTTTCGCCCGCTTGCGCAGGATCGCGATGAAGGGCGTTACACCGGCGCCCGCGGCAAGAAACAGCCCCGGCCCCTGGTCCGTGATCGCGCCGAAGGGACCGTCCAGCGTGACCTTTTCGCCCGGCTTCAGCCCCGGCAATTGCTCGGTCACGCCGTCATGCGACGGGTAGCTCTTGATCGTGAACTCCAGATGTTTGTCCGCGGGCAAAGAGGTAAAGGTAAAGGGACGCCCCTCGTCCTTCCAACCGTCGCGGCACATCGCCAGTTCTGCGGCTTGCCCAGGCTTGAAATCGAAACCTTCGGGGCGGTCGAAAACATAGCGATGCGTGTCGTGGGTGACGCTCTCCTGCGATTGCAGGGTCAGTGTATGGGCCATGAGAATACTCCTTTTCGCCAGCCAACGCCGCGATCAGGTGCCGTGTTCCCCTGCCGCCCCGCCCTGCGGCGCTTTGCCCGGTGCCTGTGCGTCCAGCGCCCGCGTGCCCAGCTCCGAGCCTTCCAGCACGGTGACCTCGCGCTGCGGGAAGGGGATGGAAATGCCGTGTTCCTGGAACGCGTCCCACAGCGCCAGGTAGACGTTGCCGCGAATATTCGTAAGCCCCCCTGTCGGGTCACTGATCCAGAAGCGCAGGATGTAATCCACGCTGCTGTCGCCGAAGCCCACGATGTGGCAGACCGGCGCCTTGAAGGCCAGCACGCGCTCCACTCCCTTGGCGGCGTCAATGGCCACCTTGCGCACCACGTGCGGGTCGTCGCCATAGGCGGTGCCGAAATAGATATCCAGCCGCACGAATTCGTTGGAGTGAGACCAGTTCACCACCTGTCCGGTGATCAGGTCTTCGTTCGGAATCAGGTATTCCTTGCCGTCCCGCGTGGTGATCGAAATATAGCGGGCGCCCAGCGAATTGATCCAGCCGAAGGTCTCGCCCAGGCTGATCACGTCACCCGGCTTGATCGACTTGTCCAGCAGGATGATGACGCCCGACACCAGGTTCGACACCACCTTCTGCAGGCCGAAGCCGAGGCCCACACCGATGGCGCCCGACAGCACGGCAAGGCCGGTCAGGTCCACCCCCACGGCGCGCAGCCCGATGAAGAACGCAGCACCATACAGCAGGATCTGGATGACCTTCACCGCCAGCACCTGCATCGACGGCGAAATGTCCTTGTTCGACCGGATGCGCGAGGCCGAGGTGGTCGACACGAACCGCGCCAGGAACATCAAGAGCGCGATCATCGCGATGGCCTGAAGCACCAGCCAGATGGACAGGCGCATCTCGCCCACGTTAACCGCCGCACTGTCGAGGATCTGGATCGTATCCTCGGTCAGGCCGAGGATCGACAGGGTCACCCACGTCCAGGCCGCATAGCGCACCATGCCGCGCAGAAAGGCGTTGCCGATCAGTCGCGTGATAATCGCGATGAACAGCCACGCGGTGGCAAGGCTCGCCATCACGCCAATCAGGTAGGACCGGCTGGGCCAGGTCACCTCCTGCATGACCAAGTAGACCGGCCATATCAGTAGCACCATGAAGATCAGCCGCAGCCGCCGGTGTATCATCACCAGAAAGCGCATCCGCCACTTGGGCCAGCCTTCGCGGGTGCGCATCCAGTTATGCAGGTGCGGGCCGAAGATCCGCGCCAGGATCGTCGCCGCGACCCACAGCCCGATGATGATGCCGACCTGGTAAAGGCTCCATGGCCTCAGCAGGCCCGCCACGAACAGCTGCGCCTGTTCCCACAGCCCGATGGCGATGGTCTGCGCCTGTTCGATGGCGTCATTCGTCGGGTCCGGCGTCGCCTCGGCGGGCGAGCTCATGCCGGCCTCTTCGCCGGTCGGGGCGGTCGTCGCATCCTCTTCCATGCGTTTGACTTTACACGCCCGCTGGCTGTGGACAAGTCGCGCTGGACAGTCGGCGCATGGTCTTTAAGTTGTGGCACCTGCCCGATGGCGACCCTTCGCCGCCGGGACAAGGCATTTCACAGGAGGAGCCGCGCCGATGTCCACGCTACTTGTCACCCACAAGGACGGTCTCGACCACGTCACCCCAGACGGGCACCCCGAACGCGTGGCGCGGCTGGAACACCTGTGGCCTGCGCTCGAGGGCAAGGATGTTGTGCGCGCCGAGGCGCCGTTGGCCGAGGACGCCGACCTGACGCTGTGCCATCCGCAGGATTACGTGACCATGATCCGCGAGGCCATTCCGGCGCAGGGGTTCAACCAGCTCGACGGCGACACGTGGCTGTCGTCCGGCTCTTACAACTGTGCGTCGCGGGCCGTGGGCGGCGCGATGCTGGCCGTGGACAAGGTGATGGCGGGCGAGGTCGGCAATGCCTTCGTCGCCATGCGCCCGCCGGGGCACCACGCCGAGACGGCGACGCCGATGGGCTTTTGCCTGTTCGGCACCGTGGCGATTGCCGCGAAACACGCGCTGGAGCGCCACGGATTGTCCCGCGTCGCGGTGGTGGATTTCGATGTGCATCATGGCAACGGCTCGCAGGACCTTCTGCGCGGCGAGGCGCGCGCACTCTTCGTCTCGTCCCACCAGATGCCGCTCTGGCCCGGCTCGGGCGGCGCGCATGAAACAGGCGATCATGGCAACGTGCTGAACGTGCCCTTGGCGCCGGGCACGGCCGGGCAGGGGTTCCGGCAGGAATACGAGGGCCAAGTCTTTCCCCGGCTGGAAGAGTTCAAGCCGGAACTGATCCTGATCTCGGCGGGGTTCGACGCCCATGCCGACGACCCGCTGGCCAACCTGAACCTGCGCGAGGACGATTTCGCCTGGGTCACCCGCCGCCTGTGCGAAATCGCGGCGGAACAGTGCGATGGCCGCGTGGTGTCCAGCCTCGAAGGCGGCTATGACCTGCGCGCGCTGGCCGCCAGCGGGGCGGTGCATCTGGACGAGCTGATCCGCGCGGGTGGCTGAGCGGGACGGCGCCCTGCCGTAACGTAAGTTGACCGTTTCATCGAAAATTCATGGAAAATGCCGCACTGCGGCATTACCTTGGGCTCAGGGAGGACACCTCTGCGCGGAATTGCACGCGCCAAGGAGTCCATGACCATGAATGCGGATATCAATCGTGATAAGGTCCTGATAAAACCGGACATTCGCCGTCTCTGGCCGGCGGACAAGGCCGCTTTGCTGGCTCATTTTGCCCGGCTCGACCCGGAAATGCGGCGCCTGCGCTTCGGCGCCAGCGTGACCGAAAACTACGTCACCGACTACGCCGACTCCATCCTGAGCCTCGACAGCCTCGTTCATGGCGCCTTCGTCGACGGTCACCTGCACGGCGTGGGCGAACTGCGGATGTTGCTGAACAGCTGGCCTGTGCGGGCCGAAATCGCACTCAGCGTCGATCCCGAATGGCAGCACGAAGGCATCGGTGACGCGCTCTTCGTGCGGATGCTGGCCGCGGCGCAGAACCGAGGCGTGCGGTCACTTTACATGATGTGCCTGCCCGAGAACGAGCGGATGCAGCGCCTGGCCCGCCGCCACGAGGCCACGCTGACCTTCGATATCGGCGAGGTCGAGGCCACGCTCGACCCGCCCTGGCCCACGGCCCTGTCGCTGGCCGAGGAAATGGTGGGCGAAACCCGCACTTATTTGCACGCGGTCCTGCGCCCGCCTTTTTGACGCGTCGGTGCCGCCCCAGAAAATTCGTACGAATTTTCTGGGGCGCAGATTATTCGCAGAATAATCTGCAAGACGCCCCGCGTTTCACTCCGCCGCGTATCTCTGGCGTGCCGCACTTTCCTGCAGCAACCAATGCGCCACGATGGCGCTTTCGTTGCGCGGCTCCACACCCTGCCGGCGCAACAGGTAATAGCCCGAGCGCGTGCGCACATGCTCATCCCCCATGGGCCGGATCAGATCGCCCGATTCCAAGTGATGATCCACCAGATGCCCCCAGCCTAGCGCAATGCCCAGGCCATCCCGCGCCGCCTGAATCGCCAGCGGATAGGTGTTGACCGACGCCGATGGGCGGACCGTGTCGGGGTCGGCACCTTTCCGGTCCAGCCAGGTGCGCCAGTTCAGCCATTCGGTATGGTTGTTGCTGACCTCGATCAGGTCGTGCTGGCGCAGCGCCTCGATACTGTCGATCCGCGTCTGCCCCTGCAGGTAGCCCGGCGCACAGACCGGAAACACCGTCTCGCCAAAGAGCCGCGTCGCCTCGAAACCGGGCCAGTCGCCCTCGCCGCGCAGGATCGCCAGGTCCATGTCCTCCGACAGGCACTCTTCGTCCACGTCCGATGAGGTCAGCGCGATGGTGATGTTGCAATTCGCCTCGTGAAAGGCCCGCAGCCGCGGCATCAGCCACAGCGACGACACCGAGTTCGTCGCCGCCAGCCGAACCGTGCTTTTCTCCAGCTCCGCGCACATGTCCTCGGACACCCGCACCAGCGTCTTCAGCGCCGGGGTGATCCCGGAAAGCAGCTTGCGCCCCATATCCGTCAGCCGCACCGAGCGGTGCCCCCGCACGAAAAGCGCGCATTGGTAGTGCTGCTCCAGCAGCCGGATCTTGCGGCTGATGGCGGTTTCCGAGACGTTCAGTTCCTTGCCCGCCGCGGCAAAGCTTTCCAGATCCGCGGCCACCTCGAAGGCCAGCAGGTAGTCAAGGCGCGGCAGCACGGCGCGATTGCGCAGCATCCTTCACACTCCTCAAACTCGGGACAATGAACCGAGCCTAGCTACGCCCACGGCCTATTGCCAAACATTTTTAGAGGCATGGCACAAAAAGTTTATAATCAGAATTTTGTCGCACCTGCGCGATACTTGCCCCTCCAACAAAGGGCCGGCACACAGAATCAGGCCCATGCAACCGACTGGGAGTTAACATGAAAATCCATTCAATGATGTCCGTGGCAGCCTTTGCGCTGGCCTCCGCATCGGCCGGTTTCGCCGCCGAGGACAGTTCCGAACCCATCGTCATCCCGATCCACAACTGGTCCAGCCAGATCGTGATGAGCCATGTCGTGGGCCAGATCTACGAGGAAATGGGCAACAACGTCGAATTCGTCACCACGGACAGCCAGGCCGTGTACGAATCGGTCCGCCTGGGCGACGTGACGCTGGAACTGGAAGTCTGGGAAGGTGCCTTCGGCGCGTCGTTCCGCGAGGCGCTGGAGAAGGGCGGCCTGCATGACGCGGGCGATCACGACGCGGTCACGCGCGAGGATTGGTGGTACCCGATGTGGACCAAGGACGCCTGCCCGGGCCTGCCCGACTGGAAGGCGCTAAACGACTGCGCCGAGCTTTTCGCCACGCCCGAAACCGGCGACAAGGGTCTCTTCCTCGATGGTCCCGTCGACTGGCTCAAGCACGGCAAGGAACGCGCCGAGGCGCTGGACCTGAACTATGTCGTGAAAAACGCCGGCTCCGCCGCGGCACTTTGGGCGCATATTTCTTCCGCCGAAGAAGACAAAAAGCCGATCCTTGTCTTCAACTGGACCCCCAACTTTGCCGAGGCCGTTTGGCCCGGTGAATTCGTCGAGTTCCCCGCGTGGGAAGACGGCTGCGACACCGATCCTGCGGTCGGCCCGAACCCCGATGCGCTTTACGACTGCGGCAACCCCGCCGACGGCTACCTGAAAAAGGCCGCGTGGGACGGGATGAAGGACAAGTGGCCGAACGCCTACGAGGTGCTGACCAAGATCTCGTTCACCAACGCGCAGATCGCCGAAATGGCCAAGCTGGTGGATGTCGAGGATTACGAGCCCGAGGAAGCCGCCGAGATCTGGCTGGAAGACAACGAGGACGTCTGGAAGGGGTGGCTGCCCGGCGGCGACACCTGACCTTTTCGCCTTTCCCTGTCCGGTGACGCGCCGGGCAGGGCCTTGCCGGCGGCTCGCACCGCCGGCGTTTCATCAAGGACCGGCCCCCTCATGACCTCGGACAGCCCCGTCATTTCCTGCCGCAACGCGTGGAAGCTTTTCGGCCCCAACCCGCGCCAATACCTCAAGTCCATGCCCGCCGGGCACAGTTACGACGATATCCGCGCCGACGGCTATATCGCCGGGGTCAAGGATGTGTCGGTCGAGGTCGCCAAGGGCGAGATGCTGGTCATCATGGGGCTTTCCGGCTCCGGCAAGTCCACGCTGGTTCGCTGTTTTTCCCGCCTGCACGACATCACCGGCGGCACGATCGAGGTCGAGGGGCAGGATATCATGGCCCTGCCCGAAAAGGACCTGATCGAGCTGCGCCGCTCGAAAATGGGCATGGTGTTTCAGTCCTTCGGCCTGTTGCCGCACCGCACGGTGCTGGAAAACGTGGCCTTCCCGCTGGAAATGCGCGGACAGGACAAGCACGCGCGGCGCGAACGCGCGCTGGAAGTGATCAAGCTGGTGGGTCTGGAAGGCCGCGAGGAGTATTTCCCGCGTGAACTTTCGGGCGGCCAGCAACAGCGCGTCGGCATTGCGCGGTCGCTCGCCATCGAGCCCGATATCTGGTTCCTGGACGAGCCGTTTTCGGCGCTCGACCCGCTCATCCGGCGCGAGATGCAGGACGAGTTCCTGCGCCTTCAGGCGATGCTGGGCAAGACCATCGTCTTCATCACCCACGATTTCGACGAGGCGCTGCGCCTGGCCGACCGCATCGCTATCATGAAGGATGGCGCGATCGAGCAATGCGACACGCCCGACCAGATCGTGCTGGACCCGCAGACCGAATATGTCCGCAAATTCACCGAGGATATCGACAAGGCCCATGTCGTCCACGCCAGCGTTCTGGCCAAACCCGTCAACGGCCACGCCGTCGAGGGCGAGGCCATCGCGGGCGACCGCACCATTCACCAGATCGCGCGCCAGCTGGTCAGCGACCCGCGCGAGCATCTGCCCGTGGCGGGCAAGGACGGCAAGGTAATGGGCGTGATGGCGCGGCAAGAGGCGCTGGAGGTGCTTCTGGGGGACAGCGCCAATGGCTGATGTCGCCACCAACGCCACCCGCACCTCCCTGTCGATGCGCCAGCCCGGCGCGACCCGCGACCCCGTGCTGGTGGCCCTTTTACTGGCCGCGATCCTGCTGTGCGCGGCCAAGCCGGTTCTCCCCGATTTTCTCGTTCGCCTGCCCGAAGCATGGATCCCGCCTCTGGCGCAATGGCTCGACGCGTTCTTCGACGTCATCACCGGCGACATGCAGGAGGGTCGCTTTGGCCTGATCTACATCACCCGCTGGTTCGCCGAAGGCCCGCTGGAGTTCCTGCTGGGCGTCACCGCCAACCTGCTGGAAGGCAAGTATCGCTGGCCCTACATGGCCGACCCCATTCCCTGGGCCGCCGTGGCGGGGCTGGCCGCCGTGATCGGCTATTACCTCGGCGGCTGGAAACTGTCGCTGCTGGCGGGCGGCACGTTCGTCTGGACCGCCTTCATGGGCCAGTGGGAGCTGACAATGCAGACCCTGTCGGTGCTGCTGGTCGCGGCTCCGCTGGGCTTTTTCGTGGGCCTCGTCGTCGGCATCGCGGCGTGGAAATACAAGTGGTTCGACAACGCGATCAAGCCGATCCTCGCGGTCATGCAGACGCTGCCCTTCTATACCTACCTTCTTCCGGCGGTGATCTTCTTCAAGGTCGGCCCCACCGCGGGGGCCATCGCCACCACGATCTATGCCACCCCGCCGATGATCCTGATGACGACCGTGGGCCTGAAAAAGGTCTCGCCCGAGATCGTCGAGGCCGGCAAGATGTCGGGCGCCTCGCGCTGGCAGATGCTGACCAAGGTGTTCATCCCCTCGGCCCGCACCGAGATCCTCGTCGGCGTGAACCAGGTCATCATGCTCTGCCTCGCCATGGTCGTTTTGACCGCCTTCATCGGGATGCCGGGCCTTGGCGGCAAACTGCTCGCCATGATGAACTCCCTCAAACTGGGCCGCTCCTTCGAGATCGGGATCACCATCGTGCTCGTCGCCATCACCCTCGACCGCCTGTCAAAGGCCTGGGTGCGCAAGCTGCCCGAGCATCACGCCCGCGACACGCCTTTCTACATTCGCCACAAGTACACCGTCCTGTCGGTCGTGGTCTTCGCCGGGCTCTACCTTCTGGCGCAACCCGTCGAGATCCTGAACGAGGTCGGCCGCCGCCAGTCCCTGTCCATGGGGCGTGAGATCGACGGCGTATTCGAGACCTTTCTCAATCTCGATTCCGTCGAAGCGGTCACCGGCACTATCCGCTATGTCCTGAACGTCTGGGTCCTGATCCCCTTCCGCGACGCGCTTCTGTGGATTCCCACCTCGGCCTTCATCCTGCTGGTGGTGGCCTTCGCCTATGGCGTGGGCGGCAAGAAACCGGCGATCTATGCCGCGATCTTCTTCTCCATCGTCGCCTTCTCGGGCTGGTGGGACCGCTCGGTCATCACGCTCTACTCGGTGCTGTCGGCCATGGCGATCTCGATGCTGATCGGCATTCCCATCGGCATTATCGCCGCGCGGTCGGAAAAATGGTCCGAACGGATGCTGCTGGTCTGCGACACCGCGCAGACCTTCCCCAGCTTCATCTACCTTTTGCCCGCGATCATGCTCTTCGGGATCACCGACACCACCGTGGTGCTCTCCATCGTGATCTTCACCATGGTCCCGCTCACCCGCTACACCATCGAGGGGCTGCGCAGCGTGCCTTCTGAGCTGACCGAGGCCGCCGACATGGCGGGCTGCTCGCGCTGGCAGAAACTGACCTCGGTGCAGCTGCCGCTGGCCATGCCCACCATGGCCGTCGGCTTCAACCAGGGCATCATGTTCGCCTTCTTCATGGTCATCATCGCGGCCTTCATCGGCACGCAGGATCTTGGGCAAGAGCTTCAGCGCACGCTGGCGGGCACCGATCTGGGGAAAAACTTCGTCCTCGGGATCAATGTCTCGCTCATGGCGTTGACCTTCGACATGGCGATCCTCAGCTGGGCCAACCGCCGCAAAAAGGCGCTGGGCCTCGATTGATGCCACAATTCACGAGTGATAAAAGGCACATCCATGACCGTTAAGCCTGTCTTCGAGACCCCGTATGAACGCGCCGGCGTCATCACGCCCGGCCTGCCCATCCTGCCCCACGGCACCGAACGACACCCAATCCCCGGCGGCGGCTCCCGCGCCGTGCCGATCTATCGCGGTGACGAGGTGTCGGTGCTCGATTTCCAGGGGCTGCAACCGGGCGAGATGGTGTTCTTCACCCCCGACGGCAAGTCCGACCCCGGCCGCCTCGGCGCCTCCAGCCACGGCCGCCCCGATGGCGTTCTGTCGGTGCTGGACAATGGCTCGGTCTCGGGTCGCCGCGTGGCGTCGGCGCTCGACCGCGCGGGGTTTAAGCTGGGCGACGCGCAATGCATCAAGGTCTTCTCCGAAGGCTCCCGCGCGGGCGAGATGGCCACCTTTCACGCCGACAGCGACGGCCTGCTGATCGTCGCCGCCCCCGGCGGGCCGATGGACCCGGGCACGCAGGCCACGCCCACTGACCTCATCCTCTATATTCGCCGCGCCGATCCCGGCATCGCCAAGGGCGGGCACATGCCGCCCGATCCGTTGGCCGATCCGATCCACGATATCAACATCCAGCCGGGCGAGGCGAAATCCTACCACGTCCAGAAAGGCCAGTTCATTCAGGTGCTGGACGTGCAGGGCCGCGAATGCTCGGACTTCCAGGCGTTCTCCCTGCGGTCGCTCGATAAGGGTCTCGACCGCGAGATCGACCCGACCACGACGCGCACCCTGATGGGTTCGCTCTATCCGCAGCCGGGGATTTTCGCGAAATATTGGAACGTCGACCAGGAACCGCTGGTAGAGATCGTGCAAGACACCTGCGGCCGCCACGACACGTTCGGGCTGGCCTGCACCGCGCGCTATTACGAGGAACTGGGCTATCCCGGCCACGTCAACTGTTCCGAGAACATGAACCGCGATCTGGAACAATACGGTGTGCGCCCCCGCGCCGGCTGGCCCGCGATCAACTTTTTCTTCAACACCATGCTGGACGAGACCAACGCGCTGGGCATGGACGATCCGTGGTCGCGCCCCGGCGATTACGTGCTTCTGCGCGCGCTCACCGATCTGGTCTGCATCTCCACCGCCTGTCCCTGCGACGTGGACGAGGCGAACGGCTGGAACCCCACCGATATCCAGGTCCGCACCTATTCCGAGACCAACAGCTTCAGCCGCTCCGTCGGCTACAGAAAATCAGCGGAGGCCCCTTTGGAACATACCAAGGAAACCGGATTTCACGAGTGTTTCGCCCGGCATACAAGGGATTTT
This sequence comes from Roseovarius sp., assembly GCA_965227185.1. Taxonomy (GTDB): domain Bacteria; phylum Pseudomonadota; class Alphaproteobacteria; order Rhodobacterales; family Rhodobacteraceae; genus Roseovarius. The sequence continues at coordinate 2,303,343 of OZ245733.1, forward strand.
GTCGAGTATAACGGGTATTGGTTGCCGAACAGCTTCCCGTCGGTCGGCACGGTCGGCGAATACTGGGCCTGCCGCGAGAAGGCCGCGATCATGGACCTGTCGCCCCTGCGCAAGTACGAGGTCACAGGCCCCGACGCCGAGGAACTGATGCAGTATTGCGTGACCCGCAACGTCAAGAAACTGGCCGTGGGCCAACTGGTCTATACCGCCATCTGCTATGAACACGGCGGCATGATCGACGACGGCACGCTCTTTCGCATGGGCGAAAACGCCTTCCGCTGGATCGGCGGCAACGACACGTCGGGCCTGTGGATCCGCGAACAGGCCGAGAAACTGGGCCTGAACGCCTGGGTGCGCAACTCCACCGATCAGCTGCACAACGTCGCCGTGCAGGGGCCGCTGTCGCGGGATATCCTGAAACAGATCATCTGGACCGCCCCGGCGAACCCGACGCTGGAGGAACTGGGCATGTTCCGCTTCACCCCGGCGCGTTTGAACGATTTCGACGGCACGGCGATTGTCGTGGGCCGCGCGGGCTATTCCGGCGAGCTGGGCTACGAGATCTTCTGCCACCCCAAGGACGCCGAAGAGGTCTTCGACACGATCTGGAACGTGGGCGAGCCGATGGGGCTGAAGCCGCTGGGCTTGGCCGCGCTCGATATGATCCGGATCGAGGCGGGTCTGATCTTTGCAGGCTCCGAGTTCGACGACCAGACCGACCCGTTCGAGGCCGGCATCGGTTTTGCCGTGCCGCTCAAGTCCAAGAACGACGATTTCATCGGGCGCGCCGCGCTGGAAGAACGCAAAGCCCATCCCCATCGCAAGATGGTCGGGCTGGAACTGGAAGGCGGCCGCGTCGCCAGCCCCGGCGACTGCGTCCGCATCGGCAAGGCGCAGGTGGGCGAGGTGACCTCGGCGGTCAAATCCCCGATCCTCGGCAAGAATATCGCGCTGGCCCGCGTGGACGTGACCCACGCCGAGCCGGGCACGGATATCGAGGTGGGCCAGCTCGACGGGTTGCAGAAACGCCTCAAGGCCAAGGTCGTGCCCTACCCGCATTTCGACCCGACCAAGGAACGGGTGAAGGGCAACTACACGTAGGGCGGGGTTCCACCCCGCCACCGCCCGCCGGTGCCGGGATGAAATCCCCGCCTACCTCCACCCCGTCCCGGGCTTGACCCGGGACCTCCTCCTGGCCCGGAATTTCCGCGTAGGGTGGGTGAAAACCCACGCGTTCCCGCGCGCCCTGTTAATCCCGGCCCCCGGACCACCGCACCGTTGCGATACCACCCGAATACCGACGCGATACCGACGTCGATTTTCGCAAACCTGACATTCTTAAGCTTTTGATTCGCCTAGGCAAACCGCCCTTGGCAGAACCACCCCGACGACATGGTGCCGCCATGGGCGTAATACAGCCACAACCGCTCCCCCCGGCTTGTGATCACCTGCCAGTAATCCCTGACCCCCGACCGCCAGTTCGGATCGTCCAGCCACCACTCCGGCGCGATGCGCTCCGGCCCCTTTGCCTCGGCCAGCTCATGGGCCCGACCGCGCCACCGGAACGTGGCCGGCGGATGCGGCGCATCCGGGGCGTTGACCGGCTCGGGCGACCACATCAACAGGGGGCGCGGGGTGGCGGGGCGGGGCCACTCAACAGCCGGTTCCGACCACGCGGCGGCCAGGATTTGTGATGTCTTTTCAGGTATATGGCTGCTGGCCGGATGCAAGCGGGTGATCGCCTCCAGCCCGATCTGCCCGCCGATCCGGCCGATCAGATCCTCCACGCCCGTGTCCCGCGCCAGCCGGTCGCGCGCGGCCTGGGTCGCGTCCAGATGACCCGCGGCGGTGCGGTGCTGTATGGGCTCGCTCACGGCCGCGATCAGGCGCAAAGTGTCGATGCCAAAGCCCGCGTCGATCTCATCCAGCCGCATAGCCAGCAGTGGGCGGATGCGGTCAGGCTCGTCCGTCGCCCGCGCCAGCCCCGCCTCGATCCAGCCCATGGTGCCATCGGCGCGCCACGCCTCCAGCCGGACCTTGCGCACGCCTTGCCCCTGGTCCGCCAGAAGCTGACACAGGCGCGGCACCAGCCGGTCCAGCCCGGCCTGTAAATCGTCAATCAAACCAATGGGTTCCGGCAGGGTCAGGCGGGTGGCCAGCCGGGGCTTCACCCGCGCCGGAGAGACAGGCTCGGGTGCCGCTCCCACTGCCTGGTCCATCCGAAGCAAGAGCCCCCGGCCAAAGCGCCGCGCCAGCGGCCCGCGCGGCTGGTTCAGCAGGTCGCCCACCTTGCGCAGGCCCAGCCGGTTGAGGGCGGCGACCTGCTCTCCCTCCAACCGCAGGGCGGCGATCGGTAGGGGAGAGAGAAACGTGCGCGCCTGCCCGGACGGCGCGATGGAAAATGGACTTGAATTTGAACGACTTACGCCCGCAACCGGCACCGTACCGCCACGTTCCCAGTGCCGCCGCTTGGCCGCACGAGAGCGGGTCGCGCGGGCCTCTTGGTCGATGGCGTCGCCGCTACGATCCGCGCCCGGCACAGCCCCGGCATAGCGCGCTAGCGCCCAGGCCGCGCCCACGGTGCCGGCCAGCCCGCAGCGCGTGGTCAGCCCGAAAAGCAACGCCTCCTCAATGACTTGATGCGCCATCGCCTCTTCCCCGCCAAAAAGGTGCGCACACCCGGTGATGTCCAGCAACAGTGCATCGGGCGGCTGCGTCGCCACCCACGGGCTAAGCCGTTCGGCCCATCGCCCGAGACTGGCCAGAAACGCCCCATCCTGATGCGGGTTCTGCAGTTTCGTGACCAGCGTGGCGCACATCGCATGGGCATCACGCAAGGGCTGACCCACGCGCAGCCCCGCCGCATCGGCCGCCTCGGACAGCGAACACAGCACCTGCATCTGCCCGGTGTCGCGCACCACGGCAAAGGGCACGTCCGCATCCAGCCCGGTCCGCCGCAGCAGCCGTTCGGCCCCAAGCCGGGGGAACCAGACAGAAAGGATACGCCGTTCGGGCATGGCAGCGGGACCGGATCAGCAGTAGATAAATGTTCTTGATTTGTTCCAAATTAGGGCGTCCTGGCACCGGAGTCGAGTCCGCAATATCGCCCCAACACCCAAGACAGTTGACGCGGCCAGTGTCCCAAGGCTTAAACGGTGCACCATGGCCCAATCGCTCGACACAGTATTTGCCGCACTGGCCGATCCCACCCGCCGCACGATCCTGTCGATGCTGCTGGAGGATGACATGGCCGTGACGGACGTCGCCGAGCCATTCGAGATGTCGCTGGCGGCGGTGTCGAAACACCTTGGCATCCTGACCCGCGCCGGCCTGATCAGCCAGGAACGGCGGGGCCGCGTGGTGTGGTGCAAGCTGGAGCCCGACGCGTTGCGCGACGCCAGCATCTGGATGCAGAGCTTCGGCCAGTTCGAGGCGGTGCACCTGGATGCGTTCGAGCAGTTCCTGGCGAAAGAGTTTCGCGATGATGGATGACGCGGCGCCCGGCGCGGGGCTGGATCCGCGCGTCTTGCCGCAGCCGCATGTCGAGACGGTGGAGCAGGCGCTGGTCGCGCCGATGCCGGAGGGGCGGGAACTGGCCTGCGGGGTGTTCCGGGCGGATGGCAGCTTTGTGGAACAGTCGCGCACGCTTTATTCCTCCAATCGCTTCACCGCTCTGCCGGATGTGCCGGAGGCGACGGAAGTCTTGGCCGGGCGGCACCTGTTCATCGGCATCGGGCGGCATCATTTCGGGCATTTCCTGCTGGAATGCATCTCGCGGCTTTGGCCTCTGTCGGATGGCGGCTATGACGGGCTCGTGCTGATCCCGATGCATGGCATTGACTTCGGGGCGGTATTCCAGCGCCGACTGAGAGCGTTCGTGGACCTTCTGAGCGGTGGGCTGCCAGTGCATTTTGTCGAAACCCCGGTACGGATCGAGGAACTGGACGTGCCGACGCAGGGTATGGGGCACCGCGACTGGGTCACCGGCACGCCGGAGTTTCGCCGGTTCATCCGCGGACGGCTTCAGGCGGCGGTCCCGCCCAAGGGGGGCGAGAAAATCTACTTGTCGCGGTCGCTTTTGAAACGCGCGGGCCAGATGGTGGACCAGGAAGAGCGGATCGAGCGGCTGATGCGCAAGGCGGGCTACACGATCCTGCATCCGCAACGCCACAGCCTGCCGGAGCAATGCGCCCGCTATGCCGCCGCGCGACAGATCGTGGGGCCCGACGGCTCGGCCTTTCACCTGGCGCCGTTCGTGATGCGCCCCGGCACACGGGTGGGCCTGATCCAGAGGCGCTGGCGGCAGGGGGCGTTCGATGCGCTGGCCAACCAAATCGAGGCTTTCTGCGACGTGGACCTTGTGAAAATGAACGCGCTGTTGCGCCCGGACGACGGACAGGTACCAGAGGACGTGCCGCCGCCCATGGATTATCGCCGCCTTGTGCGGAAACTGGAGGCGGGCGGGTTTCTCTGAGAATTCGGAGGAAACCGCGATGAACAACTACGTCCTGACCCTGATGCTGGCCCTTTGGGCGGCCCCCGCCGTGGCCCAGAATGCCTGTGTCGCGCCGCCGCCCGTGGGTGAACCCTGCATGGTCGGGCACTGGGTTGGAGAGAACACCGCACCGGCACGCATCCGTGACGCTTTACAGGGGACGGTGCCTGACCGCGTGATCCGTGAAATCGCGGTGGGCGCGTCGCCCGCGTTGGGGATCTCGATCTACGAGGACGGGTTCTATCACACGCTGCCTTTTCACCATGCCACGGAATTCGCCGATACGTTTGTCGTGACCGGCGATGTCGTGGATGTGAGGTTGGACCTTGCGGCGCCGACACAGGTGGGGTTCATCAACGGCGAGACCGGGCGGATCACGTTCTGCGATGCAGGCTCCGCCCCCGCGCTGTTTTCGATGACGGCCAATGGCGATGGCATGACCGCACCGGTGATGGGCGGGGCGCGGTACGAGCCGACGATCACCTATACTTGCACCGGCGACACGATGACGATGGATGTGCACCTGCCGGCACCGATCGGCACGGTGCAGTATTTCCTGCGCAGTGTTCCCGAGGAGGCGTTCGGCGACGAATTCCGGCGACTTTACGAGGCGGCGCGGGACTTGACGGAGTAGCTACTCGTCTTTCAGCAGCAGCACCAGCGCCGCGATGGTCAGCCCGACGCCCACGAGGATCATGGGCGGGGGCAGGCCGTGGCCCAGTGCCGCCTGCCAGCAGATCACCCATGTGGGTGTCAGGTAGGTATAGGCCATGACCTTGGCGCTGGGTAGGCGCAGCGAGGCATATTGCAGCAAGACGAAGGTGATCGCCGTGGCCGCGACGGCGGTATAGACGATGGTGATCCAGACAATGGCAGGCAGGCCGGGCCAGTCGGTGCCGCGCATGTCGGACCAGCCCGCCAGCGCGATCAGCCCGGCGGCGGCGACCATGGCGACGAAGGAAAAGACAATGGGCCGCTCGCCCCGGTTCAGCTTGCGCACCAGAGGGGTATAGAACGCGTGCGCGATGCAGCCGAAGAAGAAGATGATTTCGCCCCGGCCCATTTCGAACCGCAAGAGCGCCTGAAGATCGGCGTCGAAGATCACCCAGAGTGCGCCCGCCGCGCCGATGGCCAGCGCCAAGCCCATGCGCGGGGTCATCACCTGCCGCAGAAGGATATAGCCGAAGAGGCCGGACATGATGGGTGTCAGGGTAAAGACCGCCGCCGCGCTGACCGGGGCGGCGGTTTTCAGCGCCTCGAACATCATCACGAAATAAAGCCCCATCGAGCCACCCAAAAGCAGGTAGCGCCAAGGGGCCTGCCACGTGGCGCGCGGGATGCCGACGGTGGCCCAGGCGGCGCTGCCCAGCAGGACGGAGGCGAGGATGAACCGCACGGCGTTGAGCGCGGTGGGCGCGATATGCGGGGCGGCCATCGAGCCAAGGGCGAAGGACCCGGCGATCAACCCGGAAAAGGCCAGCATCGCGGCATGGCCGCGCAGCCGGTCGGTCATTCGATCTCCCACGCCTTGGCGCGATCTTTGAGGAACCGCAGGAAGGCCTGCACTTTGGTGGTGCGGTGCAAATCCATGTGGGTCACCAGCCAGATCGGCGCGGACCATTCGTCTCGCGCGGGCATGACCTCGGTCAGGTTGCCGAGTTGGTTGGCCAGGACCTTGCTGAGAAACCCGATACCCGCGCCCTCGGTGATCGCGCGGCGCTGGGCGTGCACGTCCTGGCTGCGGAAGATGATGCGCTCCTCGGGTGCTGTCTGTCGCAGCCACTGGTTGAAGGGCGCGCGGTTCTTGGGGTCGTCGGCGCTGACGAACCAGTGCTGGTCGAACTCGTCCTCGGAGGCGGGCAGGCCGTGCTTGTCGACATAGTATTGCGCGGCGTAGAGCGTGTGCGCCTGCTTGTAGAAAGGCTGCACCACGTTGTCGGGCTGATCGGGGGCGCGGCCGGCGCGGATGGCGACATGCGCCTCGCCATATTCCAGGCGAAACAGGCGGTCGCCAGTAAGGTAGCGCAGGATGATGTCGGGATATTCCTTTCGGAATTCCGTCAGGACCGGCACCAGAAGGTGGCTGAACCCGCCCAGCGAGGTGATCACCAGCTCACCCGACACATCGTTGCCGCGGCCCTTGATCCGGCCCGCCAGCTGGCTGAACTGGTCGTCGGTGGCTTGGGCCACGCGCAAGAGGTCCTCGCCCGCCTCGGTGGTGGAATAGCCGCGGGCGTGGCGCTGGAAAAGCTTGACGCCCAGCCGCTCCTCAAGCGCGTCGATATGGCGGATGACGGTGGCGTGGTGCACGCCAAGCGCCTCGGCTGCGCCGCTGACCGTTCCCACGCGCGCCACGTGAAAGGCGGTGCGGACTTCATCCCAGCTGTCCATAAGGGGCCTCGCTTGTCTGTGCGAAATCAAACATTACTAACAATGCAGTATCAACTGCGTTGAAATAAGCGCAAGACAAGAATTGTCCGTGAACCGGGACGCTTGGGTGGGATCAGGCGTGAGGACGCGCCGTTAGCCGCACCAGAAGCGCACGATATTGTCGCTGCTGTCCAGGTCGACGTTCAGGCGCTTGGGATTGTATTCCATCGTGACGATGCCGCCGGGCGGTATGATGCGCACGGGCTGGTCCAGCGCGGACTGGTCGAACGTGTCAAGCGGCTGCCCCACGAGGGCGGCATGGTTGGCGGCCTTGCAGATATCGGGGCCTTCCTCTTCGGCGCGCGAGGGCACGCCGGTGTCGGTTACAGCTGGCCCGCAGGCCGCCACGGTCGCCATTGTCGCTATTGCCCACCACCGCATATGCATTTCTCCTTCGCGTATTTTGGGGCAGCATTGGCCAAAGCGCGCGAGACGTGCAAGCCCCAAGACCTGGAGTCGGGAAAAATGGCGCGTTTTCACGCGATAGAGGCGTTGCACAGAATTCTGTGCGTGGCTGCACCTTGCATTGCCGGCGCGGTCGGTTAGCTCTTTCATGAACGCAAGACAAAGCGAGAGCCGTTATGACCGACGACACCTATACCCCGCCCGAAGTCTGGACCTGGGACGCCGAAAGCGGCGGCACCTTCGCCTCGACCAACCGGCCGATCGCCGGGGCAACCCATGACAAGGAGCTGCCTGTGGGCGAGCATCCGTTCCAGCTTTACTCCATGGGCACGCCCAACGGGGTTAAGGTGACGGTGATGTTCGAGGAGCTTCTGGCCGAGGGGCATGACGCGGAATACGACGCCTGGCTCATCCGGATCGGCGATGGCGATCAGTTCGGCTCGGGCTTTGTCGAGGTGAACCCCAACTCCAAGATCCCCGCGATGGTGGACCGCTCGGGGTCCGAGCCGATCAACGTGTTCGAATCCGGCTCTATCCTGATCCACCTTGCCGAGAAATTCGGAGCGTTCCTGCCCAAATCCGGCCCGCAACGGACCGAGGTGATGAACTGGCTGATGTGGCAGATGGGCAGCGCGCCTTACCTGGGCGGCGGCTTCGGGCATTTCTACGCCTATGCGCCCGAGAAATACGAGTACCCGATCAACCGCTTCGCGATGGAGACCAAGCGGCAGCTGGACGTGCTGGACAAGCGACTGGCAGACCGGCCCTTTATCGCAGGGCAAGAGTACAGCATCGCCGACATGGCGATCTGGCCCTGGTACGGCAACCTGGCGCTGGGGCGGCAGTACAATGCCGGCAAGTTCCTGAGCGTGCACGAATACAAGAACGTGGTGGCCTGGGCCGAAAAGATTCTCGATCGTGATGCGGTGCAGCGCGGGCGCATGGTGAACCGCACCTTTGGCGAGCCGCACGAGCAGTTGCTTGAGCGGCACGACGCTTCGGATTTCGGGACCAAGACGCAGGACAAAATCGGCGACAAGGGCTGAGCGCCAAGTATCGGCTTTCGCCGCGTTGACGGATAGGGCAGGGTGCGTCCTGAGAAGGAGTTTCCATGCCCGACCGTTCCCACCTGCTTGCCGTGCTGATCGACGCCGACAACGTGCCCTCCAAATACGCCGAGGCCATCCTGAAGGAGGTCACCAGCTATGGCGAGCCGGGCCTGCGGCGGGTCTATGGCGACTGGTCCAGCCAGCAGCTGAGCGGGTGGACCAAGACGGCGCAGAACCTCGGGCTGGTCCAGCATCAGCAGACGGCGAATACCAAGGGCAAGAACGCGTCGGATATCGGGCTGGTGATCGACGCGATGGACATCCTGCACGCAGGTCATTTCGACGGGTTCGTGCTCGTCTCGTCGGACAGCGATTTTACCCGGCTGGCCAGCCGCATCCGCGAACAGGGCCTGACGGTGATCGGCATCGGCGAGGCCAAGGCGCCCGACGCGCTGAAGAATGCGTGCAACCGGTTCGTGGCGATCGAGAACATCTACCAGGAGGCCGGATCATCCGCGCGCACCAAGGCCAAGGCGGGGCTCGATTCGAAATCCGCCTCCAATGCCCGTAACCTGATTTTCGACGCGATGGAGAAGATCGATCAGGAGGGCGAGTGGTACCCGTTGGGGCGGATCGGGCAGCAGATCCAGGCGGACAAGCCGGATTTCGACACGCGGACCTATGGTGAGAAGAAGCTGAGCGACCTTGTGGGCAAGCTGAAGGTGTTCGAAACCAAGTCGGGCCCGGGCAACCAGATGCTGGTGCGCCGGGTCGACTAGACTAGAAGGCGCCCATTTCCAGCCCCGCCCCGAGCGCCTGACCCAGCTCGCGGCAGGGGGTAAGGTCCTCTTCCGACAGGTGTTTCTCGGCCAAGATCTGATCCTGCGTCTGGGCGTGGGTGCAGATGATGAATGGCTCCTGCACCGCTTTCAGCCGCCAGCCCTGCGCGATGCGGGCAATCTGTTTCTGGGCATTGGTGCCGTCCGACCCGGCGCAGACCATCTGGGCATAGGGGCGCCCCTCGATCCGGCCCAGCACCGGGTAATAGCAGCGGTCGAAGAAGTCCTTCATAACACCCGCGATGGCGGCGAGGTTTTCCGGCGCGCAGAAGATGTAGCCGTCGGCGCGCAGAAGGTCATCGGGGCCGGTGTCTTCGGCGGTCTGAAGCGTCGTGGTCGTCTCGTCCCGCGCGGCCTCGGCGGCGGCCTGTGCCATCTGGCGGCTGCCGCCGGTCCTGGAATGGTAGACGATCAGAAGCTCGGCCATGGGCCGTGCCCTAGTTCATCAGCCCGGCATGGCGCAAGCCGTGATCGACCATCGCCTTGGTCTCGTCGCTGAGGTCGGTCAGAGGCGAGCGTACCTCGTCGCTGCACAGGCCCAGCCGCGACAGGGCATATTTCGCACCCACGAGGCCCGGCTCGGTGAAAATCGCCTTGTGCAGCGGCATCAGCCGGTCCTGGATTTCCAGCGCCTTGGCGTAATCCCCCGCCAGCGTGGCGTTCTGTACTTCGGCCACCATGCGGGGGGCGACATTGCCCGTGACGGTGATGACACCAACGCCACCCTGGGCATTGAAGCCGTGCGCCGTCGCGTCCTCGCCGGAGATCTGGCAGAACTCCTTGCCGCAGGTCATGCGCTGGTGGCTGACGCGGGCCAGGTCGCCGGTGGCGTCCTTGACGCCGACGATGCGCGGCAGCTTGGCCAGTTCGCCCATCGTGTCGGGCATCATGTCCACGGCGGACCGCCCGGGAATGTTGTAGATGATGATCGGCAGGTTGCAGCAGTCGTGCAGCGCGGTGAAATGCGCGATCAGGCCGCGCTGCGTGGGCTTGTTGTAATAAGGCGTCACCACCAGAGCCGCATCGGCGCCGACCTCTTCGGCGTGCTGGAGGAAGCGAATCGATTCGAGCGTGTTGTTGCTGCCCGCGCCCGCGATCACCGGAATGCGGCCCGCGACGGCGCGCACCACTTCGGACACCACGGTTTCGTGTTCGGTATGGCTGAGCGTAGGGCTTTCGCCGGTGGTGCCAACGGGCACGAGGCCGTGGCTGCCTTCGGCGATATGCCACTCGACAAGTTTCTTGAGCGTATCGAGATCCAGCTCGCCGTCCTTGAACGGCGTGACCAGGGCAGGAAATGATCCTTTGAACATGATACGCTCCTCTCTATGTCGTAGCCCGTGGGGCTGGTGGATGACCGCGGTGGAACACGCAATCGTGCCGCGGCGTTGCCCAGCTTGTGAATGGACGATCCGTCCCCTTGAAACTAGGCTGGCTGTGTCTATCGTCGCTGGCCCGGGAAAATGCAAGAGATGTTCAGCGTTCAAAGAGTTGTCGTGGCCTTAATGGCCCTGCTGTGGCCGCTGCTCGCGGTGGCCCAGTCCGAGGATGGGGGGCAGGCGGAGCCCGCTGCCGTCTCCGAGGCCGAGGCCGAGGCGAGTGCGGAGGAAACCGTCATGGTCGCCCCCGCGCCGCGCATACCGCCGCGCCCGATGTCGAGCGCGTTCGATGCGATGCTGGCCGGGCGCTGGACTACGGCGGTGCAGATTGCTGAACGGGCTGGGCCTGCGGGCGTGACGCTGATCGAATGGCACCGGCTTCGGGCGGGCGAGGGCACGCCGGAGGAAATCCTGAACTTTCTCGAGGACCATGCCGATTGGCCAGGGCTGGATTACCTGCATACGCAGGCCGAGGTGGCGATGATCGACGCCTCCCCCGAGGAGATCATTACTTTCTACGAAGACCGGGTGCCGCAATCGGGCCTTGGCGCGCTGTCCTATGCGCGGGCGCTGCAGGAGGCCGGCCGGCCCGGCGATGCCGATGTCGCGATCGTGCTGGCGTGGCGGACGCTGGACTTGTCGACGGCGGAGCATGACGCCTTTATCCGGGCGCGACCGAACCTTTTGAAGCCGCATCATGCGGCGCGGCTGGACATGGCCTTGTGGCGGGGGTTGCGGGACGTGCAGCAGATGCTGCCGCTTGTGGACGAGGAGACGCGCGATATCGCCCAGACCCGGCTGGCGATCGAGGCCGATGCGGACGGTGCGGACAAGCGGCTGGAGCTGCTGCCTGATGCGGCAAAAAGCAACCCGCATATCGCCTATGCCCTGTACAACCGCCATATTCAAAAAAACCGGCCGGACGACGCGATCAAACTGATCCTTCGGCAAAGCCGGCTGGAAGGCAACGGGCTGGGCGATGCCGAACGGTGGGCCGGCTGGCGGCGGGAATTGGCACGCGACCGGATGCGCGACGGTGCGGCCCGCACGGCCTATGACCTGGCATCGGTGCACGGGCTTGTGGAAGGCTCGCATTTCGCGGACCTCGAGTGGCTGGCGGGGTTCATCGCCCTGACGGACCTCAACGACCCCGAACTGGCGATTTTCCATTTCCAGCGGTTCATGGACGGGGTCGAGACGCCGATCTCGCTGGGCCGGGCCGGGTACTGGCTGGGCCGGGCGCAGGAGGCGGCGGGTAACGAGAGTGCCGCAGAGATAGCCTACGAGCTGGGGGCGCTGCACCAGACCAGCTTTTACGGGTTGCTGGCCGCCGAGCGCGGCGGGTTTCCGTTCGACCGCAAGCTGAACGGGCGGCAGAGCTTTGCAGACTGGCGCGAGGCGGATTTTGCGCAGGGCGAGGTGTTTCAGGCCGGGGTGCTGGCGCTGGCCAACGGTCGCGTGTCTCTGGCTGAGCGGTTCTTCAAGCACCTTGCAGCCACGCTGGAGCCGCCCGAGTTGGGCCAACTGGGGCAAGCGATGCACGACCTTGGGTCGCCGCACCTGCAGGTGATGGTGGGCAAGGCGGCGGCGCAGCGCGGGATCACGCTGCCGGCGCCGTATTATCCGCTGCATCCGATGCACGAGCTGGACCTGCCCGTGCCGATGGAGCTGGCGCTGGCGATTGCGCGGCGGGAAAGCGAGTTCGACCAGGGCGTGGCCAGCGGCGCGGGTGCGATGGGCCTGATGCAGCTTATGCCCGGCACCGCCGCCGAGGTCGCCCGGCGGCTGGGCGAGACCGGGCACACGCGGTCGCGCGTGTTCGACGATTGGGCCTATAACGCGCGGCTGGGCTCGGCCTATCTGGCGCAGATGGCGGCGCAGTTCGACGGCAATGTGATCATGATGGCCGCGGGTTATAACGCGGGACCTGCCCGGCCGCCGCGCTGGATGACGCGGTTTGGCGATCCGCGGCAGGAGGGCGGGGACATCATCGACTGGATCGAGCATATCCCGTTCAACGAGACCCGGAACTACGTGATGCGCGTGGCCGAAAGCCTGCCGGTCTACCGGGCGCGGCTGGGAAAAGAGCCGCACCCGGTGCCGTTTTCGCAGGAGTTGGTCGGCAATACGCTTTCACCCACGGTGGACTGACCCGTTGACGCGGGGCGGATGGCGGCATCCGGTCCGTCGCGCGCGATGTTCGATCAGTGGTTGGAGTGGTCCATGCTTTCGCCGCCTTCCGGACGGACTTCGACATTGAACGTGACCTCAATCTCGCCCGCCTTCTCGAAGACCAGCGTGGCCGGGATTTCCTGACCGTCCTCGAATGGGGCCTCCAGCCCCATGAACATGACGTGATAGCCGCCGGGGGCGAGCTTGACCGTTTCGCCGACCGGGATGGGCAGGTTTTCGACATGCATCATCTTGGCGACGCCGTCTGTTTCCTCGGTGGTGTGGACCTCGACTTTGGGAAAGTCGGCACGCACCTCGAGCAGTACGTCGTCGGTGTCGCCATTGTTGGTAATGGTGAGAAAACCGGCGCCGGCTTTGGCCATCTTGGGCGTCTCGAATGCCATCGGGTGCATGATTTCAAGGTCGCCTACGGTGTAGTCATGCGCGGTGGCGATGCCTGCCGAAAGGATGAGTGCAGATGCAAGGGTAAGAAGGGTTTTCATTTCAGTGTCCTGTGATGTGGTGGCGCGCGCCATGTGCAGCGAGCCGGATGTGGTATGAAACGCGCTGAGCCGAGGCCCGCCTGCGTGGATAGTTTGGGGAAGTGTCGTGCGGGAGCGGTGCCCGCACTGGATTAGGCCCGTATGGGCGGGGCGCGGGCGGCGTTCTGAACCGGTGCGGAGGGCACGGGCTGTGACGTGCCGGGCCGGGAGAGGGCGAGCGCGGTGGGCGCTTGCAACGGCGTCGGCAGAGACTGGTCTGCGCTGAGGTTGAAGGCCGTTACCCCGAAGAAGGGGCAGGGATCGGCCAACAGGTCGGTTTCGTCATCGGTTTCCACCGGTAAGCCGGTCTCCATCGAGACGTAGACGATCTGACCGCCCGAGCAGAGCGCCATCAGCCCGGGGTCAGGCGCGGCGAGGATTGTGGGCTGCGCGACAACGCGGATCGCGATGAAGAGCGCGACGAGTACCGTCAATGCTGCCTTGCAGATCGCTGTAACGTTTCGCGCCATGCGCATCAGGTGTTCCCTTACCGTCCAAGCATTTTGATACACCGTCTGCCGCACGCGGGAAAGCCCGGTAGAATGCCGCACTGAAGCGTTCCGGGTCAGTCTGAAACATGCATCGCTTTTTGCGCCTCAAGGGGCAGTGAAAAGAGATTCAATGTGTCCCGGAAACGCTTTAGCCGCGCAGCCGCTGGCGCCACAGGGTAAACAACCCGGCGGCCACGATCAGACCCGCCCCAAGCGCCACGTTGTGGCGAATCGTTTCGGAAAAGAACAGGATGCCGATGGTGCTTGCGAAGACCAGCTGCAGATAGGCGAAGGGCTGCACCGCGCTGGCCTCGGCGACCTCGTAGCACTTGATAAGCGTATAGTGTCCCGCCGCCCCGGTAACGCAGAGGGCGGCCATCCACAGCCAGTTATAGGCCGACATCGGCTCCCAGAACCAGATACCGACGGCGGTCATGGCAACGGACCCCACCGTGCCGGTCCAGAAAAAGCTGGTCGCGGCGCTGTCGCGGCGGCCAACGTAGCGCGTGAGCAGACCGTAGAGCGCGAACATCAGGGCCGCGATCAGCGGCACGATCGCCTCGGGTTGGAAGACGCCGAAGCCCGGTTGCAGAATGATGATGACGCCGACAAAGCCCACGCCAATGGCCGCCCAGCGGCGCCAGCCGACGCTTTCGCCAAGCACCGGGCCGGAGAGCGCGGCGATGAGCAGGGGATAGCAGGCGAAGACGGCGTGGCTTTCGACGAGGCCCAGCAGGGTGAAGCCAAAGATCATCACGCAGATCTCGGCCACCAGCAGCACGGCGCGAAAGCCCTGTACCAGTGGCTGATCGGTGCGGGCCGCGGCGCGCAGCCCCCCGGCGGTACGGCTGGCCACGGTGATGACGAAGGCCGCGAAGAACCAGTAGCGGATCATCACGATCATCAGCACGTTGTATTCCCGCGCGAGATATTGCGAGATGCCGTCCTGCACCGCGAAGATGAAGGTGGTCGTCACCATCATCAGGATGCCGAGACGGGTGTTCTGCTCTGCCATGGTCAGGTCTTTCTTGCGCGGGTCATATGACGTTTGCGCCCGTATCCCGGAATGCGGACAACTTCAAACCCGGCGGCCTGCAATCCGCGCCGGACGAAGCCAGCCGCAGTATAGGTGGCCGCGGTGCCGCCCGGTGCGGTGTGCCGACCCACCTCGCACATGAGGTTTTCTTGCCAAAGTTCGGGGTTCTTTGCCGGGGAAAAGCCGTCGAGAAACCAAGCGTCTACTTTCCCGTCCCAGCCCGTGAGGGTGGTACGCGCGTCGCCTTGGATGACGCGCAGGCTGAAATCGGGGCCGGTCAGAGGGTGGCCAAAGGGTCCGCCGCGTTCCAGTGCGAGCGCCTCGATCGGCAGTTCGGGGAAGACCGAGAGGGCACGCCTAATCTGCGCGGGGTCCATCGGGAACGCCTCGAAACTGGTGAAATGCAGGGTGCCGGGCACCCCCGCTGCACGCCACGCCTGAAGCGCGGTCAGAAAATTGAGGCCGGTTCCGAAGCCCAGCTCGGCGATGTGAAAGCCGTCGCGGAACCGGGCGGGCAGGTCATTGCCGCCCAGAAAGACGTGACGCGTTTCAGCCAGGCCATTCTCCAGGCTGAAATACGGGTCGTCGAACCGGGTGGAGACAGGGACGTCGCCGTCACGCCATTCCAGTTCTGCCTGCTGGTCCTGCATCGCGCCTTCCGGTAGTCAGGGAAAATCCCGGCGACCATGCCGCCGGGCCGGGGAAATGACAATGGCAGACGTCACCATATTAGGCGCCGGGATCTTCGGCCTGTCCATCGCCTTCGCGTGCCAGTCGCGGGGGGCGAAGGTGCGGGTGATCGACCCCGCCGGTGTGGGCGCGGGGGCATCGGGCGGCGTGGTGGGCGCATTGGCGCCGCACGTGCCCGAGAACTGGAACGAGAAGAAGGCGTTTCAGCTGGACAGCCTGCTGATGGCCGAGGCGTTCTGGGCCGAGGTGGCCCTAGTGTCTGGCCTGCCTTCGGGTTATGCGCGAACGGGCCGGGTGCAGCCGGTGGCGGACGAGGCCGGGCTGGCTCTGGCGCGGCAACGAGAGGTCACGGCGCGCGAGCTGTGGGGCAACGCCGCGACGTGGCAAGTGGTGGACGCAGGTGCGGTGGCTCACGCACCGGTCACGCCGACTGGGCTTTTGATCCGCGACACGCTGTCGGCGCGGTTGCATCCGCGTGAAGGTTGCCGGGCGCTGGCGGCGGCCATCGTGACGCGAAGCGGAGAGATCCTGGCTGAAGGCACGGCGACGGGCCGCGTGATTCATGCCACTGGTGTCGCCGGATTGGCCGAACTGTCGGAGGCACTGGGCGCGCCGGTGGGTAACGGCGTGAAGGGGCAGGGGGCGGTGCTGGATTTCGCGGCACCGGACGCGCCGCAGGTCTTTGCAGACGCGCTGCATGTGATCTTTCATCGCAACGGGACGACGGCCGTTGGGTCGACGTCAGAGCGGGAGTATGACAGCGCGACGGGAACGGATGCGCAGTTGGACGAGATCCTGGCCCGCGCCCGCGCGGCTGTCCCAGCACTGCGGGACGCAAAGGTGATCGAACGCTGGGCCGGGGTGCGGCCCCGGGCACGGTCGCGGGCGCCGATGCTGGGCATGCATCCGCTTTATCCGGATCAGTTCATCGCCAATGGAGGCTTCAAGATCGGGTTCGGCATGGCGCCGAAGGTGGCGCAGGTGATGGCCGACCTTGTTTTGGACGGGCGGGACGAGATCCCGGCGGAGTTCAGGCCCGAGGCGTCTTTGCCGAAAACCGGTTGATCAGCCTGCCTGCGCGGACATGCATTGCCGCCCGTCGGGGCCACGCACCCAGCATTTCCCGTCATCGCCCCAGCAGATTTCGGCGACCTCGTGGTGCATCAGGGGGCTGGTCGCGCGGAAGCTGAAGCGTTTGAGGCCACCCAGTTCGGCATCGGCCATCTGCATCAGGTGATGCGCCAGCAGGGGGCCGTGGACGACGAGGCCGTCATAGCCTTCGACCTTGCGGGCATAGTGTTCGTCGTAATGGATGCGGTGGCCGTTGAAGGTGAGCGCGGAGTAGCGAAAGAGAAGCGTGCTGTCGAAGCTGACCGTGCGGGTTTTCACCGCGCCGTCGGGGGCGCGGGGCGGTTCGGGTTTTTGGCCCGTCTCATCCTCGCGATACACAAGGTCCTGATGCTCGGTGATGCAGCAGGTGTCGTCTTGCCAGATTTCATGGCGCAGGGTGACGAAGGCCAGAGGGCCGCTGCGGCCTCGCTTGTGCTCGGCCTTTTCGCGGGTGGTGCAGCGCGTGGCGGGCTGTCCGGCGCGGAAGGGCGCGTGAAACTGTAGTTGTCCGCCGGCCCACATGCGCCGGGGCAGGCCCATGTCGGGGATCCCGCCGCCCAGTTTGGGATGCCCGTCGCGACCAAGGTCGGCGGGTACCTGCGGGTCCCAGAAATAGACCTGGTGGAAGAAAGGTGGCAGGACATCGCCGGCCTGCAATGTCGGGGTCTCTCCCAGCGTCGCCTGAAGCGCACGGGCGCGCGCCGGGTCGATGGGGTCGTGAAGGGTTTGCGTGGCGTCTGTCATCTTGGCCTGCCATCTGGTTTTGGCGTACGTCTATGCTGGCGCCGCGCGAAAAGACAATGCCTGCGACGAAAGGAAATCCCATGCCGCCCCACCTGATATCGTTGGACCACCTTGTGCTGACAGTCGTGGATATCGACGCGACGGTGGCATTCTACACCGAAGCGCTGGGGATGAATGCGGAGGCGTTCACCCCTGCCGACGGCTCGCAGCGGTGGGCGCTGACGTTCGGAGTACAGAAGATCAACCTGCACAAGGCCGGGGCGGAGTTCGAGCCGAAGGCGGCGCATCCCGCGCCCGGCACGGCGGACCTGTGTTTCCTGAGCGACCTGCCCTTGGCCGACTGGCAGGCGCATCTGCATGCGCAGGGCTTGACGGTCGAGGAAGGGCCGGTGCCCCGCACCGGGGCAACGGGGCCGCTGACCTCGATCTATGTGCGTGACCCGGATGGCAACCTGATCGAGATTTCCAACAGCGGTTGAGTGCCTAATCCGGCTCGGCGAAGCTTTCGGCGCAGAAGCGATGGATTTCCAGCGTGTCGCTCCAGTGGTCCTTGGGCAGGCCTGCCTTGACCTTCAGCGCGGTCAGGAACTCGGCTGGGTCAGTCAGGCTGTCCCAGACCATGGGCAAAAAGACACCGCGTTTGGCGCCGTCGCGCAGGATCAACCCGTCGCGGTGGGGCGTCAGTTGTGACAGAAGGTCAGCCTCGTCCGAAAAGGCCATCGGCGCGGCGGGCGACAGCACCGCGATCTTGAGGCGCAGGCCGGGGACTTCTTCGGCGGTGACGGGCCTGAAACGCGGGTCGGCCGAGGCGGCCTTGACCGTGTTCTCGGAGACGTCATGCACCAGCGGCTGATGTGCGGTGAGCGAGCCGATGCAGCCCCGCAGGCGGCCGTCTTGTTGCAGCGTGATGAAGCTGGCGGCGTGGCCGCGCAGCACCTGCGGAAAACTGGTTTCGTCCAGCTTGGGCGGCTTGCCGCGCTTGGTGAAGGACTCCAGCGTCTGCCGCGCGGCCTTGAGCAGCATCTGGCGGTGGCGCGGGATGATGATCTCGTCGGTGGTGTCGAACAGCGCCCAGGCGCCGTAGCCGACGGTGCGAGAAGTGTCGCCGGTGACATCGGCGCTGGAGGCCATGGCGAGACGGGCGACGCGCAGGCCCGCGCCCGTCATCGAGGCGAGGAACCCTGCGATACCGCCTGCGCCGCAGGCGTGGCGGGATGTGAGCGTCGTGCCCTTCGAGGTTTCCAGCAGCTTGGCGGTCTCGGCATCTTTGGCATCCGCAGCGTCGCGGGGCAGGAAATGGCTGAGATCGCTGGACAGGACAAAGAGGGACTGGCCTTGCGTGCTAAGGAGGTCGATGGCGGCTGACACCTGGTCCTGAGGCGTGTTGCCTATGACGAGTGGCACCACCTTGGCACGGGGATGCAGGCGGTGCAGGAAAGCAAGTTGCGTCTCGATGCCGTGCTCGCGGTCATGGGCGGCGTCCTCGACATGCGCCAGCCCGGCCCGCACAAGGCTGTTGGCGGCGGGCCGGTCGATCATCACGTCGAAACCGGGCATGGCGTAGCCGTTTTGTGACGGCAGGGCGATGCCGTCGAACGCATGCGCGTGAGAGGGCGAGAGGATCACGATTGTCGAGGGGCGCCCACGGGCCGTGGCCCGCCACGCCGCGCCGGCCAGCCAGCCGGAAAAGCGATAGCCCGCATGGGGCGAGATGATCGCGCGGGGCACCGAGCCTTCGGGCCGCCAGCCGCTGGTACCACGGGTGATGCAGCTTTCGGCCTCGGACCAGAGCGCATCGGGCTCGGCCGGGTAGAAGGTTCCGGCGACGGCGGGTTGGCGCATCATGGGGTCGGGTTCACTGTTCATTTCGAGGTAGCATGCTTATTTGGCAGGCAGGATCATGGAGGAAAACGACCGGCGATGCACCCCGCGCGATTTTGGGAGACTGAAAGCGATGGCAGGCTGCGCTGCACCCTGTGCCCGCGTTTCTGTACATTGCGCGACGGGCAGCGCGGCATGTGTTTCGTGCGGATGCGGCAGGGCGACCGGTTGGTGCTGGACACCTATGGCCGCTCGACCGGGTTCTGCATCGACCCGATCGAGAAGAAGCCGCTGAATCACTTCCTGCCCGGCACGCCGGTGCTGAGTTTCGGAACGGCGGGCTGCAACCTGGCGTGCAAGTTTTGCCAGAACCACGAGATATCCAAAAGCCGCGAGGTCGACAGCCTGGCGCATGAGGCGGCGCCGGAAAAGATCGCCCAAGTGGCGCGGGCAGAGGGCTGTGCGTCCGTGGCGTTTACGTATAACGACCCGGTGATATTTCACGAATACGCGCTGGACACCGCCGCCGCTTGCCGCGAGGTGGGTATCAAAAGCGTGGCGGTGACGGCAGGGTATATCTGTGATGCGCCACGGTCGGAGTTCTTTGCCGCGATGGACGCGGCGAATATCGACCTGAAAGGCTTTAGTGAAGAGTTCTATCGCAAGCTGACCGGTTCGGAGATCGCACCGGTGCTGGAGACGATCGAATATGCGGTGAACGAGACCGAATGCTGGGTCGAGCTGACCACGCTGCTGATCCCCGGCGAGAATGACAGCGCGGCGGAGCTGGAGGCGCTGTCGTCCTGGGTGATGGAGACCTGCGGGCCGGACGTGCCGCTGCACTTCACTGCCTTTCGTCCCGATCACCGGATGCTGTCGCACGAGCGCACGCCGCTGGAGACGCTGCTGCGGGCGCGGGAGGTCGCGCGTCAGGCGGGGCTGCGGCATGTCTATATCGGCAACGCGCATCACCGCGACGCGCAGTCGAGCTATTGCGCCGGGTGCGGAGAGCGCGTGATCGGGCGGGACTGGCACACGCTGTCGGACTGGAAGCTGGACGATCTCGGCGGGTGCGTCACCTGCGGTACGCGCTTTCACGGTGTGATCGACGGCCCGCCGGGGGACTGGGGGCGCGAGCGGCTGCCACTGCGCATGGCCTGAGCCAGGCGAAAAAGCCCCGGGTGCCGCGCCACCCGGGGTCAGGTTGCCTGGCAGGCAGAGAAAAATCTTACCAGTCCGTCGGGCCCTTCTCGGCATAGGCGTGCACGAGGAAGTCGATGAAGGCGCGGACCTTGGGCTGTGTGAAGCGACCCGGGGGATAGACCGCGTAGATGCCTTGGGTTTCCATCGGCAGGTCGGGGATGACGTCGACCACGTGCCCCTCTTTCAGCGCGTTGGCGTAAAGGAAGCTGGGCAGGTAGGCGATCCCGAGGCCAGAGATCGCGGCGTTCAGCAGCGACTGGCCGTCATTGACCGACAGGCCGCCCGCGGTGCGCACCTGGCGCTTTTCGCCCGAGGGCGCGGTCAGCTTCCAGACGGAGCCGTTGGACTGGCTGGAATAATGCAGCAGCTTGTGCTCGTTCAGGTCGTCGATCTTGCCGGGCCGGCCGTGTTTCTGCAGGTAACTCGGGCTGGCGATCATGCGCTTCGTGGTCTCGGTCAGCTTGCGGGCGCGCAGGGTGCTGTCTTCCAGCTCGCCGATGCGGATCGCCATGTCGAAGCCTTCAGAGATCAGTTCCACGTAGCGGTTGTTGAGCACCATGTTCACGGTGATGTCGGGGAAATCGTCGAGGAACTGGCCAAGGATCGGACTGAGGTGATTCACGCCGAAATCGGTGGCCACCGAGATGCGCAAGAGGCCCGAAGGATCGGATTGCATGGAACTGACCAGCGCATCCGCCTCGCCCGCATCGTTCAGCACGCGCAGGGCACGGTCGTAATAAGCCAGACCGATCTCCGTCGGGCTGACCCGGCGGGTGGTCCGGTTCAGCAGGCGCGCGCCAAGCCGCGCCTCGAGCGACGAGACGTGCTTGGATACGGCGGACTTGGAGATGCCCATCTTGCGCGCGGCGTCGGTGAACCCACCTTGGTCCACGACGGTCGCGAAGGCCTCCATTTCGGTAAGGCGATCCATTCTCGATACCCTCGTCGTTTCTTGTTGAATTGAAGGTATCGCGGGAAATTCGGGCACAACTGCGGCGCGGGCCAGACAATATCTTGGTTTTGTGATGCATCGTTCGTGACCCGGAAACAGCTTTGGCAAGCTGCGCCGGTGGATGTGGCCTTGTCTCGGCGGCGACTCGGCCCATCTCTAGCGATGTCGCAGGGCCGTTCAGGAAACGCGGCATCTGCGGGATCCGAACAAGGGAGAGCTCGCATGAAACTTCTTACGAAAACTGCCGCCGCTTTGGCGCTGACCGCCTCGATGGCCTTTGCCCAAAGCACACCCGCCCCCGACGGCGCCGAGGTGTATTTCGTCAACCTAGAGGACGGCGCGACCGTCTCGGCCCCTGTGAAAGTCGTGTTCGGCCTGAGCGAGATGGGCGTGGCGCCTGCCGGCACCGAAAAAGAGAATACCGGGCACCACCATATTCTGGTGGACCGTGCGCCGCTGGGCGAAGGCCCGGATGGCGAGGAAGAACTGCAATCCGCGATACCGTCGGATGAGAACCACGTGCATTTCGGCGGTGGGCAAACGCAGGTCGAACTGGACCTGGAGCCGGGCGAGCACACGCTGCAACTGGTGCTGGGTGACATGAACCACGTGCCGCACGACCCGCCGGTGACGTCGGACCAAATCACGATCACGGTCCAGTAGACCCGGTCAGATCCACTTCAGCTTTCGCAGGATCCAGACCGCGCCGACAGTCAGGACCACCAGCCCGAGGCAGAGGGCGGCAAAGGCCCAGGGGGTGTCCACGCCGGGCATCCCCGCCACGTTCACGCCGAAGAGCCCGGTGATGAACCCGAGCGGCAGGAACACCGCCGCCACGATCGACAGGATATAGCCGTTGCGGTTCTGCCGCTGGTCAGCCTGAGTTGCGTGATGGTCCTGTACCGCCTCCATCCGCCCGATCATCGATTCCAGCTCCTCGACCGCAAGCTTTGCCAGGTTGCCCAGCTCACGCAGGCGGGCACGGGCATCTGACGTGACAAGCTCGCTGTCGGTGCCGACCAGCGCGATCAGCGCGTCGCGCTGAGGGGCGAGGTAGCGGCGCAGGCGGATCGCCATGCGCTGGTCCTCGGCCAGATCCTCGGGCGGATCTTCATCGTCGTCCTCGACGCTGTCTTCCATGTCGTCCACGCGCCGGCTGAGGTCGAAGACCGTGTCCTGCACCCGTGTCATCAGCCGTTGCGCGAGGTCATGCACGAAAGCGATGGGGCTGGCGGGGGCGTTGCCGCTGGCCGCGTCTTCCCTGATGGCGTCAATGGCGAAGACCCGGCGCTTGCGGACCGTCACGACCAGGCGCTCGGTCATCCACATGCGCACGGCGACCATCTGGTCCGCGGGGCCGTCGGCATTGAGGTTCACGCCGCGCAGGTTCAGCATCAGTCCGTCGCCGTAGCGGTCACAACGCGGTCGGGTTTCCGGGGCAAGCAGCGCGGTGGCTGGGATGGACGGAACGCGCACCTCAAGCCAAGCCGGAAGCTCCGGATCGGCAAGGTCGAAATGCCACCAGGCATAACCCTCGTCCGGGCCGTTTTCCGAGGCCGGGCGGGCGGTGCCATCGGGGGCGATATCGAAGGCGCAGACGGGCATGGCGCGAAATTAGGACCGGGCGCTGCCGGCGACAAGACCTATAGCGTCGCCGCCAGCCGGGTGCCCTGGTCAATGGCGCGCTTGGCATCGAGTTCCGCCGCCACGTCCGCTCCGCCGATGACGTGACAGGTGATGCCCTTCGCTTCCAGCGCGTCCGCGAGGCTGCGTTCGCTGACCTGACCGGCACACAGCACGATTGTGTCGACTTCAAGCGTACGCGGCTCCTCATGGCCCTCGCCGTTGGAAACGACAAGCCCGGCGGGTTCGATGCGCTCGTAATTGATCCCGCCGACCATCTCGACATCCTTCATCCTGAGCGATGCGCGGTGAATCCAGCCAGTGGTCTTGCCCAGCCGCTTGCCCACGCGCTCGGATTTGCGCTGCAGGAGCGTAACGTCGCGGGCGGGCGCATCCGGCTGCGGGCCTTCGGGGGCGAGGCCGCCGGGAGTTTGCGCGGGGTCACCAACGCCCCATTCCTCTTTCCACTCTTCAAGGTTCTCGGTCGGGCTTTCGCCTTCGTGGACAAGGAATTCGGCCACGTCGAAACCGATGCCGCCCGCACCGATGATCGCAACGCGTTTGCCCGCCGGTTTCTTGTGCTTCAGCACGTCGATATAGCTGAGCGTGTTGTCGCCCTCCTGACCTTCGATTTCCGGGTCGCGGGGCAGGACGCCAGTGGCGATGACCACCTCGTCGAACCCCGTCAGGTCGCCGGCCTGCACGTCATGGCCCAGTTTCACAGTCACGCCGGTCTCTTTCAGCATGGTGTCGTACCAGTCGACGAGGCCGAAGAACTCCTCCTTGCCGGGGATCTGCTTGGCCATGTTGAGCTGCCCGCCGATCTGGTCGTCGCGGTCGAAGAGCGTCACATCATGGCCGCGCTGCGCCGCCGTGATCGCGGTCGAGAGGCCGGCGGGTCCGGCGCCGACGACGGCGACGGTTTTGGGGGTGTCTGTGGGCGTGATCGGCAGCTCTGTTTCATAGCAGGCGCGCGGGTTCACGAGGCAGGTGGAGATCTTGCCCGAGAAGGTATGGTCGAGACAGGCCTGGTTGCAGGCGATGCAGGGCGCGATGGTGTCGGCGCGGCCCTCGATGGCCTTCTTGACGAACTCCGCATCGGCCAGGAAGGGGCGGGCCATCGACACCATGTCGGCGCAGCCCTCGGCCAGCACATCTTCGGCCACTTGCGGTGTGTTGATCCGGTTCGAGGTTATGACCGGGATGCCCACGTGACCCATCAGTTTCTTGGTGACCCAGGCGAAGGCCGCGCGCGGGACGGACGTGACGATGGTAGGCACACGCGCCTCGTGCCAGCCGATGCCGGTGTTGATGATGCTGGCCCCTGCCTTTTCGACCGTTTGCGCCAACTCAACCACCTCGTCGAAGGTCGAGCCTTCGGGGACGAGGTCGATCATCGACAGGCGGTAGATCAGGATGAAGTCGGGGCCGACGGCCTCGCGCACCCGGCGCACGATTTCCAGCGGCAGGCGCATCCGGTTCTCGTAGGAGCCGCCCCAGCAGTCCTCGCGCTTGTTGGTGTGCCGCACGAGGAACTGGTTGATGAAATACCCCTCGGAGCCCATGATCTCGACCCCGTCATAGCCGGCCTCGCGGGCGCGGGCGGCGGCGGTCACGATATCGGCGATTTGCTTTTCGATCCCGTCCTCGTCCAGTCCCCTGGGCGGGAAGGGCGAGATGGGGGATTTGATGGGCGAGGGGGCGACGCATTCAGGGCCATAGGCGTAGCGGCCCGCGTGCAGGATCTGCATGGCGATCAGGCCGCCCGCGTCATGCACCCGGTCGGTCACCACCTTGTGGTTGGCGATGTCCTGGTCGTTGAAAAGGCCCGCCGCGCCGGGAAACACGCCGCCTTCTCGGTTGGGGGCCATGCCGCCGGTGACCATCAGGGAGACCCCGCCACGCGCGCGGGCAGCATAGAATTCGGCCACGCGGTTCCAGTCCTTGGTCTCTTCCAGCCCGGTATGCATCGAGCCCATCAGCACGCGGTTCTTCAGCGTGACGTGGCCCAGATCGAGCGGGGCGAGCAGGTGGGGGTATTGGGTCATGTGCGGCCTCCCGGGGGACGTTCGGATCAAAACGTAGGTTGACGCGCACCATGGTCACGGCAGCCGTGAATGTCACGTCCGACGCTGCGTTAAGAGGCGGCGGCACGGGTCACCCGGTTGTGATGCCGGGTGCGGGGGCGGGTGGTTGACGACAGTGTGTGATCCTGTCCAAACTTCGCGCCAACCAAATATGCAAGGAGACCGCCTATGCTGACCCGCCGCAACCTTCTCGCCGGTGCTGCCGGGCTGATTGCCACGGCCCCGCTCGCCGGTCTGGCGCAATCCGGCCCCGCCATTCACGTTATGAAAGACCCGAATTGCGGGTGCTGCGGCGCGTGGATGGAAATCCTGCAAGGTGACGGCTTTGCCGTAACCAGCGAGGATGCGTTCGGTACGATCCTGTCGCGCTACAAGATCGACAACGGCATCCCTGGGCAGATGATCTCGTGCCACACGGCCAAGGTCGAGGGCTACATGATCGAAGGTCACGTGCCGCCCGCCGATATCCGCCGCCTGATTGACGAGCGCCCCGACGGTGTGGGCCTTGCCGTGCCGGGGATGCCCTATGGCTCGCCGGGGATGGGGCCGCAGGATCGTCGCGAGGCCTATGATGTGCACCTGATCCTGCCGGATGGCAGCACCGAGGTGTTCTCCAGCTACGACGCGGCGGCCTGAGCGACGGGGCTCAGGCGCTGGCGGCCCAGTCCCAGTACATCTCGCGCACCCGGCGGGTGACCGGGCCGATCTGGTAATTCGTGTCGTCAAAGGTGGTGACCGGAATGACCTTCATCATGTTTCCGGACAGGAAAACCTCGTCGGCGTGGTGGAAATCGTCAAAGGACATGACGCATTCATGCACGGTCACGCCGTCGGCGCGCAGGTTCTCGATATGCCGCGCGCGGGTGATCCCGGCCAGGAAGGTTCCGTTGGGCACGGGCGTGAAAACCTCGCCATCCTTGACGGCAAAGGCGTTGGCAGTGGCGGCCTCGGCCACGTTGCCAAGCGCGTCGGCCACCAGTGCATTGGTGAAGCCCTTGGATTTCGCCTCGGCCAGCATGCGGGCGTTGTTGGGGTATAGGCAGGCGGCCTTGGCGTTGACCACCGCGTCCTCCAGCACCGGGCGGCGGAACCGCGTGCGGGTGATGGTGGCGGAATGCTCGGGCGGGGCCATCGGGATTTCTTCGAGGCTGATGGCAAATCCGGTGGCGCCGCCGTCCTTGGGGACGATGGCCGACATGCCGCCCTCGATCGCCCAGTACATCGGGCGGATATAAACGGCGGCGTCAGGGGCGTAGGCGGTCAGCCCGTCTCGCACGATCTCGACCATCTCTTGCACCGACACGGTCGGCGTGACCATCAGCGCCTCTGCCGAGGCGTTCACCCGGGCGCAGTGCCGGTCCAGATCCGGCGTCAAACCGTGGGCGAAACGGGCCCCATCGAAGACGTTGGAGCCCAGCCACATGCCGTGATCGGCGGCGCGCATCACTGGGATGTCTCCGTCATGCCAGGTGCCGTCGAAATAGGTCCGGATGTTGCTGCCTGTGGCCATGGTCGCCTCCCTTTGGCGCGGACCCTAAGCCCGCCAGCGCAAAGGGTCCAGAGGTGTCAGTCGGCCTCAGTCAGCAGGGCCTCGATATCCAGCCGGCTGTTGGCCATTTTGAGATTGCCTTCGGCGTCGCGTGGCCAGTCTTCGGGGGCGCGGTCGCGGTAGAGTTCGACGCCGTTACCATCCGGATCGGACAGGTATACCGCCTCGCTGACGCCATGATCGGCGGCGCCCTCCAGCGGGACTCCTGCCTCCAGTACGCGCCTCAATGCCTGGGCCAATGCGGCGCGATCGGGATAGAGGAATGCCGTGTGAAAAAGGCCGGTATGCCCGGGCGGGGGCGGCGTGCCGCCCTTGCTGTCCCAGGTGTTCAGGCCGATGTGATGGTGATAGCCGCCTGCCGATAGGAACGCGGCTTCGGTCCCGTACCGCTGCTGCAATTCGAAGCCCAGAACGCCGGAGTAGAACGCGATGGCACGCTCGAGGTCCGCCACGCGAAGATGCACGTGGCCAATACGGGTTGCGGGATGAGTGGTGAACGTCATGATATGACCCTTTCTGTCCTGCTGAAGACATGGGCCAAGTGTCGCCGCCGCGCAATTCCGAACCACGCCGCAAGAAGCGTGCGAAAATGCAGGGGCTTTTTCTTGCCGCAAATACTCCGGGGTGTTTGAGGGGCAGCGCCCCTCATTCCCACAAAGAGACCGTGGCGCAGCCACTCGATCGGGTCAGGCGCCGACCATGCCGACGATGTTCTTGGTACGCTTGAGGATCGGCGCGGCGATCTCGCGGGCCTTTCCGGCGCCGTCCGACAGGATGCGGTCGATCTCGGCGGGGTCCTGCATCAGGCGGGCCATCTCGTCGGAAATCGGCGCCAGCTTGGCCACCGCCAGGTCGGCCAGGGCGGGCTTGAACGTGCCGAACTGCTGGCCGCCCACGTCACGCATCACGGCGTCGACGCTCTGGTCGTTCAGCGCGGCGTAGATGTTCACGAGGTTGCGGGCCTCGGGGCGGTCCTCCAGCCCTTTGGCGTCGGACGGCAGGGGCTCGGGGTCGGTCTTGGCCTTGCGGATCTTCTTGGAGATCGTGTCGGCATCGTCGGTCAGGTTGATCCGGGACATATCGGAAGGATCGGATTTCGACATCTTCTTGGTCCCGTCGCGCAGGCTCATGACGCGGGTGGCGGCGCCTTCGATCACCGGCTCGGTGATGGGAAAGAAATCGACCTCGAAATCGTTGTTGAACTTGATCGCGATGTCGCGCGTCAGTTCCAGATGCTGCTTCTGATCCTCGCCCACGGGCACATGCGTGGCGTGATAGGCCAGGATGTCGGCGGCCATCAGCGCGGGATAGGCGAAGAGGCCCAGCGAGGCGTTTTCCTGGTTCTTGCCGGCCTTGTCCTTCCACTGGGTCATCCGCTTCATCCAGCCCATGCGGGCGACGCAGTTGAAGATCCAGGCCAGTTCGGCATGGGCCGAGACCTGGCTTTGGTTGAAGAGGACCGAGCGCGCCGGATCGACGCCTGAAGCGATGAAGCCCGCGGTCAGTTCGCGGGTGGCGCGGCGCAGGGCCTCGGGATCCTGCCAGACGGTGATGGCGTGCATGTCGACCATGCAGAAGATCGACTCGACCCCGCTGTTCTGGCTGTCGGCAAAGCGTTTCAGTGCACCGAGGTAATTGCCCAGATGCAGGTTGCCGGACGGCTGGATGCCCGAGAAGACGCGGGGGGTGAAGCTGGCCTCGGCCATGGCGGACTCCGTCTGGAAATTCGTGTCCGCCTCGCTTACTGCTGCGGCCAACAGCCGTCAAGGAGGCCCCACCGATGTCCGATCCCCGAGCCACAGGTCCCGGCGACAGCCCGGTCAACCCGATCCCGCCGCTGGTGCTGGCCATCGTGGCCGCCATGGCCGCCGCCGAGGCGGTGTTCCAGCTGGGCGCACGCGGCATGGTGGGCGGGCCCGAGGCGATCGGCTGGCGCATATCGACCATCCAGCAGTTCGGGTTTTCCAACCGCGCGATGACCTGGATGCTGGAGACCGGTCAGTTAAGGATTGATTATCTTATCCGTTTCGTCACCTATCCGTTCGTTCATGCCAGCCTTCTTCAAGCGGTTTTCGCCATCGTGATGACGCTGGCCATCGGAAAATTCGTGGCCGAGCGCATGGCCGGGTGGGCGGTGGCGATTTTATTTTTCGCCTCATGTATTTTCGGCGCTTTGGTCTTTGGCCTGATCTATCCTGACGGGCCGGGGTTAATAGGGGGGTTCCCCGGCGTCTATGGCCTGATCGGGGGCTTTACCTGCCTTGTCTGGCTGCAACTAGGCGCGATCGGCGAGAACCAGATGCGGGCCTTCGTGATGATCGGCGTTCTGCTGGGCCTGCAACTGATCTTCGGGCTGCTTTACGGCAACAATTTCACATGGGTGGCCGATATCGGCGGCTTCGTCGGCGGGTTCCTTCTGTCCTTCGTGCTGGTCCCCGGCGGCATGACCCGGCTGCGGCAAAAGCTGCGGCGGCGTTAACGCCGGACCGCGGCGCGGAATTCCGACAGGCGGAACGCGCCCAGAAGCTGGCCCAAGCCAAAATAGCTGACACTTCCGAGGCCGATCAGCACCAGCAGCGCCAGCAAGCGCCAGCCACCCAGCCCGAAGAAGGGCGTCATCAGCACTTGCAGGCCCCACAGGATCACGCCCAGCAGGACGGATGCGAGCAAGATGCGCCAGATGCGGTGGCGGAAGCGGTCGTCGAAGCGGGCCACCTCGCCATAGCCGCGCGCGCCGCGCACCAGAAGCCAGACCATGACCCAGCCTGCCGCCGTGGCGGCGATGGCGGCGGCCCACCAGCCCACGACCTGCGCCAGCCCCACGGCCAGCGTGGCGTTCACCACCATGGCCACGAGGGCGTAGTGGAACGGTTTTTTCGTATCCGACCGGGCAAAGAACAACGGTTGCAGCACCTTTTGCAGCACGAAGGCGGGCAGGCCGAGGCCGTAGATCATCACCGCGAGCGCCGTGGCAGCGGTGTCGTCGGCGTCGAACTTGCCACGCTCGAACAGCACCGACACCAGCGGCAGGGGGATCACCATCAGCGCCACGGCGCAGGGCACGGTGAGCGCCAACGAGATCTCTGCGGCGCGGGAATAGGCGTGGCGGGCGCCCTCGTGATCCTCGGCCTTCAGGCGGCGCGACAGGTCGGGCAGCAGGACGATGCCGACGGCGATGCCCACGACGCCCAGTGGCAACTGGTAGAGCCGGTCGGCGGCATAGAGCCAGCTGACGGCGCTTTCGGTGTTCGAGGCGACAAGCTGACCAACCACCAGGTTGACCTGCACCACGCCGCCCGCAAAGGCCGCGGGCACGGCGACGCGCACCAGCTTGGACATCTCGGGCGTCCAGCGAGGGCGGGTGGGGCGTATCGCCATGCCGGCACGGTCGGCGGCGATCCACACCAGTGCCAGTTGCGCCACGCCGGCGAAGGGGATCGTCCATATGAGCGCATCGGCCACGGGGCCGCCCATGGACCACGTGATCATCATGGCCCCGACCAGCAGCACGTTCAGGATCACCGGCGCGGCGGCGGCGGCGGCGAAGCGCCCGGCAGCGTTGAGAACGCCGGAAAACAAGGCCGCGAGCGAGATGAAGAAGATGTAGGGGAAGGTGATCCGCGCATAGTCGACGGTGATGTCGAAGCGCGGATCGCCATAGTAGCCCTCGGCCGTGGCGTAGACCAGAACGGGCATGAAGATCATCGCCAGCGCGGTGAGGATCAGCAGGACGAAGCTGAGGCCCGAGAGCGCCAGCCGGGCAAAGCCGATGGGGTCCTCGTCGGCCTCGAGCCGCTTGGAAAACATCGGGACAAAAGCTGCGTTGAACGCGCCTTCGGCAAAGAAGCGGCGGAACATGTTGGGCAGGCGGAAGGCGGCGACATAGGCATCCATCAGCACGCCGGGGCCGATGAGGTTGGCGATGATGACGTCGCGCAAGAAGCCCAGGATCCGGCTGGCCAGGGTCCAGACGCCCACGGTCAGGACGCCGGAGAGGAGGCGGATGGGTTTCATGTGCGGTGCCTGCGTCTGCCTTGTTTTCAAGAGCATTAGCGGATTGCCGGGGGCGGGGGAAGTGCGGGAATGCGTGCCTGTTGGCCGAATCGGAGATTAACGGCCCTGTTTCCGCCGATTTCGCACGTCGGTATCGCGTCGGTATTCGGGTGGTTTTGCGTCGGTGGAAATTTCGCGTCTCGTAGCGACGGCGGTCGTGACGTCACCGCGCGAAGGCTTTGCCGGATATTGAGGTCTGGCGCCGCGCGACGAAGGTGATAGCGTCGGGCAACCCCCACCCTGACCGGAAGGTGCCCCGCGATGACGACCTCGCCCTATGATATCCTGTTCGAGCCCGTGAAGATCGGGCCCAAGACCACGCGCAACCGGTTCTACCAGGTGCCGCATTGCACCGGCATGGGCTTTCGCTATCCGCAGGCGGAGGCGGCGCACCGGGGCGTGAAGGCTGAGGGCGGCTGGGGCGTGGTGTCGACGCAGGAAACCGAGATCCATCCCAGTTCCGACCTGACGCCGGCGAACGAGGGCCGGCTGTGGGACGATGGCGACATCCCGGCGCTGCAACTGATGGCCGAGAGCGTGCAGGCGCATGGCAGCCTTGCGGCGATCCAGCTGGCGCATAACGGGTTTCACGCCACCGGGCGGTTTTCCCGGCAGCCGATCCTTGCGCCTTCGCCCACGCCAAGCGACTGGGGCGATCCGTGGCAGGCGCGCGCGATGGACAAGGCCGACATCAAGGCGTTCCGGGGCTGGCATGTCGATGCGGCAAAGCGGGCCAAGCGGGCGGGGTTCGACATTATCTATGTCTATGCCGGGCATGACATGACGCTGTTGCAGCATTTCCTGCTGGCGCGGCACAACCACCGGAGCGACGAGTACGGCGGCAGTTTCGAGAACCGGCTGCGGCTGTTCCGCGAGGTGCTGGCCGATACCAGGGACGCGGTGGGCGACAGTTGCGCCATCGCGGTGCGGCTGGCGGTGGACGAGTTGCTGGGCGCGGACGGGCTGCGCCACGAGGTCGAGGGGCGCGACATCGTCGAGGCGCTGGCCGAGGAGCCGGACCTGTGGGACGTCAACATCTCGGACTGGTCGAATGACAGCCAGACGTCGCGGTTTGCCAAGGAAGGCTATCAGGAGCCCTACACGGCCTTTGTCAAATCGGTGACGACGAAGCCGGTGGTGGGTGTGGGGCGGTACACTTCGCCCGACGCGATGGTGCGGCTGGTGAAATCCGGGCATCTGGATTTGATCGGCGCGGCGCGCCCGTCGATTGCCGATCCGTTCCTGCCGAACAAGATCCGGGACGGGCTTCTGGAAGAGATCCGCGAGTGTATCGGATGCAATATCTGTGTCTCGGGGGACCAGTTGTTGATGCCGATGCGCTGCACCCAGAACCCGACGGTGGGCGAGGAGTGGCGGCGCGGCTGGCATCCGGAGGTGATCACCGGGGACGTCGCCGCGTCGGAACGGTTCCTGATCGTCGGTGGCGGGCCTGCGGGCATGGAGGCGGCGCGGGGACTGGTCGAGGCGGGCCACGAGGTTGTGCTGGCCGAGGGCAGTGACGCCTGGGGCGGGCGCGTGGCCATCGAAAGCGCCTTGCCGGGATTGGCGGAATGGGGCCGGGTGCGCGACTGGCGTCTGTGGCAATTGCAGCAGAAGGATGCCGCCGATTTGTACCTGCAAAGCCGGCTGAGTTCGTCCGACATTCTGGAGTACGGGATCGGGCAGGTGGTGCTGGCGACCGGGGCCAGCTGGCGGCTGGATGGGGTGGGACGCACGCACCGTTTGCCGGTCGCGGCATTCGGCGCCTTGCCGGTGCTGTCGCCCGAAAGCGCTATGCAGGGTGGGTTGGAGCAGGATGGGGCCACGGGGCCGATCGTGATCTATGACGATGACGGGTACTACCTTGGCAACGTGCTGGCCGAGCTTGCCTTTCAGACGGGCCGTGAGGTGATGTTCGTGACGCCAGAGGCGATTGTGGCGCCGTGGACGACGAACACGCTGGAACAGGAGCGCATCCAGGCGCGGTTGATCGAGCTGGGGGTGACGATCATTCCGCTGCACAAGGTGGCGGAGGGCGACGGCAGCATGCTGGAGCTTGCTTGCGTCTATTCCGGTGCGCGGCGGCAGATTCCGTGCGCCACGCTGGTGCCGGTGACGTCGCGGGTGCCCAACGATGCACTTTGGAGCAATCTGAAGGAGCACGAGGCGGATTGGGATGCGGCGGAAATCAAGGCGGTGACACGGATCGGGGATTGCTATTGCCCCAGCACAATTGCGGCGGCGGTCCATGCGGGGCATGACTTTGCTCGGACGGTCACCGGGGCGCAGCTCGACCCGCCGCGGCGTGGCGAGCGGGTGGATTTGTCGTCGGAGTGGTGAGGTGGAGCGGCCCGGAATTTTGGAAAATTCCGGACGTGAAAATACGTATTTTCACAGCCATTTCCTGCGCAGGAAATGGGGCCCGCCGGACCCTGCGGTGGAGTTTAAGCGCGATGACCGCTTCGGGGGCCATTCCGGCCCTTCTAAACAAGCGCGGCGAATGGCTGCTTTGAGCCCACTTTGTCGATTTTCTATACCGCAGCTAAAGTCCGCTTTCGGGAAGTAGGGATCCGAAGCTTGGCAGGACACGGCCCAATAGAGGATGCCGAGAATTGGCCTTCAATTCGCGCCGCGGCTTTCGCAGCTTTCGAAGCGAATCGCTACAGGCCTTACTTCGAACGAAGTTCAATTTCTTCATCGCGTCTGAAAAGTAACAATACAATCAGCCTTAGGAAGATTACCTCCGAAGCAGCGCCTCTCAGGTTGCAAAGTCGCGTGAATACGGCAGGAAAGTGGCGATTTTGTTAGGTATGTAATTTAACCAGCTTATATCCTTAAGCTTGGAGAGCTTGGCGGTCTGCCCGCCGTGGTTTTCGGTAAGTGAACATTTGGAGAATTTAACAGTGAATCTTGTATTAGG
The DNA here is from genome assembly GCA_965227185.1 of Roseovarius sp. Taxonomy (GTDB): domain Bacteria; phylum Pseudomonadota; class Alphaproteobacteria; order Rhodobacterales; family Rhodobacteraceae; genus Roseovarius. The sequence goes on from OZ245733.1 coordinate 2,336,933, forward strand.
AAAACTTGCCGCTGCTGCAGTCCTGGGATTGGGGCTCGCTGGTGGAGCTGGTGCTGCGACGATTGAATCTTGTGGAAACAAATCGTTTTCTGCAACGCAGGGCATTGTCGATTTGTCCGTTACTGATCCCGGTTCGATGTGTGGGGATCAGGGCGGCAATCTTGGAAACTCCACAGGCGCAAACAGCCTTATTTCCTTGGCTGGCTGGACCTCGGGAGCTGAGGTGCAGGGATCCGATCCTTCGGGCTCGACTGATGAGGGTGACGGCAAGCTGTCGCTAACTATCGGGGATGGCGCGGGCAATTTGAATGCCTGGTCAATTCTGAACCCCCATGGTTATTCGATGCTTGGCCTCTCTATCAAACATGGTAACGGCTTTGCATTTTATGCTTTGGACGCTGATGCACTTCTTTCGGGGACTTGGTTTACCTACGATAAAGCCACAGCGGGAAATGCTTTTTCGCATGTGAATGCTTGGTACAAAGGGGACCCGTCGCCGTCCAGCCCCATTCCGCTTCCAGCCGCTGGATGGTTGCTGATCGGTGGCCTCGGTGGATTGGGCGCCATACGTCGCTTCAAGAAATCTTAGCGGCAACAATCAAGTATGACTAGAAGTGGCGCCTTCAGGGCGCCCTTCAACTGCAGCATAGAAAAAGCGGCCATTGACCGCAAAAGTGCCAAGGTCGATTTTGTCCCGCAACGCGGCCCTCTTTACATTTTGTGAAGAAAGTCTGGTTCGAGCCCTTGCGAGACATCGGTGTCGAGCACCCGGCCGGTTAACAGCCGCGAAGCGGCCCGGCTATCGTCAGCCCCTCCCTTGGGCTGGCGATTTGGCGAGGCTGGGCGCAACGAACATTCCGAGGATGTATCTGGCAGGCAAGAAGTGCTTCATAATTGCCGTCGGACCGCCAGCCAAGGGGCTGACGCTCGCCTCCGTGGTGAACCGCAGCAAAGTCCGCCGGTTGCAGCCAGATCAAATGCAGGGCGCTGCATTCTGACGTCTGTTTCCTGTGCAGCAGGCCTATGACAACGCGTCAGCGGATCGCCTGTTCGACGCCGTCCGAGATCGCCTGGCGCAGCTTGCGTTCCAGCGCCCGCTGCTTGGCGGGGGAATAGAATTTCAGGCCGAACATGTCCTTGACGTAGAACGTGTCGACCACCTGTTCGCCATAGGTCGCGATGACGGCGGAGTTGATGTAGACGTTCCCGTTGGAAAGCGTGCGCGTCAGGTCGAAAAGCAGGCCGGGGCGGTCGCGGGTGTCAACCTCGATGATGGTGTAGATTTCCGAGCCTTCGTTGTCGAAGGTGATGTGCGTGGGCACGCGGAAGGCACGTTCGCGTTTCTTGATCTTGTCGCGCGATTGCATCGCGTCGCCGGTGATGACCTCGCCCCCGAGGGTCTTGTGGATCATCTGGGTCAGGCGCGGCAGGCGGTCGGCCTCGTAGGGGCTGCCGTCGGCATCCTGGATCCAGAAGGCCGCCGTGGCGTAGCCGTCCTTGGTGGTATAGGTGCGGGCGTCGACCACGTTGGCGCCCACCAGTGCCAGCGCGCCGCACATGCGGCTGAAGATGCCCGGGTGATCGGCCAGTGCAAAGCAGACGCGCGTGGCGTCGCGGTCCTCGTCGGGGGTGAGCTGGATGCGGACCTCGCTCTCGGAAATGTCGCGCAAGAGCAGGGCGAAATCCTCGTGCGCGGTGACGTGCAGGCCCTGCCAGTAGGGCGGGTAGTGGCGCTCCAGCTCGGTCTTGAGATCCTTGGCATCCCAGTCGGTGAGCGCCTCGCGCAGGTTGCGCTTGGCGTCGGTGCCGCGCTGTTCGCGGTTGAGCGCCTCGAGCCCGCCTTCCATGGCGCGGCGGGTCTGGCGGTAGAGCGCGCGGATCAGTGACGCCTTCCAGTTGTTCCACGTATTGGGCCCGACGCCGCGGATGTCGCAGACGGTCAGGACGCACAGAAGATCGAGCCGTTCACGGGTCTGCACCGCCTTGGCGAAGTCGCGCACGGTGCGGGGATCGGCGATGTCGCGTTTCTGGGCCATGTCGGACATCAGCAGGTGATAGCGCACCAGCCACTCCACCGTGTCGACCTCTTTGGGTTTCAGCCCCAGCCGGGGGGCCACCTTGCGGGCGATCCGGGCGCCGAGGATCGAGTGATCCTCGTCCCGCCCCTTGCCGATGTCGTGCAGCAGCATGGCCACGTAAAGCACCTTGCGGTTGACGCCGGCATCGAGGATCGAGGAGGCAATGGGCAGGTCCTCGGTCAGTTCCTTGCGCTCGATCTTGGCCAGTTGGCTGACGCACTGTATGGTGTGTTCGTCCACCGTGTAGCTGTGATACATGTTGAACTGCATCATGGCCCTGATCGGCTCGAATTCGGGGATGAAGGCCGACAGCACGCCAAGCTCGTTCATGCGGCGCAGCGCACGTTCGGGGTTGCCGTGTTTGAGCAGCAGACCGAGGAACAGCTTCTGCGCCTCGGCGCTTTGGCGGAATTCATCGTTGATCAGGTCGAGATTGGCCGTCACGAGGCGCATGGCGTCGGGGTGGATCAGCAGGCCGGTGCGCAGGGCCTCCTCGTAGATGCGCAGCAGGTTGAGCGGATCCGACAGGAAGTCTGTTTCGTCCAGGATGGCCAGCCGGCCGTGGACCTCCTTGTAGCCGGTTTTCAGCTTGCGCTTGCGGGTGAAAAGGCGTTGCAGCAGCGGTTCGGATTTCACATGCGCCGCTTCCAGCTTGGTCAGGAAGATGCGGGTCAAATCGCCCACGGCGGTGGCGTGGCGGAAATACTCCTGCATGAAGACCTCGACCGCGCGGCGCCCGGCGCGGTCCTTGTATCCCATGCGCTCGGCCACCTCGACCTGAAGGTCGAAGGTCAGTTGCTCGGTCGCGCGGTTGGTGACGAGGTGCAGGTGGCAGCGGGTGGCCCAGAGAAAATTTTCGGCCTTGAGGAAGGTTTCGAACTCGTCCTCCATGAAAAGACCGTGATCCACGAGGTCGGACGCCTTGTCGACGTGGTAGAGGTACTTGGAAATCCAAAACAGCGATTGCAGGTCGCGCAGGCCGCCCTTGCCTTCCTTGACGTTGGGCTCGACCATGTAGCGTTCGCCCTGTTTCTCGTGGCGGGCGTCGCGTTCTTCCAGCTTGGCCTCGACGAATTCGCGTTCTGTGCCCTTGAAGAGATCGTTGCGCAGCCGGTGGTCGAGATCGCCTGCCAGCCTGTCGTCGCCGTATAGCAGGCGCTTTTCCAGCAGCGTGGTGCGGATCGTGAAATCGTCCGTCCCGAGGCGGATGCATTCGCGGATCGTGCGGCTGGCGTGGCCCACTTTCAGCTTGAGATCCCACAGCATGTAGAGCGTGCTTTCGATCACGCTCTCGGCCCAGGCGGTCATCTTGTAGGGCGTGAGAAACAGCAGGTCGACATCCGAGAAGGGGGCCATTTCCCCCCGGCCATAGCCGCCCACGGCGAAGACCGTCAGGCGCTCGGATTCCGTGGGGTTGGGCAGGGGGTGCAGGTGGTGGCTGGCCACTTGCAGGGCGGTCATCACGGCGCAATCGGTGAGCCAGGTATAGGCGCGCGTCGCCTCGCGCGCGGCGAAGGGCGTCTGCAGAAGCGCCTCGGCGATGGCGGCGTAGCCCGCCGTCATGGCCTCGCGCGTCGCGGTCACCGTTTCGCGGCGCAGGGCAGCGGTGTCCGACGGGTCGGCCTCGCGCACGGCGTCGATGCGGGCCTGCACGGTTTCCCGGTCAAAAATGACCTCGGCCGGACAGATCAGCGCGTCCGGCGGCGTCAGCGTGTCCTTCATGGCGTGGGCCGGCGGCGCGGGATCAGAGACCCGCGCGACCGAAGCTGGCAGGCGCGGGCGACAGCACGACGACCTGCTGGTTGCGGATGGTCGCCACGGCGAGGCCGCGCTGGGTCGTGCCGTTGGGCAGGAAACGGAAGATGCCGTTGACGCCCTTGAAGCCCGACGATTGCGTCAGGCGGGAGCGCGACAGGGCGTCGGCACGGCCGGAGCTGGTCAGCGCCCCGATGGCGGCGATGGCGTCATAGCTGAGGCCCGCAAGATCATGCGGTGCGTTGCCGTTGGCCGCCTGGAAGCGCGATTTGAACTGATTGGCGCGCTGCGGGTCGGGGATGGCGAACCAGCCGCCCTGAACGCCCGGCAGCGTGCGGGTCTGCGCCGGTTCGTCCCAGCGGGCAAGGCCGATATACTGCATCTCGGCCGGGGATAGACCCGCTTCGGGCAGCATCTGAGAAAAGAGCGGCAGCGCGCCGGCGGAATTGGCGGTCAGGAAGATTGCGTCGGCGCTGTTGGTCTGGGCGTTTTCCTTGATCGCCGGCACGGCGCCGACCACGCCGCCTTGCGAGAATTCATAGTTCACCACGCCGGCCGATGTGGCACCGTTGGCACGGATGGCCTGGGCGATCGCGTCGCGGCCCAGTTCCCCGGCGAGGTTGCGCGAATGCACGGTCATGATGCGGCGCTTACCCTGGCTGACGGCATAGCCGGTCAGGCGATTGGCGGTGTCCTGGAAGGTCTGGCCAAGGACCAGCAGATTGCCGCCCGCGATGGTGGGGTTGTTGGAGAAGGCCAGCACGTTGATATTCTTGGGCGCCATTGCGACGGCCACGGCATTGGCGGATTCGGCGTGCAGCGGGCCGACGATGATCTTGGCGCCGTCGGCGGCGGCATTGAGCGCCGCCTGCTGGGCCTTGCCCGCGTTGCCTGCGGTGCCATAGACGCGCAGGTCGATATTGACGCCGGACAGGTCCGCGACGGCCATGCGGGCGGCGTTTTCGAGATCGCGCGCGAGGCGCTGTTCGTTCGGGTTGGCCGCGCCGTGCGGCACCAGCAGGGCGACCGGCACGGCGGCGCCCGGGTCGATCCGCTGACCGCTGTTGCCGCCGCCGACCGGGATCCCGGCGTCACAGGCCGCGAGCAGCAGGAATGTGGCCAAAAGGGCAAGTCTGTGGAACGGCTTGCGGACGGCATCGAAAACGGCAAACATCGGGGTACGAACTCCTTCTTTCGCGCGGTCCGGGTGGACGGCGCAGTTGGTCACGATAATAGACGTCCAGAGAGGCGGGTCCAGTGATGAATCCCGACAAGCAAAGCCTCGCGCCCGGGCTGTACCTGGTGGCGACGCCGATCGGGGCGGCGCGGGACATTACGCTGCGCACGCTCGACATCCTTGCAGAGGCCGACGTGCTGGCCGCCGAGGACACGCGCAGCCTGCGGCGGCTGATGGAAATTCATGGACTGAAACTGGGCGACCGGGCGCTTGTGGCCTATCACGACCACAATGGCGCCCGCGCCCGACCGCGCCTGATGGCGGCGCTGGAGAGCGGCAAATCAGTGGTTTACGCGTCCGAGGCGGGCACGCCGATGGTGGCCGATCCGGGGTATGATCTGGCCCGCGCCGCAGTGGCGGAGGGGCATGCGCTGATCTCGGCGCCGGGGCCGTCGGCGGTCGTGACGGCGCTGACGGTGGCGGGATTGCCGACCGACAGGTTCTTTTTCGCGGGCTTCCTGCCCTCGGGCGGATCCAAGCGGAAATCCGCACTTCGGGAGGTGGCAGGCGTGCCCGGAACGCTGGTGTTCTACGAATCGCCCAAGCGGGTGGCGGCGATGATGCGCGACGCGGCCGAGGTGCTGGGCGAGGCACGCCAGGCGGCGGTGTGCCGGGAACTGACGAAGAAATTCGAGGAGGTCCTGCGTGGCACGCTGAATGAGCTGGCCGCGCGGTTGGAAGCGCAGGCGGTCAAAGGCGAGATCGTTGTGGTGATCGAACGCGGAGCGGCAGATACCGGCTCGGCGGAAGACCTCGACACCGCGCTGAACGCGGCGCTGGAAACGCTGAGCGTGCGAGATGCGGCCGATACGGTGGCGGCGCGGCTGGGGCTGAAACGGCGGGTCGTGTATCAGCGGGCGTTGGAGTTGAGCGGTTAGGGAAAAATTAGATGTTTTGGTGTGAGATGCGTGGGTGAGATGAAGGAAGGAAGTCCGGAATGACATGCAGCACCATCCTGCGCAGGCGCAAGGAACGCGGGCAACGCGCCTATCACAAGGGCGCGTCTGCCGAGAAATCGGTCGCGCTGGATTATGACCGTCGCGGCGCCGACCTGTTGGAAACGCGTTGGCGCGGACAGGGGGGCGAGATCGACCTGATCTTTCACGAAAACGGCGTTTACGTGTTCTGCGAGGTGAAGGCGTCGGATACGGTCGAAGGTGCGATGGCGCTGCTGCGCCCGGCCCAGATGCAGCGCATTCATGTGGCGGCGTCCGAATATCTTGGGCATACGCCTGATGGTCAACTTAGCGAGGTGCGCTTTGATCTCGCGGTCATGGATGGGCAAGGTATCGTGACGGTGATGGAAAACGCGTTCGGGCATTTCTGAATTGATCCCTGTCGGTGCTTGGCCCATGTAGGGTGCAGCACAAGACGGGGATGGCCCATGAAAATCGCCTTTCAGATGGATCCGATCGACGGGATCGACATTGACGGGGACAGCAGCTTTCGCCTGGCCGAAGAAGCACAGGCGCGGGGGCACGAGCTGTTCTATTACACGCCCGACAAGCTGTCCTATGACCGGGGGCGGATCACCGCGCGGGGCTGGCCGCTGACGGTGCAGCGGGTGAAGGGCGATCATTTCAGCCTGGGCGAGGAGCGGGTTGCGGATTTGTCGGAATTCGACGTGGTCTGGCTGCGTCAGGATCCGCCGTTCGACATGTTCTACATCACCACCACGCATCTGTTGGAGCGTGTGAAGGACACGACGCTGGTGGTAAATGATCCGTTCTGGGTGCGGAACTTTCCCGAAAAGCTGTTGATCCTCGATTTCCCCGAGTTGATGCCGCCGACGGCGATTGCGCGCGACCTGGGCACGATCCGGGCCTTCAAGGAGGCGCATGGCGACGTGATTCTGAAGCCGCTATACGGCAATGGCGGCGCCGGCGTCTTTCACCTGCCCGAAAGCGACCGGAACCTTTCTAGCCTGCACGAGATGTTCACCGGGTTCAGCCGCGAGCCGCTCATCGTCCAGAAGTATCTGCCCGAGATCAAGGACGGTGACAAGCGCGTGATCCTTGTGGAGGGCGAGCCCGTGGGCGCGATCAACCGCCTGCCCGGCAAGGGCGAGGTGCGGTCGAACATGCATGTGGGCGGGCGGCCCGAGAAGGTGAGCCTGAGCGACCGGGACCGGGAGATTTGCGCCATCATCGGACCGCGGTTGCGCGAGGCAGGGCAGATCTTTGTCGGGATCGACGTGATCGGGAAGTACCTGACCGAGATCAACGTGACCTCGCCCACCGGGATCCAGGAACTCGAGCGGTTCGACGGGATCAACGTGGCGGGCAAGATATGGGACGCGATCGAGGCGAAGCGGTCATGAGCGTGATGCGCAGGGTCCTCAACGCGTGGCTGCGCTGGACCGAGAAGCCGCATATGCGCCGGGCCAGCAAGGTCAATCTGCGCAACTCCTTCGAGAACAAGTCCAGGGTCTATTTTCATCCGCCGCGGGGGACGTCCTTTGTCGACGCGAACTTGGGTGATATCCGAGCGCACTGGACCTGGGCGCTGGGCGTGGGGCGCGAGGACGGGCCGCTGATCCTGTATTTCCATGGCGGGGGCTTCGTGTTCGGCAGCCCGCGCACGCACCGGGCCATGCTGGCGCGGTTGTCGAAGGAGGCAGGCGCGCCGGCGGCGCTGGTGAAGTACCGGCTGGCGCCGGAGACGCCGTTTCCCGGCGCGTTCGAGGATTGCCTGGCCGCCTACAAGGCCGTGATGGACCGCCCCGGCGGCGTGGTGCTGGGCGGCGACAGCGCGGGCGGGGCGCTGGCTTTGGCTGTGCTGGCCGAGGTGACGAGGGCGGGCCTGACGCCGCCGAAGGGGTGTTTCGCGCTTTCGCCTGTGGTGGATCTGACCTTTGCGGGCGAGAGCATGGAACGCAACGCCAAGGCAGAGGTGGTTTTGCCCGCCGAACGGGCGGAGGAGATGATCGACTGGTACCTGGCTGGGGCGGATCCGCGCGACCCGAAAGCGTCGCCCTTGTTTGCGTCCTTCAAGGGCGCGGCGCCTGTGTGGATCTGCGCGGGCGACACGGAAATCCTGTTGGATGATACCAAGCGCATGGCGGCGCATCTGCGGGAGGAGGGTGTCGAGGTGACCGAGGTCATCGAGCACGACCTGCCGCATGTCTGGCCGATTTTCCACAACCTGCTGCCCGAGGGGCGCAAGACGCTGGCTGACCTGGGGAAGTGGATCAGGTCTCTTTCATCGACATGAGGCGATAGCTGACGGCCTCGGCCACGTGGGGACGGCGGACGTCGGTTGAGCCGTCGAGATCGGCGATGGTGCGGGCGACGCGCAGGACGCGGTGATAGCCGCGTGCCGAGAGCCCCATCCGTTCGGCCACGGTGTTCAGAAGGATGCGGCCTTCGCTGTCGGGGATTGCGATCTCTTCCAGGGCCTCGCCTTCGGCATCGGCATTGAGGCGCATGTCGGCGTGATCGCTGAAGCGTGATTGTTGTACCGCCCGCGCCGTCGCGACCCGCTCGGCCACGTCGAGCGAGCTGTCGCCGGACGGGGGAAGGTCGAGGTCGGTGAAGCTGACCGGGGGGACCTCGATGCGCAGATCGAACCGGTCCATCAGGGGGCCGGAGATGCGGGACATGTAATCCTCGCCACACTGAGGCACGCGGGCGCAGGCGCGGGCCGGGTCGGGCAGGTAGCCGCACTTGCAGGGGTTGGCGGCGGCCACCAGCAGGAAGCGGCAGGGATAGCGGACATGGGCGTTGGCGCGGGCCACCACAACCTCGCCGGTCTCGATCGGTTGGCGCAGGGTTTCCAGCACGGCGCGGGGGTATTCGGGAAACTCGTCCATGAAGAGCACGCCGTTATGGGCAAGGCTGATCTCGCCCGGGCCAGCGCGGCGCCCGCCGCCGACGATGGCGGCCATGGAGGCGGTGTGGTGCGGCTCGCGGAATGGCCTGGTGCGGTTGATACCGCCCTCGGTCAGGAGTCCCGCGAGGGAGTGGATCATCGAGGTTTCCAGCGCCTCGGGCGCGGTAAGGGGCGGCAGGATGCCGGGCAGGCGCGCCGCCAGCATGGATTTGCCGGAGCCGGGCGTGCCGACCATCATCAGGTGGTGCCGCCCCGCTGCGGCGATTTCCAGCGCGCGCTTGGCGCGTTCCTGGCCCTTGACGTCGCGTAGGTCGCGGCCGGACGCGTCCGCCGTGACTTCGCCCGGTTCGGCAGGCGGAAGGGGGGACTGGCCGGTGTAGTGGCGTACCACGTCTGCGAGGGTGGCGGCGCCGATCACCTGAGTGGCGCCGACCCAGGCGGCCTCCGCGCCCGAGCCCTTGGGGCAGAGGAGCGTGCGGTCTTCTTCGGCGGCGGCCATGGCGGCGGGGAGCGCGCCGATGACGGGGATGAGGGAGCCGTCGAGGGAGAGCTCACCCAAGGAACACGTGCTTTCGACGGCGTCGGGCGGGATGATTTCGAGCGCCGCCAGCAAGGCCAGCGCGATGGGCAGGTCGAAATGGCTGCCTTCCTTGGGCATGTCGGCGGGCGACAGGTTGATGGTGATGCGCTTGGACGGGAGTGCGATGGCCATAGACGACAGCGCGGTGCGGACGCGGTCGCGGGCCTCGGACACGGCCTTGTCGGGCAGGCCCACGAGCGAGAAGGCCGGGACGCCGGGGGTGACGGCGCATTGCACCTCGACCTGGCGGGCCTCGACGCCCTCGAAGGCGACGGTGTAGGCGCGGGCGACCATGGGGGACTCCGTTCCGTGAGAATGGTTAACGGATAGCGCGCAAGTGGTTTAAGAATGGTTAACCGTCTTTGAGGTCGCGCTGCTGGCGGTCGTCGGAGCCTCCGGCGGGGATATTTTTGGCCAGAAGAAGAGGCGGGTCAGCTGGTACCGTCGCGCATTGCGGTGAAGGCGGGCCATGCCTCGGGGTCCGCAACCGTCTTGTCGCGGCAGATGGCGTTGCAGAAGCCGAAAGTTCGCCCGCCGGTTTCCATCAGGTGCGTGGGGGCCTTGCCGGAATAGGGGCAGGCGGTGTTTTCGGGTGTGCCATCGGTGACGGCGCGGGCCGGGACGGGGCGGGGGCCGGGCCATGTGGTGTGGTCGAGCGGCTGGTCGTAGGGGACAGGGTCGTAGGATTTCAGGAGCCCAAGGGCGCGCCATTGGCGGAAGGATGTGTCGGCCAGCGTGGTGTCGACATAGGCTTGCGCGGTCTTGCCCACGGGCAGGGCGTAGCCCGCGATGCGGGCAGCAACGGGGGCGTAGAAGGCGTCGGCGAGGCTGTAGCGCCCGAAGAGCCAGGGTCCGTCCGCGCCGTGGCGGGTGCGGGCGAGGGACCACAGGGTTTCGATGCGGGCGAGATCGGCCTTGACGGCGTCGGACGGGGTAAAGCCCTGCCACTGGTGCCGAAGCTGCATCGAGCAGTCGGCGCGCAGGGCGGAGAAACCGGAGTGCATTTCGGCGGTGATCGAGCGGGCGAGGGCTCGGGCGGCCGGGTCGGCCGGCCAGAGGTTGGCGTCGGGGTGACGTTCGGCCAGGATTTCGGCCATGGCGAGGCTGTCGAATATGACGATGCCGCCCTCGTCGCGCATCACCGGGACGAGGCGGGCGGGGGCGAGACCCTTGAGGTCGTCGGCCATGGTGCCGTCGTAGAGCCCGACCATGTGGGTGCGGTGGGGCAGGCCGAATTTTTCCAGCATGAGCCAGCCGCGCAGGGACCAGCTTGAGAACGTGCGGTCGCCGATGAAGAGATCGTATGTCATGGCGCGACGTTAGGCCGGGCGCGAGGCGGCGCAAAGCGATCATTTGTGCGCATGTGCATCAAGGGGCGTGATTGATGCCTTCGACGTGCCAGCCGGATGGCGTGTGGTGCAATTCGGTCACCGAGAGGGGGGCGATATTGTGGTCGAACGCCTCGGTCGCGGTGAGGTCGCGCGCACGCTGGACCTGGGTCAGGATGACGCCGAGATGGGCGACGATCACGAGGTCGGCGCCGGGATGGGCGGCGATGAGCGCGTCGGTGGCAGCGGCCACGCGGGCGGCAAGCTCGGGCCAGGTTTCGCCGGAGGGTGGGCGCACCTCGCCGGGGTTGTCCCAGAAAGACTGGTAGCGGGCCTGGTCCTCGATGTCGCCGGGGGCCTTGAGATCCCAGTCGCCGAAGTGAAGCTCTCACAGGGCGGGGTCGTTTTGCAGACGCGTGCGATGTTGGGCCAGAGTGTCGGCGGTGGCGGCGGCGCGGCTGAGATCGGAGGAGACGAGCATGGCCGGTCGCGGCAGGTGGGCATCAAGGCGGGCGATGCGAGCGGTGTCGGAGAGGTCGGCGGGCAGATCGGCCCAGCCGACAAGGCCATTGGCGTGGGTGGGGCCATGGCGGACCCAGAAAAGGCGGGTTTTCACGGCAGGTCGCCTTTCAGCACCTGGGGCAGGCCGGCGATGACGTTGACCACGAGGCCGGCCTTGGCGGCCAGTTTGAGGTTCAGACGGGAGAGCGTGGTGCGGAATTCGGGCGGGTCGGACGGGGCCGGCTCGTGGCTCAGCACGATCACGGGCGCGGCGCAGAGGGCGAGGCCGGCCATCAGCTCTGCCTCGGCCTCGGCCGGGTCGTTGCCGTCGGCGATGAGGGTGTCGAGCCACGGCGGCAGCGCGTCCAGCAGGACGGCGGAGTCGCCGCTGACCCCGGCGAGGGTACGGCCGATATCGCGCGGTGCGTGCAGAGTGGTCCAGTCGGTTTCGCGGCCTGTAAGACTGGATTGAGCTGCGGGATCGTAGGAGGGTGCGGTGAGGATGCAGACGGGACCGCGGCCCGTGTCCGTGACGAGGATTTTCGCGAACCCGGCCTTGCCCGAGCCCGCGGTACCTAAAACAAAAGTGAGTCCCGGCAACATTTTTTTTGCATCCTTTTCGTGATCCGCGCGTTGGAATCCTGCGTACCACCACCAAAGACTGCGAAAAAGCTGCATTACAATCGCGACCGGGAGTATTCCAAAATGGCCTTGGATGGCAATTTCAGCACCAACATGTCACGCGCGGCGATGAAGGCCGAATTGCTTGACGCCGAAACCGAACTGACGCTGGCCTATGCCTGGCGCGACCAGCGGGACGAGGCGGCGCTGCACCGCCTGATCACCGCCTACATGCGGCTGGCGATTTCGATGGCGTCGAAATATCGCCGGTACGGCGCGCCGATGAACGATCTGATCCAGGAAGCCGGGCTTGGGTTGATGAAGGCGGCCGACAAGTTCGATCCGGATCGCGGCGTGCGGTTCTCGACCTACGCGGTGTGGTGGATCAAGGCCAGTATCCAGGACTACGTAATGCGCAACTGGTCGATGGTGCGGACCGGCTCGACCAGCAGTCAGAAATCGCTGTTCTTCAACATGCGCCGGGTGCAGGCGCGACTGGAGCGGGAATCGATGGCCAAGGGCGAGACGCTGGATCGCCATCAGATGCGCGAGATGATCGCGATCGAGGTCGGTGTGCCGCTGCGTGACGTGGAGATGATGGAAGGCCGGTTGTCCGGCTCGGATTTTTCGCTGAACGCGACGCAATCGACCGAGGATGAGGGCCGCGAGTGGATCGACACCATCGAGGATGACGGCAAGCGCGGCGATGAACTGGTCGAGGAAGACCATGACCGCGGCGCGCTGCGCAACTGGCTGGGTGGTGCGATGTCCAAGCTGAACGAGCGGGAGCGGTTCATCGTGGTGCAGCGCAAGTTGCAGGACGAGGCGCGGACGCTGGAAAGCCTTGGCGAGGAGTTGAGCTTGTCCAAGGAGAGGGTGCGCCAGATCGAGGCAGCGGCGTTCCAGAAGATGCGCAAGTACCTGGAGAAGCAGGGCGGCGAGGTGCAGAGCCTTTTGGCCTGAGACGCTTGCGTTCCTGACGTATGAAATAACGCTGTCGCGGCCTGCGGCGGCGTTTTTTCGTGTCGGAGCCCCGGGCCTTGTGCCGTGTCGGGTCCGGGCATAGTGTTTGGCCGAAGATTCAGGGAGCCGTCAAATGCTGGCCGGAAAACGTGTTTTGCTGATCATCGGCGGCGGGATCGCGGCCTACAAGGCGCTGGACCTGATCCGGCGGCTGCGCGAGCGGGGTGCGGCGGTGACGCCGGTTCTGACGCGGGCGGGGGCGGAGTTCGTGACGCCGCTTTCGGTGTCCGCTTTGGCGGGCACGAAGGTGTTTCAGGGCCTCTTTGACCTCACGGACGAGGCCGAGATGGGGCATATCGAGCTGAGCCGCAGCGCGGACCTGATCGTGGTGGCGCCGGCGACGGCGGATCTGATGGCGAAGATGGCCGGGGGGCAGGCGGATGATCTGGCCTCGACGCTGCTTTTGGCGACGGACACGGAGGTGCTGCTGGCGCCCGCGATGAACGTGCGGATGTGGGAGCATGCGGCAACGCAGCGCAATATCGCGACGTTGAAAGGCGACGGGATCGGGTTTGTCGGGCCCAATGCGGGAGACATGGCCTGTGGCGAGTACGGGCCGGGGCGCATGTCGGAGCCTCTGGAGATCGTGGCGGCGGTGGAGGCGCGGCTGGCCGCGGGGCCGCTGGCGGGCAAGCGCGTGATCGTCACCTCGGGGCCGACGCATGAGCCGATCGACCCGGTTCGGTATATCGCCAACCGATCCTCGGGCGCACAGGGAACGGCGATTGCCAGGGCGCTGGTGAGCGCAGGGGCGGAGGTGGTTTTCGTCACCGGGCCGGCGGATGTTACGCCGCCCGGAGGCGTGCAGGTCGTCTCGGTGCAGACCGCGCAGGAGATGCTGGAGTCGGTCGAGGCCGCGCTGCCCGCCGATGCGGGGGTCTTTGCCGCCGCCGTGGCGGATTGGCGCGTGGCGAGTGCGGGGGCGCGCAAGCTCAAGAAAGAGGGCGGCAAGCTGCCGGTGCTGGAGTTTGCCGAGAACCCCGACATCCTGGCCACAATCAGCCGGATGGAGGCCGGGCGGCCGCCGCTGGTGGTGGGCTTTGCCGCAGAGACCGATGACGTGGTGGAACATGCCACGGCCAAGCGGGCGCGCAAGGGGTGCGACTGGATCGTGGCCAATGACGTGAGCCCGGCGACGGGGATCATGGGCGGGGCGGAGAATGCCGTGACGTTGATCACCGAAGGCGGGGCAGAGGAATGGCCGCGCATGTCGAAAGCGGACGTGGCGCAGCGGCTGGTGGCGCGGATCGCGGAGGCGTTGGGCTGAGGCGTCGGGGGTTGTGCCCAAAGAGTATCTTGCCTTCGGCGAGGATATTTATGGCCAGAGGAAAAGCAGGAAGAACCGGCGCATGGTGAGCATTTCGGTGATGTGGGACGAGGGCGCGGACCGCGACGTGGGCTTGCCGCGCTATGAGACGGCGGGGGCGGCGGGGGCGGACCTGCGCGCCAACTTGGCCGACCGGGGTGCGGTGGTGATCGCGCCGGGGGGGCGGGCGCTGGTGCCGACGGGGTTGCGGCTGGCGATTCCGGACGGGTATGAGGTGCAGGTGCGGCCACGCTCGGGGCTGGCGTTGAAGCATGGGATCACGCTGCCCAACAGCCCGGGCACGATCGACAGCGATTATCGCGGGCCGTTGGGGGTGATCGTGATGAATGCCGGGGCCGAGCCGTTCACGGTGGAGCACGGGATGCGGATCGCGCAGATGGTGGTGGCGCCGGTTGTGCGGGCGGAATTCGACGTGGTGGAGAGCCTTGAGGACACCGAGCGCGGGACGGGCGGTTTCGGGTCGACGGGGGCAGGCTGATGCTGTTGGTGCTTCTGCTGGCCGGGGCGATCTGGGGGCTGGGTGCGTGGATGGGCGCGCCACGGCGGCAGCGCTGGATGATGATCGCGATTCTTTGGGCGTTCGTGGTGCTGACGCAGTTGGTGCTGCCCGATGGGAACGGGTTGCGCGAGGCGACCGGCGGCACGGCGGCGCCGTGGTTGTTGCTGGCCGGAGCGGTGGCGCTGGTGCTGGCCTATCGCCAGGTGTTGCGGCGGTTGCGGGGCCGGGTGGCGGCGCCGGAGCCGGAAAAGCCGAAGGGGCTGTTCGCGCCGACCGAGTTGGAACGATATGCGCGGCATATCGTGCTGCGCGAGATCGGCGGGCCGGGGCAGAAAGCCTTGAAGGAAGCGAAGGTTTTGGTGATCGGGGCCGGGGGGCTGGGCTCGCCTGCGATCTTGTACCTGGCGGCGGCGGGCGTGGGGCGGATCGGGGTGATCGACGATGACGTGGTGGATGCGACCAATCTGCAGCGGCAGGTGATTCATACGGATGCTCGGATCGACATGCCAAAGGTGCATTCGGCGGCGCAGGCGGCGCGGGACGTGAACCCTTACGTCGCGATGCGTCCCTATGAGCGACGGTTGAGCGAGGAGATCGCCGAAGAGCTTTTCGCCGAGTATGACCTGATCCTTGATGGGACGGACAATTTCGATACGCGCTATTTGGCCAATCGGGTGGCGGTGGCACAAGGCAAGCCGTTGATTTCAGGGGCCTTGTCGCAATGGGAAGGGCAGGTGAGCGTGTTCGATCCGGCGAAGGGTGCACCCTGTTACCAGTGCATTTTCCCCGAGGCCCCGGCGCCGGGGCTGGCGCCGAGCTGTGCCGAAGCCGGCGTTCTGGGGCCGTTGCCGGGCGTCGTGGGGTCGATGATGGCGGTGGAGGCCGTGAAGGTGATCACGCAGGCGGGTGCGCCGCTGCGGGGTGAAATGCTGATCTATGACGCCCTATATGGGGAAAGCCGGAAGATTTCACTGAGCCGCCGGGCGGATTGTCCCGTGTGCGGCCAACGAGGAGAGCAAGATGACCAATCCGCTGTTGAGTGAGTGGGAGACGCCATTCGAGATGGCGCCGTTCGATGCCGTGTCGGACGAGGATTTCGCCCCGGCGTTCGAGGCCGCCCTGGAAGAGGCGCGGGGCGAGATCGCGGCGATTGCGGACAATCCCGAGCCGCCCACATTCGCCAACACGGTGGAGGCGCTGGAAGTGGCGGGGGAGAAGCTGGACAAGGTGTTGTCGGTGTTCTTCACCGTGGCAGGGGCCGACAGCAACGACAGGCGGCAGGAATTGCAGCGGGAGTTCAGCCCGAAGCTGGCCGTGTACTCGTCGGAGATTTACGGCAACAAGGCGCTTTTCCAGCGAATCGCGACACTGTGGGAGGATCGCGAGAGCCTCGGGTTGACCGAGGAGCAGGCGCGCGTGCTGATGCTGACGCATCGCGGGTTTCGCCGGGCCGGGGCCGCGCTGGAAGGTGAGGCGGACAAGCGGATGCGCGAGATCCGCGCGCGGCTGGCGGAGTTGGGCACGGCCTTCACCCAGAACCTGCTGAAGGATGAGGCCGGGTGGTACATGGAACTGAGCGAGGCGGACCTGGACGGGCTGCCGGAGTTCGTCGTGCGCGCGGCCCGTGCGGCGGGTGAGGAGAAGGGCGCGGAGGGGCCGGTGATAACCTTGTCGCGGTCCTTGATCGTGCCGTTTTTGCAGTTCTCGCCGCGGCGTGACCTGCGCGAGAAAGCCTATGAGGCGTGGACCTCGCGCGGGGCCAATGGCGGCGAGACGGACAATCGCGGGATTGCTGCCGAAGTGCTGAAGCTGCGGGAGGAGCGGGCGAAGCTATTGGGCTATGAGAGTTTTGCAGCGTTCAAGCTGGAGACCGAGATGGCCAAGACGCCGGAGGCGGTGCGCGGCCTTCTGATGGATGTCTGGGGGCCGGCCCGCGCGCAGGCGGAGGCGGATGCCGAGGTACTGACAGAGATGATGCGCGAGGATGGCGTGAACGGCCCTCTGGAGCCTTGGGACTGGCGGTATTATTCCGAGAAGCGGCGCAAGATCGAGCATGATCTGGATGAGACGGCGCTGAAGCCGTACCTGCAGCTGGACCGGATGATCGAGGCGGCGTTCGCCTGTGCGCATCGGCTGTTCGGGCTGGAGTTCGAGCGGCTGAATGTGCCGCTCTACCATCCCGATTGCCGGGCGTGGGAGGTGACGCGGGAGGGGCGTCATGTGGCTGTGTTCATCGGAGATTATTTTGCGCGGGGGGCCAAGCGGTCGGGCGCGTGGTGTTCGGCGATGCGCGGGCAGCGGAAGTTTCCCGATGTGAAGGGGCCGGTGGTGATCAACGTGTGCAATTTCGCCAAGGACGATCCGGCGCTTTTGAGCTATGACGACGCGCGCACGCTGTTTCACGAGTTCGGGCACGCGCTGCACCAGATGCTGTCGGACGTGACCTATGAGAGCATTTCGGGCACCTCCGTGGCGCGGGATTTCGTGGAGTTGCCGAGCCAGTTGTACGAGCATTGGCTGGAGGTGCCGGAGGTTCTGTCGGAATTCGCCACCCATGCAGAGACGGGCGAGCCGATGCCGCAGGAGATGCTGGACAAGGTGCTGGGCGCCGCGACTTATGACATGGGGTTCCAGACGGTGGAATACGTGGCATCGGCCATGGTGGATCTGGCGTTCCACGAGGGGGAGGCTCCCGACGATCCGATGGCGAAACAGGCCGAGGTGCTGGCGGAGATGGGGATGCCCCACGCGATCCGGATGCGCCATGCGACGCCGCATTTCGCCCATGTGTTCAGTGGCGACGGGTATTCCAGTGGTTATTACAGCTACATGTGGTCGGAAGTGATGGACGCCGATGCTTTTGCCGCGTTCGAGGAGTCGGGCGGGGCGTTTGATGTCGAGAAGGCGCAGGCGCTGGAGGAGAATATCCTGTCGACCGGGGGCTCGCGCGAGGCGGAGGAGTTGTATCTTGCGTTTAGGGGGCGGATGCCCGGGGTCGAGGCGCTGTTGAAAGGGCGGGGATTGGCGGCATGACACCGGAAGAGATCGAGAAACTGCCCTATCGGCCCTGCGCGGGGGTGGTGCTGGTGAACGGGGACGGGAACGTCTTTGTCGGCCAGCGGATCGACAGCGAGTATGACGCCTGGCAGATGCCGCAGGGCGGGATCGACGAGGGCGAGGACCCGCGCGACGCGGCGCTGCGCGAGCTGTGGGAAGAGACCGGGGTGAAGGCCGATCTGGTGACGGTGGAGGCGGAGACGCCGGAGTGGATTCCCTATGATCTGCCGCATGATCTGGTGCCGAAGCTGTGGAAGGCGCGGTACCGGGGGCAGATGCAGAAATGGTTCCTGCTGCGGTTCCACGGGACCGATGCGGATGTGGACATCACCTTGCCGCCGGCGGAGTTTTCCAAGTGGAAATGGATCGCGCCCGAGGACGTGGTGGATGCCATCGTGCCTTTCAAGCGCGGGGTCTATGCCAAGGTGATGGAGGCGTTCGGAGGCAGGCTATGAAGACGTTTTTGACGAGTCTGGCCTTGGTCTTGGTTGCTGGCCCCGCGTTGGCGCTGTCTTGTCTGCGGCCGGACGTGGCGCGGACCTACAGCCAGGCGTCGGAGGCGGAGCAGGCCTACGTGGTGGTGACAGGCGAATTGCGGTTCGACGAGGCGCGGTTGCCGGAGAATGACGGCACGAATCAGGATCGGCGCAACGTGACGATCCCGGCGCGTCTGGAGGGAACGTCGTTGTCGCGGGCCGGGTTCACGACGCCGTTCTTGCGGGACATCACGCTGGAAGTGCAGTGTTTCGGACCGTGGTGTGGCGGGGCGCAGTCGGGGGTGGAGTACCTTGTTTTCTTGGAAAAGCATGGTCAGAAGCTGGTGATGGTGGCCGACCCTTGCGGCAGCTGGGCCTTTCCCGAGCCGTCGCCCGCGCAGGTGCAGCAGGTGGAGACCTGCATGGGCGGGTTGGAGTGTGTGCCGCTGAAGTGAGGGGGACGCGTGGGTTTTCACCCACCCTACGAGGTCCCGGATCAGGTCCGGGACGGGTGGAGTGGGGCCGCGCGGAATCAAGGCCGCAGGCCGCCGCGCATCGCCGCACCGCGGCCCGGCGATGCGCGGCTTCCTAAAGGGGCCGCGTGGGTTGTCACCCACCCTACGATTCGGACTCGAAGTGAGAACAAAAGGTGAATATAGTGGGGGCCTGCCATGTTCACCGAATTGTCGATCACCTCCAATTTCACCTTCCTGACGGGCGCGTCCCATGCCGAGGAGTACGTGGCGCGGGCGGCGGAGCTGGGCCTGGCGGGGCTGGCCATTGCCGACGAGAACTCGGTCGCGGGCGTGGTGCGGGCCCATGTGGCGGTGCGCGAGATCGCCCGCGTGGTGGCTGAGCGGGAGCGGACCGAGGCGCGTGACGGCGCCATCGGCCCGCCCGCGCCGGAGCCGCGCGCGCCCGAGTGGGCTCATGTGCCGCGCTTCTACCCCGCCGCGCGGCTGGTGCTGCGTGAGGGGCTGGTGCTGACCGCCCTGCCCGAGACGCGGCAAGGCTGGGGCCGGCTGAGCCGGCTGATCAGTGCCGGGCGGCTGCGGGTCGAGAAGGGAGAATGCGACCTGCGGCTGGACGACCTGCTGAAGGGGATGGAGGACATCGTGCTGTTGCTGCATCCGCCCGAGGGGGCGCTGCGGGACTGGAAGCGTCACGCGGGGCGGCTGGTGAAGCGGTTGGGGGCGAGATGCTATCTGCTGATGGCGCCGCGCTATGACGGGCAGGATGCGAAGCGGTTCGACCGGCTGGCGGCACTGGCGGGGGAGTTGGGGCTGGAAACCGTCGCCTCGGCCCTGCCCGCCATGCACCACGCGCGGCGGCGGCGGCTGGCGGATGTGCTGACCGCGATCCGACAGGGGCGGCGGGTGGACGAGCTGGGCCGCGCGGCTCTGGCCAATGGCGAGCAGCGGCTGCGGTCGGGGCCTGAGATGCTGCGGCTGTTCGCGGGGCACGAGGACGCGGTACGGCGCACGGGGGAGGTGGCGGCGCGGCTGCGGTTCTCGCTCGACGAACTGCGGTACGAATATCCCAGCGAGGTGTCGCAGGGAGAGACGGCGCAGCAAAGGCTGCGGCGGCTGGCCATGGAAGGCCTGCGCTGGCGCTATCCAGACGGTGCGCCGGAGCGGGTGCGGGGGATGATCGAGCACGAGTTGACGCTGATCGCAAAGCTGAAGTATGAGCCCTATTTCCTGACGGTGCGCGACGTGGTCGCCTTTGCCCGGTCGCGTGGCATCCTGTGCCAGGGGCGCGGGTCGGCGGCCAATTCGGTGGTGTGCTATTGCTTGGGCGTCACATCCGTCAGCCCGGAAACCGGCACGATGGTCTTTGAGCGGTTCGTCAGCGAGGCGCGCAACGAGCCGCCTGACATCGACGTGGATTTCGAACATGAGCGGCGCGAGGAGGTGATCCAGCATATCTATGAGCGCTATGGTCGGCACCGCGCGGGGCTGTGTGCGACGGTGATCCATTACCGCGGCAAGCGGGCCATCCGCGAGGTGGGCGCGGCGATGGGGCTGAGCCAGGACACGGTGGGGGCGCTGTCGTCGCAGTTATGGGGGTTTTTTGCGACCTCGGGCGCGGTCGAGCGGGAGCGGATGCGCGAGATCGGGCTTGATCCCGACGACCGGCGGCTGCGCCAGACGATGGAGCTGGTGCGCGAGATCGAGGGGTTTCCGCGGCATCTGAGCCAGCATGTGGGCGGGTTCGTCATCACCGAGGGGCGGCTGGACGAACTGGTGCCCGTGGAGAATGCCTCGATGGAAGGCCGGACGGTGATCTGCTGGGACAAGGACGATATCGACGCGCTGGGCATCCTGAAGGTGGATGTGCTGGCGCTGGGGATGCTGAGTTGTCTGCGCAAGGCGTTCGACCTGATCGAACAGCACCACGGGCAGGCGCATACGCTGGCCTCGCTGCCGCCGGAGGATCCGCGCGTCTATGACATGCTGTGCAAGGCGGACACGATCGGGGTGTTCCAGGTGGAGTCGCGCGCGCAGATGAATTTCCTGCCCCGGATGCGGCCGCGCACGTTTTATGACCTCGTGATCGAGGTGGCGATCATCCGGCCGGGGCCGATCCAGGGCGACATGGTGCACCCCTATATCCGGCGGCGGAATGGCGAGGAAAAGGTCGAGTTTCCGTCCGATGAGCTGGGCCGGGTGCTGGGCAAGACGCTGGGCGTGCCGCTGTTTCAGGAGCAGGCGATGCAGATCGCCATCATCGGGGCGGGGTTTACGCCGGACGAGGCGGACCGGTTGCGCCGGTCACTGGCGACGTTCAAGAAACACGGGAACGTGAGCGAATTTCGCACGCGGTTTCTGCGCGGTATGCGGGTCAATGGCTATGACATGGAGTTCGCCGAACGGTGTTTCAGCCAGATCGAGGGGTTCGGGAGTTACGGCTTTCCCGAAAGTCACGCGGCAAGCTTTGCGCTGCTGGTCTATGCGAGTGCATGGGTCAAGCGGCACCATCCGGGGATCTTTGCCTGTGCGCTTTTGAACGCGCAGCCGATGGGGTTCTACGCGCCGGCGCAGATCGTGCGGGACGCCCGCGAGCATGGGGTGGATGTGCGGCCCGTGTGCATCAACGCCAGTTTCTGGGACAACGCGATGGAGCCCGACGAGGCGGGCGGGCTGGCGCTGCGGTTGGGGTTCCGGCAGGTCAAGGGGATGGTCGAGGAAGACGCCCACTGGATCACTGCGGCGCGGGGCAACGGGTATCGCGAGGTGAGCGACGTGTGGCGCCGCGCGGGCGTGGCGCCCGAGGTGATGACCCGGCTGGCCGAGGCGGATGCGTTCGCCAGCATCGACGTGGCGCGGCGCGGGGCACTGTGGGAAACCCACGCGATGGTGGGCAAGAGCGCGCTGCCGCTGTTCGCCGGGGACATGGAAGGCGAGGCGGTGTTCGAGCCTGCCGTTCACCTGCCCGCCATGACGACGGGCGAGGAGGTGGTGGAGGATTACGTCTCGATGCGGTTGTCGCTGAAAGCGCACCCGCTTGCGCTGCTGCGCGATGTGTTGACGCCTGCCGCTTCGACACGGCTCCCACCCGCCCACCCCGCCGTGTCAAAGCGGCAGGGCTAAGAAACGCAGACCTCATCGCGCGCGGCAGATGCCGGCGCCTCCGGCGGGAGTGTTTCGGGAACAGCGAAAGCGGCCGGAAGGTCCGAAGAGACGGCTGGGCTGGCATGGCTGGCGGAGCTGGTGTATGCGGCGGGCCATGTCCGATTACAACCCGCCGATGACGCCGCTGGACGTGCTGCACGAGGATCACGAGATTCTTGTCGTTGCCAAGCCGCCCGGCCTGCTGAGCGTGCCGGGCAAGGGCGAACACCTAGCCGATTGCCTGCTGGCTCGGGTGCAGGAGGTGTTTCCGATGGCGCTGTTGGTGCATCGGCTGGACCGGGACACGTCTGGCGTGATGGTGTTTGCTCTGACGCCCCATGCGCAGCGGCATCTTGGCCTGCAATTCGAGAAACGTCAGGTGAAGAAGATCTACACCGCGCGGGTCTGGGGCCGGGTCGAGGAGCGGACCGGGACGGTTGACCTGCCGTTGATCGTGGATTGGCCGAACCGGCCGCGGCAGAAGGTGTGCCATGAGACTGGCAAGGCGGCGGTCACGGACTGGCGCGTGCAGCGGTATGGTGACGGCGAGACCCGGATGCGGCTGATGCCGAAGACCGGGCGGAGCCACCAGTTGCGCGTGCATATGCTGAGCTTGGGGCATCCGATTTTGGGCGATCCGTTTTATGCGGAGGGTACGGCGCTGGACCATGAGCGGCTAATGCTGCATTCCGAGGAGTTGCGGCTGCGGCATCCCGATGGCGGTGCGGGGATGGTGTTTCGGCAGAAGGCGCCGTTCTGAGGCGCGTAGTGCGCCCGGATCGGGCCGTTCGTCTTGAGTATTTTTGAACAGTGAAACTCAGGCGCGCAGGACGCGGTCGGTCAGGTTGAGGCGCTGCGCGATGATGGGTTTCAGCGTGGCGGCGAGATCCGGGTCGTGGGCCTGAAGCTGGTCCAGTTCGTCGAGACGGTTGGTGGCGATCAGCGTGAGCGCGTCGAGGCGGGGCGTGCCGTCGGCGTGACGGGGCAGGGCCGGGACGGTCTGGATGTGCTCGGGCTTTGGTGCGGGGGCCAGTTTCGTGACCTCGGCAGCCGAAAGCGGCGTTTCGGCGAAGGCGTAGAGGCCGACGCCCTTGGCGGGCAGGGCGAAGGTGCAGAGGGCGATGTCGGTGATCTGTGGGTGATCGAGTAAGGCCTTGCGCAGGGCGGGGCCGTCACGCTCCAGCCGGTCCTCGGTGCCTTCGCCGTCGGACCAGTTCATCAGGCGGCGCGTGATGAAATTGTAGAGCCGCTTGCCGGTGGCCATCCAGAGGCGCGAAGGCAGCGATTTCTGCGCCAGCATGCGGTGCTCGGAGGGCGTCAGCAGGTCGGGTGCGTAGGCGCGTTTCTGTTTCAGCAGGTGGCGCAGGTCCTCGCGGGCCTTTAGGCGGAAGAGCTTGCCGCGGCGAGGGTGGACCGACGCGAGTTGGAAGTCGATCACGGCGGCGCGGCCATCGGGGGTCATCAGCCAGTTCTGGGGTTTGGCGATGTCGTTGTGGGTGACGCCGGCGCGGCGCATCTCGCGCAGCAGGCGCTTGGCGTCGCGGTACCATTCAGGATCGGTGGGTTTGGACAGTTGCAGGGGCGTGCCTTGCGTCCAGCTGCGCAAAAGGCCCACGCGATCGGCGCGAATGAGGGTGGGACAGCCTTCGATTCCCTGCACGGCGCGCAACCCGCGGGTTTCGCGGCCGGCGAGCCAGCGCGACAGGGGGCGGGCGTAGAGCGGCACCGTGTCGAGCTTGCGCAGGACGACGGCGATGTCGGGGTGGCCTTTGAGGTGGCCGGAGATGGTTTCAGAGAAGATATCGCGCTTGTGCACGGTTTCAGCCACGAAGACGGCCTGCGCGATATCGGGGGTGCTGGTCATGGGGCGTGTTTAGTGGGTTTTGGCGAAGGGGAAAAGGTATCAGCGCGCGGCCCCCGAAGGGCGGATGGCGCGGGCCGAGGCGACGGTGGCGTTGGCGGTCGCGCCCGTCGCATCAGTCGCTCACGGCGCCACTTGTGAAACCGCCGCTGACGGGGGCCGTGCTGAGGCGAGAGAGCCGTGACACGCCCGCGGCGTACCTCGCGCGGTGGAATTCGCGCATAAGCTTTTCGATCCAAGGCTTGTCGCCGGACTCGACCGTGGCGCCGTCTAGCTCTTCGCCGATATCGGCGAGGCCCGAGGGGTAGATCACCGCGGGGCGCAGGCCGGTGTGCCAGTGGGACTGGATAAGGCAACCGACGGGGCGGTCGAAGGGATCGGACAGCGCCAGCAGGTGCGCGGCGGCGGCGCGGCTGACCATCTGGCCGGTGGTGCGCAGACCGGCCTGTTGCGGAACGACCAGGCGGCAGTCACCGGAGGTATCGACGAGATGTGATGGCCCCTTTTTGGCCCGGGTCTGCAGATGGATATAACCCAGCTTGTCGATATGGGCTCGGGCGAGATTGAGGGCGGCATGAAACGTGCTGGGGTCGATCTCGGCGTCGTCTTGGAGGATCAGGGCAGCGCCTGCGTCGCGCATCTGAAGCTCGGCCCAGATCTGGCGGTGCGAGAGCATGCAGCCGATCTCGCCCGCCTTGAGAGGGAAGGGATAGCCGGGCTCGAAAAGCGCGGCCCCGACACTGGCCGAAAGGTCGGTGGAGGACATGGCGCTACCATCGACGGCGGGCCATATCTCGCCTTTCATGCCGCCGATCTCGCGGGCGTCGGCCAGAAGCGCCTGCGCGTTCTCCCGCCGGGCCGAAGCCCGGACGAGATGCAACACGAAGGCGTGGACCTCCATGCGCGTCAGGCGCCTTCGGTCCAACCGGAGACGGCTTTGACCTCGAGGAAGTCCTCGAGCCCCCATTTGCCGCCTTCGCGCCCGTTGCCGGACTGTTTCATGCCGCCGAAGGGCGCGCCCAAGCCACGGCTTTGGCCGTTCATTTCCACCATGCCGGAACGCAGGGCGCGGGCGCAGCGGTTGGCGCGCGCGGGGTCCTGCGTCTGGACATAGTTGGTCAGGCCATAAGGTGTGTCGTTGGCGATTTCGATGCCTTCTTCCTCGGAGCCGAAGGGAATGATCGACAGCACCGGGCCGAAGATTTCCTCGCGCGCGATGGTCATGTCGTTGTTCACATCGGCAAAGATCGTCGGTTTGACGAAGAAGCCGCGGTTGAGCCCGTCGGGGCGGCCGGTGCCGCCGGTGACAAGGCGGGCGCCTTCGTCGATGCCTTTCTGGATCAGGTCCTGGATCTTGTTGAACTGGGTCTCGTTCACCACCGGACCCATGTGGCGGCCTTCTTCGGATGCGGGGCCGACGGTGACCTTGTTCGCCGTCTCGGCGGCGGTCTCTACGGCCTGGTCGTAGATGTCGCGCTGCACGAGCATCCTGGTGGGCGCGTTGCAGGACTGGCCGGTGTTGTTCATGCAATGCAGGACGCCGCGCTTGACGGCCTTTTCGTCGGCGTCGGCGAAGATGAGGTTGGCGCCCTTGCCGCCAAGTTCGAGGCTGACGCGCTTGAGCGTGTCGGCGGCGTTCTTGGAGATCAGTTTGCCGGCGCGCGAGGAGCCGGTGAAGGAGACCATGTCGACGTCTGGGTGCCCGGTGAGCGCGGTGCCTGCGCCCGCGCCGTCGCCGTTGACGAGGTTGAAGACGCCCTTGGGAAAGCCCGCCTGATCGATCATCTCGGCGAAGAGCAGGGCCGAGAGGGGCGATTCCTCGGACGGTTTGAGGATCATGGTGCAGCCCGCCAGAAGCCCGGCGATGACCTTGAGCGAGAT
Organism: Roseovarius sp.; assembly: GCA_965227185.1. Lineage (GTDB taxonomy): Bacteria > Pseudomonadota > Alphaproteobacteria > Rhodobacterales > Rhodobacteraceae > Roseovarius. The sequence continues at coordinate 2,362,602 of OZ245733.1, forward strand.
CTGGTTCATCGGCCAGTTCCAGGGCGTGATCATGGTCACGACGCCCACTGCCTCGTGAATGATGCGGTCATTGGGGGCGTGATCGCCCAGGGGTTCGATCCAGTCGAATTCCGACGCGGCCTTCAGGATGGCCTTCGTGTGCGACGACCCGGCGCCGACCTGCTGGGCGCGGGCAAGGTCGATGGGGGCACCCATTTCGAGGCTGATGGCCTTGGCCATGTCCTCGGAGCGGGATTTGTAGATTTCGTGCAGTTTCTCGACCAGGGCCATACGTTCGGACACCGGGGTGGCCATCCAGCCGGGGAACGCGGATTTGGCGGCGGCGACGGCGGCGTCGCAATCGGCCTCGCCGGCCAGCGAGATCACCGCGCAGGGGTCTTCGGTCGAGGGGTCGGTGACGTGATGGTCGGTGCCCGCCACCGGGTCGACCCAGGCGCCGTCGATGTAGAATTGTTTCTTCTCGATCATGTCGCTTTCCTTTCGTCTGAGCCGCATATGTGGGCATTTGGCGCGCACATGACCATAGGGGGCGGATTGCCGCAAGTGCGCGGCTGTTAATTTCGCGCAGCCTTCTTATGTTGAGCGCGAGAATTCGATTTGCAAAAGAAGGAGATGCCTCATGGCACTGCGGATCAACGACACCATTCCCGACCTGACCGTGACCACCGACCAGGGGGAGTTCAGCCTGCATGACTGGATCGGCGACAGCTGGGCGATCCTGTTCTCGCATCCCAAGGATTTCACGCCGGTCTGCACCACCGAGTTCGGCGCCGTGGCGCGGCTGGCCGACGAGTGGGAGAAGCGCGGCACCAAGGTGATGGGCGTCAGCGTCGACGGCGTGGAGGACCACAAAAAATGGAAGGGTGACATCGAGACTGCCGGCGGCGCCAAGCCCGGTTTTCCGATCATTGCCGATGACGGGCTGGAAGTGTCCAAGGCCTTCGACATGCTGCCTGCGGAGGCCTATCTGCCCGACGGTCGTACGCCCGCCGACAGCGCCACGGTGCGGTCGGTCTTCATCATCGGGCCGGACAAGCAGCTGAAGCTGACGATGACCTATCCGATGACGGTGGGGCGCAACTTTGGCGAGGTGCTGCGCGCGCTCGATGCGTTGCAGACCAGCGCCGGGCAGGGCGTGGCGACGCCCGCCGACTGGACCGTGGGGCAGGACGTGGTGATCCCCGCCACGGTCAGCGACGAGGACGCCAGGGCCAAGTTCGGGGAGTTCAACACTGTGCTGCCCTACCTGCGGATGGCGAAACTGCCGGGCTGATCCGGCCGGGCGCAATCTAAATGTGCGGCTGCGCCGCGCAGGATTGGTGGGATGAGGGGCGCTGCCCCTCAAACTCCCCGGGATATTTATAGCCAGAGGAAGAGGGCCTTGTTCGGTTGTGGACAGGGCCCTGTTTTTGCGCGACATAGCCGGGCATGGCGAAACGTGACGCATTCGAAATTGGCGGGCAGGTGGTGAAAGCCGGCTCACGTGGGACGGTGGACGTGCCGGTGAGCACCTTGTCGGACCACACGCCGGTGAACCTTGCGGTGCACGTGATTCACGGGCGGCGGCCCGGGCCGGTGCTGTTCGTTTCGGCGGCGATTCACGGCGACGAGGTGATCGGGGTCGAGATCGTACGTCGGTTGTTGCGGGCCGCGCCCCTGAAGGGGATGACGGGCACGCTGCTGGCGGTGCCGATCGTCAACGGCTTCGGGTTTCACAATCATTCGCGGTATCTGCCCGACCGGCGCGATCTGAACCGCTGTTTCCCCGGAGGCGCGGAAGGCAGCATGGCCTCGAGGCTGGCGCATATCTTCATGGAAGAGGTGGTGCGGCGGTCGGATGTGGGGATCGACCTGCATTCGGCGGCGATTCATCGCACGAACCTGCCGCAGATCCGGCTGACGCCGGACAACGAGCGGCTGAAGTCTTTGGGCGAGGCATTCGGCGCGCCGGTGATGATGGCTTCGAAGCTGCGCGAAGGCAGTTTGCGGCTGGCCGCCGAGGAGGAGGGCGTGGATGTCTTGCTGTACGAAGGCGGCGAGGCGTTGCGGTTCGACGAGCTGGCGGTGCGGGCCGGGGTGAGCGGCTGTCTGCGGGTGATGCGGCGGCTGGGCATGATCGGGGCCAAGGGCGTGCCGAAGCGGCGCAGCGTGCCGGTGGTGGCGAATTCGTCGAGCTGGTACCGGGCCCCGGTGGGCGGTGTCTTTCGCGGCTACAAGGCGGTCGGCGACGCGGTGGAACCAGGCACGGTGCTGGGCGCGGTCAGCGACCCGATGGGGCAGACCGACTGCGAGGTGGTGTGCGAGGAGGCGGGGATCGTGATCGGGCGATCGAACATGCCGGCGGTCTATGAAGGCGAGGCGCTGTTTCACATCGCCGAGACGCCGCGGGCGGAACATGCTGCCGAGGGGGTGGCCGCGCACATGGAGGCCGCGCCGCTTTACGACGAGGACGAGATCATCTGAGCCGGTGGCCTCAGGTCGTGTGGTCGCGGTTTTGCGGCAGCAGGAAGATGGACGTGGCCAGCAGGCTGAAGACCAGCTCGTAGACCTCCCATTTACGCGAGACGTCGATGGCGGCGATCACGAGGCTGGCGGCGACGGCGAGAATGGCGTGACGGGTGCCGGGAACCGGGGCGGCGATGCGGTCGAGCGTGCGTTTGATCCAGCCGACGCGCGGATAGAGCAGGGGCAGCACGGCGAGGTAGAGCAGCAGGATCAGCGTCAGGATCGGGCCGAAGAGCGTTTTGGCGAGGTGGAAATCGCCCCACGGCGTGGGCACGATCAGGTTGTGCAGGTTGGTTTCCTGCTGCTTGTTGATCTGCTGGAAGGTCTCGCCGGTTTCCCAGCCGAAGATGCGCTGGCCCCAGGAAATTTCCTCGCCCGCCGCGAAGAAGAAGAGCAGGGCGTAGAACACGGTGCAGGCGAGGGCGAGACCGGCGCCGCGGGCCTTGAGCGACCGCGCGTTCATCAACAGGACGAGGCTGGCCACGAAGAGGAAGATTGCAGTGCCGTATTCGACATAGCCGTCCTCGCGCGCGTAGGTCAGCGAAAAGAAATCGGTGCTGTAGAAATAGATGCCGACCGTGAGGACCAGTACGGCGACGACAATGCCGAGGAGGATCCTGTCGATGGTCCGGATCGTGGAAAGGGTCATGGGGCGCGTGCCTCTCGCGATGGATTTGGCGCGGGAATAGGCGAGGCGCGGCGCCGCATCAAGCGCAAAGCCTGTTCGCGTGGCGAAGACCCGCCCGGGTCAGGCGTTGACGCGTTCGGGGCCGCCGGTGCTCATGGAGGTGCCGATATAGGGCTTGCCGGCCTCTTTCCAGGCGCCGAAGCCGCCTTTCATATGGGCGATGCGGTCGATCCCGGCCTCGATTGCGGCGCGGGCCATCTTTTCGGACCGCACGCCCGAGCCGCAATGCAGGACGATGCGCTTGTCGGTCTGGCCGGGCAGTTTATGCGCGTCGAAGAAGGGCATGGGGAAGAGCATGGCACCCTCGATATGCTGGAACGCGTATTCGGGGATGGTGCGGACGTCGATCAGAACGATCTCGTTCGCGGCGAAAGCGCTGGCCACTTCGTCGATCGTCCAGGTCTCGAAGGTGGCGGCGCCGATGGTTTCGGATTGCATGGGATGGCCTTTCCTGGGCTTGGCGTTGGGTAGAAAACTAGGGTGTTGCGGTGCGAGTTCCCGTGATGCCTTGGAGCCTTGCGTGTGGTGGCGATCCGGAACATGAGAAAAGCACGGTCGGGGGCTTTTATCCTGCCAGTCGGACCTAGCAGAATCGGACGCGGCCATGCTAGGTATTGGGGTATGAATGAAATCAGCCCCAATATAGGCCAGAAACGGCCTGTCATCCGCCAGTTGGACGAGACGGCGATCAATCGGATCGCCGCCGGGGAAGTCGTGGAGCGTCCGGCCTCGGCGGTCAAGGAGCTGGTGGAGAACGCGCTGGATGCCGACGCGCGGCGGATCGAGGTGGATATTGCCGATGGCGGCAAGACGCTGATCCGGGTGCGGGACGACGGCTGCGGGATGACCGGGGACGAGTTGCCGCTGGCGCTGAACCGGCACGCAACGTCGAAGATCGACGGGTCGGACCTGCTGAACATTCATTCCTTCGGGTTTCGGGGCGAGGCGCTGCCCAGCCTGGGGTCGGTGGGGCGGCTGACGATCACCAGCCGGGCGCAGGGGTTTGACGGGGTCGAGATCACGGTGTCGGGCGGTGGGATTGGCGCGGTGAAGCCTGCGGCGCTGAACCGGGGCACGGTGGTGGAGCTGCGGGATCTCTTTTATGCCACGCCCGCGCGGTTGAAATTCATGCGCACCGACCGGGCCGAGGCGCAGGCGGTGGGCGACGTGATCAAGCGGCTGGCGATGGCCGAACCGTTCGTCAGCTTTACCTTGCGCGACGTGAGCGAAGGGCGCGAGCCGCGCACGGTGTTTCGCGCCGATGCCGAGAGTGGCGACCTTTTCGATGCGCTGCACGGGCGGTTAAGCCAGGTTCTGGGGCGCGAGTTTGCCGAGAACGCGCTGCGGATCGAGGCGGAGCGCGAGGGGATCGCGATGACCGGCTATGCCGCGTTGCCGACCTATTCGCGGGGCTCCTCGGTGGCGCAGTACCTGTTCGTCAATGGGCGGCCGGTGCGGGACAAGATGCTCTATGGCGCGCTGCGGGCGGCCTATCACGATTTCCTCAGCCGGGACCGGCATCCGGCGGCGGCGCTGTTTCTGGAATGTGAGCCAAAGCTGGTGGATGTGAACGTGCATCCGGCAAAGTCGGAAGTCCGGTTCCGCGATCCGGGCGTGGCGCGGGGCTTGCTGGTGTCGGGGCTGCGTCACGCGTTGTCGGAGGCGGGGCACCGGGCGTCGACCACCGTGGCGGGGGCGACGTTGGGCGCGATGCGGCCGGAGCCTGTGCCACAGGGGGCGGCACGGGTGTACCAGATGGACCGGCCCGGGGTAGCGGCGCGGGCGGCGAGTTACCAGACGCAGGCGCCGGAAGCGGGCTTTGCCGAGATGCAAAGCGCATATTCCGGGCGGGTCGAGCCGGAGGTGGTGGAGACCTCGGAAGAGGTGGTTTCAACGCAAGCGTTGCCGCTGGGGGCGGCGCGGGCGCAGGTGCATGAGAACTACATCGTGGCCCAGACCGAGACCGGCATGGTGATCGTCGACCAGCATGCGGCGCATGAGCGGCTGGTCTACGAGAAGCTGAAGCGGCAGATGGCCGAGAACGGCGTGGCCAGCCAGGTGCTGCTGATCCCCGAGATCGTGGAGTTGAGCAGCGGCGAGGCGGGCATTCTGCTGGACATGGCCGAGGAGCTGGCGCGGCTGGGGCTGGTGATCGAGGCCTTTGGGCCGGGCAGCATTGCTGTGCGCGAGACGCCGGCAATTTTGGGGCCGTGCGACGCGGGCAGGATGCTGCGCGATGTGCTGGACGAGCTGGCCGATTTGGGCGAGAGCCTGAACGTTCAGGCGAAGATCGAGGCGATCCTGAGCCGGGTGGCCTGTCACGGCTCGATCCGGTCGGGGCGGCGCATGAGCGGGGAAGAGATGAACGCGCTGTTGCGCGAGATGGAGGCGACGCCGCATTCGGGGCAATGCAACCACGGGCGGCCCACTTATGTGGAGCTGAAACTGAGCGATATCGAGCGGCTGTTCGGGCGGACATGATTACGATTGGCGAAACGACCTATGCATTGGACGATCCGCTTGTAATGGCCGCGCTGGCGGCGTGCGCTGTGGTGCTGCTGATCCTCCTTTTGGTTATCCTTGCGCTGCGGGCCGCGGCGCGGACGGCGCGCGCGACGGAGCCGTTGGCGCAACAGTTGGGGCATCTGGGGCAGAACGTGCAGAGCCTTGCCAATGGGCAGGAGGGGTTGCGCAGTTCGATCCAGGTGGTCAGCGACACGGCCACCAGCGGGCAGACGCAGCTGGCGCAGATGGTGGAGCAGCGGCTGGCGGGGGTTCAGCAGCAGATGCAGGACCGGCTGGCCGACAACGCGATGCGCAGCCAGCGGGCGCTGACCGAGATGCAGGAGCGGATGCGCGAGACGCTGCATGGCTCGTCCAAGCAGACCACCAACAGCCTGACCGCGCTGCAGGAACGGCTGAGCGCCATCGACAAGGCGCAGGACAATATCACCAAGCTGTCGGGTGATGTGCTGTCGCTTCAGGATATCCTGTCGAACAAGCAGACGCGCGGGGCGTTCGGCGAGATCCAGTTGACCGATATCGTCAGCAAGGCGATGCCGTCGGACAGCTATTCGTTGCAGGCGACGCTGTCGAATGGGCGGCGGGCAGATTGCCTGATCCACCTGCCGAACCCGCCGGGGCCGATCGCGATCGACAGCAAGTTCCCGCTGGAAGCCTACGAGGCGCTGCGCAATGCCACGAGCGATTACGATCTGAATGAGGCCGCGAAGTTCCTGCGGACCTCGGTGAAGAAGCACATCAAGGATATTTCCGAGAAGTACATCCTTGATGGCGAGACAGCCGATGGCGCGCTGATGTTCCTGCCCTCCGAGGCGGTCTATGCCGAGCTGCACGCGAATTTCCCGGAACTGGTGCGCGAGGGGTTCGCCCAGAAGGTCTGGATCGTGTCGCCAACGACCTGCATGGCGACGCTGAACACGATGCGCGCGATCCTGAAGGATGCGCGGATGCGCGAACAGGCGGGGGCCATTCGCAAGATGCTGGGGCAGTTGCACCGGGATGTTGAGCTGGTGCTGGAACGCGCGGGCAAGCTGGAGACGCATTTCGACCAGGCGCGGCGGGACGTCGAGGGGATTTCCACCGCCGCCGAGCGTGCGGGGAAACGGGCGGCGAAACTGGACAATTTCGACTTTGAGGAACTGGCGCCGGAAGATCCTGTCAACGTGGTGAAGTTGGGTAAAGACGGCTAGCCGGCGGTCAGGGGTGGCTGCGAAAGTTCGAAACGAGCCCAAGTTACTCTTTGCATACTTCGACTAACCTTTTGTCACGGTAACTCCTGAATAGAAGAAAGAGTGCGTTGATTCCAATCATCGTAGTGCCACCAATCTCGAATGCCCAATTCACGCGAACATTGCCGATCTCGTAGCCAATAAATTGGTCGAAGTGGTGAAATCCGACGGCACGAATGCCAATAAATGAAAGCAGTAACGCAATACCGATCAGTGCGAGCCCTATACGTCTTAGATGTTGTCTCATCGTCCAGGCAAGTAGAGCGCCGAATACAAAGCTCGTTGCGATTATTGACATTATGAACCTGAGCTGAAAAGTCCGACGTTCAGCATACCAACCTTCCGCTTTTGCCCAGCAACGCCCCACTGCTGTGAGCGCGGATTGCAGATCGAGCTGTTTATTGATCCCCAACGCGAAAAGCAAAACTGCCAGAAAGAGCCAGAACATGCGGAGTCTTCCGCGTTGCTTGGAAAAGACCGCTACAGACACAGCGCTGACCACGAAATAGGTGGCGACTGTTATCCAACCAATGACAGTTGGGTCTCCAATTTGCGGAGACCATCTCGCGAATATGCAGCCCGCAAGGTCGTGTGGATTCATGGAGCACTCCAGTTTGAGACTGTCGTAGCACCAATCATCCAGATTGGAAGCACTTTGCATTCCTCTCACGCAGGGTTGGTCTGTGGTAGGTGTTTCGGCAAATATTTGCGACGTTCAATGGCAGCTTCATCCCGCTAAGCGGACCTACATCGTCTCAAGGCAGTGCCGCCGGAAGGCGCGTTTGAGCATGTCGAGTTCTTCGCGCAGAAGCGTCACCTCGGCGCGGATGTCGTAGGCCAGCGCATCGCCCGAGACGATCGAAAAGCTGCCAAGCGCCGCGCCAGTGCCGGTGTCGGAAATCAGGAATGTCTGCACCCCGTCGGCGATGCGGTCGGCCGGGATGGGCACCCGTAGGACCCAGGCCTGTTCCTCGGGTTTCTCGACGACCTCGACCCCGGTGATGGTCTCTTGCAGATGCGTGACCGACACGTCCGGGCGGCGATCGCCGGCGCCGGTGATGACCCCTTCCCAGACCCCTTCGAAGAGGCGCGTCTTGGTCAATGTCAGTTCTTGCATCCGTATCCCCCTAGAATTCCGCGCGTGGCCGGCGGCTGAAGGTAAGGTCGCGCAGGATGACCTGGCTCATCTGCGGGTTCTCGAAAATCAGGTCGACCCAGGCCCGCTCGATACGCTTTTCGTTGAGCTTGGAATAGGCGAGGTCGAATTCGACCATGATATCCTCTTCGTGCAGCGGCAGTTCGCGCACGATCTGTTCGGTGTTCGGGCCGTGCTTGATGTTCAGCCGGGCGAAGATCTCCAGCGGTTTTTCCATCTCGACGATGGTGTCCATACGGATGAGATGGCGCGATTGCAGCCCCAATACCGCAGCCTCGGGCAGGTCCAGCACAAGCGACAGGAAGGAGCCGTCAAAGCTGAAGACATCCATGCGCAGGCCGAACGGCGCAAGATCGGCCTCGCGCGTGTTGCGCAGCTGGCGCAGGGACAGTTCGGAGTGTTGACAGTCGTGAAACAGTGTCAGCTCGCGGCCCAGTTGCGTCTTGCTGAGGACCGAGGACTGCCCGGGCACCGCCAAGGGTTCGCGCCAGGTCGCGGGACGCCAGGACCAGTCGGTGCCATGCGGCTTGGGAAATGCGTGGGAGCCGATCATCGGCAACGCAAGGCGGTTGTCGGCAAGGCTGATCAACTCGTTGAGATGATAGCGCAATTTCCGCGCCTCGGAGCGCTCGGCGCGGAGTTGTTCCAGCGTCATCGACGTGGCGTCGCGCACGGTTTGCCGCCACCGCCGCAGGTCGCGCCGATGGGCCAGCCAATCCAGTCCTGAACGTTTCAGCCCCATATGCGTGGATCGATTCCGGTTGGTTCTGCTGCTGTTTGCCCCTGAGACATTGTCATAGCATTAACCCGCGTTTGGAAACAATCCATTGATTGCCTTGGGTTACTGCGCGCTGGCGCTCCGCAGGGTGCGGGCGAGGTCGGTGATGAAGCGGCGGCCCGAAGCGCCGGCAAGGCTGCTGCCAGCGGGTGCGTAGACCGCTAGGCTGACGAAATGGTCGTTGATGACCATGCCGCCGCGCCAGTAGCGCGGGTCACCGCCGGGCAGGGCCAGTTCGCCGCCCGCATCGAGATGCACCAGCGCAAGTCCGTCGATATCTACCGCGGCCAACGGCTTTTTCGGGGCGGCGCTTGCGGCGATGGTGGCGGCGCTGGGCTGGGCGCGGCCCGGCTGCTTGCCCGCCACGTTGACCGCGATCAGAGCCAGCGGCACGGTAACGCCCGGCTCGCCGCTGAGCGATTCACAACTGCCGAGGAAGATGAGGCGGCTGGAAGGCTGGCGGCGGACGTTGCCCGCGTCCACGCAATAGCCGCGGGGGCCGCGCACCACGACATCGCCATCATAGAGTGCCAGCGCCTCGACTGCGTTGGGCTTGTCCGACGTGCCGCCAAGCCCGGTATCGTCGCAGGCGGCCAGCGGCCACAGCAGAGCCGCCAGCCAGATGGTTCGGAGCGCGCGCACGGTCAGGCTCAGAGGTCTGCGTAGACGTGACGCTCGGCCTCGGCGCCGGGGTGGGTCACGGCGCCCTTGTAGGTCTCGCCGACAAGCTGGGCGTATTTCCAGAGCGCGCCGGAGGCGTAGATCGTCTCGCGCGGGCCGGGCCAGTCTTTCTTGCGGGCCTCAAGTTCGTCATCGCTGAGGTCCACGGAAAGTTCGCCCTTGATCGCGTCGATGGTGATCTTGTCACCATTTCTCAGCATGGCGATGGGGCCGCCATGGGCCGCCTCGGGGCCGACATGACCCACGCAGAAGCCGCGTGTCGCGCCGGAGAAGCGGCCGTCGGTGATGAGCGCGACCTTCTTGCCCATGCCCTGGCCCGAAAGCGCGGCGGTGGTTGCCAGCATCTCGCGCATGCCGGGGCCACCTGCCGGGCCTTCGTTGCGGATGACGATGACCTCGCCTTCCTCGTATTCGCGCTTTTGCACGGCGGCGAAGGCGTCTTCCTCGCATTCGAAAACACGAGCGGGGCCGGTGAAGACCTGATGCTCGGGCGCAATGCCGGCGACCTTCACGATGGCGCCTTGCGGGGCGATGTTGCCCTTGAGGCCGACGACGCCGCCGGTCTTGGTGAGGGGCGCGTCGATGGAATAGATCACCTTGCCGTCGGCCTCGCGTTCGATGCGGTCGAGTTCCTCGCCGATGCTGCGCCCGGTGGCGGTCATGCAGTCCTCATGGATGAGGCCCGCCTTGCGCAACTCCTTCATCACCACGGGGATACCGCCGGCATCGTAAAGGTCCTTGGCCACGTACTGACCGCCCGGTTTCAGGTCGACGAAATAGGGGGTGTCGCGGAAAATCTCGCAGACATCGTCGAGGTAGAATTCGAGCCCGGCCTCATGGGCGATGGCGGGCAGGTGAAGCCCTGCGTTGGTGGAGCCGCCGGTGCAGGCCACGACGCGCGCGGCATTTTCCATCGACTTACGGGTGACGACGTCGCGGGCGCGGATGTTTTTCTCCAACAGGTCCATGACGGCGCGGCCGGAGGCTTCGGCATACTGGTCGCGGGATTCGTACGGCGCAGGCATGCCCGAGGAGTTCATCAGCGCAAGGCCGATCGCCTCGGAGACGCAGGCCATGGTGTTGGCGGTGAACTGGCCGCCGCAGGCGCCTGCGGAGGGGCAGGCGACGCGTTCGAGCGCGTCGAGCGCCTTGTCGGACATCGTGCCGTTCTGGTTCCAGCCCACCGCCTCGAACATGTCCTGCACCGTCAGGTCACGGGTGCGGAATTCCTCGGGGATCTCGTCGATCTGGGGGGCCTTGCCCGGCAGGATCGAGCCGCCGTAGATGAAGACCGACGGTACGTTGAGGCGGACCATGGCCATCATCATGCCCGGCAGGGACTTGTCACAGCCCGCAAGGCCCACGATGGCGTCATAGCAATGGCCGCGCATGGTCAGCTCGACCGTGTCCGCGATGGCCTCGCGGGAGGCGAGCGACGAGCGCATCCCCTCGTGGCCCATGGCGATACCGTCGGTGACGGTGATCGTGGTGAATTCGCGGGGGGAGCCCTTGGCCTCTTTCACGCCGCCCTTGACGGCCTGGGCCTGGCGGTTGAGCGCGATGTTGCAGGGCGCGGCCTCGTTCCAGCAGGTGGCGACGCCGACGAGGGGCTGGTGGATCTCCTCCTCGGTCATGCCCATGGCGTAGTAATAAGAGCGGTGCGGCGCGCGGGCGGGCCCTTCGGTCACGTGGCGGCTGGGCAGTTTGCTTTTGTCGAACTTGGTCATTTGGGCCTCCCCTGAAATCGTCGGATCCGGTCTAGGCCAGAGGGGCGGCGGGGGCAAGCTTTCGCGCGGGCAAAGTTCAGCGCGCTGGCGTGGCCATGGCGGCCACGGGAGCGTGGCGGTGGCAGGTGAGGACGTGGCCGTTGACCATGCCCACGGCCTGCATGAAGGCGTAGACAATGGTGGGGCCGCAGAACTTGAAGGCGCGTTTCTTCAAATCTTTCGAAATTGCGCGGGATATTTCGGTTTCGGTGGGCACCTCGGCAAGGCTGGTCCAGCGGTTCTGAAGTGGGGCGCCGCCCATCCAGGACCACAGGTAGGTATCGAAGCCCTGTTCAGCCTCGATCGCCTGCCAGGCGCGGGCGTTGGTGATCGTGGCCTCAATCTTGCCGCGGTGACGGATGATGCCGGGATCGCCCAGGAGGCGCTGGACGTCATCCTCGCCCCAAGTGGCAATCAGATGCGGGTCAAATCCTTGGAATGCTTCGCGAAAGTTGTCGCGCTTCCTCAGGATGGTGATCCAGCTGAGTCCCGCTTGGAAGCCATCGAGAATGAGCTTTTCCCACAGCGCGCGGCTGTCCCATTCGGGCACGCCCCATTCGGTGTCGTGGTAGGCCTCGTAGATTGGATCGGTACCGACCCAGCCGCATCTTTCCATCCTTCAGGCCTCCCGGTTTCGCCTGTTGCGGACAGTATGACTCAAATGCCCGGTTTAACAATTCCTTAGGCTGCGTGGCGCTTATTGGGCGGCGGTGGAGTACGGAGAGATTCATGGGTGAAAAGAGATTGAAATGGGCGAGCGTTCCGTCGGGGCATCAGAACCCGTTGGCCTACGCCGTGTCGGTGCGAGACCAGTCGGTGATCCAGATGGTCGAGGCGGCGGTGCGGCACGGCCACGTGATGTTGGCCTATCAGGCGGTGGTGCCCTCGGGGCGGCAGGACAAGCCGGCCTTTTACGAAGGATTGGCGCGGGTGCTGGATGAAACCGGCCGGATCATCCCGGCGCGCGAGTTTATCGACGCGATCGAAGCGACGGAAACGGGCCGCATCATCGACTGCCTGTCGCTTGAAAAGGGGATCCGCACCTTGCGCGACTATCCCGATATCCGCCTGTCGATCAACATGTCGGCGCGGTCCATCGGCTACCCGCGCTGGATGCGGACGCTGAAACGCGGGTTGGGGCAGGATCCAACGCTGGGCGAGCGACTGATCCTCGAGATCACCGAAAGGTCTGCCATGCTGGTGCCGGAGCTGGTGGTGAATTTCATGGCGGATCTGCAGAAGAAGGGCATCAGTTTCGCGCTGGACGATTTCGGCGCCGGGTTCACCTCGTTCCGGTACCTCAAGGATTTCTATTTCGACATCCTCAAGATCGACGGGCAGTATATTCGCGGAATCGCGGACAACCCGGACAACCAGGTTCTGACGCGTGCGCTGATCGCCATCGCGGAACAGTTCGACATGGTCACCGTCGCCGAAAGCGTGGAGCGGCCCAACGACGCCGTCTTCCTGCAGAATATCGGGGTGCATTGCCTTCAGGGCTATTACTTCGGCGCGCCCACGGTACAGCCGCCATGGCTGGTAACAGCTCAGACGGCGGCGACGGCCTGACCTGTGACAACGGCTACAGTTGCCGCGTTGCGGCGACTGCGGTACACCCTGCGTAATGCGGGGAATCCGGGGGCCGCATCAGGCATGCTGCCCTTTTTTCCTCGGCCAGCAAGAATTGGTGGAGGACACTATGACCAATGTAGTTATCGCTTCGGCAGCACGGACCGCTGTCGGCTCTTTTTCCGGCGCGTTCGCCAACACCCCGGCCCATGACCTTGGAGCGGCCGTTCTCGAAGCCATCGTCGAGCGCGCGGGTATCGACAAGGCCGAGGTTTCGGAAACGATCCTTGGCCAGGTCCTGACCGCGGCGCAGGGCCAGAACCCCGCACGCCAGGCACATGTGAACGCCGGCCTGCCAATCGAAAGCGCAGCCTGGGGCATCAACCAGGTGTGCGGTTCGGGCCTGCGGGCCGTGGCACTGGGCGCGCAGCACATCCAGTTGGGGGATGCCGATGTCGTGGCCGCCGGCGGACAGGAGAACATGAGCCTCAGCCCGCACGCCGCGCATCTGCGGGCCGGGCACAAGATGGGCGACATGAAATACATCGACACGATGATCCGCGACGGTCTGTGGGACGCGTTCAACGGCTATCACATGGGCCAGACCGCCGAGAACGTCGCCGACAAGTGGCAGATCACGCGCGACCAGCAGGACGAGTTCGCCGTCGCCAGCCAGAACAAGGCCGAGGCGGCACAGAAGGCGGGCAAGTTCGATGACGAGGTGATCCCATTCACCGTCAAGACCCGCAAGGGCGAAACGGTCGTCGACAAGGATGAATACATCCGCCACGGGGCCACGATTGAGGGCATGCAAAAACTGCGCCCGGCCTTCACGCAGGACGGGTCGGTCACCGCGGCCAACGCCTCGGGCCTGAACGACGGTGCCGCTGCCGTTCTGCTGATGAGCGCCGAGAATGCCGAGAAGCGCGGGCTCGAGCCGTTGGCGCGAATCGCCTCCTATGCAACGGCTGGGCTGGACCCGTCGATCATGGGCGTGGGCCCGATCCATGCCAGCCGCAAGGCATTGGAAAAGGCGGGCTGGAGCGTCAATGACCTGGACCTGGTGGAAGCCAACGAAGCCTTTGCCGCGCAGGCCTGTGCCGTGAACAAGGACATGGGTTGGGACCCGTCGATCGTGAACGTGAACGGCGGCGCGATTGCCATCGGCCACCCCATCGGTGCGTCGGGCTGCCGCGTTCTGAACACTCTGCTGTTCGAGATGAAGCGCCGCGATGCCAAGAAAGGCCTCGCCACGCTGTGCATCGGTGGCGGCATGGGTGTCGCAATGTGCATCGAGCGCCCGTAAGCAGCTGATATGAAGATAAGAAACAGGCCTCGCGGGGCCTGTTTTTCCATGTGATTTCCAGAAAGGCCCTTTTCATGGAACTGCCCGACAATCCCCCGCAGATCGTGTTCTCCGGCGGTGGGTTGCGGTGTTTCTGGCAGGGCGGTTTCCTGACGCGGCTGGAGCAGGCGCGCAAGTTCACGCCGGAGCGGGTGACGGGCGTGAGCGGCGGCGCGTTGGCTTGTGCGGCGTGGATTGCCGGGATCGAGGAGCGGCTGCTGGACGTGATGTGCGATGCGTTCGAGAAGCGCGACCACAACCTCGATCTGTTTGCCGCGGACGAGGAAGGCATCACGCCGCACCAGCGTATCTATTGTGACGTGGTGGAAACGGTTCTGGACGAGGCGGCCAAGGAGCGGGTTGCGAATGGCCCGGCCTTTCAAATCCAGATTGCGCATCCGCCCTCGACCGGCCACCCGACCATGACGGGCACGGCGCTGGCCGCGGCCTATGAGGCGGAACTGCATGTCGTGGGCAGCCCGCATTTCGACTGGGCCGAGAAAATGGGCCTGACCTCGCAACTGGTCGATGCCAACCAGGCGGCGCGGGACGGGCGGCTGGTGGAGCTGATCAATGCGGCTGCGGTGATTCCGCCGGTGTTCGAGCCGCCGCTTTGGGGCGACCGGCGCGTGGTCGATGGCGGCATGGCCGACCAGGCCCCGTTGCCTGACCCCGACGAAGGTGAGACGCTGGTGCTGTTGACCCGGCCCTACAAAAGCCTGCCGGATGTTCCGGGCCGCGTTTATGTCTGGCCGTCCGAGGAAACGCCCGCGGACAAGATCGACTTTACAGACCCGCAAAAGCTGCGCGAAACGTGGGCTTTGGGACAGCAAGACGCGGAGGCGTACCTGAACGGCGGATGAGCCGTGCAGAAAAAAGAATCGCGCAATAATGTTGCGCTTTGCGCGCATGATGAGTAGCAAAGTTTCTAAGACAAGCAACACTGGACAGAAAGACTGGAGGAGTTCCCATGGCGAGAGTTGCCCTTGTGACCGGCGGTAGTCGCGGTATCGGAGAGGCCATTTCGAAAAAACTGAAGGAAGAGGGCTACGAGGTTGCTGCCACCTATGCGGGCAACGACGAAGCCGCGGCGAAGTTCACCGACGAGACCGGCATCAAGACCTACAAGTGGAACGTGGCCGATTACGACGCGTCCAAGGCCGGGATCGAAACCGTCGAGGCCGAGCTGGGGCCGATCGACGTGGTCGTGGCCAACGCGGGCATCACGCGCGATGCGCCGTTCCACAAAATGACGCCGGACCAGTGGAAGGACGTGATCGACACCAACCTGACGGGCGTGTTCAACACCGTGCATCCGGTCTGGCCCGGCATGCGCGAACGCAAGTTCGGGCGTATCATCGTCATCAGCTCGATCAACGGTCAGAAGGGGCAGTTTGCGCAGGTGAACTATGCCGCGACCAAGGCGGGCGATCTTGGCATCGTCAAGTCGCTGGCGCAGGAAGGCGCGCGCGCCGGGATCACCGCGAACGCGGTCTGTCCGGGCTATATCGCGACGGAAATGGTGATGGCGGTGCCGGAGAAGGTACGCGAATCGATCATCGGCCAGATCCCGGCGGGCCGCCTTGGCGAGCCGGAAGAGATCGCTCGCTGCGTGGCGTTCCTGGCGTCGGACGATGCCGGGTTCATCAACGGCTCGACCATTTCGGCCAACGGGGCGCAGTTCTTCGTCTGAAGATTGCGTACCCGCGAAAAGCGAAAGGGCCGGTCAGGGGAACCGGCCCTTTCTGTTTCCAGAGACCTGCAACGATCATCTGGAAGGTGTTTTGCGGCCGAGCCATTTGAGCAGCTCGCCAAAGGCACGGCTGCGTTCGTAGTGTGCGGCGCGATAGGCATCGCGGGTCTTGGCATCTGTGGCTGTTTCGATCATGGCTGATCCTTTCAGGGAAACTTAACTGGTCTGAATGTGTGTCTATATGGACAAGACCACAAACGAGACTTTTCACGGGTTCAGTTAAATATTACTTTAGTGAAATGACTGACCGCCTGCCCCCGTTGACTGCCTTGCGCGCGTTTGAGTCCGCCGCGCGGCACATGTCCTTTCAGAAGGCGGCGGCGGAACTGAACGTGACACCCGCCGCGCTGTCGTTCCAGATCAAGTCGCTGGAGGAGCATCTGGGAGCGGCGCTGTTCCGGCGGTTGAACCGGGCGGTGGAACTGACCGAGGCGGGGGCTGCGCTGGCGCCGGGGTGCCGTGACGGGTTCTCGGCGCTGTCAGCGGCTTGGACAGCGACGCGGCGGGGGTTGGACAACAGCACGCTGACAGTGACGGCCGGGCCGGCCTTTACCGCGAAGTGGCTGGCGCCGAGGCTGTACGAATTCGCGCAGGCGCATCCCGAGATCGAACTGCGATTCACCGCGTCGCTGCGGCTGATGGATTTCGTCCGCGACGAGGTGGATGTGGCGATCCGGTTCGGCCACGGGGCGGATGACGGGCTGTATTCGCTGCCCTTGGCCGAGGAATGGGTGACCCCGATGATGACACCCGCGCTGGCCCAGCGGTACCCGACGATTGAAAGCTTGGCCAAGGCGGTGCTGATCGTTGACCAGTCGATTGATTTCCTGGATCCGCCGACCGATTGGGCGGCGTGGTTCCGTGCGGTGGGCATGCCGCCGATAGAGCCACACGGCCCGCGATTTTCGCAAGGGGATCACGCGATTGATGCGGCCTTGGCAGGCGTGGGCGTGGTGCTTGGGCGTCGGGCGCTGGTGATGAAAGACCTGATGGAAGGGCGATTGGTCGCGCCTTATGGCAAGGCGGTCAGCGCGGGGGCGCAGTTTCGCTTTGTCTGTCGCAAGGGCGCCGAGGACAAACCGCAGATCAAGGTTTTCCGCGAATGGATGCTGGCCGAAACCGCCAAGGGGTTCGAGACGACGGCAAAGATGGAGATGGTACCGCTGGTACCCGCGTGATCACGAGACGCGCCGCGAGGGCGCATCCCGATCAGTCGTTGCGTGGCATGCTAATGGGTTAGTCGCTCGATCTCTTCTTTCAGTCGGAGTTTCTGCTTTTTCATGCTTGAGATTTCGAGGTCGGGCGTTCCCGGGGCACGCTGTGCCGCTTCGACCTGTTCCGAGAGAGCTTGGTGTTTCTTCTTCAGTTCCTCGACGTGTGAACTCAAAGCCATGAATGCGTCTCCTCTTTTGGTGTGCACGGGATAGTGCAGCACAAAACATGTAATCTGTCACGCTGCGTACGCAAAATCGGATGGCGGTATTTAGCTACAACTTGCCTAAATCACGTCGGGAAAGGCATTTCCTTGCCGTCGCGCAGGATGCAAGCCGTTGCCGGCGTGTAGTTTTCGCAATCGTTAACGTGCACTTGCCCATTATGCAGGCACCAGCCGTCATGCAGCCGGAAGGCGGCCCGTCCGCCCCGTCGCCCGCGCAGCAGGACCAGCCGCGCGTCCCTTCCGGGTCGGGGAATCAGTGGTTGAAGCTGTAGGCTGCCGAGGTGCCGCGCGACGTGGGGCAGAAGCTCTGGCAGGCGCTCGGCGCGCTGGATGAAAGTGGTGGTGCCCTTGGGTCGGGTGCGTTTGGCGGCGGCGGCGACCCAGTCGGCGAGGGGGGTATCCTCGCCCATGGCGCCTTCGCGGCCCGGATCGGTGGCCGCGGTGCTGGCGGCGCGGTCGAAATAGGGCGGGTTGGCGAAGACGTGGTGAAACTGGCGCTCTTTCAGGGTGTCGGGCATGGCGGACAGGTCGCCATCGATCACCTCGAACGGCAGGGCGTTGGCCGCGCCGTTCCGGCGGGCGAGTTCGGCATAGGCGGGCTGGCGTTCGAGGCCTGTCAGGTGAACGCCGGGCACGCGCCGGGCCAAACAGAGCCCCGCAACACCGACGCCGCAGCCGAGATCAAGCACGGTGTCGCCCGGTTTCGCAGGGATGCTGGCGGCCAGCAGGACCGGGTCTATCCCGGCGCGATAACCGGCCCGGGGCTGCAGGATCTTCAGCCGGCCACCGAGAAAATCGTCGCAGGTGGTCTCAAGCGTCACGAGAGCGCCTCGACCTCGATCCCGTTGTCCATAAGGGCCTGGCGGGCGGGAAAGTAATCTTCCTCGCTGACCATCAGGCGGCGGGGGAAGATCCCGATGCCGCCTTCGAGGATGCTCATGTTTACGTCCAATTCAAAGCAGTCTATATCCTCGCCCTGAAGCAGAGCCTTGGCGAACGCCATCACGGTCGGGTCGGTGGTGCTGAGAAGATGCTTCATGGGGATGACTTAAGGACACCGGACGCGCTTTGTCGAGCCTGAGTGACAGGAGTTTGATGGGACTGGACCACGCCGCTACCAAACCGCACGAAGCGCTGGCCTCGCATCTGCAGGGCAAGCTGGACGAGGTGAATACCCTGATCCGCGAGCGGATGGCGTCGCGTCACGCGCCGCGCATTCCGGAAGTGACGGCGCATCTGGTCGAGGCGGGCGGCAAGCGGTTGCGGCCCATGCTGACGCTGGCGGCGGCGGATCTGTGCGGATACAGCGGCGGCGATGACGTGAAGCTGGCCGCGACGGTCGAGTTCATCCACACCGCTACGTTGCTGCACGACGACGTTGTGGACGAAAGCGCGCAGCGGCGCGGGCGGCCCACGGCGAACCTGCTTTTCGACAACAAGTCCAGCGTGTTGACCGGGGATTACCTGTTCGCGCGGGCGTTCCAGCTGATGGTCGAGACCGGGTCGCTGACTGTGCTGGACATCCTGTCGAACGCGGCGGCAACGATTGCGGAGGGCGAGGTGCTGCAATTGACCGCTGCGCGTAGCTTGAAGACGGATGAGGATGTCTATCTGCAGATCGTGCGCGGCAAGACCGCGGCGCTGTTTTCGGCGGCGACCGAGGTGGGCGGCGTGATTGCAGGCGTGTCCGATGACCAGGTGCAGGCGCTTTTCGATTATGGCGACGCGCTGGGCATCGCCTTCCAGATCGTCGATGACCTGCTGGACTACCAGGGCGATGCCAAGGCAACGGGCAAGAACGTGGGCGACGATTTCCGCGAGCGCAAGCTGACCCTGCCGGTGATCAAGGCGGTGGCGCTGGCCGACGAGAGCGAGCGGGCCTTTTGGGCGCGGACCATCGAGAAGGGTGACCAGCGCGAGGGTGATCTGGATGAGGCGCTGCGGTTACTGAACAAGCACGGCACGCTGGAGGCGACGCGGGACGATGCTCTGGAATGGACGGCCAAGGCGAATGCGGCGATGATGGCGCAACTGCCCGAGCACCCGGTGCGGGAGATGCTGCTGGCGCTGTCGGATTACGTAGTGGCGCGCATCCGCTAGGCCGCGTGCTCAGGGATGCGCGTTGAGGCGGGTGGCGGTGACCCACCAGCCCGGGTTTTCCTCTTTCAGGCGGCCCTCGGCGGCGCGGGCGGTTTCCTCGCCGGTGTAGAGGCCGAAGCAACTGCTGCCCGAGCCGGTCATGCGGGCCATGCGGCAACCCGCCGTCACGCTGAGCGCGCCCAGCACTTGCGAGATGACGGGCGTCTGCCCGATTGCCGCGTACTCAAGGTCGTTTCGCATGCCCCGCAGCCAGTCGATGAATTCGATCGCGCTGAGATTGCCGGGAATATCCGGGGGCATGGGCGTGTTGTTCTTCTGACCGACGGCGGCAAAGACTTCGGGCGTGCGCATGGGCACGCCGGGGTTGATCAGGACCGCGTTCAGGCAGGGCAGGTCGTGTGCCGGGGCAATCTCTTCGCCAATCCCCTGCATCCGGGCGGCGCTGTTGCCAAGGCACACGGGCACGTCAGCGCCCAAGGGCGTGACATCGGTGGGAATGGGCGTGTCGGTCAGGCGCGACAGCACGCGCAGGGTGGCGGCTGCGTCCGACGAGCCGCCGCCAAGGCCCGCAGCATGAGGCAGAACCTTGTCGAGCGTGATATCGGCGCTGACCCCCATCAGCTCGGCGGCTTTCATAACGAGGTTGTCGGCCCCGTCCGGCACGCCCTTGGACATTGGGCCGCTGAGCGAAAGGTGCGGCGTGTCGGAGAGCGAGATCGTCAGGTGATCGCCCACATCGGCGAACATCACCAGCGAGTCGAGCAGGTGCATGCCATCGTCGCGCTGCCCCGTGATGTGCAGCGTCAGGTTTACCTTTGCCGGGGCGAAGCCCTCAGCCGCCGTCATCCGCGACCTCCAGGGGGGGCGAGCCTTCTTCCTGCAGGACGACGTCCAGGCCGACCTCGAGCTTGCGACGTATACGATCGGGATCCACATCGGGCGACGGATTTTCCTTGTCCACGAAGGACAGGGCGCGCCGCCACTGGAACTGTGCCTCGATCTCTCGGCCCACGGCCCAAAGGACATCGCCGAGGTGGTCGTTGACCACGGGGTCTACCGGCATCAGCTCGGCGGCGCGTTCCATGTGGCCGATGGATTCCTCGTAGCGGCCCAGCCGGTAGAGCACCCAGCCGAGGCTGTCGACGATATACCCGGACTCGGGCTGCGCTTCGACGGCGCGTTCAATCATGTCGAGCGCCTCGTCCAGCTTCTGTTGTTTCTCAACCAGCGAATAGCCGAGGTAGTTCAGCACCTGCGGATGTTCGGGGTTCAATTCCAGCGCCTTGCGGAAATCGGCCTCGGCCTCGGGCCATTCATCCTGCCGTTCATGGCTGATGGCACGGGCGTAGTAGACGAACCAGTGACCCGGCTGTGCTTCACCCAGAAGATCGATGGCGTTGTCGTAGGCGGTGACCGCTTTGCCGTAGTCTTCGCTCTGACGGTAGAGGTCCGCGGCGGCGACGTGCACCATGGGCAGTTCGGGGTGAGAGTCGCGCAATTGTTCAAGCACCTCGATGGCGGCGTCCATCTTGTCCGCGCGGCGCAGCGCCTCGGCGCGGCCCATCTCGGCGGCGGTGAAGGACGGATGGTCGCGCGGGACACTCTTGTAGGTCTGGGTGGCCAGTTCGTAGCGTTCCAATGATTCCAGCAGTTCCGCCGACATCAGGATCGCATCGACATGGTCGGGGTTCAGGTACTGCGCCACGCGGGCGTAAAGCAGGGTATAGTCGTCGCCCATGTCGCCCAGCAGGGCCTGGCCGATGGAAAAGAACACCTCGGCCACGCCGTCCTTGGGTCCGGAGATCATGTCGAAGGCCACGGGCAGGCCGCTTTCAAGCTCGGACCGGAGTGCGAGGATCTCGGGGTCGGCATTGGCTCCGAAAGCGTCGTCGAGCAGGGCGATAGCCTCCTCGTTTCGCTCCAACTGGCTGAGTGTAACAGCCCAGGCGCGGGTCCCGCGGCGGGTGCGTTGCAGCGGGGCGTCGTCTTCACCGCCCGAGAAGATCGCCTCGGCCGCCTCGAAATCACCGACGGAGGCAAGAGCCAACGCCTTGTGATAGAGGGCGAAATTCTTAAGCCCGCGTTCCTCGGATACTTCATTGAAGCGCGCGAGGGCCGCGTCGACATCGCCGCGGGCCAGTTCGGTCCAGGCCATGACCAGGCCGTCGGCCAGCTGGCCTACGCCCTGGCCGCTCTCGATCCGCTCGATCACGGCGTCGTGGTTGCCGGCGGCCACGTCCTCGGCGATGAGGGCCATGAATGCGACCTGGCTTTGCAGCTCCTGTTCCTCGATCTGGCGGGCGACGGGCACGGCGCGGTCGATCTCGCCCAACGCCATGAAGGCAATCGCGGTGCTTTCGAGGATGACGGGGTTGTTGGCGTCGCGGGTGAGCGCCTGGGTGTAATACTGCGCGGCGGCGTCGAAATCGTTGAGGTAGCGCGCTTGCCGTGCGGCAAGGTAGGCCCCGACATTGATATCGGCCAGTGCGGGCAACGCGATGCCCTGCAGAATCGCGGCGATGGCGCCTGCGGTCAGGATTTTCACGGGTCTGGGCTCCCTGCCTGTGCGGTCGATGATTTGCGCGAAAGTAGTATGAGCGGCCCGTTAACGCAATGAGGGCGGCCAATTTGCCGCCCTCACATTCGCATCATTTCGCCTGTCGGTTACATATTGGGATAATTGGGCCCGTCGCCGCCCTGTGGCGTGGTCCAGTTGATGTTCTGGGCCGGGTCCTTGATATCGCAGGTCTTGCAGTGGACGCAGTTCTGGAAGTTGATGACGAATTGCTGCTCGCCGTCCTTTTCCACGAACTCGTAGACCCCTGCCGGGCAGTAGCGGGCCGAGGGACCGGCATACTTGGGCAGGTTCACCTCGACCGGAACATTCGGGTCCTTCAGCTTGAGGTGGGCTGGCTGGCTTTCCTCGTGGTTGGTCATCGAGAAGCTGACATTGGTCAGCCGGTCGAAGCTGAGCTTGCCGTCGGGCTTGGGATACGCGATCTCGGGGTGCTTGCTGGCTTCTTCGGTGGCTTCGGCGTCGGTCTTGCCGTGGCCGAGCGTGCCGAAGAAGGAAAAGCCCAGCGTGTTGGTCCACATGTCGAGGCCGCCGAGCGTGAGCGACGCGGTGAGGCCGTACTTGGACCACAAGGGTTTGACGTTGCGTACCTTTTTCAGATCCGCGCCGATGGCGCCGTTGCGCACTTCGGTCTCGTAATCCGGCAGTTCGTCACCGGCGCGGCCGGCCTCGATGGCGGCATGGGCGGCCTCGGCCGCAGCCTTGCCCGAGAGCATGGCGTTATGGTTGCCCTTGATGCGGGGCACGTTGACCATGCCGACCGAGCAGCCCAGAAGGGCGACGCCGGGCGCGACCATCTTGGGCATCGACTGGTATCCGCCCTCGGAAATGGCGCGGGCGCCATAGGCGACGCGCTTGCCGCCCTTCAGCAGGTCGGCCACCACCGGGTGATGCTTGAACCGCTGGAATTCCATGTAGGGGTAAAGGTGCGGGTTGCGGTAATTCAGGTGCACCACGAAGCCCACATAGACCTGGTTGTTGTCGAGGTGGTAGATGAACGAGCCACCGCCCGCGTTCGACCCCAAGGGCCAGCCCATCGTGTGGGTGACGGTGCCTTCGCGGTGCTTTTCCGGGTCGATTTCCCAGATTTCCTTCATCCCGAGGCCGTATTTCTGCGGCTCCTTGCCCTGTGCGAGGTCGTATTTCGCGATGACTTCCTTGGAGAGCGAGCCGCGCACGCCTTCGCCCAGGAACACGTACTTGCCGTGCAGTTCCATGCCCGGCTCGTAGCCCGGGCCGGGGGTGCCATCGGGGTTCTTGCCGAATTCGCCGGCCACCACGCCCTTAACCTCGCCGTTATCGCCATAGACGATTTCCGAGCAGGCCATGCCGGGGAAGATCTCGACGCCCAAAGCCTCGGCCTGTTCGGCCATCCAGCGGCAGACATTGCCCATCGAGACGATATAGTTGCCGTGGTTGTTCATCAGTGGCGGCATGGGGAAGTTGGGGATGCGGACCTTGCCCGCCTCGCCCAGCA
The DNA here is from genome assembly GCA_965227185.1 of Roseovarius sp. Classification (GTDB taxonomy): domain Bacteria; phylum Pseudomonadota; class Alphaproteobacteria; order Rhodobacterales; family Rhodobacteraceae; genus Roseovarius. The sequence goes on from OZ245733.1 coordinate 2,386,185, forward strand.
TGAAGAAATTGTCTTCTTTCACCGGGACGTTGAGCGGCGCGCCTTTCTCCTTCCAGTCGGGGATCAGCGCGTCGAGGCCGCACGGGTCGAGCACCGCGCCCGACAGGATATGCGCGCCCACTTCGGAGCCTTTTTCCAGCACCACGACCTCGCGCTCGGGGTCGAGCTGTTTCAGGCGGATTGCGGCGCTCAGGCCCGCAGGTCCAGCGCCGACGATCACGACGTCGTATTCCATGGCTTCGCGTTCGACTTGGGTCATCTTGGTCCTCTCCTGGTCGTCCGGTCGGATGCCGGCCCGCGTAAGAAACTTCGCAACTGGTTATCGCGTGGGGTTGCGCAAGGTCAATTCGAACACGACGTAACAGGCGGTCAAAAGCGTCAAAAAGGCGCAAGTTTCGGCGCGATTGTGCGGTCGGCGGTCAGGACCTACTTGCATTGGCGGGGCAGGTCGGGTCAATCTGTCGCGCATGGTTTGAGAATGGAACGGGGTCGCGCAAGGGCGGCCCCTTGGTGATACTAGGGACAGGAAAGAAGGACAGGTCATGGAAAAGATCCCGATGACGCAGGACGGTTTCGACGCGCTGAACGCGGAACTGAAACAGCTGAAATCCGTCGAGCGCCCGGCCATCATCAAGGCGATTTCCGAGGCGCGCGAACACGGCGACCTGTCGGAGAATGCCGAGTATCATTCGGCCAAGGAAAAACAGTCGTTCATCGAGGGCCGCATCAAGGAGTTGGAAGGCGCGATCAGCCTCGCCGACGTGATCGACCCCAAAAAGCTGTCCGGTCCGATCAAGTTCGGCGCCACGGTGACGCTGGTGGACGAGGATACGGACGAGGAAAAATCCTATCAGATCGTGGGCGAGTACGAGGCCAGTATCGAGAAGGGCCTGCTGAACGTAAAATCGCCGATTGCGCGGGCGTTGATTGGCAAGGAGGAGGGCGATAGCGTAGAAGTGCGCACGCCCGGCGGCGACAAGGCCTACGAGGTGCTGAAGGTCGAGTATATCTGATCCGGCCCTTTTCAATCAGGTTTGCCCATGACCGATCCGAACCAGTCACCGCATACGCCACTTGGAGTCTATGACCGGCCCCGCAAGGACAGGGTCACGGGTGTCGAGGTTATTGCGCTGGCGCTTACCATTCTTTGGCTTGGTGGCACGGCGGTGTTCTTTCTGGTGCTGGAACCGATGGGGATGTTCTCGGAATCCGGCGGGGCGCTGCAATTCGTGGTGGTCCTGCTGGCCATCTTCATGCCGGTGGCGATGATCTGGGTAGCGGCGACGGCGGCACGGTCGAGCAAGGTGATGCGCGAGGAGAGCCGGCGCCTGCAAACCGCCATCGACGCGATCCGGCAGGCCTATGTGGCGCAAAGCCAGGCCGCGCACGAGACAGCGCAGCCTTCGGTGGCCAAAAAGCTGGAGGAGATCGCGGCGGCGCAACGCAAGACCGAGACGGCGCTGGCAACGTTCTCGACGTCGCGCAGCGCGGTGGAGGTGCGGCCTGCGCCCGTGACGAAAAACGAGGAGGTGGGCACAGACCAGGTCGCATTGCCGCTGGGCACCCCGCCCGAAGAGATGGCGCCGCCGCTGGCGACGGAAGACTTCATAAGGGCGCTGAACTTCCCGGAGAACGCCGAGGACAAGGCAGGCTTCGCCGCGCTGCGCCGGGCGCTGAAGGTTCGCCATAGCGCGCAACTGATTCAGGCCAGCCAGGACGTGCTGACGCTGTTGTCTCAGGACGGCATCTACATGGACGACCTGCGCCCCGACATGGCCCGGCCTGAAGTTTGGCGCCGCTTCGCCGCCGGCGAACGAGGCCGGGCGGTGGCGGCGTTGGGCGGTGTTCGGGACCGCTCGTCACTGGCGCTGACCGCGGCGCGGATGAAGCAGGACACGATCTTTCGCGATGCCGCCCACCATTTCCTGCGGCTGTTCGACCGCACGATCAGCCAGTTTGCCGAGGTGGCGACGGATGCCGAGATGTCAGAGATGTCGGACACGCGCACGGCGCGCGCCTTCATGCTGGTCGGGCGCGTGGCGGGAACGTTTGACTGACGCTGCCGCGGTGTGAGCTCTGACGGAAAGCGGCTGTTGCCGGACGCCCCGGAACCCGTCAATATGAACGCCGGAAGACGAAGGGAACATCATGCGCAAGTTTCTCGTGGTGCTGGACGACAGCCGGGAATGCCTTAACGCCATGCGGTTTGCCGCGATGCGCGCCAAGAACACGCAGGCTGGCGTTGAGATTCTCGCGGTTATTCCGCCCGATGAGTTCAATCACTGGATCGGCGTGGGCGACATCATGCGCGAGGAGGCCCGCGAGCGCATCCACGCGCATTTCGAGGTCTTCGCGAAGTGGATGCGCGACAAGCAGGGCATCGACCCCGAATTGGTGATCCGCGAAGGCGAGCCGGTGGCTGAGATCATGGCGCAGGTTCAGGAGGACACCGAGATCGGCGTGCTGGTGCTGGGCGCCAGCGCCGACAAGAAGGGCCCCGGGCCACTTGTGTCGCAATTGTCGAAGAATTCCGGTGGCTTGCCGATACCGATCACCATCGTGCCGGGCGACCTGAGCAAGGAGCGGCTGGAAGCGATTACCTGAGTCGCACTTTTTAGAATGGTTCCAAACCTTGACAGTGCGGGTCTTGCTGCGCATATCTTGAACAACATAGAAAAAGGGCGCGCACAATGTTCATCCAGACAGAATCGACCCCGAATCCGGCAACGCTGAAATTCTTGCCCGGCCAGACGGTGCTGGACGCCGGTACTGCCGATTTCCCGTCTTCCGAAACGGCCGACAAGTCACCGCTTGCCGCGCGCGTCTTCGGCGTCGACGGCGTGACCGGGGTGTTCCTGGGCAATGATTTCGTGACCGTGACCAAGCAAGACGCGGTGGAGTGGGACCATGTCAAACCCGCGATTCTGGGCGCGATCATGGAGCATTTCCAGTCCGGTCAGCCGGTCATGATCGGCGACGGTCCGGAGACGGGCCACGCCGCCAGCGAAGGCGAGGACTCCGAGGTCATCGACCAGATCAAGCAATTGCTGGATACCCGCGTCCGCCCTGCCGTGGCGCAGGATGGCGGCGACATCACCTTTCATGGGTTTGAGCGCGGCGTTGTTTACCTTCATATGCAAGGTGCGTGTGCCGGCTGTCCGTCCTCGACCATTACCTTGAAGATGGGTATCGAGAACCTGCTGCGGCATTACATCCCCGAAGTCACCGAGGTCCGCCCCGTCGGCGTTTGACCTCGTGACCGATGCGCCGCTCGTACTGGGATTCGACACCTCCGGCCCGTGGCTGGGGGTGTTGTTGCTTTCGGGGCAGGACGTTCTGAGCGATCACCATGTCGATATGCCGAAAGGGCAGGCAGAGGCGTTGTTTCCGGCGCTGGAAGATGCGCTGGCCATGGGGGGCGCCGGTTGGAGTGACCTTGACGCCATAGGGGTCGGCATCGGGCCGGGAAATTTCACCGGCATCCGGATTTCAGTCGCCGCAGCGCGGGGGCTGGCCCTGTCCCTGGATGTTCCCGCTATTGGCGTCAGCATCCTCGAGGCCGCGGCATACGGACAGGACAGCCCGGTGCTGTCGACGCGGGATGCACCCCGTGGGCAGGCTTATGTGCAAGGCTTTGGCATGGTCACACCGCTTGGGCCGGACCTGGCGGCGATCGACGGGATCGACCCGGGCCTGATGGAGCCGGGGCTGGTTTGTGTCGGCACGGCGGCCAAGGCAATGGCGGCACAGATCGGCGCACGCGCGGTTCCGGCGACCTATGCACCGGCCTCTGCCATCGCGCGGATCGCCGCAACCCGCTGGCGCGAAGACACGCCCGCACCGGCGCCGCTTTACCTCAAGCCCGCCGATGCGGCGCCCTCGCGCGATGCGCCCCCGGTGATCCTTGATGACGCCTGACGACTTGGCCGCGCTTCATGCGCGAGCATTCGACGGGCAGGGGCGGGCCTGGAGCGCAGGTGAGTTCCGCGATCTGCTGGAGCATTCGCATATTTTCGTGGTCGGTGACACCAAGGGGTTTGCTGTAGGACAGGCGGTGGCCGGAGATGCGGAGCTTCTGACGCTTGCCGCCGATCCCGACGCGCGGCGGCAAGGATACGGGCGGGCGGCGTTGCAAGCGTTCGAGGCAGAGGCCCAAGCGCGCGGATCGGAGCGCCTGTTCCTGGAAGTTGCGGCAGACAACGCGGCGGCGTTGGGGCTTTACCGCTCGTTCGGCTTCACCCAGCTTGCGCGGCGCGCGAAGTATTACAAGCGGCCCGATGGCGAGCCGGTCGATGCGCTGGTACTGGAGAAACGCCTGACCTAAGCCCGTTTCAGATCGCCGAACTGTGTCCCGCGCGGCTGAGGTCGTAGGCGTCGAGGCTGCGGGCGATCATCCGGGTCAGCGGGCGTGCCTCGTGCGGGATGAACAGACCCTCGTTGCTGAGGTCCAGAAGCCCCTCGAAGGCGCGTGCGGCAGGTTCGAGCATCTCGCGTACAGCCTTGCGCGACATGCTGAAGGTCTCGCAGATTTCCCCGGCGTCGATGCGGAAGTCGCACATGACGGCCTCGATAAGGCGGGCCCGCAGAAGATCCTGGCCCTTGAAGACATGCCCACGGCTGGTCGAGAACCGGCCCTCGCGGATCGCCCCGGTATGGGCGCCGGTCGCAGGGGCGTTTTGGGCATAGCCTTGCGGGAAGCGAGAAATCGACGAGGCTCCCAGCCCGATGAGCACCTCGGACGTGTCGTCGGTGTAGCCTTGGAAGTTGCGGCGCAGGCGTCCCAGTTTCTTGGCGATGCTCAAGCCGTCTTCGGGTGTCGCGAAATGGTCGATCCCGATTTCGCGGTAGCCATCCCAGACGAACAGGCGGCGGGCGGCATCGAAAAGCTCCAGCCGTTCTTCGGGCGTGGGCAGCGCTTCAGACGGGATAAGCTGCTGGCGTTTGGCCATCCATGGCACATGGGCATAGCCATAAAGCGCAACGCGGTCGGGGTTGAGCGACAGAAGCTTCTGCACGCTTTCGACCATGCGCCCCTTGGTCTGATGCGGCAGGCCATACAGGATATCGGCGTTCAGACTGCGCACGCCGGCGGCGCGCAGCGCGTCTATCGTATCGCGGGTAATGTCGAAGGTCTGGATGCGGCCGATGGCCTGCTGGATGATATCGTCAAAATCCTGCACGCCTACGGAGGCGCGGTTCATGCCGGCGGCGGCGAGTGCGTCGATCCGGGGGGCGTCGATCTCGTTCGGGTCGATCTCGACCGAGAACTCGGTGTCGTCGCCGAAGGGGACCGCGTCGCGCACTGATTCGGCCAGATCGGTGATCAGGTCGGCGGACAGAAGGGTCGGCGTGCCGCCGCCCCAGTGCAGGCGCGACAGCGTGACGCCCTCTGGCAGGTTGGCCTTCAACAGGGCCAGTTCCGCCTTGAGCGTTTCGACATAGGCGGCGACCGGCGACAGGGATTTGGTGCCCTGCGTGCGGCAGGCGCAGAACCAGCACAGCCTGCGGCAGAAGGGCACGTGCAGGTAGAGCGAGATCGCGCTGCCTGGTTGAATGGAACTGATCCAGTTCCGCATGGTCGAGGACCCGACGGAATCGGAGAAATGCGGGGCCGTGGGATAGCTGGTGTAACGCGGTACGTTCGCGTCGAACAGTCCCAGTCTGCGGAGTTGTTCTCTATCAATCATGACGTTAAATTAGGGGTGGGAAAACACGAAAACCTTGATGCAGATCAACTCGACCGAAAGCACTGTCGATGCTCAAACACGCACATGACGCGATCCCCCGTGAATGCGGGGAATGTCCCATTCGGCACCGGGCCGTGTGCGCGCGATGTGATGCGCAGGAACTGGAGCAGCTGGACCGGATCAAGTACTACCGCAGCTTCGAGGCGGGCCGGACGCTGATCTGGGCCGGGGACCGGATGGATTTCGTGGGTTCGGTCGTGTCGGGGATCGCGATGCTGACGCAGACGCTGGAAGATGGGCGCACGCAGATGGTGGGCCTTCTGTTGCCCAGCGATTTCGTGGGCCGGCCGGGGCGCGAGAAGGCGGCGTACAACGTGGTCGCGGTGAGCGACGTGGTGATGTGCTGTTTCCGCAAGCATCCCTTTGAGAACATGATGGAAGTTACGCCGCATATCGGTCAGCGCCTTCTGGAGATGACGCTGGACGAGTTGGATGCGGCGCGCGAATGGATGCTGCTGCTGGGGCGGAAGACGGCGCGGGAGAAGATCGCGTCGTTCCTGGCCATTCTCGGCCGACGTAACGCGGTTCTGAACATGTCCAAGGCCGCGGGACAGGTGGTGTTCGACCTGCCGCTGACACGCGAGGCGATGGCCGATTACCTTGGCCTGACGCTGGAGACTGTGAGCCGCCAGATCAGCGCGTTGAAGCGTGACGAGGTTATCCACTTGGAAGGCAAGCGGCATGTTACGGTGCCGGATTTCGACCGCCTGCTGGAAGAGGCAGGGGATGACAGTGACGGCGGGATGCTGGCCTGAGCCCGGGAATCGGGTTAACACTTTGAATTCAAGGAAAGTTATACGTCGGTATCGCGTCGGTACTCAAGTGGTATCGCGACGGCGCGATTTTCTCGAATTGGCGGGGTTAACGGGGCGTTCGGGGGTAATGTGTCGTTAAGGTGCGGCGCGTGGGTTTTCACCCACCCTACGGTGTGGCCGACGGTCTTGACTTCGGGCAGGGAGGGGCTTTGTTACCCGGCATGGCTGACCTCTCGACTTATTCACTTCATGACCTCATCGTTGACGAAGCCTCGCGGCCACGGGCGCCGAAGGTTCCGGATGCCACGGGCATGCATCGGCGCCAGGGTCGACACTTGGCCGCTATTCATCGGCACTACTTGATGGAGATGGCCCAGATCGGCGCGGTGCTGGCGCGGATCGAAGCGCGGGATGCCCCGCCCGAGAACCTGAGGCAGATCGTGCTGTCGCTGGACATGGCCGAGAACTTCCGGGTGTTCGGGACCCTGTGCGGGCGCGAGTGCCAAGTGTTGAAGCTGCACCACGACATTGAAAGCGGCGATATGTTCCCCCGGATCGCGGCGGCGGGCGGCGGGATGTTTCGGGAGGTCGTGGCCAAACTGTTGTCAGAGCACGAGGTGGTCCACGAGTTGATCGTCCGCCTGGGGCGCGCCGCAGAAGCATTGGCGGAAGATCCCAGCGAGGAAAACTTTGCCCAGGCCGCCGCCACGTTCCGAAAGCTGGAAGAGGTCGTGCGGTCTCATTTCGGGTACGAGGAAACGGAGCTGGAAGAGGCCATCGGCTATTACCTCGGGACGATCTGAGGCCGCGCGCGAGACCATGTGTTTGATCCGGTGCGCGCCCCCAGCCCGTTTCAGTGTGCCATGAAGAGCGGCAGGGGCGCGTGTTCCAGCATATAGCGGGAGGCGCCGCCGAAGACCGCCTCGCGCACGCGGGAATGGCCATAGGCGCCCATGACCAGCGCATCGGCGTCGATGTCCCTAGCGCGGCGCAAGAGCACGTCGGCGACGCGGGGCAGGGTTTTGGACAGCACGTCGATTTCGACCGTGACGCCGTGGCGCACCAGGAATTGCGAGATCAACCCGCCGGGATCGGAGCGGTTGGGGCCGTGAACCGGCGGGTCGACCACCACCACATGCACGCGGTCGGCCCGTTGCAGCATCGGCAGGGCGTCACGGGCCGCGCGGAGCGCCTCGCGGCCATCGTTCCATGCGACCACGACCCGCTTGGGGTCGAGGGTGATGTCGGGCGTGTTCGGCAGGATCATCGCGGGGATGCGCCCGTCGAACAGGATCGCCTCGGTCAGCGGGGCAAGCTCGGGACCCAACCCCGCGCCATAGGGCATGGGCAGAACGGCGAGATCGGCGAAACGGGCGCGGTCCGCGACATGGTGCCCGAGATCGGCAAGCTGGGCGATGCCCTTGTCGCAGGACCAGAAGAAACCGTCCTGCCGGGCAAGGAAGGCGCGCACGGCGCCGTCGATCTCGTCGGCTTCTTCGTGGCAACCTTCGAATATGTTCTGCACCATCACGGCGCTGACGCCGGCGCCGGAGAAATAATGGGTTGCCGGATCGCGGGCCACGCCGAGGCTGAGCACGTCGAGATGCGCGCCGTGCAGGCGCGCGAGGGCGGCGGCGTGGGTCAAGGTGTGCTCGACGCGAGACACGTCTGACAGGCCGCAGAAGATCGTTTTCCAGGACATTGCGATTCGCTTTTCGTTAACCATTTCGAACGCAGTCTGGCACCCGGGGCGAGACGCTGCCTTGATGCCGGTCAATCCTTTCCCGCCAATCCTTTGATCGAGATCAAAGCAGGGTGACTCGGCATCGGAAATAAGCGGGACAGTCTAAAAGACCCGGGCGGCCCGAAAGGCCGACTCGGGTGCATGGCAAAGGGACGCAAAATGGGTAACTACGTAAAACTGATCCTGTTGGGGCTGATCGCGTTTTTTGCGCTGTTCGCCGCCAACCAGGCGCGGGATATCGCGTACCTTGTGAATGCACTGACCATCGCCCTTGTGGCGGCGGGCATGTTCATATGGGTGCTGCGCAACACGGACGAGGACCGCCCCGTGGTCGATCTGTCCGGGGAATACATGGACGGGGTCGTGCGCGCCGGGGTGATCGCCACGGCGCTCTGGGGGGTCGTGGGCTTCCTTGCGGGGACGTTCATCGCGTTCCAGCTGGCCTTTCCGACGCTCAACTTCGAATGGGCGCAAGGCTACATGAACTTTGGCCGGTTGCGGCCCCTGCACACCAGCGCGGTGATTTTCGCCTTTGGCGGCAACGCGCTGATCGCGACGTCGTTCTACGTGGTGCAGCGGACCTGCGCGGCGCGTCTGTGGGGCGGGAACCTGGCGTGGTTCGTGTTCTGGGGGTTCCAGCTGGTGATCGTGCTGGCCGCCACCGGGTACCTGCTGGGCGCGACGCAATCCAAGGAATACGCTGAACCCGAATGGTACGTGGACGGTTGGTTGACCATCGTCTGGCTGGCCTATCTGGCCGTGTTCGTCGGTACGTTGGTGAAGCGGAAAGAGCCGCATATCTACGTGGCGAACTGGTTCTACCTGTCGTTCATCATCACGGTCGCGATGCTGCATGTGGTGAACAACCTGTCGATCCCGGTGAGCATCTTCGGCTCGAAATCCGTACAGGTCTTTTCGGGCGTGCAGGATGCGATGACGCAATGGTGGTACGGGCATAACGCCGTGGGCTTCTTCCTGACGGCCGGGTTTTTGGCAATGATGTACTACTTCGTGCCGAAACAGGCCGGGCGGCCGGTGTTCAGCTATAAACTGTCGATCATCCACTTCTGGGCGCTGATCTTTCTTTATATCTGGGCCGGTCCGCACCATTTGCATTACACGGCGCTGCCCGACTGGGCCTCGACGCTGGGCATGGTGTTCTCGATCATCCTCTGGATGCCCTCGTGGGGCGGGATGATCAACGGGCTGATGACGCTGAGTGGCGCGTGGGACAAGCTGCGGACCGATCCGGTGATCCGGATGATGGTGATCAGCCTCGGGTTCTACGGGATGTCCACCTTTGAAGGGCCGATGATGTCGATCCGCGCGGTGAACAGCTTGTCGCATTACACCGACTGGACCATCGGGCACGTGCATTCGGGCGCGCTGGGCTGGAACGGGATGATCACCTTTGGCTGCCTCTACTTCCTGGTGCCGAAGCTGTGGAACCGCGAGCGGCTCTATTCCCTGAGCCTGGTGAGCTGGCACTTCTGGCTGGCGACGATCGGGATCATTCTTTACGCGGCGTCGATGTGGGTGACCGGCATCATGGAAGGCCTGATGTGGCGTGAAGTGGATGCCAACGGGTTCCTGGTGAACTCTTTCGCCGACACGGTGAGTGCGAAGCTGCCGATGTACGTGGTGCGCGGTCTGGGTGGGGTCATGTTCCTCGCCGGTGCGATCGTCATGTGCTTCAACCTTTACATGACAGTCAGACGGAGCCCGGCGGTGCAGACCGACAACTCCGCTGTCCCGGCTGAATAAGGAGGGCCGGAAAAATGGCTGACGACAAAATGCAGAAACCCCCGATGCCGGCCTCGGCCACGGGCGTGGGTGACCGGCCCAAGAAGAAGACCTTCCTGGACCGGCACCAGATCCTGGAACGCAACGTGACCCTGCTGGCGATCTTTGCCTTCCTGGTGGTGACCATCGGCGGCATCGTGCAGATCGCACCGCTGTTCTGGCTGGAAAACACCATCGAGGACGTGGAGGGGATGCGCCCCTACACCCCGCTGGAGCTGACCGGGCGCGACATCTACATCCGCGAGGGCTGTTACGTGTGTCATAGCCAGATGATCCGGCCGATGCGCGACGAGGTGGAGCGGTACGGGCATTACAGCCTCGCCGCCGAGAGCCAGTACGACCACCCGTTCCAGTGGGGGTCCAAGCGGACCGGGCCTGACCTGGCGCGCGTGGGCGGGCGGTATTCGAACGCGTGGCATGTGGACCACCTGCGCGACCCGCAATCGGTGGTGCCGGAATCGGTGATGCCCAAGTATGGCTATCTGGAAGAGCGGCTGATCGACGGGCAGTACGTGGGGGACCTGCTGGCGACGCACAAGCTGGTCGGTGTGCCTTATGAGGACGCGCATGTGGAGAACGCGCAGGCGGATTTTCGGGCGCAGGCCGATCCCGACAGCGACTATGACGGGTTGATCGAACGCTATGGCGAAAGCGCACAGGTGGCCAATTTTGACGGCCGTCCGGGCATCAGCGAAGCCGACGCCCTGATCGCCTATCTGCAGATGCTGGGCACGCTGGTCGATTTCTCGACCTTCACGCCCGTGGCAAGCCGGTAAGGAGGGACGACGATGGACACCTATTCCCTGCTGCGGGAGTTCGCGGACAGCTGGATGCTGCTGGCGCTCTTCGCCTTCTTCATTGGCGTCGTGATCTGGGTCATGCGGCCCGGATCGCGGGGCGCCTACCAGGATGTCGCCGACATTCCCTTCCGCAATGAAGACGCGCCGGCCCCGGCCCCGCGCCGTGCCTCCGAGGAGGATCAGAACAATGGCTAAGAAATCGCAAGACAACCATGAGGTCGAGACCACCGGTCACGAATGGGACGGGATCGAGGAATATAACAACCCGTTGCCGCGCTGGTGGCTGTGGGCGTTCTACGCCACGATCGTCTGGGGCATCTGGTACACGATCGCCTATCCGGCCTGGCCGATGATCTCGGGCGCGACGCAAGGCTACCTGGGGTACTCGACCCGGGCCAACGTCCAGACCGAGATCGAGGCGGCCGAGGCGGCCAACTCGGAGATCAACGAGCGGCTGGCCAGTGTCGAACTGGCGGCGATCCCCGGCGACGACGAGCTGGCGGGGTATGCCCGCTCGGCCGGCGAGGCGGTCTTCAACACCTGGTGCGTGCAGTGCCACGGGCGCGAGGGCGGCGGGGCCACCGGCTATCCGACGCTGTCGGACGACGCGTGGCTGTGGGGCGGCTCGATGGAGGCGATCCACACGACCGTCACCCACGGGATCCGCAATGACGAGGACCCCGACGCGCGGTATTCGGCAATGCCGGCGTTCGGCAGTGACGAGCTGCTGACCGAGGAAGAGGTCGTGCAGGTGGTGAATTACGTGATGTCCCTGTCGGGTGAACCGCAGGACGTAGAGGCCGCCGAGGCGGGCGCGGAAGTGTTCGAGTACAACTGTGCTGCCTGCCATGGGGAGCAAGGCATGGGTATGGTCGAACAGGGTGCGCCTAACCTGACCGACGCGATCTGGCTTTACGGCGGGGATTACGACGCGCTGTATGAGACGGTTTGGAATTCGCGCTTTGGCGTCATGCCGCCCTGGCAGGAGCGTTTGAGCGAAGCGGAGATCCGCGCGGTGTCTGCTTACGTCCACCAGTTGGGTGGCGGCGAATAAGCCGACATTCCGACATCGAGATTCCCGGAGACGATATTGCAATGTCGCCGGGACGGCACCGGCCTTTCCCTCTGTTCGCGCATTTCAGGAAAGGCCGGTGTTTCAATTCTTTACCGGTGAAATCGTTACACGTTGATCGGTCAACGGTTTCGGGCGCGGATAAGTTTCATGGCAGGGTAAAAAGAATCGAGGCCCGGCGCCGCCCGAAAAGGAGCGGCGCCGGGTCCTTTCACGGTCGCGGACCCCACACAGGGAGCGGGATGCGGGGCCAGCGCCGTGTGCGCCAGGGCCAGGGACGGGAGCAGTCACGGGGCCGGGGGCGCGGTGCCGGTTTGGGGTGAAAGATGCGGGCCTCGAACATCGCTTTGGTTCAGCGCGGCAGGCGGCCGATGCGGTGCGCCTCAAGCTCGGCGTCGCGGCGGTTGTCGAAGCGCGTGTTGGGCGCCCAGTGGCCGCGGCCCTCGCGGACGTTGGTGTCATTGAGGCGGGTGGCGGTGCGGAAGCTATCTGAAAGAATTCCAAGCATGTCGTGTTCCTTTCGGGTTCGTTTTATAGCCTCAATCTTGCACCTAGAGCGTACTATTGCGACTCAGGAAAAATTTAGATATGTAAGCTGAGATTACATGATGGATTGGCTGACCCTCCCGCCCCTGACGGCCTTGCGCGCTTTCGCGGCCCTGTCCGAGACTGGCTCGGCGCAGGCGGCGGGGGCGGCGCTGAACGTCAGCCACGCGGCGATCAGCCAGCAGGTCAAGGCGCTGGAGACGCGCATGGGCGTGCCGCTGGTGGATCGCAGCGGGCGCAAGTTGCAGCTGACCACCGAGGGGCGTGAGTTGGCCGATGCGCTGAAGACCGGCTTCGACACGATCGCGCGCAGTGTCGATGCGCTGACCGGGGCGGATGCGGACCGGGCGGTGCAGGTGTCCACCACGCAGCTTTTCGCGACGACGTGGCTGATGCCGCGGCTGATGGATTTCCAGACACGGCACCCCGGTATCGACCTGATGATCAACCCGTCGGCGGAGCTGCACGAGCTGACGCCGGGGGGCTATGACCTTGCGCTGCGCTTTGGCGACGGCAACTGGCCGGGGCTGGAGGTGGAGATGCTTGTGCCCTCGGACATCGTGATCACCGCAGCGCCCAAGCTGGTGGGGACGTGCGAGATCACCCGGCCCGAGCATTTGCTGGAGTATCCTTGGCTGGAGGAATTGGGCACGTCTGAATCGACCGACTGGCTGCGCAAGCATGGGGTCACGGAGGGCCGCGCCAAGAGCGTGACGCAGGTGCCGGGCAACCTGATGCTGGAAGGCGCCCGCGCGGGGCAGGGGATCATCAGCACGGCGATGTCCTCGGTTCAGGCGGAACTGGATGCGGGGCGTCTGAGGTTGCTCTTTCGGGATGCCGGCGAGACGGGGTATCATATCGTCACCCGGCCCGGTGTCTTGCGACCGAAGGCGCGTCAATTCGTGACGTGGCTGCGCCGCCAGAAGGACGCGCCCTGCGACGAAAAGGGTTGATCTGAGTCAATGTTTCGGAACGCCCGCCGTGTCAGAACGGGCTGGCGCAACAGACCTTTATCGGAGCGAGAGCTATCCGTGTCCTCTACATCTGATTCTCCCGAGACCCCGCCGAGCCTTTATGCCGCGCGGGAGCCTGTCTTTCCCAAACGCGTGAGCGGCTGGTTCCGCAATTTCAAGTGGATCCTGATGATCTTTACGCTGGGAATCTACTATGTCACGCCGTGGATCCGCTGGGACCGGGGGCCATCGCTGCCCGACCAGGCGGTGCTGGTGGACATGGCGAACCGGCGGTTCTTTTTCTTCTGGATCGAGATCTGGCCGCATGAATTCTATTTCGTGGCCGGATTGCTGGTGATGGCGGGGCTGGGGTTGTTCCTGTTCACCTCGGCGCTGGGGCGGGTGTGGTGCGGTTACGCCTGCCCGCAGACGGTGTGGACGGACCTGTTCATCCTGGTGGAACGCTGGGTCGAGGGGGACCGCAACGCGCGGTTGCGCCTGCACCGGCAGAAGAAGATGGATGCGCGGAAGCTGCGCCTGCGGCTGACAAAGTGGGCGCTGTGGCTGCTGATCGCGGTGGCCACGGGGGGCGCGTGGGTGTTCTATTTCACCGATGCGCCGACGCTTCTGGTGGACCTGTTCACGCTCAACGCGCATCCGATCGCCTATACGACCATCGCCATCCTGACCGGCACGACGTTCTTTTTCGGCGGGTTCGCGCGCGAGCAGATCTGCATCTATGCCTGCCCGTGGCCGCGCATCCAGGCGGCGATGATGGACGAGGATACGCTGACCATCGGCTACCGGTACTGGCGGGGCGAGCCGCGCGGCAAGGGCAACGTGCGCCGGCGGCAGACCGAAGATGCGGTGGCGGCCGAGGCGGCGTCGCACGCGGCCGGAGCAACCGCCGGGGCCAGCTATGCCCGAACGCCGGTGCCGAACAACGAGAGCGACATGGTGCCGGATGCCACGGCGGCGGCGAAGGGGCCGGGGGACTGCATCGACTGCATGGCCTGCGTGAACGTCTGCCCGATGGGGATCGACATCCGCGACGGGCAGCAGATGGAGTGCATCACCTGTGGCCTGTGCATCGACGCCTGCGACGACATCATGGCCAAGATCGGCAAGCCGCGGGGCCTGATCGACTACATGGCGCTGACCGACGAGGTGCGCGAGCGCGAGGGCAAGCCGCCCAAGCCGGTGATGAAGCATATCCTGCGACCGCGCACCATCATGTATACCTCGCTGTGGTCGCTGGTGGGGGCGGGGCTGCTGTTCGCGCTGTTCATCCGCGCGGATATCGACTTGACAGTGGCGCCGGTGCGCAACCCGACTTTCGTCACGCTGTCGGACGGGTCGATCCGCAACACCTACGAGGTGCGGCTGCGCAACAAGCATGGCGAGGCGCGCCCGATGCGGATTTCCGCGACGGGGGATCCTTCGGTGCGCGTGCAGCTTGAAGGAACCCCTTATGAAACGGTAGAGGTGCCGGCCAACGAGACCTATCTGCAGCGCGTCTACCTGATCGCGCCGCCGGGATCGGACGCGGCGCAGAGCGATGCGACGGACGTGCGCCTGTGGGTCGAGGATATCTCGAACGGGGACCGCGCCCACAAGGACACGGTGTTCAACGGGAGGGGCGAATGAAGTCTGATTTCACGATCAAGGGATGGCACGTCTTTGCAGGCTTTGCCGGGGCGTTTTCGATCATCATCGCGGTGAACTTTGTGCTGGCCTTTTCGGCGGTGAAGACTTTTCCGGGGCTGGAGACGAAGAACTCTTATGTCGCCAGCCAGAGCTTCGATGACCGGCGCGACGCGCAGGAGGCGCTGGGCTGGAGCGTGGCCGCGACGCACAAGGCGGGCCTGCTGGAGTTGAAGATTACCGATGTGGACGGCCAACCGGTGGAAGTGGCCGCGCTGGATGCCACGGTGGGGCGGGCGACCCATGTGCAGGATGACGTGACGCCCGAGTTCCGGTTCGACGGCGAGGCGTATTTCGCCACGGTGCCGCTGGGCGCGGGCAACTGGAACATCCGGATGGAGGCGCGGGCCGAGGACGGCACGGTGTTTCAGCAGCGCGTCGTGCTGATCAAGGAGAGCGGTGCGTGACCGTGGCGATGCGGCATCAGGCGGCGATGGGCTGTCCGGCCTGTGCGGCGGCTCCCGGTGCCGACGACGTGGAGGTCGCGCCGGAGGCCGGGCAGATCGCGCTGTCCTTGCCGACGATCCATTGTGCCGCGTGTATCTCGAAGATCGAGGATGGGCTGAACGCGCATCCCGGTGTGCGGTCGGCGCGGGTGAACCTGACGCTGAAACGGGCGAGCATCGATGCCGACGCCGACGTGACGCCGGCCGAGATGGTGGGGCTGGTCCAAGGGCTGGGATTTGAGGCGCATGAGCTGGACCCCGGCACGCTGAACGCCACGGCGACGGACAAGGCCGGGCGCGAGTTGCTGATGCGGCTGGCGGTGGCCGGGTTTGCGATGATGAACGTGATGCTGCTGTCGGTGTCGGTCTGGTCCGGCGCGGATGACGCGACGCGGGACATGTTCCACTGGATTTCGGCGGCGATTGCGCTGCCCGCGGTCGCGTTTTGTGGCGTGCCGTTCTATCGCAATGCGTGGAGTGCGCTGCGGCAGGGGCGGCTGAACATGGACATGCCGATCACGCTGGCGGTGGTGCTGGCGGTGGTGACGTCGCTTTGGGAAACGGCCCTGTCAGGCCATCACGCCTATTTCGACGCGGCGATCGCCTTGGTCTTCTTCCTGTTGGCGGGGCGCTACCTGGATCACCGGACAAGGGCGGTGGCGCGGTCGGCAGCCGAGGAGTTGACGGCGCTGGAAGTGCCGCGAGCCTGGCGGATCGAGGATGGTACGGAGGTCGAGCGGCCCGTCGCGGAGCTGGCGGTGGGCGACGTGCTGGTAGTGCGGGCCGGAGGGCGCGTGCCGGTGGATGGCGAGATCGTCGAGGGCACTTCGGAGGTGGATCGGTCGCTTTTGACGGGCGAGACGGTGCCGGTTTTTGCCGGGCCGGGGCAGGCGGTGTCGGCGGGCGAAGTGAATCTGACCGGGCCGCTGCGGATCCGCGCCAGTGCGGTGGGGGCGGAGACGTCGCTGCACCGGATGGCGGATCTGGTGGCGATCGCGGAATCGGGGCGGTCGCGGTACACGTCGCTGGCGGACCGGGCGGCAAAGCTATACGCGCCCGGCGTGCATATCCTGTCCGCCTTGGCCTTTGTCGGCTGGTTTCTTTACACGTTCGACATGCGTACGGCGCTGAATATCGCGGCGGCGGTGCTGATCATCACCTGTCCCTGTGCGCTGGGTCTGGCGGTGCCTGCGGTGACCACGGCGGCGTCGGGGCGGCTGTTCCGCAAGGGGATGCTGATCAAGCACGAGACTGCGCTGGAGCGGCTGGCGGAGGTCGATACTGTGGTGTTCGACAAGACCGGGACGCTGACCGCCGGGGTGCCGGTGCTGACCAATCCTGACGTGTTGGACGATGCCGCGCGGGGCGTGGCGCTGGCGCTGGCACAGGGCTCGGCGCATCCGCTGGCGCGGGCGATTGCCAGGGCGCTGGGTGAGGCGGAGGTGAAGCCTGCGGATGTGACGCAGATTGCCGAGGTGCCGGGCTATGGCGTGTCGGGGCGCGTGGGCGACCTGGACGTGCGGCTGGGCCGGGCGGCCTGGGTCGGGGCGGAGCCGTGCGCAGAGACGGCGAGTTATCTGAAGATCGGGGAGGCGGCGCCGGTGGCGCTGACCTTCGAGGATGCGTTGCGGCCCGGCGCGGAGGAGGCCGTGGCGGCGCTCTTGCGCGCGGGCAAGGCCGTTTGGCTGGTCTCGGGCGACACGGAACCGGCGGTGAAGACGCTGGCGGAGCGGTTGGGGATCGAAGCCTGGCACGCGGGCGTGCTGCCCGAAGACAAGGCGCGGATCGTGGCGGAGCTGTCTGACCGGGGCGCGCATGTACTGATGGTGGGTGATGGCCTGAATGACACGGCCGCATTGGCGGCGGCGCATGTGTCGATCTCGCCCGCCTCGGCGCTGGATGCCGCGCGCGTGGCGAGCGACGTGGTGCTCTTGGGCACGGACCTGGGTCCGCTGGCCGACGCGCTGGTCGTGGCGCGGAAAGCGCGGCGGCGGATCACCGAGAATTTCCGGTTGGCGACGCTTTACAACGTCATTGCCGTGCCGCTGGCCGTGGTCGGGCTGGCGACGCCGCTGATCGCGGCCTTGGCGATGTCGGCGAGTTCAATTACCGTGTCGCTGAACGCACTTAGGTTGTCGGGGGGGCGTGCATGACCATTCTGGCTTATCTGATCCCGATCTCGTTGATCCTGGGCGGGCTGGGGCTGGCGTTTTTCGTGTGGACGGTGCGCAGCAACCAGTATGACGACCCAGAAGGCAATGCGCAGCGCATCCTGAGCGACACCTACGACGACAAGCCGAAGCGGTAGCGCCCGGTCGCGCCTGTCGGATTTGAGTATTTTCAGCAAGAAAAAGCCGGGGGTGGGGCCCGGAACGGCAAACGCCTGCGCGGAGGGAGGCGCAGGCGTTCTCTGGATCGGGCGCGGCGTTACGCGCCGGGGTCGATCATGAAACAGGTGATCTGCTTGGCCTGAAGCCGGCGGCAGGCGAGGTCGGCGCTTTCGCGGGTCATACCCATGAAATTCGCCTCGAAGCCGGTGGAGCGTTTGACCACCTTGCGCAGGGAGCCGTCGAGCGTCTCCATCTCGTTCAGGGCGGTTTTCAACAGGACCTTGCGGGCCTTGTATTCCGACGGGTAGCGGCCGACATTGATGCCCCAGTGGCGGCCGCCGGAGGTGGAGATGCGGGTGACGACCTTTTGCACAGGGTCGCCTGCGGGCTCCTTGGCCTTGGGCGTGGTCCGGGCCTTGGCATCGACGCTCGCCAGGACGAGGTCCTTGGGCCGGGCCTTGGGCGTCGCCGTGGGCGTGGCGCTGCCTTGCGCGGCGGGCGGCGTGGCGTCCTCGGTGATGGTCTCGGCGGCGGCCAGCAGGGCCTTTTCGATATCTTTCTTGCCGACATTGGGCGCGGCCTGTGCCACGACGGCTTCGCCGGGGCGGCGCTGCGGGCGGAGGGATTTCTTGACCGCGGCGGCGGAGGCGAGGCGCACGGTGCGGCCCTTGCCGCCGGGGACGGAGTGATTGTCGGCGGGGCCGATCTTGCCCATGTAGGCGGGTTTCGACGGGCGGTTCACCGCAACGCGGCTGGGGGCGCTGCGGAACCCGAGGTCCAGCAGCTCGGCCACCTTGGCATTGCGCGAGGCGGTGGAGCGGCCGCCGAAGACGGTGGCGATGATGCGCTCGCCGCCACGTTCCGCGCTGGCCGTGAGGTTGAAGCCCGCAGCCCGGGTGTAGCCGGTCTTGATGCCGTCGGCGCCGCGGTAGTCGTTCAGGAGGCGGCGGTTGGTGTGATACACCTTCTTGATGCCCGCATTGGCGGTCACGCGAGAGAAGAGGTTGTAGTATTCGGGGTAGTCGTAGAACAGGTGCCGGCCCAGAAGGGTCATGTCGCGGGCCGTCGACAGGTGGCCGTTCTCGGTCAGGCCGTGGGCGTTCTTGAAGGTCGTGCGCGTCATGCCGAGCGCCTTGGCGGTGCGGTTCATGCGCCGGGCGAAGGCGGCCTCGGAGCCCTCGATCGCCTCGCCCAAAGCGGTGGCGGCGTCGTTGGCCGATTTTACCGCTGCCGCGCGGATGAGATAGCGCAGCTTGATCGTCGAGCCCGAGCGCAGGCCGAGTTTCGACGGCGGTTCGCTTGCCGCGTGCTTGGAGATGCGTACGGGCGTGTCGAGGGTGATTTCGCCGTTCTCGACCGCCTCGAAGACCACGTAGAGGGTCATCATCTTGGTCAGGGATGCCGGGTGAAGGCGGGTGTCGGCGTTGCGCGAATGAAGCACCTCGCCGGATCGTGCGTCCATCACCAAAGCTGCGTAGGGGGCCGCGACCGCGCTTAGCGGTACGATAACCATCATCCAGATAGTGGCCATAGCCACCAGACCCCAACGGATGGGCTGCCTGCTCCGCGTTCTCATGGAACTGCTCTTTCTCTGCCTCGTTCAACCGCCGATTTTTCGACTGGCCTTATTTATTAAAGAAAAAGGTAGCACAGGGGGTCATTTGAATAAAGTGTTTATTTTCAAATATTTTGTGGGCATTCTGCGAGAAATGGCGGCACATGTTGTGGTTAAATGTGCCGTCACCGCTAAACCGGCGATTGTGGCGGGATTGTGGCGACCCGAATGGCGGGCGCGGGACCGGGTTCCATGCCGGCTTCGGAACTGCTGCATGGCGCCGCGCGTTTGCGTGCGAAGAGGAAGGGGACCTCATGTCACATCGCAGTTTCGCCGTGATCGGCCTTGGGAATTTCGGCAGCACGGTGGCGACCGAGCTGGAACGGTTCGGGAATCACGTGATCGGCGTGGATATCGACGAGACCCGCGTCAGCCGCCATGCCGACAAGCTGGGCGAGGCGATCATTCTTGACGCGCGCGACGACGAGGCGTTGAAGGAGGCGGGTATCGGCGAGGTCGACATGGCGCTGGTGGCGGTGGGCGACAACCTGGAGTCGAGCATCCTGGCGGCGGTGAACCTGCGGCAGGTGGGCGCGGGCGCTGTCTGGGCCAAGGCCACCAGCCGGACGCATCACCGCATCCTGTCGCGGATCGGCGTGGACCGGGTGATACACCCCGAGGTCGAGATCGGTCAGCGGATCGCGCAGGTCATGCACAACCCGCTGGTGCGCGATTACGTGGGCCTGGGCAACGGATTCTTCGTGGTGAACCTGAAGGTGCCCGAGGAGATGGAAGACAAAAAGCTGTCCGAGTTGGGTCATGCGGACAAGTTCGACCTGCGCTGCCTTGGCGTGATGCGCGGGACGAAGTTCATTGGCCGCGACGGCGACGATTGCGCGCTGAAGACCGACGACCTGCTGCTGATGCTGGGAGAGCGCAACAACCTGCGCGATTTCTCGGCGAGCCTCTGACGTGGCGCGCAGATCGTCGATCAAGCTGGGGTCGACCCGGCTGAGCCTGTCGCCGCCGGCAGTGCTGGCGGTGATGTATCTGCTTATTGTCGCTCTGGGCGCGCTGCTGTTGTGGCTGCCGGTGTCGCATCACGGCAAGGTGGGCCTGGGCGAGGCGATCTTTACCGCGACCTCGGCGGTGACGGTGACAGGTCTGGTGGTGGTCGATACCGGGGCGGATTTCACCCTGCTGGGGCAGATCATCATCGCCTGCCTGATGCAGTTCGGCGGCCTGGGGCTGATGGTGTTCGCGGTCCTTATCCTGACGGCGTTCGGCATTCCCATCGGGATGCCGCACAAGGTGATGCTGCGCGAAGACCTGAACCAGGCGACGATCAGCAATCTGGGCCGGCTGGTGCGGATCATCCTTTACGTGGCGCTGGGCTGCGAGGCGGTGGGCGCGGTGCTGCTGGCCTTTGTCTTCGTGCCGGACCTGGGCTGGGGCCAAGGGCTGTGGCACGCGGTATTTCACAGCATTTCGGCCTTCAACAACGCGGGCTTTGCGCTGCAGCCCGACAGCCTGTCGGGCTGGGTCGGGAACCCGGTGGTGAACCTGACGGTCACGGTGATGTTCATTCTTGGCGGGCTCGGCTTCATCGTGGTGGGCGACATCTACCAGAACCGCAAGTGGCGGAAGCTGTCGTTGCATTCCAAGCTGATGATCGCGGGGACGCTTTGGCTGATCGTGATCGGCGTGGTCTGTTTCGCATTGCTGGAATGGGACAACCCGCGCACCCTGGGCGCGCTGGAGAGCACAGGCGACAAGCTGTGGGCCAGCTGGTTTCAGGGGGTGACGCCGCGCACGGCCGGGTTCAATACGATCGACACGGCGGCGATGGGGGATGGGACGACCCTGCTGACCATCATGCTGATGATCGTGGGGGGCGGATCGACCTCGACCGCGGGAGGTATCAAGGTGACATCGCTGATCGTGATGCTGTTGGCGACAGCGGCGTTTTTCCAAAGGCGGCCGGCGCTGCATGTTTTCGGGCGGAGCCTGGAGCTGGACCAGGTGCTGAAGGTGATGGCGCTGGCGACGATCAGCGGGCTGTTGATGTTCGCGAGCCTGTTCGTGCTGACGGCGACGCAGAACATCGCGTTCCGGGATCTGGCGTTCGAGGTGGCCTCGGCCTTTGGCACGGTGGGGCTGTCGCACGGGGCGACGGTCGAGTTGAACTGGCTGGGACGCGCGGTGATCATCGCGGTGATGTTTCTGGGCCGGGTGGGTCCGCTGACGCTGGGGTTCTTCCTGGCGGCGAAGAGCCGGCCCCGTGTGCGGTATCCGAGCGACAAGGTGTTTTTGGGGTAGTGCGTGGTGGGTTTGCACCCACCCTACGAGGCCGCAAAGCCACGCGCGGAATCAAGGCGCAGCAAGCTGCGCCGCCGCGCATCGCCGGGCCGCCCCAACGGCACGGCGATTTGGTGAGGCTTGGCGCTTCGTTTTTATCTACTACGGATTCGGCAGCCATAAAGCACAGCAGCTCACCGGTCGGATCGCCGCGCCGCGGCCCGTCGATGCGCGACGCCTGCATTGCGCATGCAAAACGCCCCCGCAGGTTTCTGCGAAGGCGTTCCGATGTCAGGTATTCAAAGCCCTCAGTTCAGGGCTTCATCCGTGATCTGGTGGGTCCAGGCGGCCTCGCCCGGGTCCTCGGTGATCACCGGGTCGGAGCCGCCCGAGAGCAGCGAGTCGACCGTGCGCTGGAAATCTTCCGGGTCGAGCGCGCCGTTGGAGCCGGCGGTCAGCTTGGCGACCTCACCCATCATGCGCTTCTGGTGCTTCTCGGTCTGGGCGCCGGTGGCGTCGTTGTCGAGCACGATCATCGCGGCCTCGTCGGGGTTTTCCTCAGCCCATTTCCAGCCTTTCATCGAGGCGCGGACGAAGCGGGTCATCTTGTCGACGAACGCGGGATCTTCGAGGTTTTCTTCCAGCACGTACATGCCGTCCTCGAGGGTGGCGACGCCCTGATCCTCGTACTTGAACACGACGAGGTCGTCGGGCGTCAGGCCAGCGTCGATGACCTGCCAGTATTCATTGTAGGTCATGGTGGACACGCAGGCGGCCTGGTTCTGGAGCAGGGGGTCGACGTTGAAGCCCTGTTTCAGCACGGTCACGCCGTCCTCGCCACCCTCGGTCGGGATGCCCAGCTGGCTCATCCATGACAGGAAGGGGTATTCGTTGCCGAAGAACCAGACGCCCAGGGTCTTGCCGCGGAAATCCTCGGGGCCTTCGATGCCGGTGTCCTTGCGGCATGTCAGCATCATGCCGGAGCTTTTGAAGGGCTGGGCGATGTTGACCAGCGGCAGGCCCTTTTCGCGGCTGGCCAGCGCCGAGGGCATCCAGTCGATGATCACGTCCGCGCCGCCGCCGGCGATGACCTGGGCGGGGGCGATATCCGGGCCGCCGGGCTTGATGGTGACGTTCAGGTCTTCCTCTTCGTAGAAGCCCTGATCCTGCGCCACATAGTAGCCCGCGAATTGCGATTGCGTCACCCACTTGAGTTGCAGCGTGACGTCGTCGGCGGCCTGAGCCATGCCACCCCAAAGGGTGGCAGCGGCGAGGCCGAGGGTCGTAGTGAGTTGTTTCATTATCTTCTCCCTGGTCTGGTTTGCTTTGGTTATGTCCGGCCCCGTTGGGACGGGTGCCAGAAGGTGACGGCGCGCTCGATCAGGGCGACCGCGCCGTAAAATCCCGAGCCGGCGAGGGCGGCGACGACGATCTCGGCCCAGACGAGATCCATCGCGAGGCGGCCCACCGAGGTGGAAATGCGAAAGCCCATGCCCTGGATGGGCGAGCCGAAGAACTCCGCCACGATCGCGCCGATAAGGGCGAGTGTCGTGCCGATCTTGAGCCCGTTGAAGACAAAGGGCATGGCGGCGGGCAGGCGGAGTTTCAGCAGCGTGGTCCAGTAGCCGGCGGCGTAGGTGCGCATGAGGTCGCGCTGCATGGCGTCCGCCTCGGACAATCCCTGCACGGTGTTCACGAGCATGGGGAAGAACACCATGACGACGACGACGGCAGCCTTGGACTGCCAGTCGAAGCCGAACCACATGACGAGGATGGGCGCGAGGCCGATGATCGGCAGGGCGGCGGCGAAGTTGCCCACGGGCAGGAGGCCGCGTTTGAGGAAATCGGAGCGGTCGACGGCGATGGCCGTTAGGAACGCCGCGCCGCAGCCGAGGATATATCCCGTCAGCGCGCCCTTGATGGCGGTCTGGAGGAAATCGCCCCAGAGGATGTTGAGCGAGTTCGCGAAGGTCACGGCGATGACGCTGGGGGCGGGCAGGAGGGCGAGCTTGATCCCGAGGCCCCAGACGAGGCTTTCCCAGACGGCGATAAGCGTGGCGCCGAAGACGATAGGCGCGGCCAGCTGCGCGGCGGTGTTCTGCGGGTGGCGGGCGAGGCGGGTGTTGATCCACCAGCCGACGGCCCAGACGAGGGCGCCTGCGATCAGCCAGCTCATGTTGCCATCCCCATGCGTTTGAGCGTGATGCGCTGGATGAGGCCGATCAGGCCCACCAGCAAGGCGGCCAGCGTGGCGGCCATGATCAGCGCGCTCCAGATCTGGATGGTCTGGCCGTAATAGCTGCCGGCCAGAAGGCGCGCGCCGAGGCCCGCGACGGCGCCGGTGGGCAGTTCGCCCACGATTGCACCGACAAGGCTGGCGGCCATAGCGATCTTCAGCGAGGTGAAGAAATAGGGCATCGAGGACGGCAGGCGCAGCTTCCAGAAGGTCTGGGACCGGCTGGCGTGCCAGGTGCGCATCTGGTCGAGCTGCATGGCGCTGGGGCTGCGCAGGCCCTTCACCATGCCGACGACGACCGGGAAGAACGACAGGTACATCGAGATCATGGCCTTGGGCAGCAGGCCAGAGATGCCCACCGCGTTGAGCACCACGATGATCATGGGCGCAATGGCGAGGATCGGGATGGTCTGGGACGCGATGACCCAGGGCATCACGCTCATGTCCATGGTGCGGTTGTAGACGATGCCGATGGCCAGCAGCGTGCCGAGCGCGGTGCCCAGGAGGAAGCCCAGGGCGGTGGAACTGAACGTGATCCAGCTGTGGTAAATGAGCGAGCGCTTGGAGAAGGGCCGCCCGCTGGCGATCATCGCGCCGGTGGTGTTCCACATCTCGGCCGCCACTTGGTGCGGGGCGGGCAGCTTGGGCTTTTCCTGTGACCAGGTGTCGGCGACGAGTTCCGGAAGGGACAGCGTGACCTCGGCCCGCGCGGCCTTGTCATAGGCCCAGGGCGCGTTAAGAGCCACCGCGCCCGCATACCAGAGCGCGATTATGGTCGCGACGACCGTCAGGACGGGGACGATGTTGCGCATTAGACGACCCCTGCTTTCACTGTTCCAAAAATACTCAATCCTAACCGAGGACTTGCGCGCAGTTTTTTGAGTATTTTAAGAACGATGAAAGGTTTGCTCTCCAAACTGGCCCCACGGTGCAGGCTGGAGAGCCGATGACCGTGAACGGTGAAAGTCCTCCGCCTGCTTCGGCGGGCGGGGGCAACCGATCGACAATTTGACCCGGAGACTAGACCTGTCCACTCTGTGGGACAGGCAGGGCGCGCATTGCCCCGCCCCGGCCTCCGAGCCGGGGCCTCGTGGCCTGGAATGCGCAGGAGGCCCCGGATCAAGTCCGGGGCAGGCTCCCGGATCAGGTCCGGGGCGGGGTATGGAAGCTCACTCGTCATAGCTGTGCCCCGAACGAAGCCCGTCGCGGACGCGGTGGGCGATTTCGAGGAATTCCGGCGTGTCGCGGATGTCGAGGGGGCGTTCGCGCGGCAGGGTGCTTTCGATGACATCGGCGATCCGGCCGGGGCGCGGGGACATGACGACGATTTTCGTCGAAAGGTACACCGCCTCGGGGATCGAGTGGGTGACGAAGCAGATGGTCTTGTTCGTCCGGTCCCAGAGGTGCAGCAGTTGCTCGTTGAGGTGGTCGCGGACGATTTCGTCCAACGCGCCGAAGGGTTCGTCCATCAGCAGGATATCGGCGTCGAAGGCCAGCGCCCTGGCAATGGAGGCGCGTTGCTGCATGCCGCCTGAGAGCTGCCAGGGGAATTTTTTTTCGAACCCGGCGAGGTCGACCAATTCCAGCACGCGGGCGATGCGGCTTTGCTGGTCGGCCTTGGAATAGCCCATGATTTCCAGCGGCAGGCGGATGTTGCCAGCGATGGTGCGCCACGGGTAGAGGCCGGCGGCCTGGAAGACATAGCCATAGGCGCGGCGTTGGCGGGCCTCGGCGGGGGTCATGCCGTTGACGGAAATGCTGCCGCCGGTGGGGTGTTCGAGGTCGGCCATGCAGCGCAGGAACGTCGTCTTGCCACAGCCGGAGGGGCCGATGAAGGAGACGAAATCGCCCTTTTCGACATCCAGCGTCACGTCCTTGAGCGCGTGGACCGGGCCGTCATTGGTTTGGAATGTGAGCGACAGGTCGCGGGCCGCGATCACGGGGCTGGGTGTCGAGCTGGCTTGGGCGTCTTGCATTACGGTGTCGTGTCTCCGGGCCGGGTTGTGCGGCGGCTGCGGGGAACAATCCCACCCCGCTCGGCAGTGTCAAGGTGGGTCCCGGCGTCACCTGTCTGTGTGTCCGGCGCGTGATGAAATTGCGTGCAGTGGCGCGGGCCGATCGGCAGGTGATTCATTCGCAAGGAACCAGGTCTTCGACCGCGCCGTCTGGCAGGGTCAGGGTAACGCCGCTGCCATCGGCGCTGCGGGTGATGCCGAGGACCTTTTTGCGGCTGTCGGCGTCGCCGGGGCAGGTGGCCATGAGCGTGCCGGTCTGCAGGGCGGTGATCTGGCAGATCGCGCCGTGCAGGTTCAGGTGGCCCGCGACGATGGCGACCTCGTTTTCCTTGGTGCTATCCTCGCCCAGGATGCGGGCGCAGCCGTCGGGGTTTCCGAGGGGGGCGGCCAATTGGGCCGTGGCCGGGCTGGCCAGCATGAGGAGGGCGAGGGCGAGGCGCATGGGGTCAGATACCCGCCGGTATGTTCAGCGGGTCGCGCTCGATCATCTTTGGCGCGGTCAGGGCCTTCCATTTCGACAGCGCCTCATGCGCCGAGGGGAAGGCCGGGCGGGGGACGAAGCGGCCGCGGCCGGGTTGGGGTTGGGAGTTCTGGCCCCAGGCCCAGATGACCTCGCCGCGCGAGATGGTGTAGCGGGAATTGGCCGTGACCTCGAAGCCTTCGAACACGTTGTAGTCGAGGATCGAGTGGTGGTTGGAGGCCGAGATCGTCTTGGTGATCTTGGGGTCCCAGACCACGATATCGGCATCCGCGCCTTCGACGATGGCCCCCTTCTTGGGGTAGATGTTGAGGATCTTGGCGACGTTGGTGGAGGTGACGGCGACGAACTCGTTGGGCGTCAGGCGCCCGGTTTCCACGCCGCGGGTCCAGAGCACGGGCATCCGTTCCTCAAGCCCGTTGGAGCCGTTGGGGATCTTGGTGAAATCGTCCACGCCCATCCGCTTTTGCTCGGTCGAGAAGGCGGCGTGATCGGTGGCGACGACCTGGAGCGAGCCGGCCTGAAGGCCCGCCCAGAGGCTGTCCTGGTGTTCCTTGTTGCGGAAGGGGGGCGACATGACGCGGCGGGCGGCATGGTCCCAGTCGGTGTTGAAATACTCGCCCTCGTCGAGGGTCAGGAACTGCGCCAGCGGCTCGCCATAGACGCGCATCCCCTTCTGGCGGGCGCGGCGGATGGCCTCGTGCGCCTGCTCGCAGGAGACGTGCACGATATAGAGCGGCACGCCGGCGGCATCGGCGATGGTGATGGCGCGGTTGGCGGCCTCGCCCTCGAATTCGGGCGGGCGGGAATAGGCGTGGCCCTCGGGGCCGGTGATGCCCTTGGAGAGCATTTCCTGCTGCATGTCGGCCACGAGGTCGCCGTTCTCGGCATGGACCATGGGCAGCGCGCCCAGCTCGCGGCAGCGCTTGAAGGAGGCGAACATCTCGTCATCCTCGATCATCAAGGCACCCTTGTAGGCCATGAAATGCTTGAATGAGTTGACGCCCATGTCGACGGCGTCCTTCATCTCGTTGAAGATGGTCTCGTTCCAGCCCGTCACGGCCATGTGGTAGCCGATATCGGAGCAGATCTGTGGGGCGGATTTGCGGTGCCATTCCTCGATGGCGTTCTTGATGGAGCCGTCGGCACCGGGCAGGCAGAAATCCACCAGCATCGTGGTGCCGCCACAGGCCGCGGCCCAGGTGCCGGTCTCGAAGGTTTCGGCGGCGGTGGTGCCCATGAAGGGCATTTCCAGATGCGTGTGCGGGTCGATGCCGCCGGGGATGACATAGGCGCCTTCGGCGTCGATGGTCTCGTCGCCCTTGAGGTCCTCGCCGATCTGCCTGATCTTTTCGTCCTCGATCAGGACATCGGCCTTCCACGTGCGGTCTGCGGTGCAGACGGTGCCGTTCTTGATGACTTTGGTGGTCATTTTGTGTTTCTCCTGTCGTTACCCGTCCCGGCCTTGAGCCGGGACCTTTGCCGGGCTCAGGAGGGGATCTGGGCGGTGATGTCGTGCCAGTTTGGATTGGATTGCGTGATCAGCGCGACCTTCCAATCTCGTTTCCAGCGTTTGAGGCTGCGTTCGCGGCGGAGTGAGGTCTCGAAATCCTCGTGCTCTTCGAACCAGACGAGTCGCCGGATATTGTATCGCGCCGTATGGTCCGAAAGCCCGGCCCGGTGTGCCGCAAGCCGATTGCGGAGGTCGCATGTGCGGCCCGTGTAGAGTGCGCCGCCCGGACGGGAGGCCATGATGTAGACGAAATGCGCCATGCGTCAGGAGTGGCGCGTTAGGGTTTCCAAAAAGCGAATCCCGCCCCGGACCTGATCCGGGGCCTCGTGCCCTGAGGTCGAGGTCCCGGGTCAAGCCCGGGACGGGGTGGGCATTGGGCGATGTCACTCTACAATCTCCGCCGTCTCGACCACCGCGTGCATCAAGACGTCCGCGCCCGCCGTGGCCCAGTCCTTTGATATCTCCTCGGCCTCGTTATGCGACAACCCGTCGACGCAGGGGCACATGACCATGGCGGTGGGGGCGACGCGGTTGATCCAGCAGGCGTCGTGGCCCGCGCCCGAGACGATGTTCATGTGCGAATAGCCAAGACGCTCTGCCGCGTTGCGCACGGCAGTGACGCAGCCCTCGTCGAACTCCACCGGGTCGAAGCCGCCGGCGACTTCGAACGCCACCTTTAGCCCCATGTCGTCGCAGATCTCCGTTGCGGCGGCTTTCATCCTTTTGACCATATCCTCGATCACCGCCTTGTCGGGCGACCGGAAATCGACCGTGAAGACGGCCTTGCCGGGGATCACGTTGCGCGAGTTGGGGTAGATGTCGATATGCCCGGCGGCCCCGACGGCATGGGGGGCGTGGGACAAGGCGATCTCCTCGACCTTTTCAAGCACGCGGGCCATGCCGAGGCCGGCATTCTTGCGCATGGGCATTGGGGTTGAGCCGGTGTGGCTGTCCTTGCCGGTGATGGTCACCTGCGTCCAGTTGAGCCCCTGCCCGTGGGTGACGACGCCGATATCCTTGCCTTCGGCCTCCAGTATCGGGCCCTGTTCGATATGCAGCTCGAAGAAGGCGTGCATCTTGCGGTCGCCCACGGGCTCGTCGCCTTTCCAGCCGATGCGATCAAGCTCGTCGCCGAATGTCTTGCCGTCGGCATCGACGCGGTCATAGGCCCATTGCTGATCGTGCACGCCGGCGAAAACGCCCGAGGCGAGCATGGCGGGGGCGTAGCGCGTGCCCTCCTCGTTGGTCCAGTTGGTGACGACGATGGGGTGTTTTGTCTTGATGCCGAGGTCGTTGAGGGTGCGGATGATCTCGAGGCCACCCAGCACGCCAAGGACGCCGTCATACTTGCCCCCGGTGGGTTGCGTGTCGAGGTGCGAGCCGACATAGACCGGCAGCGCGTCGGGGTCCGTGCCCTCGCGCCGGGCGAACATGTTGCCCATCGTGTCGAGCCCCATGGTCATGCCCGCCGCCTCGCACCACGTCTGGAAAAGCGCACGGCCCTCGGCATCCTCGTCGGTCAGGGTCTGGCGGTTGTTGCCGCCCGCGACGCCGGGGCCGATCCTGGCCATCTCCATCAGGCTGTCCCAGAGCCGGTCGCCGTCGATCTTTAGGTTTTGGCCCGGTGCGGTCATCGCTGTCCCCCTGTCTGTCGTATCATAGCACGGAAGGACGCGATATTGGCTGCCGTCCCGGTTGCCACTTTTTTACCAAATGGTAAAAGCACGATTGCGAAGCGGGGCGGGTCTGTCAAGCATTGCACCTGTTGCTGGCCAATTCGGGCCGGGTGATGCTAAATCTTCGGGCAGTGAAACGTGAGAGGCGCGATGGAAGACGGGACGCAGGTGGCGGGTGGCGTCAAGCCGAGCCGGATACAGTTGCGCAACCGCAAGCGTATTTTGGACGCGGCGCTGGACGTGTTTTCCATGCACGGTTTCCGGGGCGCGACACTGGACCAGATCGCCGAGGCGTCGGGGCTGTCGAAGCCCAACATCCTGTATTACTTCGCGGGCAAGGAAGAGATCCACGTCACGCTGCTGAGCGGTTTGATGGACACGTGGCTGGACCCGATGCGCGAGATCGACCCCGACGGCGAGCCGCTGGAGGAAATCCTGCGCTACGTGCATCGCAAGCTGGAGATGAGCCGGACGTACCCGCGCGAGAGCCGGCTTTTCGCGAACGAGATCCTGCAAGGCGCGCCGAGGATCGGGGCGGGACTGGTAACGGATCTGAAGCCGCTGGTGGACGATACCGCGGCGTTGATCGAGGCCTGGGCGGCGGCGGGCCGGTTGCAACCGGTGAATGGGCGGCACCTGATCTTTTCGATCTGGGCCACGACGCAGCATTACGCCGATTTCGATGCGCAGGTTCAGGCGCTGATGGATGGGCGTGATACGCATGACGAGGCTGTGGTGTTTCTGGATGCGCTCTATCGCCGGATGCTGGCGGTCTGAGGCGCGGGCGGGACGAAAACGCATAAAATGCTGTTTAGAATAGGGTCGCGGCACCTGCCCGCTGCGTGGTATGAAGGCAGTTGGGTGCGGGCGCTGGATCTAGCGATCCCCCGTATTTGGAGTGGATACATGAACATCACAGGACCAGCCCCTGTGACCTTTCTGCCCTCGGTGCCAGCCAGCGCCGGGCAGAACCTTCAGAAACTCGCCGTCAGGAGCGCCGCGGGGTCGGCGGAAAGCAGTGCGAGCGGCAACAATTCGGACAATGCCACGGGCGGCGACGGGCCGCGTATGGACGCGATGGCGCGCCCGGTCCGCGACGAGGTTTCCCAACTGCCGGCCAAGGCGTCGGGCGAAAGCGTGCTCGACGCGCGGATCAAGAGTCAGGAGACGCCGCGCGATCAACTGGTCGCGGCGCAGTACGAGTTGGTCGGCCGACAGCAGGACCTGCTGCGGGCCGGCACGCGACTGGAGCAGTCGCAGGCCGCGCGCGACATCACCGACCTTCGCGATATGATCGAGGTTCTGAAGGTCGAGGTGGGTGAGACGCCAAGTCTGTCAGACACTCCCGCCGTCGAAGACGTGTCTTGAGGACTGCGCGGGAAACTGAGGCTAATGATGCGCTGGGTGGCGGACGGTCCCTGGCACCTTAACCTGAATTTTACCACGGTGGCGGCAGTGTCGAGGCATGACGCAGACCATCCGTCCCGTTCCTGCCGCGCCTTGGGTGGCGCAACTCTTTTCAAGTCAGTCCGCACGCAAGGGCGCTGTCGTGCGCCGCTCGCGCCGGTGGGTGGAACGCGAAGTCGGCCGCGATGAATTCGAGTGCGAAGTGCGCAGGCGCGGGTATCACCTGATTGAAACCGGCGACCAGATGATCGTCGTCTGCCATGCAGGGCCCATACGGATCGTGTTTTGATGCCGTGCGGATTGCCTCCCAGAAAATTCGTACGAATTTTCTGGGAGGTCAGATTCTTCGTACGAAGAATCTGGGGCTGTCATTCCGCAGCGCAGGTGCCGGGATTGTTGGGGTGCGTGGTCCAGTTGGCGTAGTCGTCCTGCACTGTTTTTCCGGTCCGGGGATCTGTCGTTCCGGGGCTGAGTTCCTCCATCGTGATGCACCCCTCGACCGGGCAGACATTGACGCACAGGTTGCAGGCGACGCACTCAGCGTCGATCACCTCAAAGGTGCGGTCCGGGGACATCGAAATCGCCTGGTGCGAGGTGTCCTCGCAGGCGGCAAAGCAGCGGCCACACTTGATGCAGAGGTCCTGGTCGATCCGGGCCTTGGTGACGTAGTTGAGGTTGAGGTGTTGCCAGTCGCTGAGGTTCGGGACGGCGCGGCCTACAAGCTCGTCCGTCGAGGTGAAGCCCTTTTCGTCCATGAATTGTGACAGGCCCGAGATCATTTCCTGCACGATCTTGAAGCCGTATGTCATGGCCGCCGTGCAGACCTGCACGTTGCCTGCGCCGAGCGACATGAACTCGGCGGCGTCGCGCCAGGTGGTGATGCCGCCTATCCCTGAGATGGGCAGGCCGGCGAGTGAGGGCGTGCGGGCGATCTCGGCCACCATGTTGAGCGCGATGGGTTTCACCGCAGGTCCGCAATAGCCGCCATGGGCACCTTTCCCGTCAATGGTGGGCTCGGGGGCGAAGCTGTCGAGGTTGACCGATGTTATGGAGTTGATCGTGTTGATCAGCGAGACAGCGTCGGCGCCGCCGTCCTTGGCTGCCTGCGCGGGTTTGCGGATATCGCTGATGTTTGGCGTCAACTTGACGATGACGGGCAGGTTCGAGTGTTTCTTGCACCATTCGGTGACCTGACACACGTATTCCGGCACCTGGCCCACGGCGGAGCCCATGCCGCGTTCTGACATCCCGTGCGGACAGCCGAAGTTCAGTTCCACCCCGTCGCAGCCGGTTTCCAGCACGCGGTCGAGGATGGACTTCCAGCTGTCCTCGTTCACTGGGACCATGAGCGAGGCGATGAGGGCGCGGTCGGGGTAGTCTTTTTTCACCCGCGTCATCTCGTCGAGGTTGGTTTGCAGCGGCCGGTCGGTGATCAGCTCGATGTTGTTCAATCCCAAGAGGCGACGGTCGGCGCCCCAGATCGCACCATACCGAGGCCCGTTGACGTTGACGACAGGCGGACCTTCTTCGCCCAGGGTCTTCCAGACCACGCCGCCCCAGCCGGCCTCGAAGGCGCGGCGGACATTGTATTCCTTGTCCGTGGGCGGGGCGGAGGCCAGCCAGAACGGGTTGGGCGAGGTGATGCCGATGAAATTCGTCGTCAGGTCTGCCATGTGCGTGTTTCCCTTCTCTGGTGTCGCGGAGGCTAGGGCGCACTGCGGCGGAAGATCATTTCCACCGGTGCGATGTCGCCCGCCTGCAGGTGTGTCACGTAATTCTTGATCTTTTCCGGGCCGGTGTCGTGCATCAGAAGGTGGATGCCGACGGGCGGCGGGCCGCCGGCCTCTTCGATGCGTTTGAAAACGCGGTCGAAGAAAGCCTTGGCAAACTCTGTGCGGTCGCGTTCGCTCACTTGGGCGAACCCGACCGCGGCGGCGGCCTTACGGTAGGCTTCGGGCGGGGCCACGAAGGAGAAATCGGCCTGTTCTGCCCAAGGGAACGGAAAGGTCAGGGACCGGTCCGAAGCGCGCATCACGTCAAAGAGCGCGAAGGTGCCGCCGGGAGCAAGGACGCGGGCGGCCTCGGCGAACAGGCGGGTCTTGTCCTTAATGTTCATGCCGACATGGAACATGAGGGCGAGGTCGACGCTGGCATCCTTCTCGGGCAGGTCGAGGGCGCTGCCGGTTGTGAAGCTGGTGCGGTCGGCCATGTCGGTGGCGGCGCTGAGCGCCTTGGCGACGGCGATGAAATCGGGCGTGAGGTCTATGCCGCGCACATGCGCGCCAGTGCGGGCGGCGACGTGGCGGGAGGCGCCGCCGATACCGCAGCCGATATCGAGAACACGGGTCTCGGGCGTGATGCTGAGCTGGTCGATCAGGGCATCGGTGGCCTCGACCCCGCCGGTGTGGAACTCGTCCACCGGTTTGAGGTCATCGAGGTCGGGCGCGTCAGGGTTGGCGCCTGTCTTTTCGAGGGCCGCGCGGATCGCGTCGATCAGGTTGGTGGTGGAATAATGGGTGGACACACGGGACTCGACATCGCTCATGGCGCTTCTCCTGCGGAACCGGGATGGTGCGCAGTGTATCACGAAACGAGGCTTTTATGGATGTCTTCGGCGGCATCGCGGCCTTCGGCCACCGCCGTCACGGTCAGGTCGTCGCCGCCTGCGGCGCAGTCGCCCCCCGCCCAGACGCCGGGGGCCGAGGTGCGACCGGCGCCCGTGACGGCGATCTTGCGGCCGTCGAGATCGGGCAGCGCGTCGCCCGCGAGCGCCTGTCCGATGGCCTTGAAGACCTGGTCGGCGGGGATGCGGATGGTCTCGCCCGTGGGGCTGAAGGCGTCGTCGGTGTATTCGAACTCGATCTCGCGGACGGTGCCGTTGCCGTGGATGGCGCGGGGCGTGGCGCCCGTGATGATGCGCACGCCCTTGGAGGCGGCGAGGTCCTGTTCATAGACGCTGGCGTTCATGCGGTCGCGGCCTCGGCGATAGACAAGCGTCACGTTGAGCGCGCCCAGCAGCTTGGCCTGCACGGCGGCGTCGATGGCGGTCATGCCGCCGCCGATGACAACGACGTCGCGGCCCACTTGAAGCGCGCGCAGGTCGCTGGCCTGGCGCAGGTCGGAGATGAAATCGACCGCGTCGAGCACGCCCGTCTTGTCCTCGCCGTCGAGGCCGAGCGCGTTGACGCCGCCCAGCCCGATGCCTAGGAAGACCGCGTCGAAGCGCTCGCGCAGGGTGTCGAGGGAAAGGTCGGGGCCGAGGGCCTTGCCGTTTTCCAAGGTGATGCCGCCGATCTGCATCAGCCAGTCGACCTCGCGCTCGGCGAAGCCGTCCACCGTCTTGTAGGCGGCGATGCCGTATTCGTTGAGTCCGCCTGGCTTTGGCCGGGCGTCAAAGAGCGTGACGGAATGGCCATGCATCGCCAGACGATGGGCGCAGGCCAGACCGGCCGGTCCCGCGCCCACCACGGCGACCGACTTGCCCGTCTCGGGCGCGCGGGCGAAGGGA
Organism: Roseovarius sp.; assembly: GCA_965227185.1. Lineage (GTDB taxonomy): Bacteria > Pseudomonadota > Alphaproteobacteria > Rhodobacterales > Rhodobacteraceae > Roseovarius. Next base: position 2,420,771 of record OZ245733.1, read on the forward strand.
TGCGTGCCCGCGGCCTGGAGGGTGTCGGTAGCGTAGCGTTGCAGTTGCCCGATCAGGACGGGCTTGCCTTCGGCGGCTTCGCGCACGCAGGCCTGTTCGCAGAGCGTCTCGGTGGGGCAGACGCGGGCGCACATGCCGCCGAGGATGTTCTGATCGAGGATCGTCTTGGCGGCGGCCTCGGGCGTGCCGGTGGCGATCTGGCGGATGAAGAGCGGGATGTCGATATCGGTGGGGCAGGCCGTGATGCAGGGCGCATCGTGGCAGAAATAGCAGCGATCGGCAGCGACCAGCGCCTCGTGCGGGTCGAGCGGCGGGTGCAGATCGGAGAAATTGCGGGCGAGGTCGTCCTCTGACAGGCGTCCGGAGGTGATGCCGGGGGTCAGGGCGGAATGGCTCATGGAGGGCTCCAGTGGCTGTGCGCTTTGGAGAAAGTATTGCACAGATAAAAATTTTATCAATTGGTAAAATTTAGGCGGTTTGTGAACACGTTTGAAGGGGCGCGCAGGATGACGCGACAGGCCCTGATGTGCGTAGGCCTGGCGCAGCGGTGGGTGAACCTGCGCGTTGCGCAGAACCACCCACCCTACAATGTTCGGGAAAGATTCAGCGGCGGTTCTCGTGTTCGAGACGCTGGCGGGCTATATGCTCATGCGCCTCGGCCTTGCGCTGGTCGGCCAGCGCCCGTTCGATAAAATCGAGATGGGCTTCGACCGCCGCACGGGCCGCGACGGGGTCCCGGGCGAGAATGGCGTCGCGGATGGCGCGGTGCTGGTCCAGCAGGCTGGTGCGCGTGGTGGACTGGTTGAACATGACCTGGCGGTTGTAGAACACGCCGTCCTGCATCAGCTGGAACATCGAGCGCATCATGTGCAGCATCACGACGTTATGGCTGGCCTCGAGGATGGCCATGTGGAACTCGGCATCGAGCCGGGCCTCGCGTTCGGGGTTGGCGCGGCCTTTGGCTTGTTCCATGCGGTCGAAGGTGGCCGCGATGACCTGCAGGTCGGTGTCCGAAGCCAGCCGGGCGGCGCGTTCGGCGGCGAGCCCTTCCATGTCGCGGCGGAAGGCGATGACGTCAAAGACGGCGTCGTCGTCGCTGGCGAAAAGCTCGATCAGGGCGGGGGAGAAGGCACTGCCCAGGACGTCGGCCACGAAGATGCCGGCGCCGGCGCGGGTGGTCAGCAGGCCCTTGCCCTGAAGCTCTGACACGGCCTCGCGCAGGGAGGGGCGGGAGACGCCGAAGCGGTCGGCAAGCTCGCGTTCCGAGGGCAGCCGTTCGCCGGGGCGCAGGATGCCGCGCAGGATCAGCTTCTCGATCTGGCGGGTGACCGCGAGCGAGAGTTTTTCGGGCGTGACTTTCTGGAACGGCATGGGGTGCCTCGGGATTGAATTGGTCAAATCATATGACCAGAGGCGACATTGGGCAAGCGCCGGGCCGTTCGGGGCTAGCCGGCGGTGTAGTTTTTCGACTGGTCGGGCAGGAAGGCTTCGACCGCCGCGGTGGCGATGACGATGGTGTCGCCGGTGTCGGGGTTCACTACGTTGTGGCCGCCGAACGTTGCGGTGACGGTGGCGTTTCCGCGCGGCAGGCAAGTGGCGAGCGCGTCCGTGTCGATTTTGTCGGGGTCCTGCACGCCGATGGTGACCTGCACGCGCATCTGCGAGGGGTCGAGCGCGGTTGTGGAATACATCGGGATGGCGGAGCGGCGGATCGCGCTTTCGATCGCGCGGGCGGCGGCCTTTTGGTAATCCATCCCGTACTGGTCGTTGCCCATGCCCATTTCGATGATGAAGCGGTGATCGGTCATTGGGCGGGCTCCAGGTTCAGGCTGACATTGATGGCGGCGTTGACGACAACAGTGGGCTCGCCGTTGGGGCGGGGCACGTCGAGGCCGCCCTTGTGAGCGGTGACGGTGACCTGGCCGTAGGGGAAGACGTCCGCGAGCGCCTTGGTGTCGACGGCGCCGGGGTCGGGTGCGGCGATTTCCACGTCGATGATCATCGACTCCTTGGGTTGGCCAAAGAGTTCCGCGAGGTTGATGGAGTTGCGCCAGAGAGCATCCTGAAGCGCGCGGCGCGCGGCGGCGGTGTAGTCGCGGTGGCGCAGGGACGAGCCGATGCCGAATTCGGTGAGGAGGCGCGTTTTGGGCATTTGGAGGCTCCGGGTTGGGGGCGTTGGAGTTTGAGTATTTTTGGAACAGTGAAAATGCAAGGCGTCAGTGGGTCATCAGGAGGGCGAGGAGGCCGACGAGGATGAGGCTGAGCGCCCAGAGGACATCGAGGTTGAACCATGATTTCTGAAGGAATTTCAGGCCGAGCCAATGGTAGGTGCCAAGCGCCAGCGCGCCGCCGGAAAGGATCATGGCGGCGGTATGGGCAAGGGCAACCAGCAGCGCGGTGGAGAGCGTGCCGCGCATCAGGGTGTCGGCGGCGGTGTGGCCGGCTTCGGCGGTTTCGCAGATGCCGAGGTAGATCGGCACCAGCATCAGCCCGGCGCCGTGGGCCATGGCGACCAGAAAGGACCAGAGGGCGAGGCGCGAGGGCGGGACTCGGGCGAGAAAGCGCGGGTGGCGGCGGTTGATCAACAGGTAGATGCCCAGGGCGATGACCAAGAGCGCCGCGCCGGTCTGGAGGGCGGTTTGCCATTCGGCCAGCCACAGGAGCGCCGAGAAAGGCAGGAGGATTGCTGTCATCGCCGCGAGGTGGCCCAAGGCGAGCGCGGCGAGCGCCTGGAAGAGGCTCGATTGGCGGCGTTCCATCAGGGCGGAGGACACGGCGAGGGGCCAGCCCATGCCGGGATTGACGCCGTGGTAGAGTCCCGAAGCGAGGACGGCCCACCACAGGGCCGCCATTGTGGAAATGTCAGCGGTCATGCGGAATACCCGCCCCGGGCTTGACCCGGGGCCTCGCGCCTTTGGAAACGAGGTCCCGGATCAAGCCCGGGACGCCGTTTCGCATGGATCAGACCGACGGGTAGCAGAAGCTGTCGGTGGAGCAGTCGCCGCCCTCGAGCCGGATCTGGTGGCTGCGGTAGCCTTCGGGGAAGGACAGGTAGAAATCCTTGTCCAATTCCAGCCCGCCGTTTTCGCCGACATTGGCCATGACCATCTGGCCGCCTTCGTCATCCGGGTAGAACTGGTCGTCCCACGTGGAATAGAGCGAGTTGGTCCAGTAGACGCGCTTGCCGTCGCGGCTGATCTCGACCATTTGCGGACCGTAGGCGAAAGGCTGGCCGTTGGGGTGCTTCGTGCCCCGGGCGATGCCGCCCAGTTCGACCTTGCCGGCGAGCGTCGGGTTGAACGGGTCGGACACGTCGTATTGGTGCATCTCGCCCAAGCCCCAGCAGGCGACGTAGAGATACTTGTCGTCGAGGCTGAGGTCGATGTCGGTGACCAGTGGCGGTACGGCCTCGAACCCCTGCAGGAGGGGCGGCAGGTTTTCCGGTTTCTCGGGGCGCGGGTCGATTGTGAGGGTTTTCTTTGCCTCGAAGGTGCCGTCGTCCTTTTGCCACCATGTGAAAATCGAGCCTTGCAGGTTCGTGGTGTCGACCACGACGCCGCAAAAGCCGTAATCCTTGGCCGGGTCGTGCGCCGGGCGGATTTCCAGCGCCATCTGGTGGTTTTCGCCGAGGTCGATCGTCTGGACATTCTTGCGCTGGCGCAGGTTCCAGAAGTGGATCGAGTGGCCGTACTTGTTGCTCAGCAGATCCTCGGCGACGATGCCGTTCTCGAATTGCGGCGGCAGGCCCCATTCCGAGCTGACCATGTAATCGCGCGGCAGGTTCCACCAGAAATCGTAGTGCTTGTCCTGCTTGCCGCGGTCCATCTCGTAACGGCCGAGGATCTCGAACGTCTCGCAATCCATGATGAAGATGCCCGGAGGGCCGTCGGTGCCGTCCTTGCCGCCGCCGCCCAGGGTGGAGACATAGATGCCTTCGGGACCGCAATGGATCGTGTGGGGGCGGGAATAGCCGGTTTTTTCGAAAACGTCCTCGGGCTCGATGATCTTGTGGATCTTGGCCTTGAGCGGTTCCTTGACGTCGATCACGTAGATCCGCGAGGAGCGGATGCCGGGAATGATCAGGTAGCGCCGTTCCAGGAAGGCGTGACCGGATAGCGGCGAGAGGGACGAGGAACAGGCGTTCCAGCCGAAATGGTGAAACTCGTCGCCTTTGTTGGGCATGATCACCTGGTGGACGATCTGGGAGTAGGTCTTGGAACTTGGGTCGACGTCGACCACGGCGAGGCCGTCGGGCTGGCTGCCGTCGGGGCTGAGCATGAGGGTGAAGGCGAGTTTCTCGGCGGGGGCCTCCATCGCCATTTTTGGGGTCGGGTAGAAGGTTGGGTCTGGTCTCAGGTTCATCTGCAATTCCTCCCTTGGGTGCGGACGCTGTTCCGGTTTCGCGCACATCAGAGGAAAATCGTCTCACAGAATCGCCAATCGGCCAATTTTTATTTCTCGCGCACGTTGAGCGCGGTGAGGCTGCGCGGGGGCGGTGCGATATTGACGTTGTTGCATCCGCGTTTCACGGTGCCGCGGCATGGCGGGCTATGAGAGGACATCTGTGACAGGGCACATACCCGGCATATCCCTTTGGGACCATTCGGCGGAGGAGCCGGAGAGCGGCTCGCCGATGCGGGGCGACGCGGTGACGGACGTGGCCATCGTGGGGGGCGGCTATACCGGGTTGGCGACCGCGCTTTACTGTGCCGAAAAGGGGATGCAGGCGCATGTGCTGGAGGCCGAGCGGATCGGGTTTGGCGGGTCGGGGCGCAACGTGGGGCTGGTGAATGCCGGTGTGTGGTACCCGCCGGACAAGGTGCGCAAGCTGTTGGGCGGCACCTATGGGCCGCGGTTCATCGAGCGGTTCGGGGACGCGCCGGGGCAGGTGTTCGACCTGATCGAGACGCACCAGATGCGGTGCGAGGTGACGCGGACGGGGACCATTCATGCGGCCCATGCAGCAAAGGGCATGCGCGGCCTGCGGGAGCGCTACGAGGAATGGCAACGGCTGGGCGCTCCGGTAGAGCTTTTGTCGCGCGAGGTGGTGGCCGAGCGGACGGGCACGCGGGCGTTTCACGGCGGGTTGTTGGATCATCGTGCCGGGACGGTAAACCCGATGGGATATGTGCGCGGGTTGGCGCGGGCGGCGCAGGGCGCTGGCGCGGTAGTGCATGCCGGCGTGAGGGCGACGGCGCTGCGACGCGACGGGGAGGCATGGATCGTCGAAACGGACCGGGGCACGGTGCGGGCGCGGCACGTGGTGCTGGCGACGAATGCCTATACCGACGCTCTGTGGCCCGGGCTGCGCGATATCTTCACCACGATCGAATTCTTTCAATTAGCGACGCCGCCGCTGGGGGCCGACATGGCGCATGTGCTGCCGGAGCGGCAAGGGGTCTGGGACACCGGGACGATCATGACCAGCCTGCGACGGGACTTGCGGGGACGGATTGTTCTGGGGTCGATGGGTCCGGTTGTGGGCAAGGCCGGGCGGGGCCTGTCACGCCGCTGGGCGGCGAAACGGCTGGAGCGGCTCTTTCCCGAGCTGGGACCGGTGACCTTTGAGGAGGCCTGGCACGGGCAGATCGCGATGACGCCCGATCACTTGCCGCGGATCATCCGGCTGGCACCCGGGGTGCTGACGCCCATCGGATACAACGGGCGGGGGATCACGACCGGGACGGTGTTCGGGCAATCTATGGCGGAACTGATCGCGGGCGGGGATCCGGCGGACCTGCCGGTGCCGTTGAGTGACCTCAGGCGCGTGCCGTTCAAGGCGGTGAAGACTGGCGCGATGCGCGCGGGATTCGTGGCGCACCAGCTTTGGAAGAGCTTTTAGGCCCAGCAGTTGCGCAAACGCAAACCGCCGCCCGGCAAGGGGCGGCGGCAAAAGCGAGATATGTCTCGGCTTAGTTCCAGAAGGCTTCGTCGACGCCGTTCATGGCTTCGATGTCTTCTTCGTTGAAACGAGTCACGAAGGTGTAGCTCATGTTGTCGACGGGAACGAGCTTGGCGTCTTTCACCGACAGCAGAACGTGCTTGTCACCGATGTCTAGGAAACCGCCGACTTCGACGACGATTCCGGTCAGCTTGCCGTCTTGCGACATGACGAGGTCTTCGATCTCGCCGATCTGGTTCCATTCCGAGTCGACTTCGTCATACTCCGTCATGTCCCAGCCTTCGCCTTCGTCGTTGGCCTCGTTGGTGGTGTAGACGGCACCGCCGGTGATGTCGCGGCTGCGGATCAGTTCACCCTGCATCTGACCCATTTCTTCGCTGGACTTGTCCCAGCTCATGCCGCTGTCACTGTCGTTCATGGCCGATTGCTCGGTGTCCATGTCGGACGTGTCTTCGTTCACGGCCGACTGCTCGTCTTGAGCGTCGCTGCTGCTCTCGGTGGCGGCGTCATTGGCCGTATCCATTTCGGAGTTGGATTCGACTTGGGTGTTCTGGGTGTCGGTATCCATCTCGGTGTTCGAGTCGCTTTGGGCAAACGCGGTGGTTGCTGCGAGTGCCATTGCGATGGCGGTGGTTCCAAAGAGTTTCATTGTAGAGCTCCTGTTCATTTCTGTTCTGCAGGGACAACGCGGCGGGGGGTGCAAGTCGTTCCGAAAAACTATTGAAAAATTGAGGCTTAGCGCGTGAAACCTTTTGCGGTGGAAGTGCGTTAGGGCGCCCGGCGTGGGCTTCGGCGCTCATGATTTCTTAACCTTGTGGCGGGCAAGCTGGGACCATGCTCAGGATGCTTTTGATTTTTCTGGTCCTGGGGGCCTGCGGGACGCCCGGCCCGAAGTTTTCCGGGGTCGCGCCGGTGCGGGTACAGGTGGGCGCGTCGGTCTTTGACATTCGCGTGGCGGGGCGGCGCGCCGAAGCGATCCGCTTGAACCCGCGACCCGCCATGCGGCTGGCCAGCGTGGGCGTGCCCGCCATGCTGGCCATCGAGCGGGTCAGCGGGTGCCGGGTGGACCGGCTGAGTGGAGATCAGGCGATGATGTGGGCCACGCTGGATTGCGGGGCGGGTGCCCTGGTGCCACGACAGCGCGAGCCGTATCTTGAATGCGATGCGTTCGAGTTGGACGCCGGTGGCGGTGAGTTGATCTGTTACCCGTTCTGAGCCGCCACCGGCGACAGGACCTTTTCCATGTAGACGCTGGTGGCGTTCGGACGGTAATCGCCGAAGATGCCGCGCCGGGTAAAGCCATGGCGTTCGTAAAGGCGGATGGCGGCGTCGAGCGCCTCGGCCGTTTCCAGGCGCAGGACGGTGATGTCTTCGCCCCGCGCCTCATCTTCCAGCGCGCGCAGGATCGCGGCGGCCACGCCCCGGCCGCGGGCGGCCTCTGACGTGAACATGGATTTCACCTCGGCATAGCCCCGCTTGAGGGCCAGCGCCCCGGTGCCCAGCGTCTCGGCCCCATCGCGCGCGGCGTAGAAGCGGATATCGGGGCCGCGCAGCTCTTCGAGGTCCAGGAAATAGTTGTCCTCGGGCGGGAAGAGGTCGCGCATCATGGCATGGCTTTGTTCCAGGAGGGCGCGGGGGCCGGGGCTGGAGGGTTTGGCGATTTCGACGATGAGCATGGCGGGCTGTCTAGTCTATGGTCACGGTCGTCACGGCCTCGATCGGTATGCCGTCCGTGGCGAGATGGCCGTGGGTGTTGGCGTTGAGCGTCACGCGGATCTCGTGCGTGCCTATGGGCAGGGCGTCCAGTTGCACCCAGGGGCTGTAGGCGCGGGGCTGCTTGACGCCGTTGATGTAGACATGGGCGTGACCGTGGCCGGAGCGATGGTCGCCGTTCACGCCTTCGGGGTCGAAGGTGAAGTTCGTGGTCATGATGTGCAGGTTGCGGCTTTGCGGGCCGTCGGGATGAAGTTTGATGGCGAGGGTGGGGGCGGGATCGCCTGCCTCGACCATCTGGTGGTCGTGCATGGCGTTGCCCTGTCCGTGGTCATGGGCTGAGTGGTCGTGGGCCATGTCGCCGGACATCGCCGCCTTGGACATGGCCGGGCGGTCGATCACCGTCGCCGTGACCAGTGCGCCGAGACCGGCCCCGGCGGCGAGGCCGGCAACAAGAAGGGCAATCGGGTTTGACATGGGGTGATCCTGCTTGGTCAGCCGGCAAGGGCGGCGACGAGCGGGGCCTCGATGCGCTCGAGCGCGAGAAAGAGGCCGACGCCCGCGACCATGGCGCCGACGAGGCGGGCGTTGACGGAATGCGCATGGCGCGCGCCGAGCGGCTTGGCCACGAGCCACCCGGCGGCGAGGGCAAGAGCGTATTGCAGCGCGCCGAGGCCGACCAGGTAGCCCATGAGGACCGGTGCGCCCGCGCCCGCCTCCTGCGCGGTGAGGGCGGTGGCGAAGGCCGCGCCGTGAAACAGGCCGAACCCGGCGAAGAGCGTGACGAGCGCAGGTGACGGCAGGGTGCGACCGGACAGGACAAGGCCGCCGGTGACCAGCAGCGAGAATATGATGACGGTTTCGATCAGCGGCAGGGTGAGCCCTGCTGACATCATCAGGCAACCGCCAAGCATCGCGGCGATATAGGCCGCGGGCGCCGCGAGGGGCCGCGCCGTGAACCGGGCCGCGACGCCCATGGCGATGACGAAGAACAGGTGGTCGAAGCCCAGCAGGGGATGTCCGACGCCCGAGAGTAGACCGTCGGCGAAGGTTTGCATCGGCAGGCCGCCCAAGGGGTGGTGGGCCAGCGCCGGTGTCGCGGCCAGCATGAGGGCGGCAGTGATTGGCAATCTCATCGTGACTCTCCCCGGGATCGCGTGGCGGACAGCGCGTCGGCCTGATCATAGGTATGGAATCGGGCGTGTGACGCGTCAAGAAAACGTGGGCGGTCTGCGGGACTTTTGTCGCCCCGCGGACCGCCTGACCCGCCTGCTCATGTCAATATCTTGTGGATAAGTGCACTGTGCGCGCCATATGCAGGGGTTTTGCGTTGACAGGGCCCAAGGTCGTGCGCTTGCATGTTCTCCCAAGGCCGGAATCATATCCTATAATCAAGCCGGCCCGACCAGAGGGACACGTGCCGTGCAGTTCACCAAGCTGAGATTGACAGGGTTCAAGAGCTTCGTCGACCCGACCGACCTGTTCATCCAGGACGGTCTGACCGGTGTGGTGGGGCCGAACGGGTGTGGCAAGTCGAACCTCTTGGAGGCGCTGCGCTGGGTGATGGGGGAGAACCGGCCGACCTCGATGAGGGGTTCCGGGATGGAGGATGTGATCTTTGCCGGTGCGGCCACGCGGCCCGCGCGCAACTTTGCCGAGGTGAGCATCCATCTGGACAATTCCGACCGGCTGGCGCCGGCGGGGTTCAACGATGCCGATCACCTGGAAATCATCCGGAGGATCACGCGGGATGTGGGCAGCGCCTACAAGGTGAATGGCAAGGACGTGCGGGCGCGGGACGTGCAGATGCTGTTTGCCGATGCCTCGACCGGAGCACATTCGCCGGCGCTGGTGCGGCAGGGGCAGATCTCGGAACTCATCAACGCCAAGCCGACGGCGCGGCGGCGCATTCTGGAAGAGGCGGCGGGGATTTCGGGCCTCTACCAGCGGCGGCATGAGGCGGAGCTGAAGCTGAAGGGAGCGGAAAGCAACCTTGCGCGCGTCGATGACGTGATCGAACAGTTGGCGACGCAACTGGCGCAGCTGGCGCGGCAGGCCAAGCAGGCCGCGCGGTACCGGCAGATCGGCGAGGAGTTGCGGCAGGCCGAGGGCTTGCTGCTTTATCGCCGTTGGAAGGAAGCGGATCTGGCGCGGGCCAATGCGCAGACCGAACTGACCGAGCGGACGAGCGATGCGGCGCGGGCCGAGGCGGCGGCGCGTGAGGCGGCAAGGCTGCGGGCGCGGGCCGACGAGGCGCTGCCGCCCCTGCGCGAGGAAGAGGCGATTGCGGCGGCGGTGTTGCAGCGGTTGCAAGTGAGCCGGGATACGCTGGCCGAGCAGGAGGCCGCGGCCAAGGACCGGATCGAGACGCTGCAATCCCGGATCGAGCAGTTGGCCCGCGACATGGAGCGCGAGGACAGTCTGAACCGCGACGCCGGCGAAACGATCGAACGGCTGGAATGGGAAGCGCAGGAACTGGCCAAGGCGGCAGAGGGGCATGGCGACAAGCTGGGATCGGCGAGCGCCGAGGCGGCGGATGCCAGCCAAGTGTTGCAGGCGCGGGAAACCGAACTGTCGGAGCTGACCGAGGATGTTGCACGGCTGGCCGCGCGGCACCAGTCGGCGCAAAGGTTGGTGGACGACAGCCGCAAGACCCGCGACCGGGCGGATGCCGAGGCGGCGCGGGCCAAGGACGCGGTGGAAGCGGCGCAGTACACCGTGACGCGGGCCAGTGAAGAGTTCGAGGCCGCCGAGACGGCCGAGAAGGACGCAACCGAGGCGGCGCAGGCAGCCGAAACAGCGTTGACCGCAGCAGACGACGCGCGGGCCGATGCGCAAGGGCGCGAGGCGGATGCGCGGGCCGAACGCTCCGAGGCCGAGGGCGAGGTGAGTGCCCTGTCGGCGGAGGTGTCCGCGCTGGCGCGGCTCTTGGAAAGGGACACCGCCGAGGGCGGGCAGATCCTTGACGCGGTGCAGGTGGCCTCGGGCTATGAAAAGGCGCTGGGCGCGGCGCTGGCCGATGATTTGCGGGCGCCGGAGGTGGATGCGGACGGGCCGTCGGGCTGGCTGCCGCTGGAAGGCTATCCGCAGGCGCAGACCTTGCCTGATGGCGTCGTTGCTTTGGGTGCCCATGTGAACGTGCCGGGCGTTCTGGCGCGGCGGATGGCGCAGATCGGGCTGGTGGATCCGGATGACGGGCCGCGATTGCAGGCCTTGTTGAAGCCGGGTCAGCGGTTGGTCAGCGTCGAGGGTGATTTGTGGCGTTGGGACGGGTACCGCGCCTGGGCCGAGGATGCGCCGTCGGCGGCCGCGCTGCGGCTGGAACAGCTGAACCGGCTGGAGGAATTGAAGCAGCAATTGTCCCACGCCACCGCGCGGGCCGAGGGCGCGCAGCGGGCGCACGAGACGCTGAAAGCGCGGCTGGTGGAGTTGACCGAAGCGGACAAGGCGGCACGAGAGGCGCGCCGGACGGCGGATGGCAAGGTGGCCGAGGCAAACCGGGCGCTGAGCCGGGCTGAGGCGGAGCGGAGTCTGGCGGGGTCCAAGCTGGAAAGCCTCGGGCTGGCGGTGAAGCGCCACGAGGAGGAGGCGCTGGCCGCGCGCAAGACTCTGGCCGAGGCCGAGAAGGCGATGGGCGATCTGGGTGATCTGGACACCGCGCGCGCCGAGGTGGAAGACGTCAAGATGACGGTCGAGGCGGCGCGGATGACGATGATGTCCAAGCGCTCGGCCCATGACGAGCTGCGCCGCGAAGGCGAGGCGCGTCTGAAGCGCAGCCAGGAAGTGACCAAGGAATTGTCGGGCTGGCGGCACCGGCTGGAAACGGCGAAGACGCGCAGCGCGGAACTGGCCGAACGCAAGGAAGCCAGCGAAGCGGAGTTGGTCGAGGCCGGGGCGAGACCGGGTGAACTGGCCGCCAAGCGCGAGGAGTTGAGCGCGGACATATCCAAGGCAGAGGCACGGCGGGCCGAGGCGGCCGACACGCTGTCGAACGCCGAAGGCGTGGCGCGTGAAGCTGTGGCGAACGAGCGTGATGCCGAGCGGCTGGCCGGCGAGGCGCGCGAGGCGCGGGCGCGGTCCGAGGCGCGGGCGGAAGCCGCGCGGGAGACTCAAGGACAGGCCGCTGCGCGGATCGAGGAGGAGTTGGAGTGCTCGCCCGAGGATCTGCTGGAGACGTTGCAGGCCGATCCCGAGACGATGCCCGCCTCGGAGGCGATCGAGGCCGATGTGAACCGCCTGAAACGCCAGCGCGATGCGTTGGGCGCGGTGAATCTGCGCGCCGAGGAAGACGCCCGCGAGGTACAGGAAGAGCACGACACGCTGGTCAATGAGAAGTCCGATCTCGAGGAAGCGATCCGCACCCTGCGCAACGGCATCGCGTCGCTGAACCGCGAAGGACGCGAGCGGTTGCTGACGGCGTTCGAGCAGGTGAACTCGAACTTCTCGATGCTGTTCAAGCATCTGTTCGGAGGCGGCGAGGCGAACCTAGTGATGGTCGAAAGCGACGACCCGCTGGAGGCGGGGCTGGAGATCATGTGCCAGCCTCCGGGCAAGAAGCTGGCGACGCTGAGCCTGCTGTCGGGGGGCGAGCAGACGCTGACCGCGTTGGCGCTGATCTTTGCGGTGTTCCTGGCCAACCCGGCGCCGATCTGTGTGCTGGACGAGGTGGACGCGCCCTTGGACGATGCCAATGTGGGGCGGTTCTGTGATCTGCTCGACGAAATGTGCCGCCGGACCGAGACGCGGTTCCTGATCATCACGCACCACGCGGTGACGATGAGCCGGATGGACCGCCTGTTCGGGGTGACGATGGGCGAGCAGGGCGTCAGTCAGCTTGTGTCGGTCGACCTGAAGAAGGCGGAGCAGATGGTGGCGTGAGCCGCCTGTCCTTAAGATTTTAAGAACTTTCGCCCGGTAGGTCTGGTCTCGCTGCAATCCTTTGCAGTGAGAGGAGGTGGTTCAACTGAAGGAAAACACCTTCCGCAAATGGATGGTCGTTCTTGCAGCGGGAACGCTGGTCGTGACGATCATTCGACTTTGGATAGGGCTTTGATACCCTGACAAAGAAAGACCCCGCGAAGCAGCAACTTCGCGGGGTCACGTCTTTGGTGGTTCACCTGAAAGACAACTTCCGCATTACAAATATGATGCGCTTTTCTTACCAAAAAGTAAAGCCAAGTGCGTGACCTTGGTTAAAGCCTCAGGGCAGAGCGCCGGTTTGCCAGAGGGTGATCCGAAGGCCGCCATGGGCGACGGGCGGGCCGGGGTCGGCGAAGGGCAGGGCGGTGGCGTTGGCGAGGCTGGCATCGGTAGTGACGAGGCCGACGCGCCAGCCGGTGAACCGGTCCGCGAGGGTCTTGCCGAGGGCGCCGTAGAGGCCGAAGAGTTGTTTTCGCTCGCCGATGCGGGTGCCGTAGGGTGGGTTCACCATGACGAGGCCAGGCGGGCCGTCGGGGCGCTGAAGGTCGCTGAAGGCGTGGTGCGAGATCGTGATTAGGTCGCCGAGGCCGGCGTTTTCGGCGTTGGCCCGCGCGCCGGTGACGGCGCCCGCGTCTCGGTCGCTGCCATGGAAGTGAAGGGTGGTTTCGGTGTCAGTTTGGCCGCCTTTCATGTACTGCCATACGTTTGCATCGAAATTGGCGAAACGCTCGAAGGCAAAGGGTCTGTCACGGCCGGGGGCGCGACCGAGGGCGATGTCCGCGGCCTCCAGCAGGAATGTGCCTGAGCCGCACATCGGGTCCAGCACCGGCTCGGTGCCGGTATAGCCGCATTGGCGCAGGAAAAGAGCGGCGAGGGTTTCGCGCATGGGCGCCTTGCCGACGAAAGGTTTCTGGCCGCGGCGGTGGAGCGGGTCGCCGGAGGTGTCGAGGCTGAGCAGGCACTGGTTGTCTTCGATCCGCAGCTGGACGCGCACAGGGTCGTCGCCTTCGAGCGGCGCGCCGGTGACCTGATGGATGGCGCGGGCGACGCGTTCGGCGGCGGCGCCTTGGTGGTAGATCTTTGATTTGCGCGTGATGGCCTCGACGGTCACGGGCATGTCGGGGCGCAGGAGGCCCGCCCAGTCGATCGCGCGCGTGCGGGCTTCGAGCTGATCGAGATGCATCGCCTGAAAGCGTGTAACACGGGCGAGCACCCGGCCCGCACCGCGCAAGGTGAGATTGGCGCGCCAGACGTCATGCCAATGGCCGCGAAAACGCACGCCACCGGGGGTGGCCTTGGGCTTGGCGAAGCCCGCGGCCTGCGCCTCGTCCTTGAGGGCGAGTTCGAGGCCAGGCGGGGCGGTAAGAAAGATCTCGAACGCGCGGCGTGGCGTCATAGGGCGTTCAGAAGCGCGGGGGTGGGCCAGGCATCGGCAGGCATCCCAAGTTCCTGCTGCACGTCCTGAACGGCGGCGCGGGTGCCGGAGCCCAGGATGCCGTCGACCCCGCCCACGTCATAGCCGCGCGCGGCGAGCTTTTCCTGAAGACGTTTCATCTGCGCGCCGGAAAGGCCCGGATCGGGATTGCCTGCGTCGAAGACCGGCGCGCCTTCCAGCCGGTTGGCGAAATAGGCGGCGGTCAGCACGTAGACGTAGCTTTGGTTCCACTCGAAATAAACGTTGAAATTGGGATAGGCGAGGAAGGCCGGGCCGTTGCGGCCCTGCGGCAGAAGGATGTTGGCGGGCAGGTCACCGCGGATCTGGCCGTGGCGGGGAGTGACGCCCATCGCGGCCCATTCGGAGGCGGGCAGCGTCGTGCGCAGGCCTGTCTTGGACCAGTCGAGATCATCGGGCACGTCGACTTCCTGCAACCATGGCTCGTCCGCGCGCCAGCCGAGATGTTGTAGCATTTTGCCGCCCGACATGAGAGCGTCAGGGGCGGAGGTCTTGAGGTTGACCACTCCGTCGCCGTCAGCGTCGACGCCGTTGTCGATGATATCCTGCGGCAGCATCTGGACCATGCCGATTTCCCCGGCCCAGGCACCGGTGGTGCGCACGGGGTCGAAATTGCCCATCTCGTAGAGTTCCAGGGCGGCAAAAACCTGGGGGCGGAAAAGCTCGGGTCGGCGACAGTCATGCGACAGGGTGACCAGCGCGTTCAGCGTGTTGTAGTCGCCTTGGAAGCCGCCGTAGTCGGTCTCGAACGCCCAGAAGGCCAGCAGCACGCCGCGCGGCACGCCGTACTCGGCCTCGATTCGGTCGAAGACGGCATCGAACTGCTGCGACTTGGCACGACCGGTGTTGAGCCGGTTCGCGCTGATCAGGCGGCGGGCGAAGTCAGTGAAGGGTTTCTGGAACACGCCCTGGCGACGGTCGGCTTGCAAGACGCTCTGGTCCTGACGCACCGAGGCGAAAAAGCTGTTCACGCTGTCGGGTGCGTGGCCGCGGGCGATCGCCTCTTGCCGCAGGGCGTCGACGAAGCCGGCAAAGGAGCCGCCGCAACTTTGACCATAGGCGGTGGTGGCGGTGCAGAGCGACAGGGCGAGGGCGAGGCAGCGGATCATTCAGTACTTCCTTTTTCGCGTGAGAGTGCAGCAAGGGGCTGGCCGTGGACAGTCCGGAAAACCTGTATTCGGAGGGTGTGCTATTCAATATCAGGGGATTAACGCATTCGGGCCGTTGGGGTTTCCCTTGTGTGTTCCGACACGGGGACGCGCGGCGCGAGAGGTAAAACTGGACCGGGCGGCAGATTTGGGTGTAACATATTTTGTATACCTGTCGTGTACCACGGAGTGCGGACGTTACGTCACCTTCGAAACCCTTGAATCCTTTAAGATTTGTTTGCGTATTTAACGGTTTATTAATTTTTCATTAAGAACCAGACCGGGCGCGAGTTGCGCACGGTTAGCGAATAGAAGAAGTTAAAAGTGGAAAAAGATCAACTCAACGTGCTCATCGTGGAGAGCGACGCGTCGCTTGGCTGCGTTCGGCAAAAGCACCTTGAACGGCAGGGTATGCGCGTGCGCCTGGAGCAGGATCAGGCGGGAGCGCTGGACGCGCTGAACGCACAGCCCTGTGACCTGATCATCCTGAACCTTCTTTTGACGCGCAGCAGCGCGTTTTCGATCGCCGACGAGGCCGAGGCGCGGCATCCCGGAATCCCGATCCTGTTCGTCACGAACACGTCGTTCTTTTCGGACGGGTCGATCTTTGGGTTGTGTGCCAACGCGCGGGCCTACGTGAATGCCGCGACGCCGCTGGAGGACCTGACGGCGATGGTGGAGCACTACGCCCGCTCGGGCTGAGGCCTGGTGTCCGAGTCGGCCAGCCGGGTTTCGATCTTCGACGCGTTTTCAAGCGTCCGGTGAACGGGACATTTGTCCGCAATCTCGAGCAGGCGCTGGCGCTGGTCGTCGTTGAGATCCCCCTTGAGGCGAATGGTGCGAATGAAGCTGTCGATCTTGGCCGGGCTGCTGCCATCGGCATCCTGTGCATGGACCTTGTCATGGGTTACGTCGACCGAAACGTGATCCAGCGGCCAGCCTTTGCGACGGGCATACATGCGAATGGTCATCGACGTGCAGGCGCCAAGGCCCGAGGCGAGAAAGCCATAGGGGCTCATGCCGCGGTCGGTGCCGCCATAGGCCTCGGGCTCGTCGGCGCGGACATGGTGCTCCGGTCCCGCATGTATGTCCTGCAGGAAGCCGTCGGGGTCCACTTCGCAAACACGCACGACGCCTTCGGGCGCCCCGGGGGGCGGCGCGGGGCGCTTGAGGTCGAGATAGCGCTGCGCCCAGGCGGCGATCACGCCTGCGGCGTATTCGGCATCGCCGGGATCGGTGATCAGGTGGTTGGCGCTGTCGAGGGTGACGAAACTTTTCGGGTGCTTCGCGGTCTTGAAGATCTCGGTGGCGTTGTCGATGCCGACGGTTTCATCAAGCGGGGCGTGCAGCACCAGAAGCGCACGTTTGAGGCCGGCAATGCGGGGGGCGAGATTTTCGGCGCGGACATCCTCGACGAATTTCTGACCGATGCGGATGGGGCGGCCGCCCAGTTCGACTTCGGCGGCGCCGTCGGCCGCGATTTTTTCGAGCGCGCCGTCGAAATTGTGGGTGACGTGGCCGGGATCGAAGGGCGCGGCGATGGTGGCCACGGCGCGGACGCTGTCGATGCGGGACGCGGCCGCCAGAACGGCGGCGCCGCCGAGGGAGTGGCCGACCAGCAGGCTGGGCGGCATGTCGCGGGCCGCCAGTGCGTTGGCTGCCAACACAAGATCCTCGACATTCGAGGTGAAGGAAGTGTTCTCGAACTCGCCTTCGGAATGGCCCAATCCGGTGAAATCGAAGCGCAGCACGGCGATGCCGGCCCCCGCCAGCCGGGCCGCGATGCGGCGCGCAGCGGGAATGTCCTTGGAACAGGTGAAGCAATGCGCAAAGAGCGCGGTGGCCAGGTGCGGGCCTTCGGGCAGGTCGAGCCGGGCGGCGAGCTCATGCCCGTCATGGCCTTGGAAAGTGAAGCGTTCGGTCGGCATGGGTGATCCTTTCGGTTGCTTCAAAGATGGCGGATCGGTGCTCGATCAAAAGCCCTGTTTCAGGGCCGTCTCGCGAATGTGACAGGATGCGTCAGGCGCGCCACGGTGTCCCTCGTGTCCAGCCATGTGCAACGAAGCGGTTCGTTTCGTTGGGTTATTGCCCGACTTCCGGGGCTGTGTCATGGTGGCCGCATAGTTCAAAAGTGATACGCGCTGACATGCCCAACACCTCTTTTCTTGCCAAGTCGGTCATCCTGGCCAGTGCCATGGTGGGCGGCCTTGTCGGGCTTTTCGAATTGAATGACAGGTTCGGGTTCATGGCGTCAGAGCCCACCAGAGACGGTGGCATCTCGAAGACCACCCTGGCCGGGTCAAACGGGACCGGCGGACAGAGCGGAACAACGTCCGAGGCGGCCGTAGAGGTCGAAGGGACGGTGACAGATGAAGGCGCAGACGCGCCTGTGCCCGCCCCCGCAGAAGAGGAACCGGCGGTGACGGCGCTGGAACGGGATGTGGCGGTGCGTGTTTCCGAACAGCTGGAGCGGCTCGATTGCGCCGGCGTTACCGTGAAGCGTGTGCAAGCCACGGCCAATACCGTGCCGGAAGAAGAAACAAGTCACGGGTTCGAGGGGCATCTTTTTGACGGATCGGTGGTGCTGGCCGGAGACGGCGGGCCGGAGCGGATCGTTTTGAAAGGATCGGGCAAGGGTCCGACCGGGGCCGTGAGCGCGGTGGACATGGCGCTGCGCGGCTTCGACGAACAGCTTAGGCAGACGGATATTTTCAATCGGAATTGCAAAGGGGACTGACGATGGGATGGAAGGACGCAGTGGTTGCGCTGGTGCTCGCGGGGCTGGCCGGAGGGGCGCAGGCGGCCTCGTCGGTGGATGACAGCCTGGACGAGATTTCGAACCAGATCGTGGAGCGGACCCGCAGCGACGGGACGGCCACGATCGGCATTTCGACCTTCACCCATAGCGACGGCACCTGTTCGGACCTGTCGAATTACGTGAGCGAGTTCATCGTGGACAGTCTTTTCAACGCGGGTGAAGGCAAGATCGACATCATCGAGCGGTCGCAGCTGAGTGCAATTTTCCGCGAGATGGAACTGGTGTTCGACGGCACCATCGCGCCGGACGCTGCGAAACGGTTGGGCGAGATCGAGGGAGTCGATGCGCTGGTAACAGGCTCGCTCATCCAGTTTGGCGAGCAGGTGAAGGTCCAGGCGCGGATGATCAGCACCCAGGACGGGCGGCTGTTTGCCACCGCGAGGTCGGAATTTCCCAGCGTCGGCAGCGTGGCGCAGATGATGGCCATGCGCAGCCGGGCGGCATGCGGGTTTGCTCAGGCGGGCGACAGCGAGACAGCGACGACGCAGGTTGTCGTCATGGACAGCGGGGGTGGACAGGCAAGCGTGCAACAGCAGAGCTTGGCGGAACCGTCACGCAGATATTCGTCGGATGTCTATGAAGCCGAGGTTTCGAGCTTGATCTACTCGACATCCAAAGGTGAGGCGACTTTTGCGATGCGGTTCAAGAACACGACTGAGAACACCATTGCCCTGTCGTATCTGCCGAAGTCGATCTCGATCGCGGATGGTCAGGGTGGGTTCATGGAACCCAAGGGAAACTGGTCTGGTCTGCGCACCTGCTATGGCGAGGGCTACCTGCAATACTGCAATGCGAGCGATCCCAAATATGCGACGGTCTTGCCGCCGGGGAAGGTGGCGCAGCTGAACTTTCAGGTGGTTGGGGACAAGGACATCGACACCCCGCGCTTTACCCTGGCGCTGGAACTCGTGGTGACGCCGAACGTGGAGGAAAAGGAAACCTACACGGTGCAGTCGCTGGGATTCTACGACATGCCGCCGGACAGCTGAGGCCTCAGACCTCGCCCATCAGGGCGGAGTCGAAGGGGTATTTCGTCAGGTTTTCGAAGCCCGTCTCGGTGATCAGCACCTGGTCCTCGAGTTTGATCGAGAAATCGCCGCCAACCTCGCTTACCAGCGCCTCGACGCATAGGGTCATGCCGGGTTCCAGCGGGTAGTCGAACGCGCCCTCGACGGCCTTGTCGGGGTAGGCCACGAGGGGCCATTCGTCGCAAAGCCCGACGCCATGCATGAGGCAGCCGTATTTCTGGGCCTGGAACTTGTCGTCGAGCACATGGGCGTTTGCGGTGAGTTCGGGGATGGTGACGCCGGGTTTGAGCATTTCCATGTTGGTCATGATGTGCTCGTGCGCGTGGCGCATGGCGTCGATCATGTCGGGGCGCGGTTTGGCGTCGCCGATCCACCAGCTGCGGGAGATGTCGACGCAGATGCCGTAGCTGCCGACGAGGTCTGTGTCAAAAGAGATGATCTCGTTAGGTTGGGTGATGCGCGGGCCGCATTCCTGGAACCACGGGTTGGAGCGGGGACCGGAGGCGAGCAGACGGGTTTCGATCCATTCGCCGCCGCGGCGGATGTTCTCGGCGTGCAGAACTGCCCATATATCGTCTTCGCTCGTCTGCACTTGCGGGACAGACTCGCGGGCGAAGCGCTCCATCTCGGCGACGGCGGTCTCGCATGCGTGAGACGCGCAGCGCATGGCAAGAATCTCGTCCGGGCCTTTGACGGCGCGGCATTTTTCCGTCAGTTCCTCGCCTTCCATGATCTCGAAGCCCTGTGCTTCCAGCGCGCGGAGGCCATGGAGCATGATCTTGTCCACCGCGAGGCGTGTGTTGCCGGGGGCGTATTCGGCGAGCAATAGGCGCACCTCGTTCGAGAAGGTATCGGCGGCCACGTCCACCTTGTCGCCCCGGTCGAAGTAGAACAGGTCGGCGCCGGAGCGTTGTTCGCGCACCAGCGGGTTGAAGGTGCTGAGGAAGGGCGAATTCTTGTAGTCCCACATCACCATGTATCCGTCGGCGCAGACCAGCAGGGCACGGAAGGGGTTGTGGGTGTTCCACAGCTGCATGTTGGTCGAGTCGGTGGCGTAGCGTATGTTGAGCGGATCGAAGACCAGCAGCCCGGCATAATCGCGGTCCTGGATGAAGCGGGTCAGGCGCTCCCAGCGGTAGCGGCGCATGGCTTGCAGGTCTGGCAATTGAAGACCTGCGGCTTCCCATTCGCGGAAGGCCAGCTGGGTGGGTCCGATCTCGATCCGGTCGGCATCGTTGGGGGTGTTGTCACCAAGGACAGGCCCGCGTGTCGGGTCGATCTTGCGCGTGTCGCGGAAATGGATGTTCATGGTCGGGCGCTCCGGGTCTGGTCCAAGAATGTGCACCCGAAGCGTGCTTTGCGCGACGGAATGCGACATCGGGAATGTCGGAACTGCGACGCCGCGCGTTACAAAGGTTTTGCGAAACCGTCACAGTGCTTTGGAAGAGCGGCGATACCTCCGGCCGGTGAAAACACGTTATGGGAGATAGAGAATGATCCGTTTCACATTCGTCGCGGTGCCGTTTGCCATTGCCGGGCTGGCCGCACCGCTGGCTGCCGAAGAGGTCGGGTACGGGCCGCGCCCAGCCTACCTGATCGACCGGATGGAAGAGGGGCCGCTGAAGGAGAAGCTGGCATCGTGCATGGGCCAGACGCCGGCGCGGTCGGATTTCTCGATCGGACACCGGGGGGCGCCGCTTTTGTTTCCTGAGCATACGGTTGAATCGAACAAGGCGGCGGCGCGGATGGGCGCGGGTATCCTGGAATGCGACGTGACCTTCACCAAGGATCACGAACTGGTCTGCCGTCACGCTCAGAACGATTTGCACACGACGACTGATATCCTGGCGTCGGACCTGGCCGGGACCTGCGTGACTCCGTTCAGCCCGGCCGAGGGCGAGACGGAGGCCACGGCGGAATGCCGGACTTCGGAGATCACGATGACCGAGTTCCGCACGCTGACCGGCAAGATGGACGCGGCGAACACGTCTGCAACGACGGTCAAGGACTACATGGACGGCACCGCGGCGTGGCGCACCGACCTTTACGCGGTCGAGGGCGGGACGCTGATGACCCATGCCGAATCCATAGCGCTCTTCCGCGACCTGGGCGCGAAGTTCACGCCGGAGTTGAAGAGCCCGGCGGTGGAGATGCCGCATGACGGGTTCAGCCAGGAAGACTATGCGCAGAAGATGATCGACGAGTACAAGGCGGCGGGCGTTCCGGCCTCGGACGTGTGGCCGCAGAGTTTCAACCTGGATGACGTGCTTTACTGGATCGAGAACGAGCCGGAGTTCGGCGCGCAGGCGGTGTACCTGGACGACCGTTATGACGTCGAAGGGTTCGACTACATGGACCCGGCGACGTTCGAGCCATCGACGCAGGAGTTGGCGGATAAGGGTGTGAACTATACTGCGCCGCCGATGTGGATGCTGGTGATGCTGGAGGGCGACGAGATCATGCCGTCTCCCTATGCCACGGCGGCACGCGAGGCCGGGCTGAACATCATCACCTGGACGCTGGAACGCTCGGGCCCGCTGACGGGCGGTGGCGGCTGGTATTTCCAGTCGGTGGCGGACACGATCGACACCGATGCGGATTATTTCACCATGCTGCACGCATTGCATGACAAGGTCGGCGTGGTCGGTGTGTTCAGCGACTGGCCGGCGACGGTGACCTATTACGCGAATTGCATGGGGCTGGACTGAGCCAAGTCAGATCCGCCCGGTGCGTTTGCGCCGGGCGGGTTTTCTTTGAGTATTTTTGGAACGATGAAAGGCGCGGTCAGGTGCTGCGCACCGTGTCGATCATCAGTTGTACGTTGTCTGGATCGGCGTCGGGCGTGATGCCGTGGCCGAGGTTGAAGATGTGCGGGCCGCCGCGGAACGCCTCGACCACAGCGCGCGTTTCGCGCACCAGGTCGTCGCCGCCGGTGACCATGTGCGAGGAGGCGAGGTTGCCCTGCACGCAGCCGTCCTTTTGCACGTGTTCGGCGGCCCAGCCGGGGCTGACGGAATTGTCGATGGCAACGCAATCGGCGCCGGTCTTTTCGTGAAAGCCGATGTAACCGTCGCCGCCTTCGCGGGGAAAGGCGATGACGGGAATGCCGGGGTGTTTTTCCTTGAGCGCCGAGATGATGCGGCGGGTTGGGGCCACGGCGAAATCTTCAAAATCCTGGCCCTTGAGGGAACCGGCCCAGCTGTCGAAGATCTTGACCACCTCGGCGCCTGCGTCGATTTGCGCAGATAGGTAATGGATCGTGGCCTCGGTGATGCGTTCCATCAGCGCCTCGAAGAGCGGGCGGTTTTCGGATTTGAGCGCGTGGGCGGGGCCCTGGTCGGGCGTGCCGCGACCGGCGATCATGTAGGTGGCGACGGTCCAGGGCGCGCCGGCAAAGCCGATGAGCGTGGTCTCGGGCGGCAGGGCGCCGGAGAGGTTGCGGACGGTCTGGTAGATCGGGTTGAGGGTTTCGTGGACGGCGTCCGCCGGGCCGAGCTTGTCGAAATCCGCCTGCTGGGTGATTGTCGACAGGCGCGGGCCCTCTCCGGTGACGAACCACAGATCGGCGCCCAGCGCCTGCGGGACCAGCAGGATATCTGCAAAAAGGATTGCCCCGTCAAAGCCGTAGCGGCGAATGGGTTGCAGCGTGACCTCGGTGGCGAGGTCCGGATTGTAGCACAGCGACAGGAAATCCCCGGCCTCGGCCCTCGTGGCGCGGTATTCGGGCAGGTAGCGCCCGGCCTGGCGCATCATCCAGATGGGCGGCGTCTGTTGCGCCTCGCCAGCGAGGGCCTTGAGGATGGTTTTCTGTGACGCCATGTCCGGTCTCCCTTTTGATGGTTTGGTCCTCTTTGAGCCTTGGAAAGTCAACCAAAACTTGTCAGCCCAGATTTACACGTCTAGACCGTCTGCATGACTGTGACCATGCCCACCCCCGCCGCGCCGCTGAAGATCGGTACACGAGGTTCCCCGCTTGCGCTGGCGCAGGCGAACGAGACGCGTGACCGTCTGGCCGACGCCTTTGACCTGCCGCACGAGGCGTTCCAGATCGTCGTCATCAAGACCACGGGCGACCGGGTGATCGACCGGCCGCTGAAGGAGATCGGGGGCAAGGGCCTTTTCACCCGCGAGATCGAGGAGGCGATGCTGTCCGGCGAAATCGACATCGCCGTGCACTCGATGAAGGACATGCCGGTGTTGCAGCCCGGGGGGCTGATGCTGGACACCTACCTGCCGCGAGAGGATGTGCGGGATGCCTTCGTGTCGCCGCGTTACGAGGGGCTGGCCGGGTTGCCGGAAGGCGCCAAGGTGGGCACGTCGAGCCTACGGCGCAAGGCGCAGGTGCTGGTGAAGTTTCCGCATCTGGAGGTGGTGGAATTTCGCGGTAACGTGCAGACAAGATTGAAAAAACTGGATGACGGCGTGGCCGAGTGCACGTTTCTTGCCATGGCGGGTCTCAACCGTCTTGGACGGGCCGACGTGGCGGTCGGCGCGGTAGACACCGAGGACATGTTGCCGGCCGTGGCGCAGGGCGCGATCGGGATCGAGCGGCGGGCGGAGGACAGCCGCGCGGCCGAGATGCTGGCGGCGATCCATGACGTCGAGACGGGCAAGCGGCTGGCGGCGGAGCGCAGCTTTCTGGCGACCTTGGACGGGTCTTGTGAGACGCCGATTGCCGGGCTGGCGGAGCTGCAGGGCGACACCATCCGGCTGCGCGGCGAAGTGCTGCGGCCCGATGGCAGCGAGAGCCTCAGCGACGAAGGCGAGGCGCCGGTCGAGGACGGGGCCAAGCTGGGCGAGACGCTGGCGCGCGGATTGCTGGAGCGCGCGGGGCCGGGATTCTTCGACTGGCGCGAATGAAAAGGTTAACGGCCTTGTTTTGCTGATTTGGGACGTCGGTATCGCGTCGGTATCCGGGCGGTATCGCGACGGTGTGGGCGTCGGCAGACTGTATTGTTAATGCGGCGTGCGGTGGGAGGCGTGGGTTTTCACCCACCAAAGGTGGGTTGTCACCCACCCTACGTGCAGGATTGACGGGGTCCGGGGCGCGGGGCATCGTCGAGCGATGCGGATCGAGGATAAGACCGACACCACCCTGACCCTGGTCGATGAGCAGGCGGACAAGAAGCTGGGGCTGACGCTGGCCGGCGTGTTCGTGGCCGGCATGTGCCTGTTCATGGCGTGGGAGGGGTTTCCCGAATTGCTGTTGCCGGGAGCGGTGCTGATCGTCGTGATGGTGGTCTACTGGAAGCGCAGCAAGATGCGGTCTGTGCTGGTCTTCGACCGGGCGGCGGACCGGGTGCATCTGACGGTGTCGAACCGCAAGGGCGCCAAGGAATGGGAGTGGCGGTTGAGCGACGTCGAAACCGCCTTGATCGGCACGGTGGGCGCTGAAGGCACGGATAGCGGATTCGACCGGCCGCATTTGCTCTTGAAGGATGGGACCTACGTGCCGATGCGGCCCTATCACGCGGCGGGCAGTCAGAGTTGGCACGCGGTGGCGGCGGTGAAGCTGTTCCTGGGGCAGGAACTGGAGGATGCGCCGGTGGGGTGGTTGCCGCCGGAGGAGTTTGACCGGCTCTTCGGAGATGAGATGGAGCGGCTTTACAAGAAGTAGCGGGCGTCGTGGCGCGTGGGTTTTCACCCACCCTACGCGGGTAGCGGTGGGCAGTCCCTTCGCGTCAAGAGGTCCCGGGTCAGGCCCGGGACGGGGATCAGGTTTCCGATGCGCGCGTGAGCGACAGGCGGGCTGTTTCCAGGTGTTCCTTCATGATGGTCGCGGCGCGTTCGGGTTCGCGGGCGCGCAGGGCCTCGAGGATCTGGCGGTGTTGCCTGTTGTAGGTGGTGATCGTGGGCTCATCCAGGGTCAGGCGGCGCATGCGGGCCCAGTCATCCTGGCCGCGGACGCTGCCGATCTGGGTCAGGATCCAGACCAGAAGGCCGTTGCGGGTGCTGTCGGCAATGGCGCGGTGGAACTGCGTGTCGGCCTCGGAGAACGCGGTCGGGTCGTTGACGCTGGCCTCCATCTGTTCGCAGAGCTCTTCCATCCGGTCGAAATCGGCGTGGCGGCCGTGCAGGACCGACAGGCGGCAGCTGTGCGGCTCGAGTGCGAATCGGGCATCCATCAATTCCAGCGGCGTAGCATTGTCGATGGCGCTGGCCGCCGCTGTCTCGGTCTTGTGCATGACATAGGTGCCGCTGCCCGGCCGGATCTCGACAAAACCTTCGGATTCCAATTGCATGAGCGCCTTGCGCACGGTGCCGCGGGCGGCGCCGTATGTCTCGGACAGCACCCGTTCGGGCGGCAGGCGGTCATGCTGCTGCAACGTGCCCTTTGATATTTCGCGCCGGATGAGGCCGGCGATATCGGCTGCGCCCATTCTTTGTGCGTCGCTCACTGTGATTCCTCCATTATTTGTACCAATTATATACCATATATGGGCAAAATCCAGCAAAAACTGCGTGTTTGGATCAGAACCGGTTGACTTTTGGATTGAACCTCGGAATCGTGAAGGAGCTGGGCAGCATAGCGATGCCTGCTCATGCCACCTAAAATACCAGCCGCTTCTTGGGTCCAGACACAAGCAACGCGGCACAACATCAGGGAGCTAAACCGTGGCTGAAATGGATCTTGAGAAATTTGTCGAGGCCCCCGGGCGCGACGAGAAAATCAAAGAAGTCCGCAAGATGATCGATGCGAAGGGCATCGAGTACCTTTATCTGCAATTCGTGTCGGTGACCGGCAAGATCATGGGCAAAGGCATTCCTGCCGATCACTGGGAAACCGTCGCGAAGAAGGGCTTTCAGCTGGTCTATGGCGCCACGGTGAACCTGTTCACCAACCGGGCGGGCGAGTACCTGGGCTATGGCCCGGAAGCGGCGGAGCTTGTGGGGATCCCGGAACCCGAAACATTCATGCAGCTGCCCTGGGCGCCCACCATCGGGCGGTTCTACTGCACGCTGTTCCGCAACCGCGAGGAAAAGGAAAATCCCGGCGGCTTCCTGACCTCCGATTGCCGCGGCAACCTGCGCCGGATGCACGAGGATTTCAAAAAGAAGCATGGCAGGAGCCTGCGCATCGGGACAGAGCCCGAGATGATGTGGCTGAAGTTCGACGAGAATGGCAAGCCGAAGGACGGCTATTCCAAGCCCTATTGCTATCACATCGACCAGTTCGAGAGCCTGCGCCCGGTGTCTATGCAGGTGATCCGGTATGCCCGCGCGATGGGTCTGGACATGATCCAGGGTGACCACGAGGACGCGCCCGGCCAGCTGGAACTGAACTGGATGTTCGACGACGTGCTGCGTAATGCGGACCGTCTGACCACCTATCGCCAGATCTGTGCGCAGGTGGCGCGCGAGAACGGCATTTTCGCCTGCTTCATGACCAAGCCGTTCATGGGGGTGTCGGCCTCGGGCTGTCACCACAACATGAGCCTGTGGCGCGGTGGCGAGGACGAGTTCGTCAAGTGCGGCAACGATCCCAAGGATCTGCCGGGGATGAAAGACAACTACATGTACGTCAAAGGCGGCGACAACACGTTCATGCCCGATGACGACGATCCGCAGATGCCCGGCAAGGAAGGCCTGGAGGCGATCGGCGGCGTGGTGCATCACCTGCAGGCGCTGACCGCGGTGGGTTGTTCGACGGTCAACTCGTACCGTCGTCTGTGGGACACGGGTTTCTGGGCGCCGGTCTTTGCCGACTGGGGTTTCCAGAACCGCACCACGGGGCTGCGCGTTTCGGCGCCGGGGCGGTTCGAGTACCGCTCGGTCGACAGCATGGTGAACCCGTACCTGATGGGCTCGACCCTGCTGGCGGCGATGGACGACGGGATCGACAACAAGCTGGATCCGGGCGAGCCGGAAGAGCGCAACATCTATGCCGCGATCGAGGCGGGCAAGGAAGTGAAGAAGCTTCCGATGTCGCTTGGCGAGGCGCTGGACTTCCTGAAAAAGGACGAAGTGGTGCAGCGCGGAATGCCCGGCGAGATGTACCGCCTGTTCGACGAGTACAAGCACGACGAATATGCCCGGTTCATGTCCACCGTGACGGATTGGGACAAGGACACGTACATGGAATGCCTGCCCTGAGGCATCCCATGCGTTCGGCGGCGGGTTGAGGAGCCCGCCGCCGCTCTAAGACATTCGCAACCCAGAGGAGGCGTTTCCAGATGTGTGGAATTGCTGGACTAATCTACAAGGGCAAGAGCAGCGACGTGGGGTCGGAGATGACCTCGATGCTGCTGGCGCTCAAGCACCGTGGGCCGGACAGCACCGGCTACGCGGTATATGGTCAACCGACCGAGGGCGATTACATCATGCGCCTGAAGGTGGCCGAGGCCGAGGACATGGAAAAGGGCCGCGGCGTTCACAAGGTGATCGAGGACCGTATCGCCTATGTCGAACAGGTCATGGAAGAGCATGGCGCCAAGATCAAATCCAAGGACGCGCCCTTGGAATACGCGCTGCGCTACGTGTTCAGCGGCGCCGATAATGTCGGCGAGATGGCCGAGCATATCGAGGAACAGGACGGGATCGAGATCCTGTCGATGGGCAATGGTCTGGAACTGATCAAGGACCTGGGCGATGCGTCGGTGGTGTCCGAGGCCTATGGCCTGAACGATTTCAAGGGCACGCACGCCATCGGGCACACGCGGATGGCCACGGAATCGGACGTGGATATCAAGTCCGCGCATCCCTACTGGGCGTTTCCCTATAACGACGTGAGCGTGGTGCACAACGGCCAGATCACGAACTACTGGATCATGCGCCGCGAGATGGAGCGCAAGGGCCATCGGTTCATGTCGAACTGCGACAGTGAACTGCTGGCGGTCTATACCGCGCACAACCTGGCCAACGGCATCACGCTGGAAGAGTCGCTGCGCAAGTCGATCGAGGAGATCGACGGTGTGTTTACGTACCTGGTGGCCACCAAGGACCAGCTGGGCATGGCGAAGGACACGATGGCGGCGAAACCGCTGGTTCTTTACGAATCCGACGACCTGATCGCCATGGCGAGCGAAGAGGTGGCGATCCGCGCGATCCTTCCGCAGGAAATCGACACGACAGATCCCTATGATGAGGAGGTCCGGGTATGGCAAGCGTGAGCGACGCAGAACTGAAGAAAATGACCCAGGAGGAGCGGGTGACCGCGCTGGGCATGCGGACCGAACAGCTGACGGGCAAGTCGCTTTACGTCGAGTTCGACCCGGATGCCGAGGAGCGTTTTACCTATCCCTGGGCGCCCGACGTGGATTTCAACAAGCGGACCGAGATCGACTGTGACGGCAAGACCGTGACGGAAGTGAACTCGAACATCCGCGAGCTGATGAAGGAAGGGTATGGCACGATCGTGCTGCAGAATCCGCGGGGCATGCACAGCCTCGGCGTGGGGATCCTGAGCAAGCTGAACCTGATCATCGAAGGCTCGACCGGGTACTTTTCCGTCGGCCTGATCGACGGGCCGAACGTGCGCATCAGCGGGCGCGTGGGCTGGTCCTGCGGCGAGAACATGATGTCCGGGACGATCATGATCGAGAAGAATGCCGGGTCCACCTTTGGGGCGGCGATCCGGGGCGGCGACCTTGTGTGCCGCGGCTCGGTGGGCTCGCGCACGGGGATCGACCAGAAGGGCGGCACGATCATCGTCGGTGGCGATACCGGCGCGCTTTCGGGCTTCATGATGCAACGGGGCCGGATGGTGGTCTGCGGCAACGCGGGCAAGAACCTGGGCGATTCGATGTATGACGGCACAATCTACGTGGGCGGCGAGATCAAGAGCCTGGGCGTGGATGCTGTCGAGGCCGAGCTGACCGAGCTCGACAAGAAGTGGCTGACACGCAAGCTGACGCAATACGGCCTGATGCCTGACAAGGGGGTGGATCACTTCACCAAGGTCGTCGCGGGCAAGATGCTGTGGAACTACGACAACCTCGAGCCGTCCGAGAAGAAGCTGATCCTGTGACGCGTCACCGGATCACCCCGGACGCGATCCGGGGTCTCGATGAACAAGAGGTCCCGGGTCAGGCCCGGGACGGGATGAACGAGGCGGCGCACGCCGCATTTAAAGGAGACAACCATGGCTGATGGTGATCTGCCGCAGAAAAAACAGCTGGACCGCGATGTAAACCGCATCGGCGACAGCTTCATCTTCCCGCCGCGTGTGATGGATGACATCCACATCAAGTCCGAGCTTGGCCGGTACCGGATGCGGGGGTTCTCGCTGTTCAAGAAAATCCCGCACTGGGATGATCTGACCTTCCTTCCCGGCACGCTGACGCGGTTCGTGATCGAAGGCTATCGCGAGAAATGTGAGACGAAGACCGTGATCGGCCCGCGCGCCAAGGTGCCGCTGGAACTGGATATCCCGGTCTATATTACCGGCATGTCGTTCGGCGCGCTGTCGTACGAGGCGAAGACCGCGCTGGCGCGCGGGGCCACGATGGCGGGCACGGCGACCTGTTCGGGCGAGGGGGGCATGATCCCCGACGAGCGGCGCTATAGCTCCAAGTGGTTCTACCAGTGCATCCAGTCGCGCTATGGCTTCAACCCCAACCACCTTGTTCTGGCCGATGGCTGTGAATTCTTCATCGGACAGGGCTGCAAGGTGGGTCTGGGCGGGCACCTGATGGGTCAGAAAGTGACCGACCAGGTGGCCGAGATGCGCAGCTTGCCTGCGGGCATCGACCAGCGGTCGCCGGCGCGGCACCCCGACTGGCTGGGCCCGGACGATCTGGCGCTGAAGATCCAGGAGATCCGCGAGGCGACCGATTGGCAGATCCCGATCCAGCTGAAGCTGGGGGCGAGCCGCGTGTTCGACGATGTGCGGATGGCGGTGAAGTGTGACCCGGATTCGATTTACATCGACGGGATGGAAGGTGGCACGGGCGCGGGCCCGCACCTTGCGACCGAGGATACCGGTGTGCCGGGCATGGCGGCGATCCGTCAGGCGCGGAAGGCCATCGACAGCCTTGGCAAGCGCGGCGAGATCAGCCTGGTCTATGCAGGCGGGATCCGGAACGGCGCGGACGTGGCCAAGGCCATCGCGCTGGGCGCGGATGCCATCGCGATCGGCCACTCGGCCATGATGGCGCTGAACTGCAACAAGGACATCCCCGAGGCGAACTATCCCGAAGAGATCGGGGCCGAGCCGGGCTATTGCTACCACTGTCACACGGGCCGGTGCCCGGTGGGCGTGGCGACGCAGGATCCCAAGCTGCGCGAGCGGCTGGACCCGGACGAGGCGGCGGAACGCGTGTACAACTTCCTGCACACGCTGACCATCGAGGCGCAGTTGTTCGCACGAGCGTGCGGCAAGACCTATCTGCACAGCCTCGAGCCCGAGGACCTTGCTGCGCTGACGATGGAAGCCTCGGCCATGGCGGGGGTTCCGCTGGCGGGCACCGGCCATACGGTTGGCGTCGAGGATTATCACCACTTTTAACGTGCGTGGGTTTTCACCCACCCTACGAAGGTTGTGTAGGGTGGGTGAAACCCACGCTCCGAAAGGAGAAAAGACATGGCTGGAACACAGTATCGCGGCTCGGAGATTACCGATGTCGACCAGTTCCTGAAGGACAAGGACGGGCTTGGCTCGGAACGTGAAAAGGAAATCGGCCAGCATATCGGCTATCGCTATGACGTGAATCTTGTGCCTGATTATGACCGGATCACGCCGTTCCTGGAAAAATACATCGAGACCATGGGCTGGGACGACCTGAACTGGCTGGAAGACGTGCACATGGGCTACGAAGAAGGCGCGCCGGCGGTGTTCGACCGCAACAACAACGGCTGGGTGCGGGTGCCCGACACGATCGAGCTGCCCGACAACCAGCAGGATCGGGACATGATCGCGCGGGAACTCTTGATCAAGTTCCAGATGTCGGATCGGCACCCTTTGGTGAACCTGCGCAAGGCCTATATGAAGTTCTGAGAGGCTTCAGAAAGGACCAGACATGACACGCCCGATCAACATCGCCTGCCTGCAGACACGGCCCATGCCCGATTTCGCATCGGCCTGGGCGGAAGCGCGGCCGCTGGCCGAACAGGCGGTCCGCGACGGGGCACAGGTTCTTTTCCTGCCGGAATATTGCGGCGGGCTGAAAACGGAGGGTGCTGCCGTGGCGGCGCCCTCGGCGCCGGAGGCCGATCATCCGTTTCTGCGGGAGGCGCAGGCGTTTGCGCGGGAGGCGGGGGTGTGGATCAACCTCGGCTCCATCGCGGTGGACGGACCGGACGGGCGGATCATCAATCGCGGGATCATGCTGGACGATTCCGGCAGGGTCACCGGGCGGTATGACAAGATCCACATGTTCGATATCCAGCTGAGCGAGTCGGAAGTGTACCGCGAGAGCGAGCGGGTGGCGCCGGGCAGCCGGGCCGTCATTCACGACACGCCGTTCGGGCGGATCGGGCATACGATTTGCTATGACCTGCGGTTTCCCATGCTGTGGCGCGGGCTGGCGCAGGCGGGGGCGGAGATGCTGATCTGCCCCGCCGCCTTCACGAAAAAGACGGGCGAGGCGCATTGGCATGTGCTGAACCGGGCAAGGGCGATCGAGAATACGCGGTTCGTGGTGTCGCCTTGTGCGATCGGACCGGTGCCGGGTGGGGGCGAATGCTTTGGTCATTCGCTGATCGTCGGACCGTGGGGTGAGGTGCTTGCCGAGGGCAGCACTGAGCCCGGCGTGGTGCAGGCGCAGATCGACCTGGATGACGTGGACAAGGCCGCGGGCCGGGTGCCGAGCCTGAAGAGCGACCGGGACTTCGACATGGAAACGCCAGACGCCGAGAGGAGCGTGGCATGACATCTTTGGCGGCCCAACTGGGGCAAAGCTATTCCGACAATCCGCTGCGGCTGGGGTTCCTGAAGTGGCAGTGCCACGTGCGGCAGCTGGCGATGCGCAACAATGACGGGCGGCCGGATGACGCGATCATGCCGGAGGTGACGCCGGAAGGGCATGAGCAGCCGATGGGCGTGGTGATCACGCTTTTGAACAAGGCGCCGGGGTATTCGGTGACGCCCGAGTTGCAGCATATGGCGGCCAAGACCAACGACCCGGCGCAGCGGCGGCAGAACGGGCTGCAATTCCTGTCGGCGACATACTATCAGAAGGCCAAGGAATTCTCGGACATCCTGACCGCGACCTTCCCGCCGGGCAGCGAAGGCGCCAGGGCGCTGCACGACGCGGGTCATGCGACGCTGCGCTTCGCGGCTTACGGGCAGGCGTTCGAGCTTTATTGCAAGGTCTGGCGGCTGGCGCCGCACAACCTGCTGCACCAGTCGACGATGGCGCATAACGTGCTCTTCAATCCGACCTTGCCGCCAGCGACCGAAGTGCTGGGCTTCGAGCCCGATTGGGACGCGAGCCGGGCGGATCCGCCGGTGGGCGGACGGCGGTAGTATTTCGATCTGATTGAGCGCGTTTTACGCGCGCAGGTTTGTCTCGGCCTTGTGGCCTCGGGGGCGTGAGGGCGGCGTGACGCGCTGTGCCTGACGGCGTGCGCGTGGCGGTCGGGGGCCTGCGGCGCGAGTATTTTTGGCAAGAAAAAGATAGGCTTGGGGGTAATCAGGGTGGACAATTTCGAATTGAGTCGACGTGTGAATACGAAATGTATACATTATGTATTTAGCAAGGAGATTCGCTTTGACCGCCGACAAGAAGACCCAGTGCCTGGAAGACCTGCGGATGCGTATCCTGACGCAGGATATCGCGCCGGGCAGCGACCTGGATGAGGCGACGCTGTGCGAGCGGTACGGCATGTCGCGCACGCCGATGCGGGAGATCCTGCAGCGGCTGGGCGGTGAGGGGTATGTGGATCTGACGCAGAACCGCGGCGCCAAGGTGGCGTCGATGGATCTGCCGGTGCTGCGGACGTTCTTTCAGACCGCGCCGATGATCTATGCCAATGTCGCGCGGCTGGCCGCCGAGAACCGGCGGTCGGACGAGATCGACGGGTTGAAGGACATACAGGACTCGTTTCGCCGGGCCACGCAAAGCGGCGACGCGGCGAAGGCGGCGTTGCAGAACCACCGCTTTCACCTGGCGATGGGAGAGATGGCGCATAACCCCTACTTGCTGCCCAGCCTGAAGCGGATGCTGATCGACCATACGCGGCTGAGCCAGACATTCTATCGCCCCGCCTCGGCGGACGAGTCGCTGCGGGTGGTGAAGGCGTGCGACCACCATGACGCGATGATCGTGGCCATCGAGCGACAGGAGCCGGGGCTGATGGTGGATCTGACGATAGAGCACTGGAACCTGTCGCGGGATCGGCTGGAGCGGTTCGTGAGCCCCGATCCGCTGCCGATTGACGTATTGCCGATGAAGGATCGTGAAGATGCAGTTTGAGGGGATCTGGACGCCCATCGTAACGCCCTATCGTGAGGATTTCACGGTCGACGAGGGCGCGCTGGGTGACGTGGTGGAGCAGTTGATCGTCGGCGGCGTGGCCGGGATCATCAGTGCCGGGACAACGGGCGAGTATTACGCACAGAGCTTTGAAGAGCGCGAATGGCTGGCGGCCAAGACGCATGAGCTGATCAAGGGGCGCGTGCCGCTGGTCGTGGGGACGGGCGCGCTGCGCACCGAGGACAGTATCGAATTCGCGAAGATGGCGAAGGACGTGGGCGCGGATGCGATTCTCGTGGCGACACCGCCCTATTCGGTGCCGACGGGCCGGGAGATCGCGCTGCATGCGCTGGCGATCGACCGGGCGGTGGACATGCCGGTGATGCTGTACAACTACCCGGGCCGGATGGGCGTGAACATGGATGAGGACACGCTGGACCGTCTTGGCCGCTCGCCCAATTTCTGCGGCATCAAGGAGAGCAGCGGCGACATCAACCGGCTGCACCTGATCGCGCGGGATTATCCGCATCTGGGGTTGCTGTGCGGGATGGATGACCAGGCGCTGGAGTTCTTTGCCTGGGGGGCGAAGGGCTGGGTCTGCGCCGGGTCGAATTTCGCGCCCGAGGCGCATGCTGCGCTTTACCGGGCCTGCGTGGTGGAGGGGGATTTCACAAAGGGGCGCGCGATCATGTCGGCGATGATGCCACTGATGCGGGTGCTGGAGCAGGGCGGCAAGTTCATCCAGTGCATCAAGCATGGCGTGACGATGCGGGGCATTCCGGCGGGGCCGCCGCGCAAGCCGCTGTTGCCGCTGAACAAGGATGACAAACGGGCGCTGGAAGAAGTGATCCGCACGATGAACACGGCGATTGCCGCGATCGAAGGGGGCAAGAAATGAGCGAGCTTCTGACACGGGACGAATACGGCGCGATTGCCGCCGAGATCGATCTGCCCAAGGCACCCTTCGTGGACGGCAAGTTCCGCAAGGGATCAGGGCCGGTGATGGAGACGGTGAACCCGGCGACGGGGGATGTGCTGGCGAAAATCTCGACCGCGAACGCGAAGGACGTGGATTTCGCCGTCGAGAAGGCGCGGGAGGCGTTCGAGCGCGGGGAATGGGCGAAGGCGCATCCGAGCGAGCGCAAGGACGTTCTGATCCGGCTGTGCAAACTGATCACGCGGCGTCGGCATGAATTCGCGGTGATGGAGAGCCTCGATAGCGGCAAGCCCATCCGGGACTGCGAGACCGTGGACATTCCGGAGGTCATTCACACGATCAAGTGGCATGCGGAGCTCATTGACAAGATCTATGACCAGGTGGGGCCGTCGGGTGACGATGCGCTGAGCCTGATCGTGCGCGAGCCTTTGGGCGTGGTGGCCTGCGTGCTGCCGTGGAATTTCCCACTGCTGATGATGGCGTGGAAGATCGGGCCGGCGCTGGCGGCGGGCAATTCGGTGATCGTGAAGCCGGCGGAGCAGACCAGCCTGACCGCGTTGCGGTTGGCGGAGGTGGCGCATATGGCGGGCGTGCCGCGTGGCGTGTTGCAGGTGTTGCCGGGGGACGGGCCGTCTGTGGGCGAGCCGCTGGGCCTGCATATGGGCGTGGACATGGTGAGTTTTACCGGCTCGACCGAGACCGGCAAGCGGTTCCTGCGCTATGCGGCGGACAGCAACATGAAGAAGGTGACCTTGGAGTGCGGTGGGAAAAACCCCGCTGTTGTGCTGGAGGATGCCGAGAACCTCGATCATGTGGCCGAGCATGTGGTGAACGCAGCTTTCTGGAACATGGGCGAGAACTGTTCGGCGGCGAGCCGGGTGATCGTGCACAAGGCGGTCAAGGCGCCGTTGATGGAGCGGATCGTGGCGCGGATGCGCGACTGGAAAA
The DNA here is from genome assembly GCA_965227185.1 of Roseovarius sp. Lineage (GTDB taxonomy): Bacteria > Pseudomonadota > Alphaproteobacteria > Rhodobacterales > Rhodobacteraceae > Roseovarius. The sequence goes on from OZ245733.1 coordinate 2,455,992, forward strand.
CCGGCGATCCATTGGATCCGGCGAACCATTTGGGCGCGCTGGTGGACGGCGAGCATTGCAAGAAGGTGGCAAGCTACCTGAAAGGCAAGGCGGTGGCCGGGGGCGGCAAGCCCAAGGGCAATTTCATCGAGCCCACGGTTTACGAGGTGAAAAAGGACGACAAGCGGGCGAAGGAAGAGATCTTTGGCCCTGTCCTGAGCGTGATCGAAGTGGCGAGCGAGGCCGAGGCGATCGAGCTGGCCAATGACACGGCCTATGGGCTGGCGGCGTCGGTCTTTACCGGCAATGTGCGGCGGGCGATCTGGGCGGCACGGGAGATCCGGGCCGGGACCGTGACGGTGAACTGCTATGGCGAGGGCGACATTGCGACGCCTTTTGGTGGCTACAAGCAGTCCGGTTTCGGCGGGCGCGACAATGGTATCCATGCCCATGACCAGTTCACCGAGGTCAAGACGATCTGGGTCGACCTGAGCGACCCCAAGGACGGAGATCTGGTGGGATGAACCGGGTCGGGTTCCTTGGGACCGGGCATATCGCGGCGCCGATGGCCCGGGCGCTGGCACGCAAGGGGCATGACGTGACGGTGTCGCGCCGTAGCGAGGCGGTGTCGGCGGCGCTGGCGGAGAGCGGTCTTGGCATCGCGGTAGCGGAGACTGCCGAGGTCGTGGAGCGGAGTGATATCGTGCTGTTGTGCCTGCGTCCGGCGGTCTGGAAAGATGTCGTTGCAGGCCTGCCGTTCCGGGCGGATCAGAAGATCGTGTCTGTCATGGCGGGGGTGCCGATGGCCGAGATCGTGGCGGCCTGTGCGCCGGTGCGGGATGTTTCGGTGACGATCCCTTACGGGTTTATCGAGAACGGCGGCTGCCCCTTGCCCGTGGCCGGGGATCCGGGCGTCGTGCAGGCGCTCTTCGGGGCCGAGAACCCGGTATTGCCGCAAGAGGACGAGGCGGCGCTGAACCACCATTTCGCGGCCTCGACGATGGTGGCCGCCACGCTGGGCCTTATGGAAGAAGGCGCCGGGTGGCTGGCGGGCAAGACCGGGTCACCGGAGGCGGCGGAGATTTATGTGAGCAACCTGGTGACCGGGGTGCTGAACGGCCTGACGCGGGATCGCGCAGGCGAGTTGCATGACGAGAAGATGGCGCTGGCCACACCCAACACCCTGAACCTGCAGATGGTCGAGGGGCTGGCGACGCAGGGGGCCTTTGACGGGCTGCCCGGGATACTGGACGGAATATCAGACAGCATGGAGGACGACGCGTGACAGCAGTAACAGAAAAACCGGCGCGTCGAGGGCGCGGCACACGGACCGCGCTGCGGGCCGTGCGGGACGTGAAGATGTTGCCCAGCCTGAAGCGGGGACTGCCGCTGACCGAGCCGATGAGCGCGGAAGATATCGAGCGGATCGACGCGGCAAGCATGGATATTCTGGAGAATGTCGGCGTGGTCTTTCGCGACGAGATCGCGATTGCCGACTGGAAGCGTGTGGGCGCGGAGGTGCGCGACGGCGACCGGGTGCATCTGGACCGGGGGCTGGTGCGGGAACTGATCAAGTCGATCCCCGAGACGTTCACTTACCACGCGCGGAACCGGGCCAATAACCTGCCCTTCGGAAAGGATCACGCGATCTTCGTGCCGATGACGGGCGCGCCGTTCCTGCGCGATCTGGATGACGTGCGGCGGAACCCGACGCTGGACGATCTGGCGAACTTCCACAAACTGGCGCAGATGTCGCCGGCGCTGCATTCCAGCGCGCATCATATCGTGGAACCGTATGACCACCCGATCAGCCAGCGGCATCTGCGGATTACCTATTCGTCGATGAAGCATTCGGACAAGACGTTCATGGGGATGACGACCAGCCCCAAGAACGCCGAGGACGTGATGGAGATGTGTGCGGTCCTGTTCGGGGAAGACTTCCTGGAGGATCATCCGGTGGCGACGGGCAACTGCAACGGCAACAGCCCTCTGGTTTGGGACGAGACGATGTTGGGGGCGATGCGGGCCTTCTGCCGCCGCAACCAGCCGGTGCTGTGCAGCCCGTTCGTGCTGGGCGGCGCCAATACGCCGGCGTCCGTGGCGCCGACGGTGGCGCAGCTGAATGCCGAGGCGCTGAGCGCGCTGGCCTATACTCAGGTCATTCGCAAGGGCGCGCCGGCGATTTACGGCCACTACCTGTCGACGGTCAGCATGAAGTCGGGCGCGCCGATGGCGGGGACGCCAGAGATCAGCCTGATGAACATGATGATCGGGCAGATGGCACGGTTCTATGGCGTGCCGTGGCGGTCCTCGACCAACCTGGGCGGGGCCAAGACGCTGGACGCGCAGGCGGGGTACGAGAGTGCGACGACCCTGATGGCGTTGCAGATGGCCGGGACCAATTACATGTGGCACGCGGCGGGCTGGAACGAGGCGGGGATGCATTGCTCGATGGCGAAGTTCGTGATCGACGCCGAGCAATGCGCGATGGCCTACCGGATGGCCGAGGGCATCCGCTGGGACGATTTCGACGAGGCGATTGCCGCCGTGGGCGATATCGGCCCCGGTGGGCATTACCTGGGCCATCCCCATACGCTGGCGAATTTCCAGCGGGCGTTCTTCATGCCGGATCTGTTCGACAACAACTCGATCGAGCAGTGGCAGGCCGAGGGCGCGGTGGAGGCCAATGCGCGGGCGCAGGCCTATGCGCGCAAGATGCTGAACGAGTACGAAGAGCCGAAGCTGGACGAGGGTGTGAACGAGGCGCTGCTGGCGTACATTGATAAGCGCGAGCGCGAGATTCCCGCAGCGGACGCGCTGAACCAGGAGTATTGAGAACGCGCCGCGGCGCGGAGGAGTGACGCATATGGGCAACCTGCCGTATCTCGACCTGAAAGACCCCGAGTTTTCCACCCGGGGGGCGGAGGTTGTCGCGGCGCGGGACGCCCATTGGTGCGCCGAGACGCCGTTTGGCCTGGCGGTGCTGCGGTATCGGCAGGTGGGCAAGATCCTGCGGGACCGGCGCTTTCGGCAAGGCAGTCACAACTGGCCGAAGACTGTGGGGATCGAAGGGCGGTTCGCGGATTTCTGGCGGGATTCGGTGATCGGGCGTGAAGGCGACGCGCACCAGAAGCTGCGCGCGCTGGCGGTGCCGGCGCTGAGCGAGGAGTATGTGCTGTCGCTGGTTCCGGCATTCGACGAGATCGCGCGGGATTTGTGCGATGGGTTGCGGGAAAAGACATCCTGTGAATTCCAATCGGCGTTTTGCGAGCCTTTCGCGGGGCAGGCGATCACGACGCTGCTCGGGATGGAGCGTGAGGCGTGGCCGCTGGTGGCGCACAATGCCGCCGATCTGGGGCTGGCGATGGGGATCGAGGCGCCGAAATACCAGGAGCGGTTCAACGCGGCCTGCGAGACGCTGTTCCAGCTGGCCGATCAACTGGTGGCCAAGGTGCGGCGCGGTGAGGATAGCGACAGCTACGTTGCGCGTATGGTGGCGGAGTTCGATCGCAATGGGGACTGCACGCATGAGGAATTGCTGAACACCATCGTGATTTCGATTTTCGGCGGGGTGGACACGACGCGGGCGTTGCTGGGGCTTGGCCTGTCGCTGTTCATCGAGAACCCCGAGCAGTGGCAGATGCTGCGCGAGGACGAGAGCCTGATTCCGAACGCGGTGGAAGAGTTCATCCGGGCGCGGCCCACCACGACGTGGTCCACCCGCGAGGCGGTGGAAGATGTCGAGATGGACGGGATGGTGATCCCCAAGGGGACGGTTCTGAACCTGCTGGTCCATGCCTCGGCGCGGGACCCGGAGATTTGCGAGGACCCGGAGTTTGACATCACGGTCAAGCGCAAGCGGCATTTCGGGTTTGGCGGCGGGGCGCATCATTGCATCGGGCATTTCGTGGCGCGCACGGATACGGGATGCGCCTTAGATGCGTTGCGGCGGACGTTCCGTACGGTGGCGTATGACGGTGCGCCGGAATGGCTGCCGGACAGCGGCAACACCGGGGCACTGAGCCTGCCGGTGAAATACGAGGTGGCGTGATGCGTTTCGAGGGACAGTGTGCGCTGGTCACGGGGGCCGCGGGTGGCATCGGGGCTGCGCTGGTGCGGGCGCTCAGGGCCGAGGGTGCGCGGGTTGCGGTGAGCGACCGGCAGAGTGGCGCGGTGGAGGCCGAGGCGCATCTGGACGGAGACCTGCTGGACGGGGCGTTTTGCGATGCGCTGCCCGGGAAGGCGGAGGCGGCGTTGGGCGGCCTGGACATGGTGTTCAACAATGCCGGGGTGATCACGCGCGGCGATATCACCACGGCGAACGACGAAGACTGGCGGTTGACCATGGGCGTGAACGTGGAGGCTCCGTTTCGGATTTGCCGGGCGGCGATCCCGATCCTGGCGGCGCGGGGCGGCGGGGCCATCGTGAACACGTCGTCTTGCTGGGGATTGCGGCCGGGCCCGAACCATCCGGTCTACGTGACGAGCAAGGCCGCGATTGCCAGCCTGACGCAATGCCTTGGCCGGGATCATGCACATCAGGGCATCCGGGTGAACGCGGTTTGCCCGAACGAGGTGGACACGCCGATGCTGCGCACGGGCTTTGCGGCACGGGGGTTGGACCCGGAGCGGGCGATCGAAAACCTGAACGCCAGCGTGCCGCTGGGGCATATCGCCAGCCCTGAGGAGATCGTGGACGTGATGCTGTTCCTGGCGTCGGACGCGGCGCGCTACATGTGCGGCGCGCTGGTGGAAGTGAACGGTGGAAAGGCAGTGATATGAGCAGATTCGAAGGCAAGGTCGCGCTGGTCACCGGCGGATCAAGCGGCATGGGCGCGGCCACGGCGGCGATCCTGGCAGACGGCGGCGCGCGGGTGTTCTGTGCGCAGCGCGGGGGGTCGGCGCATGAGGATATCGCGGCCGATTTCAGTGATGAGGCGGTTCCCGAGCAGGTGATGGCAGAGGTCGCAGACAAGGCGGGCACGCTCGACATTCTGGTGAACAATGCCGGGATGATGCGCGAGGGCACGGTCGAGGAAACGTCGAAGCCGGACTGGGACATGCAACTGCATATGAATCTGACGGTGCCGTTCCTGCTGATCCGCCACGGCATGGGCATGCTGCGCGAGGGCGGTGGCGCGATCGTCAATCTCGGCTCGGTCGAGGGGTTGGGATCGAACCCGCGGCACCCGGCCTATTGTGCATCGAAGGCGGGGCTGCACGGGCTGACCCGCGCCGTGGCGGTGGATCACGGGCAGGACGGGGTGCGCTGCAATGCCGTGGCGCCGGGGTGGATCGACACACCGCTGAACGAGGATTTCATCGAGAGCATGCCGGACCCGGCGGCGTTTCGCGCCGGGATCGCGGGGATACACCCGGTGCGGCGGACCGGTAAACCCGAGGAGGTGGCGCAATTGATCTGCTGGCTGGCAAGCGACGAGGCGAGTTTCGTGACGGGACAGGTCTGGACCATTGACGGCGGTCGCATGGCCCAGTTGAGCCTGCCATGAAGGTGCGGCACATGCCCTGCGATCCCGGTGTCACTGGGTGGAACGCGATCCTGCCCGACGCGGACCCTGCGCAGCCGCTTGAGGAGGCCGTGACGGCCGACTGGCTGGTGATCGGCGGAGGCTTTGCCGGGCTGGCGGCGGTACGGCGGTTGAGTCAGTTGCACCCAGAGGCGCGGATCGTTCTGCTGGAGGCGAAGCGGATCGGCGAGGGGCCGGCGGGGCGCAATTCGGGCTTCATGATCGATCTGCCGCATGACCTGTCGTCGGAGGATTACGGCGGTGCGCTGGAGAAGGACGTCAGGCAGACGCAGATGAACCGGACGGCCATCGGTTTTGCCGGAGAGATGGCGGAGGCGTTCGGGTTGGGCGCGGAGGCGTGGCAGCGGACGGGCAAGACCAACGCGGCGGCGAGTGCGAAGGGGCATCAGCACAACCTGGATTACGCGGCGCATCTGGCGGAGATGGGGGAAGAACACGAGCTTTTGGACAGCGACGCAATGCGCGGTCTGTGCGGTTCGGATTACTATCGCAGCGGGCTCTATACGCCCGGGACCGCGATGATCCAGCCGGCGCTTTTCGTGCGGGGCGTGGCTAAGGGTTTGGCCAGCAACCGGGTGCGGATCTGCGAGCAGTCGCCGGTGACGGAGCTGCGACGCGAGGGCGATTGGGTGGCGGTGACACCGAAAGGCCGTGTGACGGCGCCAAAGGTGATCCTGGCGGTGAATGGCCATGCCGAAAGCTTTGGTCAGTTCAAGGGCCGCCTGTTGCACCTGTTCCTGTATGCGTCGATGACGCGGCCGCTGACCGAGACCGAAAATGCCCGGCTTGGCGCGGAACGCTGGGGGCTGACCCCTGCGGATCCGATGGGCAGCACGGTGCGCAAAATCAGTGGCACTGGCGGGACGCGGATCGTGATGCGCAACCGCGTCACATATGATCCGTCGTTGAAGATCTCCGAGGCGCGCGTGGCAAAGATGGGCCGGTCGCATGACAGGGCGCTGGCGGCACGGTTTCCGCAGCTTGCGGGCGTCGAGATGGAGTATCGTTGGGGCGGGCGGCTGTGCCTGAGCTGGAACGGGGCACCGGCGCTGGGCGAGGTTGAGGAAGGTTTGTTCTCGGCCTGTTGCCAGAACGGGCTTGGTACGGCGCGGGGTACGCTGCACGGGATGGCGATGGCGGAGCTGGCCTCGGGGCAACGCTCGGAGATCGTGGAGCATGTCATGGCGCAGGGGAAGCCGTCACGCCTGCCGCCGCTGCCGTTCACCTATGTCGGGGCGAATGCGACGATGAAGTGGGGGGAATGGAAGGCGGGGGCGGAGCTTTGAGAGATTATTCGTACGAATAATCTTGGGGGAGAATTTTCGTACGAAAATTCTGGCGCTCAGTGGCGGGCGAGATCGTTCAGGATCGGGCAATCGGGGCGGTTGTCGCCTGCGCAGCAGTCGATGAGGTGACCGAGCGTGTCGGCCATGGATTGCAGTTGCGCGATTTTCTCGTTGATCTGTTCCAAGTGCTGGCGAGCAATGGATTTGACGTCGGCGCTGGCGCGGGTGTCGTCTTCGTAAAGCGCCAGCAGCGTGCGGCAATCCTCGATGGAGAAGCCCAAGGCGCGGGCGCGGCCCAGGAAGGCCAGCTTGTGCAGGTGTTGGTCGGTGAAGACGCGATAGCCGTTGGCGCCACGGTCGGGCGTGATGAGGCCGATCTCCTCGTAATAGCGGATGGTTTTGGGCGGCAGGCCGGTCTGTTGCGAGATCTGCGAGATGTTCATTGTGGGGTTTCCGGGGTCAGGCGGCGCAGGCGCAGGGCGTTGGTCAGCACGAAGACGGAGCTGAGCGCCATGGCGCCGGCAGCGAGCATGGGCGACAGGAGCGTGCCGGTGACAGGGTAGAGCACGCCGGCGGCGACGGGGATGAGCGCGGCGTTGTAGGCAAACGCCCAGAAAAGGTTCTGGCGGATGTTGCGCAGGGTGCGGCGCGAGACGTGGAGTGCGGTCAGCACGCCGCCCGGGTTGCCGGAGACGAGCACCACGTCGGCGCTTTCGATGGCCACGTCCGTGCCGGTGCCCATGGCGATGCCGATATCGGCCTGTGCCAAGGCGGGGGCGTCGTTGATGCCGTCGCCGACGAAGGCGGTCGCGCCGTGGGTATTTTGCAGGCGGGCGATGGTGTCGCGCTTGTCGCCGGGCAGGACCTCGGCCTCGACATGGTCGATGCCGAGGGCTTCGGCGACGGCGTGGGCCGTGGCGGATGTGTCGCCGGTGATCAGAGCTGTTTCGAGGCCCATGTTGTGAAGGGCGGCTATCGTCTCTTTTGCCTGATCCTTGACGGGATCGGAGACCGCGAGCAAGGCGGCCAGCCGGGTGTCGATGGCGGCGAAGACGGGCGTTTCGCCTTTGCTGGCAAGCTTATCAAGCGCGGCCTTGAAGGGGGCGGTGTCGATGCCGTGCATCTGCATCAGGCGGGCGGTGCCGACCAGGATGTCGTGTTGACCCACGGTCGCGGAGAGGCCGTGGCCGGAGATAGCCTTGAACGCCTTGACCGCGGGCAGAGTGAGACCCTCCGCCTGTGCGGCGTTTTCGATGGCGCGGGCGATGGGGTGCTCGGATTGTGCCTCGGCGGCGGCGATAGTGGCGAGAGTGTCGGCGCGGTTGAAGCCGGGAGCGAGGTGGAGCGTGGTGAGGGTCGGGCGGCCCATCGTGAGCGTCCCGGTCTTGTCGAAGGCGACGACCTTTGCCTCGGCCAAGGTTTGGAGCGCGTCGCCCTTGCGGAAGAGCACGCCGAGTTCGGCGGCCCGGCCCGTGCCGACCATGATCGAGGTGGGCGTGGCGAGCCCCATGGCGCAGGGGCAGGCGATGATTAGGACGGAAACACCGGCGACGAGGGCGAGACCGAGGGCGGGGGATGGCCCGAAGGCGAGCCATGCGAGGACGGTAAGGAGTGCTGTGGCGATGACCACGGGCACGAAGATTCGCACGACCTTGTCTGCCAGCGCCTGGATCGGGAGTTTGCTGCCCTGGGCCTCCTGCACCATGGCGACGATGCGGGCGAGCATGGTGTCGCTGCCGACGCCGGTGGCGGTCATGGTGAGTGCCCCTTCGCCGTTGATCGTGCCAGCGATGAGGGCGTCCCCGTCGGATTTGGAGGCGGGCAGGGGCTCGCCGGAGATCATGGATTCGTCCACGTAGGACGTGCCGTCGGTGATGGTGCCGTCGACGGGAATGCGCTCGCCGGGGCGGATTTGCAGCGTATCGCCGACGCCGACCTGCGCGACAGGGATTTCGGTGGTTTCTCCATTGCGGGTCACGCGAGCGGTGTCGGGTTGCAGGCCGATGAGGCGGCGGATTGCGGCGCCGGTCCGGCCGCGGGCGCGGGCCTCCATCCAGCGGCCCAGAAGGATGAGGGTGACGATGACGGCGGCGGCCTCGAAATAGACGGCGACGGTGCCGGGGGGCAGGACAGTCGGCGCGAAGAGGGCGAGGGTTGAAAAGCCCCAGGCGGCAAGGGTGCCCAAGGCGACGAGGCTGTTCATGTCGGGCGCGCCGCGCAGGAGAGCGGGCAGGCCCAAGGTGAGAAACTGCCGACCCGGCCAGGCGAGGACCAGCGTGGTGAGGATGAATTGCAGGGTCCAGAGCGTTGGCTGGCCGATCAGGTCGTGCAGCCAGTGGTGGAAGGCGGGGATAAGGTGCCCGCCCATTTCGGTGACGAAGACCGGCAGGGTCAGCGCGCCGGCCAGCAGGGTCATGCGGCGGGCTTGGGTGATCTCCTCGGCGCGGCGAGAGGCGGCGGGATCGGGCGTGTCTTCCTCGGACGGGTGGGCCGGGTAGCCGGACTGCGTGACAACGCGGGCGAGGTCGGCGGGCGTGGTGGTGCCCGCCAGGTAGGTGACCAGTGCCGTCTGGGTGGCGAGGTTGACGGCGGCGGTTCGCACGCCGGGGATTGCCGTCAGGCTGTCCTCGACCCGGCCCACGCAGGAGGCGCAGTGCATGCCGTCGATCGCCAGGTTCGTCTGCGCCGTGCGAGCGGGGTAGCCCGCAGAGGAGAGCGCGCCGGTGATGGCGTCGAGCGACGCGGTGCCGGTCGACACCTGGGCGCTGTGGGTGGCGAAGTTCACGGTCGCTGTATCCACGCCCGGCAGGGACGTGAGCGCGCGTTCGGCCCGGCCCGCGCAGCCGGCGCAGGACATGCCGTCGATTTCGAGGTTCAGCGTTGTCATGCGGCAGAGATAAGGGTTCCAGTGACTGGAAGGTCAAGGGGGTTTTCGGGAAATACACAGGGGTCGCGTGGGTTTTCACCCACCCTACGCGTTGACGAAGCGTCTGTGCGCGTGGCGCGGTGGGATGGAACCCCACCCTACGCGTTGGCGAAGCGTCTGTGCGCGTGGCGCGGTGGGATGGAACCCCACCCTACGCGTTGGCGAAGCGCCTGTGCGCGTGGCGCGGTGGGGTGGAATCCCACCCTACGGGGCTGGCGGTTATGTCCGGGAGCGCAGTTTGAAGACGCCGGTCGCCTCGGCGATGAGGGTGCCGGTGTCGTCGCGGACCTCGCCCTTGGCAAAAAAGGTGGAGCGCCCGCCGCCGGTCACGCGGGCCTCGGCCACGAGGTGCATGCCGGTGGCGCGGGCGAGGTAGTTGACCGTCATGCTGAGCGTCAGAGCGTTCTGTTTGACCTTCGGATCGCCGGTGAAGCAGCCGCAAAAGCCCATCGCCGTGTCGAGGATCGCCGCATAGACGCCGCCGTGGGGCAGGCCCTGGCGGTTCATAAGGTGCGGCGCGAGAGGGGCCTCGACCCGGGCGTAGCCTTCGGACCAGTCGGTCATTTCGAAGCCGAGGGTTGCGGAGAGCGGCGAGGGCGCTTCGCGCAGGTTGGGATCGAACGTCTCGGTCATTGGGTGGCGGCCTTAAGCCCGGAGCGGGCGAAGAAGGGAACATAGGCGCCCAGTTTCAGGGCGCGGTCGGGGTCCGACGCGTTGCCGTCGAGGGCGCGTTTCTTGACGCCCTGAAGGATGGCGGCCATGCGGAAATAGGTGAAGGCGAGGTAGAAGTGAAAATCCTCGATACCGGGGATTCCGCGCTTTTCGCAATAGGTGTCGATGAACTGCCGGTCGGACCAGAGACCGTGGGTGGCGCGGTCGATACCGTCGAGGCCGCGGCCTTCGGTGGTGGCGGGCATGGACCATTGCATGATGACCGCCGCGAGGTCGGCATAGGGGTGGCCGGTGGTCGACAGCTCCCAGTCGAGCACGGCGGCGACGCGGGGGGCGTCGGGCGCAAACAGCAGGTTGTCGAGGCGGTAGTCGCCATGGACCAGCGTGCGCTGGCCGTCATCGGGGGGCATGTTGGCGAAAAGCCAGTCGATGAGGGCGTCCATCTCGGTGATATCCTCGGTCGCGGTGGCGCGGTACTGCTTGGTCCAGCGTTCGGTCTGGCGTTCGCAGTAGTGGCCGGGCGGGCCGTAATCGGCGAGGCCCGTGGCGTCGAGATCGACGGAATGGATGGCCACGAGGGTGCGGTTCATGGCGTCGATGAGGGGGGCGCGGTTTTCGGGGGCGATTTCGGGCAGGGACGGCTGATCGAAATTGCGGCCCTCGACGTGATCCATGATGTAGAAGGCCGAGCCGATCACGCTGTCGTCCTCGCAGAGGGCGTGCATTTTGGGGACGGGTACGTCGGTGTCCGCCAGCGCCTTTTGCACGCGGTATTCGCGATCGACCGCATGGGCTGATTTGAGCAGGACGCCGGGGGGCTTGCGGCGCAGCACGAAGCGCCCCGAGGGGGTGTCGAGAAGGTAGGTGGGGTTGGATTGACCGCCGGAGAACTTGCTGGCGGTGATCGGGCCGCCGAGAGCGGGCAGGTGGGTCTTGCTCCAAGCCTCCAGCGCGGCAGTATCCAGCGACAGGCTCACGTGCCGTCCTCGCGCAGGTCGGGGTGGACGTAGTCCGAGAACTGCTCGCGCAAGGTCAGTTTGGAGACCTTGGCGGTGGCGGTGAGCGGCAGGGCGTCGATGAAGAGGATATCGTCGGGCATTTGCCACTTGGCGAAATGCGGTTCGAGATGGGCGTGGATGTCTTTCAGCGTGGGCTTTTCATCGCCCGCTGGGACCACGACCAGAACCGGGCGTTCGTCCCACTTGGGGTGGGGGATGGCGATGACGGCGCAGGTGTCGATCAGCGGGTGCGAGATGGCGGCGTTTTCGAGGTCGATGGAGCTGATCCATTCGCCGCCCGATTTCACCAGATCCTTTGCGCGGTCGCGGATGATGAGGCGGCCATTGGCGTCGACCGTGGCCACGTCGCCGGTGCCGAACCAGCCGTCTTCGTCGATGGCGGCAGAGGTGGCGTCGTCGTTGTTGTAGTAGCCCGAGATCACGGTGCTGCCGCGGACGTAGAGCTCGCCCGGGGTTTCACCATCGTGCGGCACGAGAGTGCCCTCGTCGTCCTTGAGCTTGAACTCGACACCGAAGAGGCGGCGGCCCGCGCCGACCTTGGCATCGACGCGCTCGTCGAAGGGCGCGTCGGCAAGGTGGCTGGGAAGGATGCCACGGGTGCCAATGGGGCTCATCTCGGTCATGCCCCAGGCCTGGTTGACGTTGACCCCCATCTCCTCGAAGACGGCGATCATCGAGCGGGGGGCAGCGGAGCCACCGACCACGAGGTCCTTGAAACCCTTGGGTGGCGTGCCACGCTTGGCGATTTCCTGTTGCAGGCCAGCCCAGACGGTGGGTACGCCCCAAGCCGAGAATACGCCTTCGGCGTCCATCAAATCATACAGGCTGGCCCCGTCGAGGTGGCGGCCCGGCATGACCATCGTCATGCCCGCCAGCGGCGCGGTATAGGGCATGCCCCAGGCGTTGACATGAAAGAGCGGGACCACTGGCAGCACGCGGGCGCCGTGGAGCAGGCTTTGCGGGTGGCCGGCGATCACCAGAAGCGCGTGCAGCACGGTGGAGCGGTGTGAATAGAGCGCGCCCTTGGGGTTGCCCGTGGTGCCGGATGTGTAGCAGAGCCCGGCAGCGGTATCCTCGGGGAAGCTGGGCCAGTCGTAGGCGGCAGGCTGGTCCGCCAGAAGGTCCTCGTAGGCGAGGGCGCCGTCGGGCGCGTCGGGCATGTGTTCGGCATCGGTCAGGACGATGACGCGGCAGCCCTCGGGCAGGGTGACGTGTTCAAGCAGCGGCACGAGGCTGATATCGACGCAGATCGCGCTGTCTTGCGCGTGGTCGAGGATGTACTGCATCTGGTCGGGTGGCAGGCGGGGGTTGATCGTATGGCAGACGCCGCCGATCCCGGCGATGGCATAGTAAAGCTCGAAATGGCGGTAGCCGTTCCAGGCGAGCGTGGCGATGCGGTCGCCGGTTTTCAGACCGAGCGCGTCAAGGGCGTGGGCCAACTGGCAGACACGGCCCCGCGTCTCGGGGTAGGTGATGCGGTGAATGTCGCCTTCGTCGCGGACCGAGACCAGCCCCTGTTCGGGGAAGGCTTCGGCGGCGTAGGTCAGGATGTCGATGATCCTGAGCGGGCGATGTTGCATCTGGCCGAGCATGGCGCGGGTCCCCCTTGACGGAATGGCGGGATCAATTGGTGGCACGAATGGCGGTGCGGTGCAATCCGGCGGCGCGAGACTTGACGGCGTGCGCCAAACCTCGCAAGAGCAGGGCAAACCTCGAGGAGAGCCTGCCATGCCGTTCGACCGTTCCGTCAAGATTGCACCATCCATCCTGTCCGCCGATTTCGCCAATTTCGGGGCCGAGATCCGGGCAATTGAGGATCAGGGCGCGGACTGGGTGCATGTGGATGTCATGGACGGGCATTTCGTGCCGAACCTGACCTTCGGCCCCCCGGCGGTCAAAGCGTTCCGTCCGCATGTGAAAACATTCATGGACGTGCACCTGATGATTGCGCCGGTGGATCAGTATATCGACGCCTATGCCGAGGCGGGTGCGGACATGATCAGCGCCCATGTCGAGGCGGGGCCGCATATTCACCGCACCTTGCAGGCCATCCGAGCCGCGGGGTGCAAGGCAGGGGTCTGCGTGAACCCCGGCACGCCGCTGGAAAGCATCGAGTATGTGCTCGACATGGTGGACATGGTGGTGCTGATGACGGTGAACCCCGGCTTTGGCGGTCAGAAGTTCATCACGTCAGGGATCGAGAAAACGCGCCGCCTTCGCCAGATGATCGGGGACCGCGAGGTGCATATCCAGATCGACGGCGGGGTCACGCCCGAGACTGCGCCGCTGGTGGTGGAGGCCGGGGCCGATGTGCTGGTGGCTGGTTCCGCCGTGTTCAAGGGCGGATCGGTGGAAGCGCCGGAGGTTTACGGGCAGAACATGACGGCGATCCGGGCGGCGGTGGGCGGCTGAAGCACGGCCGCCCGTGTCAAGGGCGCTCTCAGATCGCTGAGCGGACTGCGTGGCGCAGCTCGTCATGCATGACCCAGACCGAAGCGGTTTCGGCTTCGATGCAATAGCCCAGAACTTCGCGCGCGTCCTTCGGGTCTTTCTCCGCGCTGGATCGGATCTCCACGCCGAGGAAATCGCCGACAAGGGAGCCGGCTCGTTTCAGGGCTTTCATGGCGGTGTCCTCTGACTTGTAGCCGGACGCTCTGGTCAAGGCGGCAAGGGTCATTCCGTCGTCACCGGCAACGGCATGGGCCTTGAGCATGGCCGACTGGGCATCCGTCAGTTTCATCTGCCGAAGCGCCTCGATGAATTCTTCCTTGCTGGGCACCGCGCTGTCGGACCTGTCGTCCCAGCGGCGCGTTTCCGTGCGAGTGGCGCTGCGGGCCCGCAAGCTTTCCTTCAATGCCTCGATTGCGTCGGCCTCGGAGGTGCCCGACGCTTCGGCGATCAGACCCTGGCTTCTGGAGCCCGTTGCGGGAAACGCGCGCGCAATGAAGTCGCCATTCAACCGGCCTGCGCGGATGAGGTAATTGCCGAACGCATCCTCGACGATCGTCGCGGCGTCTGCTGCCTTGATCTCGGTTCCGGCGGCGCTGGGCTTCTTTTTACTTTTGCTCTTCGACACGTTGATATCCCATATCTGCGGTTTGCTTCGTCAGGTGAAAACGGCTCGAACCAGTAACCAGGTCGTCCAAAGCGCCAAGAGCACGAGCAAGACCCATTTCAGGTTGAAAACATTGCGCCTGTTCCGACGGAGTTTGAGGCTGCTGCCCAACCGATCGTTCAGTGGGCTTTGTTTCTTTCTCTCGAAATCAACGGTCGCCTTTTTCCGGGTCATGGCGCTGCCGGTACGGCTTGCACCGACGCCAAGGCCCGCAACGCGGTCGGTCGACGTCCATTGCGGCGGTCGTCCTGTGTCGATGCATGGTTGCAAAATGCCACTGTCATGACTCCTTGATGCCCGTGGAAAATACCCGGTCTCTGTCGCATGTCGGCAGACGTGCCGGGCTCAGCTTTCGCTGGATTCGGTTTGCGCCCCGTGGCTTTTGGACCCTGTTCCGGGCTTCATCGGCGCGCTGCGCATGCCGAACTTTCGGAAGGGCAGCTTCTTGGCCGGCTCGCTCAGGAATTCCTTGAGATCCAGTTGTTTCTTCGGTGTCGAATATCACATTGTATCCACTTTCATTTGAATGCGTTGAAGCAGCCCGGGTTCGCGTGGGAACCAGAACTGCCGTACGTGGTCTTCGCGGCGCAGTGCACGACGCGGTCTTTCGAATTTCCTGACAACGTTCCCTGCACGACGCGTGTCTTGGGCCGTTGTTTCCGGCACGGTCGAGTCGTTCAGGTCGAAGCCCGCAGCCAGCCCGTGTCAGACCGGGAAATTAGCTTTGGCTGCGGTTTATTCATCGCTCCCGACCAGGACTCTCGTCAGCCGGAAGCGGTGCTGGCACGATCAGCCGACATGCGCCCGCGAGCGGTCCCTTATCGGGAATGCCCTGCGTCGCGTGCCTCTCGCGCCATCCGTAGCTTGGCGCTCTTATGCGCACGCTCGCTGGCCTCGGCGTCCAGGATTTCCCTGGCGGCCGCTGTGGTCTTGTCCAACCGGGTGGCAGGCGCGGCGGGAGCGTCCTTGAAAACGCTCGACGGCGTCAGGTGCCGCCCGCCATTGCCGGTTTGCGGCGGAACCTCTTTGAAGACGTCCTCGAGGGAGAAGCTCAAATGAGCTCCAGCGCGCTGGCGGACTCGCGCCCGTCGCGGCCGGCCTCGGTCTCGAACTTGACCTTCTGGCCGTCATCCAGACCGCTGATGCCAGCGCGCTCCAGCTCGGAGATGTGAACGAACACATCCTTGCCGCCGCTCTCCGGCTGAATGAATCCGAAACCTTTGGTTGAGTTGAACCATTTCACGGTGCCATTGGCCATATCCGTGTACTCCTGTTTGGGTGCTGCCCACAGGATGCGGCAGCCCGGCATAGTCAGACTGAATCGATCAACTGAGAGCCGGGTAAACGGAAGCAGCGGTTCGAGAGAACAACATAAGCAGTCAAGACGTAGGCGTTCGGCAGGCAAAATACAAGCTGCATCAGCATCGCCGGGTGTTCTATTTCCAGTCCGCGGCCGTAATTGAGTCAACCCGGAGAACGGTCCAAATAAAAAAGCCCCGCCGGTTGGCAGGGCCTTCGTCTTGCAGATGCCAAGTGGCGATCAGGCGCTGGCGGCTTGAGCCTTGGCGATCTCTTTCTTGACCTTCAGCACGCGGTCCGAAAGCTCGGTGTCCTTAGCCTTGGCCAGGAAGCGGTCCAGCCCGCCGCGGTGGTCGACGCTGCGCAGGGCAGCGGCGGTGATGCGCAGCTTGATGCCGCGGCCCAGCGTTTCGGATTGCAGGGTCACGTCGTTCAGGTTGGGCAGGTAGCGACGCTTGGTCTTGTTGTTGGCGTGGCTGGAGTTGTTGCCAACCATCGGGCCTTTTCCGGTCAGTTCGCAGCGGCGCGACATGGGTTCATCCTCGTGTTTGTCGGGCCGCACGGGCGGACCCACTCAATGCAAAGGGGCACCGCCATAGGCAGCGCCCTGAATTCCGTTGCGCGTATCTACGTCCATTGGGACAGGCCGTCAAGGGATTCGGGCGGGGTTTTTGCAGGCCTGCGGCACCCCATGCAAACGCGTGGCCGGTTTTTTCGGCCGGCTAAACCTGCTGTTAGGGATTCTCCCTCTAAAACCCGCGATGTGCGACGGTCTTTTTTCATCGACACCTGCCTTGCAGGGTTTCTTGCCGTGCTGCTTCTGGCGACGCTGCCCGTGACATTGATGATGTCCGGCCCGGCACAGGCGGGACGGCCGGCGCTGGTTCTGGTGCCACCATGGGGTGAGGACTCGGACCGGATCATCGCGGCCGCCGGGGGCAGGGAAATCGGGCTGGTGACGGCGCCATTGGCGCGGCTTGCGGTGCTGGACAGACCGGCGGACGCGGTCGCGCGTGGGGCCTGGGCGGTTCTCGACGCGACGGCGCTGGCGTCACTATGTGGTTTCAAGGGAGTCCGAGATGACCAATGATGGAACGGAAGGCGACGAAAATCGCGTGAAATTGGCAGCACTCATGCTGTTGGTGATGGTTCCGCTACCGGCGGTGGCAGCATGGGTCGTCGGCAACGCGGCCCTGCCTTTACTGCTTCTGTCGCTTGGTTTCGCCGGAGCGGGCCTGCTGGCGCTTCAACAGCGCAGCGGGCTGGCGCGTGGAGTTTTGGCGGCAGGACTCGTGGGGCAATCGGCCCTGCTTACGGCAGCGCTGGCCGGGCATCCGTGGCAGATCGACACCCATATGGTGTTTTTTGCCGTGCTGGCGGTGGTTTCGACCATGGGCAGTATCCGGGTGCTGATCATGGCCTGCGGCCTGACGGCGGTGCATCACCTTGGCCTGACGCTGGCCCTGCCGGCGATGGTCTATCCTGCGGCCGATCTGCTGAGCAACGTGATACGCACGGCGATACACGGCACGATCGTCGTTATCGAGGGCGGCATCCTGTCCCTGTCGATGCTGGATGCGAATCGGCGGCGCGCGGCGATGATTGCGCAGCGCAGCGAGGCGTTGCGGCTGACCGAAGAGGCGGACACCGCGCGGAAGGCGGCGCAGCGGGCGGGCCAGGAGGCGCAGGATCTTGTCGGTGTGCTGCGCGACCGGCTTAACTCGCTTGCCGCCGGCGACCTGAGCGAGACGATCGAAGATCCGTTCCCGCCCGAGTATGAAAGCTTGCGGGAGGACTTCAACACCACGGTCAGGAGCCTGCGTGACCTGATCGGCGCGGTCGCCGAGAATGCGACGGAGATCCACCTGCGCGCCGAAGAGCTGAGCACCGGGTCGCTGGACTTGTCCCGACGGACGGAAGGTCAGGCTGCCACGCTGGAGGAAACTGCTGCCGCGCTGGAAGAGATGACGTCCAGTGTGCAGTCGGCAGCCGAGCGCACCGCGCGTGTCAGGGAAGTGGTAGAACAGACTCGCGGCCAGGCAGAGACCAGCGGCGAGGTGGTGCGCGATGCTGTCGCAGCAATGTCTGAGATCAAGAAATCGTCGGACGAAATAAATCAGATCATCGGCGTGATCGACGACATCGCTTTCCAGACCAATCTTCTGGCGCTGAATGCCGGGGTCGAGGCGGCGCGCGCGGGCGATGCCGGTCGCGGTTTCGCGGTTGTTGCCTCCGAGGTGCGGGCCCTGGCGCAGCGAAGCGCGGAATCGGCGCGCGAGATCAAGGGCTTGATCGGGGCAGGCAGCATGCACGTGGAGAACGGGGTGTCACTGGTGAATAGCGCGGGCGATGCGCTGAGCGACATCGTCACGCGCGTCGGGAACATCGCGGACCTGATCGGCGATATTGCCAGCGGGGCGCAGGAACAGTCGACAAACCTGGCGGAACTCAACACCAGCGTTGCGCAGCTTGACCAGGTTACGCAGCAGAACGCCGCGATGGTCGAGGAATCGTCAGCAGCCTCGACTGCGCTGAAGACGGAGGCCGAAACCCTGCATGGAATGGTGACAGCGTTCCGCCTGAAGGGGCGCAATTCTGCAGATGCGGTAAGTGCCAAAGGCGCCGCCGCCGGTGCGGAGCCAGGCGCCGCGGACTGGCGCGCCGCCTGACCGGCCTTGTCAGCCGCGCCCGTGGGGCGCGGTGAGATCGAGATCGGGGCCGATGGGGATGATGCGGTGCGGGTTCACGCTGTCATGACTGTAATGGTAGTGCCGGGTGATGTGGTCGAAATTCACGGTCATCGCCACCTCGGGCCATTGATAGAGTTCCCGCAGGAAACCCCATAGGTTGGGATAGTCCACGATCCGGGCGCGATTGCATTTGAAATGCCCGTGATAGACCTTGTCGAAGCGGATGAGAGTGGTGAACAGCCGCCAATCGGCTTCGGTCACTCGATCGCCGGTGAGATAACGCCGCTTTGATAGCAGGTCTTCAAGCCAGTCCAGCGACTCGAAGAGCGGTTGGATCGCCTCGTCATAAGCCTCTTGGGTGGTTGCGAACCCGGCCTTGTAGACACCATTGTTCACGGTGTTGTAGACGCGGTCGTTGATCGGATCGATCTCGCCGCGCAGGTCTTCGGGATAATAGTCGTCGGTATTGCCGGTGATGTCGTTGAAGGCAGTGTTGAACATGCGGATGATTTCGGCGCTTTCGTTCGACACGATTGTTTCGCGCTGCATGTCCCAAAGGATCGGCACGGTGACGTGGCCGGTCGTGTTGGGATCGGCACGGATGTAGATATCGCGCGCAAACGGAAGGCCATAGAGTTTGTCGCCCGTGGCACCGGGAAAATCGGTGTCGAACGTCCAGCCATCCGACAGCATGTCGGGATGCACGACGGACACGTCAATCAGGTCGGTGAGGCCTTTCAGCCGACGGAAGACGAGTGCGCGGTGCGCCCAGGGACAGGCAAGCGAAACATAGAGGTGATACCGACCTGGCTCGGCCTTGAAACCGCCTTCGCCACTTGGACCGGCGCTGCCATCGGCCGTGATCCAGTTGCGGAACTTCGACGTGTCGCGCTTGAACGCGCCGCCGTGTTTCTTGGTGTCGTACCAGCCGGAATGCCAGGTGCCGTCTATCAGTTCGCCCATCGGAGCCTCCTTTGTCGTTGGCTCAACACTTAGCCGCAGAGATGGTTTCGGGCAGGCCCGATGGGCGCGCAGACATTGTGCAGCTCCACACATGCGGATGGCAGGCCGGTACGCTTTGGTTTGCCCGGCTGCCGCGCCTCCTGTAGGTGTTCAGACGGAAGGTGGAAACGCTTCCCGCGCGGCCCTCACGTCAGGGCGGGGCAAGCAATGGAAGCACGGTGGTTGCATGGCTTGACGCCGTGCACATCGGTGGAGGGTTGAGCCGCGAGTTGTTCGACTCGGCGTGGTCGCGGCTGCGCCCGCTGGGGTGGCTGGTGGCGAATGCGGATACGCCGGAAACCGAAGCTGTCTTGTCGGATCTCCATGGTGCTTACGGCGGAGATCTTGTCAGACTGGCGGTCGAGCGGGCCGAGGCGGTGGCGGGCGAGCCCCGCTGGCGCGCACTGGAGCCGGTCATGCAATGGAGCATGGTGAAGCGTTAACCATGATGGCGGGTGACGCTGGTTGCGCAGCGGCGCAACGCCGCCCCACCCGCCATCCCGAAAGGAACGAGAGAATGAACGAGATCCTGTTGGAATTCGCCGGTCGTCAGTCCGATGCCGGGGCGACGCAATTGCCCGAGACCTATCGGCAGTTGGCGGTCAACGCGGGCTTTTTCCTGAAGACCCGCATGGCCGGTGGCGGTTTCACACCGCCGCGGGACGGATCGAGCGCGTTTCGACTGAACCTGAAGAAAGGCCGGATCGTGTTCTGTCCCGATGGCGGGCAGGAGACCGCGGCGCAGGCGCAGGTGATCGGCACCTATTCCGACGATGGCAGCTGGATGTGGGCCTGGGGTCATCCGGACGTGCCCCTGCCGATGCAGCAGGCGGCCTGGGCGGTACAGCAATTCGGTGAACGCCAGGAGATCGAGGAGTTGCTGAGCCGGGGCGGGCCGGTGGACGCGGCGCGGCTGGCGGAGTTCCAGGCGATCTGCGCGTATATCTCGGATGCCGATGGCGTTTTCATGGGGCCGCATGGGGCGGGCGGGCAAGTAGCTGTCTGTTATTACCTGCGCGATCAACTGAACGGTCTTCTGGAGACGTGACGCGCCGCGCCTGCATTGCGGCAATGCGGCGAAAATTTTACGTGACTGTCATGGTTTAGCCTTACATTCTGTCGGAACGATTCTCAGAATGGGTGCTGGCCATGACAACTTTTCTTTCCCCGGAAATTCTTGCGGGTCTCGAAGAGGCGCGGATGCGCGGCTGGCAAAAGAGTAATCGGCTGCGGGTCGAGGCGGGACCGCAATCGCACGCGGTCCTGCGCGCCTGGGATAACGGGTTCGCCCTGCCAGCCGGAGCCGCGCCGCATCTGCGGGGCTTGGTGGACCTCTATGATGGTGCGCGTCACCTCAAGCGGTGCCTGATTGTCGCGTCCGAGGAGGACGGTCAAGAGATCCGCTTTGAATTGAAAGTAGTGAACGAGGCCTCCGGCGTGCAACCGGTTGATTTCGAACGCCCGGACGATGCACCCGTCGCGCTGATCGGCGACGCCTGAGTCCGGCGTTCATCGTTCCAGAAATACTCCGGGGAGCGCGAGGGGCTGGCCCCTCGCATCGGTCGGATTGCGCTTGCGCAACCCGATACCCAAGGGCGAAGTTCTACTGAAGGTCGGAGAACGCGTCCTGAAGGCGGGTGGCGGCCTCGTCCACCCGCGCCCGGGGCGTGGCGATGTTGAATCGCAGGTAGGTTTCGCCGCCCGTGCCGAATTCCGCGCCTACCGACGGTGCGATACGAGCGTCTTCGTTCACCCGGCGCAGCACCTCTTTCATTTCCATTCCGGTGTTGGAAAAATCGACCCAAGCCAGGTAGGTGGCCTGCATCGGCATCGCGCGGAGGCCCGGGATCTGGCCCATCGCGTCAAGGAACGTTGCGCGGTTCCCGTCGAGGTATCCCACCAGCTGGTCCACCCATTCGGCGCCCTGCGGCGTATAGGCCGCGCCGGTCAGCACGCAGCCCAGAAGGTTGGGTGAAAGGTTAAGCGCCGTCAGCGCATCGGAAAACCGCGCGCGCAGCATGGTGCCGGGGATGGTCACGGTGCCCAGCCGCGAGCCGGCGGTGTTGAAGGTCTTGGACGACGAGGTCAGCATGATCAGCCGTTCGGTGATATCCGGCGCCGCGATGGGCATGGGCACATGGGTATGGCCCGGCAGAACGAGGTCGTGGTGAATCTCGTCCGCCACGAGAACAAGGTCATGCCGCTCGCAGAAGGCAGCCAGCTCCTTTTGCTCCTCGACGGTCCAGACCCGGCCCGCCGGGTTGTGCGGCGAACAGAACAGCAGCATCTTCTCGCGGCCTGAAAGACCGTTTTCGAGAGACTGAAGGTCCATGCGGTACGTGCCGTCCTCGCCGAACACGAGCGGGCTTTCTTTCACCACGCGGCCGGCATTGACGATCTTGTTCGTGAATTCGTGGTAGACCGGCGTGAAGATGATCACTTCGTCGCCCGGATCGGTGTAGGTCTGAAGGCAGATCGCGATGGCATTGCCCAGCCCGGCAGTCGAGAACATGTGCGACGGGTCGGGTGACCAGCCATGGCGGTTTTCCATCCACCATTGGATTGCGGCTTTCATTTCGCTCTCGCCGGTGAAGTAGCCGTAATTCGCCTTTTCGAGCAGGTCCCGCACCGCGTCCTGCAGGACCTCCGCGGCGGAAAAGTCCATGTCGGCCACCCACATCGGTATGCCGTCTTCGGCAGGCACGCCGTAGGCCTTTTGCATCGCGTCCCATTTCGTGCAATTCGTGCCGCGGCGGTCGATCAGCCTGTCGAAGTCGGTGTGGATTGTCATGGGCTCCTCCGGTTGTGCCTTGCGGCGGAAGCTAGCGGAATGTCGCGTGGGTGCAAGGGCGTTGCACCGCGCGGGACGATCGCCTAAATGGACGCCCATGCTGCGACCGATCCTGATCCATCCCGACCCGCGCCTGAAGAAGGTCTGCGACCCTGTGTCCGACCTGAGCGACGACTTGCGCGCACTGGCCGACGACATGCTGGAGACGATGTATGACGCGCCGGGCATTGGCCTCGCTGCGCCGCAGATCGGGGTGATGGACCGGCTGATCGTGCTGGATTGTGCCAAGGATGACGAGGCTGGCGAGCCGCCGCGCCCGCTGGTCATGTTCAACCCCGAGGTGGTGGCGTCGTCGGACGAAAAGAATGTCTACGAGGAAGGCTGCCTGTCGATCCCAGACCAGTTCGCCGAGGTGACGCGCCCAAAGGTGGTGGACGTGACGTGGATCGACCGTGACGGGAACGAACAGTCCGACACGTTCGACGGGCTGTGGGCCACTTGCGTGCAGCACGAGATCGACCACTTGAACGGCAAGCTCTTCATCGACTACCTGGGTCCGATGAAGCGGCAGCTGATCACGCGTAAAATGCAAAAGCTGAAGCGCGAAAAGGCGCGGGGCTAGCCCCGTGGCCGTGCGCCCCTTTCTGCCCTGGCCGGACAAGCGGTTGCGCACGCCAGCGGCGCCGGTCGCGGCGGTCACCGATGCCGAGCGCGCGATCTGGGACGACATGATCGAGACCATGGACGCGATGCCGGGCGTGGGGCTGGCCGCCGTGCAGATCGGCGTGATGAAGCGGCTGGCGGTGGTCGATGCCAGCGACACGCGCGGACAGGCGGTGCGCATGGCGAACCCCGAGATCCTGCATGCCAGTGCGCAGATGCGCGACCACGACGAGGCCAGCCCGAACCTGCCCGGCGTACATGCCAGGATCAGCCGCCCCCGTGCCGTGACGGTGCGGTTCCTGAACGCCGAAGGTGAGGTCGAGGAGCGCGATTTCGTCGGGCTTTGGGCGACCAGCGTGCAACACCAGGTCGACCATCTGGACGGGCGCATGTATTTCGACCGATTGAGCAAGGTGAAGCGGGACATGCTGCTGCGCCGCGCCCGCAAACAGCGCTGAGGCGCCAGCAGGAGAATGTCATGCGCCTGATATTCATGGGAACGCCCGATTTCTCGGTGCCGGTGCTCGACGCGCTGGTCGATGCCGGGCACGAGGTCGCGGCGGTCTATTGCCAGCCGCCCCGCCCGGCAGGGCGCGGCAAGAAGGACCGCCCCAGCCCGGTGCAGGCGCGGGCCGAGGCTTTGGGCCTGACGGTGCGCCATCCGGTCAGCCTGAAAAGCGAGGATGAGCAGGCCGCGTTCGCGGCGCTCGATCCGGATGCGGCGGTGGTGGTTGCCTATGGCCTGATCCTGCCGCAAGCCATTCTGGATGCGCCGAGGAAGGGCTGTCTAAACATCCACGCCAGCCTTTTGCCGCGCTGGCGCGGGGCGGCGCCGATCCACCGTGCGATCATGGCGGGGGATGAAAGAACCGGCGTCTGCATCATGCAGATGGAGGCAGGGCTGGACACCGGGCCGGTGTTGTTGCGCCGGGAGACATTGATCGGGGCCGAGGAGACCACCGGGGCGCTGCATGATCGCCTGTCGCGGTTGGGTGCGGAGGCCATCACGGAGGCTCTGGCACAACTGGATACGCTGACGCCAGAACCGCAGCCGGAGGACGGCGTCACCTATGCAGACAAGATCGACAAGGCCGAGGCGCGGATCGACTGGACCCGCTCGGCCGAAGAGGTTGATCGGCAAGTCCGCGGTCTTTCGCCCTTTCCCGGGGCATGGATCGACCACGAGGGCACGCGGATCAAGTTCCTCGCCTCGCGGATCGGCGCGGGCAGTGGCGTGCCGGGCGAGGTGCTCGACGATGCGCTGACCATCGCTTGCGGCACCGGCGCGGTGACGATCCTGCGCCTGCAAAAGGCCGGACGTGGCCCCCAGGCGACACAGGACTTCCTGCGCGGCATGGCGCTACCCAAAGGAACCTGCCTCTGACCCGCCTTTTTCCTCTGGCCATAAATATCCCAAAGCGTTCTGCCCTGATCACAAGTTCCGGGATGGGGGCAGAACGCCCGCAACGTCCGAATGTCGTACCGCGATTTTTCGAAAGCCGCTTCGCCAGTCTTTCGAAAAACGCTTCGGGGAGCGCGAGGGGCAGCGCCCCTCGCCCCGGTCGGACTGCGCGTGCGCAGTCCGAAACCTGGTCACCCGCGCTTGCGCTTGGTCCTGAAACAGGCCAGCATCGCGCCAACCAGAGCAACGAGGTCTCATGTATCTGCAACTGTTCGGAACCGTCGTGATCGCCGGGATCGTCGGCTATATCAGCGAGAAATCCGGCTTTACCCGCAACGGCATCCTGCAATCCATCATCATCTGCGTCGGCGGGGCCTTTCTGTTCTATTTCATCCGAATCATGTTCGGCTTTCGCTTTGGTGCGCCCGGGGTGGACGCGATCATCTCGTCCATCGGGGCGCTGATCATCATCCCGACGCATTGGCGCCGGGGGCGCTGAAAAGGGAGAACCTTTATGGGGCTGATCTATCTCATCATCATCGGGGCCGTGGCGGGGTATCTTGCGACACGGATCATGCGCATCGATGCCGATCCGCTGGTGACGATCGGAATCGGTATGGCCGGGGCGCTGCTGGGTGGGCTGATCCTGCAAGGTATCCTGGCCTTCCTTGGCCTGCTGGGCGGGATCATCGGCGGGGTTCTTGGCGCGCTGGTGCTGATCTGGGGCTACCAGGCGTATAAGGCGCGAAAATAGCTCAGGCCCGCGGGGGACGAGAGCGGTAGACCGGCAGGCGCCAGCCGAAGGCGAGCGAGCCCGCGCGCAAGGCCCATGTGACGCCGGCGCAGGCGATCAGGATGAAAAGCTCCTGCCACGTGACCAGCGATACCGCCACGGCGGCCAGCGACCCGGCGAAGGCAGCGGTGACGTAAAGTTCGCCCTGTTTCAGCACCAGCGGCACCTCGTTGCAGACCACGTCGCGCATCAACCCGCCCAGGCAGCCGGTGACCATGCCCATGATCACCACGATCGGCAGCGGCTGTGACATCGCCAGCGCGGTCGCCACGCCGGCAGGCACCGCCACGGCCAGCGCGAGGCTGTCGAGCCAGAGCAGGAGGCGATACCGGCTCTCGAACAGGTGCGCGGTGAAGAAAATCAGGATCGCGGCGGCGCAGGCGGTGGCGATGAAGCTGGGGTTGGCGATCCAGAAGACCGGGTTGCGGTCCAATAGCACGTCGCGCACCGTGCCGCCGCCCACCGCCGTCAGGCAGGCGATGAAGGCGAATCCCACCACGTCGAGCTGCGCACGCGAGGCCACCAGCGCCCCGGTCAGCGCGAAGATCAGCACCGAGGCATGATCCAGCAGGAATATCGCCGTCATGACCTGGCTTTGCCGGGCTTGAAGGGGGCCATGCCGGCGCGGGCCAGTTCATCGGCGCGTTCGTTTTCCGGATGGCCGGCATGGCCCTTGACCCATTCCCAGGTCACGTCATGGCGGTCGGCCGCGGCATCGAGGCGTTGCCAGAGGTCCACGTTTTTCACGGGCTTCTTGTTCGAGGTTTTCCAGCCGTGGCGCTTCCAGCCGTGGATCCAGCCGGTGACGCCATTCTTCACATAGGCGCTGTCGGTGACGATCGTGATGGGCGTGGGCTTCGACAGCGTCTCGAGCGCGGTGATGGCCGCCAGCAATTCCATCCGGTTGTTGGTGGTCTCGGCCTCGCCGCCCGACAGTTCGCGCTCCTTGACGACATCATCGCCGTCCTTGGCCTGGAGCAGCGCGCCCCAGCCGCCGGGGCCGGGATTGCCGGAACAGGCGCCGTCGGTATAAGCGAAAAGCTCAGTCATCATTGGACTTTCTTGCAAGGATCGTGACCCACTCGGCCAAGCTGCCGTCAAGGCCTTTGTCGGCGCCGGTGCGCGTCTTGAACGGGTGCAGGCCCGCCGCGATCAGAAGGTCGGAAAGCTCGGCCTCGGTGACATAGGTATAGAGCCGTCCGAGCGTGTCTCGGTGTTCGCCGGTGCCGGTTTTCATGCCGATGTGGAACAGCCCACCGGGTTTTAGCGCGGTCGCGAGTGCCGCAATATACCGGGGCAGGTCGGCGCGGCGCGCGTGCAGAAGCGAGAAGTTGGCCCAGACCCCGTCATAGGCCGCGACCTCGTCGATGTCGTCGAAGGTGGCGTGCCGGGCGGTCACGCCCGGTCGTGCCTCGGCGAGGGCCACCATTTCCGACGTGGCGTCGGTGGCGGTGACCGCGTGGCCCTCGGCGGCCATGATGCCCGAGGCGATGCCGGGGCCGCAGCCGAGGTCGAGGATGCGGCTGCCGGGGGCGAGATGGTCGAGAAAGAGGCGCAGCGCCGGATCCTTGCCGGCATTCTTCGTCATGCCGGCATAACGCGCGGCCTCGGACCCGTAGACCCGGATGGTCTCGTCGTCATGGCTCATTGCGTGAGGCCGATCACGAGGCAGAGCACGACCACGGCGGTGATGATCAGGCGCAGGCGCATCCACCAATTCGGCGCCACCCCGTCGCGCCAAAAGAGCCAGTCGAGCGCGAGGATGCCGGCGAAGCCGAGGATCAGCATGATCCCGGCCTTGTAGGCGCCGCCGCCTTGGGTGAAGAACACCCAGAGCGCGGGAATGACCGAGAGCACGTAGCCGGTGGTGGCGGAAGGGCCGGTCATGCGCGTGGCAAACCCCCAGAGCACGCCGGACATGAAGCTGAGGATCACCGCGCCATAGAACAGCCCCACGTAAGGACCGACGAAGCGGGGACCGACCACGCGCTGGGTCCAGATCGCCAGATCGGGCCAAAGCACGGTCGCGGCGCTCCACAGGAACGGTAGCAGGCCGGCCAGTGCCAGGATCAGTGGGGTGCGGGGGATCTCGTTCACGGGGCGGGGCGGTCCTTGATTGCAAGCGTCGAACTTGGTTTAGAAGGCCGCCCCCGTGGGATCAAGTGTCAGACATGTCGCGTGTGGGGCGTTTCAACGCCCGGATCATGCGGGCGGAGCGGGAGAGGGCTGTATATCCGGTGCCCAGAACGGTCAGGATCAGCGCCACAAGCAAGGCGTAGCGCGTGTCGAAAAGCGCCAGTTCGATCGCGGTCAGGACCGCGCCGGCGGTGATCGCGGCCATGCGCTGCGGCTTGGCGAAGGGACCTGAGAAATCCGAGCCCAGGCCCTCGGCCCGGCCCAATTCGCGGATATAGGCGGTGGCGATCGCCAACGCGCCGCCCAGGATGCCGAGTGCGAGTTGCCCGCTGGCCAGCCCCGCGCCGGTCAGGATCAGCAGGTCTGCGGCGCGGTCGGGGGCCTCGTTCCAGAATGGGCCGTCGGGTTCGGACTTGCCGCCTTCGACGGCGACCATGCCATCGAAGAGGTTGCAAAGCAGGCGCAACTGACAGCCGAGGGCGGCGAGGAGCAGCAGGACGATGGCAGCGGTCATGCCCGTGTGTGCGGAGGCCCAGAAGGCAAGGCAGGCGAGGGCGGCGAAGAGGATCGAGCCTTGGCTGATGCGGTTGGGTGTGAGCGACGTGCGGCTGAGCCAGCGCGCAGTGCGGCGGGCCCAGCCGGTGTCTCGGCTGTTCAGGGGGCGGCGGGTGTCGGTCATGGGTCGTGCCTCAGGCGGTAATTGTAGAGTGCGGCGTAACTGGTGGCGACGGTGACGGGCAGGGCGAGCGTCGCCGCGATTTCGGGCGTGCCGACGGCGCGATGCACGAGTGACAGCACCGTGACCGAGACCGCGGCACAGGCCAGCGGCGGCAGGATCAGGCCCGGGGTGCCCGAGATATGAGGTTGCAGGCGTTCGATCACCGATTTCAGCACCAGCGTGATGCCGGCGGACAATGCGCCCTGCACGAGGCCGGCGATCACTGGTGTTGGCATCGGGTGGCCCGCGTTGGCAAAGACCGCCCAGCCGCCCATTAGGACGAAGCCGCCGGCCATGTGCACGAGCCTCGAGCGCAGGAGGCTCATGTAAGCGACCAGTAATACCGCGTCAGGTGGAAGAAGAGCGGGGCGGAGAAGACCACCGAATCGAGCCGGTCGATGAAACCGCCATGACCGGCGATCATGTGGCCCCAGTCCTTGACGCCGCGGTCGCGCTTTATCGCCGACATCACCAGCCCGCCGAAGAATCCGGCGAGCGTGATAACGAGCGACATGCCGGCCGCTTGCAGCGGGGTGAAGGGCGTGATCCAGAAAAGCGCCGTGCCGATCAGCGTGGCCGAGGCGACACCGCCGATCAGGCCTTCCCATGTCTTCGAGGGCGAGAGCGAGGGCGCGACCGGGTGGCGACCGAAAAGCTTGCCCCAGGTGTATTGCAGGACGTCCGACAGCTGGACCACGACGATCAGGAAGGCGATCAGCAGGACGTTGCGCGCCTCGAAGCCGGGGATGTCGAGGAAGAGGAGCGCGGGGACGTGGCTGGCGCAGAAAACGCAGATCATCAATGCCCATTGCATCTGGCTGATGCGGACGAGGAAGTTTCGGCTGTCGCCTTGCAGCACTGCGATGATGGGCAGGATGAGGAAGGCGTAGACCGGGATCAAGAGCGACCACATGCCATACCATTCGTACCAGATCAGCAGGTATTGGGCGGGCAGGATGACGAAGAAGGCGGTTGCGATGGCCCAGTGATCGGAGGCGCGACGGGTGGTGAGGGTGACGAATTCGCGCAGGGCGGCAAAGGAGGTGAAGGCGAAAAGCGCGATCACGCCGCCGCGCCCGGCGAGAAAGGCCACGGCGAGAAACGCCGTCATCCCCCACCAGGCGAGGATGCGGGCGTTGAGGTTCTCGATCGTGGCGTTGGTGCCATCGGCTGCGATGCGCTGCTTGAGCGCGTAGCCGATGCCGCTGGCCAGGATGAGGACGCCGATGATACCAGCCAGCAGAGTGAGAAAATCGGCGTGCGTGTCGGTCATGCCCGCGCCTCGTTTGTCGTGGTTTCTTCGGACGGGGCGAGCGCCAGCAGGGCGGTTTCCGCCCGCTTGAGGAAATCCTTGCGGGTTTCACCGGGTTCGACGCGGATCGGCGCGCCGAAGGTGACGGTGCAGAGAAGCGGGATCGGCACCAGCTTGCCCTTGGGCATGACATCGTTGAGGTTGTCGATCCAGACCGGAACGAGATCCACCTCTGGGCGGGCCTGCGAGACGTTATAAAGGCCGCTTTTGAAGGACAGCAGGGGCTTGTCCGTGGTGTTCCGGGTGCCCTCGGGGAAGAGGATGAGCGAGGCGCCGGTATCGAGCCCGTCGAGGATAAGCTTCATCGGGTCCTCGGTACGGGTCTCGGTGTCGCGGTCGATCAGCACCGCGTTGAAGACATCGCGGCCGATGAATGTCTTGAGCGGGGATTTCAGCCAGTAATCGGCCCCGGCCACCGGGCGCGTCCGGCGGCGCAGGTTGGGCGGCAGAACCGTCCAGATAAGGATGAAATCGCCGTTGGAGGTGTGGTTGGCGAAATAGACCCGCTGGACCGGTTCGGGATCGGAGCCGTCCCAGATGGCACGAACCGCGGTGATGAGCCGCGCGAAAGTGGTGATGGCGCTACCGGTGAGCCAGGCAAGGATGTCGCGTATCAAGATGATTTCCCGTCTTTCGGGAGAGCCTACAGTCACCGTGGAATTTGAAAAGACTGGAAAACCTGACTCGCAACGGGAGGTCCCGGGTCAGGCCCGGGACGGGCGGTGCGGGTGGCACGGTGCGCGGTTCTCGACTGAGGTGGTGTTGGCGGCACGGGGCGGGAACAACGTATTTGCGTCAACAAAGATAATCGAGCGCCACACCATCAGGCCGGTTCGCGCAGAACCCGGGGCACCTTGAACTCGACGTTTTCCTGCGCGGTTTGCACCTGTTCGACAGTGACGTCATAGCGATCCCGGAAGGCGTCGATGACCTCGTTTATCAGCACCTCGGGGGCCGAGGCGCCGGCGGTGATGCCCATGGTGGTGATGCCGTCGAGCGCACGCCAGTCGATATCGGCGGCGCGTTGCACAAGCTGGGAATAGGAACAGCCGGCGCGGGCGCCGACCTCGACCAGCCGCTTGGAATTGGACGAATTGGGGGCGCCGACCACAAGCATCGCGTCGGCCTTTTCAGCCATGGCCTTGACGGCCTCCTGCCGGTTGGTGGTGGCGTAGCAGATGTCTTCCTTGTGGGGGCCGGTGATGTCGGGGAACCGGGTTTGCAGTGCGGTGACGATATCGGCGGTGTCGTCCACCGAAAGGGTGGTTTGCGTGACGAAGGCAAGACGGGCGGGATCGCGGACCTCGACATGCGCCACATCCTCGGGCGTTTCGACCAGCAGGACGTCGCCGTCCGGCAACTGGCCCATGGTGCCGACGGTCTCGGGGTGGCCGGCATGACCGATCATGATGATCTGAAGGCCGTTCGCGGCGTGGCGCTCGGCCTCGATATGGACCTTGGACACGAGAGGGCAGGTGGCGTCGACATAGAGCATCTCGCGCGAGGCGGCTTCGGCCGGGACGGATTTTGGGACGCCGTGGGCGGAAAAGATCACGGGACGGTCATCGGGACATTCGTCGAGTTCCTCGACGAAGACGGCCCCCTTGGCGCGCAAATCGTCGACCACGTACTTGTTGTGGACAATCTCGTGGCGGACATAGACCGGCGCGCCCCATTTGCCGAGCGCCATTTCCACGATCTTGATGGCGCGGTCAACGCCCGCGCAGAAGCCGCGTGGCGCGGCGAGGTAGAGGGTAAGGGGCGGCTTGGTCATGGACACTCCTGTTCGCTCCCAGACGTAAAGGCTGTGACAGGCTGCGTCCAGAGGGGGTGGGAATATCGGTCGCACTGGCTTGGCGGCACGGGACGTCGGCATGATGCGTGTCCCGAGCCGTTCTCAAGCTTTGCGATACATCGTCAGGCAGAGGCCTGCTGGCGTTCGGGCGCTTCCTCGCGTGGGGGGCGGCCGATGACTTCCTTGAGGTCTTCAAGCTCGATGAAATTATCGGCCTGACGACGCAGGTCGTCGGAGATCATCGGCGGCTGGCTGCGGATGGTTGATACAACCGAAACGCGAACGCCCTGGCGCTGAAGGCTTTCCACGAGCGGGCGGAAATCGCCGTCGCCGGAAAACAGGACGATATGGTCGATCCGGGGCGCGAGTTCCATCGCGTCCACGGTCAGTTCGATGTCCATGTTGCCTTTGACCTTACGGCGGCCCTGACTGTCGGTGTACTCCTTGGCCGGTTTCGTGACCATGGTGAAGCCGTTGTAATTGAGCCAGTCGACCAGCGGGCGGATCGGTGAGTATTCCTCGTTCTCCAGCAGCGCCGTGTAGTAAAAGGCACGGAGCAGCTTGCCACGGCGCATGAACTCGGTCCGCAGAAGCTTGTAATCGATGTCAAAGCCCAGTGCCTTGGCCGCTGCGTATAAGTTAGAGCCGTCGATGAACAGCGCGAGCCGTTCGTCCTTGTAAAACATAAAATGTCCTTCCGAATGTGTTTGCCCTGCCGCGACGATGTACTAAACGATAAACCGGTGAGTGGATTTGAAACTCGGCAGAACAGATGCTGTACTTAAAAGTTTAGTCTGACCTTCGCAATACCGTTACATCATATACGAGGATAAGGCCGAGCGATGTTTGAGCAACATTACCTGATCGCTTTGGGCGGGAATTTGCCGTCCGAGGCCGGGGCGCCGGAGGCGACCTTGCGGGCCGCGTTGGCTCGATTGCCGCAGATGGGCGCGCGCGTGGTGCAGGCAAGCCGGATGTACCGCACGCCCTGCTTTCCCGCGGGTGCGGGACCGGATTACGTCAATGCGGCGGCTGTGCTTGCGGTCGAGGCCAATCCTGCCGAATTGCTACAACTTTTGCATGAACTGGAGGGCGCGTTCGGGCGTGCGCGGGACGAGCGATGGGGGCAGCGAACGCTGGACCTTGACCTGCTGGCTGCGGGGCCGCGCGTGGTGCCGGACGAAGAGACATATGCCGCGTGGCAAGGCCTGCCGCTTGAGCAGCAGATGCGGGATGCGCCCGACGGCCTTATCCTGCCGCACCCTCGGTTGCACGAGCGGGCTTTCGTGCTGGTGCCGTTGAGTGACGTCGCGTCAGACTGGGTTCACCCGGTTCTGAAGAGGAGTGTCGCCGATATGCTGTCGGATCTGCCGGCCGATGCGGTTGCAGAGGTTGTGGCGCTGGACTGATTCTCTGCTTGTAAAGCCCCGGGAGACGCTTTAAATGAAGGGCTTCTTTAGATATCTGCCCTATCCGGAGGCCCCATGGCGCGCGTAACCACTGAAGACTGCGTTGACAAAGTCCCGAACCGCTTTGACCTGGTGATGCTGGCGGCGCACCGTGCGCGCGAGATTTCGTCGGGCTCGCCGGTCACCGTGGACCGCGACAACGACAAGAACCCGGTCGTGGCGCTGCGCGAGATCGCAGAGGAAACGCAAGCCGCGGATGATCTGCGCGAGCGTCTGATCGAATCGAACCAGAGCCAGATCGAAGTCGACGAGCCGGAAGACGATTCCATGGCGCTGCTGATGGGCGAAGAAGCCGAGAAGCCTGCCGAGGACGACATGTCCGAAGAGAAACTGCTGCGCGCGCTGATGGAGGCGCAGGGCCAGGGCTGAGACCCCGGCCTGCGGGCAGGTGATGGGACGCGGACCAGATGATTGGTGCAGATACGCTTGTCGATCTTGTCCGCGCCTATAACCCGAGAAGTCATAGCGACCTGATCCGCGACGCCTATGCGTTCGGAATGGAAATGCACGAGGGTCAGACCCGGCATTCCGGCGAGCCCTATTTCAGCCATCCCGTGGCGGTGGCCGCCATTCTGACGGAACAGCGGCTGGACGATGCGACCATCATCACCGCGTTGCTGCATGATACGATCGAGGATACGCGCGCGTCGTACAACGCCGTGGCGGAGCGGTTCGGCGGCGAGATCGCCGACCTCGTGGATGGCGTCACCAAGCTGACGAACCTGCAACTGTCCAGCACCGAGACCCAGCAGGCGGAAAACTTTCGCAAGCTGTTCATGGCCATGTCGAAGGATATGCGCGTGATTTTGGTGAAGCTGGCGGATCGGCTTCACAATATGCGCACGATCCGCGCGATGCGGCCCGAGAAGCAGCTGAAGAAAGCGCGCGAGACGATGGATATCTTCGCGCCGCTGGCGGGCCGGATGGGCATGCAGTGGATGCGCGAGGAACTGGAAGACCTGGCGTTTCGGGTCATCAATCCCGAGGCGCGGGCGTCGATCATGCGGCGGTTCATCACCCTGCAACGCGAGGCGGGTGACGTGATCGAGCGGATCACCGGCGACATGCGGCTGGAGTTGCAGGAGGCGGGGATCAAGGCCGAGATCCTGGGCCGGGCGAAGAAGCCCTATTCGATCTGGCGCAAGATGCAGGAAAAGGAGATGGGCTTTTCCCGGCTGAGCGACATCTACGGCTTTCGCATCATCACGGCCGCCGAGGATGATTGTTACCGCACGCTGGGCGTGATCCACCGGCGCTGGCGCGCGGTGCCGGGGCGGTTCAAGGATTACATCAGCCAGCCCAAATCGAACGGCTATCGGTCGATCCACACCACGGTTTCGGGGCGTGACGGCAAGCTGGTGGAAGTGCAGCTGCGCACGCGGCAGATGCACGAGGTGGCCGAAACCGGCGTGGCTGCGCACTGGTCCTACCGTGACGGTGTGCCGGCCGAGAACCCCTTTGCCGTGGACCCGGCCAAGTGGATTTCCAGCCTGACCGAGCAATTCGACAGCGAGGAGGACCACGACGAGTTCCTCGAGGCCGTGAAGCTGGAGATGTATGCCGACCAGGTGTTCTGTTTCACGCCCAAGGGCGACGTGGTCAAGTTGCCGCGGGGTGCGACACCGATTGATTTCGGCTATGCGATTCACACGCGGATCGGCAATGGCTGCGTGGGCGCCAAGGTGGACGGGATGCGCGTGCCGCTTTGGACACGGATCAAGAACGGCCAGTCGGTCGAGGTGATCACCGCCGACGGGCAGACGCCGCAGGCAACTTGGCTGGATATCGCCACGACGGGCAAGGCGCGGGCCGCGATCCGCCGCGCGCTGCGCGAGGTCGATCGCGACCGCTATATCCGGCTGGGCCGGGAGCTGGCGCGGGCGGCGTTCGAGCATGTGGGCAAGAAACCCACAGACAAGGCGCTGGAACGCGCGGCCAAGACCCTGCGTCTGAAAGGCCGTGACGAGGTCTTGGCGCGGCTGGGCAGTGCCGAGCTGACCACCAGCCGGGTTCTCAACGCGGTCTACCCGGACCTTGCGCCGGATACCGGCAACGAGGTGGGACTGGACCGTGCCGTTATCGGACTCGAGCCCGACCAGCGGTTCGACCGTGCGCCATGCTGTCAGCCGCTGCCGGGGGAGCGAATCGTCGGCATCACCTATCGCGGCAAGGGCGTGGTGGTGCACACGATCGACTGCGAAAACCTGCAACGCTACGAGGAACAGCCCGATCGCTGGATGGACCTGCAATGGCACGGCGGCACGCACGCAGCGGTCTACGAGGCGACCCTGGATGTGACGATTGGCAACGATGCAGGAGTGCTGGGACGTATTTGCACGTTGATCGGAGAGCAGAAGGCCAATATCTCGGACCTGACATTCGTGGACCGCAAACCGGATTTTTACCGGCTGCTGATAGATGTCGAGTTGCGCGATGCGGAACATCTGCATGGCGTGATCTCGGTTCTGGATGCCGACAGCGACGTGGCCACGGTGGAACGGTTCCGTGATCCCGGCCGGCTGGCGGCCAGTAGCGGAACGGAACAGAGCTGACCCGAAGGAGCCGCGCCCCGTGGTTTTCAAACGCCGTGACAGACTGCCTTGGTGGAAGGCCACGTTACGGTTCCTTTGGCCACGGTCGGGTTGGACGCGGGCCTTCCACTACGTCAAGCACCGCGTCAGACGCCTGCCGGACCCGCCGCACCGGATCGCGCGCGGCATTTTTGCCGGGGTCTTCGTCAGCTTCACGCCGTTCTTCGGATTGCACTTTTTCCTGGCGGTCACGCTCGCATGGATCTTGCGTGCGAACATCGTTGCGGCGTTGTTGTCGACGTTTTTCGGCAACCCCCTCACTTTCGTATTTATCGGGGCGTCGTCGCTTCAGACCGGGTATTTCATGCTGGGGTTGCGCAACAACCCAGAGCTGGAGGCGCATGGCACCCTTGGCAGCAAGTTCGTCGATGCGGGGCGAGACCTGAAGGATAACCTGTGGGCGATCTTCAACGAGCAGAGCGCGGATTGGAGCCGGCTGACGGTCTTTTATGACGAAGTCTTCTTTCCCTACATGATCGGCGCGCTGATACCGGGCACGATTGCGGGCCTGACCTGCTATTACGTCAGCCTGCCACTGATCCAGGCCTATCAGAACCGCCGAAAGGGCCGGATCAAGGCCAAGCTGGCCGCGATCCGGGAGAAGGCGGCAGAGAAGGCCGCAGAAAAGGCCGCGGCCAAGGAGGCCAGGGCGGGGAACAAGGACAAAGCTGACGCGAAGCCCGAGAAGCACTAAAGCGTTCTGCCTTTAATCTGCGAGGTCAGCGAAAGGCAGAACGCGCGCAACGATTGAACGGTGCACCGCATGCCGCGAAAATCTGTGATTCAGGTTTTTCGCGAAACGCTTTAGGGTCAAGGACGAGTCGCCGATCACAAGCTGGAGAATTTCATGAGCGATGCCGGAAAACTGCGCCTGGGCGTGAATATCGACCACGTCGCGACGGTGCGGAATGCGCGCGGCGGGGCCTATCCCGACCCGGTGCGTGCCGCCAAGCTGGCCGAGGAGGCGGGGGCGGACGGGATCACCGCGCATCTGCGCGAGGACCGGCGGCATATCTCGGACGCGGATATCGACGGGCTGATGGCGGCGCTGAAGGGGCCGTTGAATTTCGAGATGGCCGCGACCGACGAGATGCAGAAGATCGCTTTGCGCCATAAGCCGCACGCGGTGTGCATCGTGCCCGAAAAGCGCGAGGAGCGCACGACTGAAGGCGGGTTGGAAGTGGCGCGCGAGGAAAACCGGCTGGCGCATTTCATCGCGCCCTTGCGCGAGGCGGGGTGCCGGGTGTCGATCTTCATCGCCGCCGACAAGCGCCAGATCGAGGCGGCGCACAGGATCGGGGCGGAAGTGATCGAGCTGCATACCGGCGCCTATTGCGATGCCCATGCAGAGGGCCGTTTCGAAGAACGCGACCGAGAATTGGACAGCCTGCGGGAAATGTCGGCTTTCGCGCAGTCGCTGGGGCTGGAGGTGCATGCGGGTCACGGCCTGACCTACGACACGGTGAAGCCGGTCGCGGGGTTCCCCGAGGTGATGGAGCTGAATATCGGGCATTTCCTGATCGGCGAGTCGATCTTTCGCGGGCTTGGGCCGGCGATCGAGGAGATGCGGCGGCTGATGGACGAGGCGCGGGGCGACAGGCTGCGTTCGGTCGGTTGATCTGGCTGCGCTACAGCGCCGTTTTTCTGGCCGTGGCCATCGGCGTGGCGCAGGTGGTGCGGTTGTTGGGGATCACGAAGGACGAGATGCTGGGCTCGGCGGCGCAGATCATGGTGCCGGCGATGATCGCCGCGCTGATCGAAGGGCAGCAATACGTGCGCCGTCACGCCGCCCTGCCCGGGTCTAGCCTGGCCTGGCGTTTTGGCTTCATCGGGATGGGTGTGGCGACGGTGCTGAACGTGGCGCTGGCCTATGCCGGGCCGCAGGTGGCGCCGGAGTTTGCCAAGCTGGCCATCGCCGTGCCGGGATCGCAGCAATTCGTGACGCTGCTGTTGATGTATGCGGGCGGCTACCTGCTGGCCAACCGGTTCTTTTACGGGATCGGCGCGGGCAACACGATGAGCCGCGAGAAGGCCCGCGAGGAACGGGGAGGCGAGTGATGCGTGTGGGCTGTGCGCGGGGACGACGGTGGGTTTTCACCCACCAAAGAGGTGGGTTTTCACCCACCCTACGCCGTATGGAGGGGGCGGAGCCATGAGGAAGACATTGGCTGCACTGACGGTTGGCCTTGTTGCGTTGGGCGGCCAGGGGCAGGCGCAGGAGGTCGGGCCGTGCGACTGGCGCAGCGGTGCCGAGGGGCTGATCGAACCCTGGGAGGATTACACGCGGACGTTCTCGGACGGGAAGGTGCGGATCGCGCTTGTAGACCGGATCGAGCCGGGCGCGTCGCCCTTGCACATCCTGATCCTGTCACCGCCCTATGACGTGCTGGGCGCACGGCAGTGCCGGATCCTGAGCGTCGAGGGCACGCGCGGGTTCGCGGACGTCGATTTCAGTTCGCTGGAGGCGGACTATGATCCGGCAGTCGGGCTGATCTTCGAGCTTGCGGTGCGGATCCCGGGGCCGATCGAGGCCAAGGACCGGATGCTGCGATTCAGCGTGAACCAGGCAAGCGGTGCGATCGAGGCCAGCCTGCGGTGACGGTGCGATGGAATCGGTGGCTGGCCGTGGCGGCGCTGCTTTTGGGCTGTTGGGCGCTTTGGACGCTGGAGCGCGCCCGGGCCGGGGTCACGTTCGAAGAAATGAGTGTGGGGCCGACGCTTGTGACCGTCTGGGCCGGGTCCGAGGACGGACCGGCGGTGGTCATGGCGCATGGCTTTGCCGGGTCGCGGCAGATGATGCAGGGATATGGTCTGCTGTTGGCGCAGGCGGGGTACCGGGTCTACGCCTATGATTTCGAAGGCCACGGGCGGCATCCGACGCCAATGTCGGGCGATGTCACGGCGGTGGATGGCACCACGCGGCTGTTGGTGAACCAGACGCTGGAGGTGGTCGCGGCGGTGCAGGCCGACGCCGGAGACGTGGCACTGGTCGGGCATTCGATGGCGACCGATGTGCTGGTCCGGGCGGCGCTGGAGACCGACGGTATCGGGCCGCTGGTCCTGTTGGCCACGTTTTCCGGCGCGGTCACGGCGCAGGCACCCGATGACATGCTGATGATCACCGGCGCGTGGGAGCCGCGTTTGCAAGGTTTTGCCGCTGACGCGGTGGCTGACGCGGCCGAAAGCGTGCGCCGCGAAGCCATCGTCGCGCCGGCGGTCGAGCATGTGGGGATATTGCATTCCAGGGCGGGAAGGGCGGCGGCGCTGGAGTGGCTGAACGCCTATTACGACCGGAACAGAACGGTGCCGGTGCCACGAACGGGCTGGGCGTTGATCGGATTGCTGGCGGCGATCACGATCCTGTTCGCACCCGTCGCACGGTTGTTCCCGGCGGCCGGGGGAGTGCCCGATGAGCTGTCGTGGCGGCGGTTTGCTGCTATCGTGGTTGCGCCGATGCTTGCGGCCCCATTGCTGGCGGCGCCTGTGGATACGCAAGTCCTGCCGGTTCTGGTGGCGGACTATCTTGCGCTGCACCTGCTGATATATGGCGTGATGCAGCTTGGCGCGCTTTGGGCCACGGGGGCGCGGCCGGGGTCGGTCAGCATTGTGGGCGGGTTGCTGGTGTTGGTCTGGACCGTGGGCGTGTTCGGGTTCGCGCTGGATCGTTATGGCGCCAATTTCTGGCCCGTGCCCGAGCGGTTCGGGATCATCGCGGCGCTGGCGCTGGGGGCCGTGCCGTTCATGTTGGCCGATGCGTGGGCGGTTCAGGGCGCGGGATTGATGCGCAGGGTGCTTGCAAGGCTGGGCTTCCTGGTATCGCTGGCCATCGCGGTGGCGCTGGATTTCGAGGGGCTTTTCTTTCTGCTGCTGATCGCGCCGGTGATCGTTTTGTTCTTCCTCAGCTTCGGCTGGATTGGGCGCATGGCCTCGACGCGCTTTGGCGCGGTTGGACCGGGTGTCGGTCTGGGGCTGGCGCTTGCCTGGGCTTTGGGTGTAAGTTTCCCCCTGTTTTCAGCCGGATAAGGGGCGCATTCATGATCCTGGGCATCGGCACGGACTTGGCCAATATCGAGCGCATCGCCGGCACGCTGGAGCGGTTCGGTGACCGGTTCCGCAACCGGGTGTTCACGCCTATCGAGCAGCGCAAAGCCGAACGTCGCCGCGATGTGGCGGGCACCTATGCCAAGCGGTGGGCGGCGAAAGAGGCCTGTTCCAAGGCGCTGGGCACGGGGTTGCGCATGGGGATCGCGTGGAAGGACATGGCGGTCAGCAATCTGGAGACCGGGCAGCCGGTGATGAAGGTCACGGGCTGGGCCGCGGAGCGTCTGGCGGAGATGACGCCCGAGGGATATGAGGCGATTATCCACGTGACGCTCACCGACGACCACCCCTGGGCACAGGCCTTTGTCGTGATCGAGGCGCGACAGGCGGCGTGAAATCGTTATGCGGTGCGACGCTGTGGCTGGCTGCGCACGTGAGCGTGGCTTGACACTCGTCACCCCGCCCCGCATGTAGCGCTGAAGAGCAAGCGGAGGCGCGCATGGCCGAAGAATCCAAGACATCGAGCACGATCTGGGAAACCGTCAAGACGGTCTTTTGGGCGCTGCTGATCGCCGGTATTTTCCGCACGATCCTGTTCCAGCCGTTCTGGATTCCGTCCGGGTCGATGAAGGATACGTTGCTGATCGGGGATTTCCTGTTCGTCAACAAGTTTGCCTATGGCTATTCCTATGCGTCCTGCCCGAACATCAAGATCGAGCGGCTCGGGATCGACATCGACGCCAAGAACATCTGCGGGTTCCTCGACGGTGACAACACGCGGCTCTTCGGCTCGGAGCCCGAGCGGGGTGACATCATCGTGTTCCGTCACCCCAGCAACGGCACGGATTACATCAAGCGGGTCGTGGGCCTGCCGGGCGACCGTATCCAGATGAAGGGCGGCGTGCTGAATATCAACGGCGAGCCGGTGGAACTGGAAGATGCGGGAAATTTCGAGGAAGTGCTGGAAGCGCAGGGCCCGCTGGGCAAGACACCGCGTTGTGCCAGCGGGGCCGTGGGCGTGGGGGGTATTTGCGAGAAGGAACGCCAGATCGAAACCCTGCCCAATGGCGTGTCGCACAGTATCCTGAACGTGGGACCGCAGCGCTATGACAGCACCGGCGTCTACGAGGTGCCCGAGGGGCATTACTTCTTCATGGGCGACAACCGGGACAATTCCACCGACAGCCGCGCGCCGCTGACGGCGCCGGGCGGGGTGGGCTACGTTCCGTTCGAGAACCTGATCGGCCGGGCGGACCGGGTGATCTTTTCGTCGGCCGGTCGCTCAATGCTGTTCTTCTGGACATGGCGCGGCGACCGCTTTTTCGAGAAGCTGGACTGAGGCAGGAATGAAGCTGTCGGGCGATCTCAAAGCGTTCGAGAGCCGCCTGGGGCATGCGTTCGGGCGGCCCGAACTGCTGGTGCGGGCCGTGACGCACGGGTCGATGACCACGGCCAACCGGGATGACAACCAACGGCTGGAGTTCCTGGGCGACAGGGTTCTGGGGCTGGTCATTGCCGAGGCGCTTCTGGAAAGCGACAAGGGCGCCGCCGAAGGGCAGCTTGCGCCGCGCTACAACGCGCTGGTGCGCAAGGAAACCTGTGCCGAGGTGGCGCGGCAGATCGACCTTGGTCAAGTGCTGAAGCTGGGACGGTCCGAGATGATGTCGGGCGGGCGGCGCAAGCAGGCGCTGTTGGGCGATGCGATGGAGGCGGTGATCGCCGCCGTCTATCGCGACGCAGGCTTTGACGCGGCGCAGGAGGTGATCCTGCGGCTGTGGGGCGATCGGGTGACGTCCGTCAAGGCCGACGCGCGGGATGCCAAGACCGCGCTGCAGGAATGGGCGCAGGCGCAGGGGCTGGCCCCGCCGGTCTACGCAGAGACGGCGCGCAGCGGGCCGGATCACGCGCCGCTGTTCACCATCGAGGCGCGGCTGGAAAACGGCGAGGCTGAAGAGGCCACGGCCGGGGCCAAGCGGCAGGCGGAACAATCCGCCGCGAAGGCGTTGCTGGCGCGGGTGACGGCGACGAAGCCCTAACGGATGACGATCACGGACTGGTTGGCGTGGCGGGTAATCCGCGCGGCATTCGGGCCGACGAGGTAATCGCGCAACTCGGGGCGATGCGCCCCCACGACGATCACGTCCGCGCCGATCTTGTCGGCCATGCGCAGGACGCTGTCATAGATCGTGCCCTCGGTCACGTGCACATGCGCCGTGCCTTCGAAAGCGCCATCTGTCCAGTCTTTCAGCGCCTTTTCGGCCGCACCTTTCACGGAGCGGTTATAGTCGCCCTCAAACGCGGCACCGACCATGTTCATACCGCTGCCAGGCACGACGTTGATGACATGGATCTCGGCATTGTCGCCGGCAGCAAGCAGCTTGGCCGCTTGCGCCAGGCGGTTGGCGCCTTCCATCGCGTTGATGTCGACCGCCAGCAGAAGTTTCTGGAACATGGCTTGTCCTCCTCAGAAGGGCGGTTGCTTGGCACGGGGACGCTGGATCAGGACCAGCCCGCCCAAAAGCAGCAGTGCCGGGATGAAGAAAAGCTCCTTCGGCATGCGGTCATTCTCGACCTCGACCTTGTCCAAGACAACGGGGCTGTCGCCGTAAAAGTCGTACTCGATGCCGATGACTTCGAAATGCGGGGTGCCGGGGAAGGGTTCTTCGAGTTTGAGCACACCGTCTTCTTCGATGATATTGAGGCCCTGTTCGGAAAGCGCCGCGGTGCCGTCGCCGGCGATACCGGGGACCAAGATGGTGGTTGGCCGGATCTCGGCAGTGTCGAAGTCCGGCCCCTCGATGGTCAGGCGAATGTCCTGACCGGTGTCGACCGTGTCCATGAGCGCGAACACCTCGCTGCCTGTGGCGGTCTGGTACGGCTCTGATATCTGGTCGAGGAAGACGCCGGGCCGGAACAGCATGAAGGCGATGACGAGGAGCATCGCGCTTTCCCACTTGCGCGATTTGGCGATGAAATAGCCCTGTGTGGCGGCCGCGAAGAGCAGCATGGCGATCAGTGATATGAAGAACACCATAATGCCCTTGAGCAGCCCCACGTCGATCAGAAGCAAGTCGGTGTTGAAGATGAAGAGGAACGGCAGGAGCGCCGTGCGGATATCATAGCCGAAGCCCTGGACACCGGTCTTGATCGGGTCGCCGCGTGAGATTGCCGCCGCCGCGTAGGCCGCGAGGCCCACGGGTGGCGTATCATCCGCCAGAATGCCGAAGTAGAAGACGAACAAATGCACGGCGATGAGTTCGAACTGATAGCCTGCCGTGGCGCCGACCGAGATGATCACCGGGGCCATCAGGGACGAGACCACGATATAGTTCGCGGTGGTGGGCAGGCCCATGCCGAGGATCAGTGACAGGATCGCGACGAGGATCAGCAACGCCCAGATATTCCCGCCGGAGATGACCTCGATCACCTGGCCGATGACCTGGTGCGCACCGGTCAGAGAGATCGTGCCGACGATGATGCCGGCGGCACCGGTGGCGACGCCGATGCCGATCATGTTGCGCGCGCCCAGGATCAGCCCGTCGATGAAATCGCGCCAGCCGTGCCATGTTTCTCCGGCAAAGCCCTCACCCCGGAACATCGCCTTCAAGGGGCGGTGTGTCAGCGCGATGATGATCATGAAGATCGTCGCCCAGAAGGCCGAGAGTGCGGGCGACAGACGGTCAAGCGTGTCGGTGCGGACCATCAGGTTCCACACCAGGATGAAGATCGGGATCGCGAAGTAGAGCCCGCCGATCAACGTCGGTGTCAGGCGTGGCGCTTCAGGCGGGCCATCTTCATCCTTGTCCATCTTGAGGTCGGGATAGCGCGCGGCGATGGCCACGAGCACGACGTAAAGCACGGCCACGAGCGCGACCGCCGCATAGATGGAATTACCCATGATAGGCTCGAGAATGGTGCGCAGGCCGATCATCAGGAAGGTGCAGATGCCGAGGAAAATGAAGCCTGACAAAAACAGGATCAGGATCATCAGCACGCCGATGCGGCGGCCGGGTTTCTCCAGCCCCTTGAGGCCCATTTTCAGGCTTTCGAGATGCACGATGTACAGCAGCGCGATGTAGGAGATCACCGCCGGAAGAAAGGCGTGTTTGACCACGTCGATATAGGGGATGTTGACGTATTCGACCATCAGGAAGGCCGCGGCACCCATGACGGGCGGGGTCAACTGGCCGTTGGTGGAGGACGCCACTTCGACCGCGCCGGCTTTTTCCGCCGGAAATCCGATGCGTTTCATCAAAGGGATGGTGAAGGTGCCGGTGGTGACGGTATTGGCGATGGACGAGCCCGATATCATGCCGGTCATCATCGAGCTGAGAACCGAGGCCTTGGCCGGGCCGCCGCGCAGGGCGCCCAGAAGGGCGATGGCCACCTTGATGAACCAGTTGCCGCCCCCGGCACGGTCCAGCAGGGCGCCGAACAGCACGAAGAGAAAGATCATCGTGGTGGAGACGCCAAGGGCCACGCCAAAGACACCCTCGGTCTGCATCCAGTAGTGACCGAGCGCCTTGGACAGGGATGCGCCGCCGTAATTGGTGATGTTGCGGGCCCATTCCGAATACCCGCCGAAGAA
Source organism: Roseovarius sp. (assembly GCA_965227185.1). Classification (GTDB taxonomy): domain Bacteria; phylum Pseudomonadota; class Alphaproteobacteria; order Rhodobacterales; family Rhodobacteraceae; genus Roseovarius. The sequence continues at coordinate 2,499,828 of OZ245733.1, forward strand.
GGCAAACAGGATGAAGCAGGACGCGATGATGACCAGCGGAAGCCCGAGCGAGCGATAGACCGAGATCATCAGCACGGTCATGCCGATGGCCGACATCGTGACGTCGGTCGTGTTCCACAGCCCCGGACGGTCGGCGATTTCGAACCGGAACACCACAAGGTACAGACAGGCGGACACGCCAAGGATGATGAGCGCCCAGTCATAGAGCGGGATGCGGTCGCGGGGCGAGGTCTTGAACAGCGGAAAGGCGAGCGTCGCCAGCATGATGGCAAAGGCCAGGTGCACGTAGCGGGCCTGTGCGACAATATTGGCGAAGATCGACATGCCGGTGGCCTGCGCCACGATACCCGGCACGCGAGAGGCGATATAGAGCTGGAACAGGGACCAGACGATGCAGGTGCCGATGATCAGCTTGGTCTGCCATGCGGCGGACGGGTTGCGCGCGCCGGTATCGGCCTCGGCCACCATATCATCGGCACTGCGGGTATTCTCGGTTTGATCGCTCACTGTCATGCCCCCTCAAGCAAGTCTTGTCGTTGTGAAAAGGGCGCCCGCATCGGGGCGCCCTTCCAATTTCAGAGACTTATTCCATCAGCCTCAGTTCCTTGTAGGCCTTTTCCGCGCCGGGGTGCAGCGGGGCCGACAGGGCGTCCTGAACCATTTCGGCAGGCTCGAGGTTGGCGAAGGCCGGGTGCAGCTGGCGGAAATCGTCGATGTTCTCCATGACCGCCTTTGCAAGCACGTATACCGCGTCTTCCGACACCTCGGCGGACGTCACGAGGGTCGCGCCCACGCCGAAGGTGGTGGTGTCCTCGTCGTTGCCGGCATACATGCCGCCGGGAACGGTGGCGGTGCGGTAATAGGGGTTTTCGTCGATCAGCTTGTCGATCACATCGCCGGTGACGTTCACGAGCGTGACGTCACAGGTGGTCGCCGCTTCCTGGATGGCGGCGGCCGGGTGACCCACCACGTAGACCATGGCGTCGATGTTGCCGTCGCAGAGTTGCTGCGACATTTCCGAGCCTTTGTACTCGGTGGCGAGCGCGAAATCGTCCATGGTCATGCCGTATTCTTCCATCAGCACCTCGGTCGTGGCGCGCAGGCCGGAACCGGCGTTGCCCACGTTGAAACGCTTGCCCTTGAGGTCCTCGAAGCTTTCGATGCCGGCGTCGGACCGGGCGATCAGCGTGAAGGGTTCAGGGTGAACCGAGAAGACCGAGCGGATTTCCGGAAAGGGGTTGTCCGAGAAGGACGAGGTGCCGTTATAGGCGTGGTACTGCCAGTCGGATTGGGCGACGCCGAATTCCAGCTCGCCGGCCTTGATCGTGTTGATGTTGTAGACCGAGCCGCCGGTGGATTCCACGGCGCAGCGGATGCCGTGCTCCTTGCGGGACTTGTTGACAAGACGGCAGATCGCGCCGCCGGTGGGATAATAGACGCCCGTCACGCCACCGGTGCCAATGGAGATGAACTCCTGCGCCGATGCGGGGGCGGAAATGGCGATTCCTGCGGCGGCAAACGCGCCGAGAAGGTAGTTTTTCATGGTGTTCTCCCTACGTTGCGAACATCATCCTGGGATGAGTCGATGGGCACAGTAGAGCCAGAACTGGCCTCGCTTGCAAGGCCATCGGACGACAAATTATTGAATTCAAAGTGTTAGCCGAATGAGCCGCGTATTTCACCGCAACAGCCGCGCTGCGCCGCCGACCGTGTCACGGGGCGAAAGGGCCTACCTCTACGACATATCGGGCAAGGCGTATCTCGATGGTTTCGGCAGCGCGGCGGCGCTGAAATCAAAGCGGCGGCGTTCGAGGCCGGTCTGATCTGTTATCCGATGGGGGGCACCGTGGACGGGCAGCGCGGCGATCACGTGCTGTTGGCGCCGCCCTTCATCCTGACCGAAGACCAGCTGGACGAGTTGGCCGACAAGCTGGGCCAGGCGGTGGAGGCCGCGCTGACCTGAGCGCCGCGGTCACTCGGCGGCGGGTTTCAGACTGGACATCAGGCGGTGGAATTTCTCGCCCTGGACCGCGACGTGCTGGCGCAGCAGGTTGCCGGCCTGATCGCCGTCTCCGGCCTCGATCGCGGCCAAAATGGCGTCATGTTCGGCCACTGACTGTGCCATCCGCCCGCGCCAGCGCAGTTGCAGGCGACGGAACGGGCGCAGGCGGCGCTGCAGCCGCAGACACTCCTGTTCGAGAAACGCGTTGCCGGTCTGCGCGTAGAGCGTGGCGTGGAAAAGATCGTTCTGATCGTAGTTGCCATCGGCGTCCTGCGCCTCGGTCGCGGTGCGGCATCGCTCGTTTATGGCGCGCAACTGGGCAAGGGCCGCGTCGGAAATGCGTGACGCGGCCAGCCGGGCGCAGACCGCTTCAAGTTCGGCCATGACCTCGAACATCTCGATCAGTTCGACGGGGCCGGGCTGGCGCACGAAGACGCCGCGACGTGGCAGCTGTTCGACCAGGCCGGACAGGATAAGCCTTTGCAGCGCCTCTCTTATCGGGGTTCTGGAGACGCTGAAGCGTTCGGCCAGCTGGACCTCGTCCAAGCGGGCGCCATCCTCGAACGTGCCATCGAAAATCAGCTCTTCGATGGCGTCCGCGATGAGATCTGCACGCTTGCGTTCCATTTCAATCCGCTAGCACAGCGTCGTCTAGAGCGCAAGAAATCCGTTCTTGTATACAAAAAATTTGACTGGTGACACAATCTCGTTAGGGTGCGGGGCAGTCCGAGTACGAATCAGGACGTTTTGGGAGGAACATATGAAACTGAATTTCACAGCCGCAGTCGCGGCAGCAGCGCTATTCGCAGGCAGCCTGACGGCGAGTGCCGAAGATCTGCGCCTGTCGCACCAATGGTCCACGAGCGACGTGCGTCACAAGGTGGCCCAGATGGTCGCAGATGAAGTCGCGGCGGCGGATGTCGATCTGGATATCCAGATTTTCCCGTCGCAGTCGCTGTTCAAGGCGCGCGAGCAATACAAGCCCCTGGCCCGCGGGCAGGTCGACATGATCGTCTTTCCGCTGTCCTATGCGGGCGGTCTGCGTAACGCCTACAACCTGACCCTGATGCCCGGGCTGGTGAAGAACCACGACCACGCCGCACGTCTGAACGAATCCGAGTTCATGGGCGATATCGAAGGCATCATGGCCGAGGATGACATCATGGTGCTGGTTCACGGCTACCTGGCCGGTGGCTTTGCCGGCAAGGAGCAGTGCATCACCGCGCCGGAGGACGTGGAAGGCCTGCAGACCCGCGCGGCCGGCAAGGCGTTCGAGCAGATGTTGGCGGGGGCCGGTGCCTCCATCGCGTCGATGAGCTCGGCCGAGATCTATAACGCGATGCAAACCGGCGTTCTGGATGCGGCGAACACCTCGTCCTCGTCCTTTGTCAGCTATCGCATCTACGAGCAGGTGTCGTGCTTTACCCCGGCGGGCGACTATGCGCTGTGGTTCATGTACCAGCCGCTGTTGATGAACAAATCCAAGTTCGAAAGCCTGAGCGAGGAACAGCAGACCGCGCTGATGGAGGCCGCCGAGAAGGCCGAGGCGTTCTATCTCGAAGAAGCCAAGAGCCAGGACGGCAATGCGCGTGACGTCTTTGCCGAAAACGGTGTCGAGATCGCCGAGATGAGCCAGGAAGAGTTCGACGCCTGGCGCGAGATCGCGCAGGAAACGGCTTACAAGGCGTTCCTCGAAGGCTCGCCCGAAGGTCAGGAACTGCTGGACAAGGCGCTGGCCGTCGAGTGATCCGATAAAACTTTTCGTCGGGCCCGGCACCGCGCCGGGCCCGACGCCGCGCACCATTTCCACTTATTCAACGGAGGCCGAGCGATGTCCGGTTCCGCCCACGCCACAGCGGCCGCCCGCCACGGTGGCAACCCCGTTCTGCGGATCATCGGCTGGATCAGCCAGATCTGCGGCGTCGTCGCCGCGCTGATGATTGTCGCGTCCGTGTTGATCGTCTGTCAGATGATTTTCATCCGGTTTGTTCTGAACCAGTCCACGATCTGGCACACCGAGGGCGTGACGTACCTGATGATCGGTGCGACCATGCTGGGCCTTCCTTACGTGCAATATGTGCGGGGTCATGTGAACGTTGACCTGCTGCCGATCATGATCCCCAACAAGGCGCGGCGCGTGCTGGCCGGGATCGTCATGGCGCTGACCCTGGCCGTGATCGGCATGATGCTCTGGCACGGGTATCATTTCTGGCACGAGGCATGGGACTGGGGTGAGACGTCGAACACGCCTTGGAACCCCAAGCTTTGGGTGCCGTATCTTGCACTGCCGCTTGGCTTTGGCCTTTACGCGCTGCAATTGGCGGCTGATCTTTTCGCGATGACCACGGGCATCGACAAGCCCTTTGGTCTGGAGGACGTCTGATGGATCCGCTTGCACTGGGTGGCTTGGTTGCCATCATCACCATCGTCGTCCTGTTTTCGGGTATTTCGGTGGCCGCGGGCCTGCTGGTCGTCTCTGCCGGGTTCCTGATCATCTTCGACGGAATGAGTTCGCTGTCGCTGATGCCGGAAATCTTCTTTGGCAAACTGGACAATTTTGCGCTGCTGTCGATCCCGATGTTCATCATCATGGGGGCGTCCATCGCCTCGACCCGCGCGGGTGCGGACCTGTACGAGGCTCTGGAGCGCTGGCTGACCCGTGTGCCGGGCGGGCTTGTGGTGTCGAACCTTGGGGCCTGTGCGCTGTTCGCCGCGATGTCGGGGTCAAGCCCGGCCACCTGTGCGGCCATCGGCAAGATGGGCATCCCCGAGATGCGCAAGCGGGGTTATCCCGACGGAGTGGCCGCGGGGTCCATTGCTGCGGGCGGGACGCTGGGTATCCTGATTCCGCCGTCGGTTACGATGATTGTCTACGGCATCGCTACCGAAACCTCGATCGGGCGGCTGTTCCTTGCGGGCGTGTTCCCGGGCCTTCTGCTGGTGGGTCTGTTCATGGCGTGGTCGCTCTATTCCACGTGGAAGTCGGGCAACGCGAGCGTCCTGTCGGCGGGCAGCTATACCTGGAAGGAACGGGTGGAGATTCTGCCGCGCGTTCTGCCCTTTATCTTCATCATCCTCGGCGTGCTTTACGCCATGTATGGCGGCATCGCCACGCCGTCGGAAACCGCCGCCGTGGGCGCGCTGATGTGCATGCTGATCGCGATGGTCATCTACCGGCTCTGGGATCCGCGCCAGATCTGGACGGTGTTGCGCGACAGCACGCGGGAAAGCGTGATGATCCTGTTCATCATCGCCGCCGCCGGCGTGTTTTCCTACATGCTGTCGTCGCTCTTCATCACACAGTCCATCGCCGAGTGGATCGGCACGCTGGACGTGAACCGCTGGGTGCTGATGGGCGCGATCAACGTCTTTCTGCTGATCGCGGGCTTCTTCCTGCCGCCGGTCGCGGTGATCCTGATGGCGGCTCCGATCCTTTTGCCGATGATCACGACGGCCGGTTTCGACCCGATCTGGTTTGCCGTGGTGCTGACGATCAACATGGAAATCGGGCTGATATCGCCGCCCGTGGGCCTGAACCTTTACGTGATCAACGGTATTGCGCCGGACATCTCGCTGAGAACGATCCTGACCGGGTCGCTGCCCTTCGTGGCTTGCATGGTGATCGCGATCATCCTGCTGTGCCTGTTTCCGGGCATCGCGACGTGGCTGCCCGACCTTGTCATGGGAGCGGAGCTATGACGTTGCTGGCCGACCTCTTGTCCACGGTGTTCGAGCGCCGCTATGGCGCATCCCGAGGGGTGCCGCGCGACGATCGTCCCATCGAGGACCTGACCGCCGACCTGATCGGGGCCACCGGCGAGGTTTCTGGACAGGCCGTGGCGCGGCAGATCCTGGGCCGGTACGAAGCCTGGGACGATGCCGCGAAGCTAGAGTTTTTCCGGCACCTCGCGCGGGATATGGTCATCAACCCCGAAGAAGTGCGTGACGCGCTGGACGCCTATGAGCGCGGCCAGTCCAAGGCCACCTATCGCGCTTTCCTGAACGCCTCGGAGTCGCCCCGGCAGGAACTGATCCGGCGGATGAACCAAGTGCCGGGCGCAACCAAGCGGCTGGTCGGGATGCGCACGGACCTGCTGCGGTTGGGCCGGGACGATGATGAGCTTCAGGCGCTGGACCTGGATTTCCGGCACCTGTTCGCAAGCTGGTTCAATCGCGGGTTCCTTGTGCTGCGCCCGATCAGCTGGGAAAGCCCGGCGCATATCCTGGAAAAGATCATCGCCTACGAGGCGGTGCATGCGATCGACAGCTGGGACGATCTGCGCCGGCGGCTGGAGCCCGCCGACCGGCGCTGTTTCGCGTTCTTTCATCCGGCCATGCCGGACGAGCCGCTTATCTTCGTGGAAGTGGCCCTGACCGATGGCATCCCCGGCTCGATTCAGGAGGTTTTGGCCGAAGAACGCGACCAGATCGACGTCGAACGGGCGAACACCGCCGTATTTTACTCGATTTCGAACTGCCAATCCGGTCTGGCGCAGATCTCTTTCGGAAACTCGCTGATCAAGCAGGTGGCGGCGGATCTGGCGCTGGAAAATCCGGCGCTGAGGAATTTCGTCACCTTGTCACCGATCCCGGGCCTGACCCGGTGGATGGAAAGCGTGGACATTAACCCCGAGGCGCAGCAACCCGATGCTCTTTGCGAATACGCGGCCTATTACCTGACGCAGGCCAAGCGCGGCGACGGCCTGCCGCTGGACCCTGTGGCGCGGTTCCACCTTGGCAACGGGGCGCAGGTTCACAAGGTTCACGCCGATGCGGATGTATCGACCAATGGGCTGAAGCAATCCGCGGGGGTGATGGTGAATTACCTTTATGACCTGAGCAAGGTGTCGCAGAACCACGAACGGTTCGCGGCCGAACAAAGGGTCGCGGCCTCGAGTGAAATCAAAGCGCAGGCCGCAAGTGTCGCAAAAACAATGCCGGAGGAGGGACACGCATGACCAATCCCCTTTTCGATGCCCTGTTCGGAGATCACGCCGGCAAGGACACGCCATTTCTTTATCTGCCGGGCGATGAAACGCTGACCCACGACCAGTTTCTGCGGCTGGCCGCGCAATATGCCAACGCCTTTGCGGCTGCGGGGCTCGAGCCCGGTGCTCGGGTTGCGGCGCAGGTTGAAAAATCGCACCACGCCTTGGCCGTATATGCCGCCTGCGTGCAGGCAGGGCTGGTATTTCTGCCGCTCAACACCGGCTACACGGTGGAGGAACTGAGCTATTTCATCGAAGACAGTGGCGCGTCGATGATGATCTGCAAGGGCGAAAGGAGCGGTGCGCTTCAGCCTATCGCGTCTGAGCACGGCGCGGCGCTGGAGACACTGGACGAAGATGGCTCTGGCAGTCTGTCAGAGAAGGCGGCGGACGCATCCGAGATCTTCGAGACCGTAAGCCGCAAGGAAGATGACCTGGCTGCGCTGCTCTACACGTCGGGGACGACGGGGCGGTCGAAAGGCGCAATGCTGAGCCAGAAGAACCTGCTGTCCAACGCCGAGACATTGGCGGAGCACTGGCGGTTCACCAGCGACGACGTCCTGCTGCACGCGCTGCCGATATTTCACACGCATGGTCTGTTCGTGGCCACCAATATCACGCTGGTCGCGGGTGGCGCGATGATCTTCCTTCCGAAATTCGATCTGGACACGGTCATCGAACTTTTGCCGGATGCCACCGCGATGATGGGGGTGCCGACGTTCTACACGCGCCTTCTGGATGATGCGCGGTTCGACCGGGACCTTGTGGCGCATATGCGGCTGTTCGTGTCGGGCAGCGCCCCGCTTCTGGCCGAAACGCATACGACGTTTGAAAAACGTACGGGCCATCGTATCCTCGAACGTTACGGCATGACCGAGACCAACATGAACACGTCGAACCCCTATGACGGGGACCGGCGCGCCGGCACCGTGGGTTTTCCGCTGCCGGGGGTGGAGTTGAAGATCACCGAGCCCGAGACGGGCGAGGAGGTGGCGCAGGGCGAGGTCGGCCAGATCGAGGTGCGCGGGCCGAACGTGTTCCAGGGATATTGGCAGATGCCCGAGAAGACCGCGGCGGAACTGCGTGAGAACGGGTTTTTCATCACGGGCGACCTCGGCGTTATCGACGATCGCGGCTATGTCCAGATCGTGGGTCGCAACAAGGATCTGATCATCTCGGGCGGATACAATATTTATCCAAAGGAGATCGAACTCGTGCTGGACGAACAGCCGGGCGTGCTGGAAAGCGCGGTGATCGGCGTGCCGCATGCGGATTTCGGCGAGACGGTGGTGGGTGTCATCGTCCCCGAAGCGGGGACGCAGCCGGACCTCGATGCGATCGGCGAGGCGACGTCCAAGGCGCTTGCACGGTTCAAACATCCCCGGAAACTGATCGTCAGGGACGAGTTGCCGCGCAATTCCATGGGGAAAGTCCAGAAGAACCTGCTGCGCGACGAGTTCAAGGACCTGTTCACGGCGGCCTGACGCCTAGGCCAGACCGGCCCGGTGCAGAAGGTCCGGCAGTTTCTTGCGGACCTTGAAATAACCTGCCGTCGCGTGGGGCCAGACAAGCGCGTCCCAATCTCGGCGCCATTCGCACAGCGTGATGCCGGCCTTTTCAAGCGCTGGCTGGGCGGCATCCAGCCAGTCGCGCAAGGGTCCCGTTGGCACGTAGGGTGTCACGATCTGGGATGCGCCGGCCTCGGCGGCCCAGCGGGCCAGCATGTCTGGATCACCCGCCTGCAGGTTGTCGGCCTTGCGCGCGATGCGCTGCGCCGTGTCGGCCAGTGCTGCGGCTTCGAATTCAACCACCTTTCCGGCCACGGGGCCGGGCGCGCGCAGGGCGCTTGCGGCGAGGGTGGCCGTGGCGCGAATGTCGAAACGGTCCAGCGGAAAGTCGTCGGGCCGGCAGTCTTCTTCGGTCACAAGCAGGGCGGTTGGCCTGTCGGGATCCGGCGCAATGGGGCTGCGCAAGGGCTGAAGCTCCGGCAGGCCGTCGGGTTCGCGATCTTCCAGTCCAGCGGTCACCTCGGCGAGGTCGGCGGCGTCGGGTGTGAAGCGGTGGTCGGTAAACTTGGCAATGTTCCACGCCTGCGCCTCGTAGAACTTGCCGCGGGTGTGAAGCCCGCAGACCCATCTCCAGCTGAGCGTGTTCGAGGCCGGGTCGCCGTCAAGCAGGTGGCGATAGAAAAAATCCGCGCCCAGCCGCCAGGGAAGGCGCAAGGTGAAGACCCAGATCGACGCGAACCACATGCGGGCGTGGTTGTGCAGATAGCCGGTCTCGGTCAATTCCCGCGCCCATGCGTTCATGCAGTCGAGATCGGTTTCCCCCGCTTGGACGCGATCAACTGCATCGCGCAGGCCCGCGTCGTCGTCGAGGCGGTATAGGTCGGCACGGAGCCCGTCGCGGTAGCTGTGCCAGATCTGCGGGCGGCGTTCGAGCCAGCCCTTGAAGTAACTGCGCCACAGGATTTCCTGCAGGAATTTCTCGGCACCTTCAGCGCCGTGCTGCGCGAGGGCCGCAGCCATGACATCGGTTTCCAGAAGCAGGCGCCGGCGCAGGAAGGGAGAGAGTTGTGAGACGTGGTGGTGCTGGCCGGGACCATGATCGACATTTCGCCGGTGGGCATAGCGGACGCCAAGGCGCGGCAGAACGGCGGCGAGGTGCTGCTCGGCGGCTTCGCGTGTTGGGGTGGGCCAGTCAGGATTGGGGATGTTAACGGTCATTGCGCGCCTGTTCTGCGGGTCGGTCAGAGAGGTAATGCGAACAAGACAGTTGTCGACGCGCGCCTCAGGCGATGTCGCGCAGCGCCCCGCGCAGGGCGCGCGCCTGAAGCGGTTCCGTCAGGCGGGGTGTCGCGGCATAGCCCATGCGCTCCATCGCCGGGCCTTCGTGCGGATGGGGCGAATGGGCGACGCCTGACCATATCAGCGACAGGAGGGCCGGCTTGCTTTCAGAGGCGTCCTTGAGGTGTGAGAGTGCGCGGACGAGGATTTTCTCGGTCTCGGTGAAGTCGGTGCCCAAGGGATAGTCGGGCAACAGATTGTCCCGGTAGGGGGCGAGCCATACGGCAATCGTTTCGGGCGTGTTGCGCGTGTGCGCGTCGGGAATCTCCCAGTCCGGGTCAAGCTTGCCTGCCTTGCGGGCCTCTTCCAGCAGACCGGGCTGGAAACGGCTATCGGCGATGCAGATAAGGCGTTTGATGACCTCTTCATCCGGTACCCCGCGCAGGAAAGCCGCGCCATATTCAGTGACGACGATATCGCGCATGTGGCGGGGAACCGTCGTGACAGGCAGCTGCCAGACGATGTTGGAGGTGAGCGTGCCACCGCTTTGCCGCGTTGCGGGCAGGGTGAGGATGGTATGCGCGTCTTCGAGCGCAAAAGCCTGTTCGAAGAAGTTGAACTGGCCGCCGACGCCACTGACCACCTGGCCGGGTTTGGCCGCGTCGGACATCGCGTCCCCCAGCAGGCTGACCTGCATGGCGCCATTGACGAAACGGGCGTCCTGCCGCGCGGTGCGCTTGGCCGCTTCGTCACCGTAAAGCGCGTTGGTGAAGCTGACCGGCATCATCTGAATTTTGTCACGGCGGTCGGGCGGCAGCGCGCGCAGGCGTTCGTACATGTCGCGGGCATCGACGAAAAAGCCGGCGTGGATCACCGCGCCGTCCACTTCGCGTCTCAGGATACCGGCCTCAAAAAGGGCGACCAAGCCGCCGACCAGCATTTCGGTGACCGCGTAGAGGCCGGTGCGGAACGGCCCTTCCTCGTCGCCTTGAAGCGGCAGTGGTGACTGACGCCAGACCTCATGAAGCGACGCGCGGTCGCGGGCGATCAGGGCGTTGGCCACGGCATCCCCGATGGCCCCGATGCCGATCTGAAGTGTGCCGCCATCGGGAACGAGCCGCGACACATGCAGGGCAATGGCATGCTGCGCATCGGCCACGGGGCGGCGCAGGGCGGAAAAGAGGTCGATCTGTTCCGGCGGCTCCAGCACCATGGCGAATTCGCCGGCATCAAGTGCCGCGGGACCGCCCATGAAGGGCAGCGCATCGTTCAATTCGGCCACGGCGATGAAATCCATCCGGCCCGCTGCGCGGCGCGCGAAGAGATCGGCAGAGATATCCGTGTTGCAGGACATGCTGAAGCGGTCGCCCTCGCGCGGCATGAGCTGGGCCAGAACGTTGGGGTTCTGTGCGATCAGGACATCGCGGGCATGGGTGTAATTGGCCGATATATACTTGCGTTGGGCGTAGTCGTTGCCGAGCCATGTTCCGGCCTGAAAGAAGAACTCGGAGACTTCGATGTTGTCGGGCAGGGTGCCGTTTTTGATCAGGTCGGCATATGCCAGCGGCGGCGCGGAGCCGAAAAAGCGGTTCATCGCGGGGTTGAGGAAGCGCGCCTCGATATCCGAGGAGGGCTCGGGGCGTTGCAGAGTCAGCGCGGTGAAGATCTTGAGCGTCAGTGACGGGTCGTCGACCGCGGCACGCACCAGCGCATTGACGAAGGTGATGGGTTTGCCAAGTCCAAGCGGAAGCGCGAGGCGGATCTCGCCCCCCGTCGCGTTATAGGTGGCCCGCGCCATCGCGTCGGCGTCGGTATGGACCTTAGGCGTTTCAGCCAAGGTCGGACCAGCCGGGATCAGGGGCGAAGCGCGGGCCGTGGGTGGACTCCAGCTCCTTCAGTTTCGTGGTGATGTCGGAAATGCCGCGGGCCTTTGCATAGTGCATGGGGCCGCCGCGAAATGGCGCCCATCCGGTGGCGAAGATCATTGCCGCGTCAAGTTGGTCGGCATCCTTGGCCACGCCCTTGCGCAGCACTTCGGCGCAGGCGTTGAGCATCGGCAGGATCAGCCGGTCGGTCAAGTCGTCTGGGGCGTTTTCCATGTTCGCGTCGGGATGGGGCGTGCCCTCGGACCAGTCGTAAAATCCCTTGCCCGTCTTTTTGCCAAGCTCGCCATTGTCGACCTTTTGGCGCAGGTCGTCGCTGATCGGGGGCATTGGCGTATCAAGGCTTGCGGCCAGGCTTTCGGCCACGTGCAGGCCGATATCGAGACCGACCTGGTCGGCCAGCGTGACCGGTCCCATGGGCATGCCGAACCGGATCGCTGCGGTGTCGATGACTTCCTTGGAAACGCCTTCGTCCATCAGCACCATCGCCTCGAGCATGTAGGGCACGAGGGCGCGGTTGACGGCGAAGCCGGGATAGTCGGTCACCAATGCGGGCAGCTTGCCGGTCGCACCGCAGAACGCGGCAAGGCGGCTGGCGGTCTTGTCATTCGTGGCGCTGCCCTTGACGACCTCGACGAGGTCGATTTTCGAGACCGGGTTGAAGTAATGAAGCCCGGCGAAGCGCGACTTGGCAGGCGCGGCGGCGGCGAGGTCATCTACCGAAAGGCTGGACGTGTTGGTGGCGAGGATCGCATCCTTCTTCAAAGCGGCTTTCAGCCCTTTGAAGATCTTCTCCTTGATGTCCTGTTCTTCGCTGGCCGCCTCGATCACCAGATCGGCGTGGGCAAGGCCGTAGCCATGCGGGTCCGGCATAAGCCGGTCGAGTGCATCGCGGGTCTCGGTGCCGCTGAGGTGCTTGTCTTCACAGATTTTCGCGGCGGTTTTCACTGCCTCGCCCAGCGGGTCGGTCTGAATGTCCCCCAACGTCACGGTCTTGCCCGTGATGGCGGCGATGGCGGCGATTTCGGCCCCCATGGCGCCTGCGCCGATGACGTGGACATGCGCGATGCCGTCGTCACCGCGCCCGGCGTCCTTCAGCGATTGCTGCAAGAAGAAAACCCGGCGGAGATTGCGCGAGGTGTCCGTATCGAGAAGCCGCGCGAAGCTGTCGATTTCGGCCTGCTGCATCGCATCGCGATCGTCGCCATGCTCTTCCCACAGGTCGATCAGGGCGTAGGGTGCCGGGTAGTGCTCTTTCGGTGCTTTCTCTTCCGTCTTGCTGCGCATCTGGCGGGCGGCGAGGCCGCGCGCCTGGTCGAACGAAAAAGCGCGGGACTTGAGGCCGGGCGCCTGACGCTCGATCTTGCCCTCCTTGGCCGCCGTGATCGCGGCGGCAACGTGGCGTTCCTGGACGATCTTGTCGGCGATGCCTTGTGACTTGGCCCGCTTGGTATGTGCGGTCTTGCCGGTCAGCATCATGGTCATTGCGTCGGTCGGGTCGATCAGGGCGGGCAGACGAAACGTGCCGCCAAGGCCGGGGTGCAGGCCAAGCTGTACCTCGGGAAAGCCGAAGGATGCGCCCGGCGTGGCGATGCGGTAGTCGCAGGCAAGCGCCAGTTCGAAGCCGGCCCCTAACGCAGCGCCGTGGACGACGCAGATGGTGGGGCAGGGCAGCGCCTCGATCCGGTCGAGAACGTCATGCGCCTTTCTCAGCAGGTCCGCGGCGCCCTGATCGGTCATGGATTCGAAGCCGGTGATGTCGGCGCCCGCGGCAAAGCCGGCTTTCTTTGCGGATCGGATGACAAGGCCGGCGGGCTTGTCGGCCTCCGCGGCGGCTATGTGGTCGTCCAGTTCGCGGATCACGTCTTCGGAGATCGTGTTGACGCTGCTGCCGGTCTTGTCGAGGACGAGCCAAAGCACGTTGTCGCCGTCCCGCGCCGTGCGCCAGTTGCCGTCGGCCTCCCCGACCGGGCCCAGTTCCAGCTTTGTCTCGCCGAGGAAATTCAGAACGTGTCCGGTCATTGCACAGCCTCCAGCAGCATCGCGCCGCCAAGCCCGCCGCCGATGCATTCCGTTGCGATGCCGCGTTTCGCACCGCGCGCCTTCATGGCGTTGGCAAGGTGCAGCACGATGCGGTTGCCGCTGGTGCCGACAGGGTGGCCCAGCGATATGGCACCGCCGTCGACATTCAGTTGATCGCGGTCGATCCGGCCAAAGGCGCCGTCAAGGCCCAGCACCTCGCGACAGAAGTCTTCGTCGTTCCAGGCGGCGAGACAGGACAGCACTTGTGCAGCGAAGGCTTCGTTCAATTCCCACAGGTCAATGTCCTCGATCCCGAAACCGTGGCGTTTCACGATCGGGGTGGAGGACATGACCGGACCGAGGCCCATGATCGACGGATCGAGCCCCGCCCATTCGCTGTCGGTGATCTCGGCCAGCGGTTCAAGGCCGTGCGCGTTGACGGCCTTTTCCGACGCGAGGATACACCAGCTTGCGCCGTCGGTGATCTGGCTGGAATTGCCCGCCGTGACCTTGCCGTAGGGCGGCTCGAACACCGGCTTGGGCTTGGCCAGACCTTCCATGTCGCTGTCGGGGCGCACGCCGTTGTCGTGGTCATAAACCGTGCCGTCCTTGGCGAATGCGGGCATCAGTTCGCCGTCCAGCCGGCCTTCCGTGTGGGCGGCGGCAAGGCGATGGTGGCTTTGCATGGCGTAGGCATCGGCGGTTTCGCGGTCGATGCCGAAATGGTGCGCAAGCACCTCGGCGGTCTGGCCCATGCTGAGCGTGGTGACGGGGTCGGTCAGACCGCGTTCCAGGCCGATGACCGGCTTGAAGAACTCAGGCTTGATTTGGGCCATGTTCTTTGCCTGCTCCAGCGGTCCCTTGGCGGTGCTCATCCGGCCGAACCATTCGACGGCGGACTGGCGCAGGGTCAGCGGCGCGTGGCTGAGGGCCTCGGCCCCGCCGGCAAGGATCATCTGGTGGCTGCCCTCGCGGATGTAGCGATAGGCGGTGTCGATGCTTTGCATGCCCGAGCCGCAGTTAATCTGAACCGTGAACGCCACGGTCGCCTCCGGCAGGCCAAGACGCAATCCTGCGACGCGCGCCGGGTTCATCTCGTCGGCGATGACGTTGACGCAGCCAAGGATCACGAGGTCAAGCGCAGAGCGGTCGAAGGGCTGGCGTGCCAACAGGGGCCTGCCGCATTGCACTGCAAGATCCACAGGCGTGAACGGCCCGGGACCGGCTTGCGCCTTCAGGAAAGGCGTGCGGGCGCCGTCGACGAGAAAGACGCGGTTGCCATTTGTCGCCGTCATTCCGCCGCCTCGCGCTGGGTGCGCTCATTTTGCTGCGGCGCAGGGAAAAGCGCGGCGAAATCTTCGGGTGCGTAGTCTTCGACGGCAACGACCTCGTCGACCAGACGCGACATTTCCTCGATATCGGCCATCTCGGCATCGCTCAGGATGCCGGCTTCCAGCGCCTCCTGCGGGGTCTTTTTCGCATCGCGCAGGCGTTTCATGACCGGCGCCATCTGGGTGACCTTGGCGTAGCATTCGTTCAGAACCTCAACACCGTCGCGGTTACAACCACCGGCAATGCGGCCGACGATCCGGTCGCGGGCTTCGGACGGATCGTAGAGCAGGTCGCTGCATTGGGCGGTCAGTTTGTCGCCGGGCTTGCGCTGGGCCATGCCCGGCAGGGTGAAGACACGCAGCAGCCATGCCGCCCAGCGGGCCGGCAGGTTGGCGATAACCTCGTCCAAGGCCGTCTGGATGTTGTGGAACGCGTCGGCGGCGACATAGCGCAGAACCGGCAGGTCGGCCTTCTGGCGGCCTTCGTCCTCCCACCGTTTGAGGGCGGCGGAAAGAATGTACATCTCGGACAGGATATCGCCCATGCGGCCCGAGATCATTTCCTTGCGCTTGAGCTCACCGCCCAGCGACAGGAACAACATGTCGGCGGTCAGGGCATAGGCTGCGGACCAGCGCGACAGTTGCTTGTAGATGCCCGTCGCATCGCCCGCCGCAGGGGCCGGCGCGAACCGACCGCCGGTCAGGGCGCGCCCCCAGCTGCGGAAGAGGGTGCGGGTGCTGTGCCCGACATGCGCCCACAGGGACCTGTCGAACATCTCAAGCGCCTTGTCGGGATCGTCTTCTTCCAGCGCCAGCATGTTGTCGAGCATATGGGGATGGGCGCGGATCGAGCCCTGCCCGAAGATGATGAGGCTGCGGGTGACGATGTTGGCGCCCTCTACCGTGATGCCGATGGGCACGGCGCGGTAGAGTGGCAGCAGGTAATTCGACGGGCCGTCGATGACCGCCTTGCCGGAATGTACGTCCATTGCATCATTGAGCGCCTCGCGCATGCGGAAGGTCGCGTGTGCCTTCATGATCGCCGAGATCACCGACAGCGCGCGCCCCTCGTCCAGCCCGGCGCAGGTCAGGTGGCGGGCCGCGTCCATGGAATAGGCGTCGGCGGCAAGGCGACCAAGCCGCGCCTGCACGCCGCCGAACTTGCCGATGGGCAGGTTGAACTGTTCGCGGATGCGGGCGTAAGCGCCGGTCGTGTGGGCCGACAGGGCAATGGCGGCGCAGCCCATGGAGGGCAGCGAGATGCCACGCCCGGCAGCGAGCGCGCTCATCAGCATCATCCAGCCTTCGCCGGCGTATTCCTGCCCGCCGATGATGTTTTCGAGCGGGATGAACACATCCTTGCCCGTGGTCGGGCCGTTCATGAACATCGTGGAGGACGGGATATGGCGGCGACCGGTTTCGACACCCTCGAGGTCGGTCGGAACGAGCGCACAGGTGATACCGATATCGGAAGTGTCGCCCACGAGGCCATCGGGGTCACGAAGCTTGAAGGCCAGACCCAGCACGGTGCAGACCGGAGACAGCGTGATATAGCGCTTGGCCCAGTTGAGACGGATGCCCAGCACTTCCTCGCCTTTCCACAGGCCCTTGCAGACGACCCCGTCATCGACCATCGCGCCTGCGTCGGACCCGGCCTCGGCGCTGGTCAGGCCGAAGGCGGGCAGTTGGCGCCCGTCGGCGAGACGTGGCAGCCAGTAGTCTTTCTGTTCGTCGGTGCCGAACTGGTGGATCAGCTCGCCCGGGCCAAGCGAGTTGGGCACCATGACGGTGACGGCGGCGGCGACAGAGCGGGTCGAGATGTAGCGGACGATCTCGGAATGAGCGAAGGCAGAAAATTCGAGACCTCCATGCTTTTTCGGAATAATCATGCCAAAAAACTTGTTCTTGCGCAAAAAATCCCAAACTTCCGGGGCAAGGTCGCCGGTTTCGTGGTTGATCTTCCAATCGTCGATCATCCCGCAGAGGTCTTGAACGGGCCCGTCAAAGAAGGCCTGTTCTTCGTCCGACAATTTAGGCGTCTTGACCGCACGCAATTTCGACCAATCCGGGTTTCCCGAGAAAAGCTCGGCCTCCCACCAGACTTCGCCGGCGTTCAGGGCTTCGCTTTCGGTCTTGGACATTCCGGGCAGGACGCCCTTGCCCCATTTGAAGATGGGCTTGGTGATCGCGCGCGCGCGGAAGCTGGACATGCGGGAACTCCTTTCGGCACAAAACGTGCGGGCTTGAGCAAAAGTTCCGTTCGCGCGTGGTCGGCAAGACCGGCAGCGCATTCGGATGAGACCTGCATCATAGCATTTTGCGGGATGTTCCGGGAGAGGGGTGCCAGAAACCGAGCGCTGGCTCGTCAGCTCAGCGTGTCCAAAGGCTGGAACACCATGCCGCTGGGCGTCTCCTGGAACCAGGCGGTGACGCCGAACACCTTCGCCAAGCGTTCGGATGTCAGAACATCCTTTGGTGGCCCATCGGCAACCAAGCCCTTCCCACCGAGGAGGATGAGCCGGGTACAGTGACGTGCCGCAAGCCCCAGGTCGTGCAGCGAAACCAGTGAGGATTTGCCGCTTTGCGCGAGCGCCGCGAAGGTCTGCATGGTCGAGATCTGGTGTGCGGGGTCAAGGCCCGCGATGGGCTCATCGGCCAGAAGCAGCGGCGTCTCCTGCGCAAGGGCGCGCGCGATCAGGACCCGGGCCTGTTCGCCGCCCGAAAGCTGGGTGGCATCGCGGTGGCGCATGCCGCCGAGTTCCATCCGGTCCAGCGCGGTGTCGACAGCCTTGCAATCATGCTCGGCGGGGTTCTGGATCGACTTCAGGTGCGGTGTCCGGCCCAGCGTGACCACGGTTTCGACGGTGACGGGCCAGGCGATCTCGCGCGCTTGCGGCATCCATGCGGCTTGCCGGGCCCGCGCGTTCTCGGACAGCGCGGCAAGGCTGCATGTCCCGGTGAACGGCAAAAGACCCAGCGCGGCACGCATCAGCGTGGTCTTGCCGGCGCCGTTGGGGCCGATAAGGCCCACGAACTCGCCCGGTCCGATATCGAAGGTGACGTCGCGAAGAACATCCCGCCCCTTGAGCGACACCGACAGATCCTTGACCGAGAGAAGCGTCATATCCGTTCCCGCCGCAGTTTCAGGATCAGGTGCAGGAAAAGCGGTGCGCCGACAAGGGCCGTGAGCACGCCCAGCTTGAGGTCGCGCGACGGAAGGACCACCCGCACGGCGATGTCGGCGGCCAGCACCATTGCCGCACCACCCAGCGCCGACGCCCAGAGCAAGCGCGACGGATGCGCGCCTACGAGGGGCCGCAACAGGTGGGGCACCACGAGCCCGACAAACCCGATGGCGCCGGCCACGGCCGTGCCCGCGCCGACGACACAGGCGGTCCCCAGCACCAGCATCAGGCGCAGACGGGTCAGGCCGATCCCCATGGCCTGCGCCGAATCCTCGCCCAGGGTCAGCGCGTCGAGCCCGCGGCCAAGCCCGCCCAGCAGGGCAAAGCCCACCACCATGAAAGGTGCGGCAAGCCAGACGTGGGTCATGGATCGGTCGGCGAGCGAGCCCATCATCCAGAAAATGATCTCGCTGGCGGCGAAGGGGTTGGGCGACAGGTTCAGCACAAGCGAGGTCAGCGCGGCCGCCAGCGCCGAAACGGCGATGCCGGCCAGTATCAGGGTCAGCGACGTGCCGCGCGAGCCGGCCAGCGCCATGATCAGGAACACGCCGCAAAGCGCCCCGGCCAGCGCCGAGAAGGGCAGGGCCAGCGCGAAGCACGCGGCCACGCCGGTGTGGATGGCCAGCACCGCGCCGAACGCCGCAGACCCGGACACGCCGATCAGCCCCGGTTCCGCCAGCGGGTTGCGCAGGTAGCCCTGCATCGCGGCACCGGCAAGCCCGAGGCTGGCGCCGATCATCAGGGCCAGCACGGCGCGGGGCAGGCGGATTTCGCGCATGACAAGTGTCATCGCGCCGCCGTCGTCGACGAAGAGCGCCGAAAGGCTGTCAGTGATGCCGATCTCGGCGGGGCCAATCAGCAGGGATCCAAAGAACAGACCGACGACCAGCACGCACAAGATGATCGCCAGACGGGTCATGGCGTGCTTTTCGTCAGCCGGTGGCGGGTCTCGGCCAGCGATTCGATGGCGCGCAGCACGTGGGGCGTGCCACAGACCCAGTCGCTGTCCGTGACGGTGGCAAAGGGCAAATCGGCGCGCAGTGCCTCGACCACCGGATGCTGCATGATCGCCTCGGAGCGGGAGGCGCCGGGATAAGGCTGTGAGGTGATGACGATGTCGGGATCAAGCATCGCCAGCGTTTCCAGCTGGATCTTCATCTGGGTGCCGAGGCCGGCCTTGACGGCCGCGTTGTCAAAGCCGGCGGCTTGAAGGATCTGGTCCGACAACGTGCCTGCCGGGGACGTATACCCGCTGGCGTAGTAGAGCATCGCGTCGGGCCGATCGCCGGTGTCCGATTGCAGCGCGGCAAGGCGCGCATCGAAACGGGCGACCATCTCGCGGGCGGCGGACTGTCTATGCAGAACCTCGCCCATGCGAAGGATGTTACTGCGGACTTCTGGCAGGGATTGAGCCTGTTCAAACTCGACCACCTCAACGCCCAGCCGGCGCAGCATGGCGACGCTGGCGCGCGTCGTGAAATTGCCCGCCAGAACCAGATCGGGCTGCATCAGGTAGATCTCTTCGGCCAGGCCCTGGTTTATCACGTAATCCCGCGCCGCTTCGGTCATCGCCGACATCCGCGGGTCGAGCGAGATGTCGGAGACCGAATGCAACTGCCCCGGCCCGGCAAGCAGCATGGCAAGCTGATCGGTACATAGGTTCATGGATACGACGCGGCGCGGCGCCTCGGCCGAGGCAAGGCCCGCCCAGCACAGGAACACTGCGAGGGCGAGCCGGGTCGCGACGATATGAAAGCGCCGCGCTGTCATGTCAGAAGTTTGCGGTCACACCGAAAAAGGCGGTGCGTCCTTGCGTCGAATAGCCGTCCAGTTCCTCGTAGCTTTCGTCGGTCACGTTTTGGATACGGCCGTAGACCTGAATGTCATCGGTAATCTCGTGGCTGAAGCCGAGATTGACCAGCGTGTAGTCCTGAAGCTTGACGACATTCGCACCCCGAGACGCTGCGGTAAAGTCGCTGTCGAAGAGTCCGGCGACATGCTGCACCTCGAGGTTCAGGCGGGTGCGGTCGTTCGGCATCATGTAGCCCAGCCGCAACAACGCCTCGTGCTCGGGGCGGCGCACCTCGACGCTGCCGTTGGGGTTTTCGGCGTCAAGCCAGGTGTAGCTGAGCGACATGTCCAGCCGGTCGGTCAGGGCGGCGCTGGCCGCGACCTCGATGCCTTGCCGGTCACTCGTGCCGGTCTGGTTGACTGGAGTCGAGATGCCTGTTCCCGGATCGAAGACCGACGTGATCTCGTCCGTCAGCTCCTCGTTGAAATAGGTCACGTCGATCAGGCCGCGCCCGTTCAGGAATTGCTGTTCGACGCCGAAATCCCAGCCTTTGCTCTGTTCGGGTTCAAGGTTCGGGTTGCCGGCAAAGTTGGCGAAGAAGCCGAATTGTTCGATCAGAGTCGGGTTCTGCACGCCGGTACCATAAGAGGCATGCAGACGCGTCGTCTGGTTGGGCAACTGGTAGGAGGCACCGATCGCGTAGGTCGTGAAATCCTTGAACTTGTCATTGAAATCGTGCCGCACGCTGCCCTGGAGCGCAAAGCCGTTTCCGAAATCGCCCTGGTATTCGAGCGCGATGGCCGTCTGTTCACGCGAACGTTTGACCAGCTGTCCCGGTGCAAAGACGATGGTGGGATCGTTTTCCTTGTAGGTCAGACGTTCCCATTCGGCGGCGAAGGTAAGGGTATGGTTGGCGCTGTTGAGGGTGGGCGCGTCCAGCGCGACCGTGCCGCGATAGGCGACTTTCGCACGGGTGCCGGAATTGTCGGCATTGCGCACGCCGGCGCCGTTCACGCCTTGGCGGTCGATCGTACCGAAAGACAGGTCGACCCGGTTCAGGAGCCGCCCGCCAAGCGTATCGAGCTCGGCGAAAACGCCGCCATAAGTTTCCTGAAGCGATGTGCCCGACAAGTCGTCGACGACCAGACCTGCGCGGGTCGGGGCGCCGAACACGCCGCTGTCGCTGTCGCCGGTGCGGTCGACATGGCGGATGCTGCCGCCGATCGTCAGAGCCTCATTCACTTGGTAGCGGCCTTTGAGGTTGTAGGTGCGGTTCAGATCACCATCGTCTTCGCCTCCCGGCGTGCCGGAAATGTCAAAGCCCCCGGTGTCGCGTCGCGCGGCCGAAAAGCTGAGCTGCCCGCGTTCGGTATTCAGGCGCAGGCCGAGGCGACCCTCGGTGGTACCGTCGGACCCCACTTCGAAACCGACGTTGCCGGAGAAACCCGGCTGTTGCGCCGTCTTGGTGGTGATCGAAATGACCCCGCCGATGGCGTTGGAGCCGTAAAGCGCCGATTGCGGTCCGCGAATGACCTCGATCCGCTCGATATCGGCGGCCAGAAGGCCGGAAAAGTCGTACTCGCCGGTGTTGGGGGCGGCGACCTCGATCCCGTCGATCAGAACGAGCGTGTGGTTGCCTTCGTGACCGCGCAGACGCACCTGTGTGACGCTGCCATAGGCGCCGGTGCGCGAGACGGACACGCCGGGCAGCGAGCGCAGCAGGTCGGCAACGTAGACCGCGTTTCGCGCCTCGATTTCTTCCTCGGTGATGACGCTGCCGGCGCGGCCATAGGCGCTGCCTTCGATGGGCGTCAGACCGCCGGAGACGAAGATCGTGCCGAGGTCGTAGGGTTCATCCTGCGCGACGGCAGGCTGGATGAAAAGGGCGGTGGTTGCCGCAAGGGCGGACTTGAACGGGCGTGACATGGGTTGTCCCTCCGGGGCGCGCTTGATGCGCTGATTTTTGGTTCATGCCTGGAAGGAAACTCTTCGCAGACGGTGCAAGTGTCACCGCTACGGAAGATCCGTTGTCGAAACGCGCCCCGCGTTCGGACAGGGTGATCACCTCGGCAGGTCTCCTGACTTGCGGGTCAACGCTTGGCCGGGTCTTCCCATCATGCGCCGCATGACAGTGACATGGTCCGGCATCGCTCTCCGCCTACAGTTGCGGGGGCAGTCACGGAGTTGACGCGTAGCGCGTCGCACCGCATTCCCTATTCTCCCGCCGGCAAGCCGGCGGGAACCGAAGCGACTCGGGTGTTAGTGCATGACGCCGGGTGAGGAAAGAGAAAATCCGAACGTGGGATCGGTCGACGTTGTGCCGTGACTATTTGGTCCGGGCTTCGACCTGCATCGCGCGATCGCCGGCCGAAAAAAACCGACACCGCAAGTTCATCCAGTGCCTGCGCGGCTTTCTTGAGTGTCTTGGCCTGCCGTTAGATGCGACGCCACAGGTCGTCCGAGAAGTTCGCGGTATCAGGACAGGCAGGATTGGACGGTTTCAACCACGGTTCCTGCATCGCGGGCAATCACGACGCCCGCATCGCGCAAAAGCGAGATCTTGTCATCGGCCGAAAGGTTGCCGAAAACCGACAACGTGCCGGCGTGACCCATGCGGCGGCCGACAGGTGCGTGGCGCCCCACCACCAGACCCACCACGGGCTTGCCGTAATCGACCGAAGAGAGATACTCGGCGGCCAGTTCCTCTTCGCGGCCACCCATTTCACCGATCAGGACCACGGCCTTCGTATCCGGGTCGTCACGGAACTTTTCGAGACAGCCCACAAAGCCGATGCCGTGCAGCACGTCGCCTCCGACACCGACGGTTGTGGACTGGCCCAGATTGGCGGCGCTGCAACTGGCCAGAACTTCGGACGTAAGCGAGGCCGAGCGCGAGGCGATGCCGATCTGGCCCGGCTTTGCGTCGACGGTCGGCATCACCCCGATCTTGCACTGTCCCGGCGTCAGGATTCCCTGGCTGTTCGGGCCGATCAAAACCGTTTGCGACCCTTCGAGCGCCTCCTTGACCCTGCGCATGTCGTGCTGCGGCACACGTTCGGTGATGCAGACGACCACCTCTATCTCGGCTTCGATCGCCTCGATCATGGCGTCCGCGGCCTTGGGGGCGGGCACGGTGACAAGGCTGGCATTCGCCTTTGTTTCCTTGACCGCTTCGGCGCAGGTGTGAAAGACCGGCAAGCCGAGATGCGAGGTGCCGCCACGCCCCGGACGTACGCCCGCAACGCAGTTCGTTCCGTAACGCATCGCCTGGTCGGTATAGAACGTGCCGGCGCGACCGGTCATGCCCTGAACCAGGAGTCGGGTGTTCTCATTGACCAGAATTGCCATCAGCGTGCCCCCTTGGATGCGATTTCGACCGCGCGTTTCACGGCCTCGGACATGGTGCCGCAAATCTCGACCGGGACCTTTCGGTCGACGAGAATGCGCTGGCCCCATTCGGCGTTCTGGCCGGCCAGACGGGCGATCACGGGCTTGGTGCCGTTGTTGCGCGAATAGGCGAAATTGACGCCCTCGGCGATGGTATCACAGACCGTCATGCCGCCCCCGTGGACGTTCAGCAGAATGGCGGTTACCGAAGGCTCCTGCAGCAGCAATTCGACGCCGCGGGCGATGTCCATGCTGGTGGCGGTCGTGCGGATATCCATGAAGTTCGCAGGCTTGCCGCCCGCATCGATGATCATGTCGTTGGTGGCAAGGCCCAGCCCCGCGCCGTTGACCACGACCCCGAGGTTGCCGGTCAGCTTGACGAAGTTGATGTTGCTTTTCTGCGCCGCGGTTTCCACGGCGGGCAGGCCCTCGCCCGAGACCATCGAATCCCACTCCGGGTGCCGGAACGCGGCACTGGCATCCAGCGCGACCTTGGCGTCGATGGCCATCCAGGTGCCGTCGGGCGTGCGGACGAACGGGTTGATCTCCAGCAGGGCCATGTCGTTCTCGATGAACGCTTCGCAGGCCGACAGAAGTTGCTCGACTGCCTTCTCGTCCTCCATACCGATGCCGGACAGAAACTCGGTCAGACCGGCGCGATCCGCATCAATGCTGCCGGTCAGGCTGTGCTTGGCAACCTCGCTGGCATTCATCTGCGCCTTCTGCTCGAATTCCACACCACCATCGGGGGAGGCGACGAGCAGCGGTGCGCCAGTGTCGGGGTCTAGCGCGAAGGCAATGTAATACTGGGCGTCATGCTTGACGTCGGCTTCGACATAGACGGCATGCACCGTTTCGCCGGTGGCGCCGGTCTGGTTCGTGACCAGTTGCTTTCCCAGAAGCCTGGCAGCCTCGTCCTTTACCGCAGAGGCGGTGGCGGCGAATTTGATGCCGCCGGCAAGGCCGCGCGCGCCCGAGGTGATCTGCGCCTTCACGACGAACTTGCGCGCCGGAATGTTGGCACAGGCGGCCTCGGCCTCGTCGGGCGTGCGGGCCATCTTGCCCGGCGGCACGGACACGCCGTACTGGGCCAGCAATTCCTTGGACTGGTATTCTGCAAGCAGCATGCGCGGCCTCCCCTCGGCGATGGCTCTTGGTATTTGGTATGCCAAGAGTAAGCGTCGTGTCAATGAGGTGAGTATGCGTTGTGTTCGCCTATGGCGCCAGCCCCCTTAAAGGCTAGACCTTGGTATGATTTCCCATCCCTTTGGCGAGGCTGCCGCGGACTGCGTGGGCCGGGAACTGCTCCCGGCCCGCCGCTTGATGTCTTATTTTCCGATGGCCTCGAGCACGGCCTCGCCCAATCCCGCGGGGGATTCGGCGACGACGATGCCAGCGGATTTCATCGCCTCGATCTTGTCGTCGGCGCCGCCCTTGCCGCCGGCGACGATGGCGCCCGCGTGGCCCATGCGGCGGCCCGGAGGCGCGGTGCGGCCCGCGATGAAGCCGGCGCAGGGCTTGGAACGGCCCTTCTTGGCTTCGTCCTTGAGGAACTGCGCTGCGTCTTCTTCCGCGCTGCCGCCGATCTCGCCGATCATGATGATGCTTTCGGTCTCGTCATCCGCGAGGAACCATTCCAGCACGTCGATATGCTCGGTGCCTTTGATGGGGTCGCCGCCGATGCCCACGCAGGTCGACTGGCCCAGGCCCACATCCGAGGTCTGCTTGACCGCCTCGTAGGTGAGCGTGCCGGAGCGGGAGACGACGCCGACCGAACCGCGCTTGTGGATGTGGCCGGGCATGATGCCGATCTTGCAGGCGTCGGGCGTGATGATGCCGGGGCAGTTGGGGCCGATGAGGACAGAGCTGCTGCCCTCGAGCGCGCGCTTGACGCGCATCATGTCGAGGACCGGCACGCCCTCGGTGATGGCAACGATCAGCGGAACCTCCGCGTCGATCGCCTCGAGGATCGAATCGGCGGCGAAGGGCGGCGGCACGTAGATGACGGAGGCGTTGGCGCCCGTCTTGTGGACCGCTTCGTGAACCGAGTTGAACACGGGCAGGTCCAGATGCGTCTGGCCGCCCTTGCCGGGGGTCACGCCCCCGACCATTTGCGTGCCATAGGCGATGGCCTGTTCGGAGTGAAAAGTGCCTTGCGAGCCGGTCAGGCCCTGGCAGATGACTTTGGTGTCTTTGTCGACGAGGACAGCCATTTTGGCGTTCTCCTTAATACAATCTTTGGGAAGGTAAGGTGGGTTTGAAACCCACCTTACGAAGGCTCAGCCCTTGACGGCCTTGACGATTTTCTGGGCGCCGTCCTTGAGGTCGTCGGCGGCGATCACGTCAACATCGGAGTTGTTGATGATCTCCTTGCCCTTCTCGACATTGGTGCCCTCGAGCCGGACGACCAGCGGCACTTGCAGCCCGACCTCTTTGACCGCGGCCACGACGCCCTCGGCGATGACGTCACAGCGCATGATGCCGCCGAAGATGTTCACCAGGATGCCTTTCACCTGCGGGTCGCTGGTGATGATCTTGAACGCCTCGGTCACCTTGTCCTTGGTAGCACCCCCGCCCACGTCGAGGAAGTTCGCGGGCTCGGCGCCGTAGAGCTTGATGATGTCCATCGTCGCCATGGCGAGCCCCGCGCCGTTGACCATGCAGCCGATCTCGCCATCCAGCGCGATGTAGTTGAGGTCGTATTTCGACGCTTCCAGCTCCTTGGGGTCTTCTTCCGTGGTGTCGCGCAGCTCGGCGATGTCGGAATGGCGGTAGACCGCGTTGGAATCGAAGCCCATCTTGGCGTCGAGGCACTTCAGCTCGTTGCTCTCGGTCAGGATCAGCGGGTTGATCTCGAGCATCTCCATGTCCTTTTCCAGGAACATCTGGTAGAGCGTGCCCATCAGCTTGACGCATTGCTTCACCGCCGCGCCCTCGAGCTCGAGCATGAAGGCGATGCGGCGGCCATGAAAGGCCTGGTAGCCGGTGGCGGGATCGACGCTCAGGCTGAGGATCTTCTCGGGCGTCTTTTCGGCCACTTCCTCGATATCCATGCCGCCCTCGGTGGAGGCGACGAAGCTGACGCGGGACGTCACCCGGTCCACGAGAAGGGCCAGGTAGAATTCCTTGGCGATGGCCGCGCCTTCCTCGATATAGATGCGGCCCACCTGCTTGCCGGCGTCGCCGGTCTGCTTGGTCACCAGCGTGCGGCCCAGCATCTTCTTGGCTTCCTCGGCGGCCTCGGAGACCGACTTGGTGATGCGCACGCCGCCCGCGTCGCCGGCGCCGGCCTCCTTGAAGGTGCCCTTGCCACGGCCGCCCGCATGGATCTGCGCCTTGACCACCCAGACGGGGCCGTCAAGCTCTCCCGCCGCCGTCTTCGCCTCTTCCGCGCGCAAAACGACACGCCCGTCCGATACAGGCGCCCCGTAAGAGCGCAGCAAGGCCTTCGCCTGGTATTCATGGATGTTCATTGTCTCAAAGCTCCTCCCGATGCTTTTTCTTACTTGATGAGATGCAACATGTTCTTGAATTGCGGTGTCCCGGCTTGTCCAAGCCACTCGAACACGACCATTTCGGTGGTGACGATGCCGGCGCCATAGGCGTTGAGCCGTGCGATGCAGGCCGCCTCGCTTTCCAGCGTGCGCGAGGCAGTGGCGTCGGAGACCACGAAAACCTCGTAGCCATCCTCGATCAGGCTGGCGGCGGTCTGGACCACGCATATATGCGCCTCCATTCCTGCGATCACGGCCTGTTTGCGATCAAGGCTGCGGAAATGCGCGGCGAAATCTTCGTCTTCCATGCAGGAGAAATGCATCTTCGGAAGCACCGTGGCCTCCGGTGTCTCCAACTCGGACACGGTCTTGCCAAGCCCCTTGGGGTATTGTTCGGTCATCACGATGGGGATGTTCATTTCGCGTGCGCCGGCACAGAGCGTTCTCGTATTGCGAATCGTTCGGGCCGGTGCCTGCATTGCGGGGACCAGGCGCTCTTGCATGTCGATGACAATAAGGGCTGATTCGTCGGCGCGGATAAGCAAAAACAGGTCCTTTCATGCACTTGGTGATGACCCCGTGGAATACCAGATACCAATAATTTTACAGTATCGCAACCTGCGAGATTCCCGCCCTTGATAACGTCAGGTGATGGTTCGAAAAGATTTTTTCTACGAGTTAAATGCAAACCTAAACAAAGGGTTAGTGAGTTTTTTGCTCCGTTTCTTACGTCAATTTTCCGTAAAATCTCCAAAAAGCGTTTGTCGTGTAAGGTATGCTGTGTATGGTATACCAACGTCGCAAACGACGCCGCGCAACACGAGATCGGAGAGGGCGCATGAAGCTTAAACCTGTGCCTTCGAATTTCACCCTGAAGGATCACGTCTACGAAATGCTTCGGACAGCGATCACTGATATGAACATCTACGACAGCGCGACAGATCTGCGTCTGGACGAGCGTGATCTGGCCGAGCAGCTGGGCGTATCGCGGACACCGCTGCGCGAGGCCGTGGCCCGGCTTGAGCGCGATGGTCTGGTCGAGGTTCAGCCGCGCAAGGGCGTGTTCGTGCAGCGCAAGAGCCTTTCGGACATCTTGGATATGATCGTTGCCTGGGCCGCGCTGGAAGGCATGGCGGCGCGTTTGGCCTGCGAACACGCGACGGATCGCGAAATCGCCAGCCTGCGCACCATCGCGGCGAAATACAATGACGAGATCGCCAACACGCGTATCTCGGAATACTCCGACGACAATATCCGCTTTCATCAGCGCATCCTCGAGATTTCGCGCTGTAAGTTGCTGAGGAAAATGGCGGATGGCCTGTTCCTGCACATGAATGCGGTGCGGGTTCGGGCGATGGGCGAGGGCAACCGCGTGCGGCGGTCGGTCGTCGATCATGCAGAAATCATCGAGGCGATCGAGGCGCGGGATGCCGATCTGTCGGAGCGCCTCGTCCGCGAGCACACGATGCGGTTGCACACACACGTCAATCGCACTTGGAGCAGTTTCGAACTGGCTGTCGGCGCGGGAGGCGCCAAGGCCAGCTAACAGGGAATGAGTACTAGAAAGGGGCCGAACGGGGCCCCGAACAGGGAGGAAGACCATGGGTGTGACCCAGATGACCGATGACCTCGTCGCGCGGGCCGAGACGGCGCCGGAAACGCTGACCGACGGGTTTCATCTTCTGATCGACGCGCTGAAGCTGAACGGGATCGAGACGATCTATAACGTCCCGGGTATCCCGATCACGGACCTGGGCCGATACGCGCAAGCGCAGAACATGCGCGTGATCTCCTTTCGGCATGAACAGCACGCGGGCTATGCCGCCTCCGTCGCCGGGTTTCTGACCAAGACACCGGGCGTTTGCATGACCGTGTCGGCGCCGGGCTTCCTGAATGGCGTCACCGCGCTGGCCAACGCCACGACGAACTGCTGGCCAATGATCCTGATCTCGGGCAGTTCCGAGCGCGAGATCGTCGACCTCGCCCAAGGCGACTACGAGGAAATGGATCAGCTGGCCATGGCGCGTCCGTTCTGCAAGGCCGCCTATCGCCTGACCTATGCGCAGGATATCGGCATCGCCGTGGCGCGCGCCATTCGCAGCGCCGTGTCGGGTCGCCCCGGGGGTGTCTACCTCGATATTCCCGGCGCGATGCTGGGCCAGATCATGGACGCCGAGGAGGGCAAGAAAAGCCTCGTGAAGGTCATCGACCCCGCACCGCGCCAGACCCCGTCGAAGGAAGCCGTCGAACGTGCCCTCAAGGTTATGAAAGAGGCCAAGCGGCCGCTAATCGTGATCGGGAAGGGAGCCGCCTATGACCAGTCCGACGAGGTGATCAAGGAGCTGGTCGAGAAATCCGGCCTGCCGTTCCTGCCCATGTCGATGGCCAAGGGCATCCTGCCCGACACCCATCCGCAATGCGCCGCCGCCGCACGGTCGCTTGTGCTGAAGGAATCCGACGCCGTGATCATGATGGGCGCGCGGATCAATTGGCTGCTCAGCCACGGTAAAGGGATGCAGTGGGGCGAGCCTGGGTCGAAGAAATTCATCCAGATCGACATCGACCCCGAGGAAATGGACAGCAACGTCGAAATCGCGGCACCGCTCGTGGGCGATGTCGGATCCTGCGCGCAGGCCCTGATCGAGGGCATTGAAAGCGAAGGGATCGTGCCGCCGAAAGAGTGGCTGGACCAGGTCAACACCAAGGCCACCGCCAACATGGAGAAGATGGCCAACAAGCTGCAGAACAATAGCGACCCGATGGACTACTTCGCTGCCCTCGGCGTGATTAAGGAAGCTATCAACAAGCGGCCCGAGACCATCCTCGTGAACGAAGGGGCGAACACGCTTGATATGTGCCGCTCGATCGTGAACATCCACAAGCCGCGCCACCGGATCGATGTGGGCACCTGGGGTGTCATGGGCATCGGCATGGGCGCCGCCGTGGCCGCCGCCGTTGAAACCGGCAAACCGGTTCTGGCGGTCGAGGGCGACAGCGCCTTTGGTTTCTGCGGCATGGAGATTGAAACGATCTGCCGCTACAACCTGCCGGTCTGCATCGTGATTTTCAATAACAACGGCATCTATCGCGGTGATGGCGAGAACTGGGGCGATGGGGATGACCCGGCCACCACGGTCTTCGTCGAGGACAGCCGTTACGACATGATGATGGAAGCCTTCGGCGGCGTCGGTGTCTGGGCCAAGAACCCCGACGAACTGCGCCAGGGCATCGAAGAGGCGCTCGCCTCTGGCAAACCGACGCTGATCAACGCCGCCATCGACCCGGCAGCGGGCAAGGAAAGCGGCAATATCGGCAACCTCAACCCCTCCTCGGTGGTGGCGCAGGCGCGCTATCCCCAGGCCAAGAAGATTTGAGCGGGAGAGAGACAATGAAAGCATTGGACGGCATCAAGATTCTGGACTTCACGCATGTTCAGTCTGGACCGACCTGCACGCAGCTTCTGGCGTGGTTCGGGGCGGATGTTCTGAAGGTGGAGCGGCCGGGCGTGGGCGACGCGACGCGGCAGCAGTTGGTGGATGTGCCGGGCGCGGACAGCCTGTATTTCACCATGCTCAACCACAACAAGCGTTCGATCGAGCTGAACTCGAAGAACGAGACCGGCAAGCAGGTGCTGACCCGCCTGATCGAGGAATGTGACGTGCTGGTCGAGAACTTCGCGCCCGGCGCGCTCGATCGCATGGGCTTCAGCTGGGAGCGGATCCAGGAGATCAATCCCAAGATCATCATGGCCTCGGTCAAGGGTTTCGGGCCCGGCAATTACGAGAACTGCAAGGTCTACGAGAACGTGGCGCAATGCGCGGGCGGCTCGGCTTCGACCACCGGCTTCCGTGATGGTCCGCCGCTGGTGACCGGCGCGCAGATCGGCGATTCCGGCACGGGCCTGCACCTTGCGCTCGGCATCATGACGGCGCTCTTCCAGCGCGAGCGCACGGGCCGCGGCCAGAAGGTGCTGGCGCCGATGCAGGACGGGGTGCTGAACCTCTGCCGCGTCAAGCTGCGCGACCAGCAACGGCTGGAGGCTGGGCCCCTGAAGGAATACAGCCAGTACGGCGAGGGTATCGAGTTCGGCGAGGCGACACCGCGCGCGGGCAACGACTCTGGCGGCGGCCAGCCGGGCCGGATCCTGAAGTGCAAGGGCTGGGAGGAGGACCCCAATGCCTACACCTACTTCATCACGCAGGCCGCGGTGTGGGAGCAGATCTGCGACGTGATCGGCAAGCCCGAGTGGAAGACGGCCGAAGGCTATGCCACGCCGCCCGAGCGTCTGGACAAGCTCAATGAGATCTTCGGCACGATCGAGGAATGGACCATGACCAAGACGAAATTCGAGGTGATGGACATCTGCAACCCGCTGAACATCCCCGTGGGGCCGATCCTGTCGACCAAGGAGTTGATCGAGGACGATGGCCTGCGGGCGACGGGCACGATCGTGGACGTGGATCATCCCAAGCGCGGCAAATACGCGTCGGTGGGCTGCCCGATCAAGCTGAGCGACAGCCCGGTGGACGTGACCCGCTCGCCGCTTCTGGGCGAGCACACGGTGGAGATCCTGCGCGACGTGCTGGGCTATGACGGCGACGAACTGCAGGCCGTGCTCGACAGCGGCGCCGTGGGTGATGCCCAGAAAACGGCGGCGGAATAGAAAAAGGAAAGACCGGCAGCGTGCGGCGGGAGGCCGCGCCCGCCGGACCCAAGGGAGGAAGAAAATGCGATTGATCGTCATGGGGCAGCAAGCCTTCGGCAAGGACGCGCTGGCCAAGATCATCGAAACCGGAACCGACGAGGTCGTGGCCGTGTATTGCGAGCCTGACCGGGAAGGCAAACCGGTGGACCCTATCAAGGAGTTCGCGCTGGAAAAGGGTCTGCCCGTACACCAGCCGGCGAATTTCGACGATGCCGAGGCACTGGAAACGCTGGCAGGCTACAACGCCGACCTGATGGTCATGGCCTTCGTCAACGTCTTCGTGCCCGAAGCGGCGCGCGACACGCCCACGCACGGCTCGATCTGCTTTCACCCGTCGCTCCTGCCGCTGCATCGCGGCCCGAGCGCGGTCAACTGGCCGATCATCATGGGCTCGGACAAGTCGGGCTTCAGCTGGTTCTACCCGTCGGACGGGTTGGACGAGGGCGACAGCCTGATGCAATGGGAATGCGAGATCGGCCCCGACGACACGGTGATCGACCTCTACTTCAAGAAGATCTATCCGGCGGCGGTGGAAAGCGTGCTGGAGGTCTGCGACCTTTTCCGCGCGGGCAACCCGCCGCATATCGTTCCGGACGAGGACGAGGCCACCTACGAGCGCCGCTGCACCGCGCGGCACTCGGAAATCTGCTGGCACCGTCCGGTGGGACAGGTCTATGATCTTATCCGCGGGACCAACCCCGCCCCCGGCGCATGGACGACCTACAAGGGCGCCAAGCTGGGGATCTTCGACAGTGCCCGCGCCCCCGGCGACGGCATTTCCGGCCGGGTTCGCGCCATCACCGACGACGGCATCGAGGTGCAGTGCGTCGGCGGACGTATCCTGGTGAAACGAGTACGCCCCGAGGGCGGGGACAAGACACCCGCCGCCCAGTGGGCATCCGAAGTCGGCCTTGAGGTCGGCGAAGAATTTCCAAGCTGAAACGCGACAAAGGGAAGACACAATGAGCCACAAATCAGACATCGAGATTGCGCGTGCGGCGTCGAAGAAGCCGATCCAGGAGATTGGCGACAAGCTTGGGATTCCGGGCGAGCATCTGCTGCCCTACGGGCATGACAAGGCGAAGGTGAGCCAGGAGTATATCAACTCGGTTCAAGGCAACGAGGACGGCAAGCTGATCCTGGTGACCGCGATCAACCCGACGCCGGCGGGCGAGGGCAAGACCACCACCACGGTGGGCCTGGGCGACGGTCTCAACCACATCGGCAAGAAGGCGATGATCTGCATCCGCGAGGCCTCGCTGGGGCCGAACTTCGGGATGAAGGGCGGCGCCGCGGGCGGCGGGTATGCGCAGGTGGTTCCGATGGAGGACATGAACCTGCACTTCACCGGCGACTTCCACGCAATCACCTCGGCCCACGCGCTGCTGAGCGCGATGATCGACAACCACGTCTACTGGGGCAACGACGCCGAGATCGACACCCGCCGGATCGTCTGGCGCCGGGTCGTGGACATGAACGACCGCAGCTTGCGCCAGATCACATCCAGCTTGGGCGGTGTGGCCAACGGCTTTGCCCGCGAGGATGGCTTCGACATCACCGTGGCCTCGGAGGTCATGGCGATCCTGTGCCTGGCCAAGGACCTCAAGGACCTCGAGGAGCGGCTGGGCGCGATGATCGTGGCCTACCGCCGCGACCGCAGCCCGGTTTACTGCCGCGACATCAAGGCCGAGGGCGCGATGACCGTTCTTCTGAAGGACGCGATGCAGCCCAACCTGGTGCAGACGCTGGAAAACAACCCGGCCTTCGTGCATGGCGGCCCGTTCGCCAACATCGCGCATGGCTGCAACTCGGTCATCGCCACGAAGACGGCGCTGAAACTCGCGGATTACGTGGTGACCGAGGCGGGCTTCGGTGCGGACCTGGGCGCCGAGAAGTTCATGAACATCAAGTGCCGCAAGGCCGGGATCGCGCCGTCGGCGGTGGTTCTGGTCGCCACGGTGCGGGCGATGAAGATGAACGGCGGTGTGGCCAAGGCGGACCTTGGCGCCGAGAACGTGGACGCGGTCAAGGCCGGCTGCCCGAACCTGGGCCGGCATATCGAAAACGTTAAGTCTTTCGGTGTACCGGTGGTGGTGGCGATCAACCACTTCGTGACCGACACCGATGCCGAGGTGCAGGCGGTGAAGGACTTCGTGGCCGAGAACGGCGCCGAGGCGGTGCTGTCGCGCCACTGGGAGCTGGGCTCTGAAGGCTCGGCGGACCTGGCCAAGAAGGTGGTCGAGACGATCGACAAGGGCGAGGCGGACTTCAAGCCGATCTACCCCGACGAGATGGGCCTGTTCGAGAAGGTCGAGACGATCGCCAAGAAGATCTACCGCGCCGACGAGGTGATCGCGGACAAGAAGGTGCGCGACCAGCTGAAGAGCTGGGAAGAGCAGGGCTACGGCAACCTGCCGGTGTGCATGGCCAAGACGCAATACAGCTTCTCGACCGATCCCACGCAGCGCGGCGCGCCCACGGGCCACTCGGTCCCGGTGCGCGAAGTGCGCCTGT
This sequence comes from Roseovarius sp., assembly GCA_965227185.1. Taxonomy (GTDB): domain Bacteria; phylum Pseudomonadota; class Alphaproteobacteria; order Rhodobacterales; family Rhodobacteraceae; genus Roseovarius. The sequence goes on from OZ245733.1 coordinate 2,533,917, forward strand.
CGGCGGGCGCGGGCTTCGTCGTGGTGGTCTGCGGCGAGATCATGACCATGCCCGGCCTGCCCAGCCGCCCCGCCTCTGAATCCATCCGCCTGAACGACCAGGGCGAAATCGAAGGGTTGTTCTAAGCCATGGCTTACGATTCCATCCACAGCATCATGCTTCCGGTGCGGGGCGACGGCAAAGGCGACAACGTCTTTGCCCACGCCGCCGCCCTGGCGCGGCGCTTCGGCGCCCGAGTCCGCGTGGTGCATTGTCATCCGAAAACCGAGGACATGATGCCGTACGGCGTCGTGATCCCGACCATGCTGCGCCGCCAGATCGAGGATGCGGCGCATGCCAATGCCGACGTGACCCGCGACCAGCTCTACGGTGAGTTCGAGAAGCAAGCAGCGAAACTCGGGCTCGAGATCGCCGATCACGAGTTGGACAAGCCGACGACGCGATTCATCGAATACGAGGGCAAACAGGTCGACGCGGTGCAAAGATACGGTCGCCTGTGCGACATCGTCTGCGTGGCCAAGCCGGACCAGAAGATGAACCTCGGGGTCAACACGCTGAAATCGGCGCTGTTTTCCTCGGGTCGCCCGGTGATGATGTGCCCGGATCAGGACGTCGCGGACGCCGACTTTGCGGATCACGTGACCATCGGCTGGAACGGGTCGCTCGAGGCGACGCGAGCCGTGGCGATGGCGATGCCGCTCATCTCCAGCGCCAAGAAGGTCACGATCCTGCACACCGGCGACAGCCCCAAGGACGAACATCCCGGGGCGGATCAGTTGCAGCGCTATCTCGAACTGCGCGGCGTTGCGTCCGAGATCCGGCTGTTCAAGGCGGAGGGACGCAACGTGGGCCGACAGCTTCTGTCGGAAACCCGCGCGGCGGGCGCCGGCATGCTGATCATCGGTGCCTATCACGACAGTTACGAACGGGAATCCCTGTTCGGTGGCAACTCGCAAGTCGTTGTCGCCGAGGCGGATTTCCCGGTCGTAATGGTTCATTGAGGAGAGAAGGGAGGACAGGCGAAGACTGACCGCAGTACCAAGAATGGGGCGGGCGCCAATCACATCAAGAAACAGCGCGCACCAGCCTCGACACACATGGAGACCATAGGGAGGATAACCATGAATACGTTTAAACTACTCGTTGCGAGCGCATCGGCTCTGGCATTGACGGCGCCGGCGGCGCTGGCGGAATGGCAGCCGAAAAAACCGGTCGAATTCATCATCATGGCCGGCACCGGCGGTGGTGCGGACCAGATCGCGCGCCTGTTGCAGGGCCTGATCCAGAAGAAGGACCTGAGCCCGCGGCCGTTCATTCCGATCAACAAGCCGGGCGGATCGGGCGCCGAGGCGCTGCGCTACATGCAGGACAAGGCGGGTGACAACCACACCGTCATGATGACGCTGAACAGCTTCTACACCACGCCGATCATCCAGGAGGACCTGGGCATCGACGTGACCGAGTTCACGCCGATCGGCCTGATGGCGATGGACACGTTCCTGCTGTGGGTCAACACCGACCGCGAGGACATCACCGATCTCGAGAGCTTCAACGCAGCCGTGTCCGAAGCGGGCAAGGACTGGAAGGTCGGCGGCACTGGATCGGGCCAGGAAGACAGCGTTCTGACCGCGATGATGGAAGCCGAGTTCGGATATGACGTGACCTACATCCCGTTCCCGGGTGGTGGCACGGTGGCCAAGAACCTCGTGGGCAACCAGATCGACAGCACGGTGAACAACCCCGCCGAGCAGATAGAGTTCTGGCGCGCGGGCAACACCAAGCCGCTGGTGCAGTTCTCGGCCGAGCGGATGGCTGCCTTCCCGGACGTTCCGACGGCCAAGGAGCTGGGCGTGGAGATCGAGTATTACATGCAGCGCTCGGTCAACGGCCCGCCGGACATGGATCCGGAAGCGGTGGAATGGTACGTGAACCTGTTCCAGGAGCTGTTCGACAGCGAGGAATGGCAGGCATTCTGCAAGTCCGATGGTCTGACCTGCGAGGCCATGATGAAGGGCGAGGACCTTGCCACGTTCCACGAGAACCAGAAGGTCGCGCATGAGAAGCTGATCGCAAAGGTCGGCGCCGAGTCCATCACCGGCGAGTAAGCCAATCCTGAAAACGGCAGGGCCCGGACGCATCGGGCCCTGCACCTGGATGCCTGACGATCCGGGCGCGGGCAGTTTGGTCCGGCAGGGACACGCCCCCTCGAAAGATCGCAAACGATTTATACGGAGCCAAAGAGAATGACGGTCCGGACAGCGGAACTTCTGATGGCCATCACGACACTGATAGTGTCGCTCGGCCTGATGTTTAACGTATACACAGACGACCTCAGTATTGGCTGGGTCAGGGGCAGAGGTCCCGGTGCAGGCATGTGGCCGTTCTGGTTGTCGGCGGGGATGGCCTTGGCTTCCGTCGCCACACTCGTGCGGTGGGCGCAGAATAAGACGCCCGAGTCGCGAAACACCGATCCCTACATCTCGAGAGACACGATTTTCCTCGTGTCGATCTCGGCGGGGTCGATCCTGGCACTGCTGATCATGATGACGTTCGTCGGCACATATGTGGCGCTGGTCGTCTTCATGCTCTTCTTCGTGCGCTTCATGGGGCGGCATTCCTGGCCGATGACCCTGGCATTCGCAATCGGTACGCCGATCTTCGTCTACCTGCTCTTCGAGGTGGCGCTGACGAAGTATCTGCCGAAGGGTCTGCCGATCTTCGAGGATGCATTCCTCTGGGTCGACAACTTCCGCTACGAATGGTTCTACTGAGAGGTCTGACGACAAATGGAAACGATACTTGTATCATTGACAGCAGGCCTTCTGGAGGCGTTTCAGCCCCTGAACCTGATGATGATTTTTGCGGGCTGCCTTGCGGGGCTGTTCGTAGGCTGTATGCCGGGCCTCGGCTCGGTCAACGGGGTGGCGATCCTGCTGCCCATCACTTTCCTGGTGCCGCCAACGACGGCGATCATCTTCCTTGCCGCGCTCTATTACGGGGCGATGTACGGGGGGGCGATCAGTTCGATCACCCTGGGTATTCCAGGGGCCTCGACGGCCGTGGCGACGGTGTTCGACGGCAGGCCAATGGCCCAGAGCGGCAGGGCCGACCAGGCCCTGATGGCCGCGGCCATCGCATCGTTCATCGGCGGCACGGTCTCGATCATCCTCTTCACGCTTTTCGCGCCGCCACTGGCCGCCTTCGCGCTGAAGTTCGGACCGCAGGAGGAATTCGCGCTGATGTTGTTGGCCTTCGCCACATTCATCGGTCTGGGCGGGGACGACATACCCAAGACGATCTTCTCGATCCTTCTGGGCCTCGTTCTGGCCGCGGTCGGCTTCGACATCATCTCGGGCAGCCCGCGCCTGATCTTCTTCGACATGGTCGAATTCCAGCGTGGCATCGGCTTCCTGGTGCTGGCGATCGGCATCTACGGTGTGGGCGAGATGCTCTGGACGCTGGAATCCACCAGCGGCAAGGTCCAGATGCACAACGTCAAGATCTCGATGTCCCGCATGAAGAACAACTTCAAGCAGATCCGGGAATACATCAATTCCACTTGGGTCGGCTCGTTCCTCGGTTTCTTCGTGGGCACGCTGCCCGCGGCGGGGGCCACCCCGGCGGCGCTGATGTCCTATGGTCTCAGCAAGACGTTCTCGAAGGACCCCGACAGCTTCGGCAAGGGCAACGTGGCCGGTGTGGCCGCACCTGAATCGGCCAACAACGCGGCCTCGACAGGCTCGATGCTGCCGATGATCACGCTGGGCATTCCCGGCTCGCCCACCACGGCGATCCTGCTGGGCGGCATGATCATCTGGGGCCTGCGCCCCGGGCCGCTGCTGTTCACCGAAAGCCCGGATTTCGTCTGGGGCCTGATCGGCTCGATGTACGTGGCCAACGCGGTGACGGTGATCCTGAACATCGCGCTGATCCCGGTCTTCATCCGGGTGCTGGCGATGCCGTTCACCCTGCTGACGCCGATCATCTTCACGCTCTGCGTCCTGGGTGTCTTCGCCACGACCGACCGGATGTTCGACACCTGGATCATGCTGATCATCGGCGTGGTGGGTTACCTGATGCGCAAGCTGAACTACCCGGTGGCGCCGGCGGTTCTGGCCATCGTTCTGGGGCCCTTGGCTGAACGCTCGCTGCGCCAGTCGCTGATCTCCGCTCAGGGTGATGCGACCACGTTCATCACGCGCCCGATCTCGCTGGTCTGCATCTGCCTTGCACTGGCGCTGGTCTTGTTCCCGGTGGTGCAGCGCATCATGCGCAAGCGCAAGAAGGCGGCGGAAGGTCAGGCCTGATACGGGCCACGCAGCTTACCGCGACGCCCAACGCCTGCCCCCTGATCTCCCGGGGGGCAGGCTTTTTTACGCCTTCAACTTTCGTAGCGGGTAGAGCCGCGCCGGTTGGCGTCGATAGGCAGGTTGATGAACAACGGCTGGTGCGCGCGCTGCGAACAGGCCTGCCGAGGACAAAGCTGACAGTTGATGCCGATCGGTTGATAAAGCGTCGGATCGTCGATCTTGAAGCTGGCGGCATAGCGGAGGCGGTGCGCGTGCCGGGCCTCGCATCCCAGCGTCAGAGTCAGGCGCCGGTCCTGGGTTTCGGCACTGAACACGGGCCGGTGAACCGTCCGGCTGATCGAGAAGAACTGCTGCCCGTCCGGCATCTCGACGAATTGGGGAAAGATTACGCCGGGCACCGAAAAGGCGGCGTGAACGTTCCAAACCGGGCAGGCCCCGCCATATTCCGCCAGATCGAAAGACGTCGCGTTGAACCGCTTGGTGACGTTGCCCGCCCGGTCCAGCCGCAACAGGAAGAACGGAATCCCCTGCGCCTTGTCGCGCTGCATTGTCGTCAGGCGGTGGCAGACCTGCTCGAACGTCACGCCGAAGGCCAGCGCGATGCGGTCGATGTCATAGCCGGTGTCCTCGGCGGTCTTCAGGAACTGCTCGTAGGGCATCAGGAAAGCGGCGGCAAAATAATTGCCAAGCTCGACCTCCAGCCGGGGCTGGACCCGTTCGGGGTCGGCCTGTGCGTTGCGGGCCATCTTGGCAATCATCCGGCCCTCGGTCAGGAAAGCCAGCACATGCGCCATCTGGAACGCGCGGTTCTCGGTGTTGAGCGCTTGCGACAGATGCAATGTGCGGCTTTTCTCGTCATAGATGCGCAGCGATTCGCCCATTTCCTCCAGCGGGCGCACCTCGACGGACACACCGTGGTGTTTCCTGAGACCCGCGCGCATGTCCACAAAGAGCGATTCTGGCGCGACGGGAATCTCGCGCCGGGCATTTTCGGCGGCCACCTCCAGCACGGCGAAATAATTGCTGTTCCTGCGGAAAAAGTCGTGAATTGCGTTCTCGGGCGAGGCGTTCAGCATCTGTTCATCGCGGCCATCCATCCCGCCGCGCATGATAAGTCTAAGCGCAGCGCGATGCGCCCGGTGCAGCTGGAGGAAATGATCGACAAGCGCGGGGGCGCGTTCGATCGCGCTGCGCAGCTCCTGCACGTCCGGCGGATCACCTTCCAACGTGGTGTCGCCGAAGGCGTTGCGCAGGTCGGCCAGCATATGGGCGCTGTCGTCTTTTGTCAGTTCCTTGACGTCCACTTCGAACGTCTCGGAAATGGCAAGTAGCATTTTGACCGATAGGCTTCTTTGGTTATTTTCCAACAGGTTAACATAGGCCGGGCTGATCCCGATGCGCTCGGCGACCTCTGCTTGGGTCAGATCGCGAGCGATGCGCATCTGGCGCAGCTTCGGGCCGATGAAAGTCTTCGACATGGGGTCAACTTTACAAAATTACAGAAAATTTCATTGTTGATATTATCAATAACACATTTACACGAATTTTGTAGCAGAATCTGTTCACGCAATTATGTTGCGCGGTGAATAACAAGGAGATCTCACCATGGCTCGCAAGGTTCTTATACTGGGCGCATCTTACGGCTCACTGCTGGGCACGAAACTGCTGATGGCCGGCCAGGACGTCACGCTGGTCTGCCGCCAGGCGACGGCCGACATCATCAACGAGCACGGCACCGAAGTGCGCATCAAGCTGCGCGACGAGGACGAGCATCGCGCGTTCAAATCGGGTGACCTGCCCGGCACGCTGGATGCTAAAGCACCCGGTGATGTCGTGCCCGAGGACTATGACCTCGTGGCCCTCGCCATGTCCGAACCGCAATACGGAAACGACGAGATCTCGGAACTGATGAAGCGGATTGCGGCGGCCGAGCGACCCTGCATGTCGATCATGAACATGCCGCCGCTGCCGTATCTGAAGCGCATCGAAAAGCTGGATGCCGACGCGCTGCGCCCCGCGTTCAACAGCATTGAGCCGTGGGAGGATTTCAAGCCCGGCCTCGTCTCGCTGTGCAGCCCCGATCCGCAGGCGTTCCGCCCGCCGGAAGAGGGGCCGAACGTGCTGCACGTCGGTCTGCCCACCAATTTCAAGGCTGCACCTTTCGAAGACCCGGCGCATACCGCCATGGTGCGCGAGTTGGAGGAGAAGATCGAAGCGGTGCGCGTGGACGGCAAAGATGTACCCGTCAAGCTTCGGCTGTTCGACTCGCTCTTCGTGCCGTTCGCGAAATGGGCCATGCTGCTGACCGGCAACTACCGTTGTGTTCAGCGCGACGGGGCCCGTCCCATCAAGGAAGCCGTGCACGGCGACCTTCTGGAATCGCAGTCGATCTACAAAAAGGTCTGCGACCTTGTCACCGAGCTTGGGGCAGACGAAGAGGATCAGGTTCCGTTCGAAAAATACGCGAATGCCGCGAACGGCCTCTTGAAGCCGTCCTCCGCCGCCCGTGCCATCGAGAGCGGTGCCGAGGAGATCGAGCGCGTGGATCTGTTGGTCAAGCTGATTGCGGACCAGATGGGGCAGCCAATGGCAGAAGCCGACGAGACCGCCGAGATCATCAACACCCGGTTGGAAGAGAACCGCAAGAAGGCCGCGGCCTGAGAGCCAATTCGCATAAGGTTATTGGCAGGCTCGTGGCGCACACCGCCCGGGCCTGTCGCCGTTCCGGACCGTCCTCAGCCTGCGATAACCGTCACGTATGACTTGAACACCCAGCCGGCGTTGCAGGGCCCGTCATAGGGCAGCCACTCGGCCTGTGGGGATGAGACACCGCATTCCGAACCATCCGCGTTGTTATAGACAATCGCCAGCCAGTCGCCGCGCTGATCGCACAGCCAAAGCTTGCGGCCCGGGCCCAGCTGGTCGGTCCGTTCGTATTCGGTTCCCGGACCGGCCCGGACAGAGAGAAAGTTGTCGCCCTGCGGATCCAGCCCGGTCACGGCGCCAAGGGTGTTGCAAGCGTCCAGGGTCTCGTCGCCGCCAACCATCACGGGAACCTCGTCCTGCGCAACCGAGGGAGCGGCGCAAGCCAGTCCAAGAGCAAGGCCGCTCATGTAAAGACAAAGTCGGGGCATTTTGAGGGTCCTGTTTTCAGCGTTCGGTTTGAACGTGCCGAAAGCCTGCCAATTCCACTACGGGATCACAAGCCTGCATCGAAGAGACTTTCCCACGTCCCGTCTCTAGAACCGACTCTATTGCGGTTGCGTTCGGCGTACCTCTTCCCCCATCCTGATGGCAGCCGATCCGAGGATCGCCCCGAACCCGAAAGACGAAGGAGCCCAGATTTGGCATTTGCCCTTTCCGACATCATGGCCGCGCGAAAGACCATTGCCGGTATCGCCGACGGCACGCCGTTCGTGCCGTCCCCGTTCATGACGGAAAAGACCGGTAGCGAATTCCTGATGAAGCTCGAGAACATGCAGCCTATCGGCGCGTTCAAGCTGCGCGGCGCGGTGAACGCGGTGATGAACCTGCCGGAGGATGTTGAAGGCGTTACGTGCTGTTCGACGGGGAATCACGGGCGCGGCGTGGCCTATGCCGCCGCGCATCGCGGGCTGCGCGCCGTGATCTGCATGTCGAACCTGGTGCCGCAGGCCAAGGTGGACGGCATAAAGGCCCTTGGCGCCGAGGTGCGGACCTGCGGTAAAAGCCAGGACGACGCCTTGGCCGAAAGCCTGAGGCTGGTCGAGGCCGAGTGTCTGGTGGAAATTTCACCGTTCGACGATCCGCATGTCATCGCAGGGCAGGGGACGATCGGGCTGGAAATGTTGCAGGCGCGTCCCGATCTGGGCACGATCCTTGTGCCATTGTCAGGCGGCGGGCTGGCGGCGGGCGTTGCCGTGGCCGCCAAAACGATCAACCCGCAGATCAAGGTCATCGGTATCAGCATGGATCGGGGTGCGGCCATGCACGCTTCCATTGCCGAGGGGCGGCCTGTCGAGGTGGAAGAGGTCGCAAGCCTCGCGGATAGCCTCGGCGGAGGGATCGGAATGAACAACAAGCTGTCTTTCGCGCTGTGCCGCGATTACCTGGACGATACCGTGCTGGTGACCGAGGAAGAAATCTATCACGCCATGCAAGTGCTGTTCTACGAGGACCGGATCGTGGCGGAAGGGGCGTGCGTTGTCGGAATGGCCGCACTCCTGGCCGGCAAGCTGCCGGAGGTGCCGGGGCCGATCGGCACGATCATTACGGGCCGCAATCTCGACATGGAGATGTTCCATCGCATCATGGCCGGTGAAGATATTCAGCTTGGCGACACGCTGGTAAAAGGACGCGCCTATGGCACATGAAATCCAGATCGTGACCGAGGCCGAATTGCGCGCGGCGATCCGGCTGGACGTGGAAATGGTCGATGTCATCGAACGCGCCTTCGCCGCGCTTGCGGGCGGCGAGGTGGTAATGCCACCAATCCTGTCGATGGACCTGCCGCAAGCCAATGCCGAGGTCGACGTTAAGACTGCATATATCCCCGGCTTCAACGGTTTCGCCATCAAGGTCAGTCCGGGCTTCTTCGACAATCCGGCGCTGGGTCTTGCCAGCCTTAACGGCCTGATGATCCTCTTCTCGGCCAAGACGGGACTCGTCGAAGCGGTCTACCTGGACAACGGCTATCTGACCGACATCCGCACGGCGGCCGCTGGCGCCGTGGCCGCGCGGCACCTCGCTCCGGAAACGGTCGAGACCGCCGGCGTCATCGGAACCGGCGTGCAGGCGCGACTTCAGATGCAGGCCGCACATCTGGTCCGTCCTTTCAAGCGCGTGCTCGTGCACGGACGAGACGCCGACAAGGCCGCCACCTGTGCCGAGGATATTGCCACCGCACTGGGAATCGAGGCCGAGGCCGTCACCGATCCTGCCGTGCTGGTGGCCGACAGCCAGCTTGTCGTCACCACCACGCCGGCGCGATCCCCTGTGCTGATGGCCGACTGGCTGCATCCCGGTCTTCACATCACCGCCATGGGCTCCGACCAGGAAGGCAAGAACGAGATCGACCCGCAGGCCATCGCGGCCGCGGACCTTTACGCCTGTGATCGGGTCAGCCAATGCGAGACCAGCGGCGAGTTGGAAGCCGCCCGAGCCGCGGGCGTTCTGACGGACGCCACCCCGCCGGAACTGGGAGACATCATCGCCGGCAAGGCCCAGGGCCGACAGTCGGCGCAGGACATCACCATCTGCGATCTCACCGGCACTGGGGCGCAGGATACCGCTATCGCCAGTCACGTCCGCGCGGCACTGCCCGACGCCGGTACGCGCATTCGGACCTGACCCGACCATGACACGGCTGGATGCGCGCGACATCGAAATCCTCAAGGTTTTGGCCGAGGATGGACGGATCACCAAAGCCAAGCTGGCCGAGCGCGTGGGCTTGTCGGCCTCGCCGTGCTGGGAAAGACTGAAGCGGCTCGAAAAGGCGGGTCTGATCAGCGGCTACCGCGCCGAGATCGCTTTGCGGAAAATCGGCCCCCACGTGACGGTCTTCGTGGCAGTGGAGCTGACCGATCATACCGCCGCAACATTCCGCATTTTCGAGGATGCCGTGCAGCAGTATCCGCAGATCGTCGCCTGCTGGGGCATCGGCGGCGGCTACGATTACCTGATGCAGGTCGTGACCCCCGACATCAATGCCTATCAGCGGCTTGTCGACCGGATGCTCAACGACCGGATCGGGATGGCGCGGTATTTCAGCTATGTCGTGACCAAGCCGGTCAAGGGCCTGACCGCCCCTCCCATCGACGTGATTCTGGGTGCGCAGTAGATTCTTCTGCATCCACCGACGTTTGCAGAAGAATCCACTTCTGCGACGGGCCTATTCAGGCTCACCCATCGCCCAAACCAAATAAAACCTCCGCAAGCCAAAGGAGGAAACCATGCCTGACACGTCTTTGCGCCTGATCGAAGACCTGCGCCTCGTCCGCAACTTTTCCTATGTTGGCGGCAAATGGGTCGCTGCCGCCGATGGCAGCACCGTGACCGTGACCGACCCCGCCGATGGCGCGGTGGTCGGCGAGGTTGCCAGCCTTTCTGCCGATGAAAGCGCCGAGGCCGTCACCGTTGCCCAGGAGGCCTTTCCCAAATGGTCGTCCAAGCTGCCACAGGACCGCTCCGCGATCCTGCGTCGCTGGTTCGACCTGATCATCGAGAACCGCGAGGACCTGGCCAAGCTGATGGTCGCCGAACAGGGCAAACCCCTGTCCGAGGCGCGGGGCGAAATCGACTACGCCGCGTCCTTCGTCGAATTCTACGCCGAAGAGGCCAAGCGTCCCAACATCGAGGGCGTCACCAGCCATTTGAACACCGCCGAGGTCGAGCTGTGGCTCGAACCCGTGGGCGTCGTGGCGCTGATCACACCGTGGAACTTTCCCTCCGCGATGCTGACCCGCAAGGCCGCCGCGGCGCTTGCCGCCGGCTGCACCATCGTCGCACATCCCAGCCATGAAACGCCATTTTCGGCGCTGGCCCTGGCCGAACTGGCCGAACGCGCGGGCGTCGAGCCGGGCGTGTTCAACGTGGTGACAGGCCGCGCCTCGACCGTGGTGCCGCCATGGACCGACGACCCGCGCGTGCGGGCGCTGTCCTTCACCGGCTCGACCGAGGTCGGGCGGTTGCTCTATCGCGCGTCCGCGGAAACCGTGAAGAAGCTGGTGATGGAACTGGGCGGTCATGCGCCGGTGATCGTGTTCGACGATTGTGACCTCGATCATGCCGTTGCCGAGACCATCAAGGCCAAGTTCGCCACGTCCGGTCAGGACTGCCTTGGCGCGAACCGCATCTACGTCCAGCGCGGCATCTACGATGAGTTCTGCACGCGTTTCACCAACGCGACAAAGGCGCTGACGATTGGCGTCGGCATGGATGACTGCGATCTGGGCCCGCTGATGAACGAAGGCGCCGTCGCCAAGCAGGAGGCGCATGTCGCCGACGCACTCGAGAAAGGCGCGAAACTGGCCTGTGGGGGCCAGCGTAATCCGCTCGGACGGCTGTTCTACGACGCGACAGTGCTGACCGACGTGCCGGACGAGGCCGAGATCATGCGCGAGGAAACCTTCGGACCCGTCGCACCGATCACGCCGTTCGAGACCGAGGACGAGGCCATTCGCCGCGCCAACGACACCGAATACGGCCTAGTCGCCTATGTCCACGCCCACGACCCGCGCCGCATCTACCGGCTCAGCCGCGCGCTGCAGTTCGGCATGGTCGCGGTCAACCGCACCAAGGTCACGGGCGCGCCGATCCCGTTCGGCGGGGTCAAGCAATCCGGCCTTGGCCGCGAGGGCGCGCGAAAGGGAATGGAAGAGTTCATGGAAATCAAATACGTCTGCCGCGATTGGGGCTAAGGAGAGTACGAATGCTGAAGAACGATCAACTTGACCAGTGGGACCGCGAGAACTTTTTCCATCCCTCGACCCACCTGGCGGAATTCGCCCGGGGTGAGGCGCCGCAGCGCATCGTGACCGGCGGCTCCGGCTGTCACATTGAGGACCGCGACGGCAACCGCCTGCTCGATGCCTTTGCCGGGCTTTACTGCGTGAACGTGGGCTATGGTCGGCCCGAGATTGCCGACGCCATCGCCGAGCAGGCGCGCGAGCTGGCCTATTACCACGCCTATGTCGGCCACGGCACCGAGGCCGCGATCACGCTCGCAAAGATGGTGCTGGACCGCGCGCCCGATCATATGTCGAAAGTCTATTTCGGCCTGTCGGGATCGGACGCCAACGAGACCAACATCAAGCTGGTCTGGTACTACAACAACATCCGCGGGCTTCCCCAGAAGAAAAAGATCATCTCGCGCTGGCGCGGCTATCACGGCTCGGGCCTGATGACCGGCTCGCTGACCGGGCTGCACCTCTTCCACCAGAAGTTTGACCTGCCGCTGGCGCAGGTGCTGCACACCGAAGCGCCCTATTACTATCGCCGCGCCGACGTGAACCAGACCGAGGAACAGTTCGTCGCCCATTGCGTGGCCGAGCTGGAGGCGCTGATCGAACGCGAGGGCGCGGACACCATCGGCGCCTTCATCGGTGAACCCGCGCTCGGCACCGGGGGCCTTGTACCGCCGCCCGCAGGCTACTGGGCCGCGATCCAGGAGGTGCTGGCCAAGCACGACATCCTGCTGATCGCCGACGAGGTCGTCACCGGCTTTGGCCGTCTTGGCAGCATGATGGGCTCCGACCACTATGGCATCAAGCCTGACATCATCACCATCGCCAAGGGCCTGACCTCGGCTTACGCGCCCCTGTCCGGGTCCATCGTGTCCGACAAGGTCTGGAAGGTGCTGGAGCAAGGCACGGATGAGAACGGCCCCATCGGCCACGGCTGGACCTATTCGGCGCACCCGATCGGGGCTGCCGCCGGTGTTGCCAACCTCAAGCTGATCGACGACCTGAACCTGGTGCAAAACGCCGGCGAGGTTGGGGCCTACTTCAAGAAGGCGCTGACCGAGGCCGTGGGCGACCATGCCCATGTCGGCGAAGTGCGCGGCGAGGGCCTGCTTTGTGCCGTGGAATTCGTCAAGGACCGCGACGACCGCGTGTTCTTTGACGCCTCCGAGAAGGTTGGCGCACGGCTGGCCGGTGAACTGGTCAAGGAAGGCGTGATTTCCCGCGCCATGCCGCAGGGCGATATCCTTGGCTTTGCGCCGCCCTTCTGCATGACCCGCGAAGAGGCCGACGAAGTGGCCAGCAAGCTGGGCAAGGTCGTGAAAAACGTGCTGGGCTGATACCGCCCCAACGCAAACAGCCAAGGCCGCGCCATCCTGGCGCGGCCTTTTTTGTCCGCCGCCGTGCTATTCCGCCGGCGCGAACCCGGTGATCAGCTGTTTCAACCCCAGCGCCGCCCCGGCGAAGATCGCCAGAAACGCCACCGGCGCGGAAAAGGCCAGCACCGAAAAGGCCGAAACCCCCTGTCCGATGCTGCACCCTACCGCCAAAATCGCGCCCGGCCCCATCAGGGCCGCACCGAAGATCTGCCGCTTCAATTCGCGCGGGTCCTCGCACGCTTCCCACCGGAAATGCCCCTTGAAGAGCGACCCCACGAAGGCGCCCACAACCACGCCCAGAACCGAGCCGACGCTGAACGACAGGCTGTTGCCCGAGGCCGTCATCGCGTAATAGATCGTGTCGCCGATGGGCGCGGCAAAGGAATGCGTCTCGATCGGTTCGGCCTCGAACCCCGTCATGGCCACCCAGTAGGTGCCGACCCAGCCAAGGACGATGGCCATGCCCACCACGGCGGCCCAGAACACCATATTCAGCGAGCGCAACATCCGGGCACTGGCGAGAGAAAATATCAGGATGGCCCCTCCGAGAAACAGGCCGGTCAGCGCGGGGCCAATGCCCAAATGCACCTGCGCCAATTGGCTGAACCCCTGCGGCGATCTCGCGCCTTCCTCGACCGTGAAAAGCCAGACGCGGAAATGGGCCAGCGGGCCCGACATCGCCAGATAGGCCGAAAGCCCCATCACGATCACGATCACGAAAGACCGCAGGTCGCCGCCCCCCAACCGCGCCAGCGCGCCGTAGCCGCAATTGCCCGACAGCGCCATGCCATAGCCGAACATCAGCCCGCCGACGATGGTGCCGAGCGGATTCCAGACCCTGTCGAGATACGCGGTGGCGGTCCCGTCCATCAAGCCACCGGCCATGGCGAAATGCGTGCCTATGATCGCCACGCCGATGGCGATGCCCCACATGCGGATCCGGCGATCATCCGACGAATAGAGCACATCCTCGATCGCGCCCAGCGTGCAGAATCGGCCCAGCCGCGCGGCCAGCCCCAGGGCCAGGCCGCCCAACAGCCCGATCAACGCCGCGCTATTTGCTTCGCCCAGAACGTCCAGCATCTTGGTTCCCGTTTAACGACCGGAACCTCTCCTCAATCCCGGTCAGTCTTCCCTGCAAAAGAGGTCATAGACGACCTCCATAATTTGCCGCGGTCTGTCGTCTGTCAAACTGTAGTAGATGGCCTTGCCCTCGCGCCGCGGCGTCACCAACCCTTCCAGCCGAAGCCGGGTCAACTGCTGTGACACAGCCGCCTGGCGCGCCGACAGCAAATCTTCCAGTTCCGTCACCGACTTCTCGCCCGAGGCAAGATGGCACAGGATCATCAGCCGCCCCTCGTGGCTGATCGCCTTCAGGAAGTTCGACGCCCGCTGGGCGTTCTTCATCATTTTTTCCATGTCCTCGGCGCGCATGTTGGCGTCGAGCACCGGCAATCGCGTTTCGGGTTCGGATGCGTCGGAAGAATTCTGGGGATCGAGTGTCATGGATTTCGTCAGCCTGTTTTGTCGAGGACGATGCGCGCCTCTTCCAGCATCATGCCAAGCAGACCCCAGAAGAAATCCTCTCCGGGGTATCCTTCGATCCGGCCCAGTTCGGTGCCGTCCCGGACAAGGATGAAGGTCGGCGTAAAGCGCACGCGCCGGGCGAAGTCCACGTCCGGCGATTCGCTGTAAAGATCATAGCGGCGCAAAGGTGCTGCTTGTCCTTCGGGGGTTTTCGGATATTTCGCCGAAACCTCCTTGTTCCATTGGGCACACCAATAACACCCGTCTTCCTCGGCCATGAGCAGATAGGTCTCTGCCAGCATGGGCGCGGGAAGCCAGGTCAGGAAAACGAGCAGGAATGCTCTGATCGCTGCCACGTGAAACTCCGATTGACGGCTTGCTAAAAGCAATCATAATCTAATATTCGAATATTTCAAGAGAATGCGGCGGGTGAAGGCATGTTTGACGTAACGATCTACGGGGCATTGATCGCGGGGCTGCTGTCGTTCCTGTCGCCCTGCATCCTGCCGATCGTGCCGTTCTACCTCAGCTACCTTGCCGGCGTGGGCATGAACCAGATCACTGCAGATGCCGAAATCTCACGCGGCGTGCGTATCCGCGCCTTCCTTGCGGCGTGCTTTTTCGCGCTTGGCGTGATCACCGTCTTTGTCGGGCTGGGGGCCTCGGCCACCGCCTTCGGCCAGCTGGTGCAGGAGTATTTCGACATCCTGCGCTGGGTCGCCGCGGCGATCATCATCGCGATGGGCCTGCATTTCCTTGGCGTTGTCCGCATCGGCATTCTCTATCGCCAGTTCCGGGCGGACGCCGGCGACACCAGCAATGTCGGGCTTGCAGGCGCCTTCGTGATCGGCCTTGCCTTCGCCTTCGGCTGGACGCCCTGCGTCGGGCCGGTGCTGGCCGCGATCCTGTTCACGGCGGCGGGGCAGGAGTCGGCGTCGCAGGGCGCGCTGCTGCTTTTCGTGTACGGCCTCGGCATGACACTACCCTTCATCGGGGCGGCGCTCTTCATCGGGCCGTTCATGAGGTTCATGGCGCGGTTCCGCCGCCACCTCGGCCTGGTCGAGAAGATCATGGGCGCGCTGCTGATCGTGTTCGGCATCCTGATCGCGACCAATTCGGTGAACATCATCGCCCAGTGGATGCTTGAAAATGTCCCCTGGTTCAGCACAATCGGATAAATCGGAGGACACAGTCAGATGACCAGAATTTTCGCTACTCTCCTCGCCGCACTGGTGGCGCTGCCGGTCTTCGCGGCCGAATTGGGCGACGACGGCCTGCACAAGGCCCCGTGGATGCGCGACACCTTCAAAGACTTGGGCGACGATCTCGAAGAGGCGACCGCCGAAGGCAAGCGCCTGCTTGTCCTGATCGAGCAGCGCGGCTGCATCTACTGCACCAAGATGCACGAAGAAGTGTTCGTCGTCCCCGAGATCGAGCAGTTCATCGAAGAAAATTACTTTGTCGTCCAGATCAACATGTTCGGCGATGTCGAGGTGACCGATTTCGACGGCGAGGCGATGCCCGAAAAAGAGGCCGTGCGCCGCTGGAATGCCATGTTCACGCCCACGATGATGTTCTTCCCCGAAGAAAGCGAGGGCAAGCTGCCCGCCGACGAACTGGCGGTCGTCACCATGCCCGGCGCGTTCGAGAAGGGAACCACCTTGAACCTGCTGCGCTGGGTCGTGGAAAAAGGCTATGAATCCGATGAGCCGTTCCAGAAATACCTGGCGCGAAAACTCGCGGAATGACCGCAGGAATTGCAGCACGCGCAAAGCCACCTGTCCGGTTTTTCTGCGAAGGCGAACAGATTTAAAAATTCGCTTTCTTGAATTTGTTGTTGCGTGAATCGTTTTTGTGTGTGCAAGTATACAGCAACTGTCATACGGGAGGGCACATGACACGTGTAACTGCTTTTGTATCCGCGACCGCGCTTTTCGCCACTGTCGCAACTGCGGAAACCATCGCACCGCAAGACGTCGAATACGTCGATGGTGCGGTTGAAACTTCGCTGACCGGCCAGCCGGGCGACCCCGAGGCGGGCGCCGTGCTGATGAACAAGGGCGCGGGCAACTGCATCGCCTGTCACATGATCTCTGACCAATCGCAGCTTCAGTTTCACGGGGAAATCGGCCCGCCGCTCGATGGCGTTGCCGACCGCTGGAGCGAGGCCGAGATCCGCGGTATCGTGGCCAATGCCAAGGTCATGTTCGAAGGCACGATGATGCCGGCCTTCTACAAGGTCGAGGGCTTCACGCGCCTTGGCGACGCCTACACGGGCGAGCCGCATGAAGGTGAGGTCGAGCCGCTGCTGACTGGCCAGCAAATCGAAGACGTCGTCGCCTACCTGATGACGCTCAAATACGAATAACTCACATTCTGGAGGACAAGATGGAACTGAATCGCCGAAAGATGCTGGTGCTGAGCACCGCAGGCGCAGCCGTGACGGCCTTCGGCGCGCTGCCGGCCTTCGCGTCGGCCACCGAAGACGCAATCGCGAAATTTACCGGTGGCGCCGATGTGGGCGAGGGCGGTGTCGAATTGACCGCGCCTGAAATCGCCGAAAACGGCAACACCGTGCCGATCGAGGTCAGCGCCCCGGGCGCCGTGGCGATCTCGGTTTTCGCCGATGGCAACCCGACGCCCGCCGTGGCCACGTTCAAGTTCGGCCCGCTGGCCGCGTCGCAATTCGCGTCGACCCGTATCCGCCTTGCCGGCACGCAGAACGTCATCGCCGTCGCCGAGATGGAAGATGGCTCGTTCAAGCAGGCCTCGGCAAACATCAAAGTCACCATCGGCGGCTGCGGCGGCTGAGTAGAGGACAAGGAGAATAGAACATGGCCGAAGGTGTAAAACCCCGCGTCAAGGTCCCCAAAACGGCAAGCGCCGGTGACACGATCACCATCAAGACGCTGATCAGCCACCAGATGGAAAGCGGTCAGCGCAAGGACGATGACGGCAACACCATCCCCCGATCGATCATCAACCGCTTCGTTGTCGACTTCAACGGCGAGAACGTGATCGACGTGAAAATGGAGCCGGCGATCTCGACCAACCCGTTCTTCGAATTCGAGGCGACCGTGCCGGAAACCGGTGACTTCAAGTTCACCTGGTACGACGATGACGGCTCCGTCTACGAGGAAACTCAGACGGTTACGGTCGGATAAGACGCGCAAAGCGTCAGGGAGGATAACATGACAAAAACGACTGTAACGGGTGGGCGTCTGATCATGGCAGCAGCCGCCAGCGTATTCGCGCTGGCTGCCTATGCCGGGCCCGACGAAGACGAGCTGGTGGTCAACGAAGACATCGAAATGGTCACCAAGACCGATGCGCCAGAGCATATGGATGCCATCGACACGATCTACTCGGGCTGGCGGTTCCGTTCGGACGAAACGCAGGCGGTGCAGGCCGACGATTTCGACAACCCGGCAATGATCTGGGTCGAACAGGCGGAAGAAGTCTGGAACACCGCAGAGGGGTCCGAGGACAAGTCCTGCGCGTCGTGCCACAACGACGTCGAGTCGATGGCCGGCGTCAAGGCGGTCTATCCGAAGTGGAACGAGGATGCCGGCGAGGTTCGCACGATCGAGATGCAGGTCAACGACTGCCGCGAGAACCGCATGGGCGCCGAGCCGTGGAAATACGCCGGCAGCGACATGATCAACATGTCGGCGCTCCTGGCCTCGGTGTCGCGCGGCATGCCCGTGAACGTGGCCATCGACGGCCCGGCCCAATCCACCTGGGAAAAGGGCAAGGAGATCTACTATACCCGTTTCGGGCAGCTGGAGCTCAGCTGCGCCAACTGTCACGAGGACAACTGGGGCAACATGATCCGCGCGGACCATCTCAGCCAAGGTCAGATCAACGGTTTCCCGACCTACCGTCTGAAGAACACCAAGCTGAACGCCGTGCATGCCCGCTTCAAGGGCTGCATCCGCGACACAAGGGCACATACCTTCTCGCCCGGCAGCCCGGAGTTCGTGGCGCTCGAGCTTTATGTCGCCTCGCGCGGCAACGGCCTCAGCGTCGAAGGACCTTCGGTCCGCAACTAGACTCAATTCGAGGCTCCGTCATAACGGCGGGGCCTTTTTTATCCGCGCTATATTCAAATATGCGCATATGTCTCAAGGGGTGAGCTACTCATGATTTCGCGCAGGGATTTTCTACAGGTCGGCATGGCGGCATCGGCGCTCGTCGGGGCCTCGGGCTTTGGCAACTGGGCCAGGCTGGCCGCGCAACAATCGCTGACCCAAGACCAGCTTTTGCAGTTCGACACGTTCGGCAACGTGTCCCTGATCCACGTCACCGACATCCACGCGCAGCTGAAGCCGATCTATTTCCGCGAACCCTCGGTCAATATCGGCGTGGGCGAGAACAAGGGCGAGGTGCCGCATGTCACCGGCACCGATTTCCGCCGCCTCTACGGCATAGAGGATGGCAGCCCCAGCCATTACGCGCTCAGCAGTGGCGACTTCACGGCGCTGGCCCGCGAATACGGCCGCGTCGGCGGGCTGGACCGCGTCGCGACCGTCATCAATGCGATCCGCGCCGACCGCCCCGACGCCATCTTGCTGGATGGTGGCGACACGTGGCACGGCTCCTACACCTGTTACCACACGCAAGGCCAGGACATGGTCAACGTGATGAACGCGCTCAAACCCGATGCGATGACCTTCCACTGGGAATTCACGCTGGGGTCCGATCGCGTGGCCGAGCTCGTCTCCTCTCTCCCGTTTGCCGCGCTTGGCCAGAATATCTTCGACGCCGAGTGGGACGAACCCACCGACCTCTTCCCGCCCTACACGATGTTCGAACGCGGCGGCGCCAAGATCGCGGTGATCGGGCAGGCCTTCCCCTACATGCCCATCGCCAACCCCGGCTGGATGTTCCCGGAATACGCTTTCGGCATCCGGGATGAGAACATGCAGGAAATCGTCGACCAGGTGCGCAACGAAGGCGCGGAATGTGTCGTCGTGCTCAGCCATAACGGCTTTGACGTGGACAAGAAGATGGCCACCATCGTCAGCGGTATCGACGTGATCCTGTCGGGCCACACCCACGACGCCCTGCCGGAACCCGTCCTGTCGGGCGAGACGCTCATCATCGCCTCGGGCAGCAACGGCAAGTTCGTCAGCCGCGTCGACCTCGATATCCGTGACGGCCGGATGATGGGTTACCGCCACAAGCTCATCCCGATCTTCTCGGACGTGATAGAACCCGACGCGGAAATGACCGCGCTGATCGACGAACAGCGCGCGCCTTTCGAGGAAAAGCTGTCGGAGGTGATCGGCCAGACCGAAAGCCTGCTCTACCGCCGCGGCAACTTCAACGGCAGCTGGGATGACCTGATCTGCGACGCGCTCCTGTCCGAGCGGGACGCCGAAATCGCACTCAGCCCCGGTGTCCGCTGGGGCCCGTCCCTGATCCCCGGTCAGGACATCACCCGCGAGGATATCTGGAACGTCACCTCCATGACCTATGGCGAGGCGTATCGCACGGAAATGACGGGCGAATTCCTCAAGGTCGTGCTGGAGGACGTGGCCGACAACATCTTCAACCCCGACCCCTACTACCAGCAGGGCGGCGACATGGTCCGCACCGGCGGCCTTGGCTACAGCATCGACGTCAGCGCACCGCAGGGCGAGCGGATCAGCAACATGACCCTGCTCAGCAGCGGCGAGCCGATCGACCCGTCGCGCAACTACGTGATCGCTGGCTGGGCCTCGGTCAACGAGGGCACCGAAGGGCCGCAGATCTGGGACGTGGTCGAAAGCCACATCCGCAAATTGGGCACCGTGACGGTGCAGGAAAACGACAGCGTCGAAGTGACCGGCGTCTGAGCATTCATCAAGGGAGCGTTCAGCCATGAATGATCTTTTCAAATCCCCGTCCCGCCGCGCCTTCCTGCGCGGCAGCGCGGCAGCGGTCGCAGGCTCGGTGGCCGGCGCGGCCTCGGCACAGGATCCCGATCCGCTGATCACCGAAGTTCAGGACTGGGCCGCGATCACCGGCGAGGGCGTCGACGAAACCCCCTATGGTCTGCCGATCCGGTTCGAGGATGACGTGGTGCGCCGCAACGTACCGTGGCTGACCGCCGACACAATCAGTTCGATCAACTTCACACCGATCCACGCGCTCGACGGCACGATCACGCCGCAGGGCTGCGCGTTCGAGCGGCACCATTCGGGGGCTATTGAACTCGCGAAAGAAGATTACCGCCTGATGATCAACGGCCTCGTGGATAAGCCCCTGGTCTTCAACTACGCCGACCTCGAACGCTTCCCGCGCGAAAACCACGTCTATTTCTGCGAATGCGCCGCCAACACCGGCATGGAATGGGCGGGCGCACAGCTGAACGGCGTGCAGTTCACCCACGGGATGATCCACAACATGGAATATTCAGGCGTCCCCCTGCGCACCCTGCTGGAAGAGGCGGGTCTCGATGCCGCCGGCGACCTTTCTGACAAGTGGGTCTATGTCGAAGGCGCCGACGCGTCCTCGAACGGGCGGTCCATACCGATGGAAAAGGCGCTGGACGACTGCCTCGTCGCCTTCAAGGCCAATGGCGAGGCATTGCGCAAGGAGCACGGCTATCCGGTCCGCCTCGTGGTTCCCGGCTGGGAAGGCAACATGTGGGTCAAGTGGCTGCGCCGGATCGAGGTCATGGACGGCCCCGTGGAAAGCCGCGAAGAGACGTCGAAATACACCGACGTGCTGGCCGACGGCACGGCCCGCAAATGGACCTGGGTCATGGACGCGAAATCGGTCATCACCTCCCCCAGCCCGCAATCGCCGATCAGCCACGGCCCCGGCCCGCTGGTCATCTCGGGCCTCGCCTGGTCAGGCCACGGCAAGATCACCCGTGTCGATGTCTCCCGCGATGGCGGCGTGACCTGGGAAACCGCCCGCCTCGGCACCCAGGGTGATGCCAAGGCGCTGACCCGCTTCTACCTCGACACCACCTGGGATGGCCAGGAGATGCTGCTGCAGGCCCGCGCGATGGATGAGACAGGCTATGTCCAGCCGACCAAGGCGCAGTTGCGCGAGGTGCGCGGCGAAAACTCGATCTACCACAACAACTGCATCCAGACCTGGCATGTCAAAGCCAACGGGGAGGCCGAAAATGTCGAAGTTTCTTAAGATATTCGCACCCGCCGCCGGTGGCGCCGCGGGCGTTCTGACAATGGCTTACGTGCTGGCCGACCAGTTCGTCGTGGACATCCCGTCGATTGCCCCCGCGCTGGTGTCACAGGCCAATGCCGCCTCGACCGATGCGGCAGAGAATGAACCCGCCGCCACCCCCACACCCGAAGGCGGCTTCGGCCTGGGCCGCGAAGCGCTGCCCGAAGAGGTCGCGGCATGGGATGTCGACGTCCGCCCGGGCGGCATCGGCCTGCCCGAAGGCCGCGGCGACGTGGCGACCGGCGAACAGGTCTTCGCCGAAGCCTGCGCCGCCTGTCACGGCGACTTCGCCGAAGGCGTCGGCAACTGGCCGACCCTTGCTGGCGGCTTCGACACGCTAGATGACAAGGACCCCGTGAAAACCGTCGGCTCCTACTGGCCGTACCTGTCGACCGTCTGGGACTACGTGAACCGCTCCATGCCCTTCGGCAACGCGCAGTCGCTCAGCCCCGATGAGGTCTACGCCATCACCGCCTACATCCTCTATTCCAACTACCTGGTGGAAGACGATTTCGAGCTCAGCCACGAAAACTTCGCCGAGGTCGAGATGCCCAACGCCGATGGCTTCATCGTCGATGATCGTGCGGAAACCGAATACACCATCTTGCGCACCGAGCCCTGCATGGAAGGCTGCAAAGACAGCGTAGAGATCACCATGCGCGCCTCCGTCGTCGACGTGACGCCCGAGGAAGAGGGCGCCGGGAACGAAGCCGCCGCCGAGCCTGCCGCCGAAGAATCGGCGGAGGAGGTCGAGATGGCCGCCGCAGATTCCGAACCCGCCGAGGCGGCCACCACAGAGGCCGACGAGGGCGCCGCCCCCGATCCCGAACTGGTTGCAGCCGGCGAAAAGGTCTTTCGCAAGTGCAAGGCCTGCCACATGGTCGGCGAGGGTGCCAAGAACCGCGTCGGCCCGGTGCTGAACGGCGTCATGGGCGCGACCATCGGCGGCCACGACGACTTCAAGTATTCCAGCGTGTTCCAGGAAGCCGCCGAAGCAGGCCGCGTATGGGACGAGGCCGCCATGGCCGAATTCCTCGCCGCGCCGAAAAGCTACATGAAGGGCACCAAGATGAGCTTTGCCGGTCTCAGGAAAGACGAGGACATCGACGCGATCATCGCCTACCTGCAAAGCTTCGGGGATTGACCGCATGACGGTCGGACAGCGCACGCTCCCCTTCGCCCTGGCGGCAGTCCTTCTGGCCTGCGCCACCTCTGCATCGGCTGAAGAGGGCGACCCGGAGGCCGGCAAGGAAGTGTTTGACTACTGCTCCGGCTGCCACGAGGTGGGCAAGGGAGCCGAACATGGTATCGGCCCGCACCTTAACGGCCTTTTCGGCCGGCAGGCCGCCACGCAAGAAGGCTTCCCCTATTCCGAGAGCTTCCAGCGCGCCGGCACCGGCGGGCTGGAATGGCACGCCGAAACACTCGATGTTTTCCTCGAAAACCCCACCGCGATCGCCTCGGGCACCCGGATGAGCTTTGACGGACTCAAGGACCGGCAAGAGCGTCTGGACCTGATCGCCTACCTGCGACGCTTTTCCGACAACCCCCGCGACATCCCCGAGGCGGACCCGACCATCCAGGGCACGGATCACGACCTCGATCCAGAGATACTGGCGCTGAAGGGGGACCCTGAGTATGGTGAATATCTTAGCGGGGAATGCGTGGCCTGCCATCAGGCAGGTGGCGCGAATGACGGGATTCCGTCTATCGTGCTCTGGCCGGAGGAGGATTTCGTCGTGGCCATGCACGCCTACAAGAACAAGACGCGCAACCATCCAGTGATGCAAATGGTCGCCGGGCGGTTGGGTGATGAGGAGATTGCTGCACTGGCCGCCTATTTCGGCCAACTGACGACAGAATAAAAATAAAATTACCCTAGGGAGGACTTGATATGACACTCAACAGACGGACGTTCCTTGGAACGACAGCCGCCGCGGCGACGACGCTCGCAGCGCCCAAAGTGCTGGCGCAGGGCGCGGGCAAACCGCGTGTCGTCGTGATCGGCGGTGGCGCCGGCGGCGCCACGGCGGCCCGTTATATCGCCAAGGACAGCGACGGCGCCATCGACGTGACGCTGGTCGAACCTACGCGCACCTACTTCACCTGCTTCTTCTCCAATCTCTACCTTGGTGGCTTCAAGGAGTTCAGCGATATAGGCCACACCTACGGAACCATCGCCTCGACCGGCGTGAACGTGATCCACGACTGGGCCGTCGATGTCGACCGCGACGCCAAGACCGTGACGCTCGCCGGTGGCTCCACGCTCCCCTACGACAAGCTGATCCTCAGCCCGGGCATCGACTTCGTCGATGGCGCCGTCGAAGGCTGGAGCATCGAGGCCCAGAACGCCATGCCCCACGCCTACAAGGCCGGCTCGCAATCCGAACTTCTGCGCGCCCAGCTCGAGGCGATGCCCGAGGGCGGCACATTCGCCATGGTGGCCCCCCCGAACCCCTACCGCTGCCCCCCGGGCCCCTACGAGCGGGTCTCGATGGTCGCGCATTTCATGAAGGAAAATAACCCGACCGCGAAGATCATCGTGGCCGACCCCAAGCCGAAATTCTCCAAGATGGCCCTGTTCCAGGAAGGCTGGAACAAGCATTACCCGGGCATGGTCGACTGGATCGGCGAGGAATTCGGCGGCGGCAACGTCTCGGTCGACACGGCGAACATGACCGTCACCATCGACGGCGAGGAAACCAGCGTCGACGTCTGCAACGTCATCCCCGCGCAAAAGGCGGGCCGTATCGCCGACATGGCGGGCGTGACCGACGGCAACTGGGCGCCGGTGAATGCCGCCGACATGTCCACCAAGGCCGACGCGGATGTCTACGTGCTGGGCGACGCCGCCGCACAGGGCGACATGCCGAAATCGGGCTTTGCCGCCAACAGCCAGGCCAAGGTCTGCGCCAACGCGGTGCGCGGTGCGCTCACGGGGTCCAAGGTGTTCCCGGCCAAGTTCTCGAACACCTGCTGGTCGCTCATCGCCACCGATGATGGCGTCAAGGTGGGCGCCACCTACGAGGCGACCGAAGAGAAAATCGCCAAGGTCGACGGTTTCATCAGCGAAACCGGCGAGGATTCCGCCCTGCGCAAGGCGACCTACGAAGAATCCGAAGGCTGGTACACCGGTATCACCACCGACATGTTCGGCTAAGCCAACGCGCCGCCCCCGACTTTGATCTCGCTCAAAGACCGGGGCGGTGCCCCCGTGCGACAACCAACCGACACCGAGGAGAACCGACCATGAAACCCGTGATTCTGACGGCTGCCCTGGCCTTTGCCACCGCCGCCCATGCCGAGGCGCCGATCACCACGCCCTTTGAGGGTTCGTTCGACGACGCGGCCTTCGCCGTGGAAACGGCGATCGTGGGACAGGGTCTGGTCATCGACTACGTCAGCCATGTTGGCGAAATGCTCAACCGCACGGGCGAGGACGTGGGCAGCGACGTGATGCTGTTCAAGGAAGCGGACATCTTCATCTTCTGCTCCGCCGTGGTGTCGCGCGAGGTGATGGAGGCCGACCCGATGAACCTTGCGCACTGCCCCTACGGCATCTTCGTGGCCGAGGATCCAGAGGGTGCCGTGACGATAGGCTACCGCGACTACCCTGATGGTCCGATGGAAAAGGTCGAGGCACTGCTGGCCGAGATCGTGAAAGAGGCAACAGAGAACTGATGAACTACCAGGAATTTTTCCGCTCCGAACTCGATGGGTTGCGGGCCGAAGGCAACTATCGCGAATTTGCCGAACTCGAGCGGCGGCGCGGGCAGTTTCCGCAGGCGAATTGCTATAACGGCCCCGAGACCGTGACGGTCTGGTGTTCGAACGACTACCTCGGAATGGGCCAGCACCCGGTCGTGCTCGATGCCATGCATGACGCCCTAGACACCACCGGCGCCGGGGCAGGGGGCACACGCAACATTTCCGGCACAACCCACGCCCATGTCCAGCTCGAGGCCGAACTGGCCGACCTGCACGGCAAGGACAGCGCGCTGCTCTTCACCTCCGGTTACGTCTCGAACTGGGCCGCGCTGGGCACATTGGCGTCACGCATTCCGGGGCTGGTTGTGCTGTCCGATGCACTCAACCACGCCTCGATGATCGAAGGCATCCGCCATTCCCGTGCGCAAAAGGTGATCTGGAAACACAACGACCTCGCCGATCTCGAGGCCAAGCTGGCGGCCCTTCCCGCCAACGCGCCCAAGATGATCGCCTTCGAGAGCGTCTATTCGATGGACGGCGACATCGCCCCCATCAAGGAGATCTGCGACCTGGCCGACAAGTATGGTGCCATGACCTATCTCGACGAGGTGCACGCGGTCGGCCTCTACGGCCCGCGTGGTGGCGGCATTGCCGAGCGTGAGGGTCTGATGAACCGCCTGACCGTGATCGAGGGCACGCTGGGCAAGGCCTTCGGCGTGATGGGCGGTTATATCGCCGCCTCGACAGAGCTTTGTGATTTCGTGCGCTCCTTCGCCTCGGGCTTCATCTTCACCACGGCCCTGCCGCCCTGTGTCGCCGCCGGTGCCGCCGCCGCCGTGCGCCACCTCAAGCACAGCAGCGAGGAACGCACCCAGCAACAGGCCCGCGTGGCCGAGGTGCGCGCTCGGCTCGACGCCATCGGCCTGCCGCATATCGAGAACCCCAGCCACATCATCCCGGTGATGGTGGGCGACCCGGTAAAATGCAAATACATCTCGGACGTGCTGATGCGCGACCACGGGATCTACATCCAGCCGATCAATTATCCGACCGTGCCCAAGGGCACCGAACGGCTGCGTATCACGCCGTCGCCAGTGCACTCCGCCGAGGATGTGGATCGGCTGATCGGCGCCCTCGAAAATCTCTGGGCACAGTGCCAGCTTGCCCGGCTGCCCATCGCGGCGCAGTAATCGGAAAAATTTCCCGCCAACGCGAAAAATAGGAAAATCCGTTTCGCCGGACCGTCCCCTGATGGTCCGGCGTTGTAACGTTTTCCGTGTTCTGGAACGTTATTTCGCCTTCGCTGCGGAAAGCGGAACAATGCTCTTCCCCTCGGGCTTTGACTCGCGCGAAAACGCACCAGATAAGGGCGGATTACCTGAATCAGGACATGACCCATGCTGCTTGAATCCCTGCCGTTCGAACTGCCCGCGCAAACCCTGCACCTTCTGCTGGGCGCTCTTCTGGGCCTTGCTTTCGGCATTGCCGCCCAGATCTCGCGCTTCTGCCTGCGGCGGGCCGTGGCGGGCGAAAACGGTTTGGACCGTTCGGCCCTCTCGGTTTGGCTGGTCGCGCTGGGCGTGGCCATCGGCGGGGTCGCCCTGGCCGGTGGCATGGGCTTCATCGAGCTTGGCGACCACCGCTACCTGTCCAGCAGCGTGCCGGTCGCCGCGATCGCCCTCGGCGGGCTGGCCTTCGGTATCG
This sequence comes from Roseovarius sp., assembly GCA_965227185.1. Taxonomy (GTDB): domain Bacteria; phylum Pseudomonadota; class Alphaproteobacteria; order Rhodobacterales; family Rhodobacteraceae; genus Roseovarius. The sequence continues at coordinate 2,561,166 of OZ245733.1, forward strand.
GCATGGTCCTGACGCGCGGCTGCATGTCCCGCCTGACGGTGCTGGCCGGCACGGGCAACCTGCGGGCGGTCAGCGTCATCGCCCTCTTTGCCATCGTCGCCCACGCAACGCTCAAGGGCATCCTTGCGCCGGTCCGCACATCGCTCGGCGCAGTCCAGTACGATTTCGGCATTGGCAGCCTCGCGTCCATTCCGGGTGCTGCCCCGGCCGTGGCGCTGGCACTGCTGGCCGTGGCCGTACTGCTCGCACACCGCTCGGGCGCGCGCGCCTCGCACCTCGTTATGGGCGCGGTGATCGGGCTGGTGGTCGTGGCCGGCTGGGCTGGAACCTCCGTCCTGCTGATGGATGACTTCGATCCGCTGCCCGCCCAGTCGATGGCCTTCACCTTGCCGTGGACCGACACGCTCTTTTTCGCCATCGCGTCCACCGCTGTGCCCGCAGGCTTCGGCGTCGGGGTGATCGGCGGCGTCATCGTCGGCAGCTTCCTCAGCGCCGCCGCGCGCGGCGAGCTTGCCCTGCAAAGCTTCGAGTCCCCCGTGCAAACCCTGCGCTACAGCGCGGGCGCGGTGCTGATGGGCTTCGGCGGCGTGCTGGCCGGTGGCTGCACCATCGGCGCGGGCCTCAGCGGTGGCGCGAACCTCAGCATCGCGGCCCTGCTGGCACTCGGGTTCATCGTGCTGGGCGCGGTCGTGGCGCGCGGCGTCCTTGCACCGCGCGGTGTCGCTGTTCCTGCCGAGTAAGCCCTACTCGAACTCCATCTGCTCAAAAACTCGGCCCGCATTCTTCGTGGCCAGTTCTTCAAATGTATGCAGGTGCTTGTAGGGCGTCTGGTCGACGTAATAGGCGTCGGCCAGGCCTCCGCCTTCCTCCAGATGCGCGCCCACCTGTTCCCGCAGGTAGACAAGGTAGTCATGCGTGTACCGCCGCACCTGCGCCATGTTGGTCGGGTGGCCGTGGCCCGGGATCACATACGTCGCCTCCAGCGGCTCGAACGCGGTCTCCCATGTCTCCAGCCAATCCTTCGTGATCGTGTCCTCGAAGATCGGCAGCATCCGCTCGTGAAACGCCATGTCGCCGGCGATCACCAGGCTCTGCTCGGGCAGCCAGACCGAGATATCGCCGGGGCTGTGCGCGGGGCCGAGATGCAGCACCTCGATCCGGAAGTCGCCCATCTCGATGATCTTTTCGTTCTCGAAAGTCTCGCTGGGTCCGGCCAGCACCGTCCCCTCGGCCTTGTCGCGGTTGTAGTCCTCCATCCGCCGCAGGATCTGGGCACCGTATTCCTCGAACTCTTCCGCCGCATCCACATGCGCCAGGATCGGCACGCCCTGTTCGGCCCAGTACGCATTTCCCAGCATCGCGTGACCCTGGCCGTTCTCATTGATCACCAGCTTCACCGGCTGATCGGTGATCCGCTTGATCTCGTCGTGCAGCGCTTCGGCCAACACATAGGCGGCCCCGCCATTCACTACGACGACGCCATCACCCGTCACGATGAAGCTCAGGTTGTTGTTATGCCCGGTGTTTTCATAAGTCGGCGGCGCGGTCGCGCCGATGGCCGACCAGACATGCGGGATCACCTCGACCGGCTTGGAATAGAGCGGCGAGCCGGGATACTGGTCGGGGATACTCTCATCGGCCAGCGCGGGGGCCGTGCAAAGGACGACCAGGCAGGCGGCAAGCGCACGCATCACGCATCCTTCCCGACAAAACGGTATCCGGTCTCTGTCGCCTCGGCCCGGCCCACGCCGCCCCCCGGCAGGTGGAACCCGATCAGGGTCATGTCCTCGGCGGTCAGGCGGTCGAACAGGGTCTTGCGCGTGGCCACCGCCATTTCCGGGTCCTGGTCCGATCCACTGGGCCATTCGGGCCGAGCGAAGGCGACGTGGTGGTTGACGATCGCGTCGCCGATGATCATTGCGGCCTCTGATCCCCGCCGCAGCTCGAAACTCATGTGTCCGGGCGTGTGGCCCGGCGTCGATACCGCGGCGATGCCGGGCAGCACTTCCTGGCCGTCATCAAAGAGCTCGACCATGTCCTCGATCGCCTCCATCCGGTTCTTGGCGCCAACGGCGAAGGCGGCGCGTGCCTTTCCGATGGTGTTCACGGTCTCGGGGTTCCACCAGTAATCCCACTCGGCGCGGCCCATCATGTGCACCGCTTGCGTGAACAACGGGTCTCCGAAATCGTCCAGAACGCCCCAGATATGGTCGGGATGCGCGTGGGTAAAGACGACGTGGGTGATGTCCTCGGGCGACAGGCCCGCAGAGTCCAGGCTGGACGGCAACTCGCCCGCGCTTGGCATGAAATTGGACCCGGCACCTGCATCGAACAGCACGGTGTTGGTGCCGTCGCGGTAAAGCGTCAGGTTGCATTCGGGACGCAACTCGTCGCGGCTCTGGCCCGTGGCCTCGAGGATCGGCATCAGCTCGTCCTGCGGCATCGGCTCGAACAGGAAATCGCCCGGCAGCACGAGGTTGCCGTCGCTGACGGTCGTGACCGTCGCATCGCCAAGGGACATTTCCGCCAGGCTCCAGCGCGGCAGGGCCGCGGCAAGGGGCAGGGCCGCACCGGTCGCCATCAGGTGGCGTCGGGTCATTCGCATGGTATTCCTCCCAAGAATTCTTTTATAGGAATATGTGCGAATGTTTCGAGTCGTGCAAGCGCCGTCCCTTGTGCCCAGCCCTTTGCAGAAAATGATCCACGCGACAACGCGCTGCGAGATCAAAGCGCAATGACCGCTTCGAGCCTTTAATCGCCAAAGTTACAAAGCGCCTGCGCGGAACAAGGGCGAAGCCCGCCGCGCATCGCCGGGCCGTCCCTCGGCACGGCGATTTGGCAGGTGGAGCGTCACGCTCTCAGGTTGGATGTGCTTGGCTGGCATAAATTGCCCATCACCATCGTTGGTTCGCCGCACCACGGCCCGTCGATGCGCGTCTCCTCAAAATAAAGCCCGCGTCGTCCGCATGGCCGACACTCATCGCAACCAGCTCTCAGCTCGGAACTGCATCATCTACTGCAAAGCGCCGTCCCTTACGCCGCCGGTTTCCACTTGATCGAGCACCCGACCGACGCGACCTGGTCGCGCGGGCCCTCGCCGGTTTCCGCGACCTGTTTCATCGCATCGAACAACTCACGCGGCGCATCTTCGGGCGCAGGCGACATGCGCGATGCATCCAGCCGGCCACGATATTGCAGCCCTCCCTTGGCGTTGAAACCGAAGAAATCCGGCGTGCAGGAGGCGTGATAGGCCCGCGCCACCGACTGATCCTCGTCATGCAGGTAAGGAAAGGGCAGCCCGGCTTTCTCGGCCAGTTTCACCATGTTGCCGAAACTGTCGTCCGGATACGCCTGGGCATCATTGGAGCAGATCGCCGCGACGCCGATCCCCAGCGCTAGCAAATCTTTCCCATCGCGCACGATTCGGTCCAGCACTGCGAGAACGTAAGGACAATGGTTGCAGATGAACATGATCAGCGTGCCGCGCGGGCCGGACACATCGCTTAGCGTGTAACGCTTGCCGTCCGTTCCCGGCAGATCGAAATCCGGCGCGGGCCAATTGAAGTCGCACACGGGCGGAGTATTCGCGGTCATGATCTTCCTCATTCGCTGTTCGCGAACAGTCTCGCCGACCCGCACCAGCTTGGCAACTGGTGGCGTGACCGCTCGCAGGTTCAGCGAAAGGCGAAGGGCGGGTCCGGGTCCATCACGCCGTCGGCATCCCACCGATCGGCCACCGTCAACCCTCGGGCCGCCAACATGTCCAGAATGCGCTTGTCGATCGTGTCGATCAGTCGTCCGAATTCCATCTCGTCGCGCACAAGCTTGGCAACATCCTGAGCGATCAGCGTCCGCTGTTGCGCCAGAAGTTCCCCGATCCAATGGCGCGAAGTTTCCGCAAGGACCTTGACCGAGGCCATCATCAGTTCCCGCAGCTTGTCGGTGCTCAACTCGACCTTGTCGAGGCAGTCCAGAGAGCCCTGCTTGATCGACTCGATGGCGACATCTGTGCGCATCTTGTTCGACATCATGACCACGGCGGCCGCAAAGTTCGTCGGGTGGCTTTGTACCATCTTTTGCGCCGCAAGGCCGTCGCTGTCAGGCAGGAGGTAATCGATCAGCACCACGTCGAAGCTGCCCGCGTCGAGCGCGGCGTCGAACTCGCCGATCGTCGTGGCACTGACCGTATTCACGGGTAAGCCGGTCGACTCCAGCGTTCGCAACAATCGTTTCTGGTCGAACGGGTCGTCGTCAAGGATAAGTACGTCAAAGCAGTCACCGCGACGGGCCCCATGCAGGTTGGCTGCGGGAAGCGCCTGAGCGACCATTTGCTCGGCCGGGATTGGAGAGATAGACGCCATTTCGTTTCCTTTCCTACGAAAACACCCAGAATTCGTGGTCCGAAGCTAGGGCCGTGAGCGTTACCAGACCGTTACCATCGACGCGCTTGGTGTTGCTGATTTTAGCGAATTCATCGGTATCCGGCGGCTGCCGTTCACCGGTTGGAAACATGTGTCTGTCAGGTTTGCCCGGCGCGCGAACAACGATGAAAAGGGGAGATACGTGTCACGCTCGTTCACCTCTGACAGTCCTGGACCGGTCCGAGAGGCCGAGGAATTCCTGTATATTCTGACACATGACCTCAAGGCATTCGCCCGTGCCATGCGCACCATCCCGGATTGGATCAGCGACGATCTTGTCGCGCAGGGATTTGCGCTTCCGGCGGACTCCGCCGAAAACCTTGCCATGTTGCGTGACTACGCGCATCGGCTGGACGATACGCTGAACGCGTTGACCGAGTTGTCGCGGGTTGGGCGATTGGCGGATCCGCCTGCCACGCATGACCTTCAGGCACTTGTCGCCAGCAGTTGCGCCGAACTGCCAGCGGTGCCCAAGCTGACCTGCGACCTCCAGTGCCAGGGGCTGAGCGTCAGGGGGGCAAAAAACGATCTGCGCAGGCTGCTCGATGCGGTGATCGGCAATGCGGCTGCGCATCATGACCGGGATTTCGGAACCTTGGCGATAGCCGCCACTCCCTGGAATGGCCGGGTTCAGGTCACCGTCTCCGACGACGGCCCCGGAATTCCACCCGCCCACCGAGAGGCGGTGTTCAAACCCCTCGCCACCCTGCGGCCCAAAAGCGAGACCGGGCACGTCGGCGTTGGTCTTGCGGTAGCACGCAAAGTCGTGCGTTCCATGGGCGGCGAAATCGCGATCATTGAGGCGGACACCCCGCGTGGCCTTTCGCTGCGCTTCGACCTGCCGCGCTCGGACACCGGTCACTGACCGAGGCGCTCGCGCACGCTTTGTCTGGTCAAGCAGGGGACAGGCTTGCTATCACCTTGGCATGTTGTCACTTCTTCGCGCCCGGTGGATCGTCATCGCGTTCTTCCTGCTTGCCGTCACGGCCGCGGCGGCAACCGTTTGGCGCTATAGCTACAGCCAGGGACTGACACAGCTGGCCAAGCAGGGGCGTGCCGATCTCGCGTTGGCGGCCGATCGGTTTACCGGCGAGATGCGCCGCTTTCGCGAACTCGCGGTTCTCATGTCCGATCACCCCAGGCTGGAGGCGTTGACAAGTGTCAGCCCGCACGTACCCGCCGCAACCCAGCTTTTGCAGGAGGCCGTCGACAAAAGTGGTGCCGCCGGGCTGATCTTTACCGATGCCGACGGTACGGTACTTGCGCAGGCGGGCGAGGTCTCTCTTGATCCCGCCGGCAGCAGCTATTTTCGCCGTGCCATGCATGGGGCGCTCGGGTCCTTCTTCGGACGGCTTGGCCCGGAGGGTCGACGGGTTTACGCCTATGCCGCGCCCTCCTTCGCCGATGATGGTGCAATCCGTGGCAGCCTCATTGCCGTTGTCGACATTTCCGAAATCGAATGGGGCTGGATCGGCGGTCAGCCGGTGGTTTTCTTTACCGACAATGACGATCGCGTCTTTATCTCCAACAGGGAAGAGATACTGGGTTGGCGCATCCGACCCTCCTCCGCCGGCCTGGCCCCTCCCGGGACCGTTGCGGCGGAAGACGGCACACGCAGGCAAGGTCCCGATATCTGGACGCTCGATCACGGCAGCTATCTGCCGCAGCGTGCCTTGCATCTGGCCAGCCCCAAGCCGGTGATCGGAATGACCGGTCATGCGCTGATGGATGCGGCCCCTGCGTCTCGCTTGGCCATACTGCAAGCGGCGGTCTTTGCCGCGACGTGCCTTGCCTTTGGCGCTGTCTTGTTGCTGTTCGCCGAACGGCGTCGCGCGCTTGCCATCTCCAATGCCCAGCTTGAGACGCGTGTTGCGAACCGCACGGCCGAACTGTCGCAAACCAATGCCGTCCTGCGTCGCGAAGTGGCCGAGAGGATGGAAGCCGAGGCGGCGCTGACCCGTGCCCAGGAGGATCTTGTTCAGGCCGGCAAGCTAAGTGCGCTGGGGCAGATGTCGGCGGGTATCAGTCACGAGCTGAACCAGCCGTTGATGGCGATCCAGCAGTTTGCGGATAACGGCACCGCGCTTCTCGATACCGGCAAGACGCAATCCGCCAGAGACAACCTTGGCCGCATCTCTGATCTTGCGGCGCGCGCGGCGCGGATCATTCGGAACTTGCGAGCCTTTGCACGCAACGAGGCCGAGCCCGCCGGAAAGGTCGATCTGGGCGCTGTGATCGACACCGCTGTCGAGTTGACCGAACAGCGCCTGGGCAACGAAAGTGTGGCGCTGGATTGGCACCGGCCTGAGTTTCCGGTGCATGTGCAGGCCGGCGAAGTCCGATTGGGCCAGGTTATGGTGAACCTGATCAACAATGCGGTCGATGCCATGGCCGGGCAGGTCGAAAAACATATCGAGATTTCACTCTTGCCCGGGGCGCACCCTACCGTGACCGTGCGGGACAACGGGCCGGGCATCTCCGATCCGGCAAAGATGTTCGAGCCTTTCTATACCACCAAGGAAGTCGGCGGCGAAGATGGCCTGGGTCTCGGTCTTTCGATCTCCTACGGTTTGGTCGAAAGTTTCGGAGGCCGCATCAGTGGCAGCAACGCGGCTGACGGGGGTGCAATCTTCCGCATCGAACTGGACCCCTGGAAAGACGAGGTTGCGGCATGACAACGGATGTTCTGATTGTCGACGACGACGCGGCAGTCCGCGAGGCGCTGGCCCAGACGCTGGAACTGAACTTACTTCGACCGCGCCTTGCAGGCTCGTTCATCGAGGCAAAGGACCATATCACTCCGGAGTTTCCGGGTGTGATACTGTCGGACATCCGCATGCCGGGGCGAGACGGATTTTACCTTCTGGACCACACTCGGAAAACGGATGCCGAACTGCCGGTGATCCTGCTGACCGGCGAGGGCGATATCCCCATGGCGGTGCGTGCGATGGGGCAGGGTGCGTTCGACTTTCTTGAAAAACCCTGTGCGCCCGATGCCTTGTTGCCAGTTCTGACCCGGGCGTTGCAGACACGATCCCTTGTGCTGGAAAACCGACGGCTGAAACGCCAGCTCGAGACGGGCGACGCCGCGGCCCGGATGCTGTTCGGCACGTCGGAACTGGCCGAGCAACTGCGCGAGCGCGTACGCCGCGTTGCAGCGATGGGGGCAGACGTTCTCGTCACCGGCCCGCCGGGCGCAGGCATCTCGAAAGTGGCCGAGGTCGTGCATCTGATGACGCCCGCCGGCCGTGGCCCCTATGTCAAACATCCGGCTGCCGCGCTTGATGTCGAGGCACTGGATGAGGCGCTGGCTTCGGCCCGTGGCGGCAGTCTTTTCATCGAAGAGATCACCGCTTTGCCCCCTCATGCCCAGCACGCCCTGCTGGACCGGCTGGAGGAAGGCGCCGAAACGCGCCTGATCGCGGGTACGACGACGGATCTTGCCAAAGCCGCCGGCGACGGCCGCTTTTACCCCGAGCTTTATTATCGGCTCGATGTCGCGCCGGTGCGCATCCCGGCCTTGTCGGAAAGGCCAGAGGACATTCCGGTGCTCTTCAGGCACTACGTCGCACAAGCGGCCGAGCAATCCGGTATCGCAGCGCCGGACATCGCGCCAGATCATGTGGCCCGTCTTATGGCACAGGATTGGCCCGGCAATGCAAGGTCCTTGATGAGCGCGGCCATGCGCTTTGTCCTCGGAATGCCGGATGAAGTGACCCGCGCCGCCGATCTTGGGCTTTCAGAGCAGATGGCACAGGTCGAGCGCTCTTTGCTGATTGCCGCGCTTGGCCGCCAGAATGGCCGCGCATCCGAGGCGGCGAAGGCGTTGAAACTGCCGCGCAAGACGTTCTACGACAAGCTTGCACGCTACGGCATCAAACCCGAGGACTATCGCCGGGGCGACGACTGAGCGCGGCATCGCTGCCACAAGGGCCGACCCTCTTGCAACCTTCCGATATCCGCGATTCCGTGTGCCATGGAAGCGGGTTAGCCTCCTGACCGAGGCAGCGCGGCTGAAGATCGCGGGCCAGCAGTGCCGGAGCGGAAAACCAAGATGAACACCACCACCGAAGACCGAATGCCGAAGGGTTTGATGGCCGCTGCCCGTTGGGCCGCCGAGCGCACGCCTGATACCCGAAATCGTGCCGTTGACCTTTACCGGGCGATCGCGATCAGTTTCGTCATTCTCGGGCACTGGTTGTTGGTGGCCGCCGTGATGCGCGATGGCGAGGCCACGTTGGTGATCCTGCTTGCCGAACAAAGGTGGACCCATTACGCCACCTGGCTTTTCCAGGTCATGCCGGTCTTTTTCTTCGTCGGCGGGTTTTCCAACAGCCTGTCCTGGGACTCCGCCCAGAAGGACCCGGAAAAGAAACGCGCCTGGGCCGCCACACGCCTGTCGCGCCTTCTGAAACCCACCGTTCCCGTGGTACTGGCCTGGGCCGCGGGCGGGGTCGTCGCACGCGCCATGGGCGTCTCGCCCGAGCTGATCGGCTTTGCGTCACAGGCGGCGCTCGTACCGGTCTGGTTCCTCGCCGTCTACATCGTCATCACTATGGCCGTGCCGGTCACCGTCGCGCTCTGGGACCGTATCGGGGTCCTGTCGGTCCTCCTGCTGGCCCTCGGCGCCATCGCCGTCGATGCCATTGCCTTCGGGCTGGACCAGGGCTGGCTGCGCTGGGCCAATTACGGCTTCGTCTGGCTTGCGGTGCACCAGCTTGGCTACTGGTGGCGCCGCGCCGCGCGGCCCAAGACCTGGGCGCTGGGTTTCATGGGCTTGGGCGTCGCGGGCCTCTACATACTGATCGTGCAGTTCGGATATCCCGTTGCCATGGTCAGCGTGCCGGGCGCCGAGATGTCCAACACGCGCCCACCCACCACGGCGATGCTGGCCGTCGGCGCGGTGCAGATCGGCGCGATCCTGCTGTTTACGGATATCGCACAGGCCTGGCTAAAACGCATGCGCCCCTGGGCGCTGGTGATCCTGTTCAATCAGATGATCATGTCGATCTACCTGTGGCACATGACGGCGCTGATCATCGTCGTGGGCCTTGCCGTCCTGCTGGGTGGCGTTGGCCTGAACGAGCCGCCGGGCAGCGGCGCGTGGTGGGCCATGCGGCCTGTCTGGCTGACCTTGTTCACGATCGTGCTTGTCCCGCTCGTGCTGATCTTCGTTCGGTTCGAGGCCGGAAGTCGGACACCGTCTTCGGGACGTCCCGGTCCGCTTGTTGCAATGCTCGGAGCACTGATGACATGCGCCGGACTGATCGTCATGGCGATGGTCGGTCTTGGTGCCGACAATGCCACTGGCGTCAATTGGCTGGCGGTGGGGCTGGTCGCGGTCGGCGTTCTGGTTGCGACGCGGCGCTGGCTGGCCAAGGCGGCCTGAATGCGGTCGATCAAGACTGTGCGGAAATCCGCACAGCAGCGGCAAGGCGCGTGCGGGAATCCGCACAGACGTCTCAAAGGCACTTCGGCTCACAGCGATTGAATGCCTCCAACGCACTGATACCTATCAATATATTCTGATTCGCGTCATCTTTCTCCGAATCGGCTTGTTGCATCCTTCTCAATCGCCATTCTGGCTACGCAATACCGTGACGGTATCCAAGCCAGTCTCGAACTAGGGAGGAGAGACCATGAAATTCCTGTCTGCCGCAACCGCGGCACTCGCACTTACTGTATCCGCAGGCGCCGTAAACGCTGCCTGTGACGATGGCGAAGTCGTCGTCAAGTTCAGCCATGTCACCAACACTGACCGGCATCCCAAGGGGATCGCCGCCTCGCTGCTGCAAGAGCGCGTCAACGAGGAAATGGACGGCAAGATGTGCATGGAGGTGTTCCCCAACTCCACGCTTTACAACGATGACCAGGTGCTCGAGGCGATGCTGCAGGGCGACGTCCAGCTGGCTGCGCCGTCGCTGTCGAAATTCGAGAACTTCACCAAGGTCTTCCGCATCTTCGACCTGCCCTTCATGTTCAAGAACATCGACGCCGTCGACAGCTTCCAGGCGTCCGAGGCCGGCCAGGACATGCTCGATTCCATGCAGCGCCGCGGCCTGCAGGGCCTGGGCTTCTGGCACAATGGCATGAAGCAGTTCTCGGCCAACGTCCCGCTGGTGGAGCCGTCGGATGCCGAGGGCCTGAAGTTCCGCGTGCAAACCTCCGACGTGCTCGTGGCCCAGATGGAAGCCCTCGGCGCCTCGCCGCAGCCCATGGCCTTCTCCGAGGTCTACGGCGCGCTGCAGACCGGCGTTGTCGACGGCCAGGAAAACACCTGGTCCAACATCTACGGCCAGAAGTTCTTCGAGGTGCAGGACGGCATCACCGAGACCAACCACGGCATCATCGACTACCTCCTGGTGGCGCCGGTCGACTGGCTGGATTCGCTGGACCCCGACGTGCGTGAGCAGTTCATGACCATCGTTGACGAAGTGACCCAGACCCGGAACGCCGAAAGCTACAACGTGAACCAGGAAAACCGCCAGGCGATCATCGACGCCGGTGGCGAGGTGCGCGAGTTGGATGCCGAACAGCGTCAGGCATGGGTGGACGCGATGCGCCCGGTCTGGGACCAGTTCGTCGAAGACGTGGGCCAGGACAACATCGACGCGGCCCAGTCCCACAACAGCGGAAGCTGACTCGGGACAACGCGGGCGCGCTTGCGGCTTCTTTGAGGTCGCATCGCGCCCGCTGCGCCGGACTCCGGCGGCGCCACCCGTGCCGCCGGTCTCCGATCCGGCCCAACCCTGATATGATCCGGAGGGAAACGCCATGAGCGTGAGCGGATACACACCATCGGGCCCGGTCGGACGCGTCGTCCACCGCGCCGAGGAAATTTTCATCGCCCTGATCCTTGGCGCGATGACCCTGATCACCTTCGCCAACGTCGTCCTGCGCTACGGCTTCTCCGAAAGCCTGCTCTGGGGGCAGGAAGTGGTCGAAATCCTCTTCGCCTGGCTGGTGCTCTTCGGCATTTCCTACGGATTCAAGGTCACCGCCCATTTGGGCGTGGATGCCGTCATCAACATGCTTGGCGGTGGTCTCAAGCGCGCGCTGGCGCTGATTGCCTGCGTCGTCTGCGTGGCCTATGCGTTCCTTCTGCTCAAGGGGGCCTACGACTTCTGGGCGCCGTTCTCCAACCTAAATCCGACCTCGGGTCGCTGGTTCCCCACCGGGTTTGAAGAGGCCCGCGCCCAAGGCTATGCCGTGGTGCGCCCCGTGCCGATCCCCTTCGGCCAGGAATGGCTGGAAAACACCTTCAACTGGTACATGGACGGTGACGAGCGCGTGGTCGAGGAATACGACTACCTGCCGCGCGTGATCCCTTACCTGATCCTGCCCATCGGCGCAGCGCTGCTTCTGTTCCGTGTCGTCCAGGCCACCCTCGGCGTCATCCGCGGCACCCGCCAGCGCATCATCACCAGCCACGAGGCCGAGGACGCGGTGGAAACCGCGGCCGACAAGCTCGCCCGTGGCGAAAACGCGAACAAGGTCTGAGATTATGGAAGTCGCATTTCTCTTCATCATGATCATCGGCCTGCTGCTGATCGGCGTGCCGATCGCGGTCTCGCTCGGGTTCTCCTCTATCGTGTTCCAGCTGATGTTCTCGAACACGTCCATTGGCGCGGTGGCCAAGTCGCTCTATGACGCGATGGCCGAACATTACACGCTGCTGGCCATCCCGTTCTTCATCCTCGCCTCCAGCTTCATGTCGACGGGCGGGGTCGCGAAACGGATCATCCGCTTCTCCATTGCCTGCGTCGGCCACCTCAAGGGCGGTCTGGCCATCGCCGGCGTTCTGGCCTGCATGATCTTCGCCGCGCTTTCAGGATCGTCGCCCGCCACCGTGGTTGCCATCGGCACGATTGTCATCGCCGCCATGCGGCAGGTCGGCTACACCAAGGATTTCGCCGCGGGCGTCATCTGTAACGCCGGCACGCTCGGCATCCTTATCCCGCCCTCCATCGTGATGGTCGTCTACGCCTCGGCCACCGACGTGTCCGTGGGCCGCATGTTCCTCGCCGGTGTCATCCCCGGCCTCTTGGCCGGCACGATGCTGATGGTCACGATCTATATCATGGCCCGCATCCGCAACATGCCCGCGGGCGAGTGGAAAGGCTGGACCGAGATCTTCGACAGCTTCCGCGACGCCTTCTGGGGCCTTCTGCTTATCGGCATCATCATGGGCGGCATCTACGGCCATCCATGGGTTAACCTCACTGGCGAGGGCAGCCTGATTTACTGGCAACCCGGCGCCTTCACCCCGACCGAGGCCGCCGCCGTGGCCGCCGTCTACGCCTTCTTCGTGGCCTGCTTCATCTACCGCGACATGGGACCCCTGGCCGCCCCTTCGGAAGAGGACACCTATACCGGCGGCATGGGCGAGCGCAGCGTCAACGCCGCCGAGGCGCCGCGCCCGGCGACCCTGCTGCAAAAGCCCTGGGCGCTGGTCACGGCCTTCTGGCACCGCGACACGGTCAACACCGTCTTCGAAGGCGCCAAGCTGACGATCACCCTGATGTTCATCATCGCCAACGCGCTGCTTCTGAAGCACGTGCTGACCGATGAACAGATCCCTCAGGCCATTGCCGAAAGCATGCTGGCCGCGGGCCTCGGCCCGGTGATGTTCCTGGTGATGGTCAACGTAATCCTGCTCATCGGCGGCCAGTTCATGGAGCCGTCGGGCCTTCTGGTCATCGTGGCCCCCCTCGTGTTCCCCATCGCCATAGAGCTTGGGATCGACCCCATTCACCTCGGGATCATCATGGTGGTGAACATGGAAATAGGGATGATCACGCCCCCCGTTGGCCTGAACCTCTTCGTCACGTCGGGCGTTGCGGGCATGCCGATGATGAACGTGGTGCGCGCGGCCTTGCCGTTCCTCGCCGTGCTCTTCGTCTTCCTGATCATGGTGACGTATATCCCGTGGATATCGACCTACCTGCCCACGACCTTCATGGGGCCGGAGATCATCACCAACTGACGCCACTGGCGCGCGGCCTGCTCGTCGCGCGCCACCACAGCCTTCGCAGAAGAATGTGGCCAGAAAATCCTCCGAATTTTCAGGCGCCCGAGGCTGCCCTTAGCGCCCCTTCCAGACCGGATCGCGCTTTTCGGCAAAGGCCTTGGCGCCTTCCAGCTGATCCTCGGAGTCATACAGCACATCGACGCTTTCGAATTGCCGCCGGGTGATCCGGTTCATCGCGTCCTGAAACGTCATCGCCTCAGCCTCGCGCACGATCTCCTTGATCGCCGCGTAGACCAGCGGCGGGCCGCTCGCCAGCAAATCCGCCATGTCCCGTGCTTTCGCCATAAGCTGATCGCCCGGATGAATCTGGTTGATCAACCCCCACCGCGCGGCCTCCTCGGCGTCGATCCACCGCCCGGTCAGCAGCATTTCCATCGCGATGTGATACGGTATGCGCTTGGGCAGCTTCACACTTGCCGCATCGGCCACCGTGCCCGACCGGATCTCGGGCAGAGCGAACTGCGCATGATCGGCGGCCAGGATGATGTCCGCGCTCAGCGCCCATTCCAGCCCGCCGCCGCAGCAGATGCCGTTGACGGCGGCGACGATCGGCTTGTTCATAGCCCGCATTTCCTGCAAGCCCCCGAACCCCCCGACGCCATAGTCGTCGTCCACCGCATCACCATCCGCGGCTGACTTCAAATCCCAACCGGGGCAAAAGAACTTGTCGCCCGCCCCGGTAATCAGCGCCACGCGCAACTCCGGATCGTCGCGAAAGTCCTTGAACACGTCGCCCATGATCCGGCTTGTCGCCAGATCAATCGCATTGGCCTTGGGCCTGTCCAGTGTCACTTCCAGAACATGGCCGCGTCTTTCGGTCTTTACCGGATTATCCGTCATCTTGTTCTCCTAGCCGTATCAATGCGTCCGCCACAACCGCGCGGGTCTTCGTACAGATCAGCGGGTTGACCTCGACTTCCTCCAATATGTCGCGATGGGTCGTGACATAGTCCTGCAACGCCATCGTCGCCCGAATGATCGAAGCCTTGTCCACGCCCGGTTGGCCGCGATACCCGTCCAGCACCGGCGCGATTTTCAACCCTGCCAGCGCTTCTGCGACCTCTGCTTCCGAGACCGGCAACAACATCGAAACCGTATCCCGCAGGATCTCGGTCAGCGTGCCACCGGCCCCAAGTGTCATCACGAAGCCATGCGCCGGATCCCGTACCACACCCAGCAACAGTTCCGCCACGCCACCCGTTATCATCTCTTCCACGAGGTAGCCCTTGCAGGCCATCCCGCGGGCCGCCGCGCCGACGTCCGAGGCGCTTTTCAAGCCAATGACGACAAGCCCGGCCTCGGTTTTATGCGCCGCTCCTGTGCCTTTCAGCACGACTGGAAAACCCACCTTCTCGGCTTCGGCCGCCGCCTCGTCAACTGACCGGGCGGACACCAAGCGCGGCACGTCCAGCCCGGCCTCGGCCAGGTGCCGTTTGGCATCGGCCTCTTCCAGAACCACGGATGCCTCGATCGGCGCGACGCTCAAAGCCGGTGCGGCTGGCGGTCCGCACTGTCCGGCAAAAGCCGCCGCTTCCAGCGCGGTCAGGAAATCATCAAGTCCCTGCATCGGGATCATCCCCCCGGCCACGGCGCGCGCCGCCATGTCTTCGGGCAGCAATTCCGGCAAGGTTGAAACCAGCACCAGGGGCTCGCCGGTCTCTGCCACCGCCGCCGCACCGGCGGCGAACACGCAATCCCACGCTGCCGGATCGCAGCGGTCCTTGCGCGGAAAGTCGATGATCACACAGGTCAGGTCAGCCTCACCAAGCTGCATCGTGGCGAAGACCTGTGCCATGCGGTCGGCATCGTTCCAGATAAAGGTATTATAATCCAAAGGGTTGGCCAGCGCCACCATGGGCCCCAGCACCTCGCGTAAACGGGTGACTTGCGCAGCCGTCAGATCGGGAAACTGCACGGCCCTGTCCTCGGCGCTGTCGGCCATCAGGCTGGCCTCGCCGCCCGAACATGACACCGAAGCAAGCGACGTGCCCCGCAAGGGACCGGCGAAATGCAAGAGTTTCGCGGCCTCCAACAGGGCAGGCAGACTATCGACCTGCGCCATCCCCAGACGTTTCAACAGTGCCCTTGCGCCGGCATCGCTGCCGGCCAGAGACGCGGTGTGCGAGACAGCCGCAGCTTGGGCCCGCGCCGATTTTCCGGCCTTCAACACCACGATCGGTTTGCCCAGCGCACGTGCCGCAAGCGCCAGTGCCTCAAACGCGGCGACATCGCCCACGCCTTCGACATGAAGCGCCAGAACCGTCACCCTCGAGTCGTCAAGCAGCGCCATGCCAAGTTCGGCCAGACCGGTCTGCGCCTGGTTCCCGGCGGTGGTCACATAGGCCAGAGGTAGGCCGCGCGATTGCATCGAGATGTTGATCGCCATGTTGGAACTTTGGGTCAGCACCGCCACGCCGCTTTCGACACGCGCGCCGCCGTGCTGGTCGGGCCACAGCAGCGCACCATCGAGATAGTTGATGAAGCCATAGCAATTGGGCCCCAGGATCGGCATATCCCCCGCGGCATCCAGCAATGCGATCTGCAGATCGGCGCCGTCGCCGGTTTCGGCCTGCGCCTCGCGAAAGCCGCTGGCAAAGCAAACGGCACCGCCCGCTCCCATTGCGCGCAGGCGGCCCACGGTATCGATCGTCGCGTGACGGTTCACGCCGATGAAAACGGCGTCGGGCGGATCGGGCAGATCCTCCAGCCGCGCCCAGACGGGCTGACCCATGATCTCGGTCCTTGTCGGATGGACTGGCCAGACCGGCCCGGCAAAGCCCATCTTGAGGCATTGTTGCACCACGCTCGTACACCACGCGCCGCCGCCGATAACGGCGATGGATTTCGGCTGAAAGAGGCGGCTCAGGTCACGCATGGGGCGGATCCTTGCGCCAAAGAGATTTTTGCCTTCGGCGAGGATATTTGGAGCCAGAGGAAGAAACGGTTTGTTAACCACAACCTGCAACGCTTGCTTTGCGGTACAGGCGGGGACGCCGATGACCGCGCCAGGGGAAGAGGCAGAGCCTTTTCCCGGGGGGAGCTTTGCAGGCTCCCCCCTTTTCCTCTGGCCAGAAATATCCTCGCCGAAGGCATTATACTCTTAGGCCCCCAGCGGCCGCAAAAGCTCGCGGCTGATGATGTGGCGCTGGATTTCCGATGTGCCGTCCCAAATTCGCTCAACCCGTGCATCGCGCCAGAACCGCTCGACGGGGAAGTCGTCCATCAGCCCCATGCCGCCGAAGATCTGCAGGGTCGCGTCGGTCACCCGTGCCAGCATCTCGCTGGCGTAGAGCTTGGCCGAGGCGATCTCGCGATTGGCCGGCAGGCCCTGATCCAGCCGCCAGGCGGCGGCCAGCGTCAGCCAGTCGGCGGCGTCGATCTCGGTGACCATGTCGGCGATCTGAAAGCTCACGCCCTGGAACTTGCCGATCTGCTGGCCGAACTGTTTGCGCTCGGCGGCGTAACTCAAGGCGTAGTCAAAGGCCCGCCGGGCCCGCCCGACACTCATGGTCGCCACGGTGATCCGCGTGGCGTAAAGCCATTCGTTCATCACCGCGAACCCGCCATCGACCTCGCCCAGCACCTGCGCATCCGGCAGGCGGCAGTCGTCGAATTCCAGCACCATGTTCTTATAGCCCCGGTGGCTGACCGATTTGTAGCCGTCGCGGATGGTGAACCCCGGCGTGCCGCGATCGACAAGGAAGGCGGTGATACGTTTCTTGGGACCTTTGGGCGTGTCGTCCTCGCCCGTGGCGATGAAGACGATGATGAAATCGGCATGATCCGCGCCCGAGATGAAATGCTTGGTGCCGTTCACCACCCAATCGCCCCCGTCACGCCTGGCGAAACACTTCATCCCCCGCACGTCGGACCCGGCATCGGGCTCGGTCATCGCCAGCGCATCCATCCGCTCGCCCCGCACGGCGGGCATGAGGTACCGCTCACGCTGCTCGCCCTCGCAGGCCATCAGGATGTTCTGCGGCCGGCCGAAGAAATGCGTCAGCGCCATGGACCCGCGCCCAAGCTCTCGCTCGACCAGCGCGAAATCCACGTGGCCGAGGCCCGCGCCGCCCACCTCTTCGGGGAAGTTGCAGGCGTAAAACCCGAGATCCATGCACTTGCGTTTGATCTCCTGCGCCACCTCGGGCGGCACCTCGCCTGTACGTTCGACCAGCTCCTCGTGGGGATAGATCTCTTTCTCGACGAAGCTGCGCACCGTCGAAACGATCATTTCCTGCTCATCCGTCAGTCCGAAATGCATGGCCTTACTCCTCCGCGTGCAGGGCGGCCAACGCCGCCACCATGTCCGCCACATCCTCTGGCGGCGCGCAAGTCCGCCGGGTCTCCAGGCTCACATGCAGCATCAGCTGGTCGCAGGTCGCCATCACCTCGCCGTCGCTCTTGCGCTTCATCTCGTGTGAGCAGCGCAGCTTCTTGCCGCCGCCCTCGGTCACCCGGCTCTCGACGATGATCTCCTCGCCTGCCTGCGTCTCGGCCAGGTACTTTATCGTGGTCTCCACCGTGAAGTAACTAAGCTGCCGCTCCGAAACGTAAGCCTCGTCCGCGCCCACATAGGCCATCACGCCCTCGGCCGCATCGCTGAAAACCTGCCCGTAACGGCCCTCGTTCATGTGGCCGTTCATGTCGGTCCAGTCGACCGGCACCATCCGGTCCTGCGTGATCATGGGCTGGGCGTCCTGCGGCGGATGCATCAGCGTGCGTTGATGCTGACCGACCAGCTTGCCCGAGGCGGTCCCCTGCTGCTTCAGCGCCCGCATCATGGCAATCAGGTTGCGGTCGCGCTTGCGCTCCAGCTCGCGGATCGACAGGTGCCCCGACTGCGCATCCGACTGGTCCGCGATCAGGTCGACCAACTCGGGCGTGAACTCCGGCACATCCATCAGCTTGGTCCAGGGCCAGCTCAGCGCCGGGCCGAACTGCGCCATGAAGTGCCGCATCCCGGCCTCGCCGCCGGCCACGCGGTACGTCTCGAACAAGCCCATTTGCCCCCAACGCAGGCCGAACCCATAGCGGATGGCATTGTCGATCTCCTCGGTCGTGGCGATGCCGTCCTTGACCAGCCACAGCGCCTCGCGCCAGACCGCTTCCAGGAAGCGGTCCGCGATATGCGCGTCGATCTCCTTACGCACATGCAGCGGGTAAAGGCCCACCTCGGTCAGCGTCGCCTTGGCCGCCTCGACCATCGCGGGCGCCGTGGCCTCGGACGGCACCACCTCGATCAGCGGCAACAGGTAGACCGGGTTGAACGGGTGCGTGACCATGATCGTCGACGGATCGGCGGCACCTTGCTGCAACTCCGACGGCTTGAACCCGCTGGTTGACGATCCGATGGGCACGGCCGGTGCTGCGGCCTGGATCTCGGCAAAGACTTTGTGTTTCAGGTCCAGCCGCTCGCTCACGCTTTCCTGGATCCAGTCCGCGCCCTCTACCGTCTCGGCAATCGAGCCGTGAAAGCTCAGCTTTCCCTCGGCGGGCAGGGCGCAGTCATAAAGCATGGGCAACGCGCCGCGCGCATTGGTCAGCACCTCACCCACCTTGCGCTCGGCTTGCGGGTCAGGGTCGAACACCCGCACGTCCCAGCCGTTCAGCAGGAACCGCGCGGCCCAGCCGCCGCCGATCACGCCGCCACCGATGATTGCCGCCCGTTTCGCCATCGTCGTTCCTTTCGTCATCTCACCTTGATCCGCGAGGTGTCATAGCCGTTGAAATTCAGGATCTCCGCCGCCGCCCGCAGCCGGTCCGCCCCGCCCTCGGGGCGGCGGTCGAGGATCCAGCCATAGCTGCCATCGGGCGTCCCGATCGCGGCCGTGCGGAAATCGTCATCCACCCAGACAACCCACATCTGCCGCGGGGCTTCTTCCTCGCGGTTCAGTTGCCAGCGGTTCTGCCCCAACGGCTTGGCCGTCCATATCTCGGTGTCCGTCTCGCAGTCGCCGGACAGCAGGCAGGCCTCGGTGCGAAACTCCACCGCCTGCTGGCCGCGCAGGTCGGGCAGAAAGGTCACCATCGCCAGTCCGCCGTCGCCGGGGAAATAGCCCCGCACGAACCACGGCCCGCCCATGTCCTGCATCCCGTTGCCGCGCGTCGTCACCGACAGCGGTTGACCCGTGTCGCGGAATGATCGATCCGGGGCCAACGGCCCGCTGGCGCAGCCCGCCAGCGCCAGCGCCGCCGCGAGGTATGTGATCCGGTTCGTCCAGTTTCGCATGGTTTGCCTCATGTCCTGATGCTTCGCGCGCATCATGGCACCAGTGTCTCGGTGTGACCATCCACCGCCATGACCTGCCCCGAGATCTTCGCCGCCCCCGGCGAGGCGAGAAACAGCACCATGTCGGCAAGGTCATCGGCGCTGACCCAGGAGCGCAGGCTGACACCCTTGACGTATTGCGCGCGCACCTCGTCCTCGGTCTTGCCGCTGGCGGCGGCCTCCATTGCCACGACGCGGTCCATCCGGTCGCCTTCCACCGCACCGGGGGCGATGGCGTTAACGCGCACGCCGGCCGGGCCCAGCTCCATCGCCAGCGTCTTGGTCAACCCCACCAGCGCCCACTTGGCCGAGGCATAGGGCGACCGATAGGGATAGCCCCATTGCCCCGCCGTCGAGGTGGTCAGCACGATCAGTCCCGATCCCTGCGCCCGCATCACCCGTGCGGCCCAGCGGCAGGTCAGGAACGACCCGTGCAGGTTGACCGCGATACATTGCTGCCACGCGGCATAGTCGAGGTCTTCGATCAGCCCCGCCTGACCGCCGGTCCCGGCATTGGCGCAGACCACATCGGCCCCGCCCCATTCGCCTTCGACCTGGCCCAGGAAAGCGTCCATCTCGGCCTCGTCGGTGACATCGGCCTCATGCGCGATCAGCGACGGGTTGGCCTCGGCCATCGCGGCCACCGCCATCGGATCGGCGTCGCAAATCGCCACGCGGTCGCCCATCTCAAGAAACCGCTCGGCCAGCCGCTTGCCGATGCCGGACGCGCCGGCGGTGACGACCACGCGGCGGCTCATGGCCGGGTTGCCCGACAGGCGAAAATCACACCGACGCGATGCCACCCAAATACCGACGCGATACCAACAGCCATTTTCAGACCGGCGCCCGCTTGGTCAAACCCAGTTTCTTGCGCACATCCTCCGGCCCAATCACCTTCGCACCCAGCCGTTCGATAATCTCTTTCGCGCGCGTTACTAGCTGCTCGTTGGTCGCCAGCAAGCCCTTGTCCAGCATCAGGTTGTCCTCCAGCCCGACGCGCACGTTGCCCCCCGCCAGCACCGAGGCGGCGACGTAAGGCATCTGGTTGCGCCCCAGCCCGAAGGCGCTGAAGTGCCAATCTTGGGGGATGTTGTTGACCATCGCCATGAAGGTGTTCAGGTCATCCGGCGCCCCCCACGGCACGCCCATGCACAGCTGCACCAAAGCGGAGCTGTCCAGAACGCCATCGCTAACCAGTTGTTTTGCATACCACAAATGCCCTGTGTCAAAAGCCTCGATCTCGGGCTTCACCCCCATTTCGGTCATCATCCGGCCCATCGCCGTCAGCATTCCGGGGGTGTTGGTCATGACATAGTCGGCTTCGGCGAAGTTCATCGTGCCGCAATCCAGCGTGCAGATTTCCGGCCGACACTCCGCCACATGCGCCACACGCTCGGTGGCGCCGATCATGTCGGAACCCGCTTCGTTCAGCGGCAAAGGGCTCTCGACATCGCCAAACACCATGTCCCCGCCCATACCGGCGGTCAGGTTCAGCACCACGTCAACTTCCGCATCCCGGATGCGCTCGGTCACTTCGCGGAACATCTTCACGTCCCGCGACGGCACCCCGGTCTCGGGATCCCGTACATGACAATGCACCACCGCCGCCCCCGCCTTGGCTGCAGCAATGGCGCTGTCTGCGATCTGCTCGGGGCTTCGCGGCACGTGCGGACTCTTGTCTTGTGTCCCGCCCGATCCGGTCACGGCACAGGTGATGAAAACCTCTCGGTTCATGGCAAGCGGCATTGTGATCTCCCTTTCGTTGGCCAGATCATATCGCGCTGGCGATGGAGCCGATTTTGCGCTAATTGACAAAAATCATGCAGGAATGGACAAAATCAGCACTTCACACCACGCGGATCGGGTTTTTGCTGTTCGACAGATTCTCGAACCTATGCCTGGCCAATTGCATCGAGCCTTTGCGCGCCGCCAACACGGTCGGCCCTAGGCCGATCTTTGACTGGACGGTGCTCAGCCTTGATGGCGGCCCGTCTCGGTCCTCCAGCGACATCGAGATGATCGCCCGCGCTTCGGTGACCGCGATGCCGAAGGTCGACTACCTGTTCGTGGTGGCCAGCTACGGCCACGAAGCGTATGACAGCCCGCGCACCCGCAGGCGGTTGCGCGACGCCGTTCACCATGCCGATGTCGTTGTGGGACTGGATGCAGGGCCGTGGCTGCTGGCGTCCGCCGGGTTGTTGAACGGACGCCGGGCAACGGTACATTGGGATCTTCTGGACGCCTTTACCGAACGGTTCCTGGCCGTCGAGGCCGAGCAGGCCCGCGTGCTGCGGGATGGGAACGTGATCACCTGCGCCGGGGCCATGTCGGCGCTCGACCTGACATTGGATTTGATCGCGCAGCACGCAGGCATGGCGGTCCGGCTGGACGTCGAGGCGCTGTTTCTGCATGGCGAGCCGCCGGTGGGACGGGGCAGGACCGCGCAAGTCGTTGATCCACTGGTGCGCCGTGGCTTGCAGGTGATGCGCGACACCGTCGAAAAACCGCTGACCCTGCAACAGCTTGCGATGCGTTTGTCGTGTCAGCCCCGGACACTTGACCGCCGGTTTCGCGCGCGGTTGGGGGCGCCTCCGGGCAAGGTCTATCGACATTTGCGCCTGGCCGCGGCGCGCAAGCTGATCGAGGACAGCACACTGGGCATTGCCGAGATCGCCATCCGCTGCGGGTACGATTCGCCGTCCTCCATGACCCGTGCCATCCGGCAACAATATGGCACGACGCCCCGGATGCTGCGATCCCATTGACAGCAAAAAAGCCGTCGCTAAAGCTGCGCGCATGACAAGCAACACATGCAATGTCGCGGTGATCGGCGCCGGCATCGTGGGGGTGTCTACCGCGCTTTGGCTGGTGCGCGAAGGGCATACCGTAACCCTGATCGACAAGGCCGGTCCCGGCGAGGCGACAAGTTTCGGAAACGCGGGCCTTCTGGCGTCCGCGGGCACGCTGCCTGTGCCCGGTCCCGGCCTCTTGCGCAAGGCGCCGCGCATGGCACTGGATCCGCGCGAACCGCTTTACATCCGGTGGCGCCATTTTCCCGCACTTGCGCCTTGGCTGATGAAATACCTGCGCCACGCGACGGCCGATGCGGCCAAGACCCGGGCGGACGCGATCCTGCCCCTGATCGGCGACAGCCTGTCCGACCACCAGGCCCTTGCGGCGGGAACCGAAGCCGAGAAATACGTCGTGCCCTGCGACTATCTCTATGGTTATGCGACCAGAAAGGCGTTCGATGCGGATAGGTTTACCTGGGATATCCGCACGGCGCAGGGGTTCGACTTTTCGGTGATGAATCGCGATGCATTGCGTGCTTACGACCCGGTCTACGGGGACGCGATCGGCTGCGCCGTGCAGATCTCGAACCACGGGCGCATCTCGGATCCGGGGGCTTACGTCAAAGCACTGGCAAGAGCCGCCGAACGACTGGGAGTTCGGCTGATCCGCGATGAGGTCAATGCGATCGAGCGCACCAATGGACATGTCACGGGGGTGCGCCTGACGGGCGAAACCCTGGCGGTGGACACGGCTGTTGTCACGGCCGGCGCATGGTCGAAACCCCTGACCGAGTCGCTCGGTATCGCGGTTCCCCTGCATCCCGAAAGCGGTTTTCACGTCGAGCTTTGGGAGCCGTCGCAGATGCCGCGGTCGCCCCTGATGTTCTCGGCGGGCAAGTTCGTGATCACGCCGATGGAAGGCCGTATCCGGCTGGCCGGGATGGTCTGGTATGGCGGGTTTGACGCGCCGCCGTCCGAGGCGCCCTACCGCATGTTCATGCGTCACCTGAAAGCGGCGCTGCCGGGTCTGACATGGCGCGAAACCACGCGGTGGATGGGCCATCGTCCGGCAGTCTCGGACTCGCTTCCGTTGATCGGGGCGGTGCGGGGCGTTGCCGGTGCCTATACCGGCTTTGGTCACGATCACGTGGGGCTGACCGGTGGACCCAAAACCGGTCGACTACTGGCGCAGATGATCTCTGGCAAGCGTCCGAATATCGACGTTGCCCCTTTTGCGCCGGACCGTTTCACGCGCTGATCCGCCGAAGCCTTGTGCGAATTTGAACGCAGGTCTGTGCGGGTGGCGTGGCCGGTATCGACTTTTGCGGATCCGTTCTAGCTCGTAGGTTGTAATTACCAAGGCGCGGTCCTCGCGCCCGTTTGACGTCCCAGCGACTGCCAACAGGGATAGGAGCCAGACATGACGACATTCATGCTCAACGGAAAAGAAACGGAAATTGACGCAAGCCCGGATATGCCCTTGCTCTGGGCGCTGCGCGATGAACTGAAGATGACCGGCACCAAGTACGGATGCGGTGTCGCCTCTTGCGGAGCGTGCACGGTGCATATCGACGGCGTGCCGTCGCGATCCTGCCAGACCTACCTGGGCGACCTCGAGGGCGCGACGATCACCACGATCGAAGGCGTCGAGAACGACGCTGCGAAAGCGATTCAGGAAGCCTGGGTCGAGCTTCAGGTGCCGCAATGCGGCTATTGCCAATCGGGGCAGATCATGTCGGCCTCGGCATTGCTGGCGGAAACGCCCAAACCCACTGACGAAGACATCGACACGGCGATGGATGGCAACCTGTGCCGCTGCGCATCCTATACCCGTATCCGCAAGGCCATTCACCGGGCCTCAGAAATCATGGAGGCGTAAGATGAGACTGATCGACAAACGCGACCTGATGCCCGCCACACGCGCGCTTAAAACGACGCGGCGCGGATTTCTTACCCTATCCGCCGGTGCCGCCGGTGGCCTTTTGCTGGGGGCCACCGTGCCGGCGCGCGGTCTGGCCCAGTCCGGTGCAGAGGGCGAAGTTCTGGTGACGCCGTTCGTGCACGTGATGCCGGACAATACTGTGTTGATGCTCAGCAAGCACCTGGATATGGGGCAGGGCACGGCGTCGGGTCTTGCCACGCTGGTGGCCGAGGAACTGGATGCCTCGATGGACCAGATCACCACGGACTTCGCGCCGTCGAACCCCGAGGTTTATGCGAACTCCGCGTTCGGCGTGCAGGGTACCGGCGGGTCCACCGCCATGCCCAATTCGTGGGAGCAGTACCGCAAGGCCGGCGCGACCGTCCGGGCGATGTTGGTCAATGCGGCTGCAAGCGAGTGGGGCGTCGACGCCTCCGAGATCGGCGTTTCCGAAGGCAAACTGTCGGCCGGCGAAAACAGTGTCACTTTCGGCGAGATGGCGAGCCTTGCGGCCGGCCAGCAACCGCCCGAGGACGTTGCGCTGAAGGCACCCGAGGATTGGGTCTATATCGGCAAGTCCTTTGCTCGCGTGGAGGTGCCGCAAAAGACGCAAGGCAGCGTCGGCATGTTCGGGATCGACCAGCAGCCCGAGGGTGGGCTGGTTGCCGTAACGGCCCGCCCGCCGCGGTTCGGCGCGACCTTGGCCTCGATGGACGCGGCCGACGCGAAAGCGATGGACGGCGTTCACGACGTGCTGGAAATCCCGCAAGGCGTCGTCGTGGTGGCCGACACCACGTGGAAAGCAATGCAGGCGCGGGATGCGCTGGCGCTGGAATGGACCGAAGGCTCGGGCGAGACTCGGGGGACGGACGCCCTGATGGAAGAGTTCCGTGCGCTTCTGGACCAACCCGGAAACCCGGCAGAGCCAAAAGGCGACGCCGCCGCCAAGCTGGAGCAGGCCGAGACGATCATTGAAGCGGATTACGTCTTTCCCTATCTGGCCCACGCGCCGATGGAGCCGCTGGACATGACCGTGCTTTTCGACGGCAGTTCCGCGCAGTTCTGGGGCGGTTCGCAGTTGCAGACCGTGGATCACGGCACCGCAGCGTCGGTCCTCGGGCTCGAGATGGGGCAGGTGCAGGTGCATACCAAGTGGGGCGGTGGATCCTTCGGTCGTCGCGCGACGGGCGACGCACACCTGGTCGCCGAGGCCGCAACCATCGGCAAGGCCTGGCTGGACGCCGGGCATGACGCGCGGCCTATCAAGCTGGTCTATACCCGCGAGGATGACATCAAGGGCGGCTACTATCGCCCCCTCACGATGCACCGCGTGCGGGCCGGGCTTGACGCCGACGGCAATATCTCGGGCTGGGAGCACCGCATCGTAAGCCAGAGCATCGCCAAGGGCACGCCGTTCGAGCAGTACATGGTCAAGGAAGGCGTCGACGACACAACGATTGAGGGCATTCACCCCACGCCCTATGCCATTCCCGACCTTACGGTCGACGTGCACCACCCGGATGTCGGCGTGCCGGTCCTGTGGTGGCGCTCGGTCGGGCATACGCACACGGCCTATGTCATGGAGACCATGATGGACGAACTGGCCGAGGCCGCCGGGCGCGATCCGGTCGAGTTCCGCCTGAACTATCTGGGCGAGGATGCGCGGCTGGCCGGAGCGTTGCGGTTGGCGGTGGAAAAGGCCGGAGAGTCCGGGCCGGAAGGCACCCATCGCGGGATTGCCGTGCACAAGAGCTTTGGCAGCTATGTGGCCGAAGTGGCCGATGTGCGACTGCGTGAAGACGGCACGATCAAGGTCGAGAAAGTCACCTGCGGCGTCGATTGCGGTGTGCCGATCAACCCCGACAACATCGTGGCACAGGTCGAGGGCGCCCTTGGTTATGGTCTGTCATCGATCCTGCGGGAGCAGATCACCATGACAGGCGGAGAGGTGGACCAGTTCAACTTCCCGGACTACACTCCGCTGCGGATTTCGGACATGCCCGAGGTTGAAGTGCATATCGTACGCTCGACCGAGGCGCCCACCGGCATAGGTGAGCCGGGCACACCGCCCATCGGCCCCGCCGTGGCCAATGCCGTCTACAACGCGACGGGAGAGCGTGTGCGCAGTCTGCCGATGTCGCAGCACGGTCTGGCCTGAGGCCGGTAAGGCAAGGCATGAAGAAAAGGGGCGGAAGCGCCCCTTTTTTGTTCGAGGCTTTTAATCACCCGGTCATAGACGCGTGGGCCGGTCATTCGGTGTCACAGTGGTGATATGCTGCAATCCGTGGATCTGCATCGAAGTTCAATTCAGCCTCACCACGAGAAAAGGCGTTTCACCTCAAAGTAAACGGCGTCTTCTCTTGACTTGCCCCGTAATATCCACCGCGATTTTCGAGCCTGTTCAAATCGCCGTGCTTTTCGCAAGTTCCTCGCTCGTCACGGTATCCTTGTCCGCGCTCAGTTTCACAGCCCCGCGTTCGATCACGTAGAATCGGTCGCCCAGGTCGAAAGCAAAGCTGAAATACTGCTCGACCAGGATGATCGCGATGTCGCCCTGGCTGCGCAGGAGGCGGATGGCTTCGCCGATCTGCTGGATCACGTTGGGCTGGATGCCCTCGGTCGGTTCATCCAGCAGCAGGACCTTGGGCTTGGTGATCAGGGCGCGGGCAATGGCAAGCTGTTGCTGCTGACCGCCCGAGAGGTCGCCGCCGCGCCTTGGCATGAATTCCTTGAGGATGGGAAAGAGATCGAAGATATCGTCGCGCAGGTGGCGTTCGCTGCGCGGCAGGCAGGCAAAACCGGTCTGCAGGTTTTCCTCGACCGTCAGGAACGGGAAGATGTCGCGCCCTTGGGGGACATAGCCGATGCCGCGGCGTGCCATGTCGTACGCCCCCAGCTTGCCGATGCTTTCCCCCGCCAGCGCGTAGGTCCCGCCGGAGCGGGGATGGGTACCCGACAACGCCTTCAGCAGGGAGGTCTTGCCGACGCCGTTTGTGCCCATGATGCATGTGACCTCGCCCTGCCGCGCGCCCATATCGATGCCGTTCAGGATCTGGCTGCCGCCATAGTGGAGGGTCAGGCCCTCGACGCTCAGGATATCATCGGCCAAGATACACCTCGATCACGTTTTCATTCTTGGTCACATGGTCAATGGAGCCTTCGGCCAGCACCGAGCCTTCGTGCAGGACCGTGACCTTGCAGCCAAGGCGGCGGACGAATTCCATGTCATGCTCGACGACGACGACGGCACGAGTCTTGGCCGCTTCGCGCAGCAGGTCGGTTGTCTTTTCCCGCTCGGCGGTGGTCATGCCCGCGGCCGGTTCGTCCACCAGCAGAAGCTGCGGGTCCTGCGCCAGCAGCATGCCGATTTCCAGCCACTGTTTCTGCCCGTGCGAGAGCTCGCCCGATTTGCGACCAAGCGCCTGCGCCAGACCGATGGTTTCGGCCAACTCGGCGACGCGGTCGCGGTCCGCGGCGCTGGGTTTGAAGAAAAGGACGGCGAAGGGCGAGCGCGGTTTGCGAAGTGCCATCATCAGGTTGGACTCGACCGTCTGATCCTCGAACACGGTGGGGCGTTGGAACTTGCGGCCCACGCCCGCCATGGCGATGGTGCTTTCGGATTTGCCAAGCAGCGACACGGGTGGCTCGCCCCACATGACGCGGCCCTCGTCGGGTTTCGTCTTTCCGGTGACCACGTCCATGAAAGTGGTCTTGCCCGCGCCATTGGGGCCGATAACGGCGCGCAGTTCGCTTTTGCCGATCGAGAATGACAGGTTGTTCAATGCCTTGAAGCCGTCAAAGCTGACCGAGACGCCGGAGACTTCCAGAAGCTGGCTCATTTGTCGGCCTCCTGTTCGCGCAGGGCGCCCTGGTCGGGCCCGAGGTCGGCGCCGTGACGGTCAGGAGTCAGGCGATCCGCCAGCAGGTCGAAGAGCCCCCCGATGCCCTTGGGCGCAAAGAGCGTCACCGCAACGAAGGAGACGCCCAGCAGCACGGTCCACCAGTCGACCCACTGGATGCGCCAACTGCCTAGCACGATGTCGGGGGCCTGCCCGCCAGTGAACCACGTCGACAAAAGCGACACGAAAGCGGCTCCGATCACCGCGCCGTAAAGCCGCCCGCGCCCGCCGATGGCGACCCAGACCGCAAGGTAGATCGAGGCGATTGGGGCCAGTTCCGCCGGGTTGATGATGCCGGCCTGCGGGTAATAGAGCGCGCCGGCGATGCCAGCAATTACGGCGGAGAGCGTGAACACGGAAAGCTTGTAGGCCTCGACCGGGTAGCCAAGGAAACGCACGCGCGCCTCGTCATCGCGGATGCCGCGCAGGACGGAGCCGAACTTGCCCGAGACGACCCAGGTGGCCAGCCAGTAGCCCAGCCCGAGCGCGAGCGCCGAGGCCCAGAGGAACCACACGGAGACGACGGATTGCGGGACATTGCCGAGGCCGGGCAGGTTTTGCAGGCCCGAGAGACCGTTGTTGCCACGCAACCCGCTGTCATTCTGGAAGAGGTAGAGGGCGAGTGCGAGGGTCATCGCCTGGGTCAGGATCGACAAGTATACGCCCGTCACGCGGCTGCGGAAGGCGAACCAGCCAAAGACCAGCGCCAAGAGGCCAGGTGCCAGCACCACGGCGGCCAGTTGCAGCGGCAGCGAGTGGGCGACCGCCCAGATGGGCGGAAACTCGGACGCGCCGACGACGCCAAAGATCTGGCTGGCGATGCCGTCGGAGATCTGTTCGGGCGTGGGCGGCAGTGCTTGTGCAGACATGCTTTCGAACACGATGAGGCGGGTGCGTTCGTACATCAACCACATGCCGATGGCGTAGCCGCCTAGCCCGAAAAAGGCCATGTGCCCCAGCGACAGGATCCCGCAATAGCCCCAGACAAGGTCCATCGCCAGCGCCACGAGGCAAAGGCAGAGCGTCTTGCCCAGCGTCTTGACGAAGCTGGTGGAAATGACGCCAATGCCGAAGCCCTCGGACAGGATGGTGACGCCGACCGTGAAGAGCGCGAGGCAGGCCATGAAGATCAGGATCGCCGGAAAGCGCAGGACCAAAGGCTGGCGCGGGCTGGCGCCGGTGAGGGTGCTGTCGGTCATGTCAGGCCTCCGCCGCCCGGCCCTTGAGCGCGATGATGCCGCGGGGCCGGAATTGGATGAAGAGGATGATGAAGAGGATCATGTAGGTCTGCGCCGCCAGCGTGTTCGAGGGGTTCAGCCATTCGATGCCTTTCTGAAGCGAGCCAACGAGCGTGGCGCCCAGCAGCGTGCCCCAGATGTTGCCGACGCCGCCCACGACCACGGTCATGAAGCTTTGCACGATGTAGTCGGCGCCCATCTCGGACGTGACCTTGGCGTAAAGCCCGATGGCCACGCCTGCGATACCCGCGATGCCCGAGCCGAAGCCGAAAGTCAGCATGTTGATCCGGTCGGGGTTGATGCCCATCGAGGCCGCCATGCGGGGGTTTTGCGTGACCGCGCGCACCTCCAGCCCCAGCCGGGTGCGGTTCATCACCAACAGGAACAGGGCAAGGAACAAGAGCGCCAGCACGAAGATCGCGATGCGGATATAGCTGATCGAGACGATGTCGTTGAACACCAGCGATCCGTCGAGCCAGCCGGGGGCGGTCAGCGGGCGAGCCTGCGTGCCAAAGATGTTCTTGGCGATCTGTTGCAGCGCGATGGAGATGCCGAAGGTGGCCAGCAGGGTTTCCAGCGGGCGGTGATAGAGCCAGCGGATCACCAGCCGCTCCATCGCCACGCCCGCCGCGAAAGTTACCGCGAAGGCCAGCGGGATGGCGAGGATCACCGAAAGCGTCTGGTCGGGGATTATCTGCTGTACGACAAAGCCGGTATAGGCGCCCATCATGATGAACTCACCATGGGCCATGTTGATCACGCCCATTACGCCGAAGGTGATGGCAAGGCCGATGGCGGCGAGGAAGTAGATCGAGCCGAGCGAGATGGCGTCGAGTGCAAGATCGGCGGCCTGGTTGACCGCGACGCGCGTCTCGATGCCGTTGAGGGCATCCATCGCGGCCAGCGCGACGGCGGGCGGGGCGCCGGTGAAGACCTCGTAGAACGCGTATTTGCCGAGGGTTTCATCGATCTCGGCCTCCGTGGCGACGGGGTCTACCGTGCCCCGTTCGGCCAGCCTGGCGTAGGCCATGTCGCGGGCGTCTTCGGTGTCGAGCGTGGCGACCTGAACGCCGGCGACAGAGTCATTGTCGAGGTTGGCGACAAGGGCAGCCGCCTTGTCGGCGCGGCTGATGCGGGGCTTGGCAAAGCCTTCCGAGACGAGAAGGTCATAGGCGTCTTCGCGGGGCAGGACGTCGGAGCCTGGTTTCAGGACGCGGGCGATATCGGGCCCCTCGGGGACGGCTTCCGCGGCTTCCAGCCGGGTCGTCACCAACGGGTTCAACGCACCGCGCAAATCGACGCCCAGATCGCCCTGGAAGCCTTCGATGGCGGCGATGCGCTCTTCTTCGGTTTTGCCGAAACGGATGGTCAGCAAGCGTTCGAGGCGTTCGGCGCGGGCCTTGAGCGTCGGGCTTGTCTCGGCCTCGATTGCCTCGCGGAGGGGGACGAGGTGCGAGGCTTCTGCGTCACGCTCGATATTGTCGATGGCGGTGCGGCGGGTGGCGACGTCTTCGGCGGTCAGCTGGAATTTCACCAGCGCGGCGCCGATCATCTTGCGCACGCCGGAATTGGGCTTGGACTGGTCGTAGTCGTCGTCGGGCAACTCGCCCAGGGCTGTGTCCCCGGCAAAGTCGAAACCGCGGATTGTGTCGCGGTCGATTTCTTCGGCCCAGATGAAAAGGCCGGTCTCGGTGTTCCGCCAGAGTTCCTTGTCCTGCCACTTGCGCAGGACGGTCTGCGCCTCGGGCAGGCCGCTTCCGGCGATGGCGTCGATGGTGGGAGCAACCTTGGTGCGCGATGGCTTGGCAAGCTGGTCTGCATGTTCCTGCAGGAGTTGCTGGATCGGTGCGTCGGCCTGTTGCGCCGTTGCGGGCAGACATGCGACGAGGAATGCGAGGATCAGCGGCAGGCGTGCCATGCACGGGCCTCCTTATCAGAAGGGGGTAAAGGGCGGCGCGTGGCCGCCCTTTCGGTGTTCAGGAGATCAGTAGTTCGACTTGACCTGCACGCAGGTCTCGGTGTCGGTATTGTACATACCGCATTCGAGCTCCTGCCAGTCGGACTTTAGCACGGCCGATTCCGGCAGGAAGTCGGTCCAGGCGTCGCCCGGCACTTCCTCGGTTTGGCTGATGATGTCGAACTGGCCGTCTTCCTGGATCTCGCCGATCAGGACCGGCTTGGCCAGGTGGTGGTTGGGCAGCATGACGGCGGTGCCGCCGGTCAGGTTCGGGAATTCCTGCCAGTACATCGCGGTCCGCACGGCGTCGACATCGGTGGTGCCGGCGGCCTCGGCGGCGTTCACCCACATGTTGAAGCCGATATAGTGCGCCTCCATCGGGTCGTTGGTCACGCGTTCCTCGCCCATGCGGGCCTTCCACGCATCGATCCATTCGGCGTTGGCGTCGGTGTCAGCGGACTGGAAGTAATTCCAAGCCGCCAGATGCCCGACGAGGTTCGAGGTGTCGAGGCCCGACAGCTCTTCTTCGCCCACGGAGAAGGCGACGACGGGGATGTCATCGGCCGACACGCCCTGTGCCGCCAGTTCCTTGTAAAAGCCCACGTTGGCGTCGCCGTTGATGGTCGAGATCACGCCGACCTGCTTGCCGCCTGCACCCAGTGCCACCACGTCAGACACGATCTTGGACCAGTCTGAGTGGCCAAAGGGCGTGTAGTTGACGAAAATGTCCTCGTCGGCGATGCCCTTCGATTTCAGGTAGGATTCCAGGATGTTGTTCGTGGTGCGCGGATAGACATAGTCGGTGCCCAGCAGCGCGAAGCTTTCGACGCCGAGTTCTTCCAGGAAGTAGTCCGTGGCCGGGATCGCCTGCTGGTTCGGTGCGGCGCCGGTGTAGAACACGTTCTTGGAGCTTTCCTCGCCCTCATACTGCACGGGGTAGAACAACAGGCCGTTCAGTTCCTCGATGACTGGCAGCACGGATTTGCGGCTGACGCTGGTCCAGTTGCCGAAGATCACGTCGACCTCGTGCACGGTCAGCAGCTCGCGCGCTTTCTCGGCGAACAAGGGCCAGTCCGAGGCGGGGTCGACGACCACCGCTTCCAGTTCACAGCCCAGAACGCCGCCTTTCTCGTTTTGCTGTTCAATCAGCATTTCCATGGTGTCTTTGAGCGTGGTCTCCGAGATTGCCATCGTGCCCGAAAGCGAGTGCAGCACACCCACCTTGATCGGGCAGTCCTGCGCCATTGCGGGCAGCGCGGTCGCCATCACGACAGCGACGGAGCTTAACAGCTTGTTTGACATTGATTCAGTCCCCTTTGCCTAACGCGCAGGGTGCTTGTGGGCAAAATCCAAATGTCCCATATATCCCCCACGCAACATGTTGCGGAGTGCGATGGTGATCTGGATTGCAAGACCTGCACCATCGCACGTTCGACCGGACGGGATTCGTCCGTCGCACACAGTGCTTCCACATGCTTCTGCAATGCGGCGAGGTTGCAGCGTGGCGATGGACCGGAGTCAGCGATCGAAGTTTAAATTTTCAGCGCAATCAGGGGTGTTCGCCTGTTTTTTGGACGTCCGCTCTTTCCGCGACGGTCAACTTTCCAATAACAAGCTTTCACAATAGCCGATCTCGACCTTCGCACGGTGCCTGGCCCAACGGACGATGTCTGGATCTCTTGCGA
Source organism: Roseovarius sp. (assembly GCA_965227185.1). GTDB lineage: Bacteria > Pseudomonadota > Alphaproteobacteria > Rhodobacterales > Rhodobacteraceae > Roseovarius. The sequence goes on from OZ245733.1 coordinate 2,594,378, forward strand.
ATTGTGCCATGCTCAGAATATGCGCATGCGCGCTTTTCGCCTTTATCCGCTGATCCAGAAGACTGCTGCGCATCTCGTTTTTCGTCACTGAGGCGAGCATTTCTTCGAAATGCGCCCGACGCAGTTCCAGAACTTCCGCGTCTGCGGTCTGCATCAACCAGGCATGTTCAAGCTCGGCGGAGAAGCGGCCGGTGCAACTCGCGAAGACCTGCGGCAGGGTCGTGGCGGCGGAAGGCCCGCCAAGCATGATGCCGAGAACAAGTACGCCTGTTTTCATTCCGCTCATTTCCTGATCTTTCAGTTTAAAAATCCGGCAAGCAACATGTGTTTCGCCCCTGCTTCAAGGGCCGCGATGGGTGTGACCATTTCGACCCATGTGCGCCCAATTTTCGAGCATAACGGATCAAAGTTGCCAAATCGTTGAGCGTGGCGGCGTGGCGTCGAGACCTCCAGATGGGCTTGGACTGGAACAATACGCATGGGGCGTGCTCGTTTCGAATGTCCTCGCAATCGGAAGCACGCATGCATCTTGTCCAAGACTTAAAGGCTTCTGCCGATGCACCGCGCCTTCCCCGGGCGGTCGGCGGATTGCGCGTGTCGTCCAAGATGCGGGATGGCCTGAGCTGCATCGACGGGCTGCACAGCGCGGGATGCGCGCGGGCAGTCTTTCCACGCCGCTCAGATGCAGTAGAGGCTATCGTGGTGAACACTTCCGGAGGGCTGACAGGCGGCGATCGGTTCGATATTGACGCGCGCGCCGGTTGTGACAGCAGGCTGGTGATGACGACGCAAGCCGCGGAACGCGCGTATCGCAGTTCAGGTGGCCGCGCGCATGTCAGGACAAGACTTGCCGTCGAGGCCGGGGCGGCGCTGTACTGGCTTCCGCAGGAACTGCTGGTCTTTGATGGCGCGGCCCTAGACCGACGGCTGGAGGTTGATCTGTCCGAAAAAGCCGCGGAATTCGTGATGGCCGAGCCAATCGTCCTCGGGCGTACGGCGATGCGCGAAGTGGTCAATAATGCGGCCTTTTTCGACCGCATCAGCGTTCGCCGCGGCGGACAGCCGGTCTATGAAGACCGCCTTGCCCTCACAGGGGATATCCCGGTGCTTCTGGCCCAGGCCGCGACCGCTGGCGGGATGCACGCGATGGCAAGCGCGCTTTATGTCGGCCCGCGGGCAGAAGCGTTGCTTGAAAAGGTCCGCGGGTTTCTGCCGTCAACTGGCGGTGCCAGCTTGCTTCGCTCCGATATCCTCGTGGTCCGCTTGCTTGCACAAGATGGCTTCCTGCTTCGCACGGTGCTGTGCCCGGTGCTGGAGGCGCTGTCCGGTGCCACACTTCCCAGATCCTGGAGGCTTTGAGAGACATGCAACTGACGCCAAGAGAAAAGGACAAGCTGATGGTCGCGATGGCCGCCGAAGTGGCGCGCAAGCGGCTGGCGCGGGGGGTGAAGCTGAACTATCCCGAAGCGATTGCCTTGATCACCGACGCGGTTGTCGAAGGCGCACGGGACGGGCGCTCTGTCGCGGACATGATGGCCGCCGGGGCCGAAGTGGTTTCTCGCGGGCAATGCATGCAGGGCGTGCCTGAAATGATCCATGAGGTTCAGGTCGAAGCCACCTTTCCCGACGGCACCAAGCTTGTCACCGTTCACAATCCCATTCGCTAAGCCTAAAGGAGACACCCCCATGCAACGCCTCGCCATTTCCCTCGTTCCCGCTTTGCTGGCTGCCGGCCCGGCGCTTGCCCATCTCGATCCGGGTGCGCACGGCTCTTTCGCGGCGGGTGCCTCGCATCCGGTCTTCGGGGCCGACCATATCCTTGCGATGATTGCGGTGGGGCTGTGGGCCGCCAGCCTTGGCGGACGTGCATTTTGGGCGTTGCCGGTGGGCTTCGTGGCCGCGATGACGGGTGGGTTTGTGCTGTCGCTGGGCGGTATGCCGCTTCCCATGGTCGAGCCGGTGATACTTGTCTCTGTCTTGTGCCTTGGGCTGCTGGTCGCCATGGCGGTGCGGTTGCCCTTGCCAGGCGCGGTGGCGATCGTGGCGGCGATGGGTGTCTTCCACGGTCATGCGCACGGGGCCGAGATTGGCAGCGCGGGGGCGCCAGCCTATCTTGCCGGGTTCGTCGCCGCGACGGCAGCGCTTCATGCGCTGGGGGCCGCCGCAGGTTGGATGCTGGGCCGTTCGGGCGGCGCGCTGTTGGCGCGTGGCGCCGGGCTGGCCGTCGCCATGGGCGGGTCCGCATTGGTCATGATGGGGTAAGACGATGATTCCCGGAGAAATTTTTCCCGCTGTAGGCACGCTGGAGCTGAACGCTGACCGCCAGGCGATCACACTGGAGGTGGCAAATACCGGCGACCGCCCCGTTCAGGTGGGCAGCCATTATCATTTTGCCGAAACGAACCCCGCCTTGGAGTTCGACCGTGACGCCGCACGAGGCCACCGACTGGATATCGCGGCCGGCACCGCCGTGCGGTTCGAACCGGGACAGCGGCGCGAGGTGCAGCTGATCCCGATGTCGGGCGCGCGCCGCGTGTACGGCTTCAACCAGCACATCATGGGAGAGCTGTAATGCCCGCCACGATCTCACGGGGCGACTATGCCGCGATGTTCGGCCCCACGACGGGCGACAAGGTGCGTCTGGCCGACACGGACCTGATCATCGAGGTCGAGCGTGACCTGACCGCCTTGAACGCAGGCGCCGCCACGATAGGCGGTACCGGAGATAACGCCACGCTTTACGGCGAAGAGGTCAAGTTCGGCGGCGGCAAGGTCATACGCGACGGAATGGGCCAGTCCCAGTCGACCCGGGCCGAGGGTGCGGTCGATACGGTCATCACCAATGCGCTAATTGTCGATCATATCGGCATCTACAAGGCCGATGTTGGCCTGAAATCGGGTCATATCCACAAGCTCGGCAAAGCCGGCAACCCCGATACGCAGCCCGGCGTCGACATCATCATCGGCCCCGGCACCGAGGTCATCGCAGGCGAAGGCCGCATCCTGACCGCAGGCGGGTTCGACAGCCACATCCATTTCATCTGCCCGCAACAGATCGATGATGCGCTGCACTCCGGCCTGACCACGATGCTGGGTGGCGGTACGGGGCCCGCGCAAGGGACGCTTGCAACGACCTGCACACCTGGCCCCTGGCATATCGGGCGCATGTTGCAGTCCGCGGACGCTTTCCCGATGAACCTCGCATTTGCGGGAAAAGGCAACGCCTCGTTGCCCGGCGCGCTGGAAGAGCAGGTCAATGCCGGAGCCTGCGCGCTGAAACTGCACGAGGATTGGGGCACCACGCCAGCCGCGATCGACTGTTGCCTGTCGGTTGCCGATGCGATGGATGTTCAGGTGATGATCCACACCGACACGCTCAATGAATCGGGCTTTGTCGAAAACACGGTGGCCGCACTCAAGGGGCGGACCATTCACGCCTTCCACACCGAGGGCGCGGGCGGGGGCCATGCACCGGACATCATCAAGATCTGTGGGCAGGAAAACGTGTTGCCGTCGTCGACCAACCCGACGCGACCTTTCACCGTGAATACGCTGGAAGAACACCTGGATATGCTGATGGTCTGCCATCACCTCGACAAATCGATCCCCGAGGATATCGCGTTCGCCGAAAGCCGCATCAGGCGCGAAACCATAGCCGCAGAGGATATTCTGCACGACATGGGGGCCTTTTCGATCATCGCCTCCGACAGCCAGGCCATGGGCCGCGTCGGAGAAGTGATCATCCGCACGTGGCAGACCGCGGACAAGATGAAGAAACAACGCGGGCGGCTGGCTGAAGAGACTGGCGAAAACGACAACCTTCGGGTCCGCCGCTACGTCGCCAAATACACGATCAACCCTGCCATCGCGCATGGTATTTCGGGCCACATAGGCTCGATCGAAGAAGGCAAGCGGGCAGATTTGGTGCTGTGGCAGCTGGCGTTTTTCGGGGTGAAACCCGAGATGGTTATGATCGGCGGCTCGATTGCATGCGCGCAGTTGGGCGATCCGAACGCCTCGATCCCGACGCCACAGCCGGTCTACACGCGCCCAATGTTCGGGGCGTTCGGGCGCGCCGTCGAAGCGTCGGCGGTGACCTTCGTTTCGGCTGCCGCCGCGGACGCGGGCATTGGCGACAGCCTCGGTCTGGCCAAGCGGACCCTGCCCGTTCAAAAGACCCGCGGTATCGGAAAAGCCGACCTGAAACTCAACGATGCCTGCCCCGAAATCGACGTGAACCCCGAAACCTACGAAGTGCGTGCCAACGGCGAACTGCTGACCTGTGAGCCGGCCAGCGAATTGCCCATGGCGCAGCGCTATTTCCTGTATTGAACGCCATGACACAGCTCCCGATCGCCCAACATCTGCGCAAGGCCGGAACCTGGACCGGCGACGCAGCCCTTTGTGCTTTGTCCTACGAGGACCGGTTTTTCCGCCGCCGCAAGCTTACCGTCGATCAGGGCTGGTCGCTGGTGGCCGATTTCGAACAGACGGTATCCTTGAACGACGGGGACGCGCTGGAAACCACCGATGGCCGGCTGGTGCGGATCATCGCGGCCCCGGAGGCGCTTTTGGCGGTATCGGGTCCCGAGCTGGCGCGGCTGGCCTGGCATATCGGCAACCGGCACACACCGTGCCAAGTGGAGGCCGATCGGCTTTTGATCCGCGACGATCCGGTGATCGCGCATATGCTGGCACATCTGGGTGCGACCATGTCGGCGGTCACCGAGCCCTTCAAGCCCGAGGGCGGCGCCTATGGCCACGGCCGCACGCACAGCCATGAGCACGGGGAGACGGCGCATGCGCACTGATGCCGAGCTTCTGACACTGGCGCAATGGCTGTCCCCGGCCTATCCGATCGGCGCCTTTGCGTGGTCGCACGGGATAGAGCAAGCCATCCGGGATGGACAGATCAAGGATGCCGGTACCTTGCAGGCGTGGCTGCGCACCTGCCTGAACCAGGGCGCGGGCCGCAATGACGCGATCTGGGTGCGGCTTGCCGCCGGATCAGGCGACCTGACCGAGATCGATGCGCGGAACCGAGCCTTCGCGCCCTCCGCCGAGCGCCTGTCCGAGACTGTGCGGCAGGGAGCAGCCTTCGTGCGCACGACCAACGCCGTCTGGGGGCTTGACCTTCCGCAACTGACGTTGCCGGTTGCAACCGGGCGGGCGGCGCATCTCATGAAGATCGACATTGACGCCTGCGTGCTGCTTTACCTGCAATCTTTCGTGTCCAACCTTGTTTCCGCCGCCCTGCGCCTGATGCCGCTTGGCCAGACAGACGGCCAACGCGTCCTGGCCGCGCTTCAGGCTGACGTGATCCGGGTAGAGGTCGAGACGCGCGGCGCGGTCCCTGACGACATTTACAGCAACGCGTTTCTGTCCGACATAGCGTCGATGCGGCACGAAACTCTCGAACCGAGGCTCTTTCAGTCATGACCAGAATGAACGGCCCCTTGCGCATCGGAATCGGCGGTCCGGTCGGCGCGGGCAAAACCACATTGACCGCCCGTCTTTCAGAGAGGATGAAAGACACGTTTTCGATCGGCGTGATCACCAATGACATCTACACCCAGGAAGATGCGGACGCCCTTGTGCGGATGCAGATCCTGCCCTCGGACCGGATCATCGGGGTGGAAACCGGGGGCTGCCCTCACACGGCGATCCGCGAAGACGCGTCCATCAACCTCGCCGCTGTCGCCGAAATGCGTGAACGCCACCCGGATGTCGAGGTTATCCTGATCGAGTCGGGCGGTGACAACCTGTCCGCCACGTTCAGCCCGGAACTGGCCGACCTGACAGTCTATGTGATCGACACGGCGGCGGGAGAGGAGATCCCGCGCAAGGGCGGTCCGGCGATAACACGCTCTGACATACTGGTGATCAACAAGACCGACCTCGCACCCCATGTAGGCGCGTCGCTCGACGTGATGCGACAGGACGCCATGCGGATGCGCCAAGGCCGCCCTTTCATTTTTATGTCGCTCAAGTCGGGTGCCGGTGTCGACGAGGTTCTTCAGGAAATCACGGCGATCTCCGGTCTCGGTTCGACACAATAGGCGTGCGGACCCGACATCGAGGGATTTTCATTTGGTTACAATGGCGATCCCGCGAGGACTCGAACCCCGAACCTGCTGATTAGAAGTCAGCTGCTCTATCCAATTGAGCTACGGGACCGCTTGGCAAAAGCCTTACCCAAGCGCGGTTGCGAATTCAAAGGCGAAATCACGCAAAGGGGTCGTCGGGATACCCCACGCCCGCAAGATAGAGCCCTTGCGGCGGGCAGACCGGGCCGCAGGCGGCGCGGTTGCGCTCCTTGAGTGCGGTTCTGACCTGATCCGGTGCCCAGGCGCCGGCACCGACGCGTTCCAAAGTGCCGACGATGCTGCGCACCTGGTTGTGCAGGAAAGACCGGGCGCGCAGGCGGAACTGGATTTCCGGTCCGCTGAAGCTCTCGACCTGCGAGATAGCGATGTCGTCCAGTGTTTTTACCGGGCTTTTTGCCTGACAAATGGTCGAGCGGAAGGTTGTGAAATCATGGTGACCGACGAGGTACGCGGCACCTTTGCGCATGGCCTCGACATCCAGAGCGTTCTGCACCCGCCAGACCAGACCCTTGTCATGGGTGGCCGGTGCGCGTCGGACCAGCAGACGAAAGAGGTAGCGACGCTCAACTGCCGAGAACCGTGCGTGCCAGTCGTCGGTGACCTGCGCGCAGTCGAGGATCGCGACGGGCAGGGGTTTGAGATGGTAGTTCAAAGCCTCGGACAAGCGGAACGGTTCCCAATCCTTGGTCAAATCGCACTGCGCGACCTGGGCCAGCCCATGCACGCCCGCATCGGTGCGCCCCGCCGCCGCAATCGTGTGCGGGCCCGGTTCCAGCCGCGCCAGCGCCTCCTCGATCGCGCCTTGCACCGAAGGCTGATCGGCCTGTCGCTGCCAGCCGGCGAAGGGCGCGCCGTGATATTCGACTTTCAATGCGTAGCGGGGCATGAAAAGCCCTTAGCGTGGGCGGCGGCGGGGAACAATCCCCCAACGCTCCCCTCTGGCACATGCCGGGCGTGCGGCCTATCTTTAGCGGAAAGAGAAGGGGCAGTTTGGTGCTTTCGGATATCGCAGATGGGCTGACACGCGGCGTGGAGCGTGTGGGCGACACGCTGTCGGGCGCGTTCATGGAGCCGGTGATCCGGCTGGGTGTTACGGGATTGAGCCGCGCGGGCAAGACGGTGTTCATCACGTCACTGGTGGCCAACTTGATGGATCGCGGGCGGATGCCGGGGCTGGTCGCCGCGGCTGAGGGGCGCATTTCGGCCGCCTATTTGCAGCCGCAGCCCGACGATACGCTGCCTCGGTTCGAGTATGAGAAACACCTTGGGGCGCTGACCGCCGAGACGCCGCATTGGCCCGACAGCACGCGCTCGGTTTCGGAGTTGCGCCTGTCGTTGCGCGTGCGCCCCTCGGGATTGCTGGCCGGGTTGCAGGGGCCACGGACGGTGCATCTGGATATCGTGGATTATCCCGGCGAATGGCTGCTGGATCTGGGCCTGATGGACAAGAGCTATGCCGAATGGTCCGAGGAAACGCTGGGCCGGTTGGAAAGCCGCGAGCAGGCGCAGGGTTTTCTGGCATTGGCCCGCGAGGTGGATGCCACGGCCAAGCTGGAGGAGCCCGTGGCGCAGTCCCTGGCCGAGGCGTTTACCGCCTACCTGAACGCCGCGCGTGAGGCGGGACTGTCCGATTGCACGCCGGGGCGGTTCCTGCTGCCGGGGGATCTTGCCGGCTCGCCGGTGCTGACCTTCGCGCCGCTGCCCATGCCCGACGGCCCGCCGCGCCGGTCGCTTTGGCGCGAGATGGAGCGGCGGTTCGAGGCCTATAAATCCAAGGTTGTCAAACCCTTCTTCCGCGATCACTTCTCGAGGATCGACCGGCAGGTCGTTCTGGTCGATGCGCTGGGTGCCATTCACAACGGACCGCAGGCGGTCGAGGACATGCGCCGCGCGATGGCCGATATCCTTGGGGCGTTCCGGCCGGGGCGGAACGCCTTTCTGTCAAGGCTTCTGATCGGGCAGCGGGTGGAGAAGATTTTGTTCGCGGCCACCAAGGCCGACCACCTTCACCATACGCAGCATGGTCGTCTGACCGGGATCATCGAGGCGCTGATGCGGGATGCAAGGAACCGGGCGGATTTCGCCGGGGCGGAGACGGCGGGCATGGCGATTGCCGCCTTGCGGGCCACGACCGAGGAAACACGGGAGCATGGGGGCCAGACGCTCGATTGCGTGCGCGGCACGCTGATGACGCCCGAGGGCGAGCGTGGCAAGCAGGCGGCGTTCTATCCGGGCGCGTTGCCGGAGGACCCGGCACACCTGTTGGGCCCGGCACGGGACGGGGCCGAGGCGTGGCTGGAGGCCGAGTACGAGGTGATGAATTTCGCCCCCGCACGCCTGACGCTAAGGCGCGGAGAAGGCCCGCCGCATATCCGGCTGGACCGGGCGGCGCAGTTCCTGATCGGGGATCGGTTATGACCCCTTTCGACGCACGTCTAAAGCATGTGCCGGAACTTTTGGGGGTCTTGTGGCAGCATCGAACCGGTCATTGGTGGGATGATCTGAAAATCATGGTCAGGATGACTCGGCGCGGCTGTGTCCGCGCGGTGTGTGACGATAAGCGACTGGCCGGTTTCATCCTTTGCACCGGGCCCGAACTGCATGCGCTTTACGTGCATCCAAAGGCGCAGGGCCAAGGGCTAGGCCGCCTGTTGTTGCAGGATGCCAAGCAACAGCGGGATCGGCTAAACCTCTGGGTTGCCAAGGAAAACACCGGGGGACGGCGGTTTTATTGCCGGCATGGCTTTGCCGAGAAGGCGCGTTGTGATGGCGCGTATAACGACGAAGGGCGGCCCGAGATCCTGATGGTCTGGCCGCCGGAACGCAGGGTGGAGCCGAGGGTAGATATATGAGCAAGCGGCCGGTTCTGATCGATATCGAAGAGGGCGATGACAGCCCCCGCCCGGACATGGCGCCGCCGGTGCCGGACCCTGTGGTGGAAGGTCACCCAGAGGGGCGGGCGATGCAGACCGTGGCGACGTTGGCGGCGAAGAAACCGTCGCGTCTGGCGCGGTGGTTCTGGGGGCTGCTGCTGTCGATTCTGGGGGCGGTGATTTCCTTTGCCGCTTGGGATTTCGTGATGGCACTGCTGGCCCGCAACGTGGTGCTGGGCTATGCCGTCACCGCATTAATCGCGGCGTTTGCCCTTGTTTGTCTGATCATCGTCATCCGCGAGATGGCGGCGTTTTCCCGGCTGGCACGGATCGACAAGCTGCATCGCAAGGCCGACGCGGCATTGGCAGGCGCCGACCTGAAGCAGGCGAGGGGCGTGGTGCAGGACCTGTCGCAGCTTTATGCGGGGCGCGACGATACAAGCTGGGGACGGGACCGTTTGCGCGACTACGGCCCCGAGCAGATGGATGCGGGCAGTCTGCTGGGGCTGGCGGAAACCGAGCTGTTGGCGCCGCTGGACCGGGCCGCGGCGCGCGAGATCGAGGCCGCCGCGAGGCAGGTGGCGACGGTGACGGCAGTGGTGCCGCTGGCCTTTGCCGACGTGATCGCGGCGCTGACGTCGAACCTGCGGATGATCCGGCGGATTGCCGAGATCTATGGCGGGCGGTCGGGTACGCTGGGAAGCTGGCGGCTGGCCCGGGCGGTGATGACGCATCTGGTGGCCACGGGTGCCGTGGCGGTGGGCGACGACCTCATTGGCTCGGTCGCCGGGGGAAGCCTTTTGTCCAAGGTGTCGCGCCGGTTCGGCGAGGGGATCGTCAATGGCGCGCTGACCGCGCGGGTTGGCGTGGCGGCGATGGAAGTGTGCCGGCCTCTGCCGTTCCGGACGGGCAAGCGGCCCTCGGTGACGCGGATGCTGCAACGGGCGCTGACCGGCCTCTTTGGTGGGGTTAACAAAGCGTAAAAGACCAAGGCATTTCGGTCGTTGGGTCCGTATTTTCGCCAGAAGGCCGGACTGACCTCAAGACTGTGTCCAGTCTGACAGCAAAACCTTAACGTCCGGTCGCCCTTGCGTGCGTCAGAACGGGTTGCCGAGTTTTGGGATGCCGCCGGGATGGGTCTCGCGGTTCACGACGCCGGCGCGCAGGGTCTGGCCGATGCGGTGGGCGAGCGCCGACCAGGCGGCGGCCTTGGCCGGGGGCAGCTCGGAATGCAGGGTGCTGTCGAAGAGGTCGAGCCATGTCGAGAACATGCCCGGTTTGACATTGCCCGCCTGCACATGGGCCTGCATGGCATTGCCCACGTAGCACCGCTCGTGCAGGATCGTGTTGGCCCAGAAATCGCTGACACGCGCCTCGTGCGCGGGCCAGTCAACGACATGCGCGGCAAAGACAGGGGCCAGGCCGGGATGGGCGCGGCAGGCGGCGTAGAAGGCCGAGACCACGCGCTCGATCTCGGCGCGGGTGATGTCGAAACGTGGTGGCAGGGCCGGTATCATGGGGGTGAATCTGGCCACTTGAAAGGCCGGATGCAATGGGAAACGCGATTCGGGAAACATGGTTAACGCCGCGAGATTGCGGGACATCGGCACGTCGGTATTGCGTCGGTATCCGGGTGGTGTGCCGACGGTGCGGATTTTGCCGATCCGGCGGCTTAACGGAGCGGGCGTTGCAAAAGCCTTGAGAAGGCTTTTGCCAAGACTTTTCCGAAAAGTCTTGGGCCCGAGCGGTGAGCCGGGGTTCTACGGCTTGCCCCTTGGAACTCGGCCACCTATAACGCCCCCCATCATGACCCGCTTTGCGATCATCATTCGAATTACATGCCCGGCGCTCTGAAACAGACGAGCCGCCGGGACAAGGCGCATGGACCACCGCGCCGCCCCCACCCAAAGATTGAAATGCCAGTGACAAAGGACGTCACAGATGTGTTCTGACACACCCGATTACAAAGACACGCTGAACCTGCCCCAGACCGATTTCCCGATGCGCGCGGGCCTGCCCAAGCGCGAGCCCGAGTGGTTGGAGCGGTGGAACGGCCTGAAGGTCTATGACCGCCTGCGCGAGAAGGCGACAGCCGAGACCCGCCAGCCGTTTACCCTGCATGACGGGCCTCCTTACGCCAACGGGCACCTGCATATCGGCCACGCGCTGAACAAGATCCTGAAGGATATGGTTGTGCGGTCCCAGCAGATGATGGGGCGCGATGCGCGGTACATCCCTGGCTGGGACTGTCACGGTCTGCCGATCGAATGGAAGATCGAGGAGCAGTACCGCAAGAAGGGCAAGAACAAGGACGCCGTGGATATCGTCGATTTCCGCGCCGAATGCCGCAAGTTCGCCGAAGGCTGGATCGACATCCAGCGCGACGAGTTCAAGCGGCTGGGTGTGACCGGGAAATGGGAAAAGCCCTATCTGACGATGGATTTCCGCGCCGAGCGGATCATCGCGGAGGAATTCCAGAAATTCCTGATGAACGGGACTTTGTATCAGGGCTCGAAGCCGGTGATGTGGTCGCCGGTGGAGAAGACCGCGCTGGCCGAGGCGGAGGTGGAGTACCACGACAAGGAGAGCTTTACCGTCTGGGTGAAGTTCGAGGTTGTCGACGTATATACCACTGACTTTGTCAATTTTCCTGGTGAGGGGAAAATGACAGACAAAATCGTTCTTTCGACTGGGGAAGAAGTCGAGTCGGCGCAAGGGGCATTCGTTGTTATCTGGACCACGACACCCTGGACCATGCCTTCGAACAAGGCGGTGGTTTACGGTGAGGACATCGCCTATGGCCTTTACGAGGTCACGGGCACGCCGGACGAATGTTGGGCCAATGTGGGCGACAGGTTCATCCTGGCCGACAAGCTGGCCGGCGACGTCATGGATCGGGCGCGGCTGAATGATGATCAGTGGACGCGGGTGAGAAGCGTAAGTCAGGAGGAGCTTGCTAGCCTGTCAATTTCTCACCCGCTTGCGGGAGCTGAAAAATCAGATGGCTACTGGGACGAACCTCGGAAGTTTCTTCCTGCAGACTTCGTCACCGACGAGGAAGGTACAGGCTTTGTCCATTGCGCGCCGTCGCACGGGATGGAGGAATACGAGCTTTTCCGCGGTCGCGGCGAATTGGAAGAAGTCATCACCTATAACGTGATGGACGATGGCGGCTTCCGCGCCGACCTGCCGTTCTTTGGCGGGACCTATATCCTTGACCGCAAGGGCAAGGAGGGCAACGCCAACAAGACGATCATCGACAAGCTGGTCGAGGTCGGCGGCCTGCTGGCGCGGGGCAAGATCAAGCACTCGTATCCCCATAGCTGGCGGTCGAAGGCGCCGGTGATCTATCGGAACACGCCACAGTGGTTTGCTGCGATCGACAAGGCCGTCGGTGACGGGCAGGACGAGAGTGGCACCACCATCCGGGAACGTGCCCTGACCGAGATCGACAAGGTGCAGTGGACACCGAAGACCGGGCGCAATCGACTGTATTCGATGATGGAATCGCGCCCCGATTGGGTTCTGTCGCGGCAACGGGCCTGGGGCGTGCCGCTGACCTGCTTCGTCAGGAAAGGCGCGATGCCGACGGATGAGGGCTTCCTGCTGCGGGATGAAAAGGTCAATGCGCGCATCCTGGAGGCGTTCGAGGCCGAAGGCGCGGATGCGTGGTACAAGGACGGGGCCAAGGAGCGGTTCCTGGGCAATGACTATGACCCCGGAGAGTGGGAGAAGGTCGACGACATTCTCGACGTCTGGTTCGACTCCGGCTCGACCCATGCGTTCGTTCTGCGCGACCGCGCGGACGGGTCCGAGGACGGGATGGCGGACCTCTACCTGGAAGGCACCGACCAGCACCGGGGGTGGTTCCATTCGTCGATGTTGCAATCCTGCGGCACGACGGGACATGCGCCGTATCGGGGCGTGCTGACCCACGGGTTCACGCTGGACGAGAAGGGCAACAAGATGTCCAAGTCGCTCGGCAACACGATCGTGCCCGAGGAGGTCGTCAAGCAGTATGGCGCGGATATCCTGCGGCTTTGGGTGGCGCAGACGGATTACACCAACGATCAGCGCATCGGGCCGGAAATCCTGAAAGGGACCGCCGACAGCTATCGCCGGCTGCGCAACACGATGCGCTTCCTGCTGGGAGCGTTGAGCCATTTCAGCGACGCGGACCGGGTCGAGCCCGCCGACATGCCGGAGCTGGAGCGCTGGGTGCTGCACCGGCTGGCGGAACTGGATCACCGGGTGCGCACGGGTTACGCCGCCTATGATTTCCAGGGGGTGTTCCAGGCGCTGTTCAACTTCGCCACGGTGGAGCTGTCGGCGTTCTATTTCGATATCCGCAAGGATGCGCTTTATTGCGACGGGGACACGCCCCGCCGGCGGGCGGCGCGGACGGTGATGGACATCCTGTTCCACCGCCTGACCACGTGGCTGGCGCCGGTGCTGGTGTTCACCATGGAAGAGGTCTGGCTGGAGCGCTTCCCGGGCGAGGACAGTTCCGTGCACCTGGTGGATATCCCGGAGACGCCGAAGGAATGGCTGAACGAGCCGCTGGCGGCGAAATGGGCCACGGTGCGGCAGGCGCGGCGCGTGGTGACGGCGGCGCTGGAGGTGCAGCGGACCGACAAGGTGATCGGGGCGTCGCTGGAGGCCGCGCCGGTCGTGCATGTGCGGGATGCCGATGCGCTGGAGGTGCTGAAATCGGTGAATTTCGACGATATCTGCATCACCTCCGATATCCGGCTGACCGACGATCCCAGCCCTGCGGAGGCGTACCGGCTGCCAGAGGTGAACGGCGTGACCGTGGTGTTCGAGCGTGCGACGGGCGAGAAATGCCAGCGCTGCTGGAAGATCCTGCCGGACGTTGGCACGCATGCGCATCCGGGAACCTGTGCGCGGTGTAACGAGGCGTTGGGGTGAAGGTGGGTTTTCACCCACCCTACGGCCGATGACGGATGACGAGATTGCCGACGAACTGATGCGGCTGGCGCGTGAGCGTGGGGCGGGCAAGACGTTTTGCCCGTCCGAGGCGGCGCGGGCCTTGTCGGATGAGTGGCGGGACCTGATGCCGCGGGTGCGCGCTGTGGCGGCAGGGTTGCCGCTGGTGGCGACGCAGAAAGGTGTGGCCGTTGATCCGGTCGCGGCCAAGGGGCCGATCCGGCTCGGGCAGGCCGAAGGAGAGACGTGATGCCACCCGTTCAGACGATTTCGACCGGGTTCGTGGTGGCCATGGTCGGGTTCTTCAGTTCCTTTCCCATCGTGTTGCAGGGGCTGGCCGCTGTCGGGGCGACCTCGGCGCAGGCGGCGTCAGGCCTGATGGCGGCGGCGCTGGCGATGGGGCTGGCGGGAATCGTGCTGAGCCTTTGGACCAAGATGCCCGCCTCGGTCGCGTGGTCGACGCCGGGGGCGGCGCTGCTGGCCGTGACGGCACCCGTCGAAGCCGGGTTTTCCGGCGCGGTGGCCGGGTTTTTCGTGGCAGGGGCTTTGACGGTGATCTCGGGCCTTTGGCGGCCTTTGGGGCGGCTGGCGGCGGCGATACCGGCGCCGCTGGCGCAGGCGATGTTGGGGGGCGTGCTGCTGCCGCTGGTGATCACGCCGGTGCTGGCGGTGGTCGAGACGCCGGGGGTGATCGCGCCGATCCTGGCGGCGTGGTTCGTGCTGGGCCGGATCAACAAGCTGTTGGCAGTGCCGGGCGCGGTCGTGGCGGCGGGGATCACGGTGCTGATCTATGGCGATATGGGCGCGTTCGACGCCGGGGGCTGGGTGACGGCGCCAGTTTTTGTGGTGCCGGAGTTTTCGCTAGCGGCGGTGGTGGGGATTGGTCTGCCGCTTTACGTGGTGACGATGGCAACGCAGAACGTTCCCGGGCTGGCCGTGATGCGGGCGCATGGATACGCGCCGGAGCCGGGGCCGCTCTTGAGTGTCGTCGGCGGGTTCAGCGTTTTGTCGGCGCCGGGGGGCGCGCCGCAGACCTGTCTGGCGGCGATCACCGCAGCGATGTGCGCGGACGAGGACAGCCACCCGGATGCAGGGTTGCGCTATTGGTCGGCGGTGATGGCGGGGGTGTTTTACTGCATTCTGGGCATCTTTGCCGGGGTCATCACGGCTTTTGCGGGGCTGGCGCCGCCGATGGTGATGGCGAGCGTGGCCGGTGTGGCGCTGTTGAGCGTGTTTGCCAATTCGACGGCTGCCGCGCTGGGCGATGCGGAGTATCGCGAGGCGGCGGTGATCACCTTTGTGGTCACGGCCTCGGGCGTGACGGTGTTCGGGCTGGGCGGGGCTGTCTGGGGGCTGTTGGCCGGGGGGCTGGTGCAGGTGATGAAGTGGGTTAAGCGATAGCGCGGGGGACGCGTGGGTTTTCACCCACCCTACGCACGTCTTCTTTTGTAGGTTGAACGCCTTTGCCGTCTCGCCGCTAATCGCGCCAAGTCGGATGGAAGCGGTTGCCGGGCGACAGCGTGAAGATCTCGCACCCGTCCGCCGTGACGCCGATGGAATGCTCGAACTGCGCCGAAAGGGAGCGGTCGCGGGTGACGGCGGTCCAGTCGTCGGAGAGCACCTTGGTCTCGGGGCGGCCGAGGTTCACCATCGGCTCGATGGTGAAGAACATGCCTTCCTCGAGCGTGGGACCCGTGCCCGCGCGACCGTAATGCAGCACGTTGGGGGGCGCGTGGAACACCCGACCCAACCCGTGGCCGCAGAAATCGCGCACCACGCTCATGCGCTGGCCTTCGACGAAGCTTTGGATCGCATGGCCGATATCGCCGAAGGTGTTGCCGGGCTTGACCGCTTCGATCCCCTTCATCAGGCTGTCATGGGTGATCTGGATCAGGCGCTCGATCTTGCGGTTGCGCTTGCCCGCGACATACATGCGGGAGGTATCGCCGTACCAGCCGTCGACGATCACGGTGACGTCGATGTTCAGGATGTCGCCATCCTTCAGCTTCTTGTCGCCGGGGATGCCGTGGCAGACCACGTGATTGACGCTGATACAGCTGGCGTGCTGATAGCCCTTGTAGCCGATGGTGGCGGATTTCGCGCCGGCCTCGGTGACCTTGTCCTCGATGAACTTGTCCAGAACGGCGGTGGTCTGGCCCACCTCCACGAGGTCGGCGACCTGGTCCAGAATCTCGGCCGCGAGCGCACCGGCCTTGTGCATACCGGCGAAATCCGCTGCCTCGTGGATGCGGATGCCGTCGCGGGTCAGTCTGCCTCGGTGCTGTTCGTTCACGTCTGGGTCCATGCGAGTCAATTCTTTGAAGTGTATGTAGGCCGATTTCGTCCCGAGAACCAGAGGGGCGCGTCATCGCAGGGGTAATGTGCGCCGAATTTCGACCTCTTCGGGGGTAATTGCACAATCATAGGCCAGAACCTCGACCCCGGCGAGGCGAGCCATGAGCAGCGCCTCGGCATAGGCGGGGTCGATATCGGCGGCCACGGTCAGGCGCGTGCAGTCGGTGCGCTGGACGAGGTAGAAGAGCACGGCGC
Source organism: Roseovarius sp. (assembly GCA_965227185.1). Lineage (GTDB taxonomy): Bacteria > Pseudomonadota > Alphaproteobacteria > Rhodobacterales > Rhodobacteraceae > Roseovarius. The sequence goes on from OZ245733.1 coordinate 2,610,855, forward strand.
GGTGGCCTGCGCGGGCCATTTCCGCCAGTTCGCGCAGGTGCTTGGCGCCGCGGGCGGTCACGCTGTCGGGGAATTCCGCAAGGCCCGGTTCACGCGACAGGGTGACGGATTTGACCTCGACATAGGCGTCGGGCAGCTCCTGGCCGCACAAAAGGAAGTCGATCCGGCTGTTTTGACCGTATTTCTGTTCGGGCAGGACGGTGTCGTAGGCGGCGAGTTCCGGGATGTCGCGGGCGGTCAGCGCGGCCTTGAGGGCCTTGTTGGGCAGGCCGGTGTCGACGCCGGTGAAATGCCCATGCCCATGATCGACCAGCCGCCAGCCGTATTTCAGCTTCTTCTTCGGGTCGTCGTTGGGTTCGACCCAGATGCGGGTGTCCGGGTCCGCCAGCCCCATCATCGAGCCGGGATTGGCGCAATGGGCCGTGACCTCGCGCCCGTCGTCCAGCCGGATATCGGCGAGGAAGCGTTTGTAGCGGCGGATCAGCGTGGCCGGCTCAAGAGGGGTTTGAAAGCGCATCGGCCATGCCTATACCGGAGCAAGACCTGCCGCAAGGAGAGCCGCCATGCCCAACCCTACCGCCGCGATGCTGGTGATCGGTGACGAGATCCTGTCGGGCCGCACGCGCGATGCCAACATGCATCACTTGGCCGGGCGGCTGACCGAGCATGGGATCGACCTGTTGGAAGTGCGGGTGGTGGCGGATGACCCGGGCGCCATCCGAGACGCGGTAAAGGCGTTGGCGGGGGCGTTCGACCATCTGTTCACCTCGGGCGGGATCGGTCCCACCCATGACGACATCACCGCCGAGAACGTGGCGGCGGCCTTTGGCCTGCCAATCGGGGTGCGGGACGATGCGCGGAAGATCCTCGAGGCGCATTACGAGAAGCAGGGGCTGGAGATCAACGAGGCGCGACTGCGCATGGCGCGGGTGCCGGAGGGGGCCACGCTGATCGACAACCCAGTGAGCGGAGCGCCGGGGTTCACGTTGGAGAACGTGCATGTGATGGCCGGTGTACCCAAGATATTCGAGGCGATGGTCGAGGGGCTGTTGCCGACACTGACGGGCGGGCAGCCGGTGGTGTCGCAGACCTTGCGAGTGGAGCGCGGCGAGGGCGACATCGCGGGGCCGCTGGGCGCATTGGCGGAGCGGTATGACGCGCTGTCGTTCGGGTCGTATCCGTTTATCGTGAACGGGCGTTTCGGGGTGAACGTGGTGATCCGGGGACAGGACGAAGCGGAGGTGACACGTGCCATGAAGGAACTGGAAGAGGCGTTTCCGGCATGAGCGGGTTGCCCGATGCCAAGGCGCTTTATGCCGTGACGGAGGCCACATGGCCTGCCGCCGAGATGTTGGATGCGGGCCCTTGGACCCTGCGCGACGGTAGAGGCGGCGGCAAGCGGGTGTCGGCGGCGACGCTGCGCGAGCCGGGCACGCCGGTCGGCCGCGACGCGCTGCCCGAGGCCGAGGCAAAGATGCGGCAAATGGGGCAGGACCTGCTGTTCATGATCCGGCATGGCGACGAGTCGCTGGATGCGATGCTGCGGGCCGCCGGGTATGATGTGATCGACCCGGTGAACATGTATGTCTGCCCGGTTGCCACGCTGACCGCCAAGGACCCGCCGCCGGTGACGACATTCGATTTGTGGGAGCCGATGGCGATCCAGCTGGATATCTGGAAGGAAGGTGGCATCGGCCCAGGGCGCGTCGACGTGATGCGCCGGGTCGAGGGGCCCAAGACCTCGCTGTTCGGGCGGACCGCGAACCGGCCCGCGGCCACCGGGTTCGTCGCGATCTCGGACGGGGTGGCGATGATCCACGCGCTGGAAGTGCGCAAGGGCGAGCGGCGCGGGGGGCTGGGGCGGCACCTGACGCATCACGCGGCGCATTGGGCCGCCGGTCAGGGGGCGACGCATGTGAGCGTGCTGTGCACCATCGCGAACGACGCGGCCAATGCGCTCTACTCTTCCCTCGGGATGACGCTTGTGGGACAGTACCATTACCGTATCAAGAAGGACGCCCGCACCAAATGAGCCAGGATGATCTGCCCACTGCCCTGAACCTGCCGATGGCGGACCCGCTGCCCGAGGACACGCAGAAATATTTCGATGTCTGCAAGGACAAGCTGGGCATGATCCCGAACGTGCTGCGGGCCTATGCGTTCGATATCGAGAAGCTGAACGCCTTTACGGCAATGTATAACGAGCTGATGCTGGGTGACAGTGGCCTGAGCAAGCTGGAGCGCGAGATGATTGCCGTGGTGGTCAGCTCGATCAATCGCTGCTGGTATTGCCAGGTGGCGCATGGCGCCGCTGTCCGCGCGCTGTCGGGCGACCCGGCCCTGGGCGAGGCGATGGTGATGAACTGGCGCGCCGCTGATCTGGACGCGCGGCAGACGGCGATGCTGGAATTTGCCGAGAAGGTCACCAAGGCGAGCGCCGAGACGGTGGAGGCCGACCGGCAGGCGCTGCGTGATGCGGGCTTTTCCGAGCGCGATATCTGGGATATCGCCGCCGTGGTGGGCTTTTTCAGCATGTCGAACCGGATGGCCAGTGCCACGGGCATGAAACCCAATCCCGAATACCACGGACAGGCCCGCTGACGGTGGGGCGGCGGGCGGCCATTTCGGCGATTGCGCTGGGCCTGTGGGCCGCTGGTGGCGCCGGGGCGCTGGAGCTGACCTTGCCGCAGGGCGCCACGATGACCCGGGAGGTGCGCCGGGCTGCCGAAGCCTATCTTGTGCCGACGGATGTCTTTGCCGACGGGCAGATCCCGGCGATCGACGCCGAAGGGTTTTTCCTGCAGCAGGCGTGGCGGCTGGATGCGCCGGGGCTGACCAGCCTGCAATTGCAGCGGCCCCTGCGGCGACAGATCGTCGAGGCGGGATATTCCATCATGCTGGATTGCGCGGCGCGGGAATGCGGCGGCTTTGATTTCCGGTTCAACACGCCTGTTCTGCCGGCACCGGACATGTTCGTGGACCTGCGCGACTATCGCTTCCTGTCGGCCCGCAAGGAGGGCGACGACGGGGTGTCGGATTACGTGACCGTGCTGGTCAGCCAGGTGTCGGGCAGCGGCTATATACAGGTGATAAGGCTGGCGCAGTCCGAGGCCGCGACCGGGAGCCTGACCGCCGATGACAGCGCGGCAGGTCAGGAGACGGTGACGACCGGCGCCATGCCGGACGCGGCAGCGGGACCGCTGGCGGAGCGGTTGATGCAGACCGGGCATGCGGTTCTGTCGGACCTCGACTTTGAGAGCGGCACGGTGTCTTTGGGGCCCGGCCCGTACCCGTCCTTGCAGGCGCTGGCGGCGTTTCTGCGCGAAGACCCGGCGCGGCGCGTGGCACTGGTGGGACACACCGACACGGTAGGTTCCCTGGAGAACAACGCCGCGCTGTCGCGGCGCCGGGCGGCGGCGGTGCTGGAGCGGCTGGTGTCGGAGTTTGACATTCCGCGCAGCCAGCTGGCGGCGGAAGGGATGGGGTATCTTTCGCCCGTCGCCTCGAACCTGACGGAGGCGGGGCGCGAGGCGAACCGACGGGTGGAGGCGGTGCTGCTCAATACCGAGTGAGGCGTCGGGTCCGAGAAGGCGTGATTTGAGTATTTTTGGCAAGAAAAAGCCGGGGGCGGTTTTCGAGGCCGGGATGGAGAGCCCGGTGGGTCCGTTGCGGGTAACGAGCGACGGCGCATCGATCGTCGGTTTGGGCTGGGGGCAGGCCGGGGCGGCGGAGGCGCGGCCCGAACTGGAAGAGGCCTGTGCGCAGCTTGCGGCGTATTTCGAAAGGCGGTTGCGGGCGTTCGATTTGCCGCTGGCGCCCGAAGGGTCGGAGTTTTAGCGCGAGGTCTGCGCCGAGATGCTGGCGATCCCATGGAGCGAGACGCGGGAATATGGCGACATCGCGAGGGCACTGGGCGTGCCCGCGCAGGCGGTGGGCGGCGCCTGCGGCGGCAATTCGATCCCGGTGATCATCCCGTGTCACAGGGTTTTGGGCGCCGCTGGCTTGGGCGGCTATTCCGGCGCGGGCGGGATCGAGACCAAGGTCTGGCTGCTGCGCCACGAGGGGGCGGCGGGGCTGTTGCTCTAGGCGATGCGTTCAGGGATCAGCTGTTGTGCGACGCCTGCGAGGGTGAGGTAGACGGACGTCACCACGAGGCCCCAATGTGCCCAGCTTTCGGGGTGGAAATCGACCCAGGCGGCCCATCCGGCGAAGAAAGTCCAGGCGATGATCATCGGCAGGGAAATCCAGCGCCAGCGCTTGGTGCGCACGGGGTGGATGAATTTCAGCGGCAGGAACATCGACACCGCCAGCAGCGTCACGATGGTAAGCGAGACCCAGAAGTTGGGCTCGATCGCGAAGAGCACGATCGCCAGCATGTTCCAGCAGCCGGGGAAGCCCGAAAACGAGTTGTCCTTGGTTTTCATTCGCGAGTCGGCGAAATAGAGCGCCGAGGAGTAAGTGATGATGATGATCGCGACCCAGCCGGTCCAGCCGGGCAGCAGGCCGAATTCAAAGAGCGCGAAGGCGGGGATGAAGACGTATGTCAGGTAGTCGATTATGAGGTCCAAGAGCACGCCGTCGAAGAGCGGGAAGTTGGTCTTTACATCGTATTTGCGCGCCAGCGGCCCGTCGATGCCGTCCACCGCGAAGGCCACCACGAGCCAGAGGAACATCAGCGACCATTTCTCCTGAATGGCCGCCAGCATCGCCAGCATGGCGAAGACCGCACCTGTGGCGGTCAGCAGATGCACGAGGAGGGCTTTCATACGCAGGCTCATGGCACCCGTGATGGGGGATCGGGCGCAGGGATGCAATTGCAAATCCATGCGTGCGGCGTCTGGTGGGGGCTTTGTGGCTTTGGGCTGACAGGGTCAGGCCTTGCGGGGGGTGCGGGCCTTGGGGTGGGTCTGGTTGTAGACTTCCATCAGGCGGGCGGTGTCGACGGCCGTGTAGGCCTGGGTGGTCGACAGGGAGGCGTGGCCCAGCAGTTCCTGGATCGCGCGCAGGTCGCCGCCGGCGTTCAGCAGATGCGTGGCGAAGCTGTGGCGCATGGCGTGGGGCGTGGCCGTGGCGGGCAGGCCAAGCTGCATCCGGACGCTGGCCATGAGTTTCTGTACCGCGCGGGGCGAGAGCGCCCCGCCGCGCGCGCCGCGAAAGAGCGGCGTGTCGGGCTCGGTCGGGTAGGGGCAGAGGTCGATGTAGCGGGCGAGGGCCGCGCGGGCGGGGGCGATGACCGGCACGATGCGTTCCTTGCCGCCCTTGCCGACGATCCGCAGGCTGTCGCCCACGGGCAGGGTGCGGCCCGTCAGGCCGAGCGCCTCGGATATCCGCAGGCCGCAGCCGTAAAGGAGGGTAATCACGGCCTGGTCGCGGGCGGCGATCCAGGTGGTGGGATGCTGGGTTTCGGTGGTCTCGATCACCTCGCGCGCAGCGTCCGGCGACAGGGGCCGGGGCAGCTTGCGCTGGAACTTGGGCGCGCGGGCGGCAAGGACTGCGGCCGGATCGACGCCTTCGCGCTCGGCCAGCCAGCGGAAGAAGCTTTTGACCGCCGAGAGCTTGCGCGCGAGGCTGCGGGCGCCCACGTCGCGGCCCCGTGTGAACGCCATCCAGGCGCGCATGTCGGAGACGGTGAGCTTGGCCAGCGCGCCGAGGCCCTGAGACTCGCCTTTGTGCTCGGTCATGAAGGCGAGGAAATCCGCGACGTCGCGGGAATAGGCATCGAGCGTATGGGGGGAGGCGCCGCGCAGCGATTTTTGATGATCGAGCCAGGCCTGAAGCGCGTCGCGGGCCGCGGCCGAAATCATGACAGCCAGCGGCGCATGGCCCGTTCGAAGATGCCCGCGAAGAAGGACAGAAGGTCGGTGCCCTGTTGCGGGCTGAACTGGTGCGGGTCCTCGGAGCCCAAGACCAGCAAGCCGGGCAGGCGGTTCTCGCCGAAATCGAGCAGCAGGCACGCCTCGGAGCGCATGAACTCGGCCTCGCGGCCATAGATGCGGGGGTCGCCTTCGTGGACCTGGCGCAGGGTGACCTGGCGCACGGGGCCGGAGTGGCGAGCGCCGAGATAGTGTTCGATGAAGCCGGGTTCGGCCACGGACAGCACGTCGCCCAGTCGCTTGACGGCGGGATCGTCGTCGTTCTGGACGGATTCCAGTACCAGCTTGACGCAGTCGACGCGCAGGATGGTGGCGACGTCTCCGCCGAGATCCTTCAGGAAGTCCTCGAACTCGACCGGGTCGAGCATGCGCAGGATGGCGCGGTGCACCTGGTTGGTGCCGGCGAGGTTTTCGTACGCGGCGGCGATGACCGAGCGGTGGGTGTCCTCCAGCCGTTCCAGCCGCGCCTCGAGCCGGTCCATGGCGATGCCGCGCAAATCGACGATATTGTTGCCCATCGCGCGTTCGTTCGCGGCGATGAGGGCGCGCATAAGGTCTTGGTCTTCAAGGATAACATCGGGTTGCGCAATGATATGGTCGCGCACCTGGTCGTTGATCTCGGGCTTGCTGCTCATTTTTGCCTCTGATTATTTTTAGGAAGCTTATCAGATGCGGCGGGGTGGTGCCGCAATAATTTTCTTGGAAATGGTCGGATTTTTACCGACCGCGTGATCCATGTGCGCGGTGCGCTGCCTGCATGTATTGGACGGCAAGTACGTGATGGGTGTGCGCCTTCTTGCTCGTGACACAGGCCTTTTTCGCGCCACCGGTCTTTGGCGGACGGGCCGCGGTTGCCGCTTTTGGCAGCCACCAGAAACATTGGCTGTCGCGCGGTTGGAGTTGGCGTGGCGGAAGACTGCCCTGAGTCCTTGCGAGATATTGGTGTATAGCCCCCAGCCGGTTAACAGCCGCGAAGCGGCCCGGCTATCGTCAGCCCCTCCCACGGGCTGGCGATTTGGCTGAGGTTGGGCGCAACGATCATTTTGAGGATGTATCTGGCAGGCATAAAGTGCTTTGGAATTGCCGTCGGATCGCCACCCTGGGGGCTGACGCTCGCCTCCGTCGTGAACGGTATGAATGTGCGAGGAGCCGACCTTGGTACTGCACCGCGAACAGCGGGTTTCTTGCTTGGCGCGGCACCATCGAGCAGGTGCTTGAGCGACCATCGGCGCATACCGGGCCGCGCGCCGGGACGCGCGACCTTGGAAATCGTCCGGAAACGGTCTGGCCCTTGCGGGCCGCAGTTTACAGAATCTTCTGGCCGGTCTTTTCCCAGTCCGCCAGGAACGCTTCCAGCCCCTTGTCGGTGAGCGGGTGCGACGCCATTTTCTTGATCACGTCCGGCGGCGCGGTCATCACGTCAGCGCCGATCAGGGCCGACTGGGTGGCGTGGTTCACCGTGCGGATCGAGGCGGCGAGGATCTGCGTCTCGTAGCCATAGTTGTCATAGATCGTGCGGATGTCGCCAATGAGGTCCATCCCGTCGAGGTTGATATCGTCCAGCCGCCCGATGAAGGGCGAGATGAACGTGGCCCCCGCCTTGGCCGCCAGCAGCGCCTGGTTGGCGGAGAAACACAGCGTGACGTTGACCATGTTGCCCTCGCCCGCGAGGACCTTGCAGGCCTTCAGCCCGTCCCAGGTGAGGGGGACTTTCACCGTGATATTGTCGGCGATCTTGGCCAGCTTGCGGCCTTCCTCGATCATCTGGTCGGCCTCGACGGCGACGACCTCGGCCGAGACCGGGCCTTCGACGATGTCGCAGATTTCCTTGGTCACTTCGAGGATGTCGCGGCCCGATTTGAGGATCAGCGAGGGGTTGGTGGTGACGCCGTCGACCATGCCAAGGTCGTTCAGTTCCTTGATGGCGTCGACGTCGGCGGTGTCTACGAAGAATTTCATCTCGAAAGGCCCTCTCTCGGCCGCGTTGGGGTTTCCTGTCGGATGCTTTACCTCATAAGGTATGCGCCCGAAACCCCTGTCCCGGGCCTGACCCGGGACCTCGTGACGAAGGTCGCCGTTTTTGACGTATTCCGGTGCAAGTTTTTTCGAGACCGGCCAGTTGGTGGGCGTTCTGACGACGCAGCCTTTGGGCCGGGTGCTGGATTACAAGGCGCCGGAGGGGGGGTGCCATCTTGGCGCGTTCGTCGAGGTGCCACTGGGACCGCGCAAGGTATTGGGCGTGGTCTGGGGGCCGGGTCAGGGCGACTACGAGCTGTCGAAGATACGGTCGGTCATCCGGGTGCTGGACGCCGCACCCATGCGCGAGGAGTTGCAGGCGTTCATCCAGAAGGCCGCCGATTACACGCTGACGCCGCTGCCCGCGATGCTGCGGCTGGCGACGCGCGCGCCGGGGTTGGGTGATCCGCCGTCGATGCAAAAGATCTATCGTCTGGGCGAGGGGCGGCCCGACCGTGACACCGAGGCACGGCGCAAGGTGATTGCGGTGCTGGAGGAATATGGCGGGCTTGGCTTTACCCTGAAGGAAGTGAGCGACATGGCCGGGGTGACGTCGTCGGTCGTGAAGGGCTTGGTGAAGCAGGGGGTGGTGCGGGAAGAGGACACGCCGCGGGATGCGCCCTTTCCACGATTGGATCCGGCGCGGCCGGGGACGGCGCTGACGGAGGATCAGGCTGCGGCGGCCGAGGCGTTGAGGGCAGGGCTGCGCGACGGGGAATTCGGCACGACCCTACTGCGCGGCGTGACCGGGTCGGGCAAGACGGAAGTGTATTTGGAAGCCGTCGCGGAATGCATCGCGCAGGGTCGGCAGGCGCTGGTGCTGTTGCCGGAGATTGCGCTGACCTCGGAGTTCCTGACGCGGGTGCAGGCGCGGTTCGGGGTGAAGCCCGCCGAGTGGCATTCGGGCGTGACAATGACCGAGCGGCGGCGCATCTGGAAGATGGTGGGACAGGGACAGTGCCAGCTGGTTGTGGGCGCGCGGTCGGCGCTGTTCCTGCCGTTTCAGGACCTGGGGCTAATCGTCGTCGATGAGGAGCATGACACGTCCTACAAGCAGGAGGACGGGGTGCTCTACAATGCCCGCGACATGGCGGTGCTGCGCGGCAGCCTGTGCGCGGCGCAGGTGGTGCTGGCCTCGGCCACGCCGAGCCTTGAGACATGGGCCAATGCGCAAGCCGGCAAGTACCGGCGGCTGGACTTGACGGCGCGGTTCGGACCGGCGGTGATGCCGGAGCTGCGCGCGGTGGATATGCGCGACGAGCGGCTGGCCAGCAACGCGTGGGTTTCACCCACCCTACGGACTGCGGTGGAGGCGCGGTTGGAACGCGGCGAGCAGTCGCTCTTGTTCCTCAACCGGCGGGGCTATGCGCCGGTGACGATCTGCCGGGCCTGCGGGCACCAGGTGGGGTGCGATCATTGCGACGCGCGGATGGTCGAGCACCGGTTCCTGAAGCGGCTGATGTGCCATCAATGCGGGGAGACCAAGCCGATGCCCGAGGCCTGTCCGGCCTGCGAGGTGGCGGGCAAGCTGGCCGCCGTGGGTCCCGGCGTGGAGCGGATGACGGAAGAGGCCGTGGCGCTTTTCCCCGAGGCGCGGGTGGCGACGCTCTCGTCGGACATGTTCGGCTCGGCCCGGGCACTGAAGGCGCAGATCGAAGAGATCGCGGCGGGGGGCGCGGATATTATCGTTGGCACGCAGCTGGTGGCGAAGGGGCACAACTTTCCTAACCTGACGCTGGTGGGTGTGATCGATGCCGATCTGGGTTTGCAGGGGTCGGATTTGCGCGCCGCCGAGCGGACGTTCCAGCTGATGCGGCAGGTGGCGGGACGCGCGGGGCGGGCCGAGAAGGCCGGAGTCGCGCTCTTGCAGACTTTCCAGCCCGAGCATCCGGTGATCCGGGCGATCCTGACCGGGGATGAGGAGGGTTTCTGGCGGGCCGAGGCCGGGGAGCGGCAGCACGCGGGCGTGCCGCCGTTCGGGCGGATGGCCGGAATCATTCTGTCCTCGACGGACATGCAGGAAGCGTTCGATATCGGCAACGCGCTGGCGCGCAACGATGGCCCGATCCGGGCTGTGGGGGCGCAGGTGTTTGGGCCGGCGCCGGCGCCGATTGCCCGCGTGCGGGGGCGGCACCGGGTACGTCTGTTGGTGAAGGCGCCGAAGGGTGTGGCCTTGCAAGGCGCGCTGGCGCAGTGGATCGCGCCGGTGAAAGGATCAAGCCAGTTCCGGCTGGCGGTGGATATCGATCCGCAGAGTTTCATGTAGAGGCGGCTTGGGCGAGGTCCCGGATCAAGTCCGGGACGGGGGTGGGGGCGTCGCGTGGTCCGCGTGGGTTTTCACCCACCCTACGCAGGTTGCGCGCCCACGCCCCGTTGATCCACCAGGAAATCGGTCACCATCGCGCCGATCCACATCGAGAAGAGCGCCAGCCACGCGGTGCCGGCGAAGATCGAGGCCCCGGTGACGCCGTTGCCGATGGAGCAGCCCCCGGCCAGCATCGCGCCGAAGCCCATCATCACAGCGCCGGTCATCATGCGGCGCATGTTGGCGGCGTCCTCGAAGCCCTGGAAGCGGAATTCTCGGGCGAAGGACGACGCGAGGAAGGAGCCGAGGAACACGCCAGGGACCATGCCGATATCGAAGTTCAGCACCGGGTCGGAGACCAGAAAGAACATCAGGGTGTTGGCCGACGGGCCGCTGAACGTCGCACTTTCGACCGAGACGGGATCGAAGCTGACCTGCGCCAAGGCGAAGGTCGACACCCATCCGACCGCGACGGCGAAGCCCACGCCGGAGGCAAAGACCAGGCGGGAGGCGCCGATGCGGTTGCGACGCGCCACAACGAGGGCGAGAACGGCGAAGGCAAGGCCGATCAGCAGGCCGCTGTAAGAGGGCAGGCCGAGCGTGCTGAGCAGGTCCATGTTGTGGCCGCCTTGTGTGGTCCAGAGCGCGGCCAGTTGGGTCCGCAGGTCCGCAAGCATTCCCGACAGGCTCATTTGTGCCGCGACGGCAAAGACGAGGCCGGTGGTGATGGCCCGCAGGTTGCCGGTGGCCGCGAGCACAAGAAGGCGCCCGGGACAGCCCCGCGCCAGCACCATGCCGGCGCCGAAGATCAGCCCGCCGATCACCGCGCCGGACCAGCTGCCGGGGATGGCCATCATGCGGGCATCGGACGCGCGAAAGAGGCCGAGCAGTTGCGCGCCTTGTACCCAGACGACCGCGGTCGAGAAGGTCAGGAACCAGACCGCGATGCGGTCGCCCATGCGGCCACGGGCGAATTCCACCGACGCCGCGCGCAGGCAGAAGCGCGAGCGCTGTGCCGCGACGCCGAAGATCACGCCGGTCATGAGGCCCAAGAGCGCCGCCGCCGGGGCTTCGCCGATCCATTCCACGAGGGCGAGAACGTCCATGATCCTTGCCTTTCCCTTGCGTCGGGTCATGCCACGGGGGCGGGCCAGCTGCCTTGATCCAGATCAGGTTGCGTATCTGCGCACAGTCGCTTTGCAGCCGAAGCAATGGTCAAAGCCGAAAGATGGGGGTAAAGCGTATTCATGGCGAGGACATACCCCCTTGAACTGGCGCGGGAGTTGCCGCTGTGGAAGCGGCCTGTGGCGCTGCTGTTCCTGATGGCCGCGGCGATGCCGCTGGCCTTTGCGACGTGGTCCGCGCTGCTTAACAACTTCGTCATCGAGGCGGCGGGGTTCGACGGATCGGATATCGGCTGGCTGCACACGGTGCGGGAAATCCCCGGCTTTCTGGCCATCGGGGTGATCGCCATCATCATCTTCATGCGCGAGCAGACGCTGGCGCTGGTGTCGCTGATCCTGTTGGGTGTGGCCACGGCGATCACGGCTTGGTTCCCCTCGCTGGGCGGTATCCTGACGATCACGATGCTGAGTTCCATCGGGTTTCACTATTTCGAGACGGTGAACCAGTCGTTGCAGCTGCAATGGCTGAAGAAGGAACGCGCGCCGCAGATGCTGGGCTGGCTTCTGGCCGCGGGGTCGGGGACGACGCTGGTGGCTTACGTGCTGATCGTGATGACGTGGGAGACGCTGGATCTGAGTTACAACACCGTCTACATGATCGCGGGCGGGGCGACGGTGCTTATCGCATTGTATTGCGTCTTTGCCTTTCCCCAGTTCGAGGCGCCCAACCCGCAGATCAAGAAGATGGTGCTGCGGCGACGCTATTGGCTCTATTACGCGCTGCAGTTCATGTCGGGGGCGCGGCGGCAGATCTTCATCGTCTTCGCGGGCTTCATGATGGTCGAGAAGTTCGGCTTCGAGGTGCACGAGGTAACGGCGCTTTACCTGATCAACCTAGTGGCCAACATGGTCTTCGCGCCGCTGATGGGTCGCGCGGTGCATGTGTTCGGGGAACGGGCGACGCTCTTGTTCGAGTATGCGGGGCTGGCGCTGGTCTTTTTGCTCTATGGCGGGCTGTACTTTTTCAGCTGGGGCGTGGTGCTGGCGGCGACGCTTTACGTGATAGATCACCTGCTGTTCGCGCTGGCGCTTGCGCTGAAGACCTATTTCCAGAAGATTGCCGACCCGGGCGATATCGCGCCCACCGCCGCGGTGGCGTTCACAATCAACCATATCGCCGCCGTGTTCTTGCCCGCTACGCTGGGCTATCTGTGGCTGGTGTCGCCGGTGGCGGTGTTCGTGATGGCCGCCGCGATGGCGGGCGTGTCATTTATCCTTGCGATGCTTATTCCCCGTCACCCCGAACCGGGGTATGAGACGATCCTGACCGCCCGGGCGCCCGCCCCGGCGGAGTGACCTTATCGCCAAGGGAGGCTGCATGCCCACATTCACCGCTTTGACGACCCTGCCCGGCAAATCCGAGGCCGAAGCCCTGGGCGAGGCGCTGGAACGTCTGACGCCGGAGCCCACGGGCGTGGGCGTGTTCGAGCTGGAGGACGGGTCAGGCCTGTGGGAAGTAGGCGGCTATTTCGAGGCGGAACCGGATGCGGCGGGGCTGGCACTGCTCGCGTCGATGCACGGGGCCAAGGATTTCACCGTGTCCGAACTGCCCGAGACGGACTGGGTGGCCAAAGTGAAGCGCGAACTGACGCCGGTGGTGGCGGGGCGGTTCTTTGTCTACGGCAGCCATGATGCCGACAAGGTACCCGAGGATGCGCTACCGCTGTTGATCGAGGCGTCGATGGCGTTCGGCACGGGGCATCACGGCACGACGCTGGGTTGTCTGAAGGCGCTGGACCGGCTGAATGCAGAGGCGGGGCCGCAGGACAGCGTGCTGGATCTGGGCTGCGGTACCGCCGTGCTGGCGATGGCGGCTGCGCGGGTCTGGCCCGAGGCGACGATCCTCGCCAGTGATATCGACGCGGTCGCGGTCGAGGTGGCGGAGGTCAACGTGGCGGCCAACGACCTTGTGGGCCGGGTGACCTGCCTGGAGGCCGAAGGGCTGGAGCATCCGGGACTCACCGAGGCGGCGCCGTTCGACCTGGTCTTCGCGAATATACTGAAAGCACCCCTGATCGCGCTGGCGCCGGGAATCACTTACGCGCTGAAGCCCGGGGGGCATGTGATTCTATCTGGCATTTTAAATGAACAGGCCGACGAGGTTGCGGCGGTTTATACCGAGGCTGGAAACAGTGTGGTGTCGCGGGATCAGATTGGTGAGTGGACGACGATAATAACCCGCAAAAGTGTTTGAAAACGCTTATAAAAAAAGTTTTTTAAAGGCAAGTGCCCCACTATTGCCACATTTCAAACCTAGTTTCATCATTAAGGGAACGGGGATGAACAGAGTTTAGGAACGCTGCCATGACCAACGCGACCAATACCTATCAGGGCTTCGATGCCCGCCTGAAAAAGATCGACCGCAACCGCGCCCGCCTGGCCAACGGTTATTCCGCCAAGGTGACCCGCGACGGCCTGATCGTTTTCCGCCCCAAGCGCCGCGCGCAGGGCTTTTCGGTCCGCGGTCTGGCGTTCCTGGTTCTGGGCGTGTTCCTGTTCAAGGCGATGATCCTGGCGCATCTGGGCAGCACGATCTACGACCAGCGGGTCGACGCCCTGAAAACCGGTACCGTGGTCGAACAGGCCGGCGCCTTCGTGATGCAAAAGGACCAGGTATCCAGCTTTATCGCGCAGTACCTGCGGCCCTTCATCAAGTAACGTTCCTGTACGTCTGGCCTCTCAACCCTCCTAAGACGCCTCTCATTTCAAGCCAAGTTATTCATACGAAAAGCCCTGCACGTTGGTCCCGTGCAGGGCTTTTTGCTGTCCGGCGCAGGGAGGGGACGCCGGGCGGGCGCGGTCCGGGATTAGCGGATCGCGCGTTCGATGTCGCCGCGCGACAGGCCGATATCGTCCAGCTCGCGGTCCGAAAGGCGGCTGAGCGCGTTGCGGGTGACGCGGGCGTCGTTCCAGGCGGAGACGGTTGCGAAAATGCGCGCGAAGATGGAGCCGAAATGGGCGCCGTGGTGCACGCTGCGGGTGGTGTCGATTGCAGCCATTGTCATGGTCCTTGATGTAAGTCGGTATGTTCGTTGTTCTGAGGCTGGAATTAGGGCGTTCGGCGGAGTCGGACAACACGCATTTTCCGCATAGTCACTATGCAGGCATTGCATGGGTCTTTTTCGCCTAATGTCATGTTAACGCTTTATTTTTCCTGTTTACATATTGTGCGAAGAGGGGTCGAGGCGGTGTGATCCGCGCGCGGCGCATGACGCGGAAAGGTGGTTGGCCGCGTGGAAGTGCTTGGCGTTTGTTCTTGTTTCGTGCTAGGGCGTTGAAAAACAAGCAAGGGCGGGCAGTGCAGATGCGGGTCATCGGGATCGATCCGGGCCTACGCAACCTCGGGTGGGGCGTGATCGACATGGAGGGCAGCCGCCTGACCCATGTGGCGAACGGGATTTGCCACGGGGACGGGGGCACGCTGGCGGCGCGGCTGTTGTCGTTGCACGGCCAACTTACCGATATCATTGGACAATACGCGCCCAGTGCGGCGGCGGTGGAGCAGACCTTCGTCAACAAGGACGGGGCCGGCACGCTGAAGCTGGGGCAGGCACGGGGCATCGCGCTGTTGGTGCCGGCGCAGTTCGGGCTGGAGGTGGGCGAATACGCGCCCAACACGGTGAAGAAGACGGTGGTGGGCGTGGGCCATGCCGGCAAGGACCAGGTGGCACATATGGTGCGCGTGCAGCTGCCGGGGGTCGAACTGGCCGGGGCGGACGCCGCCGACGCGCTGGCGATTGCCATTTGCCACGCGCATCACGGGCCTATGCGCACGCTGAAAGAGAAGGTACGCGCATGATCGGGCGGATCGCGGGACGGATCGACTATCGCGCGGCCGATCACGTTCTGATTGATGTGAAAGGGGTTGGGTACCTCGTCTATTGCTCGGACCGGACTTTGGCGGCGCTGCCGGGGTCGGGCGAGCACGTGGCGCTTTATACCGATCTGCTTGTGCGTGAGGACCTCTTGCAGCTTTATGGCTTCACCTCGCTGGTCGAGAAGGAATGGCACCGCCTGCTGATGAGCGTGCAGGGGATCGGGGCGAAGGCGTCGCTGGCCATTCTGGGCACGCTGGGGCCGGATGGCGTGGGCCGGGCGATTGCGCTGGGCGACGTGAACGCGGTGAAGGCGGCCAAGGGGATCGGCCCCAAGACGGCGCAGCGCGTGGTAATCGAACTGAAGGACAAGGCGCCGGAAGTGATGGCGATGGGCGCGAGCGCGTCGGTCGCCGCTCCGGAGGTGGTCGCGGACGAAGGTGAGGTGATCGAGGCGCCGGTGGCAAAGCCCGCGCCCGCCAAGGCCCCGGACGGCGCGGCACAGGCCGAGGCGCTGTCGGCGCTGACGAACCTCGGCTACGGCCCGGGCGAGGCGGCGGGTGCGGTGGCGCAGGCGGCGGGCGAGATGCCGGAGGCGGCGACGGCCGACCTCATTCGCGCAGCGCTGAAGTTGCTGGCGCCGAAGGGATGACGGGCCATGCGCTCATCGGGCCTTGCGACCTGCCGCGTGGACGTGGGACGTTTGCCACATGACTGAGCCTGACCCCACCCTTCGCCCCGAGGCGCTGCCCGAGGATGTGGACCGCGCCTTGCGGCCGCAGGCGCTGGCGGATTTCATCGGGCAGGCGGAGGCGCGGGCGAACCTGAAGGTGTTCATCCAGTCGGCCCGGCAGCGCGGTGAGGCGATGGACCACACGCTGTTCCACGGTCCCCCCGGGCTGGGCAAGACGACGCTGGCGCAGATCATGGCGCGCGAGTTGGGCGTGGGGTTTCGGATGACCTCGGGCCCGGTGCTGGCCAAGGCGGGCGACCTGGCCGCGATCCTGACCAACCTGGAGGCCAATGACGTTCTCTTCATCGACGAGATCCACCGGCTGAACCCGGCGGTGGAAGAGGTGCTGTACCCCGCAATGGAGGATTTCGAGCTGGACCTGGTGATCGGCGAGGGGCCGGCGGCACGGACGGTGCGGATCGAGTTGCAGCCTTTCACGCTGGTGGGGGCGACGACGCGGCTGGGGCTGTTGACGACGCCCTTGCGCGACCGGTTCGGGATCCCGACTCGGTTGCAGTTCTACACCGAGGACGAGTTGCACGAGATCGTCACGCGCAATGCGCAGAAGCTGGGTGTTCCAGCCGAGGCGCAGGGCGCGCGGGAGATTGCACGGCGGGCGCGCGGCACGCCGCGCGTGGCGGGGAGGCTCTTGCGCCGCGTGGTGGATTTCGCCGTGGTCGAAGGGGACGGGCGGATCACGCAAGGGCTCGCGGACAGCGCGCTGACCCGGCTGGGCGTGGACGGTCTGGGCCTCGATGGCGCGGACCGGCGCTATTTGCAACTGATCGCCGAAGCCTACCAGGGCGGCCCGGTGGGGATCGAGACGCTGAGCGCCGCGCTGAGCGAGAGCCGCGACGCGCTGGAGGAAGTGATCGAGCCGTTCCTGCTCCAGCAGGGG
Organism: Roseovarius sp.; assembly: GCA_965227185.1. Taxonomy (GTDB): domain Bacteria; phylum Pseudomonadota; class Alphaproteobacteria; order Rhodobacterales; family Rhodobacteraceae; genus Roseovarius. Next base: position 2,627,679 of record OZ245733.1, read on the forward strand.
CTGATCCAGCGCACGCCAAGAGGCCGCATGCTGGCCGCGCGGGCCTGGGCGCATCTGGGGATGGCGGCGCCCAAGGCGTCGAGGTCGGGTGACTTGTTCGGAAAGTAGCGCCAGAAGAGTGTTTTGCCTTCGGCGAGGATATTTGCCGCCAGAGGAAGCGGGCTTTGACTTGCACGGACTGGCCGCTTTGGTAGGGAAAGGCCATGGCCGATCTGATCTCTCCCGAAGACGTCGAGGCGCTGTTCACGCGCGCCGATGGCTCTTACCTGTTTTCCCGGTGGGGGCGGCCCATTGTGCCGGTGGTCTTTGGCACCGATGACAAGACGCTGGAGGTGGTCAAGGGTGCGGTGGAGGCCGTGGTGATGATGGCGGGCCACCAGATGGCCGAGACCGACCCGGAGCTGGGCGTCAACCTGATGTTCTTTTTCTTCCGGGAGTGGGACGAGTTGCTGGAGGTGCCGGATATGGACCGGATGATCCCGGACCTCGGCCCGCTGGTGGCGCGGCTGAAGGCGGCGGATGCCAACCAGTACCGGATTTTCCGCTTTGACGAGGCGGGTGCGATCAAGGCCAGCTTCGTTTTCCTGCGGATAGATGGGCAATTGTCCCAGGTGCCCGCCGACACGCTGGCGTTGGCGCAGGTGGCGCAGACGATCCTGCTGTGGTCCGACACGGCGTTCACCGACCGCTCGGTGCTGGCGCAGGCGGGCGAGGGGCAGGTGATCCTGCGGCCCGATATCGGCGCGGTGATCCGGGCGGGGTACGATCCGGTCATGCCCGCCGTGGCGCAGGATGCCAGCCACGCGCTGCGCCTGAGTGCGCGGCTGGGGCAGATGTAGCCGTTGCGGACTTTTGTCGGTGTCCCGCTGGACGATGCGGCCATCGAGGCGCTCTTGCCTGTGCAGGAGGCGCTGCGGCAGGGGCGTCTGGTGGACGAGGAGAACCTTCACCTGACGCTGGCCTTTCTCGATGATCAGCCGGAGGCCGCGCTGGCGGAGCTGGACGCGGCGCTGCAAGACATCCGCGTGCCGCCGTGGGACATGAGGTTCACGGGCGTCGAGGTGAAGGGCGGGCGGCGTCCGGCGCTGGTCTGGGCCGATGTGGCCAAGGTGGAGCCGCTGCGGCAGTTGCATGACAAGGTGCGCAGCGCGGCGCGGCTGGCGGGGATCGACCTGCCGCGCGAGCGGTTTCGCCCGCATGTCACGCTGGCTCGGTTCCCAAGATCAAGGCCGGTGGACATGGGGCGGCTCACCGCGTTCCTTGGCGCCTGGGGCGGGTTTCGCGCGGGGCCATTCGCGGTGGATCGGTTCTGCCTTTATGGCTCGACCCTGACGCCCGAGGGCCCGGTCTATGACGTGCTGGCCGACTATACGCTGTAGCGGCCCGATCTTCCTCTGGCCAGAAATATCCCGGGGAGCGGTGAACCGAAGGTTCGCCGTGGGGCAGAGCCCCTCTTTGGGATTGCCGCCGCCGCCGGCGCGCCGTAGAAGGCTGGCATGGCACATACGTTTCCGATCCGCGTCTATTACGAAGATACCGACATGGCCGGAATCGTCTATTATGCCAATTACCTCAGGTACATAGAGCGCGCACGCAGCGACTGGGTGCGGGGCCTTGGCATCGACCAGAATGCGATGCGGCGTGACGACGGCGTGGTGTTCGCCGTGCGGCGGGTCGAGGCGGACTATCATCACCCCGCGAAGTTCGACGACGAACTCGAGGTGCGGACCAGCGTGACCACGGTCACGGGCGCAAGGCTGGTCATGGAACAGAAGGTCCTGCGCGGCGAGGAACTGGTCTTTTCCGCGCAGGTGACCATCGTCTGCATCAATGACGCCGGACATCCGGCGCGTCTACCGGCGAATATCCGCCTGATGCTGCACTGATCACCTGCAATTGACCGCGCGGATGCGGTTGAGGTTGGCTTTCTCCTTGGAAATCGTCTAGTTTCGCGCTCAATACGGCCAGTCAACAAGGTCCGGACAAGTAAAAGAGCAGGCAGATGGAAGCAGAAACCCTGGCAATGGCACAGGAGATTGATTTCTCGCTGTGGGGATTGTTCGCACGCGCAACCCTGATCGTGAAACTGGTGATGCTGATGCTGATCGTGGCGTCCTTCTGGGCGTGGTCGATCATCATCCAGAAGACCATCACCTATCGCAAGGCGCGCGCCGAGGCGGAACGGTTCGACCGCCGCTTCTGGTCGGGCGAGCCGTTGGACGAGCTTTTCGATGAAATCGGGCCCGATCCGGCGGGCCATTCCGAGCGGGTGTTTGCCGCGGGCATGAGCGAATGGCGGCGATCCCACCGCACCGACGGCGCGCTGATCGCCGGGGCCACGGCGCGGATCGACCGCAGCATGGACGTGGCGATCGTCAAGGAAAGCGAGAAGTTGCAGAGCGGGCTGACGATTCTGGCCTCGATCGGGTCGGTGTCGCCTTTCGTGGGCCTCTTCGGCACGGTCTGGGGAATCATGAACGCCTTTATCGAGATCGCCGAGCAGCAGAATACCAACCTGGCCGTCGTCGCGCCGGGGATCGCCGAGGCACTGCTGGCGACGGGCCTGGGCCTGCTGGCGGCCATTCCGGCGGTGGTGTTCTACAACAAGCTGAGTGCCGATGCGGATCGGATCGTGGCGAGCTATGAGGCCTTCGCCGATGAATTCGCGACCATTCTGAGCCGGCAGCTGGATTCCTAGTCATGCGTCGCAAGATTGAATCCCACCCGCGCCCCGAACGCATTTGCGGAGCAAACGCTGCCCCGGGTCGCGTGCGCGATGCTTATTTTGTAGCTGAGCGAGGCATGACTTAAATGGGAGCGGGTGTTGTCCAGAAATCCGGTGACACGGGCCGCAGGCGCAGGGGCCGGGGCCGCAGCCGCCCGATGGCCGAGATCAACGTCACGCCCTTTGTGGACGTGATGCTGGTGCTGCTGATCATCTTCATGGTGGCCGCGCCGCTGATGACCGTGGGTGTGCCGGTGCAACTGCCCGAGACCGCCGCCAACGCCCTGCCGGGCGAGGAGGAAGAGCCGCTGACCGTCACGGTCACCGCCGAGGGGGTCGTCATGATCCAGACCACCGAGGTGCAGCGGGGCGAGCTGGTGAACCGGCTGCGCGCCATCGCGACGGAACGCGACAGCACGCGGGTGTTTCTGCGCGCAGATGGGGCGGTGCCCTATTCGGACGTGATGCAGGTGATGGGCGCGCTCAATCGCGGCGGGTTTGCCAATATCGGGCTGGTGACGGATACCGGCGGCCCCACGCTCGACGAGCAGGGCGGCTGAGATGCGGCTGGACACCGGGCAGATCATTTCCGGTGTGGCCCATACGGGCCTGATCGTCTTTGCCATCTTCGGCGGGGCGTTCCAGTCCGAGCCCTTGCCGTTCGAGATCACCGAGGTGACGGCGGTCTCGGAAGAGGAATATGCGGCGATGGTTGCCGAGCCGTCGCCTGATGCGGTGGCCAATGTCGACACGCCGGAGCCACCCGAGGAAGGCCAGGCGCCGGCGTTGTCGTCCGAGGCCGATGCCGCGCCCGAGCAGGACCAGCCCGAAGTGACCGAGAGCGCCGAGCCGGACCCGGTGCCCGAGGCCGTCGAGCCCGAGCCGATCCCGGTTCCCGAGGCCGAGATCGCCGACGCGCCGCAGGAGCCGACACCGCCGCAGGAGGATACCGCCGTTCTGGCCCCCGAGCAGTCGGACCGCCCGCAGCCCCGGCCCGCGCCGCGTGTCGCCCCCGAGGCGGTGGAGCAGCCCGAACCTGATGTCGAGATCGCAGATGTGGATCAGGAGGCGCCGGAGCCATCCGAGCAGGCCGAGGAGCCGACCCCCGAGCAGGAGGAAACCGCCCGCCAAGAGGCCACGACCGAGATCGTGACTGAGGCCGAGGAAGTCGCCGCTGCCGCGCCGACGCGCTCGGTGCGCCCGCGCACGCGGCCCGAACAGCCGGTCCCGGCCGCCCAGCCCGACCCCGAGCCGGAGCCCGAGCAGGAGCCTGCGCAGCAGGCGGAACCCGCGGCGGAGCCGGAGCCCGAGACACAGCAGGCCACCAGCCCCGACAGCTCTGCCGTGAACGACGCGCTGGCCGAGGCGCTGGGCAGCGACCCCGAACCGCAGGGCAGCCCGCAGGGTCCGCCGCTGACCGCGGGCGAAAAGGACGGGTTGCGGGTTGCGGTTCAGGAATGCTGGAACGTGGGCTCGCTGAGTTCGGACGCGCTGTCGACCACGGTGACTGTGGCGGTGTCGATGTCCGAGGATGGCCGCCCGATCACGAACTCGATTCGCATGATCGGCAGCGAGGGCGGCAGCAACTCCTCGGCGCAGCAGGCCTTCGAGGCGGCGCGGCGGGCGATCATCCGCTGCGGGGCGCGGGGATATAACCTGCCGGTCGAGAAATACGCGACATGGCGCGAGATCGAGATGACCTTCAACCCGGAGAACATGCGGATCCGATGACACGGCATGGTATCATTGGCGGGGCGGTGCTGGCGGGTCTTCTGGCCCCGGCGGCGGTGTCCGGTGCGCGGGCATCTGACTGGATCGACGGGTTTCGCGAGGACGTACAGCGTTGCTGGAACCCGGCCGAGGGCGGCGCGGTTGTCACCGTAGCGTTCGAGATGAACCGGGATGGCACCGTGGTTGACGACAGCCTGCGCTCAATTCCCCGTGAAATGTCCGACACGGACTCTTTCATGGCGGCGCGACGTGCCATCCTGAGATGCGGGCGCGACGGGTATGACCTGCCAGCCGAGCAGCATGAGGCGTGGCGCGAGATAGAAATGACATTCGACCGAGGTGTCGAAGGGGAGCAGTGACATGAGAGTATTTCTGGCCCTTGTGGCGATCCTTGCAGGCCTTGCGGCGCCGGTGGTGGCGCAGGAAGAGCGCAGCGGGCCGCTGAGGATCGAAATCACCGAGGGCGTGATCGAGCCGTTGCCCTTCGCCGTGCCGAATTTCGTGGCCGAGAGCGCCCAGGCACAGGAGATGGCGGCCAATATCACACGGGTGATCGCCGCCGACCTGACCGGCACGGGCCTGTTTCGGGAGATCCCGCAGGACGCGCATATCGCGCGGGTCACGGCGTTTTCCAGCCCGGTGCAGTTCGCGGACTGGAAGGCGATCAACGCGCAGGCGCTGATCGTGGGCGGCGTCAATGTGGATGACAGCGGCAAGGTCGTTGTGAAGTTCCGGCTTTATGACGTGTTTGCCGGGCAGCAGATGGGCGATGGCCTGCAATTCGTGGGCACGGTGGATGGCTGGCGGCGCATTGCGCACAAGGTGTCGGACCAAGTGTATTCACGGCTGACGGGCGAGGACCCGTATTTCGACAGCCGCGTCGTGTTCGTGTCCGAGACCGGGCCAAAGGACGCGCGGCAGAAGCGGCTGGCGATCATGGATTATGACGGCGCGAACGTGACCTACCTGACCGACAGTGCCTCAATCGTGCTGGCGCCGCGGTTTTCGCCGGGCGGGGACCGGGTGCTTTATACCAGCTATGAAAGCGGGTTCCCCAAGATTTACGTGCTGGACGTGGCTACGGCGGGGCGGAACGTGCTGAACGCCGCCGACGGCGAGATGAGTTTCGCGCCGCGCTTTGCGCCGAACGGGCAGACCATCGTCTATAGCCTGACCACTGGCGGCAACACCGACCTTTACCAGTTGAGTATCGGCAGCGGTCAGACCTCGCGCCTGACCACCACGCCGTCGATCGAGACCGCGCCCAGCTTCAGTCCCGATGGGAGCCGGATCGTTTTTGAATCCGACCGCTCGGGCTCGCCACAGCTTTACGTAATGCCAGCGGGCGGCGGCGAGGCGACGCGGATCAGTTTCGGCCAGGGCCGCTATGGCACGCCGGTCTGGTCGCCGCGCGGCGATCTGATTGCCTTTACCAAGCAAAGCAAAGGCCGGTTCCATATCGGCGTGATGCGCACGGATGGCAGCGAGGAACGCCTGTTGACCGCGTCTTTCCTGGACGAGGGGCCGACATGGGCCCCCAATGGCCGGGTCATCATGTTCACCCGAGAAACCCAGGGCGCGCAGGGCGCGTCGAGCCTGTGGTCGGTGGACATCACCGGGCGCAACCTCAAGCAGGTGCGGACCGAGACCGGGGCCTCGGACCCGTCCTGGGGGCCGCTGCAGAACTGAAGCCACAAAAGGGACATGCATCCGTTGCGGGCCTATGATATTAACCAATTCAAGAGCAACAAAGGATCGAGTGGGGCACTGAAATGAAACATCTGAGCAAGGCACTGATCGTGGTGGCGGGGCTGGCGGTAAGCGCCTGCAGCAACCCCGACCGGTTCGGCGACCAATACAACAACGGCGCGGGTAGCAGCGGCACGGCTGGCGGTGTCGCGGGCACCGCGCAGGACCCTCAATCGCCGCTCTATTTCCAGCAGACCATCGGCGACCGCGTGCTGTTCGCGGTGGACCAGTCCACCCTGACGCCCACGGCGACGGCGACGCTGGACGGGCAGGCGCAATGGCTGGCCACGAACACGGCATACAACGCCATCATCGAAGGCCATGCCGACGAGCAGGGCACCCGGCAATACAACATCGCGCTGGGCGCACGCCGCGCCAACGCGGTGCAGGAATACCTGATCTCGAAAGGCGTCAGCCCGGCGCGTCTGAAGGTCATCAGCTATGGCAAGGAACGCCCGCTGGAGATTTGCAGTAACGAAGCGTGCTATGCCAAGAACCGCCGCGCCGTGACGGTGATCTCGGCGGTGCCGACAAGCTAGGACGAATGGTGGGGTGAACATGCGTCGTGTGATACTGGGCCTCGTGGTGGCCGCGTTCGGGATGGGGCCGCTGGCGGCCTCGGCCCAGGCCAATACCGAAACCCTGGCGGACATCCGCCAGGAACTGTCGGTGCTCTATGTCGAACTTCAGAAGCTGAAGCGAGAACTGAACACCACCGGCGCCAGTGGCAACGCGACCGTGGGCGGCAGCGTGCTGGACCGGGTGAACACCATCGAGTCCGAATTGCAGCGCCTGACCTCGAAAACCGAGGAACTGGAGTTTCGCATCGACAGCGTTGTGACCGACGGCACCAACCGCGTGGGCGACCTGGAGTTCCGGATCTGCGAGCTGGAGCCGTCCTGCGATATCGGCAGCATCGAGCCCGGCGACACGCTGGGCGGGGTGGAGCCGTCGACATCCGGGCAAAGCACGACGGGCACCGCACCGGCCACCGACACGACTGGCACCGCGACCACGGGCACCACCACCGGCACCGATAGCGGCGTGCAGATGGCCGCCGCCGAGCAGGCCGATTTCGACGCGGCCATGGCGGCCTTCGACGCGGGCGAGTATGCTGCCGCGGCCGAGCAGTTCGAGCGGTTCACCGTCAATTACCCCGGCAGCCCGATGGAGGCACAAGCCGGGCTGAAGCGTGGCGAGGCGTTGGAGCAGGCCAATGACATGACAGGTGCTGCACGCGCCTATCTGGATACGTTCAGCACGGCGCCGGACGGCCCGCAGGCGCCGCAGGCGCTGTTCCTGCTGGGCCGGTCGCTGGGCGCGCTGGGCCAGACCAACGAGGCTTGCCTGACCCTGGGGGAGGTGGCGCAACGCTTTCCGCAATCGCCCGCGGTGGGGCAGGCGGCGTCGGCGATGCAGAACCTTGGGTGTTCGTGAACTGCCCCACGGCGCAAATTCTTGATCAGTTCGTGGCGACATTCGGCAATGCCCGGCCCAAGCGGCTGGGCATTGCCGTGTCTGGAGGCAGCGATTCGCTGGCTCTGCTTCTGCTGGCCGGGCAATGGGCCGCGCAGGGCGGGCCGGACCCCTATGCGGTGACGGTGGATCATGGCCTGCGCGCGGCGTCGCGCGACGAGGCGGCGGGCGTGGCGGAGCTGTGTGCCCGGCTGGGCGTTCCGCACGAGACGCTGGAATGGCGTGGCTGGGACGGAGCGGGAAACCTGCCCGACGCCGCGCGGCGCGCGCGGTACGGCCTGATCGCGGACTGGGCCGAGGCGGGACAGATCACCGACGTGGCGCTGGGCCATACGCTGAACGACGTGGCCGAGACCTTTGTCATGCGGCTGATGCGCGAGGCGGGGGTCGACGGGCTGGCGGCAATGGCGCCAAGCTGGCGGCAGGGTACGGTGGAGTTCCGCCGCCCGCTGTTGCAGGTGTCGCGGGCCGAGCTGCGCGCGCTGGTGGACAGCGAGGGGCTGGCTTGGGTCGACGACCCGACCAACGAGGATGAGGCATTCGAGCGGGCGCGCGTGCGCAAGGCGCTGACGGTGCTGGAGGATCTGGGCGTGACCGCGCGGGGGCTGGGCAATGTCGCCCGCCATCTGAGCGAGGTGCGCAGCACGCTGTATTGGTATGTTTTCCTGGCGGCGCGCAACTTCGTCTCGTTCGACCGGGGCGACGTGCTGGTCGACCGCAAGGGATTCCGGACCCTTCCGCGCGACATTTGCCGCCGCATGGTGCAGGAGATCCTGCGCTGGATCAGCGGCGCGGAGTACGGTCCGCGTGGCAAGGCGGTGGACCTGATGCTGGAGGCGATCCGCGGCGGCAACGGCATGACCTTGCACGGCGTCATGATGAACGTGGGGGCGGATCGACTGCGCTTCTCGCGCGAGCCGAAGGCGGTGGCGCAGGTGCGGGCCGCGCCCGGAGAGGCATGGGACGGACGCTGGCAGCTGGACGGTCCGTTGCCCGATGGCGCAGAGGTCGCCGCGCTTGGCGAGGCGGGTCTGGCGCAGTGCGAGGAACGTGTGCAGCCGGGGTTGCCAAGGGCTTCGCTCTTGGCAACCCCGGCGGTCTGGCGGGGCGGGCATTTGGTCGCGGCGCCGCTTGCGGGGTATGCAGAGGGCTGGACGGCAACACTTTTGCGGGATGAAGACATGTTCTTCGCCAGCATCCTTGCGCATTGAACATCACTTAACGATCTCTATTTATCATACACGGGCCCTGTGGTAGGTCAGGCCCGGCATCACGTGAGGAGAAAGCCCTTGGGCAACGCGAGAAACTTCGCCTTTTGGTTGGTCCTGTTCCTGTTGATCATGGCGCTGTTCAGCCTGTTCAACGGATCCGGCAACACATTGCAAAGTCAGGCAATTCCCTATTCCGAGTTCGTCGAGGCGGTCGAGGACGGCGAGGTGTCCGAGGTCACGCTTGACGGCGAAAACGTGCGGTTCCGGGGCGAGGATGGCAACAATTACTCGACCATCAAGCCCGAAGATGCCGAGGTGACGTCCCTCCTTTTGGAGCAGGATATCCCGATCAAGGCGGAATCGCAGGAGCAATCCGGGTTTCAGACCTTCCTGATCTCGCTTCTGCCATTCGTGCTGCTGATCGGTGTGTGGATCTATTTCATGAACCGCATGCAGGGCGGCGGCAAGGGCGGCGCCATGGGCTTTGGCAAGTCGAAGGCCAAGATGCTGACCGAAAAGCATGGCCGCGTGACGTTCGACGACGTGGCCGGCATCGACGAGGCCAAGGAAGAGTTGGAAGAGATCGTCGAGTTCCTGCGCAACCCGCAAAAATTCAGCCGTCTGGGCGGCAAGATCCCCAAAGGCGCGCTGCTGGTCGGCCCGCCGGGCACCGGTAAGACTCTGCTGGCCCGTGCGATTGCGGGCGAGGCGGGCGTGCCCTTCTTTACCATTTCGGGTTCGGACTTCGTCGAGATGTTCGTGGGTGTCGGCGCGTCCCGCGTGCGCGACATGTTCGAACAGGCCAAGAAGAACGCGCCTTGCATCGTCTTCATCGACGAGATCGACGCCGTGGGCCGGCATCGTGGCGCCGGCTATGGCGGCGGCAATGACGAGCGCGAACAGACGCTCAACCAGCTTCTGGTCGAGATGGACGGGTTCGAGGCCAATGAAGGCGTGATCATCGTCGCGGCCACCAACCGCAAGGACGTGCTGGACCCGGCGCTGCTGCGCCCGGGCCGGTTCGACCGGCAGGTGACGGTGCCCAACCCCGACATCAAGGGCCGCGAGAAGATCCTCGGCGTCCATGCCCGCAAGACCCCGCTGGGCCCGGACGTGGATCTGCGCATCATCGCGCGCGGCACGCCCGGATTCTCGGGCGCGGATCTCGCCAACCTGGTGAACGAGGCGGCATTGATGGCCGCGCGCGTGGGTCGGCGGTTCGTGTCGATGGTGGATTTCGAACAGGCCAAGGACAAGGTGATGATGGGCGCCGAGCGGCGCAGCATGGTCCTGACGCCCGCACAGAAGGAAAAGACCGCTTATCACGAGGCCGGTCATGCCATCGTGGGCCTTGCCCTTCCGCAATGCGACCCGGTCTACAAGGCGACGATCATTCCGCGCGGCGGTGCGCTGGGCATGGTTGTCAGCCTGCCCGAGATCGACCGCTTGAACTGGCACAAGTCGGAATGCGAGGAAAAGCTGGCCATGACCATGGCTGGCAAGGCGGCCGAGATCATCAAGTACGGCCCCGACGCGGTGTCGAACGGGCCTGCGGGCGACATTCAGCAGGCGTCGTCGCTGGCCCGCGCGATGGTGTTGCGCTGGGGCATGTCCGACAAGATCGGTAATGTCGACTACGAGCAGGCGCATGAAGGCTACATGGGCAATGCAGCCGGTGGATTCTCTATTTCGGCCCACACCAAGGAGCTGATCGAGGACGAGGTCAAGCGAATGATCGACGAGGCGTACCAGAGGGCCTATGACATCCTGACCGAAAAACAGGACGAATGGGAACGTCTGGCACAGGGCCTGCTGGAATACGAGACCCTGACCGGCGAAGAGATCGAGCGCGTGATCAACGGCGATCCGCCCGAGGCCGATGACGATCAGGGCGGATCGCCACAAAAGGATGACAAACCGTCGCTGACCGCCATCCCGAAAACCAAGCCGAAGTCGACACCGCCGGACGGCGGCATGGAGCCGGAACCGACAGCGTGACGATGACGACCAACGCGAAGACCGACTGGAACCCGGGCGCCTACGCCCGGTTCCACGACCTCCGCCAGCGCCCGGGCCTGGACCTGGTGAACACGATCAACAGCATGGGCGCGGGCGACATCTACGACCTCGGTTGTGGCAACGGTGCCTTGGGCGATGCGCTGCGGGCGCGGGCCGGCAGCCGCAAGGTGATCGGGGTCGATGCCAGCCCCGCGATGCTGGAAAAAGCCCACGCCGCCAAGGGATATGACAGTTTCAGTCAGGCCGACATCGCAGAGTGGACGCCGGCGCGGACGCCCGGGCTGATCTTTTCCAACGCCGCGCTGCACTGGGTGGGCAACCACGAGCAACTGTTGCCCCGGCTGGTGCGGATGCTGTCCAAAGGCGGCACGCTGGCGGTACAGATGCCGCATCAGAACAAGGCACCGTCGCACCGCGTGTGGCTGAGCCTGGTCGAGGAGATGTTCCCGGGCCGGGTCGAGAAGATGGGCACGCCCGGCGTCATGGCTCCGGTGAAATACGACGAGCTTTTGTCCGGCATGGGCCAGTTCCGTCTGTGGGAAACCGAGTATTACCAGCGCCTGATGGCCGAACCGGGCAGCCACCCGGTGCGCCGCTTCACCGAAAGCACCTATGCCCGCCCCGTGCTGGAGGCGTTGGATGAGGACGAGAAGGCGGCGCTGATCAAGCGCTACGAGGAGGCGATGCACGCCGCCTACCCGGTGCGGGCGGATGGCTCTGTCCTGTTTCCGTTCCGCCGGATGTTCTTTACCCTGTCGGTCTGAGCGCGGGCGTTTTCTTTCAAAAGAAAACGGGACGGAATTTTTCAAAAATTCCGGCACGTCCCGCGATTGACCTGCAGGTGTGACAGGTCAAAACTGTATCCGACGTCCCGGAGAACGCCATGCCCGCCTTGATACCCACCGACCATTATGCCGAAATCACCTGGATCGGGTGCGTTGCCGACCAGGATAGCGACATCCGCTCGGCCTCGATGGGCCAAGTGGATCTGACGTGGGACGGCGTGTCCGGCGAGTTTCACGGCGGCCGCACGCGGCCCGCCTGTGTGCGGGTAAAGGACCAGCACGCGGAAGGCACCGAGATTGCCAATGTGCGGCAGCTGTCCATCGTATCGGCCGAGGAGATGGCGGAGATCGCGCAAGAAATCGGGATAGACTGCCTGCGCCCCGAATGGCTGGGCGCGTCGCTGGTGCTGAAAGGCATCGACGATTTCAGCCGCCTGCCGCCGTCCTCGCGCTTGCAGACCGACAGTGGCACGGCGCTGATCGTGGACATGGAAAACCGGCCTTGCATCTGGCCGGCCAAGGAATTGGAAAAGGACCATCCCGGTCTGGGCAAGCTCTTCAAGCCCGCCGCCGCGCACCGGCGGGGCGTCACGGCCTGGGTCGAACGGCCCGGTCCTCTGCGGGTCGGGGACCGGATGCGCCTGCACGTGCCGGATCAGCGGCCCTGGTTGCATCTGGAGGCCTGCCTGAGCGGCAAGTCCTTCTGAGCGCGGACTGTTTCCGATGTGAAACGCGGGCGCGACAGGCTGCCGCATCAGCCCCCGGAAATGTCGGATTCCTGACCGGGTGAGGCCCCCCGAATTTGTATGGGTGTTCCCGAAGCATCATCGCTTAAGTCCAAAGGGAAGACACAATGAGCCACAAATCAGACATCGAGATTGCGCGTGCGGCGTCGAAGAAGCCGATCCAGGAGATTGGCGACAAGCTTGGGATTCCGGGCGAGCATCTGCTGCCCTACGGGCATGACAAGGCGAAGGTGAGCCAGGAGTATATCAACTCGGTTCAAGGCAACGAGGACGGCAAGCTGATCCTGGTGACCGCGATCAACCCGACGCCGGCGGGCGAGGGCAAGACCACCACCACGGTGGGCCTGGGCGACGGTCTCAACCACATCGGCAAGAAGGCGATGATCTGCATCCGCGAGGCCTCGCTGGGGCCGAACTTCGGGATGAAGGGCGGCGCCGCGGGCGGCGGGTATGCGCAGGTGGTTCCGATGGAGGACATGAACCTGCACTTCACCGGCGACTTCCACGCAATCACCTCGGCCCACGCGCTGCTGAGCGCGATGATCGACAACCACGTCTACTGGGGCAACGACGCCGAGATCGACACCCGCCGGATCGTCTGGCGCCGGGTCGTGGACATGAACGACCGCAGCTTGCGCCAGATCACATCCAGCTTGGGCGGTGTGGCCAACGGCTTTGCCCGCGAGGATGGCTTCGACATCACCGTGGCCTCGGAGGTCATGGCGATCCTGTGCCTGGCCAAGGACCTCAAGGACCTCGAGGAGCGGCTGGGCGCGATGATCGTGGCCTACCGCCGCGACCGCAGCCCGGTTTACTGCCGCGACATCAAGGCCGAGGGCGCGATGACCGTTCTTCTGAAGGACGCGATGCAGCCCAACCTGGTGCAGACGCTGGAAAACAACCCGGCCTTCGTGCATGGCGGCCCGTTCGCCAACATCGCGCATGGCTGCAACTCGGTCATCGCCACGAAGACGGCGCTGAAACTCGCCGATTACGTGGTGACCGAGGCGGGCTTCGGTGCGGACCTGGGCGCCGAGAAGTTCATGAACATCAAGTGCCGCAAGGCCGGGATCGCGCCGTCGGCGGTGGTTCTGGTCGCCACGGTGCGGGCGATGAAGATGAACGGCGGTGTGGCCAAGGCGGACCTTGGCGCCGAGAACGTGGACGCGGTCAAGGCCGGCTGCCCGAACCTGGGCCGGCATATCGAAAACGTTAAGTCTTTCGGTGTACCGGTGGTGGTGGCGATCAACCACTTCGTGACCGACACCGATGCCGAGGTGCAGGCGGTGAAGGACTTCGTGGCCGAGAACGGCGCCGAGGCGGTGCTGTCGCGCCACTGGGAGCTGGGCTCTGAAGGCTCGGCGGACCTGGCCAAGAAGGTGGTCGAGACGATCGACAAGGGCGAGGCGGACTTCAAGCCGATCTACCCCGACGAGATGGGCCTGTTCGAGAAGGTCGAGACGATCGCCAAGAAGATCTACCGCGCCGACGAGGTGATCGCGGACAAGAAGGTGCGCGACCAGCTGAAGAGCTGGGAAGAGCAGGGCTACGGCAACCTGCCGGTGTGCATGGCCAAGACGCAATACAGCTTCTCGACCGATCCCACGCAGCGCGGCGCGCCCACGGGCCACTCGGTCCCGGTGCGCGAAGTGCGCCTGTCGGCGGGCGCGGGCTTCGTCGTGGTGGTCTGCGGCGAGATCATGACCATGCCCGGCCTGCCCAGCCGCCCCGCCTCTGAATCCATCCGCCTGAACGACCAGGGCGAAATCGAAGGATTGTTCTAAAGGACCGGTTTTCCCCGCCCCGTGCCAAAGGTATAGGGTGGGGGACCAATTTTCGGGCCGGGAGGAAAGACATGACGGCAGAGATTATCGACGGCAAGGCGTTTGCCGCGAAAGTACGCGAAAAGGTGGCGGGACACGTGGACCGCCTGAAGGAGGAGCACGGCATCACGCCGGGGCTGGCCGTGGTGCTGGTGGGCGAGGACCCGGCAAGCCAGGTCTACGTGCGCTCGAAGGGCAAGCAGACCGTCGAGGTCGGTATGAATTCCTACGAGCACAAGCTGGAGGCGGACACCTCGGAGGAAGATCTGCTGGCGCTGATCGACAAGCTGAACAACGACAAGGACGTGCATGGCATCCTGGTGCAGCTGCCGCTGCCGGATCATCTGGATTCCGACCTGGTGATCAACTCGATCGACCCGGCCAAGGACGTGGACGGGTTTCACATCTCGAATGTGGGCCTGTTGGGCACGGGACAGAAGAGCATGGTGCCCTGCACGCCGCTGGGCTGTCTGATGATGCTGCGCGAACACCACGGCAGCCTTTCCGGCATGGATGCGGTGGTTGTCGGTCGCTCGAACATCGTGGGCAAGCCGATGGCTCAGCTTTTGCTGGGTGACAGCTGCACCGTGACCATCGCGCATAGCCGCACCAAGGATTTGCCCGAGGTGGTGCGCCGCGCCGATATCGTGGTGGCCGCCGTGGGCCGGCCCGAGATGGTGCCGGGCGACTGGATCAAGGAAGGGGCCACCGTGATCGACGTGGGCATCAACCGGATCGAACGCGACGGCAAGAACAAGCTGGTGGGCGACGCCGATTACGAGAGCTGCGCGGCGCGGGCGGGGGCGATCACCCCGGTTCCGGGCGGCGTCGGGCCGATGACCATCGCGTGCCTTCTGGCCAACACGGTGACGGCCTGCTGCCGTGCCAATGGGTTGTCGGAGCCGGAAGGGCTGACGGCGTAAGACCTCTTGCCCGGCGGCCCCCGCCGGGCAGCGCCCGACCGCCCCCACGGGCGGTGGCTTTACCCCCACCCGCGGTCCGGGACTGCCCTTATTTCTGGTTGGCTTGGACGCAACCCAGTGTCGCGCCGCTAGAGATCCACCGGGATCATGGTGCCGACCATCATCGCGATGTGGCGCTCCGCCCCGTCCGTTACCGCGAAAATATCCGATTGCACCACCATCAGGCGGCGGCCCGGCTTGATCACGCGACCCCGGGCGACGAGGGTATCGCCCGCGCCGGGGGCAAGCAGATTGATCTTCATCTCAGTGGTCATCACTTCCATCCCCTCGGGGATCAGCGTCAGCGCGGAATAGCCCGCGGCACTGTCGCCGATGGCGAAGGTCAGGCCGGCATGGGCGACGCCCTGCTGCTGGCGGCTGCCCTCTAGGATGGGGGCGGTGATCTCGACCCGGCCCTCGGCGATGCTGGTGAGCGTGGCGCCCAGCGTCTGCATCATGGATTGCCGGGCAAAGCTGTCGCGGATTCGGGACTCGAAGGGGGCGGACATGGGGCTGTGGTCTCCGTGGGGTCTTCGGACAGTCTAGGCCGTGCGCGTGTGAATAGGAACCGCGCCGGTCATGCCTTCGCGCCGCGCGGCATGGGCGCGGGATGGGGCGTCTTGCCCGTCAGGATCGCCAGCGCCTCGGGGCGCATGAGGTCGCAGAGCGCGCTGTCATGGCTGCGCAAGCCCCCGGTATAGGTGCCGTAGGCGGGCATGATCAGCCGGTCAATGTCCAGAAGAAACGCAGGGCGCGTGATGGCGCGGCCCCGGACGGGCAGGGTCACCTTGGGGTGGTAGTGCCCCGACACCTCGCCCGAAAAGCCTGGTTGCGCGATGTGGCGAAAGGTGAGTGGCGGCACGGGCAACTCGAACAGATGCGCGCCGCCAAGGTCGACAGGGCCGGGATCGTGGTTGCCTTCGATCCAGACCCAGCGGCGACCGGCCTGAAGTCGGCGGATCCAGAGCTTTTCGGCCTCCAGTAGCGCGCGGGCGGCCAGCGCATCGTCGAAGCTGTCACCGAGGCAGATCACGGTATGGGCGCCGGTGGTTTCGAGGTCGGCTTGCAGCCGCGACAGGGTGTCGTGCGTCTCGTACGGGGGCAGTTGCGCTTCGCCCAAACGGGCGCGGCGTTCGGTCTTGCCAAGGTGCATGTCCGACACGCAAAGCAGGTTCTGGTCACGCCAGTAGAGCGCGCCGGAGCCTAGCGCGGTGAGGCGGGCGCCCGCCAATGTGAACTCGTAGCCGTTCATGCTTCGTTCATCACGCGGGGCGACTGATTTTGCAAGCGGTTTTCCGGCGGTCAGGCGAGGCCTGCGGCCTGCATCAGACGCTGGGTTTCTTCTTCGAGCAGGCGGTCCTGTGCGCTGCCTTCGACGGGGGTGCGCCCGGCCTCGAGGAACAAGGGTGCTGCAAAGGGCGTGACGCGGGGCAGACGGACAAGGTCGACCCGGTCGCCGATCCGGTCGAGCATTTCCTCGATCCGGCCAAAGTCGATCAGGCCGCGCATCGCCTCTTGCCGGGTGATGTCCAGAAGCAGGTGGTCGGGGTCATATTTGGCCAGCGTGTCGTAAAGGATATCCGACGAAAACGTCGCCTGACGCCCGGATTTGCGGACTTGCGGCAGGTTGCGCTGGATCAGGCCCGCGATGGTGGCGGAGGCGCGAAAGGTGCGCTTTATCAGCTGGTTACCGGCCAACCACTTGTCAAGGCCTTCGCGGAGCGCGGCGCGGTCCAGTAGGCCGGTGGCGTCGGTCAGCGGCTCCAGCCCCCAGATGAGCGTGGCGTAATCGGTCGAGACGAAGCCCATGGGGGCGAGGCGCATCTCCTCCATGCGTTTGCTGAGGATCAGACCCAGCGTCTGTTGCGCGTTGCGGCCCGCGAAGCCGTAGATGCAGGCGTGTTCGCGCCCGTCATGGGGGAAGCTTTCGATGAGCAGGCGGCCCGCTTGCGGGAGGTGCGACACGTCTTGTTGTAACGCAATCCAGTCGGCGGTGTGGTCCGGTAGAGCGGAATGATCGCCGGAGTGCAGCAGCGACAGGATGCGCTGGCTGAGCTGGGTGGAGGTGGCGAATTTCGTCCCGGCGAAAGTGGCGATCTTGGGTTTCTTCGCGGCGTCGCGGCTGACCTCGACCACGGTTTCGCGCAGGCCCTCGTATTTCACGATCTGCCCGCCGATCAGGAACGTGTCGCCGGGGGTGAGGGAGGCGGCAAAGCCTTCCTCGACCTCGCCCAGGGGCTTGCCGCCGCGGTTGCGGCGCATCCGGACCTTCAGCAGGTCGGCATCCTGGATCGTGCCGATATTCATGCGGATCAGACGGGCGCTGCGTGGATCGCGCAGCTGCCACAGCCCGTCGCGGTTCAGCAGGCGTTGCCATTGGTCATAGGCGCGCAGGGCATAGCCGCCGGTGGCGCAGAAGTCGAGGCAGGCGTTGAACTGGTCCCGGGTGAGCGTGGCGTAGGCGCCGACGGTCTTGATTTCGTCGAACAATGCATCTGCATTGAACGGCCCGGCGCAGGCGCGGATGAGGATATGTTGGCAGAGCACGTCCCGGGGGCCGGGGCCGCGTGGCTCGCCGTCTAAATCGTGGTCGCGCACGGCCTGCAACGCCGCAACGCATTCGATGACCTCGAAGCGGTTGGCGGGCACCAAGAGCGCCTTGGATGGCGCGTTGTAGCGGTGGTTGGCGCGGCCGATGCGTTGCACCAGTCGCTTGACGTTCTTGGGCGCGCCGACCTGGATCACGAGGTCCACATCGCCCCAGTCGATGCCGAGGTCCAGACTGCCGGTGCACACCACGGCGCGCAGCTCGCCGCGTTGCATGGCGGCCTCGACCCGTTCCCGCTGGGCCCGGTCGAGAGAGCCGTGATGGATGCCGATGGGCAGGGCGTCTTCGTTGGCGAGCCAGAGGTTGTGAAAGAAGATCTCGGCCTGGGCGCGGGTGTTGTGGAAGATGAGGGTGATGCGGTGGCGACGGACCTCCTCCAGCACCGCCGGGATCGAGTAGGCGGCACCGCCCCCGGACCAGGGCGGGAAAGCGTCGGTTTGCAGCATGGCAATGTCCGGCTCAGGGCCGGGATCGGCCATGAGAATTTCGCACGGATCGGGGTGTCGGGCGAGAAGGCGCGCGATGGCGGCGGGATCCTCGACCGTGGCCGAAAGCCCGACGCGGCGCAGGCCGGGGCACATGGCCTGAAGACGGCTGAGGGCGAGGAAGAGTTGATCGCCGCGTTTGGATTCCGCCAACGCGTGGATCTCGTCGACGACGATGCGTTTCAGCCCTTTGAAGATGCGCGGTGCGTCCTCGTAGGAGGTCAGCAGCGCCAGACTTTCGGGCGTGGTCAGCAGGATATGCGGCGGGTCGGCGCGCTGGCGGCGCTTGGCGGAGAAGGACGTGTCGCCCGTGCGGTCCTCGATGCGGATGGGCAGGTCCATCTCTGACACAGGCGTGGTGAGATTGCGCTTGATATCGGCCGCGAGCGCCTTGAGCGGGGAGATGTAGAGCGTGTGCAGCCCCTCGTGGCCGTGCTCGGCGATGTCCACCAGCGTGGGCAGGAAGCCCGCGAGAGTCTTGCCGCCACCGGTGGGGGCGATGAGCAGAAGGGCCGGGTCATCGGCGCGGTCCAGCATCGCCTGCTGGTGCGGGTGGATGGACCAGCCGCGCGCGGCGAACCATTCGGAGAAAACAGCGGGTAACGACGTCATCCGCCAGATGTAGGCGGAACCGCAAAACTTTTCAGGAAAAGTTTTGCCCGGAGTTTTCGAAAACTCCGGGCGGCGCTTACTTCACGATCTTTTCGTCCTTGACGAACATGTTCGCCCAGGCGCGATCGAGCAGGTCGGGGCGCATCTGGTAGGGGATGCCCTCGAATTCGCAGATCGAGATCATCTGGTCGATCAGGAAGATCGGCTGGTAGTTGGCGTAGACATTGTCGATGGTCGGGTACTTGACCTTCAGAAGGTGCAGCAGCGTTTCCTCGTCCAGCGGCATGCCGCGTTTCTTGGCCACCATCGCGAAGATCTTGAGGAAATCCTGCTGGTTGGGCCCGTCGATCTTGATCTTGAAGAAGATCCGGCGCAGGGCGGCCTGGTCGAAGATCTCGTTGGGGTGGAAGTTGGTCGAGAAGATCACCAGCGTGTCGAAGGGCACCTCGAATTTTTCGCCCGATTGCAGGGCGAGGATGTCCTTGGATTCCTCGAGCGGAACGATCCAGCGGTTGACGAGGCTTTGCGGCGGCTCGGCCTGGCGGCCAAGGTCGTCGACGATGAAGATGCCCCCCGTCGATTTGAGCTGCAAGGGCGCCTGGTAGGTCCGCGCGGTGGGGTTGTAGACGAGATCGAGCATCGACAGGCTGAGCTCGCCCCCGGTGATGACCGTGGGCCGTTC
This sequence comes from Roseovarius sp., assembly GCA_965227185.1. Classification (GTDB taxonomy): domain Bacteria; phylum Pseudomonadota; class Alphaproteobacteria; order Rhodobacterales; family Rhodobacteraceae; genus Roseovarius. Next base: position 2,647,293 of record OZ245733.1, read on the forward strand.
GCAGCGGACGTAGCGCGTGTCGAAGGTGCGCTTGCGGCGCAGGCTGTTGGGGTCGTCGACCTCGACCTCGGCCTTGGAATGGACGATGGGGTCATAGACGGTGATGACCTGGCCCGCGTATTCGATGGCGCGGGGAACATAGATCTTGTCGCCCATGGCGTCGCGGATGCCATTCGAGATCGAGGATTTCCCGTTGCCGGGGGGGCCGTACATCAGGATCGAGCGGCCGGCCGACACGGCGGGGCCGAGGTGATCGAGCAAGTCGTCGGGCAGCACGAGGTGGCCCATCGCGCCGGTCAGTTCGTCGCGGGTGATCTGGATGTTGCGGATCGACTGGCGCTTGACCTGTTCGCGATAGACGGCCAGCGGCACGGGCATGGCGCCGAAATATTCCGATTGCGACAGCGCGTCGAGCGCGCGGGACTTGCCCGCGTCGGTCAGCTGAAAGCCCATTTCGCCACCCGAATTGGCGTTGAGCGTGCCTGTCGCCTCGAGCAGGCGTTGCTGCCGCGCCATGTCCACCAGTTCCTGCGTGACGGCGCGGGGCAGGCAGATCGCCTCCGAGATTTCGCTGACCATGTCCAGGTTCTTGCGGAACATGGTTTTCAGCAGGATGTCCCGCATCATGACGATGGGAAGCTGCATTTCCTCCAGCCCAGAGGGCGGCGGGGGCGGCTGAACGCCGGTGGTCACTTGCATGTTCATGGTTTTCTGCCCGTTTCTTCAACAAGTTGACATGTCTCAGGCACCGCGTACTGCGGCGCAATCCGGGACAGGATGGCATCAAATCATGCGGAAATTATGGTCGCTCGCGGGCGTGGTTGGGGCAGGCGCCTCAGGTGCCGTAGGCGGCGCCGAGGAAAAGATAGATCACCAGTGTCGCACCCAGGGCAAATCCCATGGGAAACTTCTTGCCGCGGTCCCAGCTGACCCAGTCGGGGGCGAGCTTGCGCAGCGGTGTGTGTTTCGCCAGCCGGTGCGTGGCGAAACAGGCCAAGAGGTTGGCCGCGAAAAGAAACATGATGATCCGCCAGTCGGCGGGGGCGATGAAGGGGGCGGCGGCGGCGATGAATTTGCTGTCGCCCGCGCCCATCAGCCCGCCGGCATTGGCGATGAAGCCGATCACCAGCGCGATGAACATGATCGCGATGCGCCATGCGTAGTCGGGCCAGAAGGGGGTGACCGCCCAGAGGCCCACGATCACGAAAATCCCCGCCAGCGTCAGAACCGAGGTATTGGGAATGCGCATGGCCTTGAGGTCGCTCCACATCACCCAGAGGCAGACCGGGGTGACGAAGGGCAGGAACCAGAGCGCTGCCCAGCTGGTGATTTCAAGGGGCATGACCCGCGCCTCGTAAACCGTTTATTCGACGTTGTTTTCCAGCGCATTCAGGCTGCGCGCTGCGGCCTCGAAATGCTGGGGATGCGTGTCGATGGCGTCGCGCAGAAGGCCTTTGCCGATATTGGTGTCGCCCTGCTTGATGGCCGAAAGACCCAGCGTGTAGAGCAGTTGCGCGCGCTCTTCCTGGCTGGTCTGCAGGACGGGCATAGAATATTTCTTTTGCGCGCCGCGCGCCAGGACAAGGTTGTTCTTGGCGGTGAACAGGCTGTCATCCTGACGGATCGCGTCGGTGAAGAGCCGCTCGGCGGCGGGGAAGTCGCCACGGGTCAGCTTGGAATAGCCCCAGTTGTTCATGACGCTGGCGGGCTGGGTCGTGAGGCCGACGGCGGTCTCGTAAAAGCTGTCGGCCTTCTTCCAGTTCTGGTTACTGTCGGCGATCATCGCCTCGAGCCGGTAGCGCTTGAAGGTCTCATGGGTTGGCGGGACGGAATCCAGCACCTCGTCGGCGCGTTTCCATTCGTTGTTGCGAATGAGCGCGTCGGCGTATTCCACCTTGTCGTCATTGGTGGATTTTTCATGCTCGACCACGTTTTGCCAGGCCGCGACGGCCTCGGTGTGGCGCTTGGCGCGAATGAGCGATAACGCGAGGCCGCGGCGCACGTCGATGCGGTCGGGCTTTTCGCCGAGCGTGCGCTGGAAATATTTCACGGACTCGTTGGGGTCGGCGACGGTCAACATGACATCGCCGAGGTTGCTTTCGTCGACGACGTTGAGATCGGACAAGGCCCGGTCCACATCGGCCTTGCCGGCCTTGTCATCACAAGCGGAAAGGGCAAATGCGCTGCCCACGCAGATGCACATAAGAATAGGATGGCGCATTTTTGCGTCCTTTTTACTGCCTTTGCCTCAACCTGGTATACTGCGGATCAGGTAGTCGCTGCTCCCGCGCCGCACCAGTTTATAATCTTGCTCTAACTCTTCACTATAAAGAGAATTTTCCGATTTTGCGAGAACTAACCGCAAATTGTCGCGGATTGAGTCACTTTGGCCATTGTCGAGCGCGTAGGCCTTCTTGAAAACCTGTTCGGCCTCGCCGTTTTCGCCCTTTTCCAGCAGGACGACGCCAAGATTGTTCCAGACCTCGGGCGAGAATTCGTCCTTTTCGATGGCCTGTCGCAGCAGGCGTTCGGCGGTGTGCAGACGCCCCAGGCCGAGGTTGGCGGTGCCCAGGCCCCCAAGCACATCGGCGCTCATGCCCTCGTCGAGGGCGGCGCGGGAAAAGGCGTCAATGGCCAGTTCGTACTCACCCGCCGCCACAAGGCGATGACCGACCAGCTTGGAGTCGACGGCCTCGCCGTCCTTTGCGACGCCGGGAGCGTAGGGGCTGTCGGGGTCACGCGAAGCGCCCTCGCCGCAACCCGCGACGAGAGCGAAGGAAACCAGGAGCCAGACACCTGCTCGTGCCATGCCGGTTATGCCGCCTCTTCGTTGTGGCGGCAGGCCCGCGCGGGACCTGCCTTTCGTTGGTCCGGCCGTTACTGGCCCGCCATCGTGAAGAGTTCCATGATCCCCAGAACCGACGGGCCGACCAGAATGATCAGCAATGGCGGCACTGTAAGCATCATCGTGGCCAATGTCATCTTTGTCGGAAGCTTGTTGGCCTTTTCTTCGGCGCGCATGACCCGTTTGTCACGCATCTCGGCAGCATAGACGCGCAGGGCGTCGGCGATCGAGGTGCCGAAGGATTGTGATTGCACCAGCACGGTCACGAAGCTGGAGATATCCTGCACGCCGCAGCGTTCGGCCATCTCGTTCAAAACCGAGGGCTTGTCGCGGCCGGCCTTGATCTGGTGCGAGACGATTTCGAATTCCTCGGACAACGCCGGATAGGAGGCGCGGATTTCCTTGGACACCCGGATGATCGCCTGGTCGAGCGACTGGCCCGCCTCGACGCAAGTCAGCATCATGTCGAGACTGTCGGGAAAGCCTTCCTCGATTTCCTGCTGGCGCTGCTGCTGGCGCTTGGTCACCCAGTATTTCGGGATCATGTAACCGATACCGCCAGGGCCGAGGATATACATCAGGGTTTGCGTGGTGGTCGTGTCCTCGGCCCCTGCCAGGAACACCAGGAAGTAGAGCACGCCGAGGATCAGAAAACCGACGCCAAGCGCGAACTGCGCGAAGTGGAAATAGCGCACGGCGTCGCGGCTGCGATAGCCGGCCTGCATCAGGGTTAGGCGGATCTGGCTGAGCTGCTTTTCATCCTCAGGTTCGAGGAACTTCGCATACTTGTCCAGCTTCTCGTTGCGCTGGCCGGTGCGCAGCTTCTTCTTTTTTTCGTCCTCGGCTGACAGGCCGCTGCGCGACTGTTTCTTGATCTTGTCCAGCGGGTCATTCGACTCGCGGATCAGGATCGGGATCGTCAAGAGGACCAGGAGCAGGCCCAGAGTGCCCACCGCGATCAGCGGGCCGAAAGGGCCCAGCGTATCGGTCATGAACTGTGAAATCGTGTCCAACATGGTCGTGGCCTTTACACTTTGATGTTCACGAGGGCGCGCATCACGAAGAGGTTCGCCACGAGGAAGAAGCCGACAGCCAGGCAGGCCGGGATGAAGTAGGGGTGTTCCATCGCCTCGTCGTAATAGTCGGGCTTGATCATCTGGATCGCGATCAGCGCGAGGATCGGGAAGCCGGACAGGAACTTGCCCGACCACTTGGCCTCGGCGGTGATGGCCTTGACGCGGCGGAACAGGCGGAAGCGGGCGCGGATCACCTTGGCCAGGCCATCGAGAATCTCGGCCAGGTTACCGCCCGATTGCTGCTGGATGGTCACGGCCACGGCGAGAAAGCGCAAATCCTGCATGTCGAGCCGTTCGGCCATGTCCTTGAGCGCCTCGCCCACGTCGCGGCCATAGGCGGACTCGTCGGCGATGACGCCGAATTCGGTGGCCAGCGGGTCGGCGACTTCGTTGGCGACGATGGAAATGGCCGAGCTGAACGGGTGGCCGACGCGCAAGCTGCGCACCATGAGTTCGATAGCGTCGGGCAGCTGTTCTTCCAGCATGGCCATACGTTTGCCGGCCTTCATGCTGACCCAGACAAAGATGCCGCCCACGCCCATCACCGCCGAGACGAGGACGCGCACGGGCAGGGCGGTGCTGGTGCCGACCGACAGGCCGATAAAGGCGATGAAGCCGCAGGCCACCATCAGCATCATCAGCTGCTTGGGCGAAAACGCGATGGCACCCATCTGGGCCTTGGTGGCCAGGATCGAGTAAAGCGGGATCTTGCGCGCCTTGAGATGCTGTTCCATCTCCTTGCGCAGCTTTTCCATCACCTCTTCGCGGTTGCCGCCCTTGTCAAGCATCTCCAGCCGGCGGTTGACGCGGTTGTTGAGGCTGATGGAACGCCCGAAGACGGTCAGGTAAAGACCCTGAACGAGGACCATGATCCCGATGAAGATCAGGCCGTAAATGATTGGCTCTGCACTGATAGACATAGCGTTTACTCTCCCACGGGTTCATAGATGCTGGGCGGCAGGTCGTACCCCCACAAGCGGAACCGTTCTGAAAAGTTGGACCGCACACCTGTTCCGGTGAAATGGCCTATGATCTTGTTGTCCGGCGACAGGCCGACGCGCTGGAAGCGGAAGATTTCCTGCATGGAAATCACGTCGCCCTCCATGCCGGTGATCTCGGTGATCGAGGTCATCCGGCGCGAGCCGTCCTGAAGGCGGCTGGCCTGCACCAGAAGGTTCACGGCCGACGCGATCTGCGAGCGCACCGCCTTGAGCGGCATCTCGATCCCGGCCATGGCGACCATGTTTTCCAGACGGCTGATGCCGTCGCGCGGGTTGTTGGCGTGGATCGTGGTCATCGAGCCGTCGTGGCCGGTGTTCATGGCCTGAAGCATGTCGATCACTTCCTCGCCACGCGTCTCGCCGACGATGATGCGGTCGGGGCGCATCCGCAGGGCGTTTTTAAGACAGTCGCGGGGGGAAACCTCGCCTTTGCCCTCGACGTTGGGCGGGCGGCTTTCCATGCGGCCCACATGGATCTGTTGCAGCTGAAGTTCGGCGGTATCCTCGATCGTCAGGATGCGTTCGGCATTGTCGATGAAGGACGACAGCGCGTTGAGCGTTGTCGTCTTACCCGAACCGGTACCGCCCGAAACGATCACGTTGAGGCGCGTGGCGACAGCGGCCTGAAGATAGGCGGCCATTTCCTCGGAAAAGGCGCCAAAGTTCACCAGGTCGTCGATACCCAGCTTGTCCTTCTTGAACTTACGAATGGACACCAGGCTGCCATCCACCGCCACGGGCGGGACCATGGCGTTGAAACGCGAGCCATCCTGCAGGCGGGCGTCGACGTAGGGGTTGGATTCGTCGACGCGCCGGCCCACGGCCGACACGATCTTGTCGATGATCCGCAGAAGGTGCTTTTCGTCCTTGAAGGTCGTGTCGGTCAGTTCCAGCCTGCCCGCGCGTTCCACGAAAACCTGCTGCGGGCCGTTGACCAGAATATCGTTGACGGTGTCGTCCTTGAGCAGCGGTTCCAGCGGGCCAAGGCCGCGCACCTCGTCATAGAGGTCCTGCGTCAGCGTGGACCGGTCCTCGCGATTCAGAACGATGCTGCGTTCTTCCAGCGCCTCGCCTGCAATCGACGCGATCTCCGCGCGCAGGTCAGCTTCCGTTGCACCTTCAAGCGCGCCGAGGTTCAGGTTGTCCAGAAGCGCGCGGTGCAGTTCGATCTTGATCTCGGAAAGACGTTCCTTGCGCTTGCGGTCCTTGTCCTGTGGCGACGCAGTTGCCGCCGCTTTCTGAAGCGGTTTGCGCAGCGAAACGCTTTGCGCTTCTTCCACGGGGGCGGTCCGGGGTGCTTCGGCGACGGGCGTCTTGTTGGCCTTGACCGGCTGGGCGCCTTCGGTCGTCTTCTTGTATCGCGAGAACATTGGTTAACTTCCTTTATGCGGCCTGATCGGCGTCGCTTTGGCCAAGCGCGTGCAGCGAGACCGCCAGCTTGGCGATTTCCTTGCGCAGCGGGTTCTTGCCGGCGGCGCTTGCCAGCGGCGTGCCGTGGTCGCCCGCCTGCATCACCGGCTTGCCGCCGTCGGGCAGCTGCACCTCGATGCTGATTTCCAGGCTTTCGGCCAGGCGCTTGACCCGGCTTTTGCCGTTCAGGTCGGTGAATTTCGGCGCGCGGTTCAGGCAATAACGCAGCTTCTCGACCGGCAGGTCCTCGGAGCGCAGCGCCCGCTTGAGACGCAGCGCGTTCTGGGCCGAGCGCATGTCGAGCTCCAGCGTGGTGAAGTAGATCTGCGCGGAATGCAGCACGGTTTCGGTCCACTGGACCAGAGTGCCTGGCATGTCGACAATGACATAGTCGAACTTGGCGCGGGCCAGGTCGAGCACGCGCTGCACGTCCTCGGGCGTGATCATGTCGAGCGGCAGGATGTCGGTGGGCGCGGTCAGAACCCAAAGCTTGTTCTCGAAGGAGACCAGCGCCTGCTTGAAGATATCCTCGTCCATCGAGTCGGTGTCGGCCCACATTTCATAGACGACGTCCTTGCGCGGCAGGTCGAGATAGGTGGCGACCGATCCGGTTTGCAGGCTGAGGTCCAGAATGCAGACGCGCGGGGCGTCGTTCTTGGTGACCGTGGCCAGTTCCCATGCCAGGTTCACCGCCAGGGTCGTGGCGCCGGTGCCGCCGGCCAGGTTCTGAACCGCCAGCAGAACACCGTCGCCCGGGCTGCTCGACTCGCCGAATGGGGCGGCGGCGGTGGTGGCAGAGGCAGAGATATCGGTGCGCTGCAGGCGGTCGATCGCGGCCTGCAACTCGTTCTCGGGCAGAGGGTAGGGGACGAATTCATCGGCACCCTGCCGCAAAAGCTGGTGCAGGGACGCGGGACTGACATCCTCGGCGATCAGGATCACCTTGATCCTACGTGCCTTGGCCATGGTAATGATCTCGCTAAGGAGGCCGATCTCGTCCTCGTCGCTGGCGTCGATCGCCAGCGCGACGAATTCCAGGCTATCGGCCTCGGGCTGGTTGAAGAACGCCAGCGCCTCGGCAAATCCAAGATCGCCCCAGGCCTCGCCCAGGGCGGTTTCCATGTCCTCGATCAACAGGTCGAAATCCTGCACGTCACGGCTGATGGTGCAGGCCGTGATCGGGCTGGACTCGGGTTGTTTTTGCACGCTACTCATCTCTGGTCGGCCCCATGTTTGTTGCGACGTCGATGCGTCGGAAACCGTTATTTTTCAGGCCACGAAACCATGCGCACACACGCAGGGACCCATTGCCATGCTCAGAAACTGCTGGAAAATCTGGGCAATAATGGGGCCAAAAGATCGTAATTGTGCGATATCTCAGGACAAAAAAAACCCGCCCAACGGATTGTTTCGGGCGGGTTCTTCAGGTGGCCCGGCCTGTGGCCGGACAGGGAGAATTCAGATCACTACTCGCTGCCGCCAGTGATTTCACCGCCTTCCGTGACCATGGTCAGGTCCGAGGCCGGTTTGGCGCTTTCGATATATTCGCGATAGACCACCTGGGCATATTTGCCGTCCATCACGATGGGATGTGACGCGACAAAGCCGGTGACCTCGGTCACGGTGCGGCGGTTGCGGCGCTCGCGGCCTTGCGTGACGACCAGCGGCTGTGCCTCGCCGAAGGAGACGACGGCCTCGAGCCGACTGCGGCTGATGCCCTGGGACACGAGGTAATTGACCACTGCGTTGGCGCGTTGCTGTCCGAGGCTCTTGTTATAGCCGGCGGACCCGACAAGGTCGGTGTGGCCGTAGACCCGGAAGCGGACCTCGGGGAACTGTCTGATCCAGCGGGCCTGTTCGCGCAGCGTGTCACGGGCGCCGGCATCGAGCTGGGCGCTGTTGAAGGCGAAGTTGACCGTGCTCAGAACCTCGTTCGAGAAGCGGTTGGCCAGGTCGTAGACGTAGCCTTTCTCGCCGCGCATCACCAATTGGTTGTGGACGGTGGCATTGCCGAAGTTGCCGCCGTCGACGAGGCTGCCCGCTTCGCCGAAGTAGGACTTGTAGACCTGCCCCTGCTGCGAACACCCGGCGAGGGCGAGAACCGACGCTGTTATAAGGTATTTTTTCATGGCCTCGTCTCTCCTCAGTCCATCACGTAGCCGTAGGACCCGTTGAAGTCCTGACGGGCGACTTCGCCGGTCGCGCCGCGTGACTGGCGCACGTCCTTGGCGACGCGGCCATTCAGGAACAGGTCTTTTTCCGTCGGCAGCTTGACCCGGTCGGTCGGCAGGGCAAGAACCGTGCCGCTGGTCGGGGTCACAAGATGCGCGGTAACGATGATCACCAGCTCGGTCTGGGCGCGTTCGTATTCCGCGCTGCGGAAAAGGGCGCCGAGGATCGGGATGTCACCCAGCCACGGGATCTGGCCCGCATTGTCGCGGAAGTCGTCCTGCAGCAGGCCCGCGATGGCAAAGCTTTGCCCGTCTCGCATGACGACAGTGGTCGAGGCGTCGCGACGGCGGAAGGCGGCGACGTTCAGACCGTTGGTCGTGAGGCCGTTGGCGGGGTCGAGCGAGGAGACGGCCGCGGCCATCTCAAGGTTGATGACCTCATCGTCCAGCACGCGCGGGGTGAAGTTGAGCTCGACGCCGAAGGGCTTGAACTCGATCGTGGTGGTGCCGTTATCCTGCGCCACCGGGATCGGGAATTCGCCGCCTGCGAGGAACTTGGCCTCCTGGCCCGAAAGGGCGGTCAGGTTGGGTTCGGCCAAGGTGCGCACGACGCCTTTTTCTTCCAGTGCTTCCAACAGGATACCAACCTCGGTCGAGCCGATGTCGAAACCGATGGCAAGTGCGCCAAAGTTGTTCTGCACCGACGGGATCGCGCCCGCCAGCGTTCCCAGAACGCCACCTTGGGTGTTGGTGGTGCCCGTCCCGCCGATGGCGCCGGTGTTGCCTCCCGACCGTCCATCCACAGACAGGGACGTACCCAGTGCCTTGGACACGGTGCGCTGCATCTCGGCAAAGCGGACTTTCAGCATGACTTGCTGCTTGCCCGAGACCGATAACAGGTTCGACACGCGTTCGGGAGCATAGCGGTTGGCCAGCTCCAGCGCGCGGTCCATCTTGCCGGCGCTGGTGACGGTGCCCGAAAGGACAATGCCGTCATTGGCCGAGCGGACCTCGATCTTTTCGCCCGGCATGATCTGCTGCAGCCGTTCCTTGAACTCGGAGATATCGGGACTGACACGCACCTCTACGTTGGTGATCAGTCGGCCCGTCGCATCCAGAAGGGTCAGAGTTGTGCGCCCGGGCGCCTTGCCCAGCACGTATACGGTGCGGTCCGACAATGTCGAAAAGTCCGCGATAGAGGGGTTTGCGATGCTCAGCTCCGCGAAGGGTGTGTCGCTTTCGATAACGACGGCCCGGTTCATCGGGATGCTGAGATCACGGTTCGCGCCTTTGCGGATCACCGTGATGTTTTCGGCCATTGCCATTTCGGCAACGGGGGAGAAAATGACAGCCAGCCCTACCAGGGCAGCCTTGAATACGCTCGAATTTTTCATGTGACCTGCCTTTCCGATCACGCCTCATTTATCGGGTCTTTTCGCCCGGAATTGAGAAGACTGTGGGCCAATTCAAAAATTTTTTCAAGAATCAACCACTTTCGATGCGCAATTGCTGTGGATTTTGAGGGACAGTTGCCAGAAAGAAACGAGGCGCCCTGTGGTAGGGGCGCCTCGCGTATACAAGATGTTGTGTTGATCAGTTCGTGGCGCAGGGGATCGGTGTCGAGATCACTTCACCGCCGCGACGGGTTTTGATCGTGCAGACTTCTTCCTTGATCTTCGGCGCGGGGGCCGCGGCCCGTTCGATCCCCAGCAGTGCGTTCTGGTCGACTTCGATCACCTCGGCCACGGTTTCGTCGTCTGCTCCGACCAGCGATAGCGACAGGCTGCCAGTGGATTGGGCCTGCGCCAGGGCAGCGACCTGTTGCGGGTTGACGGAGACGGTGACGGTACGGGCGATCATCGCCTCCGTGGTGTCGCCATTGGCCTCCTGGTCGACCGCGATCAGGCGAACACCGGTTTGGATCAGCCTGGTGATCTCGCGGCCACCGCGGCTGCCGTCGATTCCCCGCTCGGAAGCGTCTCTGCCAGTCCAGTAGACATCCACGCGGTCGCCGGGACGCAAAAAGCCCGACACGCCGCTGGCCACGTCCACCTCGATGGCAAAGGCGCGCATGCCGCGCTTGAGCTGCGAGGTAATGCCGGCATCTTCACCCGGTCCGGTGACCTTGACGCTGAGGATCGCTTCCCTTGGTTCCATCGTGCGCAGAACCGTGCGCGGTTCGTCCTCGCCCTCGGGGAAAAGATCTTCCTCGGTGGAATAGGTACCCTTGGGAAGCGAGCCGGCGGGGTAGGTCACCAGCGAAACGTGATCCTTCAGCAGGCGCTGACCGTATTCCAGCCTCTGCGTGGCGACGTAGACGTCGACCGTTTCAATGGCCGGAGCGCTCTTGGCGCGTTCCTGCTCAAGTTGGGCCTGGTAGCCCTGGATGTAATTCTTGGCCATGTAGACGGCAAAACCCGCCAACCCAATGCCCAGAATGAGTACAAGTCCAAACACCAAACGCATGGCGTGTCCTTTCAAGTTTTTCTGCTCTCGTGGCGTTTCGAGCGCCTTATAATTTCTAAGCGCAATCCAATGTCTTCAAGCAAAGGTCGCACTGTATAGCCTCACCGGATTAACACCGGAAACGCCCTTGAACTGAAATTGCGCACCCTCATGCCACCGCATGTTGAAGCGCCTTTTCAAGCTTCACTCTTCGCCCACTGTCTGTTCGGCAATGCTTTGGGAAGCGGACGTTCCGAGTGCTTCGTTGGCGCTACCGACAGTTTGAATGGTACCCACAGCTAAGCCGACGATTGCCGCTGTCAGAACAACCCAGTCCACGGTGACAGCGCCGGCTTCCGAATTCGAGAAGTGCTTCAGCATCTTCAACATTTTAGACCTCACTCGCTTCTTGATAGTCCGACATTGCTTAATGAATGTGGCCTTAGTTAGGCTCAGGATCGGCAATTTCGCCGGATTTCCCGTTAATTAAATGACAAAACGCCGCATACCTTGGGGTATGCGGCGTTTTGCAAGAAGTTACGAGACTGACTTAGCCGCCGCTGGTGTCGCCGGTGTCGCCGGTGTCGCCGGCGTCGGAGCTGGTGCCGACTTGTTGGTTCTCAACGCCGCTCGAGATCTTATCGGCCAGGCTGTCCACGCCACCGGAAACGGCGGAAACGCCAGCAACGCCCAGGCCCACGACAGCTGCGGTCAGAACGACCCAGTCAACAGTCACGGCACCTTCTTCGTCCTTGCGGAATTTTTTGATGAATTTGATCATGGTTGGTCCCTCCAAAGGATCAGTTTTACTCAGGTTGCAACCGCTTGCAGTTGAGTGGGCCGCCTCTCTCTTTGGCCCGCTGCGTTGCGGTATGAGGAGCATATAGCCGTCCGAATCCGGCAAGAATTGGGCGGCATTTGAGCGTTTTTGGTTCGTGTTAACTTTTCCGCAAAGAATTCAAGCAAAGTGTTGATTTTGAACAATTTAAAAAGGTTAAATTTTTTGGTTCTTTTGCTTTTACAGGGAGTTTGCCCGCCGAAGAACCAAGTTTGGCGTTCGCAAAGGCACTACAATTATAGGCAAAAGACGCGATTGGTGTCATACTGTCAAAAGATCAACCGAGGCAGAGCAGGCCCGACCATGCGATTCAAACGACTTCTCGCCCTTGGCGTGTGCCTGGCGTGTGCGCTCCCCGTTCATGCGGGCGATCCGCCGCCCTTTCCGGAGTTCACCTTCAAGAAAGGCAAGCCGCCCAAGAAAGGCGGCGGCAAGCTGTTCACGGTGCAGATCGACCCCGAGGATCAGGCCCATCTGAAACCCACGGGCAAAAGCAAGGGCGGCGACGACGCGGCCGCGGATATTCCCGTCGTGCCGAGCGTGACCGCCGCCTATGGATGGTTCTGGACGAAAGTGCCCACCGACGACAAGACCAGCGGGCCGGACCGGCTGCGCCTGGCGTTCGAGAACCTGCGGGATGGGCCGGGGGGTGCCTCGGTCAAGGGGCCGCGGTTGCAACACATGCAGGAGATTGCCCGTACCCACGGCGCCGACATCCTGCGCGCTACGATCGGGACCGAAGTGTCACCGGCGCTGGTGCTGGCGGTGATCTCGGTCGAGTCGGGCGGGCGCACGGATGCGGTAAGCGGCGCCGGTGCCCAGGGGCTGATGCAGCTGATCCCGGCCACGGCGGAACGCTTCGGCGTGAGCGACTCGTTGCAGGCCGGGCAGAACATCAAGGGCGGGGTGGCCTACCTCGACTGGCTGATGAAGGAATTCGGTGGCGATGCCGTGCTGGCGCTAGCGGGCTACAACGCGGGCGAGAACGCGGTGAAGAAGCATGAAGGCGTGCCGCCCTATGCCGAGACCCGCGATTACGTGCCCAAGGTGCTGGCGGCCTTCAAGGTGGCCAGCGGGTTGTGCAAGACGCAGCCCGAACTGATCACCGATGCCTGCGCACTGACGCTGGCGTCTTACTAGCCTCTATAGCAGGGCACGCGCCCCGAGGAAGCAACTTACGCCTTCTTCTTGGCGCGGCCTTTACCTTTCTTCGCGGCCTTCTCGGCGATGAGTTCCACGGCCATATCCATGGTCACGTTGGCCGGCTCCACATCCTTGGGCAGGGTGGCATTGACTTTGTCCCACTTCACGTAGGGGCCATAGCGGCCTTCCATCACATTGACCGGCCCGCCGCTTTCGGGGTGCTCGCCCAGTTCCTTGAGCGGCTTGGCGGCGGTGCGCCCGCGTCCGCGCCCCGGGTTGGCGCGCTTTTCGGCCAGAAGTTCGACCGCACGGTTCATGCCGATCTCGAAGACATCCGCGGGATCCTTGAGGTTCACGTAAACGGGTTTCGCCTCGTCCTCGGCCTGATGCATGACATAAGGTCCGAACCGCCCGAAATTGGATTTCACCTCGCCGCCGTCGGGATGCTCGCCCACGATGCGCGGCAGGCTGAGCAGCGTCAGCGCCTTTTCCAGCGTCATCTCGTCTTTGTCCCAACCCTTGGGCAGCGACGCGCGGGGCGGTTTCTTGTTCTCGGGCGTGGGCTCGCCACGCTGCACGTACGGGCCGAAACGGCCGGACTTCAGCCAGATCTCGTCGCCCTGATCCTCGCCCAGCACGCGCTCGTCACCCACGGCGCCTTCGCCCGCGATGGGGCGGGTATAGGTGCATTCAGGGTAATTGCCACAGCCGACGAAGCCACCGGTGCGCGAGGTCTTGAGGTGCAGGCGCCCTTCGCCGCATTTGGGGCAGACGCGCGGATCGGACCCATCCTCGCGCGGGGGGTAAAGCTGCGGGGCCAGCGCCTCGTCCAGCTTGTCGAGTACCTCGGCGATGCGCAATTCCGACGCTTCCTCGACCGCGGCGTGGAAATCGCGCCAGAACTCGGCCAGCACCTTTTTATAGTTCGCGTCGCCGGCCGAAATCACGTCCAGCTCTTCCTCGAGGTTGGCGGTGAACTCGTAGCCCACGTATTTGCGGAAGAAGTTGAGCAGGAAGATCGTGACGATCCGGCCCTTATCCTCGGGGATCAGGCGGTTCTTGTCCTTGCGGACATATTCACGCTCCTGGATCGTGGTGACGATACTGGCATAGGTCGAAGGGCGGCCGATGCCGAGCTCTTCCATCTGTTTCACCAGCGTCGCCTCGGTATAGCGGGGCGGCGGCTGGGTGAAATGCTGTTCGGGGGTGACCGAGCGCTTGTCGGTCCTGTCGCCCTCGGCCAGTTGCGGCAGGCGCTTGTCGTCGTCATCGACGACCGCATCGTCGCGGCCTTCCTCGTAGACCCTCAGGAACCCGTCGAAGAGCACCACCTGACCCGTGGCCCGCAGGCCGACCTGGCCGTCCTTCGAGCCGATCTCGACCGTGGTGCGTTCCAGCCGGGCGCCTTCCATCTGGCAGGCCAGAGTGCGCTTCCAGATCAGGTCATAGAGCTTGCGCTGGTCCGGTTCGCTGAGTTTCAGGCTGTCGACGTCGCGCGTCATCTCGGTGGGGCGGATGCATTCGTGCGCTTCCTGCGCGTTCTTGGCCTTGTTCTTGTAGATGCGGGGGCTGGACGGCACGTAGTCCTTGCCGAAGCGCTCGCCGATTGCGTCGCGAGCGGCCTCGACGGCCTCGGGGGCCATGTCGATGCCGTCTGTCCGCATATACGTAATGTGTCCGGCCTCATAAAGGCGCTGGGCCGCGCTCATGCATTGCCGCGCGCCCATGCCGAACTTGCGGCTGGCCTCTTGTTGCAACGTGGAAGTCATGAAAGGCGGGCTGGGGTTGCGGCTGCCGGGCTTGGCTTCGACGCTCGTGACGCTGAGTTCGCGGCTCTCGACGGCCTGCTGCGCCATTTCCGCCTGCGTGGCGTTCTCCAGGTCGTACTTTTCGAGCTTCTTGCCGGCAAGGCTGACAAGGCGCGCGTCAAACTCTTGTCCGCGGGGCGTGGCGAGCTGGGCCTTCACGCTCCAGTATTCGCGCGGGTTGAACGCCTCGATCTCCATCTCGCGTTCGACGATCAGGCGCAGGCAGACCGATTGCACCCGGCCGGCACTGCGCGCGCCGGGCAGCTTGCGCCAGAGGACTGGCGACAGGTTGAAGCCCACGAGGTAATCGAGCGCGCGGCGGGCCAGATACGCCTCGACCAGCGGGCCGTCCACGTCGCGCGGGTTCTGCATTGCTTCGGTGACAGCGGTCTTGGTGATGGCGTTGAACACCACGCGCTTGACCTCGGTGTCCTTCTTGATGGCGCGGCGCTTGCGCAACGCCTCTTCCAGGTGCCAGCTGATTGCCTCGCCCTCGCGGTCGGGGTCGGTGGCGAGGATCAGGGAATTGTCGTCCTTCAGCGCGTCGGCGATGGCCTTGATATGTTTCTTGCTGTCATTGCCGACCTCCCAGGTCATCTCGAAATCCTGGTCGGGATCGACCGAGCCGTTCTTGGCCGGAAGGTCGCGCACATGGCCGTAGGAGGCCAACACGGTGTAGTCCTTGCCCAGGTACTTGTTGATCGTCTTGGCCTTGGCCGGGGATTCGACAACAACGACTGGCATGAACACTCCTGTGGTCTGAAAACGGGGCGGGCGACTCGGCCCGGCCCCATGGCGGCGCAACATGTGGTGTCTGTGTGGGGATTGTCAATGCAGCCCGAACGCCGGGTCAGTGTCCGCCCTAAACTCAGTTCAGCGAAACCAGCCCGCCGGGATGGCGGCGGATCTTGCCGTCGACCTCAAGATCGGTGAGCACCGGCGACACTTGCGCGGCGGGGGCGGAGAGGTCGCGGATCAGCTGATCCTCGGCCAGCGGTGTGGGGCCGAGGCGGTCCAGGATGTCGGCATGAAGCTTGGCGGTTTCGGTCAGGCTGCGCTTTTCTGGCGGCGGGGCCAGCCGCAGTTCGGGCTGCGGCGGTGGCGCCGTGTCTGGGTGGTCGGGCAGGGCGGCGAGCACGTCATCGGCGTTGCGCACCAGCGTGGCACCGTCGCGGATCAGCATGTTGCAGCCCGCGGCGCGGGCGTCGAACGGATGGCCGGGCACCGCCAGCACGTCGCGCCCCTGATCCAGCGCGTTGCGGGCGGTGATGAGAGACCCGGACTTGGCCGCGGCCTCGACCACGACGACGGCCTGCGCCATGCCGCTGATGATGCGGTTGCGGGCCGGGAAATGCCGCGCCTGCGGTGTCATGCCGATGGGCTGTTCCGACAGGCGCAGGCCTGTCCGGGCGATATCCTCTGCCAGCTTGGTGTTCTCGGCGGGGTACATGACGTCGACGCCGCCGGCGACGACCGCCAGCGTTCCGTGATCCACCGCGGCCAGATGCGATGCCGCGTCGATTCCCCGGGCGAGGCCGGAGACCACGACATGACCCTGCTCAGAGAGCGCGCCGGCCAGCGCCTTGGCCATGCGCAGGCCTAGCGAAGACGCGTTGCGGGCGCCGACAAGCGCCACCATGGGGCGGTTCAGCAGGTCCGTGCCCTGTCCGGTGGCCCACAGGAAGGGCGGCGCATCGGCGGTATCTGCCAGAAAGTCGGGATAGTCGGGGCTGCCCATGAAGATCAACCGCGCGCCGATGGCGGCGCCGGCCTTCAGTTCGGCCTCGGCCTCGCCGATGGGGCAGGGGGTGTATTTTTCCACGCCCGCGGCGCGGGCGACCTCTGGCAAAGCCTCCAGCGCGGTCTGGGCGCTGCCGTGTTCGTTCATCAGCCTGTGGAACGTCGCCGGGCCGACCCGGCGAGAGCGCAACAGACGAAGCCACGCTACCCGATCATCTTCCGTGGTGGGTGGGAGTGGGGGGTGAGTGGAAGGATGTGTTTCCTCGGACATTGTGACTTCGCCTGATTGCCCGATCATTGGTACGCGCGGTTGGTTAATAGGGGGTAAACCGAAACCATTCCGGTTGAAGAAATTTTGAGCGCAGCTGTAAATGTTTGCTTTCGCGACAGAATTTCCTGGCGACGAAATCGTATCGGTGTCGGCACACGCGCCTTGATGTCAGGCCTTCAGCACGCCGGTCGCGGCCCAGACCCGGTGCGGCACCTCCAGCGGGTCATCGGGGAAGTCACGCGCCAGCAGGGCCGCGAGGTCGGCGTCGAATCGCGCCGTGGCCTCGGCGTCGAGCGAAGCGGCGACGCCGGCGCTGGCCCGGATGCGCCCGCGCCAGGCGGCATGCGTGTAGGGCTGCAACACATCGAAGGACGCGGTTTCCAACGCTGTGAAGCCCGCGCTGGCAAGATCGGTAAGCCACGCGGGATAGAGACCGGTGCCGCCCGCCCCGGCCCAGCCGGGATTGCAGTGCAGGATCAGCGCCTCGGTCGCCGCCACCACGTTGCCGGGCAGCGGAAGCCAGTCGAAATGGGCAATCACGATCCGCCCGCCGGGGCGCAGCAGGCGCGCGACCTCCGCGGCAGCGGCGGGTCGATCGAACCAGTGCCAGCATTGCCCCGCCGTAACGAGATCGGCGTCAGCGGCGGGCAGGCCTGTCGCCTCGGCGGTCCCTGTCTTGTAGGTGACCTCGACGCCCGCCGCGTGGTCGAGCCTCCGGGCTTCATCCAAGAGCGGCTGCGCGGGGTCGATGCCAGTGACTTGAAGCCCGCGCGCCGCCAGTTCACGCGCGACGGTGCCGGTGCCGCAGCCCAGATCGACCGCGGTCTGGCCGGGGCCGGCCCAGCCGCGCTCTGCGAGAACATCGAAGAAGGCAGGCGGGAAGCCGGCGCGGTGGGTGGCATAGTCGGTGGCGGTGCGGCCGAAATCGACGTTTTCGCCGAAGGTGCGCAGGGCGTCGGTGTCGAGGTTTTGGGTCGGGTCTGTCATATTAGTACGTGCTTTTGGAACTTGGATCGCGCGGCTCCTTGCAGGCGCCTCGCTCAACTCCCCGCCTGCGAGCCGCCCACGGTCAGCCCGCCGATCATCACCGTCGGCTGGCCCACGCCCACGGGCACCCATTGCCCCTGCTTGCCGCAATTGCCCATGCCGGGATCGAGCGCCATGTCGTTGCCGAGCGCCCGGATCTGTTGCAGCGCGGTGGCGCCGTCTCCGATCAGCGTGGCGCCTTTCACGGGCGCGCCGATCTTGCCGTTCTTCACGCGGTAGGCCTCGGTGCAGGAGAAGACGAACTTGCCATTGGTGATGTCGACCTGCCCGCCGCCGAAGCCCACAGCATAGATCCCGTCCTTGAGGTCCGCCACGATTTCGTCCCGCGTCGCCTCGCCGCCCAGCATGTAGGTATTGGTCATGCGCGGCATCGGTGCGTGGGCATAGCTTTGGCGGCGTCCGTTGCCGGTGGCCTCGACCCCCATCAGGCGGGCGTTCTGGCGGTCCTGCATGTAGCCCACCAGAATGCCGTCCTCGATCAGCACGTTCTTGCCCGAGGGCGTGCCCTCGTCATCCACGGTGATGCTGCCGCGCCTGTCAGGGATCGTGCCGTCGTCCAGAACCGTGACGCCGGGGGCGGCGATGCGCTGGCCCATGAGGCCGGCGAAGGCGGAACTGCCCTTGCGGTTGAAATCGCCTTCCAGCCCATGGCCGATGGCCTCGTGCAGCAGGATGCCCGGCCAGCCGGGGCCGAGGACCACGTCCATCACGCCAGCAGGCGCCGCCTCGGCCTCGAGGTTCACCAGCGCCACGCGCAGCGCCTCGCGGGCCTTGGCCTGCCAGTCTTCGGGTGCGATCAGCCCGTCGAGCATGACGCGCCCGCCGCCGCCGACGCTGCCGGTTTCGCGGCGACCGTCCTTTTCGACAATGACACTTATATTGAGACGCGTCATGGGCCGGGTGTCGGACACCTCGTGCCCGTCGGCCCGCAGGATCACGACCTCCTGCAGAGAGGCGGCGATGGTGGCGGTGACCTGCACCACGCGGGGGTCCATGTCGCGCAGGTAGGCGTCGATCTCGCGAAGGGTGTCGAGCTTCACCGGGAATTCATGCCCGGCAATGGGGTCGGCGTCGGAATAGAGCCGCTTGTTGGTGGGCGAAGGGGCGTCGGCCATCGTGCCGCCGCCATCCCCCACGGCAAGGCGGGCGGTCTCAACGGCGCGGCCCATGGCGGCCTCGGAAATCTCCGACGAATGGGCATAGCCCGCCACCTCGCCCCGCACGGCGCGCAGTCCGAAACCTTGGCCCGCATCGTAGGAGGCTGTCTTAACCCGGCCATCGTCGAAGACCAGCGATTCCGCTCGGCGGCGTTCCAGGAAGAGCTCGCCATCATCCGCCCCGGCCACCGCCTCGCGCAGCTTGGTCAGGGCCACCTCGCGCTCGATCTGGGTCTCGAAAGGGCGAAAAAGGTCTGCTGTCATCTGCTTGCTCCTGCTCCTGGCGGCCGAAACGCCAATATTTTAACGGTTTCAAAAGCGTCCGTTTGCCGCAACGCATTTCCTTGTACGCCCCGTAAGAATATTGTTATTTACACCGCGAACAACGGGAATCCTTGGCCTGCGCCTTGGAACGTTCTGCAAAGACAAAACCGAACTAACGGGATCAGGGTGCAACATGCGCAAATTCACCAGCTTTCTGGCGTCCATGATGGCCGCCGCAACGGCGCTTCCGGCGATGGCACAGGACAATCTGGAAATCATCGGCAAGCCTGAACAGGGCGGTATAGGCTTTCAACCGGCAGCGACCGAGCTTGCGCGCGACCTGCAATGGCTGGACGGCATGGTGCTTGTGATCATCACCGCGATCACCATCTTCGTCTGCGGCCTGCTGGGCTACTGCATCGTGCGCTACAACAAGAAGGCCAATCCGACGCCGGCCAGCTTTACCCACAACTCGCCGATCGAGGTGGCGTGGACCGTGGTGCCGATCGTGATCCTGGTCTTCATCGCGGCGTTCTCGCTGCCCGTGCTGTTCAAGCAGCAGGAAATCCCCGAGGGCGACGTCAACATCAAGGTCACCGGCTACCAGTGGTACTGGGGCTATGAGTACATGGACCACGATTTCGCCTTCGACAGCTACATGATCGGTGCACCGGCCACGGGTGGCGACAACCGCCTGACCGACGACGTGCGGGCCCAACTGGAAGAGGCCGGTTATTCCGAGGACGAGTTCCTGCTGGCCACCGACACTGCCGTCGTCGTGCCCGTGGGCCAGACCGTCGTGATGCAGGTCACCGGCGCGGACGTGATCCACAGCTGGACCATTCCCGCCTTCGGCGTGAAGCAGGATGCCGTTCCGGGCCGGATCGCGCAGCTGTGGTTCACCGCCGAGAAGGAAGGCGTGTATTTCGGCCAGTGTTCCGAGTTGTGCGGCCAGGCGCATGCCTATATGCCGATCACGGTCAAGGTCGTCAGTCAGGAAGACTATGACGCATGGCTGGAAGGCGCGATCGACGAATACGCGGGCGACCCGTCGACGCTGCCCGACCGCGTGAAACTGGCCTCCGCCGAGTAAATGACAGCCGGGGCGCGCAGCACGCGCGCCCCATGCCATCCCCCGCAGGATGCGCCCCCGGGCGCATCCCGTGTTTCGGAGACGACATGAGCGACGCAAGTCTCAACACGAGCAAGGTTCAGGGCTTCGAGGACGAAGCCACCTTCGGCGATTTCTTCGCGCTGCTGAAGCCGCGCGTGATGACGCTGGTGGTGTTCACGGCGTTTGTTGGCCTGATCGCCGCGCCCGTGTCGGTGCATCCGGTAGTGGGCTTTGCGGCGATCCTGTTCATCGCGGTGGGCGGCGGCGCGTCGGGCGCGCTGAACATGTGGTGGGACGCCGATATCGACTCGGTGATGAAGCGCACCGCAAAGCGCCCGATTCCGGCTGGCAAGGTCACGCGGGACGAGGCGTTCGCCTTCGGCATGGCGCTGTCGGGCTTCTCGGTCGTCATGCTGGGGCTGGCGACGAACCTGCTGGCGGCCGGGCTGCTGGCCTTTACCATCTTCTTCTACATCGTGATCTACACCATGTGGCTGAAACGCTGGACGCCGCAGAACATCGTGATCGGCGGCGCGGCCGGCGCCTTCCCCCCGATGATCGGCTGGGCGGCGGCCACCGGCTCGATCTCGGTCGAGGCGGTGCTGATGTTCTGCCTGACCTTCATGTGGACGCCGCCGCATTTCTGGGCCTTGGCGCTCTTCACCAAGATGGATTACGACAACGCGCAAGTGCCGATGCTGACCGTGACCCACGGCCGCCGGTCGACCCGCGTGCACATTCTGGTCTACACCGTGCTGCTGGCCGCGCTGGCCATCGGGCTGGGCTTCACCAGCGTGGGCGGGCCGCTTTACCTCGCTGTCGCGGTGGTGCTGAACCTCAACTTCCTGAAAGGGGCCGTGGATATCTGGCGCCGGGACGAGGCCGCGTCGGAAGCCGACCGCTACCTTGCCGAGCGCAAGTTCTTCAAGGCGTCGCTGCTGTACCTGTTCGCCCATTTCGGCGCAATTGCCGCCGAGGCGCTGCTGGCGCCCTACGGTCTGGGAGGCTGGTAAGCCATGTCGCTGTCGCGCCAACACGAAATGCACAAGCGCCGCTTTTCGCGTAACCTTGGCCTCGGCCTCGTTCTGGCCGGTTTTGTCGCACTTGTCTTCGGGCTGACCATCGCCAAGGTCTCTGACGACGATTTCGCGGTGACGACAGAGGAGGCAAGCTGATGGCGATGGACCAGAATACCAAGACCGTGATGCGGCTGGTGGCGGTGGGCGTCACGATGGGCGCGCTGGCCTGGGCGTCGGTGCCGCTTTACGACTGGTTCTGCCGGGTCACTGGCTATGGCGGCGAGACCAACGTGGCCGACCTGGGGTCCGACGAGATCCTGGACCGGACGATCAAGATCCGCTTCGACGCCAGCAACGAGCGCGGCTTCCCGTGGGAGTTCAAGCCGGTGCAACGCGAGATGGAAATCCGCATCGGTGAGACCGGTCTTGCCTTTTACGAGGCGTACAACCCCACCGACAAACCTGTCGCGGGGTCTGCCAGCTATAACGTCACCCCGTTCGAGGCGGGCGGGTTCTTTACCAAGATCGATTGCTTCTGCTTCGAGCAGCAGGTGCTGCAGCCGGGCGAGCGCGTGCAGATGCCTGTGACGTTTTTCGTCGATCCCGAGATTGTCGACGACCGCGACGCGAAGTACACCAAGACAATCACTTTGGGCTACACGTTCTACGAGATCGACCTGCCCGAAGACGAAACGCAGGCCGCGCTCGACAAGCGCGAGACACCTGATAATAACGTGAACTGAGAGCCACCGACGAGGGACCAAGCCAGATGGCACATGAAAAAAATCACGACTACCACATTCTGAACCCCTCAATCTGGCCCCTGCTGGGCGCATTGGCCGGGTTCGTCATGCTGTTCGGCGCGGTGCTGTTCTTCCACGGCAGCGGGCCGTGGATGCTGCTGGCCGGCCTCGTGGGCGTCTGCTACGTGATGTTCGGCTGGTGGGCCGACACGATCAAGGAAAACCACGCGGGCGATCACACGCCGGTGGTACGGATCGGGCTGCGTTACGGTTTCATCATGTTCATCATGTCCGAGGTCATGTTCTTTGCGGCATGGTTCTGGAGTTTCTTCAAGCACGCGATCTACCCGATGGGCGAGATGTCCCCGATCCAGGACGGCGTCTGGCCGCCGGCGGGGATCGAGACGTTCGACCCCTGGCACCTGCCGCTGATCAACACGCTGATCCTGCTGTGCTCGGGGATGGCGGCGACCTGGGCGCACCACGCGCTGGTGCACGAGGACAACCGCGACGACATCAAGTGGGGCCTGACCATCGCCATCGCGCTGGGCGCGATCTTCACCGTGTTGCAAGCCTATGAATACAGCCACGCGGCCTTCGGCTTCTCGGGCAACATCTACGGCGCCAACTTCTTCATGGCGACGGGCTTTCACGGGGCGCATGTGGTGATCGGCACGATCTTCCTGTTCGTCTGCCTGATGCGGGTGCTGAAGGGCCACTTCACCCCGGAAAACCACATCGGCTTCGAGGCCGCCGCCTGGTACTGGCACTTTGTCGACGTGGTGTGGCTGTTTCTGTTCGCCGCGGTCTATATCTGGGGCGGCTGAAGAATTTCCGTACGAAAATTCTCTGCCTCCGGCGGGGATATTTAAAGCCAGAGGAAGATGCGGAGGGGGTTCCTTCCGCATTTTCGCGTCACATGGGGCGTCATGCAGAGAAACCTAGTCCTACCGCTGATCTTCGGTCTGGCCGGTGCGGCCGTGCTGATCTGGCTGGGCGTGTGGCAGATGCAGCGGCTGGAGTGGAAGGAAGGCGTCCTGTCCCGGATCGAAACGCGCATCGCCGCCGAGCCGGTGGCCCTGCCCGAGAGTTTCGATCCCGAGGCCGACAGGTACCTGCCGGTCACCGTGACTGGGCAGTTCGGCGAGGGTGCGCTGCGCGTGCTGGTGAGCCGCAAGCAGGTCGGCGCGGGATACCTGGTGATCTCGCCTTTCGTCACCGAGGCGGGGCGGCGCATCCTCGTGGATCGCGGCTTTATCCGGCAAGGCGATACGCTCGAGGCCGCGCCCGACAGTGAACTGACTGTCGCTGGCAACCTGCACTGGCCCGACGACCGCAACAGCTCGACGCCCGAGAACGATGTCGAGGGCAACACGTGGTTCGCACGGGATCTGGGCCAGATGAGCGACGTGCTGGACACCGAGCCGGTGCTGCTGGTGGCGCGTGAATTGTCGCAACCAGAGGATGCCGTGACGCCCTTGCCGGTGGACACCGCGCACATTGCGAACGATCACTTGCAATACGCGATCACGTGGTTCTCGCTGGCCGCCATCTGGCTGAGCATGACCGCGTTCTACATCTTCCGCGGCCGCGGCGCCGCAAAAGGACTGGACCGATGAAATACATCTCGACCCGGGGCAACGCGCCCGTCTTGAGTTTCGAGGAAGCCATGCTGACCGGGCTGGCGCGGGACGGAGGGCTCTATCTGCCCGAAAGTATCCCGACGCTGACGGCGGACGACATCAAGGCGCTGCACGGGGTGAGTTACGAAGAGGCGGCATTTCGCATCATGCGCCCCTTCATCGGCGACGCCTTCACCGATGACGAATTTCGCGAGATCATCGCGCGCACCTATGCGGGCTTCGGACATGCCGCACGGGCGCCATTGAAACAACTGGATGCCGGACACTTCCTTCTAGAGCTGTTTCACGGCCCCACGCTCGCGTTCAAGGATTTCGCGATGCAGCTGATCGGTCAGCTGTTCGAGGCGTCGCTGAAACGCTCGGGCGACCGGGTGTGCATCGTGGGTGCCACCTCGGGCGACACCGGCTCGGCGGCCATCGAGGCATTCCGGGGGCTGGACAAGGTGGATGTCTTTATCCTGTACCCCCATGGCCGGGTCAGCGAGGTGCAGCGCCGCCAGATGACCACGCCCACCGAGAACAATGTGCACGCCATCGCCGTGGACGGCGATTTCGACGCCTGCCAGGCACGGGTAAAGGACATGTTCAACGATTTCGAGTTCCGCGACGCGGTCGGTCTGGCCGGTGTGAACTCGATCAACTGGGCGCGAGTGCTGGCGCAGGTGGTGTACTACTTCACCTCCGCCGTGTCGCTGGGCGCGCCGGAGCGCAAGGTGAGCTTCACCGTGCCCACGGGCAATTTCGGGGACATCTTCGCGGGTTTTATCGCCAAGCGCATGGGCCTGCCGATCGACCAGCTGATCGTCGCCACCAACCAGAACGACATCCTGCACCGCTGCCTGACCACGTCGGAGTACAAGCCCGACGGTGTCATCCCGTCGATCAGCCCGTCGATGGATATCCAGGTCAGCTCGAACTTCGAACGGGCGCTCTATTATGCCTACAATCAGGACGGCGCCGCCGTGGCGCAGCTGATGGACGAATTGAAGGCGGGCGGTTTTTCGGTCAGCCAGGGAGCATTGGAGGCGTTGCAGGAAACCTTCGCCTCGGGCCGCTGCGCCGAGGACGAGACCCGCGCGACGATCCTGGAGACGTGGAACGCCGCCGGGGAACTCCTGTGCCCGCATTCCGCCGTGGGCGTGAAAGTGGCCGAGGAAATGCGCAACGCGGCCACCCCGATGATCACGCTGGCGACGGCGCACCCGGCGAAATTTCCGGCTGCGGTGGAAGAGGCCAGCGGCCAACATCCCCCCTTGCCGGACCGTATGGCCGACCTGTATGAGCGGTCGGAACGCGTGACACGGGTCGAGAACGACCTTGCCGCCATCGAAACCCTCATCAAGGACCGCATCCCGAATTGACCGTCAACCTGACCACTCTCGACAACGGATTTCGCATCGTCACCGAACACATGCCGGGCCTGCAATCGGCCGCCATCGGCGTGTGGGTTCTGGCCGGCGCCCGGCACGAGGACGCAGCCCAGAACGGCATCGCGCATTTCCTCGAACACATGGCCTTCAAGGGCACCAAGCGGCGCAACGCGTTGCAGATTGCCGAGGCGATCGAGGATGTGGGCGGCTATATCAACGCCTATACCAGCCGCGAGGTGACGGCCTATTACGCGCGGGTGCTGGCCGATGACGTGCCGCTGGCGCTGGACGTGGTGTCTGACATTCTGCGCAACCCGGTTTTCGACGCGCGCGAGATCGAGGTGGAGCGCGGCGTCATCCTGCAGGAGATCGGACAGGCGCTGGACACGCCCGACGACATCATCTTCGACTGGTTGCAGGAGCAGGCCTATCCCGACCACCCGCTGGGTCGCACCATCCTTGGGCCAGAGGACCGGGTGCGCAGCTTTTCGCGCGATGACCTGACGCGGTTCGTCGATCAGCGCTATCGCCCGGGCCAGATGATCCTGTCGGCGGCGGGTGCCGTGGATCACGACGCGCTGGTCAAGCTGGCCGAAGAGGCGTTCGGCGACATGCAGCCTTCGAACACCATCGCGCCGCCCGCCGCCAAGTTCGCCGGGGGCGAGACGCGCACGGTGCGCACGCTGGAACAGGCGCATTTCGCAATGGCTTTTGAGAGCTCGAACTATTCCAGCCCGGATATTCACACCGCGCAGATCTATGCGTCTGCGCTGGGCGGCTCGATGTCGTCGCGCCTGTTCCAGGAAATCCGCGAGCGGCGGGGGCTGTGCTATACGATCTTTGCGCAGGCTGGGGCCTATTCGGATACCGGGATGCTGACGATCTATGCCGGCACTTCCGCCGAGGAGATGGAAAGCCTTGGCCGCCTGACGGTGGACGAAATGAAGCGCGCCGCCGAGGATTTCAGCCAGGCCGAGCTGGACCGCGCACGCGCGCAGATAAAGGCCGGGTTGCTGATGGGGCTGGAAAGCCCGTCGAACCGGGCCGAACGCTCGGCGCGGATGATGCAGATCTGGGGCCGCGTCCCGGACCTCGACGAAGTGGTGGAGCGGATCGACGCGGTCACGCTGAAGGACCTGCGCAGCCATGCCGAGGTCATCGCAACGCAAGCGCCCGCCGCGCTGGCGCTCTACGGCCCCGTCAGCCATGCACCGTCACTGCAGACCTTGCAGGAAAGGCGCGCGGCCTGATGTTCCTGCCGCGCCGGAAGATCCGGATCGAGACGGAGCGCCTGACTTTGCGTGAACCCGTCCTGACCGACTTCCGCGACTGGTCTTCCCTGCGCGAAAGCAGCGCCGATTTCCTGACCCCGTGGGAGCCGCAATGGGCCGCTGACCACCTGTCGCGGAAGGGCTTCGCCAACCGGGTCTACTGGTCGCAGCGGTCGATCTCTTCGGGGTCGGCTGTGCCGCTGTTCCTGTTCCGGCGCGAGGATGACGCGCTGGTGGGCGCGATCACGCTGGACAATATTCGCCGCGGCCCGGCGCAATCGGGGACGCTGGGCTATTGGACCGGCCAGCCCTATGCGCGCAAGGGCTACATGCGCGAGGCGCTGCAGGCGGTGTCGCATTACGCGTTCGAGCGATTGGACCTGTCACGGCTGGAAGCGGCCTGCCTGCCGGAAAATGCGCCGTCGCGGCGGCTCTTGGAAAGCTGCGGGTTCAAGTACGAGGGCGTGGCGCAGAGCTATTTGCAGATTGCCGGGCGCTGGCGGACACATGTTCTTTATGCCGCGCTGCGCGGGGATCGGCGCGGGCGGACGGATGTGGGGTAATCCGTTTGGCTCCGAAAGCCGCGCCTCTGTTCCGCGCGGTGCAGCTACCCTTTCGCAAAAAGAGGGGAGCCCGAAGGCCCCCCTCATCACTCGTTACATCCCCAATACACTCGTTACCCAACTGGAAACGGGGATACTCGTTACGCAAATTTCGCCTTAGCGCGCCTGTGCGATGGCCAGTGCGGTGAAACCACCCATGCCCAGATCGGCCTGCATCATGGCCTCACCCGTTTCCAGGTTGATGGTGTAGAAACCGGCATTCTCGGCGCCTTCCATTTGAAGGATGGCATAGGCCATGTCCTCGCCCTCGGACGGCGACATGATGTCGAACCCGCCCCAGTCGCTCAGGTCCACGGCTTCGCCGTCGACGGTGACCTCGGCGATGGTTTCCAGCGTGCCTTCGTTGTTGGCAAGGCTCACCAGCGAATCCGTCTCGGCATCCAGCGCGTATTGGAACGTGCTGCCGGCGGTCTCGCCGTTGATCGCGTTGGTATAGGCGTTGGCATAGATCACCGGGTCGGCGCCGGCATTGGCGTCGCCTTCGGCATAGGCCAGATCATTCACGCGAACGACCTTGCCGGCCTTGTCCTCGGCGCTGAAATCCTTGGGGAAATAGACCAGGTTGTCTTCTTTCGAGGAAACGGCGCGGACGGCGTCGATCTTGTTGTTGAAGTCGAACGCGACCTTGGAGCCGTCGGCCACCATGGCGTCTTCGTTGAACGACGCTTCCAGATCGGTCATTTCACCGCTCGTGGGGTCGATGGTGACGACCATGCCGTTCTTGAAGCCCAGCAGTTCGCCGGTGACGGGGCGCCATGCGATGGCATCCAGCGACTCGCTCAGGTCCATGGTCTGCACGTCGGTGGGCGACGTAATGTCGGCCATGGAAACAAGGGTCATGCCGTCATTGGCAAGGGCAAAGCCCATATCTGGGCTGTCGCTTTGCGCGAGGGCGGCGCCCCCCAGCATCGACAGGGCGGAAACAGCGGTAATGGTACGAGTATACATGGTGTTCCTCTCTCTTTCTTAGCTTACGCAACCAGCCCTCTTGGCCGGCGCTTGACCAGAGACACGGACGGTGAGCGAGAGAAGTTTCAGAGCGCGCAAATTTTTTTTGTCGTTACAGGTTCGCTGTTTCACACAGAGGTGTTCGTGGGCCTGTTGAAGCGCATGGGAAGGCTGTGTAGCCTTCGGCAACTGACAACGGAGAGCTGCATCATGTCATTCCGCGCCTTTATGACTGCCACGCTGACCGTGTTCAGCCTGTCAGGCCACGCCTTGGCCGCGCCCGATACCGTGCCGTTGACTGGCGACATCACGCTGGGCGGCGGCGATTTCAGCACCGGCGGCGGGATCACCGTGGCGGTCGAGCCGCGCCGGGCCATCGACGGGCAATTGGCGCTCTGCGGTGTCTGGGCGCGAAGCGAGCGGCTGACAGCCTATGTCCGCCCGCATGTGCGCGACCTTCTGGCGCCCGGAACGTTGGCCGTGGACGGGCAGGTGGTGCTGCACGACCTCAGGGTGTTCAACGAGGTGGCGCCTGCCGAGAGCTATGTTGGCGCTCCGGCCACCTGCATGGGCACGGGCCTGCCGTATCGCGATGGTGTCCGCGTCGAAATCCGCATCCCGCGCCGCGCCGTGGTGCGCGCGCGTGACAGCAATGGCACCGGGCCCGAGATCTGGTTCATGCCCGCGACGGGCGAAAACCTCGCGCTGACTTCCGGTTCGATCCTGCCGGCGCGGTGGACGCGCTTTACCTCGCCCGGCGATCAGTACGACACAACGCGCCCCGGAGAGAACCCGTCGCAAGACTGAGCGTCGCGGCCCGCGTCATCCCGATTGAAAAACCCCGGGCGATGGGGCAATATCGACCTCGTTGAAGGTTAACGAAACGGTGCGGCCAAGACGGGGCAAACCCGCGATCCCGCTGCCACCTCGAGGACAGAGCAGGACAGTCCTGATGAAAAAGCTATTGATGACTCTTATGGCCTTCGGCCTTGCCGGCTGCGGCCAGCCAGATCGCTTCGACGGGCGCAGCGGATCGGTCAGCCGCGCCGCGCCGATGGCGTCCGGCCCGATCTCCAACGCGTGCATGGCATCGGACCGAAAGGGCCGGTCCCGCGCGCTCTGCGGCTGTATCCAGGCGGCGGCGGACCAGACTCTGAACGGTTCCGACCAGCGCCGCGCGGCGGCGTTCTATCGCGACCCGCACAAGGCCCAGGAAATCCGCCAGTCGGACCGGGGCCGGGACGAAAGCTTCTGGAAAGCCTATCGCGCCTATGGTGAGCGAGCCGAGCGGCTGTGTCGATGAGCGGATTGTTCGACTTTCTGGCCGAACTTCCCCCCTATGACGACAACGCGACCACGATCTACCGGCTGAACCAGCGTCACAAGCTGATCATCGACCCGTTCGGCCCGCAGATCGAAGGCGCCCGCGTGCTGGACATCGCCGCGCATGACGGGCGCTGGTCCTACGCGCTGGCCGCCGCCGGCGCGGCCGAGGTGGTGGGTGTCGAGGCACGGCCCGAACTGGTGGCGCGGTTCGACGCGTTCCCGCACACCGATTTCAAGCGCCGCGTGCGGCTGACCTGCGGCGACCTTTTTGCCGACCTGGAAGCGCGTGGCGCGGCGGGCGAACAGTTCGACGTGGTGGCGCTTTACGGTATCTTCTACCACGTGATGGACCATTTCCGCCTGCTGTCGCTCATCCGCGCGCTGGCGCCCAAGCTGGTCATCATCGACAGCGAGTTCATCGTGCTGGACAACGCCATGATACAGGTGCTGCGCGAAGAAGTGTCCAACCCGCTGAACGCGGTGACCAAGGTCGAGGGGCGAAGCCACACGGTGGTGGGCGTGCCGTCGCGCAAGGCCACGGATTTCATGGCCGAGGCGTTGAATTTTGAGGCCACATGGATCGACCATGACCTGATCCTGGGCGAGGACCGTCGCGGGATGCACGACTATTTCCGCGACGGGCGCAAGGTGCGGCATGTCTGCGCGCTCAGCCCGGCCGGTCAGGGCTGACCGGCGCCGCCGGGCGCGCGAAAATGCGCATTTTCGCAGCCATTTTCTGCTCAGAAAATGGGCCCGCTCACGCCTTCAGTCGATAGCCCTTGCGGAAAAGCGCCCAGGCCAGCAGAGACACCGCCAATGTCGAGCCCAGCACGATTGCCGCGCCCAGAGACACGCTACTGTCCGACACGCCGATCATGCCATAGCGCCCCCCGTCCATCAGGTAGAAGACCGGGTTCACGTGGCTGATCGTGTAAAGCGCGCCGGGCAGCGCCTCGACCGAGTAGAACGTGCCCGACAGGAACGCGAGCGGCGTGACGATGAAGTTGGTGATCGCCGCCATCTGGTCGAACTTCTGTGCGAAGATCCCCGCCACCATACCAAGCGCGCCCAGAAACGCCGCACCCAGCGTCACGAAGCCCAGCCAGATCAGTGGATGCGCCGGCACGATCCCCAGAAACAGCGCCAGCCCCACCGCGATGGCCAGCGCCACCAGCACGCCCCGCGCGATGGCCCCGGCGAGATAGCCCAACACCAGCTCGGCGGGCGACAGGGGCGGCATCAGCGTGTCGACGATATTGCCCTGCACCTTCGAGATCACGATGGACGACGACGTGTTGGCAAAGCTGTTCTGGATCACCGTCATCATCAGGATGCCGGGCGCGATGAATGTGGTGAAATCCACGCCCATCACGTCGCCCCGACGCTCTCCGATGGCGATGGAAAAGATCACCATGAAAAGCCCCGCCGTCGCCAGCGGCGCCATCAACGTCTGCGTCCAGACGGCCAGAAACCTCTGCGTTTCACGCTTGGCCAGCGTGGCCAACCCAAGCCAGTTGACCCGCCCGAAGCGGCGGCTGCCCATTTCGTGGAATTCCTGCATCTCTGCCTCGATTGTCGTCTTGCGGTGCCTTGTAACTCAACGCCCAGTGATTAGAATAGGGCAACTGGAAAAAAGACCACGCCCCCGGTGCACCGGCGGCGTGATGAATCAATGAAAGGTGGCTCATGTCCTGGAGTGACGAGCGCGTCGAACTGCTGAAGAAAATGTGGGGCGAGGGCCAGTCGGCCAGCCAGATCGCCAAGGAACTGGGCGGCGTGACCCGCAACGCGGTGATCGGCAAGGTGCACCGCCTTGGCCTGTCCAACCGCAGCGGATCGGGCAACGGGGCCGCGGCCTCGGAAAGCACGGCCAAGGCCAAGCCCACCGCCAAGGCCAAGCCTGCTCCCAAGCCCAAGGCCGCCGCGCCGAAGCCCGAGGCGAAGGCGCCCGAGCCCAAGGAAGAGCCGGCGCCGACCGCCGCAGCAAGCCGCATCAAGGCGATCATCCCCGCGGGCCAACCCCTGCCGCCGCAACCTTCGGCGAACGAGATCGATCCCGAGGCGCTGGCCAAGGTCAGCGAGATCGAGAAGAAGGCGAAGAAGCTGTCGCTGATGGAACTGACCGAGCGGACGTGCAAATGGCCGGTGGGCGACCCGGCGACGCCGGATTTCTGGTTCTGCGGTCTGCCGGTGAAATCCGGCAAGCCCTATTGCGAGGCCCATGTCGGCGTCGCCTTCCAGCCCATGAGCTCGCGCCGCGACCGCAAGCGCTGAAACGTTTCGCCTTTTACCTGAGGCTTCAGCATAAGGCGAAACGCGTGCAACGATTGTGTGTTGCGCGGCGTTTCGCGAAAATCTGTGGTTCAGGTTTTTCGCGAAACGTTTTCGTCAGTCCGGCTCGCGCAACCACCGGGGCCGCAGCACCATGACGGTTGGCTGCCCCGGAAGCGTATCCAGCGACACGGTCAGCGCGCTGTCCTCGGTGCGCACGACCGCGAACTCCTCTTCCATCGCCGCCAGAAACGCCTGAAGCGTGCCGTCGCCGAACCAATGCATCGGGATTACGATGGAAGAGCGAAGGCGTTTGACCGTCTCGATCATCCGGGGCAGGGGCAGGGTGTAGCCCCCGTCGACAGGCGCCAGCAGTACATCGACCCGGCCAAGAGCTGCGAATTGCTCGTCGGTGGGCATGTGGTGCAGGTGACCCAGATGGCCGATGCACAACCCCGCCGTCTCAAAGACGAAGATCGAGTTTCCCTCCGGCTCCGCCGGCGCGCCATAGCGAGAGCGGATATCGGTTGAGACGTTGCGGATCACCATGTCGCCCAGATCGACATAATGGTCGATCCCTTCGCCATGCTGTTCGCCCCAGCCGGGCAGGACGTTGGGGATGCCGGGGTCGGGGAAGGGCGTCCAGTGGGTTTCGTGCGCGTGGTTCATCGTCACGACATCGGGCAGGAAATCCACGTTGCCGATAAAGCCGGTGAAATCGGTGACCGCACTGGTGCCGGAATGGGCCTGTATCAGGAAAGAAGCGTGGGCGATGTAATGCAGGCGCACCCTGTCCTGCGGCACGGGATCGCGAAAACTGGCCTGTTGGATATATTCAAGCCCCGGTGCGGATCGCGCGATGGACAGGCAATGGCTGGGCTTGCGCTCTGCCTCCTGCGCCGCGACTTCCTGGACCAAGACGGGCGTTGCAAGCACGGCGAGCAAAAGGGCGAGTCGGACCATCGGCAGTACCTCCTGTCGAGGAGTGTAGCGCATGGGGCGCGAAAGTCAGCTTTGTGCAATACGCAAGGAACCGCGGCGCTGTGCAGTGCCCGTTCAGGAAGCATATCGGTGGCGCGTTGTCCGTGGCGTCGTGCCCACAAGCAGGAGATCCCGGATCAAGTCCGGGATGACGTCGCGAAAAGGACGCGCCGTCAGCGCAGGATCTCGAACCCGTCATGATCCGGCGCCTCGGCGGGTTCCGGCTCCACCCGCTCGACACTCGCCGCCGGCGGGCCCTTTTCCATCGCGCGCAGCATGTCCGCCACGGCCTCCTCCGGCCCCGACAGAACGGCCCGGACCGACCCGTCCGCCTCGTTCTTGACCCAGCCGCGCAGACCGCGTGACCGCGCCTCTTCCTGCGTCCAGGCGCGATAGTTCACGCCCTGCACCTTGCCCGTGACCAGAACGCCGGTCAGTGTCGTCTCGTTATGCATGGTCGCCTCCTGTTCTTTCCAATCACATAGGGCGTTTCGCGGCCATGTCCCGCGCGTTCAAGCCACCTTGACCACCCCCCAATTCCCCTACATACCAACCGCATGACACCGCTTTCCCATATCCGCAATTTCTCCATCGTGGCGCATATCGACCACGGGAAATCGACGCTGGCCGACAGGCTGATCCAGGCCACCGACACGGTGCCGGACCGCGACATGAAGGAACAGCTGCTCGATGCGATGGATATCGAGCGCGAGCGCGGCATCACCATCAAGGCCAATACCGTGCGCATCGAGTATACCGCACTCGATGGCGAGGATTACGTGCTGAACCTGATCGACACGCCCGGACACGTCGATTTCGCCTACGAGGTCTCGCGCTCCATGCGGGCGGTCGAAGGCTCGCTGCTGGTCGTGGATTCCACCCAAGGGGTCGAGGCGCAGACGCTGGCCAATGTCTACCAGGCCATCGACGCTGATCACGAGATCGTCCCGGTTTTCAACAAGATCGACCTGCCTGCGTCCGATATCAGCCGGGTGGCCGAGCAGGTCGAGGATGTCATCGGCATCGACGCCTCGGGCGCGATTCCGGTGTCGGCCAAGACGGGCGAGGGCATCCGCGAGGTGCTGGAAGCCATCGTCACCCTGCTGCCGCCGCCGACGGGCACCCGCGATGCGCCGCTGAAGGCGATGCTGGTCGACAGCAAATATGACCAGTACCTCGGCGTGATCTGTATCATACGCATCGTCGACGGTGTCCTGAAAAAGGGCGACCGCATCCGCATGATGAAGACCGGCGGCACCTATGACGTGGACGATATCGGCGTCTACCGGCCGTCGATGAAAGCGGTCAAGGAACTGGGGCCGGGCGAGATCGGCTATCTCAACGCCTCGATCAAGCAGGTGCGCGACACCCGCGTGGGCGACACCATCACGCTGGAAAAGAACCAGACGCCCGAGCCGCTGCCCGGCTTCAACCCGTCGCAGCCGGTCGTCTTCTGCGGGCTTTTCCCCGTGGACAGTGCGGAGTTCGAGGACCTGCGCGACGCCATCGAGAAACTCGCGCTCAACGACGCCTCCTTCAGCTACGAGATGGAAAGCTCCACCGCGCTGGGCTTCGGGTTCCGCTGCGGTTTCCTGGGGCTGCTGCACCTCGAGGTGATCCGGGACCGGATCGAGCGGGAATACGATATCGAGTTGGTCACGACCGCGCCGTCGGTGATCTACCACGTCTACATGAAAGACGGCACACAGCTCGACCTGCACAACCCCGCCGACATGCCAGACCTGTCGACCGTGGAGCATGTCGAGGAGCCGCGGATCAAGGCCACCATCCTCGTGCCGGACGAGTTCCTGGGCGACGTGCTCAAACTCTGCCAGGACCGGCGGGGCATCCAGCTTGACCTGACCTACGCGGGCAGCCGCGCGATGGCGGTCTATGACCTGCCGCTCAACGAGGTGGTGTTCGACTTCTACGACCGTCTGAAATCCGTGACCAAGGGCTATGCGTCCTTCGATTACCAACTCGAAGGCTACCGCGAGGACAATCTCGTGAAAATGTCCGTGCTGGTGAATGACGAGCCGGTGGATGCGCTGTCGATGATGGTCCACCGCGACCGGGCCGAGATGCGCGGGCGGGCGATGTGCGAAAAGCTCAAGGACCTGATCCCGCGCCACATGTTCAAGATCCCGATCCAGGCGGCCATCGGCGGCAAGGTGATCGCCCGCGAGACGCTGTCGGCCCTGCGCAAGGACGTGACCGCCAAATGCTACGGCGGCGACGCCAGCCGGAAGCGCAAGCTGTTGGACAAGCAGAAGGCGGGGAAAAAGAAGATGCGCCAGTTCGGGAAGGTGGATATTCCGCAGGAGGCGTTCATTTCGGCGTTGAAGATGGACAGCTGAGGCTGTCCATTTTTGATGCGAGTGGGCGAAAGCGATTGGCGCAGCCAATTGCGTGCCCACCCCGGTGCAGAATTGAGCGAGGTGTAGGGTGGGTGAAAACCCACCCTGGCACAATGTCCCGAAACACGTGGGTTATCACCCACCCTACGCAGCCGCGCGGATAGCTCGATGTATCGTCGAATAAGGCCAATCCTCAGGGTGCTCGACCAATCCGTGTTTTACCGGGTTGAAATGGCAATAGTTCACATGCGCGACAAAGTCCGCGTCATCGCGGATCGCATGTTCCCAGAAACGCCGCTGCCAGATGCCCTTCTCGCTTTTGCGCATCCGGCTTTGGTTGGCATATCCGCTGGCCCCGCAGTGCCGTGAAAACAGGGCTTTGATCTTTTTCCACCGTATCGAGAAATCAGGGTCGTCGCGCGGCAACGTCCAGACTGCATGAATATGATCCGGAAGAACGACCATCGCGTCGCAGTGCAGAGGGTGCTGGGTGATGACCGAGGCATAGACCGACCGCAGAAGATCTATTTCATCGGTGAGTGTCGTCGCAGGCCTGTCAGCAAGCGTGACGGTGAAGAAGTATGTCCCACCTGGAACATAGAGGCGTCGATACCTGAGCATACGCCCATAGTTCTGCGACAAAGTTAATAAACCATGTAGGGTGGGTGACAATCCACGCGTGATGAAGCATTGCGCTTCGTGGGTTTTCACCGACCCTACGAATGCAGGAAATTGAAACCGGGCGTCACCGCCCGGCCAATTCTCTAGGCTTCGCCCGGACCAGCGCTCACCCCCGCGGCGCGGCTCTCATCGCCGCCCGCACTTCTTTGGCGAGCGCGATCGGGTTGTCGACGAGCCTAGGATCGCGACAGATATAGTCGGCGATGCTGGTCGCTTCCTGCTGGCTGTAGCCGGCCTGGACCAGCGAGTCGACGAAGTTCGGGTTCGCCTTGTCCCAGATCACTTCGTTCCACGGGCCGCGATAGCAGCTGACGAGGATATAGGTATCGGCCTTGGCAGTATCGGCCATAACGAGAAATGCCGCAGCAACGGCGCATAAAGATGTTTTAAGCATGGGTCCCCACCCTGGTGTTGAATGGTCCGAATATACCACGTGAGTCGCGCTTCTCTGAGTCAATTCTGGGCCGGCATGCGTTTTGCAACCGCAGAAACCAAGGAAATCGAAAGCTCTCTCGCCTGAATTGCGTTAACCCCCGTCAAACGAGCCGAAACACAGCACTTTCCGCACTTATCCACAGGGAATCCACGGGCGATATCAACAGCTTATCCCCAGGAAATTTTCACGCCGCAGTGCTTTTTTCTTGCTGGATTGCGGTTTCAGGTGTGAACTTTAATCAGTTGCCGAGGGTCACAGACCCGACGCAACGCCGCAAAGGCCCCTCGGGACCGGCGCGGGCGGAACCGGGGGTCGCAAGACCTTAACGACCGCTCAAGCCAGTTCAGGCCGATGCCCGGAAGGTCCGTCGCTTTCGAGGGAAGGACCAGACGAGTGTCGCGCCGGGTCGATGCATCCGGGCCGGGGTCTGTCCCCGGATCGGGGCCAAGGCGCCTTCGGACGCCAAGGCGGCCATGTCCGGCGACGGGTATGGAACGATGTCGTTGCCCTCGGGTGGCGAGATCGCCAAGGGTCTCTTCGAGGCCGGAGGCGAAGCCGGGCCGGATGCCCCTTGGGGTGATCAGTTCGGCAAAGGCGTCAGGGTGCGGGGTGACCCGCGATGCAAAGACCGCGTCTGAGCACCTGGCGCCTTAACTTCTTCCGATGCGCCGAATGGCAGTATGTCGGAACGCGAACGGGGTCCGTGGCCAATGGCCGCCGGCCCCCGCTGTCAGTGATGCTACCGCGTCTAACACCTGTGCCACTGCGATATAGCGCGTTGCGCCGCCGGTCAACCAGATCTGGCGGCGAGGATGGCGGATTTCACCATATCTTCGTAATTCGGCCACAGGGCATGTGACCCAGATCAAGGCGCGTGGACGCGCGAAGCGCTATGCAGGGCACGCGCAACATTACCACTTGGAGACAAACCATGATCTGGTTGATGGTTATCTTGCACGTTTTCATCGGATTCACCCTGGCAGGCTCGTTCGTCATCGCCGCCCTGGCCATGGGCTATGACACGCTGACGCCGATCCTTGTCACCGCGGCGGCGGGGTTCGTGGTCGCCTTCCCGGTGTCGTGGATCGTGGCGAAACAGCTGTATCAGGCCCGCTGAAGCCGGGGATTTCGCACCGACGCGATGCCACCCGGATACCGACGCTATACCGACGTGGTATTTTCCAGCCATCCGCGCACGGCGGATTCGAATTCGCGCGGCCGCTCGGCATGGAGCCAGTGGCCCGCGTCCTTGATCTTGATGAATGTCGCGTCGGGGAACAGGTCCTTGATACGGGCGCGGTACTCTCGCGCAACGTAGTCGGAATTCGCACCGGACAGAAACAGCGTCTTGCCGTCGAACCGGCTGTCCATGTCTGGAAAGCTCAGGATCTTCGGCATCTCCGCCTCGAGCGTATCGAGGTTGAGCCGCCACTTTTTCTCTTTCACGTCAAGCGATTGCGTGAAGAAGGGAATGAGCGCCGGGTCGTCGATGACGTCCTTGAGCTGGGCCTCGGCGTCCGACCGCTTGGTGATCGCCGACAGGTCCACGCTGCGCATCGCGTCGATATATTGCGCCTGGCTGTGGCCATAGCTGACCGGCGCGATGTCGGCCACGATCAGCCGCTGCACAAGGTTGGGCCGGGTCAACGCCAGCACCATCGCTGCCTTGCCGCCCATGGAATGCCCGAGCACGTCAATCGGACCGTCAGCTTCGGCCTCGATCACCTCGGCGAGGTCAGCGGCCATGTCCTCGTAGGAATGCTCGGAAAACCAAGGGCTTGTACCATGATTGCGCATGTCCACGGCCATGATCGGGCCCCTGTCGGACAGCCGTTTGGCGATGACGCCCCAGTTGCGGCCCGAACCATAGAGGCCGTGGGCGATGAGAAGCGGCGGTGCATTGCCGTCCGAAGCGTGGTGAATGACGTTCAGCATGGCACAAGCCAATACACGCCATTGCCCCCGCAATCAATTGCGCCTAGTGTGCGCCGCCGAGGGGTGGCTTAAGTGATTGATCGCAAACAATTTGGCACACGGCGCGAGGCGCTTGAGATGCAGCTTCACGAAAAGCTGGGGCTTCGGGGCAAGACCCTTGGCACGCGGCTGCGCCGCGCCGGGCGGCTATTGCCGAAGCGCCTTCGGGAAGATGGCTGGTACCTTGTGGATGCGGAGCGGAAACTGTCGCATCCGAGACTGGCCACCCAGGTTGATGAGGCGCGTGTAGAGAGAGCTTTCGAGGGTCTGGAGACACACCTGAAAGCCATCGACGCGGCGGACCGGCGACGGAGCAGGCTGATCCACTGGCTGGCCGGACTGGTGTTCAACCTGCTGATTCTTGGCGCGCTGGTGCTTATCGCGCTGCGCTGGCAGGGCGTCATATAAAAACCCGCGCAAGCAAAGGCTTACGCGGGTTTCAACATCGGTCAGACCGATCTCAGAGGTTCGGGTAAAGCGGGAAGCGGGCGCAGAGGTCTGCGACTTCGGCTTTCACTTTGGCCTCGGCATCGCTGTTGCCGTCCTCACCGTTGGCCGCAAGCCCGTCGACCACTTCGACGATCCAGTCGGCGATCTGGCGGAACTCCGCCTCGCCGAAACCACGGGTCGTTCCGGCGGGCGAGCCGAGACGGATGCCGCTGGTGACGGTGGGTTTCTCGGGGTCGAACGGCACGCCGTTCTTGTTGCAGGTGATGTGGGCCCGGCCCAGCGATTTCTCGGTGGCGTTGCCTTTGACGCCCTTGGGCCGAAGGTCCACGAGCAGCACGTGGGTGTCGGTGCCGTGGGTCACGGTATCCAGCCCGCCCTTGATCAGTTGGTCGCTCATCGCCTGCGCGTTCGTGATGACCTGCTGGATGTAGGACTTGAACTCGGGCCGCAGCGCTTCGCCAAAGGCAACGGCCTTGGCGGCGATCACATGCATCAAGGGGCCGCCCTGGATGCCGGGGAAAATCGCGGAGTTGAACTTCTTCGCCAGCGCCTCGTCATTGGTCAGGATCATGCCGCCGCGTGGGCCGCGCAGGGTCTTGTGCGTGGTCGTGGTTGCGACATGCGCGTGCGGGAAGGGCGAGGGGTGCAGACCCGCAGCCACCAGGCCCGCGAAGTGGGCCATATCCACGTGCAGATAGGCGCCGACCATGTCGGCAATTTCGCGCATGCGGGCAAAGTCGATCTGGCGCGGCACGGCGGAGCCGCCGGCGATCAGCATCTTGGGCTGATGTTCCTTGGCCAGCGCCTCGACCTGGTCGTAGTCGATCAGATTGTCTTCCTTGCGGACGCCGTATTGCACGGCGTTGAACCATTTGCCCGACTGGTTGGGGGCCGCGCCGTGGGTCAGGTGGCCGCCTGCGTCGAGGCTCATTCCCAGGATCGTGTCGCCCGGTTGCAGCAGGGCGGTGAAAACGCCCTGGTTGGCCTGGCTTCCCGAATTGGGCTGTACGTTGGCAAAACCGCAGTCGAAGAGCTTGCACGCACGCTCGATGGCCAGATTCTCGGCAATGTCGACGAACTGGCAGCCGCCATAGTAGCGCCGACCGGCATAGCCTTCGGCGTATTTGTTGGTCATCACGCTGCCTTGCGCTTCCATCACGGCGGCAGAGACGATGTTTTCCGAAGCGATCAGCTCGATCTCGTCGCGCTG
The DNA here is from genome assembly GCA_965227185.1 of Roseovarius sp. GTDB lineage: Bacteria > Pseudomonadota > Alphaproteobacteria > Rhodobacterales > Rhodobacteraceae > Roseovarius. The sequence continues at coordinate 2,686,926 of OZ245733.1, forward strand.
GCGGCCGAGTTCTTTCTTTATAGCTTCAGCGATATCGGGGTCGCGAGAAGTCAGCGATTCCGTGAAAAATCCTTCTGAAACAAAATCTTGATTTCCGTCGTGCGCCATTTTGATGTCCTCCACATTGCGAGCCAAGCGATTTCGTATCGGAAACACCGGCTTTTTGAAAGGCGGTAATGCGACACATGTCACCCGCGGACCGGCATTGCTGGTACGAAGGCGTAATTTATGCTTCGATCAACTTCCGGAACAAATCAAGGTAGCCAAAATGGGCAATCCGCAGAAAATCGCCTTTGTCGCCAGCAACGTGCCGATTGCACAGACCGCCCGAGCGGCGCTTGCGGCGCGGTTCGACGATGCCAAGCCCGAAGACGCTGACCTGATTGTGGCGCTGGGCGGAGACGGGTTCATGCTGGAGACGCTGCACGCGGTTCAAAAGCTGGGCAAGCCGGTTTATGGCATGAATCGCGGCACGGTCGGCTTCCTGATGAACGAATACAGCGAATCGGACCTGCTGGAGCGGCTGGACGAGGCCGAGGAAGAAGTCATAAACCCGCTTTTCATGTCGGCCACGGACAAGGACGGGCAAACGCACGAGGCGCTGGCGATCAACGAGGTGTCGTTGCTGCGGGCGGGGCCGCAGGCGGCCAAGCTGCGGATCACGGTGGACGGGCGATTGCGGCTGGAAGAACTGAGTTGCGACGGCTGCCTGTTGGCGACGCCCGCCGGGTCCACGGCCTATAACTACAGCGCACACGGACCGATCCTGCCAATCGGGTCGGACGTTCTGGCGCTGACGGCGGTGGCGGCGTTCCGGCCCAGACGGTGGCGCGGGGCGCTCTTGCCCAAGAACGCGCATGTGCGGTTCGACGTGTTGGACCCCGACAAGCGGCCGGTGATGGCGGATGCGGACAGCAGTTCCATCCGTAATGTCCTGTCGGTGGAGGTGCGGTCTGATCCTACCATTCAGCACCGGATATTGTTCGATCCGGGGCACGGGCTGGAGGAGCGGCTGCTGCGAGAGCAGTTCAGTTGATGAAGGCGTTCCGTCTTTTCGTGAGCCATCAGCGAAAGGCAAACCGCGTCCGATGATTGGGTGTCGTGCTGCGTTTCGAGGGTAAGCTGCACGTCAGGTTTACCGCGAAACGCTTTAGTAGAAGCCGACGAGCCGCACGCTTATATCGGCCTTGTGGTCGCGCCCGAAGGCGACGATCCCGACGCTGCGGATGCTGTCCGCGTCGGGCACGTCGCGCAGCAGGTTGCCCGAGGGCTTGAACGCCTCTAACGGCAGGCGAAATTCGCGCCAGTCAGACGTCACGTCGAAGGCAGCCTCGTAATACTGCCAAGGCAGGGACGTGCCGGTCGTGCGCAGGTGCACGAAATAGCGTTGATCGTTGCCGCGGGCTTGCAGGAGCACGCCCGAAGTGCCAGCAGGCGGGGCCTTGTCGAGTTTCGTGCGCGTCTGGATGAAGCCGCCGTTATTGGCGGTGCTGACCTGCCCGGTCAGGCGCAAAACAGGCTCACTACCTCGGGTTTCAACGCGGGCCGCACCCTCGCTGACGCCGCCCATGACCGTGTCGCCGACATAGGTCCAGCGTCCGGGCTCGGTCAGGGGCAGGCGCATGAGAGCCTCCTGGGCTGGGCTTGTCACGGTCCCGAGCAGCAACAGGGCCGCCGCGACAAGAGTGCGTTTGCGCGTTGCGGCAATCCCTCCGGTCACTTGGCGAGGCCGATGGTTCGCAGCGCGTCCTTGATTTCGTCCAGGATCGCGGGGTCATCAATTGTTGCGGGCATCTTGAACTCCGCACTGTCGGCGATCTTGACCATGGTGGCGCGCAGAATTTTGCCCGAGCGGGTCTTGGGCAGGCGGTCCACGACCACGGCCAGCTTGAAGGCGGCGACCGGGCCGATCTGGTCGCGCACCAGCTTGACGCATTCGGCAGTGATGTCTTCGTGCGGGCGGTCGACGCCCTTGGTCAGGCAGACGAAGCCCACGGGCAGTTGTCCCTTGAGTTGATCGCTGACGCCGATGACGGCGCATTCGGCCACGTCCGGGTGGCTGGCCAGCACTTCTTCCATCCCGCCGGTCGAGAGGCGATGGCCCGCAACGTTGATCACGTCATCGGTGCGCGCCATGATCCAGACGTAGCCATCCTCGTCGACCATCCCGGCATCGCCGGTCTCGTAATAGCCGGGGAAATGCTCGAGATAGCTTTTGCGAAAGCGGTCCTCGGCATTCCAGAGCGTGGGCAGGGTGCCGGGGGGCAAGGGCAGCTTGATCGCGATGGCGCCCAGCGTGCCGGGGGCCACGGGGTGGCCGGCATCGTCGAGGATCTGGATGTCGTAGCCGGGCATCGCCACGGTGGGCGAGCCGATTTTGACCGGCAGCGCCTCGATCCCTGCGGGCATGCCCGCGATGGTCCAGCCGGTTTCGGTTTGCCACCAGTGGTCATAGACCGGCTTTCCGGTCATCTTCTGCGTCCACTCGATGGTATCGGGATCGGCGCGTTCGCCAGCCAGATAGATGGCGCCCAAGCCCGACAGGTCGTATTTCTTGAGGTATTCGCCATGCGGGTCCTCGCGCTTGACCGCGCGAAAGGCGGTGGGCGCGGTGAAGAAGGACTTCACCTTGTGCTGTTCGATAACGCGCCAGAAGGTCCCGGCGTCAGGCGTGCCGACGGGTTTGCCCTCGAACACGATGGTGGTGTTGCCGTGGATCAGCGGCGCATAGCAGATATAGCTGTGGCCCACGACCCAGCCCACGTCGGACGCGGCCCAGAACACGTCGCCCGGATCCACGTTGTAGATGTTCTTCATGGTCCAGTTCAGAGCCACGAGGTGGCCGCCCGTGGCCCGGACGACCCCCTTGGGCGCGCCGGTGGTGCCGGAGGTGTAGAGGATATAGGCCGGGTGGTTGCCCTCGACCGGCAGGCAATCGGCGGGTTCGGTGCCTTTCTGGAAATTCTGCCAGTCGACATCGCGACCCTCGGTCAGGGTGGCTGTCTCCTGTTCGCGCTGGAAAATCACGCAGAAGTCGGGCTTGTGCTTGGCCTGGTCCACGGCGCCGTCGAGCAGGGGTTTGTAGTGGACGACGCGGCCCGGCTCCAACCCGCAGGAGGCGGCGATGATGCATTTCGGCTTGGCGTCGTCGATCCGCACGGCCAGTTCATGGGCCGCGAAACCGCCGAAGACCACCGAGTGGATCGCGCCGATGCGGGCGCAGGCCAGCATCGCCTCAATCGCCTCGGGGACCATGGGCATGTAGATGATGACGCGGTCACCCTTTTCCACGCCCTTCGCCTGCAGCGCCCCGGCGAGGTTGGCGACCCGGTCACGCAACTCCGCATAGGTGATCTTGGTGATACTGTCGGTGATCGGGCTGTCATGGATGATCGCCACCTGATCGCCGCGGCCGGCCTCGACGTGGCGGTCGACGGCGTTGTAGCAGCCGTTCACCTTGCCGTCGCTGTACCATTCGTAGAAAGGGGCCTTGTCGTCGAAGAGCGCCTTCGTGGGTTTCTCGTCCCAGTCGATCGCGTCGGCGGCCTGCATCCAAAAGCCTTCCGGGTCGTTTTTCCAGCTTTCGTAAACGTCATTGTATGCCATTGTATCCCCTCCACGGTCCTCGCGCTTCGTTTACGCCAGGGCAATGCGCCAAGACAAGACTGTCCGGGCGGCCCGTGGCACAATACCGCAAGCCGCCGGGGTAGGGGAATATCCCGGATGCGTCAGCCGTAATGGGCCACCGGGGTGCCCGCGATGGCCGCCATGTTGAGCAATCCGCGCGCGGTGATCGAGGGGGTCACGATGTGCGCCCGGTTGCCCATGCCCATCAGGATCGGCCCGACCTCCAGTCCGCCAGACTTCATTTTCAGGATGTTTCGTACGCCCGATGCCGTATCTCCGTTGGAGAAGAGCAGCACGTTGGCAGCCCCTTCCATGCGGTTGTCGGGCAGGAGCCGCTGGCGCAAGTCCGGATCAAGCGCGGCGTCGAGGTTCATCTCGCCTTCGTAGCAGAAGTTGCGCGGCTCGCGGTCGAGGATCTGAAGCGCCTCGCGCAGACGGTTGCCGGAATCGCTGCCCTGATTGCCGAATTGCGACTGCGAGCAGAAGGCAACATTAGGCTCAAGGCCGAAGCGCTTCACGTGGCGGGCGGCGCCGATGGCGGTTTCGGCCAGTTCCTCGGGCGTAGGGCGAACGCGCACATGGGTGTCGGCGATGAAAAGTGGGCCGTCCTCGAGGATCATCATCGATAGCGCGCCGTGCGGGTGATGCTCGGCGTCGCCCAGCACCTGTGAGACATAATTCATGTGCCAACGATATTCGCCGAAAGTGCCGCAAATGAGCGAGTCGGCCTCTTCGCGGTAGACCATGATCGCGCCGATGGCGGTGGTGTTGGTGCGCATGATCGCCTTGGCGAGGTCGGGCGTGACGCCGCGGCGTTTCATGATGTCATGATACGTCGCCCAGTAGTCCCGGTACCGGTGGTCACGCTCCGGGTTCACGATGCTGAAATCCTTGTCGGGGCGGATTTCCAGACCGATGCGTTCGCAACGCGCGGCGATCACGTCGGGACGGCCAATAAGGATCGGCAGTTCGGTCGTTTCCTCGAGGATGGCCTGAGCGGCGCGCAGGACGCGCTCGTCCTCGCCCTCGGCAAAGACGATCCGGCGGGCGGCAGTGGCCGCGGCCTCGAAGACCGGGCGCATCAGAAGGGCCGATTTGAAAACCGACGCCTGAAGGTTGGCCGAATAGGCGTTGAGATCCTCGATGGGCCGCGCGGCGACGCCCGAGTCCATCGCGGCCTTGGCCACGGCCGTGGGCACGACGCTGGACAGGCGCGGATCGAAAGGTTTCGGGATCAGGTAGTCTGGCCCGAAATTCATCGGCTCGCCCTGATAGGCGGCGGCAGCCTCGGCTGACGTGGTGGCGCGGGCCAGTTCGGCGATGGCCTCGACGCAGGCGATCTGCATGGCGTCGTTGATGTCCGTGGCTCCCACGTCGAGCGCCCCGCGGAAGATGAAGGGGAAGCAGAGCACGTTATTGACCTGATTGGGAAAATCGCTGCGCCCGGTGGCGATGATCGCGTTGGGCGCGATCTTGCGCACCTCGTCGGGCATGATTTCCGGCAGGGGATTGGCCAGCGCCAGGATGATCGGGCTGTCGGACATTTGGGCGACATGATCGGGCTTCAGCACGCCCGCGCCAGACAGGCCAAGGAAAAGGTCTGCGCCGTCGATCACATCGCCAAGCGTGCGCAGATCGGTTTTCTGGGCGAAGGCGGCCTTTTGCGGGTTCATGTCTTCGGTGCGGCCTTCGTAGACGAGGCCGTGAATGTCACAGAGCCAGATGTTTTCGCGTTTCACGCCGAGTTTCAGCAGCAGGTTGAGACATGCGATGCCAGCGGCCCCGCCCCCGGTCGAGACGATCTTGATATCTTCAAAGGATTTGCCCGCCACGTGCAGCGCGTTGGTGGCTGCCGCCCCGACGACGATGGCAGTGCCGTGCTGGTCGTCGTGGAAAACCGGAATGTTCATGCGCTCGCGACAGATCTTTTCGACGATGAAACAGTCGGGCGCCTTGATATCCTCGAGGTTGATGGCGCCGAAGGACGGCTCCAGCGCGCAGACGATCTCGGCCAGGCGCTCGGGGTCCTGTTCGTCCAGCTCGAGGTCGAAGCAGTCGATATTGGCGAATTTCTTGAACAGGACCGCTTTGCCCTCCATCACCGGCTTGGACGCGAGAGCGCCGATATTGCCAAGGCCGAGGACGGCAGTGCCGTTGGTGACCACAGCGACCTGGTTGGCGCGGCCGGTGTAGCGGCTGGCGTCGGTGGGATTGGCTTTGATCTCGAGGCATGCCTCGGCCACGCCCGGCGAGTAGGCGCGGGCAAGGTCGCGCCCGTTGGCCAAGGGTTTCGTCGCCCGGATCTCGAGTTTGCCGGGCTTGGGGAACTCGTGGTAGGTCAGTGCCGCCTGGCGCAAGGTTTCGTTCGAATTGTCTGCCATGGGGTCCCTCTGAGAAATTAGTTTAAGGCTAAACTATATTGTATCTGCCGGATGTTCCACCCCTGATGATACCGGGTCACAGTTAGCTTGCATATCGAAGCAGGGCGACGCAATCTTTAAAGGGCGACGATATGGACAGAAAGCCGGGAGGCGGGATGAGTTTGCTGGAAGAGGCGCGGCGCGTTCGCGAAAACGCCTACGCGCCCTATTCGGGATTCAAGGTCGGGGCGGCGCTGAAAACCCAGACGGGCCGGATATTTGCCGGATGCAATGTGGAGAACGTGGCCTATCCCGAAGGCATCTGCGCCGAGGCCGGGGCCATCGCCGCGATGGTGGCGGCGGGCGAGAACCGCATTGCCGAGATCGTGGTCGTCGCCGACAGCCCCGAGCCGGTGACGCCCTGTGGCGGGTGCCGGCAGAAGCTGGCGGAATTCGGTGACGGCGACATGCCGGTTACGATGTCCACGCTGGGCGGTGCGACGATCACGCGGGCTCTGAAAGAGCTGTTGCCCGGCGCGTTTGCGACGCATCACATGGCAAACGGCTGAGCGTTGGAGACGCGCGGTGTCATAGCGGCAATACGCGATGGCGACGCGGTGTCCGACGCGGCGCTCGGTGAGTTTGTGAAGGGGCTGGCCGATGGCGGAGTGAGCGATGCGCAGGCCGGGGCCTTTGCCATGGCGGTTTTGCTGAAGTCGCTTGCGCCCGAAAGCCGCCGCGCCCTGACGTTGGCGATGCGCGACAGCGGGCAGATCTTGCAGTGGCGCACAGATCGCCCCGTTCTCGACAAGCACTCGACCGGCGGTATTGGCGATTGCATCAGCCTTGTGCTGGCGCCGGCGCTGGCGGCCTGCGGCGCGGCGGTGCCGATGATCTCGGGGCGCGGGCTGGGCCACACCGGGGGCACGCTGGACAAGCTGGAGGCCATCCCGGGCGTTTCGACCGAGTTGGAGACCGCGCGGTTGCAGAAGGTTGTCGAGGAGATCGGCGTGGTGATCGCCGCTGCCAGCACCGAGATCGCCCCCGCCGACCGGCGGCTTTACGCGGTGCGGGACGTGTCTGGGACGGTGGAAAGCGTGGATCTGATCACCGCCTCGATCCTGTCCAAGAAGCTGGCAGCGGGCCTGACCGGGCTGGTGCTGGACGTCAAGCAGGGCTCGGGCGCGTTCATGAAGGATCGGGGCGCGGCGCGGGCGCTGGCGGGATCGCTGGTGGAAACCGCGAATGCCGCCGGGTGCCGGTGCAGCGCGCTGATCACGGATATGAGCCAGCCCCTTGCCCCGTCGGCGGGCAACGCGGTGGAAGTGGCCGAAGCGATGCGGGTGCTGACCGGAGCGGTCGAGGGGCGGCTGGCAAAGCTGACTTGCTATCTGGGCGGCGAGGCGCTTTATCATGGCGGGCTTTGCGACAGTCCGGAAAGCGGCGTGCGCCAAGTGCTGAAAGTGTTGAAGAACGGGCAGGCGGCAGAGGTCTTTGGCCGGATGCTGCGCGCCTTGGGCGGGCCGGTGCAGTTCGTCGATACGTGGCAGCGGTTCTTGCCCGAGGCGACGATCATCCGCGAGGTTCTGGCGCAGGCGCCCGGTTTTGTCGCCGCCATCGACGGCGAGGCGCTGGGCCATGCGGTGATTGCGCTGGGCGGCGGGCGCAAAGTGGAAACCGACCGGATCGACCCGGCGGTGGGCCTGTCCGATATCCTGCCCCTAGGCGCAGAGGTGGTTGCGGGACAGCCATTGTTACGCATTCATGCCAGCCGAGCGGCCCATGCGGACGCTGCCGAGGCCATCGTTCGCGAGGCGATTGAAATCGGTCTGGCGGCCCCTGTCGAGAAACCCCTGGTGATCGAGCATGTCGGGCCATGAGTCGCGCATTTCTCGTGGTCATGGACTCGGTGGGTATCGGCGGGGCGCCGGATGCTGACAGGTTCTTCAACGGAGCCGTTCCTGATATCGGCGCCAATACGCTGGCGCATATCGCGCAGGCGCGGCCTGGTGGGCTGAGCCTGCCCAATCTTGACCGGCTTGGGCTTGGCGCGGCGGTGACGCTGGCCTCGGGTGAGGTGGCGCCGGGGCTGGGCGCGGCGCCCGAAGGGTGCTGGGGCGCGGCACAGGAAATCTCGCCGGGTAAGGATACGCCGACGGGTCATTGGGAACTGGCCGGGGTCCCGGTGCCGTTTGTCTGGCACGTCTTTCCCCAGACGATACCGGCCTTTCCAGAGGCGCTGGTGGCGGCGGTCCGGCAGGCGGCAGGGGTCGATGGGATTCTCGGGAACTGCCACGCCTCGGGTACCGAGATCCTGAAGACGCTGGGTGCGGAACACATGCGTACGGGGTGGCCGATCTGTTATACCTCGACCGACAGCGTTTTTCAGGTCGCCGCGCACGAAGAGCGGTTCGGGCTGGAGAGGTTGCTGGAGCTTTGCCGTACGATCGCGCCGCGGTTGCACGAGATGGGCGTCGGGCGGGTGATTGCGCGGCCCTTCGTCGGGTCCGATGCCGAAGGGTTCGAGCGCACCGGCAGGCGCAGGGACTACGCGATGGCCCCGCCTGCGCCAACCTTGTGCGGCTGGGCCAAGGCCGAGGGGCGCGAGGTGCATGGGATCGGGAAGATCGGCGACATCTTCTCGATGCAAGGCATTAGCGACGTGATAACCGGCAGCGATGCGGAACTCATGGAAGCGCTGGAACAGGCGATGGACGGAGCCGAAGAGGGCAGCCTGACATTCGCCAATTTCGTCGAGTTCGACAGCAAATACGGGCATCGGCGCGACGTTGAGGGCTACGCGGAGGCGCTAGAGCGGTTCGATGCCGGGATCGGCCGGTGCCTTGCACGTCTGAAGCCTAGGGACCTGATTTTGATCACCGCCGACCATGGCAATGACCCCACCTGGTACGGCACCGACCACACGCGCGAACGGGTGCCGGTGCTGGCGACCGGGGTCGGGGCGCATGAGGCGGGAACCGTGAGTTTCGTCGATGTGGCCGCGAGCGTGGCCGCGCATCTTGGGCTGGCGGAGCGCGGACCGGGCCGGTCTTTCCTTCCCTGAGCTCTGCGTTGCCCTTCGCGGGTTTTTCTGGAAAGAAAGGTTCAGCCCTCACCTGCCTTGCCGAACGGAGCCGAGATGAAAGAGCACCTGACCGTCGTGACCCACCCCCTGGTGCAGCACAAGCTGACACTGATGCGCGACAAGCACACCCCGACCGCCGTCTTTCGGCAGCTTCTGCGCGAGATCAGCCAATTGCTGGCCTACGAGGTCACGCATGAGCTGAAGATGACCACGCAGACCATCGAGACACCTTTGCAGGAGATGGACGCGCCGGTGCTGGCAGGGCGCAAGCTGGCGCTGATTTCGATCCTGCGGGCTGGCAACGGATTGCTTGACGGGATGCTGGAGCTGATACCCTCCGCCCGGGTCGGGTTCGTCGGGCTGTACCGCGACGAAGAGACGCTGAAGCCGGTGAAGTATTATTTCAAGGTCCCCGAGCAGTTGGACAAGCGTCTGACCATCCTTGTCGACCCGATGCTGGCCACCGGCAACTCCTCGGCGGCGGCGGTCGACATGGTGAAAGAGGCGGGCGCGACCGATATCCGGTTTCTGTGCCTGCTGGCCGCCCCCGAAGGCGTGGCCCGGATGAAGGAGGCGCACCCGGACGTGCCGATCGTGACGGCGGCGCTGGACGAGCGCCTGAATGACATCGGATATATCCTGCCCGGCCTAGGTGATGCGGGCGACCGGATGTTCGGCACCAAATAGGCTAAATGCTGTTTACTCAGCGAAAATAATAAGGCAATCTTGCCCTATCTGTCTTGGGGGCAAAATGAGACTGACGCGTGTTCTGGCGATAGCTGCAATCGCCACAACTGTCGTTCACGGCGGAGCCGTGGCGCAGAGTGATTCAGGTGCAAGAGTTCCGGCGGAGTTTCCACCGTCGAGTTACACCGGGCGCCAATATGTCGACAGCCGGGGGTGCGTGTTCATCCGAGCCGGGATCGACGGGGACGTTACCTGGGTGCCGCGCGTGACGCGCGGGCGCAAGGTGATCTGCGGATTTAAGCCGTCACAGTCTCAGGGAACTGCCACTGCATCCGCGCGGCCCGCCCCGGCGAAAACCGCCGCACGGCAGCCCGAGGTCATTACCGTACCGCAAAAGCCCGCTGCGGCGCCGAAGCCGGCCCCGACGACCAGGCGCGTCGCGACTTCGCCGAAGAAAGTCGTGCGCACGGCGCCGGCGTCGAAGCCCGCCGCGCCCAGAAGGGCTACAACCTCGCCCAAGATCATCACGGTCTCGCCCAGAACGGCGGCCGCGCCAAAACCTGCGCCGAAGCCGGCTCCGAAGACCCGGCGCGTGGTGCAGAGCCAGCCCGCCTGTCAGGGCGCGAGCGCGGTCTCGCAACGCTATGTCCAGAGCAGGCCGGGCCTTGCGGTGCGGTGCGGTCCGCAAACCACGCCGCATGCCAATGTGATTTCCGGCGGATCCGGCACCGGCACTGCTATCCGCGTCGCCACTGCACCCCCGGCGCCGCAGACGCGGCCTGCGTCCACGTCAGTGGCACAGCCCGGGCAAGTGGTGACACCGCGGGAGGTACAGTCGCCGCCCGTGCGCGTGGCGCCGCGCCATGTTTACGAGCGGCAGGTCAACAGCACGCGGGGCGTTTACGTGCCCGAAGGCTATCAGCCGGTCTGGGAAGACGACCGTCTGAACCCGCACCGCGCGCACCAGACCTTTGCCGGCAAGGCGATGATGGATGTCGCCTGGACCAAGACCGTGCCGCGCCGCCTGATCAACCGGCGCACGGGGCGCGAGGTGACGCATAACTATCCCGGGTTGCAGTATCCCTATACCAGCTTTGAACAGCAGCGGGCGGCGGGCGTGGTCATCGCCACGCGGGGCCAGATGGTGCCCGACCCGATCACCGTGGTGCGTGGCCGCGACGGCCAGATCCGCACCGTCAAGCGGAGCCGCAACGTCGCCAAGACCGTCCCGGGCAGGGAGGCCGTTAAGCCAACAGTGTCGACACGGTCATCGGCGCCCAAGGCGCCGGCCCAGGCCGCCAGCCACCGCTATGTGCAGGTCGGGATCTTCAGCGCGCCGGACCTTGCTCGCAGCGCGGCGCAGCGGCTGGCCAATGCCGGGCTTCCCGCGCGGATGGGTAAGACGACGCAAAAGGGACAACCTTACACTTCGGTTGTCGTTGGCCCGTTCGGAACGCAATCACAGCTTCAATCGGGTATGCGGGCCGTGCGCCGCGCGGGTTATCCCAACGCCTATTTCCGTAAGTGACCTGGCATATCTGCGGCCTCAGCCGCCGCAGATGCCTTGCAGCCGCAGCCAGTCCGCATCGCTGAGGATGGGTGGTGGCGCTTCGCTGGCAAAGGGATCGGCCTCGATCAGCCCAAGCGTGGATTCACCGGTCACATCCAGCGCGTAGGCATAGGGCGTGGAGCGCACGGACCAGCTTTCGAAACCGTTCAACAGCGTTTCGTCAGGTAGCGGCTCTTCGTCTTGCGTCAGCAAGTGACGGGCATAGTTCGACAAAACATCCTCGGACAACGCGCCAGTGGTCAGCAGGCGAATGCTGTCCCAGGTGCCGGCGTGTTGCAGAAGGGCGTCGATCGGGTCGTGGACACTGGCGCGAAGGCGTTGTTCGATGACGAAGCCGGCCAGCACGTCGGGCTCTTCGAAATCTTCGACCAAGGCGCGGTCCAGCAGGATGGTCTTGCCGGGGAGGGCGACCGCGCCCTTGACGCCGTCGCGCATCACGTCGAGCGCGCCGGCGCCGTCCTCGGCCGGAAGCCGGCTGGCCAATTCCGACAGGGCGCGGCGCCCGTCGGGGCCGTCACAGGCCGGGCCGGTGACCCGCTCGATATGGCGGCGCAGGGCCTGGCCGATCTCTTCGCGCTTGACCTGTGGCAGGACCTTGGTGGCGTGGTCGCGCAACGCGCTGGGCAACCAAAGCGTCGCCAGCGCGACGACAGCGGCAATGCTGCACAGGAACATGACCAGCCGAAGCCGGCCCGGTCGCGGGCGGGCCCGGTCGACGGCAGTGCGCAGCTTTTCGATGGCATCGATCACCTCGGACGCGTCGTCGCCCAGTTCAAGCACTTCGCCCGCGTCGCCATCGGGATGATAGAGCGCCGGGCGCTTGCCGGGATTGGCCCGGGCGATGGCGGCAAGCGACCAATGCGTCAGCGGCTGTTCGCGTCGGTCGAGAATGGTCAGGGTGGCGTCACCGAGAGAGACGTAGACATCAACGCGCTGCGCGCCCGGGGACGCCCGCCACAGGCCGGATGCCTCCAGCCGTTCGTATTCGCTCAACGCTGTCATGTCGCGTGGGCCTGCTCTGCCTCGTTAGCGCGTTCGAGCAAGCATATCACGCCGAGCCGTGCGCGGGCAATTGCCGATGACGCAATACCTATTTGAACGCCTTGCGCAATTCGAACTTCTGGATTTTGCCGGTCGACGTCTTGGGTAATTCCTCGAACACGACCTTCTTGGGGCATTTGAATCCCGCCAGCCGCTCGCGGCAGAAGGCGATCAGGTCCTGCTCGGTGGCTGAAGAGCTTTCCTTGACCTCGACGAAGGCGCAGGGTACCTCGCCCCACTTCTCGTCGGGCATGGCCACCACGGCGCACAGGAGCACGGCGGGGTGCATCATCAGCGCGCCTTCGATCTCGACCGAACTGATGTTCTCGCCGCCCGAGATGATGATGTCCTTGGCGCGGTCGGCGATCTTGAGATAGCCGTCCTCGTGCTGGTAGGCGATGTCGCCGGAATGGAAATAGCCGCCGCGGAACGCCTCTTCGGTGGCCTTGGGATTCTTGAGGTAGCCTTTCATCACGGCATTACCCTTGATCATGATCTCGCCCTGCGTTTCGCCATCCATCGGGACCTGTTCCATGGTCTCGGGGTCGAGGGCGGTGATATCCTCCATGAAGGGCATGAGGATGCCGGTGCGGGCCTTGATCGCATAGCGCTCCTCTTCGGGCAGGTCGTCCCAGCGGTCATGCCACATGCATTCGGTGACGTGGCCGTAGGTTTCGGTCAGGCCATAAACCTGCGTCACGTCGAATCCCAGTGGCTCGATCGCGCGCAGGGTCGCGGCAGGGGGCGGAGCGCCCGCGGTGAAGACATTGACCGCGTGATCGAATTCGCGGCGTTCTTCGTCCTTGGCGTTGACGATCATGTTGAGCACGATGGGGGCCGCGCCGAAATGGGTGACGCCTTCGTCTGCGATGGCGTTATAGATATTGGCTGCTGTAATATCGCGGCAGCACACGACCGTGCCGCCGACCATCGGCATCATCCACGTATGGTTCCAGTTGTTGCAGTGAAACAGCGGCACGATGGTCAGATAGCGCGCGTGGCGCGGCATCGGCCAGGTGACCCCGACGCCCGTGGTCAGCAGGTAGGCGCCACGGTGACTGTAGACCACACCCTTGGGCCGTCCGGTTGTGCCGGATGTGTAGTTGAGCGCAAGGCTTTCCCATTCGTCCTCTGGCATGATCCACTTGAAGGCGGGATCGCCCGTGGCAAGGAAATCCTCGTAGAGCATGTAGTCGCCGTAAGCCTTTACACCGGCCTGGTCATCCGGGACTTCGATCAGGGTGGGGGCAGGGCCCTCCATCATTTCGATCGCTGCGGCACAGGCGGGCAGAAATTGCGGGTCGACCAGAACGACCTTGGCCTCGCCATGGTCGAGAATATAGGCAATAGTGTCCGGTTCCAGACGGGTATTGATCGTGTTCAGAACGGCACCGCAGGCCGGCACGCCGAAATGCGCCTCGGCATGGGCTGGGATGTTGGGCAGGAGCGTGGCGACAACATCACCAGGGGAGATGCCGAGCTTCTGAAGGGCGGAGGCAAGGCGGGTCGCGCGTTCGAAATACTCGGCATAGGTCTTGCGAAACGTGCCATAGACAACCGCGTCATGGTCGGGAAACACGTGGGCCGCGCGCCGCAGGTGCGACAGAGGCGTCAGCGGGACGTAATTCGCGGCGGTTCTTTCGAGACCGGTTTCATCCTTCATCCAACCCATGCCAGACGTCCTTTCGTGAAAGCGTATGTCCTGATCGGCAGGAGGTATCGCGTATTTCGAGGCCGAACGCAAAGCCGTTTCGCACTTGCGGCAATCTTTCCAAGCCCGGCGCGATGGCCTAGCGTTCTTCCATGATCATCTCGCCCGGTCGTAACTATATCTTCGTGCATATCCCCAAGACAGGCGGTACCTCCCTGGCGCTGGCGCTGGAAGGACGCGCGATGCGGGACGACATCCTGATCGGTGACACGCCGAAAGCGAAAAAGCGGCGGAGGCGGGTCAAGGATGTGCAAAGCGCCGGCCGGTTGTGGAAACATTCCACGCTGTCCGATATCGACGGTCTGGTCTCACCCGGTTTCGTGTCCCAGGCCTTGTGCTTCACCTTGGTGCGCAACCCGTGGGACTGGATGGTCAGCTACTATCACTGGTTGCGGACCCAGACCTTCGACCATCCCGCCGTCGCCAAGGCCAAGAGCACCGATTTTACCGGATTTCTCAATGCGGTGGACATGCAGGCCGCAATCCGCGCCTGGGACTATGCCCGCTACATGCGGGCGGCGGATGGGCAGGATCGGGCCGGGCTTTTCATCCGGTTGGAGCATTTCGAAAACGAGGCCGGGCCGCTGTGGGATCATCTGGGATTTCGCCTGGACCTGCCGCATGAGAACCGGTCGGACCGCGGGCAGGACTATCGCGCGTATTACAGCGAGTCGGATGCGGAATTGCTGGCCCGCCTGTGCGCGCCGGATATCGAAAGGTTCGGCTACCAGTTTTGAACAGCTTTCGTTTCAAGTTTTAGGTTTGTTTTTCGAATAGCCCCCGAATGGTCACGTTGCCGAAACAATGCCCAAATCGTGACACTTTTCCGACCAAGGAGCGTCCTGAGAATCACGCCACATAGGTCTTGTCTGCTGACGCCGTCTGCCAACGGCACAAGAGGGGAACAGATCAATGTTCGGATGGACGTCCACGCTTGGGAAGCGCGAAAGCTTTGAGAACGGGAACGCAACAGCCGTCAAATCGGGGCTGATTTCGGGCACGAAAGTGGCAACCGGCATGGGCTGGCGCCCGGTCGAGGCGATTGCAGAGGGCGACAAGGTGTTGACCTTTGATGGCGGGCTTCAGACGATCACCAAAGTGAGCCGCGTCCGTTTGTGGAGCGGGCAGGACCATTGCCCGCGTCAGTTCTGGCCGTTGGAGGTGCCCGCCGGGGCGCTGGGTAACCGCGAGGTGATGCGTGTGCTGCCCGCGCAGACCATCATGGTGGAAAGCGACGCGGCAGAGGATCTGTACGGAGATCCCTTCACCCTGATGCCGGCCGAGGCGATCGAGGGTCTTTACGGTGTCGCCCGGACGCCGCCCGAAGGCGATGTCGAAGTCGTGGTCCTGCATTTCGCCGCCGACCAGGTGGTGTTCTCGGAAAACGGGGCGTTGTTCTTCTGCCCCGCCTTTGCCGACATGGTCGATGCGGCTTTCGCCGAAGAGGCCCGCCCGTTCTACTCGGTCCTGTCGATGGACGAGGCGCGGTTCCTTGCCGTGCAGATCGAAGACGAGATTGCCGCAGCTTGCTCCAATTGTCCCCAGGACATTTGGGCGGCGGCTGTTCCGGCGTAGCGGCTCGCAGCTTATCTCACCGGAATAAAGAAACCCGCGCGGTCGTCTGTCCGCGCGGGTTTCGCTTGTGCTCGATGGGTCGCGGCTATGCGGCTTCTGCGTGGGTGCCGAAACGTCCGTAGAAGGATTGGTTCTTGCCGGCCATTTCGCGCAGCAACTCGGGCGTGGCGAAGCGCTCGCCGAATTTCTCGGTCAGCTCGTCGCAACGCTCGGCCGCGTAAGGCGTGCCGATGATGTCGAGCCACGAGAACGGACCGCCCGACCACGGCGCGAAGCCCCAGGCGAGGATCGCGCCGACGTCGCCTTCGCGGATGTCTTCCAGCACGTCTTCTTCCAGCGCGCGGACGGCCTCCAGCACCTGCGCGAACATCAGACGGTGCTGCACCTCGATCAGGTCGGGCTGGTCCTCGGCATGGGGGTATTTCTCCTCCAGCCCGTGCCAGTAACCCTGCCGCTTGCCCTTCTCGTCATAGTCGAAGAAGCCCGCGTTTGATTTGCGGCCCAAGCGGCCCTCTTCTTCCATCCAGAAGATCACCTCGTCCACGGCGGCATCCGGGTAGTCGTCCCCCATCGCGGCCTTGGTGGCACGGGCGATCTTGGCGCCAAGGTCGATCGAAGTCTCGTCGACCAGTTGCAGCGGCCCCACCGGGAAGCCCAGCTGACGCGCGGCGTTGTCGATCAGCGCGGGCGTCACGCCCTCGGCTACCATGCGGATGCCCTCGTTGATGTAGGGGATGATGCAGCGGTTGCAGTAGAAGAACCGCGCGTCATTCACGACGATGGGCGTCTTGCGAATTTGCCGGACGTAATCCAGCGCCTTGGCCACGGCCCGCGGGCCGGTTTCCGCGCCCTTGATGATCTCCACCAGCATCATCTTCTCGACGGGCGAGAAGAAGTGGATGCCGATGAACTGCTCTGGCTTGTCCGAAGCCTTGGCCAGTTCGGTGATCGGCAGGGTCGAGGTGTTGGTGGCGAAGATGCAATCGTCGCCCACGACCTTGAGCACTTCCTTGGTGACCTCGGCCTTCACGCCCGGATCCTCGAACACGGCCTCGATGATCAGGTCGGCCCCTTTCAGCGCGTTGTAATCGGTGGTCGCGGTGATGAGATCCAGCGTCGCGGCTTTCTTCTCTTCGGTCGCCTTGCCGCGCTTGATGCCCTTGTCCATGTAATCGGCGGTGTAGGCCTTGCCCTTGTCGGCGACATCCTGTTTCTGGTCGATCAGCACGACCTCCATCCCCGCCATGGCCGAGACGAGCGCGATGCCCGCGCCCATCATGCCGGCACCCATGACACCGACCTTCTTGACCTTCTGGTCTGGTACGTCTGGACGGTTTGCGCCTTTTTCCAGCGCTTCCTTGTTGATGAAAAGGCTGCGGATCATGGCCGCCGAGGAGGGGTTCATCAGGACATTGGTGAACCAGCGCGCCTCGATCTTGAGAGCGGTGTCGAAGGGCACGAGCGCGCCTTCATAGACCGCCGACAACAGCGCCTTGGCCGCCGGGAAGGCGCCCTGGGTCTTGCCGTTGACCATGGCCGAGGCGCCGACGAAGGTCATGAAGCCCGCCGGATGGTATGGCGCACCGCCCGGCATCTTGTAGCCCTTCTCGTCCCACGGTTTGACGAAGCTGGGCTCGGAGAGAACCCATTCCTTGGCCTTGGTGATCAGCTCGCCCGCGGGCACGACCTCGTCCACCACGCCGGCGGACTTGGCTTTCTTGGGATCGTTCAGCTTGCCTTCGAGCAGCAGCGGGGAGGCGCCCATCGCGCCGAGTTTGCGGACAAGGCGCGTGGTGCCGCCGGCGCCGGGGAAGATGCCGACCATGATCTCGGGCAGGCCGATCTTGGCCTTGGGGTTGTCGGCGGCAAAGATACGGTGGCAGGCCAGCGGAATTTCCAGCCCGATGCCAAGCGCCGTGCCGGGCAGGGCGGCGGCGATGGGCTTGCCGCCCTTGTTCTTGTCGTCCATGCCGCCACGCTCGATCTTGCGCAGGATGGAGTGCATGTTCATCAGCCCGTCCATCAGGCCTTGCGCCGGGTTGTCGCCGGCCATTTCCTTCATCTTGGCAATGACGTTGAGGTCCATACCCCCGGCGAAGCTGCCCTCCTTGCCCGACGTGATGACGATGCCTTTGACCGCGTCATCGGCCAGCGCATCGTCCACCAGGCTTTCCAGCAAGGGCCAGCCTTCCATGTTCATCACGTTCATGGACTTGCCTTGGGTGTCCCAGGTGATGATCGCGACGCCGTCGGCGCCTTTTTCCATCGTGAAATCAGTCATGTCTCTAATCCTCGTATCCCGGGGTTACACGCGTTCGATGATCGTGGCCGCGCCCATGCCGGACGCGATGCACAGCGTGGCAAGCCCGACTTCCTTGTCTGAGCGCTCCAACTCATCCAAGAGCGTGCCGATGATGATGGCGCCCGTTGCCCCCAGCGGGTGGCCCATGGCGATGGAGCCGCCGTTGACGTTGACCAGCTCGGGATCGACGTCGAAGGCCTGCATGAAGCGCAGCACGACCGAGGCGAAAGCCTCGTTGACCTCGAAAAGGTCGATGTCGCCGATGTTCATGCCACTATCGGCAAGGATCTTCTGGGTCGCCGGAACAGGCCCGGTCAGCATGATCGTGGGATCGGTGCCGATCTTGCAGGTCTGACGGATGCGGGCGCGTGGCTTGAGGCCCCATTTCTCGCCGAATTCCTTGGAGCCGATCAGCACACCGGCCGAGCCGTCCACGATGCCCGAGCTGTTGCCGGCGTGGTGGATGTGGTTGATCTTCTCAAGGTGCGGATATTTCAACTTTGCCACGGCGTCGAAGCCGGGCATCACCTCGCCCATCTGCTGGAAGCTGGCATTGAGCGCGCCAAGCGCCTGCATATCCGTGCCGGGGCGCATGTATTCGTCATGGTCGAGGATGGTCAGACCGTTCTGGTCCTTCACTTCGATGATGGATTTCTCGAAGCGGTTGTCCTTCCAGGCCGCCGCCGCGCGGTTCTGGCTCTCAACCGCCAGCGCATCGGCCTGATCGCGGTTGAAGCCGTATTCGGTGGCGATGATGTCGGCGCTGATGCCTTGCGGGACGAAATAGCTGTCCATCGCAACGCTGGGGTCCACGGCTATCGCCGCCCCGTCGCTGCCCATCGCCACGCGGCCCATCATCTCGACGCCGCCGGCGATATAGGCTTCGCCCGCACCGCCCTTGACCTGATTCGCGGCCAGGTTGACGGCTTCCATGCCCGACGCACAGAAACGGTTGATGGCAAGGCCCGGGATGGATTCATCGAGGTCCGAGGCCAGTACGGCGGTGCGTGCAAGGCAGCCGCCCTGTTCCATCACCTGCGTGACGTTGCCCCAGATCACGTCCTCGACGGCGTGACCCTCAAGGCCGTTGCGGTCTTTCAGCGCGTTCAGCACATGGGTGCTGAGGCGCACGGCGGTGACTTCGTGCAGCGCGCCGTCCTTGCGGCCCTTGCCGCGCGGCGTGCGGACCGCGTCATAGATATAGGCTTCGGTCATGTCCGGACTCCTTTGGTTGTCCTGTCGTGTCTGTTTGTTTTTCGTGTGCGCCGGTGGTTTGTTCAGGCGCGGTCTGCCGGGGAGCCCGGCATCAGGTCATAGGGATGTTTCCAGCCGGGCAGCGCCTCGATGTTGGAAAGCCAGCGGTCGATATTGGGCCACTCGGCGCGGTTGAAGCCGAAGGGCTCGGGATAGAAGAGGTAGGCGCAGCAGGAAATGTCGGCATTGGTCAGCCCGTCACCCACGATCCAGTCGCGCCCCTTCAGCCGGTCGTTCAGCGTGGTGTAGGCGGCCTTGAGGCGCCCTTGGGTGAATGTGATGACATCCGCCGGGCGCTTGTCCTCGGGCAGGAAATTCATCAGGAAGCGGGTCATTCCCGCTTGACTGGAAAGCTTGTGATTGTCCCACAGCACCCAGCGCAGAACCTCGTATTTTTCCGGCTGGTCGCGGCCGCCGAACTTGCCGGTCTTATCGGTGACGTATTGCTGAATGACGCCCGATTGGGTCAGGCGCAAATCACCGTCGATCATGACAGGCGCTTCGCCCATTTCGTTGACGTCACGGCGATACGCGTCGCCGCGGGTCTCGCCGCCGAAGAAGTCGACCTTCACCGGCTCCCAGTCGAAGCCGGAGAGTTCCAGCGCCAGCGCCGCCTTATAGGCGTTGCCGCTTTCGCCGAAGCAGTACAGCTTGATGGTCATGTTCTCACTCCCAAAGTCGTGTTCGTAGCGCGCGCAAGATTTGTCACAGCGACCGAGAAATCAGTTCTTTCATGATCTCGTTGGTGCCGCCGTAGATGCGCTGCACCCGCGCGTCGGCCCACATCTCGGCGATGTCGTACTCTGCCATGTAGCCGTAACCGCCGTGCAACTGCACGCAGGCGTCCAGCACCTCAAACTGTGTGTCGGTCAACCAGTATTTCGCCATCGCGGCCTTCTCGACGCTCAGCCGCCCATGCAGGTGTTCCTCGATGCACTCGTCAAGGAATGCGCGGCAGACCTTGGTCTTGGTTAGGCACTCGGTCAGGGTGAAGCGGATGGTCTGAAACTTGTCGAAGATCGGTGCGCCGAACGCCTCGCGTTCC
This sequence comes from Roseovarius sp., assembly GCA_965227185.1. Taxonomy (GTDB): domain Bacteria; phylum Pseudomonadota; class Alphaproteobacteria; order Rhodobacterales; family Rhodobacteraceae; genus Roseovarius. The sequence continues at coordinate 2,707,183 of OZ245733.1, forward strand.
TTGGTATAGGCGATGGTGCGGGCGACACCGCCTTCCAGCGCGCCCTGTGCGCCGCAGGCGATGATGAGGCGTTCCTGGGGCAGCTGCTCCATCATCTGGTAGAAGCCGCGGCCCTCTTCGCCGCCCAGGATGTTCTCAGGCGGAATCTCGACATTGTCGAAGAAGAGCTCGGACGTGTCGCCGGCCTTCAGCCCGTTCTTGTCGAGGTTGCGGCCGCGGGTGAATCCCTCGGCGCCTTCGGTTTCGACCACGACGAGCGAGATGCCCTTGGCGCCCTCTTTGGGGTCGGTCTTGGCGGCGACGATGATCAGGTCGGCGTGCTGGCCGTTGGTAATGAACGTCTTTTGGCCGGTCAGGCGATAGGAATTGCCCTCGCGCAAAGCCTTGGTCTTCATGCCTTGCAGGTCCGAGCCCGCGCCGGGTTCGGTCATGGCGAGCGCGCCCACCAGATCGCCTGTGACCATCTTGGGCAACCAGCGCTTCTTCTGTTCCTCGCTGCCATAGGCCAGCAGGTAATGCGCGACGATGCCGGAGTGGATCGGGTTGCCCCAACTTGCAAGATTGGCGCGGGATTGCTCGATGCAGATCACTGCCTCGTGGCCGAAATCGCCGCCCGCACCGCCGTATTCCTCGGGGATCGAGGGGCAAAGCAGGCCCAGTTCACCGGCCTGCTGCCAGATCTCGCGGTCCATGATGCCGGCCTTGCGCCAGCGCTCGAAATGCGGGCCCCATTCCTCTGTGATGAACTTGGCCGTCATCTCGGTGAGCATGTCGTGCTCGTCGGTCATCCATGCGGACATGAGGTGCCTCCCTAGCGTTTGCGGGCGTCGAGTTCGGAATTGAAGATCCGCAGCCGGTGACCGAACGTGTCCTCGTCGATCACGCTGTCGAAGTTCTCAAAGAGGAACGACAGCGCCTCGCCCTCGTCGAGCCCCGCTTCCTGCGCAAATTTTCGCAGCCGGCGATAGCCGTCCTCGGTCATCGCGGCGTTGAAGCGGCGGGTCAGGCGAAAGCGTTTCGGCATGATGTCCTCCCAGTCATCGTGGCGGGTGTAGGGTGGGTTTGAAACCCACCCTACCGTGTTCAGAATGCCTCGGCTTCAAGCTCCATCACGGGCTCGGCGCCGGATTCGATGCGCGCCAGGTGCATCCCCGTCGCGGGCAGGCGGCGCTTCATGTAAAAGCGGCCCGTGGCGATCTTGGTCTTGTAGAAGGCCGTATCGCCGTCACCCGCCTCGATCGCCGCGTGCGCGGCCTTGGCCATCTGTGCCCACATCAGGCCAAGGCAGACATGGCCGAAGAGGTGCATGAAGTCATACGATCCCGAAAGTGCCGCATTGGGGTTCTTCATGCCGTTCTGCATGAAGAACATACCGGCCTGTTGCAGGTGCTTGGAGCTTTCCTTGAGCGGGTCGAGGAAGTCCTGCTTCAGCGCCGGGTGGTCTTCGTTTTCCTTGATGAACGCCTTGACCATATCGAAGAAGGCCATGACGTGCTTGCCGCCGTCCTGCGCCAGCTTGCGGCCGACGAGGTCGAGCGCCTGAACGCCGTTCGCGCCTTCGTAGATCATGGCGATCCGGGCGTCGCGGGCGAACTGGGACATGCCCCATTCCTCGATATAGCCGTGGCCGCCATAGACCTGCTGGGCGAGGATCGTCATGCCGAAGCCCTCGTCGGTCAGAAAGCCCTTGATGATCGGGGTCAGCAGGCTGACCATGCCCTCGGCGGCTTCGTCATTGCCGCGATGCGACTGGTCGATCATCTGGCTGCCCCACAGAAGGAACGCGCGGGCCCCTTCGACAAAGCTTTTCTGGTCCAGGAGCGCCCGGCGGATGTCCGGGTGCACGATCAGCGGGTCGGCCGGGCCGTCGGGGTTCTTGACGCCGGTCACGTCGCGGCCCTGAAGCCGGTCCTTGGCGTATTCCAGCGCGTTCTGGTAGGCCACGTCGGCCTGAGCCAGACCTTGCATGCCGACGCCGATGCGGGCCTCGTTCATCATGGTGAACATGGCGCGCATGCCCTTGTGTTCCTCACCCAGCAGATAGCCCGTTGCCTCGTCATAATTCATAACGCAGGTCGAGTTGCCGTGGATGCCCATCTTTTCTTCGATCTTGCCACAGGCGACGCCATTGCGCTCGCCCAGGGAGCCGTCTTCCTTGACGATGAATTTTGGCACGATGAAGAGGCTGACGCCCTTGATGCCTTCAGGACCGCCGGGGATCTTGGCCAGTACCAGGTGGATGATGTTGTCGGCCATGTCGTGTTCGCCCGACGAGATGAAGATCTTCTGGCCGGTGATCTTGTAGCTGCCGTCGCCCTGCGGTTCCGCCTTGGTGCGCATCAGGCCCAGATCGGTGCCGCAATGCGGTTCGGTCAGGTTCATGGTGCCGGTCCAGTCGCAGGACGCCATCTTGGGCAGGTAGGTCGCCTTCTGGTCCTCGGACCCGTGGGCCAAGATCGCGGAGGCGGCGCCGTGGGTCAGGCCCTGGTACATGGTGAAGGCCTGGTTCGCGGCCGAGAACATCTCGCCCACCGCGGTGCCAAGGATGTAGGGCATGTTCTGCCCGCCGAATTCCTCGGGCAGGTCGAGCGCGGTCCAGCCGCCCTCGCGCACCTGATCGAACGCGTCCTTGAAGCCGGTGGGCGTGCGGACCACGCCGTTTTCCAGCTTGCAGCCCTCGGTGTCGCCAACGACGTTCAAGGGCGCCAGAACCTCGGACGAGATCTTGCCGGCCTCTTCCAGAACGGCGCTGGTGAAATCGCGGTCCAATTCGGCATAGCCGGGGGTGTCGGTGGTGCTGACCTTCAGAACATCGTGAAGGATGAACTGCATGTCCTTGGTGGGCGGGGTGTAGCTCGGCATGTGGTGGTCTCCCTACATCATCACAGTGTCGGGCCGGGGATCATTCCGCGGCTTTCGGTGTTTGGCGGAGCGAGGAGATCATCCTCTCGCCCCATTTCATCTGGTCGCGCAGGTCGTCGATGGCCGCGGTCAGCTCGTCGCGTTGGCGTTCAAGCTCTTCCAGCCGGTCCTTGGCGATTTCATACGTGCTTTCCAGCTGCGTCAGCTGCTGGTCGCCCCGGTCATAGAGGTTCAGAAGCTGGCGGATTTCCTCGAGGCTGAAGCCGAAGCGCTTGCCGCGCAGGATCAGCTTGAGCCGGGCGCGGTCGCTTTTGGTGAACAGCCGCTTCTGCCCTTCCCGGCGCGGGAAGAGCAACTCTTTCGCCTCGTAGAAACGCAAGGTTCGCGGCGTCACGTTGTACGCGTCGCACATCTCGCGAATGGTCATGGTTTCGTCGGTCATGTCGGTTTCCGTAAATCTCGTTGCGTGGCCGGAACATGTGAGGCGATGGCTATCGGTACAACACGTAGCTTGCTTTACGTAACTACTACGTAACGTCACTTTGTGCTTTACGTAAGATCAGGCAAGGTCAACCTGCGACCCGCGCAATTATTTTGCGGAAATATAGAGGGTAGCCGAACGGCCGAAGGTCTAGCCGAGCGACTTTTCGGTCGAATCGCGGGCCTCTTTCAGCTCTGCGATGGACTGTTCCAGCTGTTCTTTCTGGGTGCGCAGTTCTTCCAACTGGCGGTCGGCAAGGTCGATCCAGGTGCGCAACTGGGCGTCGGTGCCCTTCTCCTCGTAGATCTCCAGCCATTGCCGGATGTCTTCCAGCGCAAACCCCCAGCGGCGTCCGCGCAGGATCAGCGTCATGCGGGCCACCTCGCGCGGGCCGTAATAGCGCGAGCGCCCTTCGCGTGTCGGACTGAGCAACTCGATATACTCGTAGTAACGCAACGTGCGCGGGGTCACGTCGAACTTCGCGCACATCTCCTTGAATGACAGGCGTTGCTCTGGCATCGCGGATCCTCCTCGCTTCTACTTAAGAGACATAGGGCGGATCGCGCAACAGGCACCCTTGCAGCCCGTCCGCATTCGGGACCATAACGGGGGAGGCAAGCCGCAGGACTTTTCATGACCGACAACAACAAGATCGCCGCGCAATTCATGGGCGCCATTCCGCATGCCAAGGCGCTCGGGATGGAGATAACGCATGTCGGCGACGGTGTGGCCGAGATGAAGATGGATTATGCCGATCATCTTGTTGGCGACCCGGAAACCGGGGTGATCCACGGCGGTGCGGTGTCGGCGCTGATGGACACCTGTTGCGGCGCGGCGGTCATGAGCCATCCGGAGTCGCCCGGGGCCACCGCAACGATAGACCTGCGCATCGACTACATGCGCCCGGCCAAGCCAGGCCAGGCGATACGGGCGCGTGCGGAGTGCTACCACATAACGCGCTCGGTCGCATTCGTGCGGGCGCAGACGCTGGACGACGATGCCGACCGGCCCGTCGCGCAGGCCACCGGCACCTTCACTGTGGCGAACAAATCATGAGCCGGTCGCGTCCCGAACCCGTGCAGGTCATCAAGCAACGCCGCGACGCGGCGCTTCATGCTCTGGTTGATCACGTACCCTATATCCGTTTCATGGGGATCCAATTCGACCGTCGTGGTGACGAGCTGACCGGGGTGATGCCCTTCGATGAAAAGCTGATCGGCAACCCGCTTTTGCCCGCGTTGCATGGCGGTGCCACCTCGGCGTTTCTCGAGGTAACGTCGATCATAACGCTGAGCTGGGCGATGCTGTGGGGCGAGATGGAATCCGGCGAGCTGGCGGTGGAAACCTTCGAAGCCGGCGACCTGCCGCGCCTGCCCAAGACGATTGATTTCACCGTGGATTACCTGCGCTCGGGCCTGCCGCGGGATGCCTATGCCCGCGCGGTGGTGACCCGCTCGGGCCGGCGCTATGCCTCCGTCCGCGCCGAGGCGTGGCAAGACAACCGCGCCAGGCCCTTTGCACAGGCAACCGGGCATTTCCTGATGCCGCGCCGCGATGGCTGAGACACCGGCGGAGATCACGCATAAACGCGTGCTCAACATCGCCATTCCAATCGTGCTGTCGAATGCCACGGTTCCGATCCTGGGAGCGGTGGATACGGGCGTCGTGGGGCAGTTGGGCGAGGCCGTGCCCATCGGCGCAGTCGGTATCGGCGCAATCATTCTGACCGGGCTTTACTGGGTCTTCGGGTTCCTGCGGATGGGCACGACGGGCCTCACCAGCCAGGCGCACGGGGCGGGACAGGCCGGCGAGGTGGCTGCCATGCTGACCCGGTCGCTGATGATCGGCATCATGGCAGGCGTGAGCATAATCGTATTGCAGTTGCCGTTGTTCGCGGGTGCCTTTCTCGTGTCACCCGCCAGCGCGGAGGTCGAGGCGCTGGCGCGGGACTACATGGCCATCCGGGTCTGGAGCGCGCCTGCCTTGATCGCCCTGTATGGTGTCACCGGCTGGCTGATCGCTTTGGAGCGGACCCGCGCGGTGCTGGTGCTTCAAGTCGCGATGAACGGGATCAACATCCTGTTGGACCTTTGGTTCGTACTGGGGCTGGACCTGGGCGTGACCGGGGTGGCCTGGGCGACCTTTGTTGCCGAATGGTCGGGCCTGATCCTTGGCCTGTGGCTGTGCCGCGACGTCTGGCGCGTGGCCGGGTGGCGCGACTGGGGCCGGGTGTTTGACAGGGTGCAGCTGGCGCGGATGATGTCGGTGAATCGCGATATCCTGCTGCGGTCACTGATGCTGCAGGCAATTTTCATTTCCTTCCTGCTGATCGGCGGCAACTTTGGAGACGTTACTCTGGCCGCGAACCAGGTCCTGTTGCAGTTCCTGAATATCTCGGCGCATGCGCTGGATGGCTTCGCGTTTGCCGCCGAGGCGCTGGTCGGGCAAGCGTTCGGGCGGCGCAGTGTCGCGCGTCTGCGCCGGGGGGCGATCTTGGCCAGTATCTGGGCCCTGACAATCGTGGTTCTGATGGCCTTTGCCTTCGCGCTATGGGGCGGGGCGATCATTGACCTGATGGCGAAGGCGCCCGAGGTTCAGATCGAAGCGCGAAACTTTCTGGTCTACGTCTGTATCGCGCCGGTGGTCGGCGTGGCACCTTTCATGCTGGACGGAATATTCATCGGCGCGACACGGGCCGGGGACATGCGCAACATGATGGCGCTGAGCCTTGCGATATATGTCGCCGCCGTCTTGGTGTTGGTGCCGTTGCTGGGCAATCACGGGCTGTGGCTGGCGCTTCTGATCAGCTTCGTGGCGCGGGGCGTGACGCTCTGGCTGCGGTATCCCGCGCTCGAGGCTTCGGTTGCCCCCGGCGCACAGCCGGCGACCACGGCGGTGGATGCATAATTTGATCAAATATTGTTTCACGGCTGGCAAACGTCCCCGGTCGCGGCAATTGTCCGAAACAGAAATGACGTCTCAGGAGACACCGATATGTCAAAGCCGCCGATCCGTGTCGCGATAAACGGCTTCGGTCGTATTGGCCGGACCCTGCTACGGATCCTGCTGCGCGACACGCGTGATTTCGAACTGGTCGCGATCAACGATATCGAGCCGCTGAGCACCTGCGCCTATCTTTTCCAGTTCGACAGCGTGTTCGGCCCGTGGCCCGAAGAGGTCGGCACGGCCGATGCCACCCTGATCGTCGGCAAGCGGCGCATCCCGTTTCATGCCGAACCGGACCTGCGCAGTCTTGATCTGCAGGGCGTGAATATCGTGCTGGAATGCACCGGCATGGGCGGCAAGCGCGCCGTGGCAGAGCGCGGGTTGGAGGCTGGAGCACGCAAGGTTCTGGTATCCGGGCCGTCGCCCGAGGCGGACGTGACGCTTGTGACAGGAGCGAACGAAGGCGATCTGTCCGATCACCGGATCGTCTCCAACGCCTCCTGCACGACCAATGCGCTGGCCCCGCTGGCGCGGCTTCTGGACGAGGCGTTCGGATTGGTCAGCGGACAGATGACGACGGTGCACTGCTATACCGGCAGCCAGCCCACAGTGGACAAACCCCGCGCCGCGCCCGAGCGCAGCCGCGCTGCGGCCCTGTCGATGGTGCCCACGACGACCAGCGCGCAGGATCAGACCGGGCTTGTCCTGCCGCATCTAAAAGGCCGGATCGAGGCGCGGGCGATCCGCGTGCCCACGGCCAGCGTGTCCTGCATCGACCTGACCGTGCAGACCCGCGAGACGGTAAATGCTGCAACGGTAAATTCCGTTCTTCAAGGGGCGGTGCGGCCCGGCGGTGTGTTTGGCTGGACCGAGCAACCGCTGGTCAGCTCTGACCTGCGGGGACGGCCGGAGTCCCTGATCCTCGTCGGTCCCGAGACGAGCGTGTCTGCAGGCGGCCTTCTGCGCGTCTTCGGCTGGTACGACAACGAGTGGGGTTTTTCGTGCCGGATGCTGGACATGGCGCGGCTGATGGCGGCGCGGTGAGGAGATTATTCGTACGAATAATCTCGGGCACGGGACGCGTCGTGTAACAAGCGGATTATTCGTAAGAATAATCAGTCGTCGATCGGAGTGATCAAGTAGGGTCCCGAGGCCCGGTTGGAATTGACCTTCGGGTCTACGCGGTAGAACTCCAGCGTGTCGTCCGGTGCCGCGGTCATCAACGTCGCCGCACCGTGGCCCGCCTCGCCCAGCCAGAGCGGCCAGTCCTTTTCGGCAAGGATCACCGGCATCCGGTGATGAATCTTTCCCATCGGCTCATTCGCCCCTGTCGTGACGATGGCACAGGTGGTCATCGGCGCATCACCCTTGTCCCAGGACTGGTAGACCCCGGCGAAGGCCAGTGCGTCGCCTTCGGCCGGATGGATGAACCAGGGCAGGCGATTGCCGTCCTCGTCCTTGGTCCATTCGTAGAAGCCGCTGGCAGGGATCAGGCAGCGTCGGTCGCGGGCGGCCGACCGGAAGGCGGGCTTATCCGCGATGGTTTCGGCCCGGGCGTTGATCAGCAGCGGGCCGTCCGCGGGCGTCTTGTACCAGTGCGGGATGAAGCCCCAGCGCATCGCCCCAAGCTGCCGGTCGGTGCCGTCCGAGGTCACCACGTGCACATCGTTGGTCGGACAGACGTTGTAATTGGGAGTCGTCGGCAAATCGTTAACGGGGCGCGCGGCAAAGAGCTGGGCCATGGCGTCCTGCGGCAGGGTGACGGCGAAACGTCCGCACATGGGGTTACCTCAGCACGTTCGAGTAGAGCAGCAAGCCCCAGGGCAGGAGGACTTTTTCGACCTGGGTCCAGAGCCCGCCGAAGCTGATAGGGTCCAGACCGGTCTGCGTCGCGATGTCCTGAAGATTGCGGCGCCCGTCAATGGCAGCAATCAACGGTGCGGCTTGTTTCGGCAGGGCGAGCTTGCCCTTTATGCCGTCCGTGTCGAGCGCAGGCGCTTGCCCCTGTGCCACGGCGCGGGCCAGCTGCGCGGCTTGCAGACCCTTGATGTGCGGCACCAGCGTGCGGGTCTTGCCGGTGGCCACAGCGCGCGCCGTTTCGGTGGCATAGCCGGTGTGCGTGCGGATCGTACCGTTCAGTTTCTCGGCCACGGCCATCGCCTGTACAGAGTTCATTCCGTCGGGGACGGGGGCCAGACGTGCGAGGTCATAAAGGATCGGGACGGTGAAGCCCGAGAAAGACCAGCCGGTTCGGTCAAGTGTGTCAGCCAGCGACTGCACGTCATAGGCACGGTCGGTGCTGTGCAAGAGCAGGTCGTAAAAGCCTGCGTCGCCGCTCTTGTAATCGTTGAGATTGGGATTGGACTTGAACGGATGGCCTTCGGGCAGACTGTCGACGATATCCTTTGCAGCCTTGAGCCGGTCTTTCGGTGGCTTGTCGCCGTAGAGCGCGGTGAATGCCTCTTGCAAGGGATAGACGCCGGAGCGGCCATAGGGCGCATAGACCATGAAACCCATGCCGCCGCCCGGCGCGAGGGCCGCGCGCAGGGCGCGGAACCCGGCATCGGGATCAGGCAAGTGGTGCAGCACGCCGCAGCAGTCGATGTAATCGAACGGGCCATGGTCGGGGGCGTCCAGCAGGCTGCCGGTCATGAATTTGATGTTCTTCAGTCCGCGCGTCTTTGCCCGCGCCTCGGCCACTTTCCGCGAGGCGGTGGAGAGGTCGATATAGGTGGCCTCGTATGGCTTGCCGTACTTGGTGAGAAGGGCAGTCAACTGAATGAGCCCGTCGCCGGTGCCACCGCCCGCCACGAGGATGCGCAGCGGTTGAGACCAGTCGCGCTGACCGCCGAAGACGTAATGGTCGATTTCCTGCGGCAGCGAGGGTGAGCCCAGAATCAGGCGCTTCTTCTCGTCCCTCGGATCCCGCTCGGGATAGGGATAGGCCTCGTACTGGTCGCGCACCGTGTTCATGGTGCCTTTATGCCGCGCGCCGCCCGGATTGCAAAGCCGAAGCGGCGGGGTGAGGGCTATTGCCCGGCCTGGCGAATGCGCCCGTCCGTCTTCGGCGTGAATGGTGAGTTCTGCGCAAGATATTCGGCCAGAACTTCGGCCACGTCCGGCCCGAAATCATAGGCATCGGCGGCGTCGCGCAGCATGGAATACCCGTCACCGCCGTTGCGCAGATAATCGTTCGACACGGCGAGATAGTCGCTGCCGGGGTCAAGCGGTTCTCCCCCTACCGTGACATCGGTGATGCGGCTTCCAACCTCGGCGGTAGGGTCGAACACGAAAGTCATCCCGGCCACCTGGGGAAAGCGCCCGGCGCCTTCTTCGAACTGGCTGACGCCGTTTTCGAGCGCTGCTTTCAAGGTGGCGCCGTCGATGCGGAAGGTCGATAGCGTGTTCTGGAAGGGCAGTACGGTCAGAACCTCTCCCATCGTGATTTCGCCCACGTCGATCGCGGCCCGCAGTCCGCCGCCATTCATCAGCGCGACCTGGACGCCCTGATCGGCGACGCGGGACAGCATTGCCTCGGCGACGGCATTGCCAATCGGGCATTCTGCTTCGCGGCAGGTGTTGTCCTGTCCGCCGATGGGCTCTGCAGCTTCGGCGACGACCTTGTTGCGCATCTCTTGAAGGGGTTTCGCGGCTTCGGTGATGCGCGACACGATCGCGTTGTTCTCGGCCACGCCCGCGTCCATGATCAGCGGATTTCCGGTGGCTGAGACGATCTCTCCGGCGTCGTTGAAAACGACGTCGAGCCGGCCCAGAAATTTGCCGTAGGCGTAGGCCTGTACGATGGCGGTTTGTCCCACCATCGTCGGGTAGGGACCGGCGGCGTCGGGATCGTCGTTGGCGAGGTAGGTGTTGGTGTGGCCGCCCACGATCACGTCGACGCCGGTGGTGTTCTCGGCCACGCTCTGATCGACGCCATAACCAGAATGGGACAACACGATGATCTTGTTGACGCCCTGTTCGGTCAGCTTATCGACCTCGTGTTGCACGGCATCGGCGGGTGGGGTGAAAATGATGTTGGGTCCCGGGCTGGCCAGTTCGTCGGTGTTCTGCGGAGTCAGGCCGATCAGGCCTATTTTCTCGCCGTCACGCTCGATGACGGTTGATTTCTGGATGACGTCAACGAGCAAGGGTTCTCGGCTGGTATCGGCGTTGGACATCAACACGGGAAACTCGACGGCGTCCATGAAACCGCGCAACACCTCGGGGCCGTCGTCGAACTCGTGGTTGCCCACGGTCATCGCGTCGTAGCCCAGCCGGTTCATCATCTCGGCGGCCAGCTTGCCCTTGTAATAATTGTAGAAAAGCGTGCCCTGAAACTGATCGCCGCCGTCGAAGAGCACCGGGTTGGGGGCGTCGGCACGGGCCTCTTCTATGGCCGTGGCGAGACGCGCGGAACCTCCGAAGCATTCGCCGGCTTCGTTGTCTGCGGACGCGCAGGTCGAGTTGTACTTGTTGATCGGCTCGAACCGGGCGTGAAAATCGTTCGTGTGCAATATGTTGAGCGTGTAGTCGGCCTGTGCTGCCGTTGCCGTCAATAGGCCGGCAAAGGTAAGAGTAATGAATTTCATGGATGTATCTCCCGAATGAATGCGGGAAGAGTGCAGGATGGCTCGCGATGCGTCAAAGGCAATCCGCTTGACCAAGCGCGTGTGGCGGGGCATCACCAAACCATGCTGATTTACAAGATTTTCCGAGAAGAGGAGTGGGCCGCGTTGCGGTCCGAAAAGGAAACGCGCGGCGCGCCGGTGGACGTGGCCGATGGCTATATACATTTCTCGACTCCGATGCAGGCGCCTGAAACGGCGGCGAAGCATTTCGAGGGTGCAGAGGACCTTGTGCTGGTGGCGGTGGAAACTGACCGGCTGGGCGATGACCTGGTATGGGAGGTGTCGCGCGGTGGCGATAAATTCCCACATCTTTACAGGGTTTTGCGACTGGGCGATGTCGTCTGGGCACAGCCGTTGCCGCTGGTTGATGGGATGCATCAGTTCCCGGCTGGCGCGGTATGAGACTGGCCGACAGGATCGGTCTTGGCCTGATGCACCGGCTGGACCCGGAACGGGCCCACGGGCTTGCGTTGCATGCGTTGCGTGCGGGGCTCGTGCCGTTGCCGGGGCTGGTGACGTCGGACCGATTGCGCTGTGAGGTGGCGGGGCTGCGGCTGGCCAATCCGATCGGGCTGGCGGCGGGGTTCGACAAGAACGCCGTGGCATTGTCGGCTCTCTCGAGAGCTGGCTTCGGGTTCATCGAGGCCGGCGCGGTGACGCCGAAGCCGCAGATCGGCAACCCGAAGCCACGGCTGTTCCGGCTGACCGAGGACCGGGCCGTGATCAACCGTTTCGGCTTTAACAACAACGGGATGGAGGACGTGGTGCAAAGGCTGGCGACGCGTCCCAGGGACGCGGTGATCGGGCTGAACCTTGGCGCCAACAAGGACAGCGCGGACCGGGCCGAGGATTTTGCCCGGGTGCTGGCGCGCTGCGGGCCGCACCTGGATTTCGCGACCGTGAATGTCTCGAGCCCCAACACTGAAAAGCTGCGCGACCTGCAAGGTCCCGAGGCGCTGGCGGCGCTGCTGAAAGGCGTGATGGAGGCACGGAGCTGGCTGGAGAAGCCAATTCCGGTTTTTCTGAAAATCGCCCCGGATCTCAGTGACTTGGAGTTGTCCGAGGTGGCCGATGTCGCGCAGGCGGGCGGCGTTGCGGCGGTCATCGCGACGAACACCACGCTCAACCGGGACGGGCTGCAAAGCCCGATGAGAGAGCAGGCGGGTGGGCTGTCGGGGGCGCCGCTGTTCGAGCGGTCGACACGGGTGCTGGCGCGGATGGCGCAGCTGACCGGGGGGGCGATGCCGTTGATCGGTGTGGGCGGGGTGGCAAACGCCGAACAGGCACTGGAGAAAATACGAGCCGGGGCGAGTGCGGTGCAGCTCTATTCGGCGATGGTTTTCGAGGGTATCGGCCTTGTTGAGCGGATTGCGCGAGACCTGGACAAGCTTCTGGAAGAAAAGGGTTTTCCGAACGTGAGCAATGCGGTTGGAACGGGGCGGGACGCATGGCTGTGATCGAGATTTGGCATAACCCGCGCTGTTCGAAATCGCGGCAGACGCTGGCCCTGCTGGAAGAGCGCGGGATCGCACCGAAGGTACGGCGCTACTTGGAGGATGCGCCGGACGAGGCTGAGTTGAGGGCGGTGCTGGGGGTTCTGGGCATGGCAGCTAGCGCGTTGATCCGAACGACGGAATCCACGTATCGCGATCTGGGCCTGGGCAAGAACAGCGATGAGGCAGCGTTGGTGACGGCTATGGCGGCGCATCCGATCCTGATCGAGCGGCCCATCGTGTTCGTCGGGGACAAGGCCGCCATCGGACGACCGCCCGAGGCGGTGCTGGACATCCTGTAGCCGGCGTTTTTCGACTCAATCGTTAATCCGGACAAATGCCCGAAAACCGCGTCGGTATCGCGTCGGTATTCCGGTGGTATCGCGACGGTGCCGTGGTCGGAGGACCAGAAATGAAGAGACCGTGCAATGAAGAGACCGTGCAATGGGCTGCCCCGCGCGCGGGACCCTGAGCATGAAAAAAGCGGGTCCCCGGCATCTCGGGAACCCGCCTGCAATCAGTTCGCCCGGCGCGCCGGACGGCAAAACCCGGTATAGCGGATCAGAAGCGGAACGTGCCGCGCAGTTGAACCGTGGTCGGCTCGACATCGGCGTTGGTGCCGTTGAAGTTGTCGAACTCGTGGTAGAGCAGTTCGCCGCCGAGCGAGAAGTTGTTGGTGACCATCGTCTCGTAGCCTGCGCCGATGAAGTAGCCGTCTTCGTCGCCCAAGTTGTCGGTGAACGCCTTGGCGTAGCCGCCGGTGCCGTAGATCAGGCCATCGCCCAGCTTGTAGCCGGCGCGCAGCTTGGCGCGGAAGATGTTTTCCAGGTCTACGGGCAGGTTCGGCGCGGCTGAGACTTCGGCATCGGTGAAGTCATAGTCAAGGCTGCTGCCCAGCACGAAATTGCCGAAGTCGTAGTCGTAGCCGACAAAGAAACCACCGATCACGGACTCGTCGCCCCCGGAAATGTTGGAGTCGAGGTTGTTGTACCCCAACTGTGCACCGCCATAGAGGCCGGTCCAGTTCGGGGTCGCTGCGACCGGCGGTGGCGGCGGAGGCGCGACGACGTCGTCGTCCACTGGCGTCAGGTTGCCGGCGAATGCGGGCGCGGCACCAAGCGCGAAAGCGGCCGCGAGAATGGGCGTTGCTCGTTTCATGCTTATATCCTTTCAGGGCCATTTACTTGTAGCAAGACGCGGCAGATTGTGGATGCGCCGTTGTGTTGAGCATGTGTACTGATGCCCCGCCTGTGCAAGATATTGTACCTGAAAGACGGGATTTTCTGCGACTTATTTCAAAAGGCGATGCGCGCGAGATACACCTTGAGCGGGAATCCGCTTCATTCTTTTCGCGCGACTTTTTGATTGGAGCTTTTGGAAGTCTGAAACGCCGAAGAAAATTAGGCCCGGGCAGGCAAATCGCCTGCCCGGGCCTTGGCTTTCCGTTGGTCTGTCACCAGCGTGCGGAAACGCGCTGGCCGTCTGAACTAGAAGCGGAACGTGCCGCGGACTTGCAGCGTCGTCGCTTCGACATCGACCGCGGTGTTGCTGTAGTTGTCGAACTCGTGATAGAGCAGTTCGCCACCCATCGAGAAGTTCTGGGTGATCATGTGCTCGTAGCCACCGCCGATGAAATAGCCATCGTCGCTGCCGAGGGTGTCGGTGTCTGCCTGGGCGTAACCGCCGGTGGCATAGAGCAGGCCATCACCCAGCTTGTAGCCGCCGCGGACCTTCGCACGGAACACGTTTTCCAGCGTCGCCGCGTTGTTGGCCACGCCGATGTCGGCGAAGTCGTAGTCAAGACCGCCACCCAGTACGAAGGTGCCGAAGTCATAGTCGTAACCTGCGGTCAGACCGCCGATCACGCCATCGTCGCTGCCCGACACGTTCGTGTCGACATCGGCGTAGCCGAGTTGGACACCGCCATAGGCGCCGGTCCAGTTGGGACCGAAGTTGGTCGGTGCGGGCGCGGGCTGAGGCGCGGCGACGGTGGAATCGGCCACGGGGTCGAGATTGCCTGCTATTGCGGGGGCGGTGCCGAGCGCGAGTGCGGCGGCAAAAATGGGGGTTGCTCGTTTCATAACTGGTATCCTTGCTGTAACATTTGAACGTTCCGCAGTGCGCTTTCGGCTGCACTGTCTAGGTCCGATATGGAACCGGTTGCGGCAGCGACAAGAGACTGGCCCGCAGGACGTGATCAACTGCCCGTGAGCCTTGCAGCAATGTCACACTTTCGCCCTGTTCGGCAGAAACCCGCTGAATCGTTGACGTTTCTCGCAAGATTCAGCTTGCAGTAACAGGCGCTTGCGGTTGCGCGGATTAATGAGAAATATCCGCGAAAATACACAGGTGGGGTTTAGAGCACGCCGATATCGGCCAGCGCGGCGCTGAGGTCCGCGGGCAGCGCGTCTTCGTCCTGACGGTTTTCCGGCAGGTCGGCAGGCGCGTCGGCGGGGGCCAGATAGCGCCAGCCCTGGAACGGGCGCTTGCGGGCGGTGGTGGTGCGGATGATTTCGGGCTCCAACACGATACTGCAGCGGCGGATGCCGTCGGCGCGGATCACCTCGTCAAGGCGCAGGATGCGCTGGCGGCACTGGATCAGGCCCTGGATGACCCAATAGATCGAGCCGCCCTCGAGCAGCTCGGCCTCGCGCCGGGGCCACATGCGGGTGACATGGCGCGGCAGGCCGTCGGGGCCCTGGGCCTGCTTGCTGGATTGCCAGGCGATGAGGCTTTCGACGGTTTCCGAGCCGACCGAAAGCTTGACGAGATTTATTTTCGGATCTGCCACGACTGCCCCCATGTTCACCGTCAGATACCCTATGGCCGGGGCGGGGAATTTCAAGCGGGTGCGACCTTGTGGTGTGCCGTTGGCACGCAGGTTCGGTTGCGTTCGGGCCACGCAGGCCTTGGGGGCGCTGCCCCCAAACCCCCGGAGTGTATGGTGCAAGAAAAGGCGGTTGCCGGGGGATTGTGAGGCATGGCCGGATTGACCAGGGCGGGCGCAATCTGTAGTGTATTCTGTCTGTTCATCTACCAGAAGTGTGCTGCCATGACTCGATTCGCCGCCCCCATCGCCGAGGCCATCTGGGATATGAAATATCGCCTGAAAGAGGCGGACGGCACGCCCATCGATGGTACGGTGGAGGACAGCTGGCGCCGGATCGCGCGGGCGGTGGCGCAGGCGGAGGCCGATCCCGATGCGTGGGAAGAGCGGTTCTATCACGCGCTGGAGGATTTCAAATTCCTGCCTGCGGGGCGGATCACCGCGGGGGCCGGGACGGGCCGGGCGGTGACGCTGTTCAACTGTTTCGTCATGGGCACGATCCCCGACAGCATGAGCGGCATTTTCGAAGGGCTGCGCGAGGCGGCGCTGACCATGCAGCAGGGCGGCGGGATCGGGTATGATTTCTCGACGATCCGGCCCAAGGGCGCGCTGGTCGAGGGCGTGGCGGCCGATGCCAGCGGGCCCTTGAGCTTCATGGATGTGTGGGACGCGATGTGCCGCACGATCATGAGTGCCGGCAGCCGGCGCGGCGCGATGATGGCGACGATGCGGTGCGACCATCCGGATATCGAGGAGTTCATCGCGGTGAAGAGCGATGCGGCGCGGCTGCGGATGTTCAACCTGAGCGTGCTGGTGACGGATGATTTCATGGAGGCCGTGAAAGCGGACGGGCCGTGGGACCTGGTCTTTGGCGACAAGGTTTATAAAACGGTGGAGGCGCGGGACCTGTGGAACCGGATCATGCAGGCGACCTATGATTTCGCGGAACCCGGGGTGATTTTCATCGACCGGATCAACAGCGCCAACAACCTGCATTACTGCGAGACGATCGCCGCGACGAACCCCTGTGGCGAGCAGCCGTTGCCGCCCTACGGGGCTTGCCTGCTGGGGTCGATCAACCTGGCGCGGCTGGTGACGGAGCCGTTCGAAGAGGGGGCGGGCATCGACGCGGGCGCGCTTGATGAGCTGGTGGCGACGGCGGTGCGGATGATGGACAACGTGGTGGACGTGTCAAAGTTTCCGCTGCCCGAGCAGCGCGCCGAGGCGCAGGCCAAGCGGCGGATCGGGCTTGGGGTTACGGGTCTGGCCGATGCGCTCTTGATGTGCGGGCTGCGCTATGGCGACGACGCGGCGGCGGCGCAGTGCGAGGCCTGGATGAAGGCGATTGCGCGGGCGGCTTACCTTGCCTCGGTCGAGTTGGCGAAAGAGAAGGGGGCGTTTCCGCTGTTCGAGGCGGAGCCCTATTTGCAGAGCGGCATGATGCAGGCGATGGATGAGGATGTGCGTGCGGCGGTGGCCGAGCATGGCATCCGCAACGCGCTTCTGACCAGTGTCGCGCCGACGGGGACGATCAGTCTTTACGCCGGGAATGTCAGCAGCGGCATCGAGCCGGTTTTTGCGTATTCCTACACCCGCAAGGTGTTGCAGAAGGACGGCAGCCGCACCGAGGAAGAGGTGGTGGATTACGCCGTGCAGATGTGGCGCGAAGCCAAGGGCGACGCGGAATTGCCCGAGTATTTCGTCAATGCCCAGACGCTGGAGCCGCAGGCGCATGTGAAGATGCAGGCGGCGGCGCAGAGATGGGTCGACAGCAGCATTTCAAAGACGATCAACGTGCCCGCCGATATCGGGTTCGAGGCGTTCAAGGAAGTCTACATGCAGGCCTGGGACACGGGCTGCAAGGGGTGTACGACCTACCGGCCCAACGACATCACCGGCAGCGTGCTGAGCGTGGAGTCGGAGGAAAAGGTGCCGATGCCCGTGGAGGGCGGCGAGGTGGTCTATATGTCCGAGCCGCTGGACCGGCCGACAGAGCTCGAGGGGGCGACCTACAAGCTGAAATGGCCCGACAGCAGCCATGCGATCTACGTGACGGTGAACGATATCGTGCTGGAGGGGCGGCGGCGGCCCTTCGAGGTGTTCATCAATTCCAAAAACATGGAGCATTTCGCCTGGACCGTGGCGCTGACGCGGATGATCAGTGCGGTGTTCCGGCGGGGCGGCGACGTGTCTTTCGTGGTCGAGGAACTGAAGGCGGTGTTCGACCCGCGCGGCGGCGCGTGGATGAACGGAAAATACATTCCTTCGATGCTGGCCGCGATCGGCGGTGTTCTGGAGAACCACATGATCAATATCGGGTTCCTCGAAGGCGAGGGGCTTGGCCTGAAGGAAGACCCGACGGCGAACGTGGTCAACCTGGACGCGCCGCGCGGACCGGCCTGCCCGTCCTGTGGCAGCTATGACATGCGCAAGGTCGAGGGGTGCCTGACCTGTGCGTCCTGCGGGCATTCGAAATGCGCGTGACGCTGTAGGGTGTGGGGTTTGTTCTGACTACCAATTAATGGCCACCGGCGGGCTTGAAATGTCCATTTTGCAAGCGAAAAAGGTCAATCGGGCGCAGGCGCTGGATCTTCTGGTATTTCTGCGGTTTCTCGCGCGAGCGAGGGTTCGGGTCTCTCCAGAGGGGTTTGGTAAGTGGAAACCTGCAACAGAAGCGCTACTGGGGATTTTTCTTGGGTTTGGTCAGGGCCGACAGCGCTTCTGGGCTTGAGCGCAGCAGTCATCTTTCGCCAGTTCACCGAGGTGAGTGCGTCAGCCATTGTTTCGAGGTTATGGGATTGAGCGATAGACAACATAGGAACGACGACCCACGTAACGGGGCGCAAAAAAAGGGCGGCTTTCGCCGCCCTTCTTCGAGAACCATTTGGTTTTTCATGCTGATCGCCAATGGCGCAGGGCAACTTCGACTCGCGCCTACGCCCGAATGGCTTCGTGTTTCGAGTGATGCCCGTCGCAGAACTGGTGACCTTAAGTGTCTTCGCAAGGATTCTCGATCATTCCGACCGATCCGCGTGTAGGGCCGGATCACCCAGGCGTGGACACGAGACAGGCTGTGCTTCTCAATGAGCCTTAGCGTAACTTCACAGACATCCTGCTCCATCCCGATTTCGTCAGGATAGACGCTCAGCCGGCGCTTGCGCGCCACCTGAAGGACACGGCCGAGTTTCACTCGGTTCGAGGGAACCGCGCGAGGAGTTCGCTGACGCGCGCGCCGTGCCAGAGGATCATGTCTGAGGCTGGCAGGCCTCGCTCATGACCGATCCGGTCGAGCAACGAGGGCGTCTGGTCTGCCAGGACGCGGTGGATGTCGCGCAGCGCGGCCTCGACGGCATCTGTATCCGGGATCGGCTGCCCGAAGGCGCCGTGCAGATCACAGAGCGCCGCGAACCCGCTCGGATCATCGAGCGCATCCAGCAGGTCGCAGAGGCTCGCGCCGTGGCGGCGGAGGTGCTGCTCCGCAGTGTAAGCCGCGCCGAGACGCGCCTCGGCGATGTCGAGGGTGGTGGTGTTGAGGGTGGTGGAATTCAGCATGATGTTCTCCCTTCATGCAGTGTCGGAAACGGTGGTGTGCCTGGTTCATCGGCGTCATGTTCCGTCGCGGGGAGAAGCTGAGCGTTGGCTGGTTCCTTTCGGTTGTTCTCAATGGCTGGTGTTCGGTGCTGGTGATGAGAACATTGGTCGTTCATCGGGATGACGAAGAAGAAATCTACCGGGCGCTGATTTTTTTGCTATCGCGCCGCATCGGCGAAGACGTTCCACGACGGTGGAAGGCTGGGTTATCGGACCTTGCATTCGTCCGAGGGCATGACGCCGGCCGTGCAAACCCCGCATGGCCGGCGCCGCAGGTCAAGCGGCGTCCCGCGCCGGGAGGGCAAGCGCCACGACATCCCGCTCGTCGTCCAGTTCTCCGATTTCGACCAGGAGGTCATAGAGCCGGTCGGTGAGCAGGCAGAGCTCTTCCACCTCGATGCTCGCGGGATCGAGGAGGCTCCAGGGTGGCAGGTCCGGTTCGAGCTCGTCGATGACGGGGTCGAGGGACAGGAGCCGGTGCAGATCGACGAGCCTGCGCCGCGTCGCCCGGTCGAGACGCGACGCTTCGCGCAAGCCGGTCATCAAACGCAGGGCGCGGGCCGTTCCGGCCTCGCCGTCGATTATCCCTGCGGCGTTGCAAAGAGCCGATCCGTGCTTGTCGAAATGCGCCCGTGCGGCAGCAAGTTGCAGGTCTGCGGACAGGGTCTTCGTAGGTAAGTTGCGCAGCATCGTGGTCTCCTTGGTTGCGCGTCTGCCGTTCGTGGCAGCATCAAGCCGTCCGCATGTTGATTCTTTGGGGTGATCCTCCTTGTTGTTGCTTCGGCTGAATGGTCGTTGTTTCGGAGTCTTGATATGGAGATTGGCCAATCGCCGGCGGCACGAAGCAAAAACTTCAGTTTTTCGGCGCTGCGGGAAATCTCGCTTCCAGGTCAATCGGGCCCTTGTTGCCGACGGCCGACCTTGGCCGTGGAAGCGGGTGCCACAAAGTTTTTTTGATCTCTGTCGAGAAAATGCTTCTGGCTGGAATCAATCATTCCATCTCTTCTGTATGACGGACCGGCATGGAGATGCCGTTAAGGGCCGCGCGACGAGCGACGAGAAAGGAGGCAGGGCAAGACCCAGAAGGTCTGGGCGCTCGTGAACATTGTTGTGCACCACTGAAGACGCAGCGCGCTGCGGGGACCTGATCACTCCCCAGAACTGGTGGTATCCGCGTGAGCGGAAGCGACAACGTGCATCCGAAGCGAAGTTCCATTTCGTCTGTCAGAGAAGGCCGTCCCAGGCGGTCTTCGAAGTCCCGGCCACCGACGGGAATCTTCCACGGGCGCGATGGCGCCCGTTCTATTTGACCAGAAGGAGCATGCTGACCCTCACATCAGGATCCCAGAGTACAACATCACATGATGGTGCCGGATTGCCCTTGGTGATGTGGTCCAGGATTGTCGGCGCACGCAGCGCCGCGACGGGTTTGCCCGGAATAGTCCTCGCCGTCCCCGCCCAGGCCGACGGCTTGGCTCGGCGTGTTATCTCGGAAGCTGGCGCCGCTCGAGCGTTTCGTCATCGCCATCGGATTTCATTGCGTCGGCGATGAGGTGGTTCACCGTCGCTTCGAAATACGCCGTTACCTCGGGGTAAAGTGTGCGGAACTCGGACGCGACCCTGCGCTCGAAGCTGACTTGCCGCGTCCGGACCATGGCGGTGGTGCGCCGTTGCCGAGGATAGCGATAGGGTCGCACCCTATGCTTGCGGCAGAGCGCCACGAAGATGCGCACCGACCACACATCCGGCAAGGAATACTGCAACTCGATGTCCGGGGGCGCGTGGTCCACGACGCCGGGAGCCAGCACTACGCCAGCCTAAATTTCTATGAGCACTGGATGTCGACACGCCGAGGTTGCCTCGAGTAGAGGTAGCCGCCCCGACTGTCGAACTATCGAGAACGGCCCTATGCGGTCATCTGCTCTGCGTCCAGCCTCCACATGACGGAACGTCTTTCCTGATGGGGTGGATGGCTCCTGCTCCAACTGGCGTCGCAATGCGCCATAATGCAGGTGTCGAAGTCTGCTTATGAGAGGAGCCACCCCATGCAAGTTACCACAATCAGCGTTGATCTGGCCAAGAACGTTTTCCAAGTCCATGGGATCACTGCCACCGAGGAAGTGGTGTTCAACAAGCCCCTGCGGCGGGCGCAGTTTCTGCCTTTCTTCGCGAAGTTGGAGCCCTGCCTGGTTGGCATGGAATCCTGCAGCAGCGCACATCATTGGGCGCGCGAACTTACGGCCTTGGGTCACGAGGTTCGCTTGATCCCGCCGATGTATGTGAAGCCATATGTCAAACGGGGGAAGTCTGACGCCATTGATGCCGAGGCGATCTGCGAGGCAGTGAGACCCGCGAGATGATGGTGCAAAAGTCAGCCGCCAAAACCAGGACACCCCGCCGAATGTCCCGGGCGTCACAGCCCGTATTCCTGTAAGGGACCTGGTTTGCGGAACCCATCAGGGCCAGCGGTCAGGACCGCGCAAACAGGCCGGACACATGACTGCTTCTGACAAACGCACAAATCAGATCAAATGGGACTTGCTATGCAGGAGCCATCCACACAGGACATTCGCTGCAACTGATGACCCTAACGCCGCCGGAATTGAATTGCTGAAAAATCTCCCAACGCTCGGGCCTTACAAATGATGGGCAGTTTCTTCCTTGCGGCTCGATCTTGGATTCTTTGTTGCCGCGTTCCGGGAAATGTCGCCGCGACCGTTCAGAACTTTGAATCGAATTCGCTTGCGCCGGCCCCCGAATTCTGTGTCTCCAGTTCTTTGCTAAAGGCTGCGGGATCGACCAGATGCACCCAGATCTGGTCTGAATGAGTTTGCGAAGGCATCACCCGGACGTTGAGGAATGGGCGACAGTTGCCCAGGCGATCCTCCATATCAAGGCCGACCCGGGGTGCGCGGTCCTTCAGGAAGAACCTGAAAAAGGATTCGTCGCTGCTGGTTGCGAATTTCGCGGCTCCTTCGAATGTTGTGGATATCGCATCGACATCCTTGGTTTCATCCACGAGCTTCGGCGGCTGTCCTGAGCCGAAACCGTCTATGAAATGCTGGACGCATGGAATGTCGGCGTTGCTCCGGTTGTCGGAGGGTTCCCAGCGCCACGTCGTCCAGCCCCCGCCATCCTTTTCCTCGATCCGCGGTTCGCCATAGGAATCGACGACTGCGCTTCTGATCGCCGAAATCGGCACATCGTTTCCAACCGGTATTTTCCGGGCGAGACCGATGACGGGTGCGTCGCTCTGTGCAGCCGTGTGCAGCGCGAAGGTCTCGCCATTGTCGAGGAGTGCAAGCGTATAGCGATCTTGGACGAGGTGCGGTTCGGCCGGCTCGAGTTCGGCGCGGTATATAATGCGACCCACGTCACGCAACTTGGTCATCGCCTTCTCACGCGGCATGCCCAAGCGAATGTCGACGACGGAGAGACTCCGCGCATTGGCCGAAGGTGCCTGTCCTGAGGGAGTCGGAGCAGACGCGGTTGGCGTTTCCGGGTCCACAGGTTCGGTCGTGCGTCCCGGCGATGCTGCCGCATCGACCCGCAAGGTAAGTACGCTGATCCGCGGGGTCAGATAGACGACATCGAGTTCCGCTTCGCGGGGCGTCATATCGATATCGACACGTCCGAGCGCCGGGCGATCCCTGCTGAGTTCCGCCCCCCATGCCAGCATTTCGCGGCCGAGGGAGCCGGCAGGTGCGTCCCGGTCCCAGCGGTCGTCCGGAGCGCCGAACGCATCCCGAAACCCTTGCACGAGTTCGCTGGTCTGTCCGGTCGTGCTAACCCTATGCAGCGCGACGCGCGAGACGCGCCCCTCCTCGACCCGAGCCACGAAGCAGACCGCACCGAGCGCGTTCTCGATGGCGTCGCTCTCGATGGCTTCGTACCCGCACCAGCCACGTTCTGCACGCAGCAGATCGGCGGAATGATCGATCTCCGCCGTCGAGAAGTGCTGGGAAAGGCTTTCGCGAGCGGTGTTCACTTCCATGCCCGGCGCAACGCCGAATGTCGCGTAAGTCGTCGGCTGCGACGACACGACGACCTCGCCCGGTTCGGGCCCGAGAAAGGCGCGGACATCCTCCGCAGGGTTTTCCGCATCCTCCGCCGCGTCGTAGGTTTCCTGAAAGTGGACCACGTCGCGGTCCTCGCCAGCCAAAAGAGCGACCGCCGCGGGCCGTGCCGTCATCTGGAACTCGACGCCGTTCAACCGTGTCGTCATGATATCGAGGTCCAGCCGCAGGACCGGAGTGGGTCCCGCATCTGCCGCTGTCACCAGACGCTCTGCCGCATCCGGAGCCATCGGCAGGGCGCCCGGCACGAGATCGAAGAGCGGTTGCAAACTGACCGGGTAGCTGCCGCCGATCCGGAGCCGCTG
The DNA here is from genome assembly GCA_965227185.1 of Roseovarius sp. Lineage (GTDB taxonomy): Bacteria > Pseudomonadota > Alphaproteobacteria > Rhodobacterales > Rhodobacteraceae > Roseovarius. The sequence continues at coordinate 2,730,392 of OZ245733.1, forward strand.
CTCCTGAAAGACCCGAAGCCCGATGCGCTCGCTCTCGAAATCATACTCGCTCAATGTCGTTTCGAGATAGAGGCGCATCGGGATCGGCAGGGACGGAGCCTCGGCGACCAGCGTTGGTGTGACTTCGTCTTCGAAGGTGGTCTTCGCGCGGCGGACCTCGAACTCGGACCCGCCGGCGTATCCCGCGGAGCCAAGCAACCTGTCGCGCAGATCCTCGCGCAGGATCGCCCGCAACAACGGCATGTTGTAGCGGTTGGGATCTTGGGAAACGGCCTGCACCAGATCTCGTGACGCGCTTGCGATCAAGTGACTGACGGCCTCGACGGTCGTGGCTGTTGGCTCGCCGTACCCTTCGAAGTCAAGCACGATGCGCCCATCCTCGCGGCGCAGGTCGAAGTCGCGCAGAACGGTGCCGGACGCAACTGCCGACGCCCCGTCCCCGGTGGCGGTGGCCGCATCAGCTGTTGCCTCGGTCCCCGTCTGTCGGCGCTCACCGATCACGCCTGCAAGCGTCACTGTCGCATCCGGGTCCAGATAGTACTCCTTCGAAACGATCTCCGGCTTCCAACGCGGCTCTCCGCCATGTGGCGACTGGGGCTCAAGATCGACCGCGACACCGATCACGATTTCGGCACGCCCGCCCCCGCGACTCTCGAGCATCTGCTGGAGGGCTTCCGCCTTGCCCCGCGGCACCGCGATGGGCTGCGCGGCATCTGCCGCATCAAAGGCGACCGAGTTGCTGCCCGGGACATCGACCCGGTCCAGTCCGATCTTGACCGGGAATTGGCCAGTTTCGAAATCGTAATCGTCGAGCACCGCGTCGAGCGTGAAGAACAGGCGGATCGGCGTGTCCGGCGCCGTCGCGGTGATCCGATCGCGCAGTCCGCTCTCGATGAAGCCGGAGACGCTTCGACGGCGTTCGAACTCGTTCGCACCTCGCCACCAAAGAAATGTATCCGCGTCGAGGTTCCGCGTATTGCCGCCAGCAATTCCGAAGGCATGGGTCGCATCGGAAAACCTCATGCAATCCGGCGCGCGCTCATTCATTTCAGTTGCCGTGCAGAAAAACGGTCGCAGTTCCGATACGTCGAGGTAATCCATCGCGGCGCCAGCCAGCAACGCCGGGTTGTCTCTCGGCACAAGGGTGTCGTGGAATTCGCCGATCGCGGCGTGTCTCAAGTGACGGGCCAGCGCGAGATGCTGTCGATGCTCCGAAGAGCCATTCTGAAAGACCGGATGAGGCACGATCAGTCGACCGCCGGGATGAACCTCAAGCGCACCATCTGCGTCAGTTGCGGCGGCAGGGCCGGCGTCTGTTGTGATTTGCCGAGCGGAATGTCCTCCGGTGCGCTGCTGGGTGGTATTCGTTACTTGCGCAGTCGTCACAGGCGGCGTCGGAGAATTGCCGCGCAATTCGGCGATCCGCTTGGTCATCACCTGGGAAAGACATGCGGTGTCGCCGCCGCATCGATCCCGTTCCTTTAACCACGCGCGTTGACGACGCCGGATTTCCTCGGGTGCCGCCGAGCCTTCTAGGGCCTGAGCGTAAAGGCTCGCGAGCTGACGGTCATGCCGCGCCAATTGTCCAGAATTGCAAATTGCCAGTTCGACTGCGGTCCCGGCGCGTGCGCAGTCGAAGCTGGGCTGTTGTGCCGATCCGGCCCCTGCGGTCGCTTCCGCGTTGGAACCGAGCGCACTGTTGAGCTGCGTCAGCAGTTCGGGCGTCGGTGTACCGGTCTGCGCCAAACCCCGGTCCCGTTGGAATTGCCGGATCGCGTCCGCGGTATTCGGCCCCATCAGCCCATCGGCCGGACCCGGTGAATACCCGAGTTGCGCCAACTTCGACTGGATGTTGCGCACGCCAGCACGCCCTTCGCCCGGTGCCGTCTGCACCCGGGGTTGCTGGGCCGAGCGCTCCCGGGGCTGTTGGCTGTCCGCGTCTCGTGAATTGGGGATGTTTCCAATTACTTCGCGCCCCAACTCAAGCAGGTCCCCTGCGCCGATATCTTGACCATTCGCAGAAACGGAAGAAAGCGCCAGAAAGAGAATCGTGAGAAAGTCTCTTGTTTTCATATAAAGTCGTCCAATGTCTGGCCGCAATGAGGCCGATACTCGAATAATCGATTCGTATACAACGCTAACGTGGAGACTTAAGAGCCGTCAAATGATCCCCGATCTGATTAGAATTGAACCAGTTTTCTGATTCGGTTTGGATATTCAAACTTCATCTCGGACGAAAGTGATCTTTCCGTTCCAAGGTGCCGAACTCAGGTGGGTGATGCGGAAGGTCGCGGGGAGCTGCCATGACCGTTTTCAATAACCTTATTGGTCAAGCTTGGCGCCCAACCTGGAGCAAAGTCATCAACTGCAAATTACGCCATGCGACTTGGCGCAGTCGACAGCCGACGGCGATTGCTCTTCCGTGCGCGCCACAGAGCGTGCCCCGATCATCCGGGCAAAGGTCGTTCGTCCCTTGCATCCCAAGATGGACAACACTGTCCGGTATCTGGGCGTCGAGCTTGCAGGTGCGATTGCGATCGAGAAGGCTGTCGTGATGTGTAAGAACTCGGGCTGCGCGGCGCGGTCGGCCCATTCCGGACCTTCGTCGCACGGTGCAAGAATGTCGGCAACGCGGACTTTTCTGGCTTTTTTTATTCTTGATCGGGTGACCATTGTGAGTGAGCGTAAGTCACCTTTTTAGAATAAGCGACCAAACAAGCGTTCGCACATCAATCGGACAGAGGTTTTTGGCATCATTGGTCGCGGCTCCTCAAGGAACTGCCCAGTCGTGTGTTGAAAGTTCAAGATTTGATTGACACCACGCTTGATTGAATCTGCCCGCACGATTTCTCTTAAAATGCATATGTTTCCCCGAATTCGAACATATTCACACCATACTTTCATTGTTCCTTCCCTGCATGATGGCGCTACTCAAAGGTTTCAGGGATGGACGGAAGCGGACCAATTTTCGAGCTCAAGGACGATCCTGCATGCGCGCCTAAGACCGCCGCGCAAATCGTTTCACTGGTGGTGCCGGTCTTCAATGAGGACACCAGCATCGGACTCTTTCTCGAAACGATCACGCCGGTGCTCGAAAAGTTAGAACCGCTCGTCGAATACGAAATTCTCTTTGTGAACGATGGAAGCCGCGACGCGACCGAGCGTGTCATCCGGTCGCGGGCAGCTGAATGTAAGAATATCGGTCTGATCAATCTTTCGCGCAATTTCGGAAAAGAGGCGGCCCTGTTCGCCGGTCTGCGCCATGCGCGAGGCGATGCGGTTATCCCGCTCGATGTCGATCTGCAGGATCCGCCCGAGGTGATTGGCGAGATGATCGCGGCGTGGCGCTCAGGCGCAAAGGTTGTCAACGCACGGCGGTCGCGCCGCGACCACGACAGCTGGATCAAGAAACGCACCGCGCAAGCGTTCTACCGGGTGTTCAACATGCTCGCCGACCAGCCGATTCCAAGCGACGTGGGCGATTTCAGGCTTCTTGATCGCGATGTCGTCGACGCGGTCTGTGAGCTTGGCGAGCGGTCGCGGTTCAACAAGGCGATTTTCTCTTGGGTCGGGTTCGAAACGCGCGAAGTCACCTACGAGCGTCCTGAGCGTGCCAACGGCGAAAGCGCTTGGTCTTACTGGAAGCTTTGGAAACTGTCACTGGACGGAATTTTCTCGTCCTCCACGGTTCCGCTGCGGATCTGGACCTATATCGGCGTCATCGTGGCGCTGGCCGCGTTGGCCTACTCGACCTTCATCTTCATCCATACCCTTTTTCTGGGGGTCGATGTGCCGGGATATGCCTCGACGCTGATCCTGATCCTCTCGTTCGGCGGCATGAACATGGTCGCCTTGGGCATTATCGGAGAGTATGTCGGCCGCATCTACACGGAAGTGCGCCAGCGGCCCGTTTACATCGTTCAATCCCGTCACAACACTAAGGAGAGGGAACTCTAATGGACCGGGCCGTATTCGCACGGTTGGACGCACTTGAAGACCGTCACTGGTGGTTCACGGCGCGTCGATCCATCTTGGCCACGCTGATCGAGCCGCTTCTGAAGGACGTGTCTGATCCGACAATTCTCGAGGCAGGATGCGGCAGCGGCGGCAACCTGGGCATGCTGCGCGGCTTTGGCAAGGTTGACGCGTTCGAATTCGATGAGATGGCACGAAACGCGGCCATCACAAAGTCCGGCATGGACATTGCATTCGGCGCGCTTCCGAACGCGGTTCCCTATGCGCAGCGGCGGTATGATCTGATCGGGCTCTTCGACGTGCTCGAACATGTCGAGCAGGACACGCAGTCACTGGCGACACTGGCCCGTCGACTGAAAGAGGATGGTAAGGTCGTGGTCACTGTCCCCGCCTTTCCGTTCATGTGGTCGAAACATGATGAACGCCATCACCATTTTCGCCGCTATACGCGAAACAGCCTGAACGCCGTCGCGCGCGATGCCGGACTCAAGAGCGTGGAGAGTCATTACTTCAACTCGCTTCTGTTTCCGGCCGCGATCGCCTCGCGCGGGGTCAAAATGCTGACGGGCAGCGACAAGCCCGATGACCAGCTTCCGGCGGACGGGATAAATCGGGCGCTGACCAAGGTATTCGGCTTTGAGCGCAAGCTGATCCGGCGCATTCGAATGCCGTTCGGACTGTCGCTTGCAGCCGTGTTCGAAAAAGCCTGACATGGTGCTGGTTGGGCAACTGCTGCGTTTCGGCGGTGTTGGAGGTCTGGCCACCGCCCTGCATGTGATTTTCGCGCTGGTGATGAGCGACCTCGTGGGACTTGCGCCGCTTCAGGCGAATTTCATCGGATTCGCGGGCGCAACACTGTTCTCTTATCTCGGGCACGCCTGCTTTACCTTTGCGTGTCCCGTTCGGCAAGTCGATCAGGCAGTGCGGTTCCTGATGTCCGGGCTGGTTTCGCTTGCCTCGAGCAGCTTTCTGGTCTGGCTGATGACCAGCCTGCTTCGGGCCGATTTTGCCATTACCATGTTGGTCGTCGGGTTGGTGGTTCCGGCGTTCACCTTTGTCGTACTTCGCTTCTGGGTTTTCGAACCCCGGGACACGACAGGCACGACCGACTGGACCGGTGTTGCACTTTGCGGCGCGATGGCGCTGGCGACGCTTGCGCTGTTCTGGGACCGTCCAATCAACCATGACACGGCGTGGTATCTCGTCGCGACGCGAGGCTGGCTGGATGGAGCGGGCCTCTACACCCACATCATCGAGGTGAACCCGCCCCTGAACTTTTACTACACCTTGCCGGCCCTCGGCTTGGCCGACCTGTTCAGCATCAGTGACAAGAACGGCGAATACCTGGCCCTGTCGCTACTGTTGTTCGTTGTGCTCTGCTGGTCCCGCACGATCATACGGGACGGGTTTGATCTGACGCCGCACCGGGCAACGGCCCTTTTGGTTGCGATTGCCTTAGCGAGTGTCGTGAGTGCATTGGGTGAATTCGGACAGCGTGAACATGTTTTGGTGATGCTGACCCTGCCGTGGCTTCTGGGAGAGGCCAGCCGCGCGCCGGCCACTGCCAGACAAGAGGTGTTGCGTGCTGCTGTAGCTGCCCTTGGCGTGTGTCTGAAACCGCACTTCATTCTAATCCCACTTGCGATAACGGTCCTGAACGTGACGCGGCAGAAGTCATTGCGACCTTTCCTGTCCCGCGCAAACCTTACGTTCTTCTTTGTCGGAACCACCTATGTCGGGCTCGTCGCCGTAGTGCATCCGACCTACTTCAGCGATCTCGTTCCGATGGCAACCGAGGTCTACGGCGCCTACAAGGCGCCGATGTGGCCTGTTTTGCACCAAGTGACCGCTCCATTGATGTTGACGGGGAATGTTGCTCTGGCCGGCTTGACCAGCCCGCGTTTCACCGCCTGTCAAGCAACATTCCTGGTTGCCGCGGGCGCCGGCTTGGCAATCTATCTGCTGCAGAGCACAGGATTTCACTATCACACAATCCCCTTCAAATCCTTCGCGGTGATCGCCTGCGCCATGGTCATCGTACTTGCACGCAAGGGCGATGCCCTGCTGTACAGTACAATGGCTGCAGCATTCGGCATTATGTTGAGCGAGGCGCATCGCGGCTTCTACAAAAGCCCAGTTGCGCAAGACATCGCGGAGACGGCGCAGTCGATCGGCGATATCGACAGCCTGATGGTGTTTACCACGCATGTCTCGCTCGGCCCCGCGATCGCCTTGGAAAGCGATGCAACATGGATCAGCCGTTACCCAGCCAATTGGCTGGTGCCCGGCGCCCTGAACAGGTTGTCCGAGACTGATTGCGCCGAGGCCGTTGGCCTGTGTGCGCGACTGACGGGCTACGCAGACCGCAATCGCCGGGACAACATCGAGGACATCGAGCTTAATGCGCCAGACCTGATGGTGTTTGACCGGCGGTCCGGGTACTTTGCGGCTCCTGGCTTTTCATGGCTCGACTTCATGGCGAATGACCCCGACTGGGAGCGGATCTTGACTGGCTACCGGCAGGTCAAGGTTACGGATCGCGCCGTATACATGGTGGCAATCCCGGAGTAGGCTCAGCGCGTGCGCATTGTCGTGCCAATCGACGCCATGGCATTGGGGAAAGGCTCTAAGCACAAGATGTTAGAAAGCGCCAAATAGTACAACAGACAACAGGCTTCCGTTCTAAATTCGTGCTCCGTTCGGAAACTTTCCGGTCGGTGTTATTGTAGATGAGCCACTTCCTGCACAATGCTGCCGTTCGGCCCTCTTGCAGCGAACGACTGATTTCCGCCGATTTTTTGAGCAAGGCCAACGATCTCTAATAACAACCAAGTGCCCGGTGCTTTGGTTTTGGTCAAGAACCATGAAGGCAAATCTCTCATCCCTTCGCCTTCTCCGCTTGCAGAACAATTTCCGCAGCGGCTCGGGCATCTTCGCCAGCATCGTGGTGGTCGAATGATAGCCGCAAATAGGTCTTCAACGATGCGAGGCCGTGGCCGCCGTTCCCTTTCAATTCTGGCCATGCGCGGCGGGCGACGGTCACGCTGTTCTGCCAGATCCAGAGAGGCTCTGGTCTGCCCCCACTGAGTGGTCCGGTGCAAATGTTAGTGCATGGTCGGCCTTTGGTCTATCGAAACGATGCTTTCGGGCGCTGGTGGGCGGTATCCCAGAGCGCGGTGCGGTCTGACTGTGTTGTAGTGGCGGCGAAATTCTCGCGCTTGGCCGCCTGCTTCATCTCGAACTCACCAACGACATCAGCAGTGTCGAGGCCAGACGCTTCGCAGCCATCCACCCAGATGATCCTCGAGCCTGTGACGCGCGGCACTGCGCTGAGGCGGGCCGAAGCCTCGGACGTCGCACCTGCGGTCGTGGTGTTGGCCGCCGGGCCGGCTTCACTCATCGCTCGATTTGCGTCCCCTGTCTTTCCCAACCGTGGTCACTGACCACATACCGCGTGCGCGCGGAGCGCCGAAACTCGCGTTCTTCGGCCACCATCCGTGTCACGGTGACCTCTGCAGCACCGCAATCGAGCACCGCGAAATCGTTCGGGTGCCCGCGCCGCCGTGTCGAAAGGCCGGTGCCGCAGTGCAGTTGCAGGGTCATGTCCGCGCCCTTGCGGCGCACGAAAGGTTCGACAAGCCACTGGTGAAGGTGGCCCGACAGGATGATGTGCGGCCCGCATTGGGCCCAATGCTCCAACGCTTTGGACGCACCGACCATCAAGTTCTTCTCGACGTCCGGAGTATGGTGAAACGGATGATGGGCCGCGATCACTGTCAGGCCGCCTTTGTGAGAGCAAATGGCGTCGCCCACCCTGTGAACGTCGCGTTCGCTGACGCGACCCCGCTGGTGTGCCCACCGATCGGTGGTGTTCAGCCCCACCACCTTCACGTCTCCAAGATCGACGGTGGGGTCGAGGTCCTTGCAGATCCAGCGCCGGTATCTGCGAAACGGGTCCACGGCTCGCAGCAAAAGGTTGTAGAGCGGTATGTCGTGGTTGCCCGGGACACCCACCCAGGGCCGGCTGAGCGAGTTCATGAAGTCAGCCGCCGGTCGGAACTGCGACGCACGGGCGCGCTGGACGAAATCGCCGGCCATCACGACGAGGTCCGGATCGGCGTTTTGGATCGCGGCCCGAAGCGGATGCAGAAGGTCAGGATCCTCGCGGCCGAAATGCAGGTCACTGATCTGGACAAGGCGGATCATTCTGCCGCGTCCTTCTGCCCGGAGGCGGCGGGTAAGCGCACATGAATGGCGTCTTTCAGGATGCCGAACTTGAACGGTCCTTTCATGCGCCGGCGCTCTCCGTCGAGGGCGACGTCCCGGGCGGACCTTCTGGTCTCGACAGTTGCATGCTCGCCGGTAAACAACGTGAAATCCCGGCCTTTCTGCAAGTCTCGCAGAGCAACGAGAAAGGCTTTCCAGATCAGCATGAAGCGGCCGACATCGGGCGCGAGCAATATTGCGAACTTGCCGTTTCTGACCGCGTCAGCCCCTTCGATCCCGAATTCATCCAGCTGATATGCACTCATCGCGACAAACACTGTAGGAGCCTTTGCGCTTTGCAACGTGCCGTCAACCTCGATGCGCATCGTCAGGGGCCGGTAGACGGTGACCATCGCGACAAGAACGGACCAGTAGGCCGCCAGCCGCGACCGGCCCCAACGCCGATAGATGCTCTCTCGCTGTTTCAGGATGGTGGGGTACAGCCCGATGCTTGCGTTGTTGATGAAGACACGCCCGTTGACACAGCCAAGGCTGATCGGTGCGCGGTGCCCGCTGCATATTGCGTCGATCGCCTGTTCGGCATCCTCCGGAACGCCCAGGCGGCGTGCGAAATAGTTGAACGTGCCGAGCGGAAGAACGCCAAGGTCGATGCCGCTGTTGGCAAGGGCACCTGCGACGGCACAGATTGTTCCGTCGCCGCCTGCTGCCACGACGCATTCGATCCCGGGCGTCTCTATGGTCTTGGCGACTTTCGCAGCTATGTCATCGCCGCTTGATACCGGAACGATCGTAACGGGTGTTCCTTGAGCGTCGAATAGCGACTGGATCGTATCAGCCCCCGGATTGGTGTCGCCCTTTCCGGAGTCGGTGTTCAGGATCACTATGTGGGACATGTCAGCTTTCGCGAGCCTTGGGTTTTTCGTTCGTGCCATGCGTTTCATCGCGGCTTCAGCAGGCTCAACGGCGAACGGACGGTAACTGTTCCCCTGGCAGAGCAGGAACGTCTGCGCGGCGGCTGTCCGGGTGAATTTCCTGGTCCGCGGATGTCAGCCGTACGGGGATATGCGCACGCTGCGCGCCGGATCAGACGGTGACCCGGGGCCGGGACCGATACGCACGAAAGGAATAATCACGGAAAGAGTATGTTAATCCACGTTCGCTATGGTGCACGCCGACCTAGCCTGAACAAGGAGCGCCCGGTGTTCGGTATCAAGAAGAAACGTGAGAAATCGCAAGGTCCGGCAGAACTCGCGACTGCGTTGGCGTCGGCTGTGGATCGGACCCAAGCGACTATCCGGTTCACGCGCGACGGAACTATTTTGGATGCGAACGAGAATTTTCTTGGCACGATGGGCTATGCGCTGGACCACGTGATAGGGCAGCATCATTCGATGTTCGTGACACCGGACTTTGCCCGCAGCGAGGCCTATCGCACCTTCTGGGAAGAACTGGCAAAGGGTGAGTTCTTTACCGACCAGTTTCCGCGCGTGGGCAGCAATGGTGAAACCGTGTGGATCAGCGGAACCTATGCGCCGATTTTCGATGCTGAGGGCAATATCGAGGCGGTGATCAAGATCGCCACAGACATGACCGCGCGCCGCACCGGGATAGAGCGGATCGCAGCGGCGCTGAGCGATCTCAGCGACGGCAATCTGGAACAGGAGGTCGCGCCCTGTGGCGTGGCCGATATTGATCGTTTGTGCGACGCGTTCAACGCAGCGATCCTGCGGTTTTCGACGGCCATCACGGCCGCGAAGGACGTGGCGGGCGCGGTGGAACGCACCGCCAGCGAAGTGGGCGAGGCATCGACAGAGTTGTCCAGCAGGACCGAAAACCAGGCCGCAACTTTGGAAGAGACGGCAGCGGCGATCAAGGAACTCACGACAACGGCCGAAGCCGCCGCGCGAGGCGCCATGGACGTGGAGCGGTTGGCGGACTCGGCCCGCGTCACTGCGGAACATGGGGGCGACGTCGTCGGGGATGCGGTGACGGCCATGGCCAATATCGAGGACTCGTCGAACCGGATCTCCCAGATCATCGGGGTAATCGACGATATCGCCTTTCAGACCAATCTTCTGGCGCTGAATGCCGGGGTCGAGGCGGCGCGCGCAGGAAATGCCGGCCGCGGCTTTGCCGTGGTGGCGTCCGAAATCCGGCTTCTGGCGCAACGCTCGGCCGAGGCGGCAGACGAGATCAAGCAACTGATCACTGACAGTTCTCAACACGTCTCGTCCGGTGTGGATCTTGTGCATCAGGCGGGTGAGGAGCTGAAGAAGATCGTGTCGGGGGTTGCGGATATCTACACACATATCAACAAGGTCACAGAGGGCGCTTCGGAACAGGCGGGGTCGCTGTCGGAGATCAACAGCGCAGTTGCCCAGCTAGACATGGTGACCCAGCAGAATGCCGCGATGGTCGAGCAGTCGACCGCAGTCAGCCAGGTCCTTTCGTCAGATGCGCGGGAACTCTCGCTGCAAATGGCTATCTTCCGGACCTCGCCGGCCGGGCGCACGGCCTTTGGCACGCCTGGAAATGCTGCGCAGGACACTGTGGCGTTGCACAAAGCGTCCTAATTCTTAAGGGAAGAGTTGTATTGGTATGTTCCGGCGCGTGCATCGCTTTGCTGTGGTTTCCCGGGCACAGATGAATGTCTCTTTTCTAGCTTCGGCGATGATAGGCTTCAGAGATGCGTGTGGCTGTACCCAGTGTCCTGTCAAATGGCATAGATGCAGTGGAGAGCGGCTCCGATTTGCCGTCACGAAAGCGTGGGCCGGTTTGCCTGCGAAGAATGGCGTTCGGGCGCCTGTTGGACCTGATCACGATGGAATAGGCCGGATCACGCCTTTGAAGGCAGCCCGGCATGATTAGAAGGCAATCTCACGCAAGTCTGCGTGTTGAAAAACTTGGCCCGGCTGCGCGACCGGCGAGAGATTAAAAAAGTTGTATATCGCCCTGCGACGCACCGTCGTCACGTTTCGGACGCGCTTGTACCTGGACGTCTGGATCGCTCATGTTCGACATGAAGCTTTGTTGGACGCGGCCCGAGACAGGCCAGAACCGTATCTTGCGCCCCCGGGTGCCGCCCAGACAGCCACCCGTCACGGTGAAGCCTTCGTTCTGCATGTACCATTTGGCGAAGGTGGCATTCTTGGCGCCGATCTCGGCGCCTCCTTCGAACATCTTGGCACCGCCGAACAACTTGACCTCGAGGCGCCGGCGGTCGGCGCCCTTTTTAAGAAGGCCGTTGACCAGGAGTTCCATGGCATTCACGCCATAGCGCATGTTGTCGCCACGATCGCTGGTCGCGCCCGGCAACAGGAAGTGGTTCATGCCGCCCACGCCTGCCACCGCGTCCCACATGCACGTGGCGATGCACGAACCGAGAATCGTGGTCATGATCTCGTCGGGCCGGCCCGAGATCCGCGTCTCGCCCTGGAACAGCGGAATGAAGACAGCACCCTCGATCAAGCCCGGAGCCTGGCCGTTCGGACCGGCCGGGTTCCGCCGGGCTCCATTGCGGTTGCCGAGATGTGTCATCCAGCCTCCTGAAACCGCGTAGTGGCGGCGGCGCGATCAGAAATCATGCCAGTCTTCCTGGCCGTTCACCGCGACCGAACTGCCGGCGGGCACGGTGGTTGCGTTGGCCGGGATGTCCGGTTTGGCCGGTGCGGCGTCTCGCGTTTCAGTTCGGGCGATTTCGTCTTCCCAGCCAGTCTTGGCCGACGCCGCGCGAAGCGGGCGTGCGGTGTCGGCGCCAGTGTCATGCATCTCGTCGAGGTTGAACTGACGCAGAATCTCGGACATGCGCTGTGCTTCGTGGCTCAGGCTGCGGCTGGCAGCGGAAGATTCCTCGATCACGGCGGCGTTCTGCTGCGTCACCTTGTCTAGCTCGGTCACGCTGTCCTTGATCTCGGCAAGGTTGGTCGCCTGTTCGCTGGAGCCGGTGGCGATGCGAGACACCAGGTCCGAAACATGGTTGACGCCGTCGATGATGTCGCTCAAGGCAGACCCCGCCTGATTGGCAAGCCCGCTGCCTTCGGTCACATGCTCGCTGGAGCGCGTGATGAGTTCTTTGATTTCGTTCGCGGAATCCGAAGCGCGCTGGGCCAGTGCCCGCACCTCGGAGGCGACGACTGCAAAGCCACGGCCAGAGTCGCCCGCACGTGCGGCCTCGACGCCCGCGTTTAGGGCAAGAAGGTTGGTCTGGAACGCGATGTCGTCGATCACACCGATGATCGCGGTGATCTGCTGAGAGGAATCCTCGATGTCGCGCATCGCATTGACCGTACGTTCGACGACCGCGCCGCCGGTCGCGGCGCGCTTCTTGTTGTCGGCAATCCGTTCGTTGGCGTCGACCGCGAGGGTGGCGGTCATCTGTACGCTGTTGTTCAGCTCTTCGATGGCGGCGGCGGATTCCTCGAGGGTCGCGGCCTGAGCCTCGGAGCGCTTCGACTGGTCTTCCGCGACCTCGGAGATCTCCTGAGAGCTTGTGCGGACGCTTTCGGCGGTGGAGACGATGGTGGACAGCATGCTGCGCAAATTCGAGACGACGTCGTTATAATTCTCGCATATTTCGATGTGATCCGCATCGAGCCCATCGAAATCGGCCGTCTTGATCATGCAATCGGTCTGACCGGAGGCGAGCAGCGACATGCGTTCGCCCAGATGGTGCAGCAGCTTTTGCCGCATCGCTGTCCGTTCCTGCCGCTCTCGGGCTTCGGTTTCGTCACGCAGAAGTGTGTCGCGGAACCCTTCGAGGCCTTTTGCCATGGTGCCAATCTCGTCCCTGCGGCCAGCACCGGGGATCTCGGTGGTGTAATCGTGGTTGGCAACTGCCTTCATCGCATTGCTGAGCGCCTTGATCGGGCTGGTTACCAGATGCGAAACCGCGAGGAAGATCGCTACAAGACCAGCCACGGCCACCACGGCACTTAGGCCGAGGATTTGCAGGATCTTTGCGTTCTGGGCGGCGAGAAAAATGCCGTTGTCCCAGGCGAACCCCGCGATGCCCAGAACGGTCACTCCGTCCTTGGCGAAGACTGGCACGGCGACGATGTTGATCTCACCACTTTGAATCTGGCTCACCGCCTTGGTTTCCAGAGAGTCTTTCAGTGCTTGCGGCAAAAGCGCCGGCGGCGCGTTGCGCGCGTTGTAGACGGCCAACTGCTCGCCCGAGCCGTGCAGGATCTCGACCGTGATGAGAGACTCGTCACTTTCTGTGGCCGAAGCGTAGATGTCCGCCAACCGGGCGCCGTCTTTGAACTGCATCGGGCCGCGCATCTGATTAGAGAGCATTTCGGCGAAATCCGCCTGGTCCGCGGCCTCTTCTTCGAGGCTCATGGAGTTCAGGTTGTTGCCGAGCAATGCAAAGCAGACCCCGAAGGTGAGGAGGAAGCCCATGGCAACGGCGACCGCGAGTTTCGATCGGATGCTGAGCGTCGACAGCGCGGCGGGGATCCGGCCGAGACCGGTATCGGTGGTTGGTGCGGTCGTTGTCATCACGGGCTCCCGTTTGATGGAAGGGTCAGTTTGAGGAGGCGAGCATTTCGACATTGACGCCGACAGTGATCGCACCGACGAAGCTGCCGTCGTCCATGATCGGAACGCTGACTTGGCTTTGATAGGATTGAGTGGATTCGTCGAATTCGATCTCACCGATATGGATGCCGGAAGTGTCATGCGGCACCTGCCACTTCGCCTCGTCCCCTTGCCAGTAATCGGAGGTGACGCCGCTCTGGCCGACATTCAGACCGCGGATATCGGTAATGAAAATTTCGGTGTAGCGTCCGGCACTTTGCATCTGGATGTTCTTGAGGTGAGCCGAAAGCGCATTTGACAATACGGTGTCGATCAGGTCGCCACCGGTGACGACCTGCTGGCGCTAGGTCGCGTCAAGCGCGATGATCTCATGCTCGGTCAGGTTGGCGGTCGAACTGTTCTGCGCCCTCACGGCGCCGAGAACCACGGGGTCGGTGACCCAGGCGGCGATCGTGCCGTTCGCGAGATCGGAAAGGGCGCCGTCGTATTCGCTGGCAGCATGAGCGCCGGTGACGGAAAGCATCGTCGCGGCAAGAGTCGTGAGTATGTGTTTCATGGATCTCTCCGATGGTTGAATAGTGTCAAGGCCAGCCCCATGATCGGCTATAAGATTTAAGATCCTCTGAACCGCGGAGGATCAGAGTGCTTTTGACGTGGCATCAATCTTGAATGCGGTAGCGGAGAGCGCGGCGAGATGTCGGTCGGTCTGGTGATGGGCCTCTTCCAGGCGGTGGATGATGCCGACAAGGCCACTGTCAATTTCGCTCATCCGGCCGCTTTCGACCCGGCAGAGCAGCTTGACCAGATCGAGGCCGTTGATGCGGCGGCGCAGCTGGCGGCAGACATCCGGAATGAGCTTGCCCAGTCCCGCCACCTCGGCGACGGCGATGCGGCTGATTTCGGATAGCTTTTCGGCCTGGGCATGAAGAATTTCGCGGCCGCCCTGATTGCGGTTCACCGCATCGTGTTTCGCGGCCGACTGCCGTGCTGTCAGGTCCATCAGGTCGGCGATCTGCGCGGCGCTGTGGGCGTGAACGAGGGCGCCGCGCATACGTACCAGCAGGCCGGTATCGTCGCAGCGCAGGCGCTCGATCATCTGGTACATGTCAGCGGACATTGTCTCGTAATTCTTGGAGATCGTACCGATCGCCACGCCTGCCCCCTCCAGCCGGCCGGAGAGAATGCGCAGGTTGATAGGTTCGCCGCGAACCTGTTGGAATATGCTGATGATCTGTTGAACGAACTTGTCGGATTCGTTCATCATTTCGGCCAGTTGGGCAATTCTTTGCACTTCGGAATCCGCGGATTTGTCGATGTCCTCGCGTAGGGAGTACTCGGCGGTGAGTGCGGCGTCGGAGAAAGTGCTGAAACTGGAGTGACCGTGTTCGGCGAGCCGGGCCAGAAACCACTCGGCGCTCTTGTCGGGCGGCAGGCCGCGGGCCTCTTCGGCGAGCATGGCGGTGTAAATCTCGCGGGTCAGCGCGAAGAAGTCCGAACGCGGCTTGATCCGGACCGAAAGAAAGCCGTCGCGCGTCGGCGTGATGGTGGCGAAGACCCAGTAGAAGCGGCCGTCGCCGGTGGAATTCTTGACATAGGTGCAGACGGGAAGCCCGGCGTGAAGCCGCTCCCACATGAGGTGAAAGATACCGCGAGGCATATCGGGATTGCGCACGACCTTGTGCGGTGCGCCGATGAGATAGTCCCTGGACATTCGGGCGACATCGCAGAATTCCTGGTTGGCGTAAGCGATAACGCCGCGGGTGTCGGTCGCCGAGGCGAGAAGCTGTTCCGAGGGATAATCGACCTCTGTCCCCGGAGGCGGCGTGAGATCGGTTGAGGTCGCCGTTTGTTGCATCGCGAGAAGTCCTTTCAGGGGCGTGCGCGTCGAGCGCCGCCATGGTTTCAGAACAGGATCGGCTGGCCGTCGCCGAGCCCGAGATGGGGTTTCACGGGGTCATCCAGCAAGCGATGCCGGAAGTAGTCGAGGCGGACCTGTTCGAGCAGGAGAGAGGCGTCGACGCGCGCCTCGTGTTCGACCAGGCCCGCGACGGTTTTCAGGACCCGAGAAATGTCGCGCAGGTGCTGCCAGAGCGCGTCGACCCGCTGCAGGTCACGCAGATTTGCCGTGCCGTCTGTCGGCAGGTGCGCGACCATTTCGGGGATCAGCGCATCGAGGCGTTGCGCGATCGCCGCGAGGTCGTCGGTTTCTTCGGCGAGAATGTCGAGAATGCGGGAGGTAGGACGCGGCGTCACGGAAAGCTCCTGGTTGTGGCGGGTGGGGCGGCTCAGAGCCGGCCTACGACCTTCTCGATGCACGCCTTGAGTTGCGCGGTCTCGAACGGCTTCTTGAGGTAATTGTTCATGCCGAGCCGGGTGCCGCGCTCGATGATTTCCTTGTCGGCACGGCCGGTGACCAGGATGAAACCAGTGCGGGCGATGGCGCGGTGCGAGCGGATCGCCTCGAGCAGTTGCAGGCCGTCCATGCGCGGCATGTTGAAGTCGGAGATCACAAGGTGCACGGGCTTGGAGGCTAGGCTGCTCCAGGCAGTGTGGCCGTCGGCCTCGGTACGATAATTCTTGATGCCGAGTTCGTCGAGCGCCTGGGTCAGCAGGCCACGGCTGGTGGACATGTCATCGACGACGAGAATATGCAGTTTGTCTCTCAGGCTCATCCGAAGCCTCCGTTGCTGTTTGGACGATGGGCGTCAGCCGTGGTCAGGTTTGTCAGTTCGCTGTGCGGTAGCGTGGGTGTGGCCGCAGTGTCGTGTCGGATGGTGGGTGCAGCCTTTGGCGAAGAGTCTGGCGGCAGGCAGAAAGCGCCACGCTCCTGCTGGGTAAAGCGTATGGCGATCGACTCGGGCAGCAGTTCTGAATGGCCAACATAGAGCGCACCGCCGGGGGCAATCCGGTCGGCGAGACGCCGCCACAGTCGGGTTTGCGTGTCCTCGTCGAAGTAGATCGTGACATTGCGGCACATGATGACTTCGAAAGCGCCATTGAACGGCCAGTCGCCGTTGAGGTTCAGACATCTGAAGGTCACAAGGTCGCGCGGGGCATCCGCCACGCGCACCATATTGCCAGCGCCCTTGTTGCGCTCAAGATGACGGTTGGCGAAACCGTGTGGCAGATCGGACAGGCTGGCGGCGGGGTAGACGCCGGCGCGGGCGGTGCCAAGCGCCGTTTTGTCGATATCGGTGGCCAGTATGCGTATGTCGAGCCGCGCGGCTTCGGGGCAGGCATCGAGCATGCGGAAGGCAAGATCATAGGCTTCTTCTCCCGTGGAGCAGGCGGCAGACCACAGTCGCACGCGCCGGCCCGACCGGGCCGTGGCGGCAAGGCCGGGCAGGACATGGTCGGTGAGGTGCGTGAAGTGATGATCCTCTCGGTTGAACCGGGTCATGTTGGTGGTCAGCGCGGAAATGAACGCGTCTTGCTCGGCGGCGTTGCCGGGTTGTTGCAGCCAGTCGCAATAGGCGTCGACGGAGCCGATCCCCAGTGCTTTCAGCCGCTTGGCCAGACGGCCCGAGACCATGGCCCGCTTGTTGCTACTGATATGGATGCCGGTCATGCGCTTGATCAGGTCGGCGACGGTGACGAAATCATCCGGGCTGATCAGGGGCGGTGCCGCCGAATGCGGTTGGTCGTTCATGCGCTCAGCGGGGCCTCTTGTGGCAGCACTTCGCGAACGTCGATCGCGCACACGAGCTTGTCATCAAGGGAGTGGACACCGCGGATGAACGCCTGGGTTCGGGAAGAGGAGACATCGGGTGTGGCCTGCATCTCGGCCTCGTCGACAGTGATGATGTCGGACACCGCGTCCACCAGGAAGCCGACGATCTTGTCGTCTATCTGGGCGATAATGATGACGTGACGCTTGCCAGGCTCGGTCTTGCCGAAGCCAAGCCGCAGCGAGAGGTCGACTACCGGCAGGACCGTACCGCGCAGGTTCATCATGCCGACGACGAAGGCCGGTGCGTGCGGCAGCGTGGTGGTGCTTGTCCAGCCGCGGATTTCGAGTACATGGGAGATCTCGATGCTGAAATCCTGATCTTCGACAGTGAAGCACACGATCTCGACCCGGTTGGCGGTCCTGGTTTCGGTTTGGGTGTCATGCATGATGAACGTCTCCTGTGGCGTCTGGCCAGGCTGGGTCGACCCATCCGCCCGGGCCGGGGGGTGCGATCATCTGGTCGGTGTCGACGATAAGCGCAATTTTCCCGTCACCGAGGATGGTTGCTGCTGCGATGCCGGGGATTTTCTGGTAATTCTGTTCAAGCCCCTTGATCACGACCTCGCGCTGTTCGGCGATACCGTCGACCGCGAGGGCGTAACGGTGACCGGACTCGCCTTCGATTAGCAGAAGGGATTGGCTTCCGAGGCACATGGGGGTGGAGCGGAATCCGAGCGCGGCGCCGAGATCCTTGATCGGCACCATCTCGCCGTTCAGAGCCAGAACGTTGTCGCCGTCGCAGAGCGTGTGCACTTTGGCCTGGCCGGGTTGCAGCATTTCGCGCAGGGGCAGTGTTGGCACGATCAGGGATTGGTCGGCGACCTTTACGACCATGCCTTCGAGAACGGCGAGTGTCAGCGGCAGGGACACGGTCACCGAGGTGCCGCGGCCGGGGAGCGATTGCAGGCTGACGCGGCCGCCGAGCGATTGGATCTCGTTCCGCACCACATCCATGCCGACACCGCGGCCCGACAGGTTGGAAATCTCTCCTGCAGTCGAGAAACCGGGACGAAAGAGCAGGTTGTCGATATCGCCGTCACTGAGGTCGTCCTCGGGTCGAATGAGGCCCTTATCGATGGCGATCTGGCGTACTTTCTCACGGTTGATGCCGGCACCGTCATCCTTGATGACGATGACAACGCGGCCCGAGCGGTGGCTGGCCTCGAGCGTGACGGTGCCGCGCTCGTCCTTGCCGGCGTTGCGCCGCGCCTCGGGTGTTTCAAGCCCATGGTCGATGGCGTTGCGAATCATATGGGTCAGGGGTTCGACCAGGCGTTCGGTGACGGTCTTGTCGACCTCGGTGGCGTCACCGACCGTGACGAGCCGCGCCGATTTTCCCGCCTCGCGCGCGGTTTCACGGACGATGCGCGACATGCGCTGAAAGAGACTTCGCACGGGCTGCGCACGGATCGCCATGACACTTTCCTGGATCGCACCGGAGAGCGTCTTGAGCTGGCTCATGGCCTCATCCACGCCGCTGTTGGCGGAACTGGGCATTTCGTCCATCGACTGGCGCAACATCGCCTCGGCAATGACAAGCTCGCCCACGAGGTTGATCAGCCGGTCGACCCTGTCCAGGTCGACGCGAATCGTGCTGGTGCGGGAACTGGCGGGTCGGGACGCGGCCGGCGGGGCGCTGGTGGCGGGCGCCACCGCATCGGATTGGTCGGGCGCCGGAGCATCGCCGGCGGAAAGCGCCACTGCAGCTGGCGTGACCGTGTCTTGGGCCATGGCGTCGGGCGGCAGCTGGATATCGGACGGCGCGGGCAGGGGCGGCAGGCCGCCGGGGCCGGTCGCGGCTGCGGTAATCTCGAGTTCGCACAGTCCCTCGACGAATTCGAAGACCTCGCGAATGGCGGCCTCGTCGACGGAATCGTCGGCGGTGAAGGTCAGCGTCCAGCTGAGCGCGGGCTCGGACCAGGGACTTTCACGAAGGGGCGTGAGCGCGGAGAGGTCGGCCGCGACCTCGAGCTTGCCGAGGGTTTCGAGGCTGAGGAACAGGATCGCGGGATCGTGACCGTTGGCAAAGAGCTGTTGCGAGGCCTTGAATCGGATCGTTACCGGCGCGTCCGACTCGGGGGCCGCCATGTCGTCGAGCGAGGGCAGGTCTCCGTCGATCGCGAAGAATGTCGGTTGAAAATCGGCTTCGTCGACCTCTTCCACGGCCTCTTGCGCGTCGCCGGAGGTGCCGTTGGCGGCGTTGCTGACATGTTTGAGGTCGCTGAGGATTGACGCGCCCTGTTCGGGCGGCAGTTCAGTGCCCTGGCTGGCGGCCTCGACGAGATCGGCGAGGTGATCGCTGGCGGTCAGCAGGAGGTTGACGACATTGTCGCCCACCACAAGCCGTTGGCTGCGGATGTCGTCGAGCACGTTCTCGAACGCGTGGGCGAAGGAGACGAGTTGATCCAGACCGAAGGCCCCGGCGCCGCCCTTCATCGAATGGACGGCGCGGAACATGCTGTTGACGGTTTCCTCGTCGCCCGCGCCCGCCTCGAGGTCGTTCAGGCCGGAGGAGAGCTGTTCGAGCAGGTCGTCACATTCCTGAAAGAACATCTGGTTGAGGTCGTTCATGTGTTTATCCCTTCCTCAGACCACGAGTCGCTGGATGATCTGAACGAGTTTCTCCTCGTCGAACGGCTTGACGATCCAGCCGGTGGCGCCGGCGTCGCGCGCCCGTTGCTTGAGCGCGTCGCCGCTTTCGGTGGTCAGCACCAGGATGGGCACGGTCGAGACGCGATCACCCTTGCGCACCCCGTCTATGAAGCCGAACCCGTCGAGCCGCGGCATGTTGATGTCGGTAATAATCAGGTCGGGATCGGCGGTTTTCAGGCGTTCGAGCCCGTCAACACCATCCTCGGCCAGTTCGACCTCGAACCCGGCGCCGGTCAGGGCCTGTTGCAACATGCTGCGCATTGTGCGCGAATCGTCGACAGCCAGAATGCGTGTCATGCGGTGTCCTCTTGAACCAGGGCGTTTCTGGGGATGCCAAGAAGAGCCAGCCCCTTCAGAAAGTCGGGCGACGGGTCGATCACGTCGAACGCGGTGCCGTCGGCCTGCCATTCCTGCCGGGCGCGCAGCAGGATCTCGGCCGCAAGGGCGCCGAGGAAGCCGACATTGCCGGCGTGGAGGCGAAGACGCGCGCCGCGGCGATCATCGAGGCTGGCCGCCAGGGTTTCACAGGCGGCGAAATCCATGCGCTCGGGAAGGTCGAGCGGCGCGTCATCTGCTGGAGTGTCTGGTTCTGTCATGCGGGGCCCTTCACACTGCATATGTGTTGCTGGCCGGATGCTAGGACGGCCGGCTTAAAATGGGGTTAAGCGTCAAGCGATTGTTTTCCGAAAAAAACCTGGCCGCCCGTCCTGCAAAAGGGAGAGCGGCGCGAGTCGGGCCGTTCCGCATCGGGGCGCGCGCGTGCAGCGGGGGCTTGGCCTTGGGCGCCGGGCGTGGTTTAACCCCGCGCCATCGGGCAGCGGATAGCGGCAGGGGAAAGCGGCGCGGATGTCGAGCATTCTGATCATCGAACAGGTTCTGAACGGGCTTCAGCTCGGGGTGATGCTGTTCCTGATGGCCGCGGGCCTGACGCTGATTTTCGGGGTTATGGGGCTTATCAACCTCGCGCACGGGTCGCTTTACATGGTGGGCGCCTTTGCGGCGGCGGCGGTGGCGGCGGCGACGGGAAGCTTCCTCTTGGCGCTGGGCGCGGCGCTGGCCGTGGCGGCGGCGGTGGGCGCGGTCGTGGAAGTGGCGGTGATCCGGCGGTTATACGCGACGGATCACCTGGATCAGGTGCTGGCCACTTTCGCGCTGATCCTGATCTTTTCCGAAGGCACGCGGTACCTCTTTGGCTCTTTCCCGCTGTATCTGGACATTCCCGACGCACTTTCGGGGCCGGTGACGCTGCCGGGGGGCATCCAGTATCCGCTATACCGGCTGGCGCTGATCGGCGTGGGGCTGGCTGTGGCGGTAGGTCTGTGGCTGTTGATCGAGCGCACGCGGGTCGGCATCCGTATCCGGGCGGGCGAGAACGATCGGGAGATGATCGCGGCGTTGGGCGTGGATATCTCGAAGCTGTACACGCTGGTCTTCGCGTTGGGCGCGGCGCTGGCGGGGCTTGCAGGCGCGCTGGTGGGCGCGATCCAGTCGGTGCAGGTTGGCATGGGCGAGCCGGTGTTGATCCTGGCGTTCGTGGTGATCGTGATCGGCGGGATCGGGTCGATCAGGGGGGCCTTCGTGGGCGCGATCCTGGTGGGGCTGACGGACACGCTGGGCGGGATTTTCCTGCCTGAGCTCTTCAAGCTGTTCATGGAACCGGCGGCGGGCACGCAGGTGGGGGCATCGCTGGCGTCGATGGCGATCTACATCCTGATGAGCGTGGTGCTGGTCTGGCGGCCCACGGGCTTGTTCGGAGCGCGGGCATGATCGGGGGCATAAGCCGGGAATCCTGGGTCAATTTTGCGGTTCTGGCCGGGCTGGTTGCGGTGCCCCTTTGGGCGCTCGTGGCGGACGAGCCGTTCACGATCACGCTGGCGACGCGGGTGGCGATTTTGGCATTGGCCGCTGTAGGCTTGAACATCGCGCTGGGGCTGGGCGGTCTGGTGAGCCTGGGGCACGCGGTGTTTTTTGGCATCGGCGGATATGCGATGGGCATTCTGGCGTATCATGCGCAGACCTATACCGCAGTGGCCGAGTGGCCGGTGCTGATCGAAGGCACCAAGAGCATGCCGGTGATCTGGCTGGTCGCCGTGGTGGCCTCGGCACTGGCGGCGCTGGTGATCGGGGTTTTGAGCCTGCGTACGAGCGGGGTCTATTTCATCATGATCACGCTCGCCTTTGGACAGATGTTTTTCTACTTCGCGATTTCGTGGAGCGCCTATGGCGGCGAGGACGGCCTGTCGATCTATGTGCGCAACGGCTTTCCGGGGCTGAACACGCTGGTGCCGATCCAGTTTTTCGGGGTGTGTTTCGCGATCCTCTGCGCGGTGCTGTGGCTGAACGCGCGGCTGATGCGGTCGCCTTTCGGTTTGGCATTGAACGCGGCACGGCAGGTGCCGGTGCGGGTGGAGACGGTGGGGCTGCACCCGATGCGTCTGAAGCTGGTCGCGTTCGTGATTTCGGGCGCGATCACGGGGCTGGCGGGGGCGCTTTTTGCCGATCTCAACCGCTTTGTCAGCCCGACGATGTTCAGTTGGCAGTTCTCGGGCGAGATCATCATTCTTGTCATCCTGGGCGGGGTCGGGCGGCTCTTCGGCCCGGTTGTGGGGGCGGCGGTGTTCGTGGTGCTGGAGCACTGGCTGGGCGGTTTGACGGAGTTCTGGCTGATATGGCTGGGGGTGATCCTGCTGTTGATCGTGTTGTTCGCGCGGGGCGGCATCGTGGGGCTCTTGGCCGGCAAGGCGGTGGCGCATGACTGATCCGGTGCTGGAGACGCGGGGGATCACGAAGCGGTTCGGTGCGCTGACCGCGAGCGAGGACGTGTCGCTGGAGCTGAAAGCGGGGGAGATCCACGCCATTATCGGGCCCAATGGCGCGGGCAAGTCGACGTTGATCCAGCAGGTTTGCGGGCTGTTGCGCCCGGATGCGGGACAGGTCCGGCTGGGCGGCGCGGACGTGACCCGGACGGGGGCGGCGGCGCGGGCGCGGGCCGGGCTGGGCCGGACGTTCCAGGTGTCGCAATTGGCGATGGAAGATACGGTGTTGCAGAACGTGGTGCTGGGCGCACTAGGGGCCGTGGGGCGGCCCTGGCGGTTCTTCGGGGCGGCGCTGCGTCAGGCCGATTTGCGCGACAGAGCAGAGGTGGCGCTGGCGCAGGTGGGGCTGGAGAATGTGGCGGCGATGCGGTGTGCGGACCTGTCGCACGGGCAGCGGCGGCAGTTGGAGGTGGCGGTTGCGCTAAGCCTTGACCCGCGTGCCTTCGTGATGGACGAGCCGATGGCGGGGCTCGGCGCGGAAGGCTCGAAACGGATGACGGGATTCCTGAGCGAATTGCGCGGCACGGCGCCGATCCTATTGGTGGAGCATGACATGGACGCGGTCTTTGCCCTGGCGGACCGGATCAGCGTGCTGGTCTATGGCCGGATCATCGCGACGGGGACAGTGGCCGAGATCCGGGCGGACCGGGCGGTGCGCGACGCCTATCTGGGGGAAGAGGCATGAGCCTGTTGCGGGTCGAGGGGCTGGAGGCAAGCTATGGCGCAAGCCAGGCGCTGTTCGGCGTGGACCTCGAGGTGGGCGCGGGCGAGGCCGTGGCGCTGATGGGGCGCAACGGGATGGGCAAGACCACCACGGTGCGGGCGATCTGCCGGATGATCCCCAGTCGGGGTGTCTTGCGCTTCGACGGGCAGGATTTGCACAATCTGCCGAGCCACCGGGCCGCGCGGCTGGGGATTGGTCTTGTGCCCGAAGGGCGGCGGTGTTTCCGGGACTTGACGGTTGCGGAGAACCTTTTGGCGGCGGCTCGGCTCGGCCCATGGGACCGGGCACGGGTGGCGAAATTGTTCCCGCGGCTGGAAGAGCGTGCGGGGCAGGTGGCGGCGTCCCTGTCGGGGGGCGAACAGCAGATGCTGGCGATTGGACGGGCGCTGATGACGAACCCCAGGCTGATGATCCTCGACGAGGCCACGGAAGGGCTTGCACCGCTCGTTAGAGCCGAAATCTGGGCGGCGTTGGGACAGGTGCGCGGTGCGTCGGGCATGGCGCTCCTGGTGATTGACAAGTCGGTGAAGGAACTTGCGCAGGTGGCGGACCGTGCGGTGTTGCTGGAGCGGGGTGAAACGGTGTGGGCGGGTGCGATGGAGGCGCTGACGCCGGATATCTCGGAGCGGTTCGTGGGCGTGTGAACGGCGCGGGGCTTTGGGGTGCGTCGTCAGGTCGGCCTGTGGGCGGCTGGAACAGTCGAAGTCAGGGCGCAGGCGTGTGTTCGCTGGCCCCTATGTGACAACGCCGTGCCGCACATCAAGGTGCCCGGAGTTTCGACGGGCGCGCCGTACCATCTGCTCGTCCGTCAGCCAGAAAAGAGTGCCCATCACCCCCTCCCATAACTGGAGAGCGCGGTTCATGCCGCCAATGCCGTCGCAAGCCGATCAATGGGACCTCAGCCTATCGCGCGCTTTGATCGAGATTGCCTTGCATCAGCCATGCGCGCATTTCCGCAGCCGCTGGCTTGCTCTGGAGAATGGACAGGTAATACCCCTCGTGCGCGGGGATCGACGCGGGGTGCGCGCGCTCGACCAGTCCGGTTTGCAACGCGTGGCCGGCCAGCCACTCGTTGACCAGTGCCACGCCGTTGCCAAGTGACGCGAGATGCAGTGCCATTCCGTAAGTATCGGTTTGCAGGGCTGGCTGCGGCGTTGGCCCGATCGCCTTGGCCCAGCTTTGCCAGCCGCTGGAGGTGCCGACCGCTTCGATCAGAGGCAGGTCCTGCAAGCCCCCCGCAAGTTTCGGGGATTTCACGGCAATCAGACGGTTCGGCAAAATGGCGTCGGCATCGGGCCCGACTTGTCGGGCTGACCCGAAGCGTATCTCGATATCCGCGCGAAACGAATGATAATCGTCGGGCCAGATCGCGCTCAGCAGCCGGATATTGGTGTTCGGATGGCGGAGGCGAAACTCCGGCAGCCAGGGTGCGATGACCCATTGCGCCACGCTGACCGAGGCTGCAACCGTCAGAAGCCCTCCCGGCGGTTCCATTTCCATACCGACCATTGCGGTCGCCAAGGCCTGAAGCGGCGCTTCGACATTGGGTAGCAGACGCCGGCCGACATCCGTCAGGGCAAGTCCACGCGCGCGTCGCGTGAAAAGTGGGACACCCAGCCGTGTCTCGAGGGACTTCACCTGCTGGCTTATGGCGGATTGGGTCAGGCCCAGTTCCTCGGCTGCGGCAGTAAAACTCAGGTGACGCGCCGCGGCCTCGAAAGAGCGCAGCCAGCCGAGAGGAGGAAGGGATTTTGCCATGGTCAAGCGAGATATAAGTTTTGCTAATACATAAGCACATGAATCGATCATTTGTCAAAAAATGCGCCATTTTCTAACTCTGGTCCTAAGCGAACGGAGGATGAAATGACGCCCGAGATCCGGAAAATAGTGACTTACGACGAGGAGGTCCTTGTCGAGGGATTCCGCGCGGCCGAGGCGCCTTGGCGCATGTTCGCCGTTGCCGCTGTTTTGAAAAACCCCTGGGCCGGGCGTTTCGTGCCGGATCTGAAGCCCGAGATACAGGCCTATGGGCCGGTCCTGGGCAAGATGCTGACAGAGCGGATGATCGGACTGGCCGGCACCGGTGCCGCGATCGAGGCCTATGGCAAGGCTGCGGTCGTGGGGCTGGATGGCGAGATCGAACACGCGTCGGGTCTGATCCACACCCTGCGCTTCGGCAACCACTACCGAGAGGCGGTGGATGCCAAGTCCTATCTTGCCTTCACCAACACCCGCGGTCCCGCCAACGCGCCGATCATGGTGCCCTTGATGGACAAGAACGACGCCGGGCGGCGGTCGCACTATCTGACGATACAGCTCTCGATCCCAGATGCGCCGCGCGATGACGAGGTCATCGTCGTGCTGGGCGCGGCATTGTCCGGCCGGCCGCATCACCGGATCGGGGATCGCTATCAGGATCTGAAGGATTTGGGCCATGACGTTGACAATCCTGCCGCGGTCTGAGGTTGCCGGCCTGTCGGTGATCGACCTCGGTGCGGGGCGCCCAGTGGTGTTGCTGCACGGCGTCGGCCTGAACGCCGATGCCTGGGGGCCGCAGATCGATACGCTGCGGGGTGCCTACCGCGTGATTGCACCGGACATGCCGGGGCATGGCGGTAGCCCGTGCCCGGACGCAACGCCGACATTGGAGACCTATGTGGAGGCCGCTCTGGCAGTGGTCCAGACCCTGTCGGAGCCGGCAATGGTGGTTGGACATTCCATGGGCGCGATTATCGCTCTCGACGCCGCCGCGCGAGCGCCGTCGCATGTCTGCGCGGTCGCCGCGCTCAACGCCGTCTTCGAGCGCACGCCGGAGGCCGATGCGGCGGTTCGGGCGCGGGCCGCCAGCTTTGACGAGACGCGTGCGCCGGATCCTTCACCGACGCTGCACCGCTGGTTCGGCGACGCCGCGTCGCCCGAACGGACCGCGTGCGAGACCTGGCTGAGAAATGTGGACCCGAGAGGCTACAAGCTGGCCTATACAGCTTTTGCGGAGGCCCGGGGACCTAGCCGAACGGCGCTGCGGTCGCTGAGCCGCCCCGCGCTTTTCGCCACCGGGGCGCTGGAGCCGAATTCGACGCCGAAGATGTCGCGGGACATGGCCGCTTTGGCGCCGCGTGGTCGTGCGCTGGTTGTCGAGGGCGCGGCGCACATGATGCCGATGACCCATGACGATGAGGTGAACGCCGCGATCCTGTCTCTCGCGCGGGAGGTATGGCCATGACCGCTCTCGATCCGCGCGCGCTGCGCCGGGCGTTCGGCAGCTTCATGACCGGCGTCACGGTCGTTACCTGCAAGGCGGCGGATGGGGCGCCGCTGGGATTCACGGCCAATTCGTTCTCTTCGGTTTCGCTTGATCCGCCGCTGTTGCTGGTCTGCCCGGGCAGGTTCCTGTCGTCCTACGACAGTTTCGCAAGCTGTTCCCACTTTGCCGTCAACATCCTTGCCGAAGGGCAGGAAGACGTGGCCAATACCTTTGCGACCTTCAAGGGAGATCGCTTTGCGCGCACCCCGCACCGGGAGGACACGCATGGTAACGTCCTGATTGACGGGGCGCTCGCGCAATTCTCCTGCACGACGTACAGGATGATCGACGCAGGCGATCACGCCATTCTGCTCGGCGAGGTGTGTGACTTTCATCACGCGGCGGGACGGGGCCTTGGCTATGCAGGCGGACAGTTCTTCAGCCTCGGCCTTGAGCGCGCGGCGCTCGACCCTGCGGGCAACACGGCCCTGCTGGGGGCGATCATCACTGAGGGCGATGAGGTCCTTCTTGAGAAGACCGACGCCGGCTATCGCCCGCCGCAGGTGATTTCGACCGAGCGGCAACATGTCCGCCGGACGCTTGCGGAAAACCTCGGGTCGCGCGGTCAGCCCGTTCGTCTGGGGCCTGCCTACGCGGTGTTCGACGACGGCAATGTGCAATGTTCCTATTTCCTGGCGAGTGCCTCGGCCGCAGGGACGGCATTCACCCGTCATCCAATCCGCGACATCCCCAGGCTGACCTTCGCAACGGCGGCGATCAAGCAGATGATGCACCGCTTCGCAACGGAGGCCGAGACCCGCAGCTTTGGCCTTTATGTCGGCGATGCACGGCGTGGGGATGTTCACCATTTGCCTGAAAGGATGTGACGCATGGATTTCTCTCTCTTCGTGCACATGGAGCGCCTGACGCCCGAACAATCCCACCGACAGCTTAACGAAGAACTGATCGCGCTGTGCAAGATGGCGGACGAGGCCGGCATGCGCGCCATTTGGACCGGCGAGCATCACGGGATGGAATTCACCATCGCGCCGAACCCGTTGACGACACTGGTCAACCTGTCTCACCACACCCGAAACGTGAAGCTGGGGACGGGAACGATCATCGCGCCGTTCTGGCACCCGATCAAGCTGGCGGGGGAGGCGGCGGCGGCGGACCTGATGACA
Organism: Roseovarius sp.; assembly: GCA_965227185.1. Classification (GTDB taxonomy): domain Bacteria; phylum Pseudomonadota; class Alphaproteobacteria; order Rhodobacterales; family Rhodobacteraceae; genus Roseovarius. The sequence goes on from OZ245733.1 coordinate 2,758,482, forward strand.
GACGGGCGCATTGAGCTTGGCATTGCCCGCGGAGCCTATTCCTACGAATACCAGCGGCTCATGCCGGGCATGGACGCTTGGGAGGCGGGGCAGAGAATGCGCGAGAGCACGCCCCTGCTTCCAAAGCTCTGGGCTGGCGACTGCGCGCACGAAGGCGAATTCTACAGCTTTCCCGCCACGAGCGCCGCGCCCAAGCCGGTGCAGGACGGCGGTCCGCCCATCTGGATCGCCGCGCGTGACCCTAACAGCCACGAATTCGGTGTGCACAATGGGTTCAACATCCAGGTCACGCCGCTCTGGCAGGGGATGGACGAGATCGAAACTCTGATGGCCCGCTTCAACGCAGCTTGCGAGAGCCACGATGGCCCGCGCCCCAAGATCATGCTTCTGCACCATACCTATGTCGGCGCGGACGCCGATGACGTGGGCCAGGCGGCACGGGAGTTCTCGCGGTTCTATTGCTATTTCGGGGCCTGGTTCCAGAACAAGCGACCCGTCGAACAGGGTCTGCTTGCCCCGCTTTCGGACGAGGAGATCGCGGGCAACGCAATGATGGCGCCGGAGAACATGGCCCGGGACCTGACCATCGGGACCGCCGAAGATGTGATTGCCAAGATCAGGAAATACGAAGACCTTGGCTATGACGAATATTCCTTCTGGATCGACAGCGGTATGAGCTTCGAGCGCAAGCGCGCTTCGCTCGCCCGCTTCATCGACGATGTCATGCCCGCCTTCACGTGAGGACCGATATGAACGCCCGACCGCACTACCAGCTTTTCATCGACGGGTCTTGGACCGAGGGGTCCGATGGCCAGATCATGACCTCGCAGAACCCGGCAACCGGCGAGGACTGGGCGACGTTCGCCTGCGCCTCGAAATCGGACGTCGAGCGCGCGATCCGTGCGGCCCGCCGCGCGCTCAACGATCCCGTCTGGCGCGACATGACCCAGACGCAACGTGGCAAACTGCTTTACCGACTGGCCGACCTGATCGAGGAAAACGCCGCCGAAATCGGACGGATCGAGACCACCGACAGTGGCAAGCTGTTGGCCGAGACGTCGAGCCAGACGGCCTATGTGGGCGATTACTATCGCTATTACGCGGGGTTGGCCGACAAGATCGAAGGCGCCGTCCTGCCGATCGACAAGCCCGACATGCACGTTTTCACCCGGCGCGAGCCTATCGGTGTCGTAGCCGCCATCGTGCCTTGGAACGCGCAGATGTTCCTGACCGCGACAAAGCTTGGACCCGCCCTTGCGGCGGGTTGTGCGGTGGTCCTGAAGGCGGCCGAAACCGCGCCTGCGCCGATGCTCGAATTCGCACGTCTGATTGAGCGCGCGGGCTTTCCTTCGGGGGTGGTCTCGGTCATCACGGGCGATGCGGAGAACTGTGCCATCCCGCTGACCCGCCATCCGGATGTCGATCGCATCGCCTTTACCGGCGGGCCCGACACGGCACGCCACGTCGTGCGCAATTCGGCCGAGAACTTTGCGGTCACGACGCTGGAACTGGGCGGCAAATCTCCCATCCTGGTGTTCGAGGATGCGGATCTGGACGGTGCCGCGAACGGGCTGATCGCGGGCAATTTCGGCGCGTCCGGTCAAAGTTGCGTGGCCGGATCGCGCGGGTTGGTGCACCGCTCGGTTCTGGATGCGGTGGCGGGAAAGATCGAAGAAAAGATGAAGGGGGTGGTCATTGGCGACCCGCTCGACGCCGGAACGCAGATTGGCCCGCTCTGCACGACGGAGCAGGTTCAAAAGATCGAGAAGACCCTTGCTGCGGCTGTGGCCGGGGGCGCGACTATTCGCTTTGGGGGTGCGCCGTTGGACCGGCCCGGAAATTACGTGGCGCCGACCCTTGTGGAATGCGCCGATGCGGAGACGGAGACGCTGAAGGTCGAGATGTTCGGCCCTGTCATGTCGCTCTTGCCCTTCGACACCGAGGAAGACGCCATCGCGCTTGCCAACAGCACGCCCTTCGGCCTGGGGTCCGGGGTGTTCACCGAGAACCTGGCGCGTGCGCACCGGGTGTCATCGCGGCTCAAGGCGGGGATTTGCTGGGTGAATACCTATCGTGCCGTATCTCCGATCGCGCCCTTCGGAGGGTTCGACCGATCAGGGTATGGGCGTGAGGCGGGGCTGGATGCCATCCATGACTACACGCGCACCAAGACAACGTGGATCAACACGTCCCCCTCCGCGATGGCAAACCCTTTCGTGATGCGTTGACGCGTTCGGCGCGCCCGCCTGTGGTCAGTCGACCGTCAGGACGATCTTGCCCACGTGATTGCCTGCCTCGAGCTCGGCATGGGCGTCGCAGGCGAGGGCGAGCGGGTGGACGGAGTTGATCAGAGGGCGGACCGTGCCCTGTTCCACCAGGGGCCAGACCTTTGCCAAGAGGTCAGCAGCGATGAGGCCTTTTTCCTGCGGCGATTGCGGGCGCAAGGTGCTGCCGCACAGGGTCTGACGCTTGCTGACCAACGCCTTGATATCAACCTGTGCCTCGCCGCCTCCGAGAAAGGCGATGACGACCAGCCGCCCCGAGACTGCGAGCGAGGCGAGGTTGCGGTCGAGATACTCGGCGCAGATCATGTCCAGAATGACATCGACGCCCCGGTCGTCCGTGAGGCGGGCGATTTCGTCCTCGAAGCGTGCGGTCTTGTAATTGATGGCCTCGGCGGCGCCGAGGTCTCGGCAGGCCTGGCATTTGTCGTCGGTGCCGGCGGTGGCGTAGACGGTGGCGCCCATGGCGCGCGCGAGTTGGATCGCGGTGGTGCCGATGCCGCTTGCGCCGCCATGGATCAGAACGCTTTCGCCTTCGGCAAGGCGCGCGATGCGAAAGAGGTTGGTCCAGACGGTGAAGTAGGTTTCGGGCAGGGCTGCGGCCTCGACCGCTGACAGGTTTTTGGGCCAGGGCAGCACCTGCGGCGCCGGAGCGACGCAGTATTCGGCATAGCCGCCGCCCGCCACCAGCGCGCAGACCTTGTCGCCCGGCGAGACCGACAGCACCTCGGCGCCACAGGACACGATTTCGCCGGCGACTTCGAGGCCCAGCACCTCGGTCACGCCGGGCGGCGGGGGATAGGCGCCCTCGCGCTGCAGCAGATCGGGGCGGTTGACGCCGGCGGCGGCGACCCGGATCAGCACCTCGTCCGGGCCGGGCTGTGGAATGGGCACCTCACGGGGGTGTAGAACGTCGGGGCCGCCGGGCTTGCTGGCGAAAATGGCTTGCATGGTCGAGGTCATGGAAGGCTCCTAGGCTTGGAGTGCGAGAAACGTGCCGGTGGCGAGGAAAAGACCCAGCGCGGCCAGCGCCAGCAAGGTCAGCTTCCTGTTGCCGCGGCGCAGGAGCGGGGCCGGTTCGACCTGCATGATTCGGGTGGTGATCAGCACGTTGGCGGTGAAGGGGGTCGAGCTGGCGGTGACACCCCAGCCGAGGATCGCGGCCAGCGCCAGCCAAAGGAGGGCCGGCGCCGGCACCAGCGGGTGCAGCACGCCCAGCACTATGCTAGCCGAAACGATCGGATTGAGCGCAAGGAGGCCGCCCGTCACCATCGCCAACGGCACCAAAGCAACAAGCAAGGGCAGAAGCGCCGTGGGCGGCGTGGGCAGGGCGCCATCGACGCTGCCGACGAACCAGGCGATGACGGCGCCAAGAAAGCCCGCGCAGGAGACGATGACAAGCTCGTTGACGCCCGATTGAGCGGTGGCGGCCAGTTCTCGGTGCAGTCCGGGCGCATTGCCCGAGACGATCTGGATCGCCCACCAAGCCAGCGAGAAGACCAGCACCGCCACCAGCACGGCGGCGGGCATGGAGAGGTCTGCAAAACGGTGCAGCGTGAAGGCGACGGCCACCAATGCCGCAACGCGGGCGACGACGCGCAGGAGGATGAGTTGTTCGGGAAGGGAGGGCATGGCGCGTGTCAGGGTCTTCTTGTCAGGGTCGGCGAGGGTGCTTCGCGACGCGATATAGCCCGCAGCGAGATACAAGGCGGCGGCGACAAGACCATAGGGCAGGATCTGGAAATAATCGACCTCGGGCAGGATCGAGAGCGTGACGATGGTCGACAGCGCCAGCGGCGACCACATTGGCATGGCGCCGAAGCCGCGCAGCATCGCGAGGGTCAGGCTCTCGACCGCGTTCTGCTGTTCCAGCTTGTCGCGGGTCTGGGCCAGCAGGGTCGCCATCAGGCTGGCGGCGCCAAAATTGAGGAAGATAGCGAAGATGTGGGTGCCGAGAGACACGAAGAGGTAGCGCGCGCCGCGCGGGCGGCTTGCCATCACGGCGGCGGCCCGGCGGATGTCGGGGGCACGCGAGGCCGCACGACTGAGCAGCCCGAGCGCGATGAGGAAGGCCGACAGGAAGGTGAACCTGCCAAGGCCGCCCGTCGCCTTTAGCCAGCCCCCGGTGCTGCCCCATAGCAAGAGAATCAGAACGATGCTTCCGATGATCCAGGCCGGGCGATTTAGGCCGCGGCGGTTGAGCAACGCCAACGCCAGGAGGGCAAAGACAGCCGGGAGTTCCGGCACCGGCAGCACGATGGCCGCGACCCCGGTGCCCAGAAGGTAGAGCGCCAGCAGCGGATTGAGAATGTCACGCAAGCGCCCTGATTTCAGAAGAGCGTCAGCCATGAACGGGCGTAGCGAAGACGATGGGCAGGGCGGCGCCGGATTTGCCGGGGGCGATGTGATACGTATCCCGGGCGGGTCTGGAGAGATCAGTCATGGCGACTTTCTTGGATGATACGGGCTGAGTCGGCCGTACTGCGAAGGAAACCCCCGGGGCGGTGCGTTGTTCCCGCGCGAGATGGGAGTGTGGCCTGGGGCGTCTGGGCCGGGGTCTGGTGCGGTGTCGGTCACGGCTGTGTATCCTGCAGGGGCAACTTCCGCGAGGGGCGAGGCGAAGTCCAGAATGGAAAGCGCGATTGGCAGATGTTTCCAGGTCCAGCAGGTAAAATTTAAGAGAAGGCGTTGTTCTTGCGCGGTCAAATTTCGGGCAGGTGGACCGTGTGGAGCCGTTCGCTCTTGGTATTTCGTTAATCTCTTTGCTCTAGCGTCGAGGCACAAAACCAACAGCCGGAGAAGATTGGATGGAGATGACGCCAATCGCGGGTGCTGACAAGGTGATCAGCCGCAATCGCGACGAATTCCTGAGAGAGCTACTGAGCGAACTTGCAAACGTGCTGGAATCCCGTGTTGGCCTGGAAGCGGCCGAAGGGTTCATTGGGCGGGTCGGATCGCGGATCGGCGAAATGATGAATGAGGAATATCGGACGATCTTTGACACTGATTCGCTTGATGTAACGCAGGTCGCACAGGCGCTGGTGGACCTGAAAGAGCGGGTCGAGGGCGCGTTCAAGGTTGAATCGATCTCGCCCGAGAAGATTGTTCTGGTCAACAGCAGCTGTCCGTTCGCGGGGCAGGTCGAGGGCCGGGAATCGCTGTGCATGATGACGACGAGCGTGTTCGGCCGGATTGCAGCCGGCAACTTGGGCTATGCGCGGGTGGAAAAGCCTCAAACCATCGCGCGCGGCGATCCGGGCTGTCGGGTGATCGTGCACCTTACCGAAGGCGAGGCGGGCCGTGAGTTCTTTGGCTGACACGGCATGGCACCGGGACGCGGAAATAAGCGCCTTTCAAGCATTGCCGAAACACGCGATGCTTGTCGACCGTGCGGCGCGCGTGCACGTGGCGAATGCAGGGGCGGAAAAGCTGGTGCGTCACTTGTTCCGAGACGAGGCCGTGCCAGAGCGCTGGGCCTTGCCGGATGTGTTCGAGATATCGCCGGAAGACGCGGTGCGGGAAATGTTAATCGCAGCCTCCGGGGATGCGATGTTGTTGCCACTGCGCGCCAAGAGGCCCGGGCTGCCACGCCGCATGCGGTTCCGAGTGGGCGCGATCCGTAACGGTACGCGCGCGCCGAACCGTTTCGTGCTGGTGTCGGAAAGCGGCGACGCGTTGGGCAAACCGTTTCGGGAGCTGAATGCCGAACTGGAGGGCGCCAATGAGACGGCGCGCCGGGAACGCCAGCATCGTCTGTGTCTCGAGAAGGCGAATAGCGACCTGAATGCGGCCAATGCGGAATTGAAGTCCTTTGCCTATGCGGTATCGCACGACCTGAAATCGCCGCTTCAGACGGTTTCGATGTTGTTGTCCGAACTGGACGCGTGCGGCAGTGGCGCGCTGGATCGAGAGAAGGCGGAACTGGTCGGGATGAGTCGAGAGACGCTATCGCGCATGTCGGTGCTGATCGAGGACCTTTTGCACTACACGGAGCTTATCGGGGCGGTCATGCCATGCGAGCCTTGCCCGCTGGAGGAGGTTCTCGGGGATGTCATCGCGGACCTCAGGGCCGAGATCACGGGCGCGTCGGCCACGGTGCGCACCGGCCCGCTGCCGGTAGTTTCGGGCGAGCCCGTGATGTTGCGCGTGTTGTTTCAGAACCTGCTGTCGAACGCGATCAAGTTCCGCCACCCCGACCGGCCCATCGAGATCGATATCGGTGCCGAAGTGGCCGACGCGGACGAAATGGTGACGATCAGGGTCGCGGATAATGGCGTCGGGATCGCGCCGGAATACCGCGCCAGGATCTTCGACCTGTTCAGCCGGCTGCATCGACATGACGAGATACCCGGCAGCGGCCTGGGCCTGACTATGTGCCGCCGCATTGTTCAGAACTTGAACGGGACGCTCGATGTCGACGAGAACCCGGACGGCGGGTCGATCTTTATCCTCAAGGTGAAAGTTGCACGCGATGACTGACCTGACGGACGACGCAAGCGCGGTGATCGAGACCGTGATGCTGATTGATGACGACACGTTCTTTCACACGGCCTGCGAACGGCTGATGCGACGTACAGGGCTGGTGAAGAACCTGATCAAGTTTGCCATGGCCGAAGAGGCACTGGCGTTCCTCGACCGGCCCGACAGGCCGGCAATCGACGTGCTGTTTCTGGACATTAACATGCCGCGGATGAATGGATTCGAATTTCTGGAGGAAGCGTTGGCGCGGTTCGGAAAAGATTTCTGCCGGATGATCATCGTGATGCTGACCTCTTCGGTCAATCCGCAGGATATCGAGCGGGCGAAGGCGTTTTGTGCCATCGACGAGTTTGCCAACAAGCCGTTGGTGCAGGCGCAGATCGAGGCGATCGCCGCACAACTGAAGGCGGCGGGCCGGCCCGCCGCCTGACTCAAGCACGGTGAAGACCTGCCTCCGACAGGGCTGGAGTGAGGTCTGGCAATTTCGGAATGGACTGCGGATCGTGCGGACGTTGCGCTGCATTCGGCCACGCTGGCCATTCGGGACATTTTGCACTTGCGAACCGACCGGAAGCGACACTCCGGCACGCCGCCGATTGCCCTCGCCGTCGCGAATGCTCGGCGCAAGCTGAGCGGTACAAAGGTGCGGCGCCTGCCGTTCGCGATGGTCTCGGGTCGGAGCGCCATCGGTACTCCGGAGCATCGGCATTCTGGTTCCCGCGAGACCTTATGCCATCAGAAGTTCAGCGAGATATCACGGTGCTCTGCGTTGCATGATGCGATGAAGAGCGCCTGTTCCCGTGGCAGTTTCGGTTGTTTGCGCAAGCCGATCGTGTCGCGAATGGCCATGTCATAGCGGTCAAGCTCGGGCAGCAACTCTTCGGCCGCGCGGGAGCGCCATGCAAGCTCTTGTTCGTAAAGGGCCTGCGCCTCTTCAATGAACTCCAGCGCGCGTTCGGGGTTGGGCGTGCGGGCGTCGATCTCGCGGCGGGCATCGGAGAGCAGGCCGCGGATCTCGTTGCCGCCTGCCACGTCGCCGAACATGCGCTCGACCTCCTTGAAGCGCGCGTCCGCGGTCTCGCGGTCCATGTTGCCGGCGTCGCGGGCCAAGGGCTCCAGTTCTCCGTCGATCTCGGCCAGCGCGTCGGCTGACATGATGATCTGCCTCAACTCTTGGACCGGCTCGTAGGCCTGGTCGACCGTGCGACGGTAGAGGTTGCGCGCGCGGCGGTCATTGGCGGTGATCTGGCTATAGGCCTGTTCTGCCTCGTCCCAGCTTTCCGGGATCTGGGCGAGGATCGCTTCGCGCTCGGCTTCCATTTCCTCGACCCGCGCCTGCAAGGCCTCGGTATCGCCAAATCCGCGACTGACCCGCACGCGCAGGTCTTCAAGCTCGGCATTGATGATCCGCGCTTCGCTTTGCAGACCGCGCACGAAACTGTGTTGCGGGCGGTAATCGACGGCCTGTGCGGCGAGCTCGGCCTTGATATCTTCGATCTCCTGCATCATCGGCAGGGCCTCGCGCGCCTTGGAGACGCCGCGCTCGAAATCCGCGCGCACGTCTTCGGGCAGGTAGGACAGGTCAAGCCCCGCCGCGCGGTCGATGGCGGACGCGATCTCGTCCCCGTTCTGGGCAAATTCCTGTGCCACGTATTCCTCGACACAGTATTGCAGCGCGGGGTTGATCGGCGGTGGCGCGGTTTCTGCAGTCAGCGAGCTGCGCATCGGCAGGTAGTTTACCAACGGTGGATAGTAGGCGACGATAAACAACGAGAGCAGCTGCAGGCCGATGAACGGCAGCACGCCGATATAGATCTGGATGGTCTTCACGGCCTTGGATGCCACGCCCCTCAGGTAGAAGAGTGCAAATCCGAAGGGGGGCGTGAGGAAGGACGTCTGGATGTTCAGCCCGATCATGACGCCCAGCCAGACGGCGGTCACGTTTGCTTCGGGGTCCGCCAGAAGGATCGGCGCGACGATGGGCACCACCACGACGGCGATCTCGATGAAATCGAGGAAGAAGCCAAGGACGAAGATCACCAGCATCACGATGGCGAACTTGGTCCAGAAGCCGCCCGGGAGACCTTCGAGGAAGTGCTTGACCAGTTCCTCGCCGCCGAAGGCGCGGAAGGCGGCGGTCAGCATCGCGGCGCCGAGCAGAATGATGAAGACCAGTGACGTGGTCTTGGCCGTTTCGACCATCACGCCGGTCAGGGCGTTTTCGCTGACATAGGCGCGAAAGCCGCTCCAGGCGATGCCGATCACGGTCAGGATGACGCCGAAAACTGCCAGATTGACGCCGAACTGGTCGTCGGCATTGGTGATGTTCTGGATGTTGGTGTCGTAGTTTGACAGCACGTATCCGATGACGCCAAGCCCGATGAGGGAGATGATCGCGGGCACGTAGCGCAGGCGTCCACCGCCTTCGTAAAGGCGGTAGCCAGCCATGATCATGGCGCCGATGGCACCGATTGCGCCGGCCTGGTTCACGGTGGCGATGCCGCCGATGATCGAGCCAAGGACCATTACGATCAGGGCCAGCGGCGGCACCATCGCCAGCAATACCCTGCCGGCGAATTTCAGGTCGTAGCGGCCTTCGTATGAAACGGCGGGCGCATAGCGTGGACGGATCAGGGCAACGGCAAGGATAAAGAGGATGTAGAGCCCGACAAGCACGAGGCCCGGCACCAGCGCGCCGAGGAACATGTCGCCCGCACTGGTCGAACCCACGGCGAATTCGGACGGCATGGTCAGTTCGCCGGTGACTTCCTTGTAGAGATCCTGGCGCGCCTGTCCGGCCTGGTCCACCGCGGAGGCCAACTGGTCGGCGAGGATGATCAGTACGATGGAGGGGGGGATGATCTGGCCCAGTGTGCCGGAGGCCGAGATGATGCCCGTGGACAGCGGATTGGCATAGCCGTTGCGCATCATCGCGGGCAGCGAGATCAGGCCCATGGCAACCACGGTTGCACCGACGATGCCGGTTGTTGCCGCCAGCAACGCGCCCACGACCACGACGGAGATGCCCAAACCCCCGGGGACCGGGCCGAACAGTTGGGCCATGGTCACCAGAAGATCCTCTGCGATCTTCGAGCGTTGCAGCATGATGCCCATGAAGATGAAGAGCGGAATGGCGATCAGGGTGTCGCGTTCCGGTTCCCAGTAGACCCCTCGGAGGTTGGTCACCCCCGCGCTAAGCCATTGCGAGGGACCGCCGGACTCGAAATAGGCATCGGTACTGCCCGTGAAGAGGTACCCTGCGCCAGCGGCCAGAAGCACCGTGATGATCGCGGCACCCGGCAGCGAAAAGGCAACGGGGTATCCCGAGCCGAGCGCACCGGCCATGATCAGGACAAGCAGAAGGAGGAAGAAGATTTCCATATTTTCGGGTTCCCGTCGGCTTTGTCTACATCACGTCCGCGTGGGTCTCACGCGCACCCGGTTCGCCACGCTTGTCGGCAATGGCCTCGAAAAACTGCGCTACGAATTGCAGCATCATCGTCACGGCGAACACGCCCAGAAAGCCGGCCATGAAGTATTTCACATACATGCCGAAACCGGACTGCGTGACCTCGAACACGAGGATCGGGCCGACGATGATGCTGGACGAAGAGCCGAAGCCCACAATCAGGATCGTCCAGCACAGCGACAGGCCCAAAAGGACGGCGCCCCAGGCGTTGACCTTGCCCTTGGCTTCGCGACGCATGCTTGCATAGAAGAGATCCACGCGAACGTGGCCGTCCTCGTACAGGGTGTAGGCCGAGGCGAAAAGGAACAGAGCGCCGTACCAGAACCGGACGAGATCGGCCATGAAGGCCTGTTCGTAAGAGAAGACGAAGCGGCTGAAGACGATCAGAAGCTCCGCCACCACGACCAGCAGGGCCAGCCATATAAAGCCAAGTGATCGGGTCACGGCGGCGATCAGTACGCCGAGGATCACCAGCGGGGTGTGAAAGTAGAGTCCACGATACTCGGCCCGGCCCAGGCTGCTGGCCAGGTCAGAGCCGACGACGGACTCGAGTTGGCCGTTCACGCGCAGGAACGAGACAATTGCGTCACCGAGGCCGACCAGAAGAACGACCCAGAACGCCGCGCGCACGAGGAAGGTGTTGAGCGCCGAGACCCGTGCCGCATCGGCGCGAAGGGAGATGTCGCGGGATCGCAGAACGCCATAGAGGGCGACCACGGCGAAAAGCGCATAGATGCCAAGCTGTAATACGGAAAGCGCGCCGCCGCCTGACAAGACTGCGCCTGCACCGGGCAGGCCGAACCAGAACCTGAGGATGGCGTTGATCAGAAATGCGGCGGTGGCACTTAGAACAAGCCAACCGAACGCGCGAGGCACGACTGCTGGCGCCCCCATATCAGCACTGACCATCGCAGGCCCCTCCCAGAAAATTCAGCGTCCCGTTATACGTTGGCCGAGGCGGAATGTCTTCCGCCTCGACAGGACTGGCCGTTGTGTGTGGCCAGCGTGAATGACCAAGAGGCCGTCAGATACGCAGGAAGCGGTTGCGCTTCGCGACGTAGGGCGCATCGGAGTAGTTGCTCCAGACGCCGACGTTGTTGCGGGCCTCGAGGAAGCTGTCGATGATCTCGGCCGCCAGGGCGCTGTGATCGCGGGTTTCCTCGATCACCTCTGTCGCGGCCTCACCGAGCGCCTCGTAGACGTCGTCGTTTAGCTCGCGCAGTTCGACCCCGTATTCATTGACCAGACGGTTCAAGTAGACACCGTTGTTATAGTTGGTCTCGGCAGCCTGCATCGCGTTTTCTTCGGCGCTGGCCGCTGTGATGATGTCCCTGTCGTTTTGCGACAGCGTCCCCCACCACTCGGCGTTCGTACCAAGGCAAAGCTGGGTGCCGGGCTCGTGCATACCGGGCCAGTAGTAGTACTGCGCCGCTTCATAGAGCTTGAGGAAGAAATCATTCCACGGACCGACCCATTCGGTTGCGTCAATCGAGCCAGACACAAGATTCTCGTAGATCTGACCGCCCGGAAGAGAAACCGGCGATGCGCCGACCTTGGCCATGACGTCGCCGCCGAGGCCGGGGATACGCATCTTGAGACCCTTGAGGTCTTCGGGCGAATTGATTTCCTTGTTGAACCAGCCGCCCATCTGCAGGCCGGTGTTGCCACACGGAATGCCCTTGATGCCGAACTCCGCACCGATTTTGTCAAGCAGCTCCTGACCACCGCCGAACTTCATCCAGGAGTCCATCTCGGTGTAGGTCAGGCCAAATGGTACAGCCGCAAAAGGCGCCCAACCGGGGTGTTTGCCTTTCCAGTAGTAGTCGCCGGCAATGTAGGCTTGGGCGTTGCCCGAGGCGACTTCGTCGAAGCTGTCGAAGGCGCCCACGCGCTCGCCGGCAGCAAAGTATTGCACAGCGATCCGTCCTTCGGTCAGTTCCTCGATTCGCGCCGCCAGTCGTTGGGCACTGGTGCCGAGGCCGGGGAAGTCACGGCCCCATGTTGATACGATCGTCATTTCGATCCGATCTTGTGCGACCGCGGGGGCGGCGAGTGCCGAAGCGGCTGCACCGGTCGTGGCGTATTTCAGAAACTTGCGTCTCTCCATTCTTCATTCCTCCTGTTGGTGGTGTCTTTCCTTGGGGTGTTTTCGTGCGAGCACCAAGCTGTGAGACTGAGTACCTCAGTCGCGTCTAATGTTAAACCATAAGCAGCAACCCCCAATGCGCTCGCTGTGCGACGCAAATGGTGCTCAACCCATTGCGGGAAACATAACTGTTATGCATATGGTGACAAACACTGTTTTTTGCATGGTATTGAGGCGGATTGGCGGTTGAGTGATTAATAATGTGGCGTTTGCGCGGTGGATAGGACATGGATAGAAACGATGCCACGTCCGAGCGGCAGGGTTAGATGGTCGTGACTAGGCGGTGCCGTCGTCGGGCTCGGAGTTGAACGAGGCGGCGGTTTGATTGAACAGGATGCTGTTGTTGTCCACCCGGTGACGCCCGCCATTCTGTTCGGATTTGTGCAGGTCAATCGCGCGTTGCACGGTCGGGCGTGCCTTGATCCTGGCCCGCCAGTCGGCCACGCGGGGGAAGTTATCCAGTGAGGCGCCCAGCGGCTTTGCGATGAAGGCCCACGGAAAGGCGAGCATGTCGGCGATGGAGTAGTCGCCAAGGATGTAGTCGCGCTTTTCGAGTCGCGCTTCGAGGACGCCCAGGTTGCGGTCGTACTCGCCCAAGTAACGCTCGAAGCCGTAGTCGCGTTCGTCCTTCGGCGCGTAGTTGCGGAAATGGCTGAGCTGTCCGCCCATCGGTCCCTGGTTCCCGACCTGCCAGAACAGCCACTCCATAAGCTCTTTCCGGGCGCGCAGGTCGCTTTCTGGCGGGGCGAACTGACAGACCTTGTCGGCAAGATAAAGCAGGATCGCGCCGGATTCGAACACCGGCACCGGGGTGTCGCCCCACGCCGCATCGGGCGCGTGATCGACGATGGCGGGCATCTTGGCGTTGGGGCTGATTTCAAGAAAGCCGGGGGCGAACTGGTCCCCCTCGCTGAGGCGCATAAGGATCGGGCGATAGTCCAACCCAGCCTCCTCGAGCATTATGGCGGCCTTCCAGCCGTTGGGCGTGGGGGCATAGTAGAAGTCGATCATTCGGTGCTGTCCTGCGTATCGGTGGCGATCCCGTCCGCTATCATCGCGTCGATTTCGGCCGCGGCATAGCCCGCCTCCGCCAATACGGTGCGCGTGTCTTCACCAAGCCGCCGGGCAGGGCGGGGGACGTCTGGCGGCGTGGCGGAAAACCGGGCGGGCGTATGCGTCTGGCGCAGGGGGCCGGCCTGGGGGTGGTCCTGTTCGAGGATGATCCGATTGGCGGCCACCTGCGGGTGGGCGTAGACCTCGGCCCGGGTCAGGACCGGGGCGCAGGGCACGTCATGGTGGCCAAGGCGATCCATCCAGTTGGCGGTCGTGTCCTGTAGCAGAGCCTCCTGCGTCAGTTCCAGCCGCGCGGGCTTGTTCTCTTCGCGCGCCGTGACCGTTGCAAAACGCGGGTCGTCCAGCCAGTCGGGCCGGTTCACCGCGGCGGCGAGCCCAGCCCAGGTGCTGTCGGTGTGGGCCGAGACGGCCATCCAGTCATCCTTGGTCTGGTAAATGAGTTCCACGAAGGTCTGCGCATCGGCGCTTTTCTCCGGCTCGACCTCGTCACCGATGAAGGTGTAGCCGGCCATGTCCGAGCTCCAGAGGAACGCCAGCACCGTGTCCAGCATGGAGATCTGCACGTGGCTGCCTTCGCCGGTGCGGGCGCGGGCCAGCAGAGCGGCTGTGATGCTTTGAGCGGTCTGGATCGCGGTCAGCTTGTCGGGCAGGATGGTGCGCACGAGCCGGGGGCGCGCGGCATCCGCGCCGCCCTGCACGCTGGCCAGCCCGGACAGCGCCTGAATGAGCGGGTCGTAGACGGGCTTGCCGGCCCAGTCGCCCTGAAACCCGAAACCGGCGATCGAGGTGTAGATGATGTCGGATCGCACCGCGCGCACCGCCGCCTCGCCCAGCCCGATCCGCTCGGCCACGCCGGGGCGAAAATTCTGCACGAAGACATCCGCCGTTTGGCAAAGCCGCAGGGCTGCCTCGATGCCGCGCGCGTTCTTGAGGTTCAGCGTGACGGATTTCTTGCCCCGATTGTTGTTCAGGAAAGACGCCGAGAAGCCGCCGCGCCGCCCCGATACCTGCCGGCTGTGGTCGCCGCCTTCGGGGTGTTCGATCTTGACCACCTCGGCGCCCTGATCGGCAAGCGTCATCGTGGCCAGCGGACCAGAGATCATCGTCGTCAGGTCAATTATCCGATACCCGTGCAGCGGTCCTGGCATCTGGTGCGTCTCCATTATGATCTTCGTGCTGGAGGATACGCCCCCGTTGCAATTCTGAACCGTCCTGCGTCGAGATACAAATCAAGGAATGTCGGCGTGTGACCGCTCTTGGCCGTGCTACGGAAGCTTTGCCGTCCCAATTCGAGGTCTGCACCAGGTGCTAGAGCGTGCGCCTTCGACACCCGGCAGAACTATGGCGCAGTTTCGCAGGGAGCGGGTATGCAAGAGAGAAGTGGCAGCCCGTAGGGGAATCGAACCCCTCTTTCCAGGTTGAAAACCTGGCGTCCTAACCGATAGACGAACGGGCCATGCCTTGGCGTGAGCGTGTAACTATGAAAAAGCCGCGACCGGCGCAAGGGGATTCTTGCATAATTTTGCGGGTATCGCGGAGGCTGTGCGGGACGTGGTGCTCAGGCGACGGGAGCGGCGTCTTCGAGGCGGAGCTGCACGGTTTGGCGACCTCCCCAGGTGTTGATGTCAAGGCGTCCGGCGAGGTGGAACCGTGCGCCGCCATGCTGTTCCAAAGCCTGGCCCAGCGCGGTGTCGTAAGCGCCAAAGGCGATGGCGTCGAGACTTGGGCCCGTACCATCACCGAAGCGGATCTTCAGGTGGCTTTCGCCGACACGCTTGGCGAAGGTGATGCCCATGTCTGAAAAGGCATAGCGCGGGCCGGGTGCGCCGGCGCCAAAGGGACCGGCCTGTTCGATCTGGCCGACGAGTTCCGGCGTGGCGGCGCCGGGCATCAGCAGCCCGTCAAGCGCAAGATCAGCGGGGCCGGAGCTGCCTGCGCCCTGGCGGGTGAGGAGGTCGGAGAGGCGGGTCATCGCGGCCTCGAGCTTGTCCCTTGCCACGGTCAGGCCGGCGGCCATCTTGTGCCCGCCGCCCTTGAGCAACAGCCCTTCGGCGGCGAGGCGCTGGATGGCGTGGCCGAGGTCGACGCCCGAGACCGAGCGGCCCGAGCCCTTGCCTTCGTCTTTTTCAAAGCCGATGACGATGGCGGGGCGGTTGGTGGCTTCCTTGAGGCGCGCTGCGACGATGCCGACGACGCCCGGATGCCAGCCTTCGCCCGCGGCCCAGACCAACGGCGCGTCGAGACCGCGCGCCTCGGCCTGATCGAGCGCCGCAGCGCGGACGGCGGTTTCGACGTCGCGGCGCTCGCTGTTGAGTTCATCCAGCTTCTCGGCCAAAGACACAGCCTCCGCTGGGTCGTTGCAGGCCAGAAGGCGCGCACCCAGATCGGCGCGGCCCACACGGCCGCCGGCATTGACGCGCGGGCCGAGCACGAAGCCGAGGTGATAGGCGGTCGGCGCGGTGTCGAGCCGGGCCACGTCGCCAAGTGCCACCAGACCGGGACGGTCACGGCGCGCCATGACGGCAAGGCCGGTGCGCACGAAGGCACGGTTGACGTCGCGCAGGGGCGCCACGTCGGCGACGGTGGCGAGTGCCACGAGGTCGAGCATCGCCATGAGGTCGGGGCCTTTTTTGTCGGCTTCGCGCAGTTGCCGTCCAGCCTCAACCAGCATCAGGAAAACGACGGCGGCGGCGCAGAGATGAGACAGGTCGCCGCTTTCGTCCTGCCGATTCGGGTTCACCACCGCAAGCGCCGGGGGCAGCGTTTCGCCGCCGAGGTGGTGGTCAAGCACGACGACATCGGCCGCAGTGGCCGCGGCCAGCGCCTCGTGGCTGAGTGTGCCGCAATCGACGCAGAGAATGAGATCATGCGTGGCGGCGAGTTCGGCCATGGCGGGGGCGTTGGGGCCATAGCCTTCGTCGATGCGATCCGGGACGTAGAGCGTGGCGCCAATGCTCATCTGGCGCAGCCAGTCGATCAGGAGAGCCGCCGACGCGCCGCCGTCGACATCGTAGTCGGCGAAGACGGCGATCTTCTCGTGCCGTTCGACCGCCAAAAGGAACCGCGCAGCGGCGGTTTCCATGTCCTTCAGGCTTCGCGGGTCGGGCATGAGATCGCGCAGCTTGGGGTCGAGATAGGCGGCGGCGTCGGAGGTGGCCACGCCAAGGCGGGCCAGCGTCTGGCACAGCGGACGGGGCAGGGTGGTGTCTTGTGCCATCGCCTCGGCCAGGCGGTCAGTATCGGAAGTGGGGCCGATCCAGCGGCGCCCGGTCAGCGAGCGCGCGACTCCGAGGTAGCTCATGAAAGGTCGCGCAGGATCGCGGCGACGGAGCGGGCCCGGCAGAACTCGCCGTGCAGGTGCGAGACGGCGGTGGCGTGGATCGGTTCGGGGTCCATCGGTGACAGATCCGGGTTCCAGCCGGTGTCGGCGGAGAACGAAAAGGCGGCGCAGGCATCGTGTGCGAGCGTCACGTCGTAGCCGATATTGTCGGCCCAGCGAACGTTGGTGGAAACGCAATGTGGCGTGGTCAGGCCGCATATCACCAGTTCGGTTGCTCCAAGATAGGTCAGGTGTGAATGAAGCGCGGGGTCGACGAAAGCGGAATTGGTGGATTTTTCGAACACCGGCTCGCCGGTCAGCGGCATCATCTGCGGCTTGAACTCGCACCCGCCCGAGTCGGGGTGGATCGGGCTGCCTACGACCTTGCTGAGGTGCAGAACGTGGCAGATGGGTGCGTCGCGTTCGCGCCACGCGGACAAAAGCTGAGATGCGCGATCCTCGGCGTCGGGATTGTTGCGGGCGCCCCAGAAATCGGCGTCAAAGCCGGTTTGGAAGTCGATAAGGACAAGGGCAGGTAACATTGGTCTCACGTCGGGTGGCGGCAGGTCATGATGCGGCGTTCTCCTGTGGAGGAACGCAGCAGGAGCGTTTGAGTTTCGATACTGTCGCCGCGCGGCTTGAGGCCCTCGACCAGCGAGCCTTGCGTTACGCCGGTGGCGGCGAAGATCACGTCGGACGATACCATCTCGTCTCTTGTGTAGACACGGTCGAAATCGGTGATGCCGGCCTTTTCGGCGCGACCCCGCTCGTCATCGTTCCGGAAAAGCAGCCTTCCCCAGATCTGGCCGCCCAAGCATTTCAGGGCGCCGGCCGCCAGCACACCTTCGGGCGCGCCGCCAGATCCCATGTACATGTCGATGCCGGTGGCCTCCGGATCGGCGCAGTGCATGACGCCGGCCACGTCGCCGTCGCCGATGAGGAATATAGAGGCGCCGGTTTCGCGCAGTTCGGCGATCGTGGCCTCGTGGCGGGGGCGTTCGAGGACGCAGACGGTGATATCCGAGGGATCGACGCCCTTCGCCTTGGCAAGGGCCCGGACCCGTTCGGCGGGGGACATGTCGAGCGACACCACGCCCTCGGGATAGCCGGGGCCGACGGCGAGCTTGTCCATGTAGACGTCCGGCGCGTGCAGCATCGTGCCACGCGGCGCCATTGAAATCACCGTGAGCGCGTTCGGCATGGCCTTGGCGGTGATGGTGGTGCCTTCGAGCGGGTCGAGTGCGATATCGACCTCGGGGCCGTTCCCCGAGCCGACCTCTTCGCCGATATACAGCATCGGTGCCTCGTCCCGTTCGCCTTCGCCGATAACCACGGTGCCGGCGATGTCCATCGCGCCCAATTCCTGGCGCATGGCGTTCACGGCAGCCTGGTCGGCGGCCTTCTCGTCGCCGCGGCCGATCAGCGGGCGGCAGGCAAGTGCTGCTTGTTCAGATACGCGGGCCAAGGCGAGCGAGAGAAGGGCGTCATTGAAAGGGGCGGTCATGAAAAAGTCCTTCGGGTCATGAGGCCGGTCCAGCATTAACGGCTGGACCGGCGTGGCACAAGGTCGGGCGCGTGCCTCAGACGCTTTCGATGCGCAGGGCGACGGGAGCGGAAGCGACGACATCGACCTGCGACAAAGCCTCGAGCGCCGAGGCCAGTGCCGATGGCGCGGTCTTGTGAGTGACGATAAGCACCGGGGCAGTCGCCTCTTCGTGGCGGTACTGGCGCATCCGGTCTATCGACACGCCGGCGTTGCCGAGGATGGTGGCGACTTTGGCTAAGGCACCGGGCTTGTCGTGCAGCGCCATGCGCAGGTAATAAGGCACCGCCGCGGCTTCGGACGCGGTGGCCGGTTTGCCGAGGTCGGTGGCAGGAATGCCGAAGGTGGGCAGCCGCACGCCGCGAGCGATGTCCATCACGTCGCCCATAACGGCGCTGGCGGTTGGGCCTTCGCCGGCGCCGGGGCCGCGCAGGACGATCTGTTCCACGGCGTCGCCTTCGAGGACGACCATGTTGGTGCCGCCTTCAAGCTGGCCCAGCGGAGAGTTTTTCGGCACGAGGCAAGGTGACATGCGCTGTTCCAAGCCGCGCCCGGTCATCCGGGCTACGCCCAAGAGCTTAATGCGGTAGCCCATGTCGGCGGCCTGTTTGATGTCGGCGATGGTGATTTTCTGGATGCCTTCAAGGCTGATGGCGTCGAAATCGACCTGGGTGCCGAAGGCGATGGAGGCGAGGATGGCCAGCTTATGCCCGGCATCAATGCCGCCGACGTCGAGGTTCGGATCGGCCTCGAGATAGCCCAATTGGTTGGCCTCCTCGAACACGTCCTCATAAGGCAGTCCGGAGGACTGCATCCGTGTCAGGATGTAGTTGCAGGTGCCGTTCATCACGCCCATGACGCGAGTGATCTCGTTGCCGGCCAGCCCTTCGCTCAGGGCCTTGATCACGGGGATGCCGCCCGCCACGGCGGCCTCGAAGCGCAGGGTGCGGCCTGCGGATTCGGCCTGTTCGGCGAGGGCATGGCCGTGGATGGCGAGCATAGCCTTGTTGGCGGTGACCACGTCCTTGCCGGCGGCCAGCGCGGCCTCCGTCGCGGCCTTGGCGGGACCGTCGGAACCGCCCATGAGTTCGACGAAGACGTCGACATCGTCGCGGGTGGCCAGCGCCACCGGATCGTCTTCCCATTCATAGCCCGATAGAGAGACGCCGCGATCCTTGTCGCGGGTGCGCGCGGAGACGGCGGAAATCGCGATCGGGCGGCCGGCGCGGGCAGCCAGCAGGCTGGCCTTCTGGCGAACTATCTTGACGACGCCGGTGCCGACGGTGCCGAGCCCGGCGATCCCGAGGCGTAGGGGGGTGGTCATGGGCGTTTCCTTGAGATTTTGTCGAGGCGGGTTGGCTGGGGTTTAGCCGGTTGCGACAGGCCTTGCAACGCGGGTTTCGTGCCGCGCGAGGCCGTTTTCTTGAAAAGAAAACGGGACGAAATCTTTGGAAGATTTCGGGCGCACGGAGTGACGGGTGTTATTGCGGCACGTCGATCGTGATCTTGCGGTCGAGCCGCGCCCGCGAGGTGTCGTCGATCACGGAGCCGCGCAGGCGGGCGGCGCGGGCGCGCAGGGCGGCGACGCGGGCCTCGAGCGTGCGGGTGGTCTGCTCGTTAGTGCGCGGCGCGGCGACGCGGGCGCGCAGGTCCTCGACGGGCAAAAGGTCGGGATAGGGCGCGCGCCGCGTTTCGCGCGACGTAGCGTCGTCCAGTTCGGGAAACTGGGTGCAGGCCGACAGCGCGAGGGTCAGCGTGAGGGCCGTGAGGCCTATGAAACGGCGCGGCGTCGTCATGGTGCGTCTGTCATGCCACCGATCACGGTCGACAGGCAAGCGGGGCTTTTATCTGAACGGTCGTTCAGTTATCTACGTTGCATGGCACGTACGCAAGGTTCGCATTCCAAGACCACTGGCCCGCGGGTGCGCGAGGCCGCGATGCGGCTTTTCGCGCGGCACGGGTTTGCCGCCGTGTCGATGCGGCAGATCGCGAACGAGGTTGGGGTGCAGGCGGGAGCACTCTACAATTACACGCCCGACAAGCAATCGCTGCTGTTTGACCTGATGCGCGAGCACATGGACGCATTGTTGGCCGCATGGCAGTGTGAGGACCCAGGCGGCGATGAGCCCCGTGCCCGACTCGAGGCATTCACGCGGTTCCACATCCGGTTCAATACGCGGCGGGCCGACGCGGTGTTCGTGTCCTACATGGAGTTGCGCAACCTGACGGCCGAGAACTTTGAAGCTGTCACCGAATTGCGCCGGGTCTACGAGACCCGGCTGGAGGAGATCCTGTGCGCCGGGCAGGAGGCAGGGGTCTTCACCTTGGCCGAGCCGCGGATCACTGCGATGGCGGTCATCGCGTTGCTGACCGGAGTCAATACCTGGTACCGCGACGCGGGGCGGCTGAACCTGGACGAGGTCGAGACGCTGTATTGGGACATGGTGCGCCGGCTGGTCGAGGGATAGCGCGGGGCGGCGCGTTTCTTTTCGCACTCGCGCCGAGTCCCCAATCCGGCTATCAGGCCGCCAACCGAACATGGAGACGGCGGCGATGGATGACGACGAGGTATTGGCGGTCATGCAGGCATCGACGGGGCGGCGTGTGCTGGGCGTCGGTTGCCTTGCGGTGCTGGGGGCGGTGCTGATCTGGATCGGGCTGACGCGCAGTTTCGATGCGCTTGCCTGGCAGGCGTTCCTGGTTCTGCTGGGCGCCGCGGCGGTCTGGATGGGAGACGCGATGCGCCGCGCCACGGCGCAGAGGGTCGAACTGACACGGCATGCGGTGCGCAGCAGCGACGGCGAGGTGATCGTGGCAATTTCGGATATCGAGACGATGGACCGGGGTCTGTTCGCCTGCAAGCCGTCGAACGGGTTCCTGGTGAATGCGAAAACGAAAGCCCCGACGCGGTGGCGTCCGGGGCTATGGTGGCGGATCGGTCGCCGGATCGGGCTGGGCGGGGTCACGCCCGGACATCAGTCGAAAATGATGGCCGAGATGATCGCCGCCCTGATGTCAGACCGCGCCTGAGGCCCGGATCAGCTTTGCAGGCCGCAGACGCCTTCGTAGCAGATCTGAGGCGCGAAGCGGATTGCGCTGAACACCCGTGTGCGGATGGTCACGTCGTCGAGGCCGACGTTGAACAGCGGTTCATAGGACGAGGTGGACTCGACCAAAATGATCTCTTCGCCGTCCGCGACGTCGGGCAGGGTCGCATGCGAGTCCTTGACCTGCGCAGTAGTCAGCTGCGCCATGGGGCCTGTTCCGCGCACCTGCGACCAGACGATGCCATACTCGTCGTCGTCTTTGTCGTAGGACACGACCGAGACGCGGATCTGGTTGACGCCGTCGTCGTTGGTGATCTCGTCGAACAGGATTTTGGCGTTGTCGAGATAAACCGAAGTCAGGCCAGCCGCACGCGTTTCGCGCGAGATCATGTCCGCGATGGTGAACGTGCCCTTTTCACGGACGCTCTTGTAGCGGTGGATCTCGAAGAAGTCGAAGGTGGCGGCCATACCCCAAAAGAGCAGGGGCAGTGACAGCACGGATTCGACCGTGATCGAGCCGCGCGTTCCTTCGAGAAAACTGCGCAGGGAAACTTTGAGACGGGCCATCAGCATCAGTTCGGCTCCTGTACGAAGGCGGTCATGGAAATGATCGAAGCCTCGCCGCTGCCATCCTTTTCAAGCGCCGAGCCCAGGAATTCCTTGGGGAAGAAGGGCTCGTACTTGTAGCAGGCGCGCATCAGCATCAGCTGGTTGGCAACGCCGGGGGTGAAGGCGCGCACAGGCTTGGCCGGTTCGGCCTTGTCCGTGCAGTCCGCCGTTGTATCCAGCGATCGCAGGGCGAAGATGTTGGCCGGGCGCATTTCCAGCCGCAGCTTGTCCTTGCAGTTCAAAACCATGATGGCGTTGTCGCAGACGAGATCCTTGATTTCGTCGTGCTGGGGGGCCGTGCCGGTCCCGAGGCGTACCTCGCGCACCGCGATATCCATGCCGCGTTCCAGCAGCGTGTGGCGCATCGTCACGAAACCCAGCTCGATCGACATCAAGATGAACGACAGGTAGATCGGAAAGATGATGACGAATTCGACTGTTGCCGAGCCACTCTCGTCCGCTCGCAGCCGACCAAGCGCCGTCTTGAACTTGCGTATCATTGCGTGAGCCTCAGGGATTGCACGTTGCCGGCGATTGAGCCGAACGCGTCGGAGATATCGAGCCCGTCCACGCTGTAGTAGTAGGCGGTGCTCCCTTCGACCGGGTCATAGCCGGTCGCGCATTTCTTCAGCGAGGTTTCGGCGGTGCCGTCCTTGTCCACCTCGTAGCCGATCGTGTAGATCACCACGCCGTTGGCCTTGGCCGCGCCACAGACCTTGTCCATGCGAGTGTTCTTCTTGTCAACGTCGAGGTTCGAAGACATGTCTTCGTATTGGTTGTCTGCGTCGCGGATCCCGATCAGGTCACCATATTCATCCGGCGACATCAGGCCCCATGCCTCTTCCCAGCTCAGGCGCTCGCGCTTTTTGAAGCCGTCGAGCTCATCAAGGTTGACGAATTCGGTGCCGTTGATCCAGGTGCCATCCTCGACGTTGAGATACATGTAGTCGTCCATGAGGGCGTCCCAGATATCTTCCTCGATCGCGTCGCAGTTATTGTTGAACCAGGATTGGGGCGGCGTGTCCTTCTTCGTGCCGTTCGGACCGTAACCCGCTTCGATCAGGGATTGGC
The DNA here is from genome assembly GCA_965227185.1 of Roseovarius sp. Taxonomy (GTDB): domain Bacteria; phylum Pseudomonadota; class Alphaproteobacteria; order Rhodobacterales; family Rhodobacteraceae; genus Roseovarius. The sequence continues at coordinate 2,781,521 of OZ245733.1, forward strand.
AAGTCGAGCTTACGGTCCCGGTGACACCGCTGAGGACATTGGCCACCGTGGTCAGCAGACCGGGCGCATAGGTATACTCGGGATCGCGCAGCACGTAGTTGTCGTAGGTCACGCTTTTGTATTTGCACCGCGCGTAGCTTTCGCCGCAGCGCCACTCGTTGTGAGAGCCGTACCAACGGTAGTTGGCGTTGTAGCGCCAGTAGGCGTAGTCAAACTCCTCGACTTCGTATTCGACCTCGAACAGATCCGAATTCTCGCCGCGATACTTGCTGTCCTGCGGGAGGAAGTAGGTGGTGGAGTTCGCGCCGTCGCCCATCATCACGATGATCTTCATCGTCTCGCTTTCCGAGTAGTCGACGGGCACGGTGGTGCCGGTCACGTCACGGAAGGACGGGTCGAGCAGGGCCGCGCCCCATTTCACGCCCAGGTCACCGGAGGTGTTGCCGTGGGCAATCATGCCGTCGATCTTGTCGTGCAGGTCGGATTCCGAGGTCGAGAACTGCATCACGCGGTATCCGTCCTCGGTATAGCACGAGCGCCAGGGCCAATCCAGGTCCTCGAAGTCGCCGAAGCGGGACGTGTAGATCGCTTGTGTCATGGGCACGAGCGACAGATCTGTGGTCGCAGCCGCATCCGTGGCCAAGGCCGTGCTGTCATAATCGTCCTCGTCGAACCAAAGGCAGTGGGAATAGTCATGACGTTCGTTCACCAGCAGGGCGTCGTAGATTTCCTCGCTGGGGTTCACGGAGGTGGAAAACGGCACGATCGAGATCGTGGCGTTGCCCGGATCGGCGGAGTCGAGGATCGTGGTCACGAATTCCTTGGCCGCCTTCTGCAGATTCTCCATCTTGGATTTATTGTTGGTGCCGGGGTCGTTCATCGAGTTGGATACGTCGAGCACCAGCGCGATTTCCAGCTTCGGGATGCGCGTCTGCGCGGTGGCCTCGGCGCCGGCCGACAGGCGGTCCACGCCCGACAGCTTCATCAGGTAGGTATCCATGTCGAACTTGGCGCTGGCTTTGACGTAGGCCGAGTTCAGGCCGATATCGATGTCATCCTCGCCGATGGCGTTGAGGTATTCCGACATGCCTGCCTTGGCGAAGTAATCCTCGACCACATTCTTGGCGTCTTCGTCGGTCGAGGCGCCGGCCCCGGCCAGAACGGCGGAGTCGAGCGTGGCCTGCAGGTGGGCGCGGTGCATCTCGTGGCGCATCGAGTCGATGCCGAGGCCGGCCATCACCAGCATGAACATGAAAATGAAGAGCGTTAGGATGACCATCGCGCCATCCTCGTCTTTGCGGAAATTCGAAACGCGGCTACGCGCCATGGCATATGTCGGCAGGCATGTACTTTGTTGAGACCGGATTTTAAATTTCGACACGATCATTTTTGACACCTCTTTGGACGGTTTCCGCCCCAGGAACGGATTAATTCCCTGTCGTTATCAGAAAGGTCTGTGGTCAAATTAAGGCGAAAACGGGAAGAAATTGGCCGTATTGACGACCAGAAAGGGATAAATCTTTCAAATCTTCCAGACTGTTACGGAACGGTTAACAAAGCCGGGATTCGCGGTGTGGCTGCGCGGTGCGCAGGCCCCCGGGAGGCGGCGGGCATCTATGGTGGACAATTGGGACACTTCGCTTAACCATTGTGACATGCATGCGGGCTATGGGGAGTCGTGCCACATGCGCCAGAAGAGGGAGACCCGACCATGAATGCACCGATCAAGGAGCCGACGTTTCGCGAAAGCGTGGACCTGATGTTCAACCGCGCGGTATCGCTGATGGATCTGCCGCCGGGCCTGGAAGAGAAGATCCGGGTGTGCAATGCCACCTACACAGTGCGGTTCGGCGTGCGCCTGCGCGGGCAGATCCACACCTTTACCGGTTATCGCAGCGTGCATTCCGAGCACATGGAGCCCGTGAAGGGCGGCATCCGCTATTCCATGGCGGTGAATCAGGACGAGGTCGAGGCGCTGGCGGCGCTGATGACTTACAAGTGTGCATTGGTCGAGGCGCCTTTCGGCGGATCGAAGGGCGGCTTGTGCGTGGACCCGCGCGAATGGGACGAGCATGAGCTGGAGTTGATCACGCGGCGGTTCGCCTACGAGTTGGCCAAGCGCGACCTGATCCATCCCGCACAGAACGTGCCTGCGCCCGACATGGGCACGGGTGAGCGTGAGATGGCGTGGATCGCCGACCAGTACCGCCGGATGAACACCACCGACATCAACAGCCGCGCCTGTGTTACAGGCAAGCCGGTCCATGCTGGCGGTATTCAGGGCCGGACCGAGGCCACGGGCCGCGGCGTGCAATACGCGTTGCAGGAGTTCTTCCGTCATCCCGAGGATGTGAAGGCAGCTGGCATGAGCGGGTCACTGGATGGCAAGCGCGTGATCGTGCAGGGCCTGGGCAACGTGGGCTATCACGCGGCCAAGTTCCTGTCCGAGGAAGACGGCTGTAAGGTGATCGCGGTGATCGAGCGCGACGGTGGCCTCTACGACGAGAACGGGCTGAACGTCGATGAGCTGCGGAACTGGATCGCGAAACATGGCGGCGTCGACGGGTATCCGTCTGGGAAATACGTGAAGGATGGCGCCAAGTACCTGGAAGAGGCGTGCGACATCCTGATCCCCGCCGCGATGGAAGGCGTCATCAACCTTGGCAATGCCGACCGTGTTCAGGCGCCGCTGATCATCGAGGCCGCGAATGGTCCGGTTACGGCGGGCGCGGACGAGATCCTGCGCGGCAAGGGTACGGTTATCATTCCCGACATGTATGCCAACGCCGGCGGTGTGACAGTGTCCTATTTCGAATGGGTCAAGAACCTGAGCCACATCCGGTTCGGACGTATGGGCCGCCGGCAGGAAGAGGCGCGGCACGAGTTGATTGTGCGCGAGTTGAGCCGGCTGGACGATCACCTTGAAGGCGCGTGGTCGATGACGCCGGATTTCAAGCAGAAATACCTGCGCGGTGCGGGCGAACTGGAACTGGTGCGCTCGGGCCTGGACGACACGATGCGCGCGGCCTACCAGACCATGCGCGAGACGTGGCACGCCCGTGAGGACGTGACCGACCTGCGGACGGCGGCCTATCTTGTGTCGATCGACAAGGTCGCGACCAGCTACCGCGCCGCGGGCCTTTAGGCGCGGACACTTGGCGGCGCCGGTGAAGAAGGCCTGCCGCTGCGGCGCGGTCGAAGTGACACTCGCGGTGCCCGCCAGCGGAGCGGGCACCCGAGTGACGTGCTACTGCAAGGACTGTCAGACCGCGGCGGGCCTGTTCGGTCACGCGGACGACCTCTTGTCGCCCGGCGGCGGCAGCGAGATTTGGCAGACGACGCCGGATCGGGTTACGATCGCCTCCGGGGCAGAGCATCTGGAAATCCTGCGCCTGTCGCCAAAAGGCCTGTTCCGCTGGCACGCGCGATGCTGCGACACGCCGATCTTCAACACCATGTCGCGGGTGGCCTTGCCCTTTGTCGGCGTGGTTCTGCGACAGGCAGAGTTGGATGGCGCGGCGTACGGGCTGGGACCGTCGCGCTGCCGGGCGTTCACAAAATATGCAAGGCCCGAACCGGGCGCGCCCAAGTCCGACCGTGGATTTATCGGCGCGGGCCTGCGCGTTCTGGGCCGTATGACTGGCGCATGGACCGGCGGACGAGCAAGGTCGAACCCGCTTCTTACTGAGGGCGGTGCGCCGATCGCGCCGGTCTCTGTCATTCCCTTGGAGCAGCGCCAGAGGGCCACGCCCGACCACCTGCGCTGAACGCTCCAGTTTCGCCGGTCGCGGGTGCAGGGCTCAGTTGCCATTCGCCTTCGAACTTGCTTCACTCGCGCCCGTGGCGATGGAGATGACAAGATGCGGTTTTCGGGCCTGCGCGTCCTCAGGGAAGGTCTGACCGGCAATCGCGGCTGGCAGGCGCATTGGCGCGATGCAAGTCCGAAGAATGCTTATGACGTGGTGATCATCGGAGGCGGCGGGCATGGGCTGTCGACCGCCTATTACCTGGCGCGGGAGCATGGGATTACCAATGTCGCGGTGCTGGAAAAGGGGTATCTGGGCGGCGGCAATGTGGGGCGCAACACCACCATCGTGCGGGCGAATTATTTTCTGCCCGGAAACTCGGAATTCTACAGCCACTCGCTGAAGCTTTGGGAAGGGTTGGAGCAGGAGCTGAACTACAACGTGATGCATTCGCAGCGCGGGCAGATCGTGCTGTTTCATTCCGACGGGCAGCGCGACGCGGCCATTCGCCGGGGCAACGCGATGCGGAATCAGGGCGACGACGCGGAACTGCTGAGCGTGGGGCAGTTGAAGAAGGTGCTGCCGTATCTTGATTATTCGCAGGCGCGGTTTCCCATCCACGGGGGCCTGTTGCAGCGGCGCGCGGGAACGGCGCGGCACGATGCGGTGGCTTGGGGCTATGCGCGCGGGGCGAGCGACCGGGGTGTGGACCTGATCCAGAATTGCGAGGTGACGGGGATCGACATCGAGGGTGGCGTGGTCAAAGGCGTGCAGACTTCGCGCGGGGCGATCCGGGCCAGGAAGGTCGCGGTGATCGTCGCGGGCCGGTCGAGCCAGGTGGCCGCGATGGCCGGGATGCGCCTGCCGATCGAGAGCCATGTGTTGCAGGCCTTCGTCACCGAAGGGTTAAAGCCCTGCATCAACCATGTGGTCAGTTTTGGTATGGGGCATTTCTATATCAGTCAGTCGGACAAGGGCGGGCTGGTTTTTGGCGGGGATCTGGACATGTATGCCAGCTATGCCGCGCGGGGGAATCTGCCGGCGGTCGAGCACGTGATGGAGGCGGGCATGACCCTGATGCCAATGATCGGGCAGGCGAAGGTGCTGCGCAGCTGGGGCGGGATCATGGACATGAGCCCGGATGGCAGCCCGATCATCGACAAGTCGCCGGTCGAGGGGCTCTACCTCAATTGCGGCTGGTGCTATGGCGGGTTCAAGGCGGTGCCCGGCTCGGGGCATTGCATGGCGCATCTTCTGGCGACGGACCGCCCGCACAAGGCGGCGGCACGGCTGCGGCTGGACAGGTTTCGCACCGGGCGTGGCCTGATGGACGAGGAGGGAACCGGTGCACAGCACAACCTGCATTGAGGCGTTCGCGGCAGAGGTTCGGACATGAGTATTTTGGGCAAGAAAAAGCCGGGCCGGGGTGCGGGGGTGGCCGTGGCTGCGCTGTGCGTGGCCGGGGCGTCGGGCGCGCAGGAGATGCCGCGCGAGGGGTGTTATGCACGCAGCTACGGCGCAGCGCACCTGAACGCGCATCCAGACCAGGTGGTGGCGTCGATGCGGATGCGGGTGGCGGTGGAAGACGGCCTGCGTTTTGCCGCCATGGAGGTGACCTTTGCCGATCAGGGCCATGCCGGTCGCGACGGGTTTGGCGGGCGCACCCTGCGGCAGTGGGTGGATTGCCGGGAGGATGGCCAGGGCAGGCCATTTTGCGGTGTGGAATGCGACGGCGGCTGGTTCACGGTGACAGGTCAGGATGCGGCAGGGCTGACCCTGCGGACCGAGTACCTGATGATCGGTGACACCGAAGGTTGCGGCGGGGCGGTGGACCTGGCCGAAGTGCCGGGACAGGCGGTGTCCTACCGGCTGAACCGGGTGGCCGACGCGGACTGCGAGGGGATGTGAGCGCATGAGACTGCCCTGTCCGATCTGCGGAGAGCGGGATCGCCGAGAGTTCTATTATGCCGGTCACGCGGTGGCGCTGAAACGACCCGGTGAAGACGCGGGTGCCGGGGCGTGGGACGATTACGTGCACAACCGCGACAACCCTTGTGGCGAGACGCGCGACCTATGGTTTCACGAGAGCGGCTGCGGTGCGTGGCTCGTGGTGACGCGGGACACGGCCAGCCATGCGGTTCTGAGCGCGGTGCTGGCGGAAGAGGCGGCGCGATGAGGCTGGACGGCGATGGGCTGATCGACCGGTCGCGGCGTCTGGCCTTTACGTTCGACGGGCGGCAACACCTTGGATTCGCGGGTGACACGCTGGCCTCGGCGCTGATGGGCGCGGGGGTCAAGGTGGTGGCGCGGTCGTTCAAGTATCACCGGCCGCGGGGTATTTTCACTGCGGGCAGCGAAGAGCCCAATGCGCTGGTCACCCTGGGGCATGGCGCGGGGCAGGAGCCCAATGCGCGGGCCACGATGGTGGAACTGCACGAGGGGTTGCAGGCGTTCGGGCAGAACGCGTGGCCGTCGGTGGGGTTCGACCTGATGGCGGTGAACGACCTCGGTGCGCCGTTCCTTGGCGCGGGGTTCTACTACAAGACCTTCATGTGGCCGAAAGCGTTCTGGGAGAAGTTCTACGAGCCGGTCATTCGCCGGGCGGCGGGCTTGGGGGCACTGTCGAGCGAGGCGAGCCCGGAGCGGTGGGAACGGGCCTTCGCCCATTGTGATGTGCTGGTGATCGGTGCCGGCCCTGCTGGGCTGATGGCCGCGATGACGGCGGCAGAGGCCGGGGCGGACGTGATACTGGCCGAGGAGGACACGCGGACCGGCGGTCGGCTGAATGCCGAGGTCGAGGAGGTGGACGGGCAGGCAGGTCATGCCTGGGCCGAGGCGATGCGGGCGCAGCTGGCGGCGATGGGGAATGTGCGGGTGATGACGCGCACCGCCGTGGTGGGGGGCTATGATCAGGGCACATATGGCGCGCTGGAGCGGATGGCGCCCGGGCGCGCCCTGAAGGGCTGTTTCTGGCGGATCGTGGCGAAATGCGCGGTGCTGGCGGCGGGCGCGATCGAACGGCCTGTGGCATTCTCCAACAACGACAGGCCGGGTGTGATGATGGCAGGCGCTCTTAGGGCCTACGTCAACCGCTGGCGCGTCTGTCCCGGCAGCCGGGTGGCCGTATTCGCCAACAGCGATGCAGGGCACCGTACCGTGCGAGATTTGAAGGCGTCGGGCGTTCACGTATCGGCGCTGATCGATGCGCGGGCGGATGCGGTCTGTGACCTCGACGTGCCTTTTTATGCCGGCGGACAGGTCTGTGGCACCGTTGGGCGCAAGGCTCTTGAGGCCGTGCGCTTTCGGCAGGGCGACCGGATCGAGGCGGTGCAGGCCGACGTGCTCGCCATGTCGGGCGGGTGGAACCCGAGCGTGCACCTGAGCTGTCACATGGGCGGGCGGCCCGTGTGGGACGAAGGGCGGGCCGCGTTCCTGCCGCGCGAGGGGGTGGTGCCGGGGATGCGCTATGCGGGGGCGGCGATGGGGGTATTCTCGACCCGCGGCTGTCTGGAAAGCGGTGCCGCGGCGGGCAGGGCGGTGGCGGCGGACCTTGGGCTTGATGCCACGCATGTTGCTGCGCCAAGCGCGGAAGACGGCGCGTACGAGATCACGCCGGTGTGGCATGTTCCGGGCAAGGGTCGGGCATGGCTGGATTTCCAGAACGACGTGACGGTGAAGGACGTAACACTTGCCGCGCAGGAGAATTTTACCTCGGTCGAGCACATGAAGCGCTACACCACTCAAGGCATGGCGCCGGACCAGGGCAAGAATTCCAACGTCGCGGCATTGGCGGTGCTGGCCGATGCCACTGGGCGCGGGATCGCAGAGACCGGGACGACCACCTTTCGCCCGCCTTACGTGCCAATGCCGATTGCCGCCTTGGGGGCGGGGGCGCAGGGCAAAGGGTTCGCGCCCGAGCGTTTCACCACCTCGCACGAGGCCAGTGTCGCGCGCAACGCGCCGATGATCGAGGCGGGGCTGTGGTATCGGCCCGGCTATTTCCCGAAGGCGGGCGAAACGCACTGGCGGCAATCCTGCGACCGCGAGGTGCGGATGGTGCGCGACCACGTCGGCATCTGCGATGTCTCGACCTTGGGAAAGATCGACGTGCAGGGGCCGGATGCGGCGGCGTTCCTCGATTTCCTGTACACCGGCATGATGTCGACGCTGAAGGTGGGGCGCGTGCGCTATGGCCTGATGCTGCGCGAGGACGGGCATGTCATGGATGACGGCACTTGCGCGCGTCTGCGCGAGCGGCATTTCCTTGTCACCACCACCACGGCGGCAGCGGGGCAGGTGATGCGGCACATGGAGTTCGCGCATCAGGTACTGCGGCCCGATCTGGATGTGCGCTTTGCCTCGGTGACCGAGCATTGGGCGCAGTTCGCGGTGGCTGGACCGAAGTCCCGTGCGCTGCTGGAGGAGGTGGTCGGGCAGGGGCTTGGCAAGAAGGACTGGCCCTTTATGGCATGCGGGGAGGTGCGAATTGATGGCATTGGCGCGCGGCTTTTCCGCATCTCGTTCTCGGGCGAGCTGGCCTATGAGATCGCGGTGCCGGCGCGGTACGGCGCGGCACTTTTCGACCTGCTGGTCGAGAAGGCCGAGGCGATGGAGGGCGGGCCATACGGGATGGAGGCGCTCAATGTCATGCGTATCGAGAAAGGGTTCATCACCCATGCCGAGATCCACGGGCGCACCACGGCGTTCGACATCGGAATGCAGGGCATGATGAGCGACAGGAAGGATTTCATCGGCAAGGCGATGGCGGCGCGACCGGGGTTGATGGACGAGGATCGGGCGCAGCTTGTGGGGCTGAAGCCGGTGGGCGCGGTGAAGGAACTGATCGCGGGGGCGCATCTTTTCGCGCCTGGTGCCGACGCGGTGAGCGAGAACGACGAGGGCTACATCACCTCGGTGGCGTTTTCGCCGATGCTGGGTCACGTGATCGGTCTGGGGTTTCTAGAGCGCGGCCGCGTGCGGATTGGCGAGCATGTGCGGATGGTGGAGCATCTGAAAGGCTCGGCAACGCTGTGCGAGGTTGTGGCGCCGGGCGGTTTCGATCCCGGGGGAGGGCGAATGCGTGGGTGAGCTGACGGCGCGGAGCCCGATGGACGGAATGTTGCCGACAACGATCGGCGGTGTCGCACTGCGCGAGGTCGACCTTGGCGCGATGACACTGGTCATGCCCTATCGCGGCGCGGATGATGCGCTGTCGGTCGGGATGGAGGCCGCGCATGGGCTGCGCTGGCCTGAGGCGGGGCGGATGACAGGAACGACGAAGTACGGTGTGATGTGGTTTGGCCGCGGGCAGGCCCTGCTGATCGGTGTGGAGCCGGGTGAGGGACTGGCGGTGCATGCGGCGCTGGTGGACCAGAGCGATGCGTGGGCGGCGGTCGAGATCGAGGGCGACAGGGCCGCCGAGGCGCTGGCGCGGCTGACGCCGGTAGACCTGCGGCCCGGGGTGTTCAGTGTGGGGCACACGGCGCGGACGGAGGTGGCGCATATGGCGGCGTCGCTGACGCGCACGGATGAGGCGACCTATATGGTGATGGTCTTTCGAGCCTTTGCGCAGACGCTGGTGCATGAGCTTGGCGCGGCGCTGGAAGGGGTTGCCGCGCGAGCGGCGCGTTGACAGAGTTGGGCCTGTACCGGGGTTTGCCGAAAGGACGGGCGATGTTTGGCAGAATAGTGTGGATTGCCGGGGCGCTATGCCTCGCGGTGCCGACCTCGGTTTTGGCGGCGGTGGACAAGACGGTCATGTGCACCGAGACCGCGAAGGTCGTCGGGATTGCCGCGGCCGAGCGAAAGGCCGGCAAGGACGCCGCGCGCATCAAGCGAGAGCTGACCAGCGGTGCCGGCAAGGTCGATGCGCGGCTGACGCCCATGGTGCCGCCGCTGGTGGACTGGGTGTTCACGATCGACGCGCAGGAGATGGGCAAGCCGGATGCGGCCCGTGTCGTGACAGAGCGCTATCGCAAAGGCTGTCTGGGGTTCCAGCCCTAAATCTTGCAAACCGCCTTGGCGCGGGCATTCGGTTGGACCATATTACAGGGATGAGCCTGCCACCCGGATTCCTTGACGAGCTGCGCACCCGCACCTCCCTCGTGCAGGTGGTGGGGCGCAAGGTCATGTGGGACAACCGTAAGTCCAACCAGGGCAAGGGCGACATGTGGGCGCCTTGCCCTTTCCACCACGAAAAGACCGCCAGCTTTCACGTCGATGATCGCAAGGGGTATTACTATTGCTTCGGCTGTCACGCGAAGGGCGACGCCATTTCCTTTGTGCGCGAGACCGAGAACGTGGAGTTCATGGAGGCGGTGAAGATCCTGGCGCAGGAGGCTGGGATGCCCGTGCCCGAGCGCGATCCCCAGGCGCAGGCCAAGGCCGACCGGCGCACGCAACTGGTCGAGGTGATGGAGATGGCGGTGCGTCATTTCCGCCTGAGGCTGAAGGCCGGGGCGGGGGCTGCCGCGCGCGACTACCTGGCTGGGCGCAGCCTGGATGAGGCGGCGCAGGACCGCTATGACATCGGGTTTGCTGCCGACGCCTGGCAAGATCTGTGGGATCATTTGAAAGGCAAGGGCGTCGAGGATGACCTGATCCTGGGCTGCGGGCTGGCCAAGCCGAGCAACAAGGGCGGCAAGCCCTATGACACGTTCCGCAACCGCATCATGTTCCCGATCCGTGACCCGCGCGGGCGGTGCATCGCTTTTGGCGGGCGGGCGATGGATCCGGATGACAACGCGAAATACCTGAACAGTCCGGAAACCGAGCTTTTCGACAAGTCGCGCACGCTTTATCACCACGGACCGGCCCGCGAGGCGGCGGGCAAGGGGCTGCCGCTGATCGTTGCAGAGGGCTACATGGACGTGATCGCGCTGGCCGAGGCCGGGTTCGGCGCATCGGTGGCGCCCTTGGGCACGGCAGTGACGGAACACCAGTTGGCGATGCTGTGGCGCATTGCGGACGAGCCGATCGTGGCGCTGGATGGCGACACGGCGGGGCTGCGCGCGGCCTACCGGGTGATCGACCTGGCGCTGCCGCTGCTGGAGGCGGGCAAGTCGCTGCGGTTCGTGCTGATGCCAGAGGGGAAGGACCCCGATGACCTGTTGCGCGCCGAGGGCGCGGGGGCGGTTCAGGTGCTGCTGGACAAAGCCATGCCGATGGTCGACCTGTTGTGGCAGCGCGAGACCGAGGGGCGCGATTTCGACAGTCCCGAGCGCAAGGCGGCGCTGGACAAGGCGCTGCGCGAAAAGATCATGACGATCCGCGACCCCAGCCTGCGCAGCCATTATGGACAGGCGATCAAGGACCTGCGCTGGCAGTTGTTCCGGCCAAAGCCCAAGAGCGGCGGCGGCTTTGCGGCGCGGGGTGGTAGATGGCAGAAGATCGAGCCGGTGCGGGCGACGACGAAATCCTCGCTGCTGGTGGCGTCGGGCGATGCGGCGCAGATCCATCTGCGCGAGGCGGTGGTTCTGGCCACGCTGATCCGCAATCCCGAGATCCTGCCCGAGTTTGAGGTGGACCTGGATCGGCTGCAATGCGAGCCGCCGCATCACGGACAGATTCGCGATGCGCTGCTGTTTCATCAGCCCGGCGGCACTGGCACGCTGGAATCCGAATTGTCGGAAAAACTGGGGGTCGACGCGGTTGAAAAACTGTTGTCGCTGCCCCACGTCGCCTTAGTTCCTGCCGTGCGGCGCCCGGGGGATGTGGAGCTTGCCCGCATGACCGTTGGCGAAACACTGGCGAAGCTGGAGGCAGACCGCGGTTTGGCGGCCGAAATCCGAGAGGCCGAGCAGGACATTGCTGGTGTTGCCGATGAAGCCGTCACTTGGCGGCTGAACGAGGCAGCACAGGCCCGCAACCGGGCATGGACCAGCCAGCAGGAAGACAAAACGGAATATGAGCGGGGCCAAAACGGTGCCCCGGTCAGCCGCGCAGAGAGAGAGCGATTCGATGCGTTGCTGGATCAGATCGGGTTCAACAAAGGGTCTGACGGGTAACGCTTTGAATGTTATCTTAAGCAATCAGGGGTTAAGGGTTTGCGAATCACCCCGTCGCCATGTTGATTCGGTTTAGCGAATCACCTTCACCCAGATGGGATCAGGAGAGCTGAATGGCCGCCAAGGACACCGACGACGATCAGAAGACCGAAGAACAGGACGCCGAAATCTCGCTCGATATGAGCCAGGCGGCCGTCAAGAAGATGATCGGCGAGGCGCGGGAACGCGGCTTCATTACCTATGACCAGTTGAACAAGGTCCTGCCGCCCGAACAGGTGTCGAGCGAGCAGATTGAGGACGTGATGTCGATGCTGTCCGAGATGGGCATCAACATCATCGAGGAAGAAGAAGCCGAGGAAGAAGAGCAGAAGACCACCGCCGTTGCCGAGATCGGCAAGAAGGGCGAGGTCGCGCTTGGCTCGGGCAAGGACGAGAAGCTCGACCGTACCGACGACCCGGTGCGCATGTACCTGCGCGAGATGGGGTCTGTCGAACTGCTGAGCCGCGAAGGCGAGATCGCAATCGCCAAGCGGATCGAGGCCGGGCGCAACACGATGATCCTGGGGCTTTGCGAAAGCCCGCTGACCTTCCAGGCCATCACGATCTGGCGCGACGAGCTTTTGGGTGAGGACATCCTGCTGCGCGACGTCATCGACCTTGAGACGACGTTCGGCGACCAGATGGGCGACGGCGAGACCGACGAGCCCGTAGTCGAGGCCGCCAACATTGCCAGCCCCCCGAACGAGAAGTCCGAAGACAAGAGCGAGCCCGAGCTTGACGCGGACGGCAACCCTATCGCCAGCGATGACGACGAGGACGACGAAGAACAGGCCAACATGAGCCTTGCGGCGATGGAAGCCACGCTGAAGCCGCGCGTGCTGGAAACGCTGGACCGGATTGCCGCGGATTACGAGAAACTGAGCGAGATGCAGGATAGCCGCATCTCGGCTACGCTGAACGAGGACGGGTCGTTCAGTGACAAGCAAGAAGAGACCTATCAAAAGCTGCGGTCCGAGATCGTGGAACTGGTGAATTCGCTGCACCTTCATAACAACCGGATCGAGGCGCTGATCGACCAGCTTTATGGCATCAACCGCCGGATCATGCAGATCGACTCGGCCATGGTGAAGCTGGCCGACCAGGCCCGCATCAACCGCAAGGAATTCGTCGACGCGTATCGTGGCCGCGAGCTTGACCCCAACTGGCTGGAGGACATGGCCCAGAAAGAGGGCCGTGGCTGGAAGATGTTCATGGAGCGCAGCCCCGAGAAGGTGGAAGAACTGCGCGCCGACATGGCCCAGGTGGGCCAGTATGTGGGTCTCGACATCAGCGAGTTCCGCCGCATCGTGAACCAGGTGCAGAAGGGCGAAAAGGAAGCCCGCCAAGCCAAGAAGGAAATGGTCGAGGCAAACCTGCGGCTGGTGATCTCGATCGCCAAGAAATACACGAACCGGGGCCTGCAATTCCTGGACCTGATCCAGGAGGGCAATATCGGCCTGATGAAGGCCGTGGACAAGTTCGAGTATCGCCGGGGCTACAAGTTCTCGACCTATGCGACGTGGTGGATCCGCCAGGCCATTACCCGGTCGATCGCCGACCAGGCGCGCACGATCCGTATCCCGGTGCACATGATAGAGACGATAAACAAGCTTGTGCGGACGGGCCGCCAGATGTTGCACGAGATCGGTCGCGAGCCGACGCCGGAAGAGTTGGCCGAAAAGTTGCAGATGCCGCTTGAGAAGGTTCGCAAGGTGATGAAGATCGCCAAGGAGCCGATCAGCCTCGAGACGCCGATTGGCGACGAGGAAGACAGCCAGTTGGGCGATTTCATCGAAGACAAGAACGTGATCCTGCCGTTGGATTCGGCCATTCAGGACAATCTGAAGGAGACCACAACGCGGGTCCTGTCGAGCCTGACGCCGCGCGAGGAACGCGTGCTGCGGATGCGGTTCGGCATCGGGATGAATACGGACCACACGCTGGAGGAAGTGGGCCAGCAATTCTCGGTCACGCGCGAACGTATCCGCCAGATCGAGGCCAAGGCGCTGCGCAAGCTGAAGCATCCCAGCCGGTCACGCAAGCTGCGGTCGTTTCTTGATCAGTAGATCCGGGCCACCTTTCGGAACAAGACTCGGAGCGGCGCCAGTGGCGCCGTTTTTCGTTGCGTGAACCGGTGTAAAAGGCCCCCGGACATGCGCCCGGGGGCCTTTTTCGTACTGCGCCCGATAGAGTCGAGCTGTCGTAAGTTGGTGTCAGTCGTCCAGAAGGAACGTCACCGCGAGGTTCACCCGGTACTCCGAGATGTTGCCGTTTGACACGCTGACGTTCGAATCCTTGACCCATGCGCTTTCGATGTTGCGCAGCGTCTTGGACGCGCGCTGGATGCCTTGCTTGACGGCATCATCGAAGCTCTCTTTCGAGGTTGCGGAAATTTCGGTTACTCGTCCGATAGACATTTGGTTCCTCCTTTTCCGTCCAGTGGAGAAACGCGACAGGCCTGGCCGTTGTTCCTGACCGTGGCGCACTGGCGGAATTCGGCTGAGACGAGTACAACGCAGACATGCAAACAGCGTTCACGATAGAGACGCGGGGACAAGGCCTTTACGAGTTTACCGCGGAGGTGACCGACTGGGTGGCGGACCTAGGCGTGCAAAGCGGTCTTCTCACGCTTTTTATTCGTCACACCTCGGCCAGCCTGCTGATCCAAGAAAATGCGGATCCCGAGGTGCAGACCGATTTGCGGAATTACTTTGCGCAACTGGTGCCGCCGACAAGCGATTCGTCCATGGCATACCTGACGCACACCTATGAAGGACCGGATGACATGCCTGCCCACATCAAGGCGACGATGATGCCGGTGAGCCTGTCGATTCCCGTGAGCGATGGGCGGCTCGTACTGGGCACGTGGCAGGGAATTTACGTCTTCGAGCATCGCGATGCGCCGCACACCCGTAAGGTGGCGGCGCATCTGGCCTAAGTTTGCCCTGAGCGTCAGCCCGTTGGCATAACGACCATTTCTCGCACATCGGCGCGTTGGGGCTGGTCGAGGGCAAAGACCACGGCTTCGGCGATATCCTCTGGCTTCAGCTTGTCGGGTTTGGCCTCGTCGAAGAACGGCGTATCCACCATGCCGGGGCAGATCACGGTGCAACGGCCGCCCCATTCGCGCATTTCCTCGCTGAGGTTGCCGGCAAAGCCTTGGACGAACCACTTGGAGGCACCATAAATCGAGCCGGGCAGATTGATTTTGCCCGCCACCGAGCCGGTGAGCACGGCGTGGCCCTTGGATTTCTGCAGATGCGGGAACGCGGCCTTGATGGTGTAGAGCAGCCCGTTGATGTTGAGGTCGAGCATCTTGCGCCATTCGTCGGGATCGCCGTTTTCAACGCCCGACGTGTCAAGCCCACGCCCGGCATTGGCGAAAACGGCGTCCAGGCCACCGAAATGATCGGCAGCACTGTCGATGGCGTTTTTCAGTTCCTCCATCTCCGTGACGTCGCCGGCCAAGGCAAGAGCGTGGTCGTCGCCAAGCTCCGAGGCCAGCGCGTCGAGCTTGTCCCTGCTGCGCGCGAAGAGCGCGACGTTCCACCCGGAGGCGACAGCCTTGCGAGCGGTTTCGGCGCCGATGCCGGTGGAGGCGCCTGTGATAAAGAGGGTCTTGCGGGTCATGATAATCCTTTTGAGTTTGATTTTTTCCATTCGCTGGAACGGCAACGGAACAGCCCGGCAAGCGTTCCCCGGGCGCTTCGTCGCAGCATCAAAGGCCCAAAACTACGCTCGATGTTGCGACTGAATTTGCCCTCTACCCAAAACTTTGCGGCTGCCCTATAGTAGCTGTGGATAACTGGGCAAGAGACCCATGACCATCAGAGGCAGAGAAGAAAAGGGGACCGGCCGATGCGCTGCCCGTTTTGCGGAAATATCGACACTCAAGTAAAGGATTCACGCCCGGCAGAGGATCACGTTTCGATCCGGCGGCGGCGATTTTGCCCGGCCTGTGGCGGTCGGTTCACCACCTATGAACGCGTGCAGTTGCGCGACCTGGTGGTGGTGAAAACGAACGGTCGGCGCGAGGATTTCGACCGCGACAAGCTGGAACGATCGATCCGGATCGCCTTGCAGAAACGCCCGGTCGAGCCGGAGCGGGTGGAGCAGATGATTTCCGGCATCGTGCGGCGGCTGGAATCCCTTGGCGAGACGGATATCCCGTCGAAGACCGTGGGTGAGATCGTGATGGAAAGCCTGGCGCGGATCGACACCGTTGCCTATGTCCGCTTTGCCAGTGTTTACAAGAACTTCCAGGCGGCAGACGATTTCGACAAGTTCGTAAGTGAGTTGCGGCCCGGTGCGGTGGAAGAGCCCGGCGAGACGTGAACTCGGACGACATCCGCTTTCTCAGGCTGGCATTGGGTCTTGGGCGTCGCGGGCTGGGCCGGACCTGGCCCAACCCTGCCGTGGGCTGCGTGATCGTGAAGGATGGGCGCATCGTGGGGCGCGGCACGACCGGCCTTGGCGGGCGGCCGCATGCCGAGCGTATCGCGCTTGAACAGGGCGGCGTGGCGGCAGAGGGGGCGACGGCCTATGTCAGCCTGGAGCCTTGCGCCCATCACGGACGGACACCCCCCTGTACCGACGCCATCATAGCGGCCCGGATCGCACGGGTGGTGGTGGCTATTGGCGACCCCGATCCGAGGGTCTCGGGCCGGGGCTTTGCGGCACTGCGAGAGGCAGGCATCACGGTCGAGATCGGACAGTGCGCGGCGGAGGCCCGGTATGACCTTGGCGGGTTTCTGAGCCGCATGACGCGGGGGCGCCCTGAAGTGACGCTGAAGCTGGCCACGTCGTTTGATGGGCGGATCGCCACCGCCAGCGGGCACAGCCAGTGGATCACCGGACCGCAAGCGCGGCGCTGGGTGCATGCCGCGCGGGCGCGTCACGATGCCGTCATGGTCGGTGCGGGCACGGCGAGGGCGGACGATCCATCGCTGACAGTGCGCGACATGGGTGTCGATCATCAGCCGGTGCGCGTCGTGGTGTCACGCAGGCTGGATGTGCCGCTGATGTCGAAGCTGGCGCGGACAGCATCGGAGGTGCCGGTCTGGATGTGCCACGGGCCCGACGCGGATGCCGCGCTGGTCGAGGCATGGCGGGGGCTTGGCGCCGAAATGGTGCCCTGCGGATTATCGGGACGGCAGCTGGATATGGGGTCTGTCCTGAACCAACTGGGACAGCGCGGGCTGACCCGGGTTTTTTGCGAAGGCGGCGGGGCGCTGTCGGCATCTCTCTTGGCTGAAGGACTGGTAGATCGGATGGCTGGGATCACGGCAGGATTTGCGATGGGGGCCGAGGGCCTACCGGGGATTGGGGCGCTGGGGCTTGACCGGCTTGACGGGGCGAACCGCTTCGATCTTGTCGAGCAGAGGGCGTTGGGTGAAGATGTTTTGCACGTCTGGGTTGCAAGGCAATCGGCCCGGGGCCTATAGAATGAAGGCGGTCCGGCAAAGGAGGGGCCGGGAATGATCAGGGGAACATGCGCAGCCATTGTGATGCTCTGGCTTTGGGTCGGGACCGCTTTCGCGCAGGCTGCGTTCGACGAAGCGGTGGCGCTATGGCTTTCGGGCGACGATTCCCAGAGCCTGCCGCGGCTGGCGCAGCTGGCCCGCGAAGGACACAGCGACGCGCGTATCCTGCTGGCCCGGATCGAGACGATGGATCGCGGTCCGTCGCCCTATCGCATGGGGTTGGAGCCGGACGCGCGCCGGACGCTTTTTCGCGACATGTCCGGCAAGACCCGGTTTGGGCGCAGCTGGCTGGCGGTAGAGGCAAGCGAAGGCAATCGGCTTGCCGAGATGTTCCTGCGTTCGCGCAAGCCGTTCCTGCAATTGCAGACGCATTTCGCGCTGTGGCAGGCGGGCGAGCGGCAGGCCACGGATTATCCGACGCGGATCGCGGCGCTCTACGGGTCACGTTCGATGCGCGAGAAATTGGTGGCCAGCGAGACGATCCTGCCCGAGATGCGCCCCTACCTTGCCTTCCTCGCCGACACGCCCGAGCCGCAGGCCGATGGCATGGCGGCGTTGCGCCACATGCTGTCGCTGGGCCCGGAAGTGGTGAGCGCGGACGACCCGGAGACGCTGGGCATGGCGCAGTTTCTGGCGTTGGGCTTTGGTTTCGGGGACATGAGCGCGGGTAACAGGTGGCGCAAGCCGGTCGAGGATTGGGTGTTGCATGATCTGTCGGCGCGCCCGATCGCCGATCTTTGTCGCGCGGAATGCCCGAACCAGCCCGGCGCCTGCGGGGTGGCGCTTCTGGCACTGACAGGCGGGTTCTACGAGATGTCGCGGCTCGACAGCCCCTATGAAAAGGTGATCCCGCAGGCGCAGTTCCTGAACAGTCCGCGGGCGCGGATCATGACCCTGCGCCGTGCTGCGCTGGCCCGTGACGAGCCGAACCAGAAATACCTGTCGGACCGTCCCGGGATGTCGCGCCTGTCGAGCTGTGCCGCAGTTATGGTGCTGCGGGAGCGGGCCGCCTACAAGCGGATCCGCTGAGCGCGCCCCGTCAATCGAAAGTGATGTCGAAGAGTGCGCCTCGCTTGGACGGCAGCAGCGCGATGTCACCCCCGGCGGCGCCCAGCATTGTGCGCACGATGGCCAGCCCCATTCCGGTGCCACCCGCGGCGCGGCGGGTCGTGAAGAACGGCTCGAAAATGCGGGCGCGGTTGCCCTCGGCGATGCCGGGCCCGTCATCTTGCACGGTAAAGCCGTTCTCGGTGCCGGTGACCGTTAGTTGCCGGGCACCATGCGCGGCGGCGTTTTGGGAAAGGTGGGTCAGGATGGCGTGCAGTGCGTCTGGGTCAAGCGGTACGGCGCGGTCGTGGTGCAGGTCGAGCGCCACGCCCGCGTCCACGTTGTTCAGCGCCACAGAGAGCCGTGTCGGGCCGTGCCCCAAAGGATCGCGCGCTTTGGCAAGTCGGCGCAACGCATCCAGAAGAACCTGCATCTTCAGGGCCGAGGTGCGGATCGTCTCGGTCAGCTTGGCGCGGTCCTCGGGCGTGGTGTCGTCTTCGAGCAGTTCGGTGGCGCCGATCAGGCTGGTGAGCGGCGACTTCAGTTCGTGGGTGACGTGGTTGGTATAGGCGCGCAGGCCGGTCTCGCGGTCCTGAAGCGTGCTGCCCATGTCGAGCACCGCCTGTCCCAGAGCGGTCAGTTCCGGCGTGCCGAAATGCCGTGGCAGGGGTGCGTCGTCGCGCCCGTCCTTCACCGCCTTGGCATGGGCGGTCAGCGCGTAGACCGGACGCAGGACAAGCCGCCACAGCAGGAAGGCCAGCAGAAGGGTCGTCACCACGGCCAGCGTGCCGATGAGCAGAGTAGTTTCGCCCCAGCCAAGGATAAAGCCCGCGACCTTGAAATAGCCGATGGCGATGACCGGAAGCACCAGCACCGCCGAGAGTGTGCCCCCTATTACAAGGGCCAAGGGGGGGCGCCATTTCCGGCGGATGCGCTGCTTTACGCCGCCTGGCATGTGCCCATCCGGATGCCCACCCCGTGCACGGTCTCAATGGCATTGTCGCATCCCGCTTCGGCCAGTTTGGCGCGCAGGTTGCGCAGGTGACTGTCGAGAGTGCGGTCCGAAACGTGGATTGTCGGCCCGTAGACCGCGTCGGTCAGTTGGGCCTTGGTGGCAACGTGATCGGGGCGGGTCATGAGGTGTTCCAGCAGCGACATCTCGCGGGCCGTCAGCGCGACGGTCTGGGTTGCGAAACTGCACAAGTGCCGCTGGGGATCGAGGCGAAGGGCGCCGTGGCTGAGCGGCTGGGTCATGCCGGTGATCGGGCCTTGTTCGGTGCGCTTGAGAATGGCGCGGATGCGGGCCACCAGTTCGCGCGGCGAGAAGGGTTTGGTCACGTAGTCGTCGCCGCCCAGTTCAAAACCAAGGACCCGGTCGATTTCTTCGTCGCGGGCGGTCAGGAACAGCACGGGCGTGTCGTGGTCGGCGCGCAGGCGGCGGCACATCTCCAGCCCGTCCATCTCGGGCAGGCCGATATCCAGCACGATGAGGTCGGCCTTGCCGCTGCGGGCCTTGGCCAGCCCCTCGGCCCCGTCGCCGGCCTCGGCCACGTCGTGCCCCGCCTTTTTCAGGGCGATGCGCAGCACATCGCGGATCTGGGGGTCGTCGTCGACGATCAGGATATGGCTCATTCTTCGATCCGCAGGCGAACTGTTTCGGGCATGAAGCTAGGCGATTGGCCGGGTTTGGAAAAGCCCTGTCGTTCCGGCGGTGTGGCGTGGGTCACGCCCGACACAGCGAGGCCCGACAGGATGGCGAGGCCGAGTGCGAGAAGCAGGGCGCGGCGGTGCCGGGGCCGGGCACGGTGAACGCGGGGTTCGAATAGAAAGGCGTGTCGCATGGGGTTTCCTCTGGCTGCGGATGTGGTGGTTGTTAAGGTAGGATAGGGCAGGGATGTGCACCGGTTGGCGGCGAGGTTGTGCAGGTTTCGTGCAGGCGCGCCCGCGCCCGTCTGCGGCTTGCCAAGGGGCGACGTGCATGCGACGCTTCGCCGGTGATTTTCCATACTTGAACGGTGGCCATGACGATCCGGACAGAGACCGCGCAGACGCACCTGCCGCAGACGCTGGAGCCGCGCAACGCGGGCGTGCCGCTGGATCTTGATCAGGTGGCGGCGGTCGCGGTGAACACCTCGGCGGTCGAGCGTCGGGCGGGGACAATGCCGGGGCGTCGGACGGTCAAGAAGGATTACCAGGCGGCGTGGTTGTGCCGCGCCATCAGCTGCATCGACCTGACGACGCTTGCGGGGGACGACACGGCGGGTCGGGTCACGCGGCTCTGCGCCAAGGCGCGCCAGCCGGTGCGCGCGGACCTGCTGGACGCGTTGGGGATGGAGGGGCTGAGCGTGGGCGCGGTCTGTGTCTATCACGATATGGTCGCGCCCGCCTGCCGGGCGCTGGAGGGCAGCGGCATTCCGGTGGCCGCGGTTTCGACCGGGTTTCCGGCGGGGCTGTCGCCGTTTCAATTGCGGGTGGCCGAGATCGAGGCCAGCGTGGCGGAAGGTGCCGACGAGATCGACATCGTGATCTCGCGCCGGCATGTGCTGACCGGTGATTGGCAGGCGCTTTACGACGAGATGCAGGCCTTTCGGGCGGCCTGTGGCAACGCACACGTCAAGGCGATCTTGGCCACTGGCGAACTGGGCAGCCTGCGCAACGTGGCGCGGGCGTCGCTGGTCTGCATGATGGCGGGGGCGGATTTCATCAAGACCTCGACCGGCAAGGAAAGCGTGAATGCAACGCTGCCGGTGACGCTGGTGATGCTGCGGGCGATCCGGGCCTATCACGTCGCGACGGGGTATCGCGTTGGATACAAGCCCGCCGGTGGCATCTCGAAAGCAAAGGATGCGCTGGTTTACCTGTCGATGATCAAGGAGGAATTGGGCGATCGGTGGCTGCGGCCCGACCTTTTCCGTTTTGGAGCGTCGAGCCTGTTGGGGGATATCGAGCGGCAGTTGGAGCACCACGTGTCGGGGCGGTATTCGGCAGGGTGGCGGCATGGCCTGGGGTGAGCGGATGGAATTGAGTATTTCGGGAACGATGAAGCCATGACCGTCAAGGAGATCTTCGAGAGCATGGAGTATGGCCCGGCCCCAGAAAGCGCCGCCGACGCCTATGCCTGGCTGGTGGACCAGGGTGACCGGTTCGGACAGTTCATCGACGGGGCATTCACCGCGCCGGGTGAGGGGTTCGAGGCGAAGAATCCGGCCACGGGCGAGGTGCTGGCGCTGCTGAGCCAGGCCAGTGCGGAGGACGTGGATGCCGCCGTGGCGGCGGCGCGGAAGGCACAGCCGAAATGGGAACGTCTGGGCGGGCCCGGGCGTGCGCGATACCTTTATGCGCTGGCGCGGCTGGTGCAGAAGAACGCGCGGCTCTTCGCGGTGCTGGAGACGCTGGACAACGGCAAGCCGATCCGGGAGAGCCGCGACATCGACGTGCCCTTGGTGCACCGGCATTTCTATTATCACGCCGGGTTGGCGCAACTGCTGGAAGCCGAGCGGCCAGGCATGCGGGCGAACGGGGTGTGTGGGCAGGTGGTTCCATGGAACTTTCCCCTGTTGATGCTGGCTTGGAAGGTCGCGCCTGCGCTGGCGGCGGGCAACACGGTGGTCCTGAAGCCGGCGGAATGGACGTCGCTGACGGCCCTTCTTTTCGCGGATATCTGCCGGAAGGCCGGGCTGCCCAAGGGGGTGGTCAACATCGTCACCGGCGACGGCGCAGTTGGCGAGCGGGTCGTCACGCATGAGGGCGTGGACAAGGTGGCCTTTACCGGCTCCACCGACGTCGGGCGGCGCATCCGGGAGCAGACGGCGGGGCAGGGCAAGGCGCTGACGCTCGAGCTGGGCGGCAAGAGCGCCTATATCGTGTTCGAGGATGCCGATATCGACAGCGCCATCGAGGGGCTGGTCGACGCGATCTGGCTGAATGGCGGGCAGGTCTGTTGCGCGGGCTCGCGCCTGCTGGTGCAGGAGGGGATTGCCGACGATTTTCAGGCGCGGCTGCGCGAGAGGATGGGCACGCTGCGCATCGGCAACCCGCTGGACAAGTGCATCGACATCGGCGCGATGGCCGACCCGGCTCAGGTGGAGCGGGTGCGGCGAATGGTTGAGCAAAGTGCTGCGGGCGAACGGTTTGCCGTTTCGGTCGAGATGCCGGGAGAAGGGGCGTACTATCCGCCGACGCTGATCACCGGGCTGGCGCCCTCGGACGCGCTGATGCAGCAAGAGATTTTCGACCCCGTGCTGATTTCAACCACGTTCCGGACCCCTGCGGAAGCGGTCGCGCTGGCCAACAACACGCGCTACGGGCTGGCGGCGTCGGTCTGGTCGGAGAGCCTCAACCTGGCACTGGACGTGGCGCCGAAGCTGGCGGCGGGCGTGGTCTGGGTGAACGGGACCAACATGTTCGACGCGGCGGCCCCTTTTGGCGGTGTGCGCGAAAGCGGGTTTGGGCGCGAAGGCGGCTGGGCGGGGCTGGATGCCTACCTGAAGCCGGCGGGCACGCAAAAGGTGTTGCGCCCGGTCGCGGGGTTCACGGGAGGCGAAACCGGTGTTGTCGAAGGGGTGGACCGGACGCCGAAGCTCTATATCGGTGGCAAGCAGGCGCGGCCCGACGGGGGGTATTCGCGTGTGATCTACGGCAAGTCGGGCAAGCTGCTTGGGCAGGTTCCGGTGGCCAATCGCAAGGATATCCGCAACGCGGTGGAGGCCGCCCGAGGCGCTGCGGTCTGGGGTCGGACCAGTGGCCACGTGCGGGCACAGATCCTGTATTACATGGCCGAGAACCTTTCGGCGCGAGCGGGCGATTTCGCGGGCGTGCTGAACGCCATGAGCGGCGGGCGCAGTGGTGCCGGTGAGGTAGAGGCCAGTGTAGACCGGCTGTTCACATGGGCGGCCTGGGCGGACAAGTTCGCGGGCGAGGCGGCGGCGGTGCCGATCCGCGGCATGGCGCTGGCCCGGCGCGAACCGGTGGGCGTGATTGGCGCGTTCTGCCCGGATGAGGCCCCGCTACTGGGGCTGGTGTCGGTGCTGGGGGCGGCGATGGCGATGGGAAATCGCGCTGTACTCGTTGCATCAGAGCCGTTCCCGCTGGCCGCGATGGAACTGGTGCAGGTGCTGGAAACCTCGGACGTGCCGGCGGGCGTGGCGAACCTGCTGGTGGGGCCGGTCGCGGAGCTTGCGCCGCACATGGCCGGGCATGCGGATGTCGAGGCGGTCTGGAGCTTTGCTTCGGCCGACCTGTCGGAGGTGATCGAGCGGGAGAGTGCCGCTAATCTCAAGCGGACATGGGTGAACAATGCGCTCGGGCGCGACTGGACCGCGCCACGTGATTGCCATGCCTTCCTGGAGGCTGCGACCGAGGTCAAGACGGTTTGGGTGCCTTACGGCGAGTGACCTTTGTCCGGGCCTGAAGAGGTCCCGGATCAGGTCCGGGACGGGTTACGTCTTGGGGCCGGTCGGGGTTTCGCGCAGGTGGTCGCGCTTAATCCAGACACGGGCGCCGTCGGTTCCCACTTGGGCGGTTGTTGACGCGCCTTTCGGCAGGCGCAGCCAGCTGAGGCGTTTGTAAGTTTCGCCGTCTTCGGTGAAGTCGCCGTCGAGCACCAGCAGTTCCAGGCCGTCGGGTGCTTCGAGCGAGACACGCGCCTCCGACGCCCAGCGTTCCAGCGCGACATCCTCGCGGCCATCGGAGAAGAGCGGCATGATTTCGACCGCGTCGCGGTCGGGCAGAAAGCGCATCTTGTTCGTGTCGATGCGGACGTGGGTGCGGTCGGCCAGGTCGAACTGCCAGAGCTTGACAAGGATGGTGCAGCCGGGTTCCGAGCCGGGCGTGTGAGACGATTCCGGCGGGTTACGGATATAGCTGCCTTCGGGGAAATCCCCATGCTCGTCCGAAAAGACGCCGTCGAGCACGAGGAATTCCTCGCCGCCTGTGTGGACGTGGGAGGAGAACGCGCTGTTTGGGGCGTAGCGCACGATCGAGGTGGCGCGGGCCACCTCGTCACCGATCCGGTCGAGGATGCGCCGGTCAACGCCGGGCATGGGCGAGGCGACCCAGTCCTCGTCGGCGGCGTGCACGACGGCGCGTTGGGTGAAATCGCTGTTGCGGTCCATGTGATCCTCCTTGCAGTCCCTTGCATTGAAGATAAGGCAGCGGGCCGGATTGTCATCGCCAGAGGCTGGCGCGCGAGGCAAAAAGGCCCTGTAGCTTTGCCAGAAGGCGATTGGCGGGGCCGGGATGGGGGATGTCGCCGGTGGCGAGACGGTCCAGCACGACCTCGACTGGGCAGGACTGGTCAGTGACGGGGTCAAAATAGCGCGGATAGTCGATGAGCGCGGCATGAACCAGGCCGTGCAGCGTGGGCCGCGCGGCGCGGCGGGCGGGGACGTCGCCGGTATCTGTGGTCAGGCCCCATCCGGCATAGAAGGGCGCGCCGGTGGTGGTAACGGGAACGCCGCGGAGGAGCGCCTCGAACCCCATGAGCGAAGTCATGGTGAAGACGCGCTGCACCTGCGACAGCAGCGCGGCGGGGTCGGTGTGGGGCAGGACGATGGCATCGAGTCTTTCCAGATCGGCCTCGGGGATTGCGCCCTCGCGCAGGCCTGATTCGACATCCGGGTGGGGTTTGTAAAGCAGGACGGCATCGGGGTGGGCGGTGCGGGCCGTTTCCAACAGGGCGAGGTTGGTCGAGATCCGGCCCGCGCCGGTGCGGATCGAGGCGTCGTCCTCGACCTGGCCGGGGACCAGCACGCGGGGGCCGTCGGGCAGGTCGGGAACCGAAAGGCCGAGGTTGTATTTGCTGAGGCCCAGGGACACGAGGCGGCGGATCAGGCGTTCGGCGCGCAGGTCCTGGTCGGGGCGCAGGGTCTCGCGCCGGATGATCCAGCGCTCCAGCCTGCTTTCGCGGGTCGGGTCATAGTAGATGCCGAGATCGTCGCACACGAGCGACAGGGGCGGCACCAGGTCCGCGCCCAGCCCGCGCGAGCGCAGAAACCCGTCCTCGACGCGGATGACGGGCATGTCGGCGTGGGCCTTGCCGGCCCAGCACATGTGGGCGCGCCCGGTGGCGGCGGCGACGCGCGCGGAGCGGGCGGGATCATCCTTGAAGATCATGCGCTTCTCGGCGCCGAAGACCTTTTGCAGGGGACGGCGTTTCCACAGGCGCATGCCCGAGGCGACCCAGCCCCGGTGATCGGCGCGCCATGCGTTGGTGCGGGCCTCGAGGATGGATATCGCGTCTTCCAGCTCGCACAGCTGGTCGCGATGCGGATCGTACCAGGTTGGATAAAGGATCATCGCCGCGGCAAAGAGCTGGGCCCGTGAGAGGGTGCGGCCGCGGCGAGATAAGGGATGAGGGTGGCGATCCTCGGTCAGACCCCAGCCGGCATAAAAAGGCTGGCCGAAGACCTGGGGTTTGTGACCGGCGAAAATCGCCTCGAACCCCAGCTGGGAGGTGACGGCGTAGACCGCGACGGCGCCTTCCATGAGGGTCCACGGGCTGACCGGGTCCGAGAAGAGGCTGACACGGTCGGAGGTATCGTCGGGGCCGAAATAGCCTTGGCGGTGGCCCTGCACGGTTTCGGGGTGGGTCTTGATTAGGACCGGGCAACCGGGGTTTTCCTCCTGCGCGCAATAGAGCATCTCGCGGAAGGTGTTGGCGTCGGCGCCGCCATGGGTGACCGACGCGTCGCCGCGGGTCTGGTCCAGCACCAAGACGTAGCCCGGCGCGGGGCAGGAGGCAGCGGGATCGAAGGCAGTGTATTTTGTCAGGTGCGCCTCGGTCATGCGGGCGATGCAGCCACGGGCCCGATCCATGAGGGCCGTGTCGTCCAGCGGATGGGTGGCCAGAAGCGTTTCCAGGTCCGAAGGTGCGCTGCTGTCGAAATGCACGCCGGAATGGTCGATCAGGACTCCCAGCGGCGGTTCGCCCACGCGACCGGGATGCAGCGAGCGCAGGAAGGCGTCCTCGATCCGCACGATCCCGGCGCCGGTCTTTTGCGCCACCGCCTCGCCCCGCGCGGCGTAGGGCGAACGGCCCCAAACCGCGATCAGATCGTCCGCGCCGGGTTTGCCCAAGTGCAGAGGCAGGCCGGCGAGGTCGAGGATGCGGCGAATGTGTTTCTGGCGCAGAAAGCCCGCGTTGAAATAGAAAACCCGCCGGGACGTTTCAGATCCGGCGGGTTCGAGGGGTGTGTTCTGCGTCATCAGTTCCCGCTGAGCGTATCGCCTGCGGTCGAGATGGAGCCGACGGCACCAAGTGTGCCGGTCAGAGCGCCGATGACCTTGCTCCACTGGGTGAAGGGCGCCTCGGTCACGTAGAGTGTGTCGTCGTCGCGGATGGCGAAATCACGCGCCATGAACATGCCGTTGGGCTGCGTGAGGTCGAGCACGTAAACCAGCCGCTGTGCCCCCACGAGGTCGTTGCGGCCAAGTACCTGGTTGGCGATTTCGGCCGGTTCGTTGCGCAGCACGAAAACGCCGGTGGGGTCGGCCGCGTTGGCCTGAAGTCCGCCGACCTGGGCAATGGCCTCGATCGCCGAGATGGTGGGCGATGGGAAGGGCACGCGCGCCTGGCCGCCGGTGGCGCCGAGCGCGGTGAAGGCACGGGTGTCTTCCTCGACCAGCACGCGGTCACCGCCGCGCAGGGCGATGTCGAACCCGGGATCACGAAAGAGATCCTGAAACCATACCTTGGAGCGCATTCCGCCCCGGATAACAGTCACCTGCGCGATTTCGGGCTCGATCGTCACACCGCCCGCGGCGGCCAGCATGGTCGACAACGTGCGAGTGGGGCGTTCGATCGGGTAGACGCCCTGTCCACCCACCGCGCCGACCAGTGACACGGTCGCGCCGTCGCCTGCGAGGCGGCGCACCTCGACTTGCGGGTCCGGGGTCTGTTCATCGAGCTTGGAGGTGATGATGCGCCGGATCGCCTCAGGCGTGTTGCCGGCGGCGCGGATGCGCCCCGCGTAGGGCACGAAGATGAAGCCGGCCCCGTCGACCTGCACCTCTTCCAGAAGGGTTTGGTTGGCGCCTTCGCCCGCCAAAAGGCCGTCATCGACGTTTTCCCAGATGGTCAGACCCAGCGTGTCGCCGGGGCGGATCGTATCGGAGCCGACGAGGCCCGCGTTCTTGAACGCTTCGGTGAAGCCGAGCGCGGGTTGGACGGCCGTGGCGCGCGTCACGCGGTCGTTGACGGACACCACGAAGGCGTCGCCGGATCGTTGTACGGAGCCGGAATAGATCTGGCGTTTGCTGGGGCCTGAGCGGGGGAGGAAGCTGCACGACGCGACGATGCTCACGACAAGCATCAATGCGACGGACTTTGTCCATCGGTTGGATTGGATTTTCACTGCCCGGTCTCCTCGACCTGTTTTTTCTGCCTCGATTTTTTCGCCAACCTAGCGCGAAGCGGTATGAAAATCCAGTGCCTTAGGGGCGGGCCTTCATGTGACCACCTGCAACTGTTGCCTTGGAGCCGCGGTGCCGGTGACCAGGGCGTCGTAGGGATCATCGGGGCTGAGCATCATGTCGACCGTCTGGCGCAGCAACTGGCGGCGGCCATTGGCGGAATAGAAGCCGCCGGCCACCTGGCTGGTTTCAAGCAGGTAGCGGCGGTAGTCGCCATAAGCCTTGCGATTGGGCCGTTCTGCCCCGGCGAAGAAATCGCGCAAGGGCTTGGTCGAGACGAATTCGGGCTTGGCATAGACCGCCTCGCCAAAAGTCTTGAGCGGAATTCCGCGCCAGAGCACCTGCTGCGCAGCGGTGGAATTGACGGTCACGGCGCTGCGGGCCTCGTTCAGAAGGCGCGCCAGCTTGCCGCCGCGAACGTAGTGCACGCGGTCGAAGATACCGTGCTTGCGGGCGAGCCGGCGCAGTTCCGCGCGGATGGGTGTGCGGCCATCCTCGAGCGGGTGGGCCTTGACCACGAGGTGGTGATGTTTCGGCGCGCCCTTGGCGAAATTCTCGGTCACGGTTTCGAGAAAGTCCGTCATCGTGTCGAACGGCGAGTGCTTCTGGAACGAGGCGTCATGTTCCAGTTGCAGCAGGGCCAGGTGATAGGGAAAGCCGCCGTGCCGGATGCGCCAGGTGGCGATACGCCGGTCGATGGCCTGAAACGGCATGAGAACCAACCGCTTGAGATAAAGGGCGAATTCCTGCCGCACGGTCAGGGCGCGGTGGGGGCGGAAATTGCGGTAGCGGCGGTTAAACAGCAGCACGCAGCCGTGATAGGCCGCGCCGTAGAAGATATGCTGGCGCATGTCGCCCCACGACGCGGGCGGCAGGGCGGTGTCCATGTCGGAGTTTTCCAGCGCCTTGCGCATGTCGTCCACGCCCATCTCCATCAGGCGCGAATGGCCGTTGGAGCCGCCCCGTTCATAGGTCACCCAGTAGGGGCGCAGATACCCTTCTTCGAACACGTGGATGACAAGGCCCAACGCGCGGGCCTCCTCGACCGCCTCGGCATGGATGGTGCGGGTATCGCCGTAAAGCACGAGGTCGGTCACGCGCTTGTCCTTGACCAGAGCGCGGAAGGTCGGGCGCCAGGCGTCGGCGGTGCTGGTGAAAGGGATATAGCTTGCCCGGTCGCGCCAGAAAGCGGCGTCGCCGGCGTTGAAACCCACGCGCCAGACATCCGCTCCGGCATGGCGCAACATGCGGCCGAGCTTGGAAAAAAACGGTCCGTGGGGACCTTGCAAAAACAAAAAGACCCGGTTGTCGCCGGTTGCTGAACTCATACCCTTCTGCCTCTTTCACGCATGACTGCGTCTAATCTTTTCGACCCTAATAAACCAGTATTTAGACGAAATTAAGACCCGGGACGATGGGGCGGTTCTTGCCTTGGCCGGGCTGGCCCGGTAGGTCGGAGCAGGACCAAAGGGAGACAGCCATGTTCACCGGGATCATCACGGATATGGGCGAGATACGCGGGCTGGAAAAGCGCGGCGATCTGCGGGCGCGGATCGGTACCGGCTATGACATGGCGGGGGTCGACATGGGCGCCTCGATCGCGTGTGACGGCGTGTGCCTGACGGTGGTGGACAAGGGGCCGGACTGGTTCGACGTGGACGTGTCTGCCGAGACCTTGTCGAAGAGCAATCTGGACACCTGGGCCGAAGGCAGAAAAGTCAATCTTGAGAGGTCCTTGCGCGTCGGCGATGAACTGGGCGGGCATATCGTGTCGGGCCATGTGGATGGCCTGGCCGAGGTGGTCGGCGTCGAGGAGGAGGGTGACAGCACGCGGGTCAGATTGCGCGCCCCGGACGTGCTGGCGAAGTTTATCGCACCCAAGGGATCGGTGGCGCTGAACGGTACGTCGCTGACGGTGAACGAGGTCGAGGGCGCGGTCTTTGGCATCAACTTCATCCCGCATACCAAGCAGGTCACGACATGGGGCCGCGTGGCCGTGGGTGACCAGGTGAACCTGGAGATCGACACGCTGGCGCGCTACGTGGCGCGGTTGGCAGAATCGGCCTGACGCGCAAAAAGGTTAACGGCCTGGGTGTTGCAACTCGGGCGTCGGTATCGCGTCGGTATTTTAGTGGTATCGCGTCGGTGCCATGGTCACGGGCTGCGGATGAACGCACCGTTCGGGCGTGCCGCCTTTTCTAAACCTCTCTTCCGGGGCGCGCGCCGATGCGCAGGACGTGGCTAGTGACCATGCCTTTCCCTTGCGTGTCGAGGTTGCGGCCTGAGAAAATTCTGCGAATTTTCTGGCGGTCAGTCGTTGTCGCTGAGGCCGGCGCCGGCGCCCGTGAGGCGGCTGGCCTCGGTTTCCGGGGCATAGGTGCGCTGGGCGAAAGTGTCGAGGATCGTGACCGCCTGTGGCATGGGGGCTGCGCGGTAGAGCCGGGTGAGGACGGTGCCGTGACGGGTGTTCGTCGTGGAAAGATATACCGTTGGGGTTGCGGCACAGTCGAGGGCGGCGCCGGGGTCATCGAGACGGGTTTTGCCCTCGGCCCGAGTGACCGAGCAACTTTGCCAGTGCAGAGACAGAGGCGCGCCGGTGCGGTCTGCGGCCCAGACCATGTACGGCACCAAGAGCAAGGGCCAGGCGACGGGCCCCATTGTGACTGTACGACCTGTGGCCCAGTCGGCGGCGAGGTCGCAGAGCGTGGCGCCGGTGACGATGGGGCAGAGGAGGCCGCCCGAGGCACTCCACGTCTCGCCCAGGGCCTGCGGGCCGAGCGTGGCGGCGGGGGCGCCATCGTTGCGGGTCAGGACATCGGACAGGGCGAGGGCTCCGGGCCAGCCCGCCGCGCAGGTCCAGCGGGCGGCGCGGCCGGCTTCCTCGGCCAGGCCCCAGGCATATCCGGCGCCGCGGGTGGCCTTGCGGGCCAGTGCCTCGATTTCATTGAGCGACCACGTCATTGCATGCCCCTTGGCAGCGGCGGCAGGGTCCAGTCGTCGCCCGCCTCTGCCAGTTCGTGCGGGAAGGGGGCGTGCTGGAACATGTTGATGCGCAGCCAGCGGTCCGAGCGGGGATCGAAATGGCAGGCGCCGAAGAAGCTGAGCTTGAGCCGCAGCATGTCGACGGGCAGCATGTCGGCGGAAAGCGTGTTGTCGCGGATCTCGGCATAGGGCAGGCGGGCGGCGATTTGGGCGCGGCGAGCGATGTGGCGGTGCTGGGGGTGAGCCAGCAGGAACTCGGCCACGGTGGCCTGGGGCGCGTCCTTGAGGGCGCAGTGGGCCAGCACGGCGTCGCGGCCGGGGCCGAGGGGTTGTTCGTAGGGCTCGATCGGTTCCAGCGCGCGTTCGCCGAGGCGCGGTTCCAGCTTGGCCTGTGAGGTGTACCAGACGCGGGCCTGTGCGTCGGGCGCGGTCCAGTCGAGGCCAAGCGCCCAGCCGTAGATGTCTTCGATGATCGCCCGCAGGCGGGCAAGCGGCATGGTGCCGTCGATGGGGAAGCTGGCCTGTTCGTCGGCGGCCATGCAATGGGTGAGGTCATCGATCAGATCGCCATAGGGTTCCAGCAGCAGCGAGGCGAGCTGTTCCTGGCCTTCGAGCGACAGGTGCGCCTCGCCCCAGAACCAGAGGCGATTCCAGGGGTGATCGGTGATGAGGTCTGCCGTGTCCAGATGCGCGATGAGGGCTGTCATGTCCGAGCGCAGGTCGGTGCATTTCTGGATCTGCATGGGGTGGGCGGAATGCCAGCCCTCGGCGTGGATCAGGGCGCGGGCGGCGAAGCGGCGTAAGGCTTGCGCGGTCGCCTCGGGCGCGGTGGGTTGAGAGCGGACGCGGGCCAGCGCCTCTTCGCGCGAGGCGACCCAGGCGTTGAGCAGGGCCGGGTGGTTCACGAGGAAGGGCGCCATGCCGAGGCCGGTGGAATTGCCGATGCCGAAGCGGCGGCGCAGGGACGGGTCGAGCGGCACGGCGGTCTTGGGCGCGCGGGCGCGGGCCGTGTGCTCGACCAAGTCCATGACGAAGCAGCGGGTGAGGTAGACCGACAGCATCTCGACCTGGAACGGCCCGGCGCATTCGGGGCGGTGGCGGGTCTGTTCACGGTCCGCCGCGCCGAACTTGCCCGAGCCGTAGACCGCCGTTGTGCGCATCAGGTAGCCGACGGCGCGGACTTGGTCCTCGTCGGGCTGGTGGCCGGCGCTGAGCGCGTCGACCACGTGATCCCATAGCCGGACCGAGCGGTTGGCGCGGGAGAGGGACAGCTCGCGGTCGGAGATGCGACCGGATTCCTGCTTTGGCACGTTGTCGCGCAGGCGGGCGATGTCGGCGTCGGTCGGGATGCCGTCGAAAAGCGTGAAGGTGGCGTCCCAGGCGGTGGCGATGACGCGGTCGGAGCGTTGCTCGGGCGGCAGGTCGTGGGCGAAGGCGACGAGGGAATAGGCGTGCTCGGGGCCTTGGGCGGTGTAGACGGCGTGGCCGACGCCATGCACGTCGATGTCGAAGGTGGTCTGCGTGATGGTCCAGTCGTCGCGCAAAAGACGGCGCAGAAGCTGGCGCATGAAGGAAAGCCGGGTCTGGTGGGCGGCGCCGAGACGGGCCAGCGTCATGACCGTGTTGGGATCACGGGGTGGGACCCTTTGCTGTGCCGCTTGTTCCATGCCGGCTCCTCCTTGCCGATGTTAGAGGCGTTGGGGCGATCCGGCAAAGGACCGCCCCAAGGTTGGGTCAGTTTGCCTCGCGACCCTTGGCGAGCGTGATGCGCAGCGCGTCCCAGAGCGAGGGCAGCAGCACCAGCGACACCGGCACGGCGGTGACGACGATGAAGCTTTGGAGTTTCGAGATGCCGCCCGAGCCGGTGTAGATCAGGATCAGAGCCATGACGCCCATGGCGATGCCCCAGAAGATGCGGACCGGCAGCGAAGGGATATCCTCGTTCGACATGGCGACCGAGATCACGTAGGTCATCGAGTCGCCCGTGGTGGCCACGAAGACGGTCGTCAGGATCAGGAAGAGGACCGAGACGATGAAGCCCGCGGGCAGCGACTGGGTGATTGCCAGCAAGGCGGCGGGTAGGTTGAAGCCCTCGAACGCCGAGGAGATCGAGCCCTGGTTGCTGAGTTCGGCGCTGATGCCGGTGCCGCCGACGATGGTGAACCAGAAGCAGGTCACGATGGGGGCGACGATCGACAGCATGATGACAATCGAGCGGATCGAGCGGCCCCGGCTGATGCGGGCGATGAACATGGCCATGAGCGGGCCGTAACCGAGGAACCAGCCCCAGAAGAACACGGTCCACCAGCCGAGCCAGCCAGGATCGCCGAAGACGCCCGCGTCACCGCGATAGAGCGCCATGCCGAAGAAGTCGGTGATGTAGGTGGTCATCCCGCTGAAGAAGCCCGCGAAGATGAAGCCGGTGGGGCCCGCCACAAGGATGAAGAGCAGCAGGAGTGCGGCGAGGATCACGTTGAAGCGGCTGAGGATCTGGATGCCTTTCGACAGGCCCGTGGCCGCCGAGAGGGTGTAGATTACGACAAGGCCGAGGATGACGGCGGCTTGCGTTCCGAACGTGTCGGGGAGGCCGAAGAGTGCGTTGAGGCCGTAGCTGACTTGCAAGCCGAGAAAGCCGATGGGGCCGACGGTGCCTGCGACCACCGCGATGATGCAGGAGGCGTCGGCGATGAGGCCGATTGGGCCCTTGATGGCCGCGTCCCCGAAGAGCGGGTAGAGCAGCGTGCGCGGGGCCATGGGCAGGCCCTTTTCGTAGTGGTAATGCATCAGCATCACCGTGGTCAGCGCGCCGAGGATGGCCCAGGCGAGAAAGCCCCAGTGCATGAAGCTTTGCGCGAGGGCCGGGGCGACAACCTCTGCCGTGGCGCTTTCGGCGCCGAAATAGGGGGGTGTGGACAGGAAGTGGGCCATGGGCTCGCCCGCCGCCCAGAAGACGCCGCCGCCGGCGAGGAGCGTGCACATGATCATGGCGCCCCATTGGAAGACGGGGAATTCGGGCGTGCTGAGGTTGCCCATCAGCGCCTTACTGCCGGGCAAGATGATCAGGACGAGGCCGATGAGGAAGGTGGCCAGCAGCAGGAGCTGCCAGTAGAGGCCGAAATACTTGGCCGAGACGGCGAAGCTGGCATCGACCATGCCGGAGAGCAGGTCGAGGTCATAGAGGGCCACGAGGCAGAAAAGCGCAATGAAGCCGCCGGTGATGGCGAAGAGCGGCTTGTTGATGTGGTGGGTGCCGCCGGGGCCGTGTGCGGCCTTGGCGTCTTGGGGTTGGGTGGTGTCGGACATTCGGGTCTCCCTGTGGGATATCCATGTAGGGGCGGTTCGCGCCCTCAGGATTCTGATTGCTTGTGTACCGGGGTGAAGTTTTCCTCAAAAAAGCGCAGCCAGTTGTCGCCCATGAGGCCGGCGATCTCGCTGTCGTTGAAGCCGACCTTTTGCAGGCCGTCGGCGAGGTTCGGAAAGTCGGTGTTGTCAGTGAACCATGATGGCTGCGGCGGGAAGCCGGGGTTCTGGGCCGAGCCTTCGCCGTAGTCGATCTGTTTGGTCCAGCGGCCGGTGCGCATCCATTCGACGATGCTGTCGGGTTGGTCCTGGCAGAGGTCGGAGCCGATGCCGAAATGCTCTGCGCCGAAACGCTCGGCTGCCATCGCGATCATCTCGCAGAAGCTTTGCAGGGTGCAGTCGGACTTGTCCTTGAGGTGATGGGGGTAGATCGAAAAGCCCATCATGCCGCCATTTTCGGTCACCGCGCGCACCACGTCGTCGCGCTTGTTGCGCAGGGCGGGTTGCCAGCTGTGCATGTTGGCGTGGGTGATGGCGATGGGGCGCTGGGAATGGTCCGCCGCCTCGATGGTGGAGCGGTCGGCGGAGTGGGACATGTCCACGACGAGCCCGACACGGTTCATCTCGGCGATGACCTCGCGGCCCATGCGGCTGAGGCCTGAATCCTCGGCCTCGTAACAGCCCGTCGCCAGCAACGACTGGTTGTTGTAGGTCAGCTGCATGAACCGTGCGCCGAGATCGTGCCAGACCTCGACAAGGCCGATATCGTCCTCGATGGGCGAGGGGTTCTGGAAGCCGAAGAAGATGGCGGTGCGGCCGGTCTCGTGCGCGGTGCGCACATCGCCCGCCCACCGCCCCTTCATGATGAGGTCGGGATATTGCTCGAACCAGCGGTTCCAGCGTTCGACGTTGAGGACGGTTTCGCGGAACGTTTCGTGGTAGGCGATGGTGACGTGTACGGCGTCGAGGCCGCCCTGCCGCATCTGGCGAAAGATCTTTTCGGACCAGTTGGCGTATTGCAGGCAATCGATGCGGTAGGTCATGCGAGCCTCTTGGATATTGGAGCACACGCCGGGGCGTGGCCGCCCCTGGGGGGGCGCTGCAACATTGGAGCCTCGCAAGAGGGCCGGATTGCGCGCACCATCCGTGTTGCGCGGGACGTTTGCCGGGCGCCCGCCCGTGGGGAGGGGCGGACGCGGCTTGGCGGTGCCGAGCGACGGTGATCTGACGCGCGGATGGGGGTGACGGCGTGAGTCATTCCGGCGGTCCCGCCGCGATGTATGCGGTTTTCACGATCGTGTAGAATTCGCGGGCGTGGATGCCTTGTTCGCGCGGGCCATAGGAGCTGTCACCGCGGCCGCCGAAGGGGACGTGATAGTCGGTGCCTGCGGTGGGCAGGTTGACGGTGACGACGCCGGTACGGGCGTTGCGGCGGAAATGGCTGGCGCGGGCGAGGCTGCGCGTGACGATGCCGGAGGTGAGACCGAAATTGGTGTCGTTGACCACGTGGAGCGCCTCGTCATAGCTGCCGACCTTGATGACCGAGGTGAGCGGCGCGAACATTTCCTCGCGGTTGATGGCCATGTCGTTGCTCGTGTTCACGAACACGCCCGGCGACATGTAATAGCCGTCATGGTCGAGCGTCAGGCGGGTGCCGCCGCAGGCGAGTTCGGCGCCCTCGGACTGGCCTTTTTCGACATAGGCGAGGTTCTCGTTGAGTTGGGTTTCGGACACGACGGGGCCCATTTGCGTGCCCTCGGCCAGCGCGTGACCGACCTTCATGGCCTTGGCGCCGGCGATGAGTTTCTCGACGAAGGCGTCGTGGATGCCGGCATGCACGACGAGGCGCGAGGACGCGGTGCATTTCTGGCCGGTGCCGCCGAACGCGCCGCCCAGGGCGAGCGTGACGGCGAGATCGAGATCGGCGTCGTCCATGACCGCAAGCGCGTTCTTGGAACCCATTTCCATTTGCAGGCGGGTGAAGTTCTGCACCGCGGAGGCGGCGATGTGGCGGCCCACCGGGACCGAGCCGGTGAAGGAGATGGCGTCGACATCCCGGCTCTTGACCAGGCGCTGGCCCACGTCGCCGCCGGGGCCCATGACAAGCTGGAAGAGGCCGGCGGGGATGTCCTGATTGGCGATGATCTCGGTCAGGGCGACGGCGGAGGCGGGCGTCAGGTTCGCGGGTTTCCAGATGACGGCGTTGCCGTAGGCCAGCGCGGGCGCGATTTTCCACGACGCGGTGGCGGTGGGGAAGTTCCAGGGGGAGATGACGGCAACGGTGCCGACGGGTTCGCGGCGGACGTCGACCTCGACGCCGGGGCGGACGGAGTCGGCGTTTTCGCCCAGCTGGCGCAGGACCTCGTGGGCGGAATAGGTGAAGAACTGCCCGGCGCGGTAGACCTCGCCCTTGCCCTCGGCAAAGGGTTTGCCCTCTTCGCGCGACAGCAGCGTGCCCAGTTCCTCGGCGCGCGCCATGAGCTCGGTGCCGATGGCCATGAGCACGGCCTGGCGGCGCTCCAGCCCGTAGCCGGCCCATTCGGACTGGGCCGTGCGGGCGGCGGCGATCGCCTCGTCCAGCTGTGCGGCGCTGGCCTGGGTGAAGTGACCGACCAAGTCGGAAAGGTCCGAGGGGTTGCGGTTTTCGATCGAAGAGGGTCCTTCGACCCATTGGCCCGCGATGTAGTTCAGCTTGAGGTCGGTCATTGCGCATCCTTGGAGTTTGATTGGCGGAGTGTTGCCAATGCAATGATTCAGGGCAAACGCAAAGTTCTGTAGTGAATTTCAGATAAGCTGAAATTTGGCGTCAGTGGGCCAAGGTGATTTTCTGTTCGCGGATGGTACGGGCGAGGGCGGCGGCGGCAGGGGTCGTTTCGGTTTCCGGGGGCGTGAACATCCAGACCTCGCGCCGGATCGAGGCATCCACGAGTGGCAGGAAGATGATGTCGCGCTCGGTGCCCTGCATGGTGAGTTCGGGCAGAAGCGTGACGCCCATGCCCGCGCGCACGAGGCTGAGGAGCGCGGCGGTGCCGGACACGTTGAGCGTGGCGCGGTCGAGGATGGGGCGGAAATCGGGGTCGGTCACGTAGTGGCACAGGCCGTTGGCGATGAAGGGAATATCGGTGAGGTCTGCCCATGTGAGCGCGTCCCAATCGGCGGCGAGGGGATGATCGGAGGGACAGACCACGCCGAAACGGTCGGCAAAGAGCAGGTGGCGGTCGAACCCGGTTTGGGGGCCGAGAGAGGCGAGGGCGATATCGGCGCGGCCGGCGGCGAGATCCTGGGCGATTGTGGCGCTGTCGGTGTCGCGCATGTTGATGCGCACCAGCGGGTGGTTTTCGGCGAAGCGGTGCAGGATGGTGGGCATGAGCATTTGGGCCACCGAGGGCGTGACGGAGAGGCGGACATGGCCGGCCTCGGCCCGCGAGAGGCCCTCGATCGCGGCGATGGTGCTGTCGAAATGCGCGAGCTCGCGCCCCGCCTCGACCCGGATGAGTTCGCCCAGGCGGGTGAGGCGGGATTTGCGCCCGGCCTCGAACAGGGGCGCGCCGATGTGATCCTCGAACTGGCGCAACATCATGGAGACGGCGGAGGGCGTGCGGCCCAGAGCCTCGGCGGCGTCGGCGAGATTGCCGCGCGCGGCCACGGTGAGAAAGCAGCGGAGCATGTCGATCTTGATGGCCACGGGGTTCAGGTTTCCTTGAATTGGCGGGGGAAGGGTGCTGTTTTGCTTAAGAAACAACAGGGCGGTCATCCTGTCCAGCTTGACCGCCCAACTTGACGGCGCGGGCGGGCGCGGTTTCGATGGCGGGACACATGACGAGGAGGCAGGCATGGCACCGGAGATCGTGATCCTGAACGGCAAGGTTCTGACGATGGACCCGGACCGGCCAAGGGCCGAGGCAGTGGCGGTGGCCGCGGGCCGGATCGTGGCGCTGGGCACGAGTGCCGAGATCGGCGCAATGGCAGGGCCGGATACGAAGCAGGTGGATGCGGCAGGCGCGACGGTGCTGCCGGGATTCATCGACAGCCATGTGCATCTGTTCGCCGGGTCGGTGGAGATGGGATATCTCGACCTGCATGGCGTGCAGGGGGAGGAGGTGGTGACTGCGACAGTGCGCGCCTATGCCGACGACTGCCCCGACGACCGGGTCGTGTTCGCGGTTCAGGCGGGCTACGACCTGATGGGGCCGGGGCGCGAGACCACGCGGCAGGATCTGGACCGGGTGCTGCCGGACCGGCCGCTGGCGGTCTATGCGCCGGATCACCACACAATCTGGGCCAATACGGCGGCGCTGGAGCTGGCGGGTATCCTGCATGGCGGGCCGGTGGAGGCCGGGGCGGAGATCGTGATGGCCGAGGATGGCACGGCGACCGGGGCGCTTCTTGAGCCGTCGGCCTATGTTCACGTTCTGAAGCACACGCGGAATGGCGGGCGCGACATGGCGGGACTGATCACCGGGGCCGATCCGGTTCCCGCACCGGGGCCGGACGAGCGCGCCAAGGACAAGGCGGCGCTGATCGCGGGGCTGAAGCATTGCGCCAGTCACGGGATCACGGGGCTGCACAACATGGACGGCAATTTCTACCAGATGGAATTGCTGCGCGAATTGGAGGAAGAGGGCGCGTTGATCGCCCGTGTGGAGGTGCCGTTTCACCTGAAGAGCCACGATCCGTTGTCGCGGCTGGACGAGGCCGAGGAGATGCGGGCGCGGTATGCGAGCGACTACCTGTGGTGCAACCGCGTGAAGATGTTCATGGACGGTGTGCTGGAAAGCCGGACGGCGCTGATGCTGGAGAACTACCCCGGCACGGACGGCGATGGCGATGCGGTGTTCACGGCAGAGCAGTTCAACGCGGCGTGCGTGGCGGCGGATGCCATGGGGTTTCAGCTGGCCACCCATGCGATCGGGGATCTGGCGGTGCGGCGGACGCTGGATGGCTACGCGGCGGCGCGGGAGGCCAATGGGGTTCGCGATGCGCGGCACCGGGTGGAGCATATCGAGGTCATTCATCCCGACGACCTGCCGCGGCTGGGGGCGTTGGACGTTGTGGCCTCGGTCCAGCCCGGGCACGCGGCATTCGGACACGTGTTTCCGCCGCACGGGATCAAGGACGTGCTGCGGCCGGATCAGTGGCCCTATGCGTATGCATGGAAGGCGCAGCGCAAGCACGCGGCGCGGTTGGTATTCTCGACCGACTGGCCGGTGATGCCGGTGGACGTGATGCCCAACGTGCGCGCGGCGGTGGATCCGATGGAATTGGGCGAGGGCTGGCCGGACCAGTCGCAAGAGCTGTTGGAGACGCTGGAGAGCTACACCGCGGGGAATGCCTGGGTGGAGTTTTCCGAAGATCGCAAGGGGCGGCTGGCGGAAGGGTATTTCGCCGATATCGCGGTGATGTCGCATGATTTGGAGGCGATGGAGCCCTCGGAGCTTGGGAGCGCGCGGGCGGTGCTGACCCTGTGTGGCGGGCGGGTCACCTGGGAGGCGTGAGGCGGTGCGTTTGGCTTGAGTCGTGCTGTGAGTATTTTGGGCAAGAAAAAGCCGGGCGATATGCTCTAACTGGCGGCGAGGATGCGTTGCAGCAACTCGGTTGGGAGATTGACCGGGTTGGCGGCCATTGAGCTTGAGGCGTGCGCCTCGGTGGCGATGGCGACGTGATCGGCGGGGGCGATGCCCATTTGCGCGAGGGTCGGCAGGCCGTGGTGGCGGGACCAGGCGGCGATGTTGGCGGTGCCGAGCGTCTCGGACGCGCTGACGCGGATCTCGGCGATGCGGCGGGCTTGGAGGCTGTCGCCGGGCAGGGCCGCGAGGTTGGCGGCCAGGGTGGCGGGCAGGAGCGCGCCACAGACGGCGCCGTGGGGTGCCGTGGGCACGCGGCCGCCGATGACGCCGGCGAGGCCGTGGACAGCGCCGAGGCCCGCGTTTGCCAGCGCGAGGCCGCCGGTGAGGCTGACGAAGGCCATGTCGTCGCGGGCGTCTGCGTTCTCGCCCTCCATCAGTTTGCGGATCGCGCGCAGGCCGCGAGGGATGGCGGCGCGGCAGAGCGCGTCGGTGAGCGGGTTGGCGCGGGAGGAGACGTAGGGCTCGATCACTTGTGTGATGGCGTCGAGGCCGGATGCGAGGGTGACGGGTTTGGGCGTGTTGTCGGTGAGGGCGGGGTCGACAAGGGCGATGTCGGCGAGCATGGAAGGATCACGCAGGGAGACCTTGCGGGCATGATCGGGCACGCCGATGACGGCGTTCTTGGTGGCTTCGGCCCCGGTGCCGGAGGTGGTGGGGATGGCCATGAAGGGGGCGGGGGGCGTGGTGAGAGGCTGGCCGCGGCCCACGACTTCGAGGTGATCGAGGGGGCTTGTCGTGGCGTTCAGAAGGCCCGCGACGGCCTTGCCGAGGTCGATGGCGGCGCCCCCGCCGATTGCGACGACGTGGGTGCATCCGGCGCGGCGGGCCGTGTCGAGCGCGGTTTCCAGCAGGGTGAGGTCGGGTTCGCGGGGGCAGGCGAAGGCGGTTGTTTGCAGGCCGGGGGCGTCGAGCAGGGCGGTGGCGTGGCGGGGTTTGGCTCCGTGGACGACGAAGGCGTGGGGGCCGAGGGTGGCGGCAAGCTCGGCGGCCTTGGCGAACTCGCCGCGGCCGAAGAGGATGCGGGCGGGGGCCGTCAGGCCGAAGGGGGCGATCATACCGACATCGTCGCTTCGACGGCGCGTTTCCAGGCGGCGTATTTTTCGTCTCGGGTGGTGGGGTCCATCGCGGGTTCGAACCGTTGATCGAGCGCCCAGCCGTCGGCGAAACCGGTCTGGTCGGGGTAGATCCCGGCCCGCATTCCGGCCAGCCAAGCGGCGCCCAGGGCGGTAGTCTCCAGCACCTTGGGGCGGTCGACGGGTGCGCGGATGATATCGGCGAGGAACTGCATCGCCCAGGTGGAAGCGGACATGCCGCCATCGACGCGTAGGACCTGTTCCGCGCCTTCGGGCGTCCAATCCGCGGTCATTGCTTCCAGCAGGTCGCGGGTCTGGAAGCCGACGCTTTCCAGCGCGGCGCGGGCGAACTCGGCGGGGCCGGAATTGCGCGTGAGGCCGTAGATCGCGCCGCGGCAGTCGGGCTGCCAATAGGGGGCGCCGAGGCCGGTGAAGGCGGGGACGAGTATGACGTTCTGATGCGCATCGGCGCGGTCGGACAGCGCTTGGGTTTCGCCTGCCTCGCGGATGATCTTGAGCCCGTCGCGGAGCCATTGGACGACGGCGCCGGCGATGAAGATCGAGCCTTCGAGCGCGTAGGTGGGTTTGCCGTCAAGCTGGTAGGCGATTGTGGTCAGGAGGCGGTTCTGTGATCGGACCGGTTCGTCGCCCGTGTTGAGCAGGGCAAAGCAGCCGGTGCCGTAGGTGGATTTCATCATGCCGGGGGCAAAGCAGGCCTGGCCGACGGTGGCGGCCTGCTGATCGCCCGCGACGCCGAGGATCGGGATCTCGCGCCCGAAAAGGTCGGTGCGGGTGGTGCCGAAATCGGCGGCGCAGTCGCGGACCTCTGGCAGCATGGACATGGGCACGTTCAGCAGGTCGCAGATGGTCTGGCTCCACCGGCCCTTGCGGATGTCGTAAAGCAGCGTGCGGGCGGCGTTGGTGGCGTCGGTGGCGTGGGTCTTGCCGCCTGTGAGCTTCCAGATGAGGTAGCAGTCGACGGTGCCGAAGAGGAGGTCGCCGTTTTCGGCCCTCACCCGTGCGCCATCGACGTTGTCGAGGATCCAGGCGAGTTTCGTGCCCGAGAAATAAGGGTCGAGCAGGAGGCCGGTGCGGTCGGTGATCATCTCTTCATGACCGGCCTCGCGTAGGGCGCGGCAGGTCTGGGCGGTGCGGCGGTCCTGCCAGACGATGGCGCGGTGAACGGGTTTGCCGGTGGTGCGGTCCCAGACGATGGTCGTCTCGCGCTGGTTGGTGATGCCGATGGCGGCGATATCCGAAGGGGTCAGGCCTGCGCGTTCGATGGCGGCGCGGCAGGTGCCGGCGGTCGTGGCCCAGATATCGTCCACATCATGTTCGACCCAGCCCGATTGCGGAAAATGCTGGGTAAATTCCTCTTGTGCGGTGGCGACGGGGGTTAGGGACTTGTCAAAGAGGATGGCGCGGGAGGACGTGGTGCCCTGGTCGATGGCGAGGATGTGGGTCATGT
Organism: Roseovarius sp.; assembly: GCA_965227185.1. Lineage (GTDB taxonomy): Bacteria > Pseudomonadota > Alphaproteobacteria > Rhodobacterales > Rhodobacteraceae > Roseovarius. The sequence continues at coordinate 2,823,703 of OZ245733.1, forward strand.
CGGGGGCCTTGCCTGAACTTCGGTCGATTGAGTGTCCAAGGGGAGAGGTCCCGGGTCAAGCCCGGGACGGGGCGGGAAACGGCATAGGGCGGGGAAATCCCCGCCCTATGCTTTATCGTACGGTCAGCCGGGCGTTACTGCCAGCTGGCGATCAACTCGTCATAGGAGACGGTCTTGGGCTCTTCGTCCTCGTTTTCCAGCTTGGCATAGGGCGCGCCTTCCTGGTCGTACCAGTATTGCGGGTCCTGTTCCTCGTTCATGACCGGGCCCAAATCGCCCTGCACGCCGGCACGTTCGAGACGTTCCAGCACGCGCTCCTGGTCCGCGCAGAGGGCATCGAGCGCCTCTTGCGGGGTCTTGGAGCCCGACATGGCGTCACCGATGTTCTGCCACCAGAGCTGGGCCAGCTTCGGGTAGTCCGGCACGTTGGTGCCCGTGGGCGACCAAGCCGTGCGGGCCGGCGAGCGGTAGAACTCGATCAGGCCGCCAAGCTTGTCCGCGCGTTCGGAGAAGTGGTCGCTGTCGATGGTGGATTCGCGGATGAAGGTCAGCCCCACATCCGATTTCTTGACGTCCACGGTTTTCGACGTGACGAACTGGGCATAGAGCCAGGCCGCCTTGGCGCGGTCGACGGGGGTCGACTGCATCAGCGTCCACGAGCCTGCGTCCTGGTAGCCGATCTTCTGGCCTTCTTTCCAGTAGACACCGTGGGGCGAGGGGGCCATGCGCCACTTGGGCGTGCCGTCCTCGTTCATCACCGGCAGGCCGGGTTCGACCGTGGCCGCGGTGAAGGCGGTGTACCAGAACATCTGCTGAGCCACGTTGCCTTGGGCGGGAATCGGTCCCGCCTCGGAGAAGGTCATGCCGGCGGCCGCCGGAGGCGAGTATTTCTGGAGCCATTCGATCGCCTTGGTCACGGCGTAGACAGCCGCAGGCGCATTGGTGGCGCCGCCGCGCGCGACGCAGGAGCCGACGGGCTGGGAATTCTCGTTTACCCGGATGCCCCATTCGTCCACGGGCAGACCGTTGGGTTCGCCCACGTCGCCCATGCCGGCCATGGACATCCATGCGTCGGTGTAGCGCCAGCCGAGGGACGGGTCCTTCTTGCCGTAGTCCATGTTGCCGAAAACTTCGCCCTCGACACCGAGGTGGCTGAGGTCGCGGCCGGTGAAGAACTCGGCGATATCCTCGTAGGCCGACCAGTTGACCGGGACGCCAAGCTCGTAGCCGTATTCCTCCTGGAAGTCGGCCTTGTTCTTTTCGTCGTTGAACCAGTCGTAGCGGAACCAGTAGAGGTTGGCGAATTGCTGGTCGGGCAGCTGGTAGAGCTTGCCGTCGGGGCCGGTGGTGAAGCTGAGGCCGATGAAGTCGTCGAGGTCGAGCGTGGGCGAGGTGACGTCGGCGCCTTCGCCGTCCATCCAGTCGGTCAGGTTGCGCACCTGCTGGTAGCGCCAGTGCGTGCCGATCAGGTCGGAATCGTTGACATAGGCGTCATAGATGTTCTCGCCCGACTGCATCTGGGTCTGCAGTTTCTCGACCACGTCGCCTTCGCCGATGAGGTCATGGGTGACCTGGATGCCGGTGATGGCCGAAAAGGCCGGAGCCAGCACCTGGCTTTCGTATTCGTGCGTGGCGATGGTTTCCGAGACGACCTTGATTTCCATGCCTTCGAAGGGCGCGGCGGCGTCGACGAACCACTGCATTTCGGCTTCCTGCTCTTCCTGGGAGAGCGTGGACATGCCGGCGATTTCGTTCTCGAGGAACTCCATCGCTTCTTCCATGCCGGCCCAGGCGGTACTGCCCGTCAGGGCAATGGCCGCCGCCAGCGCGGTGGTTGATTTCAGGTTCAGGGTCATTTGGTTCCTCCCATTGGTCTTTCTGAACTCAGGTTGCGTGTGGCGGCCCGCTGGGGCGGAACGCCGGGGGTTGGCGCGCGTCTAGACCCAGCGGAAGACCGCGGCGGCATAGATCGCGCAGACGATCAGCGCGTAGGGCTGGTTTTCACCGACAAGGCCCAGCCAAGCGAGATTGATGAAGGCGCTGCCCAGGAGCGTGATGAAGAGCCGGTCGCCGCGCGTCGTCTCGATGCGCAGGATGCCGGTGCGCGGCGTCTCTGGGAACTTCAGCGCGAGAATAGTGAAGGTTACGAGGAGCAGTGCGATGACGCCGAAAAAGGCGGCGGTGGGCCATGTCCATGCCATCCATGCCATGTTCAGTTACCTCCGTTTGAAAAGTCGATGCAGCTACAGGCCATCTCGTCGAGGCCTGGGTTCTGGCAGGTGAGTTCGACGCGGGCGAGAAGCCAGTTGCCGGTGGGCAGCTTGACGTTGATGCCGTTGTTCTGCCAGCACCATGTGCCTTCGCCATGGCTTGCGTGAAACGCGTCGCAGGATTTGCCAAGGTAGACCGGCGCGCCCGCGAAGGTGCCGCGGGCCGCGGTCATGACATACCCGTTGGCGTTGCAGTCCTGGGCATAGTCCTGCGCCGATGCCGGAAGGATCGGCAGGAGCGTCAGCGAAAGCGCTAGATATATCAGTTTGCGCGAGGTCACGGGTAGAACTCGCACCAAGCGTTGTAGATCCAGCCGCGGAACTTCGCCTCTTTGCCGTTCAGGGCACCGTTCTCGACATAAAGCCACTTGCCCTGGCCGCCGTAGATATAGGCGGCGTCGCCGTTGTGCAGGCTGCCGATCTGTTGGTACTTGGTGCCGGGACCGGTGCGCAGGGCCAGGAAGCCGTCGCCGTTGGGGTCCAGGCCCTTGACGAGACAGCCGCTGTCGGTCGGGCCGCGATTGTCCGGCACGACGATGTTTTGCGCAGATGCGGGGGACGCGAGCGCGCCCAGAATGGCCAGCGATATCAATGTTTTCTTCATCAAACTCTCCCTAGAGCAAAGCCTTTGGCGATATAATTGCGGACAAAATAGATCACGAGCGCGCCGGGCACGATGGTGAGCACACCGGCGGCGGCGAGTACGCCCCAGTCGATGCCGGCAGCCCCTTGGGTGCGGGTCATGATGGCGGCGATGGGCTTGGCGTCCACCGTCGTCAGCGTGCGGCTGAGCAGCAGTTCGACCCAACTGAACATGAAGCAGAAGAACGCCGCCACGCCGATGCCGGAGGCGATGAGCGGCATGAAGATCTTCACGAAGAAGCGGGGGAAGGAGTAGCCGTCGATATAGGCGGTCTCGTCGATTTCCTTGGGCACGCCGCGCATGAAGCCCTCCAGGATCCATACGGCCAGCGGCACGTTGAAGAGGCAATGCGCGAGCGCCACGGCGATATGCGTGTCGAAGAGGCCCACGGAGCTGTAGAGCTGAAAGAAGGGCAGGGCGAAGACCGCCGGAGGCGCCATGCGGTTGGTGAGCAGCCAGAAGAACAGGTGCTTGTCGCCGAGGAACGTGTAGCGCGAAAAGGCGTAGGCGGCGGGCAGGGCCACGGCGAGCGAGATGACGGTGTTCATCACCACGTAGATCAGCGAGTTGATATAGCCGGAATACCAGGCTGGGTCGGTCAGGATGGTTGCGTAGTTTTCCAGCGTCAGGTTGCGCGGCCAGAGCGTGAAGCTGTTGAGGATCTCGGTGTTGGTCTTGAGGCTCATGTTCAGCAGCCAGTAGATCGGCAGGAGCAAAAAGAGCAGATAGAGGCCCATCACGATGGCGCGGGTGTTGATGCCCGCGCGGATGCGGCGGTTCTTGCCGCTGGGCGCGAGCTTGCCGGGGAGTTGGTCTGTGGTGGCATCGGTCATTTGCTCATGTCCCCCGCTTATCGAGATTGACCATGACGGTATAGAACACCCAGGAGATCAGCAGGATCACGAGGAAATACATCAGCGAGAAGGCGGCAGCCGGGCCGAGGTCGAACTGGCCGAGGGCCATTTTCACGAGGTCGATGCTGAGGAAGGTCGTGGTGCTGCCCGGGCCGCCGCCGGTGACGACAAAGGGCTCGGTATAGATCATGAAGCTGTCCATGAAGCGCAGGAGCACGGCGATCATCAGCACGCCGGCCATCTTGGGCAGTTCAATGTAGCGGAAGACCTTCCAGCGCGAGGCCTGGTCGATCTTGGCGGCCTGGTAGTAGGCGTCGGGGATGGATTGCAGGCCGGCATAGGCCAGCAGCGCCACGAGCGAGGTCCAGTGCCAGACATCCATGACGATGACCGTGACCCAGGCGGCAAAGGGATCCTGCGTATAGTTGTAGTCGATCCCCAAAGCAGCCAGCGTGTGGCCCAGCAGGCCGATATCGACGCGGCCGAAGATCTGCCAGATGGTGCCGACCACGTTCCACGGGATCAGCAGCGGCAGGGACATCAGCACGAGGCAGACCGAGACCCAGACGCCTTTCTTGGGCATGTTGAGGGCGACGAGGATGCCCAAGGGCACCTCGATGGCGAGGATGATGCCGGAGAACATGAGCTGACGCCCCAAAGCGTCCCACATGCGGTCATCTTCGAGCAGTTCGCGGAACCACTCGAGCCCGGCCCAGAAGAATTCGTTGTTTCCGAAGGTGTCCTGCACGGAATAATTCACCACGGTCATCAGCGGGATGACGGCGGAGAAGGCCACGAGGATCAGCACGGGCAGGACGAGGAACCAGGCCTTTTGATTGGGGGTCTTGTCCATCAGGCGGCCCTCCCTTCGGGCGTCACGCGCCAATCGTTGGCGTAGACGTTGACATGGGCGGGGTCGAACGCGACGCGGGTGGCGTCGGCGCGCACTTCCTCGGCCTCATCCGCGATGATGTTGATGGGCGTGCCGAAACAGTCGGCGCGGATGATCTTGTGGCGGCCCACATCCTCGACCCGGCGGACCTTGACCGGCAGGCCCTCGCTGTCGGAGAGCCGGGCAAATTCGGGGCGGACGCCCAATTCGACCCGGCCTTCGAGCGGGGCGTAGCTGTTGGCCAGAGACAGTTCGGCGCCGTTGATATAGGCTTGGTTTCCTTCCACCTTCGCGGGGATCACGTTCATGCCGGGCGAGCCGATGAAATAGCCGACGAAGGTGTGTTCGGGAGTGTTGAACAGGTCTTCGGGCGTGCCGATCTGGACCACGCGACCGTCATGCATCACCACGACCTTGTCGGCGAAGGTCAGCGCCTCGGTCTGGTCGTGGGTGACGTAGATCATGGTGTGGCCGAATTGTTGATGCAGTTGCTTGAGTTGCGTGCGCAGCTCCCACTTCATGTGGGGGTCGATGACCGTCAGCGGCTCGTCGAAGAGAAGCGCGTTGACGTCCTCGCGCACCATGCCGCGGCCCAGGCTGATCTTCTGCTTGGCGTCTGCTGTCAGCCCGCGCGCCTTGCGGTTGAGCGTGTCCTCGAGCCCGATCATGGTGGCGATGTCCTGCACGCGCTGGGCGACATACGCCTTGTCGGCACCACGGTTTTTCAGCGGGAAGGCGAGGTTTTCGCGCACGGTCATGGTGTCGTAGACCACCGGGAACTGGAAGACCTGCGCGATGTTGCGCTCGGTCGTCGGGGCGTGCGTGACGTCGACATCGTTGAAGAGGATGCGGCCTCGGCTGGGCTGCAAGAGCCCCGAGATGATGTTGAGAAGCGTGGTCTTGCCGCAACCGGACGCGCCCAAAAGGGCATAGGCCTCGCCGTCGGTCCAGTCGTGGTTGAGCTCCTTGAGGGCGAAATCATCCTCGGAGGTCGGGTTGGCGAGGTAGCTGTGCGCCAGGTTGTCGAGCGTGATCTTTGCCATTCTTGTCAGCCCCTCAAGCGGCCAGCGCGTAGGCGGCAGGGGACACCAGATCGCCGTCTTCGCTGAAGATGTAGATATGTGCCGGGTCGAGATAGACTGGCAGGTCGCGGCCCGGCTGAAGGTCATGGATGCCGTGGATGACGCCGACCCAGCGGCTATCGTGATGGTCGAGGTGGATGAAGGTTTCCGAGCCGGTGAGCTCGGTCACGCTGAGCTTTGTCACGAAGCGCATGGCGGCGTCGGTGTGCTGTTCGATCTCCAAATGGTTGGGGCGGAACCCGGCGGTGTATCGGCCCTCGGGCAGGTCGGCCATCTTGCCGGTGGCGGGCAGGGACTGGCCCTCGCCGAACATCAGCTTGCCGCCGGTTTTCGAGATCTGCAGGAAGTTCATCGGCGGGTCCGAGAAAACGCGCGCGGTCGTGGCATCGGCAGGCTGGCGATAGACTTTTGGCGTCGCGCCGAATTGCGTGATGCGCCCTTCCCAGAGCGTGGCGGTGTGGCCGCCCAGCAAAAGTGCCTCTTCGGGTTCGGTGGTGGCGTAGACGAAGATCGCGCCGGATTCCTCGAAGATGCGGGGAATTTCGATGCGTAGCTCTTCTCGCAGTTTGTAATCGAGGTTGGCGAGCGGCTCGTCCAGCAGGACAAGGCCGGCGTTCTTGACCAGCGCGCGGGCGAGAGCGCAGCGTTGCTGCTGGCCGCCCGAGAGTTCGAGCGGCTTGCGGTCAAGCATGGGCGTCAGTTGCAGCATCTCGGCGGTGTCGCGCACGGCGCGGTCGATTTCGTCCTTGGGTTTGCCGGACAGGCGCATGGGGCTGGCGATGTTGTCGTAGACGCTCATCGACGGGTAGTTGATGAACTGCTGGTAGACCATCGCGACGCCGCGATCCTGCACGCGCATGCCGGTGACATCGGTGCCGTCCCAGAGGATGCGGCCGGTGGTGGGAGCATCAAGCCCGGCCATCAGGCGCATGAGCGTGGTCTTGCCCGCCAGCGTCGGGCCAAGAAGGACGTTCATCGTGCCTTTTTCCAGCGTCAGGTCGGTAGGGTGGATATGCGTTTCCGCCCCCACTTTCTTTGACACGTTGTCCAGAACCAGCGTCATGCGTTGCGTCCTTATTCTGCCGCCGCGGCGACAATGCTGTCGCCTGCGGGGTTGGCCTGCATCCAGTCCTGCAAGTCGTTGATTTCACTTTCCGACATGCGCAGGCCCAGCTTGCTGCGGCGCCAGACGATATCCTCGGCGCTGCGGGCGAATTCGTGGGTCATGAGCCAGCAAACCTCGCGCCCTGTCAATGTAGCGCCGAAGCTGCGGCCGAGATCGGCGGCTTCTGTCGCGTCGCCCAGGAGGGCGCGGGCCTCGGTGCCGTAGGCGCGCAGGAGGCGGTAGGCCCAGGGCTCGGTCAGGAAGGGGTAGTCGGACTGAAGCTGGGCCGCCATTTCGTTGCGCTTTTCGACGGCGAAATCCCCGCCGGGCAGCGCGGCTTCGGCGGTCCAGTCTCCTTTGGCGTTCGGGAATTGAGCTGCGAGCTTGCCCACGGCGGCTTGTGCGAGGCGGCGGTAGGTGGTGATCTTGCCACCGAAGATATTGAGCAGTGGCGGGCCGTCGGTGTCGAGCTTGAGCACGTAGTCTCGGGTGGCCGCCGTGGCCGATTTGGCGCCGTCGTCATAGAGCGGGCGGACGCCCGAATAGGTCCAGACAATTTCGTCGCGGGTGACAGGTGTGGCGAAATATTCTGAGGCGAAATTGCAGAGATACTCTTGCTCGGCGGGAGTACAGACGGGTTTCGTGCCGGGGTCGGGATGGTCGGCGTCGGTGGTGCCGATCAGGGTGAAATCCTGCTCGTAGGGGATGGCGAAGATGATGCGGCCATCGGTGCCCTGAAAGAAATAGCACTTTGGGTGATCGAAAAGCTTGCGCGTGACGATGTGGCTGCCGCGCACGAGGCGCACGCCCGCGCGGCTGTCGATATGGGTGACGTCCTGCAGGATGTCGCCCACCCATGGGCCTCCGGCGTTGACGATCGCGCGGGCGCGACGGGTCAGGAGGGCGCCGGTGGCGGTGTCTTCGAGGTCGATTTCCCATACGTCACCCGCGCGGCGGGCTGCGGTGACACGGGTGCGGGTGAGGATTTCGGCGCCACGGTTGGCGGCGTCTCGGGCGTTGAGTGACACGAGGCGGGCATCCTCGACCCAGCAGTCGGAATACTCGAATGCCTTTTGAAAATGGCGCTTCAGCGGGGCGCCTTCGGGCGTGCCGTCGAGCGAGAGGGAGCGCGCGCGGGGCAGGATCTTGCGACCCCCGAGGCTGTCGTAGAGAAAGAGGCCGAGGCGGATGAGCCATGCCGGGCGGCGGCCGCGCGTCCACGGCATAAGGCGTTCCAGGAGGCGCGAGGTGGGGGTGCCGCCCTCGAAGCGCATGTCGCGATGGTAGGGCAGCACGAAGCGCATCGGCCAACTGATATGCGGCATGTTGCGCAGGAGAACCTCGCGCTCGATCAGGGCTTCGCGGACGAGGCGAAACTCGAAATACTCGAGGTAGCGCAGGCCGCCGTGAAAGAGCTTGGTCGAGGCCGAGGAGGTGGCGGAGGCGAGGTCGTTCATCTCGGCCAGGGTGACGGAAAGACCGCGACCGGCGGCGTCGCGGGCGATGCCACAGCCGTTGATTCCGCCGCCAATGACGAAAATATCGCTTATATTTTCGTGACTTGGGTGCATCCATCCTCCCCCAGATGCCGCCGGAAACCGTGCCCGGTAAAATGAGCACGTTCAGGTTGCCCGAGTCAAACGCTTCTTTCGTTTTTGTTCGTTTTTGGAAAAATACTTTAAAAACAGGATCATGCAGGCTTTCCATACAGTGATGACTGGTCTTTCTGCGGATGCGAAAGGCGGTCTGACCCCGGATTTTCCTTTGACAAGCGCGGAATTTCCGCGAAAACGAAAAAACCGAAACCGACGCCATGGTGCATGTCACAAACTTTTCGCCATCCCGAGATCCTCGAGATCGCCCGCAACGAAGGCAAGGTCACGGTCGAGGACCTGGCCGTTCGCTTTGGCGTGACGGTGCAGACGATCCGGCGCGACCTGACGGACCTGGCCGAGGCGGGACGGCTGGAGCGTGTGCATGGCGGCGCGGTGATGCCGTCCGGCGTTTCCAATATCGGCTACGAGGAGCGGCGCGACCTGAACGAGGCGGCCAAGCAGGCGATAGCGCAGGTCTGCGCGCAGGAGATCCCGGACGGGGCATCGGTCTTCCTGAATATCGGGACGTCGACCGAAGCGGTGGCGCGCGCGCTGCTGAGCCACCGGGACCTGATGGTGATCACGAATAACATGAATGTTGCCAATATCTTGGTGGCAAACGCGGAGTGCGAGATTGTCGTGGCCGGAGGCGTTCTGCGCCGCTCGGACGGGGGGCTGATCGGCAACCTGACGACACGGGCGATCGAGCAGTTCAAGTTCGACTACGCCGTGATTGGCTGCTCGGCGCTGGATGACGAGGGCGACCTTCTGGATTTCGACGTGCAGGAGGTGCATGTCAGCCAGTCGATCATCGCGCGGGCGCGGCGGACCTATCTTGTGGCCGACCATTCCAAGTTTCACCGCATGGCCCCGGCACGGATCGCGTCTTTGGGCGAGGTCGACATGTTCTTTACCGATCGGCCAGTGCCCGCACCGGTGGCGGAGCGGCTGAAGGACTGGGATACGGTCTGTCGGGTCTGCGGCTGAGGCGTTTTCGGTTCGGGTTCGTTTTATGGGTTGCGGGGCCGCGTGGGTTTTCACCCACCCTACGCAATACGGCAGGGTCTGTTGCTTCAGGCGGAACTGAGCGCCGCATCCATTTGCGCTGTAAAGTGCACGAATTGCCGCCTGCGGCGCATTGTGCAGAGCTTGCCTTGGACCCGGCAGGCGGCGAAAACTTGCCTGAGAGTTAATATTCGCGGCACGTTTAAACTGTGACATTGACGGTGCTATTCACCGGTCCGAAACACATGCCATGACGAAAGACTTGATGACTCCGCTGAACATTCCCCTGACATCCGACGACATGGAACTAGGCCTCAAGGTCGCTCAAGTCGGATTGGGCAAGGTGGATTACCGTGCCGACACGCTGCGCTGCGATGCGCTGGCGGCGGAATTCTTCGGGCTGGACGCAGGCGTGGAAGTGTCTCGGTCGGAATTGCATGCGCGGATCCATCCCGATGACTGGCCGCAGGTGCAAGAGGGCCTGGAATGCCTGCTGTCGCCGGGCGATCCGCTACAGGTGCTGGACATGTCGCACCGTATTCTGACGCCGGATGGCCCGTTGCGCTGGGTCAATGCGCGCAAGCAGGTGACCTATGACGCGGAAGGCATGCCGGTGGAGGGGGTATTCGCCGTTGTCGATATCACCGCGCGGGAAATGGCCGAGCAGCGTGCGCAGTTCCTGATCGGCGAGTTGGGGCACAGGGCGAAGAACCTGATCACGGTTGTGTCGGGAATCGTCCGGCAGCTGGGGCGGCATTCGCCGCCCGAAGAGATCGCCGACCGTCTGCTGGCGCGTCTGGCGGCGCTGAGCCGCAACCAGGAAGCGATGATGCACGACGCCGGCAGCCGGTTCGGGCTGCGCGAGGTTTTCACCGAGCAGGTCAAGCCCTTTGCGGGCGCGGCGCGCGAGAGAGTGGTGCTGAATGGGCCGGACCTGATGATTTCCAGCAATGCGGCGCAGATCCTTGGCATGGTGACGCATGAGCTGGCCACGAACGCGGCGAAATACGGCGCCCTGTCGGATGGCGAAGGGACGGTCGAGATGTCGTGGTCTGTCGAGGGGGACGAGCGCCCGGATTTCACGATGTCCTGGGTCGAGCGGGGCGGGCCAGAGGTGAATGCGACGGCCAAGCCGGGTTTTGGCACCCAGGTTCTGACCAAGCTGACCGAGGCGTCGCTCGGCGCCAAGACCAGCGTGGCGTTCGATGTGGATGGCTTTGCGTTCAAGCTTCGGGCGCCCTTGAAGGCGTTGTCGTCGGATTAGCCGCCTTTTAGGCGCGCAAGCAGGACGACCTCGCTGTCGGGCCGGATGGGCTGGAACCAGCTGTCATTGTAGACGCGCCCGTCGATGGAGACCGAGACGCCACGGTCAAGCTGGGGCTTCAGGCCGGGATATTTCTGCGCCAGGCCGTCGAGCAGTTGGCGCAGGTTTTCGGCATCGACCTCGACCTCGCGGCGGTCGTCGGTGAACTGGGCCAGAGAGCCCCATATCGTGACTTGAACCATGATGCGTATCTTGGGGCCGAGAGGTCCTGGGTCAAGCCCGGGACGGGGCGCGTCGTGCGGAACCGGTCGTTTCACGGGTGGCTGATATGCCTGATCGAGAGCGACGACCTTGTGCGGATGTGACGCGGCAGGCGGCCCCCGCCAGGAGGCACGTGGCACGGATCAGATGAATTCGACCCAGCTTTCGACAAACACATTCGTATCGGTTTCCACGACTATCGATCCCGCCTCGCCTTCGAGCTTGATCTGGAAGACGCCGGGCGCGAGCGAACTGATGCTGAAGCCCACAGGGTCGTCCTGGAACGTGTCGATCAGGAGGCGGTCGGTTCCAGGTTCAAAATCGTACACCGTGTCGCTGCCAAAATTGCCCCCGTGAGTGAAGATGAACTCGTCGATCGCACCTGTACGACCGGTCATCACGTCGTTACCGGTGCCGCCGTTCATGCGGGTCGTACCGCCAAGGGTGATATCCTCGCCCAAGCGGGCATCGATCGTGTCGTTGCCGGCGCCGCCATCGACGAGATTGTTGCCGCCCCAGACATAGATCCTGTCGTCGCCGCCTCCGCCGTAGAGGATGTCGAGCGTGGCCGCGGCACTCGTCTCGCTGCCGCTGTCGCGGTCGCCGCCCTGGATGGTGTCTGCACCTTCGCCGCCGAAGACGAGATTGTTGCCGCCCTCGATGTAGATGAAATCCTCGCCGTCGCCGCCCTGGACGATGTCATCGTTGAAACCGGTGGAATAGTATGTGTCGTCGCCGCCGCCGAGATCGGTTTCGGTCGGGGCGGGGGGCAGGTCCGGATCCGGCAATACGTACGATGTGCTAAGCCAGACGAAATCGTCGCCATCGCCTGAGTGGACCGTATCGCTGCCGTTGGTCGAGCGGATGTAATCGTTTCCGCCGCCCGATGTCACCAGGTCGTTGCCCGCGCCGGAATGGATGGTGTTGTCGCCGTCACCGGCGAAGATTTTGTCATCCAGCGTGGGAGTGTAGGGGCTGGGCCCTTCGATGAAGCTATCGGGCGGATTGGTGGCGTGGATCAGGTCATCGCCAAGGCCGCCATGGATCACGTCCTGGCCCGAGCCGGAATAGATCGTGTCGTTGCCCGTGCCGCCATCGGCGGTGTCGTTGCCCAAGCCGGTATAGATATAGTCGTGGCCCGCCCCGCCATAGGCCACGTCGTCATAGCCGTAGAGCCCGCCGCTGGGATTGGGGCCTTCGCCGCCGATGATCCAGTCATTGCCGGAGCCGCCGTCGAGCGTGTCGTTTCCAAATCCGCCATGCAGGAAATCGTTGTTTTTGCCGCCGAAGAGCCTGTCGTGGCCATCGCCGCCGAAGAGGTTGTCGTCGCCGCGGTTGCCGTGAAGCTCGTCGCTGCCGTCGTCGCCGGAAAGGCGGTCGTTCCCGGAGCCGCCCTTGATGGTGTCGCGGCTGTCGCCGCCACTGACCGTGTCATTGCCGTCGCCGCCAAGGATGATGTCGAAACCCGTGCCGCCCTCGATGCTGTCATGGCCGCCGCCGGCTTCGATCCGGTCGCTGCCCGCGCCACCGAAAATCGTATCGGCCCCTGAAGCGCCGATGATCTTGTCCCGGCCGGTGCCACCGTCGATGAAGTCGCCGTCGTCACCCGCATAAATGAGGTCTTCGCCCGCGCCGCCGAAGAGCACGTTGGAGCCGACATCGGCGCCGCCGGGGAGGCCGCCGTAGATGACGTCGTCGTCGGCACCGCCATCGACGATATCGGAGCCATAGCCGCCGAGAATGGTGTCCTCGCCGTCCATTCCGAGCAGGTAGTCGTTTCCGTCATTTCCGAAGAGGTAGTCGTTGCCGCCGAAGGCATAGACGGTGTCGTCGCCCTTGCCGAAGCCGAGCAGGTCGTTGAGTCCGGTGAGGTAATGAATTGGCATCGGGTCATCTCCCATTTCTTTTTACAAGTGTCGGGAGTGGGTCGGTGATGCGTGGGGTCGCGTTCAATCGTTGGCGGGCCCGGCGTGGGCAGAGGCGCGTGGGTTTTCACCCACCCTACGGGTTCGGAGGCCCCGGAGTTGGTCCGGGGCCTGTCCCGGAGTTATTTGTCGTGCATCGCCTTGAGCACCTTGGGCGGCGACATCGGCAGGTCGGTCATGCGCACGCCGGCCGCTTGGGAAACCGCGTTGGCGACGGCCGCGAGGGGCGGCACGATGGAGGTTTCGCCCACCCCGCGCACGCCGTAGGGGTGGCCGGGGTTGGGAATTTCCAGGATCACCGCGTCGATCATCGGCAGGTCCGAGGCTACGGGAATGCGGTAGTCGAGGAAGCCTGCGTTTTGCAGCGTGCCGTCCTCGCCGTAGATGTATTCCTCGTTGAGCGCCCAGCCGATGCCTTGCGTGGCGCCGCCCTGGAACTGACCTTCGACGTAATCCGGGTGGACGGCCTTGCCGGCGTCTTGAAAGACCGTGTAGCGCAGGATCTTCACCGCGCCCGTGTCGGGGTCGACCTCCGTGTCGACCATGTGGGTGGCGAAGCTGACGCCGGCGCCTTCGGGGTTGGCCTCGTGGTGGCCGGCGATGGGGCCGCCTGTGTTGGACGCGATGGCGGCGATCTCGGCGAGGGTCATGGGATCGTGGCTGCCGGCGTTGTGGCCGGTGGGGTGCACCGCGCCGTCGCGCCATTCCACGGCGTCTTCGTCGATGTCCCAGAGCTTGGCCACGCGGCGGCACATCTCGCGCTTGGCGGCGCGGGCGGCCTCGATCGTGGCGAGGCCCACGGCGAAGGTCACGCGGGAGCCGTCGGTGACCTCGTTCTGACCCAGGGAGCCGGTGTCGGCCACGATGGTGCGGACCTTGTTGTAGGGGATTCCCAGCTCCTCGGCGGCCATCATCGACATCGAGGCGCGGGAGCCGCCGATATCGGGGTTGCCTTCGGAGACCGTCACCGTGCCGTCCGGCGTGATGTTGAGCGTGACGCAGGTGTCGCCGCCGAAGTTGAACCAGAAGCCGCAGGCTACGCCGCGGCCCTGATTGGGGCCGAGGGGCGCCGTCCAGTGCGGGTGATCCTTGGCGGTGCGCAGGGTCGCCTCCAGCCCGATTGCGGGGTAGGTGGGGCCGTAGGAGGCCTTGGTGCCTTCGCGGGCGGCGTTTTTAAGGCGCACTTCGAGGGGGTCGAGGCCGAGGCCCTTGGCCAGCTCGTCGATGGCGGATTCCACCGCGAAGGCGGCCATGGGCGCGCCGGGGGCGCGGTAGGCGGCCTGTTTGGGGCGGTTGCTGACGATATCCCAGCCGACGGTTTTGACGTTCTCCAGATCATAGGGCGCGAAGGCGGACATGGAGCCCATTTCCACGGGCGAGCCGGGGTAGGCGCCGCCCTGGTAGCGCAGTTCGGCGAAGCCGGCGGTGATGCGGCCGTCCTTGGTCATGCCGATGCGGATATCGACCGAGGAAGACGCGGTGGGACCGGTGGCGCGCAGCACCTCGGAGCGAGTCATGACCATCTTGACCGGGCGGCTGGATTTCTTGGCCAGCATCAGGGCAACGGGTTCGAGGAAGACGGTGGTCTTGCCGCCGAAACCGCCGCCGATTTCCGAGGCGGTGACGCGCAGCTGGCCCTGGTCGAGCCCCATGATCGCGGCGCAGGTGTTGCGGACCATGTAGTGGCCTTGAGTGCAGCACCACAGATCGGCCTGGCCGTCTTGGCTCATTTGGGCGAGACAGGCATGGGGTTCAATATAGCCCTGGTGCGTGGCCTCGGTGCGGTAGCTGCGTTCGATGACATCGTCGGCCTGCGCCAGTCCGGCGTCGATGTCGCCGTGGCCGAACTCGTAGCGGGCCATGATGTTGGGCGAGGATCCTTCGGGGACGGATTCGTCGGCGCGGCCCTCGTGCAGGACGGGGGCGCCGGCGGCGATGGCGCGGTCGACGTCGGTGACGTGGTCGAGCACTTCGTAGTCGATCTTGATCGCCTTCAGCGCCTTCTTGGCGATGTGGCCCGAACTGGCGGCGACGGCGGCGACGGCGTGACCGTCATAGAGCGCCTTTTCGCCCGCCATGCAGTTGTCGAGGATGTCGGCGATGGCGTCGTCATCGGTGATCTGCGCGAAGTCGGCGCGGGTGACGACCGCGTGGACGCCCTCGATCGCCTCGGCGGCGGAGGTGTCGATGGACTTGATCCGCGCATGGGCGTGCGGGCTGCGCAGCACCTTGCCGATCAGCATCCCCGGCGCGGTGATGTCGGCGCCGAAGCGGGCCTTGCCGGTGACCTTGTCGATGCCGTCGGGGCGCAAGGGGCGCGTGCCGACGATCTTGAATTGCTGGGTATCCAGAACCTGTTTGCTGTCGAGTGCCATCACGATGCCTTTCTGAGGTCGGCGGCCGTGTCGAGCACGGCGCGGATGATCTTGTCATAGCCCGTGCAGCGGCAAAGGTTGCCGGCGAGCCAGTAGCGGGCCTCTTCCTCGGTCGGGTCGGGGTTTTTCTCCAACAGCGACTTGGCGGCGACGAGGATGCCCGGGGTGCAGATGCCACATTGAAGGGCTGCATGTTCGATGAACTTCTGTTGCAGCGGGTGCAGCTGGTCGCCGTCGGCCATGCCTTCGATCGTCTCGATCTCGGCGCCTTCGGCCTCGGCCCCCAGCATGAGGCAGGAACAGACGAGGCGACCGTTGACGGTGACCGAGCACGCGCCGCAATCGCCGGTGCCGCAGCCTTCCTTGGAGCCGGTCATGCCGAGACGGTCGCGCAGGACGTCGAGCAGGGTTTCATCGGGCGCGCAGAGATATTCCGTGGGGTCGCCGTTGATCTTGGTGGTGACGTGGATGTTGCTCATGGGGGCTTATCCTTCTGCGCGGGTCTTGGCGATGGCGGCGGCGCGGCGGGCCAGCACGCCGGCCACGTGGGTGCGGAACTCGACCGTGCCGCGTTTGTCGGCGATGGGGGAGGCGGCGGCGGATGCGGCCTTGGCGAGCGCGTCCATTGCGGCATCGTCAAGCTTGGTTCCGATGAGGGCGTTGGCGGCGGCGTCGACCACCATGACCTTGGGGCCGACAGCGCCGAGCGAGACGCGGGCGGCGGTACAGGTGCCGCTGTCGTCGAGGGTGAGCGACAGGCCGCAGCCCACCACGGCGATGTCCATTTCGGTGCGCGGGATGAAGCGCAGGTAGGCATCGCCCGAGCGGTCGGGCTTGGCGGGCAGGAAGATCGAGGCGACGAATTCGCCCTTTTCCAGAGAGGTCTTGCCGGGGCCGGTGGGAATATCCTCAACCGGCACGTCACGGGTGCCGTTCGGGCCGGCGACGCGGGCGGTGGCGCGGACGGCGACCATTGCAGGCACGCTGTCAGCGGCGGGGGACGCGTTGCAGAGGTTGCCGGCGAGCGTGCAGCGGCCCTGAATCTGGGTGGAGCCGATGAGGTCGGCGGCCTCGCACACGCCGGGGTAGTCGGCTTTCAGGTCCTTGTGCTCGTTCATTTCGGCGGACGAGACCGCGGCGCCGATACGCCAGCCGCCGTCCTCGGGCGTGATCTGGCGCAGGTCGTTGATGCGCTTGATGTCGAGGATGCTGTCGGGCTCGGCATCGCCGGAGCGCAGGCGGACGAGCAGGTCGGTGCCGCCGGCGAGCACGCGGCAGTCGCCGGGATCGCCGCTGAGCAACTGGATGGCGTCATCCAGCGTGGTTGGCGCGAGGTAGCGCATGAGAGACCTCTTGGCTTGGGGTGAGTCTGATGTCGACCGACAGTTAAACAGGCGGCGCGGGGCTTGCCAAGGCGGCGCTGGCGCGCGCGTCGGATTTGAGCATGTGGGCGGCGAGAAATGCAAAGGTTGAGGCGCGAAAGAGGGCGGAGCGTGTCAGGTATCGGCCCGCAGCAGGCTCTGGGCCAGTTGGCGCGCGGCCGGTTCGGCGGTGTCGCGCAGGATGAGGTAGTAGCCGAAGGGTGTGGTGACGGCGTGGTCGATGGGCCGGACGAGGCGCCCAGTGGTCAGGTCCTCGGCCAGTTGGCCCTCCCATGCGAGCGCGACTCCAAGGCCTGCACGGGCCGCATCGAGCTGTGCCATATAGCTGTTGGTGCGCATCAGTGTGGTGGCGCGGGTCGGGTCGAGCCCTGCCTCGGTCAGCCAGATGCCCCAGTTCATCCAGTTCCAGTGAGTGTAGTCGAGGTCGATGAGGGGGGCGGCGAGCAGGTCTTCGGCTGTGCCGAGCGGAGTGTGTGCGAGAAAGTCCGGGGTGCAGACCGGGAAGACCGCGTCGGCGAAGAGCCGCGTGGCGGTGAAGCCGGGCCAGTCGCCCGCACCGTGCAGGAGGGCGATGTCACCGGTCAGAAGCTCGGCTTCCGTGTCGGAGGCCAGCAGGTCGAGCATGAGCGGCGGGCTGTCTGCCAGGGCCGGGGCCAGGCGGGGGGTGAGCCAGAGTTGCGCCATTGAGGTATCCGCGCCGAGGCGTACGCGGGGGCGGTCGTCGCGCTGTCTGAGCGCGCGGGTGGCTGCCGTCATGTGCTGAAGCGCGGCGCGGACGCCGATCAGCAGCTCGCGGCCCTCGGGGGTGAGGGTGATGGCGCGGTGGCCGCGCTCGAACAGTTGCGTGTCGAGCAGGGCCTCAAGCTTGCGGACACGCTGGGAGATGGCGGACTGGGTGACGGACAGTTCGTCGGCGGCACGGGTGAAGCTGCCGAGGCGGGCGGCGGCCTCGAAGGGCTCCATCAGGTCGAGCGGGGGCAGGTGGGATTTTGGCATAAGTGTGGCTTGGGCAAATACATGAGAAATGAGCGTTTGTCATGATCCACAGTAATGGGTGAAGCTGTCAACAGCCAGCTATGGAGTGCGCCATGACCTTGCAGACGTTGAACCTGATGCCCGGGGACAAACCGTTCCGGGCCGATCCGAAAAATTCCTACACCTTGCCCGCGCGGTTTTACCACGATGCGGAGATCTGGGCGGCGGAGAAGGAGGCGATTTTCTACAAGACCTGGTTCTATGCCGGGCATGTCAGCCAGGTGGCCGAGCCGGGGCAGTTTCTGACCGTGAAGATCCATGAGCAGAACGTGTTCGTGGCGCGCAGCCGTACCGGCGAGCTGAACGCGTTCTTCAACGTCTGCCCGCACCGGGGGCATGAGCTGGTCAGCGGGACGGGCAAGAAGAACATCATCACCTGCCCCTATCACGCGTGGGCGTTCGACTTTGACGGCAACCTGCGGTCGGCGCGGAATACCGAGAATGTCGAGGGCTTCCGCAAGGAGGAGTTTTCGCTGAAGCCGGTTAAGGTGGAGGTGTTCTGTGGGTTGGTTTTGGTCAATCTGGATGAAAGCGCAACGCCATTCGCCGAACAGATGGGCGAATTGGAGTCCGAGATTCGGCATTACGTCCCTTCGGTCGACGATTTGCAGTTCGCGCAGCGCGACACCTACGAGGTCGAGGCGAACTGGAAAGTGCTGATGGACAACTTTCTGGAGTGCTATCACTGCGCGCCGGCGCACCATGATTTCGTCGACCTGGTGGACATGGACAGCTATCGGACGATCACCTGTGGGCTTTATTCCAGCCAGTGCGCCGGGCAGCCGCGGACGATGAACGCGCGGGCCTACAAGTTCGAGGCGGGCGACGTGGATTTCGGATATGCGGGCTGGTTCGTTTGGCCGAACTTTACCATCTGGGCTTATCCGGGCGAGGCGAACTTGTCGGTGTTGCAGATGAACCCGACGGCGCCGGAGCACTGCGTCGAGTACCAGGACTGGTTCGTGAAGGATGGCGAGGTGACGCAGCAGCTGCGCGATGCGATCAACTATCAGAAGGACGTGTTGCAGCCCGAGGATATCGAGTTGTGCGAGAGCGTTCAAAAAGGCCTGAAATCGAGTGGGTACAACCAGGGGCGCTTTGTCGTGGATGAAGGGCTGACCGAGTTGAGCGAACACGCGGTGCACCATTTTCAGAAGCTGGTGGCGGGCGCGCTGGGCGCAAGGCTGGACCCGGAGGCAGGGGCATGATGACTTCGAGCGACGGCAAGACCCGCGACCTGATCACTTCGCGGC
The DNA here is from genome assembly GCA_965227185.1 of Roseovarius sp. Taxonomy (GTDB): domain Bacteria; phylum Pseudomonadota; class Alphaproteobacteria; order Rhodobacterales; family Rhodobacteraceae; genus Roseovarius. The sequence continues at coordinate 2,842,644 of OZ245733.1, forward strand.
CCGGGGCCGGATGGGATTTCAACCTCAACCGCCATGCCTATCACGAGATTGAGGCGCGGCACGGCCCGCACTACTGCGTCTACAACCGGCGTTTCATGTGCGTCTACATGGATGATCTGCCGACCGACGAGGGCTATTGGCTGTTGCGGACGAAGGCGGCGTGCCTGCACACCGGCGAGTGGCCGATCGAGTTCAAGGGGCCGGACGCCGAGAAGTTGATGAACCTTTTGTTCGTCAACAATATTTCCAAGGTGAAGGTCGGTCGGTGCGGCTATGGCATTGCCTGTTTCGACGATGGCGGGCTGATCGTGGACGGGGTTTTCGTGCGGCTGGCCGAGGATCGGTTCTGGTACGCGCAGGCGGACGGCGATTTCGTCAACTGGGCGCGGGCGCACGCGAAGGGGATGGATGTGGAGATCCTGGACCCGGAGGTGAACGTTAGCCAGATCCAGGGGCCGCTGTCGATGGAGGTTCTGAAGGATGCGGCGAAGGATGGCATCCCCGATCCGTTCGGGTATTTCGGCAGCGCCTGGGTGGAGTTCGGCGGGCAGAAGGTGCTGATTTCGCGCACCGGGTATACCAACGAGTTGGGCTGGGAGTTCTACACCGAGCCGCACCACGATGCCGCCGCCCTGTGGGCGCACCTGGAGAAGGCGGGGGCGCCTTATGGGATGCGGATGTTTGGGCTGGATTCGATGAATATCAGGCGGATCGAGGCGGGGATCCTGAACGCAAATTCGGATTTCGACGAGACCACCACCCCGTATGACGTGGGGCTGGGCGGGTTCGTGGCGCTGGACAAGGACGATTTCATCGGCAAGGCCGCGCTGGAGAAGGCCGAAAAGGGGCAGCGCCTGCACGGGATCATCTGTCCGAATGGTGAGCCGCGGGTGAACGGGCGCGTGGAGTGGAACGGCAAGGTTGCGGGCCGGGTGACGGCAGGGGCGACCTCGCCTTACCTGGGGCACGGGATCGGATTTGCGCTGATGGATAGCACAGAGGCCGGCCCGGGCACGGAGCTGATGGTCGAGGGCAATGACGGGCAGATGTATGCCGCGACGCTGGCCGAGACGCCGCTTTACGACAAGGCCTGTGAGATTCCGCGCGGAAAGCTGGTGGATGTCCCCGACCGGGCAGCCTGACGCGGCATTCGCGGCAGCAGACATATGAAACGCGAAGGCGGGGCCGCTGTGCCTTGCCTTTGTCCTTTGATGATGCCTGACTGGCATATGAGACTACGCAACGAAGGAGATACGCGGTGGCCGAGGGCAACAGCAGGGCGGTCCTGTCCGGGCTTTTTGCGGGCTTGTGCTGGGGCATATTCTGGCTGCCGCTGCGGATGCTGGAGCAGGCGGGGCTGGATGCGCCCTGGGCGATGGTGGTGTTCATGGTGCTGCCCGCGCTGATGAGCCTGCCGGTGATGTGGGTGCTGCGCGCGGATTACGGCCAGGGACTGCGGCCTTTGTTGGGGGGCGTTCTGGCGGGGGTGGCGTTCGCGCTGTATGCTGCTGGGCTGCTTTACACCGAGGTGGTGCGGGCGGTGCTGCTGTTCTACATGACGCCGATCTGGGGGTTCCTGCTGGGCTGGATTTTCCTGGGCGACCGGATGACGTGGTATCGGTGGCTGTCGATCGGCGTGGGATTGCTGGGGCTGGTGGTGATCTTTGCCGATGACACGGGCCTGCCGCTGCCGCGCAATGCGGGCGACTGGTGCGGGCTGGTGTCGGGGATGTTCTGGGCGGTGGGCTGCACGCTGATCCTGACGGAACGGCGGGTGCATATCCTGACCCATGCGGTGAATTTCCTGGTGGTGGGGGCCATCGTGGCGGTGCTCGTGGCGGGGCTTGCCACGGCGCAGGGGATCGCGGCGGTGCCGGACCGCGACGCTGTGCTGTCGCCTATGGTGTGGTTCCTGCCGGTGGCGCTGATCCTGATCCTGCCCGGATCCTTTGCCACGATCTATGCGCCGTCGCGGTTGAACCCCGGTCTGGTGGGGCTGCTGTTCATGACAGAGATCGTGGTGGCGACGGTGACCGCGGCCCTGTGGGCGGGCGAGCGGTTCGGGATACAGGAGGTGGTGGGCCTACCGTTGATCCTGTCGGCGGGGCTGATCGAGCCTGCGGTCATGGCGTGGCGGGCGAGGCGGGTGATCTGAGCCGCGCTTACCAGTGGGCACCGGCGTTGATCTGGATGTCTTCCATGGTGAGGCCGGGGGCGGCGTCGGAGCACAGGAAGGCGACGATGGCGGCGACCTCGTCCGGCTGAACGAGGCGGTTTTGCGGGTTGGCCTTGGCCAATTCCGCGATTTCCTCGGCCTGTGTTGTGCCGTTCTGGTCCGCGATGGTGGCGGCAGAGTCGCGCAGCATCTCGGTTTCGACCCATGTGGGGCTGACGGTGGTGCAGGTGACGCCGTGCGGCGCGCCCTCCAGTGCCACGGCGCGGGAGAGGCCGAGCACGCCGGACTTGGACGCGCAATAGGCGGGGTGGTCGGCGACCGCCGATGTGGCGGCGGTGGAGGCGATGTTGACGATCCGGCCCCAGCCCGATGCCATCATGTCGGGCAGGCATGCGTGGATCATCAGGAAAGTGCCGGTGAGGTTGGTTTCGATCACGTCGTCCCAGGCGTCGAGGTCATGGTCGGAGACGGTCTGGTGCCGGGTGACTCCGGCGGCGTTCACGAGTATCTGCGGCGTGCCGAACTGGTTCTTGACCGAAGTGCAGAAGGCCGCGACCGAGCCGCGCTGGCGCACGTCGAGCGGGGCGACGAAGACATCCGCACCGACGGTGTCGCGCGCCATGTCCTGAAGCGATCTGTCGTCGCCGCGCCGGGCCCCGATGCCGACGGTGTGTCCGGCTTGGTGCAGCAAGCGGGCGGTGGCGAGGCCGATGCCTGCCAGCCCTCCGGTGATGATCGCTGTGCGTTTGGTCAATGCGGTCTGCTCCTAGCGATCATGTCGCTGAGCCACGCATCCGCGTCGCCCAGACGGCGGCCACCGTCGCGGTATTCGTCGAGGATTTCAATCATCTTGTCCCGGCCGAAGGATTTGAAGTGGCCAGCGTGGACGGTGGTGACGTCGAGCTCGCGCAGGCGGGCGTGGGACTCGGCCAGCTTTTCGGGGTCGGAGTGGTCCATGTCGTCGATCAGGTCGCCGTCATAGACCACATCGCCGCTGAACAGCAGGCCGGTTCTGGCCTCGTGCAAGGCGATAGAGCCTGGGCTGTGGCCGGGCAGGTGAAAGACGGTGAAGACGCGGTCGCCGAGGTCGATCATGTCGCCCTCGTCCAGCAGGGCAGAGAGGGGAGCTGGCTTGACCATATACTGCTCGTGGGAGAAGCCCTCATACGGCAGGGCGGTGAAGGTTTCGGCCCGGACAAAGCCCGCGTCGGCGTAAGTGTTGTCGGGCGTGGGCTCGGCGATGATATCGGATTCCGCGAGGTGGCCACAGCGGTGGTCGAACTCGTGCAACCCGCCCGAATGGTCGAAATGCGTGTGGGTGACGATGGCGCTGAGGGGGCGTTCGGTCAGCTGCGCCAGCTCGCGCGTCATCGGGCGCAGGCCCATGCCGGTGTCGATCACGAGGTCGCGGTCCCGTCCTTTGATGTGCCAGATATTGCAGCGCAACCATGGCGCGACATGGGGCTCCCAGATGAGCGTGACGCCATCGCCCATGTCTCTGGTATGAAACCACTTTTCGGCAACTTTCAACGGCACGGCATCCCTCCCTGTCGCTATGCTCATGAAACCGGCAGCCGCGCCGCGGACGCCCGATATGAGGTTATTTTTATTAACTCGCTGGTCAATAAACATTTACACTTGGGTCCACGTTGCGGACGTCGCATGATGATGGCCATGATCTGCATCAATAAAAACAGGGAGAGAACGATGAAGATGAAATCTGTCTTGTGGGCCGCGGGCCTGTCACTGGCCGGAGCCGGGATGGCGCAGGCCGAGACGGTGCGCATTCCGATCAACGAGTGGACGGGTCAGCATATCTCGGCGCATATCACCGGCACGCTGCTGGAAAAGGCCGGGCACGACGTGGAATACGTGACCGCCGGGGCCGTGCCGCAATTCGCCGCCATCGCCAATGGGGATCTGCACCTGCAGCCCGAGGTCTGGACCAACAACGTGGGCGACATCTATCCCAAGGCGGTGGAATCGGGCGACATCACCGTGGTGGGCCAGTTGGGCCTGCAACCGCAGGAGGGCTGGATCTATCCGCCTTACATGAAAGAGCAATGCCCCGGCCTGCCGGATTACGAAGCGCTCTATGACTGTGCGCAGGCCTTTGCCGCCGCCGACACATTTCCAAAGGGGCGGCTGATCACCTATCCCGCCGACTGGGGTACCCGGTCGAAGGATGTGGTCTCGATGATCGACATCCCGTTCGAGCCGGTCGCGGGCGGATCGGAAGGCGCGATGATCGCCGAACTGAAATCGGCGGTGGCGACGCAGGACCCGATCCTGATGATGTTCTGGCAGCCGCATTGGCTGTTCGCGGACATGGAAATGGAATGGGTCGCGTGGGACCCCGCTGACGGTGAATGTGTCGAGGAAGAAGGCCAGGAGCGCGGGGCGGCCTGCGGCTTCCAACAGGCGTCGATCGACAAGATCATCAATGCCGAGTTCGCCGAGGCGAACCCGGGCGTTGCGGCGGTCTTCAACGAGATTTCCATCGACAACGAGGTGCAGAACAACCTGATGCTGGAGATCGACCAGAAAGGTCGTGACCTGGAAGAGGTTGTGGCCGAGTGGATCGACGCGAATGAGGCGACCTGGGGTCCCTGGGTCGAGGCCGGAAAGGCCGCGCAGTAAGGTGCGCATGAACGCTTTGAAAAGGCCGGGGGTTCCGACGCCCGGCCTTTTCGTATCAGCGGGGACAGGGGCAGCATGAGCGACACGTATGAGAGCGATGGCGCGACGGACCAGCCGAGGCTGTCCTGCCGTCATATCTGGAAGGTCTACGGCAAGAAACCGGAGCAGTATTTTCCGGGCGGCCAGCCTGTGGAAGAGACACCGGCGCTGGCCGAGCGCATCTGCGAGGACGGGGCCATTCCGGCGGCTGCCGATGTGAGCTTTGACGTCGCCGTGGGCGAGATTTTCGTGATCATGGGCCTGTCGGGGTCGGGCAAGTCGACGGTGGTGCGCTGCCTGTCGCGGCTGGTGGAGCCGACGCATGGTGAAATCCTGCTGGATGGCGAGGACCTGCGCGCGAAATCCGACAAGGAGATGATCGAGGTGCGCCGCCACCAGATCGGGATGGTGTTCCAGAATTTCGGCCTGATGCCGCATTTGAGCGTGTGGGAGAACATCGCCTTTCCGCTGAGCCTGCAAGGTGCGGCGGCGGATCATACCCGCGAGCGGGTGGGTCAGGTGATCGATCTGGTGGGGCTGGAAGGGCGCGAGAAAAGCTATCCGCATCAGCTTTCCGGCGGGCAGCAGCAGCGGGTGGGCATTGCCCGGTCGCTGGCTGTGGACCCGGACCTGTGGTTGCTGGACGAGCCGTTTTCTGCGCTCGACCCGTTGATCCGGCGGCAGATGCAGGACGAGTTCCTGCGCATCCAGAATGATTTGCACAAGTCCATCGTGTTCATCACGCATGATTTTCTGGAGGCGTTGCGCGTGGCGGACCGGATGATGATCATGCGCGGCGGGTGCGTGGTGCAGACCGGCACGCCGGCGCAGTTGATCACCAATCCGGCGGATGATTACGTGGCCGAGTTCACCAATGACGTCCCCATGGTCCGGGTGCTGCGCGCCCATGAGGTGACGGACCCGGATGCCGGGTCTGCCGAGGGGCGCGAGCGGGTGGCGGGCGATGTGTCGGTCGAGGCGCTTTTGCCGATGCTGTCGGCCAACCGCGAGGGGCTGGCGGTGGAGCAGGGCGGCACGGTGACCGGCGTGGTCACGGCGCAGAGCGTGGTCCGGGCGCTGGCGCGATTGTCGGAAGAGGAGGAGGCCCCGGCATGAGCGGGGACCGCACCCATTGGGCGTGGTTCGCGCTGATCGGTCTCACGCTGGTGGCGCTTGGCTTTCGAGACCGGCTGGGATGGCTGATGGAATTCCCCGAGGCGTGGGAATGGCCGATGACCGAGTGGCTGAACACCGGCATGGGTTGGGTGGTGGAGACGGCAGGGCCGGCGTTTCGCGCGTTTTCGGACCTGATGGATTACCCGATGTCGTGGGTGCGCGGCCTGTTGCACTGGATGCCCTGGGCGCTGACGGTGGGCCTGCTGGTGATCGCGTCCTTCGCGGTGTCGGGCTGGAAACTGGCCGTGTTCACGTTTCTGGCGATGTTCTACATGGTGGTGATCGGCTATTGGCACGAGTCGATGAACTCTCTGGCGCTGGTCATGGTGTCGGTGCCGCTCGCTGTTGCCATCGGGTTCTGCGTGGGGACGTGGGCGTTCTATTCCGGCCGGGCCGAGCGGGTCATCACGCCCACGATGGACACGTTGCAGACGATCCCGGTCTTTGCCTATCTCTTGCCGATCCTGCTGCTGTTCGGTTTCGGGCCGGTGGTGGGGCTGATCGCCTCGGTGCTTTACGCGGTGCCGCCGATGGTGCGGAACACGACGTTGGGGCTGTCGCGCGTCGATGAGGAGGTGATCGAGGCGGGCATGATGGCGGGGGCCACGGCGGGCCAGATGTTCTGGCGGGTGCGGGTGCCGAGCGCGCTGCGGCAGATATTGCTGGGCGTGAACCAGACGATGATGGCGGCGTTCTCGATGATCATCATCGCGTCGATCATCGGGGGCACGTCCGATATCGGCTGGGAGGTGCTGACCCATATCCGCAAGGCGAACGTGGCGGAGGCGATACTGGCGGGCGTGGTGATCGCACTGATGGCGATGGTCATGGACCGGGTCACGGCGCGGGCCGCGATGGGGCGGTCGCCGGACGGGGGCGAGGACGAGAGCTTTATTGCCCGCTACCGTTACTGGATCGTGGCGGCGGTGTTCGCGGTGCTGATGCTGGGACTGGCGCGGGTGTTCCCGTTCTTGCAGGAGTATCCGCGGGCGTGGGAGGTCTATCCGGCGGATGCGATGAACGACGCGTTCAACTGGTTGCTGGTCGAATACGCGGGCGCGATCAAGGCGATCAAGACAACGGCGCTGTTTTACCTGATGCTGCCGGTGAAAATGGGGCTCGATGAGACGATAAGCCCGTTTTCCTGGGGGTTCGAGTTCACCCTGCCGATGAAGGTCGGATACGCCGTGGCGATGGCGGGGCTGGTCGGTTGGTTGCTGGTGCGGCGCCGGGTGCAGGCGGCCATCGGTGTCGCGCTGCTGGCGATCCTGCTCTATTTCGGGATCACGGGTCTGCCGTGGCTGTCGATTGCGGGCGTGATGGTGCTGCTGGCGTGGCAGGCGGGCGGGCGACGCCTGGCGATTGGCACGTCGCTGGGGCTGGCGTTCCTGATGCTGGCGGGTGTCTGGGCCGAGGCGACGATTTCGTTCTACCTGTGCGGGCTGGCGGTGGCGCTGTCGTTCCTGCTGGGCACGACGCTGGGGGTGATTGCGTCCGAGAACGATGCGGTGTCGGCCTTTCTGCGGCCCATAAGCGACACGTTGCAGACGATGCCGCTTTTCGTGATCCTGATCCCTTTCGTGATGTTCTTCAAGCTGGGGGATTTCACCGCGCTTCTTGCGATCATGGCCTATGCGATTGTGCCGGCGATCCGCTATGCAGAACACGGGTTGCGCGGGGTCAGCCCGGAGGTGATCGAGGCCGCAAAGGCGTGCGGCTCGACCCGGTGGCAGATGCTGTGGCGGGTGCGATTGCCGCTGGCGCTGCCGCAGCTGCTGCTGGGGCTCAACCAGACGATCATGTTCGGGGTCGCGATGCTGGTGATCACGGCGCTGGTGGGGACAAGCGATTTGGGCCAGGAGATATACATTGGTCTCAATAACGGGGATTTCGGCGTGGGGATGATTGCCGGGATCGGGATGGCGACGCTTGCGATGATCGCGGACCGGATGACGCGAGGGTACAGCCGGAAGGGGCAAAAGGCGCTCGGGCAGGGGTGAGGCCAAAAGCTTTGAGAAAGCTTTTGGCAAATCTTTTCTAAAAAGATTTGCCTTGCAGCCAACACAGCATGATGTCGCAAAGGCGGTCGGGATCTTCCTCGTGGGCGAGGTGGCCCAGGCCGTCCAGCCCGATGCGCTCGGCATCGGGCAGGAGGGCGGCGGCGCGGTCCGAGACCTCGGGCGACACGGCCGTGTCGCGGTCGCCGGTGATAAGAAGCACGTCGTTTTTGATCTCGGGCAGGCGGTCGAGCAACGCGTCGGTGCTCCAGCGGGACATCATCTGAAGCGTGCCGTCCACATGTGCGCGGTCGGCGAGCAGGCGGCTGTAATAGGCAAGGCCCTCTTCGGAGAGCGTGGAGCCGGTGGCGCGGATGACGTTGCGGGCGCGGCCCGGTCGGGCGCCGCCCGCCGAGAAGGCAATGGCGGTGAGCGGATTCAGCGCCAGGAGCTTGGCCAGCATCGGGAAGAGCCAGCCCGCCATGCCTTCGAACCGGTCGAGCGCGGCATTTAAGCCGATCACGGCGGGGGCGCCGGGCAGGCGGGAAGCCAGGTCAAGCGCCACGGCGGTGCCGGCGGAATGGCTGATGAGGGCCTGCGGCTGCCAGGACTCGGAGGCGCAGAGCGCGGCGATATCTTCGGCGGTCTTGGCGAGGCCGAGGCGGGAGATGTTGCCCGCACGGGTGAAGCCGTGGCCGGGCAGGTCGAGGGCAATGACGTGATGATCTTGCGACAGGCGGGGGATCAGTGCGCGCCAGGTATGCGTACTGGCGCCAGCGCCGTGCAGCAGCAGGAGCGTGGGGCCGCTGCCCCATTCCTGAATGTGCCATTCGTGCGGGCGATGGCGGACGCGACGCGAGGCTGAGGCGTGGGGCCAGTCGGGCAGGTCGCGAGCCCAATCCATACGCCTTAGGCCTCGAGCGCCGTCGCGACGGCGGTGCTGATCCCGTGGGCGTCGGCGCGGGGCAGGGCGAGGTAGCGCGCGCCGAGAGCCGCAGCGACGGTGCGAGCCGTGTCGGTGGGGCGGTTGGAGGTGTCGACCAGCACGCCGGACAGGCCCTGCGCGCGCAGGCTGGCGGCGATGCGGGTGGCGTCGTCGTTCGCGGTGGCGCGGTCAGGGTCGCCGGTGAGCGGGATGTTGGCGCGGCCGTCCGTCAGCAGGACCAGCATCGGCGTGAGGCCGCGGCCCCGGGCCAGCTGGGCAAGATCGCCTGCGGCCATCAGGCCAGAGGCGAGGGGCGTGCCGCCGCCGCCGGGCAGCGAGGCGAGGCGGCGTTTGGCCTGCACCAGCGAGCGGGTGGGTGGCAGGAGCGTTTCCGTGCCGGTGCCGCGAAAGGCCAGAAGGGCAACCTGATCGCGGCGGGCGTAGGCTTGCGCCAGCATGAGTTCGACCGCGCCTTTCGCTTCGGCCAGCCGGGCGACGGCGGCGGAGCCGGAGGCGTCGACGGTGAAGATAAGAAGGCGGTCGGAGCGGTCCTCGAAGCGCTTGATGCGGATGTCGGACGGCAGGATCACAAGCGCGCGGTCGGCGTTGCGCCCGGTTTTGCGGAGGGTCTGCCAGGGCGCGGCGGCGCGGAGCGTTGCGATCGGGTCGATCCGGGCTTGGGCCGAGGGGCGGCCCGGACGCGAGGGCAGTGGACGGCCCCGGCGGTTGCCGCGGCGGCGGTCGCCCGCGCCGCTGCCGGTGGCGTTCGCGGGCCGTGTGGATTTGGCGGCGAGGCGGTCGAGGATGTCCGGCGGCAGAAGGGCTGCGATGGCGGAAACGAGGATGTCTTCAGGCAGGTCGGTGAGGGATTGATCGCCCTCGGTATCGGGGGGGGCGGACTGGTCCGGCTCCGGCGTTTCGGGCATTGTTTCTTCTTCAGCCTCAGGCGGCATCATGGTGGCGCGGGAGGGATAGACCAGTTCGGCGGCTTCCTGAAGGTGGGCGTCGGTGACTGTCATCTCGGCGTTGAGCGCGGCGAGGGCGCGGGCGGCGCGCAAGGCGAGGCTGGGCGCGCGCAGGCTGTGGATGCCGAAGCGGGCGGCGAGGGTGACGAGCGTCGGCAGGGCGTCATCGGATACCTGCACACGGGGCAGGCGTTTGCGGGCGGCATCAAGATCGGCGGCGGCGGGCAGGCGGACGGGGGTGGCGGCCTCGGTCGGCTCTATGTGGAAGGCGAGGCGGTCGAGCAGGGCTAGCGGCGCGCCTTCGTCCGCGCTGGCGGCTTCGTCGAGCAGGATGAGCGCGTGGCCGCGATCCGCATCGAGCAGTTGGGCGAGGCGGGCGGCGAGGCCGGAGGGCGTGCGCTCGGCCATGGTGAGGGTGAGCATGGTGGGCTGATCGGCGAGGCCCGCATCGCGCACCGGGCGGCCGTCGGCAAGGGAGGCGGCAATGTTGAGGCCGCCGAAAAGCTGATCGTCAGTGATGGCAGGGTGGATGCGGTGCTGGGGACCGGGGAGCTTACGCAGGGCGGTCTCAAAAGCCTGCCGGGCGGGGCCCATGCGAGCGCGGAAGGTCAGGCCCTTGAGGCCGCCGGTGTCGACCGCCAGCGCCGCGAGGGCGCGTTGCGTCCGGGCGGTGTCAGCCTCGGCGGTCATCCGAAGGTTTCGGCGACGGTTCGGGTGACGCGGGTGGTGGAGCCGGCCTCGTCCAACGGGTCGCGGCGCAGGCGGTGGCTGAGCGCGAGAGGCGCGACGGCAGCAAGGTGATCGCGGGTGATTGCCGCATCGCCCTCATAGGCAGCGAGGGCGCGGGCGGCGCGCAGCAGGGTCAGCTCGCCGCGCAGGCCGTCGGCACCGAGGGCCACGGCGAGGCCGGCGCAGTCGCGCAGGATGGCGTCGGTCGCGTCGAGTTTGCGAAGTGCGGCGCGTCCGGCGAGAATGGCGTCGCGAATTTTCGCATCCTCGGCCTGCCATTTGGCAACGAAGCCTTCGCGGTCCATGTCGAAGGCGTCGCGGCGGCGGACGACCTCGATCCGTTCGTCGATATCGGTGGGTGAGGCGACCTCGACCGAGAGGCCGAAGCGGTCGAGAAGCTGCGGGCGCAGCTCGCCTTCCTCGGGGTTGCCGGAGCCCACGAGGACGAAGCGGGCGGGGTGGCGGATGGAGAGGCCCTCGCGTTCGACCGCGTTGACGCCGGATTGGGCGACATCGAGCAGGAGGTCGACGATGTGATCCTCCAACAGGTTGACCTCGTCGATGTAGAGATAGCCGCGATTTGCGCGGGCGAGGAGCCCCGGCTCGAAGGCTTTCTCGCCCTTGGTGAGGGCGCGTTCGATGTCTAGTGCGCCGGTGACGCGGTCCTCGGTGACGCCGAGGGGCAGGTCCACGACGGGGGTGGGGCGTTCCACCAGATCGGTGTCTGCGACCGTGGCCCAATCGGGGCACTCCTCGGGGCGCTCGGAATTGACCGGGCAGCCCCTGACCGCAGTGATGGGGGGCAGAAGGGCGGCGAGGGCACGGACGGCGGTGGATTTGCCGGTGCCGCGATCTCCGAAGACCAGCACGCCGCCGAGGCCGGGATCGATGGCCGTCAGGATCAGCGCCTGTTTCATGGTGTCCTGTCCGACAATGGCGGAGAACGGAAAGGCGAGGCTCATGCGCCGACCCCCAGGTGTTGAAGTGGTTTGGCGCCCTGCCACGTGCCGCGTTCGGCGACGATGTCGAACCGGGCGTAGAGTTCTTCGCGGAACCAGTTGCCGTCGCGGACGGCCCGTATGGCGCGGGCGTGGGGGCCGTCGTGGCGGGCGAAGGCGGCCATGCCCGCCGTGTCGGGCCAGACCGAGAAGGTGACCTGGTGCAGAAGCGGCACCTCACCGATGCCGATCTTGAAGGCGACGTTGGGATCGGCGCCGATGACCGTGCTGATGTCGGGCACGCGGCGCCAGAATTTCAGCGCCACAAGAGGCTTGATCGTGGCGCGGGTGAGGGCGGCAACGGGGCCGGTGCCGGCGGCGTCGGCTGGATCGAAAGGGGCCACGCCGGACCATGCGCCCCGCGCCGAGGTGGTTTGCATGAAGAGTGTATAGCATTCCACCGCGCGGCGGGCGTAGCGGCGGAATATGGGCGCTTCGGAGGTCTGGCGCTGCGCGGTGGCGAGATCTGGCCAGGTGGCGAGAATGGCATAGACGCCGGTGTTGGGCTTGGGCGTGAACCCCTCGCCGGTGCCCGAGCCGCACAGCTTCCAGAAGCCGATGCCGGGGACGCGGGCCAGCGCGGGACGCGCAAGGCCCATCATGGTGAAGGCCCAGAGCCTTGAGAGGCCCGGTGCGAAACGGAAAAAGCTGAGGCTAACTATTTGGATGACCCTGTCCCCCTTCGGCCAATGCGTGCGGTTCGGCAATCCCATTCATGCCAATCGCGACGTCCGGTTGTCCAGCGCGTTCCGGCCCATAAAAGAACTTCACTGGACGATTGTCAACTTAACTTGACACATGTAGTCTGGGTGCATGTTGACACGTCTGGACCCCGCACTTCGTGAGCAGGCCGAGAAGGCCATGCGGCCCCATGCGGTGGTGATCGGCGCAGGGCTGGGTGGTCTTGCCTCGGCGATGTGGCTGGGCGCAAAGGGCTATCGCGTGACGGTGCTGGACCGACTGGACAGCCCCGGCGGACGCGGTTCAAGTATCTGGCGGAACGGACATCGGTTCGATCTTGGGCCGACCATCGTGACGGTGCCGCAGGTGTTCGAGGAGCTTTGGGCGGCCTGTGGGCGGCGGTTTCGCGACGACGTGGATCTGCGCCCGATGGACCCGTTTTACGAGATCCGCTGGCCTGATGGCAGCCGTTTCACCGCGCGGCAGGATACCGATGCGATGCGGGCCGAGGTGGCGCGGCTGAGCCCCGGCGACGCAAAAGGCTATGAACGGTTCCTGAAGGACAGCGAGCGGCGCTATGCGTTCGGGTTCGAGGATCTGGGGCGGCGGTCGATGCACCGATTCCTGGATCTGGTGAAGGTCTTGCCGACCTTCGGGATGCTGCGGGCGGATCGGTCGGTCTATGCCCATGCGGCGAAGCGGTTCAAGGATGAACGGCTGCGTATGGCGTTTTCGTTTCACCCGCTGTTCATCGGGGGCGATCCGTTCAACGTGACGTCGATGTATATCCTTGTGAGCCACCTCGAAAAGGAATTCGGCGTCCATTACGCGATGGGCGGCGTCGATGCGATTGCCCGCGCCATGGCGGATGTCGTGGCAGATAAGGGCGGGCTGGTGCGTCAGGGGGCGGACGTGGACGAGATCGAAGTGCGCGACGGGCGTGCGGCGGGTGTCCGATTGACCGGTGGCGAAGTGCTGGAGGCCGACGTGGTCGTGTCCAACGCCGATGCGGGGCACACCTATGACCATCTCATGCGCAACGTGAAGAAGCGGCGCTGGACAGGGCCCAAGTTGAAGCGGTCGCGGTGGTCCATGGGGCTGTTCGTCTGGTATTTCGGCACGAAGGGCACGCGTGGTAAATGGGCCGATGTGGGGCACCATACGATCCTGAATGGGCCGCGCTACCAGGGGCTGGTGAAGGACATCTTCATCAACGGCAAGCTGTCCGAGGACATGAGCCTTTACGTGCACCGGCCCACGGTGACGGACCCGAGTGCCGCGCCGGAGGGGGATGACACCTTCTATGCGCTGAGCCCCGTGCCGCATCTGGGATTCGACGAACCGGTTGATTGGGGCGAGAAGGCGGAGAGCTATCGCCGGAAGGTGCAGGCGGTGCTGGAAGAGCAGTTGCTGCCGGGGCTGGGCGATCATCTGACCGCCTCGGTAGTGTTCACGCCCGAGACGTTCCGGGACAGGTACCTGAGCCCGCATGGATCGGGCTTTTCGCTGGAACCACGCATTTTGCAGAGCGCTTATTTCCGGCCGCATAACGTGAGCGAGGAAGTGGCGGGGCTTTACCTTGTCGGGGCGGGGACGCATCCCGGTGCGGGACTGCCGGGCGTGGTGTCGAGCGCCGAGGTGCTGGGCAAGTTGGTGCCGCATGCGGACGAGGTGCGGGTGACATGAAATTGACGCGCACGGAAGCCGCCGACATGGCGCATTGCCGCGAGGCGATCCGGGACGGGTCGCGGTCGTTTCATGCGGCCTCGAAACTGTTGCCGCGGCGTGTCCGCGATCCGGCGCTGGCGCTTTACGCGTTCTGCCGGTTGGCGGACGACTCGGTTGACCTGCATTCCGAGAAGGCCGAGGCGGTGGCGCGGCTGCACGAGCGGTTGGACCTGGCCTATCGCGGGGTGCCGAGGAATGCGCCTGCGGACCGGGCCTTTGCCGCAATGGTCGCGCGGTTCGACATGCCGCGTGAATTGCCCGAGGCCTTGCTGGAGGGGTTGGCATGGGACGCGCAGGGCCGGCGGTATGACAGCCTGTCGGAGCTTCGCGCCTATTCCGCCCGGGTGGCCTCGGCGGTGGGCGCGATGATGTGCGTGCTGATGGAGATGCGCGAGGCCGACGGGCTGGCGCGGGCCTGTGATCTGGGCGTGGCGATGCAGTTGACCAATATCGCCCGCGACGTGGGAGAGGATGCCCGCGAAGGGCGCCTGTACCTGCCGCGCGACTGGATGGAAGACGAAGGGGTGGACGAGGCGGCGTTCCTGGCGGGCCCGCAGATGTCGCCGGCGCTGCACCGGGTGATCGCGAGGTTGTTGCGCGAGGCCGAGGGGCTTTATGCCCGGTCCGAGGCTGGGGTGGCGACGCTGCCCTTAAGTGCCCGACCCGGGATCTTCGCGGCGCGGTATATCTATGCCGGGATCGGGCGGCAGTTGCGGCGTTTGGGGCATGATTCCATCGCGCATCGGGCGCGGACCACGGGCGCGCAGAAGCTGGGTTGGCTGATGCTTGCGAGCCTGCGTGCGGGCGGCACGATGATGATGCCGCGCTCGGCCGTGCTGCACGCGCGGCCCTTGCCCGAGGTGGCCTACTTGGTGGAGGCGGCGGCAGAGCGAACGGTCCCGGGGCGCGACTGGAGCGAGGCGCTGTGTTCGACATTGGCGACGCTGAAGGCGCGGGACCGGGACGATCCGGCCTTGCCGGTGTCGGGGAGGCACGCTAGATCGAGACCATGATCTGGCTTTGCTTTGCAATCTTTCTTGCGGCCTGCTTTGCGGCGGGGGCGACGGGGGCACTGTTCCCGCCGGGCAAGTGGTACGAGGACCTCAACAAGCCGACATGGACGCCGCCGAACTGGCTTTTCCCGGTGGCGTGGACAACGCTCTACCTGCTGATGGCGGGGGCGGGCGCACGGGCGGCGGTCAGCCCCGACAACGCCGTGGCGATGGCGCTGTGGGCGTTGCAGATCGCGCTGAACGGGCTGTGGACGCCGGTGTTCTTCGGGCTGCGACGGATCCGGCTGGGGCTGGTTGTGCTGGTGGGTCTGTGGATCGCGGTGTTCTGCGGGATGATCGCGCTGTGGCAGGTGGATTGGCTGGCCGGGCTGATGTTCGTGCCTTACCTCGCCTGGGTCAGCGTCGCCGGAGCGCTGAACCTGTCTGTGATGCGGCTCAACCCAGAGGTGGTACGCGCCGAGGCGCGGCGCTGAGTGTTGCGGACTGGCATGGAACCCGGCGAATGGCTGCGCCGTTGAAGCGTTATGCTCTCTGACCTCTCCCTGACAGCCAACCTGATCGTTTTTGCAGGGGCAGCGCTTGTTATCCTGATCGCAGGTACGAAAATGACCGGGATGGCGGACCGGATCGCGGACCGGTCCGGGTTGGGCGAGGCGGTGACCGGGGGGCTCTTGCTGGGTGCCGCGACGTCGCTGTCGGGTACTGTGGTTTCCATAACTTCGGCACTGGATGGGCGTGCGAGCCTGGCGTTTTCCAACGGGGTTGGCGGAATCGCAGCGCAGACGGCGTTTCTGGCGCTGGCGGACCTGATCCATCGCCGGGCGAACCTGGAACATGCGGCGGCGGATGTGGCGAACCTCTTTCAAAGCACATTGCTGATGTTGATGATGGTGGTGCCGTTGGCCGCCTATGTGATGCCCGAAATGGCGTTCTGGTCGGTGCATCCGGCCTCGATCGTGCTGGTGGGCATCTATCTTTTCGGCGCCTACGCGAGTGTCGGTGTCCGGCAAAGCCCGATGTGGCGGGCCGTGGACACGCAAGAGACTCGCGACGACCAGCCTGAAGACGAGGAAGACGCACGGAAAAGCGTGACCTCGTTGTTGGTGCCGTTCCTGGCGCTGATGCTGCTTTTGGGAGTGGCGGGCTATGCGATTGCGCGGTCGGCGGGGGCGTTGACCGAGCAGCTGGGTCTGTCCTCGGCGTTGGTGGGCGCGTTGATGACGGCGGTGGTGACGTCGATGCCGGAGCTGGTCACGACGCTGGCCGCGGTGCGGCGTGGCGCGTTGCAGCTGGCCGTGGGCGGGATCATCGGGGGCAACACGTTCGATGTGCTGTTCCTGACGCTGTCGGATATCAGCTATCGCGACGGCTCGCTGTATCATGCCATCGGCACGGGCGATCTGTTCTGGGTTGTTGTGGGATTGGCGATGACTTCGGTATTGCTGATCGGGTTGATCCTGCGTGAGAAGTCTGGTCCGGCCAATATGGGCTGGGAGAGTCTGACGATGCTGGGGATCTACGGCGGGGCCGTGGGGTTCCAGGCATGGAGCGGGTAGCGGAATTTTCGAAAATTCCGCTTCAATTTCTTTGAAAGAAATTGGCGGCGGGCGTCAGTCGCCCGCGAAAGTCCAACCCGCGCGGCGGGGGACACGGACCGCCAGCATGGGCTTCAGAAACGGCGAGCGAAAGCGTTTGAGATCAAGGGCCTCGTGTACGCCGGTGGTTTCCTCGCCGTCGATCACGCTGCGCACAGCGGCGCGGGCGTAAAAGGGCGCGTCGAGCATCGGTTGCACTTGCGTCGGGATGTGGCCCGGGTCCGCCCGGCCTTCGCGATAGACGCCCCATGCTGTGCGTTTCATCCGGGTTTTCGGCGGCGGCGTCACGACCCGGGCGTCGCCCTGATCGTCGAAGCGGATACCGAGCCCCAGTTTGGAGCCGTCGAGGCGGGTGGCGTCGTAAAAGCAAGTGCTGCCCGTCCCGGTCGGAAATCGACCCCAGGTCCAATAGGTGAAGTCCTGTTCCAAAGCCCGCGTGCCGAAATTGGCGTCGAAATAGCCGTGGCCGTCCCATTGCCAGCCCGGCGCGTCGAGATCGACGCTGATCTGTGCGGTAGGTGCGAAGGGGCGCCAGACATGGGCGCCGTCGGGGGTTAGGGGCAGCTCCACGCTTGTCATCGCGGAGGGCGTGACGGCGACGCGGCCCCGGACGCGGGAGATCATCGGCGGGGCGCCGATCTCGTTGATGTCGATGACGAGTTGCCCGTTCTTCCAGTGCAGCGACGAGGGGCCGACGGTGAAGCTGTCGGTGGTCTGGCGCAGGGCGCTGGTGCCGCGGTCGGTCATGGTGAAGCGCCCGCCGGGGCCATAGGTGGCGACGTTGATGCAGACGTGGTTTTCCGGGTTGCGCCGTCCGGACCAGGCGTACCAGGGCGAGAACACCGAGCCGATGAATGCGATGATCGATATGGCGCGGCCGCCGCCGTCTTTCAGGCCGTCGACATACCACCATGCATAGCCGTTGGGCGGGACGGCGAGGTTGAAATTGGGTCCGTCAGTATCGCCTCGGCCGCATGCCGTCCGGAGAGGGCCGCCATCGGCACCCCCGCCCCCGGATGGACCCCGCCGCCCGCCAGGTAGAGGCCCTTGACCGGTGTCCGGGCGGTCGGGCGCTGGAAGGCCGCCATCGTGCCATGCGGGCTTTGCCCGTAGAGGGATCCGCTGCTCTCGGGAAACAGTTGGTCGAAGCCCGAGGGCGTGGTCAGTGCCTTCGGTCCCGGCAATGGGTCGAAGCCGAGGCCGAAACGGGCCAGCGTCTGGAAGGTGCGTGTCTGACATGCGGTGAACTCTTCTGGACCGGATGGGTCCTGCAGGGGTGGGGCGTTGGCGATGATTTCGAAGCGTTCAAGCGCGGGCGGCGCGGCGGGCAGGCCGCGATCCATGGCGCAAACATAAAGTGTGGGATCGGGGATGCGTCGGCCCTGCATGAGGGCTTCGAACTCGGGCTTCGGGTCGGCGCGGAAGAAGACGTTGTGATGGGCCAACTCCGGTCCCGATGCCTTGGCGGCAAACGCCCAGACCTCCGCTGAAAGACTGCGGGGGATTTCAGTGGTTTGGTGTGCCACGCGGCCAAGGCCGGGGCCGAGCGCGCCGGTGGCCAGTGCGCGTGGGTCGCCGTTGAACACGACGGCGTCTGCTCTCAGGTGGCGGCCGCCTTGCATGGTCACGCCCACCGCGCGGCCCTTTTCGGTGCAGATGCGGTCGACATGGGTGTCGTAGTGGATCGTGGCGCCAGCTTGGGTGATTGCGTCGGCCAGTGCGTGGGCCAGCCGGTTCAGGCCACCCTCGACCACCCAGACGCCGGATAACTCGGCCTGCCAGATCAGCGCCAGAAGGGCGGGCACGTGGTAGGGCGAGCCGCCGACATAGGTGGCGTAGCGGCCGAAGAGCTGCCTCAGGCGCGGGTCGCTGAAGCTGGAGTCCAGAAGCTGCGCGAGGGTTTTGTTCGGGGCCATCTGGCGGATGAGGTGCGGGTGACGCAGGACGTGGGAGGTGAGTGCGGTCAGCGTTGGCTCGGGGGATTGCATCACCGGTGCGTCGAACCCCTCGAAAAGGGCGCGGGCGCGGTCGGAGAAGCTGCGCATCTGCCGCCCTGCGCGGGCACCGGCGAAGGCGGCGACAGCGTCGATGTTGCGCGCCGGTTCGTCGAAGAGGTCGAGCGTGCTGCCGTCGGGCCAGAAATGGCGGGCGATCAGGTGCTGACGGTGCAGGGTGACGTGATCGGTCAGGCGCGTGCCTAGGGCGGCGAAGATATCCTCGAACATCGGGCGCATGGTCAGGACGGTCGGGCCGGTATCCACGGGGCCGGCGGCGGACGGCACGGTGCGCATCTTGCCGCCGGGGTGACTGTGGCGTTCCAGAATTGTGACGCGTAGCCCGGCGCCAACGAGGCGCGCGGCAGTAGCCAGGCCGCCAATCCCTGCGCCGATGATTGCGGCGTGGGGCGCGTCTGAGGCCGGGTGGCTCGATTGTGTCATGTCAGGGATTGTTGACTCGAAACCGCAGAGTGTCCAGTATAGTTTACACATTGCATGTCGCCATGTGGTGACATCTGCCCTGACCAAGGAGCGCCACATGCCCCTCTCGCAGCGAATTGATGCCGCCGTTTTGCGCGCGCTGGATATGACGCAGGGACAGGAGGCGCCGGCGCAACTGTCCGAGGCGCTGGGCTATGCCTGCCTGCCGGGCGGGGCGCGAATTCGACCGACGATCCTGATGGCCGTGGCGACGGCCTGCGGCGACGACCGACCCGCGCTGAGCGATGCGGCGGCAGCGGCGCTGGAGGTGATCCATTGTGCGTCGCTGGTACATGACGACCTGCCCTGTTTCGATGATGCAGAGCTGCGGCGCGGCAAGCCGTCTGTGCACAAGGCCTATTCGCAGCCGTTGGCGGTGCTGACAGGTGACAGCCTCATCATCCTGGCGTTCGATATCCTGGCGCGGGCCGCCGAAGAGGACCCGGCGCGGGGCCTGCGCTTGATACGGGCGATGGCAACGCGGACTGGCATGCCCGGGGGGATCTGCGCCGGGCAAGGCTGGGAAAGCGAGCGGGACGTGGACCTTGTGGCCTATCACCGCTCGAAGACGGCAGCACTTTTCATCGCCGCGACGGAGATGGGCGCGATTTCGGCGGGGCATGATGCGGAGCCTTGGGGTGACCTTGGAGCCTTGATCGGCGAGGCCTTCCAGGTGGCGGACGATCTGCGCGATGCCGTGCTGGATGAAAAGACCCTGGGCAAGCCGGTGGGGCAGGACGACCTGCACGGACGGCCTAACGCTGTTGCGGAGTACGGCGTCGAAGGCGCCGTGGCGCGGTTGAAGGATATCCTGGCGGGGGCGATTGCCTCGATCCCGTCCTGCCCTGGCGAGGCGGAGCTGGCCGAGATGGTACGCCTGCAGGCGCAGGCGATCATGCCGAAGATGCCCGCCGGGTACCAGGTGTAATACGGCATGGCGGTGCGGGAGCCTGAAATGCGGCGGCGCGCCGGCATTGCGGGCTGGCTGACCCGACAGGTCGCCAAACCGGGCTTTCAGAATTTCGCCAGCGCCTTGCCGTTCGGCAAGAGTATGGCGCGCCACGATGGCGCGGAGATTTTCGATCTTTTGCAGGGGTTCGTGGCCTCCCAGGTACTGGGCGCGCTGGTCGAGACCGGGATCCTGCGTGCGTTGCTGGACGGGCCGCGTAGTGCCGAGGCGTTGGGGTTTCGGCATGACGTGCCCGCTGATCGGATGGAACAGCTATTAAGTGCAGGCGCGGCGCTGGGGCTGTTGAAGCGGCGCCGCGATGGAGCCTACGCGCTTGCGCGAAAAGGGGCTGCGATACTGGGCGTGCCGGGGTTGGATAACATGATCCGGCACAATGCAAAGTTCTATGCCGACATGGCCGATCCCATGGCCCTGTTGCGTGGCGAGACTGACACGCGCCTGGCGCGGTTCTGGCCCTACGTGTTCGGCGCAGAAGGCGAGGTCGCGCCGGAGGTGGCGGACAGGTACTCGACACTGATGGCGGAAAGCCAGGTGCTGGTTGCCCGTGACACGCTGAAGATGCTGCCGTTGAAGGGTGCGCAGACGGTGATGGACGTCGGTGGCGGATCGGGGGTTTTCCTGTCCGAAGTGCTGCGGCGGAACAAGGTGGCGCGGGGAGTTCTGTTCGATTTGCCTGAGGTGATGCCGCAGGCCGAGGCCCGGGTGGAGGCGCTCGGACTGAGCGGTCGGATCGCGCTACATGGTGGCAGTTTCCGGGACGAAGCCTTGCCCAAGGGAGCGGACACGATCTGCCTCATTCGGGTGCTTTACGATCATGCGGATGAAACCGTGGCCAACCTGTTGCGCAAGGCATTCGCGGCCTTGCCGTTGGGGGGGCGTCTGATCGTGTCCGAGCCGATGTCGGGTGGCGACACGCCCGAGCGGGCGGGCGACGTCTATTTCGCCTTCTACACGATGGCGATGGGCACCGGGCGCGTGCGATCACAGGCGCGGATCGCCGAGATGTGCCGCGAAGCGGGCTTCGAAGATGTGGTCACGCCGACGCCCATCCGCCCTTTCATCACCAGCGCACTGGCCTGCCGCAAGCCAAGCTGAGGTGCATGGGCCGTGTAAACTTGGCGATTCGCTGTAAAGTGTAAAGTTTAGTTGACACAAAGTCCCGTCCGCATAGACTGACATACAACCGGATCGCGCCCAGTGTCGGCGCGACTCACACAATAACCGGGGGGAGTTCAGACAGTTGGAGACGCGTGCCGTATTCCTGAATGGTCCGAAAGACCTGCACCTGGACACGCTGCCGCTGAAGCAGCCGGGCCCAGCGGATATCGTCGTGGACATTGCCCATTCGGGGATCTCGACCGGCACGGAAAAACTGTTCTGGACCGGTGAGATGCCGCCCTTCCCCGGCTCGGGCTATCCGCTGGTGCCAGGCTACGAGGCCGCGGGTGAAGTGGTCGAGGCCGGACCCGACAGCGGTTTCAGAACAGGTGAGACAGTGTTCGTGCCGGGGGCGGATTGCTTTGACGGTGCGTTCGGCCTGTTCGGTGGCGCGGCGAGCCGGCTGGTGACGCCCGCGGACAGAGTGACGCGAATCGATTCGACGCTGGGCGCAGAGGGCGCACTGCTGGCCCTGGCCGCTACCGCGCGGCACGCAATGGCCGGATTGGACAAGCGCGTGCCGGAGCTGATTGTCGGGCACGGTGTGCTGGGCCGGCTTCTGGCGCGGCTGACGATTGCCGCCGGAGCGCCGGCGCCCGTGGTCTGGGAAACCGACCAGGCGCGGCGCGGTGGCGCGGAGGGCTACGAGGTGATCGCACCGGAGGCGGACGAACGCCGCGATTACCGCGCGATTTACGACGCCTCTGGCAATGCCGGCATTCTGAACGACCTGATCGGACGGCTGACGAAAGGCGGCGAAATCGTGCTGGCGGGATTCTATCCCGGCGGCCTGAGCTTTGCCTTTCCGCCCGCCTTCATGCGCGAGGCGCGGCTGCGCATCGCCGCGGAATGGGCGCGCGAGGACCTTGCCGCCGTGGGCGCGCTGCTGGACAGCGGTGCGCTGAGCCTGGGTGGCCTGATCACCCATAATGCCCCGGCCGAGCAGGCCGAGGATGCGTACAGGACGGCCTTTGAAGAAGCGTCGTGCCTGAAAATGATACTCAACTGGAAGGACGCAGCGTGAAAGACGACATCCCCAATCTGAAGGATTTCGACAAACGCCTGCGGGACGAGGCCGGCGAGGAGCCAAGCCTGGAAGTGCCACAGGGCGAGCCCACCAGCAAGACGCAGATCATCGCGATCTATGGCAAGGGGGGGATCGGCAAATCGTTCACCCTGGCCAACCTGAGCCACATGATGGCCGAACAGGGCAAGCGCGTTCTGCTGATCGGGTGCGACCCG
Organism: Roseovarius sp.; assembly: GCA_965227185.1. GTDB lineage: Bacteria > Pseudomonadota > Alphaproteobacteria > Rhodobacterales > Rhodobacteraceae > Roseovarius. The sequence goes on from OZ245733.1 coordinate 2,865,153, forward strand.
AAATCGGACACGACCAGCCTGCTGTTCGGCGGCAAGGCGTGTCCGACGATCATCGAGACCTCGACCAAGAAGAACCTTGCCGGTGAGCAGGTGAAGATCGGCGACGTGTGTTTCAAGCGCGGCGGCGTTTTCGCCATGGAGCTGGGCGGGCCGGAAGTGGGCCGCGGCTGTGGTGGGCGGGGGATTATCCACGGGTTTGAACTGCTGGAGAAGCTCGGCTTCCATGACTGGGATTTCGACTACGTCCTGCTGGATTTCCTGGGCGACGTGGTGTGCGGCGGCTTCGGCCTGCCGATTGCCCGCGACATGGCGCAGAAGGTGATCCTGGTGGCGTCGAACGACCTGCAATCGCTGTATGTGGCCAACAACGTCTGCTCGGCGGTGGAGTATTTCCGCAAGCTGGGCGGTAACGTGGGTGTCGCCGGTCTTGTGATCAACAAGGACGACCATTCGGGCGAGGCGCAGGCCTTTGCCAAGGCGGTGGACATCCCCGTGCTAGCCGCGATCCCGCAGGATGACGACCTGCGCAAGAAATCGGCGAATTACCAGATCGTCGGCACCGACAAGAGCCAATGGGGCAGCCTGTTTGCCGGATTGGCCGAGGCCGTGTCATTGGCCCCGCCGGTGCGTCCCGCGCCGCTGGACCAGGACGGGTTGCTGGGGCTGTTCGACGAGTCCGAGACGGGCGGCAGCGTCACGCTGGAGCCTGCAACGGACGAGGACATGCGGGGCAAGAATGCCGCGCCGAAGGAAAGCCTGGAGGTGGTCTATGACGACGCCTGACCCCACCCGGGCACAGCAGTTGATCCGGGCCTGCCGGATGGTCGCCGAGGCGCGGCCCGAGCAGATCGCCCGGTTGTTGAAAGATATCGCGGCCCAAGGCGGGCCGGAAAGGGCTCTATGAGCGATGAAGTCACATATGACGATGCCGGCAAGGCCGAGGTCATCCAGGGCAAGGCGCGCGAGGTTGCACCGGAACTGACGGGCGATCCGGGCCTTGGATGCCATTCCGGCAACGAGATGGAGAAAGCCGCACGCATGGCCGGGCAGAGCGATCTGCTGGATCAATATGCGCGCGACTATCCGCAAGGGCCGCACGACAAGCCGCAAAGCATGTGTCCCGCTTTCGGCAGCTTGCGTGTGGGCCTGCGGATGAAACGCGTGGCGACCGTCTTGAGCGGTTCGGCTTGTTGCGTCTACGGGCTGACCTTCGTGTCGCATTTCTACGGTGCGCGCCGGTCGGTGGGCTATGTGCCGTTCAATTCCGAAACATTGGTCACGGGCAAGCTGTTCGAGGATATCCGGGATTCGGTCCATGAACTGGCGGATCCGGACCGTTTTGACGCTGTCGTGGTTACCAACTTGTGCGTGCCGACGGCCAGTGGCGTGCCGCTGCGGCTGTTGCCGAAGGAAATCAACGGCGTGCGGATCGTGGGAATTGATGTGCCGGGGTTCGGCATTCCGACCCATGCAGAAGCCAAGGATGTTTTGGCCGGCGCGATGCTGAACTACGCGCGGCAAGAGGTCGAGGCAGGGCCTGTCGCCGCCCCTGACGGGGGCGTCTCCGACAGGCCGACCGTGACCTTGCTGGGCGAGATGTTCCCGGCCGATCCGGTGATGATCGGGCAGATGCTGGCGCCGATGGGGCTGGCTGCGGGGCCGGTCGTGCCTTGCCGCGAGTGGCGCGAGCTTTATGCAGCGCTGGATTGTGGTGCTGTGGCGGCGATCCATCCGTTTTACACCGCCGCCGTGCGGGAATTCGAGGCCGCAGGGCGGCCCGTCGTGGGCAGCGCGCCTGTCGGACGGGACGGAACCGCGGCGTGGCTGAATGCAATTGGCGATGCCTTTGGCGTGCCTGCCGACAAGGTGGCGCAGGCGCAGAACGCGTTTCTGCCCGCGATCGAGGCGGCCTTGGGCGCCAAGAAGATCGATGGGACGATCACGCTGTCAGGCTATGAAGGCAGCGAATTGCTGGTCGCGCGCCTGCTGATCGAGAGTGGGGCGGATGTGCCCTACGTGGGCACGGCTTGTGCGAAAAGCCCGTGGTCGGCAGATGACGCGGCCTGGCTGGAGGCCAAGGGCACCAAGGTGCAGTACCGCGCCTCGCTGGAAGACGATTGCGCGGCGATGGAAGCCATCAGGCCGGACCTGGCCATCGGCACGACGCCGGTGGTGCAGAAGGCCAAAGAACTGGGTGTTCCAGGCCTCTATTTCACCAATCTGATTTCGGCGCGGCCCCTGATGGGCCCTGCCGGGGCCGGTAGCCTTGCGGAAGTGGTCAACGCGGCCATCGCCAACAAGGGGCGGATGGACCGGATGCGCGACTTCTTCGAGGGCGTGGGGACCGGCGATACCGCCGGTGTCTGGGAAGGTGACCCGAATGTGCGCGAGGATTTCCGGGCGACGAACCAGAAGAAGCTCGAGAAGCAAGCGCGCGCCAAAAAAGCGCAGGAGATGATCTGATGCTGATTCAGGATCATGATCGCGCGGGCGGATATTGGGGGGCGGTCTATGCCTTCTGCGCCGTCAAGGGCTTGCAGGTGGTGATCGATGGCCCGGTGGGCTGCGAGAACCTGCCGGTGACCTCCGTTCTGCACTACACCGACGCGCTGCCGCCGCATGAATTGCCCATCGTCGTGACGGGTCTGGGCGAAGAAGAGCTGGGCCGGGAAGGCACGGAAGGCGCGATGAAGCGGGCCTGGGGCACGCTTGATCCCGCGCTGCCGGCGGTCGTGGTCACGGGGTCCATCGCCGAGATGATCGGCGGGGGCGTGACGCCGCAGGGCACCAACATCCAGCGGTTCCTGCCGCGCACCATCGACGAGGACCAGTGGGAAGCCGCCGACCGGGCGATGACGTGGATCTTCACCGAGTTCGGGATGACAAAGGGCCGGATGCCGCCCGAGAAGAAGCGGGCGGAGGATGCCAAGCCGCGGGTCAATATCCTCGGGCCGATGTATGGCACGTTCAACATGCCCTCGGACCTGGCCGAGATCCGGCGCTTGGTCGAGGGGATCGGGGCCGAGGTCAATATGGTGCTGCCATTGGGCGCGCACCTGGCCGAGATGCGGGACCTTGTGAATGCTGATGTAAACGTCTGCATGTATCGCGAATTTGGCCGCGGCCTGTGCGAGGTGCTGGACAAGCCCTATCTGCAAGCGCCGATTGGTGTGGAGAGCACGACGAAATTCCTGCGCAAGCTGGGCGAGCTGCTGGAGCTGGACCCCGAGCCGTTCATCCAGCGCGAGAAGCATTCGACGATCAAGCCGGTGTGGGATCTGTGGCGGTCTGTGACGCAGGATTTCTTTGCCACGGCCAGCTTTGGCATCGTGGCGAACGAAACCTATTCGCGGGGCATCCGCAATTTCCTGGAAAACGACATGGGACTGCCGTGCGGCTTTGCCGTGGCGCGCTGTGCCGGGACCAAGACCAACAACGAGGAAGTTCGGTCACTGGTGCACAACAAGCGCCCGCTGATCCTGATGGGGTCGATCAACGAGAAGATGTACCTGGCCGAGATGAGCGCGGGGCATGGGCCGAAGCCGGCCTTTATCCCGGCGAGTTTTCCGGGTGCCGCGATCCGGCGGGCCACGGGTACGCCCTTCATGGGGTACGCCGGAGCGACCTACTTGATCCAGGAAGTGTGCAATGGCCTCTTTGATGCACTGTTCCACATCCTGCCGCTGGGGTCCGAGATGGATGCGGGGGCCGCCACGCCGACGCCGCTGCGCCGGGATTTCCCGTGGGATGCCGATGCGCAGGCCGAGCTGAACCGGATCGTGGAAAGCCATCCGGTGCTGACCAGAATTTCCGCCGCCAAGACGCTGCGCGATGCCGCCGAAGATGCCGCCCTGAAACAGGGCGCCGAGCGGGTCGTGCTGGAAACCGTCAAAGCCCTTTCGCCCGTGGCCGAAGCCGCCGCGGCAGATGTCCAAGAGGAGGACAACACCGATGACTGACATGACGTCCAACCCGCCGAGACGCAGCACCACGGGACGCCGCAGAACCGCGGAGTTCTGGGTGTACTTCACGCTGATCTTCTTTTGCGCGGTTCCGTTCACGACGTTCCGCTGGGTCCGCGATATCGCGGAGCGCCACACGCTGAACGTGCGCGGCCCGCTGGCGCGCGCCTGGTCCGAGGCGGACCGGATCACGCCGCTGATTTTCTCGGTCTGAGGCATGATGCCCAGACCGGAACCCGAGCTGTATCCGCCCGACTGGGCGAGCAGACCCTTGGGGGCCCGCAAGCCCCTTGGGGAACCCGGCCGCGGGGTTCGCGGCGTCAGCATAACGTTCCGGAGGAAAGTTCATGGCTGATAACACCGACCTGTCCTTTACAGGTCTTACCGACGAGCAAGCCCAGGAGTTGCATTCGGTGTATATGAGCGGCCTTACGCTCTTCACACTGGTTGCGGTCATCGCGCACATCGCGACGTACATCTGGGCTCCTTGGTTCTGAGGAAGGAAAGAAAATGTCGAAGTTCTACAAGATCTGGCTCATTTTCGATCCGCGCCGCGTGTTCGTAGCACAAGGCGCATTCCTGTTCCTTTTGGCCGTCATGATCCACCTGGTGGTTCTGTCGAACGGCGTCAACTGGTTCGAGAATGCAGCAGCGTCCCGCGCTGCGGCGTCCGAGTGATCCAATACAATCGTCAAACACAGTTGCGGGCGGGTCGGCCCGCCCGCAACAAACCGAACAAAGAGTGACGGCCGGGCACCACTGGCCGGCCGAAAACGCGGAGAGAAACAATGGCGTTGCTCAGCTTTGAGAGAAAATACCGGGTCCGCGGGGGGACACTGATCGGAGGCGACCTGTTCGACTTCTGGGTCGGGCCGTTCTACGTGGGCTTTTTCGGCGTGCTGGGCGCGTTCTTTGCGCTTCTTGGCACAATCCTGATCTTCTGGGGAGCGGCCCACCAGGGCACTTGGAATCCCTGGCTGATCAACATCGCGCCGCCCGACCTGTCCTACGGTCTGGGCGCGGCCCCGTTGATGGAGGGCGGCCTGTGGCAGATCATCACGATCTGCGCGATCGGCGCCTTCAGTTGCTGGGCGCTGCGCGAGGTCGAGATCTGCCGCAAGCTGGGTATCGGGTATCACGTGCCCTTCGCCTTCAGCGTCGCGATCTTTGCCTATGTCACGCTGGTGGTTTTCCGCCCCGTGCTGATGGGCGCGTGGGGGCACGGCTTTCCATACGGAATTTTCAGCCACCTCGACTGGGTCAGCAACACAGGCTACGCGTACCTGCATTTCCATTACAACCCGGCGCACATGCTGGCGGTGACGTTCTTCTTCACCACTACGCTGGCCCTCGCGCTGCATGGCGGGCTGATCCTGTCGGCGGCCAACCCCGAGAAGGGCGAGGACATGAAGACGCCGGACCATGAGGACACGTTCTTTCGTGATTTCATCGGCTACTCGGTCGGCACGCTGGGCATCCACCGCGTCGGCCTGCTGCTGGCGCTGAACGCGGGCTTCTGGTCGGCAATCTGCATCATCATCAGTGGCCCGGTCTGGACGAAGGGCTGGCCCGAATGGTGGAACTGGTGGCTCGAGCTGCCGATCTGGCCGTCGCAGATGGGGGTATAAGAGATGATCGAGTATCAGAACATATTCACGCAGGTCCAGGTCCGGGGAAACCCAGAATGGGGCATGGACAACGACAACCACATGATGGACGAGCGGGGGTTCAAGCCGCGGTTCAGCAACCTGGTGGGCTGGATTGGCAATGCCCAGATCGGCCCGATCTACCTTGGCTGGACCGGGCTGGTGAGCCTGATCACCTTCATCCTGGCGCTGAACATCGTCGGCTTCAACATGCTGGCTCAGGTCAACTGGTCGATCCCGGAATTTCTGCGTCAGGGCTTCTGGCTGGCGCTGGAGCCGCCGGGGCCGGAGCATGGCCTGTCCATCCCGCCACTGAATGACGGGGGCTGGTTCATCATCGCCAGTTTCCTGCTGCTGGTGAGCGTGATGACATGGCTCATTCGCAGCTACCTGCTGGCGGCACAGCACAAGATGGGCAAGCACGTCTTCTGGGCCTTCGCGAGTGCGATCTGGCTGATGCTGGTGCTGAACCTCTTCCGCCCGATCCTGATGGGATCGTGGAGCGAGGCGGTGCCTTACGGCATCTTCCCGCACCTCGATTGGACCACGGCGTTCTCGATCCGGTACGGCAACCTTTACTACAACCCGTTTCACTGTCTGAGCATTGTGTTCCTGTACGGTTCGACGCTGCTTTTCGCCATGCACGGCGCGACCATCCTGGCTGTCACGCGTTATGGCGGCGACCGGGAGCTGGAGCAGATCGTCGACCGCGGCACGGCCACGGAACGCGCCGCCCTCTTCTGGCGCTGGACCATGGGCTTCAACGCCACGATGGAAGGCATCCACCGCTGGGCGTGGTGGTTCGCGGTTCTGACGCCGATCACCGGCGGGATCGGCATTCTGCTGACCGGCACGGTCGTGGACAACTGGTTCATCTGGGCGCAGGAGCACAACTTTGCACCGGCTTACGATGGCTCTTACGGCTACGAGGCTTACGGGTCTTACGAAGCCTTCATCGGCAAGGAGGACTGAGCCATGCTACCGAACTGGTTCAACAAGTGGAACTCCGACAACCCCACGAACATCTATGGTCCCGCGATTGCCGTCGGGGTCGTGGGGGGCGCGGTCCTAGTGGCGGCCTGGTTGGTTTCTGCCAATCAGTCCAGCGCCGTCGACAGCCTTCAGACCGGCCCGCGTGGCACCGGCATGTCCGTGCCCGAGTTCAAGTCCGACCTCGGCAAACCCGATCCAGGCATCGCGGGCTACATGGCCACGCGCTCGGACCCGGTCGTGCCGCAGGGTGAAGAGGAACTGGCCGGCGATGCGCGTGAGAACGTGCCACCGGGGTTGGAAGACCTGACGGTCGAGAACTACGACCGCCTTATTGCCGCGATGCGGCAGTGGACGGGCATTCCCAACCTCTTCGAGGATATGGACAGCTACCAGACCTCGGTGGGCTATACCATGATCGGCATGACCCAGAACCTGAACGAAAACTGGGACGGGCACGTCAACGCCAACGCGGAGGTGGGCGTGACCTGTTATACCTGCCACCGTGGCCAGCCCGTGCCGAGCGACGTCTGGTTCGACATCAGCCCGGTCAACGAGCGGGTCGAAGGCTGGGGGGCCGTGCAGAACCGGGTGACGCCGCTGTCGAGCTATACCTCGCTGCCCTCGGACGCGTTGCAGACCTACCTGGTGGATGGCGAGTCCATCAAGGTGCACGATCTGGACAGCCGCGTGGACGGTGTGCCGGGTGTGGACGGATATCCCGGTATCCAGCATGCGGAACGTACCTACGCGTTCATGAACTACATCTCGAACTCGCTGGGGGTGAACTGTGTCTTCTGCCACAACTCCCGCGCCTTCTATGACGGGGCGCAGGTGACGCCGCAATGGGCGACCGAGACGCTGGGCATCCAGATGGTGCAGGAGCTGAACAACGACTACCTGATCCCGATTGCGGGGCTGCTGCCCGAAAACCGGCTGGGGCCAGAGAACGGCGACGCGCCCAAGGCGGCGTGCCGGACGTGTCACAAGGGCTATCAGCAGCCGCTTCAGGGCACGAACGTCATCAAGGACTGGCCGGAACTGGCCACGACCGGCGAGCCGGACTACGGCGAATAAGGAAAACAGGGTCGGGCGGCCTGCGTCGCCCGGCCTGCCACACTGCGCTGCTTGCAGCCATTTGCGTGCCGCGCCGGAACTCACCTTGAGGGGGTGCGATGCAACAGACCACACCACACACACCGATACTGGACCGCGTGGCGGGGCCGCAAGACTTGCGGCAGATGCCCGACGAGGATCTGGCTGCGCTGGCCGACGAGCTTCGTGCCGAAGTGATTTCCGCGGTTTCCGAAACGGGCGGGCATCTGGGGTCGTCGCTGGGCGTCGTGGAACTGGCCGTGGCGATCCACTCGGTGTTCAACACGCCGATGGACAAGCTGGTCTGGGATGTCGGGCACCAATGCTATCCCCACAAGATTTTGACCGGGCGGCGTGACCGTATCCGGACGCTGCGGCAGAAGGATGGCCTGAGCGGGTTCACCAAGCGCAAGGAAAGCGAGTTCGATCCGTTCGGGGCGGCGCACAGCTCTACCTCGATCAGTGCAGCACTCGGGTTTACCGTTGGACGCGACATGGGGCGGCCCACGGGCGATGCGATTGCGGTGATCGGCGACGGGTCGATCAGTGCCGGCATGGCCTATGAGGCGATGAACAATGCGGGCGCCGAGGGGCGGCGGATGTTCGTGATTCTGAACGACAACGAGATGAGCATCGCGCCGCCCGTGGGGGCGATGTCGTCCTACCTGAGCGGCCTTTACGCGAATGAGCCGCTGGCGCGAGTCAAGAGCCTTGCCGAGGGGTTCGAGGCGGCGCTGCCCGCGCCGATGCGCGAAGGGGCAAAGCGGGCGCGGCAGCTTGTGACGGGCGTGAGCCAGTCCGGGACGCTGTTCGAGGAACTGGGATTCGAATATGTGGGTCCGATCAACGGGCATGACATGGGGCAACTGCTGCCGGTGCTGCGCGCGGCGCGGACGCGGGCGACGGGGCCGGTGCTGATCCATGTCTGCACGGTGAAGGGCAAGGGATACGCGCCCGCAGAGACCAGCGCGGATTGCGGGCATGGCGTGTCGAAGTTCGATCCTGAGACCGGCGTTCAGGCCAAGAAAGCGGGCGGCGCGCCGTCCTACACCTCGGTCTTCGGCAAGGCCCTGACGGACGAGGCGGCGCGCGACCCGAATATCGTGGCGGTGACGGCGGCGATGCCGTCGGGCACCGGCGTAAACATCATGGCCGAGCGGTTTCCCAGCCGCGTTTTCGACGTGGGGATCGCCGAACAGCACGCGGTGACTTTTGCCGCCGGGATGGCGGCGAGCGGGCTGCGGCCCTTCTGCGCGATCTACTCGACCTTCCTGCAACGGGGATACGACCAGGTTGTACATGACGTGGCGTTGCAGGGCCTGCCGGTGCGCTTTGCGATCGACCGGGCCGGATTGGTGGGGGCTGATGGACCGACCCATGCAGGTGCATTCGATGTCGGATATCTTGGTGCCTTGCCGGGGATGGTGTGCATGGCCGCGGCTGATGAGGCGGAGCTGACCCACATGGTGGCCACGGCGGCGGCGCATGATGATGGGCCCATTGCCTTTCGCTATCCGCGCGGGGCGGGGACTGGGGTTGATCTGCCCGCACGCGGAGAGGTGCTGGAGATTGGCAAGGGCCGTGTTCTGCAAGAGGGCGACGACGTGGCGATCCTGTCTTACGGCGCGCATCTGGCGGAGTGCCGGGCGGCGGCGCAGGCGTTGGAGACCGAGGGCCTGTCGGTGACGCTGGCCGATGCGCGCTTTGCCAAGCCGCTGGACATGGATCTGATCCGGCAGTTGGCGCGGCATCACCGGGCGCTGATCACCGTGGAAGAGGGCGCGATGGCCGGATTCGGCGCGATGGTGCTTCAGGCGTTAGCTGCAGAAGGCGCGTTCGACCGGGGGCTCGCGGTGCGCACGATGCACCTGCCGGACCGCTATATCGATCAGGCAAGCCCCGATGACATGTATGCCGATGCGGGCCTGACGGCGGCCGATATTGCCGCAACCGCGCGGGCTGCCGTGGGCGGGGCGGCGGAGGTTGTCACGCTGAACGCCGTAGGCTGACGCGCCTTTGAACGTCTTGGGATCAAGCAGCCGGCGATGTTCGCCGGAACCAACCGGCTGTCTTTCCGTTGATTCAGTGAATTGCAGAATGCCCACGCCGGGCGTGGCGTTTTGCCTTGGAACGAGCAACCCGAAAGGCATTCATCATGGCAGCCACGGACACGATCGATGGTCCCGATACCGCCCGCGCGAAAAGCGAAGGCGACCGTAAGACGGCGTCGCTCTACCGGATGGCAATGCCAGGGCATCTTTGCCCATTCGGGCTGAAATCGCTGTCGATGCTGAAGCGGCGCGGCTTCGAGATCGACGACAATCTTCTGACCACTCGCGAGGACACCGACGCGTTCATGGAGGCGCATGGCGTGAAGACGACGCCGCAGACCTTTATCGACGGTGAACGGATCGGCGGGTACAGCGACCTGAAAGCGCATTTCGGCTATCGCGTGCTGAGTGAGGACGACACGACCTATATGCCCGTGATCGCGATCTTTGCCAGTACCGCGCTGGTGGCGCTGGCGATCGTGCTGAACCTCTATGACGGCTTTCCGCTGCTGACTTGGCTCAAATGGTTCTTTGCCGGCTCGATGGTGGTACTGGCGGTCCAGAAGCTTCAGGATGTCGAAGGCTTCGTAAATGGCTTTCTGGGCTATGATCTGCTGGCGCAGCGATACGTGCCCTACGGCTATGCCTATCCCTTCGCCGAGCTGTACGCGGGCGTGGGGATGATGGCGCTGATCGGTACGGGCAGCGGGCTGATCTGGCTGGTCGCGCCTGTGGCGATCTTCATCGGGGCCGTCGGCGGTTGGAGCGTGTTCAAGGCCGCCTATATCGACAAGCGCGAGCTGACCTGTGCCTGTGTCGGCGGCGGATCGAACGTGCCCTTGGGGTTCATTTCGCTGACCGAAAACCTGGTGATCCTGGGCATGGGGATTTGGATGCTGGCTGGTCAGATCGCGGGCTAGCGGAGATCACGCCTGTGCGATCCAGTGACCCGGTTGCGATTGAACAATGCCCTGATCATCGACCGAGATGCGTGTGGTCATGCCCGTCTCGACCATCTCGACCTCGTAGGTGTCTTCTGAAATGCGCCGGAACATGAGATGCAGCGGGGTAAGCTGCTCCGTCGCCACGTCCAGCCGTGCCGCGATGATTTCGGACTGAGCACCAGTGTCGAGGGCAAGGCGGCGGATTGGCAGGGTAAAGCTGGCCGGCGTGAAGTCGAGGAAGATATCCGTGGCGCCCTGAACGCCGGGCACCGGGGCATCGTTCTGCGTCCAGCTGCCGTCTTTCTTGTGGCGCAGCTTCAGGCGGGATTTCTTGCCGATGCGGACCCGCCGTGTCGTGCCATCGGCGCGGGCGCGGATGCGGTATCGAAGGACGGAGCCGTCCGCGTCGGTCGACGATCCGTCGATCAAATATCCGCCGTCGGCATCGGCGAAACGGCAGGCGTCATTGCCCCTACCGTCTTCGCGTAGCCAGAGAATTGCATGTGCCCCTGCGATCATGACGCTCTCTCCCTTGTTGGATCTACCCTAGCATGACACGTGCAGCGCGGCACGAAAAAGGCCGCCTTGGCGGGCGGCCTTTGAGAACAGGGTGATGGATCAGCTTTCGGGGCCGACCGAGGCGAGGTAGGCCCAGATATCCGCGGCATCCTCTTCCTTGCGCAACTTGAAGGTCATTTTCCCGCGACCGTCTTCGCCGGTGTATTCCTTCAGCCATGGCGTCGGATCCTGCACATAACCGGCAAAGCTCTCCTGGTCCCATTCTAGGCCTGCTTCGCCTGCGGCGACCAGCAGGTCGGAATAGTTGAAATCCTCGACCGAGCCTGCGGTGCGACCCGAAAGACCGTAAAGGTTGGGGCCGACCTGGCCGCCCTTGACGATGGTTTCGCCTGCGTCGTCGATAATCATGTGGCAGGCCTTGCACTGCCGGAAGGCTTTCTCGCCGGCCTCAGCGTCACCGTCCTGGGCGAGGGCGGGGGCGGCGATGCTGGCGAGGGCGATGGCTGTAACGTGGATCTTCATTGAGTCCTCCATGCGTTTGGCTGTCTGTATGACATAGCTGGTACTAGGCCAAATCAACCGACATCTTCTCAACCTTGCGGCGGGTTCAAAGGTTCCGCGTGGTTGACGGATTGCGGCAGCGGAACTCAGGCAACGGCGTGGGCAATGGCGCACTGCTTCCACAGAACGCCGAGCGCTTCGACAAGGTGGTCGATATCGTCGTAGCTGTGCAGCGGGCCGGGGGTGAAACGCAGCCGTTCTGTGCCCTTGGGGACGGTGGGATAGTTGATCGGCTGTACGTAGATGCCCCAGTCCTGCATCAGGATGTCTGCCAGCATCCGGCACTTGACCGGATCCTTGATCATCACGGGGATGATGTGGCTGGCATTGTCCATGTGCGGGATGCCACGCTTGTCGAGTTGGGCCCGCAGGTAGGCGACGCGGTCGCGTTGGGCTTCGCGTTCGGCGCGGCTTTGCTTGAGATGCGCGACGCTGGCCTGTGCTGCCGCGGCCACGGCCGGGGGCAGTGCCGTGGTGAAGATGAAGCCCGAAGAGAAGCTGCGCACGAAGTCGCACATCGCGGCCGAGCCGGTGATGTAGCCGCCCATGCAGCCATAGGCCTTGCCCAGCGTGCCCTCGATCAGGGTGATGCGGTCGGCCAGGCCTTCGCGTTCGGACACACCGCCCCCGCGCGGGCCATAGAGGCCGACGGCATGAACCTCGTCGAGATAGGTCATGGCACCGTGTTTCTCGGCCACTTCGACGATTTCCTGCATCGGGCAGATGTCACCATCCATGGAATAGACGCTCTCGAATGCCACGATCTTGGGCGCGTTGGCTGGCAGCCTGGCCAGTTGCCGGTCAAGGTCTTCGGGGTCGTTGTGCTTCCAGATGCGTTTCTGGGCGCGGGAGTGGCGGATGCCCTCGATCATCGAGGCGTGGTTGAGTTCGTCAGAGAGGATCACGGCGTCGGGCAGGCGCGCGCCCAGCGTACCGAGGGCGGCCCAGTTGGACACGTAGCCGGAGGTGAATAGCAGGGCGCTTTCCTTGCCGTGCAGATCGGCCAACTCGTGTTCCAGCGCGACATGATACTTGTTGGTGCCGGAAATGTTGCGCGTGCCGCCGGCGCCGGTGCCGCACTGGTCGATGGCATCCTTCATCACCTGGCGGATCTGGTCGTTCTGGCCCATGCCAAGATAGTCGTTGGAGCACCAGACGGTCACCTCGTCAGGGGTGTCGGCGTCATGGCTGCGCGCCCGAGGGAAATCACCGCAGCGGCGTTCGAGTTCGGCGAAGATGCGATAGTTGCCCTCTTCTTTGAGTGCGCCGAGCTGCGCGTTGAACATGGCATCAAAATCCATGGGATCCCTCCGGTCTTGTATTTTTGTCTTGTGTCGGTTTTGGCGCGGGAAGCATCCAGCGCCAGAGCTTGGCATCGGGCAATGGCAGCACCATCAGCCAGTGTTCGAGAAGCGCGAGGCCGGCGATGGCCGACAGAAGCGCGAAGCCCACCACGTCGAACGCGGATTGGGCCGCGTAGAGCCGCTCCAGCCAGCAGGCCACGGCGAAGGTCAGGGCCGACACCGAGATCGGGAAGACCCAGTTGAGCCGCTGGATGCGGAAATGGCTTGCGAGGTGGCCAAGCGCCTCGGGCAGGAACTCGGTATTGATGCGCGGCACGCCGAAATAGAGGTTCAGCTTGGCCGAGATGCGCGCGAAGTAGAGGATCGTGAAGGTCCAGAGGCCGAAGGTGTTCACCGACCCGGCCGCGACCAGCCACATCGCGACGAAGATCAGTGTCAGCAGGGTCTCGTGATAGGCCACGGTGCCCCAGGCCCGGATGAAGCGTTCCCATTCCGGCAGGCCGTCTGGACAGGCGCGCAGGTTGGGGCCGGTGATCATCCCGGTCAGGAACGTGAGTTCCACCCAGCCCCAGACGGCCAGTGCCGTGAGAAATGCGCCATAGGCGGCAAGGGTCGTGTCCATCGCCAGGGTCGTGTGAAACCCCCAGAGGCCAAGCGCCAGCAAGGGCAGGGACGACAGCAGGCAGACCATGCGGGCATTGCCGCCCGCCCGGTCGGCCTGGCGCACCACCATCAGGATCGCCCCGGTGGAGAACCACCAGACAAAGAGGGCCGCAAGGGCCGCGATCCAGGGCGAGGTTAGCATGGAAACCCTGCTCTTCCTTTGGCCGAAAATATCCCGGGGGGAGCGTCGAAACCCTGTTTCGACGTGGGGGGCTGGCCCCCCTTTCGTCCGGGATCATATGTGTCGGCGCGCATCATCAGTAGGCCGGCTCCAACCGCACGTTTTCCGGCACCTTGTGCGACTTCGACGGGATCAGCATCAGCCGCACGAAGGCAGTCCCCGCGCGGGCCTGCGCCGACAGACGCTTGACGAAACCCATCGGGCCGCCCTCTTTACGGGCGGTGTCGAGGTCGACATTGGCCTTTTGCAGTTTTTCCAGCAGCGGCTGCCATTTCGGGCTTTCGATATCCAGCGTGATGGGGAAAATCTGCTTGGTCAGCTCGGACGTCTTGGTAAAGACCTCGTGCGCGTACCAGTCCGGATCGACGCCAAGCGCGTCGTGAAAGGCCGGGCGCTGATGGTCGCGGACATACATCGTGGCGTAGACCGCCGTCAGGAAGAACTTGATCCAGTAGACGTTTCGGCCGGAGGTCAGCTTGGGGTCGGTCTTCATCAGCAGGGCAAAGGCCTCGCCGTGGCTGAACTCGTCATTGCACCATTCGCGGAACCACTTGAAGATCGGGTGGAAGCGATGCTCGGGGTTGGCCTCGAGGTGGCGGTAGATGGTGATGTACCGCGCGTAGCCGATCTTTTCCGACAGGTACGTGGCGTAGTAGATGAACTTGGGCCGGAAATAGGTGTATTTCTTCTTCTGCGTCAGGAAACCGAGGTTCACCCGCAGCCCGGCCTCGCGCAGCGCGTCGTTGATGAAGCCGGCGTGCCGGGCCTCGTCACGGGCCATAAGTTGGAAAAGCTGCGTGATGTCCTTGTTGTTGCCGCGGCGCTTCATCTCCTTGTAGAGGACGCAGCCCGAGAATTCGGCGGTGCAGCTCGAGATCAGGAAGTCGATGAATTCCTTTTTCAGGGCGGGGTCCATCCCTTCCCAGTCGACATGGTCCCAGTCCTCGTTCTTCTTGAAGTGCCCCTTGTTGGGGTCGGCCTGCATCTGGTCGATCAGCTTGTCCCAGTCTTCGCGCACCGGCGCCACATCAACGGCGTCAAGCTCGTCGAAATCGGTGGTGTAGAAACGCGGCGTGAGCAGCGTGTTGGACATCGCCGTTTCGGTCGCCATTTCATCGTTGTACTGGCGATCCTGCGCTTCGGCGATCGCGAGCCCCTCTTCAACGGTGGTGGCGTCGGCGGTGTGCTTTCCAGCGTGGGCGTTCATAGCGTGACCTCCTCTGAGAAGGAAAACTCGCACAGCTCCATCACCTCGAAATCACCCGTAAGGCGGGTCCAGAGCTGTTCCAGCTTGCTGGCGCGAACGATGGTGGCCTCGCGGTCCTCGCTGACCACCTCGCCGAAGGGCGCCATGATCTCGGGTCCGTGAACCTTGACCTCGTCGCCGGGGTGGATCACCGCCCCGTTGTTGAACCGCACATGCGCGTGCAGGGATTCAAAGCAGTGTGATACTTCGACCGTGCAGGGCGCCCTTTCTATGTCTTTGGTCAGCCATCCCATTTTGGCGTCTCCTTTTGCTATTGTGCCAGGAGCCTTGCAAAGGCCTTGGCGTTGTCGATGCCGAACCCCATGAGGTCGGCACTCCAGCCCGTGGACGGGTCGTGGATCGCGATACGTCCGTTGTCGTAGCGGACGAGTGTCAGCGGGCCTGTCAGGGCCACGCGGTGTTTGGTGCGCTCGCGCTGGATCACCCTCCAGACCCCGGAAATGAACCCGCCCTCTTTCGGGTTCAGGTCGGCGATGAGCGTGCCGTCGAGTTCGGTCACGGTGGCGCTGCCGGACATGTCGCCGGACAGGTTGAAGGTGCGTTCATGCGTGATGGAACCGGTGGGCGCTGTATAGGTGACCGGCTGGCCGGACAGGCGCGACCACGTCACCAGCGCGAGAACGATCAGCACGAAGGTGCAGACCGCGAAGACCAGCGCGCGCGGGACGAGTTCCTTGTCGTGTCCGTCGCTGTCGTTTGCGTGGATGCGGTCGGTCTGGGCCATGTCGTGTCAGGTCCTTTTCATTCCGCCGGCACGGCGCCGGGGGCGATGTCGTCCGCGCCGGTGTTGGTTTCGGCCGGTATACGGGCCAGTTTGGGTGCATTGACCTGCGCCTCGGCCGTCTCGGCAATCAGGCGCGCGATGCGGGCGGCGTCGTCGATGGCGCGCAGGGCCGGCTGCGGCTTGCGTACGTGCCAGGGCCGGACGTGCGGCCAGCAGGTCAGATAGCTGAGCGGCGGCGGGTCCATCAGGTCGAGCGCGATGGTGCCATTTCCAGAGCGGCGCAGCGCCAAATCGGCGCTGGCGATGCGGCTGAATGGCAGGTTGAGCGTGACGGTCAGCGCCGCGCCGACGCGCATCGCCACGCGCCGGTTGGTGATGGTGTAGACGGTGGCGCGAGCCTGAACGTAGCCGATCAGCAAAAGCAGCGCCGCGGCCACCGCGCCGATGACGAGGAACGGGAAGGACACCCGGAACGCGTGAGCCATGCCGACCTGATCGAACAGGGTGACGAAGCGCCAGGCGAAGAGAACGACAAAATAGCCCACCACCCAGTAGAGGTTGAGCGACTGGACCGTCAGCGCCCACCAGTTGGGCCGGCCCTGCCACAGGATCTGTTCGCCCTCGGGCGGGCGTTCCGGCAGGCCGGGCACCGGTTCTACGTGAAAGTCGTCATGGGGCATCGTCATCTCCTCCGTCCGTCTTTTTTCCGGCTCAGCCCAGCTTGGGGTTGAGGCGGGCGTCGTCGGCATAAATCGTGCCGCCGCCGTAATAGGCCGAGATCTTGTCTTCCTCGAGCTTGGTCACCTGGTTCGGCGAAGCATGCTTCGGCACGCCGGCGAAATGTTTGCCGTAGATCTTGAGCACCTTGACGTGGTTGCTCTTGATCCGCGTGAGGGTCATCGGCACCAGCCGCTTGCCCGCGCCGTGGTCGCCGTCGAGTTCGATCTCGAGGTAGCGGACCAGTTGTTCGGGCTCATCGACCCAGAGATCGGTGATCATGCCCACGACCTCGCCGTCGCCGGCCACGACGGGCAAGCCGCGCGGGTCACGGCCCGCGGCGACGTGGAAGTGTTCGTTGGCCGACATGGGGACGATCTTGGGATGACCATGACCGTCAAGTTCCGGCACGTCCTCGCGGTTGGCCCAGGAGGCCGGACCGACACCGTCGGCGAGCGGGTCGCCAGTGGGTTCGAACGGAAAACCGTTGCCCGCGGCGGTCTTTTGCAGCGCCACGTTCTGCCGGTCAGGGCGTTGGCCCGACGGCACTGTCAGCTCGCCACGCCCGTGGGGCAGGATGAATGTCTTGTCGCCGGGGATCGGGAAGGGCCCCTGATTGGCGGACAGGTTGCCGTCATCATCTTCCAGAGGGTAGCCCTCGCGCATGTTCTCGCGCTGAATGTAGATGATCAGCCCGGCGAAGAAGATCCAGAAAAGCCAGATTGAAAGACTGGCAAGATCGAAATTGGCGAAGAAAGCGTTACTCATGGCATATCCTTTCCATGGATCGGCAGATCATGTCGGGAAGTCGGCCAGGCCGATGCGGGCCGCCTCCGATGGGATGGGTTGGGACGTGGCGCGCGGGTTGCGCACCAGTGGCCCGATCACGGCGAGCGTGACGAAGAGCAGGGCGATTTCGGTGTGATAGACGAAGGTGTAGCCGGTGGCGGGCGTGTTCAGCACCTCGCCCCATGCGCCGGAGGTGGCCGCGGCGTTGACCGCGTCGCGGATGGCGCCGCCGAACGCGATGGCAAGCCCCGCCGCGGTGGCCTGCGCGGCACCCCAGGCACCGAGCGCCAGGCCGTGGCCGGCCTTGCCTTGGGTCGTCATGCTCATGGCGGCCGTCAGGGTCGAGACAGCGAAGACGCCGCTGCCCAGCCCGATCAGGCAGGCCCCGGCAAAGAAGAGGGCGGTCGAGTTCATCGGGGCGGCGAACACGACGATGGCAAAGGCCGCGATGCCGATCAGCACACCGAGGGCGGCCAGCCGGTGCGCGTTGCGGCCTTGCGCCAAAGAGCGCCCGGTCCAGACGAAACCGGCCAGCGCGCCCGCGGCCCAGAGCGCGGTCAGCAGCGTGGTGGAGGACACCGAAAGGCCCAGGATTTCGCCGCCGTAAGGTTCCAGTAGGACGTCCTGCATATTGAAGGCCATGGTGCCGATAAAGACCACCGCCAGAAGGCGGCCTGCCTGACCGCCGGACATCAGGTCGGCCCAGGCAGCGGAAAAGCGGGGGCGGGGGGCGGCGCGTTCCGCCTTGGTCATCGGCGCCATTTTTTCCTGTTTCCACAGGGCGATGAGGTTGAGGACGATGCCCGCCAGGGCGGCGCCTTGCACAACGCGAATAAGCGCCAGTTCCGAAAAATCGCGCAGCAGCCAGCCGATGACGATGGCCGAGACGCCCATGCCCAGCAGGAACATCACGTAAAGCAGAGCCACAACGCGCGGGCGCGTCGCCTCGTCGGCGCGGTCGGTGGCGAGGGCCAGACCGGCGGTTTGGGTCATGTGCAGGCCAAGGCCGGTCATGAGGAAGGCCAGCGCCGCCAGCACCTCGCCCGCGAAGGGCACGTCGTGGACGGTATTGCCCGACAGGACCAGCAGGGCGAACGGCATGACCGCGAGGCCGCCCATCTGCCAGAGCGAGCCGAACCAGAGGTAGGGCACGCGCTTCCACCCGATAGCGCTGCGGTAGGTGTCCGAGCGGAAGCCCAGAAGCGTGCGGAAGGGGGCAATCAGGACCGGAAGGGCGATCATCACGGCGACGATGGTGGCCGGAACCGAAAGCTCGACGATCATCACGCGATTGAGCGTGCCCAGCAGCATGACCGTGGCCATGCCCACCGAAACCTGGAACAGCGAGAGCCGCAGCAATTCGCCCATCGGCAACCCCTCACTGGCCGCGTCCGCGAAGGGCAGGGCGCGCAGGCTGAGATGCTTGAGGGGCGAAGGACGGCTCATGCAGTCACCTCCATCGCGTGGGAAATGTAGAAGCCCGAGGTCACGCGCTGAAGCGGCGCAAGGGTGCCGGTGCCATTGGCGTGCGCATAGGCGCGCGCCAGCCGCGCGGGGCTGTGCGGGATCATGGTGGGCGACCGGTCGGAGCGCGGGAAAAGCTTGCCCGCGTACCACATGCCCATCAGCAGCGGCGTGCGCGGGGCGACAGTGAATACGATTCGGCCCGACGTGCGCGACATGAGCGTCGCGAGCGAGCGGGCGATATCGGCGTCGCGATAGTAGATCAGGCTGTCCATCGCCAGAACGTGGTCGAACCGGCCCAGCTCCTCGTCCAGCATGTCACCCGCATGAAAGGTCACGCGGTGTGCCAGCGTTTCGGGCAGCCGACGTTGCGCGATGCCCACCAGGGACGGCGAGATGTCGACCGCCACCACGTCGCCGCCGCGCGCGGCGAGTTCGGTGGTCATGGCGCCGGTGCCGCAGCCCGCATCGAGGATGCGCGCGCCGCGCAGATCATTGGGCAGACGCGACAGCATCTGTTCGCGCATCGCGTCCCGTCCACGCCGCACGGTTTCCCGGATCTTCGAGACCGGCGCATCGCTGGTCAGCGCCTCCCACGTGCGGGTGGCGGTCTTGTCGAAATAGGTTTCGACCCGGGTCAATGTGCGGTCGTAGCTCATGCCGTGCCCCCCCACGCGCGTCGCGCCCCGGACTTGATCCGGGGCCTCCACGTTGGCCAAGGGGTCCCGGGTCAAGCCCGGGACGGCACTGCGATATGTGGCGGCGTTGTTCATCAATCGAAACCAAGCAGTTCGAAGATGTCGCGGTCTTCCATCGGGGCGGGGGCCAGAGGTTCGGTCCCGCGCCAGAGAGTTTCTGCCAACTGGACGTATTCCTTGCGCGCCATGACGATGTCTTCTTCGTCGGGCATCTCGAAAAGGGTTTTCTTCTTTAGGCGCGAGCGGCGGATGGCGTCGTAATCGGGCATATGCGCGATGCGGTTGAAGCCGACCTTTTCGCAGTAGCGGTCAACCTCGTTCGTTTCGCGCGAGCGGTTGGCCACACAGCCTGCAAGGCGGACCTTGTAATTGACCGACTTGGCCTGCACCGCGGCGATGATGCGGTTCATGGCGTAGATGCTGTCGAAGTCGTTGGCGGTTACTATCAACGCGCGGTCGGCGTGTTGCAGGGGGGCCGCGAAACCGCCGCAGACGACGTCGCCCAGCACGTCGAAGATCACAACGTCAGTGTCTTCCAGCATGTGGTGCTGTTTCAGCAGCTTGACGGTCTGGCCCACGACATAGCCGCCGCAGCCGGTGCCCGCCGGAGGCCCGCCTGCCTCGACGCATTTGACGCCGCCCCAGCCATCGGCCACGAAATCCTCGGGGCGCAACTCTTCGGGATGGAAATCGACCTCTTTCAGGATGTCGATCACCGTTGGCTGCAAGCGGCCCGTCAGGGTGAAGGTGCTGTCATGCTTGGGATCGCAGCCGATCTGAAGCACGCGCTTGCCCATCTTGGCGAAGGCCGCCGAAAGGTTCGAGGACGTGGTCGATTTGCCGATCCCGCCCTTGCCGTAGACCGAGAAGACCTTGGCGCCTTCGATCTTCATCGATGGGTCCTGGTGAACCTGAACCGATCCTTCGCCGTCTTGGCCCTTGAGGGCCGGAATGTCGTCGCGAGGGCTCATGTGTCGCCTGTCCTTTCGGGGTTACGTGTCATTCTGCTGCGACTCCTTCGAGGTGATCTTCGAGAGAGTCGGCGGCGTTGCGCAGGGCCGAGAGGGTGTCCTCGTCGGGCTGCCAATAGGAGCGGTCATGCGCTTCTAGGAGGCGGTTGGCCATGCGCGAGGAGGCGGTCGGGTTGAGATCCGCCAGTCGCTGGCGCATATCCGCATCCAGGATGAAGGTCTCGGAGAGGCGCTGGTAGACCCACGGCTCGACCTGTCCGGTGGTGGCGGACCAGCCCATCGTGTTGGTGAAGGCGCTTTCGATCTGGCGGACGCCTTCGGCTCCGTGTTGCAGCAGCGCCTCGTGGAACTTGGGGTTCAGGGCGCGGGAGCGGCTTTCGAGCGAGACCTGGTCGGCCAGCGTGCGCACCTTGCCCGCGCCACGCGTGGTGTCGGAGATGTAGATCGCCGCCTCTTCGCCGCCGCGGGCGCGTTTGACCGCGCGCGAGATGCCGCCCAGCGTGTCGAAATAGTGGTCGACCGTGGTGACGCCCAGTTCGACGGATTCGAGGTTCTGGTAGGCCAGTTCCACGTCGCCCAAGGCGGTTTGCAGCAGTTTGTCGTTTGCCGCCGCCTTGCCGTCGACCCCGTAGGCGAAGGATTTGCGCGAGAGATACGCGTCGGCCAGCTCGTCCTCGTCATCGAAGGCCGAACTGTCGACCATCATGTTTACGTTCGAGCCGTAGGCGCCCTCGGCATTGGAAAAAACGCGCAGGGCGGCGGTTTGCAGGTCGCAGCCGATCTTCTCGGCATAGGCCAGCGCGTGGGCGCGGATGAAGTTCTGTTCGACCGGCTCGTCGGCTTGGGCGGCCTTGAGCGCGGCCTCGGCCAGCAGCTTGGTTTGCAGGGGCAGAAGATCGCGGAAGATGCCTGACAGGGTCATGATGACGTCGATGCGCGGGCGGCCCAGTTCCGCGAGCGGGATCAGGTCCGCCCCGCAGAGGCGCCCGAAACTGTCAAAGCGGGGTTTGGCGCCCATGAGCGCCAGCGCCTGTGCCAGTTGCGCGCCGTCGGATTTGATGTTGTCGGACCCCCAGAGGACGATCGCCACGGTGCGCGGCAGGGTCTTGTGCGTTTCCAGCAGCAGTTGCGCCTGTGCCGCGCCTTCGCGGCAGGCGAATTCGCTGGGCATCCGGAACGGGTCGAACGCGTGAATGTTGCGGCCCGTGGGAAGGATGTCGGGCGAACGGATCAGGTCGCCGCCATGCACGGGGGCGGTGTAGCCGCCTGAAAGCGCGTGCAGGATGGCGGGGATCTCGGTGCTTTGTTTCAGGTGCGTGTCGGCGGTGGCGCGGGTCTCGGCATCGGCGTCGGCCATGAGATCGAGATACTCGGCGCGGGCCGTGTCGGACATCGGGCGACCCACCACGTGCAAACCTTCGGGGATGAGCGCATCCTCGGTTTCCAGCAGTTTCAGCCAGAGCGTTTCTGGGTCGGTATCGCCCAGGTCGACGGCCTCGGCCTGTTCGGCGATGAGCGTTTCGAGATCGGTGCGTTCGGATGCGCCGGGACGGGTGGCGCGCCAGCGGGTGAGGCTGTCTTTCAGCTCGGCCAGACCTTTGTAGAGGCCGGCGGTGGCCAGCGGCGGCGTGAGGTGCGAAATGGTGATGGCGCCAGAGCGGCGTTTCGCGAGCGAGGCCTCGGACGGGTTGTTGGCGGCGTAGAGGTAGATGTTGGGCATCTCGCCGATCAGGCGGTCGGGCCAGTCGCGTGGGCCGACACCCGCCTGCTTGCCCGGCATGAATTCCAGCGCGCCGTGCATCCCGAAATGCAGGATGGCGTCAGCCTGGTGGGTGTTGCGCAGCCACTGGTAGAACTGCACGAAGGCATGGGTGGGCGCGAAGCCGCGCTCGAACAGAAGGCGCATCGGGTCGCCCTCATAGCCGAAGGCGGGCTGGACGCCGACGAAGATGTTGCCGAAATTCTGGCCCAGCACGAACACGCCGCGCCCGTCGGATTGCTGCTTGCCAGGGGCGGGGCCCCAGACCTCTTCGATCTCGGAGAGATGGGGCGTGTTTGCCACGATGGTGTCGGCGCCGACATGGGCGGCGACGTTGGCCTCTTGGCCGTATTGGGCGGCGTTGCCTTGCAGGACGGCGGCGCGCAGGGCGTCGACGGTTTCGGGTACCTCGATGTCGTAGCCCTGGGCCTGCATTTCCCGCATGGTGTTGTGCAGGCTTTCGAAGACCGAGAGGTACGCGGCGGTGCCCACGGCGCCCGCGTTGGGCGGGAAGCCGAAAAGGACGATGGCGACCTTCTTTTCCGCCAGTTTGCGGCGGCGCAGGCGAATGAGGCGTTCGGTCTTCTCGACAAGGCTATCGATGCGCTCGGGGCAGGGGGCCATGGCCTTGTTGTCGGGAGCCGCCTTGCAGGCATGGTCGCAGCCGGTGCAGCCCTCGGGGCCGTGGCGGCCGGCAAAGACCGTGGGGCATGTCGCGCCGTCAAGCTCTGGCAGGGCGATGAGCATAGTCGTTTCAATCGGGCCGAGGCCCTGGGGCGAATCGGCCCATTGACCCAGCGTCTGGAATTCCAGCGGGTGGGCGGCAATGTAGGGCAGATCGAGGTCCTTCAGCACCGCGATGGCCGCATCGTTGTCGTTATAGGCCGGACCGCCTACGAGGCTGAACCCGGTGAGGGAAACCAGCGCGTCGATCTTCGGGCCGGCGTCAGTCCGGAAGAAGGCCTCGATGGCAGGGCGTCCGTCTAGACCGCCCGCAAAGGCGGGCAAGACATTCAGGCCGCGTGCGCCCAATGTGCGGATCACCGCATCGTAATGCGCGGTGTCGCCGGAGAGCACGTAGGAGCGCATCATCAGGAGGCCGACAGGGGGAGCGCCGGGGATGTGGCCCGGCAGGTCGGCGGGGTCGGTGGTGATGCGGTCGGGCAGGTCGGGATGGTAAAGCCCGGTATCGGGGTATTCGACCGGCAGGGCCACGCGGGCGCCGCGCCACGCGTCATGGCGACAGTAGCGCGAGAGGAGGAAGCGGATCAGGCCTTCGACATTCTCGTCCGACGCGCCGAGCCAGTATTGCATCGTCAGAAACCATGCGCGCAGGTCCTGGGCCTTGCCTGGGATCAGCTTGAGGATGCGGGGCAGGCGGCGCAGCATCTTCATTTTCTTGGCGCCGCTGTCGACATTCTGCTTGGTCTGGCCGCGCAGCTTTTTCATCAGCTTGCGGGTGCCGGATTCGGGCGCCTGCATGTCGAGCGTGCCCATGCGTGTCAGGCGCACGATCTTGGCGTCGGCGATGATGCCCGCCAGCGCGTCGCACTCCTCGCGCCGCGCTTCGAGATCGGGCAGGATCGCGTTGATGTGGTCTTCGAGGAACAGAAGGTTGGCGATGAGGATGTCGCCCGTCGCGATGTCGGCGCGGGCGGCGGCCAGGGCGGCGTCGCTTTCGCCCCATTCGGCGGCGGCATGGACCTTGAGCTCCAGCCCCGGGAAATCCATGCCGAGATTCAGGGCCGCCCGTTCGCAGGGGCCGGCCGCGTGGCTGTCCAGCGTCAGGATCACGACCTTGTAAGGCCGGATTATCATGGCGTCATCGCGCATAATGGGCCTTTGCCTCGTACAGAGTATCGAGGCTGATCTGCGTCATGCCGCGTTCGGCGGCGAAGGTTTCGGTGTTTCGGCGGGCCTTGCCGCGCACGAAGAAGGGGATCTTCTTCAGCTCCTTTTCCGCGTCGTCGAGCCAGGTGATGGAGGTGTTGTCGTTGGCAGGCTGCGGTTCCTCGGCTTTTTCAGGTTGCGGCGCGGGTTTGGCCTTGCCCCCGTGGTGGCTGGCGCCGGCGTCGTCGTGGAACTCGAAATCGTCGCGGAACATGTGCAGCAGGTGCTCTTCCAGCCCCATGACCAGCGGGTGGACCCAGGTGTCGAAGATGACGTTCGCGCCTTCGATGCCCATTTGCGGGCTGTAGCGGGCCGGGAAATCCTGCACGTGGACGGGGGCGGATATGACGGCACAGGGGATGCCGAGACGTTTGCCGATATGGCGTTCCATCTGCGTGCCGAGGATCATCTCGGGCGCCAGTTCCTCGATCCGCTGTTCGACGTCGAGGTAATCGTCGGAGATCAGCGCCTCGACGCCGTATTCTTTGGCCAGAGCGCGGATCGGGCGCGCCATTTCGCGGTTGTAGCACCCAAGGCCGACCACCTCGAACCCCATTTCGTCACGGGCGATGCGGGCGGCGGCGGCGACATGCGTGCCGTCGCCGAAGAGGAAGACGCGCTTGCCGGTCAGGTAGGTCGAATCGACCGAGGCCGAGTACCACGGCAAGCGCAGGCGGCTGTCGTCGAGGTTTGGCTCTTGCCCCGTGATCTCGGCGACCTCGGCGATGAAATCGCGGGTGGCACCGACGCCGATCGGGATAGTCTTGGTGAAAGGCTGGTCCAGTTCACGTTCCATCCAGCGGCAGGCGGCCTCGCCGGTTTCGGGGTACATCAGCACGTTGAAATGCGCGGCACCTAGGCGGGTGAGATCCTGGGGTGTTGCGTCAAAAGGCGCGCAGACGTTGACGGAAATTCCCATGTCTTCGAGTAGGGCGGTGACCTCGGTAATGTCGTCGCGGTGGCGAAAGCCGAGGGCCGTGGGGCCGATCAGGTTGGCGGTCACATGACCCGTGCGCTCCATCGGGCGGGCGAGGTTGCGCACCAGTTGGAACAGGGTCTCATCCGCGCCGAAGTTTTCCTTGCGCTGGTAGCTGGGCAGTTCCAGCGCGATGACAGGGCAGGGTAGGCCCATCTGTTCGGCCATGCCGCCGGGATCATCCTGGATCAGTTCGGCGGTGCAGGAGGCGCCGACGATCATCGCCTGTGGCTTGAACCGCTCATAGGCCGCCTGAGCCGCGGTCTTGAAAAGGTTTGCCGTGTCCGCACCCAGGTCGCGGGCCTGAAATGTCGTATACGTGACGGGCGGGCGGTGGTTGCGCCGCTCGATCATGGTGAAGAGAAGGTCAGCATAGGTGTCGCCCTGCGGCGCGTGCAGGACATAGTGCAGGCCCTTCATCGCAGTGGCGACGCGCAGGGCGCCAACATGCGGCGGGCCTTCATATGTCCAGACCGACAGCTTCATTCCGCCGCCTCCAGCCGCAGCTTGGCGCGGCGATGCAGGGGGCGGGAGAAGAGGCCGGCAAGGTCTCCGGCCTGTTCGTAGAAATGCACCGGGGTGAAGACCAGTTCGATGGCCCACTTGGTGGCCAGACCTTCTGCTTCCAATGGGTTGGCGAGGCCTAGGCCGCAGACCGTAAGGTCGGGCTGAGCGGCGCGGCAACGGTCGAGCTGCATCTCTACATCCTGACCCTCGGACAGTGTCGGTCCTTCCTCAAGAAGGTCGAGATCGGGGCCGACGACGCCCTTGTGGATATAGGGCGAACCCACTTCGACGGCCGTCATGCCGCATTCACGGGTGAGAAACCGGGCCAGCGGGATCTCAAGCTGGCTGTCGGGGAAAAAGAAGACGGATTTGCCGTCCAGTTTCTCCGCCGCCTGCGAGATCGCTTTTTTGGCCCGTGCGCGGGGCGCGTGTGTTACAGTGTCGAACAGGGTGATGTCGACACCGAACTCCATTGCCACGGCGCGAAGCCACGCGGTGGTGCCTTCTTCGCCGAACGGGAAAGGCGCAGGAATGTGACGCGCCCCGCGCTTTCCAAGTGCGGCGAGAGTGCCGCCAAGGAAAGGCTGGGTAAGGATGAAAGAGGTGTTGGGACCAACCGCGAGAGTGCTGTCGGCGCAACGCGCTGGCAGCACTTTCACGTTGTCGATGCCCATTTTGGATAAAAGATCGAGCATCTGGTCCTCGACCACATCGGGCAGGGCGCCAACCACGAGAAGCTGACGCTTGTCCGTTTCCGGCAAGACAGGGACCATGGAGGCGAGGCATGCGTCCTCGCCTTCGGTGAAGGTCGTCTCGATGCCGGAGCCCGAGTAGTTCAGCACCCGCACATGCGGGGCGTGTTGCAGCGACAGCTTTTCGGCGGCGCGGGCAAGATCCAGTTTGATCACTTCGGACGGGCAGGAGCCCACGAGAAAGAGCTGGCGGATATCCTTGCGGCGGTCCAGAAGGCGGGCAACCTCGCGCTCAAGCTCGGCCTGGGCATCGGCAAGACCGGCAAGGTCGGTTTCCTCGAGAATCGCGGTGCCGAAGCGCGGCTCGGCGAAGATCATCACGCCGGCGGCGGATTGCAGCAGATGGGCGCAGGTGCGCGAGCCCACGACAAGAAAGAACGCGTCCTGCATCTTGCGGTGTAGCCAGATGATTCCCGTCAGGCCGCAGAAGACTTCGTGCTGGCCGCGCTGTTTCAGGACCGGGGCGTCGCGGCATCCGGCGGCCGGAAGAGGCGTGGAGTCGTCGGTCATGCCGGCGCCTCTGACAGGGTTGCCGATTGAAGCCGCGCAGCACGTAATTTGAGTATGAACTGGGTGGCGTTGATGGCGTAGGTGGCATAGGCCGCGAGCGCCAGGATCATCAAGCCTTGAGGGGAAAGTGCGGCCGCGAAAAGTCCCCAGAGATAGGCCGTGTGCAATGCGATGACCGCAAAGCTGAACACGTCCTCCCAGAAGAAAGCATGGGCGAAAAGGTATTGACCGAAAACAATTTTTTCCCAGATCGCCCCGGTGACCATGATCAGGTAGAGAAAGCCGGTTTTAATCAGGATTGACCATGTGGCCAGCGCATAGCCCTCGCCCGTCCAAAGATAGCGCAGCACGAGGGCAAGCGAGGCGAGAAAGACAAGAAATTGAGCGGGCGCAAGAACGCCCTGAACCAGAGTCCAGATACTGGCATCGCGACGGGCACGCTGTTCGGGTGTGTAGAGCGGGCCCGGGCTCGTTTTTGGTGGCGCTTGAAGCGTCATTGACTCCCCCTCGCAGACCGTAAGGTCGTTGCACGATGCTAGGGGTTCGGGCTTCGAAGTGTCAACTAAAATTTACACCCTGATCCGTTGTGATCTGTCGACACGAAAGGACAGGGCGCGACTCGAGGATATATGATTTTTAAGCTGTTCTCGCGACGCCCATATTTTTAGTTCAGGAAATAAAGTTCTTTGAAGCAAGGGGTTGGGTGATCGCGTCATGCGTGTGTGTCAGGAAAAATTGACATTGAAGCCCGGTGGGCGCAGACTAATTCAGGCTACATGTGTGTCCGGGGTCTGCGGGCGCAGTCATGTTGTCGAACGCGGGGAGAAGCGCGTGGGAGAATCCTCTGACAGGAAAGGCTCCGGCCTTTCGAAGACCCAGCAACCGGCCATCCGGTTTCTAGTGGAATCGGCGCTGAGAACGGTCATTTCGAACACGACCCGATCCGAGCCGCGGACGCGGGAGGAGTGGATCGAAAGGCTTTGCGAAGCGCTGATGTCGGACTCAGAAAGCAGCTACCGCGCGGTCGTTGCCTCGCTGATGACAACTGGCGTCAGCAGCGAGGAGATCCTCCACTCATACGTCCCGGCCGTCTCGGCTTATCTTGGTGAGCTTTGGGTCAGTGATCGGGCGAGTTTCGTCGATGTCACCGTTGGCGCCTCACGTTTGCAGGGACTTTTTCGTGACAAAGGAGATCGCGGTTCGGCGCAGTGGAGCGACCGAAGTATCCCGCTTGGTCAATCCGTTTTGATGGTCGTGCCGCAGTTCGAGCAGCATGCGCTTGGCGCTTTCGTCGCCGCCGACAACCTGCGGCAGCATGGGCTTTGGGTTCACATGGCGATCGGTCTGACGCGGGAGGAATTGGCTGAACTTTCCGGCACCCGGCGCTTCGCGATGATCGGAATCTCGATCGCGACGCGGAATTCGGTTGAAAAAACCACCGAACTTATAGATTACATCCGCTCAAATGCTAACTATATGCCACCGATCGTGATCGGAGGTCGAGCCGTGGAGGCGGATCCGAAGGCCGTATCGAAGACCGGCGCGGATCACGCGGTTCGTACTGCAAGGGAAGCGATTGAAAAATGTGGTCTTTCGAGTGTAGCAGAGGCGTTGCCGTTCACCGGAGTGCTCTGATGCTATTTGGTTTGGGGATTGGCGGAGTGCTCTAATGACCCGTGAGACTCGGAACTCCGAGCGACTACGCGCTGGTGCATTGCCCGATCCCTCCGGTGTGCACAATATCGTGGAGCAGGCCGGTGACGTGGCTGTCTACGTGGCCGACGATGGCGACGTCGCCGGCATCTCCGTAAATCCCGACTGTCCGTCCCTTGGATGCCTTGACCATTGGGTGGGGCGTCCTTTCAAAAAGTTCTTGACCGTCGAGAGCAAGGAGAAGCTCGACCTGCGACTGGCAGAGATGCAGGCCGAGCCTGACCGGACGCCGCGAGGTCTGGAACTGAACCACATCGACAATGCCACTTGGGAATTTCCGATCCGCTATACCCTGCACAGGGTTTATGACGGTGGGTTGCTTCTGCTGGGGCGCGACATGCAGCCCATTGCGGAAATTCAGCAGCGCCTTGTCGCGGAGCAGACGGCGCGCGAACGCGACCAGCAGCGGCTGCGCGGGGAGCAGACATTTTATCACGTCGTGCTGGAGGCGGCCGAGACGCCGCTGATCCTGGTCGAGCCGGAAAAGGGCCGCATTCGCGACCTGAACAGTGCGGCCGCGATGCTTATGGGGACCAATACCGACACTCTGAGCGGGTCTTCTCTGGCGCAGGCGTTCGACGGACGCCGCCGCGAAGAGCTGATGGAAGCGATGCGCAGCGCGGCCGGGTCGCGCGAGGCGCGCGGTATTGACCTGGTGGCGCGACGCAACGAGCGCGAACTGAAGCTCTACCCCGAATTTTTCCGCGCGGCGGGTGAGCTTTTCTTGCTGTGCCGCGTGCGGCCCGCGGATGGTGATGGCGGCACGGCGGTGGAATCGGCGCAAGGGATGGCTGCGCTTTACGCTGCCACCAGCGATGCGATCGTGATCACCGATGGCAAGGGCGTGATCCGCGACGCCAATGAGGCGTTCCTGACCATGGCGGATGCCGCGCAGTTGCGCGATGTCCGTGACAGCGACCTTGCCGATTTCCTTGTGCGCGGCGCGGTCGACGTCAAGTTGATGCTGGAGGCTGCCGCCAAGCAGGGAAGGCTGCGCAACTATGCCACGCAAGTTGCCAGCGTCGTCGGCACGCGGGCCAGTGTCGGCGTGTCTGTGGCGCGTTTGCGTGACCCGGCAGGCGATTTCGGCTTCGGCTTCATCCTGCGCAGCTCGACCTCGAACGACACGGGCGAGGCAGAAATATCCAGCGTGGTCAGCGATGAGGCCATGAAGAACGTGATGGACCTTGTCGGCACGGCCTCGTTGAAGGAGCTGGTCTCGGCGACGTCGGACGTGATCGAGAAGCTGTGCATCGAGACGGCGGTGCAATTGACGGGCAACAATCGCGTGGCAGCGGCCGAGATGCTGGGGCTGTCCCGGCAAAGCCTTTACGTGAAATTACGCAAGCATGGGCTGATCAACTCCAACGCGGACGAGTAGGCACCGAAAAGCTTTGAGAAAGCTTTTCGGAAATCCTTTATGAAAGGATTTCCCGGATGGCCGTCGCCGGTTCATAAAAAGTCCTTTCCCGAATCCGAGTTGTAAATCATACTTGACACTATGAGTGTCTCACTGGGAATACATGCGTCGCGCCGCTGGCCCGAACCGCGCGCCATCCTGACCCTGATCAAACCGATCACGTGGTTCCCGCCGGTCTGGGCCTATCTGTGTGGCGTCGTGTCCAGCGGCGTGCCGGTGATGTCGGCGCCTTGGCTGGTGCTGATCGGCATGGTGTTGGCCGGGCCGGTGGTCTGCGGCATGAGCCAGGCGGCCAACGACTGGTGCGACCGGCACGTGGACGCAATCAACGAACCGCACCGCCCGATCCCGTCGGGCCGCATCCCGGGGCGCTGGGGTCTGTGGATCGCCCTTTTCATGAGTATTGCCGCGCTGGCGTTGGGGTCGACCCTGGGCCCGTGGGGCTTTGGCGCGACGGTGTTTGGCGTGCTGGCGGCTTGGGCGTATTCGGCCGAACCTGTCCGGATGAAGAAATCGGGTTGGTGGGGGCCGGGCTTGGTGGCGCTGTGCTACGAGGGGCTGCCGTGGTTCACCGGGGCTGCCGTATTGTCGGCCGGAGCGCCGGCATGGCAGATCGTTGCGCTGGCGCTGCTTTATGCCGTGGGGGCGCACGGGATCATGACGCTCAACGATTTCAAGGCCTTGGAAGGAGACCGGCAAACAGGGGTCAACTCCCTTCCCGTTACGCTGGGCCCGAAGCGCGCGGCGCGCGTGGCCTGCTGGATCATGGCGGTACCGCAACTTGTGGTGATCGCAGCATTGGTATGGTGGGGGCAGATGTATCACGCCGCAGCGATTGCTGCGCTGCTGGTGGTTCAGCTTTGGGCGATGCGCGTGCTGCTGTCCGATCCCAAAGGCCGCGCGCCTTGGTATAATGGCACGGGCGTCACGCTCTATGTCAGCGGCATGATGGTCGCGGCCTTTGCGGTCAGGGGGTTGGTATGACGCTGGGATGGGGCGGTATCGCACGGCTGTGCCTGGCCAACGCCGCGATCGGCGGGATGGCGGCCCTGCCGGTGAACCTGTTTAACAGGTTGATGACAGTCGAGCTGGCGTTGCCTGCGCTGTTGCCGGGGTTCCTCGTTGCGCTGCATTACGCCGTGCAATTGTCACGGCCAATCTGGGGGCATCGTTCTGATGCCAAGGGCGGGCGGACACCGTTCATTCTGGGCGGAACGCTCGTGGTGGGCGCGGGGCTTGTGCTGACGGCCTGGGCAATCGCCTTTGCGCCGAGTACGCAGGTCGCGATTGCGGTTTGGATATTGGCTTATGCGCTGATCGGGTTCGGGATCGGGGCAGCGGGCACCTCGTTTCTGGCGTTGCTGGCGACAGCGGCACCGGACGACAAGAAAGGCGCGGCGGCCACGTTTGCCTGGCTGATGCTGATCGCGGGCGCGATTGCTGCATCGGTAGGTGCGGGTGTCGCGCTGAAACCCTATAGCCCGGAGCGGTTGATGCTGGTTGTTCCGGTGGTCGCCGCTGCCTGTTTCGCGGCGGCTTTGATCGCCACTTGGGGCGTCGAGCGGCGGCTGGGCGCCGTGCCCGCACCACAGGAGCCAAACCTCGGTCCGGCCTTGCGCGCGACTTGGGCGGACCCGGCGGCGAAGGCGTTCACCGGATTCGTCTTCCTGTCGATCCTGGCGTTCTACCTGAGCGAATTGGTGCTGGAGCCCTTCGCGGGGCATATTCACGGATTGTCTCCGGACGAGTCGACGAAGTTGTCGGGTGGCAAGGATGGCGCGGCGCTTGTGGGCATGTTGATGGCCGGGGTGTTCTCGACCTTTCAGCTGGGAAGTTTGCGGACATGGGCCGTCACCGGTTGCGTGATCTCGGCGCTCGGATTGATCGGGCTTGGCGTGGGGGCGGCTTTGGTGCCGTTCACTGTGATCCTGGGGCTTGGCAACGGATTGTTCGTGGTGGGCGCCATCGGGTCGATGATGCGCCTGGCGGCAGCGCAACAAGGCGCCACCGGCACGCGGATGGGCGTCTTCGGGGCCGCCCAGGCGGTGGCAGCCGGGCTGGCCGGGCTGATTGCCACGGGCACGCTGGACCTGACCCGCGCGATAATGAGCGATGGCGCGGCCTATGCTGCCGTCTTCGGCCTTGAGGCCGTCCTGTTCTTGGCCGCCGCCTTGGTGGCGGTGCGCATCCTGCACCGGCCTCATGCGCCGTTGCTGCAACCGGGAGAATGAGCGATGTATGACGTTGTGGTGGTAGGGGGTGGCCCGAGCGGGGCCACGGCGGCGGAAGACCTGCAAGGTCCGGTCACAAGGTGGCGCTGCTGGACCGGGCGGGTCGCATCAAGCCGTGTGGCGGGGCGATACCTCCGCGCCTGGTCTCGGATTTCGACATTCCCGAAGACCTGCTTGTGGCCAAGATCACCACCGCGCGGATGATCTCGCCCACCGGGCGCAAGGTCGATATCCCGATCGAGAACGGTTTCGTCGGCATGGTGGATCGCGAGGATTTCGACGAGTTTCTGCGCGTCCGGGCCGAGGCCGCAGGCGCCGTCCGCGCCACCGGGACATACAAGCGGATCGTGCGCGAGAACGGACAGGTCAAGGTTATCTATCGCGAGAAGCTTAGCGGGAACGAATGTGAATTGCCCTGCAAGCTGGTGATCGGCGCCGACGGTGCGCGGTCGAACGTCGCGCGGGATGAGGTGGAGGGCGGGGACCGGATTCCCTATGTCATCGCCTATCATGAGATCATCGCGGCGCCCGGCAAGATCGGCGAATACGATCCAACCCGTTGCGACGTGATCTATGACGGCCGGATCAGCCCAGATTTTTATGGCTGGGTCTTTCCGCATGGCAAGTCCGCCAGCGTGGGAATGGGATCGCTTGTGAAAGAGGTGGACGTGAAGCAGGCCACCGCCGATCTGCGCGTGGCCAGCGGGCTGGCGGACTGCGAGACCATCCGCAAGGAAGGCGCACCGATCCCACTGAAGCCGCTGGACCGCTGGGACAATGGCAAGGATGTCGTTCTGGCCGGGGACGCTGCGGGCGTGGTTGCGCCGAGTTCCGGAGAGGGGATATACTATGCCATGGCCGGCGGGCGCGTTGCGGCCACGGCGGCGGCGGCGACGCTGGGCTCGGGGCGGGTCAAGGACCTGCGGCTGGCACGACAGCTTTTCATGAAGGAACACAAGACAGTGTTCCGGGTGCTGGCGTCGATGCAGAATGCCTATTACAAGTCGGACGAGCGGCGCGAGCGGTTCGTGTCGCTATGCCATGATATTGACGTGCAGCGTCTGACCTTCGAGGCGTATATGAACAAGAAACTGGTAAAGGCCCGGCCCATGGCCCACCTGAAGATCGGGTTGAAGAACCTTGCGCACCTGACGCGGTTGGTGCCGGCGGCCTATACATGAGCGTGATGATCCCGACATGGATCGGCGGCGATCTGGTGGCCGTCGAAAAGCTGGAGGCGCATAAGCGCGGCCTGCGGCACAAGGCAGTGTCGGTGTTCGTGCTTTGCGGCAATGAGCTGCTGATCCAGCAAAGGGCCTTCGGCAAATATCACACGCCGGGTCTTTGGGCGAACACCTGCTGCACGCATCCGAACTGGGGCGAAGATCCCGAGGCCTGCGCCGTGCGACGGCTGGAAGAGGAGTTGGGCATTACCGGCCTGACGCTGAAATATCGTGACCAGATCGAATACCGCGCCGACGTGGGGGGCGGACTGGTCGAGCATGAACTCGTCGACGTCTTCGTGGCAAACGTCACGGAGCGCATTGCGGTCAGTCCGAACCGGGACGAGGTGATGGATACGGGCTGGGTCGATCTAAACGATCTGGTCGAATGGACCCGGAGTATGCCGGAGATCTACACACCTTGGCTGCGCATCTATCTTGAAAAGCACGCGGCGCAGATTTTCGGGCGGGTGGACAGCACGGTGTGATGCGGCAAAAGGCCGGTTTCAAATAGACATCCGGCGCGTGGCTTGATTTAACCCGGCACGACTGGCGACCGACGATGGAGCGCGCGTGCTTGACCTCAAAGACCTGCAATTTCTGACCGCGCTGGCGCGGCAGAAGCATTTTGCCCGAGCTGCCGAGGAATGCGGCGTGTCGCAGCCTGCGTTCTCCATGCGGATCGCCAAGCTGGAAGAGCACCTGGAAACCAAGATCGTGCACCGGGGGAACCGGTTTCAGGGGCTGACGCCGGACGGCGAGAGCATCGTGCGTCATGCGCTGCAGATCCTGGAGGACGTCAAGCGACTGGAGACCGAGTTCAGCGCCGAGCCGGGGGACGTCACCGGCGTGCTGTCATTGGCGGCGATCCCGACGGCGGCGGCACTGGCAGCCAAGACTGTGATCCGGCTGCGCGAGGCCAATCCGGGCATCACCGTGCGTGTCAAGACGATGAACTCTCTGGCCATCCTGCATGGGCTTGAGGCCGGGACCTACGATGCCGGGATCACCTATACCGATAGTGCCAACTCCGAGAGCGCGATCCACAGTTTCCTGAGCGTGACGCCGATCGACGACGAGGAATACGTGCTGCTGGTGCCGGCGGATATGGTCGAGGAGGGTAAAACCGAGATCACGTGGAAAGAGGCGGGGGCTCTGCCGCTCTGCCTGCTAGAGCCGGGAATGCAGAATCGGCACATCATCGACACGGTCTTCCAGGAGGTGGGCACGCGCCCGCGCGTCGTGGCGGAGCTGTCGGGCCTGACGGCGGGGGTCGTGATGGCGATCCAGGGCGCGGCGGCGACGGTGGTGCCGAAGGTTCTGGTCGAGCATACCGGTGCCCCGCGGTCGGTGCGCATCCTGCCGCTGGTCGAGCCAGAGGTGCACAAATCACTCAGCCTCGTGACCGCAGACAGAGGCCCTGCGCTGCGCACGGTACAGGCATTGAAAGAAGTTCTGCGATAAGGCCAGCTTATCGCGGATTTGAATCATACGATTTTTGATTGCGCAATGCATGCTTTAGTATCCCGGAAGCAACGGGAGGACCGATCATGGCATTGGACGATCGCAGCGGCGTATGGAAATCTGGCAAGGGCAAGGGGCGGCACACGCCCAAAGGCCGGCAGCTGGAAGACCAGGCCTGGGAAGAGGTACGCGAGCTTTTGGGCGATGCGCCCAGGCGGAATGACCTGCTGATAGAATACCTGCACCTGATACAGGACAAGTTTGGCCACCTGTCGGCGGCGCATCTGCGCGCGTTGGCCGAGGAGATGCGCATCGCGCAGGCCGAAGTCTATGAGGTCGCGACGTTCTACGCGCATTTCGACGTGGTCAAGGAGGGCGAGGTGCCGCCGCCCGCGCTGACCATCCGGGTGTGCGATTCGCTTTCGTGCGAGTTGGCCGGGGCGCAACAGCTAAAGGCGGCGCTGGAAGACGGTATGGACCCCAGCGAAGTGCGCGTGCTGCGCGCGCCCTGCATGGGGCGCTGCGACACGGCGCCGGTGCTGGAACTGGGCCATAACCACATCGACAACGCGACGGTGGAGAAGGTCGAGGCGGCGATTGCAGCGAACGATACCCACGCGCATGTCCCCGATTACGAGGATTTCGCGGCCTACAGGGCAGAGGGCGGGTATGAAAAGCTGGCCGAACTGCGCAAGGAGGGCGTATTCGAGACCGTGCAGGAAACCCTGCTCGATGCTGGTGTGCGTGGCCTTGGCGGCGCGGGCTTCCCGTCCGGCAAAAAATGGGGCTTCGTGCGGGCCGAGGCCGGGCCGCGTTACCTTGCCGTCAACGGCGACGAGGGCGAGCCGGGCACGTTCAAGGACCGATACTATCTTGAGCGGACGCCGCACCCGTTCCTTGAGGGGATGCTGATCGCCGCATGGGCGGTCGAGGCGAAGACCTGCTTCATCTACATGCGCGACGAATATCCCGCGGTGCTGAAGATCCTCGCCAAGGAGATCAAGGCGCTGGAAGAGGCTGGCATCGTCGAGGAAGGCTATATCGAACTGCGCCGCGGGGCAGGGGCCTATATCTGCGGCGAAGAAAGCGCGATGATCGAATCGATCGAAGGCAAGCGCGGCCTGCCGCGGCACCGCCCGCCTTTCGTGGCGCAGGTCGGCGTCTACAACAAGCCGACGCTGGTGAACAATGTCGAGACGCTCTACTGGGTGACCCGCGTTCTGCGCGAGGGCGGCGAGATCCTGTCGGGCGTGGAAAAGAACGACCGCAAGGGCCTGCGCTCTTACTCGGTCTCGGGCCGAGTGAAGAACCCGGGCGTGCATCTACTGCCGGCAGGTTCCACCATCCTCGACATCGTCGAGGCCGCTGGCGGGATGCTGGACGGTCACACGCTGAAAGCCTACCAGCCGGGTGGTCCCTCCTCGGGGCTGCTGCCCGCGCACTTGAATGACGTGCCGCTGGACTTCGACACGTTGCAGCCACATGGCAGCTTTATCGGGTCGGCCGCCGTGGTGGTGCTGTCGGACAAGGACAGCGCCAAGGAAGCTGCCATAAACATGCTGAAGTTCTTCGAGGACGAAAGCTGTGGCCAGTGCACGCCCTGCCGAGTGGGCTGTGAAAAGGCTGTAAAACTAATGCAGGCGGACACGTGGGATCAGTCGCTGCTGGAAGAGCTGAGCCAGACCATGGTGGATGCGTCCATCTGCGGTCTGGGCCAGGCGGCGCCCAACCCCATTCGCCTGACG
This sequence comes from Roseovarius sp., assembly GCA_965227185.1. GTDB lineage: Bacteria > Pseudomonadota > Alphaproteobacteria > Rhodobacterales > Rhodobacteraceae > Roseovarius. The sequence goes on from OZ245733.1 coordinate 2,901,889, forward strand.
ATGAAACATTTCCCGGACGAGGTGTAAGACATGACCGACAAGATCAAGTTCACACTCGATGGCAAGGAAGTCGAAGCCGAGAAGGGCATGACCATCTGGGAGGTGGCCAATGGACGGGGTCTGAAGATTCCGCACCTGTGCCACAAGCCCGCGCCAGGGTACCGCCCCGATGGCAACTGCCGCGCCTGCATGGTCGAGGTGGAGGGCGAGCGCAATCTCGTTGCGTCCTGCATACGTGAAGCCAGCGACGGCATGAACGTCACCACCAATTCGAGCCGTGCGGAAACCGCGCGCAAGATGGTGATGGAGATGCTGGTCACTGACCAGCCCGAGCCGGAAAAGGCGCATGACAAGTCCAGCCACCTGTGGGACATGGCCAAACTGACCGGCGTGTCGGAAAGCCGCTTGCCCAAGCTGGAACAGGACCGTGTGCCGCTTCTGGATGACAGCCATGTCGCGATGAGCGTCAACATGGATGCGTGCATCCAGTGCAACCTCTGCGTTCGCGCGTGCCGCGAAGTGCAGGTCAACGACGTGATCGGCATGGCCGGTCGCGGGCATGACAGCTATCCGGTGTTCGATTTCGATGATCCGATGGGCGAAAGCACTTGCGTGGCCTGCGGCGAATGCGTTCAGGCCTGTCCCACGGGGGCTCTGATGCCCTCCACGGTGGTGGATGACGCTCAGGTCGGTGACAGCGCCGATTATGACCGTGAGGTCGACAGCGTCTGCGCCTTCTGCGGTGTGGGTTGCCAGATCAGCCTGAAGGTCAAGGACGACAAGGTGAAATACGTCGAGGGGATCAACGGCCCCGCGAACGAAGGCCGGCTGTGTGTTAAGGGCCGGTTTGGGTACGACTATATCCAGCACTCGCACCGTCTGACCAAGCCGCTGATCCGGCGGGAGGACGCCCCCGCCAAGGGCCTGAACGTCGATCCCGACAACTGGCAGGACTTCTTCCGCGAAGCCACGTGGGACGAGGCACTTGATGCGGCGGCAAACGGCCTGAAGGGGCGTGGCCGCGAGGTGGCCGGGTTCGGCAGTGCCAAGTGCACCAACGAAGAGGCGTACCTGTTCCAGAAGTTCATCCGCCAAGGCTTTGGCCACAACAACGTGGACCACTGCACGCGGCTGTGCCATGCCTCGTCGGTGGCGGCATTGATCGAGAACGTCGGCTCGGGTGCGGTGACCGCGACCTTCAACGAGATCGAAAATGCCGACGTGGCGATCATCATCGGGGCCAACCCGACGGAAAACCACCCTGTTGCTGCGACGTATTTCAAGCAATTCACCAAGCGCGGTGGCAAGCTGATCGTGATGGATCCGCGTGGGCAGGGCATGAAGCGGTTCGCCAGCCATATGCTGCAGTTCAAGCCGGGCGCGGACGTGTCCATGCTGAACGCGATCATGCATGTGATCGTCGAGGAAGAGCTTTACGACCAGCAATATATCGAGGCGTTCACCGAAAACTGGGAGGCCGAGAAGGCGCATCTGGCGCAGTTCCCGCCCGAGAAGATGGAAGAGCTGTGCGGCATTCCCGCCGAGACCCTGCGAGAAGTGGCGCGTGAGTTCGCCACGGCGCAGTCCGGCATGATCTTCTGGGGCATGGGCGTCAGCCAGCACATCCACGGCACGGACAATTCCCGCTGCCTGATCTCATTGGCGCTGATGTGCGGCCATGTGGGTCGTCCGGGCACGGGTCTGCACCCGCTGCGCGGCCAGAACAATGTGCAGGGCGCGTCGGATGCGGGCCTGATCCCGATGTTCCTGCCCGACTACCTGTCGGTCACGGATGATGGGGTGCGCAAGGCGTTCACCGAGGTCTGGGAATCAGGCGACTTCAGCAGCGAGAAGGGGCTGACCGTCACCGAGATCATGGATGCGGTCCATGATGGACAGATCAAGGCGATGTACGTTCTGGGTGAGAACCCGGCGATGAGCGACCCGGACGTGGAACATGCCCGCGACGCGCTGGCGATGCTGGATCACCTGGTGGTGCAGGACATCTTCATCACCGAGACGGCGAACTATGCCGACGTGATCCTGCCGGCCTCGGCGCTTTACGAGAAGTCCGGCACGGTGTCGAACACCAACCGGACCGTCCAGATGCTGCGCCAGGCGGTGCCGCCGCCGGGTGAGGCGAAAGAGGACTGGTGGATCGAGGTCGAACTGGCCAAGCGCTGCGGTCTGAACTGGACGTACACCGACCCGTCGGAGGTGTTCAACGAGATGGCGATCAACATGCGCAGCCTCGACAACATCACCTGGGAACGGCTGGAGCGCGAGGCGGTCACCTATCCGTCGCTCAGCCCCGAGGACCCCGGTCAGGCCGTGGTGTTCGGCGATGCCTTCCCGCGGCCCGAAGGGCGCGCCCGGTTTACCCCGGCCAGCGTGATCCCGCCCGACGACCTGCCGGATGCGGACTATCCGATGGTGCTGACCACGGGCCGGCAGCTGGAGCACTGGCATACCGGGTCGATGACCCGTCGGTCCAGCGTTCTGGATGCGGTGGAACCCGAGGCCAACTGTTCGTTGCACCCCTCGACCCTGCGCAAGCTGGGGGTCGAGCCGGGCGGCATGGTGCGCATCTCCACCAAGCGCGGATCGATCGATGTGATGGCACGTGCCGACCGGGCGATTGCGCCGGACATGGTGTTCATGCCGTTTGCCTATGTCGAGGCTGCGGCGAACATTCTGACGAACCCGGCTATCGACCCCTACGGAAAGATCCCCGAGTTCAAATACTCGGCCGTTCGGGTGGAAAAGGCAGAAGAGGCGGTTGCGGCGGAATAGACCGCAACCACTCGAAGTATCGAAAAGAGGCCGGGACTTTCCGGCCCTTTTGCTTTTGGCGGTGGGTTGGCGGTGTGCGTTCCGGACGGCGTCGACGCCTTTCGCTGCATCTGCAAATTATAGTCGTTGCACTACCCTGGTTTGTGGTATACCAGATCGCGAACTTAACGACTCACCTCGGTACGCTGCCATGAAACTCAATCCGATCGATACCTCGGTCACGCTCAAGGACCACATCTACAACCGCATGCGCGAGGCGATCCTCGAGATGGACATCTATTCCGACGATGTCGACCTGCGGCTGGACGAACGCGGCCTTGCCGAACAGCTGGGCGTGTCGCGCACGCCGCTGCGCGAGGTGCTGGTGCGGCTGGAGCAGGAAGGTCTGCTGGAGGTGCGTCCGCGCCGCGGCATTTTCGTGCAGCGCAAGACGCTGTCGGACATTCTGGAAATGATCATTGCCTGGGCCGCGCTGGAAAGCATGGCGGCGCGGCTGGCCTGTGACACCGCCACGGACCGCCAGATCGCCAGCCTGCGGACCATCGCGTTGAAATACTCGGTGTCGAAGGCCGGGGCAGATATTGCCGAATACTCCGACGACAACATACGGTTTCACCAGAAAATCCTCGAAATCTCGGGCTGCGAGTTGCTGGCCCGCATGGCGGAAAACCTGTTCGTGCACATGCACGCGGTGCGTCGCCGGTCTATGGCCGAGGAGGACCGAGTGCCGCAATCGGTGGCGGATCACATGGAAATCATCGAGGCGCTGGAGGCGCGCGATGCGGACCTCGCCGAGGCCCGCGTGCGCGACCACACGATGCGCCTTCACGACCATGTGCGCGAGGTCTGGACCCGCGCTGGCATCACGAAAAACAGGGGGGAATGACCTCATGAAAGCATTGGACGGCATCAAGATTCTGGACTTCACGCATGTTCAGTCTGGACCGACCTGCACGCAGCTTCTGGCGTGGTTCGGGGCGGATGTTCTGAAGGTGGAGCGGCCGGGCGTGGGCGACGCGACGCGGCAGCAGTTGGTGGATGTGCCGGGCGCGGACAGCCTGTATTTCACCATGCTCAACCACAACAAGCGTTCGATCGAGCTGAACTCGAAGAACGAGACCGGCAAGCAGGTGCTGACCCGCCTGATCGAGGAATGTGACGTGCTGGTCGAGAACTTCGCGCCCGGCGCGCTCGATCGCATGGGCTTCAGCTGGGAGCGGATCCAGGAGATCAATCCCAAGATCATCATGGCCTCGGTCAAGGGTTTCGGGCCCGGCAATTACGAGAACTGCAAGGTCTACGAGAACGTGGCGCAATGCGCGGGCGGCTCGGCTTCGACCACCGGCTTCCGTGATGGTCCGCCGCTGGTGACCGGCGCGCAGATCGGCGATTCCGGCACGGGCCTGCACCTTGCGCTCGGCATCATGACGGCGCTCTTCCAGCGCGAGCGCACGGGCCGCGGCCAGAAGGTGCTGGCGCCGATGCAGGACGGGGTGCTGAACCTCTGCCGCGTCAAGCTGCGCGACCAGCAACGGCTGGAGGCTGGGCCCCTGAAGGAATACAGCCAGTACGGCGAGGGTATCGAGTTCGGCGAGGCGACACCGCGCGCGGGCAACGACTCTGGCGGCGGCCAGCCGGGCCGGATCCTGAAGTGCAAGGGCTGGGAGGAGGACCCCAATGCCTACACCTACTTCATCACGCAGGCCGCGGTGTGGGAGCAGATCTGCGACGTGATCGGCAAGCCCGAGTGGAAGACGGCCGAAGGCTATGCCACGCCGCCCGAGCGTCTGGACAAGCTCAATGAGATCTTCGGCACGATCGAGGAATGGACCATGACCAAGACGAAATTCGAGGTGATGGACATCTGCAACCCGCTGAACATCCCCGTGGGGCCGATCCTGTCGACCAAGGAGTTGATCGAGGACGATGGCCTGCGGGCGACGGGCACGATCGTGGACGTGGATCATCCCAAGCGCGGCAAATACGCGTCGGTGGGCTGCCCGATCAAGCTGAGCGACAGCCCGGTGGACGTGACCCGCTCGCCGCTTCTGGGCGAGCACACGGTGGAGATCCTGCGCGACGTGCTGGGCTATGACGGCGACGAGCTGCAGGCCGTGCTCGATAGCGGCGCCGTTGGGGACCCGCAGAAGGTTGCTGCGCAGTAAATTCGCGTCGTTTTGGGCGGGCCGGTGTGCGGCCCGCCCATTGCGCGCCATTTAAGATGACGCACAAGCTTCACTTGGTAAGCGTCTATTTCAAAACAAAAATTATGAACTTCTTGCGCGACTTTGCGGAGTAATTGCAGCTGTGCTTGGGCGTCAGCCAAGAAATCCTTGCAAACGGTCCAGACATGTTATTTGTTGCCGTGGCGCGCAATTTTATTTCGCGCATTTGTTCCTGTATGCAATTAAATACCATTGCATGCATGTCGGCTGATTAGGAGGATCGGCTCAAGTCCGGACACACCGGAAAAAAACGATAGGGAGGACAACCATGAACACCTTTAAAGTACTCGTAGCGAGCGCATCTGCGCTGGCATTGACGGCGCCGGCGGCGCTGGCGGAATGGCAGCCGAAAAAACCGGTCGAATTCATCATCATGGCCGGCACCGGCGGTGGTGCGGACCAGATCGCGCGCCTGTTGCAGGGTCTGATCCAGAAGAAGGACCTGAGCCCGCGGCCATTCATTCCGATCAACAAGCCGGGCGGATCGGGCGCCGAGGCGCTGCGTTATCTGCAGGACAAGGCCGGTGACAACCACACCGTCATGATGACGCTGAACAGCTTCTACACCACGCCGATCATCCAGGAGGATCTGGGCGTCGACGTGACCGAGTTCACGCCGATCGGGCTGATGGCGATGGACACGTTCCTGCTGTGGGTCAACACCGACCGCGAGGACATCACCGATCTCGAGAGCTTCAACGCAGCCGTGTCCGAGGCCGGCAAGGACTGGAAAGTCGGCGGCACCGGATCGGGCCAGGAAGACAGCGTTCTGACCGCGATGATGGAAGCCGAGTTCGGATATGACGTGACCTACATCCCGTTCCCGGGTGGTGGCACGGTGGCCAAGAACCTGGTGGGCAACCAGATCGACAGCACGGTGAACAACCCCGCCGAGCAGATGGAGTTCTGGCGCGCGGGCAACAGCAAGCCGCTGGTACAGTTCACCGCCGAGCGGATGCCGGCCTTCCCGGACGTGCCGACGGCCAAGGAGCTAGGCGTGGAGATCGAGTATTACATGCAGCGCTCCGTGAATGGCCCGCCGGACATGGATCCGGAAGCGGTGGAATGGTACGTGAACCTGTTCCAGGAGCTGTTCGACAGCGAGGAATGGCAGGCATTCTGCAAGTCCGATGGTTTGACCTGCGAGACGATGATGAAAGGCGAGGACCTTGCCACGTTCCACGAGAACCAGAAGGTCGCACATGAGAAGCTGATCGCAAAGGTCGGCGCCGAGTCTATCACGGGCGAGTAAAACAAGGGATATCACCGAAAAATTAACGGTGATTGAAGGTCAAGGGCGGCGCAGGTTATGCGCCGCCCTTTTCAGTGCTCAATCAGGTTAACGGCGCCGAATTCTTCGAAAATGGCACGTCGGTATCGCGTCGGTATCACTGGAAGTACTGCGTCGGTGCGCATTTCAGGATCAGCGTGATTTAACGTAGCGCGCGCTGCAAAAGTCTTTCAAAGACTTTTGCCAAGACTTTTTCTTAAAAGTCTTGGCCCGTCCGACGGGTCTCAGGGACGGAGCAGGATCTTGCCGCGGTGGGTGGCGGATTCCATCAATTCGTGCGCCTCTGTCGCCTCCTCAAAGGGAAAGACCTTGTGGGTGTAGGTGCCGACCGTGCCCTCGGCCAGAAGCGGCCAGACTTTTTCCAAGAGATCCTGCGCCACGCGGGTCTTGAACGTGTCGGGACGCGACCGCAGGGTGGAGCCGGTATAGGTGAGCCGCTTGAGCATCACAGGCATCAGGTCGATTTCCATCTTCGAGCCGCCGTTGAACGCGATTTGCACGATGCGGGCATCGGCATGGGCGGCCTTGATGTTGCGGGCCACGTAATCGCCGCCGATGATGTCGAGGATGAGATTGGCGCCGCCGGCCTCGCGGACGATGGGCACGAAATCCTCGGTCTTGAAGTCGATGGCGCGTTCGGCGCCGAGTTTGGTCACGTAGTCGGCGTCGTCCTTGCCGGTGCAGGTGGTCAAGACGCGCATATCCAGAGCGCGGCCCAGTTGGATCGCGGTCGAGCCGATGCCGCCGGCGCCGCCATGCACAAGCAGGAGATCCTTGGGGGCCGGGGGCCTGTCGAGGAAGAGGTTGGACCAGACGGTGAAATAGGTCTCGCAGAGTCCGGCCGCATCGGTTTGGTCCATGCCCGTTGGGATGGGCAGGCAATGGGTGGCGTCGACGGCCACGTACTCGGCATAGCCGCCGCCATTGGTCAGCCCGCAGATCGCATCGCCCACCGCCCAGCCGGTCACGTTGTCGCCCAAGGCGGCGACCTCGCCCGAGACCTCGAGCCCCAGAAGGTCGGAGGCCCCCTTGGGCGGTGGGTAGTGCCCGCGGCGCTGAACCAGGTCGGGGCCGTTGACGCCCGTGGCTGTGACCTTGATGAGCACTTCGGACGGCGCGGGTTCGGGGACGGGCCGTTCGCCGATCTCCAGCACCTCGGGTTTGCCGGGTTCGCGCATTTCCACGGTTTTCATCGTCTCGGGCAGCATTGGGTCGTCCTTTCGTTCCAAGTTGACCCTGAATGTGCATTTAATGCGAGGGGTTTCAACCGGATTGGCCGGGGTGGCGGGTTTTCACCCACCCTACGCGACGCCTAGCCGAGTTCCGACAGGTTGACGTCGGGCAGGCTGTCGAGGGCGTTCTTCAGCGCCTCGCCCCAACCCTCGGACACGGATTGGAAATAGGGGCTGTCGGCCTCGATCCGGCCGGTTCGGCCGATCGCCAAGCTGTCGGTCTCATAGATGTGGTAATCGAAGGGCGCGCCCACGGTCAGGTTGGCCTTGAGCGTGGAGTCGAAGCTGACGAGCAGGAGCTTCATCGCCGCTTCGAAGCTGAGGGCCGGGTCGAAGGCGCGCACCAGGATGGGGCGGCCGTACTTGATTTCGCCCATCTGGAAAAAGGGCGTGTCGTCGCCCGCTTCGATGAAATTGCCCTCGGGGTAGATCAGGAAGAGGCGCGGCGGGCTGCCGGCGATCTGGCCGCCCAGCATGATGGTGGCGTTGAACGTGCCTTCGGCGCGCTGGCCGGACTCGCCGGTGCGCTCGATCACCTCGCGCAGGGTGTCGGCGACCATGCGGGCGGCCTGAAATAGCGAGGGGACGCCCAGCAGGGACGGCGTGCGGTCGCCGGGGGACTTGGCCCGCTCGTCCAGCAGGCTGATGACGGATTGGGTCGTGGCGAGGTTGCCCGCCGACAAAAGCGTGATCATCCGTTCGCCGGGGTTTTCCCAACTGGTCAGTTTCTTGAAGGTCGAGATGTTGTCCAGCCCGGCATTGGTGCGGGTGTCCGACATGAACACGAGGCCCCGGTCGAGAACCATTCCCACGCAATATGTCATGCCCGTCCTTCGCTATTGTTGGATGACGTCGATCTCGACCTCGAGACGTTCCTCGGGGCCGCCGATTCTGGTGCCTGTAATGGGCGCAGCATCGGCGTAATCGAGGCCTGTTGCAACGCGGACGTAGCGTGTATCGGGCGAAATTCCGTTGGATATGTCGAAGCCGACCCAGCCGAGCGCATCGACATAGGCCTCGGCCCAGGCGTGCATCGCCTCTTGCGCTGTGCGGTCGTCGAGCATCAGGTAGCCCGACACGTAGCGGGCGGGAAAGCCCATGGCGCGGGCACAGGCCAAGAAGATGTGGGTGTGGTCCTGGCAGACCCCCTTGCCGTGGTTGATCGCATCCTCGGCGGACCAGCTGGGCTCGGACGCGCCGACCTGGAAGGCCACGCTGTCGCGGATCGTCTTGCTGAGAGCGTGCAGGCGGTCGAGAGAGTCCGGCTCGTCGACCTTGCGGATGAGGGCGCGGGCGCCGGACTTGGCCTCGGTCCGCTTGGTGGCCTGTTGATAGAGCCACAGAGGGGCGGGGCCGAGGTGCCGACCCAGAATGCCGCTGACATCCTCGAGCACCACTTCGCCCTGGCTGGTCACGGTCAGTTCGGTGGTGTCGCGGTCGAAGCTGATAAGCTCGACGGCGTTGTTGTGGTGGTCGGTGAAGTCCAGTTCCTTGCGGCCGTTCTCGATGCCGGTGGTCCAGTTCAGGATCTGCTGGGCGCGCGTGGTCTTGGGCGTCTTGCGCAGCTGTTGCAGGCCATAGGTCACGGGGCCGGAGAAGCGGTAGCGGGTGATGTGCTTGATATGCAGATGCATGTTTTGGCTCACTCGTAGAAGCGGTATTCGCGCTCGATTTCCTGGGCGAGGTCGGCGAGAAGGGCGATGATCTCGGTGATGAATTCGTGCAGGCCGTAGTCGAAGATCGCGTCGACTTCGTGGGCGAGGTACTTGCGGTTGATGAAGTCGAGTTTCTTCATGGCCTCGGAAGGATGCGCGTTGCCGGCATTGAGGCTGCGCAGGTTTTCCTGAAGCTGGGCGGCGCAGAAGGCAAGGCTGCGGGGCAGGCGCTGGTCGAGAATGAGGAAATGGGTGATGTCGCGGGGGCCGGAATCGGCGCCGTATTCCATGCGGAAGCCGCCGCGTGCCGCGACCGAGCGCAGGATGGTTTCCCATTGCACATTGTCGAGCGCCGAGCCCACGGCGCGGGCCGAGGGCAGCAGGACGTAGTATTTGACGTCGAGGATGCGCGCGGTGTTGTCGGCGCGTTCAAGGAAGGTGCCGAGGCGGGCGAAATCATAGCGTTCGCCGCGCAGCATGGTGCCGTGGGTCATGCCGCGCACAAGGGATGTATGCTGGCGCAGGGTGCGCAGACAGCCGGGCAGGTCGCGTTCGGCCACCTGGCGGGAAAGGTTTTCCTGGGCGTACATGTAGGCGCTGTTGATCGCCTCCCACATGTCGCCGGTGAGGGCGGTGCGCACGAGCCGCGCGTTCTGGCGGGCGGCGCAGATGCAGGAATAGACCGACGATGTGTTGCCACGGTCGCGCAGGAGCCAGTTGATCGCAGCCTCCTTGGTGACCTCGCCCTTGGCGGCCTCGAAGGCGGGCCAGACGCCGGCGGATTGCAGGACCGAGCGCCATTCCGCCGCGCTGTCGCCCATGCGTGTCAGCGCGATGCGCTGGCCGGTTTCGATCAGGCGGGCGGTGTTTTCCGCCCGTTCGAGGTATCGGAAGAGCCAGAAGAGGCCGTTTGCGGTTTTGCCGAGCATCGCGTCAGTCCTCCAGCACCCAGGTGTCCTTGGTGCCGCCGCCCTGCGACGAGTTCACCACCAGCGAGCCTTTCTTGAGCGCCACGCGCGTCAGGCCGCCGGGGGTGATCTGGATGCCGTCGGGATTGACCAGCACGAAGGGGCGCAGGTCCACGTGGCGCGGGCTGAGGCCCTTGTTCGTGAAGGTGGGCACGGTCGACAGGCTGAGCGTTGGCTGGGCGATGTAGTTCGAGGGCTTGGCGTCGAGTTTCCTGGCGAAGTCGGCGATTTCCTTTTTCGACGCGGCGGGGCCCACGAGCATGCCGTAGCCGCCCGAGCCGTGGACCTCTTTCACCACCAGTTCGGCGAGGTGTTCGCAGACATAGGCGTAGTCGTCAGCCTCGGAGCAGCGCCAGGTGGGAACGTTGGGCAACAAGGGCTGTTCGCCGGTGTAGAACTCGACGATCTCGGGCATGTAGGAATAGATCGCCTTGTCGTCGGCGATGCCGGTGCCCGGCGCGTTGGCGATGGTGATGCCGCCCGCGCGGTAGACATCCATGATGCCCGCGACGCCCAGCTGACTGTCGGGGTTGAAGTTGAGCGGATCGAGGAAGTCGTCGTCGACGCGGCGGTAAAGCACGTCGATCGGCTTGTAGCCGCGCGTGGTGCGCATCGCCACGCGGCCATCGACCACGCGCAGGTCGTGGCCCTCGACAAGGTCGACACCCATCTGGTCGGCGAGAAACGCGTGTTCAAAATAGGCGGAGTTGTAGATACCCGGGGTCAACACGGCCACCACGGGCGCGTCCTTGGTGCCCGCGGGGGCGCAGGCGGCGAGCGACCGGCGCAGGTTGGTGGGGTAGTTCTGTACCGGCTGGACGCGGTTGCGCGAGAAGAGCTCGGGGAACATCTGGAGCATGGTTTCGCGGTTTTCCAGCATGTAGCTGACGCCCGAGGGGGTGCGGGCGTTGTCCTCGAGCACGAAGAACTCGCCGGGGCCGGTGCGGACCACGTCGATGCCGACGATATGGGTGTAGACGCTGCCGGGCGGCTCGACCCCGATCATGTGGGGCAAAAAGGCCTCGTTCTTGGCGATCATCTCGGCGGGCAGGCGCCCGGCCTTCACGATTTCCTGCTTGTGGTAGATGTCGTGCAGGAAGGCGTTGATCGCGCGCACGCGCTGTTCGATGCCGCGCGACAGCTTGAACCATTCGTTGCCCGACAGGATGCGCGGGATGATGTCGAAGGGGATCAGCCGTTCCTCGGCCTCGGCCCGGCCATAGACGTTGAAGGTGATGCCGGTGAGGCGAAAGAGATCCTCGCATTCGCGCTGCTTGGCACGCAGACGGGCGGGGTCTTCGGACTCGAACCACTCGTGGAAACTGGCATAGGGGTCGCGCAGGGCCTGAGTGGTGCCCCACATTTCGTCGAAGAAAGGCTCTGATGACATGTTCACCTCCGGCGTTTCATAGAAGCAGGCAGGCGCGAGGCTGGCAAGATAGTCAGTTGCCGGGGGCTGAGCGGGTTTGGCTAAGGCGCCGGAACTGCTGGATTTTTGTGCAAAGTCGGGTCAGGCGAAACGGAAGAAGACCGGCGCGGTGCGGCGGATATAGTCCTCGAAGAAGGTGGTGAAGGTGGCCACCAGCGGGGGAAACGCCTCGTAGGGCGGGTAGAAAAGCGTGAGCCAGAGGGGGCTGACCTGCCACTCGGGCATGAGGATCGTGACCTCGCCCGCCGCCAGCCCGTCGGCCACCAGGAAATCTGGCAGCACGGTGATGCCCCGGCCATGGCGGGCCATCTGGTAGAGCAGGTCGCCATTGTTGGTGATCAGGCTGCTGCCCGCCTGGACGCTGCGATGGGCCTGCTCTCGGGTGAACTCCCACGTCTCGGGCGTGCCGGTGGCGCTGTAGGACAGGCACAGGTTGCGGGGCAGGTCGGCAGGGTCGGTGGGCGCGGCGCCGTCGGCAAAAAGCGACGGGGCGGCGACGGCGTGGCGCGGCACCTCGCAGATCTTGCGCCAGATAGTGGATTTGTCGGATGGCGGGCCGGAGATGCGGATCGAAAGGTCGTAAGGGTCTTCGATGATGTCGACGAAGCGGTCGGTCAGGGTGACGCTGAGGTCGATCCGGGGATAGGCGTCGCCGAAGGCGGCGATCAGGCCGGGCATCAGGCGCAGGCCCAGCGACATGGGCGCGTTGAGGCGCAGGCGGCCGGCGTCGGGATGGGCGGCGTGCATCAGCGCGTCGGTGGTGGCGTCGAGTTCCGCCAGAAGGGGGCGATAGCGGGCGGCGACCACGGCGCCGGCATCGGTGAGCGAGACCTTGCGCGTGGTGCGCAACAGCAGCTGCTGGCCAAGGCTGTCTTCGAGCTTTGCCACGATGCGCGTGACGCTGGACGGGGTCATGTCGAGCGCGCGGGCGGCGGCGGCGAAGCTGCGCCGCTCGGCCACTTCGAGGAAGACGCGGATGGGTTTGATATCCTGCATGGCGTTATCATTGCACCATGCGCAATAGTCTATGCAAGTTTATTGCTATTCTCTTGGATACGCATTTGCCCCAGATTGCACGGTAACAGTGTTTCAACCGAAAGGGCGACAGGATGATTACCGAGATCAAGGGCCTGCATCACGTGACGTCGATGGCGGGCGATGCCAATGACAACAACGCGTTCTTTACCAAGGTGCTGGGATTGCGCCGGGTCAAGATCACGGTGAATTTCGATGCGCCGGAGGTCTATCACCTTTACTTCGGCGACGAAGTGGGCACGCCGGGGGCAGTGATGACGACCTTTCCCTTTGGCCAGATGCCGCGTGGCACGCGGGGCGTGGGCGAAGTGGGTGTGACCGAATTTGCCGTGCCACATGGCGCGCTGGGCTATTGGAAAGAGCGGCTGGCCGCCGCAGGCGTGACCGGGCTGGTCGAGGAAGAGGCGTTCGGCGAGAAGCGGCTGGGCTTTGACGGGCCGCATGGCGACGGCTTTGCGCTGGTCGAGACGGATGTGCGCGGGCGGACGCCCTGGACGGGCGCGGATGTGCCGGAAAGTGCCGCGATCCTTGGGTTTCACGGGGCGCGCTTTGCCTTGCGGGATGCGGATGCGACGGGAGAGCTGTTGCGCTTCATGGGGTATCAGAAGATGGACACACAAGGCGACCTGACCCGGTATGTCGTAGAGGGCGGCAATGCGGCCGACACGATCGACTTGCAGGAGGCACCGAATGCCAAGGCGGCCCATCAGGGCGCGGGATCGGTGCATCACATTGCGTTCTCGGTCGAGGACCGGGTGACGCAGCTGGACGTGCGCAAGCGGCTGGTCGACACAGGGTATGACGTGACGCCGGTGATCGACCGCGACTATTTCTGGTCGATCTATTTCCGCACGCCGGGCGGTGTGCTGTTCGAGGTGGCCACCAACGAGCCGGGGTTCGACCGCGACGAGGATACGGCGAACCTGGGATCGGCGCTGAAGCTGCCGGACCGGTACGAGCCGCACCGCGCGAAGATCGAGGCGCATCTGCCGCAGCTGGTGGAGTGAGGCGATGGCGCTGGATTTGTACCAAGCAAAGACGCGCGCGCCCGATGCGGGCGCGCCGCTGATCTTTGCCTTTCACGGCACGGGCGGGGACGAGACGCAGTTTTTCGACCTCGTCCGGCAGGTGAACCCGGGGGCGGGCATTGCCTCGCCCCGGGGGGACGTGTCGGAACATGGCGCGGCACGGTTTTTCCGGCGCACGGGTGAGGGGGTCTATGACATGGACGACCTTGCGCGGCGCACGGAGGCGATGGTGCGATTTGTCGAGGCGCAGAAGGCCGAATATCCGGGCGTGGAAACATATGGCTTCGGCTATTCCAACGGGGCGAATATATTGGCCTCGGTGATGATGGCGCGACCGGACTTGTTCGACCGGGTGGGGCTGCTGCATCCGCTGATTCCGTGGGCGCCGGAACCCGTTGCGGGGTTGGACGGGCGACATGTGCTTGTCACGGCGGGGCGGCAGGATCCGATCTGTCCGTGGCCGCTGAGTGCGCGTCTTGTCGAATGGCTGGCGGCGCAAGGCGCGGAAATCGAAACGGTGATCCATGATGGTGGGCACGAGATACGGCCTCAGGAATTGCTGGCGCTGGCGCGTCATTTGACCTGAAATAGGAGAGCGACATGAGCTGGAACCCGACGCAGAACCCCGATTGTCCCGATGCCGGTGGGCTGGACGGCATAGAGACGCTGATCATCCCGCGGGCGCGGGACCTGGGCGGGTTCGAGGTGCGGCGTGCGCTGCCCAGCCCAGAGCGGCAGATGGTCGGCCCGTTCATCTTTTTCGACCAGATGGGACCGGCAGAGTTCATCACCGAGGGTGGCATCGATGTGCGGCCGCATCCGCATATCGGGCTGGGGACAGTGACGTACCTGTACCAAGGCGAGTTCGAGCATCGCGACAGTTTGGGCACGCACCAGATGATCTATCCCGGCGAGGTGAACTGGATGCTGGCGGGGCAGGGCGTGACCCATTCGGAACGCACCAGCGAGGAGACGCGGGGCACGCGGCATAACCTGTTCGGCATCCAGACGTGGATCGCCTTGCCAGAGGACCGCGAGGATATGGCGCCGGACTTCGAGCATCACAAGGAGGCGGCGCTGCCGGTCCTGAACGATGGTGGGGCGGAGGTGCGCCTGATCCTGGGCACGGGCTGGGGCGAGACAAGCCCGGTGACGATGCAATCCGAAATCTTCTATGCCGATGCGGTGCTGGCGCCGGGGGCGACTTTTCCGTTGCCGGATGAGCACGAGGACCGGGGGCTTTACGTGACGCAAGGCAGCGTGGAGATCGCGGGTGAGGTTTTCGAGGCGGGGCGGATGATGGTGTTCCGCCCCGGCGACCGGATGAGTGTGAAGGCGGGGCCGCAAGGCGCGCGGGTGATGGCGCTGGGCGGTGAGACGTTCAACGGGCCAAGGTATATCTGGTGGAATTTTGTGTCGTCCGATGTCGAGAAGATCGAAGCGGCGAAAGCCGCTTGGAAGGCGGCGGATTGGGACGGCGGGCCGTTCAGGCTGCCGCCGGGGGATACGGACGAGTTCATCCCCATCACGGAGGACATGGAGCGGATGAAGGTGAATCGGCCCAAGGGCTAGGCGCGGGATGTGGTCGGGGAGACCCCGGATCAGGTCCGGGACGTGTGGATCGGACACGCGTGGGTTTCACCCACCCTACCAAGCGTCTGGCGCATGGTTCAGTAGAGCTTGATTGCGCCGGAGGTTTCGTCCGGCTCGGGGTCGCGGCCCGCGATGACCGAGGCGACGGACTGATCGAGAATATCGTCCTCGGCTTCACGCAGGCGGGTCAGCAGGTCGGGCAGGGTGCCGGTGGTGCCGGCCACCTGTTCCAGCGAGGGGCGGTCGCTGATGTCGCGGGTACGCCCGAGACTGAGGCCGATGTCGCGGGCCAGTTCGGCCACGGTGACGCGGTGCAGGTCGCGCGAGAGGCAGAGTTGGCCGTCCTCGGTTTCGACGATGTAATTGGCCTCGAGCAGGGCCTCCAACGTGGCGTCGCGCGCCAGAAGCGGCACGGCCTCGGCCAGTTCGTCTTGGCTGATCGAGCGTCCCTTTGGGGCGAGCCGCACCAGCGCGGCGAGAAGGGCCACGGCGACTTGCAGGGTCTCGGCGGGTGTCAGGGCTGTGCCCGAGAGCGAGTCGCGGCGGCGCCACCAGTCGGGGAAGGACGCGGTGAGCACGGCACCGAGGATGATCACCGTCCAGGAGGAATAGATCCAGATCAGGAAGATCGGGAACACCGCGACGGCGCCGTAGATGGTGGAATAGGTCGCCGAGGAGGTGACGAAAGTGTTGAAGCCCCATTGCAGCAGTTGGAAGGCCACCGCCGCGAAGGCGCCGCCGATGAGCGCGTTGCGGACCTTGACCTGCACGGCGGGCACGACGCAGTAGAGCAGGGTGAAGACGATGGTCGTGTTGATCAGCGCGAGCGCTTCGCGCGGCCAGTCCGAGCGCAGGTTGAGCGACGGCAGGTATCCGGTGTCCTTGGCCCAGTCCTGAAGCGGGCGCATGACATCGGTGGTGAGCGTGAAGCTGGCCCCGATCAGGAGCGGCCCCATGGTCAGGACCGCCCAGAAGGTCAGCAGCCTCACCATCAGCGGGCGAGGCCGGGCGACGCGCCAGATACTGTTGAGCGTGGCCTCGATTGTGGACAGCAGCAGCACGGCGGTGACCGGCAGGGCAATGATGCCCGCAACCGTCAGATCGCTGGCATTGCTGGTGAAATCCGAGATGTAGGTGCGCACGTCCGATCCGACTTCGGGGATCAGGATGCCAAAGAACATCTCCTGCATGCGGATCTTGACCGGGTCGAAGGCGGGAAAGCCCGAGAGCACGGCGAAGGCGATGACGAGAAGCGGCACGAGGGCCAGCAGGGTGGAGTAGGTGAGCGCGCCCGCCGCCTGGGTCAGGCCGTCATTCACGAAGCGACGCATTGCGAAATAGAAGAAGCTGCCGATGTCCCGCAGGATGTCGATCGGGCTGGTTTCGCGCCAGTATTCCAGACGGGATTTCTTGTTCGCCATATCAGGGAGATAGCATAGGTCCCGGACCGCGTCTTTCAAACCGATGGCCTGATCGTGGCGATTTCCGCAAAGCGTGGGCTTTGAGACACCCTGAGGTTGAGGTCCCGGGTCAGGCCCGGGACGGGGTGGCGCGTAGGGCGGTGTCCCTTGTTTTTTGCCCGGTCGGCGCGCTCAGGCGTCTTCCAGCACGAGGTCGGCGCATTTCTCTCCGATCATGATCGCGGGGGCGTTGGTGTTGCCCGAGACGATTTCCGGCATGATCGAGCAATCGGCTACGCGCAGGCCCGTGAGCCCATGCACGCACAGGCGGGCGTCGACGACGGCGTTCGCATCGTCGCCCATCTTGCAGGTGCCGGTGGGGTGGTAAATCGAGACCGAGTTGTTGCGCGCCCAGTCGAGCGTGGCTGCGTCGTCGTCCATGCCGAGATCGGAGGTGGGCCGGAACTCTTCGGCGATCTTGGTCGACAGGGGCGCGTGGCGGGCGATGCGGCGCGCGATCTTGACGCCCTCGGTGAGGGTGCGGCAGTCGAGGTCGGTCGACAGGTAGTTGGGGTGGATCTTGGGATAGGTCTTGGGGTCGGGGCCGTTCAGGCGGATCTCGCCGCGGCTTTCGGGGCGCAGCTGGCAGACCGACATGGTGAAGGCCGAGAACGGGTGCACGCCCTCGCCGGGGCTGTCGGCGGACCACGGCTGGACATGGAACTGGATGTCGGGGGTTTCCACGTCGGGGCGGGTCTTGAGAAAGCCGGTGGCGAGGCTGGCGGCCATGGTCATCGGGCCGGCGCGGAAGAGGGCGTATTTGAGCGCGATGCGGGCCTGCGAAGCGAGGCTGCGGACCTCGTCGTTCAGCGTGGGCTCATTGCACTTGAAGACAAGGCGGGCCTGCAGGTGGTCTTGCAGGTTACCTCCCACGCCGGGCAGGGCGTGGTGCGGAGTGATGCCGTTCTCCTTGAGGTGGTCGGGGTCGCCGAGGCCCGACAGCATGAGGATCTGGGGGCTGTTGATGGCACCGCCCGACAGGATGACCTCGCGGGTCGCGCCGATAGTCTGCAGCTGTCCGCCCTTGTCGCGGTATTCAACGCCGGTGACTCGCTTGCCGTCGAGAAGCACGCGGGTGACCTGGGCGTAGGTGACGATGTTCAGGTTCTTGCGCTCGCGGATGGGGCGCAGGTAGGCCACCGCCGCGCTGCACCGGCGGCCGTTGCGGGTGGTGAGCTGGAAATAGCCCACGCCCTCTTGGTCTTCGCCGTTGTAGTCAGGGTTGAAATTGTAACCCGCCGTCTGGGCGGCGGCGACCCAGGCGTCGCAGATGGGGCGCTGGATGCGCATGTTGGACACGGACAATGGCCCCGCGTCACCGTGGTACGCGTCGGCGCCGCGCTCGTTTTTCTCGGCCCGTTTGAAAAGCGGCAGCACGTCGTCCCAGCCCCAGCCGGTGTTGCCCATCTGGCGCCAGCGGTCGTAGTCCTGCGGCTGACCGCGCACGTATAGAAGCCCGTTGAGCGAGGACGACCCGCCCAGCACCTTGCCGCGGGGCCAGTCGATGGCGCGACCGTTGAGGCCCGGGTCCGGTTCCGTCCGGTAACACCAGTCTACGGTGGGGTTGTGCATCGTCTTGAAGTAGCCGACGGGGATGTGGATCCAAGGATTACGGTCGGGCGGGCCCGCCTCGAGCAGGGTGACGCGCACCTTGGGGTCCTTGCTGAGCCGGTTGGCCACGACGCAGCCGGCAGAGCCCGCGCCAACGATCACGTAATCGGTATTCACCAGTTTTCCTCCCGCTTCACGAAAAAACTCTATGCAGAACGGGAAAGCTATTCTAGTGTTTTTTGAAACATTACGTCTCAAAAGTTGTCAAAATGGGAGGATGAAATGGCAATTTATGATCGAGTGAAGGGCGTTTCGCGCCGGGATTTTTTCAAGATTGCAGGCACTTACGGCATGAGCTCGACGCTCTTGGCGGCGGGTGCCTTTGGTGGCGCAATGACGTCGGCGAACCTGGCGCGTGCGGCGGAATCGACCTATGAGAAGCGATTCTCGAAAGAGGCCAAGCACACGCTGAAGTTCGGGGCGTCGGGCTTCAACCCGCAGAACCTGTTGATCGAGCGGGCGGGCGCGCTGGAATTCGCGCGTGACCTGGAAAGCCGCACGGACGGCGAGATTCGCGTCGAGTTCATCGGCAACAACCAGATCTGCGGCCAGCTAAGCTGTGTCGAGAAGACCCAGCAGGGGATCATCGACATCTATGCCGCCTCGACCCAGAACTCGGCCGGTGGCGCGCCGTATCTGAATGTCCTGGATTACGCCTATATGTTCCCGGGCCGCGCATCGCAGTACCACTTCCTGTACAGTCCCGAGTCACAGCGCATCCTGCGGGATCCGCTGGAGAAACGGCACGGGCTGAAATTCCTGTTCTCGCATTGCGAATTGCGTGGCATCCAGCTGGGTCTGTCATGGGAAGACAAACCGACGGTGACCAAGCTGGAGGAGCTTTTCGGTACCAAGAATCGGGTCACGGGCACGCAGCTGGGCCGGATCGCCATGCAGGCGCTGAACCTAAACCCGGTGCCGGTGGCGTGGGAAGAGACGCTGGACGGCCTGAAGCAGGGCCTGATCGACGGGGCGGAGACCTGGGCCTCGGCCGTGGCTTACGCCAACATGGCGCCGGTGGTCAGCCAGTGTGTCGACCTCAAGTTCTTCTGCGGGACCGAGCACACCTCGATGAGCGCGAGCGTCTTTGACGGGCTGGATGCGCATCTGCAGGAGGCCGTGATGGAAAGCGCCTACTGGGCGCAGACCCATGTGCAGGCCGCGAACGAGGCGGCTTTGGTCAAGACCGTCGGTTTCTCGGACCCGCAGTTGCCGAACACGATTTTTGCCGAGAACAATGTGCGCAACGCGTTCCTGGCAGATGACCAGATCAAGATGGCCGAGGAAATGTGTTCGCCGGAATATCAGCCGGACCTGTGGGCCGACTGGCGCGAGCGCCTGAACAACTGGGCCGGTGGCATCGACACCTACCAGGAAATCTATGACATCGCGCGTGAGGTTCCCGCGGATATGCTGCCCGAGAATGTCGAGCCGCGTCGCTGGTGGAAATCCTGATACTGACTTAAGAAAAATATCGCCGGCTCCGGACCTTGGGCCGGCGGTATGCGGTCAGGGCCGGCGTGATACGCCGGACATCAAAGAAAATGGGAGGGCGTCATGTCGATCTTGTCCGACGTGGGAGCAATTTTCTCTGCTGTCGCATCGAACGATGCGTGGATGATCCGGGAAGCGCTGACTGCCGATGCCGCGTGGTACCTCGGTGCGGCGGTGGCCTTGATCGGGGGGCTGGCTCTGGCGGGGATGTACCGCGCGCTGCCTTTCGTCGAGCGGCATCTGGAGCGCACGATCATGGTGGTGGCCTATCTTGCGGTGGCGCTGATCATCTTCTGGGGGGTGATCGACCGCTTCGTGTTTTCCAGCCAGCTGCCGTGGTCGACGACAATCCCGCCCTTGCTGTTCATGATCATGGCGTGGTTCGGGGCGACCTACAATGTCGCGCTGCGCACGCATCTGAGTTTTTCCGAATTCCGCAGCCGGATGCCTCGGCCTGCGCAGTTCGCCTGCCTGATGCTGGACGCAGTGCTGTGGTTCACCTTCTCGGTGATCGTGATGGTCACCACGGCGCGGGCCGCCGCGCTGTCGGCGTCGAATTTCCAGATCGTGCTGGGCACGGACAACACGCTACAATGGTGGTTCCTGATCACCGCGCCCATCGCGTTTTTGCTGATGGCGGCGCGGACGTTCCAGAATCTGTTCGAGGATATTTCCAACTGGCGGTCGGGCCGGCCGCTGATCAAACAGGCCGTGATAGGGGGGGACGTATGATGACCGATGGCACCCTCATTACGCTGATTTCACTGGGCGTGACGTTCCTGTTCATGCTGGGCGTGCCGGTGTTCCTGGTGATCGCCTACTGGGTGATCGGGTGCAGTTTCGTGCTGGAGCTGACGCTGGACAACCTGGGCGCGGAGCTGCTGAACGTGTTCAACAAGGGGTTCGCCCTTTTGGCGATGCCGCTGTTCATCCTGACGGGTGACCTGATCAACAAATCCGGGATCGCGCGACGATTGTCCGATTTCGCCTATGCCTGTCTGGGCTGGCTGAGGGGTGGTCTGGCCATGGCGAGCCTTGGGGCCTGCGGGCTGTTCGCCGCGATTTCGGGGTCGAACTCGGCCACGACGGCGACCATCGGCTCGATGCTGCATCCCGAGATGGTCAAGGGCGGGTATGACGAGCGGTTCTCGGCGGCCACCGCCGCCGCAGGTGGCACGGTGGGGATCATCATCCCGCCGTCGATCATCTTCATCGTCTACGGCTTTTTGATGAACCTGCCGATTTCGGAGTTGTTCGTGGCGGGTATCCTGCCCGGCGCGCTGATGGTGTTCGGCATGCAGTTCGCCTGCTGGATCATCTGCCGGATGAACGGCTGGGGGTATCTGATCCCGCTGCAACTGAACCGGATCCTGAAGACGGCGTTCGGCGCGTGGCTGGGGTTTTTCGCCATCGGGCTGGTGCTGTGGGGCATTTATACCGGCAAGTTTTCCCCGACCGAGGCGGCGGGGGTCACGGTGGGGTTCTGCATCATCGCGGGGCTGCTGAGCTGGGTGGTGAGCCGTATATTCCGGGTCAGGAGTGACAGGCCTTGGGAGGAACGGTCCTATGCCTCGATGTTGGTGGTCGAAGGGTTCACCATTCCTGAAATCCCGGGCATCGTCATGCGCTCGGCCCAGATCACGGGGATACTTGCGCCGCTTATCGCCATCTCGGTGGTGATGCAGCAGATCCTGTCGCTGTTGGGCGCGCAGGAGGTGATCGGCAATTTTCTGACCTCGATGGGCGGCTATTATCCGGTGCTGTTCACCGCGATGTTGATCGTGTTCTTCTCCGGCATGATCCTGGAGTCGCTGCCGGTGACGATCATCCTGGCGCCCATTCTGGCGCCGATTGCGGCCAGCGTGGGCGTCGATCCGGTGCATTTCTCGGTGATCTTTCTGGTGGGCGCTTCGATCGGGTTCATCACGCCGCCCTATGGGCTTAACCTTTACGTCGCATCCGGCGTGACGGGGGTGCCGTATTTCAGGTTGCTGAAGTATACTGTGCCGTATCTTGTCGCCTTGATCAGTGTCTGGGTTCTGGTGTCTATGGTTCCCGAACTTGCGCTGGCCTTGTTGCCGAACAGGTAGGAAAGACGTGACATGCCCGACGACCAGTCCAAGGACGGAAAGTACCTGATCCCCACCAACCTGCGCCTGCTGGTGCTGTTGGAGGAAGTGGCAAAGGCAGGCGTGCCGGTGGCGCCGTCGACGCTGGTCTCGGCGCTGGGCCTGCCGAAACCGACGGTGCACCGGTTGCTGGCGACCGCCGAGTCGGAGGGGTATTTGCAGCGGGACGTGGACGGGCGGTCGTTCGGGCCGGGCAAGCGGCTGCGCACGCTGGCGATCAACACGCTGTCGTCGCAGCGTATTCGGACCGAACGGCTGATGATCATGAAAGCGCTGGCCGAGGATGTGGGCGAGACCTGCAACCTTGCGGCGCCGGGACGGTACGGGATGGTCTATCTCGACCGGGTCGAGACGCACTGGCCGCTGCGCATCCAGTTGCCGGTGGGCACGCAGGTGCCGTTCAACTGCACCGCCAGCGGCAAGATGTACCTGTCCTCGCTGCGCACCGACAAGCTGTCGCGCTTGCTTCAGAACCTGGAAATGCCGCGGCGGACAGAGCGATCGCTGACCGACGCGGATGCGCTTATGGCGGAGTTGGCGCGCATCAGGGAGCGGAATTATTCGACCGACAACGAGGAATTCATGGACGACATGACCGCCGTCGCGGTGCCGATCCGGGACGATCAGAACCGGCTGGTGACGACGTTGTCGCTGCACTCTCCGATCCAGCGGTGCAGCCTTTCGGATCTGGAGACTTACCTGCCGCGCCTGCGCGAGGCGGCGCGGCAGTTGGAAGACCTGATCTGAGTATGGGCTGGGTGGCTTGACGGGGGCGGGATGCGGCGCCGAAGATGGTCCTGCGGTCCTCGTCGATCAGGCTTTCTTGTCTTCGGGGAATTCGACCGGGCCGCCCTGGTCGGCCCAGGTGGAGAAGCCCTCGCGCAGATGTGCCGCCTCGAACCCCATGTCCTGCAAGGTGGCCGTGGCCAGTGCCGAGCGCCAGCCCGAGGCGCAATGCAGCACGTAGCGCTTGCCGGGCTGCGCGAAGACATCGCGGTGATAGGGGCTTTCGGGGTCGACCCAGAATTCGAGCATCCCGCGCGGGGCGTGGACGCTGCCGGGGATGAAGCCGCTGCGCTGGCGTTCTCGCACGTCGCGGATGTCGACAACGACGAGATCGGGGTCGTCGAGCCCGGCGATGAGGTCGGGCGTCTCGACCTCTTCGATGCGGGCGCGGGCGTCGGCGACCATCTGCGCGGCGGTGGTCTTGAGTTGGGTCATCAAAGCTCCTTTGGGGGCGTTCAGGCGCTGGGCCGGGCGTCGAGCCAGGCGATCTGGTCACGGATGAAATGCGGGTCGGTTTCCATGCGGATGAACACTGCCGTCAGGGTGGCGACCGCTGCGGGCATGTCGTCGTCTGGGCTGCCATCGGGCATGAGGATTTCGCAGCTGCCGTCGGGGGCGACGGTCAGTGCGAACGTGTCGGACGGGATCACGGTGCCGGTATCGGAATGGGCTTGCATGGGTCTCTCCTGACGGTTTTCCCAGCAATAGAGACGGGGCGGTGGCCTGTCAAAAAGACGCGGCGGACGCGCGCGAGAGGTGCTGTCTGCGCGAACGCGACTGCGGGATCGCCGAGATTTGTGGAAACGCCGACGTGACCGGTCTATGTTGCGCGGTCAGGGAGGTGCCATGCGCGTCGTTCGACTTGCTTTCATGCTGATCTTTCCCGGGCTGGCCGCGCAGGCGGATCAGCGCGAGGATTACCTGGACATGGCGCAGCGCGGCTGGAGTTACGAGTTGCGCACCACGATGATCGGACGGGATATGGAAATCCCGGTGCGGATCAACGGGCGCGACATGGCGGGTGCCGCGCTATGTGTGGTGGGCGAGAAGCCTCACCCCGAGACCCGCACGGTGCTGGATGCGTTCCGGGGGTTGATCGGAGACGTTTACGGCAAGCCGCTGCCGATGCGCTTTGCCGGGGACACAGCGCAGGGCTGTGGAGCGGGGCGTGTCGTTTTGTTGCGGCTGTATTCCGGGCGGCCGCCGAACCGGGCGCTGTCGCAGGACGTGGACTGGATGAACAGCGCCTTTGGCCTTGGCCTGCCACGGGGGCGCGATTATGCGGCGATGTCGCCGGCGATGGCCCAGACGTTCTTTGGGCATTTGGGCCAGGTCACGCATATCATGGTCAAGCAGCCGGGGCCGTCGACGCCGGGCAAGCTGGAACGGAAATTCTACCGCTCGATCTTGGTCGAGGAGCTTTTCCAGTCGTTCACCTTCGGGATGGATGTGCTGAAATTCGACCGCGACGCGCGGTTCGTGTCAAAATTGCAGGAATTCCCGGTCAACATGGGCCGGATGCCTTGGAGTTCGCGAGGGTTCATGCGGGCGATCCTGGGGTCGAACCCGGTGGGGCTGTGTCGGTTCGACGTCTTCATGCTGCATGCGGTGGCGCAGTCGCCGGGTGACCAGACGAACGCGCCGGAATTCATAGATTTCATCGACGCCAATTACGAGCGGTTGGATGCGTTGAGTGGGAAAAGCTTCGGTGATGCACGGTTTGCGCCGTTGATGGACCCGGACTGTGCGGCGGATCGTACGGTGCGCTAGGGCTTACGACTTTCGGTTAGGTAGGCGGCGACGGGCCGTCTGGCCTAGCGTTGATGTGATGCACCGCGCGAAGGGAGAGAGCGCGCGGTGCGGGTATTCGTCCGTGTTTCGGGAGGACAGGATGTGCTGAAAGAGGCCGGCCAGCGCGATATCGCGGGATTGTTGCAACAGTTGGGAGATGGGCTGATCGGGCATGAGAGCCTGATCGAGCGGATGACGATCGCGCTTTTGACCGGGGGACATCTGCTGGTGGAAGGGGCGCCGGGGCTGGCTAAGACGCGGGCGGTGAAATGCCTTGCGAAGGCGGTGGAAGGGTCGTTTGCGCGTATTCAATGCACGCCCGACCTGATGCCGGCAGACCTGACCGGCACGCCGGTCTACAAGCCCGGCGATGGCAGTTTCGAATTCGTGAAAGGACCGGTGTTTCATAACCTGGTCCTGGTGGACGAGATCAACCGGGCGCCGCCAAAGGTGCAGTCGGCCCTGCTGGAGGCGATGGGCGAGGGACAGGTCACGGCGGGCAGCGACACGCACGGCCTGCCCGATCCGTTCCTGGTGGTGGCGACGCAGAACCCGATCGAGCACGAGGGCACGTTTCCCTTGCCCGAGGCGCAGCTGGACCGGTTCCTGCTGCACGTGGTGCTGGACTTGCCGGATCTCGAGACCGAGCGGGCGATCCTGAACCTTGTGGAGGCGGAGACGCATGGTGAGTCAGTGGCGTCGGATGCAACGATCAGCCAGCAGAGCCTGAAGGAGGCGCGCAAGGCGGTGGCGGACGTGCATCTGGCCGCCGAGTTGCGCGACTATATCGTGCGGTTGGTGATGGCGACGCGGGATGGCGAGTTGGCGGCGGACATCCAGCACGCGGTGTCGCCGCGCGGCACGCTGGCGCTGGCGGCGGCTGCGCGGGCGCGGGCGTTTCTGAAAGGCCGGGACCATGCGCTGCCAGAGGATGTGGCGGCCTTGGCGCCCGATGCGCTGGCGCACCGGATGGTGCTGAGCTGGCGGGCGATGGCCGAGGGGCGCCGGGCGCGGGACGTGGTGGCGGATATCGTCAAAGCGGTGGAGCCGCTGTGAGTGCCGCGCTGGAGCAGCCGGGGGTCCGGCTTGCCGCCGGGGACCTGATTGCGCTGCGCGCTCATGCGCTGACCGGGCCGGGCGGGGCGGAGCAATGCGCCACTTTGCCCGGAGGCCATGCGACGCGGGTCAAGGGGCAGGGGATCGAGGTGGCGGATATCCGGGATTACCTGCCGGGAGATGACATCCGGCATCTGGACCGTGCGAGCACGGCGCGGACGGGAAAGCTGCATGTGCGGCAGTTCCAGGCGGAACGGGACCGGGTGCGTTACCTTGTGGCGGATATGCGCAGCGAGATGTTGTGGGGCTTGCGCCGGGCGCTTTTGTCGGTGGCCGCGGCCGAGGCGCTGGTGCTGGATGCGTGGCCGCTGGTTGAGCAAGGCGGGCGCGTGGGCCTGTTGGCCGTGACGGATCGCGACGTGACGGTTGTGCCGCCGCGCGGTCGCGTTCGCGGGATGCTGGACGTGATCGGCGGGCTGGTGGAGGCCCATGCAAGGGCGCTGGAGGATGCGGCGCGGGACAAGGGCGCGACAGGCGGGGCGCTGTCGCTGGACCGGGCGCTGCACCGGCTGGAACGGCTGGCGCCGTCTGGGTCGGAGATCGTGATCGCCTCGGGGTTCGATGCGCCGGGCGAGGAATTGGTGAAGGTGTTGGACGGGCTGGGGCAGCGCCGCGCCATAAGGCTGCTCTTGGTGTCGAACACCGATGCGTTGCCGGCGGGGCGCTACCCGGTACGGCTGGCCGATGGGCGACGGGCGAATTTGCGGATCGGTGTGAATGACGCGGTGCCGACGGCGGTGCGGATCGCGGGGCGCGAGGCGCTGGTGGTGGATGCCGGGGCCGACCCGCGAGAGACGGCGCGGGTATTGATCCGCTATCACGATGAGCACGCGGCATGAGCGGGGAACCTCTGTCGGAGGCGGCGATGCGCGACAGCCTGCTGGATATCCGTTTGCCGCCGGGGGGCGCGCTGGATGCGGTGGCGGATGTGCTGGTGTCGGCGGGGCTGGCGGGATGTGGGGCGCTGGTGGTGATCGGCGGGCTGAGGTTGGCGTTCACGCGGCGGCGGAGTGTACCTGAGCCGGGGCTGGAGGCGCGGATCGCTGCGTTTCGGGATTTGCCCGAGGACGCGCGGCGCGTGGGTCTGCTGCACTTGCTGAAGGAGGTTGCGCCGGAGCGCTATGATGCGCTGCGCCCGAAACTCTATCGTCCCGGCGCGCAGATCGACGTGGAGGCGGAGGTCAGGGCGCATGTTTGAACTGGCCCAGCCGCTGGCGCTGCTTTTGTTGCCGCTGCCGTGGCTGGTGCAGCGCTTCGTGGCGGCGCGAAGTGCGGGAGGCCGGGCGCTGGTGCTGCCGCGCCGGGTGGGTGAGGACCTGCTGGCGCGGGCACGGCGTGGTGGCGTGGGCGTGGCGGGTGTGCCGTTGCGCGACGGGGCGTTGTGGATGGCGTGGGCACTGCTGGTGATGGCATTGTCTGGTCCGCGCGACCTTGCGCCGGTGTCGGCGCTGAAGGTGTCGGGGCGGGATCTGGCGATTGCGCTGGACCTGTCAGGCTCGATGGTGCGGGATGATTTTGATCTGGATGGGCGGCAGGTGACGCGATTGGAGGCGGTGCAGACCGTGGGCGCGGAATTCGCGCGGCGGCGGGGGGGCGACCGGCTGGCGCTGATCGTGTTTGGTTCGGAGGCCTATTACGCGACGCCTTTCACCTTTGACATCGAGGCGGTGGCGCAGGAGATCGAGACATCGGTGATCGGTATTTCCGGGCGGGCGACGAACATCTCGGACGGGCTGGGCCTTGCGCTGAAACGGATGACCGACAGCGAGGCGGCGAGCAAGGTGGTGATTCTGCTGTCGGACGGGGTGAACAACGCGGGCGCCACGAAGCCGCTAGGCGTGGCCGAGCTAGCGGCACGGATGGGCGTGCGGGTGCATACGATCGCGCTGGGACCCAAGGACCTCGAGAGCGCAGAAGAAGGCGAGCGCGGCGTGGTGGATGCGCGGACCTTGCGGGCGATTGCGGAGGTCTCGGGCGGGGAAAGTTTCCGGGTGCGCACGACGGAGGATTTGCAGCGGGTGGCGGATGCGCTGGACCGGCTGGAGGCGAATGACAGCGACGGGCTGGCCGCCGAGGTTTATCGGGATTACTGGCCCTGGCCCGCCGCGGCGGCGGCGTTGCTGTGCCTCTTTGTGATCGCGAGGGATCCGGCATGAGCCTCGACCTGACATTGCTGCGGCCCCTTTGGCTGTTGGCGCTGCCGGTCTTGGCGGGGCTGGCGTGGTGGTTGTGGTCACAGCGGCAGGGGTTGGGCGACTGGCAGCGGGCGGCGGATCCGGGCATGATCCGGGCGATGGCGGCGCTGGGCCGGGTGGAGGCGCAGCCGGGGCGGTCGGGCCTCTGGGCCGGGATGGCGGTGCTGGTGATTGCGGTGCTGGCGCTGGCGGGCCCGGCGGTGGAGCGGCGGGACACGCCCAGTTTTCGCAACCTCGACGGGGTTCTGTTCGTGGTGGACGCCTCGAGCAGCGTGACGGAGGATGACCGCTGGCCGCAGATGCAGGCGCTGGGGCGGTTCGGGCTGGCCAATCTGGGAACGCGGCCCGGGGGGATCGTGGTCTATGGCGGGGACGCCTATTGGGCGACGGGCATGACGCTGGATCATCTGCAGCTTGGGCAGACGTTTTCGCTGATCGGGCCGGAACTGGTGCCCGACCCCGGCTCGCGGCCCGAACGGGCATTGGCGCTGGCGGTGGCGCGGCTGGAGGAGGCCGAGATCATCGCGGGCGACGTGGTCCTCTTCACCGATGGGGCGGGACTGGGCCCGGAGAGCCTGCGGCTGGCGGCGCGACTGGCGGAGATGGGCGCGCGGCTGTCGGTGGTGGGGATCGGGGACGCGCCGTCGCTTCGGACCCATGCGCAGGCGGGCGGCGGGCAGGTCTTTGGCCCGAACGACGCGGAGGCGCTGGCCGGCTGGCTGGGGCAGGACATGGCCGCGCGGCTGGAGCGGCAGGATTATCCGCTGATTTTCTGGAGCGACATGGGGCGGTACCTTTTGCTGTTGGCCGCCGTACCGATGCTGCTGATGTTCCGCAGGCAGGGCGCATGAGGGGGCTGGCGTTGATAACGGGGGTGTTTCTGCTGGCCGGGCTGAGCTTGGGCGGGACGGCGTCGCTGGGGCGTGTGCTGTTGGCGGTCGGGTTGCCGGGATGGGCGGCGGAGGTGTTCGAGGCGCCGGACTGGCAGGGCGTGGCGCGGTTCCGGGCCAAGGAGTACGACGTCGCGGCGGAGGCGTTCGCGGCGCCGGGGCAGGAGTATAACCAAGGCAATGCGCTGGCCTTCGCGGGGGAGTATGCGCAGGCTTTGGAAGCCTACGATCTTGCCATCGCGGCGGGGGACCCGCGGGCGCGGGCGAATTTCGATGTGGTCGCGGCCTACTACGCGGGCCTGGCGATCGACCCCGAGGCGCTGGCCCTGTTGCCCGACCGCAAGCGTGGATCTACTGCCGACGCCGAGGTGGGGCAGGGCGACGCGCGCGCGGCCTCGACCGGGGACGGGGTCAGCAATACCGGCGCGGTGCTGGGCATGGCGGAACTGGAAAGCCGTGGCAAGCTCGGCGTGCGGCGGGTGTTCAAGGACTATTTCATGGTGGCCGATGACCGCTGGCTTTTGCAGTTGGAGGACGTGCCGGGGGAATTCATGTCCGAGCGGATCATGCAGGAGCACAAGCGGCGCCGGAAACTGGGCCTGTCGCCGCCCGAGCCGGAGGATCCGGGATGATGTCAGTGTGTGAGGAGTGCGCCGCGGTCTCGTCCGGATCTTTGAGCGAGCGCCCTGGTCGATGGGCGGCAAGAGGTCCCGGATCAAGTCCGGGACGGGGTGTGTCCGCATTCAGCTTGGGCGTATGGGTGCTGGCGGTGTTTCTTTTGCTGATCCCGGCAATCGCGTCCGGGCAGACGCGCGAAGTGCGGCCGGGGGAGCTGAAGCTGGAGGTCAGCGTGGAAGAGCGGCAAGCGACGCCCTTCACGCGGGAAATGGTGCTTTTGACCATTCGCGGCACCTATCGGCGCTACATCACCCGCGAAAAACTGGTGCAGCCGGAGTTGGAGGGGTTCAACTGGTCACAGCTGGGACCCGACACCTGGCGCGACGAGCGGGTGGACGGGCGTAAGGTCAAGGTCTTTGTCCGGCGCATGGCGGTGTACCCGGAGCGGCCCGGCGACCTGACCATCGGGGCGTTTCGGCACCGGTTGACGTTGACCGACGAGGGCGACGACTGGTTCGAGCACGACGTCGCGTCCGAGCCGATCACGATCAAGGTGGACCCGGCGCCGGTGGATGGTGAGTGGTGGTTCCCGGTGCGGCAATTGCAGGTGTCGGACCAGTGGTCGAACGCGCCCGACCAGCTGACGCCGGGGGAGGGCGTGTTGCGGGTGATCCGCGTCGAGGCGCTGGGCGCCACGCCCGAGATGATCCCGCCGATGCCGGAGCTGAGCTCGCCTTCGGGCATGATCTTCGCCCACCCGGAAAAGCGGCTGATCCAGCTGACGCCGGAGGGGCCGAAGACTATCGCCTTCTGGCGCTGGACGATCCGGCCGGGCAATGACGTGTCGGCGGTCGTGGAGCCGCTGAGCTTTGACTATTACGACACCACCACGCGCGAGAAGCGGACCGTGGAGATCAACGCGCAGCGGGTGGCCTATGGCGAACGGGTGACGACGAGCGGGGCCGGTGCCCCGGCGACCGCGCAGGCCGCGCCCGAACCCGCCGAAGCGGTGATGCCGGGCGCTCCGGCGCTGGCTGCGGCACTGGCGGTTTTCGCGGCGGCGCTGGCGTTGGGGCTGCGCGGTCGGGCGTGGTCGGGAGTGCCGCGGCTGTCGGATTGGGTGCCGGGGTGGCACCCTCAGCGACGCGCGCTGCGCCGTGCGGCGCAGGCCGGGCGGGTCGGTGAGATGAGGCAGGCTCTGGTGGCGTTGTCAGCGGCGGGTCGGGGGGGCGAGACGTACCGCACGCGGCTGGCGGAGCTGGATCGGGCGATCTATTCCGGCGGGGCCCCGCCGGGCGACCTGACGCGGTTCGCCCGCTAGTTGCACACGGGCGTCCGGCGGCTGTTTCCAATTTCGCGAGGAACCTGCCCGCCGGGCGATTGGCCAAGCATTGCCGGTTCGGACAGGCCTGCGCCAAATGGTTGATCATTCTCGATTTGGTGCTAGGTTCCTGCTTGGGAGGATCGGCATGTTGGCAGCAAGAGATGAATGCGCGGACGCGCAGCCTGTGTCGTCGGTGATGATCGTAGACGACCATCCGCTGTACAGCGACGCGCTGGAAACGGCGCTTACGCTGGGATTCCCCGAGTGCAAAATCCGCAAGGCGGGCAGTCTTAAGGCGTGTTTCGATCTGCTGGACGAGGGGTTCCGCCCCGACCTGGTGATGTTTGATCTGAAGCTGCCGGACGTCACCGGGGTGTCTGGTTTCGAAAAATTGCGCGAACGATTGCCCGAGGCGCGCGTGCTTGTGATCTCGTCGCTGGCGTCGAGCGAACTGGTGCACACGCTGTTGCGGTCGGGCGCGATGGGGTTTCTGCCAAAGGACGCCTCGGCCAAGACGCTGCAATTCGCGGTGTCCGAGATCACCGCAGGGCGGCGTTATATTCCTGCCGAGTACGTCAATGTCGAGGAGGCAGGCGGCGAGGACGACCTGTTCAAGACGACGCCGGAGCTGAGCATCCTGACGCCGCAGCAGGTCAATATCCTGAAGCTGATCTGCGCGGGCAAGCCCAACAAGCAGATCGCTTACGAGTTGTCGCTGGCGGAAGCCACGGTCAAGGCGCATATCACCGCGTTGTTGCGCCGGCTGGACGTGCGCAACCGGACCCAGGCGGTGGTATTCGTGGAATCGGTGATGGCGCGCCACGCCGAACCCGAGGCGCGCGCCTTTTTGCAGCACTAGGCGCGGTCGCGTGAAGCCTGCCCCCCCTGAATTTGTGATGATCGGGGAATCCCGGGCCGCGGATCCCGCGAGCGCCGTCGCCGAGGCGGCCGAGGGGCTGGCGGGCAAGGGGCTCTGTTTCGTCTTTGCGGTTCTGCCCGACAGCCTAGATGTGCAGGAGACTAGCGCGATACTGTCCAAGACTTTCCAAGGCGTGCCGGTTTTCGGGTGCAGTTCTGCGGGTCAGATCACCACTGACGGGTATGACGATCAGGCGCTGTTGTTGATGGGCTTTCCGCGCAGGAACTTCCGCTGTGCCTCGATGCTGTTCCGGGATCTGCACCCGGACCATGCCACGGCCTTTGCCGCCGAGGCGCAAAAACAGGCGGAGCGGTTCCGGCACACCGCCGGCTGGAATCGGTTCGCGCTGATCGTAGCGGACGGGTTGTCCAAGCAGGAGGATCTGCTGGTCTCGACGCTTGATGCGGTTCTGGGCGACGTACCGATTTTCGGTGGCTCGGCGGGTGATGGGCTGAAGTTCGAGCGGACCTTCGTGCTGCATGACGGTGAGACGCATTCCAATGCCGCGATGCTGCTGCTGATCGAGACCGACCTGCAGTTTCAGGGCGTGGCTTTCGACCATTTTCAGCCCGAGGGCGCGCAGATCGTCATCACCTCGGCCGATCCCGAGGACAGGCTGGTTTACGAGATAAACGGGGCGCCCGCGGCGGAGGAATACGCGCGGCTGGTCGGTTGTCCGCCCGAGGCGTTGAGCCCCGAGGTGTTTGCCGAAAACCCGATGATGCTGCGCCACAACCTGACGCATTACGCCCGCGCGATCAGCGATGCCAAGCCGGGCGGCGCGCTGTCGTTGCTGGCGGCCATCGACGACGGGTTGATTTTGACGCTGGGCAAGGCCAAGGGTAGCCTGGATGCGCTGCACGAGGGGCTGTCGACGCGGGATGCGGCGGGGCGCGAGCCGGATTTCATACTTGGCTTCGACTGTTTTCTGCGACGGCTGGAATTCGAGCACAAGCAGCTGACGCACGAGGTGTCGAATATTCTGCGCGCGCACCGGGTGATCGGGTTCAATACCTATGGCGAGCAGAAATCCGGCCTGCACATGAACCAGACCTTCGTGGGCGTGGCGTTTTTCAAACCCGAATCGCGGGTGCTGAACTGATGCTGGTGAACCCCGACGAGCCGCTGGATGTGCAGGTCGAGCGTCAGGCGCGGATCATCGACGCGTTGATGCGCCGCGCGAACCGGCAGGACGATGTGCGCCCCTCGGCCTTTCGCGCGTTCCAATCGGCCATTGAATTGCAGGAGAAGATGCAGGCGCAGGGCCGCGACTTGGCGCGCGCGGTGTCGGAACTGGAGACGGTGCGCGGCGAGCAGGAGCGGATGCGCAAGAGCCTGGTGGCGGCATTGTCGTCGATGGAAGGGGGCTTTGCGCTGTTCATCGACGGTAAGCTGGAACTGTGCAATCATCTGTTTTTGCAGCTGTTCCCCGACATTTCGAACAAGATCGACACGGGGCTTTCGATCGGGCGGTTCTTCGCGCGGCTGGTGTCGAGCAAGTTCTTCCGCTCGGCCGACCGCAATCTGGCCACCCTTCCCACCACGCTGGAGAAGCGGCGCGACGAGGGGGTGATCACCTCGGTCATGATCGAGATGGCCGACGACCGCTGGTTCCAGCTGAGCGCGCAGCACACATCGGGCGACAACGTCGTGCTGCTGTTGACCGAGATCACCGATTTCGTGCGGCGCAACCGGTCGGAGAAGGAAAGCTTGATCGACCGGCAGGAGGATTACCTGAAGGCAGTGTTCCAGACGCTGACTTCGGGCGTGTGCACGTTTACGTCCCGGGGGCGCGTGTTGATGCATAACGCGCAGTTCCGCGAGCTGTTGAACGTGCCGGCATCATATGTCGCGGAAGGCGAGCCGGTGACGGCGCTGGTGGATTATCTTTTTGATACCGGCCTGACCGTGGAAGGCGGTGATACGAGCATCGAGGGAATGTATCGCAAGCTGGTCAAGCAGGGTGCCTTTCGACAGCGCGTGCGGCTGGGCCCGATGCGGGTGCTGGAACTGCACATGCATGAGATGCCCGACAGCGGGTACTTGGTGGAGGTCGAGGACGTCACGCTGGAGGCGCAGGCGACGGAGACGCTGGAACGCCGGGTGATGGAGCGCACCGCCGAGCTGACCCGGGCCAACGAGAAGCTGACCGAGGAATACGAGAAGAAGGCGCGGGTCGAGGAAGCATTGCGCGAAGCCAAGGACAAGGCGGAGAAGGCGGTGTCGTCGAAGACGCGCTTTCTGGCCGCCGCCTCGCACGACCTGTTGCAGCCGATCAATGCCGCAAAGCTGTTGATCTCGACACTGTTGGAGACGTCGCGGGACACCGACATGCACCCGATGGTCGAGCGGCTGGAAGGATCCTTCCGGTCGACCGAGCAGTTGCTGCACCTGCTGCTGGATATCTCGCGGCTGGAAAGTGCGGCGCCCGACACCGTGTCGCCGCTGGTGGTGAACCTGACCGCGATGATGAACAGTATCCATGCCGACCAGAGCCTTGTGGCCGAGCAAAAGAACGTGCGGCTGAAGATGGTGCCCTGTTCGGTGCTGGTGCGGTCCGACCCGGTGTACCTGTTGCGGTCGATCCAGAACCTGGTGGTGAACGCGATCCAGTATACCCAGCCCGGGGGGCGCGTGCTGGTCGGGTGCCGCCGCCGCAAGGGGCGCGTGGTGCTGGAGGTGTGGGACACCGGCATCGGGATCCCAAAGCGTGACCAGCAGCGGGTGTTCGAGGAGTTCGCCCGCGCCGATGGCGAGAAACTGGCCGCTGGCGTCGGCCTGGGCCTGTCGGTGGTTGAACGGGCCTGTCGCCTGCTGGGGCACAAGCTGTCGGTGAAATCCAAGCCCGGCGTGGGGTCGGTCTTTCGGATCGAGCTGGAGACGGTCGCGGATGCGCCGGCGGTCAATGAACCCTTAAGCCTGGCGTCAAACGCCGACGATTTGCTGGAAAACCAGATCGTTCTTCTGATCGAGAATGATGAGGACGTGCTGTTCGGCACCACCAAGCGGTTGGAGCAATGGGGGGCCGACGTGCTGGCCTGCCGGTCGATCGACGAGGCGGTGACCTGTGTCGAGGATATGGGCATGGCGCCCGATATCATTTTGGCAGATTACACGCTGGACGATGACGAGACCGGGGTGGATGCCATAGCAAAGGTGCGCAAGCTGACCGGGGCGCATGTTCCGGCGATCCTGATCACCGCCGATCGTAGCCCAAGGGTGAGGGCGGCGGGGCTAACCTATGACATCTCGGTGATTTACAAGCCGGTGAAGCTGAACCGGTTGCGCCCGCTGATGGCGTGGAAGATCGGTCAGCAAGGGGATGCCGAGGCGCGGGGTGATACGAAAGTGGCCGGTGACAGCGCCGCCGGAGCCTTTAGTGTCTGGTCCGAATAGGGAGGAGATTGAGCATGATGACGCGTCTGACGAGCGCCCTGATCGGGGTTGCCCTGAGCTGTGCCACGGCTGTGGCCGCCCCGCTGAACGGGCAGGAAACCTATGACCTGTTGTTCAAGAACGGCACGCTGGACGATGTGTCGCGCGACATGTCGCTGGTTTACGAGCGGGAGGTCAGCAACGCGCTGGCGCCCGATGCGGCGGAGCGTGATAGTGGCAAGGTGGCGTTGACCGTGGGCGAGGGCGAAAGCCCGATGGCGGTGCTGGAGCTGCGGCAGGGTGAGAAGTACCGCAAGCTGGGGCAGTTTCCCGCAAGCGTGGGCAACCCGATGATCATGTTCTTCTACGAGAGCGCCGTGCGGGACATGGCCGAGAGCGCGGGCGGCAGCAAGTACTACATCCGCAACCGGGTGAAGGAGGCGCTGATCCAGCCCAACGAGGTAACGATGGGCGAGGCCGAGTATGACGGCGACACGGTCGAGACGCAGACCGTGACGATGCAGCCCTTCGCCGAGGACCCGAACCGCGCGCAAATGCGTGGCTTTGGTGATCTGACGCTGACGGTCACGATGTCCGAGGACGTGCCGGGTTGGTATCTGAGCCTTTTGGCCGAAGCGCCGGGGCCGGACGGCGGTGAGGGCTATCGCTCGGAACTGACATTCGAGACGCTGGAGGAGGTGACGCAATGAAAAAGCGGGCGGCAGACGAAAGCGCAACCTGTCCCGGGCTTGACCCGGGACCTCTGAGCCAAGGAAAGAGGCCCCGGCTCGCGGGCCGGGGCGGCGTGGGGCGTGCGTTGGTTGCGCTGATGATTGCGGCGCCGGGGTTGGCATTCGGTCAGACCGCAGCGGAGCGGCTGAACGATTTCCCGACTGCGGCACGGGCGGATTACGTGTTCGCTTGCATGTCCACCAACGGCACCACGCGCGAGATGCTGCAGAAATGCTCGTGCTCGGTGGACGAGGTGGCGCAGATCCTGTCCTACGAGGAATACCTGGAGGCCGAGACGGTGTTGTCGATGCGCCGGGTGGGCGGCGAGCGCATGGCGGTGTTCAACAGTTCGGCCGCCGCGGCGAACCTGGTGGCGGAGCTGCGCCGGGCGCAGGCGGAAGCCGAGATCGTCTGCTTCTGAGGCGGCCTCAGTTGGTCGGCTCGACCTCTTTCTTGCCGGGCATGGTGCGATAGACCAACGGCGCGTCGGTGTTGGACGCGTGGGTGTCGGCCTGTGCCTGCAGCGCCCCGTGGTGGGGCGACTTGATGCAGACCGGGTCGGTCGCGGCGGGGTCGCCGACGATCGCCATGGCCTGGCACCGGCAGCCGCCGAAATCCACCAGCTTGCGCTCGCAGGATTTGCAGGGCTCCTGCATCCAGTCGGTGCCGCGATAGGCGTTGAACGCTGAACTCTTGTACCAGATCTCGTCCAGTGGCTGGTCGCGCACGGTCTCGAATTCCAGATGCGGGATGGACTGCGCCGCGTGGCAGGGTAGAACCTGCCCGTCGGGCGCGACGTTGAGGCCAGTGCTGCCCCAACCGCCCATGCAGCGCTTGGGATAATCGTCGTGATAGTCCGCCGGCACGTAGTCGATCACCAGCTTGCCTTTGAGGGCCGCCCGGGATTCAGCGACGATGCGTGTGGCCTCGCGGGCCTGTTCGCGGGTGGGCATGAGCGTGTCGAGGTTCTTGAGGGCCCAGCCGTGGAATTGCACGGTGGCCACCTCGATCCGGCGGGCGCCCATTTCCTGTGCCATCTCGATGGCGCGGGGCAGCTGGTGCAGGTTGCGCCGGTGCAGGACGGCGTTGAGCGTCAGGGGAAAGCCGATCTGGCCGATCCACTCGGCCACCTGCATCTTGCGTTTGTAGCCGCCATTATAGCCGCCGATCTCGTCGGCCATTTCGGGCGTCGTGCCTTGCAAGGACAGCTGGATGTGGTCGAGGCCGGCCTCGTCGAGTTCCTTCAGCCGACGTTCGTTGAGGCCGATGCCGGAGGTGATGAGGTTGGTATAGAGACCGGCGTCGCGGGCGGCCTGCACGAGCGGCACCAAGTCACGGCGGGAGGCGGGCTCGCCGCCCGAGAGGTGCAGTTGCAGCACGCCAAGCTTCGCCGCTTCGTCGAAGACGCGGACCCAGGTTTCGGTGTCCAGTTCGCTGTCCTGCCGGGCCAGTTCCACGGGGTTGGAACAATAGGGGCAGGAGAGCGGACAGCGGTGTGTCAGCTCGGCGAGCATGGCGATGGGGGCGGGTATTTTCATTGCGCTACGTCCAGAAATCTGCGGTCGCGCAGGGCCGTAAGGAAGCCGTTGCTATCCTCGGTGATCTGTTTGACCGGGGCGTTGTACTTGTCCGACAGGGCCTGCGTGATCTCGCCGAAGCTGCGCGTGCCGTCGACCTCTGTCAGGATGGCGTGGCCGATTTGATCGAGGGTGATGGCGCGTTCGGGGGCCAGAAGGACCCAGGTGTCGCGCACCTTGTCGAAATGCAGGCGCACGCCGCGGGGCAGGGAGGGAATGTCGGTGGCGATCATCAGGAGGCCCTTTCGAGCAGCAGCCCTTCGCCCGGTTGCCAGCCGCCGGGCGGGATGCGGGCGGGTTCGACATAGGCGCTCCAGAGGGCGTCGAGCTGCGACCAGAGCACGTCCGTCTTGAAGATCAGGGCGTTGGCCGCCGCATCCTGTTTTTCCTGTGTATCGGCGTGGTCGAGCACCCATGCGAGGCCGAAGGCGACGTCCTTGGGCGCTTCCTTGAGGCGGGTCTTGAAGTAGCTGAGCGAGCTGTCGTCGGCGAAGTCGTAGTTCTTGAGCAGGCCCTCGATCCGGTTGGCGTGGATCTTGGGGGCGAAAAGCTCGGTGAGGGAGGAGGCGACGGCCTCCAGCAGGGTCTTGTCGCGGACGAAGCGGACATAGGCGTCGCAGGCGAATTTGGTGGCCGGAAGGACGCCCTCGCGGGAGGCGACGTAAGCGGGATCCAGGCCCACGGCCTCGGCCAGCCGGAGCCAGCGCTTTATGCCGCCTTCGTTCTCAGACGTGCCGTCGTGATCCTCGATCCGGCTGCGCCAGGCGCGACGCAGGTCGGGGTCTTCGACCCGGCTCATGAAGGCGGCGTCCTTCATGGGGATGGTGTGCTGGTAGTAGTAGCGGTTCAGGACCCAGGCGCGGACCTGGTCGGGCGTGCAGTCGCCGCCATGCAGGCGGTCGTGGAACGGGTGCAGGTCGTGATACCGCTCGGCGCCGATCTTGCGCAGGCGGGCTTCAAACTCTTCGCGGCTTTGCGTCATGGGGTGATCTCCATTCCGTCCTGTCCGATGATCCAGCCCGCTGCCTGTGCCTCGGCCTTTTCGGCCGAATCGGGGCGCAGGACCGGGTTGGTGTTGTTCATGTGCACAAAGACCTTCTTGCCGATATCCACCCCCGCGAAGGCGGCGATGGATCCATCGGGGCCGGACATGGACATGTGGCCCATGCGCTGGCCAGTCTTCTTTCCCAGCCCCGCGCGGACCATTTCATCGTCGCGCCAGAGCGTGCCGTCGAAAAAGACCATGTCGGCCCCCTGAAGGCGCTCGCGCAGGTCATCGTTGAGGCGGGCGCAGCCGGGGATGTAGAAGGCCGTTGTGTCGCCGTTCTCCAGCACGACGCCCACGGTCTGTTCGCCCATCAGGTCGGTTTCGACCGTCTCGCCCTCCATGTAGAGCGGCACCTTGCCGGGCACAGCGAAAAGCGTCGCCGTGAGGTCGGGGGCCAGTTCGAAAGGCTCGTCGAGGGCGATGTTGGTGCGAGCCACGACTTCGGCGTTGAGCGCGTCAAAGATGGGGTTCGCAGCCAACACCTCGTGAATGCCTTTGGTGGCGAAGAGCGTAAAGGGCTGCATCTCGCGCAGTGTCAGCAGACCCGCAACGTGGTCGATATCGCCATTGGTCACCAGCACGGAGGTCAGCGGAAGCTTGCGCAGGTCCGTGGGGTAGAGCGCGGGCGTGTGCGACATCTGCTCCCGAATGTCGGGAGAGGCGTTCAGAATCGCCCAATCGACACCGTTTCCGGTGACGGCGAGGGACGATTGCGTTTGTGAGGGTATGTCGCCTGAACGTGCAAGATTGCAGTTGTCACAACCGCAATTCCACTGGGGCAGGCCGCCCCCGGCAGC
This sequence comes from Roseovarius sp., assembly GCA_965227185.1. GTDB lineage: Bacteria > Pseudomonadota > Alphaproteobacteria > Rhodobacterales > Rhodobacteraceae > Roseovarius. The sequence continues at coordinate 2,941,000 of OZ245733.1, forward strand.
AGCGCCGAGTATTTGCGCGCGGAATGACATCAAGTATCCTCCCGCGCGCAAGCCGTCTTAGATCAGAACTTCGCGCTCTTCGTCGAAGTCAGGTCCGTACATGTTGATTTCCATGCCGCATTCGATTTCGCGGATGATCGGTTTTGCCCATGCCATGATGGTTCTCCTCCTTTGAATGACAGTACAAAGATGACAAGTCGGACGCTTCATTGCGACTCTTAATTTCTGTGAAAGGCCTATACTTTAGTCCCGGTTCCCGAGCTCGGTACGTGGTGCAAGGCCGTCTATAACGAAGCCCTGGTTGCGTACTGTCTTGATCTCGAACGCAAAATCGGCGTCGCGGAGTTTCTTGCGCAGATAGCCGATATAGACGTCCACCACGTTTTCGTTACCCGACCCCTCGGCCTGCCATAGCGCATCGAAGATGTCGCCGCGTGGCAGGGGGGTGCCGTCATGGGCGATCAGAAGGCGCAAAAGGTCGTCTTCGCGCTCGGTCAGCGAGACCTTGGCGGTCTCGGTTTGCAGGACACGGTCGGCGGTCAGCATGGCGGGCTGGGGGCGCTGGGAGGTTACACGGCGTTCCTGCACGCGCAGGCGGGCCACCAGTTCATCGAAGCTGAAGGGTTTGACTACGTAATCGTCGGCCCCGGCCTCGAGCCCGGCGGTGCGGTGTTCGACGTCCGACAGCGCCGAGAGCATCAGGATGGGCAGGGTTGCGCCGTTTTCGCGGGCACGGCGCACGAGGTCGAGGCCGCTGTCGGCGCCCAGCATGACGTCGATGATGGCGCCCGAGAAAGTCTCGGCGCGCAGCTTGTCGAGCGCGTGGTCGTAGCGGTTGACCGTCTCCGCCTCATAGCCGTGCAAACCCAGCCCTCGCGCCAGGGCGGAGGTGATTTCCGGGTCGTCGTCGACGATCAGGAGGCGGGTCATGGCGATGCGGTCTCTTTCGCGGCTGCGGCATTGAGGATAGCGCCGTTTTAGCCGGTTGAAAGGGGAAGACGAACCGCGATCTTTGTCCCGGGTGCGTCGCCGAGGGCGGTGTCGCGCGAGACGGGGCTTTCAAGAGTCATGGTGCCATCATGGGTCTCGACCACCCAGCGGGCCAGGGCCAGGCCGATTCCGAAGCCCTGGGCCGAGGCACTGCCGACTTGGGAGAAGCGCTCGAAGATGCCGGGCTGGTCATCGGGCGCGATGCCGGGGCCGTTGTCTATGACGGCGATTTCGGCGGTCGGTTCGTCCGATCGTGCGTCAAGGCGCACCTGCCCGCCATCGCGTGCGTGGCGGATGGCGTTGCGGACAAGGCCGACCAGCACTTGCCGGATCCAGTTGCGGTCGCAGGTGAGCGTGACGTGGGGCACGTCCGAGAGTGTGAGGGTCATGCCTGCGTTGTCGACCTCGGCGCGGACTTCTTCGTGCACTTCGCTCATGAGGTCGGGCAGGGTGACGGTGGCGTGATCGAGTGCCAATTGGCCACTGTCCGAGCGCGCGACGCGCAGAAGGTCGTCGATACGGCGGTTAAGGCGGGCGGCCCGGGCCTCGATCGTGGCGAAGGCGTCAGCCTCCTCGCCGCCTGCCGCGCGGCCGATCTGGGCCTCCATCAGGATGACGGTGAGCGGCGTCCGCAATTCGTGGCTGACATCGGCGAAGAAGCGGCGGCGGTTCTCGTCGATTTCGGCGAGGGTTTCATTGGCGGCGCGCAATTCCTCGGTGCGGGCGGCGATGATGCTGTTGAGTTGTGCACGGTCCTGCTCGACCGCCGATTTGCGAGCGGCGAGGGCGTGGGCCATGCGGTTGGTTTCGGCGTATAGCCCGCCGATCTCGTCCCGGCGGGTTTCGGGCAGGTCAATCGCGAAGTCCTCCTGCCCAATCTTTTGTGCCGCGTTGCGCAGGCGGTCCAGCCGAGCGAATTGCGGGCGGATGAGACCGAAGTAGAAGGCCAGCACCATCAGGACGGAGGCCACGGCGATGCCGATGGCGGCAAGCGTCAGCTTCTGGCGCAGGCTGACGATATCCGCGCGGATGTCGTTACGGAACAACTGCTCGGTCTGCACCGCCTGGCTGAGCAGGGGGTCAAAGCCAGTGGCGAAACTGTCGATATGGGCCTGCAGGCGGGGGCGGTCGATGTCGTCGCTCGACAGGCCGCGCATGGTGCTGGTCAGGAGTGCTTCCATCCGGGCGAGGCCGAGCGATTGGGTGCCGAAGCGGGACTGGGCGTCTATGCCGAGGTCCTCGGCTTCCTGCACGGCCTGGGCCACGTTCTGTTGCAGACGCTCGAAGGAGGTGCGGAGATTTTCGACCACGGGCTCTAGCCGCTGGGTGCGGGTGTCGGCGGGCATCTCGCGCTGCACCGCCTCGGTCGCGACGACGAGGAAGGTGGCGGCCTGGGTCGAGAGGCCCGCATAGCCGGACATGCGCTGCTCGGCCTTGAGCGTGGCGTCCAGACGGTCGGAGACGGCCAGCAGGCCCAACCAGAGGATCAGCGCGGTGACCCATGTGCCGACGCCGAGGGCGAGGGCGCCCAGGCCAAGGAGGGTTTTCAGCGACATGGCAGGATCGCCTTTTTCGCGGGCATTTGCGATAAAGTGCCGCATTTTTTCGCACAAATTCTGGCGTGACGCGGTACGCACGGTGCGGTTACGCTTTTCTTAGGGGAATTGGTTTTGGATGGTTGGCGGCACGGGAGCGAGGACCAACGCAACGCGTAAGGAACGATTATGATAGAGCTCCTGTTCGTCGCCTGCCTGGCGACAGATCCCACCCAATGCCGCGAGCGCAGCCTCGTGTTCACCGACGTTACACCGATGCAGTGCCTTGCCGGGGCGCAGCCGGAACTGGCGCGCTGGGTGTCTACCCATCCCAACGAACGTGTACGGAGCTGGCGCTGCCGGACAGTGAACGATACCGAGTTCGACATCTGAGATCCCCTCAGGTCTTGCGCTTCATCAGGCCGCGGGCGGGATCGTAGCCCCAGATCGCGAGCGCGCAGAAGACAAGCGTGCTGCCTGTGACCCAGGCGAGCGCGGTCCAGTTGACCTGGAGGTAGAGCGAGAAGCGAATGAGCTCGACCGCGTAGGTGAAGGGGTTGAGGGCGCAGATATCGCGCAGGAGCGGTGAGCTTTCGGCCATCTTCCAGAGCGGATAGAGGGCCGAGGACATGAAGAACATCGGGAAGATGACGAAGTTCATCACGCCCGCGAAGTTTTCCAGCTGCTTGATGAAGCTCGACAGCACCAGCCCGAGGCCGCCGAGCATGAGCCCTCCGAGGATCAGGCTGGGTAGCACCGCTAGGTAGCCCCATGTGGGCATGGTGATGCCGAAGGCCGCCGCGATGCCGAGGAAGGTGTAGACCTGCAGCACCGAGATGATCGTGGCGCCGAACAGGCGACAGATCAGCAGCCACCATCGGGGGAAGGGGCTGGTCAGCAGCAGGCGCATAGACCCCATCTCGCGGTCGTAGACGAGGCTGAGCGAGGATTGCATTCCGTTGAACAGAAGCACCATCGCACACAAGCCCGGCACGATATAGGTCTCGTAGGTGACGTAGGTCTGGTAGGGCGGGATGATCGAGAGGCCAAGCGCGGCGCGGAAGCCTGCAGCGAAGATCAGGAGCCAGACGAGGGGGCGCACGAGCGCGGCGATGAAGCGCTCGCGCTGATGGACGAAGCGCAGGAATTCGCGGGCGATGATCGCCTTGGCGACGCGGAATGTGCCGGTCATGCGGTTTCCCCCGTGCGCGACAGGAACCAGTCCGACAGGCTTTGATCGCCGCGGGCGGCCCCGGCAGTGCCGCGGTGGATGATCTGGCCTTTGTGCAGGACAACGAGCGCGTCGCCGTCGCGCACCTCGTCCGTGAGGTGCGTGGTCCAGAGGACGCAGAGGCCGGTCTTGGTCAGTTCATGGACGTGGTCGGTGATGCCTTGCCGTGAGGCGGCGTCGAGGCCGACGGTGGGTTCATCAAGCAAGAGCACGTGTGGGTCGTGGATGAGCGAGCGGGCGAGTTCAGTGCGGCGGCGGTGGCCGCCGTTGAGGTCGCGGGCCTTTTCGTCGGCGCGGTGACGCATGTCGAGCTGGTCGAGGGCGGCGTCGATGCGGCCCGGGATCTCGGATTTCGGCAGGCCTTGCAGGGCGGCAAAATAGGCGAGGTTCTGGCGGACCGACAGGTTGAGGTCGAGCGTGGATTGCTGGAAGACGACGCCGAGCTTTCCCAATGCCTTGCGGGGTTCACGGCGCATGTCGTGGCCGGCCACGGTGATATCGCCCTGGGGGGCCACCAGCAGGCGGGTCAGCAGGGCAATGAGCGTGGACTTTCCCGCGCCGTTGGGGCCCAGGAGAGCGCAGAAGGTGCCGGGGCTGACGTCGAACGCCACGTCGTCCAGCGCTTGCTTGGCGCCGTAGTTGAAGCTGAGGTCGTTGACGGTCAGGCCTGTGGTCACGTGGTCTGGTCCTTTGTCGTTCCGGCGAGCTGTGCGCCGTCTGGCCCACCTTCCAGTGTCAGGGTCCGGTGTGCAAGCCGTGTCGCCTCGGCCATGTCGTGAGTCACGAACAGGGTCGCGGGCTGGTGGCGGGCGATGAGTTGCTCGGTCAGGGCAAGCATCCGGTCGGCGGCGGCGGCGTCGAGCGAGACAAACGGCTCGTCCATGATCAGCAGGTCGGGCTGTCCGGCGAAGGCACGGGCGAGCGCAAGGCGGCGCTGTTGGCCGAGGGAAAGCTGGCCGGGAAAGAGGGTTTCCTTGCCCGAAAGGCCGACCTCGTCGAGCGCGGTAAGGGCGCGGTCGCGGGGCAGGCCCGGGTGCAGCAGCGTGAGGTTTTCCAGCGCCGAGCGCCAGGGCAGCAGGGTGGGTTCCTGAAAGACCATGGCCATCGCGCCGGGCCGGTCGATCTGGCCGGTGAAGTCGGTGTCGATGCCCGAGACCAGCCGCAGGAGGGTGGACTTGCCGATGCCGGAGGGGCCGACAAGGGCGACGGTTTCGCCTGCCGCGACCTCGAAGGCGATGGGGCCGAGCACGAGGTCGGCGCCGAAGCGTTTCTCAGTGATGGAGACGGTGATCATGCGCGGCGCCACCGGGTTGCGTGGCGTTCCCACGGTTGCAGCAGCGCCCATTCCACCAGCAGCATCACGGTGATGAAGGAGAATGCGTAGACCAGTACCATGGCGACGTCGAAAAGCTGGAAATAGAGGTGGATCTGAAAGCCGATGCCCGAGGAACGCCCGAGGAATTCGACCACCAGCACGATTTTCCAGATGACGGCCACGCCGCCCCGCGCTGCGGCGGCAATGAAGGGGCCGAGTTGCGGCAGGATCACGTGGCGCAGGCGTGTCCAACCGGACATACGGTAGACGCGGGCCAGCGCGACAAGCTGTGGGTCCAGCGCACGGGCGCCTTCGCGGATGACGATGGCGACATTGGGCACCTTGTTGAGCGTGACGGCGGCGATGGCGGCGGCCTCGGTCAGGCCGATCCAGAGGTAGCAAAGCACGATCAGCACCAGCGCCGGCAGGTTGAGGAAGATCACCAGCCACGGGTCGAGCCAGCGGTTGAGCGCCGGCGAGCGGCCCATGGCGAGGCCGATCACGCCGCCCAGCGTCATGGCAAGGCAGAAGGCCCAGAGCACGCGCAGGAGGGTGGCGGAGAGGTGTGTCCAGAGCTCTCCGCTTGCGATTTCCTGAGCGAATAGCGGCGCGAGGGCCCAGGGGGTGGGCAACACCTGCGGGTCTGCCTTGAGCGTCGACGCCACGACCCAGAGCGCGAGAAGACCCGCGATGGAAAAGAGCGGCGTCAGCTTGTTCTGCATTTACTGGACGTCGGCGAAGAGGCCGTCGGGCAATGTATCGGCCTGCCCCACCAGTTCGGCGCCACCCAGATCGTGCATGAGGCTGAGAAGGGCCTGGGCGGCGTCCTCGTCAATGGGTTTCCGGGCCGGGATGCCGGCGATCCAGTCGGTGCGGAGTTGCTCGAATTCGGCGTCGCTGTCGGCATTCATCATCGGGCGCAGGTTCTGCCAGATCTCGTCGGAGGACATGAGCAGGGTCTTGGCCTCGCGGCTGGCCTCGAAGAAGGACTGGGCGAGGTCGGGGTTTTCGGACAGGAAACCTTCCTTGAAATAATAGCCCAGGAGCGGCGTTTCGGGATCAAGGCCAAGGTCGCGGGCGGCGGTGTCGACGGAAATCAGTTCACGCATCCCGGCGGCCTTCATCTTGGCGAGGTAGTGCCAGTAATTGATGGCCCCCGCGAGGCCGCCGTCAAGGGCGGTGCGAAATATGAGGGGTGGCGCGCCGAAGACTTGTTCGGTTTCCGCCTCCAGGTCGAGGTCATGGGCCTGCTGCGCGTAGGCGCGCAGAATGAGCCAGGACTTGTCGAGCGGGCCGCCGGCGATGCCGATTTTCTGCCCGGACAGGTCGGCAAGTGTTTCGGCGGTGGAAACTGCGGGAACGACCACGCCGCCTACGGCGCGGGAATAGGGGATAAACACGTAAGGTTTGCCCGCGGCACGCTGGCGGGCGACCCAGATCCAGTCGGCGACGGCCATGTCGGCTTCGTCGCCTTCGACTGCGATGCGGGTGGCGCCATTGTCGGCATAGGGCTGAATGTCGAGGGTGAAGCCGTGTTTTTCGTCGAGGCCTTCATCGACGATGGTCTGAAGCTCCCAGTTGACCGTGCCGATCTTGAGAGTGGCGGCGCGGATCGTGGGGGACTCTTGGCCGTAGGCCGCCATGCTGCTTAGCAGGAAGGAGAGAGATGCTATGATGCGCAACACGGCGGCCTTCTTTCCTCGGGAGGATAGGGGTTACTCGGCGCGGCGTTCGACCTCGTTCAGGTCGGCGTCGAGTTCGATGTCGAACTGGTTGCCGCCCTTGCAGATGACGTCGTCAAGCTCGTAGCCGCCGTCGTCTTCGGCTTCGATATCGGCGGGATCCATCTGGCATTCGATGGAGGCGAGATAAGCCTCAATCTTTTCGACGGTTTCGGCATCGACCGCGTCGTCATCGGCGAGGGCGGGCGAGGCGACCAGCGCCGCGATCAGGAAAATGCGTTTCATTTGAGGGATCTCCGTTACTGGATGTTGAAGGTAACTTGTTGCGTTTCGCCGGTGGAGCCGGGGATGCGCAGCGTATGGCTGCCCGGCTTGATGGCGATGAACGAGATCGTGGCCACGCCCGCCTTGTCGAATTCGAGGGAATCGACGGCCATGGGGCGGATCTCGATCTGGTTGATGACGATTTCGTTCATCCAGATCGCGCGGAAGAAATCGCTGCCGGTGACGGCAAGTTCGGCGGAGCCGTCGGCGGTGATTTCAAGCGTGTAGTAGGCGCCCGATTGCAGGTTCACGGATCCTGTCTCGTGCAGGGGCTGACCTGAGGCGAGGGTGATCGGGATGTCGTCGCCGCGATTGCAGGCGGCCAGCAGACCGGCAAAACCGAGGTCGTCGCAGAGCGGGGCCGCGGCGGCGGGGCCGGTGAGGCAGGTGGCGGCGGTGGCCGCGGCCATCATCAGTTTCTTCATCTTATCAGTCTCCTTCATTATTCGATGGTCACCACGCCCCAAGGCTGTTCACCAACTTGGATGGAGCGTACGGCCTCTTCCTTGGCCACGTCGATAACGGTGATGTCGTTTGAATTGCCGTTGGTTGTCAGCAGGTATTTCTCGTCCGGCGTGAAATCGAGCTGCCAGACGCGCTGGCCCACGAGGATGTAGTCGAGCACCTCGAGGCTTTGGGCATCGATCACGGCGACGCGATTCGAGGGGCCGAGCGCCACGAAGAGGCGCTTGCCATCGGATGTGACTTTCGCTCCCACGGGTTGCAGCCATTCGGGCTGCACGTTGGGAACCTCGAAGCTGATCTTCTCGATCAGGGTCGGCGTGCCGTCCTCGGCGATGTCCATCACGCTGACGGTGCCGCCGATCTCGGACGTGACGAACAGGCGCGTGCCGTCGGCGGTGTACTGGGCATAGCGCGGACGCTGGTCGACCAGGATGTTGTGCTTGATCTCGTAATCCTCGGTCGAGATGAAATGCGCCATGTTCGTGGTCTCGGACGTGTTCACCACCCACTTGGCGTCTGGGCTCATGCCCATGCCTTCGGGTTCCACCCCCACGGGGACCTCGGCCAGCACGGTGCGGCTGTCGGTGTCGGTGACGGTCACCAAGTTGTCATCCTCGTTGGCGATGTAAAGACGCTTGCCCGAGGGTTCGATGATGAAAAGCTCGGGATCGGGGCCGGAGGGGAGCGACGGCAGTTCCTCGTAGGTTTCCGAATCGAACACCCGGACGAGGTTATCGTCGGAGGCGCAGACATAGATCTTGGTGCCATCGGGGCTGGCGGTGATGCCGCGGGGGCGGTTGCCGGCGAAGAATTCGTCGGTCACTTCCCATGTTTCGGTATCGACCACGGTGATGGTGTTGCCGCGTTCGTTGGTCACGAAGGCCTTGCCGGCCAGCGCGGGCCCGGCGGCGAGCGCCAGGGCGGATGTCAGAAGGAGTGCCTTGAGTTTCATGTGTTCCCCTTAGTTGCTGAAGGCCGTGCAGGCCGATTCCGGGCGGTCGAGGCCGAGCGTGTCCTGCACGGCGTTCTGGTGCAGGAACGCTTCCTGCGGGCTGACGCTGACCGTGACGCGGTCGTCATAGAGCATGACCTGCTGGCGCATTTGGCCGTTCCAGTCGCGGAAGGTGACTTCCTGCCCTTTGAAACCGGCCAGTTCGAACTGGTCGGACAGGAGGTAGTCTTTTACGCCGTCGGGTTCGGCGGTCTGGGCGCGGGTCACGGCCTCGCCCACGGCGCGCAGGGCGATCCAGACGTTGTAATCGGCGTCTTTTATGTAACGACCCGCCAGTTCCTCGAACCGGGTCTGAAGCTGGGTCGCGCCGTAGGCTTCGTGCCCGCCATGCATTTGCACGGGGCGCAGGCCGGACGAGCCCATGACGGGGCGCGGATCCCACAGGTGATAGGTGAGGTAGGCGGCGAAATAGTCGGTCTCGTCGGCGGTGATGACCACGTCATGCTCGGGCAAACCTTGCATGAAGGTGGGCAGCTGGCGCTGGACGAGCACATGGCCCGAGTCGGTGCGGCGGGCGCCGCCGGTGTCCTCGAACACGCGTTCCTCGACGATATTGGCGCCGAACTTGGTGGCGGCGCGGCGGTAGGCGTCAGCCAGCGCCATGTCGGCGGGGTTGGAACCGGAAATGAGCACCCAGCGGGGCCATTTCTTCCAGATGGCGAATTGCGCGATGGCGTCGGCCTGCTGGGCGTAGCTGGTGGCGGTGTGCAGGAGGTTGGCGCGGCATTCCTCGTTGCGCATGGCCATGTCCCCGGCTCGGGCGTTGAAGACCAACGCGCCGTCCTCGGCGGCACGGTCGGCGAGGCGCAGAACGTCCTCTTCCCGGGCGTGGATAACGATCAGGCGGATGCCGTCGGCGAGGATATCATCGAGCGCGGCATCGGCGGTGTCGGGCGTGGCTGATTTCTGGACCGTTTCGTAGGTATGGCCCATGAAGCTGCCGGTGCTGTTGTTGTCCTGATCGGCCAGCGCGGCGCCGGCGAAGCCCAGATCCTCGGGCGCCTCATCGAAGCGCGAAATCGGGCGCTGGACCTGGTAATCGACCCTGAGGACGGCAGCGCGCACGTCGATTGCGGCTGCAGTTTCTGCGGTGAAAATCAGCGTGGCGGCGCAGAGCAGCGCGGCCGCGAAAAGCGTCGCAAAACGGTTCAGCACTTTTATCCTCCCTTACCGCGAAGTTGGTCTTCGCGGCCCGACCAATACCAATTGCCGTGTTTCGCAATCACTGTACGCAACGCAGAATGAAGGGCGACTCTTAACTTCTAAGAACGTCCGTATGCGATTGATATTGTTCCTGTTCCTGGCTTTCGCCCCGGCTGCGCACGCGCAAGGGGAGGTGGCTTTTTTCGGGCTCCATCTTTCGGACAGTTCGGACCAGATGACGCAATCTTCGTCGTTGATGGCCGAGGGGCCGGACGAGGCCGATCTGGCCCGCGTGGAGATGCTGGAAGGGATGCTGGCGGAGCGATTCGAGGCCGAGGGCTACACGCTGATGGACCTCGCGCCGGTGGCGGAGGAACTGGAGCGCGTGAGCAACCCGGCGAGCTGTTACGGGTGCGACATCCGCATGGCCGAGACGCTGGGCGCGGAGTTCATCCTTGTGGGCGAGATCAACATGGTGTCGCCTGTTCTTGTGTCCATCGCGGTTCAGTTGAAGGATGGCGCCAGTGGCGAGATCGTGAAGGGCGGCAGCGTCAGCGTGCGCGGCAGCACCGACGAGATCTGGGCGCGGGGGATGCGACAAATCTTGAAAAACCGAATCTTCAGGGAGGAAGATACATGAGAAGACGAGTGTTCATGGCCAGCCTGACGGCGCTGATGCTGCCTGGCATGGCGCTGGCGCACGGCCCGACGCGGCAGAAGGTGACGCTGACCACCGAGGTGGCGGCGGAGCCGGCCGAGGTCTGGGAGGCGATCGGGAATTTCCAGGACATGTCTTGGCACCCGGCGGTGTATTCCACGACCGGCGAGGGCGGCAACGAGATCGACGCCACGCGTGTGCTGACGCTGGGCGAGGAAGGTGGCCCGACCATCGACGAGATCCTCTACAAGTACGATGCCGAGAAGATGAGCTATTCCTACCGGATCACCGAGGTGGCGGTCGAGACATTGCCGGTGACGAATTACTCGTCTCACCTGACGGTCAAGCCGCGTGACGGTGGCGGGTCGATCGTGGAATGGCGTGGTGCTTTCTATCGTGGCTATCCGAACAACGATCCGCCGCCCGAACTGAATGACGAGGCGGCGATTGCGGCGGTCAGCGGCGTTTACCAGGCGGGGCTGGATGCCCTGACTGAGCGGTTCGGTGCGCCGGGCTCTTAACGCGCTGGCGGTTTGCCTGGCCACGCCGGTGGCCGGGCAGACCGCCTTTGTCACCTGTCAGCCTGCCGATGCGTTGAGCGTGATCGACGTGGCCCGAGGGGTCGAGGTTGATCGCTGGGACGTGGCAGGCAAGCCTGCCGGGGTCGCCGTTGGTGGCGATGCGGTCTATTCCGTCTCCCCGGATACCAAGACCGTGCGGCGTTTCACGCCCACCGGCGGGCTTTTGACCGAAACGGTGCTGGATGGCGGGCCGACCGGCGTGGCGCTGGATGCCGCGCGCGGGCGGTTGTTCGTGTCGGACTGGTACAATGCGCGGCTTTGGGTGTTGGATGCCGAAAGCCTTGAGGTCTTGCAGGAGCTCGAGACCGGGGCGGAACCGGCGGGGATCGCCCTGTCGGAAGATGGGCGGTTTCTGGCGAGTGCCGAAAAGGATGCCGACAGGGTGTCGGTCTGGGAGGCCGGGACTCTTGAACTGCTGCACAGGGTCGGCGTGGGCGAGCGGCCCTACGGGTTGGGGTTCGCGCCGGATGGGCGGCTGTTTGTGGGTAACGTGGGCAGCAATGACGTGAGCGTCGTGGATGCGTCCGTGGGCAAGGTTCTGGCCACGGTACCGGTGGGAGAACGGCCTTATGGCGTCGCCTTTGCAAGTGGGCGGGCCTTTGTGACCAACCAGTATGCCAATAGCCTGAGCGTGATCGATCTGGACACGCTGGAGCCGGTCGAGGATGTCGACGTCGGAGAGTATCCGGAGGGAATCGACGCCACGGCGGACGGCACGCGCGTGGTCTTTGCCAACTGGTTCGAAAACACGGTGAGCGTGATGGACGCCCAAACGCTGGACGTGGTATATGACGTGGAGACATGCGACGGGCCGCGGGCCTTTGGCATATTCCTGTCGGGAGGAGGCACGGAATGATTGGAACGTCTTTGCGCGCGATAAGTGCGCTCTGCGTGATGGCAGTGCCGGCGCTGGCTGGCACTTGGGAGGATCTGAGCGCCGAGATTTATGGCGAGCGGGCGCTGTTGGACGGCGCACAGGTGATCGCAATCGATGCGCCTTACCGGACGGGCAATGACGCGCGCACGCAGCTGGCGGCACAAGTGGTGGCACCGGAAGGCGCAGAGATTGCCAGCGTGACGCTTGTGATCGACGAGAACCCGATGCCGGTTTCGGCTGTCTTCGACCTGGATGCGGCGTTGCCGGCGTTCTTTTTTGACGTGACCATGCGGATCAACGGGCCGACACCGATGCATGTGGTGGCCGAGACGACCGATGGGCGGCTTTTCGTTGCCGAGAGCTTCGTCAAGACCTCGGGGCAGGGCGCCTGTGCGGCGCCGCCGGGGACCGACCCGAAGCTGGCGCTGGAAACGCTGGGACAGATGGAGATCGAACTGGCCGGGCGGCTGACCGGGCTGGGGCAAGGCGCGGCGGACAAGCTGGCAAACCGGCTGAACCTTTTGGACGTGGACATTTCACACCCTTCGCATTCGGGGATGCAGATGGACCAGATCACGCTGCTGTTCCTGCCCATGCGCTATGTCGAGACGGTGGAGATTGATCTGGATGGTGCGGGATATGTGGCGATGACGGGGTCGATTTCGCTGTCGGAGAACCCGCAGGTGTCGCTGTCGGTGCCGAGCCGGGCGCAGGCGGTGGATGTGACAATGACGGATACCGATGGCACCGTCACCTACGCGCACAAGAAACTGACCGGATTTTAAGAAGGTTCGGCCCCGGGCACATGATGCGCCCGGGGCTTGGCTTTTGTCTCTACTCGCAGGCCGAGGCGAAGCGCGCGGTCTTGTTCTCGACGCTTTCGACAGTCAGCGTGCAACCGTTTTCGAGTTCCACCTCGGAACCGGACTCGGCGGATTGCAGGTTGAACCCGTTGACGGCAAACCGAACGGTGTCATCTGCGATCGAGCTGACGAAGATCCGAATGTCGCCGTTGTTCAGCATCGCGGTAGAGCCGACGCCGAAAGTTTCGGTGTCTTCATCCGACGAGGAGCCACCTTCGCTGAGCTGAGCTTCAAGCGCGGCGACACGTTCCTCGAGCGCGGCGATCTTGTCGGCGCTGGATTGTGTGCCCTCGGAGCCTTCGCTTTCGCTCTCGGAGGAGGCTGCCTGCTCTTCGGAGCCTTCGCTGCCGCTCTCTGAGGATGCGGCCTGGTCTTCGGAGCCTTCGCTTTCGCTCTCTGAGGATGCGGCCTGGTCTTCGGAGCCTTCGCTATCGCTCTCTGAGGATGCGGCCTGGTCTTCGGCGCCTTCGCTGTCGCTCTCTGAGGATGCGGCCTGGTCTTCGGCGCCTTCGCTTTCGCTCTCTGAGGATGCGGCCTGGTCTTCGGAGGCTTCGCTGTCGCTCTCTGAGGATGCGGCCTGTTCCTCGGAGGCTTCGCTGTCGCTCTCGGAGGACGCGGCCTGGTCTTCGGAGCCTTCGCTTTCGCTCTCGGAGGATGCGGCCTGGTCTTCGGAGCCTTCGCTGTCGCCCTCTGAGGATGCGGCCTGGTCTTCGGAGGCTTCGCTGTCGCTCTCTGAGGATGCGGCCTGGTCTTCGGAGGCTTCGCTGTCGCTCTCGGAGGAGGCGGCCTGTTCTTCGGAGGCTTCGCTGTCGCTCTCGGAGGAGGCGGCTTGCTCTTCGGAGGCTTCGCTGTCGCTCTCGGAGGAGGCGGCTTGCTCTTCGGAGCCTTCGCTGTCGCTCTCGGAAGATGCGGCCTGTTCTTCAGAGCCTTCGCTGTCGCCTTCGGCAGAAGCGGCTTCTTCCCCGGAACTTTCGCCTTCGGCAGAGGCGGTTTCATCCTCTGACGTTTCGCTGTCACCTTCCGCGGATGCGGTCTCTTCCTCGGAGGTTTCAGTGCTGGATTGGGCGGTCTGGTCGCCCAGCGGTTCGGGTCTCGGGCGCAGGGCGGCCACTGCCAGAAGCACGGCTACCGCCGCGATCAGAACCCCGTAAATCAATTTGTCATTCAATGTTTCCACTCCCAGGTCTTGGTGTTTTCGATGCGCGAGTCGCTTTCAAACCATATGGGACGACCCGGCCAAACGGCAAATTTCCGGCGCGTCTTCGCCTGTCAGGGGGTGGGAAACGGCTTGATTTCTTCCAACGGAAAGTCCTGAAACGCCCACCCGTCCGTACCATCGGGAAACCAGTAGACTTGCGAATGGTTCCATTCGATCGCACGTTTTGCGGCGTTCCAGCTCATCCAGCACTCGGCCAGGCAGAAGAATACAACCGGGCGGTCGGGGTCGCCCTCGGTGGCGTGAGCGAGCCCGGCGCGGAAATAGTCGGCGGTGACGTCGGCCAGCGCGCCGTAGCCCACGTTGGGCAGCCAGATCGCGCCGGGGATGCTGGACCGGGGCTTGTCGCGCCAGATGGTGCCTTCGGGCAGGTTCTCGGGCTTGGGCGCGCGGGGGAGGACGTCGATGAAGGCGGCCTCGCCTGCTTTCCACAGGGCGTGGGCCTCTTCCGCGTCGATGACAGTGCCGCCCTCAAGTGTGGCAGGCACCGGGGCGCGGTAATGGTCCATGCGGTAGTCGGAGGGTTCAGCCACGTTTTGGGCGGTGGCTGTGGTGGCGGCCCCGGCCGCGAGGGCGAGGGCCACCAGAAGCTGTTTCACTGGCTCGTTTCCAGCATCTCATTGCCCATGTCGCTGACCAGCGGCACGCCGGCCTCAACCAGAAGCGCGTTGATCTCGTCCTGGTGACGGCGGATGAGCGAATTCAGCTCGCGCTGCCAGACCTTTTCGCCCTGGCGCACGCCCATGGTGATGCGGAAAAACAGGCGCGGGGGCAATTCCTCGTTGATGAGGGGGATCACCTTCATGCCGGGGTAGTCCGCTTTGACCAGCGGGCCGCCGAGCGGGCCCCAGAGGATGGCGGCGTCGGTGTCGCCGGCCTTGAGATCGTCGAGCATGTTGATCGCCGGATTCTCGTGCCGGCGGTCGACGACGAGGTTATAGGGCTTGGCCTTGCCGATGAGCCCGTGCCGCGCAAGATGCGCAGAAGGCGGCGTTCCGGCGATGATGCCGATGCGGGTGCCCTTCAAAGCGTCGTCGGTGAGGGTCTCGACCGAGGCGAGCGGGCTGTCCTGCGGGACGATAAGCGTATAGACCGAGCTGAAATAGTGGTTGGTGTTCAGCACCAGTTCGTGGCCCTGGGCGTAGCCCATCACGATGTCACAGCGCTTGACCTTCAGCGTGTTGCGGATGAACCCCGTGGCTTGCGGATACCAGGTGTATTGCACCGGCAGGTCCAGCTTGGACGCGATGAGTTCCGCCAGTTTGTTTTCGTACCCCGTGCCCTCTTTGGTGGACATGGGGTAATTGGCCGGATCGGCGCAGACGCGCAGTGCGTTCTGCGACACGAGATCGGAGGTCTGGGCCGCTGCCGGCCCGGACATCAGCAGCGCCGAAAAGCAAAGCGCCGCCGACCCGGTGAGGCGGGCGGCGGCGCGCAATGCTGCGGATTTAGCCCATGCAGGCATCTTCATCCTCTTGGATCGATTCTGACTTGGCCTGTTTCGAGCCGGGGCGTCCGCGCGGGACGGCCTCCATGCCGCGGGCCTTGAGATAAACGTAGATGTCGTCAAGATAGCACATTACGTTCGGGTTGTCGCCGAAGTGGGGCATGACGGAGTTGCCGTTCCCACGGCCATTCACGACAACATCGTAGAAGTCGTAATAGCCCATGTTGACGGCGGAATTCTTGACTTTGGGGGCGTAGGACGAGCCTTCGCCATCGGGGCCGTGGCAGACGTGGCACTCGGCGTGATAGCGGCGGAAGCCCGAGAAGGTCAGCCAGTCGACGGTGCCATCTTCGGCCACGTTGTAGGTGGGCAGGTCTTCCTCGTTGAAATACCGCCCGTCTTCTTCGTAGGCGACGGTCTCATCGTGGTTTGCAGGATCGACCGGCTGATCGCTCCAGTTCTGAGCCGAGGCGGTGATCGGCAGGGCGATCAGGGCCGAGGCGAGTGTCAAGCGGAGTCCGGTGCTCATGATGCGGTCATACCTTTCCTGTTTTTGGTACTGATTATGCTTCGTTTTTCAGGGCACGGGGCCGGCCTTCCCGAAGGAGGACCGGCCCCGGCTGTTGCGTATCGCTTAGTCCGGCAGAGCGAACACGGTTAGCTGGCCACCCAGTGCGGTGTAGTCGCTGAGAGCGGCGTAGCCACCCACGGCGCCCAGCCCGTCATTGGGGTTGGTCAGACCGGCCGCGAGGCCGATGCCGGCCCAGCCGCCGACGCCCGAGAGGACGGCGACATACTGTTTGCCGTCGCGCTCGTAGGTCATCACGTTGCCGATGATGCCCGAGGGCGTGCGGAACTTGTAGAGTTCCTCACCCGTGGAGGTATCGACTGCCTTCAGGTAGCCCTCGAGCGTACCGTAGAAGGTGATGCCACCCGCGGTGGTCAGAGCACCGGACCAGACCGAGAACTGCTCGGGGTTGGACCACTTGATCTCGCCGTTGATGTTATCCCAGGCGATGAAGTTGCCCATGCCGCCATGACTGTCCGGGGCAGGGTACATCGACAGGGTCGCGCCCACATAGGGCTGACCTGCGGTGTAGCTGACGCGGAACGGTTCGTAGTCCATGCAAACGTGGTTGGTGGGAACCAGGAACAGTTGGGTTTCCGGGTCATAGGCCGCGGGCTGTTGGTCCTTGGTGCCAAGCGCCGCCGGGCAGATGCCGGTGGAGTTGACGTCTTCGCCGTTCTGCTCGGTGGAGTATTGCGCCACCACTTCAGGACGACCGTAGGTGTCGGACTCGGGGTCCATGTCGACGCCGGAGGTCCAGTTCACGACCGGGTCGTACTTTTCGGCGACCAGAAGTTCACCCGACACACGGTCCATCGTGTAGGCCAGACCGTTACGGTCGAAGTGGGTCAGAAGCTTGCGCTCCTCGCCGTCAATTTCCTGCTCCGTGAGGATCATTTCGTTGACGCCGTCGTAATCCCACTCGTCATGCGGGGTCATCTGGTAGAACCACTTGGCCTCGCCCGTGTCGATGTCGCGGGCCATGACGGTCATGGACCAGCGGTTGTCGCCGGGACGCTGCGAGGGGTTCCACGTCGACGGGTTGCCGGTGCCGTAGTACATCAGGTTCTCTTCGAGATCCGCCGAGTACCAGCCCCAGGTGGTGCCGCCGCCGATTTGCCACTGGTCGCCTTCCCAGGTGTTCGTGCCGGAGTTCTCACCGACAGGCTCACCCAGATGGGTCGTGTTCTCGGGGTCCACGAGGATGTCCTCGTCGGGGCCCATCGAGTAGGCGCGCCAGGCTTGGCTGCCGTCCGACATGTTGTAGGCGGTGACGTGACCACGCACGCCGAACTCGCCGCCCGAAATGCCGACGATGACCTTGTCCTTGACCGGGAGAACGGTCGCGGTGTTGGTTTCGCCGATGGACGGATCGCCGTTGGTGACTTCCCATTCGACCGAACCGTCGTCGGCATTGAGAGCGACGACCTTGGTGTCGGCCTGGTGCAGGAAGATCTTGCCGTCGGCATAGGCCACACCACGGTTCACGGTGTCACAGCACATCACCGGAATGACGTCCGGATCCTGCTTGGGCTCGTACTTCCACTTGATCTTGCCTTCGTCGGCAAGGTCGAGCGCGTAGACGATGTTCGGGAAGGGCGTGTGGACATACATGGTGTCGCCCACGACGAGCGGCGAGCCTTCGTGGCCGCGCAGAACGCCGGTCGAAAAGGTCCATGCGACCTGCAGATCGCCCACGTTTTCCTTGTTGATCGTATCCAGCTTGGAATGGCGCTGGTTCTTGTAGTCGCCTGTCTGGATCGCCCATTGGGTGGGGTCTTCCATCTGCGTGACAAGGTCGTCATTGGCGACGGCCATGCCAGCGCAGAGCGCCAGACCCGAGGTTAAAAGCATAAGCTTCTTCATTGTAGTCCTCCCATGAAAGCAGCGGTCTTCCGCCGCATTGGAATGGTCGAATTCTCGACCGTTAAAGCGGGGGTTCCAAGCTCTCTCCTTCGAGGAGCCCCCGCGTCTCGGACGTGCCGCGTTATTCGCCCGTCGAGGCGAGATACGCGATCACGTTCATTCTTTCTTCTTCCTTGCGCAGACCGGCAAAGGCCATCTTGGTGCCCTTGGCGTAGTCACGCGGTTTTTCGAGGAACGCCGCCAATTCTTCGGGCGTCCACTCCTTGCCCTCGGCGCCCATCTCAGCGAGCACGTCGGAATAGTCGAAATCTTCATTCGCCGCGACGGGTGCGCCGACGATGCCGGTCAGCACCGGGCCGACCTTGTTCTTGGCGTCTTCGCCCACAGCATGGCAGGCCATGCATTTGCGGAACACCTTTTCACCGGCTTCGGCGTCGCCTTCGACATCTTGCGCAAAGCCAAGCGCGGGGGTGGTGGCCAGGATGCTGGCGGCGAGGATGGTACGGATGGTCAAGTTGATGTCTCCCTAGTCAACAGTTTCAGTACACACATCAGTGGTGCAGACGTTCAGCATGCCATGATACGTGGTCTGCGGCGAAAGTCTGTACAAAAAAATATGAATGATCATAGCCCGGCTGGATGCGGATTTGACCTGGCTGGCGGCGTTTGGCCATGGTGTCTGCCAGCGCCTCGGGTTTCAGCAGGTCGAGGAACTGGTCGCTCGATCCTTGATCAATCAGCACATCGCCTTTCCATCCATGTTCTTCGAGCAGCAGGGTCGAATCGTGCTGCGCCCAAGTGCTTTCGTCGTCGCCCAGATAGGCGCTGAGCTGCTTGCGGCCCCAATCCGACCTAGTCGGGTTGGCGATGGGCGCGAAAGCCGAAAGCGACTCGAACTTGTCGGGGTTGCGCATGGCGATGGTCATGGCGCCGTGCCCGCCCATGGAATGGCCGGTGATGCCGTGGCGATCCTGGACCGGCTGGGTTTCCGCGATGATCGAGTAGAGCTCGTTCACGATGTAGTCGTACATGCGGTAGTGCTGCCGCCACGGGTCGCAGGTGGCATTGACGTAAAAGCCCGCCCCCTGGCCCAGGTCATACGCCTCGTCATCCGCCACGTTATCGCCCCGGGGCGAAGTGTCGGGAAACACCAGCGCGATGCCTTCCCGCGCCGCGTGTTCCTGGAAACCGCCCTTGGTCATGGCGTTTTCGTGGTTGCAGGTCAGGCCCGACAGGTACCAAAGCACCGGAACCGGGCCATCCTTGGCCTGTGGAGGCTGATAGACGGCGTAGGTCATCTCGCAGGCACAGGTGTTGGAACTGTGCTTGTAGACGATCTGTTCGCCGCCGAAGCTCCTGTTTTGTGAAACGACCTCTACGGACAAATCAGAACTCCACCACGGCGCGGATCGATTTGCCTTCGTGCATCAGTTCAAACCCGTGGTTGATCTCGTCCAGCGTCAGCTTGTGCGTGATCATGGGGTCGATCTCGATCTTGCCGTCCATATACCAGTCGACGAATTTCGGCACGTCGGTGCGGCCCTTGGCGCCGCCGAACGCGGTACCTTTCCAGACCCGGCCGGTGACCAGCTGGAAGGGACGAGTGGAGATTTCGGCACCCGCGGGGGCCACGCCGATGATGACCGAGCAGCCCCAGCCGCGGTGCGAACATTCCAGCGCGTCGCGCATCACCTGCACGTTGCCGGTGGCGTCAAAGGAATAGTCCACGCCGCCAATCTGGTCGTTCCCCCGCTTGGTCATGTTCACGATCTCCTGGACCGTGTTGTCGACCTTGGTCGGGTTCACGAAATGGGTCATGCCGAACTTCTTGGCCATCTCGGCCTTGTCGTCGTTCAGGTCGACGCCGATGATCATGTCGCAGCCCGCCATGCGCAGGCCCTGGATCACGTTTAAGCCGATGCCTCCAAGGCCGAAGACCGCGGCGGTCGAGCCGATTTCGACGCCGGCGGTGTTGATCACCGCGCCGATGCCGGTGGTCACGCCGCAG
Organism: Roseovarius sp.; assembly: GCA_965227185.1. Classification (GTDB taxonomy): domain Bacteria; phylum Pseudomonadota; class Alphaproteobacteria; order Rhodobacterales; family Rhodobacteraceae; genus Roseovarius. Next base: position 2,960,781 of record OZ245733.1, read on the forward strand.
CCGATGTAGCAGATCTTGTCGAAGGGCGCGTCGTCGCGCACCTTGGCAAGCGCGATTTCAGGCATGACGGTGTGGTTTGCGAAGGTCGAGCAGCCCATGTAGTGATGAATGGGCGTGCCATCGAGCATCTTGAACCGCGTGGTGCCGTCGGGCATCAGGCCCTGGCCTTGGGTGTTGCGGATCGCGGTGCAGAGGTTCGTCTTGCCAGACAGGCAGGACGCGCATTCACGGCATTCGGGCGTGTAAAGCGGGATTACGTGATCGCCGGGCTTGAGCGTGGTGACGCCTTCGCCCACTTCCATGACCACGCCGGCGCCCTCATGGCCCAGGATGGCGGGGAAGATGCCTTCGGGGTCGTCGCCCGAGCGGGTGAATTCGTCGGTGTGACACAGGCCCGTGGCCTTGATTTCCACCAGAACCTCGCCGGCCTTGGGGCCTTCGAGTTCGACTTCCATGATTTCCAGTGGTTTGCCGGCCTCGAGGGCCACGGCAGCTTTCGTGCGCATGATAGTGTATTTCCTCCCGTTCGCGCCGCAGACATGGCGCGTGATTCCAGAATGATGGTAGGGGGGGGCGGCGGCGCGACACAATTAGTACCTTGGTTGGTATTCCAATGTGGACACTTGCCGGGGATGCATGGGCGTGTTCCCATGGGACCAAGGGAGGACCGTATGAGGACGTTCGTTTTAACGGCATTTGCCAGCTTTTTAGGCGCCACCGCCCCAGCAATGGCGGAAGATTTCTCGGATCCGACATGGCCTTGCGTGCAGCGCAAGGTCGAAACCTTGTCACTTGGGCTGATGTGGCCCATCGCGTTGCCGGAAGCCGAGGTCGAGGATCCGGCGCTGGCGGCGGGAATCAGGGACCTTGCGGGCACGCTGGCCGTGCGGCGGCTGGAGATGGACACGCTGCGGCAGGCGGCCGAAGAGTTCACCGACCGCTGGCCCGAGGACAAGGAAGCCAACCTTGGCCGGGCCTTTGCGCAGACATTCAAGTCGCTCAGCACCCGCCGGTCGCAGGTCATCAACGGAATCGCGGATTTCTCGCTTGGGCAGATCGCGCTGGCCGAGAAGATCGACGAAATGCGGCTGGAGATGGACACGGCGCTGGAGGCAGAGAACCCGGATTTCGACCGTGTCGACGAATTGGAGGAAAAGCTGGACTGGGACCAGGTGATCTATTCCGACCGGCAGCAGTCGATCACCTACCTTTGCGAGACGCCACAACTGATCGAAAAGCGGCTCTTTGCCATCGCGCAGATGTTGCAGGACGTGGCGAAGGAATAGGCGCTATTCCCACTCCAGTTCGGTGAACGCGACCGTGGCGTTGCGCGGGTTGTAGGCCTCGAAAAGCTGCCACTTGTCTGTTTCGCTTTCCGCGATTGTCGTCACGGCATCGCCGAGTCGGGTGCCTCGGGCGATGGCGGCGCGGGTGTCGTCGCGCAGGGCTTCCAGATAGCGGCGCTGGTCCTCGGCCCCTTCGGGCCAGTCCAGAACCGGGCCGCCGTGGCCGGGGACGATGCGGCTGACCTCCCACTTTTGCAACTGGTCCAGAACGTCGAGCCAGCCCAGAACGCTGCCGTCGAGGGCGGGGGTGTGCATGTGGAAGACAAGGTCGCCGGTAAAGAGCGTGCCGGTCGTCTCGTCGAGAACGGTGAGATCGTTGCTGGTATGGGCGATGGGCCAGGCGTGCAGTGTGAGGGTGCGCCCGCCGAGGTCGATCTGCATGGGCGCGTCGGGCGGCACGGTGATGTCCGTGTCCGGCGCGGTCGAGCCTATGAAGGCGGGACCGATCAGGCGCGTCAGGCTTTCCGCGTAATTGGCCTGCCTGTCGGCCAGCGCGCGGGGCAGGGCGGCGTGGGAGGCAACCTGTGCCCCAGTGGTGCTGAAGGCATCCGTGCCCAGCACATGGTCGGGGTGCATGTGGGTCAGGATCACGTGGCTGACGGGCTTGTCAGTCTCAAGGCGGATGGCGCGCCAGAGCGCCTCGCCGATCCAGCGGGCCGAGCCGGTGTCGATCACGGCGACGCTGTCTTGGCCGACGATAAAGCCGAGATTCGCGACGTCACCGCGATTGTCCGCGTCGGGTTCTTCGATCTGGCCCAAATGGGCGAAAACGCCCGGTGCGATCTCGGTCATGTCGAGCGCCGGGCCAACGGGGGCACAGCGCGGTTCTTCGTATGTCTTCGAAAGTTCTGGCAGTTGCGCCTCGCACTCGGCCTGTGTTGGAGCCTCGTAATTCGCCAGAAGCATGTCGCGGCAGGCCGGCTCGCCCCCCTCAGAGGCAAGCGCAAGACAGGCTGTGACGACGACCTCGAACATGGCCGGATCTTGCCACACGCGATTGTGAGGTCCATGCCCCATTTCGTATAAGTGGATTTTGCCGCAGTTTCGTGGCATAACACGGGCGCATCGCGGGAGGAGACCGTATGAGACATGCAATCGCATCCGTTCTGGCGCTGGGCCTTGTGGCCTCATCTGGGTGGGCTGAGGAGGCGGTCAAGAACCCCTTGACCGAAAGCCCGACCTGGCAGGATCTGCGCTATGACGTGCTGGGCGAGGCCACGCTGGAGGAGGCGGAGGGCCCGCTTAGCGTTGAGGCGCCGTACCGCGCCCATGACGCCGCGACCGTGCCGGTGCATCTGAAACAGACCGCTCCGGAGGCGCAGATCAAATCGGCCACGGTGGTGATCGACGAAAACCCCGCGCCGTTGGCGGGCGAGTTCACGTTCGGGCCCGGGATGGGCCAGATTGATTTCGAGATGCGCGTGCGGGTGAACCAGTATTCCAACGTTCGGGTGATCACTGAGACCGAGAACGGCCTGTATATGACAGGGCGCTTCGTGAAGGCGTCGGGCGGCTGTTCGGCCCCGGCCTCGAAAGACCCCGAGCAGGCGCTGGCGGGCATGGGCCGGATGAAGCTGCGCAGCTTTGGCGAAACGGCAGCAGTATCCACGCCACGGCGCGAGGCTCAGATCATGATCCGGCACCCGAACTATTCAGGGCTTCAGCGCGACCAGATCACGCAGCTGTTCATCCCGGCGCATTTCATCGACACGATCGAGGTGCGGCAGGGCGACGAAATGCTGTTCTCGATGACCGGGGGGATTTCGATCTCGGAAAACCCGTCATTCCGGTTCTTCTATGATGACAATGGATCGACCGACCTGACGGTGAAGGCCACGGATACCGAGGGCAACGTTTTCGAAAGCACCTTGCCGAAATCGCTGGACGGCTGACCACGGCTTGATCTTCAAGATGGAGAGCGCGCGCGCCGTAATGTCGGCACGCGCGCTTTTTGTTTGGGGCATTTAGGGCGAGGGCACTGTCAGGCAGCGATGGTCATGTCCGACTTTTTTCTGTTTTTGCACGCCTTGCCGAAGAACGTGTCATGAAGCGCTTTGATCGCCGGATCGCGGTCTTCGCGTTCGAGAATGAACTGCGTATCGACGTGACGCGGGCCTTGGGTGGCCCCCAGTGAGGCCATTCCGTTGTCGTCCAGCGCCTGCAGGCCACGCTGCAGCGTACTCAGCCCATCGAGATCACGTCCGATGACAGAGACGAGCGCAAGCTTGCGATTTCGGATTTCGGACTGCGGATATTTCTCCGCCAGATCGTCGGCTACCTTGCGCATCGCCTTGACCGATGCGTCCACGTAATGCGTGATCGTATTGGCGTTTGACGCCTTGGACACGATGCGCACGTCGTGACGCGTCAGTGCGTCCAGAATGGCGGCATCGTAGCCTTTGACGCCGACCATGTCCTGTTCGAACACTTCCAGCGCGATGATGTCCAGGCCCGTGACCATTTCGACCGCCGGTGTGTCGGCAGGCTGGTCGTCGATGACGGTGCCCGACTCTTCGGGCTCGAACGCGTTGGTGACGCGCAGGGGCACACCGGCCTGGCGCAGGGTCTTGGCGGCGGAGGGGTGGATCGCTTCCATCCCGAGGTTCGCCATCTGGTCGGCAACATCATAGTTGGTGTGACCCAGAGTGCGCACGTTCTCTGCGCCGACCAGCTTGGGATCGGCGGATGAGAGGTGGAACTCCTTGTGGATAATCGCCTCGCGCGCGCCGGTGAGGGCCGCCATCTGCGAGAAGGTGACCTCGGAATAGCCGCGGTCGAATTCCTTCATCAGACCTTCGCGGCACTGGGCATAGCCGGTGACGATGGGCATTTCGGTGGCAGGATCAACGCTGGCCATGGCGTTGTTGATGCGCTCGTCCAGCGTCACTTCGCCATCTTCGCGCCAGCCGGTCAGGTCTACGGCGCGGGCGTTGACACCGGCCCGTTTCAGCACCAGTGCCGCGACGTGGGCGCTGTGCGCTTCGCCAAGGCCCGAAAGCAACTCACGGATATGCATCAAGTGCGCGTTCAGCCGGAAATGGCCGTAGGAGCATAGGCGCTGCAGGTCGATCAGACAGTTGCGGGCGCCCTCGATACGCTCATTCACAAAGGCGGTTGCCTGGGCGATGTCGCCCGGGTGCTCCAGCACATCCTCGTGCGCCTCGATCATGGCGCGACACGCCCGTGTAAGCGCATCGTGCCAACCGTGGTCGTCTTCGGCGTCGGCGAAAGCGGCATAAGCGCCATCCTCGCCCGTCTTCTTGTGTTCCAGCAGCATGTCGGTGACGCCGCCAAACGCCGAGACCACGAAAATACGTCCGTATTCTGGTATGCCGTCCTTGAGAAACAGGGTGTCACGCAGCTCGTGCAGGCGGGACATGGACGTACCGCCAATTTTTTCCACTGTGTGGGTCATAGGTTCACGCCTCGGCGGTTTCGGGCGCCGCGTAAGAGCCATCATCGCGATGGACCTCATTGCCGGTGACCGGCGGATTGAAGCAGCAGGCCATCACCAGCTCTTCAGTGGCGCGCAGGATATGGCGGTCATGTTTGTCGAGCGCATACATCACGCCGGGCTTGATCTCGTGCGTTTCGCCGGTGGCGAGGTCTGTGATCGAGCCGGTGCCCTGCATGCAGTAAACGCTCTCGAGGTGGTTCTTGTATTCGAACGTATGTTCGGATCCGGCCTCGAGGAAGGTAATGTGAAACGAAAAGCCCATGTTGTCATCGGCCAGCAGCATCCGAACGCTTGTCCAGTTGGCGTCCGAGACGACGCGGTCTTTTTCATTCTCGGTGATCTTGTTGAAGTCTCTGACGATCATTTCGGTTACTCCGCAGCAATGTTGTGGCCCTTGACGCAAGTCGAGGCAGCTTTTTCAAGGATATCGAGGCCCTTCTCGAACAGCTCGACCGGGATAGTCAGAGGTGCGAGCACCTTGACCACCTCATCGAAGCTGCCCGAGGTCTCGATGATGAGACCGTTGCGGAATGCTTCGCCGCAGATCTGCTCGGCCAGCTCGCCCGAGCCGACATCTACGCCGCGCATCATACCGCGGCCCTTGAGCCTGGCGCCCGGCACCATGTCGGCGATGCGCTGCAGGCGCGTCTCGAGGATCTTGGCCTTTTCGGCGATTTCGTTCTTGAATTTGTCGTCCGACCAGAACTTCTCGAGCGCGACGCGGGCGGTGATGAAGGCGTGCGTGTTGCCCCGAAAAGTGCCGTTGTGCTCGGCCGGTTTCCAGATATCGAGGTCGCGGCGGATCAGCAGTGCGGCGAAGGGCAGGCCGAAACCGGATAGTGATTTCGCCAGCGGGATCATATCGGGTTCGACATCCATGTCGTCGAAGCTGAAAAAGCTGCCCGCACGGCCGATACCGGCCTGGATATCGTCGACGATCAAAAGAATTCCGTGTTTCTTGGCGAGACGGCCAAGACGTTCGACCCACTCTTTGGAGGCGGCATTGAGGCCACCTTCGCCTTGGACCAGTTCAATCAGGAAAGCTGCGGGGGCGTCGATGCCCGACGACGGGTTGTCGAGCATTATTTCCATCTGTGCGATCGTGTCGACGTCGTCGCCGAACGCGCCTTCGTAGGGCATCCGGTTCACATCGGGAAGCGACACGCCCCCCGCGCCACCACGTTTCCCGGCATTACCGGTCGCTGCCAATGCGCCCATGGTCATGCCGTGGAAGCCGTTGGTGAAGGCGATGATGTTGCGGCGGCCGGTGACCTTGCGCGCGAGTTTCAGAGCGGACTCGACGGCGTTGGTGCCGGTCGGGCCTGTCATCATGATCTTGTGGTCCATGCCGCGCGGCTTGAGGATCAATTTCTCGAACGTTTCAAGGAACTGGGCCTTGGTGTCGGACATCATATCGAGCCCGTGGGCGATACCGTCATTCGAGATGTGCTCGAGCAGGGCCGCCTTCATGTCAGGGTCGTTATGACCGTAGTTCAATGACGAACAGCCGGCCAGAAAGTCGATATATGTACGACCATCCACGTCGGTCATCTGAGCGCCGGATGCAGACGTGAACACGGTATCAAACCCGCGGCAGTAGCTGCGGGCTTCGGATTCACGACGTTCAAATACAGGTTTATGGGAGGTGTTCGTAGACATACGACCTCTCTTTCGGAGTCAGAATTTGAGGGGAAGTTGGGGAAGTGGCCCCGGTGTTAGGCCACCTTTGCCAGCTCTTCAGCCAGCGGAATCGTCACGAGGTTCTCCGTCTTGCTCTGACCGTTGAAGTGCTCGTCTTTCTCGTAATACGCCTCGGCATCAAGATCGGTTCCACACTCTTCGGCAAATTTCTTGAAAAGTGCCCACGATGCGTCATTGTCCGACGTGATCGTGGTTTGGATTTTGTTAACGTCAGCGCAAGCCTCGCGCTGCAACGCCTCTTTCAGCATCAGCGAGCCAAGACCCATGCCGCGCGCATCTTCCGACACGGCGACCTGCCAGATGAACAGGGTCTCGGGGTCGCTCGGAATCACGTGACCCGACACCCAGCCGACGGGCTTGCCTTCGATTTCGGCCAGAACACAGGTGTCGGAAAAGTGGTCGCACTGGATCAGGTTGCAATACATCGAGTTCTCGTCGAGCGGCTTGCATTCGCGCACGAGCTCCCAGATTTCCGAGCCGTCCGTCGGTTCGGGCTCGCGAAGGGTCGGAACGATTTCTTTTGCAAGGTCGCGGGGCATGTTTGTATCTCCGATTTGCTTTGGCTTACTAAGTAGCATTGGGGCGGGGGTACTTCAAGTGGCTAAGCATATTTTTTGTTTGGCTAACTAATTTTCGCCAAAACACCTTATTTTTCAGGATGAAGTGCTTTGCGGTCTGAGGTGTTTTTGCAGCTATCTGGTTTAATTCCCTAACAACAGAGGTCTTCACAAACTAAATTCGAGTGTATATGTTTAGCTATCCAAAAGAAACGCCAAAGGTAGGAATGGACCGCATCGATACCTCTTTAGTCGCACTCAGACGCATCCTTCGCGCGACCGATCTGTTCGGTCGCGAAGTCAAGCAGTCCGCCGGGGTGACCCCCGCGCAGTTCCGGGTCTTGCAGATTATAGGCGAGACCGGGCAAGCAACGGCGACTGCGATATCGTCGCGAATGCGTGTGACGCAGGCGACCGTTACCTCGCTGGTGGACAAGCTGGTGAACGAGGGCATGGTGCTGCGAGAGAAATCCCAGCGGGACCGGCGCCAGACCAACATTCATCTGACCGCCAAGGGGCGTGACACACTGGCCAGGGCGCCCGACCCCCTGCAACAGCGCTTCGTGCGTAAATTCTCGGTCATGGAAGACTGGGAGCAGGCGATGCTTGTGTCGAGCCTTGAGCGTGTGGCGGCGATGCTGGACGCGGATGAATTGGACGTTGCACCGGTGCTGGATTCAAGCGACTTCAAGCAACTCGGTGACGGCTGAGGCGCAATACGACAGCTGGACGGATCGAGTGTCAGCCTTAGTCTATGCTTTGCCAGATTTGTTCAATCTGAGTGCCGAGCATCATTGGATCAACCGGCTTCGTTATCACGGCAAGAGCCCCTTTTTCGCGCAACTGCTTGGAAAAGGAATCTTCGGCCTTCGCGGTCAGGAATATGGTAGGTACGTCCGACAGTCCGGGCATTGCGGTGATCGCGCGCCAGACGTCTTCGCCCGACATGTCGGGCATCATCACATCCAGCAGTAGCATCTGTGGATTGACTTCCGCCGCGGCCTCGACCGCGTCTTGACCGGTGGGAAACTGGTGCACGTCAAAGGATCCGACGACTTCGAGCGCCATCTTGATGATCACGCGAATATCGTCGTCGTCATCGACATGCAGGATGGTTTGCAAGGGTTGTTGCATCGCGCCTTTCTCGTTTTTGGGGGCGTTTGGAAAGGTCACTACGTCAGCCATGTCTAACCTGCCGCCACAGCTGCAGTGTCACGCGAATCTGTCCAGAGGACAAGGTGGGGCGGGACACGGAATTGGAACGTACTGCCTTGGCCCACCACGGATTTGAAGGCGACGGTATAGTCGAGGCGCTGGGCAATGGCCGCCACGATGGCGAGGCCGAGACCGGTGCCGGGGCGCTTGGTTCCGTCGCCGGCGCGCGCTTGCGAAAAAGGCTTGAACAACATCCGGTTCTGTTCTTCCGAGATGCCGGGGCCTTGGTCGGTCACGGAAATGACGATGCCGTCCTCGGCCTGGGAAATACCTATGCGCACGGAGGCGCCTTTCGGCGAATACTTGATCGCATTGGACGCGAAATTGGTGATGATCTGGGAGATACGCTCGGGGTTGCCCATCACCAAGGCGTTCTGCAGATCGCTGTCGATATCGAGCCGGACGTCGTTTTCAAGCGCCGCGCCGGCGATCAGTTCGACGGTATCGTTCACGCATTCGACGATGTCCATCTCGCTGCTCGAAAAGTCCATCTTGTTGCTGTTTATTTTCTCGAGATCGAGGATGTCGTTGACGATCGACAGAAGGCGGTCAGTGTTGCGGGCTGCAATGTCGATCACGCTTTGGGTTTTCGGATCCAGTTCGGACACCGCGCCGGCCTTCAGCAGGCGCAGAGCGCCGTGGATCGAGGTGAGCGGCGTCCGCAATTCGTGGCTAACGGTTGAGACGGTCTGCACCTTTTCCGCCTGCGAGCTCTTGCGGGCGGAGATGTCACGCAGGACGGAGATGAAGAAATCGCCCTCGTCGGGGGTGCGCAAAAGGCGCGTGGAGACTTCGATGGGGCCGGTAAAGTGAGCGAGTTCGAGTGTGATCGCATCCTGCTCGCCACTCAAAAGGGGGGCGGCGGCACGGAAAAACGACTTGGTGTCGAATGTCGCGGCGGTGTCACTGATGCATTTCGCGCGGGCTTCTTCCTGTGTCCAGCCGTGGCGGGCGCAGGCGGCGGCATTCATGTACCTTATGCGAAGCGTGTCGCTGGCATAGACGTAGACGCCGTCCTGAAGGGTCTCGAGGACCGTTTCGAGAAACGACAGATCGGTCAAGCCGGTGCTGTCGATCCCGGTCTTGGCGGGCCCGGACCCTTTGGCGTTACGTTCTTGAGCGTGTGCGTTGTGTTGCATTGATGCCCTTTCGTGCCGTGCTGAATGCCGACTGGCAAACTGTGAATGGTGGCCGTGATCTTGTTTGGGCCGGAACAAGGAAAACTTTAGGCAATTGGCAGGACAACCGGCCCGACCTGACACGTCAGGCGGCCAGTTCCAGTTTTTGAGCCTTGATGGGAAGGGTAATAATGAAGGAGCTGCCGTGGCCCAGCTCGCTTTCGACCGAGATGGAGCCACCGTGAAGTTCCACGAGTTCGCGGGTGATCGCCAAACCCAGGCCGGTGCCGGAGTTGCGCCGGGTGACGGAGGTGTCGACCTGCACGAACTGATCGAAGATTTGATCCAACTGGTCGGCGGGTATCCCACATCCGGTGTCGCGCACCGTGATACGCACATGGGTATCGTCGCTCTCCGATGACAAATGGACGCCGCCGGTTTCGGTGAACTTGATCGCGTTGCCGACGACGTTGATCAGAGACTGTCGCAGCCGCTTGGCGTCGGCGGCGACGGGCAGGGGGGCGACATCCGATGTGAGCGAAATGCCCTTTTCGGCGGCCTTGATCCCGAGGTTCGAAGTGACGGTTTTGGCAATGTCCTGAAGATCGACCGATTCGATGCGGAGTTCGACGGTGTCGGCCTCGAGCTTGGCACGGTCGAGCACGTCGTTGATCAGGCCCAGAAGGTGATCGCTGGAGCTGGTGATGCGGCCCGACATGCTGGCCACGTCGTTGCGCAACAAGTCGAGCGCGCGGTGGCACTCGGCCTCGCGCGTGCCGGTGCGCAGGGCCTGTTTGAGTGCCTTGAAGCCGGGCAGGATCTCGATGTTTTCTAGGAAGCGGGCATAGCCGATCACCGAAGTGAGCGGCGTGCGCAATTCGTGGCTGATGATGTTGAGGAAATTGTTCTTGGCGCGGTTGGCCGCCTCGGCGCGTTCGCGCGCCTGCTTGAGTTCGGTAATGTCGACACGGAAGCCCACGGTATTGCCATCGGGTGAACGAGCCTCGGCCACCTTGAGCCAGCGGCCATCGCCCAGTTTCTGCTCGATCGGTTCGGTGGGGTTGAAATGCTTGGCAAGCCGTTCCTTCAGCCACGCATCCTCGCGGCCGATGGCGTCCTTGTACTGGCCGTTCCTGAGCCCCTCGCGCAGGATGTTCTCGAAGCTGTTTCCCGGGAAAATCGCGTCTCGCGAGAGGTCGTAGTAGGACAGGTATTTCTCGTTCGCGAAGACCAGGCGGTCATGCTGGTCGTAAAGCGCGAAACCGTCGTCGATGGAGTTGATGGCCGAGCGCAGCTGGCCTTCGGCGATGCGCTTGGAGCGGTACATCGACCAGAGCGCCAAGAACATCGCTCCAAGGACCGAGCTGCCCAGTAAGCTCAGCACCCAGACATAGTGCTCCATACGATGCTGTTCGGGCCAGCCCGAGGACGGTACAAGACCGATTTGCCAGATGCTGCTGTCTGTCGGCACTTGGCGCAAGATGGGGCTATCGCCAAAGATGCCTTTCGCGCCGTATTTCATTTTGCCTGGCGAAAGGTCCGAGGTCAGGCTGCGGATCGCGATGTCTTGGGCTTCGATGCCAAGATCTTGATATATCTGAGTTATCAATTGCTCACGGTTGACAACAACCGATATGATGCCGGACGCGATACGGGACATATCTTCGCGCATGTTCGGGTAGTACGGGGTCCGCTGGATGAATGCCGTGCCCCCCTGAACGAGTTCGACCGGGCCTTCCAGAGATGCCTCGCCCGAGCGCAGTGCGTCGCGCACGGCCATGAACTGCGTAGGTATCAAGCGATAGTCGAGGCCGATCACCTTTTCGTTTCCAGCCATGGGGTAAACTTGCTCGACGACAAAACCGCGGGAGCGGCCGACGAGCAGTATCGCAGAGGTCGTCCCGATCAGAGGTGCAACCAGGTCCTGATACTCCTGCTGCGTGAGGTTGGGCTTTTGTTCGATCGCGTAGCGAATCGCGCGGGAGATCACGTCGACCTTGGTCAACTCGCGTTGCAAAGCGCCGGCAATGGCGTCGGCGCTCTTGCCCACGTCGTCTTTGGCCTCCTGCCGGGCCAAGTCGAGAAACCGGGTATTGGCCTGGGTGGCGACGAGCGCGGTCGAAACCAGCACCGCGATGATCGTGAAGCCCACCGCGATCGGAAATTCGCGGAGTTTGAAGACCTTCTTCAGTCTTGCGGCATGGCTTGGCACTTCAATCCTCTTTTGTTTGTTAGTTCTTGTCTATCGAGGCAGCGGCGCCGGGCGCCGCGGGATGCATCAGGTCTCGGTCAAATGATGTTCCAGCAGATCGAGGAAATCCTCGATCCGGCGGTTGAGATCGGCCCGGTCCTTCGGCGAGAGCGCCCTGTCCTCGGTCCAACCGATGTGCTCTTCCAATGTGCGGGCGCGGGTCGAGACCTCGTCCAGACCAAGGCTGCCGGCGACGCCGCAGATGCGGTGCGCTTCGAATTTCAGGGTGTCGAGCGCCGTATCGCTGGACGAGGCAAACGCAAGCCGGGCCGTCTCGATCCGGCAGATACGCTCGTCGAGGCCGGCGCAGAAATCGCGGCGCATCCCGGCAAGAGCCTGTTCCACGGTGGAGCGGGTCGCGTCCTTTTCCGGCAAGGCGCGGTGGACGGGCGCGGTCATGCGATGGCCTGCAGGTTGTGCGCGCCACCGGTGCCTTGGGAACCGCGCGCTGCGACGCGCGCGCGTCCGATCAGGGTCGTCGGGCACTGCGTCCGGAACAGCCCGGTGCGCACGGGCGCGCCGGTTTGCAGCTGTGGCAGCGTCATGTCGATGGCAGAGAAGCGCAGGCGAAGAGCTTCGAGCTCGTGCGCGAGGTTCTCCTTGATCTGGCCGATATCGACATGCGCCCGGTCGATCAGCAGGGCCACGATATCGCCGTTGCCGGGGCAGGTCAGCATGTGCGGAAAGCCCGACAGCGCCCGCGATACGGCCTGTGCCATGTCGCCGACCAGAACGGCGTAATAGGTTGGGTCCATCTTCTGGAAATAAAGTTCCGCTTGCGGCAGGCTGAAGCCGATTGCCGAGGATTGGCGAAGACGGAGATTGCCTTGCTTGAGAAGAAAGTTCTCCATTGACATCACGCTGACGGCGCCGGGCACGTCGTCGAGTATGATCTCGCCGCCGAATTCGGCGGAGGGGAAGAGGATGGCCTCCTGCTTGAGCACGTGTTCGTGAAGCAGGCGGGCCTGCGCGCGTTCGGCTTGGATGTTGCGGGCCATCTCGAGGCGGATCTTCAGTTCGACCATTTCGAGCGGCTTGGTGATGTAGTCGTTCGCGCCAGCCATGAAAGCGGCGTCGATCGACGCCTTGTCGGTCAGGGCCGAGAGCATCACGATCGGCGTTGCCTGATGATGCGGGATGGCGCGCAGTCTGCGAACCAGTTCGATACCATCCATCGGCATCATGCGTATGTCGACGATGAAGCATTCGACCGGGTTGGTCCGGGCCGCTGCGATATCCAGCGCCTCGGGGCCGGTGAAGGCGGTTTCGACGTTTTGATATCCAAGCTGTTCAAGCCGTGTTCTGAGAAGGTCGCAGAAGATCGGCTCGTCATCTATCGCAAGTATACGCATTGTCACTCATTCCTGATCAGTTTTCTGCTCGCGTTATGATTGTTCCTTACCAATTCGGGCAAAAGTTTGGCACATTCACGGAGAAAGATGATTTTCTTAAACTTTTCGCGTTTAAGTGGCGCGGAGGCCGCACCGGTTCCCTGGCTCAGGTGCCGGGCGTGTCGCCGGCGGCGACGAGGGCGATTTCGCCGGTCCAACTGCGTCGCAGATGGGTCGCCGCTTGCCAGGCGCGCAGGCCGGAGCGGCAGGCAAAGACGGTCCGGGCGCCGTCGGGCGGGGTGAGGTCGGGGCCGTTTCTGAACGCCTCGAGTCCGATACGCCGCGCGTGGGGGGAGACCGGCGCAGGCGCTTCATCCGCGGGGCGCAGCTCGACCACGAGATCACTGGCGGTGATCTGGCTAGCGGCGATGAAATGCAGGTCGGCGGCGGGCTCGGGCGCAGCGTCGAAGCGGAAGCTGCTGCTGTGATAGGTCTGCATGTCGACCGTCACGACCTGGCCCAGGGGCGAGGGGGACTGGCCGGTTAGGCAGGCCAGTGCCATCTGGGCCTGAGCGGCACCGATCATGCCGACAACCGGGCCCATGACGCCCGTCGTGGAGCAGGTGGCGGCGCGATCAGGCAAGTCGGGGAAAACGGCGCGCAGCGAAGGCGCGGTGCCGCAGAAGCCGCCCGCGTAGCCCGATACGCCCAAGACCGATGCGCTGATGAGCGGCACGCCTGCGGCGCGGCAGGTGTCGGACAGGATATAGCTGACCGCGAAGCTGTCGGCGCAATCTAGCACCAGTGTCGCTTGCGCCACGAGATCGGACGCGTTGGTCGGATCGAGCGGGGCCAGGACGGTGTCGATGGTACAATCGGTGTTGAGGCGGCGCAGGGTGTCGGCGGCCGCCTCGACCTTGGGACGGTCGATATCGGCCTCGCGAAAGAGCGTCTGACGGTGCAAGTTCGTGAGGGAAACCGTGTCGCCATCGACCAGCGTCAGCCTCCCCACGCCGGCACCGGCCAGGTATTGCAGGACAGGTGCCCCCAACCCGCCCGCGCCGACCACCAGCACATGCGCCGAATCGAGGGCGGCCTGTCCGGCCTCACCCATCCCGGGCAGGCAGGTCTGTCGGGCATAGCGGTTCATCTTGTCGCCGCCAGCCATTCGCGCACCCGCGTCTCGGGGCTGTCGTTGAGGGTGATATCGGTGACCGCCGCCACCACGTCGGCGCCGGCGGCAAAGGCGCCGGGCGCACGGTCGATGGACATGCCGCCGATGGCGATGAGTGGCAGGTCGCCGATCAGGTCGCGCCATTGCGTCAGGCGGTCGAGGCCCTGTTCACGCCACTTCATCTGCTTCAGGATCGTGGGGTAGATCGGGCCGAGGGCGATGTAGTCGGGTTTCAGTGCCAGCGCGCGGTTGAGCTCGGCCTTGTCATGGGTGCTGATACCAAGGTGCAGGCCAGCATTACGGATGGAAGATATGTCAGCGGTATCAAGGTCTTCCTGCCCAAGGTGAATGTAGGTGCAGCCAGTGTCGATGGCCTCGCTCCAATGGTCGTTGACTATAAGCGTGCAGCCATGCGCATCGCAGACAGTCTTGGACCGCAGGATATGGTCGCGCAGGGTGTCGGGTGCCGCGTCCTTCACGCGCAGTTGCACCAGCTTGATGCCAAGAGGCACGAGGCGTTCGATCCAGTCGGCGCTGTCGAATATGGGGTAAAACCGGTCGAGTGTCATTCTAGGAAAGCCTTGCCGATCACCGGGGTCGAGGGGGCGGCCATGTCGCGCGGCTCCATAGGGTCGGCGGATTGGGCCAGTTTGCCGGCCTTGAGGGCGAGCGCAAAGGCTTCGGCCATGACCGCCGGGTCGCCTGCCTTGGAAACGGCCGTGTTGAGAAGGATGGCGTCATAGCCCAGTTCCATCGCCGCCGTGGCCTGCGAGGGCAGGCCGAGGCCTGCGTCGATCACCAGCGGCACGTCGGGGAAATGCGCCCGAAGCGCGCGCAGGCCGAAGATGTTGTTCAGGCCCAGACCCGAGCCGATGGGCGCTCCCCAGGGCATCAGCACCTCGCAACCGGCGTTGAGCAGGCGGTCGGCCACGACGAGATCCTCGGTGGTGTAGGGGAAGACCTGGAAGCCTTCCTCGGTCAGGATGCGGGCGGCCTCGACAAGGCCGAACACATCCGGTTGCAGGGTGTCTTCCTCGCCGATGACCTCCAGCTTGAT
Organism: Roseovarius sp.; assembly: GCA_965227185.1. Lineage (GTDB taxonomy): Bacteria > Pseudomonadota > Alphaproteobacteria > Rhodobacterales > Rhodobacteraceae > Roseovarius. Next base: position 2,975,988 of record OZ245733.1, read on the forward strand.
CCAGGGCGTGTCGAACACCTCGCGCGCCATGTGCGCGGTGGTCACGGCTTCCTTGACGCTGTGGCAGCCGGCGGTGTTGGGCAGGATATGCACGCCGAGATCGCGGATCAGGTTCCAGAAATCCTGGCCCGCGCGGTCCTGCCCGCTTTCGCGACGCAGGGAAACGGTGGCGACGCTGGCGCCGCTGCGCCGGAACGCCTCGGCCAGGATGGCAGGCGAGGGGTACTGGGCTGTGCCCAGCATGAAGCCGTTGGCAAGCGTGGTGCCGTAGAAGTCGCGCATGGCTCAGCCGCCTTGCATGGGCGCCAGCACTTCGATGCTGTCGCCCTCGGCAAGTGCGTGGTCGGCGCGCAAAGGCGCGGGCACGAAGGTGCCGTTTACGGCTGTGGCCACCTTGGCGTCGCCGTAGCCTTGGTTGTCAAGAAGGTCGGCCAAGGTGGCGACCTTGGCTGTCAGTGGTGTGCCGTTAAGCTGCAATCTCATCGGAAACCTCCGGTGTCTTGTCGTGAAGGATCAGGTCCGTGACCATCCGGGCCAGCGCCGGGGCCAGCAAGAAGCCGTGGCGGTAAAGCCCGTTAGCGCGGATCAGGGTGCCGTCGCGGCGGATGCGCGGCAGGTTGTCTGGAAAGGCCGGGCGGCTGTCGACGCCGATCTCGACCACCTCGGCCTCGCCGAAGGCCGGGTTGAGCGCGTAGGCCGTGCTGAGCAGTTCCAGCATGGCGCGGGCGGTGACGTGGCGCCCGGCGCGACCCTCGACCATCGTGGCGCCCAACATGAACATCCCTTCGCCGCGCGGCACGATGTAGATCGGCACGCGGGGGTGCAGCACGCGGATGGGGCGCGACAGCGTCGCATCGGGGCAGGAGAGGATCAGCATCTCGCCCTTCACGCCGCGCAGATCGGGCAGGGTGTCGCGCGCGGCAAAGCCGCGGCAGTCAACCGTCAATCCCTTGGTGGCAAGGGCGTCCGGGTCGGTCTCTTCCTGTCGGAAGGTGGCCCCGTCGGAAATGAGGCTGTTGTGGAGTGCGGCCAGCGCGGCACGGGGTGCGAGATGCGCCTCGCTCTCGAAAAAAAGACCGCGATCAAAACGCGTGCCGAGATCTGGTTCCAGTTCGGGAATCTCGGGGCCGGTGACGGCGCGGTGGCCGGTCGTCAGGCGGGCAAAGCGCGCAAGGTCGGCCCGGTCTCGCCCGGGCGAGACCACGAGAGAGCCGCGCCGCTGGACGCAGTCTGTCTGCGCGGCCCACCAATCGGCGGCCTCGGCCCCAAGGCGCACGACCGGTTCCTCGGCGCTTTCGCCTTCACAATAGGGGGCGAGCATGCCGCCGGCCCACCACGAACAGGCATGGGGCCCGGGCGTGGCGTGGCGATCCACTAGCGTTACCTCGGCGCCGCGATCGAGAAGCGTGCGGGCAACGCAGAGACCGGCGACACCGGCCCCTATGACGGTCACCGCGGTCATGCGGACCCCGAAAGGATGGGTGTTTTCGAAAGCCGAGTCACTGGTGCGTCTCCATGTCTTGGGGGCGTACCAACGTAAGAATGAGCCTGTGCCTTGGTTGCACACTCTACCCGTTCCCTACGCCGGTATTGCCCGGATCAGGTTCGACGGGTCGGTGCGCACACCTCTCAGCCCTGCTGGGCCCCCCGACGGATGAATTTTGTGGCCCCCCGTATTTGGTGCTGCGCGGGGCGTCGTGTCAGCCCCATTGATAGATCAGCTGTGCGGCTGCTGCAACGGGTGATGCCGAAACCGGCGAGATCCGGTAGGCGGCGCGCTTGATGCGTTGCCATTTGCGTTGGCACTGTGCTGCTGCCGGGTTGGCTGATTTCCGCGCCCCGCCTTGACCTTTTGGCGGTCGCACGCCTTATTCTGCAAAAGGTTTCAAGGAGGGTGGTATCGTGAAAGGCGCAGGCGGTACATTGAATTGTCGGGGCCGGGCCATGATTTCGGTCTGCGCGGTGCTGTTGCTGTCGGCAGGCAGTGTGACGGGTCAGACTCAAGGCGCCGAGCCGCTCCCGGAGCCGCCAGCGACGACCACCACGCCGCTGGATGAGCCGGTGGTGCAGGGACAAGGGACTGCCGGGATCGACGTGACGGGGTCCGATGCGGATCGCGCCGACACTGCCGCCGGTGCGGCGGATGGCGACGATCGCGAACCCACGGCCCAAGTGCCGCAGGAAGATGTCCTGCCCGCGCCGGTGACGACCCAGGCTGAGCCTTTGCAGCCAGACTCCGCCCAGACGGATGCCTCGCCGGGAAACGACATGCCCGAGGCGGCACTGCCGCTTCGTGAACAGATCGCCGCCTGCTACCAGGCCAGTTCAGAGGCCCAGAGCAATGAAGCCGTTACCATAAGCTTCGTTCTGGACAGTGCGGGTCTGCTGGTGGGAATACCGCGCCATGTGGGCGACGAGTCGCAGTCGGCAGTCCAGCGGCGGCTGTTTCTGGATGCGGCTGTGGCTCTGGAGGAGTGCGCGCCTTATTCGGTAAGCGGGACCGAGACCACCTATGAGGCCACGTTCTCGACCGCGACGGTGGGTGAGATCACCATCGTGGCGTCCGAACCGCTTGCGACGGAGCCGGAGGACCTCGGGACGGCGCGGGTGGACCCCTCGGCACTCGCCACCGAAGAAATAGAGGCCGCGCTGGAGCTGTCGCGCAGCGAACGGCGCGAGATCCAGAACCGCTTGCGCCTGGTCGCGCATGATCCGGGCGGTGCTGACGGCGTTTTCGGCCCGAACACCCGCGCGGCGATTTCTTCGTGGCAGACGGAACGGGGCTTTCCGGCGAGCGGATATCTCGACGATCCGCAGCTGACCGCATTGCGCGAGCAGAGCGAGACCGAGTACCAGGCGTTCCTGCAAAGCCAGCCCGAGCCAAAGCCCGAGCGCAAGGCCAAGCGCGTGCGGGTGTGCAAGCGCGGCGTGTTCGGCGTGCTTTACGATTGCCGTTTCGTCTGGCGCTGAGCATCTTGATCAATCGAAGACCGTAAGCGCGGGGCGCAGGCCGTCATGCGGACCGGGGCGTTTGGCAGAAAGCGACGGATGGGCAGCCCTTTATGGGAACCGATCCAAGTCGTCGACGTTGTATCTGCGATACAAGAAGGCCGAAGATGCATCACAGACAATACGCAAGACGTCCTGAACCGGGGCCGTGCCCCGGACTCGGTGGTGCGGTCGGGCAATGCGTCAGCGGGCAAGAGCCGGCGGGAGCGCGCGCGCCATGAATCGCCCTGCCGACACACCGACATTCCATCCTTTGACTGACGTGATTTCGCGAATCCGCTCGGTGGCTGACCAGCCCGAGGTTTCGGTCGGAAAGATCCTGGAGGCCGCAGGTCAGGCCGGGGTGCTACCCCTGATCTTCGTGCCGGCGTTGATCGCGGCGACGCCGCTTTCGGGGATACCGGGTGTCTCTATGACATGCGGCGTGCTGATCGCGCTTTTCTCTGCCGAATTGATCTTGGGGATGAAAGAATTTTATCTGCCGGACAGGTTGAAGCGTAAGACCATAGACGGCGACAAACTTGACCACGCAATGGCGCGGATCACGCCGGTGATGGAATGGATTGAGCGCCATACCGGCCAACGCCTGTCATTCCTGTTTCACCGCCCGTTGCTTTGGGTGCCGCAGGGGATCTGCCTGCTGAGTGGCATGGCAATGCCTTTTCTTGAGTTCATCCCTTTCTCTGGGTCCATCGCGGCCACGGGTGTTTGCATGCTGGTGATGGCGATGCTGACCCGCGACGGCGTGGTGTTCCTGCTTGCGATGTTGCCCTATGCGGTTGGCGCCTGGCTTTTGGCCCGGTTCCTGCTGTGATGTGGCCGGCCGTCCTGCCGCTTGTCAGTCTTCAGATATTTTTGGGTCAGATGTCTTCCTGACGTAGGGGTGTGCCCAGCGCCCTGAACCGCGCCGGGTTTGCCGGAGGCTCCAACTCCTGAGTAGGATGGAGCATCATGAGCAAGACAACGAACAAGTATTCCCCGGAAGTGCGCGAGCGAGCGGTTCGCATGGTTCTGGACAACCCTGGGCAACATGAGAGCCGTTGGTCGGCGATCCTGTCAGTGTCCTCGAAGATTGGCTGTGCGGCACCGACGCTGAATGAGTGGGTCAAGAAGGCCGAGGTCGACAGTGGCAAGCGGGCCGGTGTCACGACTGAGATGACCGAGCGGCTGAAGGCACTGGAGCGGGAGAACCGGGAACTCCGGCAGGCGAACGAGATCCTGCGGAAGGCCAGCGCATATTTTGCCCCCTCTCGGCGAATGCATGCATTCGCCTGCCAGGCAGCGAGGCGGAGCTCGACCGCCGGCCGAAGTCATGATGGCGTTTATTGAAGCGCATCGTGCGGAGCTTGGGGGCGAGCCGATTTGCAGGGAACTGCCGATTGCCCCGTCTACGTTCTACGATCATCTGGTCAAACGCGCTGATCCTGATCTGCTCTCGGACCGGGCGAAGCGGGACGCTGAACTGCGCCCCGAGATCGAGCGGGTTTTCGAGGGGAACTGGCGGGTCTACGGGGTGCGGAAGGTCTGGCGACAGCTCGGGAGGGAAGGCTTCGATGTCGCCCGTTGCACCGTCGCGCGGCTCCCTCTCGGGACATTGCTGCGCAATGCCCTGCAGGGCAGTGGATGAAGGACATGGGACTTCACGGCGCTATCCACAGCAAGCCGCACAGGACCACGGTGCCGGACAAGACGCTGCCGTGCCCCTTGGACAAGGTGAACCGGCAGTTCCGTGTGCCCGCACCGAACAGGCTCTGGGTTTCAGATTTCACCTACGTCGCAACCTGGTCGGGCTTCGTCTACGTCGCTTTCGTGATCGACGCCTTCGCGCGCCGCATAGTCGGCTGGCGGGTCAGCCGCACGGCCCATGCCGGGTTCGTGCTTGATGCACTGGAACAAGCCGTTCACCAGCGGCAACCGGGCGCAGGCCTCGTGCACCACAGCGATCGCGGATCGCAATATCTGTCGATCAAATACACCGAGCGCCTGGCCGAGACCTGCATCGAGCCCTTGGTCGGCAGTGTCGGCGACAGTTATGACAACGCACTCGCAGAGACGATCAATGGCCTGTTCAAGGCCGAGGTCACCCCTCGCCGTGGCCTATGGCGCAGCTTCGACGCCGTGGAATACGCCACCCTCGAATGGGTCGACTGGTTCAACACCCGCCGCCTGCTGGAACCCATCGGAAACATCCCGCCCGCAGAGGCCGAAGCCAACTTCTACGCAGCTCCGGAAACTGAAACCATGGCCGCGTAGCTTACATCAACCGGCCTCCGGCAAACCCGGGGCGGTTCAGATCCCGGCGATTAAGCGAGCTCACCAAGGTCAAATCAGTTACAAATATATTCTATCAACGGCCCCTGGAAGATTTCCTTATTAATAGGGGGTAGCTATTCTCGGAATCCGGGCTGAATCGAGTGGAGGCCGTACTTCCTGACGCATCGCGGCGAAGCCGAGACGGAGGGTCGTCGACACATCGTTTCGACCCTCCCGAGAGGTGACCCTCGAATGAAGTACGAGATCATCTCCCACGCGTACTTCGAGGACGAGAGCGAGGCTTAATTCCGAGACGTGCTGGATAATCACCCGGAGGAGGCCCGGAGACGGGCCCTCTCGCTCATCGAGAGCGCCGAGGAGGCCGACGGCGGTTGTCTGGTGAAATACCGTCAAACCCCGCAAGATACGCTTCCAAGGGCGCACGATCGACGCCTACCGCTTCATCTGCTGCGTGCTGACCCGGGAGGTCTCGTCGAGGGATCGGGTGGTGCGTCACCGGTGCCACAATCGTCGGTGCGTCAACCCGGACCACTTCCGGATCGGGTCGCAGAGAGACAACAAGCGCGACGACTGGGGGCACTGGGACTACGGAACGGACCCGGACTTCCTGTTACGGCCAAGCGGGAATGCCTCCGCCGGAACCACCGATCCTCTCACCCGCGGCACCCGGCGGAGGCACTTCGCCATCCGGTCGGTGTCGCGAGTTCAGCGGGAGAAGGATCGGGGAGAGATGGCTGGGGTGGTAGGATTCGAACCTACGATACACGGTACCAAAAACCGATGCCTTACCGCTTGGCTACACCCCAACAGTGCCGCGCTAATTACTCTGCTCTTTGGCGCGGTTCAAGGCCCGAGATGAAATTATTTGACCGATCGGCTTTGAATGTCCGACCGCGCGGAATCATTCGAGAATCTCGTCTGGTTCCACGCCCCACAATGCCGACTTCTGCGCCCAGCCACGATAGCCTCCTGCCATCAGGCGGCACCACTCGATCGCGCATTCGTCGATGCGTGCGACGACGCCCATCTCCAGTTGCGCCACGACCATGGCGTTCGGATAGGGCTTGGAAAAGAGGTTCACCATATCGTCTTCGACGATCACGGTGCGGGTCCCAGACAAAAGCGAATAGTGAACCCAGCCGCCCTGGCCGTCGCGGTCGCGCACCCGGCGCCAGTGGCCATGTTCTGCGGTGATTTCCAGCGGCAGGTCGCGGCGCTTGAAAACCCAGTCGATACGATGCGTCAGGCTGGGACCCCGGCGCACGTTGCCTTCGGCGGCCTTCATCGAGACAAAGCGCGGAAGCGGCAGGTTTGTGACAGGCCCGCGTTCTTCTTCCTGGGCAAGGGCGGGCAGGCCCAGCGCCGCGATCAAGGCGGCGCCCATACAGGCGGAAATCCGTTTCATTATACTTACTGCTCACTCATCTGACCCGGGGTTCTTGTGCCCCGAGGCGTCCTGCGTCAGTGTACAGTAGAAAGCGCATTATGGAAGACGGGGGAGACGCTTCATGCCATCTGGTCGACTGAGTGTTGTCGTAACGCGACGCCTGCCGGAGATCGTAGAACGCCGCATGCAGGAATTGTTCGACGTCACGTTGCGCGAGGACGACACGCCGATGAGCCGCGAGGCCTTGGTCGAAGCGGTCAAGACCGCCGATGTCCTGGTGCCGACGCTGAGCGACCAGATTGATGGCGGTCTGATCGGGCAGGCGGGTGCAAACCTGAAGCTTATTGCAAACTACGGCGCGGGAGTTGATCACATCGACGTGCACACCGCCCGCCAGCGCGGGATTCTGGTGTCGAACACGCCCGGCGTTCTGACCGAGGACACGGCCGACATGACCATGGCGCTGATCCTGAGCGTGACCCGGAGAATCCCCGAGGGGCTCTCGATGATGCAGAGAGAAGACTGGCCCGGCTGGTCGCCCACGGCGATGCTGGGTGGGCGTATTGCCGGGCGGCGCCTGGGCATTCTGGGAATGGGGCGGATCGGGCAAGCGGTGGCGCGAAGGGCCGCAGCGTTTGGTATGCAGGTGCATTATCACAACCGGCACAGGTTGCGGGCCGAGATCGAGGGCGAGCTTGGCGCGACCTATTGGGAAAGCCTTGATCAGATGGTTGCGCGGATGGACGTGCTGAGCGTCAACTGCCCGCACACGCCATCGACCTTTCACCTGATGAATGCGCGACGGCTGAAGTTGATGAAGCCCGACGCGGTGCTGGTGAACACCAGCCGGGGCGAAGTGGTGGACGAGAACGCCCTGACGCGGATGCTGCGGGCCGGAGAGATCGCCGGTGCGGGGCTGGACGTATATGAGAATGCGGGCGCCATAAACCCGCGTCTGCGCGACCTCAAGAATGTCGTCCTGCTGCCTCATATGGGGTCCGCCACGGTCGAAGGCCGGCTGGAGATGGGCGAGAAGGTTCTTTTGAACATCAAGACCTTCGACGACGGACATCGTCCGCCGGATCAGGTCGTGCCCTCGATGCTGTAACCGCCAGCTTGGGCGGAAAACGCCGGAGTTTTGCAATGCGTCTCTTACTTGCCAGCTTGGCTTTGTGTCTTGTCCCCTTCACGGCCGGGATGGCGGTGGCCCAGCAGGCCTCCGACGCGGTTCAGCCCGAAGGCGCGGGCGCGGGCACGGTCATCAGTTCCGAGGCGGTGGCTTCGGCGCTGGAGTCGAAAGCTGCGGGGCGTTCTGTCGAGGCACAAGACTGGATGGTGGCGGCGGCCAATCCGCTGGCGGTCGAAGCCGGCGCGCGGGTGCTGCGCGAGGGCGGCACGGCGGCGGATGCGCTGGTGGCGGTCCAACTGGTGCTGGGGCTGGTGGAGCCGCAAAGCTCGGGCCTGGGCGGCGGGGCGTTCCTCGTATGGTATGATGCGCAAAGCGGGGAATTGACAACTCTGGATGGGCGAGAAACTGCGCCTTTGGCCGCCACTCCCACGCTGTTCCAGGACGCGGCGGGCCAGCCATTGTCGTTTTACGACGCGGTCGTGGGTGGCCGGTCGGTGGGTGTGCCCGGCACGCCCGCGCTGTTGGCAGAGGCGCATGCCAAGTGGGGACGCGCCGCGTGGGACAGCCTGTTTACAGAGGCCATCGCGCTGGCGGAGGGCGGGTTCGAGGTGTCGCCGCGCCTGGCTGCGATGGTGGCACAGGACGCGATCCGGCTTTTCGGCACCGAGGCCACGAGAGATTACTTTTTCCCTGGCGGTGAGCGTTTACTCGCCGGTGCGATCCTGAAGAACCCGGACTATGCCCAGACGCTGCGCCTTTTTTCCGAAGAAGGACCCGCGCCCTTTTATACGGGCGATATTGCAACTGACATCGTCGCAGCGGTCCAGGGGGCTGATGGCAATCCGGGGGTAATGGAAGAAGTCGATCTTGCGATCTACAGCGTCAAACCACGCGAGGCGGTCTGCGCGCCCTACAGGGGCTTTGACGTCTGCGGGATGGGCCCGCCTTCTTCCGGCGGATTGACCGTGGGGCAAATCCTTGGACTGCTCGCGCCGTTCGACATGGGCGCAATGCGACCCGATAGCATAGAGGCGTGGCGGTTGATCGGAGATGCAAGCCGGTTGGCCTTTGCGGACCGGGGCCGATACATGGCGGACAGCGACTATGTGCCAGTGCCTGTCAAGGGTCTGCTGGACCAAGACTATCTGCGGAAACGTGCCCGGCTTTTGGAAAGAGACGTGGCCCTGCAGGAGGTTGCGGCCGGCGAGCCCGAGTTTGACCATGCGTTCGACCTTGCGGACGATTCGTCGCTCGAGCTACCCTCGACGTCGCATATCTCGATCGTGGACGGCTTCGGAAATGTCGCCTCGATGACCACGACGATCGAGAACGCTTTCGGGTCCCGGCTGATGGTGCGGGGGTTCTTGCTGAACAACGAATTGACCGATTTCTCGTTCGTCAGCCACGAGAACGGGCGGCCCGTGGCAAACGTCGTGGCACCGGGCAAGCGGCCCCGGTCGTCGATGGCGCCGACCATCGTTATGCAGAATGGCGCGCCGGTGCTGGCCGTCGGAAGCCCCGGGGGCAGTCGTATCATCGGGTATGTCGCCAAGACGATCATCGCTTATCTGGACTGGGGCATGGATGTGCAGAGCGCGGTTGCGCTGCCGCACCTGGTCAACAGGTTTGGCACCTACGATGTGGAGGCCGGAACCGAGGCGCTGGACCTGTTGCCGGGCCTGAAGGCACTGGGGTTCGATGTGGCGCCGCAGGTCCTTGTCTCGGGCCTGCACGCAATTTCCATCGGTGACACGTTGCAGGGTGGCGCCGACCCGCGGCGCGAGGGGATCGCCCTGGGCGAGTAGCGTCTGCGCCGGGAAATCGCCGCGCAGCCATCCAAATCCTGCCCGAATTGGATGGCATTGCCTTTGCAAAAGATTTTGCGGAGCAGGTCATGATCAACATCTATTCCATAGGGTTCGCCCTGACGGCCGGAACGATCCTTGCTGGCGTCGACTATTACGACCAGTCGAACAAGGCAGGCTTGTCGCTCGGGCAGATGACGCCGGGCGCTTATATCGAGACCATTCCGAACAGGTTCAATTCCGCCAAGGAAGAGAAACTGGCCGAACAGGCCGAGCGCGAGCGCAAGAGCCGGTGGCGTCAAGGGGGTCTGGCTTACCTGCCCGAGGCCCCCGAAGGATGGGAACGGCGTGCCTTACTGGAAGGGGACGACAGCGCGATCCTGCCGGCCGAGGCGATGCTGGATGGGTCGATGAGCACGTCCGCCGGCAAGGGATTTCTTGAGCAGATGGAGGCCCGCGACCACGTCAAGCAGCTGAAGGAACGGGCCAAGCGCTCATGGATCTATCAGCGCGGCACGGAAACCGTGTTTGTCGAGGTCCGGCTGGTGGAACGGCCCAGTTCCAATTCGCTCTTCGGTATCGTGGCCAGCGCGATGGATGGTACCATGATGGACGCCTTCAACCGCAATGTGGGATACGGCGTGACCGGCGGCTTCGGACTGACCGAAAAGCTGGGGCATGACGGCAAGCGTCCCTATCATTTCCGCTATCTGGAAGGGTCGATCGGCTTTGGCAACGAGGTTCACCTGCGGGTCCATGCCAACGCGTCGCGCGACGCCACGCAAGAAATTCTGAGCCGGATCGACTATGACGGCCTGAACGACCTGCTGCCGCGTCCTGTGCCCAGCGTCGGCAACGATGTGGCCTTGCCCGAAGACATCGACCCGGTTGCGCTGAGCCTGGAATTGCGGCGCCTGAAAACAGAATTCCTTGGCCTGCGAGCGCGGGAAGCCCAGTACAAGATCCAGAACATCGATACCGGGGCCATGGTTCTGAGCGCCTATTCGATGCGCCTTGGCGGCATGGGGGGGGACGTGGACATCACCGGCGGCAAGGTCACTGACCTGAGCGGGCTGATCGACCTTGGCTATTACCGGGGACGTGAGGCCGTGATGGCGGGTAAGTCCGCCGAGGAGGTGCAGGCCGAGGTCAAGCAGATGGTCGACACCGTGATGATGGTGGCCGATGCCGAGACCGCCGCCGCTGCCGCGCGCGCAGCCAACGCGCCCGAGCCGGAAATGTCGCCCGAGTTGAAAGCCGAGCTTGCCGCGCTGAGCGGGGCCACGAACATGCCGGTCTCGACCGGGCAAACGTCGGAAGCGCGTGACACAGCGGCGATTGCCGCCGCCAACCGGGCGCGGGATATGGACGCCTCATCCGGCGGCAAGATCCTGATGCAGGTCGACGAGAAGAACAGCGACCGCGAGGCTGGCAAGATCTTTTCGAAAGCCATCGACCTTGTCGAGTTCGAGTCCTTCCGCGCGGCCCGCAATGCCACGGACGAGGAAATGGAGATGGGCATGGCCATCGCCGCCTCGGGCTTTGAGCGCAAGCACGACCTGCCGCAGGGCAGTTGCAGCTTCGACATGGGCGCGCTGCGGCTGGAATGCGACACGTCCAAGGGTGTGCAACGCAACGGCCTGCTGTCCAAGCTGATCAACCAGGTCACCGGCGGCGAGGAAGTGACAACGCTGACACCTCAACCAACGGAACCGGCGGCCAAGCCCAAGCGGCTTGAACTTTCCAACGGCAGCTCCGGCTCGGGTAAACGCTGCGTCGGAAGTTTCTGCGACTAGGGCGTTTCGACTTTGACCTGAGTCATCAGTCAAAGTCGAAATGCGCGTCTCGTTCGAGCGTTGCGCGCGTTTCGCGAAAAGCTCTTCCCTAGTTATCTCGAAACGCTTTGACCAGACCTGTTTTAACGAAACCTGAACGCACCGTGTCCCAGTATGGGCGCGGTGCGTCGTTTTTGTTCTGTGACATGTCGGATGGACCCGCCGCATGTTTGCAGGCGTGATACAACGCACGCCAGCAGATCTGCCAAGGGAGTCGGATGGCATGAAAACCCAAGTCAAAGCATTGATCGTCGGCGGCGGTGCCGTCGGGACCTCGATCGCCTATCATCTGGCCCGCGCAGGCTGGGAAGACGTGATGCTGATCGAGCGTGACGAACTGACCTCCGGCTCGACCTGGCACGCCGCGGGCCTCTTGCCCTATTTCAACATGTCCTATGCGACGACGCATATTCATGACTACTCGATCAAGTTCTACAAGACGCTGGAAGAAGAGACCGGGCTGAATGCCGGCTTCTCGGTCGTGGGCAACCTGCGTATGGCGCAGAGCAAAGAGCGTATGGATGAATATATGCTTTACGCCTCGACCGCCGAGACCTGTGGCGTACCGTATGAGTGGATGACACCCGCACAGATCAAGGAGCGGTGGCCGCTGGTCAATACCGACGACCTGGAAGGCGCGATCTATCACCCGACGGACGGCTATATCAACCCCGCCGACGTCACCATGGCCATGGCCAAGGGGGCGCGTCAGCGCGGCGTGACGATCGAGCGGAAATGGCAGGCCGACGGCTTTGAATGGAAGGGCGATCACTGGGATGTGACGCTGACCAAGATGGTCGAGAAGGGTGGCAACCTGGTGCCCTCGGAAGAGCAGATTGTCGTGTCTGCAGAACACGTTGTGACCGCCAGCGGCAACCACGCGCAGCGCACCGCGCGGATGCTGGGCATCAAGATGCCGGCGATCCCGGTGGAGCACCAGTTCATCGTGACCGAGCCCGATGCCGAACTGGTCAAGTATCGCCAGAACGGCGGCGAGGAGCACCCGGTTCTGCGCGACGCGGACGCCAAGTGGTACGTCCGCGAAGAGCGCGGCGGCTGGATCCTCGGGCCTTACGAGCTGAACGCCCCGGCACGGTTCGAATACTCGGTGCCGGACACGTTCCGTGCGGACCTCTTCCCGCTGGATCTGGAGCGGATCGAGGAAGAATACATGTCGATGATCCACCGGATCCCATCGACGGAAACCGTTGGTTTGAAAGACGATTACAACGGTCCGATCTGCTATACGCCCGATGGCAACCCGCTGGTCGGCCCGGCGCCGGGGCTGCGCAACATGTGGCTGGCCGAGGGCTTCAGCTTTGGCATCACGGCGGCTGGCGGCACGGGCTATTACCTGGCGCAGCTGATGGTCGAGGGCGAGGCCGAGATCGACATGGCGAGCCTGGATCCCAAGCGATATTCCTCGGGCTGGATGACGACCGAGTTCGCCGCGCGCAAGAACGAGGAAGCCTACGATCACGTCTATATCCTGCACCATCCGGACGAGGAGCGGCCGGCCTGCCGCCCGCTGCGCACGGCGCCTGCCTATGACCGGCAGAAGGCGCGTGGCGCGCAGTTCGGGTTCGTCAACGGCTGGGAAAGACCCAACTATTTCGGGCCCTTGGATGCGCCGGACAGCTTTGACCACGACGCGCGGTCCTTCCGTCGCGGCGGCTGGTGGGAGCACACCAAGGCCGAGGCGGAAGCGGTGCGCAATGGTGTCGGCCTGATCGACGCGACGGCGTTTACCAAGCATGTGGTGAAGGGTCCCGGGGCGACGGCGTTCCTGGACTGGTTCACCTGCAACAAGCTGCCCAAGGTGGGTCGCATCAACCTGACCTATGCGTTGACCGATCATGGCACGACGCGCACGGAATACACTATCGTTCGGACCGGTGAGAACGCGTATTACTGTGTCTCCGCAGGGGCCTGGACGGAATATGACGCTGACTACCTGCGCAAGGCGGCCGCCGACAAGGCCGAGGAGTTCGGGTATATCGAGATCCAGGACGTGACCACGCAATGGGGCGTCTTCGCGATCGCGGGGCCGAAGTCGCGGGATGTGCTGAACGAGGTGATCAAGGATGCCGATCCGGCTACTGCACTGAGCAACAAGCGTTTTCCGTGGCTGTCCTGCCGCGAGATCGAGCTGGGCATGTGCCCGGTGAAGGCGATCCGCGTGGCCTATACTGGCGAGTTGGGCTGGGAGTTGCATCACCCGATGGAGATGCAGAACTACCTGTTCGATCTGCTGGAGAAGGCGGGCGAGAAGCACGGGATGAAGTTGGTCGGTGCGCGGGCGCAGAACTGGCTGCGGCAGGAGAAATCCTATCGCGCCTTCGGCAACGAGCTGGGCCGGGATGCGACCCCGCTGGAGGCCGATCTGCCGCGCTTTGTCGATCTGGATAAAGACTTCCACGGCAAGGATAAATTGCAGGAAACGGGTGTCCGCTCGAAGTGCTGCACGCTTTTGATTGACGGGCCGGAAGATGCCGATCCGTGGGGTCGTGAAGTGCTTTACACCGAGGATGGCACCCGGGTCGGGCGGCTGACCTCGGGTGGCTACTCGGTGCATTTCGGACAGTCGATCGGGATGGGATATGTCACGCCCGATCTGGCCGTGGAAGGCACCAAGCTGAAGGTCAAGATGTTCGACAAGCTGTGGGACGCGACCGTGACCTGCGACAGCCCGTATGATCCCAAGAACGAGACCATCCGCAAGGATGGCTGAGAGGCCGAATCGATGAGTTAACGGCCCGAAACCCGGGTCGGTATCACGTCGGTATTTCAGTGGTAACGCGTCGGTGCATTGCGCACCGGCGCGTTTCTTAATGGAGCGTCCCAAACGGGGTCAAAAATGTGTTACGACTCTGGGGAAAACCAGACCTCGGGAGGATACCATGACACACCGAACAACCAGCGGGCGCGGCCGCCGCTATGACAGCGTTCTGGACACGGTGGGCGACACGCCCGTCATCCGCGTGAACCGCATCGCGCCCAAGGGCGTGACCGTCTACGTCAAGGCCGAGGCGTTCAACCCGGCGGCGTCGGTCAAGGACCGGCTGGCGTTGAACATCATCGAGGCCGCCGAAGCGGATGGCAGCCTGACGCCCGGGCAGACGGTGGTCGAGGCCACGTCGGGCAACACCGGGATCGGGCTGGCGATGGTCTGCGCGGCCAAGGGCTATCCGCTGGTGGTGACGATGGCCGAAAGCTTTTCGGTCGAGCGGCGCAAGCTGATGCGGATGCTGGGGGCGAAGGTGGTGCTGACCCCGAAGGCGCTGAAGGGGTTCGGAATGTACACCAAGGCCAAGGAACTGGCCGAGGAGAAGGGCTGGTTCCTGGCGAGCCAGTTCGAGACGGCGGCCAATGCCGATATTCACGAATCCACCACGGCGCGCGAGATCCTAGGGGATTTCGAGGGGGAACGGTTGGATTACTGGGTGACGGGCTATGGTACGGGCGGCACGGTGACGGGCGTGGCGCGGGTGCTGCGCCGTGAGCGGCCCGACACGAAGATCATTCTGAGCGAGCCTGCAAATGCGGCGATCATTTCTTCAGGCTACGTGAATACGCGCAACGACCAGCATCAGCCCACGGAAAGTCACCCGAATTTCGAGCCGCATCCGATCCAGGGCTGGACGCCGGATTTCATTCCTTGGGTGATCCAGGAGGCGATCGACAACAATTACTATGACGAGATGATCCCGGTGGCCGGGGCCGATGGCGTGAAATGGGCGAAGCGGCTGGCGGCGGAGGAAGGTATCTTTACCGGCATTTCCGGCGGCGCGAGTTTTGCCGTGGGGATGCAGGTGGCCGAGACCGCGCCGGAGGGTTCGGTGATCCTGGTGATGCTGCCCGATACCGGCGAGCGGTACCTGTCGACGCCGCTGTTCGAGGACGTGCCGGAGGAGATGACCGACGAAGAGGCGGAGATTTCACGCTCGACGCCGTCGGCTCAGATGGGGTAGGGGCGTCGTCAATTTGGATGCCGGCTGTGTCGGACATAGAAGACGATTGATCTATAGCCCCAGCGCGGAATCAGGCCGCAGGCCCCGCGCCATCGCCGGGCCGCCCCCACGGCCCGGCGATTGGGTGAAGTTCGGTGCTTTGCTCAATCCTGTTTCGGACTCGGCTTGGATAAAGTGCTAACGAACCACCGTCGGATCGCCGCGCTGCGGCCCGTCAATGGCGCTGGTCTATCGACGACATTGGGAAACAGCCGTGTGACTTAAGGAGAATTGACCGGGGCGCGCCTTACCGCGTCCGCGCCCGAAGCCAGCGGCGCCAGGTGCTGCTGTTTCCCGCAAAGACGTTGATGTCGACGCCGCCCGCGACGCCCGGCACGACGCCGGTGCCGGTATACTGCCAGAAGCTCCAGCTTTGGCCGGGATAGGTGGTGCGCAGGGTCTTGGCGGTGGAGCGCAGCCAGAACTCCTCGTTCAGTTGGCCGATGCCGGTCTGGCGGTAGAATTCCAGCGTGGTGTAGATGATCGGGCGCTGGCCGTAGTGGCGCTCAACGATATCCATGAAGACGCGGGCTTGGCGGCGGACCTCGGCCCCCGGCGGGCGGGTGGTGCAGGTGGGCGAATAGGGGTTCCATTCCAGGTCGATCACCGGGGGCAGGGCGCCGCCTTCGCGCGGCACGTTGCGGATGAACCAGCGGGCCTGCACTTCGGGCGGGGTGCAGAAATAATAGAAGTGGTAGGCGCCGCGCGCGACGCCGGCTTGGCCCGCGCCCGCCCAGTTGCGGGCGAATTTGGGGTCGATACGGTCGCCGCCCTCGGTTGCCTTGATGAAGGCGAATTCGATGCCCGATTGGGCGACGCGGCGCCAGTCGATATCGTTCTGGAAGCGGGCGACGTCGATGCCGTGAATGTCGTAATTCCAGGGCGGTGGGCCGTCCCACTCGACGGGGTCGTTGTCGCCGAAGCGCGGGCCGGCGCAGGCGGAGGTCAGGGTGAGGGTGACGAGGGCCAGCGTGGCGACGAGAAACCGGATCATGAAGCGACCTTTGATCGTACCATTACAAGGGCGAGGTTGTTGGCGGGCATCTCGGTGCGGGCGATGACGTCCAACCCTGACTCGCCCGCCCAGCGTAGCATGTCAGCGTCGTTCTTGTAGCCCGCTTCGGGCTGATCGGCGCGGATGGCGGCGTCGAACCGGGCGTCGCCGTCCGAGGTGGCCGTGCCGTCGCGCAGGAAGGGGCCGTAGACGATGAAGCGGCCCCCGGGGGCGAGGGCGCGGGAGGCCTCGGCGATGAGAGTGCGGACGGCTGAGGTCGAGACCAGGTGCAGGAGGTTGACCAGCAGGATGAGGTCAAAGCCGTTGTGGGTGGTGGACCAGCCGGGTTGCGTGGCGTCGAGATGCAGCGGTGGCCGTATGGCCCCCTTGGGCGCGTCGGCGGACCATGCGGCGATGGAGGCGAGGCGGTCCTGGGTGACATCCGTGGGCTGCCAGGTAAGGCCCGGAAGGTGGGTCGCGAAATGGGTGACGTGCTGGCCCGTGCCGCTGGCGATTTCGAGCGCGGTGCCTGATGCCGGAGCGTGGGTCCTGAGCAGGTCGAGGATGGCGTCGGCGTTGCGCTCGGCGGCAGGGGCGTGAAGTCGGGCACCTTCGCCCTTGTGGGCGACTGAGATGCGGGGCGGGGTGTCTGTCATGAGAACAGTTGGGCCTGTATTCCATGTCGGAATCAAGGGGTCCTGTGATCCGCGACCATTGTCGGGGCTTGTTGCGAGAGGTCATGGGACCGGTGGTCGACCGGCGCTTTCTGCCATGATGCGGCGCGGTATGAGGGCTTTCCGGTCGCGGAGAAACATGGTTATCCGGCACGATATTACCTCAATTCGATCCCAAATACGGCGCATTACGCCCGGACTTTGTTTCCGTGTGGGAAACTCACTGGAGTGCGAAATGGGCTACGTGGATTCGATCACGGTGAACGACAAAACCGACCGGCGCTACATGACCGGTATTTGCGGTGAGGCGAACGTGCGCACGCCATTGGGCGGGCGGCGTGTAGAGATGCTGAACCCCGGTGACATGGTGCTGGTGCGGCATAACGGAATGCAGCCGGTGCGGATGATCTGGACCTGGACGGTGACGGCGGCGGAGATGCGCAAGCATCCCGAACTGGCGCCCATCCGGCTGAAGCCGCGGGCGGTTGGACCGATGATGCCGAACCGCGATCTGCGGATTGCAAGCGGTCACCGCGTCCTGATCCCCGGCTACCGCATTGCGGGGGCGGAGGACCAGCCCGGCTGCCTGATGCGGGTCGACGGCGTGGCATCCGCCAGCGATGCGGCCTATTCCGACTGGTCGTCGGAGGAAGTGACCTATTACAACCTGGTCTTCGATCGCCACGAGGTGATTACCGCCGAAGGTCTGCCGATCGAGACATTCCGTCCGTCGCCTAAAGCGCTGAACCTTCTGGATATCGGTGCGCAGCAGCGTCTGAAGGACCTGTTTCCGGAACTGAACCGCCGGCGCTGTGCCTATCCCGGCCTGCCGCATCCGGTGGCGAAGGCCAGTGCGTACATGTCCCGGGTCGCCTGAAGCGAAGGCCCAAGCAAAGAGCATCCCCCCCGATGCTCTACAGAAGAAAGCCCCGCCGGGTTGGCGGGGCTTGCATGTTTACTGAGGGATCTCGGCGTTGAGGCCTTCGACGAAGAAGTCCATTCCAAGGAGCGTGCCGTCATCGGCCACTTCGCCCTCGGCCAGCCAGGCCGAGCCGTCCTGGCGGTTCAGCGGGCCGGTGAAGGGGTGATAGTCGCCTGCCGCTATGGCCTCTTTCATTGCGAGCGCCTCTTCTTTCACCTCGGCCGGTACGGCGTCGGTGATCTCGCCGATCTCGACCATGCCGGGGGCGATGCCGTCCCATGTCTCAGTGCTTTCCCAGGTGCCGTCGATCACCGCCTGGGTGCGGGCGATGTAGTAGGGCGCCCAGTTGTCGATGATGGAACTCACCCGGGGACTGGGCTTGTATTCGGCCATATCCGAGGCCTGGCCGAAGGTGATCACGCCTTCGGCTTTTTCCGCCGCGGCCTGGGGTGCCGTCGAGTCGGTATGTTGCAGGATCACGTCGGCGCCCTGGTCGATGAGGGCGGTGGCGGCGTCGGCCTCTTTCGGGGGATCGAACCAAGTGTAGGCCCAGATCACCTTGAACTCGACCTCCGGGTTCACCTTGCGCGCGTGGATGTAGGCGGCGTTGATGCCGCGGATGACCTCGGGAATGGGGAAGGAGGCGATGTAGCCGACGATGTTGGACTCGGTCATCTTGCCGGCGATGTGGCCCTGGATGGCGCGGCCCTCGTAGAAGCGGGCGGAATAGACCGAGACATTGTCGGCGGTCTTGAAGCCGGTCGCATGCTCGAACTTCACGTCGGGAAATTTCTGCGCGACGGCCATGGTGGCGTCCATGAAGCCGAAGGAGGTGGTGAAGATGAGATCCGCGCCTTGCAGGGCCATCTGGGTGATGGCGCGCTCGGCATCGGCGCCTTCGGGCACGCTTTCCTGGAACACGGTTTCGACCTGGTCGCCGAAATGCTCCTCGACGGCGAGGCGGCCCTGATCGTGTTCATAGGTCCAGCCGCCGTCGCCGACGGGGCCCACGTAGATGAAGCCGACCTTGGTCTTGTCCTGCGCCAGCGCGGGCAGGGCGAGGCTGAGCGAAAGCGCCGCCGTGGCCAGAATTCGGGTGAGGGTCATTGAGGTCTCCCTGTTGGAATGGTTGGCCTCATTGCGAGGCATGGAACGTGCGGCCCAGGGATCCGGGCGCGCGGGATTTGTCGGCCGACATGATGACCAGCACGAGGATGGTGATCAAGTAGGGCGACATGGAGAGGTATTCGACGGGAATGGCGACGCCCGCCGCTTGCAGGTTCAGCTGCAGGACCGAGATGCCGCCGAAAAGCCACGCACCCAAGAGGACACGGCCCGCCTTCCAGCTGGCAAATACAACGAGGGCGAGGGCGATCCAGCCGGAACCGGCCGTCATGCCTTCGGTCCATTGGGGGACGCGCACGAGGCTGAGATAGGCGCCGCCCAGCCCCGCGCAGGCGCCGCCGAAGAGGATCGCCAGCAGTCGCACGCGCACGACCTTGTAGCCCAATGCGTGGGCGGCGTCGTGGTTCTCGCCCACCGCGCGCAGGATCAGACCCGCACGGGTATAGCGCAGCATGGCCCAGACGGCGGCGACGAGCGCGAGGGCGAGATAGACCATGAGGTCGTGGGAGAAGAGGATGGGGCCTAGGACGGGAAGATCGGACAGGACGGGGATG
The DNA here is from genome assembly GCA_965227185.1 of Roseovarius sp. Lineage (GTDB taxonomy): Bacteria > Pseudomonadota > Alphaproteobacteria > Rhodobacterales > Rhodobacteraceae > Roseovarius. Next base: position 2,995,706 of record OZ245733.1, read on the forward strand.
TCGATGCCGCGCGTGGGCGGCGGTTTGATACCCTGATAGCCCTGGCCCAGAAGCGCGCTGAGGCCCAGCCCGAAGAGGGTGAGGGCAAGGCCGGAGGCGACCTGGTTGGCCAAGGCGAGTTGTGTCAGCAGGCCGAAGAGCAGCGACAGGACGGCGCCGCCGAGGGCCGCGGCCACGAAACCGATGAGCGGCGAGCTGGTGTTGACCGCGATGGCGAAACCGCAGATCGCGCCGGTGATCATCATGCCCTCGACCCCGAGGTTGAGAACGCCCGCGCGTTCGACCACCAACTCGCCCAAGGCGGCCAGCAGAATGGGCGTGGAGGCCGCGATAAGCGAGGCCAGAAGCAGCGTTGGGTTGATCGCGGAGAGATCCATCATGCCACCTCTGCCCTCCGCCACCGCAGGCGGAAATGGGTCAGCAGGTCAACGGCCAGCAGGAAGAAGAGCAGCATGCCCTGAAACATCTGGATGGCGGCGGCGGGCAGGCCGAGATTGGACTCCGCGATCTCGCCGCCGATATAGGTCAGCGCCATGAGAAGCCCGGCGAGCAGGATGCCGATGGGGTGCAGGCGCCCGAGGAACGCCACGATGATGGCAGTAAAGCCGTAGCCCACGTTGAAGTCGATATTGATCTGGCCGGCGGGGCCCGCGACCTCGAACATGCCTGCAAGGCCCGCCAGCGCGCCGGAAATACCAAGGCAGATCAGGGCCAGGCGCGCCGGGTTCACGCCGGCGAACCGCGCGGCGCGGGGGGCTTGGCCCGCCAGCTTGATATGAAAGCCCAGGAGATGCCGGGTGAGCAGGATATAGGCGAAGATGACGGCGATGAGCGCGGCGACGACGCCCCAGTGGAGGCCGGTATCGGCGAAGATCTCGGCGTTATGGGCAGATGGATAGTCGCGCAGGTTGCGAGAGCCGGGAAAACCCCGCCCCTCGGGGTTGCGCAGAAGGCCCAGGGACATCTTGGCCAGCAGTTGCTCGGCCACGTAGACCAGCATGAGCGAGACGAGGATCTCGTTGGTGCCGAAGCGGACCTTCAGAAGGCCCGGGATCATCGCCCAGGCCCAACCGCCGAGGGCGCCTGCTACGACCATCAGCGGGAAGATCAGGGCCGACTCCATCGGATAGAAGGCCAGCCCCACGCCCGCGCCGGTGAGCGCGCCGATGATGTACTGCCCTTCGGCGCCGATGTTCCAGATGTTCGCCCGGAATCCGAGCGCGAGGCCGATGGCGATGAGGATCAGCGGCGCGGCCTTTACCAGCAGTTGCGGGCGGTAATAAAAGGCAAACTCGCCGAAGAGCGGCTCCCAGAAGATCGTGCGGATGGCCGCGACCGGGTCTTGCCCGAGCGCGGCGAACATCGCGCCGCCGGCGATCATGGTGATCAGCACCGCCAGCACCGGGGCCAGCGCCGACCACGTGCGGGAGGGCTGAGGGCGGCGTTCGAGTTTCAGCACGGGGTGCGTCCTGTACCGGGGGCGGACGCCCGTGTCTTCCTCTGGCCGAAAATATCCCCGCCGGAGGCAAGATACTCTTTGTGCGCGGTCTCAGACATGCGCCACCTCCATGTCATGCGCGCCGCCCATCATCAGGCCGACCTGCTCGGTGGTCAGCCCGGCGGTGGGGTGGATGTCCGACAGGCGGCCGGCGTTGAGCGCGGCGAAACGGTCGGAGATCTGCATCAGCTCGTCGAGGTCCTGGCTGATGACCAGGATGGCGGCGCCCTTGGCGGCAAGGTCCATCAGCGCCTGGCGGATGAAGGCGGCGGCGGCGGCGTCGACGCCCCAGGTGGGCTGGTTGACGATCAGCACTTCGGGGTCATGTGCCATCTCGCGGCCGATGACGAATTTCTGCAGGTTACCACCGGACAGGGCGCGGGCGGCGGTGTTCGGCCCGGGGGTGCGTACGTCGAAGGCGGCGATGATGCCTTCGGCAAAGTTCTGTGCCCGGGGCCAGTGGAGGAAGCCCCGGCTTGAGAGATTCTGCTTGGTGGCGCCGGTGAGCAGGGTGTTTTCGGTCAGGCTCATCTCGGGCGCGGCGGCGTGGCCCAGCCGTTCCTCGGGGGCCGCGAAGAGGCCGAGGTCGCGCCGGGCTTGCGGGGGCAGGCGGCCAATGGGCTTCTCGTCGAGACGAAGGGTGTTGGGTGTCGCCGGCAACTCGCCGGAAAGCGCGGCGAGCAGTTCGTCCTGCCCGTTGCCCGCGACGCCGCCGATGCCGAGGATTTCACCCGCATGCAGGGTAAGCGACACCTCCTTGAGCGATGTGCCGAAGGCGGAGGGCGCGCGGACCGACAGCGCGTCGAGCACAAGACGCGGCTTTCCGGGCGTGGTGTCGCGCCGGGCGGGGGTGGCGAAGGCGCTGCCGACCATCATCTCGGCCATGGCCTGCGCGGTGGTCTGAGCCGGGTCGCAGGTGCCGACGTTGCGGCCCCGGCGCAGGACGGTGGCGCGGTCGCAGAGCGTGCGGATTTCCTCGAGCTTGTGGGAAATATAGAGGATCGCCACGCCTTCGGAGGTGAGTTTCCGCAAGGTCTTGAACAGGATGGCGACCTCTTGCGGGGTCAGGACGGACGTGGGTTCGTCCATGATCAGCAGACGCGGTTCCTGCAGCAGGCAGCGGATGATCTCGACCCGCTGGCGTTCGCCCGCCGACAGGTCCCCCACGACGCGCCCGGGGTCGAGCGGCAGGCCGTAGGTTTCCGAGACCTCTCGGATTCGAGCGGCGAGGGTGCGCATGGGTGGCGGGGTTTCCATGCCGAGCGCCACGTTTTCGGCCACGGTGAGCGCGTCGAAGAGCGAGAAATGCTGAAAGACCATGGCGACACCGTGGCGGCGCGCGTCGCTGGGCTCGGACGGTGTGAAGGGCGATCCATGCAGGTGCATGGTGCCGCTGTCGGGTTTGACGAGGCCGTAGATCATCTTGACCAGCGTCGATTTGCCCGCGCCGTTTTCACCCAGGAGGGCGTGCACCTCGCCGGGGCGGATGTCAAAGCTGACATCCTCATTGGCGACCACGCCGGGATAGGCCTTGGTCAGACCTTCGATGCTGAGCAGCGGTTCCGTCACGCGCCGTTGTCCCCCCGGTTTCGCGGTCCCCCGTCCCTGTTAGCGCAAGGCGGGCGGGCACGGCAATGGGGGGCGTGGGATACGCGGCGTCGGGCCGGTCCGGTTGTTGCGGATTTGGGCAGATGTCGGGCTTGGCGGCGGGGGCGGCGCTGGATAGTGTGGTGGCATGAGCAGTTCCCCCCGATTCATCCATCTTCGCGTCCATACCGAGTATTCCCTGCTGGAAGGGGCGGTGCGGCTGAAAAAGCTGGCCGATCTTTGCACCAGGCATCAGATGCCGGCGGTGGCCGTGACCGACACCAACAACATGTTCGCCGCGCTGGAATTTTCCGTCACAGCCCAAGGCGCGGGGGTGCAGCCGATCATGGGCTGCCAGATGGACCTGCAATACATGAAGCCCGAGCCGGGCAAGCGGCCGGTACCGCCCGCGCCGGTTGTTCTGTTGGCGCAGAACGAGGAAGGCTATGAGAACCTGATGAAGCTCAATTCCGCGCTTTACCTGCGCGGGGACGGGCAGCTGGCGCATCTGACGGTGGAGGACCTGGAGGCGCATGGGGCGTCGGTGATCTGCCTGAGTGGCGGGCCGGAGGGGGCTGTGGGCAAGCTCTTGCAACTGGGTCAGCGCCCGGCGGCGGAGGCGTTGATGCAAAAGCTGGCGGGGATCTTCGGGAATCGCCTGTATGTCGAGTTGCAGCGGCATCGCGGCGAGGCGGGCGTGCCGGAGTCTGAGGCCAAGACCGAGCGCGGCTTTGTCGAGATGGCCTATGCCATGGACCTGCCGCTGGTGGCGACGAATGACGTCTATTTTCCCGAAGCCAAGATGTACGAGGCGCATGACGCGATGATCTGCGTCGCCGAGGGCGCCTATGTGGACCAGTCCGAGCCGCGGCGGCGGCTGACGGCGGAGCATTATTTCAAGTCGCCCGCCGAGATGGCGACGCTGTTCGCCGATCTGCCCGAGGCGCTGGAAAACACGGTGGAGATCGCGCAGCGCTGCGCCTTTGGCGCGTATCGGCGCGATCCGATCCTGCCGCGCTTTGCCGATGACGAGGTGGACGAGTTGCGGCGGCAGGCGCAGGAGGGGCTGAAGGAGCGGCTGGCGGTGATTCCGCATGCGGCGTCGGTCGAGGAGTACGAGAAACGGCTGGAATTCGAGTTGGGCATCATCGAGGGGATGGGCTTTCCCGGCTATTTCCTGATCGTGGCCGACTTCATCAAGTGGGCGAAGGACCATGACATCCCGGTGGGACCGGGGCGCGGGTCGGGTGCGGGCAGTCTGGTGGCCTATGCGCTGACGATCACGGACCTTGATCCGCTGCGCTACAGCCTTCTGTTCGAGCGGTTCCTGAACCCCGAGCGTGTGTCGATGCCCGACTTCGACATCGACTTTTGCATGGATCGCCGGGAAGAGGTGATCCAGTACGTGCAGCAGAAATACGGGCGCGACAAGGTGGGGCAGATCATCACCTTCGGTGCGCTTTTGTCCAAGGCGGCGGTGCGCGATATCGGGCGTGTCTTGCAGATGCCTTACGGGCAGGTGGACCGCCTGTCGAAGATGATCCCGGTGGAGGGCGTGAAGCCTGTCAGCATCGAGAAGGCACTGGCGCAGGAGGATCGCCTGCGCGAAGAGGCGAAAAACGAGGAGGTCGTGGACCGCCTGCTGAAATACGGGATGCAGGTGGAGGGGCTCTTGCGCAACGCCTCGACCCACGCGGCGGGCGTCGTGATCGGGGACCGGTCGTTGGACGAGTTGGTGCCTTTGTACCAGGACCCGCGGTCGGACATGCCGGCGACGCAGTTCAACATGAAATGGGTCGAGCAGGCCGGGCTGGTGAAGTTCGACTTCCTGGGCCTGAAGACGCTGACGGTGATCCAGAACGCGATCGAGCAGATCCATGCCGGCGGGCGGGATTTGCATACTGCCGCCGATGGCAGCCGGATCTATGAGCCGAACGAGGGGGCGGAGAACGATATCGGGCAGATCCCGCTCGATGATGAAAAGACGTATGAGCTTTATGCCCGCGCCAAGACGGTGGCGGTGTTCCAGGTGGAAAGCTCGGGCATGATGGATGCGCTGAAGCGGATGAAACCGACCTGCATCGAGGATATCGTGGCGCTGGTGGCGCTCTACCGGCCCGGGCCGATGGAGAACATCCCGAAATACTGCGAGGTGAAGAACGGGCTGAGCGAGCGGGATTACCTGCACAAGTCGGTGGATCATATCCTGGACGAGACGCAGGGCATCATCGTCTACCAGGAACAGGTGATGCAGATCGCGCAGGAGATGGCCGGGTATAGCCTTGGCGGCGCGGACCTTCTCAGGCGCGCCATGGGCAAGAAGATCCAGGAGGCGATGGATGCCGAGCGGCCCAAGTTCATCGCGGGGGCCAAGGAAAACGGGGTGGACGACGCCAAGGCGCTGGAGGTGTGGAACCTACTGGACAAGTTCGCCAACTACGGCTTCAACAAGTCGCACGCGGCGGCCTATGCGGTGGTCAGTTACCAGACGGCGTGGCTGAAGACCAATCACCCGGTGGAGTTTATGGCCGGGGTGATGAACTGCGATATCCACCTGACGGACAAGCTGGCGATCTATTTCGAGGAAGTGAAGAAAGGGCTGGAATTGCCCTGGGCGCCGCCTTGCGTGAATCGCTCGGACGCGACCTTTCAGGTGAAGGACGGCGTGCTGCATTACGCGCTGGGGGCGTTGAAGAACGTGGGCGTCGAGGCGATGCGGTTGATCGTGGCGGCGCGGCTTGAGGGGGGCGAGGAGGCCCCGGATCAAGTCCGGGGCGCGGCCGGCGAGAAGCCGTTCGTGACGCTTTATGATTTTGCGCGGCGCGTCGACCTGAAGGCGGTGGGCAAGCGCCCGCTGGAGATGCTGGCGCGGTCGGGGGCGTTCGACGAGCTGGACCGCAACCGGCGGCGTGTCTTCGACAGCCTGGAGGCGCTGATGCGCTATTCGGCGGCGATCCATGAACAGAAGGGCTCGGCCCAGGTGTCTCTGTTTGGCGAGGCGGGCGAGGACCTGCCGGAGCCGCGGCTGAGCCCGGTCGAGGACTGGCTGCCTGCGGAGCGGCTGACCGAGGAATATGCCGCGGTGGGCTTCTACCTGTCGGGGCATCCGCTGGACGACTACATGGCCGCGCTAAAGCGCAAGGACGTCAAGACGCTGGACGAGGTCAACGAGCTGGCGGCACGGTCGGGCGCCGTGGTGGCGAAGATGGCCGGCGTCGTCGCCGGACGGCAGGAGCGGAAATCGGCGCGCGGCAACCGCTTTGCCTTCGTGCAGTTGAGCGATGTCACGGGCGGCTACGAGGTGACGATGTTCTCGGACACACTGGAGGTGGCGCGCGAGCATCTGGAAACCGGCAACCAGGTGGTGATCGTGGTCGAGGCGACGATGGAGAGCGATCAGCTAAAGCTGCTGGCGCGGTCGGTGCAGCCCGCCGATGCGGTGGTCGCGGATGCGGGCGCCAGCGGGCTGAAAATCTTCGTCGACAGTGAAACCGCCATCGGGTCGGTGGCGCAGGTGTTGACCAATGCGCCGACGACCGCGGCACGGGGCGGGCGCGGCCCGATCCGGTTCTGCCTGATGAACGAGGCATTGCCCGGCGAGGTGGAGATCGACGCGGGCCGCGAGTTTCCGGTGACGCCCCAGATCAAGGGCGCGATCAAGAGCCTTGAGGGCGTGGTCATGGTCGAGGACCTTTGAAACCTCGCGAGTGATTCGGATCGGCAACACTCCACCGGTGCGGCGTCGGGCCAGTGGACCGTATCGCGGTTCTGGGCTAAATCGTTGACCGGAAGCGATGGGACCCCGGGAGGACCATGCGGAAAATTGTATTGATTTGCGCGCTGGCCCTGGCGGGCTGTGGCGCGCCGGAGGCCGAGATCGGCCGGTTGTCCGAGCAGGATCTGCCGGAGGGGGCCGAAACCATGGGTGCGATGCCCGGGCCAGAGGCGCGGGACGAGGCCGAGAGCGGCGGATTCCTGGCGCGGCTGCTGGGCGGGGGCAAGCCGAAGGGCGGCACGTCCGAGCCAGAACAAAGCGCGGAGCCCGGTGCCACCGAGGAGACGGCGCGCCAGACGCCGCCCGAAACCTTTGGGGCGTCGCGCGAAGTGGAGCCCAAGCCGCAAAAGCGGGGCCTGTTCGGCCTGTTCGGTGGCGGCGGGAACGCGCCCGCCGATGGCGCCACGAGTGAAGTCGCGCCGGGTACGGTGCTGCCCTATGGCAAGGTCGCCCGGATCTGCGGGCTGAGCGACCGGCAGATGGGGAGCCGGGTTGAGGTATACCCTGAGCGGCGTGGGGCCTACGCGCTTTATGACAGTGCCCCGCAAAGCACCGGCCTGCGGACATTCTACCTTACCGGATTCGACGACGGCTGCGCGCGGCAGTTCTCGGCGGCGGTGGCGGTGCTGGCGGGGGCGGAGTCGCACGAGCAGTTGCGGTACGGCCTGCCTGCAGAGGTGCATCCCTACAGCACGACCGACAAGGCCTACGAGACGCTCAAATCGCGGGTCTGCAAAGTGGGTCGCGGCAAGCCCTGTGGCAACCGGATCAACCGGTTGGAGCGCGACACGGTTTTCGTCAGCATCTACGAGCGGTTCGGAAGCAATGCCCAGTGGCACACGCTGTTGGTGCATGGCGGTGACGTGCTGGCACAGGACCGCAAGGGCGGCTGAGTGTCCGCAGTTTCTACCAGTGAGGCGGGCGGCTGTTGCCGATGACCTGTTGGCCGTCCAGCGCCGACTCCCGTTCCGCCTCGCGCTCCATGAGCAGTTGAACGCGGCGGTTGAGCAGGGCGATCACCGTTTCCTGCCGGGCGACGGTGTCGGACAGGTCGTCCACGGCCCGGGTCAGGTGGGCGATTTTTTCTTCAAGCTCTTGCATTTCTGGCCTATCGACTGCGTTCCGATGCAGAATTGAACCTAACCCCGCTCCGTTCAAGGGGAAAACAAGTGACGCTGGGTCACACTTGCGGCCTTGCCGTGCTTGCCCCGCACCCCGCCTTCGGCTAGACCGCGCCGCAAAGCCCTTAGCCAAGGAATTAGGGACATGGCGAAGACCAAGAAAGCCCCGCGCCCCAAGGCGGAAACGCCCAAGGGGTTCCGCGATTATTTCGGTGTCGAAGTCACCGAACGCGCCGACATGCTGCGCAAGATTGCCGGGGTCTACCATCGCTATGGGTTCGACGCGCTGGAGACGAGCGCGGTGGAGACGGTCGAGGCGCTGGGCAAGTTCCTGCCCGACGTTGACCGGCCCAACGAGGGCGTCTTTGCGTGGCAGGAGTTCGACGAGGACGACAAGGGCGACTGGATGGCGCTGCGCTATGACCTGACGGCGCCCTTGGCGCGGGTCTATGCGCAGTATCGCAACGACCTGCCGACGCCGTATCGGCGCTACGCGATGGGGCCGGTGTGGCGCAATGAAAAGCCGGGGCCGGGGCGGTACCGGCAGTTCTATCAATGCGACGCGGACACGGTGGGCACGGCCAGCATGGCCGCCGATGCGGAGATCTGCGCGATGCTGGCGGACACGCTGGAAGACGTGGGGATTCCGCGCGGGGATTACCTGATCCGGGTGAACAACCGGAAGGTTCTGAACGGGGTGCTGGAGGTCATGGGCCTTGACGAAGGCGACCAGCGCGACGCGGTTCTGCGCACCATCGACAAGTTCGACAAGGTGGGCGAGGAAGGTGTCCGCGCGCTGCTGACCGAAGGGCGGCTGGACGCGTCGGGCGCCTATATCGACGGGGTTGGGCTGACCCATGCGCAGGCCAAGCCGGTGCTGGCGTTTCTTACCTCGAAATCCGACGATGCCGCGCAGACGCTGACCAACCTGCGCGACGCGGTGGGCGAAAGCGCGATGGGCGCGGAGGGCGTGCAGGAGCTTGAGGCGATTGCCGATCTGCTGGCGGCACAGGGCTATGGCCCCGACCGGATCGTGATCGACCCCTCCGTGGTGCGCGGATTAGGCTATTACACCGGCCCCGTCTACGAGGCGGAACTGACCTTCGAGATCCTCGACGACAAGGGGCGCAAGCGGCAGTTCGGCTCGGTCGCGGGCGGCGGGCGCTATGACGACCTCGTGAAGCGGTTCACCGGGCAGGCGGTGCCGGCGACGGGGGTTTCTATCGGTGTCGATCGCCTGCTGGCGGCTTTGCGCGAGAAGGGGCGGATCGGGGGCGCGGTCGAGGGGCCGGTCGTCGTGACCGTCATGGACCGGGACCGGATGGCGGAGTACCAGGCGATGGTGTCGGAACTGCGCAGCGCGGGCATCCGGGCGGAGGTGTATCTGGGAAACCCCAAGAATTTCGGCAACCAGATGAAATACGCGGACCGGCGGGGCAGTCCCGTCGCGGTCATTGCGGGCAGCGATGAGTTCGACGCGGGCAAGGTGCAGATCAAGGACCTGGTCCTGGGCGCGCGGATCGCCGAGAACGCCACGCTGGAGGAATGGAAAGAACGCCCGAGCCAGTTCGAGGTGCCGCGCGATAAACTGGTCGCGAAGGTGCGCGAGATCGTGGACGGCCAGGAAAGCGGACAGGGCTGATGGGACCGACCCCGGACAACCGTGCGGCGGTCAAGGCCGAGGCCGCCCGGCTGCGCGACAGGTTCGAGGCGGCGGGCGCGGTGCCGGTGGAAACCTCGGTGCTGCAACCGGCGGATACGCTTCTGGATCTGTATGGCGAGGATATCCGGGCACGGGCCTACGTGACCTCGGACGCGCTGCGGGGCGAGCAGATGCTGCGGCCCGACTTTACCGTGCCGGTGGTGCAGATGCACATGGCGCATGGGGCGGAGCCGGCGTGCTATACCTACGCGGGCGAGGTGTTCCGGCGGCAGGAAGACGACAGCGACCGGGCCAACGAATACCTGCAAGTGGGGTTCGAGATGTTCGACCGACGCGCGCCCGCCGAAGCGGATGCGCGGGTCTTCGCGGTGATCCACGAGGCGGTGAAGCACCTGCCGTTGCAGGCCATCATCGGCGATATCGGCATCCTGATGGCGGCGGTCGAAGGGCTGGACACGACGGAACGGCGCAAGGTGGCGCTCAGACGGCATATCTGGCGGCCACGTCGGTTTCGCGCGCTGATCGAGCGGTTCTCGGGCCGGGGGCCGGTGCCGGAGAGCCGTGCGGCCCTGCTGAAGGCCAAGGACCCGATGGCCTGTGACGCGCCGATGATCGGGCTGCGCGGGCCGGACGAGATTTCGGCACGGATCAAGGCGCTGCGCGAGGATGCCGAGACGCCGCCGCTGGCGGCGCGCGAGGTGGAATTGCTGGACGCGGTTCTGGCGGTGCGAGAGACCGCCGACAACGCGCTGGAGCACCTGCGCGACATCGCGGTGGACATGCCGGCGATTGCGGGCGCGGTCGAGGTGCTGGCGAAACGGCTGGAGGCGCTGGAGCGCGAGGGCGTTGCGCCGGCTTCCCTTGAGTTCGAGGCCAGCTATGGCCGGACGCAGATGGAATATTACGACGGGTTCGTCTTTGGCTTTTCCGTGCCCAAGCGCCCGGACCTGCCCCCCGTTGCCACGGGCGGGCGCTATGACGCGCTGACCCGGCGGCTGGGCGGGGGGCATGAGATTCCGGCGGTGGGCGGCGTAATCCGCCCCGATCAGGTGCTGGCGCTGGAGGGCGGGGCATGAGCGTGAAGATCGGTGTGCCCTCGAAGGGCCGGTTGATGGAAAAGACGTTCGGCTGGTTCGCGGACCGGGGCGTGGAGCTGGGCCGCAGCGGTGCAGAGCGCGAATATGCGGGCTTTGTCCGGGGCGTCGAGAATGTCGAGCTGGTGCTGCTGTCAGCCGGAGAGATCCCGCGCGAGCTGGCCGCGGGCCGGATCCACCTGGGTGTCACGGGGCAGGACCTGGTGCGCGAGAAGCTGGGCGGCTGGGAGCAGGTGGTAGAGGAGGTCGAGGTGCTGGGGTTCGGCGCCGCCGACCTGGTGCTGGCGGTGCCGCAGGTCTGGGTGGACGTGGGCACGCTGGACGATCTGGATGCGGTGGCGGCGGCGTTTCGTGAGCGGCATGGGTTCCGGTTGCGGATCGCGACGAAGTATCATCGGCTGGTGCGGGAGTTCCTGCGCGACAACGGCGTGGCGGATTACCAGCTGGTCGACAGCCAAGGCGCGACCGAGGGCACGGTCAAGAACGAGACGGCGGAGGCGATTGCGGATATCACCTCGTCCGGCGATACGCTGCGGGCCAATCACCTGAAGACCCTGGAGGACGGAATGATCCTGCGCAGCCAGGCGACGCTGTTCCGGTCGCGCCGGGTGGCGCATGACCCGGACGATCATGCGGCGCTGAAGGCGCTGCTGGATAGGCTGGGTGTGGGGTGAAGGCTGTTTTTGAGTATTTTGGGAACATTGAACGCCTGCCTGCGCCATGATCCGGCGGCGGTGCTGGACGTGGGCGGTGTGGATTTGAGTATTTTTGGCAAGAAAAAGCCCGGGGGGGGGCGGTGATGCAGCCCGACGCGCGGCAGCCGTATTCGTTTCGGGATGATCCGGCGGTGCCGGGCTTCGACGACGGGCGGATCGTCGTGGTGATGGATGCGGACTGTGCGCTGTGTTCCCGCGCGGCGCGGCGGATTGCGCGGCTGGACAGGGAGGACCGCGTGCGGATCGCGCCGATGCAGGGCGCGCTGGGACGGGCGCTGCTGGAGCATTACGGGCTTGATGCCGATGATCCCGCATCCTGGCTGATGGTCGAGGACGGGCGGGCATGGGGATCATTGGAGGGGATGGCGATGCTGTTTCCGCGGCTGCACTGGGCCTATGCGCCCGCGCGGTTGGTCTGGGTTTTGCCGGTGGGCTTGCGCGACTGGATCTATGCGCGGATCGCGCGGAACAGATACGTGGTGTTCGGGAAGGGGGACTTGTGTGCCTTGCCGGACCCGCAGCTGCAACGGCGGCTTTTGCGGTGACGGTCTATGCGCGGGTGCTGGGCGAGGCCGGGATGGCGGCGCTGGCGCCGGAGTGCCGGGCGCTGCACGAGGGCGACGGTGTGTTTCACGGGCGGATCACGGTGGAGGATGCCGTGCTGCGGTTTGAAAAGCGCGGGCGCGGCGTGCGGGACGCCTGGACGCGCGGCATGGCCGGACAGGTGATGGAGACCATGCAATGGGCCACGCCCGGCGGTCGGCTGGCCGAGCGGATGTGTGCGATGGTGGCCATCAGTAGGCTGGTGCCGGTGCATGGGGGCCTCGATCTGACGGACTGGCGGTTCCGGTGCCTGGGCCTCCCGGTGCCGGGATGGGCGGCACCGAGGGTCAGGGCCTCGGAACGGCCCGAGGCGGGGCGGTACCGGTTCGAGATCTCGATCGGGATCCCATGGGGGCGGGCGCCGGTGCTGCGCTATCACGGGTGTCTAGGCGTGGCCCAGACGGCATACGAGGGCGGGTAGGTCGGCGACGGTGTCGATGACATGATCGGCGCCGGCGTCTTTCAGGATCGCGGTGGCTTGGGCGCGGAGCGGGTCGATCTCGGCTTCGGTGAGGACGGTCAGTTCCTCGGGCGTCTTGCCGACGGCGTTGCCAGAGAGCGCGACGCCCACCGTGACGCAGCCTGCGGCGACGCCCTCCAGTATGCCGGGGGCGGTATCGTCGACCTTGAGGATCGTTTCGGGCGGGTAGGCGGCAAGGTCAATCATGCATTGATACATGCCAAGCGGGCCGGGGCGGCCCTCGGGCAGGTCGTCCGAGCATACCAGGTTGTCGGGGGCGTAGCCCTGCGCGGCCGCGACAGGCAGGACGTGGGTCATGATCGAGCGGGTGTAGCCGGTGGTGGAGCCGATCTTGAGACCCATTCGGCGCAGTTCCGCGATGGCTTCGGCGCAGCCCGGCACCAGCGTGGCGTAGTCCGCCGCCACCTTTTCGTTCATGGGCACGAAGACCTTGTAGACCTCATCGACATCGGCGTCGGTGGGCGCGCGGCCATACTTGTCATGCCATTGGTGGGCGAGGTCAGGCATGTCGAGCATGGTGCGGATGTGGTCCCACTTGGGGGCGCCCATCGGGTCGCGGGCCTGTGCGATCGTGGCGGTGACGCCGAAGCTGGCGAAGGCCTCGACGAAGACGCCCATGGGCGCGAAGGAGCCGAAATCGACGGTGGTGCCGGCCCAGTCGAACACGGCGGCGGTGAAGCGGGTCATGGCAGCCTTTCTTGCTGGTGGTTTACCGTGTCTAACGGAGGAACCTGATGGTTTTGTGACAGGCCTCAGAGACCCGACAAGAAGGCCGAAAGGGCCTTGCCGAGATGGTCGGAGACATAGCCGCCTTCCTGCACCAGAACGAGCGGCAGGCCGGTCTCGGCAAGGGTCCGTGCGATGCGGGTGAAGCCGTTGGTGGTGAGGGCGAGGCCCTTGAACGGGTCGTTCTGATGCGCGTCTAGGCCGAGCGCGACGACAAGCGCGGTTGTGCCGAAATCGGTGATGCGCACGAGGGCGGTGTCGAGCGTGGGGGCATAGCCGTCGTCATCGGTCAGGCGGGGCAGGGGGAGGTTGAGGTTGGCGCCGAGGCCGGGGCCGGCGCCGCGTTCATGCGCGTGGCCCCAGAAGAACGGGTAGAAATCGGATGGGTCGGCATGGATCGAGACGATAAGCACGTCGGCGTGGTCGTAGAAGATGCCCTGGGTGCCGTTGCCGTGATGCACGTCGATGTCGAGGATGGCGGGGCGGTGGCCTGTGGCCAACAGGCGGGCGGCGGCGATGGCGGAGTTGTTGAGGAAACAGAAGCCGCCGGCCTGGTCGGCATAGGCGTGGTGTCCGGGCGGGCGGCAGAGCGCGTAGGCGTGAGGCGCGCCGGAGGCTACCGCATCGGTGGCGGCGATGGCGCATTGGGCCGAAGCATAGGCCGCCTCCCAGGTGTGCGGGCCGATGGGGCAGGCGGTGTCGGCCTGGTGATAGCCGGCCTGACCGACAGGGGAGGTGGGATAGCTGTCCGTGCGCGAACGGGGGTGAATGTTGGGAACGACCTCTGGCGCGGCGCCGTCGAGGGCGGACCAGCGGGCGTGGATCGTGCGGAGAAAGCCGATGTACTCGGAACTGTGCACCGCGGCGATGGGGGCGAGCCCTGCATCGGGTGGGGCGGCGAAGGTGCAGCCCGCGGCCTGGGCGGCGTCCTTGAGAATGGCGATGCGTTCCGGTGCTTCCGGCGAAGGTTTCAGGACGCCCTGATGCAAGAATGTCTGGGGGGCGTGGGCGGACTGGGCCGGGGCGAGAAAGGCGTGCATGATCGGGGCCGCTTTAGCTGTTGTACGCGATGCACGGTAGCGCGGAGCGTCGGGGAATGACACCGGAAGGCTGGGCAAAAAAATGCACAGTTGCGCGTCGTACGGGCGGCTGCGCAAAGAGCGAAGATGTTCACGATATTGTTTTCGACTGTGTGAACGGCGCTTGGGGCTCCGGATCACCGCGCATGAAATTATGATTTATATCAAGTTTTTACGGTGAATTTGTGTCAAGCCCCCGCGACGTCTCCGCCATGGACCGCGCGGTAAAAAAAACCGATGCAAGAATTTTTTCGGAACCCGGACGGGGGCAAGCAGTTCTCATCCCAGATCGCAGCACGGTGCTGCACAAGCGAAGGAGATTACAATGTTCAACCGTACGATTGCACTCGCAGCCGCATTCTCGACCGCAGGCGCCCTTGCCGCCTATGCTGAATCCACCGTCGGCGAAGACGTGACGAACAAGGGTCAGGTCCTGGAAAACGCCGCTGAAGTTGAAGATGGCAATACCGAAGTTGAAGCGACGACCTATTCCGAAGATGGCGACGACATTGTCGTGATCGGTAAGCAGACCTCGGGTTCTGCCGATGAAGGCGTGGACGACGAAGTCGCACAGGACGAAGCCGGTTCGGAGAATACCGAGGGCGAGAACATCTTGCTGATCGCGGAACCGGGCACGATGATCTACACCGTGACGGGCGAGCCTGTCGGGACCGTGTCCTACACCGAGGACCGCGGCGAAATGGGTGGCTTGGTCTTTGTCGACCTTGACGCCGAAGGTGGCTACCAAGTGCCGACTGTTGGCATTCAGGTGAAGTCGCTGCAGACGACCAACCAAGGCAAGGCGCTCGAGTATGCGTTCTCGGTCGACTACCTGCGTGACCGCATCGCCGACGCGATCAACCGCGGCTAACGCCAGTTGTAAAGTGACGAGTATGAACCGGGGCGTTTCGGCGCCCCGGTTTTTTCGTGCCCGCAGCGCGGATGCCGACAGGTGCGCGGAGTCGGGCGAGGCGGCGTCAAAGATATTGCAGACGCAGCGGAACCTCCGAGGCGCGCAGACGTTGGTAGACCGATACAGATCGCAACACGTCACAAACGCGTGAGGAGACCGACAATGAACGCCAAGACGAAAGCCAAGGAAATGGTCGAAGACGGCAAGGAAGCCGTCACGAAGGAAGCCGAAGCCCGCGCGGCAGAGATGCGCGACGACGTGGCCGATCACGGCGATACGATTTCGAGCGCGGCCAAGAAGGCTGCGGGAGAGTTCGAGGATTATGATGCCGTGAACTCGTTCCTGACCCAGGCGGGTGAGGCGGTCGAGGATGCAACCAACCGCTTGCGCGAACGGTCGCTGCCGGACATGGTTGAGGATGTGTCGGCTTTTGCACGGCGCAACCCTTTGCTGTTCCTGGGCGGCGCGGCGCTGGCCGGGTTCGCCGCCGCGCGTTTCCTGAGCGCTAGTGCGCCGTCGGATGATGGCCCGGAACTGATCGCTGCGGACGATGAAGATGTCTGGGCGGGCTACCTGCCCGAAAGCCCGCATAAGGGGACGCACGACTGATGAAGGACGCGCCCAAACCACCATTCGGCGTGGTCGTGGCCCGCATCCTGCGCGAAGCGCGGGGCCTGCTGGCCGCCCATGCCGACCTGGCGCGGCGGGAACTGAGCCAGAACCTTCGGTCGGCCAAGGCCGGGTTGATCCTGATCGCCGCCGCCTTGCTTTTCGCGCTGGTCAGCATCCACGCCCTTGCGGTGGTGGCCGTGTTGGCACTGGCGGATATGGGGCTTGGATTTGGCACGGCTGCAGCCATCGTGTTCGGGGTGTTCGTTACGCTGACGATCATCCTCGGCGTGATCGGGATGCGGTGCCTGTCGGCGCGGGCGATGATGCCCAAGCGCACGATCGAAAGCCTGAAATCAGATATTGCACTATTCGAGGAGAGTCATGATGACCGCGAAGTCTATGGAAAAGCTTGAGAGAGATGCAGAAAAACATCGCGCCGGATTGGCCGATGCGATCGGGGATTTTGCCGAGAGCGTGAACCCCGGACGCCTTGGACGCCAAGCCATCGACGATGCCGCCGAATTTGGCCGGACCGCAACCCACAGCATCACGCAATCGGCGAAGGACCATCCCGTTGGCCTGGCGCTTGTGGGGATCGGTGTGGCAATGCTGGTGGCCGGTGGTACGGCGCATCAGAAGGGCGCGTTTTCCAATGTCGGGCGCAGCTCGAACGGTTTGAGCCAGGATGAGCGGATCGCCCGTGCGGCCGAACGCAACGCCAAGCGCACGCAGATCGCCGCTGGCCGCGTGTCCGCCTCGGCGTCGCGGATGCGCAGAAAGCTGCATAGCGGGCTGGAGCGGCTCGGGCCGGAAGCGCGGGATCGCGTGATTTCGCTGCGGCTGAAGGCCGTGGATGCGCAGGAAGCCGCGGAGCGGTACGCCCGCGGCGCGGCGAAATCGGCCGTCGATACGCATAATTCGCAGCCTTTGGTGACCGGGCTGGTCGCCGCAGGGATCGGCGGGCTTTTGGGAGCGATGTTGCCCAGCACGCGCCGTGAAGCCGAGATCTTGGGCGCGCGCCGGGATGCCTTTCTGCGTGCGGCTGAAGAGCGTCTTTCGGCGGAAATTTCGGAACTGGAAACCAAGGGCAAGTCCGCGGTCAACGAAGCGGTCCGCGCCGGCACCGAACAGTTCAATTCCAAGGCTGGCTGAAGGTAAAGACTCAAGGTGGTAGATCAAGCCCCGTCGAAGCTGGTAAGGGTCTGCCTTATCACCCTGACTTTCATCGCAGTGGTCGCCGCGGCAAAAGAGGCGCAAAACCTCTTTGCCCCGGCGACATTCGCGCTGGTTCTGGGCGTGGTGATGTCGCCTGTCGCAAGCCGGTTGGAAAATCTCGGTGTACCGCGAACGGTCAGCGCGGCCTCTGCGCTGATAGTCGGTGCTGTCGTCATCTTTCTGCTGATCGTGGCACTGGGGCCATTGCTGTCGGCGCTGATCGACCAAGTGCCGCGCATCCAGCAGCAGTTTCGCGGCTGGATGAACGAGTTGACGTTCATGTTACGCAGTATCGGCGGCATCAATTTCGACGTCGAGCGCACCATTTCAGAGGGCGGCGAGAACGCGGTCGAAGAAGCGATTCCGTCCGTTGCCGAAGCGTTGTGGCTGGCGCCGAACCTGTTCGGGCAATTGCTGATCTTCGCGGGGACATTGTTCTTTTTCCTGATGACCCGCGACGACATCTACAGCGCAATACCACAGTACCGCGTCGCGCTTAAACAAGCCGACCGAGCGGTTTCGCATTATTTCGTGACCATCACGCTGATCAACATCGGTCTTGGCGTATCGCTGTGCGGTGTGCTGATCCTCATCGGCCTGCCAAACCCAATGCTGTGGGGCGCCGCGGCGTTCCTGGCCAATTTCGTTCTCTATCTCGGTCCGCTGGCGATCATGTTCTCGTTGTTGTTGGCGGGGTTATTAACGTTCAACTCGGCCTATGCGCTGGTCGCGCCGGTCTCGTTTCTGATGCTGAACGCGATCGAGGCGCAGTTCGTGACCCCGGCACTGGTCGGCAAGCAGTTGAAGGTCAATCCGCTGGTCGTCTTTCTATCCATCGTATTCGGACTGTGGCTTTGGGGACCGCTTGGGGGTATCGTCGCCCTGCCGGTGGTCGTCTGGGTCTATGCCCTTGTCTCGGCGCAAGCCAAACGCGGGACGGCGTCCGAACACTAGATGGAACAGGTTCATGACATGGCAGGGTGCTGACGCAAATCTTTTTGCGCCTTTACCGATAGAGACCAATGCAAAGGGCGACATGCGCCGCATCGGTATCGAGGTGGAATTTTCGGGCATGTGCGAGCGCCGCGTGGCGTCTATCTTGCAGGAAAATCTGGGCGGGGATCTGGACGACGCCGATCCTCATTTGTTGTTCGTGCGGGGCAGTGCGCTTGGTGATCTGGAGATCGAGCTGGACACGGCCCTTGGCAAGAAAAAGAGCGGCGGGCTGGCCGGGACGCAGGTCAAGGACCTGCTGCGCGGGCTGGTGCCGGTCGAGATCGTGACGGACCCTCTGACGCCCGACGAGATCGCGCGGTTCGATGCGATGATCCCGGTTCTGCGCGAGGCCGGGGCGAGCGGGTCGCGCAACGGGGTTTTCCTGGGGTTCGGGGTGCATCTGAATGTCGAGGTGATCGCGCCCGCCGATCCGCATACGCTGCGCACGGTGAGGGCCTTTGGCCTGCTGGACCCGGTGTTGCGCGCCGATAACGGCATCGACGTGACGCGCCGCGTGCTGCCGTTCGTCAATGCCTGGCCGCGGGCGCTGGTCGACGAGCTGGTCGAGGAAAAGCCGGATAGTCTTGAGCTGCTGCTGGACCTGATGGACCCGCATGTGCGGACGCGCAATCATGCGCTGGACCTGCTGCCGTTGATGAAGCATGCGCTGCCGCGGCTGTTCGGGGCCAGCTATCCCGACGAAAACTCCACCAAGGCGCGGCCCGCGTTTCATTTCCGCCTGCCCGACAGCCGGATCAACGAGGAGGGCTGGTCGTTGCAGGAGCCGTGGGAGATGTGGCGGCTGGTCGAGAAAGTGGCCGCGACCGAGCAGCTGGAGGCGCTGGAGGAGGCGTGGCAGGACCATGCGCACTCGGGCGGTGTGCTGCGCCGGGAAAGCGCGTGGGTGCGGATCGCAAGCAATATCCTGGGCCGTGACACGAAATGAGCCGACCGCTGATCGCCGTGACCACCTCGAAGCGGTCGGGGTGGCGGATTTTTCCGCTGGTGCGGTTCAACCTTTGGCTGGCCGGTGCGCGTGCCGTGCGCTGGGGCGTGGGGCGGCCTGCTGACCTGAGCGCGGTGGATGGGCTGATTATCGGGGGCGGCGATGACGTGGGGCCGGAGCTTTATGGTGGCGTGCTGGGCGTGTCGGCCACGCTGGACCGCGCACGGGACGATCTGGAACGGCGATTGGCCAACGAGGCGCTGGAGCTGGGCGTGCCGGTTCTGGGGATCTGCCGGGGGGCGCAGATGATGAACGTGGCGCTTGGCGGGACGCTGGATCAGGATGCTTGGCAGACCTTCGGCAAGGCCGAGAAGATCAAGACCATCCTGCCCAAGCGCGACGTGGAGGTATTGCCGGACACGCATCTTGCGCGGATATGCGGACCCGAGCGGATGCGGGTGAACGCGCTGCATACACAGGCGGTGGCGGCGCTGGGCGCCGGGCTTCGGGTGGCGGCACGGGACACGCACGGAATGATCCAAGCAATTGAGCGCCAAGCCGATCCGTTTGCCATGGGGGTGCAATGGCATCCCGAGCACCTGTTCTATGTGCGGCGCCAGCGGCTGTTGTTCAGGGCGCTGGTCGCGGCGGCAGGGGCCTATCGCGACGCGCGGGCACAGGTGGAGGCGGTGCTGGAGAACGCATGAAAAAGGGCGCCTCGAAGGCGCCCTTTCGCGTAGGATCAGTCCGGATCAAAAGCCGGCGAGGATGTTGTCGACGTCGCGGCGGACCTCGTCCTTGTCCTTGCCGACCTTCTCTTGCAGCCTGCCGATCATCTGTTCGCGCTCGCCGCGCGCTTCTTCAATGTCGTCGTCGCTGAGGTCGCCGTAGATCTCGCGCAGTTTGCCTTTGATCTGGGTCCAGTTGCCTTCGATGCGATCTTGGTCCATCTCTATTTCTCCTACTATATCAGGAATTTAAGCCGTCCCGACAGTGGGGGCGGCCGGCCGTTTCATCTGTACAGGACAAACGCGGGCGGACGGCCGGGAGTTCCGGCGCGTGTGGCGGATCAGACGATGTTTTCCGTCACGCCGGGCAAGTTGAGCCAAGTATCGCGCAACTGGGCGCTATCGTGCTGAACGAGGAAGCCGTGGCGGTTCTCCGGGTTCATGACGCTGTTTTCGGCAATCTTCTTGGACCACCAAGGGAACATGGTGTCATGCGCGCGTGCCTCGGCGGGCAAGTCCTCGAACCACCAGTGCGACATCAGCCGGTCGCGCAGGGTCTGGATGCGGCCCGGGTCGGTGATGCGCACGGCGGCCTCGGTGTCCCAGTAGAGCGAGCGGCCGTTGAGATTAGCCGATCCGACCATGGCGAAAGTGTCGTCCTGAACGAGGACCTTGTTGTGGACGTGGATCAGCGGCGAACCAGACAGGGTCTGGATCGTGTCGCGGGCGGCAAAGCGGGGTTGGACCGGCGTGGCGACGATGATGCGGTCGCCGAAGCTGTCGCGCACCATCTCGATCGCGTCGTGCTGAAGCGACATGCCGAAGCGGGCGTCGATGCCGATCTCGCTGGAATAGGCGACCTCGTCGGGCAGGCCGGGCAGGATGAGAATGGCGTGCAGGTCGGGCCGCCGGCGGCCTTCCTTGGCCAGACGCTTGGCGAGGCCGCGGGCACGGAAATACTGCGTCTCGATATAAACCATGTCCTTGGCGCGTTTGAAGGCGCGGATGTGGTCCTCTTCGATCTCGTGCAGAAGGGTTTTTGGCGAAACGTAAGGCAGCTGTGTGGGGCGCTGGGCCGAGAGCGTGCGGCGGATGTATTTCATCGGCGCGGGCTTGCGGCAGGCCTCGATGCTGGTGAGGAACGTCTTGATGTGATGCGCGGCCTCCTTCGCCTCGGGGCCGCCGCGAATGAGAAGCTGTACGTCGGACCAGGTATGCGCGGCGATGCGGTCATGCTCGGGCGTGTCGTAGCGCCGTTCGTTCAGGTCAAGCCCGCCCACATAAAGCACTTCGTCGTCGATGACCGCGATTTTCTGATGGTGCGAAGTGGTGTGCAGCTCGGGCAGGGAGCCGTCGTCGAGGCGCACGGCCTCGCGCAGTTTCTGGTCGTCGTTGAGCGCCATCAGCCGCTTGGATCGACGTTGTAGTACGGCGGGCAGGAAGGCCAGCCAGGGCAGGCGGCCGGCCTTGGCCGGGTGCAGGTCGGCGCGGATTCGCAGGTTGTGGATCGGACAGTCGGAAACTTCCGCCAGCGCCGCCGCCTGCCGCACGGTGCGCCAAGTGAGGCGATGAAGCTCGGTGGCGAAGACCGGGTCGAAATCACTGACGGTGAGGTCGATGGTGACGCCGCGACACAGCAGATGCTCAAAGAGGTCGAACCAGGTTTCGCCGATTTCCTGAGCTTCCGGGCTGCGAAGCTGGGTTGTGAGGTCGAATATGCGGAACGAGGCCACGACGTGCGACTTCGCGGCCAGCACGGCCCGTTCAAATACCGGCCACGCTTCCTGCGCGGTTATCATCACCTGGAAGTCTGGATCGTCCTGAGCATGTGTCACTATGGGGCCTCGAAATCCTTTCTCTCGAACACGACGTACAGACCGTAATGCGTGTCGTCTTCGGTCACCTCTTGCTCGCCTTCGAGCTGGCTGACGAAGGCCTGCATGAGCTTGGTGCCCAGACCGCTGACGGTTTCGACATCGGGGATCGGTTGTGGCCTGACAGGGCCTTTGGAGTTGGTGATGCCAAGCCTGTAACGGCCATCGTCCTGTTCCTTCAACGTCACCATGACCGTCGGCGTTTCATCCTTTTCCGCACCGGCGTATTTCAGTGCGTTTGTCAGTGCCTCGGCCAGAAGCATCGACAGCGGCACGGCCTGGTCGGGGTAAAGCGGCAGGGTGTCGATGTCGCGCTCGATTACGATGCCGGGGACGGTCATCATGGTCGAGATATCGCTGACCACCGCCTCGAGCAGTTCGTTGGCCTCGATCGTCAGGAGGTCGGGGGTGGTGTAGAGCGTGCGGTGCAGCATGGCGAGGCCGTTCACGCGCCGTTGCAGGCTGGCCAGCATGAACTTGGCCTCGGGCGTCTTTGCGCTGCGCAACTGCATGTTCATGATCGAGGCGATCATTTGCAGGTTGTTTTTGACGCGGTGGTGCACCTCTTTCAGCAGCACCTCCTTGTCCTTGAGGTCCTTGTCCTGGCGCGCCTCGGATTCGGCGATGATGATGGCCATGCGGTTGAAGGCGCGTTCGGCCTCGGCAAATTCCTCGGGCGGGTTTTTCAGGCGCAACGGGAAGCCGTCGCGCTGGCCCAGGGCGAAGCGGCGCATGGCCGAGCGCAGGTCGCGGACATGGCGGATCACGACGCGGCGCAGTTCGTACCAGGCGAAAGCAAGGCCGGCGGCCCAGATCGCGAAAGGAAAGAGCAGGTTGAGCACGTAATAGGACAAGGCCCCGCCGCCCCACGCGGAGGCGCGGGCGGGCCAGCTTGCGATGACGCTGACCTGATCCTGAAAGATACTGGCCACGGCATAGATGCGTTCCTCGCCCGCGCCGCTGACGCCGGTGAACGTGGTGCCGACCTGACGGTTGAGATCCTGGGGGTCGATCAGCCGTGGCAGGATGTCGTCGGCGTTTTCGCGTCCACCGCTGGCCGACACCACCTGGCCGTCGCGGGTGAAGGTGACGAAGCGCAGTTCGTGATCGAAGCGGCGGGAGGTGAGCGGCTGGTAGGTCAGACGCAGCGGCACCGAGAGCGAGACGATGCCCGCAAGGCTGCGGTCGATATAGACCGGGTGATTGACGACCAGTGCGGGTTGCTGCGTGACCGAGCCGATGGCCGCGACATAGACGCTGGGGCCGTCCGCGTTGAGCGCGCGCTGAAGACGCTCGAGCGTGCGGAAATCCCGCACCTCGTCGCCCTCCGAACTGCATTCCATGATGCCCGACATCTTGGTGTAGCCGGCAAAAGCGATGTGCGCGTTGCTTTCCGCGAATTCGCGCATCACCTCGCGGCAGGCGGGGGCGTCGTCGAGAATGGAGAGTGCCGCAAGCCCTTCGGCCGAGCCGAGCGTCTGCTGGATCAATTCCCGCTCGTCCCGTGCGGCCGAGGTGGTTTCGAAAAAGAGCGCGTTGCGGCGCAGGTTCTCGGTCTCGTCCAGAACCTGGTCGGTCTGGTAAACCGCGATGATGCCAAGGGGAAACAATGCCAGAGCCAACAACGCAAAAAGACGGAACGACAGTCTGTTAACCATCGTTCCGTATGCGTCGAGCAGGGCTTTGGACTTCTTAGGCAACGCTTTTGTTCGCCGATACGATACCCGCGGTGACCGCGTCCGTCGTTTCGAGTACCTGATCCTCGTCCAGATGCATCAGTTCGACCAGACGCGCGCGCGCACGATTGACGCGGCTTTTGATCGTGCCGACGGCCACGCCGCAGGTTTCGGCCGCTTCCTCGTAGGAAAAACCGCCGGCACCCACCAATACAAGCGCCTCGCGCTGTTCGTCGGGCAGCTTTTCAAAGGCTGTATGAAAGTCGCGCATTTGCAAACGACCGTCATGATCGGGCTTTTTGGCCAAGGATGCGGCAAGTTCGCCGTCGGTGTCGGATACCTCACGCCTCGCCTTGCGGTGATGCGAATAATAGGTGTTGCGCAGGATTGTAAACAGCCAGGCGCGCATGTTGGTGCCAGGCTCGAATTTTTCGATATTGGTCCACGCCTTGACCAGCGCATCCTGCACCATGTCGTCTGCAAGCGCGGAATTACGCGTCAGACTCATGGCGAATGCCCGCATCGGGCCAAGGTGTTCCACCAGTTCGTCACGGGGATCGCTCATGAATTGCTGTCCGATTCCGGATCCGAAGCCTTGGGTACGCCTTCGGTCTTGAGTTGCTCCAACAGATCGGTAAAGCGTGACGGCAGAGGCTCACTGGCCACGTCGTCGAACGCGCGTTTTAGATTCTCGTCAATGGTCGTATCCACACTTGAAGTCCGTTTTGCTCGGGTCATTATTGTCTCTAAGTTTGACATCTGTGCACTGTGTCTGGAACCTAACGCCATCAAACACGTTGGGTTCCAAGATAGTAGAAAAAAACTGGAAGCAATCAAATGACTGAAAAGACTGCCGAGGATCTCAGCGAGAAGATCGGTGCAAATTTGCCTTACCTTCGCCGGTATGCGCGCGCGCTGACCGGGTCGCAGGAGCGGGGCGATCAATACGCCATGGCGACACTTGAAGCGGTGCTGAGCGACCGTGGTGTTTTCGACGCGTCTATTTCCCCGAAACTGGCGTTGTTCAAGGTGTTTCAGCCGATCTGGGCAACATCAGGCGCCGTGTTTTCGGACGACGACACAGGATTGCAGGCCAAGGCGCAGGCGCACTTGGCCAAGCTGACTACGAACACGCGCGAGGCGCTGTTGTTGCACACGATCGAGGAATTCACTTTTTCCGAAGTCGCAGTCATCATGGACGTGTCCGAGGACGAAGCGCGGTCACTGGTCGAAATTGCCTATGAGGAAATGTCGAGCGTGCTGTCGGGCCGTGTGATGATCATCGAGGACGAAGCGATCATTGCGATGGACCTCGAAGGCATCGTGGGCGACATGGGCCACCGGATCACCGGCATCGCGCGGACGGAAACCGATGCGCTGAAGCTTTTCAATGAAGAGACCCCGAGCCTCATCCTGTCGGATATCCAGTTGGCCGACGGATCGAGCGGGATCGACGCAGTGAACCGCATCATGGAGAATGCGCCGGACATTCCGGTGATCTTCATCACCGCGTTCCCCGAGCGTCTGCTCACGGGCGAGGGACCGGAGCCTGCGTTCCTGATCCCAAAACCGTACCAATCCGACCAGGTCCGTTCGGCGGTGAGCCAGGCGATGTTCTTTTCGTCGACGGAGACGCTGAAGGCCTGAGCCGCAACAAGAATTTGGTATTGTCCGGACGCCCCCGTGCCGCCAGCGCGGGGGCGTTCACGTATTTGAGCGAACGCAAAACAAAAGCGACTGGCGTGCCGGGCCAGTCGCTTGTTTATCGTCGACACCGGATGCGGGTCAGGAAGATCGGCCGCCGAGGGCTCGCGCCACCATGGCCACGCCGAAGAGCACCAGAAAAATGACGAACAGTATCTGTGCAATTCCGGCCGAAGCCGAGGCGATTCCGCCAAACCCGAAAATGCCCGCGATCAAGGCAACAACAAGAAAAGTAAGAGCCCAATGAAGCATTTGCTTGATCCTTCGATCGTAACGTTATGCGACACAAACGATCAGGCGGCGGGCTGGTTCCCGAGATTCTTCAGGCGGCAGGCGGCGTTTGCCTTGTGGTGCAAATATGTTCCACAGGGGCCACATCATTCCGGATCGCGCCTTCGAGATCGGAATCCGTGAAGGGGCGCGATAGCACGCGCATGCCGACTGTTCCCGGGGCCGAGCCGTCATCGTCAAGCAGCACGATATGGGTGTGCCCGGCAGCAAGTGCCGACAACAGCGTTCCACGCCGTTCGGTATCGGGCAGGCCGATGAACGCAAAAGAAAAGTGGTTTTCCGACAGAAGTACCTGCGCGCGCTCGGTATCGCTTTCGACGATCACCTCGCCTAGCGAACGCGATTTCGCGAAATCCGCAAGGTCCGCAGCTTCCAGAATTTTGCGCGAAGAAACCAGAACAAGGTCTTCGCGTGGCGCAATCTTTTGCATTTACTACCCCCTCGGTATCAGGCAATCATGACATAGATTCGTGACGCTCACATTTAACTGAGACATACCCCGAAGAATGGCGATAGATTGCGGGACCTGCCCGCTGAGAGAACTGGACCTGTTCGGCCAGATGACGGCCGAAGAACTTGAGTTCATGAAGAGCTTCAAGACCGGGGAACTGCGCGCCGAGCGGGGCACCGAGATCCTTGCCGAGGGCGCGTCCTCGACCCAGCTTTACACGGTGCTGAGCGGCATGGGCATTCGGTACAAGACAATGGCGGATGGACGGCGACAGGTGATCGGCTTCGTGCTGCCGGGAGATTTTGTCGGACTGCAAAGCGGCGTCATGGGCGAAATGCAGCATTCGGTCGAGGCGACCACGTCGATGAAGTTGTGCGTCTTCAACCGCTCGGATTTCTGGCGGCTGTTCCAGGCGCAGCCCAAGCGGGCCTTCGATTTGACCCACCTGGCCGCGCGTGAGGAGCAACTGCTGGGCGAAGCACTGGTCACGATCGGTCAGATGAACGGCGTCGCCCGCGTGGCGTGGGCGCTCTACCGCTTCTATCAGCGACTGAAGGCTTTGGATCTGATCGAGAATGGCCGTGTGCCGCTGCCTTATCGCCAGCAGGACCTGGCCGATGCGGTGGGCCTGTCGCTGGTGCATACCAACAAGACGCTCACGCGTTTGCGAGAGGCCGGGGTGGCCACCTGGCAGGACGATGCGCTGGTCGTTCACAAAGAAGTTGAGCTTGCCCGGTTGGGCAACGTGGAACCCGGAGCGATATCGGAGCGTCCTCTTATCTGAGTGATGGAGGATATCGCCCTTGGCAGAGCGGCTGGTCTATTACCCGGACAGCAATCCCGGCATTCGGCGTGAGAAGCGCGGCCGTGGATTTTCGTACATCAATGTCGACGGCACGCGGATCGACTGTCCGAAGAAGCGGCGCGCATTGCAGGCGCTGGCGGTACCGCCGGCCTATACCGACGTTTGGATGGCGCCGATGGGCAATGCGCATCTGTTGGCCACCGGGCGCGACGCGCGGACGCGCAAGCAATACAGGTATCACCCCGACTGGGCCGCTCAACGGGCGCAAACGAAGTTCGAGGGGCTTGGCGCGTTCGGCCAGAGCCTGCCGCGGCTACGGCGCTGGATCGACCATCATCTTTCGGGTGAGGTGGGGAGCGAGGACACCGCGGTGGCAGCGGTTCTGGCGCTGGTCGACCGCGCGGCGCTGCGGCCCGGCGCGCGGGCCTATGCCGAGGAAAACCGGACGTATGGGGCGACCACGCTGAAGCGGCGGCACCTGAGCATCGAAGGCGACGAGATTGCGCTGGTGTTCAAGGGCAAGGGCGGCAAGCCGGTGGAAAAGACCTTGCGCGGCAGGAAGCTGGCCAAGGTGATGGAGGCCTGCCAGGACCTGCCGGGCCCGTCGCTGGTGTCGTGGCTGGACGGAGAGGGCAATGCGCGGGGCGTGTCGTCGGACCAGCTGAACGCGAAGCTGAACGAGCTGTGCCAGACCGACGCCACCGCCAAGACGCTGCGCACCTGGCACGGAACGCTGGCCGCTTTCGCGGTCGCGGCCGGCACGGACGAGATCAGCATCAAGGCGCTGGCCGAGGCCGCGGCGGAGCGTCTGCACAATACGCCGGCTATCGCGCAGAAGAGCTATGTACATCCGGAAGTTCTGGAGCTTGCGCGGCTGGAGACGGGCGCGCACAGCGCGCGCATTCCGAAGATTGGCACACCTGCTGACGGGTTCCGGCGAGGCGAAGAGGCGTTGATAAAATTTATTTCCTGAGTGGGACATTTTTTGGAACCTGCACCGATGCGG
Organism: Roseovarius sp.; assembly: GCA_965227185.1. Lineage (GTDB taxonomy): Bacteria > Pseudomonadota > Alphaproteobacteria > Rhodobacterales > Rhodobacteraceae > Roseovarius. Next base: position 3,023,266 of record OZ245733.1, read on the forward strand.
CGCGTTGGGGCAATGAAACAAGTGATAAGGAGACAGCATGTCCGCACCCGAAACAAATTTGGAACGTCAGAAAAAGCGCCACATTGGTCCCCTTGGCGGGATGCTTTTGGTTGTAGCTTTCGCGGCGATCCTGTTCGGCGTGTTCTACATTCTGGCCACCGATGGTGAAGAAGCCGGCAATGGTGTGCAAGCACCGGCAGCGAGCACGGAGAGTTCTGCCGGTTCCGGCACAACCAACTAGGCGATGCAGACAGGCACCGTGGCAGACATTTTTGTCCCCGCGCTGTTCATCATCGTGAACGTGGCGATCCTAGGCTTCGCGATCTTCGTGAAGCGGAAAGAACATAGGCATGAACGCTCGAAGGTCGAGCGACACGCCGTTGAGACGCGCTGACAGCATCCCCCCGTCCCCTGTCAGTGCGGCGCGTATAACGCGCCCAGCACCGCAGCCCGTCCCAGGCTGCGGTGCTTAATTTTTTGGGAACTTTCATTGATTCCATGTGTTTACCTAGTGAACCTTATGAGAGGGGAGTAACGATGAAACGCTTTGCACTTGCTATTCTGATCGGAACGATGCCCGTGGCCGCGACAGCCGCGCCACTGGCCGACGAGTTGAAGGATTATGTGGTCTCGGTGGACATGAGCGCGCTGGACGATGACGCCCGTGCCGAGCTTCAGACGATCATAGCAGACCCCGGCAAAAGCCATGGGAACAAGGTGCTGAGCGTGCATACGGTGCTTGACCGCAACAATGCGCTGCGCGACGTGGACATTCACGGCGGCGATCTGGACGAAGGCGAGGCTCAAATCGGGCTAGCGTCGTATAATTAAGCTTGTTCACAGATTTGAACGGCCACGGATGCGCGTGCCCTGTCGGGGTCACGCGCATTTCTCATCTGAGGTGGGGTCAACGGGGTTCGTCGACCTCGGGCATGACCTGGGCATAGGTCAGGACGGTAAAGATCATGGTGCCGCCCACCACGTTGCCAAGCAGCACGGGAAGAAAGAACTCGATGAGGGCGGGGGTCGCCTCGAGCTGTCCCTGCACCATCAGGTAGGCCATCTCGACCGAGCCGGCGATCACGTGGGTGAAGTCGCCCAAGGCGATCAGCCACGTGAAAAGCACGATCAGCCCGATTTCGTTGCGCTTGGAGGATGGCAGCATCCAGACGATCGCCGCGATCAGGACACCGGCGGGGATGCCGCGCATGAAGCCTTCGAGCGGCGGAAAGCTGGTGGCGTGTTCGCTGAGTTCGGTAAAGGCGGCGGCGACCGGCTCTGTCAGGACGCCCCCATAGGCGAAAAAGGCGGCGACGATGAAGGCACCGATGATATTTGCCACCAGAACCGCGCTCCACAATCTGGCGGTGCGGCCTATGGTGTGGCCGCACGGGTCGATCATCACGGGCACGACCGTGGTGATGGTGTTTTCCGTGAAGAGTTGCAGCCGGGCCATGATCACCAGCACGAACCCCAGCGAATAGCCGAAATTCTCGATGATATAGGCCCATTCCGCATCGGGCAGGTGGGCGCGCAGCAACGCCTCGGTCAATACCGAGAACGAGATCAGAAGACCGGCGGCGATGCCCGAGAACCACAGGGCGGTCATCGGGCGTTCCAGCTCTTCCTCGCCGTTGCGGCGGATGGACTCGAAAATCAGGCGTGGTGACAGGGCCGCGGCCTCTTCGACGGCTTCCTTTTCTTTTTCCTGCTTGATCAGATCGTTATCGGTCTTCGACATTACCCACTCCGGTCATCGGCACTTTGCCTGCACATATCGCGGTTACACCACGTTCGCGGGAACAAATAGGGCGGCGCGACGTTTTATCCCCAGCATTATTCGGAGAAACCGTCATGGCACAGTCCAACGGATCGTCCATCAAGGACGAAGACACATACGAAGCGCTGCGCGACAAGGGCTACAGCAAATCGAAGGCCGCCCGCATTGCCAATGCGCAGGCCAACGACGACATGGCCCCGTCCAAGAAAGGCGGCAAGTCGCCGCCCTACGAGGAGTGGTCGAAGGCCGAGCTTTACGATCAGGCGCAGAATGTCGGGATCGAAGGCCGGTCGGACATGACCAGGGAAGAGCTCATCGACGCGCTAAGGCGCGACTGAGATGGCCATTTCCCAAGGTGACACGGTTGAATGGGACTGGGGCAACGGCACCGGTCAGGGTGAGGTCAGGAAGGTCTACACCCAGAAAACGACGGTCAAGATCAAGGGGTCCGAGATAACGCGGGACGCTGACGAGGATTGCCCCGCGTACCTGATCGAACAGGAGGACGGCGACCAAGTGCTGAAAAGCGCCAGTGAAGTGCGCAAAGCCTGAAACAAACGTGAGACTGACGCGTTAGACACGTAGCAAAGGAGAAAAAAATGTTGGAGATTGGTGGCCTTGGAGGCCTTATCGTTCTGGTCCTGGATATCTGGGCCTTGGTGAATATCATCGGCTCGAGCGCCTCGACCGGCAAGAAAGTCCTGTGGAGTTTACTGGTGATCGTCCTGCCAATTATCGGCTTCATCATCTGGCTGATCGCAGGTCCGCGCAGCGCGGCTGCCTCGAAGGTATAACAGCGCTGAAAGCCTGATTTTTGCGGGGCGCGTCCAATGGGCGCGCCCCGTTTTCGTTTTGGCCCGTGGGAGGAGACGAGGGCGGCGGGTATACCTGATAAATTCGTTTAGGTATTGAGTGTCACATTCGGATGTGAGACACATGCGCCAACGCGTCTCCAAGCCAAGTTTCATCTTCTGCCAGGCCGACGCACGACATGTACCGGTGGCAGAAGATCGGGGGATTCGCACGAAATTGCGATCTGCGGGCAAGCCGCGTTCCAAATCCCCTCATTTTCCGCGATAGTCACGGTTGGGGGCGCTTGACCGCGCCGCGAATTGGTTTGAAACGTGTCCCGGCCTGCATCCTGCGGTGCGCGGCGTGGATCACGTGAAAAGGAGACGCGAGATGAAGAGGATCATGACCGGCGTCGTTGCGATGGTGACGGGTTTGTTGGCGGCACAAGGCGTGTTGGCGCAGGAAGAAGAGCTGGGCGAGGCCGTGCTGATCGAGCTGAACGCGACCAAGGCGAACGAAGATAGCTGCACGCTGACCTTCCTGGTGATCAACGGACATCAGAGCCAGATCGACAAAGCGGTGTATGAAACCGTGCTGTTCGATAGCCAGGGACAGGTGGATCGCCTGACGCTGTTCGATTTCGGAACCTTGCCGCCGGGCCGCCCGCGGGTGCGCCAGTTTACCGTGCCGGGCATGGCCTGTGACGGGCTGGGCCAGGTGCTGATCAACGGCGCGCATACCTGCGAGGCAGCGGACTTGCCGGAAAACGCCTGCGCGACCGACCTGAAACTGGACACGCGGACCGATATCGAGGTGACGGGATGAACGGGATCTTGGAAAGCCTGCGCCAGGTTGCCGATCTGGGCGGTCCGGTCGTCCTGATCCTGCTGGCGGTGTCGGTGATCACGCTGGCGACGATCCTTTACAAGCTTTGGCAGTTCTCGGCGGCCGGTGTCGGACGGCACAAGGCGCTGAAAGACGCGGTTGCGGCCTGGGACGAGGGCGACCTTGCAGCGGCGCTGGCGGCGCTGAAGCAATCGAAAAGCTACCTTGCGCCGGTGATCGAAATGGCGTTCTCGGCCCGGCCCGAGGATGCCAAGCGGCTGGAGGCCGAGGCGGAATCGCGCTTTGCCCGTCTGGAAGGCGGGTTTCGTCTGCTGGACAGCGTGGCGCAGCTGGCGCCGCTTTTGGGTCTGTTCGGCACGGTGCTGGGCATGATCGAGGCGTTCCAGTCCTTGCAGGAGGCCGGGTCGCAGGTCGATCCGTCGCTTCTGGCGGGTGGCATCTGGGTGGCGCTGCTGACCACCGCCGTGGGGCTGGCCGTTGCCATGCCGACCTCGATGGTGCTGAGCTGGTTCGAGGGCCGCATGGACGGCGAACGGGTCACGGCGGAGCGGGCGATTTCGACGGTCCTCTATCCGCAGGGCCGGGCCGGGCATGCCACCGAGTTCGAGGCGGAGCCGAGCCGTGCGTAAGACCTCGCGGCGCAGGCGCTTGTCGATGACGTCGCTGATCGACGTGATCTTCCTGCTGTTGTTGTTTTTCATGCTGTCCTCGACGTTTTCGCGCTTTGCGGAGGTCGAGCTGGCCGCCGCCGGGGCGGGCGGCAGTGGCAGCAGCGAGGCCAAGATCAGCTTTCTGCGCCTGAGCGACGAGGGGTTGAGCCTGAACGGACAGGAGATGGAGATCGAAGGGCTGAGTGCCGCCTTTGCGGAGATGCCGCAGAGCGACGAGGCGCGTCCCGTGGTCGTCAGCCTGCGCGACGGCGTGACGGCACAGCGCCTGACCGATCTTCTGGTTGTTCTGCGCGGCATCGAGCGCGTCAGCATCAGCGTGCTGGGGTCCTGAGATGCGCAAGGCCAAGACATCCTCGCGGCGGGAGCCGACCATCGCGCTGATCAACATCGTGTTCCTGATGCTGGTGTTCTTCATGGTGGCGGGCACCCTGTCGCAGCCGTTGGACAAGGAACTGAGCCTTGTGCGGACGGCGGACCTGGAAGGGCGGTCGCCGCCCGACACGCTGGTGGTGCATCCCGACGGGCGGATGAGTTTTCGCGGCGAGGATATCGCGTCGGCCGGGGATTTCCTGGCGCGTCGCAGCGAGGAAGAGCGCGAGGTGGTGCGGGTGGTCCCCGACCAGGAGCTGTCGGCGCAGACGCTTGTGAACCTGGCACGGGATCTGCGCGGCGCCGGGGCGCAGCGGGTGGTGATCGTCACCGAAAGGGGGTTGGAATGATCGCGTCATCCCGTCTTGTGAAGACCTTTGCCGCCACGGCGGCGCTGGTGCTGCATGGCACGGTGGTTGCGGCGGTGTTCCAGGGCGAGGCGATCGAAATCGAGGGCGATGCGGGCGGCGTCGAGGCCAGCATCGGCAACAGCTTTGCCGACATGGCGGCGGGGGTGATGACGCCGGATGCCACCGAGGAGGCCGTCGAGGAGACGACCCCCGAGGAGGTGACGGCGCAGGAAACGCCCGAAGAGGTGACGGAAGAACAGACACCTCAGGAAACGGCGCAGGATACGCCGCAAGAAACCGCGCAGGACCGGCCCGAGGAATCCTTGCCGGAGGTCGAGCCGCAGGAAACCGCCGAGCCGGTGGAACTGGCCGAGACTGATCCTGTTGTGCCCACCGAAACGCCCGCCGAAAATGCGCCTGACCCGGTCGAGCAGGCAGAGATCACGCCGAACGTGCCACTGGTCCCGGTGACTCAGTCCGAGACCGTGCCAGAGGAAAGCGTGCAGCCGACAGAGCCGCAGCAGGCGGAGATGCTGGAGCCGGTGGACGAGGCGCCGACGGCGGTGACACGCTCGTTGCGGCCCAAGACGCGCAGCGCGGAGTTCGAGGAAGCGCATAAACCCGAACCGCCCAAGGCCGCTCCGAAGAAGAGACAACCCGAGCCGAAGCGCACGACGCAGTCGAAGCCCAAGCCGCAGCCCAAGGGCAACGCGCAGCAGAACGCGCGCGCGGGCAGTGCCACGGGGGCTCAGACACAGACCAGGTCGGCGGCGCAAGGTTCGGGCAAATCGCGGGCCGCCGGCAATGCCGCGGCCAGCAACTATCCCGGAAAGGTCATGCGGAAGATCTCTCGCGTGCCGCGTCCGCGCGTGGGCAGCCGGGGGACGGCGGTGGTGGCGTTCCGCATCGCCGGGAATGGCAGGTTGGCGGGGGTTTCGATTGCGCGCAGTTCGGGCTCGCCGAAGCTGGACCAGGCGGCGCTGCGGATGATCCAGCGGGCTGCCCCGTTCCCGCCGCCGCCTGCAGGGGCGCGCACCAGTTTCTCGATCAACATCAAGGGCAGTTGAGACCGCGTCTAGCGGGTGATCCGGTGATTGCTCAGGCCCCAGTCGGTATAGAGATCGGCGATGATGGTGCCGAACTGCGCCTCGGCCTGTTCCAGAGAGCTGCGCGTGTCGCGCGGGCCGCCGAAGATCACCGCCGGGTCGCCAACCGAGATACATTCGAGGCCGGTGACGTCGGCGACAGTGGTGTTCATTGAAATGCAGCCCAGGATCGGCGCCTCTTGCCCGCCGATCAGGACTGTGCCGCTGTTCTGACCAACGCGACGGATGCCGTTCGCATAGCCGATGGAGAGGCAGGCCAGGCGACGCGGCGTGACCGATCTCCTCCGCATGTCGCAGTATACGCAACTTGCGTTGAGTCTCGCGTTGATCATTGATCATGAACATCTCCTTCTTCCCAAACCTGAGAGGTTAAAGAAAATGTCCCGCGAGTAACGACATATCTACAATGGCGCAGACAGCGGCTGTTGGTCGTTGAAGCAGCGAAATGGAGTTTTGTCCCGCATACCGGACATCGGTCCCAATCCCAGCGAACAGCCGGTTCTCTGACCTTCAGATCATGTCCTGGATAGAAGTCCTGCCCCTAGCTAAGATAGTAAAATATCAGCCCGACACTTTGAGGTGGTGGACAATCTCCGTTGGCAAGTGTGACGCTCGCGCAGATCTTGATAGTTTTAGTGTGGTCGATGTGTGTGATTAACGTGTGTGGCTGTAGATTTTAGCTTCGCTTAAAATTTAATAAAAAAATTATTTAAATAATTGTTGCGGTGATGGCGGAGGCTCAGGGAGCGATACCCACTTTCATTATAAAGTCAAGAAATATAGTAAGCGCATAAAATTGAACAATAATATGGATTTCTGCTATCATGCGCTTGCACTTGGTTCCACCAAATGTCAGTATCAAAGTGTATCTACAAGTGAGAAAAGTGTATCTGATTGAGCCAGCCCCTGACAACAGACGTTTCAATCCGGAAATGGAAGCCCTCATCGCCAGGAGAGGCTAAGAGCGCAGGCGGGCGTGATGGTCTCTATGTACGCGGTTGGCCAAACGGCTCGAAGGCTTTCTACTTTCGAAGCGGCACATGGTTGAAGATAGGAGATTACCCGACCGTGAGCCTCGCTACTGGCCGCGAACTTGCAGTCGTGGCCAAGCGGCTCAAGAAAGAAGGCTTTAGCAACGAGGCGCTGAAACGTGGCTTCTCAAACGCAAACACGGCAAGTGAGCTAGATGGCGTCGTTCGTGGGCAGGTCTTGGCTGGTCTTGAACAAAGGGGCACAAATTCGGTGCCTACCTATGATCAGATGTGGGAAGAGTGGTTTGCTGACGTGGAGCCCACACTGCAAGAGGGCCCAAGTCGTCGACGCCCGCGAGCCATTCACGAGATCCATATCAGCCCAGTTCTTGGCGCACGACCAATCAACAAGGTAAGACGCCGAGAGGTGTTCAATCTCCTAAACCCCTTGTTCAAAGACAAGCCTGTCACTGCGGGACACGCGCTTGGACATGTCAACAAGGTCTTCGAGCGCGCAATCGTTCAGGAGTTCTGCGAAAACAACCCTACACCGCCACGTTCAAATTTTCCCAAACGTGTCACCAAGAAAAAGCATCACGGTACATTGCCGGCTGAGAGGCTGCCCGTGCTATGGAAATGGGTCCAAGGCACCCAGGCCAGCGATAGTACAAAACTGGCGATCCTCACGGCTATGGTGACGGCTCACAGGATTGGTGTCGTGGTCAGACTTGGATGGAACCACATCAACGAAGCCACCGGCGTTTGGACGGTCCCTGAGCGAATGGACAAGTCGACAAAAGGCCGAATGAAGTCGGGACGTGCGTATTCCTTGAAGCTACCTTCTGAATTACTTGCGAAGATTGACCAACTCCGTTCCACTTCACGCGGCCAGTACATATTTGAAAGCCCGTCTACTACTGGACACTTAACTGAAAACGCTGTCCTGAAAGTCTTGAAAAGGTTCGACCCTGAGTTGACCACACACGGCTTTCGGAACTCCATAAAGGAGTTTTGCCGAAAGGCCGAACCGCCAGTGCCTGATTACGTCGCTGACCTCTTCTGCGACCATTCTTTGAAGGGATTGGACGCCAGTTACCGCCGCTTTGACACGTCGAAAGAGCGTACCGAACTAGCTGAGCGGCTTTTCTTTTACATCACCGGTAGTGCTTAGCCATCAAATCCAAATCTGCCGCAGCGCGGGTGTGGGTGGGGATTTTCGCTTGACAGGTCCCCGCTGGACATCTTCGTCACTGCTAAGCAGACCGAAGACGGCATTGAGGTCAAGATTGCAGACCTAGCGAAGGCACTCGAAGAGGTCGCGCGCCACTTGCAAATGTTCAATGACGAAGTGAAGCTGGATGTTCAAAGGATCTGATTGCCGCTGCTCGCGCAATTAGCACCGCTTCACCGATCAGCACGCCTTAGTATACTCGCGCGGACGCGCACCGGCTGGAAGAGTTGGACAGGAATGGATGCAGTGAGCGATCAACCGATTGAACACCTGCTCTCGGCGAAGAGCATTTTCGCCCCGATCACAGCGAGCACCGCGAGAACAAGCGATAACCGTGATAACGTCGAGCACCACCCAAACCCTTTATCTCGTTGGTTTCGGGGCGGTTTTCAGATACGTTTCCGCCAACTCAAATGTTCAGTGGGCGCTTATTTCGCTATCCCCACCGTTTAGATCGGCCCGAACGGCAGCTTCAAATATCAAGGCGCGCGATCTAAGCATTTGATAATAAACGTATTTGCGCGCATATTGACCTTGTCGCCGATGAGAGGATGAATATCGGAGCGAGCGTCCAAACCTCGCACCGCCGCAATCACCGACGACAGGGCTGAAGGTCCATACTTCAGCCCGTCCCCTTTAGCACATGAGGGCCCAATGGTCAGGACACCCAAGAAAAAAATTTCCAAAAAGATAACAGACCTTCGCACGCGGCTCTGGCCTGATCTGTCTCCTGACGATCTGTGGCACCGCAATGTCTATGACGGCTTCACCTCCGTGCCGCGCACGATGCCGCTAATCATGAACATCATTGATGACCTGGCACCGGGCAGCAAGCGCACCTCGATGACCTATCTAGCCCTTTGGGGGCAGGCGTTCGACGAGATGTATGTCAGCTTGCAGAACGCTGACGAGCTGGCCTTTCATTCCAGCTATACCGGCCAGCGTGCGGTGCGCTCCTGGAAGGAGCGGATGAGAGAACTTGCCAAACTCGGTTTTATCCGTGTCGCGCCTGGCACCGCCGGAGAATTTTCCCATGCGGTCATCCTCAATCCGCATTTCGCAATCCGCCGTCTTCATGCGGCGGGGACGCCGGGGCTCACCGCGGCCGCCTACAATGCTCTTGTCGAGCGTGGCATTGCCATCGGAGCCGAGGATATGAATGTCCCTCTTCCCGAGGAGCGGGAGGAAGAAGACGATACAGCGAAGTAGCTTATGTGGGGCATATCCGCAAAGGCTTGGAGGCGGCGGCGCTCTTCCATCAAGCTTATAATCGCGCGCAGGTTGGCGAGCCCGATGCCGCGCTCTCAGGGGGCGGAGGGCAGCTCTTCGAGCAGGGCGTTGGTTTCATCGAACAGCGCGCAGAAGAGAGCGTCAGACAGGTTGGCAAAACCTAGGCACTTAAGAAACGCACCCTCAAGAACCACCACAACGCCCGCCCCGCATGGCTTGACCACGCCCATAAGGCGTTGGACGAAGCGGTGGCCGAGTCTTACGGCTGGGGCCACGGCAAACTGACCGAAGACGAAACCCTGGCCCACCTGCTCAAACTCAACCAAGAGCGAGCCAGCAAAGAAGCATTAATCAAGAGGTTAAACTATGACTTTTCTGGCCGCTACGAACGACAATCTTGGCCGCATCATCCCCGGCTACGCCCAATTAAGACCTATTGAGAAAAAAAGGATCAACGAGTTCTCGTTGGTTTGGCAAATGTTTGAAGGCCGTGTCTTTGATAATCGCGCAAACGGCGAGAGACTCTTAGCTGAAAACTGGTTCCGCCAGAGTGCCGAAGAAATCTACGCGAACACGTCCGCCAGCATAAACCATTTTCGTGAGAGGTATTGTTTAGCGCCTGATGCGATTGAGCGGCGCGCTAGCTTACTGGGTCCGCGCGAAGGAAATATGCGGCAGAGGATGCAAGACTGCATCGAGCGGGGCCTTGAACGTCAATTAAATGAAAGGGACGTTGTAAGAGCATGCGCCGTCGTAGGCTACAGACTTCGGAACAACTTATTTCATGGGGAAAAAGCGAACTATGGCTTTGAAGGTCAACTTGAAAACCTCACGCATGGCGTGCGTTTCTTGAATGCCTGTTTGCATGAGTTGCGCTAGGCATGGCTTTGCGGCTTCTGGAGTTTGATACCAATGAGTAAATTGAATGGCTAGATTGGACAGAGCCGTCAGCTCCGCTGGTCTTCCGATCTAAGAGCAAGTCTTGGGCCTTTATCGTTCCAGTTCGTCGAGCCGGTGTGCGTTGTCACGGGCATACTGGGGCGTGAGAGGCGGTGAAGCGGCGCTGATAGCCCTTGCAGCGGCAACTAGGTCGTCAGACACATTGAGCTTCACTTCGTCTTTGAACATTTGCAGGTGACGCGCGACTTGTTCGAGCGCCTTTGCCCGGTCGGCGATCTTGATCTCAATGCCGTCCTTGGTCTGCTTGACGCCTTCGTAGAGCGGATGTGACAGAGCCTCACGGGTGTCGGCCACTACGACATGCGCAATGCCTTCTCCGGCACATTCTGGACAGTCTGGCAAGGGGTCGGCCGTGTGATCGAACCCGTAACCGCCCGCGTCTGTTGGCAGGCCAGGGATTCTGTCACCAGCATCAACCTTGCGCCCTACCTCAATGAGCTTGTCAGGATCGTCTGTACCGAACTGTTTGCGGATTTCCTTGTCGTAGACTCCCCTGAACTCCCGAACGGTCTTCCACTGGTATTCATGGTCGACCCCGTGACAATACCGACAACAACGACGCTCGACGCGGACGAGTTCATTCACGTCAGCAGTGGCTTTATCCCACAAGCGTTGGAGAACGTCAGTTACTTCGATTTTCAGCTTTTGTGCATGTTCACGGCACAGCTCGTTAATCCGAGCCTTAATGTGAACATTCGTGAGCAGTCGGTATCCTTGCTCCTTTGCCGTTCGCTCCGAGTATCCAGCGCGGATCGCTGCTTGCGCGGCATTTCGGTCCTTGAGGTATTCGGAGCAAAACGCGTCGCGTTTCCAGGTCAGCCCGGACGGCGCGAGATTTCGTGTCTTGTTGTCGATAGTCTTTTTGCTCTTTGACATAGGGCGATCTTTCTAAGTTCGACTGCGCAGAGTTTACCTGCCAGGTCTTCTCTAGTCTTCTTGGGCCAGCGCTATATACTTGGATATTCGAGGATCCGCGTTAGCGCCAGTTTGGTCTTCATCGAGCCACCGATGCCCGCTCAGATAAGTCGCCGGATGAATATCACTGGCTGTCGGGTTATTTTTCCTCCAGGACGTGGCCCAGCCGTAGACGTGCTCAATGGCCTTGATCTTGTTCAGCTTGGAGAGGCGCTTGAACGCTTGCGCAGCTTTTTGCTTTCCCTGCTTTTTAAGCGGCCACCGTTCCCAAAAATCTGAAAAGCATGGATCACCGTTGTGGTGATCTTCATTTTGACGGTTTTTGAAGGTTCCTGACGGTTCGGGTGCAGCTCCTGCGGGGGTAGGGCGCATCTGCTGCGGGGGGGCTCGCATTTCCTGCTGGGGTGCAGAATCTGCGGGGTGCAGCTCCTGCGGGGGTCTAGCTGCTGCGGTTTGCGTGACGCGAGCTGGATAAACGGTGAAGAGATTGCATCCCTTTGGGCCTGCATTCTGATCGATGCGCAGCTTTCCCACTTCACACAACCGCTTGACTGCTGTCTGCACAGTACGCTCAGAAAAACCGGTCCGCTTCACCAGCCTCGCAACAGAAGGATAACAATATCCTTGATCGTCGGCATGATCGGCGAGGGAAATTAGAATGAACTTTTCGGTCGGTGAAAGCTCTTCATCATCCCAGACTTCGGACATAACTCTTATGCTCATAGCTTTACTCCCAAATCAGGTTCAAAGCAGGATTGAAGTGAAGCTTCGCTGTTCCGATAGCGCCCTGGCGCTGCTTCGCAATAATGATTTCGAGGCGGTTGCGCTGCGCCGCCATAGCTTTTTCCCAAGCAGCGTGTGTCTCGTGATCTTTCGGATCAGGCTCATCCCGTTCGAGATAATATTCATCGCGGTAACAAAAGAGGACGCCATCGGCGTCTTGCTCAAGCTGGCCACTTTCACGCAGGTCCGACATGACAGGACGTTTGTCTTCGCGTTGCTCAAGCGCGCGGGACAATTGCGACAGGGCAATTACAGGAACGTCCAAGCTCATGGCCATTCCTTTCAAAGAAAGGCTGACGTCAGTGATTTGCTCGTAGCGCGTTGCTGCATTCGAGCGGAGCAGCTGGGCGTAATCTACAATAACGAGTGGAAGCTTCTCCCAATCCCATTGACGGAGAGCCTGTTTGACGCCGACCTGCAAAAGGCTCGTGTCTTGATACTCGCGGGGAAGGAAAGTGATGGGCAGATGAGCTACGCCGCGAGCCGCGCTCCCCAAGGCGTCATGCTGCTGTTCTGAGAAATCACCTGAACGCAGATTTGTGTATGACGTCGCAGACGAAGTTCCGCCTGTCGCTTCGGACAGCGCCCGCATCGCCATCGCCTGGGGTGTCATTTCAAGGCTGGCAATTACGACAGGGTGCCCAGCCCGCGCAGCATTAAGTCCCATGGAAAGTGCGATTGCCGTCTTGCCCATGGAGGGGCGTCCACCGAGAAGCCACATTTCACCAGGTGCGAAGCCCGGCACAAAACGGTCAAGGGATTTAACCCCGGACATAACGCAACGCCGCGCTTCACCGTTGTAGGCGGCGTGTATTTCCTTCAAGGCGCCTTCGACAGCCTGCATCATCGAGACAGGTCTGACACGGCTTTCAGAGGCAGTGAGCGTCTGAAAACGGGCTTCCATTTGCGCAGCAACATCAGATGCGCTCAAGTTGCCGTCAGCGATGCCGTCTTTGGCATCGTGCATGATTGCGAGCAGTTTGCGCTTGGCGGCAGCCTCGGCCACGATCTCAGCGTAATCGCCCATTTGCGATGGGCAGATCGGACAACCTGCCAATTTGGCGAGATAGCCGACACCACCCAGCGGCTCCATTCTTTCTTTCAGCTCTTCGGATATGCTGGCTTTGACCGTGACGGGTGAAACAAGCTTCTCTGCTTTTTCCAAGTTGCGGCATACTTGGTAAACTTCGGCATGAACGGCTTCATAGAAAATGTCGGCGCCGCCTACCGACTCAACGGGTCCACATGAATGATTGAGAAGTACTGCACCGAGGATAGATTGCTCAGCCTCGACGTTATGTGGCTCTTCTTCTGTGTGAGTGTTGGGGGTGGCAATGCTGTTCACTTTTTGCCCCCAGCGTCCTTGATCAACTTTTCTGCGAGCGCACCGATGGATTGCCAGTTTTCCGAATTTTCGAGAGGTTTGACGGGGTCTTTAGGTTTCTGACTCATGAGATCAGTCCCAATCCGCAACTCGCTGCTTGCGGCGATAAGCACCCAGCAAGATCCGTGTTGTCCCGCCAACGCGGACAACTGGCCAATCGCCGTCGCGCACACGGCGCCAAGCGGTGGACATGGAGACGTCTTCGAGAGCCGCGATTTCGCGCACACGCACGCGCGCACCATCTGGCAGCTCTTGGATTTCACGGAGACGTTCAGGGGAGACTTTTTTCAACATGATGGAGCTTCCATGCTTCGGCAGCCGCCAAAAAATGACGGACGCCATGGGTGGAAGCCACACATCATGCGCGGCAAGTATGTACAAAATACAGTGTCACGTGCTGTCCCGCAACACTAAATGCAGTGTGGTTCGCAAGTTTGAATTTTGCGCTTTCAAACAGCCACGCTCTGAGCCCTCCCTCCTAAAGCTCAAGCAAAACGACGATACGCACACACCTGCGACTTAACTTGGAAGATCCTTTGCGATGCGTCGGAAAAATGAGATTTCTGTTACTAAATACTGGTTTTGTTTCGCTCATAGAGCGTGCTAGCGTCACGAGAAAACCGTATTGCTAGTAGCAATTAGAGGCATTTGTAAAGAGCAACGCATGCGCACAGACATCGAACCACTTAGATTCTTCGTAGGCTCTGTCTCTGAACTTCTGCGTACATACTCCGACCTGTCTGAGTCTCTCGTGATAAAGGTGTACTCATGAACGCCGTTGAAATCGAAGAAGCGATTTCCGCGCTGGCCGAGGCGCCATTCGACGCTGAGAAGTTCCCTTTTGCATTCCTCGAAGCGTTTGGAAACAAAGCCACCACCATCAGGCGTCTGCGCAGCGGTGCGTCGAACAAATCCGACATCGGCGGCGTGCTTCAGACCAGCAACATCCACATCAAAGTCTGCCCCGAAGGCCAGGTCTCCGACACGATCCGCGAGCTCCGCGAGAGCCCTGCCACGAAGAACACGCGCAACCGCGTCAAATTCATCCTGGCCACGGACGGCATCACCTTGGAGGCCGAAGACCTCGTGTCGGACGTGCCGCCGATCGTCACGCCGTTCAAAGACTTCCCCGAGCATTTCGGCTTCTTCCTGCCACTGGCGGGGATCTCGACCGTCGAACAAATCCGCGAGAGTGCCTTCGACATCAAGGCCACGGGGCGGCTCAACCGGCTTTATGTCCAGCTTTTGAAGGACAACCCAGAGTGGGGCACCGCTGATCGCCGCCACGATATGAACCACTTCATGGCAAGGCTGATCTTTTGCTTCTTCGCCGAAGACACCGACATCTTCGAAAAAGACGACCAGTTCACGTCCACGATCGAACAGATGAGCGCGCCGGATAGCTCGAACACTCATGAGGTGATCAGCACGCTCTTCCTTGCCATGAACACGAAGGTAGAGGATCGCGGCGCCGCCGGTCTGCCCCGATGGGCCAGCGGCTTGCCCTATGTGAACGGCGGGCTGTTTTCTGACAGCATGGACGTGCCACGCTTCTCTAAGATTGCGCGGTCCTACCTGCTACATATCGGCAATCTCGACTGGAAGAAGATCAACCCAGACATCTTCGGCTCGATGATCCAGGCCGTCGCTGATGACGAGGAGCGCGGCGCGCTTGGGATGCACTACACGAGCGTCCCCAACATCCTAAAGGTTCTGAATCCGCTCTTCCTCGACGACTTGCGTGAGCAGCTTGAGGAGGCGGGCGACAACGCGCGCAAGCTACTTAATCTACGCAACCGCATGGCTAAGATCAGGGTCTTTGATCCGGCTTGTGGCTCCGGCAACTTCTTGGTGATTGCCTACAAGGAAATGCGCGCCATCGAGGCCGAGATCAACAAATGCCGCGGCGAGGCGGACCTCCGCTCCTCGATTCCGCTGACAAACCTTCGCGGCATCGAGCTACGGGATTTCTCGGCAGAAGTCGCACGCCTGGCGCTGATCATCGCCGAGTATCAGTGCGACGTGCTATATCGCGGGCAGAAGGAGGCCCTGCGTGACTTCCTGCCGCTTGACGCCATGAACTGGATCACCTGCGGCAATGCCCTGCGGCTTGACTGGCTGAGCATCTGCCCGCCAACGGGAACGGGCGTGAAGATTCACGGCGACGATCTCTTCAACACTCCGCTCGACCAGGCCGAGATCGACTTCGAGAACGAGGGCGGGGAGACGTACATTTGTGGTAATCCGCCATATGCTGGAAGCTCAAAGCAGACAGCCGATCAAAAAGATGACGTTCGTCATATTTTTGAAAAACATACTAAAACTTGGCGTTCACTTGACGTAGTTGCGTGTTGGTTCAAAATTGCATCCGATTATTTCACTTGCACTGAAGGAGCGTACAGCTTCGTAAGTACGAACTCTATTTGTCAGGGTGAGCAGGTCCCAATATTGTGGCCGATGATATACAAAAATTCTATGGACATAAATTTCGCTCACACATCATTCAAGTGGGCAAATTTGGCCAGCAATAATGCCGGAGTGACTGTGGTAATCGTCGGCGTTTCGGCTGAAAATTCATTGCCCAAGAGGCTGTACGAGCAGAGCTGCGATGGCCAAACAGCTGTACGACTTGTCAATAATATCAACGCTTATCTCATCGCAGGAAGCCGCGTCATTGTGTCAGCGATTTCTCGTCCATCTGATGATCGCGGATTCATGATACGTGGGAATATGCCCACTGACGGAGGAAACCTCTTCCTGAGTGAGGATGATAAAGAGGCTCTTGAGGCGGGTGCTCCAGAATCGGTGCAGTTCATAAAGAAATTTGTTGGGGCCCAAGAGCTGATAAATGGACTTTCTCGTTATTGTATTTGGATAGAAGATTCCGAAGTGGATGATGCGATGTCCATCCCACAAATCTCAGAGCGCGTAGAGCGCGTTAGGGAGATGCGTCTTAAGAGCAAGGCTGCCACGACACGAGACTATGCGATCTACCCCCATAAATTTCGTCAGATTCAGGGAATTTGCGAGCGAGACTGTATTGTCGTTCCAAGAGTGACTTCGGAGAATAGGGAGTTTCTAACGGCTGGATGTTTTGACGCCAACACGATTGTTGGGGACAGGAACTTCGCCGTTTGTGATGCGCCGCTCTGGAACCTAGCATTAATCTCGTCTCGGCTGCATTGGATATGGATGGGCGCTATCTCAGCGCGATTGGAAATGCGGCTTTCCTACGCTAACACACTTGGATGGAACACGTTCCCAGTACCTAAGCTGACCGAGAAGAACAAGGAAGACCTGACCCGCTGCGCCGAGGGCATCCTTCTAGCGCGCGAGGCGCATTTCCCTGCGACCATTGCCGATCTCTACGACCCGGAGAAGATGCCTGACGATCTTCGCGTCGCGCATGAGCGCAACGACGAGGTGCTGGAACGCATCTATATCGGTCGCCGCTTCCGCAACGACACCGAGCGGCTGGAAAAGCTCTTCGAGCTCTACACCAAGATGACCAAGGAGGGGGCAGCATGACCCACCCTAGCGATCCGCTGGCTTTACAGAAGGTCGAGTATGGGAAGCTGAACTCGCGGCAAAAAGAAACCTACAATTTTCATCGTGTCGCAGGGCGGCTGGCCGAATACGGCTACAACAGTATCCTGCTTTCGGATGATTGGCTTGGTGCCGACTTCATCGCCTATCACAACGACGGAGAGAGGTTCTATCGCATCCAACTCAAGGGACGTATGACGATAGACAACAAGTATATTGGCAAAGGCTTATATATTGCTTTCGTCGATGGCGGCCGGGTGTATGTCTATCCACACGACGAAATGGCAAATCGCATTGAAGCGGCGGGCAGAGTCAACTCTTCCAAGTCGTGGAGCAAGTACCGGTCTTACTCGTGGCCGAGCGTATCTAAGTGGATGCGCGAGCTGCTTAGCGATTTTGAGGTGACGTGATGAAGAATATTGTGCCCGCGGTTTCAGTTGAATACGCCCAAACCGGCAGTTCTACCAAGTCGAACGAGTTGGGCATGCGCCCGATGCAGGAGCGCGCGTTTGAAAAGCGTGGCGAGCAGTATCTTTTGATCAAGTCGCCGCCTGCCTCGGGCAAGAGCCGCGCGCTCATGTTCATCGCACTCGACAAGCTGCACAATCAGGGGCTTCGCAAGGCCATCATCACGGTGCCGGAGAAGTCCATCGGATCGAGCTTCGCCGATGAGCCCCTGTCCAAGTTCGGCTTCTGGGCTGATTGGCATGTCGAGCCAAAATGGAACCTCTGCAACGCGCCGGGCTCCGAGCGAAGCAAAGCGGATTCCGTGGGGTCGTTTCTGAACAGTGCCGACCAAGTGCTGGTCTGCCCGCACGCGACCTTCCGCAACGCGGTCGAGAAGTTCGGCATGGAGGCGTTCGACGACTGCCTGGTGGCCGTGGACGAGTTCCACCACGTCTCTGCCAATCCCGACAACAAGCTGGGCGGGCAGCTCGCCGAGCTGATCGCCCGCGACAAGGTGCATGTCGTTGCTATGACGGGATCGTATTTCCGGGGCGACGCCGAGCCCGTGCTTATGCCCCATGACGAGGCGCGCTTCGAAACCGTCACTTATACCTACTACGAGCAGCTCAACGGCTACAGGTATTTAAAGACGCTCGACATCGGGTACTACTTCTACACCGGCGCCTATGCCGACGACATCCTCAAGGTGCTCGACCCGGAAGAGAAGACGATCATCCACATCCCCTCTGTCAATTCTCGCGAGAGCACTAAGGATAAGATCAGAGAAGTTGAGCACATCATCGAGGAGCTTGGTGAGTGGCAGGGCACCGATCCAGCCACGGGCTTCCAGCTTGTGAAGCGGCCTGATGGCCGCGTGATGCGCATCGCCGATCTGGTCGACGACGACGCCAAGCGCGAGAAAGTCTCGACCGCGCTCAAAGATCCGACCCAGAAAGACAATCGCGATTATGTGGACATCATCATCGCCCTGGGCATGGCCAAGGAGGGCTTTGATTGGGTCTGGTGCGAGCACGCCCTGACGGTCGGCTATCGCGCCAGTCTGACGGAGATAGTACAGATCATCGGCCGCGCAACCCGTGATGCAAAGGACAAGACCCGCGCCCGCTTCACTAACCTGATCGCCGAGCCCGACGCCTCGGAGGAATCCGTAACCGAGGCTGTGAACGACACGTTGAAGGCGATCGCTGCGAGCTTGCTCATGGAGCAGGTGCTCGCGCCCCGCTTCAACTTCACGCCAAAGACCGTGGCCAGCGGGCCGCAAGTAGGCTTCGATTACGGTGAAGGCGGTTACGATCCCGAAAAGTGCAATGTCGGCTTCAACGAGGAATCGGGCCAGTTCCAGATCGAGATTAAGGGGCTGGCCGAGCCGAAAAGCAAGGAAGCCGAGCGTATCTGCCAGCAAGACCTGAACGAGATCATCGCCGCCTTCGCACAGGACAAGACCGCCGTAGAGCGCGGCCTCTTTGACGAGGAGCTGGTGCCCGAAGAATTGACGCAAGTGCGCATGGGCAAGATCATCAGGGACAAGTGCCCCGAGCTCGACGAAGCCGACCAAGAGGCCGTGCGCCAGCACGCTATCGCCGCGCTCAATCTGACCCAGAAAGCCAAGGAAGTGGCCCTCGGGAGCGAAACTCAGGAGGAAAAGGCCGCCAATACCGCCCTGATCGATGGTGTTCGCAAGTTTGCCATGGATGTTCGTGAGCTGGACATTGATCTGATCGACCGGATAAATCCATTCAGCGAAGCCTATGCGATCCTCGCCAAAACCATGAGCGAGGAAAGCCTCAAGCAAGTCGCCGCTGTCATCTCTGCTAAGAAGGTGCAGCTTACTCCCGAAGAGGCACGTGACTTGGCCCGACGGGCTGTAAAGTTCAAGCAGGAGCGCGGGCGGCTTCCCTCCATCACTTCACCCGATGCCTGGGAAAAAAAGATGGCAGAAGGCGTGGCTTTCCTCGCCCGCATGAAGGCGGAGGCTGCCAATGCCTAAGCAATTTACTGATGAAGACGATGCCTTGCTCACCGAGCTGGGCGTCGAGGTCGAAGAAAAGAAGGTGCCCGTGCGCACACCGCGTGAGGAGCGGATCATCGCTGGCTTTGAAGAGATACAGCGATTTGTCGAAGAGCATGGGCGCGCCCCGCAGTATGGCGACGACAGGGACATCTTCGAGAGACTTTACGCCGTCCGCCTCGACCGCATCCGAGCACAAACCGACTGCCGAGAGCTGATCGCGCCGATGGATCATCACGGCTTGCTCGATGGCGGCGTGGCTGCGATTTCCAATGAGGAAGAGCTCGACGATGATGCCTTGCTCGCGGAGCTCGGAATCGAGGCCGAAGTCTCACCAATAACCGAGTTAAAGTACGTCCGATCTAGCGCAGAGAAGAAGGCCGCTAAGGAGATTGCGGGCCGTGATAAATGCGAAGATTTTGAGACCTTTAAGCCGCTTTTTGAGCAGGTGCAGAAGGAGCTCGATTCTGGCCTACGTGAGACCCGTCCCTTCGAGATGAAGGCCGAGATTGAAACGGGGCGCTTTTTTATCGTCGGCGGCCAGAAGGCCTACGTCGCAGAGAAGGGCGAGATCACCTTGACCGAGCAGGGCCGCACGGATGCAAGGCTAAGGGTGATCTTCGACAACGGCACCGAGAGCAACATGCTCATGCGCTCGTTACAGCGCGCGCTGAACAAGGATGAAGCGGGCAGGCGGATCACCGACCCGACTTCCGGTCCTCTATTCTCGGACCAGACGGTCGACGGCGACGAAGCGAGTGGTACTATCTACGTGCTCAGGAGCAAATCCGATCATCCGGTTGTAGCGGAAAACCGAAACCTTGTGCACAAGGTCGGCGTCACCAATATTGGCGTGGAAAAGCGTATCGCTGGTGCACGACTTCAATCCACTTTTCTTATGGCCGACGTCGAGGTTGTAGCTACCTACGAGCTTTTCAACGTTAACAGGACCAAATTGGAAAACCTGATCCACCGCATCTTTGCCCCGGCGCGGTTAGAGATCCAGATCAAGGACCGCTTCGGCAGGCCAGTCATCCCACGCGAGTGGTTTCTCGTGCCGCTCTTCGCAATCGACGAAGCCGTGGAGAAAATTAAGGAAGGCACAATCTCCAATTACATCTACGACCCTAAGAATGCCGAATTAACAAAAAGAGAAGCGTAATGAGTGAATTAAAGACGTGCTTTAAGCGCGTGGACTACGATCTTGATGGGCTTTTGCATTTTATTGACCTCGGCGACATCGCGCTTCCTGACATCCAGCGGCCTTTTGTTTGGTCGAATGCTAAGGTGCGTGATCTGTTTGACTCGATGTACCGGGGTTTTCCGGTGGGCTACTTTCTGTTCTGGGAGAATACAAACGAAAGCGGCGTGAAGCAGATTGGTGTCGGCGCTAAGCAACACAACACGGCCGCGCGCCTGATCGTGGACGGCCAACAGCGCCTGACCTCGCTCTATGCTGTCTTCCGTGGCAAAAAAGTGCTCGACGCGGACTACAAAGAACGCCAGATAGAGATTTCTTTCCGTCCTCGCGATGGAAAGTTCGATGTGGCCGACGCGGCGGTCCGCCGAGACCCCGAATGGATACCGAACATCTCCGAGCTCTGGGCTGACGGGAAGTCGAGCTATACCCTTGTGAAGCAGTTCCTTGCTCAGGTGCGCGAGAAGACCGAACTCTCCGGCGAGGATGAGGAAGCGATCGCCCACAACCTCGATCGTCTCTTCGATCTTCGGAAGTACCCTTTCACGGCCTTGGAGATCGCTGCCTCCGTCGATGAGGAGCAGGTTGCTGACATCTTCGTCCGCATCAACAGCGAAGGTGTGAAGCTTAACCAGGCGGATTTCATTCTGACCCTACTGTCGGTTTTCTGGGAGGATGGCCGACGCGAGCTGGAGCAGTTCTGTCGTGCTTCAAGAACCGTTTCGTCAGGGGCGAACAAGGCGTCCCCGTTTAACCATTTCATTCAACCCGACCCGGACCAGTTGCTCCGTGTGGCAGTGGCCTATGGTTTTGGAAGGGGCCGCTTGAAGAGCGTTTATCAGATTCTGAGGGGCAAGGACCCTGATAGCGGAAAATATACCTCAGAACGGCGAGAAGCGCAGTTCGAGATCCTGAGAGGCGCCCAGGACAATGTTTTGAACTTGACCTACTGGCACCAGTTTCTCAGTGCGCTTGTCGGCGCAGGCTTCCGAAGCAAGGAGATGATCTCCTCAAACAACGCCCTTCTGTTCTCGTATGCCTTCTACCTAATGGGACGCGTTCGCTATCAAGTGCCCGAGCACGTCTTGCAAAAGACGATCGGCCGCTGGTTCTTCGCGTCTTCTCTCACGGGTCGCTACACGTCTTCACCCGAGACGATCCTTGATGCTGATCTGGCGAGGTTCAGAACGGTAAAAGACGGGCAGACCTTCCTCTCGATACTTGATGGCATTCTCGCCAGCGAGCTCACGAATGATTTCTGGGAGATTACCCTCCCAGCGAATCTCGACAGTTCATCTGCCCGCAATCCCGAGCTTTTTGCCTATGTCGCCGCGCAGAACAAGCTAGGCGCTCCGGTGTTGTTTTCACACAAAAGCGTGCGCGACCTGATCGATCCCGCCATACATTCGAAAAAGAAGGCGCTTGAGCGCCACCACCTCTTTCCCCGCGCATATCTTGAGCGCAACGCCGTCACCGAGCGGCGGGCAATTAATCAGATGGCCAATTATGCTTTATTGGAGTGGCCAGATAACCTCGACATCAGCGACGGTGACCCGAAGGATTACGTGCCTAAGGTTGCGGAACGCTTCAATGAGCAGGACTGGGATGAAATGTACGAGTATCATGCCTTGCCCTCTGGCTGGGAGAATATGAACTACGAGGATTTTCTGGACACACGCCGCAAGCTTATGGCTGGCATCATACGCCGTGGTTATGAGCAGCTACTTTAGCCTATTCGCCCAAATAGCCAGTCTAGCAAGATAATGAGGATCAATAACGGTCAGGCTTGCTTACAAGCCAACCAAGCGACACTGGTGAAATAACAGCTACATGTGCGGCCTTAACTGTTGAGCCGGAAATTCAAATTCAGTTGTGGAGATTTTAGGACGCTTTGTAATGCCAGAACGCAAAGGTTCAATCGAAAGTAAAAGTGTACCTATAGGTGTATCCAGTAAAGAGACTCAGATTTTTTATATATTTAATTCAAGTTCTTAATATGAAATTATGGCGGAGGCTCAGGGATTCGAACCCTGGGGACGCTTTCACGCCCGCCGGTTTTCAAGACCGGTGCATTCGACCACTCTGCCAAACCTCCGCGCCCGGCGTTGTTACTGTGGCTTTCGCGATTCTGAAAGCCGTGAAGTTCAGGGGAAATTCGCCGAATCGGCTTTGTAGACTTTTCAGAACGGTCCAGAGCGGTTATTCTGTTGTCAATCGCAGGTTTCTGCGTGTTCGAGCAAACGCCGGATAACCGGCACCCGCACCCAAAACGGTGCATGACAGGCAAGGGACGAAACATGACATTTCAATGGACGGGCAAAGGTGCGCGCGTGCGCCTGATCACCGCCTCCAGCGTGATTGCGCTGGTGCTGAGCGGTTGCACCGAGGGCGGAGAATTCGGCCTTTTCAAATCGCAAGCAAACGAAGCCGAAGAGGTGACCTCTGCGGACAACTCGGTCAAGCTGATCGAGCGGGACGTGGAAGCGCCAGACGTTTTCCAGGTGACCGAAAAGGGCCTGTGGGACGGGCGTCCGTCGCTGGGCGGCGTATGGGTCGCACACCCGGATGTGCAGGAGCCCGAGCGCGTGATCATCCGCAACACCAAGAACGGCAAGTTCGTCATCGGCGCGCTCTTCCG
Source organism: Roseovarius sp. (assembly GCA_965227185.1). Taxonomy (GTDB): domain Bacteria; phylum Pseudomonadota; class Alphaproteobacteria; order Rhodobacterales; family Rhodobacteraceae; genus Roseovarius. The sequence goes on from OZ245733.1 coordinate 3,046,512, forward strand.
TCGTGAACGCAGCAATCCGGGGCCGATCCTTCAGGTCTCGTCCGATGCCGCCGACGCTCTGGGCATGCTGGCGGGTGCGCCGTCTCAGTTGAACGTGACGGCCCTGCGCCGCGAGTCCGCGCCGGACCCCGAGGCGCTGGCCGCCGCCGAGACCGAGGGCGAAGAGGGGGCTCTGGCTCCCGCCGCGGTCGAACAGACCACGCTGGACCCGCTGGCCGGAGCCGCCGCGGCGATCGATAACGCCGAGGCCGCCGAGCCGGTCAGACCGGCAACCCAGACGGCCGGGGCCACGGCCGCCGTTGCCACCGAACCGGCGCCGGAACCGACCAAAGCGGCGGCGACGCCGGTGCGCTCGAGTTCGTCCCTGTCGAAGCCGTACTTGCAGATCGGCATCTTCTCGGTCGAGCAGAATGCGCGGAATACCGCCACCGCCATGCGGCAGGAAGGCATGGTTCCGACCGTTAAAAAACAGAGCTCGCAGGGCAAGACCTTCTGGCGCGTGGTCGTCGGACCTGCCCAGTCCAAGTCTGAGCAAACTGTCCTGTTGAAAAAGGTCAAAGAGGTTGGTTTTGATGACGCGTACGCTGTAACCAACTGAACCGGACCCTGCCCATGACCTTACTTGCACGTTTCCTTGCCGCCTGTGTCGCGGTGATTGCGCTCTCCTTGCCGGCGCAGGCGTTCGACACCAGCGCCAAGGCCGCGTATGTCAAGGATCTGGGCACCGGTACTGTTCTGTTGAGCCGAAATGCCGACGAGCCGCTACCGCCCGCGTCGATGTCGAAACTGATGACGCTTTACGTGGCGTTTGAGGCGATACGCGACGGGCGGCTTTCCCTGCAGGAAAAGCTGCCGGTATCGCAGCATGCCATGAGCTATGGCGGCTCGACCATGTTTCTGGACACGACCGACCGGGTCAGCGTCGAGGACCTGCTGCGCGGGATCATCGTTCTTTCGGGCAATGACGCCTGCGCGGTGATTGCCGAGGCGCTCAGCCCGGACGGCACCGAGGCCGGGTTCGCCCGCTTCATGACCCAGCGGGCGCAGGACATGGGCATGACGAACTCGACCTTCGCCAATTCCAACGGCTGGCCCGCCGCGGGCCATCGGATGAGCATGCGCGACCTTGGAATCCTGGCAGAGCGCCTGATCGAGGACTTTCCGAACTTCTACCCGATGTTCGCCGAGACCGAGTACGAGTTCGACGGGCGCGCGCCGCAGAACACGCAGAACCGCAACCCCCTGCTGAAGCTGGGGATCGGGGCGGATGGCCTGAAGACCGGGCATACCGAGGCGGCGGGCTACGGTCTTACCGGATCGGCCGAGCAGGGTGGTCGCCGGGTGGTGTTCGTTTTGTCGGGACTGGACACTGCTGCCCAAAGAGCACAAGAGGCGGAAGCCCTTGTGAACTGGTCCTTTCGTCAATTTGCCGAAAAAGAGATCGTCAAGGCCGGTAACGAAGTCTCGCGAGCCGATGTTTGGATGGGGAGCGCGTCAACCGTAGGACTGACGCCCGCAAAGGACCTTACGACACTGGTGCCGGTCCTGGGTTCGGACAACATGAAGGCCGAGGTGGTCTATGAAGGCCCGCTGAGCGCGCCCATCTCGCAGGGTGACGAACTGGCCCAGCTGGTCTTTACGCCCGACGGCCTGCCAGAGATGCGCGTGCCGCTGGTCGCCTCCGAAAGCGTTGCCGTGGGCGGCTTTGCCGTGCGGCTGAAGACGGTCGCGGGTGTGCTTTTGAAACGTCTGCAACAGGGGCCCGAGGGCGCGCTTTGAGCGGTCAGGGCCGTTTCGTCACTTTTGAAGGCATAGACGGGTCGGGCAAGTCCACGCAGGCCCGTCTGCTGGCCGAGCATTTGCAAGGCACGGGGCGCGAGGTCGTCCTGACACGCGAGCCGGGCGGCAGCGAAGGCGCCGAGGAAATCCGCAAACTGGTGCTGGAAGGCGACGCCGACCGCTGGTCGGCGGAGACCGAATTGCTGCTGTTTACCGCCGCTCGGCGAGATCATCTGGAACGACGGATCGAGCCTGCGCTGGCGGCCGGGAAAGTGGTGATCTGCGACCGTTTCGCCGACAGCACGCGCATGTACCAGGGGCTGAGCCGGGGGGATTTGCGCCAAAAGGTTGATGCGCTGCATGACTTGATGATCGGGCGCGAGCCGGACTTGACGATCCTGATAGACATGGACCCCGGCACGGGGCTGGAACGTGCCCTGTCGCGCGGCGGTGGCGAAGAGCGGTTCGAGAGCTTCGGCGCCAGCCTGCAGGCGCAGATGCGGCAGGGATTCCTGGACCTCGCCGAGGAGTTCATTGACCGGTTCGTGGTGATCGACGGCAATCGCGGGATCGAAGCGATTGCGGCGGATGTACGGGCTGCGGTAGAACCGCGCCTGACATGATGGACCGTGACATTCCGCTTCCCGACCGCGTCGAAGGCGCGCCGCACCCGCGCGAGACCGCTCGGCTTTTCGGGCAGGACGCCGCGCAGGGGGCGTTCTTGCAGGCGTTCAATGCGGGCCGGCTGCATCATGGCTGGCTGATCCACGGACCCCGCGGGGTGGGCAAGGCGACGCTGGCATGGCGGATCGCGCGGTTCCTGCTGGCGACGCCGGACCCTGACGCGGATGGCGGGGGGCTGTTCGGCGATGCGCTGCCCGCGCCTGACAGCCTTGAGATTGCCGAGGATCACCCGGTGACGCGGCGCGTGCTGGCGGGGTCCGAGCCGGGGTTGCACCTTGTGAGGCGTGGCGGGCAGGGGACCAGCGACAGCGACCGGCAGAAGAATTTCGAAGAGGGCAAGTTCTCGCGCGAGATCCGGGTGGACGAGGTGCGCGAGCTGGCCGATTTCGTGAACCTCAGCGCCGTGGATGGCGGGCGGCGGGTGGTCATCATCGACGCCGCCGATGAGATGAACACGTCTGCGGCGAACGCGCTTCTGAAGATGCTGGAAGAGCCGCCGGTGCGCACGACACTTTTGCTCATCGCGCATCAGCCCGCGCGGCTATTGCCGACGATCCGCTCGCGCTGCCGCGAATTGCGGCTGGAGCGGCTGAGCCCCGACAATGTGATCGCCGCGCTGGATCAGGCGGGGGTAGATCCCGGCGGCCAGGCGCCGGGGCTTGCGGAACTGTCGGGGGGATCGGCGGGAGAGGCGGTGCGGCTCTACAACCTCGACGGCCTGAAGATCTATGCGGAGATCGTTGGACTTGTCGCCAGCTTGCCGATGCTGGACCGTCCCCGCGCGATCAAGCTGGCCGATGCGGCGGCACAGCGCGGGGCGGAGGAAAAGCTGGATCTGCTCTTGACGTTGGTGGACATGTTTCTGGCCCGCGTCGCACGGGCCGGGGCCACCGGCATCCTGCCGCCCGAGGCTGTCGCGGGCGAGGCAGAGGTCATCGGAAAGCTGGCGGGCAATCCGGTGCAGGCGCGCGCCTGGGCCGATTGCGCGCAGGAGGTGGGCGCACGGGCGCGTCACGGGCGGGCGGTCAACCTTGACCCTGCCGCCTTGGTGCTTGATACGGTGTTCAAGTTGCAGCAGACCGCTACATCCCTCTGAGCACCGTCAATTCCAAGGCCCCATGACCGACCAAGTCCAGATTACCGACAGCCATTGCCATCTTGATTTCGAGACCTTCGACGAAGAACGCGGCGATGTGATCGCCCGCGCGGTCGATGCCGGGGTGACGCGGATGGTCAGCATCTGCACCAAGCTGCGGCTGGAGCCGCAGGTGCGGGCGATTGCCGAGGCGCATCCGGAAGTGTTCTATGCCGCCGGCACCCACCCGATGAGCGTCGCGGACGAGCCAATGGCCACGGTCGACGCGCTGGTGTCGCTGGCGAAGCACCCCAAGTTCGTCGGCATCGGCGAGACGGGGCTCGATTACCACTACACCGCCGAAAGCGCGGCGGCGCAGCAGGAAAGCCTGCGCCTGCATATTGAGGCCGCGCGCCAGACCGGACTGCCGCTGATCATCCACGCGCGGGATGCCGACGAGGACATTGCACGGATCCTGACCGAAGAGCACAAGGCCGGCGAATACAGCTGCGTGATGCATTGTTTTTCGTCCGGTGCGGCGCTGGGCAAGGCGGCGCTCGACCTCGGCTTCTACCTGTCGATGTCGGGCATCTCGGCTTTTCCGAAAAGCCAGGAGTTGCGCGATGTATTCGCGACCGCCCCGGTGGAGCGGGTCCTGGTGGAAACCGACGCGCCTTACCTCGCGCCGCCGCCCTATCGCGGCAAGCGCAACGAGCCGGCCTATACCGTGCACACCGCCAAGGTGGGTGCCGAGGTGTTCGGCATGGACTGGCCAGACTTTGCGGCGCAGACGCAGGCCAATTTCGACCGGCTGTTCTGGAAAGCCGCGCAGTGGAAAGCCGCTGCCTGATGGGGGAAACACGGTTCACCATCCTTGGCTGCGGATCGTCGGGCGGCGTGCCGCGCCTTGGCGGGCACTGGGGCGATTGTGACCCCGAGAACCCGCGCAATTATCGCCGCCGCTGCTCGATGCTGATCGAACGCGAAGGCGAGGCCGGCACGACACGCGTTCTGATCGACACTTCGCCCGACCTGCGCGCGCAGCTTCTGGACGCGGGCGTCGGCGCGCTGGATGCGGTAGTTTACACTCATAGCCACGCCGACCATGTGCACGGACTGGACGATCTGCGCATGATCGTCTTCAACATGCGCCAGCGCCTGCCGGTCTGGGCCGATGGCGATACGCAGAACGCGCTTTATGCGCGGTTCGGCTATGCTTTTACTCAGCCCGAGGACAGTCCCTACCCGCCGATCCTGGACATGCACACGATCAAGGGTGACGTCATGATCGAGGGGCAGGGCGGGGCCATCAATCTGAGGCCGTTCGAGGTCAACCATGGCTCGATCGAGGCGCTTGGGTTCCGGGTGGGCGACCTGGCTTATCTGCCGGATGTGGCGTCTATCCCGGATGAAAGCTGGAAAAAGCTGGCTGACCTGGATTGCTGGATCCTCGACGCGCTGCGCCGCACGCCGCATCCGACGCATTCCCATCTTGAGCAGTCGCTGAAGTGGCTGGAGCGCGCCGCCCCGCGCCGCGGCGTGCTGACCAACATGCATATCGACATGGATTACCAGACCCTTGTCGAGGAAACCCCCGACCATATCACCCCCGCCTATGACGGCATGGTGATCACGTACAGGGACTAGCCCGGTGCAGGCCCTGCTGGACGTCATCCTGCCGGTCTTCATGATCATCGGCTTCGGCTACGTGGCGGTCTGGCGCGGATGGTTCAGCCAGAGCGGCGTTGACGGGCTGATGACCTTTGTGCAGAGCTTCGCGGTTCCCTGCCTTTTGTTTGTGGCCATCGCGCGACTGGACCTTGGCCAATACTTCGAATGGCGTGTGCTGCTGAGCTTCTATGCGGGCGCCGTGTCGGGCTTTGCGCTGGGAATGCTGGGCGGGCGGTTCCTGTTCGGGCGCCCCTGGGAGGACTGCGTGGCCATCGGCTTTTGCGGGCTCTTTTCCAACTCGCTCCTACTGGGGCTGCCGCTGACCGAACGCGCCTACGGACCAGACGCGCTGGAAGCCAACTATGCCATCATCGCGCTGCATTCGCCCATCTGTTATGGCATCGGGATCACGGCGATGGAGATTGTCCGGGCCAAAGGGCTGGCGGGGTCGGGCCTCGTGATGCGCGTGGTAAAGGCGATGTTTTCCAATACGCTGATCCTGGGCATTCTTCTGGGTTTTGCCGTGAATCTCAGCGGACTGCCGTTGCCAGGTACGGTGAACGATGCGCTTGACCTGCTGGTGCGCGCCGCGCTTCCGGCCGCGCTGTTCGGAGTTGGCGGGGTGCTGGCCAGCTATCGCCCCGAAGGCGACTTGCGGCTCGTTCTCTATCTGTGTCTGATCTCGCTCGTGGTGCACCCGCTGGTCACTAGGCTTCTGGGGTTGGCCTTTGACCTGTCGGTGGACGCAACGCGGTCGGCGGTTCTGACGGCGGCGATGGCGCCGGGGATCAACGTCTACATTTTTGCCAGCATATATGGCCGCGCGATGCGCGTTGCGGCGACGACTGTCCTGGTGGCGACCGCGCTTTCGGTGCTAACGGTCTGGGTTTGGCTGGGGCTATTGCCCTAGGGCCAGACGTGCCGCGACAAGAGCGGCATGATAGGCTTTGACCGCGCAGCCCGTCTCATTGCATCCTGTCGGCGGCGGCGCACCAAAACCTTTGTGCCGTGGGAAACGGACGAGACAGTATGCAAAACAAGGACCTGGCAAACCTTTTGAGCCGCATGGCCGACGGCGACCGGACCGCCTTTGCCGCCTTTTATAAGGAGCTGGAAAAACCGGTTTTCCGGTTCATCGTCTCGAAAATGAACGATCCGCACGAGGCGGCCGACATACAACACGACGTCTTCATGGACATCTGGCGCTCGGCAGGGCGCTTTGAGGGACGTTCGACGGTGAAAACATGGGTATTCGGCATAGCCTACAGGAAAACGATGGATCATTTTCGCAAACACAAACGGGTCGACCTGACCGACGAGATCGACGAGCGCGTCGATGACAGCCCCGATGCGGCGACCTGCCTTGCCTCGGCGCAGGAGGCGGAGCATCTGCGCTATTGCATGGACCAGCTCAAGCCGCAGCACCGTTCGGCGGTGGAATTGGCGTTCTACCAGGACATGACCTATGGCGAGATCGCCACCGTGGCCGAGGTGCCCGAGGGCACGATCAAGACGCGGGTCTTTCATGCCAAGAAACTGCTTCTGCACTGCCTGTCGGCCCGCATGAAGGAGGTCCGGTCATGAGCGATACCCCTGAACTTTCACGCGACGAGATCGAGGCTCTGCTGGTCTTTCTGGCCAATGACACGTTGGAAGGCGAGGAGCGCGCCGCCGTCGAGGCCGCCGTGGCCGCTGACCCGCAGCTTGCCGGAGAACTTGAGGCGCTGAAGGCCATGCGCCTCGAGATGCAGGCCGAGGAGGTGTCCTCGCCCGGCGAGATGGGCCTTGCCCGGCTGATGCGCGAGATCGACGCAGAGGCCTCCAGCCCGGTGGTGCCGCAGGCGGGTCTGCCGGAGGCGGCGAACCTGCCGACAGCGCCCGGCAGCTTCTGGAAGATCGCGGCGGTGGTGCTGTTCGGTCTGGTTGTGGCGCAAACCGCTTATATCGGGTATGATGGCGGCACAGATTTTGAACTGGCCGGTGGAGAAAGCCCGGCTGCGAGCGCGGAATTCACGATCCGCGTGGCCTTTGCCGAGGATGCCGCGGAGGCGGAGATCCGGGCGCTGCTGCTGGAGCAGGGGCTGGTGATCGTGGACGGCCCGTCGGCGATCGGTCTTTACACGCTGGCCGCCCCAGATGATGCGGTGCGCGCCGAGGCCGTGACGGCGTTGATGGCGCGGGACGATATTGTTGAAAGCGCTGAATGACATGACTTTTTTACGTTTCTTTCTGGCCTTAGCAACGCTGTGCCTGACCCTGGCAATCAGCCCGCAGGGGGCGCGTGCGGCGGTGGCGGTGGCCGCGCCCGGCTGCGCCGGGACATGCGGTCTTCCCGGCCTCGTCGAGGTGCAGCAGGGCACCGGCGGACGCGGTGGGGAAGCAGGAAGCAACCCGCGCACGAAGCCGCGTGGTGGGCTGCGCCGCGCAGCGCGGGACGAAGTGAAGGCCACAGACGGCTCGCCTGAATACGTGCTGCTGGTCAACCGCGCACAGGCGACGGTCGCAGCGCAGGCACTGATAAGCGCCGGGGCGACTCTGCTGCGCGAACGTCCCTTGCCGCAATTCGGTCAGCAGATGTATTTCTTCGTCTTTCCGCGCACCCTGACGCTGGAACAGGGGCGGGCGCTGTTGGCGGGCCGCGCGCAGTCGGCGGTGCTGGACCTGCACAAGATCTATTTCCGGTCGGCGGGTCCGCGGGTCTATCACGCGATGATGGTGGGCGACGCGCCGGGCCAGAGCTGCCGTGTGGGGCGCAGCATCCGCGTCGGCGTGATCGACGGTGCGGTCAACACGGGCCACCCGGCTTTTGGCGGGGTCCGGATCGTGCGCCAGAGCTTTCTGCGCGAGGGCGCGCGCCGCACCGGGGCCAGCCATGGCACCGCCGTCGCTGGCCTGATTGCGGGCTCCAGTGGGGCCGGGCCGTTGGCCGGACTGGCGCCGGGAGTGCAGGTCTATGCCGCCGAGGCGTTTGGGCTGGAAAAAAGCAGTGATGGTGGGCGGTTGGAAGCTGTTTCCGCCGGGCTGGACTGGCTGGTGGGTAGTGGCGTTCGGTTGGTCAACATGTCCTTTGCCGGGGCCAGTAACCAGGTGTTCGCCAAGTTGCTGGGGCTGGCGCAGAACAAGGGCGTGGTGATCGTGGCGGCCGCGGGCAATGACCGCTCCGGCGCGCCGGTCTATCCCGCGGCCTCGCCCAGCACCATCGCGGTTACGGCGGTGGATGCCGGCGGGCGGCTCTATGGCCGGGCCAATTATGGTAAGCATATCGAGTTCGCGGCCCCCGGCGTGGACCTTTACGTGGCCTGGGGCAACGGGGGCAGCTATCGCTCGGGCACGTCCTTTGCCGCGCCGGTGGTGACAGCGATCCTGGCGCGGCGGGCGTCGCGCGGGGGGCTGTCGCTCAATGGCGCACGGGCGTTCCTGCGCAGTTCGGCCAAGGATCTGGGACCCGGCGGGCGTGACACGCATTACGGCTATGGCCTGGTGCAGTCGGGCGGCTGCTGAACTTGGGTCCCGAGATTTCCGGCACGATCAGACCATGAAGCGGTTAAGCATGTCTTAAAGCGCCGGTTCGAGGCGCCGCGACCAGGGCTCAGTCGGCCTTGACCGGAGCCCCCCCGGCGAAGGAATTGCCATTCACGTAATCGCAGGGCGCGTCCTGCATTTGCAGGTGCAGGCCGTCGCCTGTGAAGGGATGCGCGCGGGCGAGATCCTCGTCCACCTCGATCCCCAGGCCGGGGCTTTCGGGCGGGATGATGAAGCCGTCCTCGATCTGAATGGTGTTCTTTATCAGGCGGTTATGGAACTCCGTCTCGATGGTTTCGGCCATCAGGATATTGGGGATCGAGGCCGCGAGATGGATATTCGCCGCCCATTCCACCGGCCCGGCATAAAGATGCGGGGCCATTTGCGCGGTGTAGACCTCGGCCATGGCGGCGATCTTCTTGACCTCCCAGATCCCGCCTGCGCGACCCAGGGCCGGTTGCAGGATCGACGCGGCACCGGAGCGCAGGACAGGCGCGAATTCGGCCTTGGTGGTCAGGCGCTCGCCGGTGGCCACGGGGATCGAGGTGGCGGAGGCCACCTTGGCCATTTCCCCAACGTTATCAGGGGGTATCGGCTCTTCGTACCAGAGCGGATCGTAGGGCTCGATCGCCTTGGCGAGGCGGATGGCGCCCGCCGTGGTGAACTGACCGTGCGTGCCGAAGAGAAGGTCGGCGCGGTCGCCCACGGCCTCGCGGATGGCCTTGCAGAAGGCGGCCGAGAGCGAGATGTCGGTGCCGGCGGGCATGTGGCCGCCGCGCATGGTGTAGGGGCCGGCGGGGTCGAATTTTACTGCGGTATATCCGCGGCTTAGCAGGTCGAGCGCGGAGTCGGCGGCCATGTCGGGCGAGGTCCAGAACGGGGTGATGTCGTGCTGCGGCAGCGGATAGAGATAGGTGTAGGCGCGGATGCGGTCGTTCATGCGCCCGCCCAAGAGCGCCCAGACCGGGCGCTCGCGGGCCTTGCCTAGGATGTCCCAGCAGGCGATTTCCAGACCGGAAAAGGCGCCCATCACCGTCAGGTCGGGGCGCTGGGTGAAGCCAGAGGAATAGGCGCGGCGGAACATGAACTCAATGTTTTCAGGGCTTTGGCCTTGCATGTGCCGGGAGAACACATCGGTGATGACGGCGGTCATGGCGTCGGGGCCGACGCTGCTGGCATAGCATTCGCCCCAGCCGGTGATGCCGTTATCCGTGGTCAGTTTCACCAGGATCCAGTACTGCCCGCCCCAGCCCGGCGCGGGGGGCGCGGTGACGAGGATGTCGAGGTCCTTGAGTTTCATGGGGATTCTCCCTGCTGGTAAGGCGCACGGTGGCCCGAGAGGCGCGACGGGGCAAGCCGGAAATCGCGGCGATTCGGGGCCTAGGGTTAATGGCGGCGAATACCCTGAAACCGGTGTCGGTATCGCGTCGGTATCCGGGTGGTATCGCGACGGTGCGCGTCTCGCGGACCCAATTTTTAACAGACCGGACGGCGGGGGCCGGAAAATGCGCATTTTCCGGGGCATTTTCTGCGCAGAAAATGCGGCACCCGGTGGCGGCCTATCGCAGCATGATGACGTTGCGCCGCGCGTTGCCGGTCTTGGTGTCGGTGATGGCGTCGTTGATCTGGTCGAGGGTCCAGCGGTTGGAGATGAGTTCGTCCAGTTTCAGCCGGCCCTGGCCGTAGAGGTCGATCATCCACGGGATGTCGCGGCGGATCACCACGTCGCCCATCTTGGAGCCGACCATGCTCTGCCCGGCGGCGGCGAAATTGGCGGCCTCGTAAGTCGATGCGGACCCGGTGGCAGGCATGCCGACCATGATGACCTTGCCGCCGCCCGCGATGTAGCGGGGGGCGTCGTCATAGGCGCGGGCGGCGCCCACGGTGACCAGCACGGCGTCGGCGCCGCGGCCCATGGCCTGTTTCGCGGCGCGCCAGGGTTTGTCCTGGGAGGCCAGCACGCCATCGGTGGCGCCGAAGGCTTTCGCATCGGCCAGCTTGTCCTCGGTCATGTCGACGGCGACGATGCGGCGGGCGCCGGCGATGCGCGCGCCCTGGATGGCGTTGAGGCCGACGCCGCCCGCGCCGATCACCACGACGTCCTGTCCGGCGCGCAGCTGGGCGGCGTTGACCACAGCGCCGACGCCGGTGACTACGCCGCAGGCCAGAAGGGAGGCCGCGTCCATTGCCATGCCCTCGGGGATCTTCACGACCTGGCTGTGGTGGACAACGACATCGGTGGCGAAGGCGCCGCAGGCCATGGCCTGGTGCAGGGTGCCGCCATCGGCTGTGCTGAGTGCGCCGTGGTCGCCGTCGAACGGCGTCTCGCAGCCCGTGGGCCGGCCTGCGCCGCAGCTGGAGCATTGCCCGCAGGCGCGGATCAGCGTGACCACCACCGGATCGCCCACGGCAAGCCCGGTCACGCCGTCGCCCAGGGCCGAGATGCGGCCCGCGGCCTCGTGACCGTAGACCGCAGGCAGCGAGCCGCCCCAGGCGCCGTCGGCATAGGAAATGTCGGAATGGCAGATCGCCACGGTTTCCAGCGCGACCTCGACTTCGTTCTGTTCGGGGGCGCGCAGGCGAACGTCCTCGACCACGAGGGGGGTGCCGAATTCGTGGCACACGGCGGCTTTGATGGTTTTCATGATCCCTCCCGGAGTTCGTTGACCGGCAGCCTGAACGGTTTTCCCAAGCGGTTTCAAGGCCGATTACGGCCTGTCGCGACATAATCCGCGACGACGTGGCGCTTGCGGGTGAGAAAGAGGACGAGGCCGAGGGCCACCAGCAGAAGCGCGGTGAGGAAGGGTGCGCCGGGTAGACTGAAAGATGCGTCGGGGTTCGTGAAGGCAGCGAAGATGTTTGTCATCATCAGCGGCGAGATGATCATGGCCAGCGCACCGACGGAGGTGAAGATGCCCTGAAGCTCGCCTTGGGCATCGTGCGGCGTGCGGCGGGACATGATGGCTTGAAGCGCCGGCACACACATCGCCGCCAGCGCCGAGACGGGCGTGAGGGCGAGGGCGAGCCAGCCATTGGAGATGACGCCCAGCACGGCGAAGCTGAGGATCGCGAAGCCGAGGGCCAGCACCACGGTCCCGGCCTCGCCCAGCCGCGAGATGGCGAGGCCGATCAGGCCCGCCTGCACGGCGAAGATCGAGATGCCGAAGATGCCGAGCGAGAGGCCGATCATCGACGGGTCCCAGCCGAAGGCGGCGGTGGTGAAATAGGACCAGATGGCGGGGTAGACGTTGAACGCCAATTGATAGAGCAGCAGGACGACCAGCAGGCGCCCGAGGCCGGGCAGGGCGCGGATCTGTTTGAGGGCGCCGAAAGGATTGGCGCGGGCCCAGACGAAGGGGCGGGCGCGGTCGGGCGTGATGGTCTCGGGCAGGACCGCCCAGCCGAAGAGGAAGTTGGCGAAGGCCAGCGTGGCGGCGGCATAGAAGGGCGCGCGGGGGCCGAGATCGCCCAGGAAACCGCCGATTACCGGGCCGAGCACGAAGCCCATGCCGAAGGCCGCCGACACCAGGCCGAAGCCCGCGCCGCGTTTTTCCGGCGGGGACGTGTCGGCCATGAAGGCGGCGGCCGTGGATTGCGTGGCGGCCATGATGCCGCCGACGAGGCGTCCCAGCACAAGGAGCCACATGGCGTGGGCCACGGCCATCACCAGGTAATCGAGCGCGAGGATCAGAAGCGAGCCCAGGAGGATCGGGCGCCGCCCGAAGCGGTCACTGAGGTTGCCGATCATCGGCCCGAAGAGGAACTGCATCACTGCGAAGAGCGAGGTCAGCACGCCACCCCAGACCGCCGCCGATGCCAGCGTGCCGCCGTCGATATCCATGATAAGCTCGGGCATCACGGGGATGATGATCCCGATGCCCATGGCGTCGATCACGACGGTGATCAGGATGAACGCTTTGGGCAGGCGCGACGACATGTAGGCTCCGGTCTGGATCGATTGGGCGACTGTAGCCGGGGCCGGGCAAGGCGGGAAGGGCGCGGTGTGCGTGCCGGGCTCAGATGTGGCCGGTGTCGCGCAGGAACTGCGTCAGGCGGGCGGCATAGGCCTCGGGCGCCTCGACGCAGGGCAGGTGGCCGGTGCGGCGCATCAGGTGGAATTCGGATCCGGGGATCAGATCCACCGTTTCACGCACCAGATCGGGCGGGGTGGCGCCGTCCTCGGACCCGGCGATGCCCAGGGTGGGCAAGCGCAGGCCGCTGGTGGGGGTATAGAAATCGGTGCCGGAAATCGCGGCGGAGCAGCCGATATAGCCTTCGTCGGGCTGGGACGTGAGCATGTCGCGCCAAGTTTTCAGTTCCGGCGTGGCGAGGAAATCGCGGGAGAACCAGCGTTCCATGGTTGCATCGGCCAGCGCCTCGATCCCGCCTGCGCGGACGGCGTCGATACGGTCCTGCCAGAGCTGGTGGTTGCCGATCCTGGCGGCGGTGTTGGACAGGACCATGCAGCGCACGAGGTCGAGCCGTTTGACCGCCAGACCTTGCGCGATCAGCCCGCCGATGGAGAGACCGACGAAGGCGCAGTCACGGACGTTCAGGTGGTCCAGCAGCGCCTCGGCGTCGCGGACGAGCGCGCCCATCGCGTAGGGCGCGGGCGGCACGCTGGTCTGGCCGTGGCCGCGCTTGTCATAGCGGATGAGGCGCAGGTCGGCGGGCAGGTGGGGCAGGATCGCGTCCCAGAGATGCAGGTCGGTGCCCAGCGAGTTGGCGAAGACGACAGGCGGGCCGTCGGGGGTGCCCTCGTCAAGGTAGTGGATGTCGATGTCGTTGAGCGTGGCAAAGGGCATATCGCCACTTAAACGCTTTTGCGACAAACCGGAAGCACGGGTTTCCGGGGACTGGACGCGCTGTCAGTGGCCGCGCGTCGGGGCGCGCGACAAGCGGAAAGTGCCGGGGAAGGCGCGGATCACTGCGAGACGATCGCCAGCCCCAGAAAAATCAGGACGCCGCCGCTCATGTCGCGCGCCGACAGCCCCTCGCCGATCGAATAGGCGTAGGTGAGGACAATCAGCGTCTCGATGGCGATGATCATGAGGTAGAGCGCACCCAGCGTGACGCCGCGCATCAGCACGACCTCGGCCTGCGTCGCGGCGACAAAGCCGAGCGCGATGAGACCGAAGGCAAGGAAGGTCCAGTGGCCCGAGGCGAGTTTCATGCCGATGGTGGCGACGCCATACCCCATGGCGGCCAGGACCGCGAGGCCCAGCAGTCTTATGTCAAAAGCTTCCATTTCAGCAAAACGGTGGCCGGAATATGGGCACCACGTATAGCACAGAAATTGACTGAAAAAGGGCCACCGACCCTTAAATTGTTTCGATTGTAATGGTCAATCTTACCACCTGAGGCAGAGTCGTTCCAGCCGGATTTTCCGGACTTTCGCGTGTTGCGGCCCTTGCGGTGCGCGCCGCCCGGCCTCAGCCCGTCATGCGCAGATGCGCCATGATCTGGCCGTGGTCGGAGGCCAGCTTGTTATAGGGCGCCTCGGGGTGCGAGCCGTCGGTGAGATGGTCGTTGAAGACGCTGAAATAGGTCATGTCGCCCGTCCGCTCGGGGTTGTCGGGATGGAAGTGGCGGGACATGAAAATCTGGTCGATACTCTCGTAGACGCCGCCGAAGGCCGAGGTGTAGACCATGTCGCGCAGGGACTTGCGCACGAACATCTTTTCCGCCGAGTGGAGCCGCACGCGCTCTACGTCCTCGGTGATCTGGATGTTCTCCTCGTCGGAATAGCGGTCGGAGCGGTTTTGCGCGTCGTGGCGCAGCATCCACGAATAGTTCTTGAAGGGCGCCTCGCCTGTGATGATCTCGGACGAGACGGCATGTTCGCCGTCGTTGAAGTCACCCAGCACCATGACCGGGTGGCCGACCTCGATCTCGCGCACGACCTCGCGGCGCAGCACCCACGCCTCGGCCATGCGGCGGACGGTGGCGCGCAGGGCGCCCATGGCGCGGCCGACGGGGTCGTAATGGGTAAGGTCCTCTTCGGGGGCATAGTCGACGCCGGCGGGCTTGATATATTCGCCCAGCTTGGATTTCAGGTGGCAGTTGAAGACGGTCACGACCTGGCCGCCCACCGGGATGCGGGCCTTGATGATGGGGCGTGAAAGGCGGCGCAGCACGTAATGGCCGGCGTCTTGTGCGCCCTCCATGCCGCGCAGGGGCTGGAAGGGGATCGAGAGCGGTTCCTCGAGGTCCTGGATGATCTCGGGCGTGCCCTGAAAGCCCAGCCGCGACAGGATCGCGACGCCGGGGCGGCGTTTGCCCGGCGTGCCGGTGTCGGCGGCATTGGGGGCAAAGGCGAGCGTGGCGTTGTCATAGGGGGTGACGGCCAGTTTGCGGAAGATTGCCTTGCGGTGATAGCGCTTGGAGCGGTCGGGAATGGCCGCGTCGTTGAGGGCGCGGGCGCGAATGGAGGCCTCGTCGATCACGGCGTGCAGGGCGTCTTTCTCGAAGATCTCCTGAAAGCAGATCACGTCGGCGTCGAGCGTCAGAAGCTGGTCGGCCATCCAGTCGAGTTTCCAGGCGTATTCCTCGGGGGTGTAGCTTTGGAATTCGTAATATTCCCGGTCGGGGCCGATCAGGTTTTTCACGTTGAAGGAGGCGATGGTGAAGTCGGTCATGTCGGGCCTTGTGATGTTGGTTTGGGTCGGGCCGGGGGCGTTTTCCGCGCGGAAAACGGGATAGAAAATGCGCATTTTCTATTCCGGAATTTGCGCAAATTCCGGGTGCGCGACGAGCGCGGCATTTGCCTAGCCGCCTGCGTCGGGCAGGACCACAAGGGCGTGGTCCATCCCGTCGAGGGCGGTGTCGATGCGCGGCGCGATCTCGTCCCAGTCGCCGCCCGCGAGGCCCGCGCCGATCAGCGGGTAGCCGATACGGGCCTCGGGGAATTCGCGGGCCACGGCCTCGAAGGCCGATTGCAGCGCGTCGTAGTCAACCTTTTGCCCGTGGCCGCTGTGATCGAACTGGGTGTAGGCGTTGACGATGGTGAGGCTGTGGCCGTCGCAATCGACCGTGGCATGGGAGATGGTGCCGAGCTTGGCGCGGTCGCCCTTTGGCGTTTCCATGTCGGCCTGCGCGGCGGCGGGGAATTCCATGGCGATGATGCGGGCGATGCCGGCGCCCATGGCGTGAAAGCAGTTGCAGCCATGGACCAGCACGTCGAACTGTCCGGATTTCGCGAGTGCGATCAGGTCGCCTTCGATGCGTCTCATAGGGTGTCTCCGAGGGTTTGCAGGGCACGGGCGAACATCGCGGCGTCGACGTTGCCGCCCGAGATGGTGACGATCACGGTGTCGGCATTGAGCCGGTCGCCGTGATAGAGCGCGGCGGCGAGGGCGGCGGCGCCGCCGGGTTCGGCGACGACTTTGAGCCTCTGGAAGGCGTGGGCCATGGTGCGCAGGCAGTTGTCCTCGGAGACCGTGATACCGGGGCCGACGAGGCGTTTGAGTATCGGGAAGGTGATGTCGCCCGGCGCGGGTGTGAGAATGGCGTCGCAGATGTTGCCGCTGACGGCCGCGTTGGTTTCGATCTGGCCCGAAGCGAGGGAGCGGGTCACGTCGTCGAAGCCTTCGGGTTCCACCGGACGGACGGTGAAGCCGGGGGCGTCGGCCTCCAGGGCCAGCGCGATGCCGGAGGTGAAGCCGCCGCCGCCGCAGCAGACCAGCATTTCGGCCTCATGGATGCCCAGCTCCGCCGCCTGTTCCGCGATTTCGAGCCCGCAGGTGCCCTGGCCGGCGATGACCTGGGGTTCGTCATAGGGGCGGATGAGGGTGAGGTTGCGCTCGGCCTGGAGTTCCTCGCCCAGCTCCTCGCGGCTTTCGCCGGCGGCGCGGTCGTACAGGACGACCTCGGCGCCGAGCGCGCGGGTGTTGGCGATTTTCAGCTGCGGCGCGTCCTTGGGCATGATGATGACGGCGGGCGCACCCATTTCGCGTGCCGCCAGAGCCACGCCCTGCGCGTGGTTGCCGGAGGAGAAGGCGATGACGCCCTTGGCGCGGGTCTCGGCGTCGAGTGCGGAGACGGCGGAGCGGCCGCCGCGATACTTGAAGCTGCCGGTGTGTTGCAGGCATTCGGGTTTGACGAGGATGCGGCGGCCCGCGATCTCGTCGAGGAAGGGCGACGACAGCAGCGGCGTACGGCGTGCGTGGCCCTCGAGGCGCTCGGCGGCGGCGCGGATGAGGGTGATGTCGCTCATGCCGCGGCGTCCAGCAGTTGGCGGATGGCGGCGAGGGATTGAGGCTCGTCAAGGAACGGGACGTGGCCGCGATTTGGCACCACGGTGGTGATCATGTCCGGGTGGCGGGTTTGCATCTGCGCTTGCGTGGAAGCGGTGAAGAGGTCGGAATTTTCGCCCCGGATCGAGGCGGTGGGGATGGGTTTCAGCCCGTCGAAAAGCGCCCAGAGGTCCACGGCCTCGCCCGCGCCGGCCTGGCCCACCAGCGCGTCGCGCAGGCGGGGGTCGTAGCGCAGGGTGATGCCGCCCGAGGGGGCGTCCTGCCACATGAATTCGGCCTGCTCGCGCCAGCGGGTCAGGGGAATGTCGGGGAAGTCCTTGGCATGGCCTGCGGCCAACGCGTCGGCGGCGGCGTCGAGATTGGCGAACGGGGGCGTCTTGCCGACGTAATCCATGATGCGCTCGATGCCGATGGGGGCCACCTCGGGGCCGATATCGTTCAGCACCACGCCGGCGAGGCGGTCGGGGTGGCTGTGCGAGAGGGCCATGGCGATGAGGCCGCCGCGCGAGGTGCCGATGAGGATGGTTTTCCCGATGCTCAGATGGTCGAGCAGTTCGATGGCATCCTGCCCTTCGCGCAGGATATTGTAGGTCATGTAATCCTCGGCATATTCCGACAGGCCGCGCCCGCGGTAGTCGAGCCGGATGACGCGGTGATCGGAGAGATGCGGCACGAGGTACGTGAAATCGGTGACGTTGCGGGTCAGGCCGGCGAGGCAGAGGATCGGCGTACCGGTGCCTTCGTCGGTGTAGTGCAGCGACAGGCCATCAGAGGTGGTGAAACGCGGCATTATTGTGCGAGCTCCGGGATGCCGGTGAGGTCCGACAGGACGTGGCCGGGGGTGGCGGGCAGGCGGTCCATTGGCGCGCCGGCGCGGTTGACCCAGGCGGTGGTGAAGCCATAACCCGCTGCCGCCGCCGCGTCCCAGCCGTTGGAAGAGACAAAGAGGACTTCGGATTTGGCGCAGCCGAAGCGGTCTCCCACGAGGTCATAGACCGACGCATGGGGTTTGAAGATGCCGACGCTTTCGACCGAGAGCACGTCATCCAGCACGTCGCCGATGCCCGCCGATTTCACCGCGCCGTCCAGCATGTCGGGCGACCCGTTCGACAGGATCGCGGTGTTCAGCCCCTTGTGCTTGAGCGCGTGGAGCATGGCGGGGACTTCCGGGTAGGCCTCAAGCTCCCAATAAAGTTGCAGAAGGCGTTCGCGCAGGTCGGCGTCGTCCTTGAGGCCCTCGGCCTCGAGCGCCCAGTCGAGGCCGTCCTGGGTGACGGTCCAGAAATCGGTGTGATCGCCGATGATCGCGCGCAGCCAAGTGTATTGCAATTGCTTGAGGCGCCAGTGTTCGGCGATGGCGGGCCAGTGAGATTTGAAGGCCTCGCGACCGGGCTCGTCGGCGGCGGTGCGGGCGGCGGCGGCCACGTCGAACAGCGTGCCGTAGGCGTCGAAGATGCAGGTGGTGATGGGCATTGTGGGCCTTGGGTGCAGGGTGGTTCGGGGGCAGAGTGGCACGTCTGGAACGGGGTTGGAACCCTGTTTGCAATCGCTGCCATGGCAGGTTAGCTTTGGGGCAGACAAGCAAGCACCCGCGCGAGGCGCGGCCTTGGAAACCCATCCCCCAAACAGATTGGAAACCACATGACGCAGGTGAAATCCGGCGATACGGTAAAAGTTCATTACAAAGGCACGCTGGCCGACGGCACGACCTTTGACAGCAGCGAGGGACGTGACCCGCTGGAGTTCGAGGTCGGCTCGGGCCAGATCATTCCCGGTCTTGAAAAGGCCATTCCCGGCATGACAGTGGGCGACAAGAAGACCGTGGAAGTGCCCGCCGACGAGGCCTATGGCCCGCTGGACCCGGCGGCCAAGCAGGCGGTGCCGCGCGCCGACATCCCCGATGACATCCCGCTGGATATCGGCACGCAACTGCAGGTCCAGACGCCGCAAGGTCAGACCCTTCAGGTCATGGTGGCCGAAGTCACCGAGGAACAGGTGACGCTGGACGCCAACCACCCGCTGGCGGGCAAGGACCTGACCTTCGACGTGGAACTGGTCGAGATCGCAAGCTGACGCAAGCTGCGAGGGCGGCGGCCTTGCCGCGCCCGGGCGTGCGCGTCTCGGGGTAAACCGAGGCGCCTGATATTTTGAACGCGCGTGACGGAGGGACGTTGCGCGCGTTTTTTCATGGGTGCGCGCGGCCGGGAACACGCGCGCGGGATCCGCGTTGACCATTTTGCAAACGCCGGCAAGAGCAAGGGACGTGACGACAATGTTGGACTTTCTGAAAGAGAATGTGGAGATCGTTCAGATCGCGGCCAGCCTGACGACCACCGCGGTATGGCTGATCTACCTGCACATCTTTCTGAGCGGGTACATCCAGCAGCGCCGGTCCAGCATCCTGATCAACCGCGGTGGCGGGCAGGACATGCAGGCCCGGTGCCTGGTGTCGAACATGGGCGCGCAGCCCGCCTATCTGCTGGACGTGCTGGCGTCGTTGGGCAAGGGCGAGGACGTCAAGGTGTCCAGCGTTGTAGACCGCGAGGAACTGCGGAAAGAGGAAATGGAGCAGCCTACGAACGTGACCGGCCAGGGACCGATCCCGTCGGGCGGCTATGTCGATATCGGAACCTTCAAGGATGTCGCCCGCCGGGCGGGGCACAGCGGGGACGAGAGGGACCTGCAGGATCGCTGCCTGAAGCTGGTGGCGGTCTGCGCGACCAACCAGGCCAACCATGTGGTCGCCGCGGTGCGCGAGTTCGACATGGATGCCGAGGGTGAGCGCGTGCGGCTGAAGCCGTACAAGCTTGAGGCGCGCCAGATCCGGTCCCGGCGGCGGAGAAAGAAGATCTCGTCGATGCTGGAGAGGCTTGAGCGCGAGGATGGCGACGCCGAGATCAGCGCGGAATTCGCCAGCCTGTAAGTCTGTAACGGGGGTAATCCGTTCGCCTTCGGATCGGTTCAGACGGTTTCCAGCAGGACCGCGCCGCGGCGGCCGGGGCTGAGCACCATGTTGTGGGCCGTGACGCAATCGGTGAGCGGCAGGCAGGCGTGGATCGCGGGGTTCAGCGCGCCTTCGGTCAGGGCGGCGTGCAGGCGGGCGATGGCTGCGGCGCGTTCCGGTGCGGGCAGGATATAGATCAGGGAAATGTCGACCTTGAGCGCCTTGAACAGCATCGGGCCGAAGGGCAGTTCCGGCGTCATCGCCTTGGCCGAGCCGTAGGTGGCAATGGTGCCCATCGGTTTCATCACCTCGGCCAGAAGTGCTGCGTTGGTGCCGAACTCGACCTCGACCGCGCGGTCGATGCCGTCCGGAGCCAGATCCTTGATTTTAGCGGCCAGATCTTCGTCGCGGTAGTCGAGCACGTGATCGGCGCCGGTGTCGGCCACGTAATCGGCCGCGTCGGCGGAGGCGGTGGTGATGACCGTGGCGCCGCCCCATTTGGCCAGTTGCACGGCCATGTGGCCGACGGCCCCCGCGCCGCCGGAGATTAGCAGTGTCTGGCCCGCCACCTCGCCGCTGCCGAAGACGGTCTGGCACGCCGTCAGGCCGGGTATGCCGAGCGTGGCGCCGACCTCGTGGCTGACGCCCTGAGGCAGGGGCACGGCCTGGTCGGCGGGCAGGGCGATCATCTCGGCCGCGGTGCCGTGGGCGCGTTGCCACTGAGCGTTCCAGATCCAGATGTGCTGATCCATGCGCGCGGGATCGACGCCCTCACCGACGGCAAAGATCGTGCCGGCGCCGTCGGAATGGGGGATGATGCGCGGGAAATCGGGTTTGGTCACGCCGGGGCGGGTGCCCGCGCGGGACTTGGCATCGGACGGGTTCACGCCGGAATGGGTGAGACGCACGAGCACCTCGCCCGGGCCCGGCGTGGGGGTGTCGACCTCGCCGATGGCAAGGACGTCTTCGGCGGGTCCGAAAGTCTCGTAATAGGCGGCGCGCATACCGGGCGGGTCAGCCGGATTTGCGACGCAGGCGGATCACCACGTCGACCGAGGCGATCTCGGCGCCTTCGGGGGCGCCGGGCAGGCGGGCGATCTCAAGCTCGTCTGCGGGCGCGTCCGAGAGGCGCTGCTCGTCCTCCCAGAAGAAATGCGGGTGGTCGTGTGTGTTGGTGTCGAAATAGCTTTTGGAGCCGTCGACCGTGACCTCTTGCAACAGGCCCACGTCGCAGAAGGCGCGCAGGGTGTTGTAGACCGTGGCAAGTGACACGCTGTCGCCGTTTTCGCAGACTGCGGCAAAGAGACTTTCGGCGGTGACGTGGCGATGCTGCCCGTCGCCCACGAGCAGCGTGGCCAGTGCGACGCGCTGACGGGTCGGGCGCAGGCCTGCGCCTGCGAGCCATTCGGTGCCTCGGGTTGTTGCCTCGGTGTCGGTCATGAAAGCTCCTGTGTCAGCCTCAATATAGGGGGCGCGGTGGGGGAATTTCAAACAAAATTCTGCACCATAGCGCGTTGCGGCAGGGCTTGCGCGGGGGTTTTGCGGGGTGTTACAGGATCAGGTAACGGAACCAACAGAGAAAAGGGTGCGACCCTATGGCCGACTTCCCGAGCAGCTTCGACCGCGAAGACCTGCTGAAATGCGCGCGCGGCGAGCTTTTCGGCCCCGGTAATGCGCAGCTTCCAGAGCCGCCGATGCTGATGATGGACCGGATCACCGATATTTCGGGCGATGGCGGGCCGCATGGCAAGGGGCATGTGGTGGCGGAATTCGATATCAAACCGGACCTGTGGTTCTTCGAGTGCCACTTTCCGGGCAACCCGATCATGCCGGGGTGCCTTGGCCTTGACGGGCTGTGGCAACTGACGGGCTTCAACCTGGGCTGGCGCGGCTGGCAGGGGCGCGGCTATGCGCTGGGCGTGGGCGAGGTGAAGCTGACCGGCATGGTGCGGCCCGACCGCAAGATGCTGACCTATTACGTGGATTTCACCAAGGCCGTGCAGACGCGGCGGCTGACCATGGGTGTCGCCGATGGCCGGGTCGAGGCCGATGGCGAGGTGATCTACCAGGTCAAGGACATGAAGGTCGCGCTGAGCGAGACCTGAGGCGCGACCCTCGGGGCGTAGACCCCGCTGCCGAAAATCGAGGTGTTCGGTGTGTCCGGTGGCCCGCGCGTGTCCCGATGCAGACCAGGAACGTGGTGTCGTCGAGGCCCGGCTGACGGGGCGAAGGCGCATTACGCAACGTCATTTCCAAGTTTCCACCCCGCCGATGGGCGCGATCTGGCCGAGATGCTGCCAACACGTGCGGCACTGCTTGATATCTCGCGGAATAGGGGTGTCTCGCCCGGTTAAGTGGCTGATTTGACAGTATTTCGGCAGTTTTTCGCTTACGTTACGTCAAGTTAACCACATTTAAACGAGTTTATTGCAGCGGCGCGACCGGGCTGGGATAAGGTCGCTTCGATTTTACCAAGGTTGCGCCTGTGGGACGGCGTTCCCACGTCGGGGTGCAACCGCAAAAGAGTAACGAGGCAAGAGCGCGTGCAGACCAACAGTGATGCTTTCGGGCCGATCGGCCGGATGGGCGTGACCGAATTCATAGATGCGCTGCCAGACGAGTTCGTGATTGTGGATCGCAACGGGGTGGTCGTGGCCGCCAATTCCGCGTGGAAGCAATTCGGCGCGGAAAATGGCGGTGCGCCCTCGGGCTATGTCGGAAGCAACTATTTCGACATCTGCCGGGCGGCGGACGGCGAGTCGAGCATGGAGGCGAAGCTGATCGCGGAGTCGCTGGAGACGACGCTGCGCTCGGGCGAGACATTCGTGTGCGAATATCCCTGTGACAGTCCCACCGTGAAACGCTGGTTCGAACTGACCGCGACGCGGATGATGTTCGAAGGGCAGCCCTTTCTGACGATCCAGCACCGCAACGTGACGCAGCGCCACCAGGAACGGGATGCGCTGAAACGCACGGCGGTGGACAGCAACGCACTGGCCGCGCTGGTGGCCGGGACGTCGGACGCGATCCTGACCTATGACCTGGAGGGCAGGATCACCTCGTGGAACCCGGCGGCGGAGCGGCTTTACGGGTATTCCGGCGACGAGATCATCGGGAGATCCCTGACGACCATGTACCCCGAGGACGAGAAAATGCCCGTCGCATGGTATCGTGACGAGATCATCGCTGGGCGACTGAGCCAGTTCGAGGCGAAGCGTATCGGCCGGGACGGCACGGCGCGCGAGGTCTGGATCAGCTGTGCGCCGATCCGGGGCGCGGATGGCGACGTGGTGGCGATTTCCAACATCCACCGCGACATCACCGAGTTGCGCAAAGCCGAAAAGGCCCGCGAACTGATGTCGCGCGAGGTGATCCACCGGGCCAAGAACATGCTGACCATCGTGTCCGCCGTGCAGCGCCAGACCGCGCGCAGCACCGCGACGGTCGAGGAGTTCAATTCGAAGTTCGGCGACCGGATCACGGCCCTGTCGAAATCCACCGATCTGCTGGTCGGCGGGCAGTGGGATGATGCGGACCTGCGCGAGCTGGTGATGGGCCACCTGCGCCCGTTCACCACCGAGAACGATTCGCGTATCCGCCTGTCAGGGCCGGAGGTGCGGCTGCTGCCGCAGGCGGTGCAGACACTGGGGATCGCGCTGCACGAGCTGGCCACCAACGCGATGAAATACGGCGCGCTGGCGCATGATACCGGTGACGTGCAGTTGAACTGGAAGCTGGGGCAGGGCGCCGGGGGCCGCGTACTGGACCTGAGTTGGCGGGAACGCAATCTGGCGCATCCGCCCGAGGAGGACGCGCCCGGATTCGGCAGCACGGTGCTGACTTCGCTGGCGCCGTCGATGCTGGGCACGCAGGCGCGGTATCATCTGGACGCAGAGGGCGTTCACTGGACGATCTCGATCGATCCGGAGCATTTTTCCCTGGTGGGATAGCCCCCCAGACGCGGCATTGATCTTGCACCCGCCGCCTTGCATGCCCTACAACGCAAACAATCAGGTAGGGAGGCAACATGCGTCGTGTCGTCGTCACCGGGCTGGGGATCGTCTCCAGCATCGGCAACAATGCCGAGGAGGTCCTTGCCTCCTTGAAGGAGGGACGTTCGGGCATCACCGCCAACGAGCAGATGGCGGACCACGGATTCCGCAGCCAGATCGCCGGGGACGTCAAGCTGGACGTGACCGAGCATGTGGACAAGCGCACGCTGCGATTCATGGGGCCAGGGGCGGCCTATGCTCATATCGCCATGCAACAGGCCATCGCCGATGCCGGGCTGGACGAGGGCGAGATCGTCAACCCGCGCACCGGGCTGGTGGCGGGGTCCGGCGGGCCGTCCACCTCGGCCATGCTGGCGGCGCATCAGACGGTGCTGGAAAAGGGCAGCCCCAAGCGGATCGGGCCTTTCGCGGTGCCGAAATGCATGTCCTCGACGATCAGCGCCAACCTTTCGACGGCGTTCAAGATCAAGGGCATCAACTATTCCATCACCTCGGCCTGTTCGACCAGCCTGCATTGCATCGGCAACGCAGCGGAACAGATCATGATGGGCAAGCAGGACGTGATGTTCGCGGGCGGCGGCGAGGAGCTGGACTGGACGCTGTCGTGTCTGTTCGACGCGATGGGCGCGATGTCGTCGAAGTATAACGACAGCCCCGAAAAGGCGAGCCGGGCCTTTGACGCGGACCGCGACGGGTTTGTTATCTCGGGCGGCGGTGGGATCGTCGTGCTGGAGGATCTGGAGCACGCCAAGGCACGGGGTGCCAAGATCTATGCCGAGGTGACGGGTTATGCGGCCACCAGCGACGGGCATGACATGGTGGCCCCCAGTGGCGAGGGCGGCGAGCGAGCGATGCGCCTGGCGCTGGAGACGCTGCCGGAGGAGCGCGAGGTTGGCTATATCAACGCGCATGGTACCAGCACGCCGGTCGGTGACGCGGGTGAGGTGGAAGCCGTGCGGCGCATTTTTGGCGAGGGCAACGTGCCGCCCATCAGCTCCACCAAGTCGATGACCGGGCACAGCCAGGGCGCGACCGGCGCGCAGGAGGCGATCTATTGCCTGCTGGCGCTGCACCACGATTTCATCATCCCGTCGATCAATGTCGAGACGCTGGACCCCGCGATTCACGAGGGCGAGATCGCGACGGCCCGGGTGGACGATGCCGGGCTTGATACGGTGATGACCAACTCTTTCGGTTTCGGCGGCACGAATGGCTCGATGCTGCTGAGCCGGTTCGACGGATAGGACACGCATGACAAATTCGATGCAAGGACTGCGCGGCCTGATCATGGGCGTGGCGAATGACCGGTCCATCGCGTGGGGTATCGCCAAGGCGATGCACGAGGCCGGCGCGGAGCTGGCCTTTTCCTACCAGGGCGAGGCGTTCGCCAAGCGGGTGGAGCCGCTGGCCAACTCGGTGGGGTCCAACATCCTGATGGATGTGGATGTCACCAAAGACGAGTCGCTGGACGCGGCCTTTGCCAAGCTGGCCGAAACGTGGCCGACCATCGACTTCGTGGTGCATGCCATCGCCTATTCCGACAAGTCCGAACTGTCGGGTCGGTTCCTGAACACCAGCCGGACGAATTTCAAGCATTCGATGGATATCTCGGTCTATTCCTTCATCGAGGTGGCGCGGCGGGCCTATCCGATGATGAAGGAGAAAGGCGGCACGATGCTGACCCTGACCTATCAAGGGTCGAACCGCGTGGTGCCGAACTACAACGTCATGGGCGTGGCCAAGGCGGCGCTGGAGGCGACGACGCGCTACCTGGCCAATGACCTTGGCCCCGACAAGATCCGCGTCAACGCGATCAGCCCCGGCCCGATGAAGACGCTTGCGGGCGCGGCCATCGGCGGGGCGCGGCGGACCTTCCGGCACACCGAGGAAAATTCGCCGATGCGGGCCAATGCCACGCTGGAGGCGATCGGGGGTACGGCGGTGTATCTTGCCAGCCCGGCGGGCGCCTGCACCACCGGCGAGGTGATCAAGGTCGATGGCGGCTATCACGTACTGGGGATGCCGCAGCCCGAGAACCTCTAGAGTAAAGCGCTGGACCTTGAGATGTCCCGGTTTGGTCCGGGTATTGCCACATTATCGCCACGAGATGCGGGAACTGTGTGCGTATGACCTTCATGCGCTCTCCCCACGAGGTACGCCTCGAAAAACGTCAGGCCAAGGGCAAGACCGCCCGCAAGTGGGCGCGTGGCGTTCAGGTTTGCCTGATGGGTCTGTGCATCACGGCCATCTGGCAGGAGCGGGCGCTATACCCGGTGATGCATGACCGGATGCAGGGTGTTTATGCTTACGGCGTCGACTGGCTGGAAAGCACCGAGACCGGTAGCAGCTATCTGACGGCGATGAGCGATCTGGGCGGCGGCGACAGTGGCGGCGAGCATGGCGCGATCACGCGGGCGTTGCTGAACCTGCGGCAGTAAGGGCGCGGGCGTTTTTTATCAACAGTTTGACCGGGCGGGCCCTGGGGCAGGCGATCCCGGATCAGGTCCGGGATGCGGGCTTTTCGCGTGCAGGGCGGGACGAAACCGCGCGCTCACGGTGGCGTGAGGGCTGTTTGATTGTGGCGTGGCAGCGTTATCTTTGTAGAAAGCAACGCGGCCATCTGGCCGACCAGTCTAATAGGAGAACCAGCCATGACCCGCCGACTGATCAATCGACGCAGCCTTATCGCCACCGGCGGCGCGGCTGCCGCCGTGACTTTGGGAAGTGGTCTGGTCGTTCCGGCGCGGGCGGCGGGCGTGCAGCCGACGCCGACCATGCCGGGCGGCGCCAACAACTATCGCCCCGGCGCGCAGATCGTGGAGCGGATCGGCAATGGCGGCTTTACCATGACCGGCACGGTGCGACGCGCGGGCGATGGTGCGCCGCTGGAGGGCCGCCGCATCCAGATGTGGGCGCACACCACCGAGGGGCACGAGCGCGACCCGGAAAGTCATGGTGCGACCCTGACCGACCGGAACGGGCGGTTCGTCATGGACATGCCCCAGATCGTGCCTGCCTTCGGTCAGCCGCACGGGCATCTAGCCTATGATGCCGAGTATGACGATGGCGGTTTCGAGACGGTCTTCCTGCGCCCGGTGATGTCGAGCCCGGGGCAAACCTCGCTTGACGTGGAGTTCGTGCTGGTCCCGGCGTAAAGTCCTGATGGTACGCAAGGTCTTGATATGGGCGGCGGTCTGCGCCGCCCTTCTTGTGCCCGTCGTGGCGGCGGGGTTCAGCCCGCTGCTGCAATGGCGGCAACCCATCTACATCCTGGCCGGCTTTGCCGGAATCGTGGGGTTTGCCCTGATGCTGTTACAGCCCTTGCTGGCGGGCGGATACCTGCCCGGCTTGCCTGCGCTGAAAGGACGGCGGGTGCATCGCTGGGTCGGCGCGGGGATCGTGGCGCTGGTGGTGCTGCACGTGGGCGGGCTGTGGCTGACCAGCCCGCCGGACGTGGTGGATGCGCTGCTGTTGCGCTCTCCCACGCCGTTTTCCGTCTGGGGCGTGCTGGTGATGTGGCTGATCTTTGCCACGGCCGCGCTGGCGTTGCTGCGCAAGCGGCTGGGGCTGCGGCCGATGACGTGGCGGCGGGCGCATACGGCGCTGGCGGTGCTGATCGTGGCGGGCACGGGCCTGCATGCGGTCCTTATTCAGGGCACGATGGAAACGATCAGCAAATACACGCTGTTTGCGCTGGCGCTGGGGGCGACGGTGAAGGTGATATGGGACCTGAGGCTCTGGGCGGCGCGGCGTCGGTCCACGCGCTAGGGCTACCTCAGAACCACTGGCCGGGCTCCATCAGGCCCAAGTCCAGTAATTGCCGCGAATGCCATTCGAAGGGTGCGGAATTGTGCCATTTGAACGTGTGGATGTCGAAGGTCGAGCCCGGGTTGCGTTTCAGCGCCTTGGCCGTGCGGAACGAAGCCACCGCCGCCGTCAGGTTGTGGTGCCACGGGCAGGCATAGGTGTTGTATTCTTCGTCGTTGAAGGTGTGATCGGGCCGCAGTTTCAACCCCGGCTTGGCGCGGAACAGCGCGATGCGGTCGATCTTGCGACGCTCCACCGGGATATGTTCCTCGTAGCGCCAGCGCAGGCCGCCGAAGAAATCCAGTTGCCGTTCGCGCGGGTGGTTGTGGTTGTCGGGGTCGTTGCGCGCCAGCGCGTAGTAGCCCGAGCGGTCGAGATGGGCATCCTCCAGCGACACCGCCTCGGGGTGGCGATCGAGATCGCCGGCATAGAGGTCCACCACGTAATTCAACATCGCGTCGCGCCGTTCCTCGGTGTGGAAGGTCAGCATCTCGCCCACGGTGCGCGTCTCGCAGAACGGAAAGAACAGGTACTCGGCGTTGAAGCAATAATAGAGCCAGAGCCCCGGTGCGGCCTCGATCACGCGGTTCACCGCCTCGACAAAGCTGTCGCCCGACGCGATGTCATAGCCGATCCGCTCGACCCGGTCGGCCACGTCGGGGGCCAGGTCAAAGGCGTGGGGCATGAAGACCAGCACCGCCGCGAACCCGGTGTCGAGATGGTGGCGGATGGCGCTGTCGACCTCGACCTCGTCCTCGACGAAGATCATGGCGACGGGACCCTTGGCCAGCGCGGTGCCGGGGCTGTCGAGAAAGGCGGAGAGGGTGGGGTACTGCATCGTCATCCTTTGGGGCTGCGCCGGTAAAATTCCGCAATTCGCGACGCATTGCAAGTCGGGCGGCAGGTGGTGTAGGCAGGCGCCTTGAAACCGCTTGAGATGCAGGGTGTGGCCATGTCCGAAGCGAAGAAGCTATACATCAAGACCTACGGGTGCCAGATGAACGTCTATGACAGCGAGCGCATGGCCGAGGCCATGGGCGGCGCGGGCTATGTCGAGACGGACACGCCGGACGACGCGGACATGATTCTGCTCAACACCTGTCACATACGCGAGAAAGCTGCCGAAAAGGTTTATTCCGAGTTGGGCCGGTTCAAGGGTCTGAAGGACGCGAAGCCCGACCTCAAGATCGGGGTGGCCGGCTGTGTGGCCCAGGCCGAGGGCGAGGAGATCATGCGCCGTCAGCCGATGGTGGACCTGGTGGTGGGGCCGCAGAGCTATCACAACCTGCCACAGCTGGAGGCCAAGGCGCGGGGCGGGGCCAAGGCGCTGGATACGCAGTTTCCCGTCGACGACAAGTTCGACACACTGCGCAAGCGGGGCGGCAAGGCCAAGCGGGGCCCGACCGCGTTCCTGACCGTGCAGGAAGGGTGCGACAAGTTCTGTGCGTTCTGCGTGGTGCCCTACACGCGCGGCGCGGAAGTCAGCCGCCCGGTGACGCGCATCGTGGACGAGGCGAAGGAACTGGTGGAGCGTGGCGTGCGCGAGATCACCCTGCTGGGCCAGAACGTGAATGCGTATCACGGCGAGGGGCCGGACGGGAATGATTGGTCGCTGGCGCGGCTGATCTGGGAATTGGACAAGGTAGACGGGCTGGAGCGTATCCGGTTCACCACCAGCCACCCCAACGACATGAGCGACGATCTGATCGCGGCGCATGGGGAGTGCGCCAAGCTGATGCCGTATCTGCACCTGCCGGTTCAGTCGGGCAGCGACCGGATCCTGAAGCGGATGAACCGCAGTCACACCGCCGAAAGCTATATCCGCCTGATCGAGCGCATCCGCGCGGCACGGACCGATATCCTGTTGTCGGGGGATTTCATCGTGGGCTTCCCCGAAGAGACCGAAGCCGATTTCGCCGACACGATGGCGCTGATTGAGGAGGTCCGCTACGGCTATGCCTATTCGTTCAAGTATTCCACGCGGCCCGGCACGCCCGCGGCGGAGCGTGCGCAGCTGGACGAGGACGTGAAAACCGAGCGTCTGCACCGCCTTCAGGCGCTGATCACCGCGCAGCAGCGTGCCATCCAGGACGCGATGGTGGGCCGCGAGGTGGGCGTACTGTTCGAGAAACCAGGCCGGCGCGACGGGCAGATGGTGGGCAAGTCGGATTACCTGCACGCGGTACATGTGAGCGATTCCACCGTGCAGTCGGGCGACCTGCGCCGGGTGGAAATCATCGAGAGCGGTGCCAATTCCCTGGGCGGTCGGGTACTGCCTGCCTGAATTTCCGGCAGTCTGGCCGTAACGCCCTCTGGTTACGGAACTTTTCGCCCTGTCGGGCTGTGCATAACCAATAGGTGGCCATTGTTTCCCGCGATGCCACAATATCTGGTTATTTATACTTCACAACGCGCCGGAACTTGCTAAACTCAAAGAATAATTTGTTTTTTGTCGCGGAATCGCTGCCTGGGACCGGGACAAATGGGGGAAATAATTAAAAGGACAGTGGCTGTGACGAACACGTTTTCGAAAACAGTGCGCACCCTGATGAGCGGCCTTGCTGCCGTCGCTCTGGGTGTGGTGGCGATGACCGAGCCCGGTCAGGCGCAAAGTGGCCAGCGGATCGTGAAGGGCGAGCGTTACGTGCCGACGATCTGGGTCGATCCGGACGGGTGCGAGCACTGGGTGATGGATGACGGCTGGGAAGGCTACATGACCCCCCACGTGAACCGCCAGGGCATCCCGGTCTGCCGCCGGGGCAACGTGTGCGGCGTGGTCAACACCGACCAGCTTTTCGCCACGGACAGCGCCAATATCAGTTCCGCGGGCCGGGCGCGTCTGCAGGAATTCTTCCGCAAGACGGGCGCGATTTCCTACATCATCACCGGGCATACCGACAGCCGTGCGTCCGACCAGTACAATATCGACCTGTCCTACCGCCGGGCCAACTCGGTGGCGCGAATCGCCGCCGCCTCCGGCGCCCGGATCGCGGATGTGCGTGGCTATGGCGAACGTCTGCCCAAGGCATCGAACAACACCGCCGCCGGCATGCAGCAAAATCGCCGCGTCGAAATCATCTGCATCCGCTAAGGGGACCTGTACCAATGCAAGCATTCAAACTTCTGGCCGTGCTCCCCCTTGTCGGTGCTCTGGCAGCCTGTGACAGCAAGCAGGACAAGACCGTGGACCGCGGTTTCGATTCCAAGCACCTGAGCCAGCTTCAGGCGGGCATCTGGGTCGATCCGAACGGCTGTGACCACTGGATCATCGACGACGGCTCCGAAGGGTACCTGTCGCAACGGCTGGACAAATACGGCAAGCCGGTCTGCTCGGGTACCGCACCGCCGACGGTAGCGACCGGCAACTACAAGGGCGGCTCGCCCGTCGCCGACTCGATTTGATCGTGCCGAAATGCTCAATCCGGTGCCGCGGACCACAGGGTTCGCGGCATTTTTCGTTTCAAACCCGTGACAATTGCCGCGCGGCCCTTGCCCTTGGGGGCGCATCTTGGCAGCATTGGGTACCGCCCTTTGACTGGGAGATTTGATTGGTCACCAACGTGCTGACGTCGCAATCCGAAAGCAGCGACATTCTGGAAACGGTTGTCGAGTTCCCCGACAATTTCCTGTTGATCGACCTGTGCGGTGAATACGATCGCAACCTTGCCGAAATCGAGAAGAAGCTGGGCGTTCAGATCCTGCGCCGGGGCAACCAGCTTGCCGTGATCGGCGAGCCGGAGCAGGCCAAGGAAGCGCGCGACGTGCTGCTGGCGCTTTACCAGCGGCTGGAGGATGGTCGCACGGTCGAGCATGGCGACGTGGACCGCGAGCTGCGCATGGGCGCTGGCGGCAGCGCCGACCGGGACGCGGGCGACGAGGCAGGCGGCGCAGACCAGCTTGAGATGTTCAAGGGCGGGCGGGTCGAGATCAAGACCCGCAAGAAGCCTGTCGAGCCGCGCACCGACGCGCAGAAGGCGTATGTGCAGGCGCTGTTTGCCAACGAGCTGGCCTTCGGCATCGGACCTGCGGGCACCGGCAAGACGTACCTTGCCGTGGCGGTGGGTGTCAGCATGTTCATCGAGGGGCATGTGGACCGCATCATCCTCAGCCGCCCTGCGGTGGAGGCGGGCGAGAAGCTGGGCTATCTGCCGGGCGACATGAAGGACAAGGTCGACCCCTACATGCAGCCGCTCTACGACGCGCTGAACGACTTTTTCCCGGCCAAGCAGGTGGCCAAGCTGATCGAGGAAAAGCGGATCGAGATAGCCCCGCTGGCCTTCATGCGGGGGCGGACGCTGGCCAATGCGTTCGTCGTGCTGGACGAGGCGCAGAACGCCACCTCGATGCAGATGAAGATGTTCCTGACGCGCCTGGGCGAGGGCAGCCGTATGGTGATCACCGGCGACCGCAGCCAGATCGACCTGCCGCGCGGGGTGACGAGCGGGCTGCACGATGCCGAGCGGCTGTTGAGCAATATCCCGAAGATCGCCTTCAACTACTTTACCTCGAAGGACGTGGTGCGCCACCCGCTGGTGGCTGCGATCATCGAGGCCTATGACGCGGATGTCTGAGGCCGGGCGCAATTTTCTTTGGAAGAAAATTGGCCGGAAAATTGCAATCTTCCGATCCGGAATTTTGAAAAATTCCGGTCCGCGCCCGGTGTGAGCGTTTCGGTCGATACGGTCATCGAGGACGACCGCTGGCAGGAGGCGGGGCTGGAGCGGCTGGCCGTGCGGGCGGCGGAGGCCACGCTGGCGCATCTGGGGCTGGACCCCGCGGACTGGGAGATCGCGGTGCTGGGCTGCGACGATGCGCGGATTGCCGCCTTGAACGAAGATTTCCGGGACAAGGCGGCGCCGACCAATGTATTGAGCTGGCCGAGTGAGGAACGCGGCGCAGACGCCGACGGCGCCGCGCCGGAGTTGCCGGTCGCGGGCCTTGACCCCGAGCTGGGCGATATCGCGATCGCGTTTGAGACTTGCGCGAAAGAGGCCCGCGCGGCGGGCAAGCCGATGCAGGACCACGTGACGCATCTGATCGTTCACGGAATCTTGCATTTGCTGGGCTACGATCACGTTCGTGACAAGGATGCCACCTTGATGGAACGAACCGAGGTGGAGATACTTGGCAAACTGGGTCTGCCTGACCCATATTGAGTTACCCGTTGTCCGCGAACGCGGGCACGATTCGGAAAGGTACGATGAACGACAGCAACGACGCCTCTTCTATGGCAGCGCATGGCGCGCGGTCCGAGGCACACAAGGGCGACGATCCGGCAGAGGATCAGAACGACACGCAGGGCGGGTTCTTCCGCCGCTTCTTTGGCGCGCTGGGCGCGGACGAAGAGCATGACGGCGAAGAAGACGACCTGCAGGATGATGGGGATGACACGTCAGGCAGCGGCTTCGCGCCCAACCTGGGACTGGGCAACCTTCGGCGGCTTTCCGTCGAGGACGTGATGATCCCCAAGGCCGACGTTGTTTCCGTAGCCGCAACAGTCACCAAGGATGAACTGGTTCAGACATTCCGCGAAAGCGGGCTGACGCGTTTGCCCGTCTACGAGGGCACGCTGGACACGCCCACGGGCTTTGTCCACCTCAAGGATTTCGCGCTGAAGCACGGGTTCAACGGGCAGGGCACGGATTACTCGCTGGAAGAGCTTTTGCGCCCGCTGATGTACGTGCCGCCGTCGATGACGATCGGCGTGCTGTTGCAGAAAATGCAGGCCGAGCGCCGGCACATGGCGTTGGTGATCGACGAATATGGCGGGGTCGACGGTCTGGTGACGATCGAGGACCTGATAGAACAGGTCGTGGGCGAGATCGCCGATGAGCACGACCAGGACGAGGGCGCCTATTGGGCCGAGGAAAAGCCCGGCTCCTACGTCGTGCAGGCCAAGGCCCCGCTGGAGGAGTTCGAGGCCGAGATCGGCCTGTCGCTGACCGATTCCGAGGATATCGACGAGGAAGAGATCGACACGCTGGGCGGGCTGGTCTTCATGCTGTTGGGCCGGGTCCCGGCGCGGGGCGAGTTGGTCGAGCATCCCACGGGAATAGAAATTCAGGTGCTGGATTCCGATCCGCGGCGGATCAAGCGGCTGCGGGTGCGCCTGCCCGAGGCGATCGAGGGGTAATTCATGGTCCGTCTTGACGCGTTGGCGCGGCAGATCGGTGAGGGCCGCGTGTGGCCGCGCTATGCCTTTGCCGCCGGTCTGGGTGCCGTGGCGGCGCTGGGGCAGGCCCCCTGGGGGCTTTGGCCGCTGACGATTGTCGCGCTGGCGGTGATCTATGGCCTGTGGCGCGAAACCCGCGGGTGGCTGTCGGCCACGCTGTTGGGGCTGGTTGCGGGCACGGGGCATTTTGTCGTCGCCCTCAGTTGGATTTTCGAGCCGTTCTTGGTGGATGCCGCGCGGCATGGCTGGATGGCACCTTTCGCTGTGCTGGGGCTGTCGGTCTTCATGGCCTCTTACTGGGCCGCGGCCTTTGGCGCTGCACGGGCACTCGCCCCGCGAAACGGTGCTGCGCTGGTGGGCGCCTTCGTGATCGGAGAGATGCTGCGCGGATGGCTTTTCACCGGATTTGCCTGGGCGCAGGTGGGACATGTGCTGATCGACACGCCGCTGCTGCACTGGGCGTCCATTGGCGGGGGGCTGGGCCTGTGTGCGCTAATCATGGGCGCGGCGGTGGCGCTGTGGCACCTAGGCGCAGGGCAGCGCATTGCCGGCGCGGCGGGTCTGGCAGGCATCGCGCTGCTTTATGGCGCGGGCGCGGCCCTGACGCCAACGGATGCCGCCGCACCGGGGCCGGAGGCGCAGACCGTGCGGCTGGTGCAGCCCAACGCGGCGCAGCACGAGAAATGGCGGCCCGAGAACCTGCAGATGTTCTATGACCGCCAGCGGCAGTTCACTGCCGCCCCGGGCGAGGATGGACGACCCGACCTTGTGGTCTGGCCTGAAACAGCGATCCCCACCTTTCTGCACGAGTCCGACGACCTTTTGGGCGGCATCGCGGCCTCGGCGCAGGGAGCGCCGGTGGTGCTGGGCCTGCGGCGGCTGGACGGGCAGCGGTTCTACAACTCGTTGGTTCGGCTCGACGAGACCGGCACGGTCACCCAGGTCTACGACAAGCATCACCTTGTGCCGTTCGGGGAATTCATGCCGCTGGGCGACCTGATGGCGCGGTTCGGTATCCATGGCCTTGCCGCCGAGGAGGGCGGGGGATATTCCGCCGGGCCGGGCGTGGAGCTGGTGGATATGGGCCGCCTTGGCACCGCGGTGCCGCTGATCTGCTACGAAGGGGTGTTTGCCCGCAACATCCTGTCGGCGCCCGAGCGGCCCGACATGATCCTGATGATCACCAACGATGCGTGGTTCGGCAAGGTGTCAGGGCCCTACCAGCATCTTGCACAAGGCCGGCTGCGCAGCGCCGAGCAAGGCCTGCCGATGGTGCGCGTCGCCAATACGGGCGTCTCGGCCATGGTCGACGGCACGGGTCGGGTTCTGGCGCATATCCCGCTGGGCGAGGCGGGCTGGATCGACACACCCCTGCCGCCGCCCCTGCCGCCGACGCTTTACAGCCAGACGGGAGAGGCGCCGGTGCTTTTGCTGGCCGTGCTGCTGATGCTGGCGGGCGGATACTTTGGCAACACGCGGAAAAGGCGAGAGACTTAGTGATTGACGCGGCTCCGGGGCACGCCTAATCAGGCTTGAAACCTGTCACAACGGCTTCCTGGCGTGGCGGGGATAACCCCAATGGAGCACTTTCATGTCTCGTAGCAACTATGTATTCACCTCCGAATCCGTTTCGGAGGGGCACCCTGACAAGGTGTGCGACCGTATTTCCGATGCAATTCTCGATGCATTTTTGGCGGAGGACCCGCTGGCGCGGGTGGCCTGTGAGACCTTCGCCACCACCAACCGTGTCGTCATCGGCGGCGAGGTGGGGCTGACCGACCAGAACAAGTTGCGTGAATACATGGAAAGCGTGGAGGACATCGCGCGGGCCTGTATCAAGGATATCGGATACGAGCAGGACAAGTTCCACTGGAACACCTGCGAGATTACCAACCTGCTGCACGAGCAATCGGCGCATATCGCGCAAGGTGTCACCGGCGAGCGCGGCGACGAGGGCGCGGGCGATCAGGGCATCATGTTCGGCTATGCCACCAACGAGACCGACGCGATGATGCCGGCGCCCATCCAGTTCAGCCATGCGATCCTGCGGCGGCTGGCCGAGGTGCGCAAATCGGGGGCCGAGCCGACGCTGGGCCCGGATGCCAAGTCGCAGTTGACCGTGCGCTATGAGGGCGGAAAGCCGGTGGGCATCACCTCGATCGTGCTGTCGACGCAGCATTTCGACGAGGACATGACCAGCGAGGACGTGCGCGCGGTGGTAGAGCCCTATATCCGCGAGGTCCTGCCCGATGGCTGGATCGACGACGACACGGTCTGGCACGTGAACCCGACGGGCAAGTTCGTGATCGGCGGACCCGACGGCGATGCGGGGCTGACGGGCCGCAAGATCATCGTGGACACGTATGGCGGTGCGGCCCCGCATGGCGGCGGCGCGTTTTCCGGCAAGGACCCGACCAAGGTGGACCGCTCGGCAGCCTATGCCGCGCGCTACTTGGCCAAGAACGTGATCGCGGCGGGCATGGCGGAACGCTGCACCATCCAGCTGAGCTATGCGATCGGGGTGGCGCAGCCGCTGTCGGTCTATGCCGACACGTTCGGCACCGGCGCCGTGGAGCCCGCGGAGATCGAAAAGGCCATCCGCAAGGTCATGGACCTGACGCCGCGTGGCATCCGCGAACAGCTGGAGCTGAACAAGCCGATTTACCAGCGCACCGCGGCCTATGGCCATTTCGGCCGCGAGCCCGAGGCCGATGGCGGTTTCAGCTGGGAGCGCACGGACCTGGTGGATGCGTTGAAGAAAGCGGTCTGAGCCAGACGGCACGGCATCGAAACGCGGGGGATTTCCTCCGCGTTTTTCATGCGCGACAGGGCCCGCTGCGGCCCGTAGACTGCGCCAAAAGGGAGGGACCGGGATGATCCTTGACATCGGCCTGCCACTGGCGCTGGCCTTCATCATGTTCTCATTGGGGCTGGGGCTGCATTTCGCCGATTTCGGCCGGGTGCTGCGCCTGCCCAAGCCTGCGCTGACCGGCATCATGGCGCAGATCGTACTGTTGCCGCTGGTTGCCTATGCGCTGATTGCCGTGTGGGGCTTTGCGGGCGGCATGGCGTTCGGGATCATGCTGCTGGCCTTCAGCCCCGGTGGCGTGACGTCGAACATGCTGACCAAGCTGGCGGGGGGCACCGTGGCGTTGTCGATCACGCTGACGGCGGTGGTGAGCCTGTTGTCGGTGCTGACGCTGCCGGTGCTGGTGGCCTGGGCGGCGGTGCATTTCATGGGCGAGGCCGCGCCCGAGATCAGCGTCGTCAAGGTCGGTGTGGCGATGTTCCTGATCACCGCGTTGCCGGTCTTTATCGGGCTGCTGCTGCGCCGCTTCGCGACCGGGGTCGCGCTGCGGATCGAGCGGGGATGCGAGATTTTGGCGCTGATCCTCTTCGTGCTGATCGTGGCGGCGGCGATTGCCAGCAACTGGGCGCTCCTGACCGAAAGCTTCGCGCGGCTGGGGCCGTTTTTGATCGTGTTGAACTTGGTGCTGCTGGGCGTCGGGATCGGGCTGGCACGGCTGATGGGGATCGCCGGGCGCGACGGGCTGGCGATCGCGGTGGAGATGGGGGTGCAGAACGCCACGGTAGGCATCACCATCGCCAATATCGTCGCGGCCAGCACGGGGCTGTCGGAATTCGCCGTGCCGTCGGCGGTCTATGGCATCTGCATGTATATCGTGACCATCCCCGCGCTGCTGGTGCTGCGCCGGGTCTTTGCGGCGGAGGGCTGAGATGGGACAGCAGAAGCATCCCTCGGGCGCGCCCTGGCGCAATTTCTATGGCCGGTTCAAGGGCAAGCACCTCAAGAAATCGCAGGAAGCCTACCTGGACGAGGACCTGGCGGCATGGTCGCCGGGGGCGGTGGACTGGGAGGTGAACCCGGAGCGAACCTCGATAGATCTCAAGGCCTTGTTCGGGGACCGTGATGTATGGCTCGAAGTCGGGTTCGGCGGCGGCGAGCACATGATCCACCAGGCGGCGGCGAAGCCCGACGTGGGGATTATCGGGTGCGAGCCCTACATCAACGGGGTGGCCAAGCTGCTGAGGCAATTGCGCGACAGCCACGTGGAGAACGTGGCGATCCATCCCGGCGACGTGCGCGACATGTTCGACGTGCTGCCCGAGGCCAGCATCGCGCGGGCCTTTCTGCTGTATCCCGATCCGTGGCCCAAGAAACGCCACCACCGTCGGCGCTTCGTGACGCCCGAGCACCTGGAGCCGCTGGCGCGGGTCCTGAAGCCCGGTGCGATT
Source organism: Roseovarius sp. (assembly GCA_965227185.1). Taxonomy (GTDB): domain Bacteria; phylum Pseudomonadota; class Alphaproteobacteria; order Rhodobacterales; family Rhodobacteraceae; genus Roseovarius. The sequence continues at coordinate 3,084,691 of OZ245733.1, forward strand.
TTCCGGGTGGCGACGGATATCCCCGATTACGTGCGCCAGACGATGGTCGAGGTGCCGCGCCACGGCTTCACCTGGCTGGCCGAGGGGCCGCAAGATTGGCGGGAGCCGTGGGGCGACTGGATCTCCACCCGCTACGAGCAGAAGGCCCTGCGCGAGGGGCGGGTGCCGCATTACATGACCTTCCGGCGGGATTGACCGCGACCGGTTGGTCTTGAGTATTTGAAGCAAGAAAAAGCCGGGACGCGGCGAGACATCCCGCCGAGCCCGCCTTACATGTCGAAGCCGTCCGGGCAGGAGACTTCGAACGAATAGGCCGTACCGTCGACATCGCCTTCGAGCACAAGCGGAAAGCCTGCCGCGTCGGTCGAGGTGCCGAACTGGCGGACCTCGGTGCCGGTGCGGATCTCGATGCTGGTGACGCCGTTGGACACGAAGGCCGCCTCGAAGGCCGGGGCGCCGTCGCCGTCATGGGTGCGGGCGATCACGAAAGGGTCGCGTTCGCACAGCAGCGGATGATCGAATTCGGTGTCGCCGAAATGGCCGGTCACGGTGCCATTGGGCGTCTCCACGGGGGCGGCGTGGGCAGTTTGGGCCAAGGTCAGCAAAACGGCGATCCACGCGGATTTATCAAGCATCTCAACCTTCCAGGCGTTCGTGCAAAGTGATGGCGACGGGGCTGGGACATAGCCCCTCAGGTTAAGCAACCAGCTTGTCCTGCAATCGTTCCAGCATATCGAGGCATTGCGACAGTTGGTCGAGCGCCACGAACTCGTCGGCCTTGTGCGCCTGCTCGATCGAGCCGGGTCCGCAGATCACGGCGGACATGCCGAGGGACTGAAAGATGCCGGCTTCGGTGCCGAAGGCCACGCATTCGGCGTGGTTGGCGCCGGTGAGTTCCGACACGATGGTGCGGGCCTCGTTGTCGGTGGTGGGGATGAGGCCCTCGACCTCGCCGATGACCTCGGTGACGATGTCGGACTCGGGGTCGACGGCGCGCATGGCGGGCAGCAGTTCTTTCTCGATATAGGTCTTGAGCGTGTCCTTGACGAAGTCGGCGTCGGAGGTCTGTACGGGCCGCATTTCCCAATCCACCACCGCCTCGCTGGGGATGACGTTGTGGGCCACGCCGCCCGACAGCCGCCCGGTGTTGATGGTGGTCCAGGGCGGCTCGAACAGGCTGTCGGCGGGGGCGCGGTCGCGCAGCCTGTGCTTGAGGTCCAGAAGGCGGGCGATGTAGCGCACGGCGTACTCCACCGCGTTGACGCCGCGATCAGGCGCCGAGCCGTGGCCGGCCAGCCCAGAAAAACGGGTGGTGTATTCGTAACAGCCCTTGTGCCCCTCGATCACGCGCATCATCGTCGGTTCGCCCACGATGGCCACCCCCGGCGTCAGCCCCTTGGCGCGCAGGGTGTGGGCCAGCGCACGGGCGCCGAAACAGCCCGTTTCCTCGTCATGGGTGAAGGCGAAATGCAGCGGGCGGTCGGGGTCCAGCGCGGCGTATTGCGGGGCCATGGCCAGGGTGGCGGCGATGAAGCCCTTCATGTCGCAGGTGCCGCGGCCATAGAGCAGCCCGTCATGTTCCAGCATGTCAAAGGGGTTCGACGCCCAGTCCTGGTCGGCCACGGGCACTACGTCGCTGTGGCCTGACAGCACGATGCCGCCATCGCGTTCGGGGCCGATCGTGGCGAAGAGGTTGGCCTTTTGGCCGGACGGATCGGGAAAGATCTCGACTCGCGCGCCGACCATGTCGAGCCGGTTGGCGATGGAGTTGATCAGGTCGATATTGGGGTCTGTCGATATCGTGGGAAAGCCGATCAGATCGCCCAGAATGCGCGAGGTGCTGTCCAGCAAATCGGTTCGAGCCGCCACGTTTGTCCCTTTCTTTCGACGATTTTCATGACGTTGGTCCCCCTTGCCGGAAGGGTCAAGAGGGCAGGGGCGGATGTGGTGAAATTTAAGCCTACCCTAATGTACAACCTTTGGGAGATTGTTGCCAAGATGTCGACATGAAGCGCCCATGTTGATGTTTACATGGAGAAAAACACTATGCGTAGCGCGGTTTCAGCGGTATAGACGCGGCAAAAAAGTAAGTCCGCACCGTGAAAACACGGGCGGTATCGAGAAAGAGCGGTGATACTATGTCGGCGATCAGTTATGTCGCCGGCAGCGATGCGGGCCAGGTGAATCGTGGCGAGATTTCAGTAGATCAGGGCGCAACGCCGATCTGGGCCGGCGGCGGTCGGGAAATCTCTTTCTTTTGGTGCTGGGCGGCTCGGGACGGATCGCCCCCACGGTGGACGATAACGGCCCGATCGTGATCGGCGGCGATGATGCCGGGCCCGGCAACAACCCGATCATCATAACCGGTACGGCCACACCCGGCTCGGACGTGGTTGTGCAGATCGGAGACGAAGTGATTGAAAGCACGTCGGACGACAACGGCGACTGGACCGTGACCTTTGATGGCGATGATTTTCCCGAGGATGGCGACTATGCCGTCGATGTCACCGTGACCGAGCCGGACGGCACCGAGACGGGCCTGACCGGCCCAAACGTGGTGATCGACACCACCCCGCCCGATACCAGCCTGCTGGAGGGGGCGGTGGACACTGGCGATATCGTCAACGCCGAGGAATACGACGCAGGCTTCGAGATCACCGGAGAGGGTGACCCCGGCGCCTCGGTCAGCGTGACCATCGAAAGCACCACCCACGAGACGGTGGTGGACGGCTCCGGCAGTTGGGCGGTGACCTTTGCCCCCGGCGACGTGCCCACGGGCGAGTAAACGACCGACGTGGTGGTGGTGTCGTCGGACGCCTACGGCAACACGACGAGGATTTCCGAGACCGTCGAGATCGACACGGTGCCGCATCCGATCGGCGTGAACGCCAATGGCGTGGGGGGCGATGGCACGGTCAACGCCGCGGAGATGGCGGGCGGTTTAGCGGTCACTGGCACCTCGGCGCCCGGCGCCACGGTAGAGGTGTCGATCCAGGGCGTGACCCATAGCGTCGTGACCGGCGCGGGCGGTGCCTAGGTGCTGGACATCCCGGCCGGGGACATCCCGCTGACCGAACAAAGCTATGACATGATTGTCACGGCCACCGATGGCGCGGGCAACACAAGCGAGATCAAAAGCAGTCTGACGGTGGATGCGGTGGCCCCCGATGACCCCGACGTGGGGGGGTACTTCCGCGAGGGCGGGGGGTATCGCAACGTCACGCCGGAAACCTCCGAAGACGAGGTGTCGATCCACGGGGTCGACGCGGGCGGCACCGTAAGCGAGCTGGCGATCCACGCGCAGGAGAACGCGTTCCTGGGCGAGACGGATTACTTCTTTACCGATGCCGCGGGCAATCCCGCCAGCATTCCCGACGGCTCGCAACTGGTGGTGACCGGGACCGATCCCGCGGGCAACGCGTCGAGCACCTATCTGGTGCTGGACGAGACCAGCACAAACACGGTGGATGCGGGGGCCGCCAGCCTTTCGCCGTTCCAGATAGAGACCATCGACCTGCGCTTTGGCGACCAGAGCCAGCTGACCCTGACCGAAGATCAGGTGCTGGCCCTGTCGGACAATTCCGACCAGGTGGTGGTGCGCGGCGGGTCGGACGACACCGTGACCATCGCGGGCGCACAGCGCGCCGGGTCGACCACGATCGACGGGCAGGGCTTTGACATCTACACGCTGGGCGACGACGCCACGGTGGTTATCGACGACGACATCAACGTGGGAACCGCCACGATCTGACATGGCAATCTGGTCAGGGCGGCGGCGCAAAGCGTGGCCCGGACAGCAAAAAGACTTGAAAAGAAGCGACCGAAAGAAGGCGCGATATGGGGCAGAGGGTAAGACAAATCACATGGGCATGGCTTGCGCTGGCAGGCCTGTCCTTGCCGGGCTGCATGAGCGCGGTGCCAAGTGACGAGATCGAGGGGGAAAGCGTGCAGGTCTCGCGGCTGGCCGGGGTGACCCCTCCGCCGGGGGCAATCGCCGCGGCCCGCGAGGAGGCGGAAACCTCCGTCATCATCACCGAATTACTGGGACGCGAAAGTGTGCTGCCCGCGGGCAGCGCCTTTGCACGGGTCAGTGATGCGGTTCTGAAAGCCGATGCACGGGCTTCGGCGTCGGAGCTGAAGGCGGCACGGTTGCGGGCGCAGGCGGCGAGCAAGAACTGGTTGCCGCGTGTGGGGCCGGTTGTCAGCCTCGCCAGTCTGAGCGACGTGGTGACGCAATTGGCGGTGGACATGGTCCTGTTCGATCACGGTCGCAAGACCGCCGAGCGCGACTTTGCAAAAGCCGACGTGGAACTGGCGGCGGTCACCCTGTCGGAGGACACCAACGCGCGGGTGCTGACCGCGCTGTCGCTTTACCTTGACGGAGCGCAAGCGCGCGAGCGGGTGGCGCTGGAACGCCGCACGCTGAAGGATATGGAGCGGTTCGAATACATCATGCAGGAGCGCGTGCGCGGCGGCGTGTCGGACCGCAGCGATCTGGGCATCCTGCGCCAGAAGCTGGCCGAGATCCGCGCGCGCCTGGCCGCGGCGGAAGAGGCGGGCGCGACCGCGCGGGCGGAACTGAACGCGATGAGCGCCGCGCCGCTGGATGATGTGACGGGCCTTGCCGATGTGCGTGTGGGCAGTTTCGACGCCCGTCCGCTGGATATTTTGCGGGCCGAGGCCGCGCGCGACCGCGACATCGCGCAGGCGGGGGTGCATCGCGCCGGTCTGCTGCCGGGGATCAATGCCGGCGGCACGCTGGGCAGCGGCGGCACGGGCGTGACCGTCAATGCCGGACAGGACAGCCTTCTGGGCGTCGGCACCGGTGCCAGCCTGAAGGCGATCAAGGCCGTCGAAGAGGCCAGCGGTCGCCGGGTGGCGCAGGCCAGCGAGGAGGCCACGCGCAACCTCGACCTGTTCCAAAGCCAGTACGATGCCGGACAGCGGCAGGTGATGGACGTGGTCGGCGTGTACGAGACCTTCGCCGAGCAGCAATCGCGGAAGGTCGGCCTGAAATACGACCTGGCGCTGGCGCGGCTGCAACTGGCGCGCGCCATGGGGCTTTTGGCAAACGGGGGGCGGATTTGAGCGGACCGCCGGTGGCTCTGACGATCACGTCAGGACGCGTGCGCCGGCCCTCTGTGGTGTCAAATGCCGATGCGCCGCCACGCCAGCCGGACACGGCGCAAAAGCAGCAAGCGCCGCATGCTGCCGTGAATTCGCAAGACGCTGGCCGGTCACGTCCCGTTGCGCGGGCCGAGGCCCGCGCGGAACTGGGGGCGGCCCGCGACATCCTAGAGGCGATGATTGCATCGGATGTCCAAAGCCCCGAAGACCTGGCGCAGATGACCAGCGGCCAATACGTGCTGGTGCTGGCGCAGGAGCGCGACGCGCTGACGATCCACGACACCACCTGCACCGACAACCGCGCCAGTGTTGCGCTGGCCGAGTTCGAGCCTTATTTCACCGGCGTGATCGTCCGCGCCGAGGCGCCGCTGGGCGCACTGTCAAAGGCCCATGTGCCCGACGCCGAGACGCCGCACTGGTTCTGGGGACAGTTCGGGCGCTTCCGCCGCCAGTTCGCGGAAATCACGCTGGGGTCGTTCGTGGCCAACCTTCTGGCGGTGGCTGTCGCGCTTTTCGCCTTGCAGGTCTATGACCGGGTGATCCCCCACCAGTCCGAGGCGACGCTTTGGGTGCTGGCCGCGGGCGCGGGGCTGGCGCTGGTGATGGAGGCGCTGATCAAGATCGCGCGCGCCCGCCTGATGGACGGGGCCTGGCGGCAGATCGAGCTGGAGGTGCAGAGCCTGTTGATGAACCGGGTGCTGGGGATGCGCTCGGACCTGGCCGGGCGGCAGCCGTCGCAGCTTTTCTCGGCAATCCGTGAGTTCGGGTCGGTGCGGGAATTCTTCACCGCCTCGACCATCGGCACGCTGGCGGATGTGCCGTTCATCTTTGTCTTTCTTCTGCTGGTGGCGTCGATCGCGGGCAATGTGGTCTGGGTGCTGGTGCTGGGCGGGGTGCTGATGGTCGTGCCGGGGTTGCTTCTGCAACGCCGGATGATCCGCCTGACGCGCGAGGCGCAGGGCACATCGGCCAAATCCTCGCGCCTGCTGCACGAGGCGATCTTCGAGCTGGATACGCTCAAGACCCAACGCGCCGAGGACCGGTTCCGCCGCCTGTGGCAGGACTTGACGCTGTTGCAGGCCACCAAGTCGAGCCAACAGCGCCAGATCGCCGCGACACTGACCTTCTGGAGCCAGGCGGTGCAGCAGGGCACCTATGTGGCGGCGGTGATCGCGGGCACCTACCTTGTCTTTGCTGGGCAGTTCACCGTGGGCACGATCATTGCGGTGAGCATCCTGACCAGCCGCACCCGGGCGCCTCTGACCCAGCTGGCGGGCACGATGGCGCGTTGGAGCAACGTCAAATCCGCGCTGGACGGGATGGACGCCATCGCCGAGGCAGCGCAGGACGCCGAGGAGGGCCGCAGCTATCTTCGGCGCGAGACGCTGGAGGGCGGATTCGCCCTGCGCGAGGTTCAGTTCGGCTATGACGAGGGCGCCGCGCCGGTGCTGGATATCGCGGCGCTGGATATCAAGCCGGGGCAACGCGTGGCTGTGCTGGGCACCAATGGCTCGGGCAAGTCGACCTTCCTCAAGCTGCTGTCGGGGCTTTACGCGCCGGGGCGCGGCCGGGTGATGGTGGACGGCACCGACATGGGATAGGTGGCGCCGCGCGACCTGCGCCGGCTGATCGGCTATTTGGGACAGGACGTGCGGCTGTTTTCCGGCACGCTGCGCGAGAACCTGACCCTCAGCCTGCTGGACCGCGACGACGCGCGGCTGATGGCGGCGTTGGACCAGACGCCGGAGGACCCTGGTCAGGCGGCTGGAGACGTGGCTGCAGGGGCGCACGGCGGTCATCGCCACGCACCGGATGCCGATCCTACACCTGACCGACCGCACGCTGATCCTGCAGGCGGGCCGGATGGCGATGGACGGGCCGCGCGACAAGGTGCTGGCGTGGTTGCACGGTACGCAGTTCCGCTCGTCCGTGGATGACCTGCTGGACCAGATCGCGGCGCTGGACGTCCGCCGCCTGCGGCTGGAGGCGGAGCTGTATCCGGCGATCATGGCGTCCGAGCGCGCGCTGCTGGCCGCGCGGCAGGCGGATTTCGTCAAGCGCAGCGAAGGGGCCAAGGCGATTCTGGCGCAGGCGGTCGAGGAACGGGCGCTGCTGGAGGATCTGCTGAACAAAAAGATCGTGGCCCTAATCGAGGTGACGCGCGCACGCAAGCCCCATGCGGACGCGCAGAAGAAATACGACGAGATCGTCACCCAGTCTGAGTTGGAGCGCGCAGGCTTATTCCGACACGCTGAAGGAGATCGCCACGCTGCGTCAGACCCTGCGGGCCAGCCAGGACCAGCTAAACCGCACGGTACTGACCAGCCCGATGCGCGGGATCGTAAACAACCTGAACCTCACGACGATCGGCGGCGTGGTGCGCCCGGGCGAGCAGATCCTCGAGATCATCCCGCTCGACGAGGAGCTGTTCGTCGAGGCGCGCGTGGCGCCCGAGAATATCGCCAATCTCAAGCGCGGGCAGGCGGCGACGATCAAGCTGACGACCTATGACTACACGATCTACGGCACGCTGAAAGGGCATGTGGATTTCATTTCCGCCGACACTTTCAAGGACGAGCGCACGCGATCCCGATGGCGACCCGCATTACAAAGTCAGCCTGCGCGTGGACCGCACCGGCCTGACCCCGCGCCAGCATGCAATCGAGATCCGCCCCGGCATGCAGGCCCAGGTCGAACTGCACACGGGGGCAAGACGGTGCTGCAATACCTGCTGAAGCCGCTCTACAAGAGCCAGGAGGCCTTTCGCGAGCCGTGATCCCCGTGTGATCCCAAGGAGCGCGTTTCACGCGCGCAGGATGTCTTGTCGTCGTTACCTCCTCCTCGGCGCAAATGGTGAGGTGACGTATTTGCCGGATGTGCTGTCGCGGTGTCCGCCGTTGCAATCTGAGTATTTGAGGCAAGAAAAAGCACAGCTTCTTCTTCTGGCAATAAATATCCCGGGGTTTGGGGCTGGCCCCAATCAAGCAATAGAGCGCGGCGCAGCCGCACGATTTGATTGGAACTGCGCGGAGGGCCTGTAAGCCGGATTCTGTCGTAGGACGACCATTCATCTGGTCCTGCGGTTGCCCGCAGGCTTTAGCTGCCAACCCGGACCGCGGGGCCAAGGCGGCCCGATTGCGATCCCTATTCGGCATTGCTCCCGGTGGGGCTTGCCATGCCGGTCCGGTTGCCCGTCCCGCGGTGGGCTCTTACCCCACCGTTTCACCCTTACTCCGATCAGATGTCGAAGTGGTCTGTTTTCTGTGGCGCTTTCCCTCGGGTTGCCCCGGCCGGGCGTTACCCGGCACCGTTGCCTTGTGGAGTCCGGACTTTCCTCCCACACGCTTCGCCGAAGGCGAATTGCAGGCGGCCGTCCGGCCCTCCGCGCGAGGGGTGATCTATGCGTTTCCGCGCGATTGCGCAACGGGCCATTGTGCGGCGAGGCGGGCCATGAGCGCCCGGTCGGTGCCGTCCTCGGGGCCGGTGGTGCCGGGGCGGAAGCGATCGCGGAAGGCTTGCAGGCGTTTTTCCGGGTCGCAAGCGGGTGGGTAGCCGAAGCGCGTGGCGGCGGTGTCGAAATCGCTTTCGGGTGCGTCCACTTCGTCATCAGGCCAGATCGCGAAGCCCTGACGGGCCAGTCTTGGCCAATCGAAATGCGGGCCCGGGTCGGTCTTGCGATCCGGCGCCATGTCTGAATGGCCGATCACCCGCTCGGGCGGGATGGACCAGCGGCGCAGGATGCCGGGCAGAATTGCCTCGAGCGTGGTCATCTGCGGCTCGGGAAAGGGGCGGTCGCCGGGGTTGTCGAGTTCGATGCCAACGGAGCGGGAGTTGACGTCGGTCACATCCCCCCAGGACCCGGCCCCGGCGTGCCAGGCGCGGGCCACTTCGGCCACCATCTGCCAGGCGCGGCCGTCGGCGGCGATGAGGTAATGCGCGGATACTTCCGCCTGCGGGTCGCAGAGACGCTCCAGCGCGGCCTCGGCGCTGGACATGGCGGTGTAGTGGATCACCACGATGTCGGGCTGCGCGCCAAGGCGGCGCGGCCCGAAATTGGGCGAGGGGTGCCAGAGCGGCGCTGTCACGCAAGCGCGCCGAAGATCAGTTCTGCACCGCCGCGCGGAACGGGCGCGGGTCCCAGGCGCAGGCGTACCCGTCACCATCGGGGTCCAGCCCCATGCGGTCGCGGCGCGGGCCGCCCTGGGCCAGGAAATCGGTCTGTGCCTGGTCGGCCGAGTTGTACTTGGCGCAGTTGCGCTGGAACTTGGCCTGCTTGTTGATACCGACGCGGGTATAAAGCTGCTGGCCCTTGGGGTGGCTGGTTTCCAGCGCGTATTGCACGATGTTCGGGCCGGTATTGCCGCTGCGTTCGGGCAGGGCGCCGGGCTGGACCACCTGGTACTGCGCCCGGTTCTGGGCAATCAGTTCTGCGTCATCCTGGATCGAACGGGCGTTGCCCACGGCGTCGAAATTGTTCTCGTTCGAGATGCCGCCCGCGCTTGTCACGGTCTGGGGGGCGGGGTTCGAGGGGCTGGCATGCACGATCTGCTGGCCCGAGTTCTGCGAGGTTTCGGCCAGCCGGGCCGCGGTCTCGCGGGCGATGTCGTCGCTGGTGGAGGCGGAGTTGAGCCCGCCGGTGGGCGTGTAGGCGCCCGACGCGCCCTGCCGCGTCGCGTTCGTGGACGAGGTCACCGTGCCGCCGGTTGCGGTCGCGCCTTGTGTCGCACTGAGCGGGGCGCCCGGATTGGCCTGGTTGCGGGCCTCGGGCGAGATCGCGCCGGCACGTGGCACGGCCGAGTTGCCTTGAAGTTCCGCATCGCGGGCGCGCTGCTGGGCGATGTAGTCGTCCGAGGTGCCGAAACCGACGCCGCTGCCGCTGTCAGGAAGGCCCGCGCCGCTGTCCGGGACACTGGGCGCGCAGGCGGTCAGCCCGACAAGGGCCGTTACACAAAGAAAAAATCGCATCTGGTTAGGTCCTGCCGATTTGTTTTGCGACAATCTACCACCATTTGCCGGGTTTGGCCACAAAGCCCGCCGCCGCCTCGAGCGCATAGGCGGTGTTGAGCAGATCGCCCTCTTCCCAGGGCCGCCCGATCAGTTGCAGACCCAAGGGAAGCCCGTTGCGATTGAGACCTGTGGGCACCGCGATGCCGGGCAGGCCGGCGAGGTTGACAGTGACGGTGAAGACGTCGTTGAGATACATCTCGACCGGGTCATCGGTCTTGCGCCCCAGCTCGAACGCCGCCGAGGGCGTGGCGGGGGTCAGGATCGCGTCGATGCCTTGATCGAACACATCCTCGAAGTCTTTCTTGATAAGGGCGCGCACCTTGCGGGCACGGTTGTAATAGGCATCGTAGAAGCCTGCCGACAGCACGTAGGTGCCGACCATGACGCGGCGCTGCACCTCGGCACCGAACCCTTCGGCGCGGGTTTTCTCGTACATCTCGGTGATGCCGTCGCCCTGGGTCAGCTTGGCGCGGTGGCCGTAGCGCACGCCGTCATAGCGCGCGAGGTTCGAGGACGCCTCGGCGGGCGCGATGACGTAATATGCGGGCAGGGCGTACTTGGTGTGGGGCAGCGAGATATCGACGATCTCGGCGCCCGCATCGGCCAGCATTTCCTTGCCTTGGGTCCAGTGCGCCTCGATCTCCTCGGGCATACCGTCCATGTGGTATTCGCGGGGGATGCCGATCTTTTTGCCGCGGATGTCCCCGGTGAGCATAGCCTCGAAATCCGGCACGGGGATGTCGGCGCTGGTGCTGTCCTTAGGGTCGTGGCTGCACATGGCTTCCAGCATGATGGCGGAATCGCGGACCGACTTGGTCATCGGTCCGGCCTGGTCGAGCGACGAGGCGAAGGCGACGATCCCCCAGCGCGAGCAACGCCCGTAGGTGGGCTTGATGCCGGTGATGCCGGTGAAGGCGGCAGGCTGGCGGATCGACCCGCCGGTGTCGGTGCCCGTGGCGCCAAGGCAGAGGTCGGCGGACACGGCGGCGGCAGAGCCCCCCGACGAGCCGCCGGGCGTCAGCGCCATCTCGTCATTGCCGCGCCGCCACGGGTTGACGGCGTTGCCGTAAACGCTGGTCTCGTTCGAGGAGCCCATGGCGAATTCGTCCATGTTAAGCTTGCCCAGCATGACGGCGCCCGCGTCAAAGAGGTTCTGGCTGACGGTGGATTCGTATTCCGGTTTAAAGCCATTGAGGATGCCGCTGGCGGCCTGGCTCGGCACGCCCTTGGTGCAAAAGAGATCCTTGATGCCCAGCGGGATGCCGCACATCGAGGGCGCGTCGCCCGATTGCAGGCGGGCATCGGCGGCCTTGGCCTGTTCGCGCGCGATCTCGGGCGTGTGGTGCACGAAGGCGCCAAGCGCGCCTGCGCCCTCGATCGCCGTCAGGCAGGCTTCGGTCAGTTCTTCCGAGGTGATCTCGCCCGCGCGCAGGTTGTTGCGGGCGTCGGCGATGGTCATTGCATTCAGATCGGTCATTATTCCACCACTTTCGGCACGGCGAAAAAGCCCTCGCGGGCGTCGGGGGCGTTGGAGAGCACCTTGTCCTGCTGGCCACCGTCGGTCACCACATCCTCGCGGCGCTTCAGGCGCATGGGCGTGACCGACACCATCGGCTCGACGCCCTCGACATCGACCTCGTTCAGCTGGTCGATGAAGCCGAGGATCGTGTTGAATTCGTTGGCCAGCGCGGGGAGGTCGTCTTCCTCGACCCGGATGCGGGCCAGCTTGGCCACCTTGGCGGCGGTCGCGGTGTCGATGGACATGGGGGCATCTCCGTGTGCGTTATCGCATTCGCGTTTAGCGCCCGTGCGGGTGGGGTGCAAGGGCGTGGCGGCGGTAGAGTTCGATCATCCAGCCCAGCATGAGCGCGTTGAAGATATGCCAGCCGAAATGAGTGCCGAGGGCGACGGTGTCGCACAGCGGCGTGTCGAGGCTTCGGAAGGTGAGCGAGAGAAGCAGCAGGCCCGCGCCGAGGGCGAGGCCGCGCGACAGGGCGGCGTCGGCGCGCAGGAACCAGGCGTAGAGGAGTATGACCAGCGGGAGCGTCAGGTAAGCGGCAGACGGGCCATAGAGCGGCAGCTGCGATAGGAGTGGCATGGCGAGCGCCGTCGCTGCGAGGAAGGCCGGGATGGTGGCGGCTGAGGCTAGCGCGGACAGGCCGAGATAATAGCGCGTTGCGGCGTAAAGATAGGTCAGCGCGAAGACCATGATCGGCAGGACATCGAGCATCGCGGCCCAGGGCTGGGCATAGGTGTGAAAGAGGAACGAGCCGATCCCGATCAGCGCCAGAAGGACGACGAGCGGGCGGGCCAGCGCAAGCTCGGTGCCGCGCAGGCGGTATGCCATGACCAGCGCCGCGACAAGGAAGGCGGCATTGGTGACCGCGTTGACAGGCTCGGCCCAGAAGCCGGGCTCGGTGCGTTCGCAATAGGCGTCGATGGCGCGGGTCCAGTCCATGTGGAAATCGGTGGCCTCTCTGCTAACTTCCCCGTGGAATGACATAAGGAGAGCGTCATGAAAATCATCTGGCTTGGACATGCAAGTTTCCGCATCGAGATCGCCGATCAGGTTCTGCTGATCGACCCGTGGCTGACGGGCAACCCGATGCTGGACGAGGCGCATCATGACGCCGCCACCAAGGGGGCGACGCATATCCTGCTGACCCACGCGCATTTCGACCATGCCGCTGACCTGCCGGACCTTGCGAAGAAATTGTCGGTGCCGGTGGTGGGGCAGTTCGACCTGATGGGCTGGTGGGAAGAAAGCGCAGGGCTGGAGGTTGTCGGCTTCAACAAGGGCGGCACGGTGGCGCTGGGGGAAGTGAAGGTGACGATGGTGCATGCGACGCATTCCTCGAGCTTCGGCGGCGAGAACGGTCCGCATGTGCCCGGCACCGAATGCGGGTTCATGATCGAGGGCGAGGGGCATGTGATCTATGTCTCGGGCGATACGGACGTGATGGCCGATATGGGCGTGTTCAACGACCTGCATCACCCCGATATCGGCATCCTGTGCGCCGGCGGTCATTTCACCATGGACATGAAGCGGGCGGCCTATGCGGCGAAGACGTTCTTCGATTTCAAGACGGTGATCCCGTGTCACTACAAGACCTTCCCGCTTCTGGAGCAGTCGGCGGAGGCGTTGAAAGACGGCCTGCCCGGGGTCGACGTGATCGAGCCGGAGGTGATGACGGCGATCGAGCTTTGAGCGGGGCAAAACTTTTTTGAAAAGTTTTGCCAAAAGCTTTGAGAAAGCTTTTTGGGCCCGGACCTTCAAGCGGGGTTCGGGCATCGGCGTTGTTATGTGAGTATTTTTGCCAAGAAAAAGAGTGCGTTGCGCTTTAATCTTCACGCAGCGATTTGAAGAAGTCCTTCAGCAAGGTTTCCGCCACGGAGGCGTTGATCCCGTCATAGATGTCCGGGGTGTGGTGCGTCTGGGCATGGGTGAAGATCCGTGCGCCATGGGCCACGCCGCCGGACTTCGGATCCGCGGCGCCGTAGTAGAGCCGCGCGATGCGGGCGTTCGCGATAGCGGTGGCGCACATCGCGCAGGGCTCCAGCGTGACCGTCAGGCTGTGACCGGGCAGGCGCTCGCTGCCGGCTGCCGCACAGGCGGCGCGCAGGGCGAGGATCTCCGCATGTGCGGTGGGGTCACTCAATTCCCGCGTCCGGTTGCCGGCCTGCGCCACGATCCGTCCCGCCGGGTCGGCCACCACGGCGCCCACGGGCACTTCGCCGCGGTCGCGGGCGGCGCGGGCCTCGGCCAAGGCCGTGTCCATATGGCTTTTGAACGTCATGCCCCTGATTGCCGTGCGGGCGGTGCTTTCGCAAGGGGCAAGGATGGGGTAAGGCCGTGGCATGACTCGCAAACCCAGCCAGAACACGCCCCCGGGCGACCGGATTGCCAAGGTGATCGCCCGTGCCGGTGTGGCCAGCCGGCGCGAAGCGGAGCGCATGATCGAGGCGGGCCGGGTGCGGGTGAATGGCGAGGTGATCGATCGCGCGGCGCTGAACGTGACCGGCGCCGACAGGATCGAGGTGGATGGTCGCGCGCTGGACGCGCCGGAGCCGCCGCGCCTGTGGCTCTATCACAAGCCCGCCGGACTGGTAACGACGACCAAGGACGAACAGGGCCGGGAGACGATTTTTGACAATCTTCCCGAGGACTTGCCGCGCGTTCTTAGTGTGGGGCGGCTGGACCTGAATTCGGAAGGGTTGTTGCTCTTGACCAATGACGGCGGCGTCAAGCGCAAGCTGGAGCTGCCCTCGACCGGCTGGGTGCGCAAGTACCGCGTGCGCGTGAAAGGGCGGCCCGAAGACGCCACGTTCGAGCCGTTGCGCAAGGGGCTGACGCTGGATGGCGAGGTGTTTCAGCCGATGTCGGTGGTGCTGGACCGGCAGAAAGGGGCCAATGCGTGGGCCACGGTGGGCATCCGAGAGGGCAAGAACCGCGAGATTCGCCGCGCGATGGAGGCGGTGGGCTGCCAGGTGAACCGGCTGATCCGGGTGTCCTATGGTCCGTTCCAGCTGGGTCAGTTGAAGGCGGGCGAAGTCGAGGAGATTCGGCCCCGCGTGCTGCGTGACCAGTTGGGCATGGACGAGACGCCGGGCAAGGAGAAGCCCGCGAAGGGACGGCCGAAGGTTCAGAGGAAGCGTCGATAAAGCTTCGCTTTATATAGGTAAAACAGATATTTGCGCGCTTATTTTGATGTTGTTCCGCGACGATAGGCTTGCGGCGTGGTACCATAGCGTTTGCGGAAACGACCTGCCAGTTGCGAGGCGCTGGCGAACCCGGTCGCGGCGGCGATCTGGCCGATGCTGAGCCGCGTCTCGTTCAAGAGCGCATGGGCGCGGGCGATGCGCAGGTCGAGGTAGTATTGCGCCGGCGTCGCGGCGAGGTAGCGGGTGAAATGCCGTTCAAGCTGGCGACGGGAGAGTCCGACATCGGCAGCGACCTCGGAGATGTCCAGCGGGTCCTCGATATGGGCGGCCATCAGGTCCGTCGCCGCAATGAGTTGCGGATTGTGACTGCCGAGCGCGGCGGCGTAGGCGGGGCGCTGGGGCGCGCTGCGGTTGCCCGCGCGGCGGTGCAGGCACATGTCCGCGACGATGGCCGCCAGCGCCGGGCCGTGGTCGCGCTCGATGATCTCCAGCATCATGTCGGTCGCGGCAGAGCCGCCGCCGCAGGTGAAAAGCCCGCTGTCTTCCTCGTAGAGATGCCCGGTGGGTTCCAGCCCAGGAAAGGTTTCGCGAAAGGCCGGCTGGTTTTCCCAGTGCAGGGTAAAGCGGCGGTCCTCGAGCCGCCCGGCGCGGGCCAGCGCGAAGGCGCCGGTGCAAATGCCGCCCACCTGGATGCCGTGCGCCCATTGCCGGTTGACCCATGTGACGGCCCGCGGCAGGGCCGTCTCCAGCGGGGCGACGCCGGCGCAGACGAAGGCCTTGTCGCTGCGCGACAGGTCGTGGGATTGTGTGTCTGGCGTGATGGTCACGCCGCAGGAGCATGATACAGCTTCGCCGTCTATCGTGCTGATGAACCAGCGATAAAGCTCTTGTCCCGCGACCTGGTTGGCGACGCGCAGCGGCTCGATCGCCGAGGTGAAGGCCAAGAGCGTCAGCCGGGGCAGCAGCAGGAAATGATAGTCCTGAGGCGGGCCGTCATAATCGACCCGCAAACTGGCCGCGCCGCGCGGGACGAAGGATTTGCGTTCCATGGCGAATTGGTAGCATGTGGCCGGGAACTGGCAAGGGAGGACGCGTGGGATGCGGGCATTGATACAGCGGGTGAGCGAGGCCGAGGTGCGTGTGGATGACGCGGTGATCGGGGCCACCGGGCCCGGTCTGCTGGTGCTGGTCTGCGCAATGCAGGGCGATGGCGACGCGCAGGCCGATGCGCTGGCGGCCAAGGTGGCCAAGCTGCGGATCTTCAAGGACGAGGCGGGCAAGATGAACCGCTCGGTGCGTTATATGGGCGGAGGCGCGCTGGTGGTCAGTCAGTTCACGCTGGCCGCCGACACGTCGCGCGGGACTCGGCCGGGCTTTTCCCAAGCGGCGGCGCCCGAGGAGGGCCGGCGCCTCTACGAGCGCTTTGCCGAAGCACTGACGAGCGAGGGCGTGCCGGTCGAGACCGGGGAGTTTGGAGCCGACATGCAGGTGAGCCTGGTCAACGACGGGCCGGTGACGATCTGGCTGGAGGTCTGAGGTCTTACGCGCAGAAATGTCGCGCTTTCTTCGTGCGTCCTGTGCGCTAAGATTGCGCCATGCCCTATCAGTGGAACCAGACGCGGAGCGGAGAAGACGAGGTGTGCGAGCTGCGGCTCTGGCCGCATCGGTCGCTGCCGCGCCGGGGGTTTGCGCTCTTTATCGTGATCACCTGCGGGATGCTGACCCTGCCGCTGTACCCGTTGATCGGGACGGTCACGCTGTGGGGGCTGCTGCCGTTCCTTTTGCTGGCGGTCTGGGGCGTCTGGGCGGCGCTGGAGCGGTCCTACAAAGACGCGCAGATGAACGAGGAACTGACCATCGACCGCGAGGCGGTGCATCTGGTGCGTACAAACGCGCGCGGGCCGGTGCAGGAATGGGATTGCGAAAGCTATTGGGCGAAGGTCGAGATGCACCCGACCGGCGGGCCGGTGCCGCATTACGTGACGTTGAAAGGCAAGGGCCGTCAGGTGGAGATCGGCGCGTTCCTGAGTGAGGACGAGCGCAAGGTGCTGTATGGCGAGATTGCCGACGCGCTGAAGCGTGTTGCGCTGCCAGACCCTGTGGGTGCTGGATAGGCAACGGGCCGCAGCGGTTGCGGCGGCCCGACGTGTGTGGTGGTTTGTCGAACGGCTCGTTTCCGTCAGTTGATGAGACGCACCAAGTTACTCATCGACTTTCTCAGCCGGATTTGTCCGGACCGCGGGTTCGGCGATGGCAGGATCAACTGCGTGGTCGCCTTGCCGATGCCAAGTTGATTGTTCAACTGCACGTCAACGCGAACGCCCTGAGAATCGGGTCTCGCCGATTGTACGATGCCCAGCACTTGCCGATCAGAAGACATGAGCACGACACCAGCAAGATCTGGCATGGCGCTTCGCGTGCTCAATGCGCCGCCGGAAGTTCCGGTTGAGGTTGTCGCGTTCGCCGTGGAACCGGAGTTCGAGGTGCTGCCGGAACCGGAATTCGTGCCGCTTCCGGTGGAATCGGAGGCACTGTTGGTCCCCACGCCGGCACCGACACCCGCGCCGACACCGGAACCGCTGACACCCACGCCAGCGCCGACCCCGACGCCGGTCCCGCCGACGCCCACGCCGACGCCAGCACCGACACCGGTACCCGCGTCGCTAGAGCCCGCGCCAACCCCTGCGGCGGCACCAACGCCGCCGACAGCACCACCGACCGCGCCGCCTACGCCACCGACGGCACCGCCAACGGCATCACCGAGGCCGCCCTCGGCGTGCGCGGCAGACATCGCTGTCGTCGACAGCAACGCGCATACGGAAATAATTTTGAGGAACTTAGACTGCGTGTACTTAGACATACTTCTACTCCTACTAATTTAAAACCCACTCAGCACACGGTAGGGTAGCATATGACGAGCCTCTCACAAGGAAACAATCTGCTTCGTCGCACTTCGCGACATTTAAATGCTTGAGGACTATCTAAAATATTATTTTGTTGCGCTCACGATTTTCTTGGCTTTTAGCGGTCACGGTGTAACCGCACGCATCATGCAAGTCTGCTTGACGCGTCCGTTCGGACAATTGAAATGCGGTATAGAATCGTGTGTGATTGTTAATTTTGTGGTGGTAAATTCTGCATTTTGCTCGCTCACGGCTGCATATCCCGCCAGAGAGGAAGGCTTAGAAGAGGGTCGATTTACGGCGAAATCGGCATGTTTCTGAGCGAGGAAAAGTGCAAAGTGCTGTATGGCGAGATCGCTGATTCGCTGAAGCGGATCGCATTGCCGGACCCGGTCGGCGCAGGCTGACGGGCGCGGCGGGTTCGATCCGCTGAAGCCAGATCGCTCTGTGGCGCGGTTGACCTTCTTGATTTGCAGAAAATTTGACGGTGCGCGATGGAGATGCGCGTGTGTCGCGTAAGAGACCCGGGTCCTTGCCAAAAAGGAGAATGAATTGTGCCCCTGAGAGATACCCCCGACCACTACGGCACTGTCAGCCGCACCTTGCACTGGGGCATGGCGGCGCTTTTCGCGGCGCAGTTCCTGTCGGCGGCGGCGCATTGGGCGCTGCCAAAGGAGAGCGCCGTGCGCGACGCCTTGTGGAGCTATCACGGCACGCTGGGCGCGACGCTGTTCCTGCTGGTGCTGCTGCGCGGGGCGTGGGGGCTGGCGAACATTCCGCGCCGCCCGCCGGCCCATCACGGGGTCGTCGGCCGCGCGGCGATGGCGGGGCATGTCACGATCTATGCGCTGATGGTGATCGTGCCGGCGGTGCGGTTGTTGGCGGCGGCGGGCAGCGACCGCGGGTTGAGCTATCTCGGGGTGACGATCTTCGAAGCGCGGGAGGCCGAGGTCGCATGGATGCAGGCGCCCGCCGAATGGCATGGCGAGATGGGCTGGATCCTGGCGCTGCTGGTGGTCGGGCACATTGCCATGGCCGTTGTCTGGCACTGGATGATCCGGCGGGACGACACGTTGCAGCGCATGGCCGGGTAGGGCGCACGGTGTTCGTACCAAGATCCGCACGAACCTTGTCGTCTAGGCTTTACGCAGGGCCACAAACCTTGCAAATGTGTGCCAGCCCCTGAACTGCGAGCCCATGACTATCGACCAAGACGACAATGATACGCGCACCGCGCCGGGACCATTCCCACGGGCCGTACCCGAAGACCACGCCGCGGCACTGCGCGACCCCTCCCGGCTGCGCGCGCTGGAAGAAATCGCGTTGTTGGACAGTCCCGAAGAAGAGGCGTTCGACCGCGCCGTGCGGCTGGCGCGCAGCCTGACCGGGGCGCCGACGGCGCTGTTCTCTCTGGTCGATGACACGCGGCAGTTCTTCAAGGCGCTGAGCGGGTTCGAACCCGAAAGCGGGCCGATGCGCGAAACGCCCTTGTCGCATTCCTTCTGCCAGTACGTGGTGACCGGCCAGGCGGCGATGAGCGTGGCGGACGCCCGCGAGCATGACCTGCTGTCCCACAATCGCGCGGTTCCCGATCTGAACGTGGTCGCCTATCTGGGCGTGCCGGTCCAGGGGCGGCGGGGGCAGGTGATCGGCTCGCTCTGTGCCATCGACTCGTCGCCGCATGAATGGTCAGAGCAGGATGAGCGCGCCCTGAGAGACATCGCCGCCTTCCTCGAGACCGAGATCGCGCTGCGCAAGCACATGACCGAACGGCAGCTCTTGATCGACGAATTGAACCATCGCATCCGCAATATCTATTCGGTGGTGAATGCGCTGGTCCGGATGACGCGGGCCGAGGACCTGACGACCGAGGAGTTCGCGGCGCAGCTGAATGGCCGGGTACAGGCGCTGGCCGCGACCCACGGCCTGATCCAGCCGCTGGCGACGGTGACCGAGGATGCGGGCAACAACACGAGCCTGCATGCCCATGTGACGACCCTGATGACGCCTTATACCGGCGCGGGCGGTCATGAGATCCGGATCGAGGGGCCGGACCTGCCGGTGGGCTCGACCGCGTCGATCTACCTGGCGCTGGCGATCCACGAGCTGTCGACCAACGCGGTCAAGTACGGGGCGCTGAGCGGGCCGGGCCGCGCGCTGGAGATCACCTGGACCGATGGCGACGACATGGTTGAGCTGACCTGGCGCGAGGCGGGGCCGGGCCACGTCGCGCGTACCGCGTCGGGCACCGGGTTTGGCTCGAAACTGGTGAAGCTTTGCATCGAGGGGCAGTTGCGCGGCGAGATTGCCACGGCGACCGACAGCACCGGCCTGACCTACACGTTTCGCATCCCGCGCGAGAGGCTGACGGGGGCGCCGGAGGACTAGAGCCGACGGCGCGCGCCGCGTCTCAGGCGCAGAGCCGGTCCTTGACCCGCGGGCCCACCGCGCCGAAATCCATCTGGCCGGTATAGTTTTCCTTGAGGTGGCCCATGACCTTGCCCATGTCGCGGATCGAACTGGCGCCGGTCTTGTCGATGGCGGAGTCGATGGCCTTGGTGACTTCCGCCTCGTCCAGTTGGCGGGGCAGAAACTCCTCGATCACCTCGATCTCGCGCTGTTCTTCCTGTGCAAGGTCCAGCCGCCCGCCTTCCTCGTAGGCGCGCACGCTTTCCTGCCGCTGCTTTGTCATCTTGCCGAGAATGGCGAGGATATCGCCATCGGAACAGCCGGTGTCATTGTCGGTGCCACGGCGGGCGATGTCCTGATCCTTGATCGCGGCATTGATCAGGCGCAGCGTGCCCAGCCGCGTCGCGTCCTTGTCTTTCATGGCCTGTTTCAGGGCGTCGTTCACGCGTTCGCGCAATCCCATGTCAGGGTATCCTCTTGTCATCCCGTAAGCGTGTGACACTACTGGAAAGCGAAACGCCGTGCAATAAGCTGTGACATCGCCCGGCCCCTTGTTTTATTGACCGGCGCGGATGACGTTGCGGCGCGAAACGCGGCCTTGACCGCGCGCGCGGGTGACCATAGGTTCCGCGCAATTTGCCCGATGGAGAATCCCCGATGCCGCATGCGCCCGATGCCCGTCCGACCGCCTGTCTTGCCCTGGCCGATGGATCGCTGTTCTACGGGCGCGGGTTCGGGGCCGAGGGCGAGGTCGCGGCGGAGCTGTGCTTCAACACCGCGATGACCGGCTATCAGGAGATCATGACCGATCCCAGCTATGCCGGGCAGGTTGTGACCTTTACCTTCCCGCATATCGGCAACGTGGGCGTGAACCCCGACGATGACGAGACCGCCGATCCGGTGGCCGAGGGCATGGTCGTCAAGTGGGATCCGACCGAGCCTTCGAACTGGCGCTCGACCGAGCGGCTGGGCGAGTGGCTGGCGCGGCGGGGCCGGGTGGCCATCGGCGGCGTCGACACCCGCCGTCTGACCCGGGCGATCCGCCAGCAGGGCGCGCCGCATGTGGCGCTCGCGCACCGCGCGGACGGCAATTTCGACACCGATGCGCTGGTCGCCAAGGCGCGGGCCTTTGCCGGGCTCGAAGGCATGGACCTCGCCCGGCAGGTGACCTGTGCGCAAAGCTATCGCTGGGACGAAATGCGCTGGGCCTGGCCAGACGGCTTTGCCCGCCAGACTGACGCGCGGCACAAGGTGGTGGCGATCGACTACGGCGCCAAGCGCAACATCCTGCGCTGCCTGGCCAGCGCGGGCTGCGAGGTGACGGTGATGCCCGCCACGGCCACGGCCGAGGATGTGCTGGCGCAATCGCCCGACGGCGTGTTCCTGTCGAACGGCCCCGGCGACCCGGCGGCGACGGGCGAATATGCCGTGCCGATGATCCGCGGCGTTCTGGAAAAGAACCTGCCCATGTTCGGGATCTGCCTTGGTCACCAGATGCTGGGTCTCGCGCTGGGCGCGCGGACGATCAAGATGAACCACGGCCATCACGGCGCGAACCATCCCGTGAAGGACCTGACCACCGGCAAGGTCGAGATCACCTCGATGAACCACGGCTTCGCCGTGGACAGCCAGACCCTGCCCGACGGCGTGGTGCAATCGCATGTCTCGCTGTTCGACGGGTCGAACTGCGGTATCCGCATGGCAGACCGCCCGGTCTTTTCGGTGCAGCATCACCCCGAGGCCAGCCCCGGCCCGCAAGACAGCTTTTACCTGTTCGAGCGGTTCGCGGCATCGATGGACCGCTAGGGCGCGTCCGACGCGTTAACCCCTTTTTTACTTTGCGTTAACCTTCTGTTGGTACTCCCTTTTCCGTCACGCAGAAGGGCATACGGATATGGGGATTTCTGAACTGCGTCAGCTCGGCCTGTCCGAGGACACAGCCGACACGGAGGCGGGGGCGGTGGAAACCGACCTGGTGCGCCGAGGAACGCTTGCCGCACGAGACGCGATGCTCGCACGTCAGGTGCGCCGGCATTGCGATGCGAACATGGGGCGGATCCTTGTCGCCGAGGGGCTGGTGACGAAAGGCGACCTTCTGAATGCGCATGTCCGCCGCTTTCGCTCGCGCCAGATCGATGCGGATGAGCTCGCGGCGCTGGCGCCCCTTGCTGTGGATGCCGCCCCCCAGATCCTTTTGCGTCATGCAGTCTTCCCGGTGATCGACCGCGATGGCCAGCCCGCCATCGTCACCGGCGACCCCGAGGCTTTGGCCTATGCGCACGCACACCTTCCGGCGGATCTGCGGCGGGCCCGTGTCCTGATCGCCCGGCGCGAGGTGGTACAGGCCCAAGTGGCGGATCATTTTGGTGGCATCCTGACACAGGCGGCCCAGGCCCGCGTGCCGGTCATCGAAAGCTGCCGCAGCTGGGCGCAGGGTCATGCACGGCGACTGACGCTGGTGACGCTGTCGGTGATCGCGCTGATCTCGCTGACACTGGTCTTCCCGCGGGCAGTGCTGGCGGTGATGGTGGGCTGGGCGGCCGTCACGCTGGTCGTGTCCGGGGTGTTCAAGCTGCTGGCCTTCGTGGCGCGTGTGTCCGAAGGACCGGTCGCGCCGCTTGTGCCGCTGGCCGACGACAAGACGCCGTTGCCACGGGTGTCGGTCCTGGTGCCGCTCTTCCGCGAAACCGAGGTGGCGCATGCGCTGGTGGCGCGGCTGACCCAGCTGACTTACCCCAAGTGCCTGCTCGACGTGGTGCTGGTGCTGGAAGAGGAAGACGCCATGACCCGCACCACGCTGGCGCAGATCGACCTGCCCAGCTGGATCCGGGTTGTGGTGGTGCCCGACGGACAGCCGCGCACCAAGCCGCGGGCGATGAACTATGCGCTCGATTTCTGCGAGGGTGATATCATCGGGATTTTCGACGCCGAGGACGCGCCCGAAGCCGACCAGATCACCCGTGTGGCGCGGCACTTCCAGCAGGCCCCGCCCGAGGTGGCGTGCCTGCAGGGTATCCTGGACTACTACAATCCGCGTCAAAACTGGCTGGCGCGGTGTTTCACCATCGAATACGCCACCTGGTTCCGCACGATCCTGCCCGGCATGGCGCGGCTGGGCTTTGCCATTCCGCTGGGGGGCACGACACTTTATTTCCGGCGCGACGCGCTGGAGGCGCTGGGCGGCTGGGACGCGCATAACGTGACCGAGGATGCCGACTTGGGCTTTCGTCTGGCCCGTCACGGGTTCCGGACCGAGATGGTCGCCACCGTCACCGAGGAAGAGGCGAATTGCCGGCCCTGGGCCTGGGTCAAGCAACGCTCGCGCTGGCTCAAGGGGTACATGACGACCTACCTGGTGCACATGCGGCGCCCCGGGTTGCTCTATCGCCAACTGGGGGCATGGAAATTCTGGGGCTTCCAAGCGCATTTCGTCACAGCTGTCAGCCAGGTATTGCTGGCGCCGGTGTTGTGGTCGCTGTGGCTGGTCTTCTTCGGGTTGCCGCACCCTTTGGAATCAATCGTGCCCTACACGGCAGTAACTGCACTGGTGGCTCTGTTCCTCGCTATCGAGATACTTAATCTCTCGATTTATATGTCGTCAGTTACCGCGCCGAAGCATCGTCACCTGATGGTCTGGGTGCCGACGATGCATTTCTATCAACCGCTTGGGGCGCTCGCCGCCTACAAGGCGCTTTACGAGCTGGTTCTGAAGCCGTTCTTCTGGGACAAGACCGCGCATGGCCTGTCATTGACCGTCGCGCCCCCGCCCGCGGCCAAGCGCGGATCAGATCAGCGTGCCCAATTCCCCTGAATCCAGCTTCAGGCGGGTCACGAAAGCCTTGGAAATATGGGCGCGCAGGGCCTCGCCCGCGGCCTCGGCATCGCCGTTCTCGATGGCGGTGACGATGGCGTCATGTTCGGCCAGCGCATCCTCGGGGCGGCCCAGGGCGGCCAGAGACGTGGTCGCCATCAGCGCCATGGATCGGTGCACCAGGTCCAGCTGCTGCACCAGAAAGCGGTTGTGCGAGGACAGGTGGATCTGCTTGTGAAAGCGCCGGTTGGCGCGGGCCATCGCCTTGGGGTCGTCAATCAGGGCGTGATCGTCCGTGACCATGTCGCGCAGCACGCGCACCTCTTCCGGCGCGGCATGTCGCGCGGCCAGGTTCGCCGCCAGTCCCTCCAGCTCGGCGCGCACCACGTAAAGCTCTGCCAGCTGGTTATGATCCAGCGACGACACGATCAGGCTGCGGCCGTCGCGGGTCAGCAGGCTCTGGGTTTCCAGCCGCTGCAACGCCTCGCGGATCGGTGTGCGCGACACGCCGAACCGCTCTGCCAGGTCGCTTTCCACCAGGCGGTCGCCGGGCTTGTAATCCCCGGTATCGATCGCCTCGAGGATCAGGTGGTAGGCATCTTTCTGCGGCGCGGCTATGGTCATCGCACTCTCATTCGTTATCTGGTTTCAATGGACAAGACTATGCGGGGCAGGGCGCGGGGTGCAAGCCTTGCCGGGCCCTGCGACAATTAAGATCGGAGGGAGGCGATGGCGAAAGCGTTCTTCGCGCATGTGGATACCTGGGTCTTTGACCTCGACAATACGCTCTATCCGCCGGAAATGCGCCTGTTCGACCAGATCGAAGTGCGGATGACGCAGTTCGTGATGGACGCGTTGGGTGTGGACCGGGCCGAGGCCGACCGGCTGCGGCTGGACTATTGGCGGCGGCACGGCACGACGCTGGCCGGGCTGATGCGAGAGCATGACGTGGACCCGGGGCCGTACCTGACGGACGTGCACGACATTTCCTTCGATGTGCTGGAGGCGGACGCGGAATTGGCGGCGCATATCCGGGCGCTGCCGGGGCGCAAGATCGTCTACACGAATGGTTCGGCCCCCTATGCGCAGCGCGTGGTCGAGGTGCGGGGGTTGGAGGGTCTCTTTGATGCGATCTACGGCGTGGAACATGCCGATTTCCATCCCAAGCCGGACCGGGCGGCGTTCGACCGGGTCTTTGCCACCGATGGCGTGGTGCCGGAGCGGGCCGCGATGTTCGAGGATGACGTGCGCAATCTGGCCGCGCCCCACGCGATGGGAATGCGCACCGTGCTGGTCGGGCCAGAGGCGGTCGAGGCCGATCACGTGCATCACCACACCGACGACCTGTCGGCGTTCCTGTCGCGGCTGGTATAGGCGACGCT
Organism: Roseovarius sp.; assembly: GCA_965227185.1. Taxonomy (GTDB): domain Bacteria; phylum Pseudomonadota; class Alphaproteobacteria; order Rhodobacterales; family Rhodobacteraceae; genus Roseovarius. Next base: position 3,109,992 of record OZ245733.1, read on the forward strand.
GCGGCGATTTGCACCTTTTGCGCGGCTTATGTGCAGCCTACGTCCGCCGGTGAGATACCACGCAGGACGCAGACCATGACCCGGACCCAAGGCACCGCAGAGGACACGCAAATTCCTCCGTCGGAACACTCGAGTGAAAGATCAATTGCAGTTCGCATCTTATTGTTATTAGGTCTTATTCTGTCTGCGTGGGGTGGGGCCATCGTAATCTGGGGCGTGCCCGGTCTTTATCTGCCCGCGCTGGCGCTTGTGCCTCTCATATGGCTGTTTCTGCTGATCATCTCGCGTGCCTGAGACGGTCTGGCCGTCGGTGTGCACGCGGTCTATTGTGCCGCTGAAAGGGAGGTCTGGGCATGAGCCGTTTCGACCATGACATCATCGTATCCGGCGGCGGCGTCGCCGGCCTGTCGGCGGCGGCGCTCTTTGGCGGTGCGGGGTTTCGCGTGCTGTGCGTTGACCCGGCCCCGCCGGTGACCGAGCGCGACGCCGAAGGATCGGACCTGCGCACCACCGCGATCCTGCAACCGGCGCAGGCGCTTCTGGCAGAGGCGGGGATATGGGACCGGCTGGACGCCGAGGCCGCGCCTTTGCAGGTGATGCGCATCGTGGATGCGGGCGGCGACGTGGCGGAGCCGCGCGTCGTCAAGGATTTCGATGCGGGCGACATTTCGGAAAAGCCCTTTGGCTGGAACCTGCCCAACTGGCTCTTGCGGCGCGAGATGGTGGCGCAGCTGGACGGCCTCGACACCGTGGAGTTTCGCCCCGGCGTGGCGGCGGAAACCCTCTTTACCCGCGAGGCCGAGGCGCGGGTGGGTCTGAGTGACGGCACCAAGGTGCGTGCCCGGCTGGTACTGGCCGCTGACGGGCGCGGCTCGCCCATGCGGGAGGCTGCCGGTATTCCAGTGAAAACAACGCGCTACGGGCAAAAGGCGCTGGCCTTCGCAGTGACCCATCCGATCCCGCATGACAATGTCTCGACCGAGATCCACCGCACGGGCGGCCCGTTCACGCTGGTCCCGCTGCCGGATTACGAGGGGCGGCCCTCGTCCGCCGTGGTGTGGATGGAGGAAGGCCCGGAGGCGCAGCGGCTGGCGGGGCTGGACGTGGCCGCATTCGAAGCCGAGATGAGCACGCGGTCCTGCCACCTTTTCGGGCCGCTCAAGCTGGCCTCGCGCCGGACGGTCTGGCCTATTATTTCCCAAGTGGCCGAGCGGATGGCGGGCGAGCGTATCGCGCTGGTGGCCGAGGCCGCGCATGTGGTGCCGCCCATCGGCGCGCAGGGGCTGAATATGAGCCTGGGGGATCTGCACGTGCTGCTGGAGCTGGCGCAAGCCAATCCCGAGCGCCTGGGCGACCGCGAGATGCTCGAGACCTATCACAAGCGCCGCCACTGGGAGGTGATGGCGCGGGTCACGGGCATCGACGTGCTGAACCGCGCCTCGATGGTCAGCACGCCTGTGCTGCGCGACGCGCGGATGCAGGCGCTGAACGCGCTTTACGGGCTGGCCCCGGTGCGCAAGACGCTGATGCAGCTGGGGCTGGGCGCAAGGGGCTGAGAATGCAGGCGTTTCTGCGCGGACACTGGCAATTGCTGCTGCTCATGATTGCGATTGCCGTATTGTGGCGCACGCCCGTGGTGATCCCGTTGAAACTGCTGGTGGTGTTTCTGCACGAGCTGGGCCACGTGGTGGCCGTGCTGCTGACCGGCGGCGAGGTTCTGGACCTGAGGCTCGACCCGATGCAGGGCGGGGCGGTGACCTCGCGCGGGGGCAGCCGGTTCCTGAGCCTGAGCGCGGGATACCTTGGCTCGCTTCTGATCGGCGTGGCGCTTTTCATGGCCGCCGTGCGCACGCGTGCCGATCGCGCGGTGCTGGGCGTGCTGGGGGTCACGCTGCTGGCGGTGACGGTGCTTTACGTGCGGGCGCCATTCGCGCTGGTGTTCGGGGCGGGCACGGGTGCTGCGATGCTGCTGGCGGCGAAATACCTGCGGCGGGATGTCAGCGACCTGATGCTGCGGGTGATCGGGCTGGCCTGCATGATCTACGTGCCGCTGGACATCTACAGCGACACGATTGCGCGCGGCTGGCTGCATTCCGACGCGCGGATGCTGGCCGAGGAGTTCGGCGGCACCCCCTGGATGTGGGGCGGGTTGTGGCTGGCGGCCAGCGCCTGGGTGATCTGGATGTGCCTGCGCCGGGGGCTGCGAGCGCAGAGCAACATACGGTTGCGGTAGGGGCCGCGCGGAACAAAGGCCGAAGGCCGCCGCGCGATCGCCAGACCGCCCGGACGGGCTGGCGATTGGGTAACGTCGGCGCGTCGAATTGCGGTTTTTCGGACTTGGCTGGGATAAAGCACCTAGAAAACCTGTCGGGTCGCCATCCCGCGGTATGGCGCTCGCGCGGCGGCGACTATAGCACCCTGTCGAACACCTCTTTCAGCCGGGCCTTCGCGGCCTCGACGTCATAGAGCTTGTCCAGCCCGAAAAGCCCCAGCCGGAAGGTCATGAACCCGTCGGGCTCGCCCACTTGCAGGGGCACGCCGGCGGCGATCTGCATGCCCTCGGCGGCGAACTTCTTGCCGTTCTGGACCTCGGGGTCGGTGGTATAGCTGACCACCACGCCCGGCGCGCCGAACCCCTCGGCCGCCACGGATGTCACGCCCTTGTCGGCCAGCATGGCACGGACGCCATTGCCAAGGTCCCATTGCGCCTGGCGCAGTTTTTCAAAGCCGTATTCCTTCGTCTCCTGCATGGTATCGCGGAACCCGCGCAGCGCGTCGGTGGGCATGGTGGCGTGATAGGCATGGCCGCCGTTTTCATAGGCCTGCATGATCGCATGCCATTTCTTGAGGTCGATGGCGAAGCTGTTGGAGGTGGTCGCCTCCAAGCGCTCCAGGGCGCGGTCGGACATCATCACCAGACCTGCCGAGGGCGAGGCCGACCAGCCCTTTTGCGGGGCCGAGATCAGCACGTCGACGCCGGTCTGTTCCATGTCGACCCAGGCGCAGCCCGAGGCGATGCAGTCGAGCACCATCAGGGCGCCCACCTCGTGCGCGGCTTCGGCCAGCGCGGTGATGTAGTCGTCGGGCAGGATGATGCCGGCGCTGGTTTCCACATGCGGGGCGAAAACGGCGTCGGGCTTGGCTTCGCGGATCTTCGCGGTGACCTCCTCGATCGGGGCGGGGGCGAACGGCGCCTGCGGCCCGTTGCCGGTCTGGCGGGCCATGCAGACGGTCGTGTCCGACGTGAACTGCCCGGCGTCGAAAATCTGGCTCCACCGGTAGGAGAACCAGCCGTTACGCACGATCAGCGCGTGGGCGTCATGACCGAACTGGCGCGCGACGGCCTCCATCGCGACGGTCCCGCCGCCGGGCACGATGGCCACGGCAGAGGCGTTGTAGACCTCTTTCAGCATGGATGAGATATCGGTCATAACGCCCTGAAATTTCTTGCTCATGTGGTTGAGCGAGCGATCCGTGAAGACGACGGAATATTCCAGCAGGCCGTCTGGGTCGATATCGGGGCGAAGAGCGGTCATGGGCATTTTGTCCTGGGTTGGAAGGTTTGCGGCAGTATGCCCCTGACTACCTCGGTATGGCGGGGAGTTCCACCGTCACCGCGAGGTGCGTTTCCGGCACGCCGAACATGCAAAAGCCGCGGCGCCTGGTGCGCCGCGGCCGGGGAGTGTCGGATTGCAGACGTTACTTGCTGGCGTAGTCGACGCTGACGCGGGCCGAGCGGACCGAGACGGTTTCGCCGTCGCGGGCGAAGGTGAACAGGCGGTCCTGCACGCCGGGCAGGCCGAAGGACACCGTGTCGCCATCTGCCAGGTGCATCCGCAGGCGCGCGGGATCGGCGGGCGCCTCGCCGGTGATATAGGTGGCGGTCAGCGCGTAGGCGTCGCCATCCTCGACCCAGTAGACGCTCATGTCGGCATCGGTTTCATGCAGGGTGGTGCCGGCATTGGCCGATGTCAGCGTGACGGTATCGGCAATGGCGGTGGTTGCTGTCAGGGCAAGGGCGGCGGCGGTCAGGATCGTTTTCATGGGGTACCTCGTTCGGTTGCAGGTGGTGGCCGACCTCTTGGGATGTCGGGTCGGCACGCTAATTCTGCAATGCAGCATAGACCTGCCGCGCGGGGCGCGGCTAGTCATCATTGTGCATACCCGTCATGCGGCGCGCGAATAAGTCACTGTATTTAAAGAATACTTTTGCATACACGCATACGGTTGCATACCGCGAAAGTGCTGTTATCCAATCGGGCCCGGTCGGCGTTCCTCGCTCAGAAGCACGTTCGCCTCGACATCCCCGACGCCCGGAAGGGTCATGATGCGGCGGCGCAGCACGCGCTCGAAATCCGAGATGTCGCGGGCTACGACGCGCAGGCGATAATCGTAGAGGCCGAGGATATGCTCGACGGTCTGTACCTCTGGGATGGCCGAGACGGCGCGTTCGAAATCGGCCAGGCTGACGCGGCCCTTGGTGGCCAGTTTCAGGCCCAGAAAGACGGTGACGCCGAAGCCGAGCGCCTCTTTGTCCAGATCGAGGCGCTGGGTTTTCAGGATGCCCGCATCGCGCAGCCGCTTGATGCGCCGCCACGCGGCGGGCTGGCTGAGGCCCAGGGCACGGCCGATGGCGCCCGCGGATTGCGTGGCGTCCTGCACCAGCGCGCGCAGGATCTGGCGGTCGGTCGTGTCCAGTTCGATCATAGGGGCAGCACCTCGTCGGTCTTGATCTGTGCGACGTGCATCAAGGCCTCGATATCGGTGATGTGGGGCAGGGTGAGGATCGCGGTGCGATAGATCTCCTGATAATGCGCCATGTCGCGGGCGATGACCGACAGGCGCGTGTCGACCCGGCCCAGGAAGGACTGGATTTCCAGCACCTCGGGAATGGCGCGCGCGGCCTCAGTGAATTCCTCGAAGGCAGTGGGCACGGTCTTGTCCAGCGTGATGCGCAAGGAAACCTCGACGCTGTAGCCAAGCGCGGCCCAGTCGATCACCGCCTGGTTGCCGCGCAGAAGCCCCGCCTGTGCCATGCGGTCCAGCCGCCGCGCACACGTCGCGGGCGTCACGCCTGCGAGCCCCGCCAGGTCGGCGGGGCCGAGCGTGGGGTCATGCTGGTACTGGCGCAGGATGCGGCGGTCGGTGTCGTCGAGTTGCATGGAATTTTCGAGTATTTGCAGATCGGAGAATGATTATCGCATCATTTCGAGAAATCATACCGAAAAAGCCGGGATCGCTTTCGAAATATTCGTCATCTTCCACGTCATCTGACGAAAAAGGAGAGAACCATGCGCGTCTATTACGATCGCGATTGCGATATCAACCTCATCAAGGACAAGAAAGTTGCCATCCTCGGCTACGGCAGCCAGGGCCACGCCCATGCGCTGAACCTGCGCGACTCGGGCGCCAAGAACCTTGTAGTGGCGCTGCGCGAGGGCAGCCCCTCGGCCAAGAAGGCCGAGGGCGAGGGGCTCAAGGTCATGGGCATCGCCGAGGCGGCGGCCTGGTGCGACCTCATGATGTTCACCATGCCCGACGAATTGCAGGCCGAAACCTACAAGAACTACGTGCATGACAACCTGAAAGAAGGGTCGGCGATTGCCTTTGCCCACGGTCTGAACGTGCATTTCGGCCTGATCGAGCCGAAAGAGGGCGTCGACGTCATCATGATGGCGCCCAAGGGCCCCGGCCACACGGTGCGCGGCGAATACACCAAGGGCGGCGGCGTTCCCTGCCTCGTGGCGGTGCATAACGATGCGTCGGGCAAGGCGCTGGAACTGGGCCTTTCCTATTGCTCGGCCATCGGCGGCGGGCGCTCGGGCATCATCGAGACCAACTTCCGCGAGGAGTGTGAGACCGACCTCTTCGGTGAGCAGGCGGTTCTCTGCGGCGGCCTAGTGGAGCTGATCCGCATGGGCTTCGAGACGCTGGTCGAGGCGGGCTACGCCCCCGAGATGGCGTATTTCGAGTGCCTGCACGAGGTGAAGCTGATCGTCGACCTGATCTATGAGGGCGGCATTGCCAACATGAACTATTCGATATCGAACACGGCCGAGTATGGCGAATATGTCAGCGGCCCGCGGGTTCTGCCCTACGAGCAGACCAAGAAGGAAATGAAGGCGATCCTGCACGACATCCAGACCGGTGCCTTCGTGCGCGACTTCATGACCGAGAACAAGGTCGGCCAGCCCTTCTTCAAGGGGACGCGCCGCATGAACGACGCGCACCAGATCGAGGAAGTGGGCGAGAAGCTGCGCGGCATGATGCCGTGGATTTCCGCCGGCAAGATGGTCGACAAAGAGAAAAACTGAGGCCATCAGTACCGCAAAAGGAAAGAGCCGGTGGTGCACCGGCTCTTTTCGTTGCTGTCAGTCGACCGGCTTGTGCTGGTCGCCGTCCTTGGCAAGCGAACTTGGCGGGACGTCGGGATCTTGCTTTCGTTCTTCGGTCTTTTGTTTGTTGCGCGCGGCCAAGATGAGAACGATCACCAAGGTGATGATCGACAGGGCCGCGGCGCCGATGGCTATATCCATGATGCGCCTCCTTTCGATCCCAAGAACTGGCTGCGCCGCGACGAACGACAATGCGCTCGGGACGTTTTGACACGCACCCACATCACCGGAGAGTTGATCTGAATGGAAAATCCGATTGCCGTCGCGCCGGTGAACTGGCTCAGGCTTTGTGCGCTGGGCATGATCTGGGGCGCGTCCTTCATGGCGGTGAGCGTTGCGCTTCAGGGGGTGGGGCCGCTCACCGTGGTGGCGGTGCGTTTGACCCTTGGCGCGGTGTTTCTGCTGGTACTCTGCCGCGCGACGGGCCGGGGCTTGCCGCGCCGTCGCGGGCCCGAGGCCGGGCGGCTCTGGGCGTTCATCGTCGCGATGGGATTGTTTTCCAATGCCTTGCCGTTCTTTTTGCTCAGTTGGGGCCAGCAGGTGGTCGCCTCGGGCTTTGCGGGGGTCTGCATGGCGGCAGTGCCGCTGCTGGTCTTGCCGCTGGCGCATTTCCTTGTTCCGGGGGAGCGGATGCATATGCGCCGTGCGGTGGGCTTCGTGATGGGCACTTTGGGGGTCGCGGTGCTGATCGGACCGGAGGCGTTGCGCTCGACCGGCGCGGAGTTCGAGATGCTGGCGCGGCTTGCCTGTGTCGCGGCGGCGGGGTGTTACGCCGTGGGCTCGATTTTCACGCGGCTCGCGCCGGAGGTGGACCGCCTGTCACTGGCCGCTGCCGTGCTGACCGTCGCGGCGGTGGTGTTCACACCCTATGCGCTGGTCGTCGAGGGCCTGCCCGAGATGCCGCAGGGCCGGGTACTCTGGGCGCTCATCTATCTTGGCCTGTTGCCGACGGGCGTGGCGCAGATTCTTCTGGTGCAGGTGATCCGTGATGCCGGTCCGGTGTTCCTGAGCTTGGTGAATTACCAAGTGCCGATCTGGTCGATCATCTTCGGCGCGGTGGTGTTGTTCGAGGCGTTGCCGCCCAGCCTCTACCTTGGCCTTGCGCTGATCCTCGGGGGCGTGGCGCTCAGCCAGTTGGGGGCGCTGCGGCGGCTGTTCGGCGCCTGATAAAATTCGTACGAATTTTATCAGGCCGGAAAATTTTCAATTTTCCGCCGCGACGGTGGCGGCCATCCACAGCCTGAGCGCCTCCGACGTTTCGGCCACGTCATGCACCCGGTGAATCTGGATGCCCTGCGCCACCCCGGCGAGCGTCACGGCGATCGAGCCGGGGGCGCGGTGGCGGGCGTCTTCGGTGCCGCCGATCGTGCCGATGAAGCGTTTGCGGGAGGCCCCCAGCAGCACCGCGCAGCCCAGACCGTGAAACAGCGCGAGGTTGTGCAGCAGGGTCACGTTATGCTCCAGCGTCTTGCCGAAGCCGATGCCGGGATCCGCGATGATCCTGTCGCGGGGAATGCCGGCCGCTTCGAGCGCGGCGATCCGGCCTTCGAGCCAGTCATAGACATCCAACGCCACGTTGTCGTAGCGCGGGTCCTTCTGCATCACGTCGGGCGTGCCCTGGGCATGCATCACGCAGACCGGCAGGCCGGCCTCGGCGCAGAAGGGCGCGAGTGCAGGATCGAAGGTGAAGCCCGCCACATCGTTGACGAGGCTCGCGCCGGCCTCATGCGCAGCGCGGGCGACGGGGGCCTTGCGGGTGTCGATAGAGATGGGCACGCCGGAGCGCTGGCGCAGGGACGCGATGATCGGCGCGGTGCGGGAAATTTCCTCGTCCATGGCAACTTCGGCGGCGCCGGGGCGGGTGGATTCGCCGCCGATGTCGATGATCTCGGCCCCCGCGGCGGTCATCGCCTCGGCCCGGGCCAGCGCCGCATCGGGGGCGTTGTGCTCTCCGCCGTCGGAAAAGCTGTCGGGCGTGACGTTGAGGATGCCCATCAGGGTGGGGCGCGCCACGTCCAGCCCGGTGACGGGCGCGCGGGGCGCGGTCAGTCGGGAGAGAACCTCGGGCGGGGCGTCCTGCGCCGGGATCAGGCGGGAAGGCGCGTCGCGGTGCAGTTCCTCGACCGTGTCGAACCAGCACCAGCCGCCCGCCAGGGTTCGGGCGGTGTCGGGGCGGGCATGGTCGGTGCGGAGGATGGGGCGGTAGTAGGGCATGTCGCAGGGTCTTGGGCAAGGCGAGGTCCCGGGTCAAGTCCGGGACGGGGGTGCCTTGAATCTAGGAGGTTGCGCGAGGTGGCTGGGAGGTCCCGGATCAGGTCCGGGACGGCTTGTGAGACGGGGTCTCACAAGCCGCTTTGGGCGATGTCCTGCACCAGGGTCGGAACGGGTGGGTCGTTGGGCGGCACCTCGCCGATCAGGAGCAGGTCGGAGGCATCCATGTGCCCCGCAAACCATGCCGCCAGGCCCACCGGATCGTCCGGCCCGGAACGCGGGCCGTCGACGGCATCGAGCACGATCTTCGACGGGGCCCAGACGCTGATCTGGCCGTTCTTCATCGCCCAGTCCAGTTCCGTCCGCGTGCCCACCACGACGCACCGATCATCGCGCCCGGCCAGAACCCAGGCATTCTGTTCCAGCGCCAGCAGATCGACGCGGCGCTGCGACATGCGGTGGCCGGTCTTGGGGCTGTCGACGCGGTTGTGGCCGACGCACAGGATCACCGGCTCGGCCCGCGCCTGCAGCTGGTCGAGCCAGCGCGACAGGTTGGGCGAGCCAATCGCGGTATTCGACAGGTACACCACATGCGGATGCGGTGTGATGTCGGCGTGATGGCCCACAGGTTTGGTCTTGAGGTCCTCGACCGAGCGGACGATTTCCACGCCAAGCGCGCCCGGCCCGCGGTCCAGTTTCTCGACCCGCACGAAGGTCCGTACCGCCTGTGGTTCCAGCAGGATGCGCTCGGCGATGCGGTCGGCCAGCGTTTCCAGCAGGTTCAGGCGTTCCTCGGCCAGTTCGGCGGCGATGGCCTCGGTCACCTTGTCATAACTGAGGATGCGATCCACGTCGTCGTCGATCGAGGCGGTCATCGGGCGCACCTCGACCACCACGTTGAACGCGACGCGCTGGGTCGTGCCGCGCTCGGCCTGGAACGCGCCGATCTCGACCTCGACCACGTGATCGCGCACCGAGATCCGGTCGAGCGGGCCGTCGGGGGCAGTGGCGTCGGCGCGCTCGGACGGGTGCGCGAAGGCGAGACGGATTTCCTTGGACATTTGGGCCTCCCCCCAATTTTCATCCTGACGGGCATATCATGGCGCGGGGCGGGGGTGGAACCCGTAAATGCGACGGGCTGCACCTCGGCTCCGGCAGATGCGGCGCGCGCAGGGGCAATCGGCGGAATACCCCCGATCTTGCCGCACGACGCATCTGAACGGAACGCGGCCCGGCAGCGCTGCGTTTAGTTAGAAATATGAGGAGCGCGCCCATGACCGCCGATACAGCGCAGAACCGAACCTTCACCCATCCCAATGTTGCAGAGATCGACCAGACCGACCGGCTCGTGCCGGTCAACCTGCGCCAGTCCGGGGCGACTCCGGTGGAGATGCTGGTCTCGACCCGGGTCCGCAAGTCGCCCTTCTGGCATCTGTCAGTCGAGGCGGGGGCTTGGCGGGCGACGGTCTATAACCGGATGTACCACCCCCGCGGCTACGTGCGGGAAGAGGACGGCGGCACGATGGCCGAGTACCGCAGCCTGGTGCATCGGGTCACGCTTTGGGATGTCGCCGTCGAGCGGCAGATCCGCGTGCGCGGGCCGGATGCCGAGGCTTTCGTCAACTTCGTGATCACCCGCGATGCCACCAAGATCAAGCCGATGCATGGCAAGTACTGCATCCTGTGTGATGACAAGGGCGGCATCCTGAACGACCCCGTCCTGCTGCGGCTGACGAAGGACGAGTTCTGGTTCTCGATCTCGGATTCGGACCTGCTGCTTTGGCTACGTGGCATCAACGTGCACGGCAACTGGGATGTCGAGATCGACGAAATTGACGTCGCTCCGTTGCAGGTGCAGGGGCCATTGTCCGAGGACCTGATGGTCGATCTGGTGGACGAGACGCTGCGGGACGTGCCCTATTACGGCATGATGGAGACGACGATCGGCGGCGCGCCGGTTGTCATCAGCCAGACCGGGTTTTCCGGCGAGAAGGGCTATGAGGTCTACGTGCGCGACGCCTCGGAGAACGCTGAGAAAGTTTGGTACGCCATTCGTGGTACCGGCGCGCGCTATGGCCTGCGGGTGATCGCGCCCGGACACCACCGTCGGATCGCGGCCGGCATCCTGTCCTGGGGACAGGACATGGACCACGAAACCTCGCCGTTCCAGGTGAACCTCGCGTACCAGGTGCCGAAGGAGAAGCAGCCGGATTACATCGGCGAGGCCGCACTCGAGCGTCAGCGCGACGCGATCGAGGCGGGGACCTATCCGTTCAAGCTCAAGATGGTCGGCATCAAGCTGGGCGGCTTGCCCGTTACCGATTACCCGTCTGACTTCTGGCTTGTGCAGGATAACGACGGCAATCGCGTCGGCTATGTCACATCCGCCTGGTGGTCGCCTGAGCTGGAGGTGAACATCGCGCTGGCATTCGTGCCGTGGGCGCTTTCGGAGATCGGATCACGGCTGCGGGTGGAACTGCCCGAGGCCTATGCCGAGCATTCCGGGCAGGCGGCGTCGGCAGACGTCTGCGAGGTGCCCTTCCGCCCCTCCGAACACCCCAATGTGCGCGAGGCGCGCGGTTGAGCGCCGCTAGCTCCCAGATCTCACTCGAGGCAGGCCCGGCAGCGACGCCCCTGTTCGCCGCTCCAGACCTGCCCCATATTGGCGACAAGCCCCCGGAATGGATCGTTCACATAGCGGTCTCGCGCGATCCGGGCATGTCGCCAGGCGCGGAAGCCGGGATGAGGGTACGGCCCCCGCGCGGATTCAGTCGTTGGCTACAACCTCTTCGAGGTCGTCCAGATTCTGGCTGCGCAAGAAGCGCGCCGCCATCAGCGCGATGTGGAAATCGATCATCGCATCACCCGGAATGGAATTGATGTTGCCAACCGAGGCGGGCCGGACGCGGGTCCAGCCGCTTCAGCAGCGTCTGTGTCAGGCGGATCGCGTCGCGCAGCCCCAGCCGCTCCTGTTTCAGTTGCTTGAGGCGCAGCGCGTCGGCGGCGGGCTGGCTTTGCTCGCGGGTGATCCGCAGGTCGATCTCGCGGTGGCGGCGGGTCAGCGTGTCGATCCGGGCCTTCAGGCTCTTGGGCGAAAGTGTGCGGCGTTTCATAGGTGTCCTCCCTTGAAGATGCGGCGCGTCCTGCGCTGGCCATAGAGATGGGAAGCGATCACCACGGGTTAAATCCTGTCATGGACAAAAACCGGACAGGAAAACCCTATCTTGAAAAATGCCGAGCGAAAGACCATGCGATGGAGGACATCGCCCTGTGCCGGTTGCGCTATGTGCGAACTCTCAGCGAGACAGGCCGTTACCGCAAGGCCGCCGAATGGGGCCCCGTCAGCCAGCCGTTGCTCAGTTTGCCTATCGAACGGCTGGATTCCGCCCCTTGCGTCGAAGGAGCAGAGCATGGGCGTGGTACTGTGCTGACGTCCGAGGTGCGGACGGCCCATGCGGCACTGACCCGGCAAGTCGACAGTATCTTACGGGAATGTCCTGCCGATTCTGCGAAACTGGAGAGATAAATGCGCAAATACACCCCCGGAGACGATGTCGGCCCGCTGGAGCACTGGCCCTTCGATGCGCCGGAGAGCGCGTATCGCAACCTGCGCGGCGATCCTGTTTGTCATGGGCGGCTGGATGCGGGCGGACCGGGGCACGTGACGCGGTCCGGGATCTGGCGGTGTTCCGAAGGGGCATTTGCCTGCACCGAACAAGGAGACGAGATGATGGTGATCCTGCAGGGGCGCTGCCGCCTCACCGATCATGCCACCGGCGCGGTGCTGGATCTGGGCCCCGGCGACACGGCTTTTGTTCGGGACGGCATGCGGGTGACATGGGACGTCTCCAAGGAGGTGACGAAGGCCTTCATGGGCTGTAAGCCCGACGGATACTGAAAGCGGGCCGATTTCCGCGGTCCGTCTCTGGACGCCCCTCGCCACAGTTCGGGATCGCACTACTTCCTGCTCGAAGGAACTCGGCCCCGCGCCGGAGACCACGTAACGCAACAGACCGGGAGGACCCCCATGACCACCAGACGCAATTTCCTGATCGGCACCGCCGCCGCCGGCACCGTGACCGTTCTGCCCTCGCTGGCCTTTGCCGCCGAAGAAGGCGCCAGCATGAGCTTTCTTGACGGGGCCGTCAGCATTCATCCCATTTCGCACGCCTCCTTCGTGATGGAGACACCCGCGGGCGTGGTCTATGTCGATCCGGTGGGCGAGGCGTCGGAGTACGAAGGTCTGCCCGATCCCGAATTGATCCTTGTCACCCACCGGCACGGCGACCACTACAATGCCGACCTTTTGGGCGCGCTGCCCGAGGTGCCGATCCTGACCAATGCCGACGTGATGGGCATGATGCCCGAGGACATGCAGGGCCGCACGCAGGCCATCGCCGCCGGCGAGACGACCGAGATGATGGGGCTGGGGATCGAGGCGGTGCCGGCCTACAACATCACCGACGGCCGGATGGATTTCCACCCGCAGGACCGGGGCGATATCGGCTTTGTGGTGACGACCGATGCCGGCCGGGTCTATATCTCGGGCGATACCGAGGGCACGGACGAGATGCGCAGCCTGGAAGACATTGATGTGGCGCTGGTCTGCATGAACCTGCCCTTCACCATGACCGCCGAACAGGCCGCAGACGCGGTGGCCGAATTCGCGCCCGCCGTGGTGATCCCGTATCACTATCGCGGCCGCGACGGTGGTACGCAGGATCCCGAGGCCTTTGCCCAGATGCTGAGCGAGGCGGGCGCCGAGACCGAGGTCTCGCTGCATGATTGGTACAACGGCAGCCTGAGCTGACCTTACCCGTGTCGCCGCGCCCATAACTGGCGCGGTGGCACGCCGCCGCCACCTTCCTCCCCACCGCTAGACATTAGGACCGCATATGAAATCCACATTCCTGATCGCCGCCATGACGTGTGTTCCCGGCATGGCCCTGGCCCAGTCCGGCCCCAGCCTGTCCTTCTCGGCGGGCATCGGCGGCAATTACCAACCGGAATATTTCGGCTCGGACGACTATGACGCGGGCGTGACCGGCGGGTTCAAGTTCGGCCATCTCAAGATCGGTCGGCTTGAGTTCGGCGACCCCGATCCCAACGCGGTGGACCTCGGCTGGCGTCCGCGCGGCGCGTTCCGCCTGATCGGGGAACGTGACAGTTCGGACCATGCCGAGCTGGCGGGCCTGAACGATGTCGATTTCAGTGTCGAGATCGGCGGCGGCATCGGCTACACCGCCGAGAATTTCCAGGCCTTCGCGGATGTGCGCTATGGCGTGATCGGCCACGAAAGCTGGGTGGGCGAGCTTGGCGCCGACGCGATCTTTCGCCCCTCGGACGACTGGACCGTCACCGTGGGGCCACGGGTGCTGTGGGGCTCGGATGACTACACGTCTACCTATTTCGGCGTCACCCCGGCCGAGGCGGGCCTGTCGGCCTTTCCCGCCTACGCGCCCGGGTCGGGCATCGTCAGCGCAGGCATCGAGGTGGGCGCGCAATACGAGCTGTCGCAGAATTGGTATCTGGATGGCACACTGGCCTGGAATCGGTATGTCGGCGACGCGGCGGACTCGCCGATCGTACAGGATGACGACAGCTATACGGCATCACTGGTCGTGATGCGGCGGTTCAACTTCGGGCGATAACGCAACGCTTTGCGCTCGCACCTGTCAGAAGGCCCCGGTTTCGCCGGGGCCTTTGTGTTTTTGTAGGTGGGGGCCGGTCACCAACCAAGCCACCAACGGTGTGATCCCAAGCGAGATGATCGGCACCAGCACGCCCTTCAGCACCAATATCCGCAAGGCCAGCAGCCAATCCGGCGCGACGGCCCGCAACACGACCAGCCCTGCCATGAGCAGCGGCCAGACCACCAGCCACACCAGGAATATCCGCAACCCCCGCCTCATGGTTTCCCGCCGTCCATCTCGTTCGCGATGATCCGGAAATATCCGGGCAGGATGGCCGTCAGCCTGTCCCGCCCCTCGGGCGTCAGGGCGATATGGCGTATGCGGCTGTCATCCTCGTCCGTGGCCTTGGTCACCAGCCCGTCCTCCAGCAGCGTCCGCAGCGTGCGGGCCACAACCGGGCCGGACACGTCCAGCCGTTCGGTGATCTCGCCCACGGTCAGACTGTCGCGGTCTTGTTCCCGATCGATCACGATCAGGAACAGGAACCGAAGTTGCGACAGCCCTTGCTGCGCGAAATAGGCATCCAGCCGCCGGATCAGCAGGCTGGCCCGACGCAACAAGGTCAGCCCGTCGCGGATTGCCTCCGGGTCAGTGTCGTAGTGGCCGGAATAGCTTTCGATCATGCGCCGCGTGGGCAGGTCCTTGAGAAAGAACATGGGCCGGGCGCCTCAGGCGACCGGGTGCATGAAGGTCAGTTCCACCGGGGCGGCGAGCAATCGTTCGTAGCGCTCGAACACCGCGCGCGTGTACGGCTGTGCGTGATGCGCGTCGAAGGCAGCCCTGTCGTCCCAAATCTCGGTCAGGTGCAGGGCGCCGCTGTCGGCGTTGCGGTGCAGCGTGAAATGCTGGCACCCAGCCTCGGCGCGGGTGTCGTCCAAAATGCAGAGGATGGCGTCGCGGGCCTCGTCCAGGCATTCGGGCTTGGGGTGGATGGTGGCGAACACGCTGAGGGGCATGGATTTTCTCCTTTGATTGGACAATTTAATTACCATGATATGTATCATGGTATAGTTAAAGATGCAATTCAGAAATGAATTATCGGCGCGTGCGAAGGGTCAGGGCCAAGGACCAAAGCGTCAGTGCGGCGAGGGCGGCAAGGGCAACCAAAGCGACCACGTGGGCCACCCGTCCCAACCCCAGCACGGCGCGGGGATCGGCAACATGCGCCCCGCCATTGACCAGCAGCAGCGTCACCATGCCGGGTATCAGTACCATGCCCGCGACGATCGGCCAATACAGCCAGCGTGTCACCGACGGATAAAGCATCGCGCCGATACGTTGCTGCCACCACAAGAGCGCGCAGATCAGGGCAGGGGCCACCAACGCCAGAAGAACCGCGACCAGCGGTGCGACGAACACCTCGAAGGTGGCCGCGTTGTCAGTGCCCCACCCAGAGGCGACCCCGCCGCGGCTGAACGGAAAACCCCAGATCAGCTGCGGTGCGAAGCGCGAGACAACAACGCTGGACACGCCCAGCAGTAGGTAGATCTCGGTCCCCAGCGCATAAAGCCGCCAAGGGGCTGCACGGCGGCGGTGCAGCACGCTGCAGCCGACCACGATCACCAAAATGCAGACAAGATAAATCATCCCGCGAAGCCTCTCTCGAACGAAACAGGCCCCGGATTGCTCCGGGGCCTGCGTGTTGGTTCAGGCTGGTCAGCCGGCGCTTAGTGATGCGCGGGCTGCTTGTCCCAGTCTTCCCGCTTCGGCAGCTGCTCGAACGTGTGTTCGGGCGGCGGGCAGGGCAGGGTCCATTCCAGCGTGTCGGCATATTCGTTCCACGGGTTGTTCTGGGTCACTTTCGCGCCGCGGAACAGCGCGTAGAACACCACGCCGAAGAAGAAGATGAAGCTGGCGAAGGACAGGAACGCGCCCAGCGACGACCAGTAGTTCCAGACCGCGAAGGCCTCGGGGTAGTCGATATAGCGGCGCGGCATGCCTTGACGTCCCAGGAAGTGTTGCGGGAAGAACGTCAGGTTCGCACCGATGAACATTGCCCAGAAGTGCAACTGGCCCATCCATTCGGGAATCATGCGCCCGGTCATCTTGGGGAAGTAGAAGTAGACCCCCGCGAAGATCGCGAACACCGCGCCGAGTGACATCACGTAGTGGAAGTGTGCCACCACGTAGTAGGTGTCATGGTACGCCCGGTCGATGCCGGCCTGGCTGAGGACGATGCCGGTGACGCCGCCCACGGTGAACAGGAACAGGAAGCCGAACGCCCAGAGCATCGGCGTCTTGAACTCGATCGCGCCGCCCCACATCGTGGCGATCCAGCTGAACACCTTCACGCCCGTCGGGACCGCGATGACCATCGTGGCCAGCATGAAGTAGGATTGCTGGGTCAGCGACATGCCCACGGTGTACATGTGGTGCGCCCACACGACGAAGCCGAGGAAGCCGATGGCAATCAGCGCCCAGACCATCGGCAGATAGCCGAAGATCGGTTTGCGCGCGAAGGTCGCGATCACGTGGCTGATGATGCCGAAGCCGGGCAGGATGATGATGTACACTTCCGGGTGGCCGAAGAACCACAGGATGTGCTGGTACAGAACCGGGTCACCGCCGCCTGCCGGGTCGAAGAAGGTCGTGCCGAAGTTCCGGTCGGTCAGCAGCATGGTAATGGCGCCCGCCAGAACCGGCAGCGACAGCAGGATCAGCCACGCGGTGACGAAGATCGACCAGCTGAACAGCGGCACCTTGAACAGCGTCATGCCCGGCGCGCGCATATTCAGGAAGGTGGTGATCATGTTGATCGCGCCCAGGATCGAGCTTGCGCCCGACACGTGCACGGCAAAGATCGCCAGGTCCATCGACATGCCCGCCTCGTTGGTCGAGAGCGGTGGATACAGCACCCAGCCCACGCCAGAGCCCAGCTGCCCGTTGCCACCCGGCGCCAGAAGCGAGGCGACACCCAGCGACGTGCCGGTGACATACAGCCAGAAGCTGAGGTTGTTGAGGCGCGGGAACGCCATGTCCGGCGCACCGATCTGCAGCGGCATGAAGTAGTTGCCGAAGCCGCCAAAGAGGGCGGGGATCACCACGAAGAACATCATCAACACACCGTGATAGGTGATCATGACGTTCCAGAGGTGTCCGTTCGGGGTACATTCACCGGCGGCCGCCGCGGTGAACCGCGCGCCTTCCATGCACATGTACTGAACGCCCGGCTCCATCAGTTCGAGCCGCATGTAGACGGTGAACGCCACCGAGATCAGGCCGACGAAAGCCGACGTGATCAGGTAGAGAATCCCGATATCCTTGTGGTTTGTGGACATGAACCAGCGGGTGAAGAACCCGCGATTGTCTTCATGTCCGTGGCCGTGAATGGCTGCGTCTGCCATCTGGGTGCCTCCTGCTGGTCATTTATACAGGGACACCGCATGGCGAAGGGGTCAGACAGACTCCCCCGCGACGTGTCCCGCAACACGAGAAAGGTTCTAGAATGACCCGCGACAATGAGCAATGCGCCAGATTGACATATGCAGATATTTTTTGTCGCAGCCGGGAGGGCTGTGAAACGCGGCCCGAGCCCCGAAAAAATTAACGATTTCTTCACCAAAGCGGTGTTTTGGAGGCGTGTGCCAATGGGCCCGGAAGCCGTAATTGAAAATCGCCAGTCGCTCTTGAAGCCCCCCCGGCCCACGCATAAGGTTCACTCCGACGCGGGCCGATCCACGGCCCGACCATGCGCATCAAGAGGCAGGCAACATGACAGACCCGATGGAAACCTACATGAACACGCTCGTCCCCATGGTGGTCGAGCAGACCAGCCGCGGCGAACGGGCCTACGACATCTTCTCGCGCCTGCTGAAGGAGCGGATCATCTTCGTCAACGGCCCGGTGCACGACGGCATGTCGAGCCTGATCGTGGCGCAGCTTCTGCACCTCGAGGCCGAGAATCCCTCCAAGGAAATCTCGATGTATATCAACAGCCCCGGCGGCGTCGTGACCTCGGGCCTGTCGATCTACGACACCATGCAATACATCAAGCCCAAGGTCAGCACGCTGGTCATCGGCCAGGCCGCCAGCATGGGCAGCCTGCTGCTGACGGCGGGCGCGGCGGGGATGCGCTTTTCGCTGCCCAACAGCCGAATCATGGTGCACCAGCCCTCGGGCGGCTACCAGGGTCAGGCGACGGATATCATGATCCACGCCGAGGAGACGCAGAAGCTGAAACGGCGTCTTAACGAAATTTACGTAAAACACACAGGACAATCGCTGAAGAAGGTCGAGGATGCTCTGGAGCGCGACAATTTCATGTCGCCCGAGGACGCAAAGGAATGGGGCCTGATCGACGAAATCGTGGAAAACCGTGCAAAGGGTGAAGAAGACGGCAAGTGATCCGCCCGAGTTTGGCGGAAGGCAGGGCAGGGGCGATTTTGACATTGAGGTGCCAAACGCTCTGCCCTAAGCTGCCCCGAACGGACGAGAAACAAGGGACCCGCGCCAGGGCCGGCTGACCCGGTCGTATACATCCACAGTGGCGCAAATCGATGGGCCCTAAACGCGGCGCGACACGCCGAAAGGTGCAAGAATGGCGAATAATTCCGGTGGCGACAGCAAGAACACGCTCTACTGCAGCTTCTGCGGCAAGAGCCAACACGAGGTCCGAAAGCTGATCGCGGGCCCGACGGTGTTCATCTGCGACGAATGCGTCGAGCTGTGCATGGACATTATCCGCGAAGAAACCAAGACCGCCGGGCTGAAGGCCACCGACGGCGTGCCTACCCCGCGCGAAATCTGCGATGTGCTGGACGATTACGTGATCGGTCAATTCACCGCCAAACGCGTGCTGTCTGTCGCGGTGCACAATCACTACAAGCGGCTCAATCACTCCGGCAAGAACGACATCGAACTGCAGAAGTCGAACATCCTGCTGATCGGCCCCACGGGCTGCGGCAAGACGCTTCTGGCACAGACGCTGGCGCGGATTCTCGACGTGCCCTTCACCATGGCCGACGCCACGACGCTGACCGAGGCCGGGTACGTGGGCGAGGATGTCGAGAATATCATCCTCAAACTCTTGCAGGCGTCTGAATACAATGTCGAGCGGGCGCAGCGCGGCATCGTCTATATCGACGAGGTCGACAAGATCACCCGCAAGTCCGAAAACCCCTCGATCACCCGCGACGTGTCGGGCGAGGGGGTGCAGCAGGCGCTGCTGAAACTGATGGAAGGCACCGTGGCCGCCGTGCCGCCGCAGGGCGGGCGCAAGCATCCGCAGCAGGAATTCCTGCAGGTGGACACGACCAACATCCTGTTCATCTGCGGCGGGGCCTTTGCCGGTCTCGACAAGATCATCAGCCAGCGTGGCAAAGGCTCGGCCATGGGCTTTGGCGCCGATGTGCGCGACGAGGAATCGCGTAACGTGGGCGAGGTGTTCAAGGACCTTGAACCCGAAGATCTGCTGAAATTCGGCCTGATCCCGGAATTCGTCGGCCGCCTGCCGGTCATCGCGACGCTGGAGGACCTAGACGAGGATGCGCTGATCACGATCCTGACCCAGCCGAAGAACGCACTGGTCAAACAGTATCAGCGCCTGTTCGAGCTGGAGAACGTGACGCTCAGCTTTACCGACGACGCGCTGAGCGCGATTTCCAAGCGGGCGATTGCCCGCAAGACCGGCGCGCGCGGGCTGCGCTCGATTCTCGAGGATATCCTGCTCGACACGATGTTCGAGCTGCCCGGCATGGAAGATGTCGAGGAAGTGGTCGTCAACGAAGAAGCGGTCAGCGCCGAGGCCGCGCCGCTGATGGTGCATGCCGAGGCCAAGAAGGAAGGCACCAGCGCAGGCTGACCCGGCGGGGTTTCAAGGCGTGCAAATTTTTACAAAAAATTTGGGCAAGAAAATTCAAATTTTCTTGCCCATTTTCTTTGAAAGAAAATGGTCCCGTGCCGGATCGCACGACAGGTCTACAGACCAGCGTCTCTTTGCCGGGCAACGCCAGCCAATGGCGAAGACAGACCGGCAGGGCCGCGTCCGGGCTGGACCTTGGCGGCAATCTGCGGCATACCCTGACCAAGCATAGTCCGGAGGATCATGATGGGTCTGCTCACCTCGCTTCTGCGCGCCGTCACATGGTGGAACGGCGCCACGCTCAACACGATGATTCACACCCGCCGCAAGGGCACGAAGGTCGGTGAGGACGATCAGGGCAACATCTTTTACCAGACGTCCGACGCCAAGCGCCGCTGGGTGATCTTCAACGGCGAGGCCGAGGCCAGTCGCGTCAGTCCCGAATGGCATGGCTGGCTGCACCACACCTACAAGGAGCCGCCCACCGAGGCGCCGTTCAAGCGCAAGCCGTGGGAAAAGCCGCACGAGGAAAACCTTACCGGCACCGCGCTGGCCTATGCGCCCGCCGGCTCGATCCGCCGCGCCGATCCGGCCGAACGCCGCGACTACGAGGCGTGGAGCCCCGAGTAACCCCGACCGCATCAGCCAGGAGCCGCCCATGGCCAGCGAGAACATGACTGAGGTCGCCGTCGGCGGGGCCGTGCTGGCCATTGCCGCGGGTTTCGTGATTTATGCCGGGCAGGTCAGCGGCTTTTCCGGCGCCGCGCCGGAATACGAGCTGCGCGCCAGCTTTCGCAGCGCCGACGGCATAGACATCGGCACAGATGTGCGCCTTGCCGGCGTAAAGGTCGGCCGCGTCACCGACATGCAGCTTGACCCCGACACCTATCGCGCCCGCGCTGTCTTTACCGTGCGCGAGGATATCGAGGTGCCCGACGACAGCGCCCTCGCGATCAGCTCCGAGGGCCTGCTGGGGGGCAACTTCGTCGAGATCATGCCCGGCGGTTCGCCCTTCTACTTCACGGCTGGCGACGAGATTGAATTCACTCAAGGCTCCGTCAGCCTGATCGGGCTTCTGACCAAGTTCGTGGCCGGAGACGACACCGGCGGAGATGCCCCCGAATGACCCCCTGGCACCGCAGTTTCCCGGGCGCCGCCCTCGTGGCGCTGGCCCTTGGCCTGCCCGCCGCCGCGCAGGAACAGGTCGAAGTCGGCACCGGCGTCGTTCTGCGCTGGGTCGACAAGATCACCACCGAGACTGGCGACCTCGAGATCGCCAATGCCAGCGCTGCAAGTGTCGGCCGGATGCGCATCGAACTGGGCGAATGCCGCTATCCCGCAGGCAATCCGGCGGGGGACGCCTATGCCTTTCTCACCGTCCACCCCGAGGAAACCGCGCCACCAATCTTTTCAGGCTGGATGCTGGCGTCGGCGCCCGCGCTGAACGCGGTGGAACATCAACGCTATGATATCTGGGTGTTGCGCTGCATCACCCAGTGAGGCGCCGGATCGAACGGCGGGTGGTTGATATCCGCCTCCGCCTCGAGCGCGCGGCCCAGCCTTTTGCGATAGTCCGCGCGGGGGATTTCCTGCGCCCCCAGGCTGGCCAGGTGTTCGGTCTGGAACTGCGTGTCGAAGAGCTGAAAGCCACAGCGCCGCAAATGCCCCGTCAGATGCGCCAGCGCCAGTTTCGACGCGTCCGTGCGGCGCGAGAACATGCTTTCGCCGAAGAACGCCGCGCCCTGCGTCACGCCGTACACCCCGCCAACCAGCAGGTCGTCCTGCCAGATCTCCAGCGAATGGGCGTGCCCCCGGGCGTGCAGTTCCAGGTAAAGCGACCGGATCTGCCCGTTGATCCACGTCTCGGCCCGGTCGGCGCAGCCGTCCACCGTACCGGCGAAATCGGCGTCGAGCGTGGCGGTATAGGCCCCGCGCCGCAGCCGCCGTGCCAGCGAGCGCGAGACGTGGAACTCCGACAGCGGCAGCACGCCGCGCATCCGCGGATCGACCCAGAACAGATCTGGGTCGTGGCGCGACTCGGCCATCGGGAAGATGCCCGCGGCATAGGCTTGCAACAAGAGGTCTGGATCAAGAGGCGGCTGGCGGTCTGACATCGGCGTCCGGATGGCGGGGCAGGGCGGGGCGGCGTTTACGCTTCGTTACATCTCTCCATGGTAAGCCTTTGCACGGTGCATGGCAAAGGAGATGACATGGACGGCCTGAACGACGCGCCCGCCGCGGACGGGGATGATGGAAATTGCGCGGTGGAGGACACCCTGCGCCAGCGCGCCAACCGGCGTCAGGCGCGCTACGGCATGCTGTTCGACTGTTTCCGTCATGTGATCACCGACAGCAGTGTGCTCTACCTCGGCGCGGGCGACGGCAAGTGGTGCGCCGACCTCGCGCAGGCCGGTGCGCTGCAGGTTGTCGGGGTCGAGGCGCAGGCCGATCTTGTCGCCCAGTTCGAGGATTTGCCCGCGATCGGTGCCCGCGAACGGGTCGAGATGCGTCATGCAGACCCGCTCGACTTTCTGCAACACGCCGCCGACAGGGCCAAGCGGTTCGAGCTGGTGGTCCTGATGGACGTGCTGCGCGATGTCAGCGACCTGCATGGCGTGTTCGCGGATGTTGCCACGCTGCGACCCCGGATGGTGCTGGGCGACGGTGTCGTGGCGGGTTCACACGACCCGGTCCTGCGGCTGGAGCCACGGCGCGCCACTGGCGGCACGGCCCGTCCGCCGTACATGATCCCCAGCCGCGGCGCGATCACCCAGGCCGCCGAGGCAGCAGGCTACGAGGTGGACTGGACCGACTGGACCCAGCTGCCCCCGGGCTTGCGCGACGGTCTGTCGGGTTACTACCGCACCGGGCCGATCGGACGCGCGAGTTTTACGCTGATCGCCAGGGACAGCTGAGCGCGCGGCGAAGGTCTGACACCAGGGTGGCGCAGCTGCCGCTCGGTCGGCAACTTGACGAAAGGGCGAGGCAACGGCGCCCTCGGGGCCAAACCCGGCTGAACCGAGACTGCCCTGCGACAAGGCTATGCGAACGCGGCACAGAGTGTTGAGAGCCTGCGGCCTGGTCGACATCACGCGATCTACATGCGGGACCACCGACGCCTGGGGCCGGGCTCAGCCGTCTTGCAGGTTGGTTTCCAGCCAGTGTTCCAGCCAGTGGATGTTGTAGTCGCCCGAGTGGATGTCGGGCTCCTGCAACAGCGCGTGAAACAGCGGCACGGTGGTGTCGACGCCGTCCACGATCAACTCGCCCAAGGCGCGGTTCAGTCGCGCCAGCGCGGTGGCACGGTCCTGCGCGTGGACGATCAGCTTGCCGATCAGGGAATCGTAATAGGGCGGGATCGAATAGCCGTCATAAAGCGCAGAATCCATCCGCACGCCCAGGCCGCCCGGCGCGTGAAACTGCGTGATCTTGCCCGGGCGGGGCGAGAACGTCGGCAGCTTCTCGGCGTTGATGCGCACCTCTATGGCGTGGCCGTTGATCTTGAGGTCGTCCTGGGTGAAGGACATCGGCAGCCCTTCGGCCACGCGGATCTGCTCCTGCACCAGATCGACGCCGAAGATCGCCTCGGTCACCGGATGTTCGACCTGAAGGCGCGTGTTCATCTCGATGAAATAGAACTCGCCTTTCTCGTACAGGAACTCGATCGTGCCGGCGCCGGCATAGTCGATCTTAGCCACGGCATCGGCGCAGATCTTGCCGATCCGGGCGCGTTCTTCCTCGGTGATGCAGGGGCCGGGCGCCTCCTCGAAGACCTTCTGATGCCGCCGTTGCAGCGAACAGTCGCGCTCGCCGAGGTGCACTGCACGCCCCTTGCCGTCACCGAAAACCTGAATCTCGATATGGCGCGGCGTGGTCAGGTATTTCTCGATATAGACCTCGTCATTGCCGAAGGCCGCCTTGGCCTCGGACCGCGCGGTCATGAAGGCGCTTTCCATGTCGGCGGCGGTCTGCGCCACCTTCATGCCGCGCCCGCCACCACCTGCGGTGGCCTTGACGATCACCGGATAGCCCATCTCGTCACCAAGCGTCTTGGCTTCGGCAAGGTCGGCCACGCCACCCTCCGAGCCCGGCACGCAAGGCACGCCCAACGCCTTCATCGTGTCCTTGGCGGTGATCTTGTCGCCCATCACACGGATATGCTCGGCGGTGGGGCCGATGAAGGTCAGGTCGTGGTCTTCGACGATCTGCACGAAATTGGCGTTTTCGGACAGAAATCCATAGCCGGGGTGAATGGCCTGTGCGCCTGTAACCTCGCAGGCGGCGATGATCGACGGGATCGACAGATAGCTCTCGGACCCCGGCGGCGGCCCGATGCAGACGGATTCGTCGGCCATGCGCACATGCATCGCATCGGCATCGGCGGTGGAATGCACCGCGACGGTGCGAATGCCCATCTCGCGGGCCGCGCGGATCACCCTCAGGGCGATCTCGCCCCGGTTGGCCACAAGGATCTTGTCGAACATCGCGGTGCCCTTATTCGATGATCATCAGCGGCGCGCCGTATTCCACCGCGGCGCCATCCTCGACCAGGATGCGCTTGACGGTGCCGGCACGGGGGGCGGGGATGTGATTCATGGTCTTCATCGCCTCGACGATCAGCAGGGTATCACCCTCCGCCACCTGCTGGCCGGTCGCCACGAAGGCGGGCGCGCCGGGTTCGGCCTGCATGTAGATCGTGCCGACCATGGGCGAGGTGACCGCGCCGGGATGGCTGGCCGGATCTTCGTTCGCGGCGGCGGCAGGCTCTGATCCGGAGGCGGCCGGTGCCGCGGCGGGTGCGTGCGGCGCAGATGGTGCCGCCGGGGCGGGCGCCGACATCTGCTGAACGACCTTCTGCTTGCGGCTGACCCGGACATTGAGCGTGTCGTCGTCGCCGTACTCGCGCTTGACCTCCAGCTCGGTCAGGTCATTCGCGTTCAGCACTTCGGCAAGCGCCTTGATAAACGCCACATCCGCGTCGTGGTTCGTCTTGGAAGTCTTGTCCGGCATCCCGTATCCTCGAAGCTTGGGTCGCGGCCCGCTGTCCCGTCCGGCCGCGCCTGTCTTGTTTTGCGCGGTTATAGGCCAGGATGGACCTACTTGAAAGCGCCTATTTACAAGGAAATCTGAGGCATCCGCCGCGGAATTGCGAGGGGAAAATCACCGCGGTCGCACGCGGGTGGCTTTTCGCCATCCACTGCTCGCGGCGCGGTGCCTGACCAATGTTTGCGATTGAACTGACCGCCGGTCGTGGAAAAACTGGTTGCAACACCTAGACCGCGAGGTTGCGCATGAACATCGCCCATTGGCTTGAGCGCCAGGCAAAGGCACGCGGGACCGCGCCCGCGCTTTTCCACGGCACGCAACGCGTTGCCGACTACGCCGGGTTGCACGCCCGCGCGGCCGCCTTCGCCGGCGGGCTGGCATCGCGCGGCTTGTGTCCCGGCGACCGCGTGGCGATCTACATGGCGAATCACCCCGATTACCTCGTCGCGCTGTTCGGCATCTGGATCGCCGGGGCCGTGGCCGTGCCGGTCAACGCGCGCCTGCACGGGCAGGAGGCCGCCTGGATCCTCGACAATGCCGAGGCGTCGCTCTGTATCGCGACCGAGGTGCAGGCCGAGGCGCTCAAGGACGTCGCCTGTCCTGTCGCAGCGCCAAGTGAGATCACGGGCGACGCGCTGCCCCTCGTGCCACGCGCGCCGTCGGACCTTGCATGGCTTTTCTACACCTCCGGCACCACGGGGCGGCCCAAGGGCGTGCAGATCACCCACCGGATGCTTCAGACGATGAGCCTTGCCTACCTCGCCTCGGTCGACGCGGTCAGCGCCCAAGACGCCACGCTCTACGCCGCGCCGATGAGTCATGGCGCCGGGCTCTACAGCCTCGTGCATGTCCTGATGGGCGCCCGCCACGTGGTGCCGCAAAGCGGCGGCGTGGACCCGGGCGAAATCCTCGATCTTTCGGTGCATTTCGGGCGGATGCACCTGTTCGCCGCGCCCACGGTGGTCCGGCGCCTGACCGACCATGCCCGGCAACACGGCCGAGACGGCACCGGCCTGCGCAGCATCGTCTACGGCGGCGGCCCGATGTACGTGGCCGATATCGAGGCGGCGCTGGACGTGTTCGGCCCGGTTTTCATTCAGATCTACGGCCAGGGCGAGGCGCCCATGGCGATCACCTCGCTGAGCCGTGCGGACGTGGCCGCCCGCCGCGCGCTTGCCACCGTGGGCCGCGCTCAGGCCGGGGTCGAGTTGCGCGTGGGCGACGCGGCGGGCAATCCCCTGCCACCGGGCGCGGTGGGCGAGATCATGGTGCGCGGCGACCTGGTGATGCCGGGCTACTGGCGCAACCCGGCCGCCACCGCCGAAACCATCCGCGACGGCTGGCTGATGACCGGCGACATGGGGTGTCTCGACGCGTCGGGCTATCTCACCTTGCAGGACCGCTCGAAGGACGTGATCATCTCGGGCGGGCAGAACATCTATCCGCGCGAGGTCGAGGAGGCGCTGCTGACCCATCCTGATGTCTGCGAGGTCGCCGTGGTGGGACGCCCAAGCGACGAGTGGGGCGAGGAGGTGGTGGCCTTCGTGGTGCCCGTGGGCGAGAGGCTGGACGAGGCAGCACTCGACGCCCATTGCCTGGACCGGATTGCCCGGTTCAAACGCCCCAAGGCCTATTTCGCGGTCGATGAACTGCCCAAGAACAACTACGGCAAGGTGGTCAAGACGACGCTGCGCGCGCGGCTGTCGCAGGACTGAGGGCAGGTGCGGAAATTTGCAAATTTCCGCACCATTTTCTTGCAAGAAAATGCCCCAGGATTTTCAAAAATCCTGTCCCGGAAAATACGTATTTTCCGATCCGATTTCCGCGCAGAAATTGGTGGCTCAGCCGTCGTCCTTGTCCCCGGCCAGCATCCGGTCCGCCTTCTTGCGCACCAGCACCGTCCGCAAGTCGTGCATCGCCAGCAGCAGGTCGTCGGTCACGTCCTCCAGCTGGTCGTCCGTGGCCCGCGACTGGGCCCAGTGGGTCGTCAGGTTCAGGTAATCCACCGCACGGTGAATATCGTCGATGTCACGCTTGGCGAGCAGCTCGGTGCGCTCGTCCATCCATTCCTTGATGACCCGCGCATCCTCGTCCGAAAGCTCGCGGTCGCCGTGAGGTTTGACTTGTCCGTTCTTGATGTTGATGACCGCGATCTGGTCCATCTCGATCCGCCGCTGGCGGTTCTCGGTGTCCACGCGAAACACGAAGGCCCCGTTCTCACGGACACGGAAATAGTAGTCTGGCAACTCGCCGCTCAAGCGGGTCTCCCATGCGTCTCGCGATGGTTTCGGTTAATCGCCTGACTCATTACGACAATTTCCCGCAAAAGTCCGCAATCCGGGCGCAAGCCTCCTTAAGGGCATCATCGGATGTGGCATAGCTGACACGGAAATAGGGCGACAGGCCAAACGCCGCGCCATGCACCACCGCGACGCCCGTCTCCTCCAGCAGCGCGGTCACGAAGGCCTCATCGCTGTCGATCAGCGCACCATTCGCGCTGGTCTTGCCGATGAGTCCCTGAATCGACGGGTAGACATAAAACGCCCCCTCCGGCCGCGGGCAGGTGATGCCCGGAATCCCATTCAGTGCGTCCACGACAAGGTCGCGCCGCCGCACGAACATCTCGTTATGCGGGCCGAGGAAATCCTGCGTGCCGTTCAGCGCCTCGACCGCGGCCCACTGGCTGATCGAACAGGGGTTCGAAGTCGATTGCGACTGGATCTTGCGCATCCCGCCGATCAGCACCTCGGGCCCCGCGGCATAGCCGATCCGCCAGCCGGTCATCGCATAGGCCTTGGAAACCCCGTTGCAGGTCAGCGTGCGCTCGTACAATCCCGGCTCGACCTGTGCGGGCGTGCAGAACCGGAAGTCACCGTAGGTCAGATGCTCGTACATATCATCCGTCATCACCCACACATGGGGATGCCGCATCAGCACGTCCGTCAGCGCCTTCAGGTCGTCCCACGAATACCCCGCGCCGGTCGGATTCGACGGCGAGTTGAAGATGAACCAGCGGGTTTTGGGCGTGATCGCCGCCTCCAGCGCCTCTGCTGTCAGCTTGAACCCGGTCTCGATCCCCGCCTCGACGATCACAGGCGTTCCTCCGGCCAGCGTCACCATGTCCGGATAGCTGACCCAGAAGGGCGCCGGGATCACCACCTCCTCGCCGGGATTCAGCGTGGCCATCAACGCATTGTAAAGGATCTGCTTGCCACCCGAAGCGATGCTGACCTGCGAGGGCGTATACTCCAGCCCGTTGTCGCGCTTGAACTTGGCGCAGACGGCCTGCTTCAACTCGGGGATGCCGTCGGGCGCGGTATAGCGCGTCTTGCCCTCCTCGATGGCGCGTATGCCCGCCGCGCGGATGTTTTCCGGCGTGTCGAAATCCGGCTCCCCGGCGCTCAGGCCGATCACGTCGCCGCCCGCGGCCTTCATTTCCAGCGCCTTGGCGGAAATTGCCATGGTCGGTGAAGGTTTCACGCGGACCAATGTCGCGGATAGCGGATTCATGTCGCACCTCAGGTGGTTTTTCGGCTGTGGTCTTCGTAGGTCATGGCCCGTATGCTAGGCAAGACGCTTTCGATCAGCCCAACCCCGGAAAGGAAGACCATGACCGCCGAGACGCAAAACGACTGGTTCGATCCAGATGCCACCACGTTCGGTGACCGGCTTGCGGGGGCACGCGAGGCGGCGGGCATGACGCAAAAGGAAATGGCGCAGCGGCTGGGCGTCAAGCTCAAGACCCTCCAAGGCTGGGAAGACGACGTGACCGAGCCGCGGGCGAACAAGCTCAGCACCGTGTCGGGCCTGCTGAATGTAAGCCTACGCTGGCTGCTGATGGCCGAAGGCGACGGCCCCGAGGCGCCCGCCGACGTCGAGGACAACGCCGACGTGACCGCCATGATGACCGAGATCCGCGCCTTGCGCACCCAGATCGTCGGCACCGCCGAACGGCTGGGCCGGCTGGAAAAGACCCTGCGCAAGGTCTTGCAGGACCGGGCGTAAACCGCCCCGTGGCCGAGACCGAAAATACCAGGCTCAAGCGTCTGCGCATGCGGTCGATGCGGCGCGGAATAAAGGAGATGGACATCCTTCTGATGCGCTTCTCCGAGGCGCGTCTGGCCACCCTGACGCCCGCCGAACTGGACCTCTATGAGGTGCTGCTAGAGGAGAACGACCAGGACCTTTATCAGTGGGTCACGGGCCAGACCGATCCGCCCGAACACCTGGCCCCGCTGATCGGGCAGGTCCGCGCCGTCTCCACCGGTTGACGCAAACCACGAAATACTTCGCATTTTACACTGTATTTGCGGCATTTAACTGATTATTCGGCTTTCTTTGTCACATCGGTCTCCGAGCAGTATCGCATGGAGACGAGGATGAGTTTTCAACAACAGATGCCGGCCGCCGTGCAGTCGGACGGATTTATGACGGGGTATCTCGATGCGCTGTCTTTGGTGGAGCGGCTGCACCGGCTGCTTCTGGATGTCATCAAGGACGAGTTCGAGCGGATCGGCGTGTTGGAGATCAACGCGGTTCAGGCGCTGCTGCTCTTCAACGTCGGCGACAACGAGGTGACGGCGGGCGAACTGAAAACCCGCGGTTATTACCAGGGCAGCAATGTCAGCTACAATCTCAAGAAACTGGTCGAGATGGGCTATATGCACCACCAGCGGTGCGAGATTGACCGCCGCTCGGTGCGTGTCCGGCTGACGCAAAAGGGCCGGGGCATCCGCGACGTGGTGGCGGGCCTCTTCGAGCGACACGCCGAAGGGCTGCAATCGCGTGGTGTCATCACCCTCGACGGCGTCGACCAGATCACCGGCGCGCTGCGCCGGGTCGAACGCTACTGGACCGACCAGATCCGCTATATCTATTGAGGCAGGCGCGGGCGCGCGGGCTGCGGGTGCACGAGCCGGGACAGGTTCGGCAGTTGCAGCTCGCGGATCAGCTTGCGGCGCATGGCGGCGGCAAAATCAGCATGATCCTGCGCTACTTCGGCAAAGGCGCCGGGACCGTGGAGGATGAAGGCGCGGTAATAGCCTTCCAGCGATTTGACGTTATGCAGGTTCTTCGAGGTGTTCGAGCGTGACTGCGGCCCGATCACCAGCCCATTGACCGTGATATCGCCCAGCACCGCATCGTCCAGATCGCGCGGATGCAGCCCGATATTGGACGGCCCGTCGCCCGAGATATCCAGCGTCCGGCGCAGGCAAGGATCCTGACGGTTCAGGGCCGCCACGCCGAAAAGGACCGCTGCGCTGATCGCCGTCGTGGGATCGTCGCCATTGGCCTTGCGCGTCGCCCGCAGGCGGGAAGCGGCCTCAGCCAGACGCGCCGCGCTGTCGATCTCGGTCCAGTCCAGCAGCACGCGTTGGTCCCGCACTCCGCTCCATTCATAAATCATCAGGTGCACCGGCGCCTCGGGGACGGCCAGAAACGCCGCCTGCACGTCCGGCGCCAGCAGCGCCGCGGCCAGCCCGTCGGTCTGAAGCCGGTATTCCCTCGCATCGACCGATCCCGACACGTCCATCCCCAGCGCCAGCGCCTGCCGGCACTCGGCCTGGCCCAGCCCCGGCCACAGCGCGGCACAGGCCAGAACCAGCGCCCGCAAGTTCATCCGTGTGGTCCGGGCCGCGTCACGCTGCCCAGGATGATATCGTTGATTTCACGGTAAAGTTTCCGGGTCATCGCCTCGGTGAACTCGTCGAACCCGTTGGCCACCACCAAGAACGCCCCCGGCCCGTGCAACACCTCGGCCCCGTACCATGTCAGCACGCTGGGGTCCTCGCCCAGCACCACCAGCCCGTTCACCGTGACGTCCTGCATCGGGAAATGCCGGTAGGCTTCGCGCGGGCCGTAGCGATAGTTGTTCACCCCGTCGCCCGACACGTCGATCACTCGCCGCTTGCAAGCCGGCCCGTTCTGCAACAGCTGCGCTCCATACCCCAGCGCCGGCCCCATCGAGGTGGGAAACTCGTCATGGCTGCGGCGCATCTTCAGCAAGGTCTCGACCGCGGCATCGATCGCGGCGGGGCTGTCCAGCACCGTCCAGTCCAGTTGCAGCTTGTGCTGATAAAACCCCGACCATTCGTAGACGGCCAGCGCCACATGCCCCGGCGCGCCCCGCAGGATCGCGTGCCGCACCTCTTCGGCATCAAGCGCGGCGGCCAGGCCCACACGTTGCAGATCGTACTCGGCGGCATCCACCGACGACGACACATCCACCGCCAGCACCAACGCCAGCCGGCATCCCTCGGCCCCGGCCCGCAGCGGCATCAGTGCCAGCAGCACCACGGCCAGGGCGCGCCACGCGCTCACTGCGTTAACGCCCGCAGCCGGTCTCGCGCCGCCTCGTCCAGCCGCGCGCGCAGCACCATGTCATGGTCGAACAGGATGTCCTCGGTCCGCGTCCCCCAGCCGATGTTATGCGTCACCAGCGGCCGCACGCCATCGGCGCTGCGCCCCTCGGCCACGATCCCGATATGCGGCAGTCCCGACCCCGTCAGCCGCCAGCTGACGATGTCGCCCGGGGCAAAATCGTCCGGGTCATCGCTCGGGCCCTCTGCCGCGCCGATCCGGCGCAGCAGGGTTTCCAGGTTCGGCACCCGCCGGTGGTCGATATTGCGATCGGTGGTGCTCAGCCCCCAGATGGCGGGGTAGGCGGCGAAATCCGCTTTCATGTCGCGATTCACCGCCAGTTGCAGGTCGATCCCGTGGGCATCACGCAAGGCCCGGATCACCACGTCGGTGCACACGCCACGGTCGCGCGGCACGTCCCCGCCGGGAAACTCCAGCCCCACATAGGCCGGGTCATAGATCACCGTCACGCCCACCTGGTCCGCCGCCGCCTCCGCCAGCGCATCGGCAAGGGCCGGGGCGGCGGCCAGGACCGCCGCCGCGATCAGCGGAAGGCGGTGCAGACCCATCACCAGTGCCCGGTGCTTTCCATGCTGGCCCAGGGCTCCGCCGGTTCCAGCGCGTCACCCTGCTGCAGCAGTTCCACCGAGATGTTGTCGGGGCTGCGCACGAAGGCCATGCGCCCGTCGCGGGGCGGGCGGTTGATCGTCACGCCGTTGTCCTGCAGATGCTTGCACATGTCGTAGATATTATCGACACGGTAGGCCAGATGCCCGAAATGCCGGCTGTCGTCCGGCAGATCGTCATCGCCATCCCAGTTGTAAGTCAGTTCGATCGGGCATTCTTCCTGCCCCGGGGGCGCCATGAAGATCAGCGAAAAGCGGCCCTCATCGCTGTCCATCCGCCGGGTCTCCTTCAGGCCCAGAAGTTCGTAGAAGGCCATGGATTTCTCCAGATCCTTCACCCGGACCATCGTGTGCAGGTATTTCAGCGCCATATGCTGCGGCTCCTTCGCGTTTTGGGTTATCCTCCACAATTAGCCGAAAGCGCGGCTCTGTCCAGAGCACGGGGCAGGGGCCTCGGAACTCTGGTTTTTCTCGCCATCCGAAGGTTGAAGTCCAGGGGGTGTTGCCTTGCAACCGCCACCCGATCTGGAGGATTGTTTGCACCGCCTCACAAGATATAGTGGGGTGCGACTCGCATTAATTGTCCGCGCCCTGCAAATGCCCAAAGGCGGAAAGACCCGATGAAGCAGTATCACGACGCATTGGCCCATGTGATGGAACATGGGCAGCCCTCGACCGACCGCACCGGCACCGGCACGATCTCGGCCTTCGGGCTGCAGTCGCGCTATGCCATGGCCGACGGCTTTCCGCTGGTGACCACCAAGAAACTGCACCTGCGCTCGATCATCCACGAGCTTTTATGGTTCCTCTCGGGCGAGACAAATATCGCCTATCTCAAGGAAAACGGCGTTTCCATCTGGGATGACTGGGCGGACGCGGACGGCGACCTGGGGCCCGTCTACGGCCACCAATGGCGGCACTGGCCGGGGCCGGTGGGCGAGATTGACCAGATCGAAACCCTGATGAAGATGATCCGCGAAACCCCCGACAGCCGCCGCCTGATCGTCTCGGCCTGGAACCCGGGCGACGTGCCCGAGATGGCGCTGCCACCCTGTCACACGCTCTGGCAGGTGCGCATCGCGGGGGGCAAGCTGCACCTGCAGCTCTACCAGCGGTCCGCCGACATGTTCCTCGGCGTGCCGTTCAACATCGCGTCTTACGCGCTGCTGCTGCACATGCTGGCGCATGTCACGGGCTACGAGCCCGGCGATTTCGTGCACAGCTTCGGCGACGCGCATATCTATTCCAACCACGTAGACCAGGTGAAACTGCAACTGTCCCGCACGCCCAAGCCGCTGCCGACGCTGCGGATCACCCGGGACGTCAAATCGATCTTCGACTTCCGCTATGAGGATTTCGAGATCACCGGCTATGACCCCGACCCGCATATTTCCGCGCCGGTGGCGGTCTGATGATCTCGCTTGTGGTGGCGACCGACCGCAACCGCGCCATCGGGCGGCAGGGGGGGATTCCGTGGCACATCCCCGCCGACCTCAAGTTCTTTTCGCGTGAGACCGTCGGCACCGCCTGCATCATGGGCCGCCGCACGTGGGAAAGCCTGCCCGAGCGCTTCCGCCCCTTGCCGAACCGCCTGAACCTGGTGGTGTCGTCGGGCAGCCCCGAAGGCGCCGAGCACGTCCACCGCTCCATCGACAGCGCCATCGCCGCCGCGCATGACGCCGGCTACGCCCATATCTGCGGCATCGGCGGGGCCGGGATCTATAAGAGCCTCTTGCCCCGCGCCGACCGGCTGGTGATCACCGAGGTCGACCTGGCCGTCGAGGACGCCGACACGTGGTTCCCGGAGTACGATCCGTCGGAGTGGGAAGAAACGACCCGGTTCACGCTCCAGCAAGACGACCCGCGTTGCGACGTTGTCGAACTCTTGCGCAAACGCTGATCACCCGTCCCACCCGGCAGAGCCTTTGTCCACGCACCTGCACCAATCCTTTCCACATTAAAAATTGACAGACCCCCGCCATCGCGTACCATATCTGGTATCCGTGGGACGGGCTGAAAAAAATCATATCGAACGAGGACCTTATGCGCATTCTTAAATCCATCGTGGCCGCCCTGGCCATGACCGCCATCGCCGGGCCGGCGCTCGCCGAGGCGAAGATCTATCCTTATCATTCCAAGGAAAACTATTGCCCCTACGGCCTGCAACCGATCACCATTTCCGGTGTCATCTGCTGCGGCACGCCGAACCAGTCGCAAAGCTACAAACAGGTCATGCAGCACCCGGTGCCCAAGAAAAAGCACTACGTCCACAAGGCGCGCCGCTCCTACAACTGCCCCGAAGGCCAGAAGGGCTGCTTCTGAGCTGCAGCTGACGGATCTGAGATTTTGAAAAAAGGGCGCACGCCGCAAGCGCCCTTTTTTCGTGCCTTATCAACTGCTCCGGCACCTATGGCGTATATCCAGCGTATATACGGGTACTATACGTTCTGTCGTAAATCTGTTACACCCCAAGCGCAGTCAACGACAGGAGCAGCCCCATGTTCAGGCATATCACCGGCCTTGCGCTGATCGCCATCGGCGCAACGCCCGCGGCGGCGACCAGCCCGATCGCGGACATTCTCTGCGAACCGAGCCATACACTCACACAAAAGCTGTCGCGCCAGTTCGGCGTCACGCGCTTTGCCCGTGGCACGCAAGGGCCCGATCAGGTGATGGAGGTCTGGACGGATGAGAGCGGCGATTGGACGCTCGTGGTAGCCTATGCCACCGGCACGTCATGCATCGTCGCGATGGGGGAAAACTGGGATAAAGTTCAGGCCGAGAACCCGGCCTGAAAGTCTGCTGCGTCATGCGGGCCTGAGGCGGAGTCAGACCGCCTTGAGGTTGACCGCCATGGGACGACCGTCGCGGCCGTCCTGAAGCTCGTATTCGACTTTCTGATCGTCGGCCAGGCCGGTCATGCCGGATTGTTCCACCTGGCTGATATGTACGAAGACGTCGTTGCCGCCTCCCTCTGGGGCGATGAAGCCATAGCCCTTTGTTGTATTGAACCATTTCACGGTGCCGGTCGGCATTCCGCTTCTCCTTCTTGCCGTTGTCTTCCCCGGATATGCCGGGCTGTGTCGTCAAGGGCCTCCCCGTCCCGCATGTCGGGCCAAAGGCCATGGGACGCAGAACCAAGACTACAGTTAAGAAGATTGGGCGCATCACGTAAAAAGCAAGTGAAACACGCCGCATGGATGCTTAGTTAGGGGGAACCTGATGAAAACGTGAGCGGAGCAAAAATGATCCTCTACGGGCTGAAGAATTGCGATACTTGCCGGAAGGCGCTGAAATCCTTGCCGAATGCCGAGTTGCGCGATGTCCGCGCCGATGGCGTGCCCGCCGATGTCCTCGCCAGGGCGCATGGACAATTCGGCGCAGCACTACTGAACACCCGTTCCACCACCTGGCGTGGCCTCAGCGAGGCTGAGCGCGCGGGCGACCCGCTGAGCCTGCTCGCCTCGCATCCCACGCTGATGAAACGCCCGTTGATCGACGATAACGGCACGCTCTACCTCGCCTGGGGCAAGGATGTGCAGGCGGCACTGGCCTGACAGACAACGCAGATGGACCCGTGCCCAACGCGGCACTGGCCGTCGCCGTCGGCAAACCGGACGAACCCAAGGCGCATTTCTGAGGTAAGACCCGCCCCGGGCTTGACCCGGGGCCTCTTGCGGCGGGAGGCCCCGGCTCGGGGGCCGGGGCGCGTTGTCCTGTATCCGAACCCTCAGCCCAGATCCGGCGGCGTCGCGTCCTTGGCCAGCGATGCCGTGACCGCCTCCAGGCTCTCAACGCTGGTCTGTTTCTCGCCCAGTCGGCGCACCGACACGGTCTTTTCCTCGACCTCGCGCATCCCCACCGCCAGGATCACCGGCACCTTGCCCACGGAATGCTCTCGGACCTTGTAATTGATCTTTTCGTTGCGCAAATCCGCCTCGGCCCGCACACCCGCGGCCTTCAGTTGATCGACGACGTCCAGCACGTACTCGTTCGCCTCCGACACGATCGAGGCGACGACCACCTGACGCGGGGCCAGCCAGAAGGGCAGCTTGCCTTCCCAGTTCTCGATCAGGATGCCGACGAACCGCTCGAACGACCCAAGGCAGGCGCGGTGCAGCATGAAGGGCCGGTGCTTTTCGCCATCCGCGCCGATATACGTCGCATCCAGCCGCTCGGGCAGGTTGGGGTCCACCTGGAACGTGCCGCACTGCCAGACCCGGCCGATCGCGTCGGTCAGGTAGAAGTCCAGCTTGGGCCCGTAGAACGCCCCATCGCCCGGCTCCAGCGTATAGTCGCGCCCCACCGCCTTGATCGCGTTCTCCAGCGCACCCTCGACATAATCCCAGGACTCGTCGCTGCCCACGCGCTTTTCGGGCCGCGTGGCGAACCGGATCTCGAACTCGGGGAAACCAAGCTCGCGGTACACATCCGCCAGAAAGTCGATGAACCGCGCGCATTCCTCCTGGATCTGCTCTTCGGTGCAGAAGATATGCGCGTCGTCTTGGGTGAACCCGCGCACGCGCATGATCCCGTGCAGCGCACCCGACGGCTCGAACCGGGCACACGACCCGAACTCGGCCAGCCGCAGGGGCAGGTCGCGATAGGATTTCAGACCCTGGTTGAACACCTGCACGTGACAGGGGCAGTTCATCGGCTTCAGCGCGTTGATCCGCGTCTGGTCCTTGTT
Organism: Roseovarius sp.; assembly: GCA_965227185.1. Classification (GTDB taxonomy): domain Bacteria; phylum Pseudomonadota; class Alphaproteobacteria; order Rhodobacterales; family Rhodobacteraceae; genus Roseovarius. Next base: position 3,146,813 of record OZ245733.1, read on the forward strand.
CTTGACGCTCGCGTCGTCATCCTCGCCGTCGCGGCTCTCGTCCACCTCCACGATGAACATGTGGTGCTGGTACTTGTCCCAGTGGCCGGATTTCTCCCACAGCTTGCGGTCCACGACCTGCGGTGTGTTGATTTCACGGTATCCGCCCGCGCGCTGCTTGCGGCGCATGTAGTCCTGCAACTGGGTGTAGATCGTCCAGCCATTGGGGTGCCAGAACACCTGTCCGGGGGCCTCTTCCTGCATGTGAAACAGACTCATCTCGCGGCCCAGCTTGCGGTGGTCGCGCTTCTCGGCCTCTTCGAGGAAGTTCAGATACGCCTTCAGCTTTTCCTTGGACGTGAAGGCCACGCCATAGATCCGCTGCAACATCTGCCGGCTGGAATCTCCGCGCCAATAAGCCCCGGCGATGGACATCAGCTTGAACGCATCCGCCGGAACCTGTCCGGTGTGCTGCAAATGCGGCCCCCGACACAGGTCCTGCCAATCGCCATGCCAATACATCCGCAACGGCTCGTCGCCCGGAATGGCGTCGATCAGCTCCACCTTGTAGGGCTCATTATTGTTCTTGTAGTGCTGCACGGCGCGGTCACGCTCCCACACCTCGGTGCGGACTGGGTCGCGCAGGTTGATGATCTCGCGCATCTTCTTCTCGATGGCGCCCAGATCCTCGGGCGAGAACGGCTCTGCGCGGTCGAAATCGTAATACCAGCCGTTTTCGATCACCGGGCCGATGGTGACCTTGGTCTCGGGCCAGATCTCCTGCACCGCGCGGGCCATGATATGCGCGAGGTCGTGGCGCACCAATTCGTTGGCGGCCTCTTCGTCCTTCATCGTGTTGATGGCGATCTGCGCGTCGCTCTCGATGGGCCAGGCCAGATCCCAGTGCTTGCCGTCCACATGGGCCGAAATGGCCTTCTTGGCCAGCGAGTTCGAGATATCGGCGGCCACCTCCGCCGGGGTGATCCCAGCGTCGTATTGCCGCGCATTGCCATCGGGAAGGGTAAGGGAGATCTGAGCCATGCCTGGCCTCCTCGTCAGTTTGGCGCCCACGGAACGCCCGGTTGCGGGTTATGGTCTTGGCCCGGGTTGTGGCGCGGGCCGGGGGGCAAGTCAAGCACGGCCTGCCCAAAGAGTGCTTTCAGGGCAGGGGCTTGGCCGTCTTTGCGTGGATTCGGTGTGCAAATGCATGCGAATCCGCTATGCCGCGGCGCAGCGGGTCGTCTTGCAAGGCATTGAAAAAGCGTATGAAAATCTACTTTACGATATGGCGCGAACTCCTATATAACCAATACGAAATGTGCATTCAGGTTTACTTATCGCACACCGCAGCAATGTTAAGGAGCAGATGAACATGGCCCGCTACAACGACACATTCGAACTTTCGGTCGAAGACATGGAACTGATCGAAAACGCTCTGCACCAGTCGAAGGTGAACCAGCCCGAGCCGGTGACGCGCCGCATCCACGACCTGCTGGGCCGCCTGCACAACCAGAAAATCTTTTACCGTCCCAAGACATCGGCCTATGTCGGAGGCTAACCAGCCCCAACGACAAGGTGCGCAGTGCAAGCCGCATTCGAACGACTGACAGGACAGGAAAGTGACAAGGCCGAGGCCCGCAACGGGCTTCGGCACATTTTTTCTTTAAGCCTCACGAAAATCGCCGATGGTTTGATCGACCCCAAGCTGGTGCTCAGCTGGCTGCTGGGCGTTCTTGGCGCCCCCGGCAGCCTCGTGGCGCTTCTGGTGCCTTTGCGCGAGGCCGGGGCGCTTTTGCCGCAAGTGCTGCTGGCGCCTTGGCTGGAACGGCGCAAACAACGCCGCTGGATGTGGGCCGCGGGCAGTGCGGGGCAGGGGGCGATGGCCGCCGGCATCGCCGCCTCGGCCATTTTCCTGCAAGGCTGGGCCGCGGGCCTCGCCATCTGCGCGTTGCTGGCAACGCTGGCGCTCTTCCGCGCGGCCTGCTCGGTGTCCTACAAAGATATCTTGGGCAAGACCGTCGGCCAGACCAAGCGCGGCGCGGTGACCGGCATGGCCGGATCGGTCGCGTCCATCGCGGTGCTGGTCTTTGCCGGGCTGATGCTGTCGGGCCTGATCCAGACCAAGACCGCCGTGATCGCCGCCATCGCATTGGCGGCCTGTCTCTGGATCGCCGCCGCCGTCATCTTCTCGACCCTCGATGAGGATGACAGCACCCCGCAAACCGACGCCGGCCTGCACCGGTTCCGCGACGTGATCCGCGAGGACGCCAACCTGCGCCGCTTCATCCTCGTGCGCGGCTTGCTGACCGCCACCGCGCTTGCGCCGCCGTTCCTGGCCGTGATGACCACGCAAGGCGACGACAGCAACCTGCGCACGCTGGGGGCGCTGCTGGTGGCCTCTTCGGCGGCGGGTTTCGTCAGTTCCTACGCCTGGGGCTGGCTGGCCGACCGCTCCAGCCGCCTGATGCTGCTGGTGGCGGGGCTTCTGGGCGCGCTCGCCATGGCGGCGGGCGTCGCCGTCAATCTTGCCGGATGGGCGCAAACGACCGCGATCATCCCCGGCGTTCTGTTCGTGCTGATGGTCGCCTATCACGGCGTGCGGCAGGCGCGCTCCACCTATCTTGTCGACATCTCGCCCGAGGATCGCCGCACCGTGAATTCCGCCGTCGCAAACCTTGCCATCGGGATCATCCTGCTGCTGGCGGGGGCTTTCGGCGGCGCGCTCAGCTGGGTCGGTCCGAACGCCGCCCTGATCGGGTTCGCGGCCATGTCGGCCCTTGGCGGGCTGGCCGCGCTGGGCCTGCGCGACGTGACCTGAACGCATACAATCATGTGCAATTGTACCGCGCTGTATCCGTCCGCATGCGATAGTTCACTGTAACATATTGTGACAAAAAGAGAATTTTAATTTCTGCATGAGATGCTAGCTATATTCACAGGCCTGATCGGCCCCAGACGCGGAAGAAAAACAACGGTAACGAATATGGCACGTCACGACACCAGCTCCGACAGCACCGCCGATTCCGGTGATGCGGATGATCCCGACCAAATGGCGGGAACCACCTATCTCGGCTTCCCGGCAAGTGCCGTCGCCGACAAACCGGGACGCGAACGCGAATACACGCTCGATCGGATCGAGCGCACCATTGGCTCCATTCTCTGACACGGCCCAAGCGGCTTGAAACGCCGCTGCTAGGGTGACAGGTTCCCGTCAAACATCGAAAGGGAACACCGATGTCAGAGACGACGATGCTGACCTCGCCGCATGGGCGGCGTCTGGCCTATCACAAGACCGACGGCGAAGGGCCGGGTGTGGTCTTTCTCGGCGGATTCAAGTCCGACATGGAGGGCACCAAGGCCATCCATCTCGAAGACTGGGCCAAGCGCACGGGCCGCGCCTATCTGCGTTTCGACTATTCCGGACATGGCCAAAGCAGCGAAGCCTTCACCGATGGCTGCATCGGCGACTGGGCGGCCGATGCGCAGGCCGTGATCGAAGAGCTGACCGACGGCCCGCAGATCCTCGTCGGCTCCTCCATGGGCGGCTGGATTGCCCTGCTCATGGCCCGCGCCATCCCCGACCGCGTCGCCGGGATGGTCACCGTCGCCGCCGCGCCGGATTTCACCGAGGACAGCATGTGGGCAGGCTTCACCGAGGCGCAGCGGGCCGAGCTCAAGGCCAAGGGCCGCCTCGCCCTGCCCAGCGACTATGACGAGCCCTACATCATCACCCACCGCCTGATCGAGGACGGGCGCGACAACCTCGTCCTGCGCGCGGATCTGAAGCTGCCGTTCCCGACGCGCTTCCTTCAGGGCACCGCAGATGCGGATGTGGACATGTCCGTGGCCCTGCGCCTGCTCGACCACGCCAAGGGCCGCGACATGCGCCTCACGCTCGTGGACGGCGCCGATCACCGCTTTTCCGATCCGGATTGCCTCGCGCTCATCACACGCTCCATCGAGGACGTGCTGGAGCGTCTTGCGTGAGCGCCAACCTCGCTTCGGCCGGATCGGCGGATTGCCGTAGCCTGCGCAACTTTCCTTGGTTTTCCGCCGCGCCTGTGGCAGAATCAGTTTCATAAAACAGCGCAGAGCGCGCGGGCAGGTTAAGGAACAAAGCAATGAAAGACCCCTTGGTGTTTCTGCCGGGCATGATGTGTGACGCACGGCTGTTCGGCCCGCAGATCGCGGCGCTCAGCCCCGACTTGCCCGTGACCGCCGCGCCCATTTCCCACGGCGACCGGATCGAGGAAATCGCCTCGGGTCTGCTGGATCACCTGCCGCGCCGCTTCGCGCTGGCCGGGCTGTCCATGGGCGGCATCGTCGCGCTGGAGATCGTGCGCCGTGCGCCCGACCGGGTGACCCGTCTTTGCCTGATGGACACCAATTCGATGGCCGAAACCCCGCAATCCGCGGCCAATTACGAACCCATCGTGACCAAGCTGCGCGCGGGCTTCATCGACCAGGCCGTTTCGACGCTGCTGCGCCCCGACCACCTGGCTCCCAATGCCGACCGCACCTCGATCATGCACATGGTCACCAAGATGGCCGAGAACCTGGGCGCCGACGCGATCACCCGGCAGGTCCGCGCCCTGCAACGCCGCCGCGACTATCAGGCGACACTGCGCAAGATCGCCGTGCCGACGCTGGTGATGTGCGGCGTGCATGACACCCTGACGCCGGTGAAGCGGCACGAGTTCATGGCCGGTCTCATCCCCAATGCCGAGCTTGCGCTGGTGCAGGAGGCCGGGCACCTGCCGACGCTTGAATCGCCCGAGGCCGTCACGGCCGCGCTGCGCGTCTGGCTGAAACAGCCGCTGGTTCTGCACAAGCGGGTCGAGGCGGGGTAGGGGGCTGCTGGAAAATGGCGGTTCGGACCGGATGGGGTAAGGGTCGGATTAGCGCCCCTATTTGCCACAGTCAGAAAGCGTCCGCGCGGAACAAGGGCGAAGCCCGCCCGCATCGTCATGCGAGTAGCATGCCTTTGGCATGACGCCGCCCCCCGGCACGGCGATTTGGCAGGTGAAGTGCGACGCTCTCATGTTGGATGTGCTTGGTAGGCATAAATTGCCTATCATCATCGTCGGTTCGCCGCGCCACGGCCCGTCGATGCGCGTCTCCTCACCGTCACAGAATAACGTCCACTTCGTCCCGCGAAGCTGACCTTGGTCGTGCATGCAGGGAATGACCGCTTTGGTTCGGAAAAACGAACCTGTGCTGCACTCAACGTACAACCCTATCCATCCACCTCTTCCACGGCACCCCTGACCGCCTGCCTATTCTTGCGGCAGGCTTCGGTGCGATGCGTAAAACCTTGGCGTCCGCTCTGGACTTTTCGGGCCGCGCATTCTTCTATTGGCCGACACCCGGGTTCTTTTTATCATTTGGTCAAACATTCTGGGCACGCCACGTTCCAACAGGGGGATAAGTTCCATGACGCAACACAGAAAAACCAGCCTGACCGGCCTTTCCCGCCGGACGTTCCTGAGCACCACAGCCGGCACCGCGCTGCTTGTGGCGGCGGGCGCGCCGGGGGCGCTAAAGGCGGACGAGCCGCTCAAGGTCGCGGGCATCTATACCGTGCCGGTCGAGCAGCAATGGGTCAGCCGCATCCACAAAGCCGCCGGCACCGCGCAGGAGCGGGGCGATATCGACTATGTCTTTTCAGAAAACGTGTCGAACACCGACTATGCCCGGGTCATGCGCGAATATGCCGAGCAGGGCTATGAACTGATCATCGGCGAGGTCTTCGCCGTCGAGCAGGAGGCGCGCGAGGTCGCGGCGGAATATCCCGACATCGCCTTCCTGATGGGCTCGAGCTTCAAGCAGGACGAGGCGCTGCCGAATTTCGCGGTTTTCGACAACTATATTCAGGATGCGTCCTATCTGACGGGTATCATCGCGGGAGCAATGACCGAGACCGGCAATATCGGCATGGTTGGTGGCTTCCCGATCCCGGAGGTCAATCGCCTGATGCATGCCTTCATGGCGGGCGCGCGCGAGATGAACCCCGACATCACCTTCCAGGTCAGCTTTATCGGCAGCTGGTTCGATCCGCCCAAGGCCAAGGAAACGGCGTTCGCCATGATCGAGAACGGGGCGGACATGCTCTATGCAGAACGCTTCGGCGTGTCGGACGCGGCGCAGGAAAAGGGCATTCTGGCCATCGGCAACGTGATCGACACCCAGGCCGATTATCCCGAGACGGTCGTGGCCTCGGCCATCTGGCATTTCGAGCCGACGCTGGACAAGGCGATTGCCGAGGTGAAGGCCGGCACATTCACCGCCGCGGACTACGGCGTCTATTCCTTCATGAAGGAAGGCGGCTCGTCCCTCGCGCCCTTGGGCACGTTCGAAGGCAAGGTGCCGCAGGAGGCGCTGGACCTTGTCGAGCAGCGCAAGCAGGAGATCATGTCCGGCGAGTACACGGTCGAGATCAACGACGAAGAACCCAAGTCGTCCTGAATGGCAGGCAACAGCGCGGCGCAGGTTGTCCTGCGCCTCGATTCCATCACCAAGCGGTTCGGCAAGCTGGTCGCGAATGACGCGGTCAGCCTGTCGCTGCGCGAGGGCGAGGTAATCGCCCTGCTGGGCGAGAACGGCGCGGGCAAGACCACGTTGATGAACATCCTGTTCGGCCAGTACACGGCGGACGAGGGCAATGTGGAGGTTTTCGGCCAGGCGCTGCCACCCGGCAACCCGCGTGCGGCGCTCGATGCGGGCGTGGGCATGGTGCATCAGCATTTCACGCTGGCCGACAACATGACGGTGCTGGAGAATGTCATTCTGGGCACCCAGCCGCTTCTGTCGCCACGCCTCGATCGTGCGGCGGCGCGCGCGAAGCTGGAAAAGCTGGCGCAGGATTTCGGGCTACAGGTCCATCCCGATGCCAAGGTGGGCAGCCTGACGGTGGGCGAACGCCAGAGGGTCGAGATCCTCAAGGCGCTCTACCGCGATGCGCGTATCCTGATTCTGGACGAGCCGACCGCCGTTCTGACCCCGCAAGAGACCGAGGACCTTTTCGCCACCCTGCGCAAGGCCGTGAAGCTGGGCCTGTCGGTGGTGTTCATTTCCCATAAGTTACACGAGGTGATGGCGATATCGGATCGCGTGCTGATCCTGCGGCATGGGCGGCTGGTGGCCGAACGGCCGATTGCCGAGGTCGACAAGGAAACGCTCGCCTCGCTGATGGTGGGGGCGGACGTCGCCGCGCCCAAGGTCGCGCCGGGGCAGCCCGGCGAGGTGCTGATGCGGCTGGACGCGGTCACGACGCTGGCGCGCGGCAATGCGCCGGGGCTGGCGGATGTGTCGCTGTCGCTGCATGCGGGGCAGATCGTGGGGCTGGCGGGGGTGTCGGGCAACGGTCAGGGGGCGCTGGCGGACCTGATCGGCGGATTGATCGCGCCGGCAGAGGGACGGATGGAGCTGGACGGCGCGCCGCTGGACACATGGTCGCCGCGCGCAGCGGTGCAATCGGGCATCGCCCGCATCCCCGAGGACCGGCACAAGACCGGCACCATCGCCGAATTCGACCTGACAGAAAATGCGATCCTCGAAACCTATGCCCAGCCGCCCTACAGCCGGTCGGGCCTGATGAACTGGGGCCGGGCCGAATCCTTTACCCGCGAGATCATCGAGACATACGACGTGCGCTGCCCCGGGCCGGGCACGCGCATTCGCCTGCTGTCGGGCGGGAACATGCAAAAGCTGATCCTGGGCCGCGTGCTGGAGGCCGGACCGCGCATCATCCTGGCCAACCAGCCGGTGCGGGGGTTGGATATCGGCGCGGTCAATTACGTCCATGGGCAACTGCTGGCGGCAAGGGACAGGGGCGCCGCGGTATTGCTCATTTCCGAGGACCTTGACGAGATCATGGCGCTGTCGGACGTGATCCACGTGATTTCCGAAGGCCGCCTGTCACCCGGATTTGCGCGCGGGTCGGTGACGCCCGCCGAACTGGGCGTCTGGATGGCGGGCCAGGGGTTCGAGAAGGAGGCCGAACATGCGTCTTGAACCGGTCGCGAACCCGTCGCTTTGGCGAACGACCGTGCCGCCCGCGATTGCCATCGGCTCGACCGTGGTGATCGCCTCATTGCTGGCAATGGCGGCGGGGGCCAACCCGTTTTCGGTGCTCGGGCTGATCCTGAAGGGCGCGTTCGGGTCCAAATTCGCCCTGCTGGAAACGCTCAACCGGGCGACGCCGCTGATCTTCACGGGGCTTGCGGTGGCGGTCGCCTTTCGGGCGCGGCTGTGGAACATCGGGGCCGAGGCGCAGCTATATGCAGGCGCGTTGATGACTGTGGTTCTGGGCACCGGGATGCTGCAATGGGGACCCTTTGCCCTGCTGCCCGCGCTGGCGCTCGCGTCGATGCTGGCCGGGGCGCTGGTGCTCTTGGTGCCGGCGCTGCTGAAGGTGCGGTTCGGCGTCGACGAGGTGGTGACGACCCTGCTGTTCAATTTCATCTTCCTGCTCTTCATCTCGATGCTGCTGGAAGGACCGCTGAAGGATCCGATGGGCATGGGCTGGCCCAAATCCGAGCGTCTGGTGGCAGAGGCGCGCCTGCCGCGTATCGTCGAGGGGCTGCGCCTGCACTGGGGCTTTGCGCTGGCGCTGATCGCGGCGGTGGTGGTCTGGGTGATCGAACGGCGCACGACGCTGGGCTACGAGATGCGCGCCGTTGGTCTGAACCGCGAGGCAGCGGGATTCGCGGGCATCCCGGTGAACCGGGTGCTGATAAAGACGGCGCTTCTGTCGGGCGGGCTGGCGGCGCTTGCGGGGTTTTCCGAGGTCGCGGGACTTAAGGGGAACCTGACGCTAGATCTCAGCCCCGGCTATGGCTACACCGGGATCATCGTTGCCATGCTGGCCCTGCTGAACCCGCTTGCGGTGGTGGCGGCGGCGCTGTTCGTGGCGGGCATCTTCGTCGGCGCGGACAGCATGAGCCGCGCGGTCGAGGTGCCGAGTTATCTGGCGGATATAATGCTGGCCACGGCGCTTTTATTGATGGTGCTGGCGATCCTGCTGACCCGGTTCCGCGTGGTGAGGGAGTAGGCCATGGACATCTTCGAAATCCTGCTTTCCGCCAGTTTCTGGACCGCCGCGATCCGCATCGCCAGCCCGCTGATCTTTGCCACGCTGGGAGAGCTGATCTGCGAGCGTGCAGGCGTGCTCAACCTCGGGATCGAGGGGATCATGGTGGCCGGAGCCTTTGCGGGCTGGATGGCGGTCTATTCCGGTACGGGGTTGTGGATGGGCGTGGCCGTGGCAATGGTGGTGGGGATGCTCTTCGGGCTGATCCACAGCCTGCTGACGGTGCCCTTCGGCTTGTCGCAGCATGTGGTGGGGCTGGGCGTGACGCTTTTGGCGACGTCGCTGACCTATTACGCCTATCGCCTGGCTTTGCCCGAGGTGACGAGCCCGCCCAAGATCGACGCCTTCCAGCCTTTCGAGATCCCGCTTTTGTCCGACATACCGCTGATCGGCCCGGCGCTCTTCGCGCAGACGCCGCTGACCTACCTCGCGTTCATCCTGGTGGGTGTCGTGGCTCTGGTGCTCTATCGCACGCCGCTGGGCCTGGCGCTGCGCGCGGCGGGGGAAAACCCGTCGGCCGTAGCGGCGCAGGGCCTGTCGGTGACAGGCATCCGGATGGGGGCCGTCATCGTGGGCAGCGGGCTGATGGCGGTGGGCGGCGCGTTCCTGACCATGTCGGCCTTTGACAGTTTCTTTTTCGAGATGGTCAACGGGCGCGGCTGGATCTGCATCGCGCTGGTGGTGTTCGGTGCGTGGAAGCCGGGCAAGGCGCTGCTGGGCGCGATCCTTTTCGCCGCGTTCGACGCGCTGCAGATCCGGGTGCAGCAGACGCCGCTGGGGGCCGACATCCCGTATCAGGTGTTCCTGATGATGCCCTATTTCCTGTCCATCCTGGCGCTGATCGTCATGTCGCGCCGGGCCGAGGTGCCGGCGGCGCTGATGGTGCCGTTCAACAAGGGGGAACGCTGATGTTCGATCTGATTGTCAGGGGCGGCACGCTGCCCGACGGGCGCGTCGCGGATATCGGAATCGAAGGCGACAGGATCAAGGCGGTCGAGGACCTGTCGGGCGCCGAGGCCCGCGAGTTGATCGAGGCGGAGGGTGATCTGGTCAGCCCGCCTTTCGTCGATCCGCATTTCCACTTGGACGCGACCCTGTCCTACGGGCTTCCGCGGATCAATGCGTCGGGCACGTTGCTGGAGGGGATCGGTCTGTGGGGAGAGCTGAAGCAGGTCGTCACACAGGACGAGATGGTGACGCGCGCGCTGTCTTATTGCGACTGGGCGGTCAGCCAGGGCTTGCTGGCGATCCGCAGCCATGTCGACACCTGCGATGACCGCCTGCTGGGCGTCGAGGCGATGCTGGAGGTGCGCGCGCGGGTGCGCGACTATATCGACCTGCAATTGGTGGCCTTTCCGCAGGACAGTTTCTACCGCGATCCGACAGCGCGGGAAAACACGATCCGCGCCCTTGATATGGGCGTTGATGTTGTGGGCGGCATCCCGCATTTCGAGCGCACCATGACCGATGGCGCGGCCTCCGTGCGCGAGCTCTGCGAGATGGCCGCGGAACGCGGCCTGATGGTCGACCTGCATTGCGACGAGACGGACGACCCGCAGAGCCGCCACATCGAGACGCTGGCCTATGAGGCGCAGCGGCTGGGGTTGCAGGGTCGTGTGGCGGGCAGTCACCTGACCTCGATGCATTCGATGGACAATTACTATGTATCGAAACTGCTGCCGCTGATGGCCGAGGCGGGGGTTGCCGCCATTCCCAACCCGCTGATCAACATCACGCTGCAGGGACGGCACGATACCTTCCCCAAGCGACGGGGCCTGACCCGGGTGAAGGAGATGCAGGCGCATGGGATCACCGTGGGCTGGGGGCAGGATTGCGTGCTCGATCCGTGGTATTCGCTGGGCACGGCGGATATGCTGGACGTCGCCTTCATGGGATTGCACGTGGCGCAGATGACCAGCCCCGAAGAGATGGCACGGTGCTTCGACATGGTCACGCGCCAGAACGCCCGGATCCTGTGGCTTGAGGGGTATGGCATCGCGCCCGGCAAACGCGCCTCGTTGGTCGTGCTGGATGCCGCATCGCCGATCGAGGCATTGCGACTTCGGCCGGCGCGCCTCGCGGTGGTCTCGAACGGCAGGCTGGTCAGCCGGATGCCGCGCGAGGATGCGGCGCTTTCGCTTCCGGGGCGGGCGTCTACGGTGCGCCGGCGGCATGATCCCGGCAAGTGACGCGACTGGCGATGCCATCTGACGTTCCCGCCCTCCCAAGAAACGCACGCAAGAAAAAGGGCGAGCCGGTGAGGCTCGCCCTTCGGTGTTCCGGGCCATAAGGGAGGAAGTTGGCCCGTACTCTTTAAACCGGTGACCGGTTGCCGCTTACTTGGCAGCGGCGGTCGAGGCTTTCTTGGCCGCGGCGGTCGCGTCGTCGGTGGCTTTCTTGACGGCTTTGGTGGCATCTTCCTGGAAGTCTTTTCCAGCAGCCATCATCAGCTCGACCGTGTCCATTTGGACTTTCTTCGCGATCTCGGCGAAGGCGGCCATGTGCTCGGCAGCCGATTCAGCGTTGGCCGACGCGAAGTCGGTCATGGCTTTGGCATAGTCTGCCGGCTCGGATTTCGCCTTGGTGACGTCTTGCAGCTTCGTCAGGGTTTCCTGGGTCCACTTGCCCGACAGCTCGGCCGATTTGGTTGCGGCTTCGAGGGCAACGCCCGACATTTTCTCGCTCAGAGCGGCTTGGTTCTTGAACGCTTCTTCCATCGCTTTGGTGTCGACGGGGAATGCGCCCATCACGTCTTTCATCATTGCGTTGAAGTCTTGTGCTTGTGCTTTTGCCATTGGTACGGCTCCTATGTGTTCGGTTTCAGTCGTATTCTGTTTGCAAGCGGTTGATCCGCTGTTTGCATCTGCAGCAGATATAGACGCTGCAACGCAGCATTGCAACCCCTTTTGCTGCGCTGCAGCAAAACTTTCACACCTCTGGAAAAAGCGTTTCGCGTCAGGCAGTTGCCTTGCGTCGCACGTAGGTTCCGGGCGCCGGACCAAGGCTGGGATGCTCGGAATCGCCCGGTTCGCGGGCCTTTACCTTGGTGCCGGACCGCTTGCGCAGCCAGGATTCCCACATCGGCCACCAGGAGCCTTCGCGCTCTGTCGCGCCCTCCAGCCACTCCTCGGGCGTGGGCGGCAGGTCCTTGTTCATGTAATAGCCGTACTTCTTTTTCGACGGCGGGTTGACGATGCCGGCAATGTGGCCGGACTCGGACACGATAAAGCTGCGGTCGGTCGATCCGGTCTGCATGAAGCCACGGTAACAGTCGCGCCAGGCGGCGATGTGATCGCTTTCACAGGTCACCGCCATGATCGGCACGGTGACGTCGCTGATATGCACGGTTTCACCGCACACCTTCATGCCCTTGTTAACGAAGGCATTGGCCTGGCAGAGGTCGCGCAGGTATTGCTTGGTCATGGCGGCTGGCAGGTTCGCGCCGTCGCCGTTCCAGTAGAGCAGGTCGAAAGCGGGCGGCGTCTCGCCCATCATGTAGCTGCGGATCGCGGGCTTGTAGATCAGGTCGTTCGAGCGCAGGAAGGACATGGTGCGCCCCATGATGAAGGAGCGCAGCACGCCCTGTTCCTCGACTTCCCGCTCGATGCCGTCGACGAAATCGTCCTGCAGAAAGGGCACGAATTCGCCCTGCTCGCCGAAATCGGTGAGCGCGGTGAAGAAAGTGGCGGACTTGACCGATTTGTCGCCGCGCTTGGCCATCAGCGCCAGCGTCAGGTGCAGGGTGGTGCCGGCGATGCAGTAGCCCACGGCGTTGACCTGTTTCTCGCCGGTGATCGCCTTGGCCTCGCGGATGGCGGTCAGGAAGCCTTCCTCGATGTAATCGTCGATCAGCACGTCGGAGTAAGAGGCATCGGGGTTGATCCAGGACACGACGAAGAGCGTGTAGCCCTGATCGGTAATCCACTTGATCAGGCTGTTTTCCTGCTTGAGGTCTAGGATGTAGTACTTGTTGATCCAGGGCGGAAAGATCACCACCGGGGCCTTGTGGACCTGCGCGGTGGTGGGCTTGTACTGGATCAGCTCCATCATGCGGTTGCGATAGACCACCTCGCCTTCGCTCACGGCGACGTTTTCGCCCAGCTTGAAGGCGTCCTCGTCGCACAGGCGCACGACCATCTCGCCGTTATTGGCCTCGAGATCCGCCACGAGGTTTTCCAGCCCCTTCACCAGGCTTTCGCCCTCGGTCTCGATCGCGCGTTCCAGCGCATCGGGGTTGGTGCCGAGGAAATTCGTCGGGCTCATCATGTCGACGATCTGTCTGGCGAAGTAGCTCAGGCGCTGGCGATCCTTGGGATCAAGGTCGTCCGCCTCGGCCACGGCCTTTTCCACGGCCTGCGTGTTGAGTGCGTATTGCTGTTTGACCAGCCGGAAATAGGGGTGGGTCTTCCACAGGGGATTCGTGAAGCGCTTGTCGCCGTCCAACGGGTCGGGGTCGTCCTCTCCGGCCTCGGACGCGGGATGGCCCTGGATCAGCGCTTGCTGCGCCTCCATGAAATGGCGCACGGACTTGCCCCAGTACTCGAGCTGCTGTTCATACATCTTGCCCGGGTTCTCCATCAGCGCTTGCCAATAGGAGGCTGCTGCACGTGCATACAGCTCCTGTCCCGGACCGTTCAGTTCAGGCGCGGGCGGATTCCGGTGGCTGAGCGCCTGCACGAGCCTTTGTGACAAGGCCTCGACCTTTTCGAGATTTTCGTTCATCCGCTCCAGATTTTTCTCGTCAGCGGTGTCGGGCGTTGCCATTTCTGCGAAATCCTCTACTCTTTCTGCTATGCAGCATGGCGCGGTGGGACCGCGTCTGGTATGCATGTGTTAACGTCGCACCGCGTATACTGGCCCTGCCGGGCTGTGGGACTGCGACGAATGGAACCAACTCGGCCCTCCGCGCCGAAGGAGTAAGTAATGCGTTACATGGCCACATATGACCTGATGGAAACCATCCGAAACACCAACCAGTGGCTGGGTGCGACAGCGTTTTCCATGGCATCTTACCCCATCTTCGCGCTGACCCCAAACCCCGCGTTTCAATGGCTGGCCGCCTGGGGCGAAGTCACCGAGCGCACGTTCCAGCGCATGGTCACCAAACCCGACTGGGGGATCGAATCGATCACGGGCGAAGATGGCCGCGACCACCTGATCAGCATCGAGACGGTGGTGGACAAGCCCTTTGGCGACCTCATTCACTTCAACGTGCAGGGCCGGGACGAAATGGACCGCCGCGTTCTGCTGGTGGCGCCGATGTCGGGGCATTACGCGACTCTCTTGCGCTCGACCGTGAAATCGTTGCTGCCCGATTGCGAGGTTTACGTCACCGACTGGCACAACGCGCGCGACATCCCCGTCAGCGCGGGCAAGTTCGACGTCGAGGATTACACGCTCTACCTCATGGATTTCATGCGCGAGCTGGGCAGTGACCTGCACGTGATCGCCGTGTGCCAGCCCGCTCCTCTGACGCTGGCCGCGACCGCGTATCTGGCGGAGCTGGACCCCGATGCGCAACCCCGGTCGCTGACGCTGATCGGCGGGCCGATCGACCCCGACGCGACGCCGACGGAGGTGACGGATTTCGGCCATAGCGTGACCATGGGCCAGCTGCAGGAAACGATGATCCAGCGCGTCGGCTTCAAGTATCCCGGCGTGGGGCGCAAGGTCTATCCCGGCCTGTTGCAGCTGTCGTCCTTCATGTCGATGAACGCCGAGCGTCACACTCAGGCTTTCCTGAATCAGATCAGCCGCGTGGCGCAGGGCGAGGCCAGCGACCGCGACCCGCACAACAAATTCTACGACGAATACCTGGCAGTGATGGACATGCCGGCGGAGTTCTACCTGTCCACCGTCGAGCGCATCTTCAAGGCGGGCGAGATCGCCAAGAACGAATTCGTGGTCGATGGACACACGGTGGATATCGGTGCGATCAGCAAGGTCGCGGTGAAGACGGTCGAGGGCGGCAAGGACGATATCTCGGCCCCCGGCCAATGCGTGGCGGCGCTGGACCTGCTGACCGGACTGCCGGACAGCATGAAGGCCAGCCACCTGGAGCCCGAGGCGGGCCATTACGGCATTTTCGCGGGCCGGTCCTGGCGGAACAACATCCGGCCCCTGGTGCTGGACTTCATCGACGCCAATTCCGAGGATCCGGCAGCGCGCAGCCGCACGAAACCGCGCAAGGACAAGAAGAAGGCCAGCAAGATGGCGGCGGAGTAACCGTCTTCGCTGCCTGCCGCGCTAGCTGACATGCAGGCGCATCTAGCGAGATCCCGGTCTAAGTCAAAGGCGTGCCGAACCTCGCCTGCGCCCCGCCAACCCTTGCAGGCAAAAGCGCATATTTGCTGCGGCCTGCATAAAGGTTCGTTTGCAGAACTTTATGGTTGTTCACAACCGAGGCGAGCGCCAGCCCAAGGAAAGGGCTGACGATGGCCGGGCCGCTTCGCGGCTGTCAAGCGGCTGGGTGCTCAATACCAATGTGTCACGGCTCACTTCGGTCCATCGCTGCCAACCGAACACACGGCCGCTTTTCGCCACTCCCCGACATGCATTTGTGACCGCATAAGCACACTCCGGGGACCAAGCGATTGCCATCAGGTGACAGTGCCATAAGGTGGCGCTGAACCTCAACGACTCATCGGACTGACACATGCCCTTTGCCGCAGCAAGAAACCTCGTTCTCCTGACTTGCAGCGTTCTCCTCGCTGCCTGCGCGGGACCGATGTCCTCGGACATGCCCGGCGGGGCAACCTACCCCGAGTACAGCCAGATGCAGGAGGGGCACATCACCATCGACGCCATCGACCCGCAATTCCTGCGCGAGCCGAACCGCCGAACCTCCGTTGAGTATACCGGCGACGAGGCCCCCGGCACCATTGTCGTCGACCCCTATGCCAAGTTCCTCTACTACGTCCAAGGCCCCGAAAGCGCCATCCGTTACCCCGTCGCCGTCGGCCGCGAAGGGCGCGGGTTCAGCGGACGCGCCACGATCGGGCGCAAGGCGGAATGGCCGGGCTGGACGCCCACGGCCAACATGATCCGCTCCGACCCCGAGGCCTATGCGCCCTTTGCCAAGGGCATTCCGGGCGGCAAGGCAAGCCCCCTGGGCGCCCGCGCGCTCTACCTCTACCGGGGCGGCCGCGACACCTATTACCGCATCCACGGGACCAACGACCCGGCCACGATCGGCAACCAGGGCAGCGCCGGATGCATCCGTTTGTTCAACCAGGACATCATCGACCTTCACGAGCGGGTGTCGGTCGGCGCCCCGGTCGTCGTCCGCAGCTATGAGGAATCGGTCGCGGCGGAAGGCGTCGAGACGGCCAACCGGGGCGGCGAAATGGTTCCGAAACCTATCGATCCGGAAAGCGTTTACGCCTATGTCGAGGAAGAACAGCGGCGCAAGGCCGAGTACGAAGCCAGCCAATAAGAGCCGGGGCGTCCGCGCGATCCCATCAAGGGGACGCGGTTGACGGGCGCCTTGTCGCATGGCGAGGACTGAACGCGACCCCGCCGACCTCTGTCACGCAATGCTTATAGGGCGCGTCTGCGTCCAGTCGCGTTCCGGCCATGCGCCTTACATCCACACGCCCTTTCTTTTTCTTCTGCACTGGCATAGGCTTTGCTGCAGTGCACGCATTCCGGGGAGGACACACGTGGCCGAAGACGAAAAACCGCTTCTGATCAAACGGTACGCCAGCCGCCGTCTCTACAACACCGAAACGTCCGACTACGTCACTCTCGAGGATATTTCCGAGTTCATCCGCGACGGCCGCGAGGTGCAGATTATCGACCTGAAATCGGGCGATGACCTCACCCGGCAATATCTGCTTCAGATCATCGCCGAACACGAAAGCCGCGGCGAGAACGTGCTGCCGATCAACGTGCTCACCGATCTCGTGCGCAGCTATACGACCCACGCCACCTCGATGGTCCCCGATTTCCTGTCTGCCAGCTTCGAGATGCTGCAGCAGGGCCAAAGCCAGATGATGGAGAACATGGCCAAGGCGAACCCGCTCGCCGGCTCCTTCAACCAGATGCCCGGGATGGACAGCATCCGCGCCCAGCAGGAGGCCTTCCTCAAGGCCATGACCGGCGGTGGCGTCCCCGGCATGACGGGAAAGGCCGCCGATGATGGCGAGCCGGCCAAGCGCGGTGACGGCGACGAGGGCCTCGACGACATCAAGAAGCAGCTGGCCGATCTTCAGGACAAGCTGTCCAAGCTCAGCAAGTAAGGCCCGGCCATGGTCGACAGTCCCGGCCGCATCACCCTGTGGGGGATCGAGGTGTTCATGGCCGCGGCCGACGAACGCTCGATCTCTGCGGCGGCCAAGCGGCTGGGCGCCAGTCCGTCGGCGGTCAGCCAGCAATTGACCAATCTCGAAGGCGCGGTCGGCGCCACACTCCTGCAGCGTAACGCAAGGCCGATCCGCCTGACGCCCGCCGGTGAAATCCTGAAACGCCGCGCCCAGGTCATCCTGAACGAGGCCGCACAGGCCCGCGCCGAACTCGCCATGTCCGACATGTCGATGCTGACGCGCTTCCGTCTCGGCATGATCGAGGATTTCGAGGCCGACGTCACGCCGCAGCTGCTGACCCATGTGGCGGGCGAGCTCAAGACCAGCCAGTTCCTTCTGGAAACCGGCGCCAGCCATTACCTCTACGACCTGCTCGAAAGCCGCACGCTCGACATGATCGTTGCCGCCGAACTCAACGCCGGCGACGACTGGACCGAGGTTCACCCGCTCTTGCGCGAAGGCTTCGTGGTGGCCGCCCCCAGGGGGCGGATCAAGCCTGACGGCGACGTGCTGCGTCAACTCAAGCGCCTGCCGCTCATCCAGTATACCCAGCGGCACTACATGGGCCGGCTTCTCTCGGCGCATCTCGCCCGGCAGAAACTCAGCCTGCCACACCGCTTCGAGCTCGACAGTTACCACGCCATCCTTGCGCTGGTGGGGCAGGGGACCGGCTGGACCATCCTACCGCCCTTGGCGCTCATGCGCGCCCGCCGCTTTGCCGACCAGATCGACGTGATGCCGCTCCCGTTCGAGCCGCTCAGCCGCACGATCAGCCTGACCGCGCGCAAGGATATCCTTCAGGACCTGCCGGCGCAGTTGGCCGAAACCCTGCGCCCGATCCTGCGCGACACGATCATTGCCCCGGCCTCAGCCGAGCATCCCTTCCTGAAAGATCAGCTGGAGCTGCTCTAGGTCCCGTAAACGCGCTCGGGCTCCATCGGCCCCGCCGCCGCCTCGGCGGCCGCGATCAATGCCTCCGCCACGAAATCGAGATCGGCACGGCTCAGCCGCGCGGGCAGCCGCACGTCACAGGCCCGCATCAGCATCGCCCGTGTCCGCGGCAGGTCCGGCGTCGGCCCCGGCAGGAACTGCCAGTTCCAGAAGGCCCGCGCATTGTCCGCCGACATGCCAAAGACCTGCACCTTCACGCCGCGCTCCGCGGCGGCGGCGGCAAAGGCCCTCACTTCCGCGTCGCTCATGTCCACAAGGTTGAACTGGATCGAGTCCGGCGCCCGCTCTTCGGGCGCCAGCTTGTCGGGCACCTGCATCCAGGGCGAGCCGTTCAGCCGCCCGGCCACGTAATCGTGGTTGGCCCGCCCGTCGCGCACCCGCCGCGCGATCTCGGGCATTTGCGGTCGAATGATCGCGGCGCTCAGGTTGCCCATGCGCAGGTTGTAAAGCGGCAGACGGTTCTGCCAATCGGCAAAGGCCGCCGCCAGCACTGGGTCGTCCCCCGCCATATGTTTGGCCCAGTTATGCTCATACGCGCCCGACATGATCACCGCCCGCGCCACCAGGTCGGCATCGTCGGTAACAAGGATCCCGCCTTCGCCCGCGTTGACAAGCTTGTAGGACTGAAAGCTGAAGCACCCGACGCGCCCGATCGTGCCGATCTTGCGCCCGCCCCAGACTGTGCCCAGACTGTGGGCCGCATCCTCGATCACCGGAATGCCCCGCACGTCGCACAGCCCCATGACCCGGTCCATGTCCGACGTATGCCCGCGCATGTGGCTGACGATCACCGCGTCGATGCCGCTCTCCAGCTTCGCCTCGAAATCGGCCATGTCGATCCGGTAATTCTCGCCCACCTCGCACAGCACCGGCACGCAATCGGCATGAATGACCGACGACGGCACCGCGGCAAAGGTAAACCCGGGGATCAGCACCCGCGCATCCCGCGGCAGGCCAAGCGCCTTCAACGACAGGAACAACGCCGCCGAACAGGACGACACCGCCAGCGCATAGCGCGTGCCCATCGCTGCGGCGAATTCCCGCTCCAGCAGGCTCACCGGCGCATCCTCGGGCGCTGTATAGCGAAACAAATCGCCCGATTGCAGCATCCGGTCGATCTCGGCCCGGGCCGCCTCGGGGATGGGTTCGGCGTCATAGACGTTCGGTGAATGTGTCATGTTCGGATTTCCTGAAGATCGTTTTTTGATTTTCCGAAATTTTTACACCAAACCGATCCGATCCCAAAGCAAAGTTTTCATGACGGCAGTGCTCCGCCACCTTTTCCTCTGGCCACAAATATCCCGGGGAGCGCGAGGGGCTGGCCCCTCGCATCGGTCATACCCCAAAGGTCGCGCAGCCTGCCCGCCTCAGACCCCCAGCCGGTCGCGCGTCGCGTACCACGTCATCGCCAACACCAGCAGCGGCGAACGGAACGCCGTGCCCCCCGGAAAAGTCGGCGCCGGCACCCGCGCCAGAGTGTCGAAGCCCTGCGTTTGGCCACGGACCGCATCCGCCATCAGCTTTCCCGAGAACGTGGCCATGCCCACCCCGTGCCCCGAATAGCCCGAGGCCGACAGGATGTTGGGCGCCACCCGCGCAAGGTATGGCATCCGCTTCATCGTGATCGCCAATGTCCCGCCCCAGGCATGGTCGATCTTGACGTCCTCCAGATGCGGGAAAATCTGCGTCATCGGCTTGCGCACCAGCGCCGCGATGTCGTCCGGGAAGCGATAGCCATAGGTCTCGCCGCCGCCAAACAGCAGCCGCCTGTCATGGCTCAGGCGAAAATAATTCACCACGAATTTCGAATCCGCCACGGCCACGTCGCGCGTCAACACCCTGTCCGCATCGTCGCTCAGCGGCTCTGTCGCCACCACGAAATTGTTGATCGGCATCACCTTGGCGGCGACCTTGCGATTGAGCCCGCCCAGATACCCGTTGCACCCAAGGATCACGTGATCCGCCGTGACCCGGCCCGCATCCGTGGCCACCACCGCCGGCGCGCCCTCGTCGATCCGATGCACCTCGGCGCGCTCGAAAATCCGCACGCCCGCGTCCCGCGCCGCGCGCGCCAGCCCTAAGGCAAAGGCCAAGGGGTGCAAATGCGCCGCTGACATGTCCAGCGACCCGCCCACGTATTTCGGCGAGGGACAAAGCGCCTGTGCCTCATCACGATCGAGCGTCTCCAACTGGTCGTAGCCATACCGCCGGGACAGGAAGTCGGCATAGTCATGCTCTTCGCGCACTTCCGCCTTGGACAAGCACATATGCGCGATCCCGGGCTTCAGGTGACAGTCGATCCCGTGCTTGGCCACCAGCGCCTTCACCAGGTCCTTGGCGCCCTCCGCCAACTCCCACAGCTTGGCCGCATCCTCGCGCCCCACCAGTTTTTCCAGCGTCTGTTGGTCCTGCCGCTGCCCGGACCCCAACTGCCCGCCATTGCGCCCCGACGCGCCAAAGCCGACGCGATGCGCCTCCAGCAGCACCACGTCCAGCCCCGCTTCCGCCAGATGCAGCGCCGCCGACAGCCCGGTGAACCCAGCCCCCACCACGCAGACATCCGCTTTCACTTCGCCCCGCAACGGCGCGAAAGGTTCCAGCTGCGGGGTCGTCGCGGCATACCAGCTGTCGGGATACTGTCCGGGTTTATCGTTGGAATAGAGCAGGTTCATTGCGGCACGATCCTGTAATGGCTCAGCGAATAGGTCGGCGCGTCGAGCGTGTCCACGCGGATGCCGTCGACTGTAGCCACCTGCAACTCGATCTTGAAACACTCGGGGCATGGGCGGCCCAGATGCGCCTCGGCCATCTCCGCCAGCCGGTCCGCCACGAAGGATGGCTCGGGCGGTGCAAACTCCGGCATGTCGGCAAATGCGTCCTCGGCGTGCAGCGCCTCGGCCATCCGCTCGGTCAGATCGACCGTCAGCGACGGCTCGATCACCATGATCCCGCCCACCCCGCGCAACGCGCCATTCGTGTCGCGCAAATACCCGTCGATCCCTTCGCCCACGATCGGCCAGCCCTGCGGCGGCGGGTAATGCCGCCCGATGCGCATGGGATTCAGCCGATAGGCATCGGTCTCGGGAAAGGCATGGGTGAACCCGGCGACGAACCGCGCCTCAAGCGCCGCCTCGTCGAACGGCTCTACCGGCTGGTGCCCGCTCCCGTCCACCTCCAGCAGGATCGCGGGCAGGCGCAGCCGCACCCGCGCCGGAAAGACGACCGTTCCCGGCGCCGGCAGATCCGGTGGATAAATCATCACCACGTCCGCATCCTGCATCAGCTTGAACATCCGCGCCCGCGCCATGTCGTGGTGATCAAAGCTTTCGGTCACAAGGTCCACCGGCTCCGACGCCTCGACCAGCCCCGCCATGTCCCGCTCATGTGGCGGCTCGAAGGCTTCGTTCCCGGCACAAAAGGCCCGGTAACAACGGTACGTCTCGACGGCCTGCTTGTCTTGCAGCACCGTCACGAAGGCACCGTCCGGCGGCGCACCAGGCGGGCTCAGGAATAGGACCGACAGCAACGTCCGCTTTAGCTGTGCGCCCGGATTGTCGGTGTAATAGGCCTGCCCCTGCGCCGCCTTCAGCGCGGCGGCATCCCGCACCACGCGCAGCCCATCGCCGGTCACCTGATCGTGCAGCAACAGTGCATAGCCCCCTTCGTCCAGCGGCAGCCCCTCCAGAAAGTTATGCCGCTCGACTCCGGACGAGACCTGGGCAGTCGGCTCCGGGGCAGGGCCCTCGCGCAACGCCCACAGCCCCGCCACCAGCAGGGCCATCACGCCAAGGGTAAGTCCCGCCGCCCTAGACATTCATCAAAAGATGCTCGCGCTCCCACGGGGAAATCACCTGCAGGAACTCGGCATATTCCGTCCGCTTGACGATGGAATAGACCCGCGCGAACTCGGGGTGCAGGACCTCCTGCAACTCGGTCGCCTCGTCAAACAGATCCAGCGCCGCGCCCAGCCCGTCGGGGAAATCCGGCTCGCCCTCATAGGCGTCGCCGCGGTATTGCGGCTTGGCGCGCAGCTCGTTCCTGATCCCCAACAGGCCACAGGCCAGGCTGACCGCGATGCCCAGATAGGGGTTGCAATCCATCCCCGCGATCCGGTTCTCGACCCGCCGCGCCTCGGGCTTGGAGAGCGGCACGCGGATGCCCGTCGTGCGGTTGTCGCGCCCCCATTCAAGGTTGATCGGCGCGGCGTTGTCCTTGACGTAGCGGCGATAGGAATTGACGTAAGGCGCCATCACGCCAATCGCCGCAGGCATGTATTCCTGCAAGCCGCCGATGAAGTGATAGAACATGTCCGTCTCGCCGCCCTGAGGCCCGGAAAATGCGTTCTTGCCGGTCTCCATGTCGATGATCGAATGGTGGATATGCATCGCACTGCCCGGCTCGGCGGCGATGGGCTTCGCCATGAAGGTGGCAAAGCAATCGTGCCGCAGCGCCGCCTCGCGGATCAGCCGCTTGAAATAGAACACCTCGTCGGCCAGCTTCACCGGGTCGCCATGCCGCAGGTTGATCTCCAGCTGCCCGGCGCCGCCTTCCTGCGTGATCCCGTCGATCTCGAATCCCTGCGCCTCGGCGAAATCGTAGATGTCGTCGATGACCGGCCCGAACTCGTCCACCGCCGTCATGCTATAGGCCTGCCGCGCGGCGGCGGGACGGCCCGAGCGGCCCACCATCGGCGCGATCTCTTGCCGCGGGTCCAGGTTGCGCGCGATCAGGAAGAACTCCATCTCCGGTGCCACCACCGGCTTCAGCCCCAGCTTCTCGTATTGCTGCACCACCCGCTTCAGCACGTTGCGCGGGGCAAAGGGGATGGGTTTGCGGTCGCGGTCATAGGCATCGTGGATCACCTGCAAAGTCCAGTCCCCGGTCCACGGCGCGGCGGTGGCCGTGCTCATGTCCGGCGTCAGGATCATGTCGCGCTCGATAAAACCTTCCGCACCCGCCGCCTCGCCCCAGTCGCCGGTAATGGTCTGGTAGAAGATCGAGTCGGGCAGGTGGAAATAATCCTGCCGCGCGAACTTGGTCGCCGGCACCGCCTTGCCCCGGGCGATACCGGGCAGGTCGGCGACGATGCACTCCACCTCGTCCAGCCGCCGGTTCTCCAGATAGGCTTGCGCCGCCTCGGGCAGGCCACTCGTCCAATCCTTGGCCATGTCAGGCCCCTTTCCTGAAATGCGCCGCCATGCGCTCGGCAAAGGCGGCGGCGTCCGTGGGCGTCTCGGCGCTTGCGGTGGCCGTGGCCAACTGGTCATCCGGCACCACACCCGCGCCGCGTTGGTCGATGATGGTCTGCAACACATGCGCGGTAAATTCCGGGTGCGGCTGGATCGTCAGGATCCTGTCCCCGATCATCAGCGCGGCGTTCTCGCAAAAATCCGAATGCCCGATCACCTCGGCACCCTCAGGCACTTCGATCACCTGGTCCTGGTGCCAGGCATGCATCGTCATCGGCTTGCCCTCGATCTGGTACTCGGTGCGCCCAACCGACCAGCCGCCGGGAAACTTCACCACCTTGCCGCCCAAGGCTTGCGCGATGATCTGGTGGCCAAAGCACACCCCGATCAGCGGCTTGCCCGAGTCGCGGATATCCCGGATGAACGCCTCCAACGGCTTGATCCACGGGTGGTCCTCGTAAGCGCCGTGCTTCGATCCGGTGATCAGCCAGCCATCCGCGTCGTCGGGGCTGTCCGGGTACACTTCGTCCACCACATCATAGCGCTCGAAGGTAAAGCCGTCCCGCCCCAGCAGGTCGGCGAACATCGCGTCGTAATCGCCCGTGCTCTCGATCAGGTCGGGCAGGGCGTGTCCTGTCATCAGGATGCCGATTTTCATGTCACACCAGAAATTTGATCAAATTTACGCTAACCGAGCCAACCGGCCCGTTCAAGGCTGTTCTAGGCCATTTCCGCCGCCCACGCCACGGGGTCGCCGCGTCCGGCAGGTTAACGATCTCGGTTTTGGAAAAATACCGACGCGATACCACCCGGATACCGACGCAATACCGACATGGGTTTGCGGCGTTAACCTTTGAGTCGCTCAGACCGTTTCAAGGTAGACTTTCCATTGCTCGGCCGGGTCCATCTCGGCGAAAAGCGCCAGTTCCTGCCGTTTTGTCATCACCAGGTTCTGGATCAGCATCGGGTCGAACACGCGCGCCAGAATGGGTGCGGTCTCAAACAGGTCAATGGCGCTCTCCCAGTCCTCGCAAAGCTGCAAGAGATTGAGATCATAGGCATTTCCCGTGATCGGCTCCGGCGGTTCCAGCCCGTCCTCGATGCCGGTGAGGGCCGCGCCCATCACGCCCGCGAAGGTCAGGTAAGGGTTGGTATCGCCCCCCGCGACCCGGTGCTCGATCCGCCGCGCCTTTGGGCTGCCCCCCGGCACGCGAATGGCCGCCGTGCGGTTCTCATAGGCCCAGGCCACCCCCGTCGGCGCATGGGCGCCGGGCACCAGCCTGTCATAGCTGTTGGCATGGGGCGCGAACAACAGCGTGCTTTCCCGCATGGCTGAAATACAGCCCGCAACCGCCTGTTTCAAAAGGGATGTTCCTTCGTCCCCGCCATTGTCGAAAACGTTCTTGCCGGCCTCGTCCCAGACCGAGAAATGCAGGTGCATCCCGTTGCCCGCATCGTCGGCAAAAGGCTTGGCCATGAAGGTCGCTGCGAAGCCATGGTTGCGCGCAAGGTTGCGGATCAGCCGCTTGAAGAGCCAGGTGTCGTCGGCGGCCCGCATCGCGTCCTGATGGTTCAGCGTGATTTCGAACTGCCCCACCCCGCTTTCGCTGGTCATGGTCTGCGCCGGGATGCCCATGGCGGCGCAGGCGTCGTAGAGCTCTGACAGGAAGGGGTCAAAGAGGTCCAGCTGCGCCATGGACAGGATCTCTTCGGAGCCGATTTCACGCCCCGTTAGGGGGTTCTTAACCGGGCTGAGCGTATCGTCGCTGTCATCGACCAGGGTGAATTCCAGCTCGGTCGCGGCCACCACGCGCCATCCCCGCTTGGCATAGCGCGCCAGTACGGCGTCCAGGGCGTGGCGCGGGTCGCCTTCAAAGGGGCGGCCATCCTCGTGATACATGGCCATGGGCACCAGCGGCTGCTCGGTTTCCAGCCAGGGCAGGGGCAGGGCGCCGCGGCCGGTGGGCAGCAGGATGCCATCGGCATCGCCGGTCTCGAAGACCAGCGGGCTGTCCTCGATATCGGCCCCGAAGATGTCGAGGTTGAGCGCCGAGATGGGCATCCGTATCGCGCCCTTGTCCAATTTGTCGGCATAGTCACCCGGCACGCGCTTGCCGCGCATGCGCCCGTTGAGGTCGCACGCCGCCACGCGAAAGGTCTGGTATGTCGAAAGGTCCATGAACCGCTTCTTTATCCAAGAAGAAAGCCGGGGGCCAGATACATTCGACCGCCCGGCTTTTTCTTGCTAAAAACACTCAATTCCAAAGGGTTATCCGGAAACTGACGCCCGGTGGATGCTGTCGATCGACGCCGCGATCGTGTCATTGAACTCCGCATCGGACTGCTGCGCCGACAGCCCCTCGGTCAATGCGCGCGAGAAACTTGCGATCATGCCGGTGTTCTTCGACAACCGGTCATTGGCTTCGTCGCGGGAATAGCCACCCGACAGCGCCACGACCCGCAGCAGGCGCGGGTGATCCACCAGCGGTTTGTAATGATTGGCCGTCTCGGGCAACGTCAGCTTCAGCATCACCTCGCGCCCCTCGGGCAGCGTGTCGAGGTGCTTGGCAATCTCGTCGCGCAGGATCGCCTCGGCCTCGGCCTTGTCACTGATCGAGATCGTCACCTCCGGCTCGATGATCGGCACGAGACCATGGTCGAGGATGATGTTGCCGATCTCGAACTGCTGTTCGACCACAGCGGCAATCCCCGAGGGCGAGGCCGCGTTGATCACCGACCGCATCTTGGTGCCGAAGATGCCCGCGTCATTGGCCCGACCCAGCAAGCTCTCCAGATCGGGGATCGGTTTCATCAGCTGCACACCGTCAGTTTCGTCCGCCAACCCCTTGTCCACCTTAAGAAAAGGCACCACGCCGCGCTCTTGCCACAGGTATTGCGCAGACGGCTTGCCACCCATCTCGCGGTCCATTGTCATCTCGAACAGGATGGCGCCCAGCACCTTGTCGCCGGTAAATGCGGGCGCCTGTGCGATGCGGGTCCGCATGTCGTGGACAAGGTCGAACATCTCTTCGTCCGAGGCATAGGCGTCTTCCTCGATCCCATAAAGCCGGAGCGCCTTTGGGGTCGATCCGCCCGACTGGTCCAGCGCCGCTATAAACCCTTGCCCCGCGCGCAGCTGCTCCGTTTGTTCCGTCTTCGACATGCCATCCCTCTTGCCGGTAAATACGATTTTCCCGTTTCATACGTGAGGCCCGCGTGCCGCGCAATGCTCGGTGGCGCTAACGCGACGGGTCCGCGCGCAGGTAATGCATCGGTCGCCTTGATAAGATGCAGCAAGTGCAGGTCGCAGGCGCGTCAGTTCAAGCCGTCAGCAGGATAGCGGGACAATGATGAATCATAACGCGTCGCAAGCTCAGTCCGCTTTGGAGTACCGGTCCGCCAGATCACGATCAATCCAGTTTGTCAGCGCGCGGGTCTGGATTTCGGACCGCAAGTCTGCCCATGCCGCGCGCACTTCGGCGCCGCGATTCTCGAAACGGTTCTCGATATCTTCGCGCAGGGGCCGGGCACCGATATCGCCCGCCGCCTCGGCAATCAAAGCGAAGTAATAGGCTTGCCGGTATGAACGCGGCGCGCCAAGCCCGGTGAAATAGGCCAGCGCCTGCGCCCGCACCGCGCGGATATCGTCGCCCGGGGGCAGGTCGGCGCCAGCGCCCTGCGCCTGAAGATGCGCGTCCTGCGCCGCGATGACCTGCATCGTGGTCAGCCGTTCCTCCAGCCGGTCCAGCATGGCAATCGCTCCGGGCTGACGCCCCGCAGAGGCGATCAGCGTATTCCGATAGGCCGCGGCCGGGTCGGTTCCGGCCTGCGCCTGAGCGGTCAGCAGCGCGGCCTCGGCGGCCTCGCCTCCGCCGTCCTCGACAAGCGGCGACAGGATGTCGGGCACCAGCGCCTCGGCCCGTGGCACACCACTGCCGGTCAAAAGCGCGCGCGCCACCGTCAGCCGTTCGGCCGCGCTGACGTCGCCAGTATCCAGCCGGGTCAGAATGCCGGCATCCAGCAGTTCGGATTGCGCTAGCGGTGCAATGCGCGCGTCAGGCGCCAGTGCCTGCAACAGCTCTTCGGGGCGTTCGTAGATTTCAGGTTCCAGCACGATGCCGCCTTCGGCCAACTGCGCCTCGATCGTGATCTCGCCGGGCTCGCGCACGAAGCCCGCCACATGCTCCATCAGGTCGTCGATGAACCGCCGCTCCGTCGCGGTCAGGGCGCGGGTGCCGTTGTTGCTGAGTATGTTGGTCAACTCTTCGGTACCAAGGCCCTGGATCACCTCAGGCTGGCGCAGGTTCTCGGGGATAAGCGACGACAGCCGCTCCCATCCGCCCTGATCCTGCAGGCCCACGACGGCACGGCGCACGCGGATTGCCGGGTCTCCCGGAAGACCGAACTGGTCAAGCCGCGGCAGGATCGCGCCCGCCGCCTCGAGGTCGAGGATCGCCAGATCGTTCACCGCCGCAGAGCCGTTGACGCGGATCTCGCCGGTGCTGTGCACGTACTCGGCCTCATAGGTCAGCCGATCCACCTCGATCGTGTTGTACCCCGCCGAACGCAGACCAAGCCCCACATCGCGGGGCACGCAGGCAATCGCGGCATTGGCCCCGACCATCGTGCTTGAAATCGTCGCCACGCCGAACGCCGCCGCCGGCTGGCCCAGATCGACGCTGACCCGCTGGACCGTGATCTCGCACTGGCGGGCGCGGTCGTGGGGCAGTTGCGGGCGCAGGGTCACTCCGGTCAGGGCCACGGTGCCGCGCAGGATATCGGTCTGCAAATGCTCGTACTCGACCTCCATCTGCGTCCGCAGCGCCGATATCGCGATGCTGGCCAAGCTTTCGGCGATACCGTCAACGGTGACAAGGTCAAGCAGGTTTGGCTTCGGATCGCCTTCGGCGCCGCCCGGCGTGGCAAGGCCAAGGCAAAGGACAGTGGCGATAGCAGGTGTGAAACGGCACATGATGGGCTCCCCCGGTGAAATCGTGTTCGGTCAGGCTAGGCCTGCATCAAACGGTACCACAGTCCGGTTTTCCATACCTTTGAAAAGCGGGCCTGGCACCCAATAGCGGCAGGGACGGGCTCAGCCGCCCAAAGCCGCCACACCGGGCAGCGTTTTACCTTCCATCCACTCCAAAAACGCACCACCGGCGGTGGAGATATAGGTGAAATCCTCTGCCGCGCCCGCTTGGTTGAGCGCCGCCACAGTGTCGCCACCGCCCGCGACCGAGGTTAAGTGTCCGTCGCGGCTGCGCTTGGCGGCATGAGCGGCGGCGGCGTTGGTGGCCGCATCGAATGGCTCGATCTCAAACGCCCCCAGCGGGCCGTTCCAGATAAGTGTCCGCGCGGTATTGAGCGCGGCGGTGATCCGCGCGACGGCCTGCGGCCCGGCATCCAGGATCATCGCATCGTCCGGGCAGGCATGGGCCGGAACTGTCTGGTGCGCGGCGCCTGTGCGAAACTCTTCTGCCACCACGACATCGGCGGGCAGCAGGATTTCACAGCCCGCGCCACCGGCCTTGACCATGATCTGGCGCGCTGTGTCGGTCATGTCGTGCTCGCACAGCGATTTGCCCACGCTAAGCCCCTGCGCCGCCAGGAACGTGTTGGCCATGCCGCCACCGATCACCAGCTTGTCCACCTTCTCGACGAGGTTGCCCAGCAGGTCCAGCTTGGTCGAGACCTTGGCCCCGCCCACCACGGCCACCACGGGCCGTTCGGGAGTGCCAAGCGCCGCTTCCAGTGCCGACAGTTCGGCCTGCATCAACCGCCCCGCGCAGGCGGGCAAATGTCGGGCCAGCGCCTCGGTCGAGGCATGGGCGCGGTGCGCGGCCGAAAAGGCATCGTTGCAATAGACATCGCCAAGACCGGCAAGGCGCGCGGCAAAGTCGGGGTCATTGGCCTCTTCGCCGGGATGAAAGCGGATGTTCTCCAGCAGCAGAACCTCGGCCGCCTTGGCCTCGGCGGTGGACTCTTCGGCCCCGTCCAGCGTTTCGATGAACTGCACGGTATGCCCCGTCGCCTGTTGCAGGGCCGGCACCACCTGGCGCAGCGACATCTCGTCCACCACCTTGCCCTTGGGACGCCCGAAATGCGCCAGCAAGAGCGGCTTGCCGCCCGCTGCGAGGATGGCGTCGATGGTGGGCTTGATGCGTTCCAGCCGCGTGGCGTCGGTGACGCGCCCGTCCTCGACCGGCACGTTGATATCCACCCGTGTCAGCACGGTCTTGCCATCGAGGTCCATGTCATCGAGCGTCTTCCAGGCCATCGTGTGCTCTCCAAAGGGTGGCGGTCGCGGGCCTTTTGGCGCGACCTTGCAGGGGCGTCAACCTCTGGCTTGGCAATCCCTGGCTGAGCGCCTAGGTATTGCCCAACCCAAGTCAACAAGGAGGCCCGCATGGCCGAGATCAAAGACCCCGAGAACACGATCCTGATGGAGCTGAAGGACGGCACCGTAACGATCGAACTTCTGCCCGACGTGGCCCCGGGCCATTGCGAGCGTATGAAGGAACTGGCGCGGTCGGGCCAATACGACAACGTGGCCTTTCACCGGGTGATCGACGGCTTTATGGCCCAGACGGGCGATGTGGCCAACGGCAACATGGAAAAGGATTTCAACATCCGCAGCGCCGGCACGGGCGGCAGCGACCTGCCCAACCTCAAGGCCGAGTTTTCGGGCGTCCCCCACGACCGCGGTACACTGGGCGCGGCGCGCAGCCAGAACCCCGACAGCGCCAACAGCCAGTTCTTCATCAATTTCTCGGACAACCATTTCCTCAACCGGCAATACACGGTCTATGGCCGCGTGATCGACGGGATGGAGCATGTCGACGCGATCACCCGCGGCGAGCCGCCCGCAAGCCCCGACCGGATGATCAGCGTGAAGGTGGCCGCCGATGCTTAAACTATCTGCACTCTTCACCCTGCTGGCCGCACCGGCCTTTGCCACCGGCCTCGAGATCGAGGTCGCGGGAGAGGCCAACGGCACAATCAAGGTCGACCTGCTGGAGGACGTGGCGCCCGGCCATGTCGAACAGATCACCGAACTGGCCCAGGAAGGTGCCTATGACAACGTGGTTTTCCACCGCGTCATCGACGGCTTCATGGCGCAGACTGGCGACGTCGAATTCGGCAAGATGGGCGGCGACATGTCCATGGCCGGGCGCGGCGGCAGCGACCGTCCCGATCTGGCCGCCGAGTTCTCGGACATCACCTTTGACCGCGGTGTTGTCGGCATGGCCCGCAGCCAAAGCCCCGACAGCGCCAACAGCCAGTTCTTCATCATGTTTGCGCCGGGGCCATTCCTCGACGGTGAATACACCGTCGTGGGCCGCGTGACCGACGGGCTGGACGTGCTGGACAACATCAAGCGCGGCGAAGGCCCCAACGGGGCCGTCATCGGTGAGCCGGACCGGATGGTGTCCGTCACGGTGACGGAGTAAGGCGCGTGTCGGCCACGGGGTACGAGCCGCTGAATGTGCTCAAACCCGTGGCCGACGGCATCTGGATCATCGACGGTGCGCCAGTGACGGTGATGGGCTTTCCTTTTCCCACCCGCGCCACGGTGATCCAGCTGGAGAACGGCGACCTGTGGGTGCATTCTCCGACCCCGCTCACCAAAGATCTGAAGGATGCCTTGGCGGTGCTGGGGCCGGTGAAGCACCTCGTCGCGCCGAACCAGTTCCACTTTTTGCACATTCCCGAATGGGCCGCGGCCTATCCCGAGGCGGCCTTCTGGATGGCACCGGGTACGCAGGAACGTGCGGCAAAGCTCGGGGTCGACATGCCGGACGGCCAGGAATTACAGCCGCGCCAGGCGGAAGCGCCGTGGGCCGGGCAAATCGCGCAACTTCTGGTGCGCGGCAGCCGGACGCACAAGGAACTCGCGTTCTTTCACAAGGCATCCACCACGACCATCCTGACCGACCTGATCGAGGCCTTCGAGACCGACAAGCTGCCGGCGCGGTGCAGGCCATTCGTGTGGCTGAACGGAATCGACGATCACGACGGCAAGACGCCGCCGCTGATTCGCTGGACCTTTCGCGACAAACAAGCATTCGCCGAGGATATCGAGACGATTGTCGGATGGGGCGCGCGGCGCGTGATCATCGCCCACGGTCGCTGGTATGACCGCGACGGCACGGCGGAGTTGGAGCGGGCTTTTCGCAAGTTGTTAGCGCCGGGCCAATGGGATCGCGCGATGCAAGACAGGAAAGCCCGCGAAAGGGACGACGATCCGGCCTAGCGCGGGCGCTGCGGGCTGGCGCAGTCCTGCAAAGCTGGACCCGCCTCAGCGAATGATGTTCGGGCGAAAACGCATGCGGGCGCGACGTTCCTGGGGCAGGTGACGGTTCAGCCGCCGGTTCGCCAGACCGAAGATCGAGATCACCACCAGCGTCAACAGGATGAAGTAGCCCGCCAGGATAGGGTAAGGCACGAACGGGTTGAACGTCTTGTCGGCAAAGTAATTCGCGTAATAGAGCGCGTCGCCCCGTTGCTGCCACGCCGGGAAGGCCGAGAAGAAAACGAGAGTGGTCGCGTGAAAGAGAAAGATCGCCTCGTTGGTGTAGGCGGGCCATGCCAGCCGCAGCATGGTGGGCCAGATGATCCGCCGGAACCGGGTGAACCCCGAGAACCCATAGGCATCCGCGGCCTCGACCTCGCCCTTGGGGATCGAGCGCAGGGCACCGTAGAAGATCTCGCCCGAATAGGCGGCGGTGTTGAGGAAAAGCACGATCAACGCGCCCAGCCAGGCGGCTGTGAACGCATCGAATACCGGATAAACGGACTTGAGGTTCAGAAACGCCGCGTAAGCGAAAAAGAATTGGATGAAGAGCGGCGAGCCCCGGAAGATGTAGATGAACCAGGCCGACGGCTTTTGCAGCAAGCGATTAGGTGATGCTTTGCCCACGGCCACAACCGTCGCGAGGCCGAAGCCGAGGATGATCGCCAGCACGCCGAAATAGATATTCCAGATCATGCCAGACCCGATCAGCGTGACCTGCTGGCAAAACGTGAAATCTTCACGCGGCAACAGCCTTTCACCCAGCCCGATGGAGCGCAGCGCGTAATCCTGGATGGTCTGCCAGCAACTCATCACGCCGCCGCCTTTCTCAGGGCTTCGCCGCCAGTTGTGGCCTGACCGTGCGAAAGCTTGATCATCAGCCGGTCGAGCACGATCTCGGACACCCGCGTCAGGCCAAGGTAGAAGACCAGCAGCGCCAGGAAATACCACATCCGCCAGTCGCCATGCGGGTAATCGGTGAACTTCGGCAGGGCTGTCCCTGCCAGTTCCCGCGCCCAGTAGACGATATCCTCGACCCCCAGCAGAAACAGCAACGGCGTCGCCTTGGTCAGCACCATCCAGACATTGCTGAGCCCGGGCAGTGCATAGACCCACATTTGCGGCACGAGGATGCGCCAGAAACTCTGGCGCGGGGTCATGCCATAGGCCTCGGCGGTTTCGATCTGGCCGCGCGGCACGGTGCGCATGGCACCGTAGATCACGTTGCCCGCAAATGCGCCGAAGACCAGCGCGAAGGTCAGCACGGCAAGGAAGAAGCCATAGATCTCGTGTACCCATTGATCGGCTTCGCCCAGCGGCATCTTGGCGGATTGGCAGACGATGAAATCATTGCCCTGGCGGATGGGTTCGCTCCAGTCCGGGCATTTGACCTTATGCCGGACCCATTCGATGCCCTGGTCGAGCGCGATGATGAAGAACAGGAAAAACGCGGTGTCGGGCACGCCGCGCACTAGGTTGATGTATCCATGCGACAGCCAGGCCAGCGGCCGGAATTTCGAGCGCGCAGCGGTGGCGGCGCCGAAGCCGAAGGCAAGTGCAGTGGGCGCGGTGATGGCCAACAGCACCAGTACAAGGCCGACGGCGAAATAGAGATTGGCGTGTTTGGCGGTCGTCAGGTAGCAGGCCAGCCACTGGACATCGCCGAGTACCGAGGGGTCGGTGCAGAAATCAAACATCACGATCCCTCGCGGCCCGGCCCAAGAGCGAAGGCCCGAGCGTGACGCCGGGCGTGAAGATGCGCGTGGTGTCGGCCATGTGTCCCCGTCAGGCCCAAAGCGCGCGCCCCAGAATGCCCGGGGCGCGGCTGTTTCAGCTTATTCGAAAGTCGAGGCGACTTCCCATTTCTTGATCAGCTCGTTCAGACTGCCATCGTCCTTCATCGACTGGATCGCGGCGTCGAACGTCTCTTTCAGCTCGGTGTCGGATTCACGGACCCCCATGCCGACGCCCCCGCCGAGCGGAACATCCTCGCCCACGAACATCATATCGCTGTCTTCGGCCACAATCGGCGCAAGGAACGATTTGTCGGCCAGTACTGCATCGGCCTCGCCGTTGCGAACGGCGGCGATGGTTTCCTCGGGCGTGGCGAATTCCACCAGCGTCGCACCGGATTCGGCGACATATCCCGCCTGGATCGTGCCCGTCTGGGCCGCGATCACGCCGCCTTCGACATCGACGCCGTCCGACATGCCGGCATAGGCCGAGGGATCGGGCGGAGTGTAGTTTTGGGTGAAGTCGATGACTTCGTCACGCTCGTCGGTGATCGACATGCCCGCGATGATGACGTCATAGTTGCCGCCCACCAGGTTGGGGATGATCGAATCCCAGTCGTTCTTGACCCATTCGCAGGTCAACTCGGCCCGCGTGCACAGCTCGTCGCCCAGCTCGCGCTCGAAGCCGTCGATCTCGCCCGCGTCATTCACAAAGTTCCAAGGCGCATAAGCGCCTTCGGTGCCCAGGCGGATCGTCTTGTCCTGGGCCATTGCCATGCCGCCGGCAACTGCCAGGGCAAGTGTGGAAAGAACTAGCTTTTTCATAAGTGTCTCCCTTGCTTGGTTCTTTTGGTTCAGGCGGCCATCGTCGAGCTGAGAAACTGACGCAACCGCTCGGATTTGGGTGAACCGAAGAGCGTCTCCGGATCACCTTCTTCTTCGATCAGGCCCTGGTGCAGGAAAATGACGTGGTCGGACACGTCCCGGGCCATTTTCATGTCGTGGGTCACGATCATCATGGTCCGCCCCTCGGCGGCCAGATCCTTGATCACGCGCACGACTTCCTGTTCCAGTTCGGGGTCGAGCGCCGAGGTGGGTTCGTCGAACAAGAGCGCTTCGGGCTCCATGCAGAGCGCGCGCGCGATGGCGGCACGCTGCTGTTGTCCGCCCGACAGTTGCGCGGGATAGGCGTCGCATTTGTCGCCGATGCCAACTTTATCCAGATACCCGCGCGCAGCCTTCTCGACCTCTGCCTTGGGGCGGCGCAGTACGGTAACCGGCGCCTCCATCACGTTTTGCAGGATGGTCAGATGCGCCCACAGATTGAACTGCTGGAATACCATCGACAGGTTCGTGCGTATACGCAGCACCTGCTTGGGGTCCGACGGGTGCCGGTTCAGGTCAGAGCCTTTCCAGGTCACGGGCTCGCCCTTGAACAGGATATCTCCCTGCTGGCTGTCTTCGAGCAGGTTTGCGCAGCGCAGAATAGTGGATTTGCCTGACCCCGAGGAGCCGATGAGCGACACCACGCTGCCCTTGGCCGCCGTGATGTCGACGCCCTTTATGACCTCAAGGTTACCATAGGCCTTGTGCAGATTGCGGATCTCGATGACGGGCTTTTCGTCAGGCAAAGGCAGCTTCCGGTTTGCAGGTCAGGCAGTCACACCGGACAATAGGGCAGCAATTCTGGGCCAATGCAACTTGCAAAACGATGTTTTTTCGTCTGTTTCGTGCGGATTGCCCGGGTTTTGGGCGAATGCGGCGGGGTGTCGTGGCGTCAAGCGGGCGGCGGGGCCGGGGTCTGTATCTCCAGGTAGGCCTCGGGCGGGATACGTACGATCCCGCGCAGGTCGAGGGCATCGCGTGTCTCGGCCGGCAGAGCCTCGATCGCGGTCTGAAGGGCGTTAAACATCGCGTCGGCATCCTGTCCGTTCGCCGTGATGAAGGGCAGCGCGGGTGTGGGCGGCGTCGCGGCAATGACGTGCAGCTTGTCTGCTAAAGTGTCGTAGCGCTGCATCAGCCGCCAACTTTGCGCGTCGAGCGCGGCCAGATCGGCCTGACCTTCCGCCACGGCGCGGGCCGAGGCCTGATGGCTGCCGGTACGCCGCGTGTCGGTAAAGGCGAAGCCGCGCGCTTCGGCATAGGCACCGGGCGCGGCCCAGCCGCTTTGCGACATCGGTTCGTTATAGGCAAAGGGCGCGGCAGAAAATTCTTCCGGATCGCTGCGGGGATCGTGCTTGCGCGCCACGAAGACCGAGCAATACTCACCCGCCCCGCACCCTTCCAGTCCGTAATGCGGCGTGCCCACGATCTGGACCTTGCCATGCAGGCGGGCGCGGTAGGGGTATCCGCAGGTCTGAGACAGCAAAAGATCCGGGGATTGCCATTGGTCCCACGGATCGCCCTCGCGCGTCAGTGCGTCGGGACCGTGTCCAAGCGCCTTTCTTATCGCCTGCCAGAAGCTGTCCGTCGCTGCCCGAATCTCGGGCCGGTCGTACATCGGCAGGCTGGCGATCATTCCTTTTCCTGGCGTTGGCGGGCAAGGGCGCTGTCCATGTCGGTCACGCCGAGGAAGTTCGACGCCATCCGGATAATCGCGTCCTCGCTGGCATCGCGCTCGCCATCGGCCAGCGCCACTTGCCACAGCGCCTCTACCACCCGAAGCCGGTCGTCATAGGCCACGGCGTCCTTGATGGCGCGGGTGAAGCGTACGGTGTCCGGCGCTTCGCCTTCCAGCTGCTCGGCCTGCTCCAGCAACGTGCCAGCATCCGCTCCGGACAACTGGTAGCGGGTTCGCGCGATGGCCAGGATGCGCTGCCGCTCCTCGGCATCGAAATGTCCGTCCGACCGAGCAATGCGGACCAGCAGAGCCGTCAGCGCCAGCCGCGCATCCTCTTGGGGCAGGGTTTCCGGAGTCGAGTCGGTGAGTTTTTTCAGAAAATCAGCAAACATGACGAGGATATAGGGAACCAGCAGGCCGCCGCCAACGAGAATCTGCGCGTCGGGACGCTACTGGCTGCCACCCAGTTCGGTTTCGGCGCGCGCGCGTGCGGCATCGCTGTCGTCGGGCGACAGACCCAGCGTTTGGCGCACGTCTTCCAGCACTTCCAGTTCTTCCTCTCGCCGGACGCCATCGGCCAGCGTCACTTCCCACAGCGCTTCGAGCGCATCGACACGTGCGGCAAAGCTGACGGTCTTGCGAAGGATGTCGCCGAATTCCTCAGTGTCCGGCGCGTCTCGCTCCAGCCGCTCGGAGGTCGCGCGCATCTTGGCCGCCTCGATCGGCCCAAGTCCGAACAGCCGGCCTAGTAACAGGTCGATCCGGTGGACCTCTGCAAACTTGTAGCTGTGATCCGACATCGCCACGCGCACCATCAGCGCACCAAGCGCCAGCTTTTCGTCGGGCGCGGGCAGGGGCGCGGGTTCGGGCGCGTCGAACGCATGCAGCAAACGGTGAAGCAGCGAGGTTTTTTCCATGGGGCGGCTCCGTGTATCCAGGATCGGTTCGTCACGTTTACCGTGTCAGCCGTGAGCAGGAAAACAAAATTGCAGGCGTAAATCCGCGCATTGGTGGCGGAGGCCGGAAACGTGACACATTTGCTCCCAACAAACGGCATGTTTGCGCGTCACGTTGCATTCATCCGCATGATATTCTTAAGTGTGAAGTCTGCCATGTCGCGCAACGTTGCAAAGCCTGTCGTCAACATTTCGCTCGCCGCGCCGGAGGACCAATTGGCCTATCTGCGCGGCTGCACGCAAGACGAGGCGCGCAGTTTTCTTCGGGCCTACGACTGGTCGGGCGACCCGAGGCGCGTTCTTGGCTGGGTCATGGCACAGAAGTTCATGGATCTGGGGACGGCACTGACCGTGTTCCTCAACGGCCAGCCCCATCGCTTCAACTACCTGACAAAGCGCGACATTCCCGAGGAACTGGCAGGCGCGGCGCTAATGCTGGACTCGATTTGTCTTCGGCTGAATTCCGGGTTCTACCTCGTATGGCCGGATCAGGATGTCGAGGATCGTTCGCGGATCCAGAGATGGCTTGAGGCCCAGGCTGAGGATCGGCAAACAGGCAGGCAGGGCCGGTATATCTTGGACGAGCGGATCATCGCGACGCTTTTGGAGAACAAGTTGCGCCTCGACCGCGAGGCCGAGACGGCTGTCTACCACGAACGCCGTTCGCTTCTGAGAGATCTGTTCAGCCCGGTGCTCGAACTTGGCGTCTCGCGCCGAATGCTGCGCTTTCATCCGCCTCAGGAGGACCCCAACGACGATCTGACAAATCTGCGGTACTGACTCGTCTTATCGCAACGACGAGAAGGCGCCCGGGGCGGACGCCTTGATTGTGTCTGAAAAATCGTGCTTCAGAATTTGTAGGCGATGCCCACGGACAGCCTGTCGACCTCGCCCGATTGCCCCGCGAGGCCCGGGCCCGAGAAGTCGTAGTCGGTGCGGGTGTATTCGAACCGGGTCGAGACGTTCTCGCTCAGCAGCGTCTCAAAACCGACACCATAGGAGAACCCGTCGGCGGAACCGCTGAACCCGGCAACATCGACATCCCAGTCAGACCAACCATAGCCTGCGGTCCCGTAGACCAGCGAGTTGCCGAACGCATACCCGCCGCGTGCCCGCAGATTGATGTTGTTTTCCAGATCGATGTCGACCGGGCCCATCAGGTTGTGGCTCATCGCACTGCCGTATTCCAGTTCGCCACCCAGCACCCAGTTGGGGGCGATCGCATGGTTGTAGCCGCCGAACACGGCGAAGTTGTTTGCCGAGCCGAGGTTGATGGGCGCGCCGCTGAAATCGAGCGACTGCATGTTCAGCTTGCCGCCGGCGTAGAAGCCTTCCCATTTCTCGGCGTCCTGGGCGGTAGCGGTGCTGGTGATGGCCGCGGACAGGGCTGCGGCGGCGGTCAGGGATTTAAAGATCGTTTTCATTCTATACCTCATGTCTATGCGCGGCCCAGGACAATCCCGGGGCTCGAACATAGGTCGCGGCGACATGCGGAACGGTTCAAAGCGGTCGTCAAAAAAATTTTACGACCTGACTTTGTTGCTTGTTTTTAAGAGCTTAGACGAGGCGCGAGGTTTCCACGGCCGCTCGCACGAAATCCGCGAACAGCGGGTGCGGCTTGAAAGGTTTCGATTTCAGCTCGGGGTGGAACTGCACGCCTATGAACCACGGATGATCGTCCCACTCCACGATTTCCGGCAAACGGCCGTCGGGCGACATTCCGGAAAAGACAAGCCCGCACTCCTCAAGCTGTTTGCGGTACTCGATGTCCACTTCGTAGCGGTGGCGGTGACGCTCGTCGATGGCGGTGCCGCCATAGACCTCGGCCACTTTCGACCCTTCCTTGAGCACAGCGTCGTAGGCGCCAAGACGCATCGTGCCGCCTTTGTCGTCGGTGACCTTGCGCTTGACCTTTTCGTTGCCCTGCACCCATTCTTTGAGGTGATAGACGACAGGGGTGAAGCGCTTCTTGCCGGCTTCATGATCGAACTCTTCCGAGCCTGCGTCTTTCAAACCCGCCTTGTTGCGCGCGGCCTCAATTACCGCCATTTGCATACCAAGGCAGATGCCCAGATAGGGAATCTTGCGCTCGCGGGCGAATTGCGCGGCCTTGATCTTGCCTTCCGTGCCGCGCTCTCCAAAGCCGCCGGGCACGAGGATCGCGTGGTAGCCTTCGAGGTGCGGCGCGGCGTCTTCGCGGTCGAAGACCTCGGCATCGACCCATTCGACGTTGACCTTGACCCGGTTCGCCATGCCGCCATGGGTCAGCGCTTCCTTGATGGATTTGTAGGCGTCTTCCAGCTGAGTGTACTTGCCGACGATGGCGATGTTGACCGCGCCGTCGGTATTGTGGATGCGATCGCCCACGTCCTGCCAGGTCGTCAGGTCCGGGCGCGGCGCGGGAGAGATGTTGAACGCATCCAGAACGGCCTGATCCAGCCCCTCATGATGATAGGCCAGCGGGGCCTCGTAGATCGAATTGAGGTCATAAGCTGCGACCACGGCCTCTTTGCGGACGTTGCAGAAAAGCGCGATCTTCTCGCGTTCCTTTTCCGGGATCGGCTGTTCCGAGCGGCAGACGAGGATGTCGGGTGCGATCCCGATGGATTGTAGTTCCTTCACGCTATGCTGCGTCGGCTTCGTCTTCAATTCGCCGCTGGCGGCGAGGTACGGTAGAAGCGTCAGATGCATGAAGATGCACTGCCCCCGCGGGCGGTCATGGCTGAACTGGCGGATCGCCTCGAAGAAGGGCAGGCCCTCGATGTCGCCCACGGTGCCGCCGATCTCACACAGCATGAAATCGACCTCGTCATCGCCGATGCCGATGAAATCCTTGATCTCGTTGGTGACGTGGGGGACGACCTGAATGGTCTTGCCGAGGTAGTCGCCGCGGCGCTCGCGTTCCAGCACGTTGGAATAGATGCGGCCCGAACTGACCGAATCCGTCATGCGGGCCGGAACGCCGGTGAAGCGTTCATAGTGGCCAAGGTCGAGATCGGTCTCGGCGCCATCATCTGTGACGAAGACCTCGCCGTGCTCGAAGGGCGACATCGTGCCGGGATCGACATTCAGGTAGGGATCCAGCTTGCGCAGACGCACCGAAAAGCCGCGCGCCTGCAAAAGTGCCCCGAGTGCCGCAGAGGCAAGGCCCTTGCCGAGAGAGGAAACAACGCCGCCGGTGATGAAAATGTAACGTGCCATGCGCTGGCAATCCCCCGTGATTGCGGCGTTTATCGCCAGTTAGATGCGGTCGAATCGAAGCCCAAGGCACCGCATCACCACGGGACTCGAGCCTTAAAGGATTCGGATGAAAGGCGCAATATGCTGTGACACGCGTATGCGCGTCCGCAAGCCTTAGTGGTGTTTCTGGGTCAGTCGGCGGTAGGTGTCAAAGGAGCGTCATCGCCCGCCGACGGCGGCAGAAGGCCATCACCACTGTCATCCAGCGCAGGATCGCTTTCCTCGGCTGCGGGCCTGTCATCGGTGATCCGGTCAAGGACCGAGGATCCGCCTGCGTTCTGTGCCGCGATGACCGTCAAGGTCAGCGTGGTGGCGAAGATCGACAGGCCGAGCACCCATGTCAGCTTTCCGAGCGCGGTGGTGCCGGACCGACCTGTGGACA
This sequence comes from Roseovarius sp., assembly GCA_965227185.1. Taxonomy (GTDB): domain Bacteria; phylum Pseudomonadota; class Alphaproteobacteria; order Rhodobacterales; family Rhodobacteraceae; genus Roseovarius. The sequence goes on from OZ245733.1 coordinate 3,187,490, forward strand.
CGTTGCCGCCCCCGCCGCCCATGCCAAGGCCGCCGCCTTCGGAGCGCTGCAACAGCACGACACCGATCAGCGCGAGCGCGAGCAGCAGGTGAACAAGCAGGATGACATTTTCCATAAGACGTGGTCCCTCGGGTTCGGATGGGCGGTATCTAAGCAATTCAGGCGTCCCCCGCAACCCGCCGTTTTCAACCCTGGTTGCGTAGCGGAAGGTCCGGTTGGAAAGGTCGCGCCGGCAAGGGCCTACTCGTCCACGTCATCCATGTCGGATTGGCCCGACAGGCGGCGGCGCACGTGGCTCCAGCTGAGGCCGATGCCGAGGACGAGGGAAAGTGCGACAAGGCCCAGCCAGAGGTTCCGCGTCGGATCGTCGAGATCAAGGAAACCGTAGTCGACGAGCACCCACGCCAAGGCTGCTGCGATAGCGAGGATCAAGCCCATGCCGAACGCTCCGATCGAGCGCAGCGTGGCGCGCAGGTAGATGATGTAGCCCACCAGAAGCAGCAGCGCGAAGAGCACGGTCAGGGGCATTTGCGCGTCCCAGTTTTCCTGCGCCCAGACGATGAAATTGTACCGTGTCGGGTTGAACGTCGCGGCCAGCAGGATGAAGGCCAATGCCCACCTTAGGATAAATCCGGTCATCCGCGCCCTCCTGCCTTGCGTCGGACAAGATGTGCCCGCCGCAGGCGACGCTGTCCAGCCCGTGTGCGAAATTCCGGTTTCGCACGCTTGGCGGTGTGGGTATACGGGCGCGGGGTTCAACCACCGCCTGAGAGGTTTTCATGGCAAATGTCGTCGTTGTCGGCGCCCAGTGGGGTGACGAGGGTAAAGGCAAGATCGTTGACTGGCTGAGCGAGCGCGCGGACGTGATCGCGCGGTTTCAAGGCGGGCACAACGCGGGCCACACGCTGGTGATAGACGGCAAGGTCTACAAGCTGAACGCGCTGCCGTCCGGCGTGGTGCGCGGCGGCAAGCTGAGCGTGATCGGCAATGGCGTGGTGCTGGACCCGTGGCATCTGGTCAACGAAATCGCCTCGATCCGCGAGCAGGGGGTCGAGATCAGCCCCGAGACGCTGATGATCGCCGAGAACACGCCGCTGATCCTGCCGATTCACGGCGAGCTCGACCGTGCCCGCGAAGAAGCGGCGAGTAAGGGCACCAAGATCGGCACCACCGGACGCGGCATCGGCCCGGCCTATGAGGACAAGGTGGGCCGCCGCTCGGTCCGCGTGGCGGACCTTGCCGATGACGCGACGCTCGAGGCGCGGGTGGACCGCGCGTTGCAACACCACGATCCTTTGCGCAAAGGACTGGGCATCGAGCCGGTGGATCGCGACAAGCTGGTGGCGCAGCTGAAATCCATCGCGCAAGAGCTTCTGCCCTATGCCGCGCCGGTGTGGAAGGTGCTGAACGATCAGCGCAAGGCCGGCAAGCGAATCCTGTTTGAGGGCGCGCAGGGGGCGCTGCTGGACATCGACTTTGGCACCTATCCTTTCGTGACCTCCTCGAATGTCATCGCGGGGCAGGCCGCCACCGGCGTCGGCATGGGGCCGGGCGCGATCGATTACGTTCTGGGAATCGTCAAGGCCTATACGACCCGCGTGGGCGAAGGTCCGTTTCCGACCGAGTTGCAGGATGAGGATGGTCAGCGCCTCGGCGAACGCGGGCGCGAGTTCGGCACCGTCACGGGCCGCCAGCGGCGCTGCGGCTGGTTCGATGCAGCACTTGTGCGCCAGACCTGTGCGACGTCGGGCGTGACCGGGATTTCGCTGACCAAGCTCGATGTGCTGGACGGGTTCGATACGCTGAAGATCTGCGTGGGTTACGAACTGGATGGCAAGCAGCTGGATTACCTGCCCACCGCGACCGATCAGCAGTGGCGCTGCAAACCGGTCTTTGAGGAAATGCAGGGTTGGTCCGAGACCACCGAAGGCGCGCGCAGCTGGGCCGATCTGCCGGCAAACGCCATCAAGTACGTGCGTCGGGTCGAGGAGTTGATCCAGTGCCCGGTCGCTCTACTCTCAACCTCGCCCGAGCGGGAGGACACGATCCTCGTCACCGACCCCTTCGCCGACTGAGACCGACAGACCTTTAGAGGACCGCATGGCCCTGAGTTACAAAGCCCGCCGCCGCTGGTCGCTGGTAATCCTGCTGATCGCCCTGCCGCTTTACATTGTGGTGGCGGTGAACCTGACGGATTGGCTGCGCGCCGGGTACGATGTCGGGTTCCTGACTGAGCTGGTCGTTTTCATCGTGCTGGGTATAGCGTGGATCCTGCCGCTGAAACCCATTTTCCGGGGTGTAGGGCAGCCAGACCCGGACGCAAGAGACTAGGCTACAGCAGGTGCCCTGACTTAGCGGCCTTGGTCGCGAGATAGGCGCGGTTATGCGCCCCTTCGCCGACCTTGAGCGGTACGCGTTCCACCACGTCGATGCCGCAGCTTTGCATCATGTCGATTTTGGCGGGGTTGTTGGTCAGCAGGCGCACCGCGCCGAAACCCATGTTGCGAAGGATATCGGCGCCGATGCGAAAATCGCGCTCGTCATCCTCGAACCCAAGCCTGTGATTGGCCTCGACCGTGTCAAACCCCTGATCCTGCAAGGCGTAGGCGCGCATCTTGTTGGCCAAGCCGATCCCGCGCCCTTCCTGGTTGAGGTAAAGCAGCACGCCCGCGCCCTCGACCCCCATCTGCGCCAATGCCGCCCGCAACTGTGGGCCGCAATCGCATTTCAGGCTGCCCAGAAGGTCACCGGTGAAACAGGCGGAATGCAGACGCGACAAGACCGGTTCGTGCCGTGCCGGGCTGCCGATTTCTATGGCGTAATGTTCTTCGCCGCCGTCCTCGGGCCGCCAGATGTGAAGACGTCCGGCCTCGGACACTTCGAGGGGCAGTCGGGCGCTGACCACCTTGTGCATGGGGCTCGCCTCTTTCAGGTGCGCGGTGATGTCGGCCACGTTGAGCACAGTCAATGCAGTGTCCAGCGTATCGGGCGGGATCGCCATGACAATCGCGGCAGGCAAAAGGCGGGCGGACTTGACCAGCAACAGAGCCGCGCGATGGGTGTCGGCCTTGCCTTCGCGCGCCGAGATGAGCGGGCCCTTCATCGGGCTCCGAAGGTCGTCTGCGGGGTCCGCCACGGCCTGCACCCATGACAGGGGCGCCTCTTTCGGAACGACGATACGCGCGAGATCGCCGTCATAAGCGCGAGCCTTCAGCGTTGCGGCGCGGCGGGCCGAGATGGCCAGATGCAGTTCCAGACCTGTCGATTGCAACGCGTCGAGACGGGCCGGATCGCAGGTTTCCGCCGCCGCGACGATGGCAAGCGCGTTGCCGTCGCACAAGACTACCGGCACCCCCATGCGCAGATCGGCGCGAGCCCGCGCGAGGAGTTCCGTCTTGTCGGGGCCAAGCTGCATCACGCGCCCTTCCTGATCCGTGAAGTTACTTCGAGCGACTCGATTACAGGCTTTTGTAACCGAATGAAACAATTCAAGCTCTGCCATAACTAGCCCGTGATTGACCTGTCACAGTTCTTGTCCGGCGCCGAGTGGTGGCACAAGTAGCTTGCAGGCAAAGAGGAACAAGACAATGGCTCAGCTGAAGAAAATTCTGCTCGTGGATGATGACGAGGACCTGCGCGAGGCCTTGAGTGAGCAACTGGTGATTACCGAGGATTTTGACGTCCTCGAGGCCGGAAACGGGTCGGAGGCCATGGCGCATGCAAAGGACGGGATCTACGACCTGGTTATCCTTGATGTAGGCCTTCCCGACACGGATGGACGCGAACTTTGCCGGTTGATGCGCAAGCAGGGCGTGAAAGCGCCGATCGTGATGCTGACCGGCCATGACGGGGATGCCGACACGATCCTTGGTCTCGATGCCGGGGCCAACGACTATATCACCAAGCCATTCAAGTTTCCCGTTTTGCTGGCCCGTATCCGCGCCCAGCTTCGTCAGCACGAACAGTCCGAGGACGCGATTTTCCAGCTTGGACCCTACACATTCAAGCCGGCCATGAAGATGCTGATCACCGATGAAGACCGGAAGATCCGTCTGACGGAGAAAGAAACCAATATCCTGAAATTCCTGTATCGTTCGCCCGAGGGCGTTGTCGCTCGCGACGTGCTTCTGCACGAGGTCTGGGGGTATAACGCCGGGGTGACGACGCATACTCTGGAAACCCATATCTACCGCCTGCGTCAGAAAATTGAACCAGATCCCTCCAACGCGCGTTTGCTGGTGACAGAGTCGGGTGGCTATCGCCTTTTGGCTTGATCTGGGTCAATGCTGCGTCTCGCGCCGTCCCGTAATATGACGACCAACCCGCCGCATACGGGCCTAAATCTATGCACCTCCCTGTTGGACTGACCCCGGCCTTCGCCGGGGTCTTTTTTTTGTCTACGTCCATGGAAGGTCAGGTTTTGCTGACCTTGTGAACAGGCCGCGGTTGCATAGCCTTTGAGGCGGGAGGACCAGGATGCGTTTCATGATCAAAACCCTGGTGAGCCTGTTGGTTCTGGTGTCCGTCGTGCTGCTCGCGGCGCGGGTGGCGGCGCATCTGCGTGAGACAGAGCCGTTGGAGGCCGCGGTTCCGAAAGAGGGACGGCTGATCGAAACGGCGATGGGCGGTGTCTTTGTGCTCGAAGAGGGGGACGGGGATGCGCCTGTTGTGCTTTTCGCCCATGGCACGGCGGCCTGGTCCGGCCTGTGGCAGCCCGTGCTGGAAGAGATCGGTGCGGGTGGGTGGCGAGCGGTGGCGTTCGACATGCCGCCCTTTGGCTTTTCCGAGCGGGCCAGGGATGGCGACTACAGCCGGACGCGGCAGGCGGAGCGGATCCTGGCGCTGGTCGATGCGCTGGATACCCAGCCCATACTGGTGGCGCATTCCATTGGCGCTGGGCCGGGGGTGGAGGCCGTCATGCAACGGCCCGATGCCTTTGCCGGGCTCGTGGTGGTGGACGGAGCCCTTGGACTGAATAGCCACGGGAAGGATCTGCCGCTGCCGCTGCGGTTCGGCCCGCTGCGCGAGGCGGTGACGGCGCTGACCATGAACAATCCCCTGCTGACGGGCACTTTCCTGCGCCAGTTGATACACGTGGATGCGGCGGCAACGGACGAGGTTCTGACCGTCCTGAAAGCGCCATTCATCCGGCAAGGCACAACGGAAAGCTATGCCGACTGGGTGCCAAGCCTGCTTGTTCCGCCGCAGGATGCGCTGAGCACGCGGTCCGAGAGCTACGCCGCGTTGAGCCTTCCGGCGGCCTATATCTGGGGCGAAGAGGACACCGTCACGCCGCTGGGTCAGGGCGATGAATTGACCCGGCTGACGCCTGGCGCACGTCTGCTGACGATCCCTGACAGCGGGCACATCCCACAGATCGAGACGCCGGACGCCTTCCTGCTTGTGCTGCGCGATGCGCTGGGTTTTATATCGCCGGGACCCGATACGCCGAACTGACAGGAGCCCCATGTCCTTCACGCTTGCCACCTGGAACATCAACTCGGTCCGCCTGCGCGAGCCGATCGTGCTGAAGCTGTTGCAGGAGGAGGCGCCGGATATCCTGTGCCTGCAGGAATGCAAATCGCCAGTCGAGAAGATCCCGCTGGAGGGGTTCGCGGCGCTGGGCTACACCCACATGATCGCGCGGGGGCAGAAGGGCTATAACGGCGTGGCGATCCTGTCGAAGCTGCCGATCAGGGACGTGGGCGACAAGGATTTCGCGGCGCTGGGCCATGCGCGGCACGTGGCGGGCGAGCTGGAGAACGGGGTGGTGATCCATAACTTCTATGTTCCCGCGGGCGGCGACGTGCCGGACCGCGAAGTGAATGTGAAGTTCGGGCAGAAACTGGATTACCTGACCGAGATGCGCGATTGGTTCCGCGAGGACAAGCCCGGGAAATCCATTCTTGTCGGTGACCTGAACATTGCCCCGCGGGAGGACGACGTCTGGAGCCACAAGCAGCTTCTGAAAGTGGTCAGCCACACGCCTGTCGAAGTGGAACATCTTGGCGATGCGCAGGAGGCCGGGAACTGGACGGATGTCACTCGTGCCGACATTCCGGAGGGACAGCTTTACAGCTGGTGGTCCTACCGCGCCAAGGACTGGGATGCGGCGGACAAGGGCCGGCGGCTGGATCACATCTGGGCCAGTGACGATATCAAATCCGCAGCGCATTCCAGCCGGATTCTGAGGGCTGCGAGAGGCTGGGAAAAGCCGTCGGACCATGCGCCGGTCTTCGCGACCTTCGACCTTTAAGCCGGCAAAAAATCAGGGATTTTTTGGGCCAGAATTTTTCAAAAAATTCTGGTGCGCGCGTGGTGGAGAGCGCTTTGCCTCGACCGGAATGCTGCGCGTTTTCAAAGCGTTGTGTGCTAGGGTATGGAAAACCGGACCTATGATTTTCGTTCGTTTCACCAAACATGAGACCTTGGGGGAGCGGAATAGGGAAATCTCATGCGCAAACTGTCCAGACGCACTGTGTTGTTCGGGGGCGGGGCCCTTGTGGGCGGCGTCCTGACGTCCCGCCTGCGCGCGGACCTGCCGGGCTATGACGGTGTGTCGTGGATAAAGCCCAAAGAGGCGGCGGGCACTCTGAACGACGCGAGCGGGTTGAGCGAGACGCCGGTGCACAAGCACCTCGTGATCGAAAAGGGGCGGGGCGATGCGCTGGTCAGGGCGATCCGCGCCGAGATCAAAGAGGCGCGTGCCGCGGGAAGGCCGGTCAACGTGGGGGCGGCACGGCATTCGATGGGCGGGCAGGCTATTCCGCGGGATGGGCATGCGGTGACCTATCAGGGCGGGTTCGTGGAGCCTGACACCGGGAACGGCACCTACCGTGTGCAAGCCGGCACTCGCTGGTCGGAGGTGATCGCGGCGCTGGATCCGATCGGGTACGGTCCCAAGGTCATGCAATCCAACAACGATTTCGGTGTTGCGGCCACCTTCTGCGTCAACGCCCATGGCTGGCCGGTCAAGCTGGGGCCGATGGGGGCCACGGTGCGCAGCTTTGACATGGTGCTGCCGGGTGGGGAGTTGCTGACCTGTTCGCGGGAGCAGAACGCGGACCTGTTCGGTCAGACCATGGGCGGCTACGGCCTTACCGGGGCGATCACCGAGATGGTGGTGGAGATGGCGCCGAACCGGCGGCTGGTGCCGCAGCTCGAGGAGATGCGGGCGGAGGAATTCGGCACGCGGTTCGTGGAAGCCTTGGACGACAACACGATCAACATGGCCTATGGACGGCTGAACGTGGAGCGGGCCTCGTTTTTCGAGAAGGCGCTGATGATCACCTATCGGCCGGCCGCGGATCAGGAGGCGCTGGAGCCTGCAGGCGGGTCGAACATGGCGGCGCATATCGCGGCGCGGGTTTATCGCTGGCAATTGGGGAACGAACCGTTCAAGTCGCTGCGTTGGTGGTTCGAGACCCAACTGGGCCCGGCGCTGGGCGGCGGGGCGGTGACGCGCAATGCGTTGATGAACGAGCCGGTGATCACGCTGGATGACCGCGACCCGAACCGGACGGATATCCTGCACGAATACTTTGTGGCGTCCGAGCGGTTTGCCGAGTTCGTGGCGCTGTGCCGCGAGGTGATCCCGGCGTCCTATCAGGAGTTTCTGAACGTCACGCTGCGCTTTGTCGACCGGGACCCGGTGAGCGTGCTGGCCTATGCGCCGGTGCCAAGGATCGCCGCCGTCATGTCCTTCAGCCAGGAAATGACCGCGCGCGCCGAGGCGGACATGGCGCGGATGACCCGGGCCTTGATCGACGGGGTGACGAGTATCGGCGGGAGTTACTACCTGCCGTACCGACCCCATGCCACGCCCGGGCAAATGGCGCGGGCTTATCCGCGCGCGGCGGAATTCGCGGCCACCAAGCGTGCGCTGGACCCGGACCTGACATTTCGCAACAACCTTTGGGGCACGTATCTGGATAAGCTATGACATTGCTTCGTAAAATCTGTTTCTTCTACACAACGGCGCTGCTGCTGGCGGCCTCGATAAACTACATTCCCGGGCTGACCGATGAGCGCGGATTGGCTTTTGGGATCTTCGCGCTCGACCCGTTCGACGATGCGCTGCACCTGGTGTCGGCGCTCTGGGCACTGGCGGCGGGGATCATCAGCCACCGGGCGGCAAAAATTTTCCTGGTTATTTTCGGCGCGCTTTACCTGGCCGATGGGATCTTCGGGATTTTCACAGCCTATGGCTTCCTTGATTTCGGAATCCTTACCAACCCGTCCGAGGGCTTTTCGCTGTCGGTGCCGCGCATCCTTGCGAACCTGCCGCATATCGGGCTGGGGGGCTTTGCGCTCTTTGCCGGAACCGTTCTGGACCGGGGGGACCGCGCCTGATGCGGCGGGCGCTGAAATGGCTGCTGCGGCTGGGGCTGGTCGTGGTCGTGCTGGTCGTGGGCCTGCTGTCGCCGGTGGCGTATAACGAACTGGCCTGTATCCCGCAGGCCAAGCCCGAGACCTATGCGCCCATCCTGCCGCCCGCGCATCGGCGCGACGAGTCGCGCACGCTGATGACCTATCCGGAATGGCACATCGTGCATGCCTATGACGATTATGCGCAGGTGATCAGCGCGGGGGATCCGCATGAGTTCGGGTACATGCAGACGATCCGAGGCTTTTGGTCGAGCCTGTGTGCGCTGAGCCATGAGAGCGCGGAGCATGGCGGGTTCACGGCCGAGAGCAAGCAGACGATCTATGTGATCGGGGTGAGCTTCACCGCCGAGCTGCTGGCCAAGGCGGCGTATGAGGAAACATTGGGGCGGCTGGCCGTGTGGTGGCGTGGGCCGGAACGCGCCCCGCTGGATGATCTGTCGGCGGATCAAGCGCGGGCCTATGCACAATTCCTGCAGCAAGTGCCTTGGTACAAATGGGATTTCGACGGCGACCGCGAGGATCTTGCCACCAACGCCACCGACAGCCTGCGCGACCGCGAGCGGCGGTTTGCGCTGGGCGTCGAGTACGGTGCGAAGGCGGCGTATGCGCGGGTGATCGAGGACGCGGTGGCGCAGGTGGGGGCGGACGAATTGACCCTGCGGATGATCGTGGACGAGATATCCGAGGACGCCTTGCGGGCCATGGGCACGGTCGAGGTGATCGGGCCTGTGGAAGGCGGGCTCGAGATCGAGACGCCGCGCTATCGCGAGTTGACGCAAATTCTGCAACAGATGGCCGAGGCGGGCGCGGGGTTCGTGGAGATCGCGGGCAACGACCAGATCATGTTCACCGCGCTGTCGCAGGCCAAAGAGGTGGACGGAGCGATACATTCCTTTGCCCGGCAGGGATACGGCGATTCGCGCCACCTGGTAGTGGTTAACGTGACCGATCTGGCCGAGAGATTGCGGCGGATGGAGGCCGCTACGGGTGTCGCGCGGCTGCGGCTGGAACATATCCATGACTATTAATCGCTGGGCGTTGGCGTTGGCCTGCGTGGTGGCAGGGTGGGTCGGGACGTTGATGCTGGTGATGGTGGCGACGGATGCGGCGCCGGGCGCTATCGTGCTGTTTCCAAGGGATGATTTCGTAGCCAGCCTGCCCGATGGCGTAGCGGTGGTTGGCGGCGGCGGGGCCTGGGTGACGGTGCGGGGCGACATGCCGAGGCTCGGATTGGCGCTTTACCGGGCCGGGGGGCGGGTGGTTTTGCCCGCCGGATTGCCGGGGTGTCTGCCGCTGCCCGAGGGTCCGCTTTAACCGATTCGAAGGCCGGGAATGCAACGTCGGTATCGCGTCGGTATTCGAGTGGTATCGCGTCGGTGGCATTTCTCGTCCCGAGCCGCGGCCCGGTTCATGACCCCGCCGCGCGCACAGGTAACGTCGGTAACGGTGCCGCCCCTTGCAACATGGGGCCGCGTGGGCCATTTAGACGGCAACTTACATGCCCACGCGACGCGGAGGATCCGATGCTTGAACTTGGTGGCCAGAGCCAACCCCGAACCGACCTGATCAAGGACGTCACCGAGGCGGACTTCATGACCGAGGTCGTCGAGGCCTCGCAGACTGTGCCGGTGATCGTCGATTTCTGGGCGCCGTGGTGCGGGCCGTGCAAGACGCTGGGCCCGGCGCTGGAGGCGGCGGTCACCAAGGCGAACGGCGCGGTGAAGATGGCCAAGGTCAATGTGGACGAGAACCAGATGATCGCCCAGCAGCTGCGGGTTCAGTCGATCCCGATGGTTTATGCCTTCTGGCAGGGTCAGCCGATCGACGGGTTCCAGGGCGCGGTGCCGGGATCGGAGATAGACGCTTTTGTGGCGCGCGTGGTGCAGGCCGCGGGCGGCGAGGCGGGCGACTCGGGCCTGGACGAGGCGATTGCGGCGGCGCAGGAGATGCTGGAGCAGGGGGCGGCGACGGATGCCGCCCAGACCTTTGCCGCGATCCTGCAGGAGGACGACAAGAACGCCGCTGCCTATGCGGGTCTGGTGTCGAGCCATATCGCGATGGAAGATCTGGATCAGGCCGAGGCGATCCTGAACGGCGCGCCGGCGGAGATTTCCAAGGCGCCGGAACTGGAAGCGGCGGCGGCACAGCTGGCGCTGGCGCGGCAGGCCACGGATGCAGGGCCGGTGAGCGAATTGCGCGCAAAGGTCGAGGCCGACCCGGACGACCAGCAGGCGCGGTTCGACCTGGCGCAGGCGCTGTACGCGTCGGGCCAGACACAGGAGGCGGTTGATGAGTTGCTGGAGCTGTTCCGGCGCGACCGCGAGTGGAATGACGGGGCCGCGAAAACCCAGCTTTTCACGATCTTCGACGCGCTCAAACCCGGCGATCCGGTGGCGCAGGCGGGGCGTCGCAAATTGAGTTCGATGATATTTGCCTGATGCGCCCCTCGGGCTACGTCACCGGACATGATATTACAGGGTGATCTGCCGGAGGTAATCCCGGTCTTTCCGTTGCCGGGCGCGCTGCTTTTGCCGCGCTCGCGACTGCCGTTGCACCTCTTCGAGCCGCGCTACCTGGCGATGCTTGACGATGCGCTGAAAACGCCGCATCGCCTGATCGGAATGGTGCAGCCGGACCCCGGTGCGCGGGCAGGCGAGCACGGGCTGCACCGGATCGGCTGTGCGGGCAAGGTGACGCAATTTTCCGAAACCGAGGACGGGCGCTACATGATCACGCTGTCGGGCGTGTCTCGCTTTCGCGTGTCGTCCGAGGTGGAGGGGTTCACCCCTTATCGCCGGGCGCAGGTCAGCTGGGACGGGTTCGAGCAGGATCTTGAGCCCAGTGACAGCGATCCGGGCTTCAACCGGGAATCCTTCATGGACCTTCTGTCGCGCTATTTCGATGCGCGGGAGTTGTCGACCGACTGGGAGTCGCTGAAGGAGGCCGAGGACGAGTTGCTGATCAACTCTCTGTCGATGCTTCTGGGGTTCGAGCCGGAGGACAAGCAGGCGCTCTTGGAGGCGCCGAGCCTGTCGACGCGGCGCGAGACATTGGTGACGCTGATCGAGTACGATCTGCGCGGCGGCGACGAGAAGGAGATGATGCAGTGAGCGATGCGGATGTTACGGCGCCGGAGTTCGACCGGCACATGTTGGAGGCGCTGATCTGCCCGCAGACGCATTCGGTGCTTGAATATGACAGCGAGGCGCACGAACTGGTGAGCCGCAACGCCGGGCTGGCGTTTCCGATCCGGTCGGGGATTCCGATCCTTCTGATTGATGAGGCGCGTACGCTGGATTAGCGGAGTGCGCGCGGGGCGCGCACGCTTGACGTCTCGGCGTCGGGCGGGGCCGTCGCCTCGGGGCGGGTGGCGGCGTGACGCTTTGTTCGATCGGAGCGCGTGTGGTGCCGTCGGAGCCTCCGGCGGGGATATTTCGGGCCAGAGGAAGACGGGGTTCGCGCGGTTCGGCGTCAGGTGCTCTGGCGCGCGCGACTGGCCATCACGTCGCGGCCAAGGGTGAGGGTATAGGCCTCGAGCCGGTGCAGGGCGGTGTCGGCGGCGGTGGCGTCTTGGTGTTCCAGCGCGTCGGTGAGGGCGGTGTGCAGGCCGACGATTTCGCCGCGCGAGCGGGCGGTGAAGGTGATCATGTTCATCAGGGGCTGCATTGCTTCGACCGCGCCGGCCAGCTGGTAGCTGAGCACGGGGTTTTGTGCGGCGTCGACGAGGGCGCGGTGCAGGGTCACATCGGAGGCGCAGAAGGCCTCGTCCGAGAGGTCGGGCTGTGACTGGCGTGCGATCTCGGTGCGCATGGTGGCGAGGCTGTCGTCGCTGCGGCGCCGCGCGGCGAGGGGGGCACAGGCGCGTTCGAGCGTGTAGCGGGCCTCGCAGGCGGTCTCGAAGCTGACGGCATTCATCGACAAGAGCAGCGTGGAGGTCGTGATCTGCTGGCTGTAGGCGTCGGTGTAGCTGAGCCGGTTGACGAAGGCGCCGCCGAACGCGCCGCGCTGGGTGCGGATGAGAGATTGCGCGGCCAGCCGTTTGAGCGCCTCGCGCACGGTGGACCGGGAGACGCCGAATTGGTCGGACAGTTCCACCTCGGAGGGCAGGCGTTCATCGACGATCATCCGGCCCTCGACGATGGCCGTGCGGATTGCTTCGGCGATCTGGGCGGAGAGATCCTGGTGCGGTGTGGCGGGGCTGGCGGTTTTCATTTGTCAGACCTTTAATTGTCTGACATTCATAAGGGCAAATGTGACTCGAACCAAGGGTGATCTTCGGCATGTCGGCTCTTTCCCTGCGATCCTTTGCCTGGCTGGCGTTTTTCGCGGCGATCCTGGCGGCGTGGGCCGTGCTGTACCTGATGGCCACGGGCATGGACCTGGACCTGATCGGGCGGCCCGGACCGATGGGTGAGAAGATGCGGGCGATGCAACCCGGCATGGAGATGGGCATGGGCGGCGGCATGGCGATGGACCGGTTCGGGCCGCTGTTCGCCATGTGGGCGATCATGATGGCGGCGATGATGCTGCCGACCATGGTGCCGACGCTGCGTTGTTACGACGACCTCATTCGCAGTGCCGATGGCACCACGGCGGGCTGGCTGGGCGTTCTGGCGGGGTATTCCATTGCCTGGGTCGGGTTCGCCGCGATGATCGCGGGCGTGCAGGTGGCACTGCTTTATGGCGGGGCAATTGACATGCTGGGGATCGCCAAGTCGTCCGCCATTGCCGGTGGCCTGCTGATCGTCGTGGGCGCGTTCCAGTTCACTCGGGCCAAGGAGGTTTGCCACGGGGTGTGTCACAGCCCGATGACCTATTTCCTGGGCCATTGGCGGACCGGCTTTGGCGGCGGTGTGCGCATGGGGCTGGGGCTGGGCGCGTTCTGCGTGGGCTGTTGCTGGGGCTTCATGGCACTGGGGTTCGTGGGCGGCGTTATGAGCCTGCTTTGGATGGGCCTTGCGACGCTTTTCATGGTATTGGAGAAACTGCCGCAGATTGGGCACCGGGTGATCCGGCCGATGGGTGTGGCGCTGATCGCGGGCGGGCTGGCTGTTCTGGCCGCGCCGCTGGTTATGGGAGGATAGGGCATGGCTTTGACACGACGGAAAGACGCCGACAAGCTGCCGGTGTCGCAGCGCATCGACAACCGGATGGCCAACCCCAAGCGACGCAAGGTGACGCCGACGGACTGGGCCATCAAGGGCGAGCTGTTTCTGAACTGCTCTTGCACGGTGTTCTGTCCCTGCGTCGTGAGCCTTGGGGCGCATCCGCCGACGGAAGGGCATTGTCATGCGTGGATGGCGATTGCGATCGACGAGGGGCATTACGAGGGCGAGGACCTGTCGGGCCTGAACGTGGGTCTCTTGGTGGATATCCCCGGTCGCATGGGTGAAGGCAACTGGAAGGTGGCGGCCTATGTGGATGAGCGCGCCTCTGGCCGCGCCTATAACGGGATCCTGCAGATCTTCAGCGGGGCGGCAGGGGGCACGACGGGTCTGTTCACCATGCTGGTGAGCGAGATCATCGGGGCGGAGCGCGAGAAGGTCGAGATCGTGCGCGATGGCAAGAAGCGCGGGCTTTTCATCGGGCGCAAGATTCAGGGCGAGATCGAGATGATCGACGGGGCGAGCCCGGATCATCCGGTTATGGTGACGAACTCGAAATACTGGATGGGGCCGGACATCATCGCGGCGAAGGGTTTGAAGAGCCGGGTGCGGGATTATGGCCGGGTCTGGGATTTCGGCGGCATGTCGGCGGAGGTGTGTCCGATCGACTGGAAAGGGCCGAAGTAGGGGCGCCTGCGATGATCACTCCCGAATATTGCCGCAGGATGGCGCGGTACAATGCATGGCAGAACCGGCAGCTGACCGAGGCGCTGGACGCACAGCCGCTGGAGGTGCTGACCGAGGATCGGGGCGCGTTCTTTGGCTCGATCCTGGGGACGTTGAACCATTTGCTGTGGGGGGACCGAATGTGGATGGCGCGGTTCGATCCGTCGGTGGAGGCGCCGAAGGTCGGCGTGAAGAAAAGCGTGGAGATGCATCCGACGCTGGGGGCGTGGAGTGCGGAGCGGTATCACGTCGACGGCAAGATCGGCCATTGGGCCAATTCTCTGCGCGCGATGGATCTGACAGGCGACCTGCGCTGGTATTCCGGCACGCTGGGCCGGGATATGGTGACGCCGCGCGCCTTGTGCGTGAGCCACATGTTCAACCACCAGACTCACCACCTGGGGCAGGTGCACGCGATGATGACCGCCGCCGGGCTGGAGGCGCCGGTGAGTGACCTGTTCCTGATGCCCGGGGAGGGCTGAGCCGATGCTGGCCTTTGTTCTGGCGCTGGTGGTGATCGTGGCCGTCGCCCTGAGCCTGGGGCGGGGGCGCATGGGCGCTCGTTTGGGCGGGCCGGGGAACAAGCCCGCCAAGCGGGCGTGCAAATGGAGCGAGACCGGCAACAGCAATGGCCGGTTCGTCGAGTATCGTTGTGCGGCCTGCGGGGTCGCGGCCTATTCCGCCACCGGCGCCGCGCCGGTGATCTGCAAGAGCAACCTCAAGGGATCTGTCTGATGCCGATGATTTCCCTGTCGCGCCGGTTGCGGCGCACGCCATTCTCCGAGGGGATCGAGGCCGCCGGTGTGAAAGGCTACACGGTTTACAACCACATGCTGTTGCCGACCGTGTTCCGCTCGGTCGAGGAAGATTACCGCCATCTGAAGGACGCGGTGCAGGTCTGGGATGTGGCCTGCGAGCGGCAGGTGGAGTTGCGCGGGCCCGACGCGGGGCGGCTGATGCAGATGCTGACGCCGCGCGATCTGCGCGGGATGACGGCGGGGCAATGTTACTACGTGCCGATCGTGGACGAGACGGGGGGCATGTTGAACGACCCGGTTTCGGTGAAGCTGGCCGAGGATCGTTGGTGGATCTCGATTGCCGACAGTGACCTGCTGTATTGGGTGAAGGCCACGGCGCATGGCTGGCGGCTGGACGTGCTGGTGGACGAGCCGGACGTGTCGCCCTTGGCCGTGCAGGGGCCGAAGGCGGAAGAGTTGATGGCGCGGGTCTTTGGCGACGGCGTGCGCGATGTCCGGTTCTTCCGCTTTGGCGTGTTCGATTTCCAGGGGCGGGACATGGTGATCGCGCGGTCGGGCTATTCCAAGCAGGGCGGTTTCGAGATCTATGTCGAGGGCGAGGATATCGGCATGCCGTTGTGGAATGCACTGATGGAGGCGGGCCGCGATCTGGACGTGCATGCCGGATGCCCCAACCTGATCGAGCGGATCGAGAGCGGTCTGCTGAGCTATGGCAATGACATGACCGACGACAACACGCCGCATGAATGCGGGCTGGGCCGGTTCTGCAACACGCAGAGCGCCATTGGGTGTATCGGGCGCGATGCGCTTTTGCGGGTTTCGAAGGAAGGCCCGGTGCAGCAGATCTGCGCCATCGCAATCGACGGGCCGAAGGTGCCGGGCTGTGACCGGTGGTGGCCGGTGACGGCAAATGGCAAGCGCGTGGGGCGAGTGAGTTCCGCGGCGTGGAGCCCGGATTTCAACACCAACGTGGCCATCGGCATGGTGCGGATGACCCATTGGGACCCAGGCACCGAGGTGCAGATCGAGGCGCCGGACCAGGTCCGGCGCGGGGTCGTGCAGGAAGGTTTCTGGAACTGATGCCCGCGTGGGAAGGGAAAGCGAGGGGCCAGCCCCTCGCGCTCCCCGGGATATTTTTGGCCAGAGGAAAAGCAGGGGCGGCGTTGGTGCGGCCCGGCTTTGTTCGCAGACGATGAAAGCGGGGGAGCCTCGCTATGCAAGACAGGAGATTGGACATGTTCAACGCATTGGTTGTCGAAAAGGACGAAGAGAGCGGCAAGACCTCGGCGGAGGTGAAGCAGATCGGGATCGACGACCTGCCCGAGGGCGAGGTGACGGTCGCGGTCGAGTATTCGACGGTGAATTACAAGGACGGGCTGTGCATCGGGCCGGGCGGCGGGCTGGTGCGCAAGTACCCGCATGTGCCGGGGATCGACTTTGCCGGGACGGTCGAGGAAAGCTCGGATGACCGGTACGGCCCCGGCGACAAGGTGGTTCTGACCGGCTGGCGTGTGGGTGAGGCGCATTGGGGCGGGTATGCCCAGAAGGCGCGGGTCAAGGCCGACTGGCTGGTGCCGCTTCCCGGGGGGCTGGATACGCGGGCTGCGATGGCGGTGGGGACCGCCGGGTTCACCGCGATGCTGGCGGTGATGGCGCTGGAGGACCAGGGGCTGGGCAAGGGCCCGGTACTGGTGACCGGGGCCGCCGGCGGCGTGGGCAGCGTTGCGACGGCGATCCTGGCCAAGCTGGGGCACGAGGTGGCCGCCGTTACTGGGCGGCCGGAGCAGGAGGACTATCTGAAGAGCCTTGGGGCCAGCCGGATCGTGCCGCGAGAGGAGTTGACGGAGGTTACCAAGAAGCCGCTGGAGGCCGAAGCCTGGGGCGGGTGCGTCGACGCGGTGGCGGGGGCCATGCTGGGCCGGGTGCTGAAGCAGATGGAATATGGCAGCTCGGTCGCGGCCATTGGCCTTGCCGGTGGTGCGGCCATCGAGGGGGCGCTGATCACGCCCTTCATCCTGCGTGGTGTGAACCTGCTGGGCATCGACAGCGTGATGCAGCCCTATGACAACCGGCTGCGCGCGTGGGAGCGGATCGCCAAGGATCTGCCGATGGACAAGCTGGAGAGCATGGTGCAGCCCGCGACCCTGTCGGACCTGCCGGGGCTGGGCCGCGACATCCTGAAAGGGCAGGTGAAGGGCCGCGTCGTCGTCGATGTCAACGCGTGATGATCTGATCATAAGGCTGGTGCGCGACGGCGATGCCGACGCGCTCTGGCCGATCCTGCGCGACGTGGTGCGCGCAGGCGACACCTATGCCATCGAGCCGGACCTGTCGCAGAGCCGGCTGATGGATTATTGGTGCGAGGCCCCGCGCGCGACTTACGTGGCCGAACTGGATGGCCAGATTCTGGGGACCTATTACATCAAGACCAACCAGGCAGGTGGCGGGGCGCATGTGTGCAACTGCGGATATATCACCGCGCCTGACGCGCGGGGCCGCGGAGTGGCACGGGCGATGTGCGAGCACAGCCAGGATGTTGCGCGGGAGTTGGGATATACGGCGATGCAGTTCAACTTCGTCGTGACCAGCAACGAAGGCGCCATCGCGCTGTGGACGAAGCTGGGTTTCGAAACGGTGGGGCGGCTGCCGAAGGCGTTTCGGCATCCCAAGCTGGGGTTGGTAGATGCACTGGTGATGTTCAAGTCGCTCGAGGCGTGAGGCCCGGCTGCGTCAACGGCTAGGGTGGGCGAAAGCCCACGGCGTTGGTCTTGAGCGGGCGCCGCGTGGGTTTTCAACCACCCTACGGCACGGATGGCGCGTCATTTCGGGAAATCATGGGATCGGTGGAATGGGTTCTGGGAAATCATGGACCTATAGGCGGATTCGTGCGAATCGCGCCATGGAACCGCCCCGGATTTGGGGGCGGATTCGTTGATTCTGGGTGCCAGGACCGCATGTTCGGATCGAAATGGAAGAAAATTTTGGGAAAACGTGGGAAATCTATGCCTAAGGGCATATATACTATATATAGTGCTTCTTCTTTCCGGTTCCGCTAGGTTGTGCGTGAAAATGGCTCTTATCAGCACATGATGTTGTTTGAGTAGGGGGTCAAAATCAACATCCTGTAGCTCAACGCGCCACTTTTTCGTTGAGTTCCATAAAGTACCATGTCATACCTTTAACCACGATGAGGACGGACACAGGGGCACACAACGACCCCGAACAAAACAAAGACCAGAGCAGGTTTCATACAGGCACCCGCTTCATCAGAACGAAGAGATCCGGCGCGCGGGCGAGCAGACATCCCCCCAGGTGGCGCGCGCAGCTGGACACCCCGCGAGAGCGGGACGAGGGCGGCGGATTGGGCAGTGGCAGCAGCTCAATCCGCCGTTTCGTTTTCGGACGGTAGTTTTTGAAACCGGGGGAACGAGGGACGGGCCGGACAGTGGTTCTGAGCTTCAGAGGCGAGTTCAACCAGAAGGTTGACGGCAAGGGTCGGATGTCGATCCCTGCCGATTTTCGCGCTGTGCTGGCCGATGGCGATCCGCGCTGCCCCGAAGCCCCGCTGCCACGTGTCGTCGTGCTGCACGGGCCGCATCTGAAAAACTGCCTTCATGCCTACACGATCGACGCCATGGCCGAGATCGAGGACGGCATCCGCAAGCTGCCGCGCGGGTCGGACGCGCGCAAGCGCGCGAGTCGCATGATTTTGGGCAAGTCCTGGGACACGGAAGTGGACAAGGACGGGCGCATCGTGCTGCCGCAACGCTTGCGCCAGCAGATCGGCCTGGAAGGCGAGGCGGTGATGGTCGCGATGGGCGACTATTTCGAGATATGGAACGCGGCCACCTATGACGAGGTCGAGGCGGCGGAAACCGCGGCCTTCCTGGAAGAACAGGACGGCGATTTCGACCCGCTCACCCTGATCGATCCGCCCGGGGAGGACTGAGCGATGGGGAATGCTGCCGCAAACAATCCCCATGTTCCCGTTCTGATAGAACCGATTCTTCGCGCTGTGGCGCCGGTGAAGGGCGTCTGGCTGGATGGCACGCTGGGCGCGGGGGGCTATACCCGCCGCCTGCTGGAGGCCGGGGCCGACAGGGTGATCGGCGTGGACCGCGACCCACTGGCGATTGAAATGGCCGCCGAATGGGCGGACTCGCCGGTGGAGTTGGTGCAGGGGACGTTTTCCAAGCTGGATGAATATGGGCAGGATCTCGATGGCGTGGTGCTGGACCTGGGCGTGTCGTCGATGCAGCTGGACCGGGCCGAGCGGGGGTTTTCCTTCATGAAGGACGGACCGCTGGACATGCGGATGAGCCAGAACGGGCCGAGTGCCGCGGACATGGTCAATGAGATGGACGAGGCGGAGCTGGCGGACATCCTGTTTCTTTACGGCGAGGAGCGGGCCAGCCGACGGATAGCAAAGGCCATCGTGAAGAAGCGTGAGGACGTGCCGATCGTCACGACGCTGCAACTGGCGGAAATCATCGAGGGATGCCTGCCGCGCCCCAAGCCGGGGCAGGTGCATCCGGCGACGCGCAGCTTTCAGGCGATCCGAATTGCGGTGAACGACGAATATGGCGAGTTGGTCGAAGGGCTGGAGGCGGCAGAGCGTGCCTTGAAGCCGGGTGGGCAGCTGGCCGTGGTGACGTTTCATTCCATCGAGGATCGTATGGTCAAACGCTTCTTGGCCGAGAAGACCGGGAATACCGGCGGCGGCAGCCGGCACGCGCCGGTGGTGGAGCGCGACCCGCCGACATTCCGACAGGACACGCGCAAGGCCATCGGGCCGGACGAGGCTGAACTGGCGGAAAACCCGCGGGCGCGCAGTGCCAAGCTGCGCGTGGCGCAGCGGACGGATGCGCCGGCGCGGCCGGTGGACAGGGGCAGTATCGGGATGCCGATGCCGAAGACGCATAATCGACGAGGGGTAAGGTAATGCGCAGTTTCTTTTACGTTTTGACCGCCGTCATGGTCATCGCTCTGGCCTTCTGGGCCTACCGCGAAAACTATGAAACGCAGGCCGCGCAATCGCGGTCGGAAGCCGTGCAACAAAAGATTGCCGACCAGCGGCAACGCTTGCGAGTGCTGAACGCGGAATGGGCCTATCTGAACCGGCCGGACCGCCTGCGGGACCTGGTGGAGATCAATTTCGACCAGCTGGGGCTGTTGCCGTTCCAGCCCTACCAGTTCGGCAAGATCGACCAGGTGGCTTATCCGAGCGAAGATGAATTGCCGATTGCCAACGTGATCGACGTGATGGAACGGGAGCAGCAGCCATGATCCGCACCCCCCTGCGCCCGCTGGCGCGTATCCTCAAGGCCCGGGAAGCGGGCGAGAACCCCGACGCCATAGAGCGCGAGAACATCCGGCTGCGCCATGAAGAGATGCGCGACCGTGCGCGGATGCGCGCCGAGGGGCGGCTTCTGGTGATGGGCGCATTCTTTGTCTGTGCCTTTGCCGTGATTGGCGGGCGGATGGGCGTGCTGGCCAATTCCGAGCCGGCCGAACCGCGCACCGGGATCGCGGGCGCGGATATCCTGGCGCAGCGGGCCGATATCGTGGACCGCGAGGGGCGCATCCTGGCGACGAATTTCGAGACCTACAGTCTTTATGCCCAGCCCCAGCAGATGGTCGAGCCCGAGCGCGCCGCCGAGGAACTGGCGGCGATCTTTCCCGACCTGAAGGTGGAGCGCCTGAAGAAGGACTTCACGGGCAAGCGCAAGTTCCTGTGGGTAAAGAAGAAACTGAGCCCCGAGCAGCGCCAGGCGGTGCATGACATCGGCGAGCCGGGGCTGCTGTTCGGGCCGCGCGAGATGCGGCTTTATCCCAATGGCAAGCTGGCGGCGCATCTGCTGGGCGGCGCGAGTTTCGGGCGTGAAGGCGTGCACGCCGCCGAGGTGATCGGCGTTGCGGGTGTCGAGAAATATTATGACAAGCGACTGCGCGACCCGAGTATGGGCCACAAGCCGTTGCAACTGTCGATCGACCTGTCGGTGCAGTCCGCGGTCGAGCGGGTATTGCAGGGCGGCATGATGCTGATGAATGCCAAGGGCGCCGCGGCTGTGCTGATGGAAGTGCAGACCGGCGAGGTCGTGGCGCTGGCCAGCTTGCCGGATTTCGACCCCAATGACCGCCCGCGCCCGCCGATCAAGGGCGAAAAGCCGGGCGACAGCCCGCTGTTCAATCGGGCGGTGCAGGGGGTGTACGAACTGGGCTCGGTCTTCAAGGCGTTCACCATCGCGCAGGCGCTGGACCTTGGGCTGGTGAACCCCGCGACGATGATCGACACCAAGGGGCCGCTGCGCTTCGGCAAGTATCGTATTCGCGATTTCCGTAATTACGGCAATGAGTTGAGCGTCAAGAAGGTGCTGGTCAAATCGTCCAACATCGGCACAGCGCGGATCGCGCAGATGATCGGGATCGACCGGCAGCAGGACTTTCTGAAATCGCTGGGCTTTTTCGAGCCGACGCCGTTCGAGATTGTCGAGGCGGAGGGCGGCAAGCCGCTGTTGCCCAGCAAATGGACCGACCTGTCGCTGATGACGATTTCCTATGGGCACGGGCTGTCGTCGAGCCCGCTGCACCTTGCGTCAGCTTATGCCACGATTGCCAATGGCGGGCGGTTGGTGAAGCCGACGCTGATCAAGCAGCCCAAGGGCCAGATGGCGCCGCGGGTGATGTCGGAACGCGCCGCGGGACAGACGATGCAGATGCTGCGCAGCGTGGTGACCGAGGGCACGGCGTCTTTCGCCGAGGTCGATGGCTACGCGGTGGGCGGCAAGACGGGAACGGCGGACAAGCCCAAGCCCAGCGGCGGGTATTACGAGGACAAGGTGATCGCCACCTTCGCCAGCGTGTTTCCCGCGCACGATCCGCGCTTTGTGCTGGTGGTGACGCTGGACGAGCCGGTGGAAACGACGGGATCCGAGCCGCGCCGCACGGCGGGCTGGACCGCGGTGCCGGTGGCGGCAGAGATCACACGTCGCGTCGCGCCGCTTCTGGGGCTGCGACCCGAGATTGAACCCGCGCCATTAACAGGTATAACGCTGACATCGAATTGACGGGTTGAGACAAAGGCCGACGGCGTGGGGCAGAGCAAATCCTTGGCAGAGCTGGGCCTGACCGCCCAGGGCGGACGGCGGGCCGAGATTACCGGACTAGCGGTGGACAGTCGCGATGTGAAGGACGGGTTCCTGTTCGCCGCGCTGCCGGGCAGTAAGGTGCATGGCGGCGAGTTCATTTCCTACGCGCTGCGGATGGGGGCGGGGGCGATCCTGACCGATCCGGAGGGTGTTGCGCTTGCGGCCGAGGAGCTGGCGGCAAGTGACGCCGCCCTGGTGGTGGCCGAGGACCCGCGTCAGACGCTGTCGTTCGCGGCGGCCCTGTGGTTCGGCGCGCAGCCCGAGACGATGGTGGCTGTCACAGGGACCAACGGCAAGACATCGGTGGCGAGTTTCACGCGGCAGATCTGGATGGCGCTGGGGCTGGAGGCGGTGAACCTTGGCACGACGGGCGTCGAGGGCGCGTGGGAGGCACCGCTGGCGCATACCACGCCCGAGCCGATCACGCTGCACCGGGTTCTGGCCGAGGCCGAGGCTAACGGCATCACCCATGCGGCGATGGAAGCGTCGAGCCACGGGCTGGCGCAGCGGCGGCTGGATGGCGTGCGGCTTGTGGCGGCGGGGTTCACGAACCTGAGCCAGGATCACCTAGATTACCATGCCGACTTTGACGACTATTTCAACGCCAAGGCCGGGTTGTTCGAGCGGGTGCTGCCCGAGGACGGCGTGGCCGTGGTCAACGTGGACGACCCGCGCGGGCCGGGCATGGCTGACGTGGCCTATGGTCGTGGTCAGGATGTGCTGGCCGTGGGAAGGGCCGAAGGGGCGGACCTGCGAATCCTGAACCGGGTGTTTTCGCCCACCGGGCAGACCTTGCGATTTTCCTGGCGCGGGCAGGTCCACCAGGTGGAGCTGAACCTCATTGGCGGCTTCCAGACCGACAACGTGATGCTGGCCGCGGGGCTGGCCATCGGCGCAGGGGCGGACCCGGACCGGGTCTTTGCCACGCTGCCGGTGATGCGCACGGTGCGGGGCCGGATGCAGCTGGCGGCGACGCGCTCCAGCGGGGCGGCGGTGTTCGTGGACTACGCGCATACGCCCGAGGCGGTGTCGACCGCGCTTTATGCGCTGCGCCCGCATGTGCTGGGCCGGATGGTGGCCATCGTGGGCGCGGGCGGCGACCGGGATCGGGGCAAGCGGCCCCTGATGGGCCGGGCGGCGGCGGAAAACGCCGACGCGGTGATCGTGACAGATGACAACCCGCGCAGCGAGGCGCCGGGCGACATTCGCGCCGCCGTCATGGAGGGCGTGCGCCAGGCTGGCGGCGAAGACCGGGCCATCGAAGTGGGCGACCGGGCCGAGGCGATCTTGCGCGGTGTCGATATGCTGGGACCAGGCGATGCGCTGCTCATTTGCGGCAAGGGGCACGAGACCGGACAGGTCGTGGGCGATGACATTTTCCCGTTCGACGATTGCGAACAGGCCAGCGTGGCAGTCTCGGCGCTGGACGGGGGCGTAGCGTGAGCCCGCTCTGGACGTCGCACGAGGCTGTGGCGGCCACGGGCGGGCGCAGCACCTGCGGTTGGACCGCGACGGGTGTTTCGATCGACACCCGGACGTTGCAGCCGGGTGACTTGTTCGTGGCGCTGAAGGATGTGCGCGACGGGCATGACTTCGTGGCGCAGGCGCTGGAAAAGGGCGCGGCGGCGGCGCTGGTTTCGCGCGTGCCCGAGGGCGTGGCCGAGGATGCGCCGCTGTTGATCGTGGACGAAGTGCTGCCGGCGCTGGAGGCGATGGGCCGCGCGGGGCGGGCGCGTACCGACGCGAAAGTGGTGGCAATCACCGGGTCAGTGGGCAAGACGTCGACCAAGGAGATGATGCGCGCCGCGTTGCAGGGGCAGGGGCGGACCCATGCCGCTGAGGCCAGTTACAACAACCATTGGGGCGTGCCGCTGACGCTGGCGCGGATGCCGCGCGACACCGAGTTCGCGGTGATCGAGATCGGCATGAACCACCCCGGTGAAATATCCCCGCTGGCGGTGCTGACGCGCCCGCATGTGGCGCTGATCACCACCATCGCGCCGGCACATCTGGAAGCGTTCGAGAATATCGAGGGGATCGCGCGGGAGAAGGCCGCGATCTTTGACGGGCTGGAGCCGGGCGGCACGGCGGTGATCAATGCGGATGTGGGCACGGCGGATATTCTGTTCGAGGCCGCGACCGCCAAGGCCGAATCCTTGGTGCGGTTCGGGACGTCGCCCGAAGCCGAGTTGCGGCTGAACGACGTGACGGTGCATGACGCGGCCACGGTGGGCAAGGCGCAGGCGCGTGGTGATGAGATCCTGTTCAAGGTCGGCACGCCGGGGCGGCATTTCGCGCTGAACGCGCTGGCGGTGATCGCCGCGGCAGAGGCGATGGGGGCGGACCGGGACGTGGCGGTCTGCGACCTTGGTCTTTGGCGTCCCTTCAAAGGGCGCG
The DNA here is from genome assembly GCA_965227185.1 of Roseovarius sp. GTDB lineage: Bacteria > Pseudomonadota > Alphaproteobacteria > Rhodobacterales > Rhodobacteraceae > Roseovarius. The sequence goes on from OZ245733.1 coordinate 3,212,012, forward strand.
GCACGCGCGAGGTGCTGGTGCTGGATGCGGTCGAGGAGGCGATGTCGATCGAGCTGATCGACGACGCGTTCAACGCCAACCCCACCTCGATGGCCGCGGCGCTGGAAGTGCTGGCCGCCGCCCGGGTGCGCGACGATATCGGGCGGGTGGCCGCGGGGCGGCGGATCGCCATTCTGGGCGACATGCTGGAACTGGGCCCCGAAGAGGCGCGGATGCATCGCGAGATTGCCGACCTGCCTTTCGTCAGGGATGTGCAGGTCATCCATTGTGTCGGCCCGCGCATGAAAACGCTTTACGAGGCGTTGCCGGAAGCGCAAAGGGGCCGCTGGGTGGAAAGCGCCGGCGAACTGGCCGCCGAGGCGCACCGCCTGGTGGATGCGGGCGACGTGATCCTGGTGAAGGGCTCGAAGGGCAGCCGCGTGAGCGAAGTTGTCACCGCGCTGCGCCGGCTGGCGCAGGCAGTCGCGGAAAAAGAGGACGTTTGAATGCTCTACTGGTTAACCGAATTGTCGGATGGCGGCGATGTCTTCAACCTGTTTCGCTATATCACCTTCCGGTCGGGCGGGGCGTTCCTGACGGCGCTGGTCTTTGGTTTCATCTTCGGGCGTCCGCTGATCGACGTTTTGCGCAAGACACAGGGTAAGGGCCAGCCAATTCGCGATGACGGCCCTGAGGGGCATCTGGCGAAGTCGGGTACACCCACCATGGGAGGCTTGCTGATCGTGGGGGCGCTGCTGACCTCGACCCTGTTCTGGGCACGGCTGGACAACCCGTTCGTGTGGCTGGTGCTGTTCGTGACTATGTCGTTCGGCCTGATCGGGTTCTGGGACGATTACGCCAAGGTCAGCAAGCAGAACCACAAGGGGGTTCCGGGAAAGGTGCGGCTGGGGCTGGGGTTCCTGATCGCCGGGATCGCGGCCTATTGGGCCAGCATGTATCACCCCGATGAACTGCAGTACCAACTGGCGCTGCCGGTGTTCAAGGACACTCTGATCAATATGGGGCTGTTCTTCATCCCCTTCGCGATGTTCGTGATCGTGGGGGCGGCCAACGCGGTGAACCTGACCGATGGTCTGGACGGACTGGCGATCATGCCGGTGATGATCGCCGCCGTGACGCTGGGGATTATCGCCTATGCGGTGGGGCGCGTGGACTTCACCGAGTACCTGGACGTGCATTACGTGCCGGGAACGGGCGAAATCCTGGTCTTTGTCGCGGGGCTTGCGGGGGGCGGGCTCGGGTTTCTGTGGTACAACGCGCCGCCCGCCGCCGTCTTCATGGGCGACACCGGGTCGCTGGCCCTGGGCGGCGCTCTGGGGGCCATCGCGGTGGCCGCCAAGCACGAGATCGTGCTGGGTATCGTCGGCGGCATCTTCGTGGTCGAGGCGCTGTCGGTCATCATCCAGGTTTTCTATTTCAAGCGGACCGGCAAGCGGGTCTTCCTGATGGCGCCGATCCACCATCACTATGAGAAAAAGGGCTGGGCCGAGCCGCAGATCGTGATCCGGTTCTGGATCATCGCGATCATCCTTGCGATGATCGGGCTGGCGACGCTGAAGGTGAGGTGATGGCGACGGTTCGCGACACGCAGGACATGATCAAGGGCATGGCGCCGGTGCGCGACCCCGAGATATGGCATTTCTGCACGACGGATGACCGGGATTTGGCGGATCGGGCGCGGCCCCATGCGCTGGCGGTATTTGGCGAGGACGAGGGCACCTCGCTGATCCTGCCGGACGAGGTGGCGCGCGATCTGGGGTTTGCGGTGGAAATGCCGATGAGCCGGATCACCCTGTCGGTGCATTCGGCGCTGGATGGCGTCGGGCTGACGGCGGCGGTGGCGACTGCGCTGGCCGGGGCGCATATCCCCTGCAACGTGGTGGCGGCCTATCACCACGATCATGTCTTTGTGCCCGAGGAACTGGCCGAGGACGCGGAGGCGATCCTGCAGGGCGTGGCACGGGGCGCGGAGTGAGCGCGGGATTCTGGCCAAGGGGCACGGGATCGGCTAGCGAAGGGCAAACACCAGTCAGGAGGCGTGCGGCGTGATACCGGTTCGGGGAGTGCAAGGGCAATGCGTGGCGGTGCTGGGCCTGGGGCGGTCGGGCCTGTCGGCGGCGCGGGCGCTGAAGGCGGGCGGCGCGGACGTGCTGTGCTGGGACGACAATCCGGCGGCGCGAGAGGGCGCGGCGGAGGAGGGTTTCGACATCCGGCAGTTCCGGTCGGCAGAGGATTTTTCCGACGTTGCGGCGCTGATCGTCAGCCCCGGCATTCCGCATCTTTACCCCGAGCCGAACAAGGTCGTGGCCGCCGCCCAGGAGGCGGGCGTGCCGGTGGACAACGATATCGGCCTGTTCTTCCAGTCGCTGGCGACGAAGGATTGGGACAACCTGGACACTACGCCGAGGGTGATCGCGGTGACCGGGTCGAACGGGAAATCGACGACCTCGGCGCTGATCCACCACATATTGCAGGAGGCGGGTCGCATGGTGCAGCTGGCCGGGAATATCGGGCGCGGCGTGCTGGATATCGATCCGCCTGGGGATGGCGGCGTGGTGGTGCTGGAACTGAGCAGCTATCAGAGCGAGCTGGCCCGGGCGCTGAAGCCGGACGTAGCGGTGTTTACCAATCTCAGCCCCGATCACCTGGACCGGCATGGCGGGCTGGGCGGCTATTTCGCGGCCAAGCGGCGGCTGTTCGCGGAAGGCGGGCCGGATCGCGCCGTGATCGGCGTGGACGAGCCCGAGGGGTTGTTTCTGGCCGGGCAACTGGCGGAAGGGCCGGGCGATGACCGGGTGATCCGGGTGTCGGTGGACCGCAAGCTGACCGGGCCGGGATGGCAGGTCTTTGCCCGCAAGGGGTTTCTGTCGGAGTATCGCAAGGCGCGGCAGGTGGCGTCGATCGATCTGCGCAAGATCAAGGGCTTGCCGGGCGCGCATAACCACCAGAACGCCTGTTGCGCCTTTGCCGCCTGCCGGACGTTGGGGCTGAACCCCAAGGTGATCGAGGCCGCGATGCAGAGCTTTGCGGGCCTGCCGCATCGCAGCCAGCTGGTGGCCGAGAAGGACGGCGTGCAGTTCGTCAACGACAGCAAGGCGACGAATGTGGATGCGGCGCTGATGGCGCTCCTGGCGTTCGACCGGATCCGCTGGATCTGTGGCGGGCTGGAGAAAGCGGGTGGTTTGGCCGGGCTGAAGGAGGGGCTGTCCAATGTCACGAAGGCCTATGTCATCGGGCGCGAGGCGGCGGGGTTCGCGTTACAACTCGGCGATGTCGATGCGGAGGTCTGCACGACGATGAGCCATGCGGTGATGCGGGCGATGGAAGATGCGCAGCCAGGTGAGATCGTTTTGCTGGCGCCGGCGGCGGCGAGCTTTGATCAATATGACAGCTTTGAGCGGCGGGGTGAGGATTTCATTGCCGAGGTCACGGCGCGGCTTTGACGGCGTGCTCCGAGTAAGAGGTCCCGGGTCAAGCCCGGGACGGGAAGGAGAGGGATCAGCGTTGCGCGGGCGAGGGGCCAGCCCCTCGCGCTCCCCAAAGCGTTTCGCGATAGACTGGCGAAGCGACTGTCGCGAAATGCGGCGCGACAGATTGGCGTTGCGCGCGTTTCGCCCCGATCCCGACTGAGTGATCGGGGCGAAACGCTTTGGGATATTTTTGGCCAGAGGAAGAGAAGGTCTGTTCGGCCAGAGGAAAAGCGGATCAGGTCTTGGCGGCGATGGCGGTGCCGGCGGCCCAGCCGGAGGACCAGGCCCATTGGAAGTTGTAGCCGCCGAGCCAGCCGGTGACGTCGATGGCCTCGCCGATCATGTAGAGGCCGGGGACGTCGCGGCTTTGCATGGTTTTCGATGAGATGCGGTCGGTGGCGATACCGCCCAGGGTGACTTCGGCGGTGCGGTAGCCTTCGGAGCCGGTGGGCTTGAGCGTCCAATGCCGCAGGGCGTCGGTTATCTCGGTGAGCCGCGCGTCGGATTGATCCGCGAGATTACCCGAGAGGGCGAGCGCGGGGGCGAGGTGGTCGACCAGACGGGCAGGCAGGTGGCGGGCAAGCTCGGTGGTAAGAGCGCGGCGGCCTTCGGTCTGGCGCTGGGTGCGCAGGGTGTCATAGAGCGTTGCCTCGGGGTCGAGGTCGAGGGTGATGGCCGCGCCTTCGTGCCAGTAGGACGACGCTTGCAGGACCGCGGGGCCGGAGACGCCGCGATGGGTGAAGAGGACGGCCTCGGTGAAGGCGGTGTAGCCTGCCGTGACGCGGGCCGGGGCGGCGACGCCGGAGATGGGGGCGAAACGCTTGTCGGAGAAGGTGAGCGGGACAAGGGCGGGGCGGGTGTCGGTCACGGTGTGGCCGAACTGGCGGGCGATGTCGTAGGCGAGGCCGGTGGCGCCCATGGCCGGGATGGACTTGCCGCCCGTGGCCAGCACGAGATTGCGGGCGGTGACGCTGTGGCGCGCGCCCTCGCGGTCGAGCGTGACGGTGAAGTGGGTGCCGTCATGGGTGATCTCGCCCACGGTGGTTTGCAGCCAGAGGTCGGCGCCCGCCGCTGCCATCTCGTCGCGGAGCATCTGGATGATCTGGGGGGATTTCCCGTCGCAGAAAAGCTGGCCCAGGGTCTTTTCGTGCCAGGTGATGCCGTGGCGGGCGACGAGGTCGATGAAATCCCACTGAGTGTATCGGCTTAGCGCGGATTTGTGGAAGTGCGGGTTCTGGCCGAGGAAGTTGCCGGGCGCAGTGTAGAGGTTGGTGAAGTTGCAGCGCCCGCCGCCGGAGATGCGGATTTTTTCGCCCGGGGCGCGTGCGTGGTCGACGACCAGCGTGTCCGGGCCGGCATGGGCCGCGCACATCATGCCGGCGGCGCCGGCGCCGAGGATGAGGGTGGTGACGTTCATGCGGTTCCCGTGCCCGACCGGAGGGCGGGCGTCAAGATGGCGTTGGTTTGTACGGTTCCTGTCATTGGAACACGGGGCTTTCGGGGGGTGTTGACGTCTCGCAACCCAAGACAAAACGGAGGAGTCACATGAACATCCAGACACGACACGATATGCTGACTGCTCAGGACGAGTATCCGACCCGCGTACCGGGCGAGGAACGACTGAGCGAGCGCAAGGACCCTGTCCTGTGGTCGGAGTGGTCCGAGGACGCGCCGATTGGCATGGACGAGGCGGAGCATTATGCCGAGAACGGTTACCTGGTGCGCCGCGACATGTTCGACGCGGACGAGCTGAAGGTGCTGACCGAGACCGCGGACATGCTGCGTGAGGGCGGCGGGGATATTCCCGACGACGACCTTATCCGCGAGCCCGACAGCGACGCGGTGCGCACCGTCTTTCGCCTCGACGAGCATTCCAAGGCATTCCGCCGTCTGGCCTGCGATCGCCGCCTGGCTGGCGTGGCCGAGTTCCTTCTGGGCGACGCGGTGTACCTGCACCAGTCGCGGCTGAACTACAAACCGGGGTTCGCCGGGAAAGAATTCTACTGGCACTCGGATTTCGAGACCTGGCATGCCGAGGACGGGATGCCGCGGATGCGCGCGGTGTCGGCCTCGGTGCTGCTGACGCCGAACGGGCCGCACAACGGTCCACTGTTGCTGGTGCCGGGCTCGCAGGATGTGTTCATCAGTTGCGTGGGCGAGACGCCCGAGGACAACCATGCCACCTCGCTGAAGGAGCAGAAGGTGGGCGTGCCGCAGCCCGGCACGATCGACCGGATGGCGCAAAAGGCGGGCGGCATCGCGTCGGCCGAAGGGGACACCGGCACGGTGATCTTCTTTGACTGCAACACGCTGCACGGCTCGAACGGGAACATCACGCCCGATCCGCGGGCCAATGCGTTCTTCGTTTACAACGCGATGTCGAACGCTTTGACGCGGCCCTATGCGGCGCGCGGTCCCCGGCCCGACTTCCTGGCCAACCGTGAGGCACCGCGAGCGATCCGCACGGTTTCGGGCAAACTGACCGGCTAAAGACGGCCCGGTGGGGTGCAGAACGCTTCCCACCGGGCAAAACTGCTGCTATACTGGAGCGAACGCCCCCGGGTAAAGAGGGGCAAGAGGCAGTGTTCGGCGGATTCAAATGACAGAAATGGTGTATGGTGCGGCCCCCGTGCAGGGCGGCGAACCGATCCTCCCAAAATGGTGGCGGACCCTCGACAAGTGGTCGATTTCCTGCGTGCTGATCCTGTTCGGGATCGGGCTGCTGCTGGCGCTTGCGGCGTCGGTGCCGCTGGCCGAGAAGAACGGGTTCGAGCAGTTCCATTACGTCAAGCGGCAGGCGGCGTTCGGCTTCATGGCGCTGGCGGTGATGCTGCTGACGTCGATGATGAGCCCGCTTCTGGTGCGGCGTCTGGCGGTGCTGGGCTTTGTCGTGGCGTTCGCGGCGCTGGCGATGCTGCCGTTTTTCGGTACGGATTTCGGCAAGGGTGCGGTGCGGTGGTACAGCCTCGGCTTTGCCAGCTTGCAGCCCTCGGAGTTTCTGAAGCCCGGTTTTGTCGTCGTGGCGGCGTGGATGATGGCGGCCAGCAAGGAAATCAACGGGCCGCCGGGCATTCGGCTGAGCTTGCTCATAGCGGTGATCATCGTGGCCCTGCTGGCGATGCAGCCCGATTTCGGACAGGCCTGCCTGGTACTGTTCGGTTGGGGCGTGATGTATTTCGTGGCCGGAGCACCGATCCTGCTTTTGGTGCTGATCGCGGGGGCCGTGGTCTTCGCGGGCTCGCTGGCCTATTCCAATTCGGAACACTTTGCGCGGCGGATAGACGGCTTTCTGAGCCCGGACGTGGACCCCAACACACAGCTTGGTTTCGCCACGAACGCGATCCGTGAGGGTGGGTTCTTTGGTGTCGGCGTCGGAGAGGGCTCGGTCAAGTGGTCGCTGCCCGACGCGCATACGGATTTCATCATTGCCGTGGCGGCCGAGGAATACGGGCTGATCCTTGTGTTGGCGATCATTGCGCTATACGCCAGCATCGTGGTGCGGTCTTTGAGCCGCCTGATGCGGGAGCGTGATCCGTTCATCCGGCTGGCCGGGACGGGCCTTGTGGCGATGTTCGGCGTGCAGGCTATGATCAACATGGGCGTGGCCGTGCGGCTGTTGCCGGCCAAGGGGATGACGCTGCCTTTCGTCAGCTATGGCGGCTCATCTCTGATCGCGACGGGGGTCGCAGTGGGAATGCTCTTCGCCTTTACCCGCAGCCGTCCGCAAGGCGAAATCAACGACATTCTGAGGGCGCGTCCGAGATGAGCGAGCGGCAACCCCTTCTGGTCATTGCCGCGGGCGGCACGGGCGGGCACATGTTTCCCGCGCAAAGCCTGGCCGAGGCGATGCTGCGGCGGGGGTGGCGTGTGAAGCTGTCGACCGATCCGCGCGGCGCGCGCTATACCGGCGGGTTCCCGCATTCGGTGCAGATCGAGCAGGTGGCGAGCGCGACTTTCGCCCGGGGCGGAATTTTCAACAAGCTGGTGGCGCCGTTTCACATCCTGGGCGGTGTGCTGGGCGCGACGCTGCGCATGATGCGCGACAAGCCCGACGTGGTGGTGGGGTTCGGCGGCTATCCGACGATCCCGGCGCTGGCTGCGGCGATCATCCTGCGGCGGCCGCGGATGATCCATGAACAGAACGGCGTGCTGGGGCGGGTGAACAAGCTGTTGGCCAAGCGCGTCGACAAGGTGCTGTGCGGCACGTGGCCGACGGCCTTGCCCGAGGGTGTGGAAGGCACGCATGTGGGCAACCCGGTGCGGCTGGCCGTGCATGAACGTGCGGGCGCGGGGTATATTCCGCCGGGCGATTACCCGATGTCGATCCTGGTGATTGGCGGCAGCCAGGGCGCGCGCATCCTGAGCGACGTGGTGCCGCCCGCGATTGCCAACCTGCCGATGGATGTGCTGCGCAACATTCGCGTCAGCCACCAGGCGCGTGAAGAAGATGCCGAGCGGGTGGCGACGCTTTATGCCGAGAACGGGATCGACGCCGATGTGCAGCCGTTTTTCCGCGACGTGCCGGCGCGCATGTCCGAGGCGCAGCTGGTGATCAGCCGGGCCGGGGCGTCCTCCGTGGCCGATATCTCGGTCATCGGGCGGCCCGCGATCCTGATCCCGTTTGCGGCGGCGACGGAAGATCATCAGACGGCCAATGCCAAGGGGTTGTCCAAGGCCGGCGGCGCGATCGTGATCCCGGAATCTCGGCTTGAGGTCGAGGCGCTTTCGGAGCAGATAGCCTCGGTGCTGACGAATCCCGATGGCGCGTTGCAGATGTCACAGGCGGCGCTGAGCGTGGGCATGCCCGACGCCGCACAGGCGCTGGCGGATATAACAGAAGAACTGGCACGGAGCAGACAGTCATGAGGGACCTTTCATTCGAAGGAGCCAAACCGATGAACGCGGCATTGAAACTTCCCGGCGACGTCGGGCCCATTCATTTCGTCGGCATCGGGGGTATCGGCATGTCGGGCATTGCCGAGGTGCTCTTGAACCATGGCTATACCGTGCAGGGATCGGACCTGAAGACGTCGAAGATCACCGACCGGCTGGAAAAGGCCGGGGCGACGATTTTCGAGGGCCAGGAGGCGGCGAACCTCGATGATGCGCAGGTCGTGGTGATCTCGTCTGCGATCAAGCCGGGCAATGCCGAGCTGGACGAGGCGCGGCGGCGCGGGTTGCCGGTGGTGCGCCGGGCCGAAATGCTGGCCGAGTTGATGCGCCTGAAATCGAACGTGGCCGTGGCGGGTACCCATGGCAAGACGACGACAACGACGATGGTCGCCGCACTTCTGGATCATGGTCAGTACGACCCCACAGTGATCAATGGCGGGATCATTCACGCTTACGGCTCGAACGCGCGCGTGGGACAGGGCGAGTGGATGGTGGTGGAGGCCGACGAGAGTGACGGCACGTTCAACCGGCTGCCCGCCACGATTGCCATCGTGACCAATATTGACCCCGAGCACATGGAGCATTGGGGCACGGAAGAGGCGCTGCACCAGGGGTTCTTGGATTTCGTGTCGAACATTCCGTTTTACGGCCTTGCGATCTGCTGCACCGATGATCCGGACGTGCAGACGCTGGTGGGCAAGATCAGCGACCGGCGTGTCATCACCTTCGGGTTCAATGCGCAGGCCGATGTGCGGGCGATGAACCTGACCTACGAAAACGGCGTGGCGCATTTCGACATCGCGTTGCAGGCCGAGGGCACGGAGATCGACGGCTGCAGCCTGCCGATGCCGGGGGACCACAACGTGTCGAACGCTTTGAGCGCGGTGGCCGTGGCCCGAGCACTGGGTATGAAAACCGACGAGATCCGCGAGGCGCTGGCGTCCTTCGGTGGTGTGAACCGACGCTTCACCCGCGTGGGTGAGGTGGACGGCGTGACCATCATCGACGATTATGGCCATCATCCGGTTGAGATCGCCGCGGTGCTGAAGGCCGCGCGGCAGGCCACCAAGGGCCGGATCATCGCGGTGCATCAGCCGCACAGATACAGCCGTCTGCATTCACTGTTCGACGATTTCTGCGCGTGCTTCAACGATGCGGACGTCGTGGCCATTGCCGAGGTCTATGCAGCGGGCGAAGATCCGATCGAGGGTGCGAGCCGCGACGATCTGGTGGCGGGGCTGATTGCCCACGGCCACCGGCACGCGCGGGCGATCCTGGGCGAAGATGACCTAGTGCGGTTGGTGCGCGAGCAGGCACGGCCAGGCGACATGGTGGTGTGTCTTGGGGCGGGTACGATCAGTACATGGGCGAACGGGTTGCCTGAAGAGCTGAAGGCGTGACGGTGGCGTTGGCCGGAATTTTAGGAAAATTCCGGGTCGGAAAATGCGCATTTTCCGGTGCGTTTTCCGCGCGGAAAACGGCAGCCGACATCGGAGCGTGTGCATGACTATCCTTGTCCTGTCCGGACTCTGGGTGATCGCGGGCGTGCTGGTGGCGATACTGCCGATGCGCCATCAATACGCGCCGGGTATTGCGCTTTTGGCGCTGGCGCCGGTGTTGATCTGGATGGTCGGGCGGGAGTATGGCGTCGTACCTGCCGCGCTGGCGGTGCTGGCATTTGTGTCGATGTTCCGCAATCCGCTGCGCTATTTCGCGCGGCGACTCAGGGGTGAAAGACCGGAGATACCGAAATGAGCCTGTCCCTTGTTCTGGCCTGTATCTGGGCCGTAGTGGCCAATCTTCTGGCGATGCTCCCAAGTCGGGACAATCACTGGCGGCGGGCCTATCTGTTGGTCGCCGTGGGCATCCCGATCCTGGGTTATGTCACCTGGCAGAACGGGCCCTGGGTGGGGCTGTTCGTGCTGGCGGCGGGCATGAGCCTGTTGCGTTGGCCGGTGATCTATCTTGGCCGCTGGGCCCGGAGGACTGTCGGCGGAGACATGGCTCGCGGTGGGGATTGAGTATTTTCGGCAAGAAAAAGCGCGGGCGGTCTTTTATCCCGGAACAGGGTGAGGCAATAGCGGGCGCATGAGCGATTTACCCGAGGTACGTGGCCGGCTGAACAAGAAGCGGATGCTGGCCGATCTGACCTGGCTGCGCGTGGGCGGGCCGGCGGACTGGCTGTTTCAGCCGGCCGACCTTGACGATCTGGCGGCGTTCCTGCGCAATCTGGATCCGGGCGTGAGGGTTTTTCCCATGGGGGTTGGCAGCAACCTGATCGTGCGGGATGGTGGCTTGCGCGCCGTGGTGATCCGGTTGGGGCGCGGGTTCAATTCCATCGACGTGGACGGCATGCGTGTGACCGCCGGGGCGGCGGCGCTGGATGCGCACGTGGCCCGCCGGGCCGGCGAGGCGGGGGTCGACCTGACCTTTCTGCGGACCATTCCCGGCGCCGTTGGCGGGGCCGTGCGCATGAATGCAGGGTGCTATGGCAGCTACGTGGCCGATCATTTCGTCGAGGCGCAGGCGGTCACCCGCGCGGGCGAGTTGGTGACGCTGAGCGCCGATGATCTGAAGTTCCAATATAGACAGACCGATCTGCCCGAGGGGTGGGTGATCACGCGGGCGACGTTCGATGGCGTTGCGGGCGATCCCGAGGACCTAGCCATGCGAATGGAAGCGCAGATGAAGAAGCGCGACGAGACGCAGCCAACCAAGGATCGCACGGCCGGAAGCACGTTTCGCAATCCGGCCGGGTTCAGCAGCACCGGGCGGGCCGACGACACCCATGACCTGAAGGCGTGGAAGGTGATCGACAACGCCGGGATGCGCGGCGCAACGCTGGGCGGGGCGCAGATGAGCGAGAAGCATTCCAACTTCCTGATCAATACCGGGGGCGCCACGGCGGCGGACCTGGAAGGTTTGGGCGAGGAAGTGCGAAAAAAGGTTTTCCAAGACAGCGGAATAGAGTTACATTGGGAAATCATGAGGGTCGGCGAAACGGCTCCTTCCGCGGATTGAGGCGGACACAATAAAACAAGGGTCGATAACGACCCGGGACATTGAGGCAGTAAGGTGGTTTCTTCGAGCGGAAACGCCCCGACTGTTGCGGTGATAATGGGTGGCCCCTCGGCCGAACGCGAGGTGTCCCTCTCGTCAGGACAGGAATGCGCCGCAGCACTCCGGGAGGCAGGCTATGAGGTGGTCGAGGTCGATGCCGGCCGCGACCTTGCCGTGGTTCTGGCCGATCTCGAACCCGACGTGGTGTTCAACGCCCTGCATGGCCGCTGGGGCGAGGATGGCTGCGTGCAGGGTTTGCTGGAATGGATGCAGATCCCCTATACGCATTCGGGCGTTCTGTCCTCGGCGCTGGCGCTGGACAAGCAGCGCACCAAGGCGGTGTACCGGGCCGCGGGCCTGCCGGTGGTCAACAGCATCATCGTGGACAAGGACGAGGTGGCCAAGGCGCATGTGATGCCGCCGCCCTACGTGGTGAAGCCAAATAACGAAGGCTCGTCCGTGGGCGTCTACATCGTGCACGAAGCCGCGAACGCGCCGCCGCAGCTGTCCGAGGACATGCCGCGATCGGTCATGGTGGAGGCGTTCGCGCCCGGGCGGGAACTGACGACCTCGGTGATCGGCGACCGGGCGCTGGGGGTGACGGATATCATCACCGATGGCTGGTACGATTATCATGCGAAATATGCCGCCGGTGGGTCGCGCCACATGATCCCGGCCGACATTCCGCAGGAAATTGCCGAGGCCTGCGAGGATTACGCGCTGCGGGCGCATGAGGTGCTGGGCTGTCGCGGTTTGAGCCGCACGGATTTCCGCTGGGACGAGGCGAAAGGGCTGGACGGCCTGATCCTGCTGGAGACCAACACCCAGCCCGGAATGACCCCCACATCGCTGAGCCCCGAGCAGGCGCAGGCGGCGGGCATGAGTTTTCCGCAATTGTGCGACTGGCTGGTGAAGGACGCGTCATGCAACAGGTGAAACGACTGGAGCCCAAGGCCGATCCCGCGCCGTCGCGTTGGTCCTATCGCTATCAGCGGCTGATGCTGACGCCGCTGTTTCGCAAGCTTCTGCGGGTGGGGGTGCCAGTCTGCCTGGTCTTCGGTCTGGGCACTGCGTATTTTTCGGACCCCGAGCGGCAGGAGGCAATCGCGCTGGCGGTGGCCGATATCCGCGAGCAGATCGAGACGCGGCCCGAATTCATGGTGAACCTGCTGGCCGTGGAAGGCGCCAGCGGCACGGTCGAGGAGGATATTCGCGAGATTTTCCCGCATGACCTGCCGGCCAGTTCCTTTGACATCGACCTTGACGCGGTGCGCGTGTCGATCACCGGGCTTCCGGCTGTGGCCAACGCATCTGTCCGCGTGCGGCAGGGCGGTGTGCTGGTGGCGCAGGTGGAAGAGCGGCAGCCGGTGGCGATCTGGCGGTCGCGCGATGGACTGGGCGTGGTGGACGTCGAAGGCGTGGTGATCGGCGATATCGCGCAGCGGGCGGACCGCGCCGACCTGCCGGTGATCGCCGGCACGGGCGCGAGCGAGGCGGTGCCCGAGGCGCTGGAGATCCTGAAGGCGGCGGCGCCGCTGCGGTCGCGGCTGCGCGGGCTGGTGCGCATGGGCGAGCGGCGCTGGGACGTGGTGCTGGATCGTGACCAGCGCATCCTCTTGCCGGAAACCGATCCGGTGCGCGCGTTGGAGCGCGTGATCGTTCTGGCCGAAGTGCAGGACATGCTGGAGCGGGATGTTGCGGCGGTGGACATGCGCCTCGCTTCCCGGCCGACCATAAGAATGAACGAAAACGCGGTGTCCGAGTGGTGGCGCGTGACAAACATGACCGTAGGGGCGGAATAAGATGATCGAGCTTTATGAATCGCAAAGGGCGATGCGGAACATGCGCCGGGCGGCGATGCAGCGCGGTGTCGTGGCGGTTCTGGACGTCGGGACCTCGAAGATCGCCTGCCTCGTGCTGCGTTTCGACGGCAGCGACCGGCTGCGCGAGACCGAGGGTGTGGGTGCGCTGGCCGGTCAGGCCGGGTTCCGGGTGATCGGGGCCGCGACGACGCGGTCGCGCGGCGTGCGATACGGCGAGATCACGACGATGGCCGAGACCGAGCGGGCCATCCGCACGGCCCTGCAGGCGGCGCAGAAGATGGCCAATATCCGCGTCGACCACGTTATCGCCTGTTTCTCGGGGGCCGAGCCGCGCAGCTATGGCCTGGCGGGCCAGGTGGAACTGGAAGCCAGCACCGTGTCCGAGCAGGACATCAGCCGGGTGCTGTCGTCCTGTGACGTGCCCGATTTCGGCGAAGGGCGCGAGGTGCTGCATGCCCAGCCGGTGAATTTCGCGCTGGACCATCGCTCGGGGCTCAATGATCCGCGCGGGCAGCTGGGACAGGACCTGGCGGTGGACATGCACATGCTGACGGTCGATGGCGCGGCGGTCCAGAACCTGGCGCATTGCGTGAAACGCTGCGACCTGGAACTGGCGGGGCTGGCAAGCTCGGCCTATGTCTCGGGGATTTCGTCGCTGGTCGAGGACGAGCAGGAGTTGGGTGCGGCCTGCATCGACATGGGCGGCGGCAGCGCCGGCGTGTCGATCTTCATGAAAAAACACATGATCTATGCCGATACGGTGCGGATCGGGGGCGAACATGTCACCGGCGACATCTCGATGGGGCTGCAGGTGCCGCATGCCACGGCGGAGCGGATCAAGACCTTCTATGGCGGCGTCGTCGCCACGGGCATGGACGACCGCGAGATGATCGAAATCGGCGGCGAGACCGGCGATTGGGAGCATGACCGGCGCACGGTGAGCCGTGCCGAACTGATCGGCATCATGCGGCCTCGGGTCGAGGAGATCCTGGAGGAAGTGCGCGCGCGGCTGGACGCCGCCGGGTTCCAGCATTTGCAGAGCCAGCAGATCGTGCTGACCGGCGGCGGCAGCCAGATCCCCGGCCTTGACGGGCTGGCGACGCGCATTCTGGGACAACAGGTGCGGCTGGGCCGGCCCCTGCGGGTGCATGGGTTGCCACAGGCGGCGACAGGGTCGGGATTTGCCAGCGCGGTGGGCATGTGCCTGTTCGCGGCGAATCCCCAGGACGAGTGGTGGGACTTTGAAATTCCGGTGGATCGCTACCCGGCGCGGTCCCTCAAGCGGGCGGTAAAATGGTTCAAGGACAACTGGTGATCGCAAAATCTGGGGGTTTCGGCGAAATCCCGCGTGAAAGCGTGAAAAAACACCCATATTTTGTGGCATTTTCGTGTTTTTTGGGTGACGTAACGGCGACGGGACGGTACTGTTAATACAATTTTGGGGATTAAGCCTGCGCAAGGCGGGCACAACAGCAGGCAAAGAAGGCGGAGCAATGACACTTAATCTCAGCATGCCAGGTCAGGGACAGGACCATGAACTCAAGCCGCGCATCACCGTTTTCGGTGTCGGCGGGGCAGGCGGCAACGCCGTCAACAACATGATCGAGAAACAGCTGGAAGGCGTCGATTTCGTCGTCGCCAACACCGATGCGCAGGCTCTGTCCCAGAGCAACGCGCCGAACCGCATCCAGCTGGGTGTGAAAGTCACCGAAGGTCTTGGCGCCGGCGCGAAAGCAGCCGTGGGTGCCGCGGCCGCGGAAGAGAATATCGAACAGATCGTCGACCAGCTGGCCGGGGCGCATATGTGCTTCATCACCGCCGGCATGGGCGGCGGCACGGGCACGGGCGCGGCCCCGATCATCGCTCAGGCAGCGCGTGAACTTGGCGTGCTAACTGTCGGTGTCGTCACGAAACCTTTCCAGTTCGAGGGCGCCAAGCGGATGCGCCAGGCCGAGGAAGGCGTGGACATGCTGCAGAAGATGGTCGACACGCTGATCATCATCCCGAACCAGAACCTTTTCCGCCTGGCGAATGAGAAAACGACCTTCACCGAGGCGTTCTCGCTGGCCGATGACGTTCTTTACCAAGGCGTGAAGGGGGTGACCGACTTGATGGTGCGCCCGGGCCTGATCAACCTCGACTTTGCCGACGTGCGCGCGGTGATGGACGAGATGGGCAAGGCGATGATGGGAACCGGCGAGGACGACAGCGAAGAGCGCGCCATCCAGGCCGCCGAAAAGGCCATAGCGAACCCGCTGCTGGACGAAATCAGCCTGCGCGGTGCGAAGGGTGTCCTGATCAACATCACCGGCGGACACGACCTGACGCTGTTCGAACTGGACGAGGCGGCCAACCGGATCCGCGAGGAAGTGGATGCGGACGCCAATATCATCGTGGGCAGCACAATGGATCCGACGATGGAAGGGTTCATGCGCGTGTCGGTCGTGGCGACCGGCATCGACGCCAGCGACGAGAGCAAGGAAATCCCGGTGCCGCGTCGCTCGCTCGCAGAGCCGCTGAAGCCGGTCGAACAGGTCGAGGTCGAGGCGATCGAGACCTACGAGGAAGCGGTCAAGCCGGAGGCGGAGCCCGCCGTGGCGGCCAGCACCGAAACGGCGGAAGAACCCAGCCTGTTCAATGCCTTCGACGCGCAGCGCGCGGCGGCGGAAGAGCAGATGGAAGACATCTTCGACGCCGAGAGCGGCGAGCGCGACCTGCCGCCGCCGGCCTACACGCCGCGGCCCGAGCCCGAAACTTTCGTGGCGCAGGCGGAAGAACCCGAGACCTTCGTGGCGCCCAAGGCCCCCACGCCGGGCACGCCGTCACAAGATGCGCTGGCCCGGCTTCAGGCCGCGGTCCATCACCGTGGCGGTGAACCCCGCCAGCCGGTGCAAGAGGCGCCCGCAGCTGCGCCGGAGCAGGGCCCCGCACATGCCGCCGAGAAGCCGCGTTTCGGGATCAACTCCCTGATCAACCGGATGACGGGCCATGGCGTGGAAGGCCAGCCGCAGCAGCAGCCGCAGCGCCCGGTGCGCCAGCAGCCGCCGATGCAGGCGGCGGCGCCCCAGCCGGAGGTGCGCGACGAGCGTGAGGAAGAGGACGACCAGATCGAAATCCCCGCATTCCTGCGCCGCCAGGCGAACTGATCCGAACAACAAATCACTATGCTAAAGGGCCGCGCAGAGCGGCCCTTTTTCGTTGTGGAGCAAGGGGTTGGCCGGTTGTGCGGCAGAGTTGGCAAAAATCCGCCAAGCCTTGCAACATTGATGTTTCAGCGCGTTGCAAAGAGTGAATTGAGGATTTCTTCGGAGCCAAATAGGTGTGGCTGAGTTAATTAAAATATGCCGATCTTCGGCCTGAGGTAAGCACGTGCAAAATACGGTCAAAACCCCGGTATCTTTCGATGGCCTCGGCCTGCACTCAGGCGCGCCTGCGCGTTTGACCATCCTGCCGGCCCCGGCGAACCGCGGGATCGTCTTTCGCAGGATCGATGGCGATTTGCGCGACTGCGAAATTCCGGCGCGCTGGGACATGGTCAACCAGTCGCCGCTTTGCACCCTGCTGGAAAACGCGGCGGGCGTCAGCATTTCGACGGTCGAGCACATCATGGCGGCCCTGTCGGGATGCGGTGTGCACAACGCGGTGATCGAGGTCAACGGACCCGAGGTGCCCATCCTGGATGGCAGCTCGGCCCCGTTTGTGCATGGCATCCTTTCCACCGGGCTGCGCCGCCAGCACGCGCCGGTTCGTGCGCTGAAGGTTCTGAAGCCGGTCGAGGTGGCCAAGGGCGACGCGACCGCGCGTCTGGTGCCACATGACACGCTGCTGCTGGAATTCGTGATCGAGTTCGAGGATGCCGCGATCGGGCGGCAGAAAAAGCTTCTGAACATGTCGAACGGCAGTTTCGTGCGCGAATTGTCGACCGCGCGCACCTTCTGTCGCAAGGCGGATGTGGACGCGATGCGTGCCAATGGCCTGGCTCTGGGCGGCAATCCCGGAGAGAACGCGGTGGTCTTTGACGGCGACCGTGTGCTGAGCCCGGGCGGCCTGCGCCAGCCGGATGAACCGGTGCGGCACAAGATGCTGGATGCGCTTGGCGATCTGGCACTGGCCGGCCTGCCGATTCTGGGTCATTACAGCGGCCTGCGCGCGGGTCATGCGGTCACCAATGACCTGCTGCGCGCCATGTTTGCCCAGCCCGATACGTTCGAGATCGTCACGTGCGATGCCGAAACCGCCGCCCGGCTGCCCGGCGCGGGCGTGCATTGGGCCGAGATCCCTGAGGTTGCCTGACCACAGGTTCGTGCTTTGTGACCGGCAATGGGGTCTAAGGCGTTTTGCACCGGAAAATTATGTGCTAGGACGCCGTTGATATTGCGGATATGATCCTGCGAAATCAAGCGGCCTTAAGGCCTGAACACGACTTTAGCACAGGGCTTTTGGGGGTACGTGCGAGCATGACTGGCGGCAGAATCGGGATCGGTTTGGCAGCGGCCCTCGTGGCCTCGACACTCCTTGCAAGCTGCGGTGGTGTCAACTCGCGCATCGCGCGTGGCGACGTCGATTACGAACAGTTCACGGCGGAACAGATTTTCGGCCGGGCCGAGTATGACCTGGCAAGCGGCGACTCCGAACAGGCGGCGGAACTCTTCGCCGAGGTCGAGCGGCTGTATCCCTATTCGGAATGGGCCAAGCGCGCCGTCATCATGCAGGCCTTCGCCTATCACAAGGACGAGGATTACGAGAACAGCCGGTCAGCCGCGCAGAGGTATCTCGATTTCTATCCCGCCGATGGCGACGCGGCCTATGCGCAATACCTGCTGGCGCTGAGCTATTACGACCAGATCGACGAGGTTGGCCGCGACCAAGGCCTGACCTTCCAGGCGCTGCAATCTTTGCGACAGGTGATCGAACAATATCCTGACAGCGAATATACCAGCTCGGCAATCCTGAAATTCGACTTGGCCTTCGACCATCTGGCGGCCAAGGAAATGGAGATCGGGCGCTATTACCTGCGGCGCGATCACTTTACGTCGGCCATCAACCGCTTTCGCGTCGTGGTCGAGGACTTCCAGACGACGACCCACACCGCCGAGGCGCTGCACCGGCTGGTCGAGGCCTACCTGTCGCTGGGCCTGACGAACGAGGCGCGGACGGCGGGCGCGATCCTGGGCCACAACTTCAAGAGCACCGAATGGTACGAGGACAGCTACAAGCTGTTGACCGGGCAGGGGCTGACACTGGAAGCGGTGGGCGACAGCTGGCTGCGGCAGGTCTATCGGCAAACGATCCTCGGACGCTGGTTGTAACCGCCCGGGGGGCCTGATGCTCCGCGCTCTGGAGATTCGTGACATCCTGATCATCGACCGGCTGGACCTTGCGTTTCAGCCCGGTCTTAACGTGCTGACCGGCGAGACCGGGGCGGGCAAGTCGATCCTGCTCGACTCGCTGGGTTTCGTGCTGGGCTGGCGCGGCCGGGCGGAGCTGGTCCGGCAGGGGGCCGAACAGGGCGAGGTGGTGGCCGAGTTCGATCTTACCAAAGACCACGCGGCGCGGGCGGTGCTGGAAGAGGCGGGTCTGCCGGTGGAGGACACGCTGCTGCTGCGGCGCGTGAACACCGGCGACGGACGCAAGACGGCCTGGGTCAATGACCGGCGCTGTTCGGGCGACGTGTTGCGGGCGCTGTCGGACACGCTGGTGGAGTTGCACGGGCAGCATGACGACCGGGGGCTGCTTGACCCCAAGGGGCACCGAGACCTGCTGGATGAGTTCGGAGGGCTGGCGGGGCAGCGTGACAAGGTGCGCGGCGCCTGGAAGGCGCGTAGTGCGGCGCGCAAGGCGTTGAACGAGGCCGAAGCGAAGTTGGCCGAGATGCGGGCTGAGGAAGAGTTCCTGCGCCACGCGGTCGAGGAACTGGATGCGCTGGCGCCCCAACCGGGCGAGGAGGCGGAGCTGGACACGCGCCGCCGCCTGATGCAGCAGTCCGAACGCATCCGCGAGGATATCGCCAAGGCGCAGGCCGCGCTGCGCGACGGGGCCGAAGGGCAGGCGCAGGACGCGCTGCGCTGGCTGGAAGGGGCCGCCGAGAAAGCCGAGGGACGGTTGGAGGAGGCGCTGGCCGCCCTAGGCCGTGCCATGGTCGAACTGGACGAGGCCGCGAGCGGCGTCGAGGATTGCCTTGAGGCGCTGACCTTCAACCCGCTGGAACTGGAAGAGACCGAAGAGCGGCTTTTCGCGATCCGGGCGCTGGCGCGCAAGCACGGTGTGGCGCCGGATGACCTGGCCGGGTTTGCCGAGGGCGTGCGCGCGCAGGTGGCGAGCCTCGAGCAGGGAGACGCGGACATCAAGGCGTTGCAGGCGGCGGTCACAGAGGCGGACGCGGCCTATGCCGACACCGCCGGGGCGCTGAGCGACGCGCGCGCCAAGGCCGCGGCGAAGCTGGACAAGACGGTGATGGCCGAGCTTGCGCCGCTGAAGATGGACCGCGCGGTCTTTGCCACGCAAGTGACCCAAGCCGATCCAGGCGAAACGGGGCAGGACGCGGTGACCTTTACCGTGGCCACCAACCCCGGCGCGCCGGCGGGTCCCCTGGGCAAGATCGCCTCGGGCGGGGAGTTGAGCCGGTTCCTCCTGGCGCTCAAGGTCTGCCTGACCGGGGGGCAAAGCGGGCTGACGCTGATCTTCGACGAGATCGACCGGGGCGTGGGCGGGGCCACCGCCGATGCGGTGGGCCGACGGCTGGCCGGGCTGGCCTCGGACAACCAGGTGCTGGTGGTCACGCATTCGCCGCAGGTTGCCGCAAGGGGGGCGCATCACTGGCGTGTCGAAAAGTGCGTGACCAAGGGGCAGACCCTGTCGACAGTCACGGCACTGGATGCCGGCGCCCGCACCGACGAGATCGCGCGGATGCTTTCGGGCGAGACCATCACAGAAGAGGCCCGTGCGGCCGCAGAGGCGCTGATGGCGGGCTGACCCACCCCTTTTCCTCTGGCCATAAATATCCCGGGGGGAGCGGCGAAACCGCAGGTTCGCCGTGGGGGGCAGCGCCCCCTCTTTAAGGCGTCACAGGCGTCGCGCCCTCAGTTGCGGGGTGGCACGAGTTTGCCGGGGTTCATGATGTTGTCGGGATCGAGCGCCTGCTTGATCGTGCCCATGAGGCCCCAGGCCGGCCCGTGCTCGCGCTCCATGTAGCCCAGCTTGCCCACGCCGATACCATGCTCGCCCGTCGCGGTGCCGCCCATCGACAGGGCCAGCTTCACCAGATGTTCCGAGGCTTTCAGCACGCGGGCCTTGTCGGCGGAATCTTCGGGGTCGAATTGCAGGATGGCGTGGAAATTGCCGTCGCCCACATGGCCGAGGATCGGGCCTTCGATGCCTTGGGCATCAAGGTGACTGCGCGTTTCCTCTAGGGCGCGGGCGAGCTTGGAGATCGGCACGCAGATATCGGTGACCAGCGCCTTGGTGCCGGGGCGATGGGCGACGATGGCGTGGTAGGCGGCGTGGCGCATGGCCCAGAGCGCGGAGCGTTCCTCGGTTTTGCGGGCCCAGTCGAACCCCTTGCCACCGAACTCCTGCGCCAACTCGCCGAAAATTTGCGCCTGTTCCGCGACGCTCGCCTCCGAGCCGTGGAATTCCAGCAGGAGGTGCGGGCAGGCGGGCAGGGCGGCGCCGGAATAAGCGTTCACCGCCGCGACGCTTTGGGTGTCCATCAGCTCGATCCGGGCAAGCGGAAGGCCCATCTGCACAGAGGCCATGACCGCCTCGACCGCATCGCCGACAGTGTCAAAGGCGCAGACAGCAGCGGAGATCGCCTCGGGCGTGCCCTGCAGGCGCAAGGTGATCTCGGTAATCAGGCCCAGCGTGCCCTCGGAGCCGACGAAAAGCGCGGTGAGGTCGTAACCGGCAGAGGATTTGCGGGCGCGCGTGCCGGTGCGGACCACCTCGCCCGTGGCGGTGACCACTTCGAGCCCCAGCACGTTGTCGCGCATGGTGCCATAGCGCACCGCCGTCGTGCCGCTGGCGCGGGTTGAGGTCATGCCGCCGATAGAGGCATTGGCGCCGGGATCGACGGGAAAGAAGAGACCGGTGGCGCGCAGTTCCTCGTTCAGCGCCTCGCGCGTCACGCCGGGCTGAACGCGCACATCCATGTCGCCCTGCGACACCTCGAGGATACGGTTCATGCGCTGGAAGTCTACACAGACCCCGCCTGAGATCGCCTGCGCCTGCCCTTCGAGCGATGTGCCGGTGCCCCAGCCGATCACCGGCACGCCATGGCGGGCGCAGGCCTGAACGATCTGGCGTACCTCGTCGGTGGTTTCGGGATAGGCGACGGCGTCGGGCGGGGCGTCCGGAAAATGCGTCTCGCTCCGACCATGCCCTTGCAGATCGGACTTGGACAGGCTGAGCCGTTGCCCTAAAACGGGCGATAACTCTGAAATGGCGTCGCGAATACCCATGTCGAACCCCTGCATTCCCCTGAAACCGCACAGTATGCGAAGCGGTTCCGACAGGGAAGCGCCCTGCGTCACAAGGCCGGGGGCAGGCGGTTGACCGATACCGAGACAGCGCAGGGCGAGGACAGCCCGGGCCGATTGCGGCGGGGATGGCAGCGGGTCGGCGCATTTGGAAGTAACGCGTGGCGGGTGCTGCGCGACAAGGGTCCGAGCCAGTTCCAGTTCTGGCTGATCGCGCTCGGCATCGGTATCGCGGCGGGGTTTGCCGCGTTGTTTTTCCGCAAAGGCATCAACGCGTTGCAGCTGCTTGTCTACGGCTCTGAAGATCCGTCGCTGATGCACAGCTGGGTGTCGAACCTGCCGTGGTATTGGGTTTTGATCATCCCGGTGGGCGGCGGGCTGGTGGTGGGGGCGATATTGCACCGCTTCACGCCCGATGGCCGGGCGCGCTCGGTCGCCGACGTGATCGAGGGCGCGGCGCTGAACGAAGGCCGGGTCGAGACGCGGGCCGGCGTGGCCTCGGCGCTGGCGTCGATGATCACGCTGGGCACGGGCGGCTCGTCGGGTCGGGAGGGGCCTGTGGTGCATATGGCCGGCGTCATATCGACCTGGGTCAGCAACCGGATCAACGCTGACGGGATCACGGGCCGCGACCTTTTGGGCTGCGCCGTGGCGGCCGCGGTGTCGGCGTCCTTCAACGCGCCCATCGCGGGGGCTCTGTTCGCGCTGGAGGTGGTGCTGCGCCATTTCGCGCTGCACGCCTTTGCGCCCATCGTCATCGCCTCGGTGGCGGGCACGGTGATCAATCGACTGGAATTCGGCGACGTGACCGAGTTCGAGTTGCCTATGGCAAGCATGCTGGAATTCTACGTGGAATTGCCCGCCTTCCTGATTCTGGGACTGATGTGCGGGGCGGTGGCCGTCGTGCTGATGCGCGGGATCTTGTTTGCCGAGCGGTTCGCGGACCGGGTGCAGGCGCGCACTGGCCTGCCGCGCTGGCTGCGGCCCGGTGTGGCGGGGCTGATGCTGGGTGTGCTGGCGATCGGGTTTCCGCATATCATCGGCGTGGGTTATGAGACGACGTCGAAGGCTTTGACCGGCAAGCTGCTGTGGAATGAGGCGGTGGTGTTCTGCATCCTGAAGGTCATCGCGGTGGCGATCACGATTGGCGGGCGCATGGGCGGCGGGGTCTTTTCGCCCTCGCTGATGGTGGGCGCGCTGACGGGGCTTGCCTTCGGGCTGACGGCCACGGCGCTGTTGCCGCAATGGTCGGGGGCGCCGACGCTTTATGCGCTGGCCGGGATGGGCGCCGTGGCTGCCGCGGTGCTGGGGGCGCCCATATCGACCACGCTGATCGTGTTCGAACTGACGGGGGACTGGCAGACCGGACTGGCGGTGATGGTGGCGGTGTCGATGTCCACGGCGTTGTCGTCAAAGCTGGTGCGCCACTCGTTCTTCCTGACGCAGCTGGATCGGCGGGGGGTCAGGCTGGCGGCGGGGCCGCATGCCTACCTCTTGACCATGTACCGGGTGGCGCAGGTGATGCGCGAGACCGGCGCCGAGCGCAGCGCGGGTGAGGAGGCATGCTGGGAATTGATCGAGGACGGGGTCTATGTCGACGCCAACGCGACGCTGGATGTGGCGATGCCGATCTACGAGCGCACGGGCGTTGCCTTCATCCCTGTGGTCACCCTGACCGGCGAGGATGCGAAGCCGGAATTGCAGGGCGCGCTGTTTCATGTCGATGCGCTGAAGGCTTATAACCGCGCGCTGACGGCGGTGTCGGCGGAAGAGCATAGTTGATGGAGGGGGCCGGAATTTTAGAAAAATTCCGGGCAAGAATTTTCTGAAAATTCTTGGCGCCTAACGGACCAGTTGCGCCTTCATGCCCGGCTGCGGAAAGCAGGTGGCGGGCTGACCTATGGCCTCTTGCCAGCGGCCGATGGAGCGGCGGGTCTTGAAGCCGGGCAGCCCGTCGGCGCCACCCACGTCGTGGCCCATGGCTTCCAGGCTGCGCTGCATGGCGGCGATATCCGAGCGGTACATCTTGCCGACAGACCCCCAGGGCGCGGTGAAATCGCCGACGCCGTACTGGATGCGGTCGCCGATATGGCCCACGTAAAGCGCGTAGAGGTCGGACATGTTGTAGTCCTTGAGCACGTAGAAATTGGGTGTGACCACGAAGGCCGGTCCGTTGCGCCCGGCGGGCATCATCAGGAAGCCTTCGCCGTTTCGTTCATGATCGGGGAAGGGGCGGCCCGAGACGCGCGTGATGCCCATGGCTTCCCATTCCGCGATGGGTCGGCCTTGGTCGGGGCCTTCGAGGGAGCAGGAGACGGAGTCCGGCACGGTTACCTCGAACCCCCAGTCGCGGCCTGCGACCCAGCCGTGGCGGGCGAGGTAATTGGCGATCGAGGCCAGCGTGTCGGGCACCGATCCCCATATGTCAGCGCGCCCGTCCCCGTCGCCATCGGCGGCGTATTGCAGGAAGCTGGAGGGCATGAATTGCGGCTGGCCGAGCGCGCCGGCCCAGGAACTGCGCAGGGGGCCGTTCGCGTGGCCGGCCTCGGCAATTTGCAGGGCGGCGATGAGTTCCTCGCGGAAATAGGGTGCGCGGGTGGCCATGAAGCCCTTGGTGCCCAGAACCTCGAACACGTTGTGGGGGATCTTGGCGCGGCCATAGGCGCTTTCGCGGCCCCAGATGCCCAGCAGGATACGGCCGGGTACGCCGGTTTGTTGTTCGATTCGGGCGAGGGTGGATGCGTGGCGGCTGGCCAGTTGGCGGCCGATGGCGGCGTCGCCCGAAACGCCGCGGAAATACCGGCCCGGCGCGCCGAACTCGGACTGGGTCTGGCGCTTGGGCGTGGTGGCTTTCGATCCCGGCGGGACGAGGTCCGGCAGGTCCCAGTTGAGGCGGATGCCGCCCATCGAGCTATCAAATGTGGCGCGGGAGACGCCTTTGGCCCGGGCGGCGGGCCAGACGTCTTGTTGTAGCCAAGACTGGAATTGGCGCTCGATGGCGGCGCGGTCCTGTGCGAGCGCGGGAAAGGCGACGGCGAGAGTGCAGAGCAAGACGAGACGGGAGAGCAGGCGGCGGATCATGCGGTCATCCTTCGTCGAAACGGGTGAGGCAGTCGGTGAGGCGCTCGACGGCTGCCTCGTACCGAGCGATCTGGACGTCGGTGAGATTCTCGTAGTCTTCCATCAAGAGGCCGCGGCCTTCGGTGACCGGAGTAGCGGTGCGCAGGGCGCAGGCGCGGTCGGGGCAAGCGCAGGTGGCCGCCGCCGCTTCCTCGGCTGTGTCAACGCGCGAAGTATCTGGTTGGCAGGCGGCGAGAAATGAGATGCAAAGGGCCACAGTGATGCCCCGTCCCGGCGGCAAAGCGCAGGAGATGGTCCGGGCCACCGCCAGCATCACCCCAGGCTGACGCTCGCCGCACTTTCGGGCAGTTCTTCGTCGAAGCAGCGCTGGTAGAACTCGGCCACGGTCTGGCGTTCCAGCTCGTCGCATTTGTTGAGGAAGGTCAAACGGAAGGCATAGCCCACATCGCGGAAGATGCGGCTGTTCTCCGCCCAGTTGATGACCGTCCGGGGGCTCATGACGGTCGACAGATCGCCGTTCATGAAAGCGGTGCGGGTGAGGTCGGCGACGGTGACCATCTGGCTGATGGTCTTGCGCCCGGCCTCGGTGTTCATCTGGGGCGTTTTGGAGATGACGATGGCGGTCTCGGCATCGTGGCTGAGGTAGTTCAGCGTGGCGACGAGCGACCAGCGGTCCATCTGCGCCTGGTTGATCTGTTGCACGCCGTGATAGAGCCCGGTCGTGTCGCCCAGCCCCACGGTGTTGGCCGTGGCAAAGAGGCGGAAACAGGGGTGGGGCGTGATGATCTCGTTCTGATCGAGAAGCGTGAGCTTGCCGTCATGTTCCAGCACGCGTTGGATGACGAACATCACGTCGGCACGGCCCGCATCGTATTCGTCGAACACGATGGCAACGGGGTTGCGCAGGGCCCAGGGCAGGATGCCTTCGTGGAATTCGGTGACCTGCACGCCTTCGCGCAGCTTGATCGCGTCCTTGCCGATCAGGTCGATCCGGCTGATGTGGCTGTCGAGGTTGACGCGCACGGCGGGCCAGTTGAGGCGAGCGGCGACCTGTTCGATATGGGTCGACTTGCCGGTGCCGTGGTAGCCCTGCACCATGACGCGGCGGTTGTGGGAAAAGCCCGCGAGGATCGCCAGCGTCGTGTCGGGGTCGAACTTGTAGGTCGAATCGATATCCGGCACACGCTCGCTGCTGTCTGCGAAGCCCTTGATGACCATGTCGGTGTCGATCCCGAAAACATCGCGGACCGAAAGCTCCTCGGTCGGTTTCATGTCGTGATCCATGTTCCCGTCGGCCATCTGCCTTGTCCTTCAATCGTCGTCTTTTCGTTCGCCCTTCCGTGCAACATATCGCCGGGAAGGGCAAGGGAAAGGGAAAGAATTACTGGCGTTCGCCAAGTGCCTGCCCTAGGTTCCGATTTCGAAAGGAATGCGCGTTCCATGAAAGACCTCGACGCTATCGAACACATGATCGGTCGATGCGCCCTGAACGACAGGGCCGCGTTTTCCGAACTTTATTCCGCGACTTCGGCGAAACTATTCGGCGTGATCCTGCGTGTGTTGGGTAACCGGGCCGAGGCCGAGGAGGTTTTGCAAGAGGTCTACGTGAAGATCTGGCGCAATGCCGACCGGTACAGCACTGGCGGGTTCAGCCCCATGACGTGGCTGATCACGATCGCGCGAAACGCAGCCATCGACATGCTGCGCAAGCGCAAGGGGGCGGGCGAGCAGATGCCGGAAGGACTGGCTGAAGCGATGCCCGATGCCGCACCGGGGCCGGAGGCGCAAGCCGTGCAGGCCTCGGAGCGGGAAAAGTTGGACGGGTGCTTCGACGAGTTGGAAGCCGACCGCGCGCAGGCCGTGCGCGGGGCTTACCTTGACGGCGAGACCTATGCCGACCTGGCGGCGCGATTTGACGTGCCGCTGAACACGATGCGAACCTGGCTGCGCCGCAGCCTGTTGAAACTGAGGGAGTGCCTGTCGCGATGAGCGAGGTGCCGGAAAAAGACGACGACGCGGTCCTGGCGGGTGAATACGCGCTGGGATTGCTGTCGGCCGAGGAGGCCGCGGCCTTCGAGGCGCGTCTTGGCGCCGAGCCCGAGTTGCGCGCGCTCTATGCGCAATGGGCCGAGGATTTTGCCCTTCTGGCCGAGGAAATTCCTGAAGAGGCCCCGCCCGCACGGGTCAAGGCGGCCCTGGACGCGCGTCTTTTCGCCGAGGAGCGCCCGGCGCGGCGTGGCCTGTTCGGGCGGTTCGGACTGACCGGATTGGCGGCGGCGGCGCTGGTTGTGGCACTGTTCTTCGTCGTTGACCTCCCGGAGTCGGGCGTGCAACCACCCGAGAACCCGGTCTATCATGCCGATCTGCGGGCCGAGGGTGAGGAAGAGATCATCCTGGCGGCGGGGTATGACGCGACCACGCAGGAAATGTATGTCGAGCGGCGCGGGATGCAGGACCGGCCTGACCGCGATATCGAGATGTGGCTGATCGCCGGGGATAACCCGCCGGTGTCGCTGGGCGTGCTGCCGGAAAACGAGCGGCTGCGCCTGCCGATGACGCAAGAGCAGATCGCGGTGTTGCGGGGAGCGACGCTGGCGATTTCGGACGAACCCGAGGGCGGCTCGCCCACCGGGTCGCCCACGGGCGATATCTTGGCCACCGGTCCGCTCGAAGACGTCTGAGAAAATTTCCCGAAACAGCTGAAACTTTCGGTTCGTGCCTCCCGTGGCTGCGTATGAGTTGGGCAACAAGGCCCGGCTTTTGTGCATTAAGTTAGGGAGTAGAGATATGTTTAACCTGAAATCCATGACCGCCGCCGCAGCCGTTGCGGCGACTGCGAGCGTTGCCTATGCCGACAATCCGATGGTCGGCGGTGCGGCGATGTATGCCGACAAGAACATCGTCGAGAATGCCGTGAATTCGGCCGATCACACGACGTTGGTGACCGCCGTGAAGGCCGCGGGTCTTGTCGACACGCTGTCGAGCGAAGGCCCGTTCACCGTGTTCGCACCGACCAACGCCGCCTTTGGCGAGCTGCGCGAAGGCGCGGTCGAGGCGCTGCTGCAACCGGCGGCGAAGAAACAGCTGACCGAGATTCTGACCTGCCACGTGGTGTCGGCCGACGCGATGTCGACGGCGATCAAGGGCATGGTCGACGATGACGGTGGCGCGCACATGGTGCCGACCGTGGGCGGCTGCATGCTGAAGGCCACGTATCAGGGCAACAGCATCATGCTGGAAGACGAGCGGGGCCGCGTGGCGAACGTGACCATCGCAGATGTCGAGCAGTCGAACGGCGTGATCCACGTCATCGACACCGTGATGCTGCCGGCCAAGCAGTAACAAGCTCGCTATCTGCGGAACGGGGGGCATTCGTCCCCCGTTTTATCCTCGAATGACAAACGCAGGAGGCTAAAGATGCAACGACGCACATTCATACTGTCCGCCCTGTCCGGGGGCACCGTTCTGACCGCGATGCCGGGATATGCCGTGCCGGGCTCTTTCGAGGTGACGCGCACAGAGGCGGAGTGGCGCGAGATGCTGACCGATCTGGAATACGAGGTCATGCGCGAGGAGGGCACCGAGCGCGCCTATAGCAGCCCCCTGCACGATCTTTACGAACCGGGGACGTATCATTGCCGCGGCTGCGACCTGCCGCTTTATGCCTCGGACACCAAATATGACAGCGAAACCGGCTGGCCCAGCTTCTGGAAGGCGATGGACAATGCCATCGGCACCAAGCCGGATCATTCGCTGTTCGCGACGCGGACCGAGTGCCATTGCCGCCGCTGCGGCAGCCACCTTGGGCATATCTTCGATGATGGGCCACAGCCCACGGGCAAGCGCCATTGCCTGAACGGCGTCAGCCTGACGTTCCGCGAAGCCTGAATTCCGGGTCCGATCGCGCACCGGGTGGTTTCAGGACCCGGAACGGTACGAGTGACCCGGTGCGCTCTATTCTTCCAACTTACTTGAAATTTCGGCTCTGCTTGATCTGGTCCCAGGCCCAGACAACCTGTTGCAACTGTTCTTCCTGGCTGCGGTCACCCCCGTTGATGTCGGGGTGCAGCACCTTGATCAGCGCTTTGTAGGCCTTGCGGATCTCGGCCTTGGAGGCGTGTTCGTTCGCTTCCAGGATCTCGATGGCGCGGCGTTCGGTCGGGGGCAGCTTGCGCTGGCCGCCGCGGTTTTTGCCGGGGTTCTGCGTGGCGTTGCCGCCCAGCACCTGGTGCGGGTCCTCGATGCCCAGACGGGCCCAGGCGCGAGCCTCGGGATCGTTGAACGCCTTGGTTTTGCGCTCCCACACCTTGTCCGAGGACATCTGGGCGTTCATCTCGGCCTCGGTGGTGCCGTCGAAGAAATTCCACTTGGTGTTGTATTCGCGCACGTGATCCTTGCAGAACCAGTAGAAGTCGTCGAGCACGTCCGGCGCCTTGGGCGCGCGATACTTGCCGGCCTCGTTGCAGCCCTCGTGGTCGCAGACGCGCGTCGAGGTTTCGGATGCCCCGGACATGCCCCGCCGACCGCGCGGATTCTTCTTTTTCGCGGACGAAACGGACATGTCGAAACCAAACGGATCGGATTTAGCCATTGGCATTCCCTTTGCGACTCGAGGCCAAGAGTTTATGTCATTGCGCGGCAAATTGAAGAGCAAAGATCGGGAAAAACCGCGCGGTCCCGAACTTCTTTTCGCGGGTCAGTCCCGGGGCGGCAGATCGGGGCGCGGCGTGTCGTCATCGTCCGCGTCACCTGCGTCGTCATCCGGGGTATCGTCCTGATTGTCCTCGATTTCGTCAGTCTCGGCGGCGGTTTCCAGCTCTTCCGCCTCGTGGTCATCCCACGGCAGCGGCGGCGGGCTGTCGACGCCTTCCAGTTCCAGCGGACGGCGGAAGACCAGCATGGAGCGATAGACCGTCTGCGACGATGTCAGGCCCTGGCGTTCCTCGCTGGGCAGGATGTCGGCGCGCAGGTATTCCCAGCCCTCGAGCGCCAGTTCGTTGATCACCGTTTCCAGCCCGTGGGCGAAGCGGCCTTCGGCGCCTTTGACGCCCGGGCCCTTGCGGCCCTTGGCGGGGGCGGGGATGACCTTGTACTCGTATTTCTGGATCACGAAGTGCACCTCTCAAAATTGGCAGGACATCGTAACGTCCTGAGGCTCGGGTGCAACATCAAACCGAAGCGGCAAGCGGTCACGCGCCGGACCACAGTTCCTGGTAGACGCGGGCGATTGCTTCGGCTTCTCGTGACACGCTGAAATGGGTGCAGGCGATATCGCGGGCGGCTTGAGACATGGCGGCGTGGCGGTCGGGGGCCGACAGGATGGATGCGAGCGCATCTGCAGCATCATTCGGGTCGTCTGGCACGATAAGGCCGGTTTGGCCCTGGTTGGAAAAGCTGCGGTAATAGCCGGTGTCGGTGGCCACGAAGGGCACGCCCGAGGCCATGCCTTCGAGTGGGGTCATGCCGTAGCCTTCGTAGCGGGGCAGCTGCATGATAGCCGAGAGCGAGCGTGTGAGGGCGGGCAGGGCGTCGGGGGCGACCTCGCCGGGGAAAAGGATGCGGTCGGTGAGGCCGGCGGCGGCAATCTGCGCCTTGAGCTTGTCGAGGAAAGGCTGGTCAGATCTGGCCGCGCGCCCGATGACGAGAGCAGTCAGGCCGGGGTGCTGCGGCAGGAGGCGCAGCATGCCGGCGACGAAACGGTCGGTGCCTTTCTCGGGCCGGATGCGGCCGATTGTGGCCACGCCGTGGGTGCCGGGAAAGCCGGTGGCGGCCCATGCGGCGGCGCGGTCTGGGGCAGATGTGAACCGGTCGGTGTCGACGCCGTGGGGGACGACGGCGCGGACATGCGGGACGAAACCGGCGGCGGCCTCGGTCGTGGCTATGACGGCGTCCATGCGCGAGATCAGCCAGCGCGGAAAGGCCGAGTGCCGTCGGATGGCAGCGGAGGTGAAGACGACGCGGATGGGGCGGCGCAGGACGTCGCGGACCCAAATGGCGGTGCGCATCTCGGGGTTGCGGCGGACGTGCCAGATGGTGAAGGGGCGTCCCTGTGGCGGTGTCTTGGACAGGGCGCTGGCCTGCGCCTTGGTGATGGGTGTGGGGCAGCCGGGCAGGGGGTGACCCGCGAGGGCGAGGTCGTATTGTTCGACCTGGCAGCGCACCACGCTGGCGGCGGTCGAGGAGACGCCGGTGAAGTTGCGGTTGAAATTGGTGACGATGAGGTCCGGCACGCGGGTCGGCTTTCCTTGGGGCTCGGGATTGGTGCTAGCGCAGGCCGAGCGCCTTGGAAAGGGTCGCGGCGAAGTCTTCGAGCACGCCTGCCTGGGTGGCGGCGAAGGCGCGGGTGCGTTCGCGCAGCGCGTCGAGCGCGGCCGGGTCGTCGAGATAGGTGGTCAGCTTGGCGCTGAGATCGTCGGCATCGGCGACCTCGACGCAGGCGTTTTTGGCCTGCATCTGGGCGTACGCCTCGGCGAAATTGGCGTAAAGCGGGCCGTGCAGGACGGCGGAACCGGCATGAGCGGGCTCAAACGGGTTGTGGCCGCCAACTTCCGTGAAGCTGCCGCAGACGCAGGTGAGCGGGCTGAGCGCGTACCACAGGCCCATCTCGCCCAGCGTGTCGGCGAGGTAGACGCGGGTTTGCCCGGTGATGGTCATGCCGCTGGAGCGGCGGGCACCCTCGAAGTGGTGCTCGGCGATCATGCGCTCGATACCGTGTGCGCGTTCGGGGTGACGCGGCACGAGGATCAGGAGCGCGTCGGCGTTGCCGCCGGTCATGGCGCGGTGGGCGTTGAGCACCACCTCCTCCTCGCCCGGATGGGTGGAGGCGGCGAGCCAGACCGGGCGGCCGGCGATGAGGCCCTGCATCCGGTGCAGTTCATCCCGGTCGAAGGGGAGCGGTCCGGCGACTGATTTGAGGTTCATGCCGGCTTCGGCTTGGCTGAGGCCGAGATCGTGGAGATGGCTCGCGGTGCGGTCGTCCTGGCAATGGATCAGGCGGAAATGATCCATCAGGTGCCGCGCGGTGCGGGGGAACCGCTTCCAGTTGCGGGCGGATTTGTCGGAGATGCGGGCGTTGACCAGCGCTAGTGGGACGCCTGCGGCATGGGTCAGACGCAGCATCTGGGGCCAAAGCTCGCTTTCCACGAAGACCGCCGCCGAGGGGCGCCAATGGTCGAGGAAGCGCAGGACCACGCGGCGGGAATCGAGCGGCGCGAATTGATGCGTGGTGCGCGGCGGCAGGCGCTTGCCGATGATCTGCGCCGAGGTGGCGGTGCCGGAGGTCAAAAGGAACGACAGGTCGGGATGTGTGTCGCCCAGATGTTCGATGAGGCGCAGGACCGACAGGCTTTCACCGACCGAGGCCGCGTGGAACCACATGAGGTCGCCGTCGGGACGCTGTGCGGTGGTATGGCCCTGCCGTTCGGGCAGGCGGTTTGCGGGAATGCCCTGGCGCGAAAGGTTTTCGGAGACGCGGCGATAGGCAAGCTGCTCAAGCAGATTTGCCGCCACGCCGTAGAGACGCACGGGCAGGGGCGCCGGGTTGCGGGGCATCAGCCGCCAGTGTGGCTCATGTGGCGGGACACGCGCCCGTCCACGGTCTGGCGGGAATAATCGAAATCGTGGCCCTTGGGCTTGCGGGTGATGGCCTCGCGGATGGCGGCCTCGAGCGGTGCGTCATCGTTCGGCGTGTTGCGGAGGGGCGCGCGCAGGTCGGCCATGTCTTCCTGGCCAAGGCACATGTAAAGCTCGCCGGTACAGGTCAGGCGCACGCGGTTGCAGCTTTCGCAGAAATTATGCGTGAGCGGCGTGATGAAGCCGATTTTCTGGCCGGTTTCTTTCAGCTGAACATAGCGGGCAGGTCCGCCGGTGCGTTCGGTCAGTTCGGTCAGGGTGTATTGCTCTGCCAGCGTCCGGCGCAGGTCGGACAGTTTCCAGTATTGATCCAGCCGGTCCTCGTTGCCGATATCGCCCATCGGCATGACCTCGATGAAGGTCAGGTCCATGTCGCGGGATTTGCACCATTCCACGATGTCGAAAAGCTCGTCCTCGTTGAAGCCCTTGAGCGCGACGACGTTGATCTTGATGCGCAGGCCGGCGGCCTGGGCGGCGTCAATGCCCTTGAGCACCTGCGGCAGGCGGCCCCAGCGGGTGATGTCGGCGAATTTCTTCTCGTCCAGCGTGTCGAGCGACACGTTCACGCGGCGGACGCCCGCGGCGTAGAGGTCCTCGCTGAAGCGGGCGAGTTGCGAGCCGTTGGTGGTGAGCGTCAGTTCCTTGAGATCGCCGCTGTCGAGGTGGCGCTTCATTCCGTGGAAGAAATGCATGATGTTGCGCCGTACCAGCGGTTCGCCGCCGGTGATCCGCAGCTTTTCCACGCCCATGCGCACGAAGGTGCTGCACATGCGGTCCAGTTCCTCCAGCGTCAGAAGTTCCTTCTTGGGCAGGAAGGTCATGTTCTCCGACATGCAATAGACGCAGCGAAAATCGCAGCGGTCGGTGACGGAGACGCGCAAATAGGAAATGGCGCGCTGGAACGGGTCGATCAAAGGTGCGGTCATGGGGCAGAACGTATGCAAACCGCCGATGAACGGCAAGGGGCATCTTGGGAATTGATGCCGGGGCGTAGGCGCCATAAGGTGAGTGTATGAAACGTTTTGTAAGCCTTTTTGCCTGTACGTTCGGCCTGTCGGCCTGTGATATGTTGCCCACCATGCAGCAGCAGGCCCCGCCGCCTGATCCGGCGTCTGAGAGCACCGAAGCCGGGGCGGAGGTGCAGACCGCGGGCGTGGCCCCGCCGGCCAATGCGCGGACCGCCGACGAGTTTGACACCACAACCGAAGAAGAGCGTGCGGCAGCGGTGGAGGCGGCGCAGAACAGCGGTGGCGATCGGGACCTCGGGATAACGGTTGCGTCGCTGGGCGCCGCGGGGGATCCGGGGATCTGGATGAAGACGCCGCTTGTCGACAGCCCCGGAAAGGGTCGTGTGGAGTACCCGGCGAAGGGCACGACCGTGGCGGTGGACCTTATTCCGCTGGACGCGGAGCCGGGATCGGGCAGCCAGTTGTCGCTGGCGGCGATGCGGCTTCTGGAGGCGGATCTGACGGGGTTGCCCGAAGTGCGGGTTTTCGCGACAGGCGGCTGACCTTAAAGGAACTTTTCGGCTTCCTTGCGGGCAAACGGCTTCATGTGGCGGCCGTTTGCGGCCATGAAGGCGCGCACGCGGTCCTGGTCATGCTTCGACAGGTCGCGCAGCCACCAGGCGACGGATTTCTGGATGAACCACTCGCTGTCCTGCACGTATCCGGCGGCCCAGCCCAGCACGCTTTCGCGCGCCTCGGCCTCAGCCGGTTTGAGGTTGTTGAGCTTGGCGAGCGGCAGGGTGACGATCATCGCGGCGCGCCTGATCCAGTGGCTGTCGGAGGTGGTCCAATTCTCGACCTCGTCCATGCGGGTGAGGTCGGCCATAAGCCGCCGTTGCCCCGCCGTCATGGCGTGATCGGCGATGGCCCAGCTGTCGAGCTCGGGCAGCCACGCGGTGATCAGCGCCCAGACGGCATCGTCGGGCGTGATCCGGGCCTGCGTCAGCAGTTTGGCGGCGGCGAGGCGGGCCTCGAAGATGTTGGTGCGCCAGAGCGCGTCGGCCAGCTCGACACGCTCCTCGACGCTGAGCGCGCGGCGCCATTCGGTCGTCAGATCGTTGATCGCCGGGTTGGGCACACCAAGATAGTCGCGGGGCACCTTGTGATAGTCCGCCATGCCTTCGGCCCGGCCGGGTTCGGCGTGCGTGCGAAGCTGGTCGAGGGCAGTTTCGGGGGTCATGGACGCAAACCTTTGAGAAGGTCGATAAAGGCCTGTCCCTCGGCGCTGCCCGCGCAGGACGCCTGCGCCTCGTCGAAGAGGCGTGCGACCTGATCGGCGGGCATGGGTGACAGCGTTGCGCCCGCGTCGATCAGCATCGCTCCGCCTTCAGTATTGCAGGTGCCGAAGACGGTTTCGAAAAGCGGAGTCCGGTCGTAGGTGTTCAGGCCGTTCGGGTCGGCGCCGTGCTTGAGCAGAATGGCGAGAAGCCGGTTGTCATCGCCGCCCGCCGCATTGGACAGGGCGAGGTCGCCGTGGGAATCAGGACGCGAAAAGTCCGCGCCGTACGCGCCCAGTATCTCGATCATGCGCAGGAAATCGGGGTCTTCGCGATCCGGTGCGAAATTGATCGCATCGACAAAGGCGGGGGACCCGTATTTGTCCGCGGTGTTGGGATCGGCCCCGGCCTGCAGCATCAATTCCACTGCCTCGGGATCGGATGTGGAGACCACGATTTCGCGGAAGGGAACCCGGCCATCCGCCAGAGGTGCCGAGAAATCGAAACCCGCTTCGGCGCAGGTCCTGATGGCCGAGAGGGGCGAACCCGCGCCGAAGCGCAGGACGCTGTCGGGAGACGTCTCGAACGGACAAGCAAGCGCGGCTGGCGCGGTCAGGATCAGGACGGCGAGGCCGTTTGACAGGTAACGCACTGAGAAAATTCCCTACTCCACGGTCACGGACTTGGCGAGGTTGCGTGGCTGGTCCACGTCGGTGCCCTTGGCGACGGCGGTGTGATAGGCCAGAAGCTGGGCTGGCACGGCGTAAAGGATGGGCGACAGGACCGGGTCGACCTGCGGAAGTACCAGCGTCATCCAGGTGTCGTCGGCGGCCGCTTCGGCGCCGGGCGCGTCGGTGATCAGGACCACCTTGCCGCCACGGGCCATGACCTCCTGCATGTTCGACACGGTCTTGTCGAAAAGCGCGTCGCGCGGGGCCATGACTATGACCGGCATCTTCTTGTCAATGAGTGCGATGGGGCCGTGTTTCAACTCGCCAGAGGCATAGGCCTCGGCGTGGATGTAGCTGATTTCCTTGAGTTTCAGCGCGCCCTCAAGGGCCAGTGGGTACATGACGCCCCGCCCGAGGAAAAGCGCGTTGTCGGCCGTTGCCAGCCGGTTGGCGGCCTTGTGGAAATCTTCGTTCAGTTCCAGCGCGTTATTGATGGTCGACGGAAGACCGCGCAGGTGCGACAGCAGGTCCGAGATGCGCGCGGGGTCGAGCGTTTCGCGGTCGGATGCGGCCTTGAGCGCCAGCAGTAGCAGCACGGTCAGCTGGCAGGTGAAGGCCTTGGTCGACGCGACGCCGATCTCGACCCCCGCATGGATCGGAAGGGCGAGGTCGCTTTCGCGGGCGATGGAGCTTTCGGGAACGTTGATGATCGACAGGATCTTCGCGGCCCGCCCCTCGCAGTAGCGCAAGGCGGCGAGCGTGTCGGCGGTTTCGCCCGACTGGCTGACGAAGATGGCGCCGGTCCTGGCGGGGATCGGCGGCTCGCGGTAGCGGAATTCGGAGGCGATATCGACGTCGACGGGCAGGCCGGCCAGTTGCTCGAACCAGTATTTCGCGGTCAGGCAGGCGTAATAGGCCGTGCCGCAGGCCACCAGCGTCAGGCGGTCATATTGGGTGAAGTCCATTTCCGGTTGGGGCAGGGTCAGGCCGCCCCCGGCCTCGGACAGGTAGTGGCGCAGGGTATCGCCGATCACGGCGGGCTGCTCGGCGATTTCCTTGGCCATGAAGTGCTTGTGCCCGCCCTTGTCGACGTTGGTGCTGTCGATCTGGATGGTGCGGATGGCGCGGTTGGCGCGGTTGCCGTGGCTGTCGAGGATATCGAGCGTGGTGCGGGTGACGATGGCGATGTCGCCTTCCTCGAGATAGGTGATCCGATCGGTGAGTGGGGCGAGCGCGATGGCGTCGGAGCCCACATACATCTCGCCGTCGCCATGGCCGATGGCCAGCGGGCTGCCCTTGCGGGCGGCGACGATCAGATCATCCTCGCCATCGAAGAGAAAGCCGAGCGCATAGGCGCCTTCGAGCCGGGCGATGGCGGATTTGGCGGCGTCGACGGGGGATTGGCCTTGTTTCATCAGGTGATGAACCAGCATGGCGACGGTTTCGGTGTCGGTGTCGGTCTCGTGCGCCAGCCCGGCGTCGGACAGTTCGCTGCGCAACTCGCGGAAATTCTCGATGATGCCGTTATGCACCACGGCCACCGGGCCGGCCTTGTGAGGGTGGGCGTTGACGGTGTTGGGCGCGCCGTGGGTGGCCCAGCGGGTGTGGCCGATGCCGGACTTGCCGCGCAGGGGTTCGTGCACCAGAAGGTCCGACAGGTTCACCAGCTTGCCGACGGCGCGGCGGCGGTCCAGTTGTTTGCCGTTGATCGTGGCGATCCCGGCGCTGTCATAGCCGCGATATTCAAGGCGTTTGAGCGCCTCGACGAGGATGGGCGCGGCTTCGTGCTTGCCAAGGACCCCTACAATTCCACACATTATCCTGCCTCTTTCTCTTGCTTGGCCTTCTTGGACTTTAGCATTTCGAACAATTTGCGCGCCATGCCCGGTTTGTTGGCCTGCGGGCTGCGGGCAATGGCAAGCGCGCCGTCGGGCACGTCGCTGGTGATGACCGAACCGGAGCCTGTCATCGACTCGTCGCCCAGTTTGACAGGGGCGACCAGCATTGTGTTGGACCCCACGAAGACCCGCGCGCCGATCTCGGTGCGGTGTTTCATCACGCCGTCATAGTTGCAAGTAATCGTGCCCGCGCCGATATTGCTGGCCTCGCCGACCGAGGCGTCGCCGATATAGCTGAGGTGGTTGACCTTGGCGCCTTCGCCGATGAGGGCGTTTTTGACCTCGACGAAATTGCCGATGCGGGTGTTCTCGGCCAGTTCCGCGCCGGGGCGCAGGCGGGCATAGGGGCCGACGACGGCGCCGCGCGAGACGTGGCAGCCTTCGAGATGCGAGAACGCTTTGATATGCGCGCCGGATTCGACGGTGACGCCGGGGCCGAAGACCACGTTGGGTTCCACGATGGTGTCGCGGCCCAAGACGGTGTCATAGGCAAAATGCACGGTCTCGGGGGCCGTCAGCGTGATGCCGTCGTCGAGCGCGGTGGCACGGGCGCGGGTCTGGAAGGCGGCCTCGGCCACGGCCAGCTCGGCGCGGGAGTTGATGCCCATGGTCTCGGCCTCGTCACAGGCGATGGCGGTGGCCGAGAGACCCCGGTCGCTGGCGATGCCGATGATATCGGTGAGGTAGTACTCGCCCGCCGCGTTGTCGTTGGTGACGGCGCGGATGAGATCGAAGAGCACCGGGGCGGAAGCGGCGATGACGCCCGAATTGCAGAAGGTGATGGCGCGGGTGGTCTCGTCCGCGTCCTTGAATTCGACAATCTTTTCAAGCGTGTCGCCGGACATGACCAGACGGCCATAGCGGCCGGGGTCGGCGGCGTCGAAGCCCAGTACGACGACGTCATGCTGCGTGCGGGCCTCGACCATGCGATGCAGCGTGGCCTCGGAGATGAAGGGCGTGTCGCCGTAGAGCACAATGGCGTCGCCGTCATAGCCCGTCAGTGCCGTTTCGGCCTGCGCCACAGCGTGGCCGGTGCCGTCCTGCGTGGCCTGGTGGGCGGTCAGGATGTCGGGATCGTGGTCCTGTGCCGCCGCGGTGACGGCCTCGGACCCGTGGCCGGTGACCACGACGGTGCGGTCTGGGGAAAGGGCTGATCCGGCCCGCAATGCATGGACCAGCATCGGTGCGCCGGCGATCTGGTGCAACACCTTTGGCAGGTCCGATTTCATGCGGGTGCCCTGGCCCGCGGCCAGGACGATCAGACTGATGCTCATATGGTTTCTCTTTCCTTCGTGGCGTGCCCGTTTTATCCGGTTGCGCAAGCCGTGCAAGGCTGGGCCGTATCAAAGATGATTGCGGGATGTGACAGGGACGGGCGGAAAAGTGCCAACCGTTGCAAGATGACAAGAAGGAAGAGGGACATGGGTGATGGGCAGGGCACGGTGGTCTTTGACCTGGACGGGACGCTGGCGGATACAAGCGGGGACCTGATTGCCGCCGCCAATGCCTGTTTCCGGGGGATGGGCGAGGGCGACCTGCTGGACCCGGTCACGGATGCCGGCACGGCGTTGCGCGGGGGGCGGGCGATGCTGACGCTTGGCATGGCGCGGCTGGGGCGGGCGGATGACTTTGCCGAGATTGACCGGCAATATCCAATCCTTCTAGAGGCTTACGGCGAGGCGATCGACACGCACACGGTGTTCTATCCCGGCGCGATGGACGCGGTGGAGACCTTGCGGCTGGCCGGGCATCCGGTGGCGATCTGTACCAACAAGCCTGAAAAGCTGGCGGTGCAACTGATGACGTCGCTGGGCGTGCTGGATCGCTTTGGCGCGCTGGTAGGGGCAGACACGCTGGCCGTGCGCAAGCCCGACCCCGAGCCGCTGCGCGAGGTTGTGCGGCGGGTGGGCGGCGACCCCGCGCGGTGCCTGCTGGTGGGGGACACGGTAACGGACCGCGAGACGTCCAAGGCGGCCAAGGTGCCGTCGGTGCTGGTGACCTTCGGGCCGGGGGACGAGGATGTGCGGGCGCTGGAGCCCGAGGCCACGATCGATCATTTCGACGAGTTGCCCGGCGTGGTGCAAAGGCTTTTCGCCTGAAACCCGGTTTCGGGAAAGCGAAATGCCGCTTTTCGGCAGGCGCTTGGGCGTTGACCTGCGCCGCGCGGGGCCGCAATAAAAGCCCATGACCGAGGTTTTCACACGCAGTTTCACCCAGCAGGAGCCGATCCCCGAAGAGGGGATGCGCGCCGCGATGGAGGTGATGCAGAGCGGGCGGCTGCATCGGTATAACCTGTCGCCCGGAGAGGTGGGCGAGGTGGGCCTGCTGGAGCAGGAGTTTGCCGCTTACACGGGGGCGAGATACGCGCTCGCCGTTGCCTCGGGCGGGTATGCGATGGCCACGGCATTGCGGGCGCTTGGGGTGCAGCCTGGCGAAAAAGTCTTAACGAATGCTTTCACCCTCGCGCCGGTGCCGGGGGCGATTGCGTCTGTCGGTGCGATCCCGGTCTTTGTCGGTGTGACGGAGAGCCTGACCATCGACCTTGAAGACCTGGTTAACAAGGCGGGCGAGGCCCGGATTCTGATGCTGAGCCACATGCGTGGCCACCTGTGCGACATGGACCGGCTGGTGGAAATCGCCTGCGACCACGGGATCACCATCGTGGAGGATTGCGCCCACACGATGGGGGCGGCATGGAACGGGGTGCCGTCTGGGCGGCATGGGCTGATCGGGTGCTATTCGACGCAGACCTACAAGCACATGAATTCGGGCGAGGGCGGCCTGCTGGTGACGGACGATGCGGACGTCATGGCGAAGGCGGCGATGCTGTCGGGATCCTACATGCTCTATGGCCGGCACGGGACGGTGCCGCCGGAGGAGGCGTTCGAGAAGATCAAGTACGACACGCCCAATATCTCGGGCCGCATGGACCACCTGCGCGCGGCGATTTTACGCCCGCAACTCAAAGCGTTGGACGCGCAATGCGCCAAGTGGAACGACCGCTACATGGTTGTCGAGGATGGCTTGCGCGGCACGCCGGGGCTGACGGTGGTGGAGCGGCCCGAGCCAGAGCGTTATGTGGGCTCGTCGATCCAGTTTTTGTTGCTGGACTGGAGCGATGCGGCCGTCGCGGAGGTGGTCGAACGGTGCGGGAAGCGCGGCGTCGAATTGAAGTGGTTTGGCGGGGCGGAGCCGGTGGGATTCACCAGTCGCTATGACAGCTGGCGCTATGCGCCGAGCGTGCCGATGCCGGACAGCGACAGGGTGCTGAAAGGCATTCTGGATATGCGTTTGCCGCTGACATTCAGCCTGGACGATTGCGCGCTGATCGCGCGGATCATCCGGGCGGAAGTGGGGGCAGTGCAGCAGGCCGCCGCGTCGTGAACCGAACAGATTAACCACGAATCGGAGCCTCACAACCGCGTCGGTATCGCGTCGGTATATCCGACTGTATCGCGTCGGTGCCATTGTCCGGCGGTCGAGGTTAATACGCCACACGCGCCTCGTCTGGCTTGACGGCCCGCCGCGCGGTGGGATCACGGTTTGGAAACGTGTGGCTAGTCCTGCGCGGGGGCGTCGCTGGGAATCGGGATTGTGGAGATCGACACCTTGGCGGAGCCTTGCGACAGTTCGCGGCCATGCGAGATGTAGACGAGCGTGTGGCGGTCGGAATCGTAGATGCGTTTCACCCGCAGCGTCTTGAAGATGATCGAGCGGCTGGCGCGGAACACGTCCTCGCCATCCTCGGAGCGGTCGATATCGCCCAAGGTGATCGGGCCGGTCTGCTGGCATTCGATGGCGCTGTTGGACGGATCCTCGAACCAGTTGCCATTGGCGAGCCGGTCGATGAAGCCCCGCTCGAAATAGGCGAGGTGGCAAGTGACGCCCTGCACATCCGGATCTTCGATTGCCTCGACGATGATGTCGTTGCCGGCCCAGTCGACGCCGATCTCGCCCACCTGCTCGGCACTGGCGGGCGAGATCATGGGGGCCGCCAAGGCGGCGATCCCGAGAAGTGCGCGGCGCATCAGAACGTGACCGTGCCGTGGGTGCCAACATCGGGCGTGTCGCCCGAAAGCGAGGCGCGGGCGAATTCGAACAGCGACTTGGCGTTGCCGTCGGTGGCCCAGACAACCGCCTTTTTCGGGCGCATGCAGACCAGCACGATGTCGTCGTCCTGACGGCCATCTTCGAACCAGACGGCGGCCATGGGGGACCAGATCTCGTCCAGCTTTGCCTCGCTCGTCTCGACCGAGAGCGCGCCGTCGATATCGGCGTAGAGCTGCGCGCTGGGGCAGGCGGCGATGAACTTGCAGTTTTCTTTTTCGACCGCGGCGGCGGCGATATCGGTGCCCTTCGCGGTCACGAACCAGATCGCGTCATCCTCGCCGGTGATCGTGGGGGCCATGGGGCGCGGCGGGGCGCCGGCGGTGGACAACATCCCGGCCTGAAGG
The DNA here is from genome assembly GCA_965227185.1 of Roseovarius sp. Classification (GTDB taxonomy): domain Bacteria; phylum Pseudomonadota; class Alphaproteobacteria; order Rhodobacterales; family Rhodobacteraceae; genus Roseovarius. The sequence goes on from OZ245733.1 coordinate 3,253,692, forward strand.
CTGTCGAGGCGTTTCCACAGGGTTTCTTTCAGATCATCGGACATCGGGTGTCTCCTTTGTTAAACTGGGTGTCATTGGGCCAACCCGTGGCCGGCGGAATCGGTTCCTGCGCTGCGCGCGGGATTGACGACGTTCCGGGGCGGGCCTATAAATGAACAAGTGTTCAATAAATGCCGGGAGGGGTGCAGATGTTCGACGCGGTGATGAAGTTCGACCTGGGCGAGGACGTGCATGCCCTGCGCGACATGGTGCATCGCTGGGCGCAGGAGCGGGTCAAGCCGCTGGCCGCCGAAATCGACCGGACGAATGTTTTTCCGTCGGAGCTGTGGACCGAGATGGGCGAGCTGGGCCTGTTGGGCATCACCGTGCCGGAGGAGCATGGCGGCGTCGGGATGGGATACCTTGCGCATGTCGTCGCGGTGGAAGAAGTGGCGCGGGCCTCGGCCAGCGTGTCATTGAGCTATGGCGCGCATTCGAACCTGTGCGTGAACCAGATCAAGCTGAACGGGTCGGACGCGCAGCGGGCGAAATACTTGCCGGGGCTGATTTCGGGCGAGCATGTGGGCGCGCTGGCCATGTCCGAGGCGGGCGCGGGCAGCGACGTGGTGTCGATGAGCCTGCGGGCCGAAAAGCGCAACGACCACTATCGCCTGAACGGCAACAAGTACTGGATCACCAACGGGCCGGATGCCGATACACTGGTGGTCTATGCCAAGACCGAGCCCGATGCGGGGGCCAAGGGAATCACCGCGTTCCTGATCGAAAAGGCGATGACCGGGTTCACGACCTCGGCGCATTTCGACAAGCTGGGGATGCGGGGCAGCAATACCGCCGAGTTGATATTTGACGACGTGGAGGTGCCGTTCGAGAACGTGCTGGGCGAGGAAGGCCGTGGCGTGAGGGTGCTGATGTCGGGCCTGGATTACGAGCGCGTGGTGCTGGCGGGCATCGGGCTGGGGATCATGGCGGCCTGTCTGGATGAGATCATGCCCTACATGGCTGAGCGCAAGCAGTTCGGGCAGCCGATCGGGAATTTCCAGCTGATGCAGGGCAAGATTGCCGACATGTACACGGCGATGAATTCGGCCCGGGCCTATGTCTACGAGGTGGCCAAGGCGTGCGACCGGGGCGAGGTGACGCGGCAGGATGCGGCGGCCTGCTGCCTTTACGCCAGTGAGCAGGCGATGGTGCAGGCGCATCAGGCGGTGCAGGCGATGGGCGGTGCGGGGTTCCTGAACGATGCCGCCGTGGCGCGGATTTTCCGCGATGCCAAGCTGATGGAGATCGGGGCGGGGACAAGTGAAATCCGCCGGATGCTGGTGGGCCGCGAGATGATGGGGGCGATGGCATAGACCCATGCGGTTCAAGCGCCCTCCGTGGTTTTTCGTGCCGCTTCTGGCGCTGGTCTGCCTGGGCGCGGTGGTCGCGCTGCTGCTGGGAGGGCGGTCGGTGACCACGACCGAGACGGAGGTGATCGAGGCGGTGGCGGATCGTTACGTGGCCGAAACCGGCGCCGCGCGGACCGATTGCCACGCGACGCCGGCGCAGTCGGCGGGGCTGTGGCTGGTGGTGACCTGTGCGGGCGCGGACGGCGGCAGGGTGGAGTATTTCATCGACCGGTTCGGCGATGTGACCGACCGGAAAGAGGTGAGGGGAGGCGTGTAAGGTGCTGGAGTATAAAGATTATGATGCGTTGAAAACCACGTTTTCCTGGAATCTTCCGGCGCAGTTGAACATGGCGGCACAGGTCTGTGACGATTGGGCGGCGCGGGAGCCCGAGCGCGTGGCGATCAAGGACCTGGCGGAGATGGGCCGGGAGCTGAGCTATGGCGACCTGCGCGATATGGCGGAGCGGCTGGCGCATGTGCTGGTGGCGAAAGGCGTGGCGCGGGGTGACCGGGTGGGCGTATTGCGCAGCCAGGGGGGATGGTGCGCCGCCGCGCATATCGCGATCTGGAAGATCGGGGCGGTGTCGATTCCGCTGTTCAAGCTGTTCCGTGAGGATGCGCTGACCAGCCGGGTGCGGGACGCGGGGGCAAAGATTGTCGTGACCGACCCGGAAGGTGTTGATATGCTTGCGCCTTTGGCGGAAGTCGAGGCCTTCGTGCCGGAGCAGGTGGACCTGCCGGATGCTGGAATCTTCGAGACCGCCGAGACCGGGCCGGACGACCCTGCCGTGCTGATCTATACCAGTGGGACGACCGGCAGTCCCAAGGGCGCGCTGCACGGGCACCGGGTGCTGACCGGGCATCTGCCGGGCGTGGAGATGCCGCATGATTTCCTGGGGCAGCATGAGGGTGACTGCCTATGGACACCCGCCGATTGGGCGTGGATCGGGGGGCTGTTCAATATCCTGATGCCGGGGCTTTGCCTTGGCGTGCCGGTGGTGGCCGCAAGGCTCCCGAAGTTCAGCGTCGAAGAATGCTTGAAAATCATCCGGCAGGGTTCTGTTCGGAATATATTTTTTCCGCCCACGGCCTTGCGGATGTTGAAGGCTGCGGACGAGCGGATCGACGGGCTGCGCACGGTTGCGAGCGGCGGCGAGCCGTTGGGGGCCGAGATGCTGGACTGGGGGCGGCAGGCGTTCGGGCTGACGATCAACGAGTTTTACGGGCAGACGGAATGCAACCTTGTGGCGGCAAGCTGTCATAGCCTGTTCGATCCGAAACCGGGCTGTATCGGCAAGGTGGTTCCGGGGCATGCTGTTACGGTGCTGGACGCCGATGGCCAGCCCACGGACGACGAGGGCGACGTTGCGGTGAAACGCGGCTCGGCCAGCATGATGCTGGAATACTGGAACCGGCCCGAGCAGACGGCGGAAAAGTTCAAAGGCGACTGGATGCTGACCGGGGACCGGGGCGTGTGGGACGGGGAATTCCTGCGCTTCGTGGGGCGCGAGGATGATGTGATCACCAGTTCCGGCTACCGCATCGGGCCGGCGGAAATCGAGGATTGCCTGCTTACGCATGAAGCGGTGGCGACGGTGGGTGTGGTGGGTAAGCCCGACGCTCTGCGCACCGAGATCGTGAAAGCCTATGTTGTGGTGCGGTCCGGCGTGACAGCCGATGAGGCCTTGGCCGAAATGCTGAAAACCCATGTGAAAGAACGGCTTGCGGGGTATTCTTATCCTAGGGAAGTGGCGTTTCTGGACGCGTTGCCGATGACGGTCACCGGCAAGGTGATCCGCAAGGAGTTGAAGGCGCGCGCCGTGGCGGAAACGGAGGAAGAGGCATGATTGGACGCAGTACTGCGATTGTCCTGATAGCGGCTGGTGCCGCTCAGGCGCAGGACCCGAGCGTGAACGAGAACACGGTCGCGGCGTGTTTCAACAGCGCCCCGCGGTATGCGGGCGTGCCGGGTTGCGTGGGCGATGCGGCCAACCAGTGCCAAACGCAGCCGGGCGGGTCCTCGACCATCGGCATTGTTGCGTGCCTGCAAGCCGAGACGGCGGTGTGGGACAGGTTCCTGAACCGGGAGTACAAGGCGACACGGGCGCAGGTGGATCAGTTCGACTCCGGTCAACCGCCTGTTTCCGATGCGCTTTTGACGGCGCAGCGGGCGTGGATCGCCTTTCGCGACGCCGAATGCAGCTTGGCCTATGAGCGCAATCGGGGCGGCACGATCCGGTCGGTTGCGGCGGCGTCCTGCCTGATGCGGATGACGGCGCAGCGGTCGCTGGAACTGCGCGACCTGCGCGGAGGGTTGTAGAAATGGCGTGGCGGCGCGACCTGACCCTGATACTGGCGCAGGTGGCCCTGTGGCCCGCCACGGCGCTGGCCGAAGATGCGCCGCTGCCGGATTTCGCGACCTGCCTGCGCGGCGAGATCCTGCGCTATGAGCAGGCGGTCGACGCCTTTGCGCCGACCCCGGCCGAGAAGGCGGGCTACCCGCAGGCGAATGTGAGCGGGGTGGAGTTTTGCGGCACGATCGGGATCGTGCTCTGCGACCGGTCCGAGGAGCCGCTGGGCTGTCAGAAGGCGCTGGCGGTGGAGCAGGATATATGGCGGGCGCGGGTGCTGACCGAGTTGCCGGAGCCGGATGACGCGGAAGGTGCGGAGGAGGAAAAACCCTTTGCGGACGTGCTTTACGAGCAGCTCTTCCACTTGGCGCATGGCATGTCGGCGGGGCAGGATTGTGCCGGTCATAGCCCCCGGATGGAGATGTGGTGCCGGGCGCGCGAGGCCAATGGCCGGTTGCGCGCGGCGGTGATCGCCTGGCAGGTGGCGCGCCATCAGGACATGGTGCCGCCCGCCTTCGAGGCCGGCTGGATCGCCGCGCCCGACCCGGTGCGCCCCAAAATGAGGCCGGAAGAATGATGCCAGCCGCGCTTGCCACGTACGAAAACGGGGCCGGCCCGAAGGCCCGCCCCGCCTTTATCCCGGCTTCCCGGGACGGTTCAGAACGTGTGGACGTAGGACACGCCAAAGACCCACGGGTTGATCTTGGCTTTGCCGATGTTCGCGCCGTTCAGCTTTACGTCGCTTTCGATGTTCATCCAGCGCACGTCTGTCCGCAGGGCGCCATGCTCGGAGACCTTGTAATCAAGGCCGGCATGGAGCGCGAGGCCCCAGCTGTCGTTGAGGTCGAGACTGTTGCCGGCGAGCGGGCCGACGGCCTTGTCTTCGGTGAAGGTGGTGTAGTTGATGCCCGCGCCGATGAAGGGCGTGATGTTGCCTTTGTTGGTGAAGTGATATTGCAGCGAGAGGGTGGGCGGCAAGTGCTTGACCTCGCCGATTTTGACGCCGCCGGTGTCGATGTCATGGGCGAAGGGCCAGGCGGCCAGAAGCTCGATCCCGAGGTTATCGGCGATGAAGTACTCGCCGGTCAACGACAGCGAGTAGCCGTTGTCGACGCTGATAGGTACCGGGCCGGCGAGCACACCGTTGCCGCTTTCGGGGATGACGCCGGCGAGGCCGATGCCGAGGGCGATGTCGCCACGCTCCTGCGCGAGGGCCGGAGCCGCGCCGGCGACGAGTGCTGCGAGTGCGAGGGCGGTGAGATGTTTCATGGTCTTTCCACTTCTATCTTGTGTGGGGCCATTATGCGCGCGGACTCACTAAGCCGCCTTGATGCAAGTCAAAATCGTGACGGAATATTGATGTGGTGCGAAATGGCCCGTGCCCGCTGCGCTGCGGCGGCGGAGGGGAATTTGAAAGGAGCAGGCGCATGAAGATTGCCTCGAAGATCCTGACCGGATCGGCGGAATTTCAAGCCAACCGGGAGGCGCATCTGGCGGCGCTGTCGGTGGTGGAAGAGGCCGCGCGTGCGGCAGCCGAGGGTGGCGGCGAGGCCGCGCGGGAGCGCCACAAGAGCCGGGGCAAGATGCCCCCGCGCGAGCGGGTGGCGAACCTGCTGGATCCGGGCAGCCCGTTTCTGGAGGTGGGCGCGGTGGCGGCGCATGGGCTTTACGACGGGGCGGCGCCCTGTGCCGGCGTGATCGCGGGCGTGGGGCGCGTGTCGGGGCGCGACTGCATGGTGGTTTGCAATGACGCGACGGTGAAGGGTGGTACGTACTATCCGATGACGGTCAAGAAGCACCTGCGGGCGCAGGAGATTGCTGAGGAATGCCGCTTGCCCTGCATCTACCTGGTGGATTCGGGCGGGGCGAACCTGCCCAACCAGGACGAGGTGTTCCCGGACCGGGATCATTTTGGGCGGATTTTCTATAACCAGGCACGGATGAGCGCGAAAGGAATTGCGCAGGTCGCCGTGGTGATGGGATCGTGCACGGCGGGCGGGGCGTATGTGCCCGCAATGAGCGACGTGACCATTATCGTCCGCGACCAGGGGACGATTTTCCTTGCCGGGCCGCCGCTGGTGAAGGCGGCGACGGGGGAGGACGTGACCGCCGAAGATCTGGGCGGCGGGGATGTGCACACGCGGCTGAGTGGCGTGGCGGATTACCTGGCGGAGGACGATGCCCACGCGCTGGCCTTGGCGCGACGGGCTGTGGGGTCGTTGGGTGGTGGGTTGTCACCCACCCTACGGATGGAGGTGCCGGAGGAGCCGGCCTATGATCCCGAGGAGATCCTGGGCGTGGTGCCGGGGGATCTGCGCACGCCGTATGACATCCGCGAGGTCATCGCGCGGCTGGTGGATGGGAGCCGCTTCGACGAGTTCAAGGCGCGGTTCGGCGAGACGCTGGTCACGGGGTTTGCCCATGTGGAGGGGTGTCCGGTGGGGATCGTCGCCAACAACGGCGTGCTGTTTTCCGAGGCCGCCCAGAAAGGCGCGCATTTCATCGAGCTGTGCAGCCAGCGCAAGGTGCCGCTGGTCTTCCTGCAGAATATCACCGGGTTCATGGTGGGCCGCCGGTACGAGAACGAGGGTATCGCGCGGCACGGGGCCAAGATGGTGACGGCGGTGGCGACGACGAGCGTGCCCAAGGTGACCATGCTGGTGGGCGGCTCGTTCGGAGCCGGGAATTACGGCATGGCGGGACGGGCCTATCAGCCGCGGTTCCTGTGGACCTGGCCGAATTCGCGGATTTCCGTCATGGGCGGTGCACAGGCGGCGGGCGTGCTGGCGACGGTGAAGCGCGATGCGATCGAGCGGAAGGGCGGAACGTGGAGCGCCGACGAGGAGGCGGCGTTCAAGCAGCCGACGGTGGAGATGTTCGAGGAGCAGAGCCATCCGCTTTATGCCTCGTCCCGGCTTTGGGATGACGGGATCATCGATCCGAGAAAATCGCGGCAGGTATTGTCGCTGAGCTTGAGGGCGGCGTTGAATGCGCCGGTGGAGGAGACGCGGTTTGGCCTGTTTCGGATGTGATGTGCGTGAGGACCAGGCGGCGCGCGGGTGGCGGCGTTGGGTTTTTGAGTATTTTGGGAACGATGAATGTGGGCGTGGGGCGCGGATGCGCGTCCGGGTCCGGATATGACGGAGGCGGGAGCCATGTTTGACACGATCCTGATTGCCAACCGGGGCGAGATTGCCTGTCGGGTGATGCAGACGGCGCGGGCCATGGGGGTGCGGTGTGTCGCCGTTTATTCCGATGCCGACCGGGCGGCGCGGCATGTGGCGCTGGCGGATGCGGCGGTGCATATCGGCGGGGCGGCGCCGGCGGAGAGCTATCTTGACGGGGCCAAGATCATCGCGGCGGCGCAGAAGAGCGGCGCGCAGGCGATCCATCCGGGGTATGGCTTTCTGAGCGAGAACCCGGATTTCGTGGAGGCGGTCGAGGCGGCGGGGCTGACCTTTATCGGCCCGTCGGCCAAGGCGATCCGGGCCATGGGGCTGAAGGATGCGGCCAAGGCGCTGATGCACGAGGCCGGGGTGCCGGTGGTGCCGGGCTATCACGGTGAAGAGCAGGATCCGGGGTTTCTGGCCGAAAAGGCCGGGGAGATCGGCTATCCGGTGCTGATCAAGGCCGTGGCGGGCGGCGGCGGCAAGGGGATGCGGCTGGTCGAGGCGGAAAAGGCGTTCGGTGAGGCGCTGGAGAGTGCGAAGGCCGAGGCGAAGACTGCCTTTGGCAACGAAGCGGTGCTGATCGAGAAGTATATCCAGCAGCCGCGGCATATCGAGGTGCAGGTGTTTGGCGACGGGCGACATGCCGTGCATCTGTTCGAGCGGGATTGCTCGTTGCAGCGGCGGCATCAGAAGGTGATCGAGGAAGCGCCGGCGCCGGGGATGACCGACGCCGTGCGGGAGGCCATGGGGGCTGCGGCCGTGCGGGCGGCGGAGGCGATTGGCTATGCCGGGGCGGGGACGGTGGAGTTCATTGTGGACGGCGCGGATGGGCTGCGCACGGACGGCTTCTGGTTCATGGAGATGAACACGCGGTTGCAGGTGGAACATCCCGTCACCGAGGAGATCACCGGGGTGGACCTTGTGGAATGGCAGTTGCGGGTGGCCGCCGGTGAAGGTTTGCCGAAGCGGCAGGAGGAGTTGAGGATCGACGGGCATGCTTTCGAGGCGCGGCTCTATGCGGAGGATGTGCCGAAAGGGTTTCTGCCTGCGACGGGGCGGTTGCGGCATCTGGTGTTTCCCGAGGGCGCGCGTGCGGATACCGGGGTGCGGGCGGGGGATGAGATTTCCCCGCATTATGACCCGATGATCGCCAAGCTGACCACGCATGGGCCAACGCGGGCCGTGGCGCTGCAGCGGTTGGGCGCGGCGCTGGAGGCGACGCAGGTGGCGGGGACGGTGACGAACCTCGCGTTCCTGGGGGCGCTGGCGCGACATGAGGGGTTCGGGCGCGCAGAGGTCGATACAGGGCTGATCGCGCGGGATCTGGAGGCGTTGAGTGCGACGCCGGAGGTGAGTGACGCGACGGTGGCGCTGGCCGCTTTGGCGAGCCTTGGCCTGCTGGACGGTGGCGGGCCGGATACGGGCTTTGCCTTGTGGCAGCCTTTGCGGCGGAGCGTGGTGCTGCGGCGCGAGGGCGGCGAGGTGCAGGCAAAAGTGCAAACCTTGTCGGCGGATGCGCACGACGTGGAGGTGGGCGATGTGCTGGTCGCGGCGCGGCGCGTCGGCGGGCGCTGGCAACTGGACGGGGCGCTGGCGCCGGAGGTTGTTGTGACGGGCGATCTGGTGACGGTGTTCGCGGGCTACGGGATCGGGTTCGACATCCTCGATCCGCTGGAGCGGGGCGAGTTCGCCGCCGGAGACGCCAGCGTGATCGAGGCGCCGATGCCGGGGATGGTCAAGGCTGTGTTCGCCGAGGCGGGTCAGGAGGTCGCCAAGGGCGACCGGCTGGCCGTCTTGGAGGCGATGAAGATGGAGCACAGTTTGCTGGCGCCGCGCGACGGGGTGGTGGCCGAGGTGCTGGCCAACGCGGGTAGCCAGGTCGAGGCCGGGGCGGCGCTGATCCGGTTGGAGGAGGATGCGGTGGCGGCAGCGTGAAGGATGCAGGTCGGCTGACGGGCTATTGCTTCGGCGTTTATATGTGCAGCGTTCGGAGAGTGCTGGCGGCGAAGGGGTTGGCGGAGGACTTTGCCGGGGATGATCCTTTTGGAGAAGGCGCGGAGGCTTTGACCGGGTTGTACCCGTTGTGCCGGATTCCCGGCTTGGAGGCGGGGGCGCGCCGGCGCATTGGAACTGGCACGATGGCACCTGTGGCCGATGCTGGACTATTTTGACATGATGCCAGGCGGGAAGGAGAGGATCGCCGCACGACGCGCACCGGCGGCGTGGTGCGGCTGGATGGAAACCTGCCCCGCGGCGCAAGTGACGCGCCCGAGATGACAAAGGAGGCGATGGCGTGATTGTCCTGCACCATGTGCCGCAAAGCCGCTCGATGCGGGTGCTGTGGCTGCTGAACGAGTTGGAAGGCGTGGAGTTTCGCGTGGTTACCCATGCGTTCGACAAGAGCCTGCGGCAGCCGGAATTCCTGAGCCTGTCGCCGGCGGGGCGCGTGCCCGCGCTGGAGATCGAGGGTGAACGGATGTTCGAATCGGGCGCGATGATGGAATACCTGTGCGAGAAGTTCCCCGAGCGGGGGATGGGCCGGATGCCGGGGGACATGGACCGGATGGCCTATCTGGTGTGGCTCAATTTCGCGGAAACCATCAGCCAGCATGTGGCGATCCTGACCCAACAGCATATCGTTTTGCGCGAGGATCACATGCGCAGCCCGACGGTGATGCGGCTGGAGGCGGCGCGGCTACGCAAATGTTATGGCGCGATCGAGGCGCGGCTGAGCACGCCGGTGGAGAACCGCGATTACCTGCTGACCGGGGGCTATTCGGCCTGCGATATCGCCGTGGGGCAGGCGGTTTACATGGCGCGGCATTTCGCGACGCTGGACGGGTTTCCCGAGACCGGGAAATGGTATGAAAGGTTGACCGAGCGGGCGGCATACCAGGCGGCGCTGCCGGAAGAGAGCGGTGCGCGGATCTATGAACAGGCGTTCTATGCGGCGCCGGAGGAGGATGCGGGTGACTGAACGGGTCGAGATCTTCGAGGTGGGGCCGCGCGACGGGCTGCAGAACGAGGCGCGCGAGATACCGGTGGCGGAGAAGGTGGCGCTGATCGACTGCCTGAGCGGCGCGGGGTTTTCCCGGATCGAGGTGGCGAGTTTCGTCAGCCCCAAATGGGTGCCGCAGATGGCAGGCTCGGCCGAGGTGCTGGAGGGGATCACCCGCATGCCGGGGGTAAGCTACGCCGCGCTGACGCCCAACATGCGCGGCTTTCAGGACGCGATGGCGGCGGCGGCGAACGAGGTGGCGATCTTCGGGTCTGCCTCGGAAGGGTTTTCCAAGGCCAATATCAACGCGACGATCGAGGAGAGTTTGCAACGGTTCGCGCCAGTGGCGGAGGCCGCGCGGGAGGTGGGCGTGCCCTTGCGCGGCTATGTGTCCTGCGTGACGGATTGTCCTTACGATGGTCCGGTGGCGCCCGAGCAGGTGGCCGAGGTGGCGGGGCGGCTTTACGAGATGGGCTGCTACGAGATCAGCCTGGGCGACACGATCGGGCAGGGCAGGCCCGAGACCATCGATGCCATGCTGAAGTCGGTGGTGCAGAGTGTTCCGGCGGAGAAGCTGGCCGGTCACTACCATGACACGGGCGGGCGGGCGCTGGACAATATCGAGATGTCTTTGCAGCACGGCGTGCGGGTGTTCGACGCCGCCGTCGGGGGGCTAGGGGGCTGTCCCTATGCGCCGGGGGCCAAGGGGAACGTGGCCACCGAGAAGGTGCATGACCGGCTGGTGTCGCTGGGATACGAGACGGGGCTGGACCGGGATGTTCTGGCACGGGCGGCGGAGATGGCGCGCGCGATGCGGGCCGGTTGACAAGAATTTTCGAAAATTCTTGTCAAAATTCTTGGAAGAATTTGGGCGCGGGGAGAGGACGGATGTACGAAACTGTGAGAATCGAGCGGGATGCGCGCGGCGTGGCCACGCTTTGGCTGGACCGGGCGGAAAAGCACAACGCGCTGTCGGCGCGGATGATCGCGGAATTGCATGCCGCCTCCGATGAACTTGGCGCGGACGACAATGTGCGCGTGGTGGTGATGGCCGCGGAAGGCAAGACATTCTGTGCCGGGGGTGACCTTGGCTGGATGCGCGACCAGTTCGAGGCCGATCCGGAGACGCGCGCGAAAGAGGCGGGCAAGCTGGCCCACATGTTGCAGGCGCTGAACACGCTACCCAAGCCCCTGATCGGCCGCGTGCACGGCAACGCGTTTGGCGGCGGGCTTGGCATGATCTCGGTCTGTGACGTGGCGGTGGGCGCGGACAGCGTGCAGATGGCGCTGACCGAGACGCGGCTGGGGCTGATCCCGGCCACGATCGGGCCTTATGTGGCCGCGCGGATGGGCGAGGCGAAGGCGCGGCGGGTTTTCATGTCGGGGCGGCGGTTCGATGCCGCCGAAGCGGTCCGGCTGGATCTTTTGGCCCGCGCCATGCCTCTGGACGCGCTGGATGCGGCGATCGAGGAGGAGGTTGCGCCCTACCTGGACTGTGCGCCCGAGGCCGTGGCGCAGGCCAAGGACCTGTTGCGCCGGTTGGGGCCCAAGATCGACGCGGACGTGATCGACGACACGATCGAGGGGCTCAGCGCCTGTTGGGCGGGCGCGGAGGCGCAGGCCGGTATCGCGGCGTTTTTCGACAGGCGCACGCCGCCTTGGAAACGTGACGGGTAGCCCGGAGAGTTTAACGAAAATTCAATCTTTTTCCCGCTATCTGGGCCTGACCATCGGAAAGGGACAGGCATGAAGCGTTTATTGCGGGGACTCGGGGCGATCGAGAGCGGAACGCTGGCGATCGCGCTTGTGTGGCTGGTCACGGCGGCGGCGGTGGCGCAGGAGGGGCTGTATACCTCGCGCGATGGCAGCCTTCGTACAAATCTGCGCTATTCCGAACGGATTTTCGACCGCCAGAACGACGTGACCAACAAGGTGGCGCGAATTCTGCGGGCGCGGGCCAAAGGACAGGTGCCCGACGGCTCGCTCACCTTTGGCGGGCGGCTGATCGCAACCCAGATTTCCGAGCGCACGGACACGCCCGGCAAGTTTCCCATCCTGTCGCGCCTGCCGCCGACGCATACCGGCGGCAGGTCCGACAGCTATGGCGTGATCAACGAGGTCTCACTCAATGCCACGATGGCGTTGCCGTGGGTGACGGGGTTCGTGCAGGGCGAGTTCACCGAGGTCGAGTATCCCGGGCAGGACGAGGTGCAACTGCGCAAGTACATGGTGATTTTCGGGGATCTGAACCGGTCGCCCTTCTACCTCGCGGTGGGTCGCAAGACGTTGAATTTCGGTAATTTTGCCAGCTATGCGCCGTTCACGCACACCCATTCCAGCCATTATTTCTGGGCCCAGAGCGAAGACCCGGTGATCGAACTGGGGTATGTCACCGACCGGTCGGAGATCAGTTTTACCCTGATTCCGGCGCATCGCGGCAACCGGGTGATCAGTAGCCCGAAGAATGACGGCGCGGTGTCGAATTTCGCGTTGAACGGATCGCGTCGGTTCGGAATTGCGCCGGGGCATGATCTGACGGTCGGGGCCGGTTTTTTGCGCGGGTCGATCTATGACAGCACCATCGCGCATCGTCCGCCGGGGCGCGGGATCAACCGCTTCTGGAACGAGCTGTGGGATGTGAACCTGACCTGGAGCGGGCCGCGGTTCGATCTGCAGGCAGAGTTCACCAGGTCTATGCATGGCTGGCCCGCCACGGGGCATCACGTACAGGCCACCACGCTGCAGGCACGGTGGCACCGCGAATTGGCCGGCAACCCGATCACCTTGTCGATTTCCGCCAGCCGGGGGGTGCAGGGCACCGACGGTACCGAATGGGAACGGATGGAGCAGGTGATTTTGGGCGTCGAGTACGAGGCCGCGCGGCATGTCACGCTGGGCGCGGAATACATGTACAACGCGGGCTTCGTGCCGCTGATCCTGCCGACATTCACAGGCGACCGGTCGGTGGAATCGCATACGGCCATCGCCGGTCTGAAGCTGACGTTCTGAGGATCGCCGGGCATGACGCGAGGTCTTCGGGCCGCTGTCGCGGCCGGGGCGCGCCCGCAAATTGGCGGGCGATCAGGCCGGGATTTCCGGCAAAGCGGAAAGTCGCGTCAATTTGCCCGGCGCACGAGCCGAGCGCTGATTTCGATATACCGTGGTATTCAATGGCTTTTCGACGCCAGATACGGGTGCGAAAACGCCTGTCGCTCGGTTGACCCTGACCCGGGGCAGGGGTAAACCCTCACGAGTACTGCACGCCAATCTTATGCGCGGCCGTCTCGTGACACGGCGCGCATGAAAGGAGCCACACGTGGAAGAGATGCTGAGGGAGTACCTCCCTGTTCTCGTTCTTCTGGGTATCGCCATCGGTCTTGGACTGGTCCTGATCCTCGCCGCGGTCGTTCTGGCCGTGCGGCACCCCGACCCGGAAAAGGTCAGTGCCTACGAATGCGGCTTCAACGCCTTCGACGACGCGCGGATGAAGTTCGATGTCCGATTTTACCTTGTTTCCATCCTGTTCATCATTTTCGATCTGGAGATCGCGATGCTGTTTCCCTGGGCCGTCGCCTTTGCGGATCTCAGCATGACGGCGTTCTGGTCGATGATGGTCTTCCTGGCGGTGCTGACGGCCGGGTTTGCCTATGAATGGCGGAAAGGGGCGATGGAATGGCAGTAGAGGACAAGGCCGCGCACACCACCGATGACGAGATGGTCACCGAGGTGCAGAGCGAGGGCTACCAGTCTCCGCGGATCAAGACCGGGCCCTCGAGCCAGGTGCCGCTGGAAGCCTACGCCGACGATTACCAGCGCGACACCGCCACGCAGGCGTTGAACCGCGAGTTGCAGGACAAGGGCTTTCTTGTCACCTCGACCGAGGACATCATCAACTGGGCCCGCACGGGCAGCCTGCACTGGATGACCTTCGGGCTGGCGTGCTGCGCGGTCGAGATGATGCACACCTCGATGCCGCGCTATGACCTGGAACGGTTCGGCACGGCGCCACGCGCCAGCCCGCGCCAGTCGGACCTTATGATCGTGGCGGGCACGCTGACCAACAAGATGGCGCCGGCACTGCGCAAGGTCTATGACCAGATGCCAGAGCCGCGCTATGTGATCAGCATGGGCTCCTGCGCCAATGGCGGGGGATACTATCACTACAGCTATTCGGTGGTGCGCGGCTGTGACCGGATCGTGCCGGTGGATGTCTATGTGCCCGGTTGCCCGCCCACGGCGGAGGCGTTGGTCTATGGCATCATGCAGTTGCAACGGAAAATCCGCAGAACGGGGACGATCGTGCGCTGAGGCGCCTTTGGGGGATGCAAGATGACTGACGCGCTGACCGAACTTGGAACCCATATCGAAAGCCGCCGACCCGATTGCGTGGCCGGATGGTCGGTGGATTATGACGAGCTGAACGTGACCGTGGCGCTGAGCAGCATCAAGGGGCTGGTGGAATTCCTGAAGACCGATCCGAACTGCCGCTTCTCGACCTTGGTGGACATCACCGCTGTGGATTACCCGGACCGGCCCAAGCGGTTCGACGTGGTCTACCATTTCCTGAGCATGTACCAGAACCAGCGCATCCGCCTGCGCGTCGCGGTGCGCGAAGAGGACATGGTGCCGTCGATTACCGATATCCACCCGTCGGCCAACTGGTTCGAACGCGAGGTGTTCGACATGTACGGCGTGCTGTTCAGCGGCCACCCGGACCTGCGGCGCATTCTGACCGACTATGGCTTTCGCGGCTTCCCGCTGCGCAAGGATTTTCCGACCACGGGCTATACGGAAGTGCGCTATGACGAAGTGCAGAAGCGCGTGGTCTACGAGCCGGTGAACTTGACGCAGGAGTACCGGCAGTTCGATTTCATGAGCCCGTGGGAGGGTGCCGACTACATCCTGCCCGGCGACGAGAAAACCGACGAGAAGGCCAAGTGAGCCGGAGCGGAACAGGGGGCGGCGGACATGTTCTGGGTGATACTGTTCATGGCGGCGTTCGTGGTCCCGTTCTGGAAGCTGCTGCCGGGCTACGGCATCGCCAGCGCATGGGCGCTGGTGGCGATCTTTCCGCTGGGCGCGCTGGCGCTCTTGTACCTGATGGCGTTCGGCCGGCGCGCGGACGATAGAGGATAAGGAGACCAAGCATGATGGACGGCTCCAATACGATGACGAAGGGCTTTGCCGACGCCGAGACCGGTGAGCAGAAGATCCGCAACTTCAACATCAACTTTGGCCCGCAGCACCCGGCGGCGCACGGCGTGTTGCGCCTTGTGCTGGAACTGGACGGCGAGGTCGTGGAACGTTGCGACCCGCATATCGGCCTGCTGCACCGTGGCACCGAGAAGCTGATGGAGAGCCGGACGTACCTGCAGAACCTGCCCTATTTCGACCGGCTGGATTATGTGGCGCCGATGAACCAGGAACATGCCTGGTGCCTGGCGATCGAGAAGCTGACCGGCGTCGAGGTGCCGCGCCGCGCGAGCCTGATCCGGGTGCTGTTTTCCGAGATCGGGCGGATCCTGAGCCACCTGCTGAACGTCACGACGCAGGCGATGGACGTGGGCGCGCTGACCCCGCCGCTGTGGGGCTTCGAGGAACGCGAGAAGCTGATGATCTTCTACGAGCGGGCCTGTGGCGCGCGGCTGCACGCGGCCTATTTCCGGCCCGGCGGCGTGCATCAGGACCTGCCGCCGGAGCTGCTGGACGATATCGAGACCTGGGCGCGGGACGAGTTTCCGAAGTTCATGGAGGATATCGACGGGCTGCTGACGGAGAACCGCATCTTCAAGCAGCGTAACGCCGATATCGGTGTGGTCAGCCAGCAGGAGGCGCTGGACTGGGGCTTTTCCGGGGTGATGGTGCGCGGCAGCGGCATGGCGTGGGATTTGCGCCGGGCGCAGCCCTATGAATGCTACGACGAGTTCGACTTTCAGATCCCCGTCGGCAAGAACGGCGATTGTTATGACCGCTACCTGTGCCGGATGGAGGAGATGCGCCAGTCGGCTTCGATCATGCTGCAGGCGATCGAGAAGCTGCGCGCGCCGGACGGGCAGGGCGATATCCTGTCCCGCGGCAAGGTCACGCCACCCAAGCGGGGCGAGATGAAGACCTCGATGGAAGCGCTCATCCATCACTTCAAGCTGTATACCGAAGGGTTCCACGTGCCTGAGGGCGAGGTTTATTGCGCCGTCGAGGCGCCCAAGGGCGAATTCGGCGTCTACCTGGTGTCGGACGGCACCAACAAGCCCTATCGCGCCAAGCTGCGCGCGCCGGGCTACTTGCATTTGCAGGCGATGGACCACGTCGCGAGCGGGCATCAGCTTGCCGACATAGCGGCGATCATCGGGACGATGGACGTGGTCTTCGGAGAGATCGACCGCTAGGCGGCGGGACAACGGGTATTGACCCTGTAGAAAAACAAGGCCGGAACAGGGGCGGCGAAGGTTCGGAGAGACGGAAAGATGAAGAACAAGATTGGTTTGATGGGCGCCGTTGCGGCGATGGGGATCGTCGCAGGCTGCACCGCGCCGCCCGAGGGGACGGGCGAGCAGGACGTGGCCAAGTTCCAGGTCGCGGTGGCCAGCATTGGCTGCACCCTGAAGACCGAGGGGGATTACCTGCCGGTCGAGTTGCAGACCGGCCTGACCCGCGAGCAATCGACCCAGATGGCCGCCTACATGGTGACAACCGAACGCGCCGTGCGCCTTGAGGGCGGCGGAATCAGAATGACGACAGGAGCGTGTGCAGCCTGATGCTGAGATGTCGAATACATGCTCGCCAAGGCCGTGCTCGCTGCGGATTCAGCTTACGAGCCTTGCGAGTTGGAGGTGCGACTTGAGGAAGGAGATCATGGATTTTCTTGTCTGGTTCTGCTTCCTGGGGATTCCCGCGACTGCCGTGGGTACGCTGGTCGCCCGAAGCAGCGGAAACCGCACATTAGCGGCATTTCTGCTGGTGGGATGTTTTGTTTTGTGTCTGGTGCTGCTGGTACAGTTCTGGATCGTGGCCCAGATGTTTCGCTGAGTGGGGTTTCGGATGACTGGTTTTGTAATTGGACCCAATCTAGCGGAAGATGACCCGCAAGTCGTGAATACGAGGACACGCTGAATGCTACGCCGTCTACACAGAGAACAGCCGGAGAGCTTTGCCTTCACGCCCGACAACCAGGCGTGGGCCGAGGCGCAGATCTCGAAATACCCGGAGGGGCGCCAGGCGAGTGCTATCATCCCGCTTTTGTGGCGCGCGCAGGAGCAGGAAGGCTGGCTGAGCCGTCCGGCGATCGAGCATATCGCCGAGATGCTGGAGATGGCGCATATCCGGGCGCTTGAAGTGGCCAGCTTCTACTTCATGTTCCAGCTGCAACCCGTTGGCAGCGTGGCGCATTTCCAGATTTGCGGCACCACGTCCTGCATGATTTGCGGGGCCGAGGACCTGATCGGGGTCTGCCGTGAAAAGATCGCGGACAAGCCGCATACCGTCAGCGCGGACGGCAAGTTCAGCTGGGAAGAGGTCGAGTGTCTGGGGGCCTGTGCCAACGCGCCGATGGCGCAGATCGGCAAGGATTACTACGAGGACCTGACCGCCGAGCGGTTTGCCGAGATGATCGACGAGTTCGCTGCCGGCAAGGTGCCGGTGCCGGGGCCGCAGAACGGGCGCTATGCGTCCGAGCCGCTGGCCGGGCTGACGACGCTGAAGGAATTCGATTCCGGTCACACGAAATACAACGGCTCGGTCCAGCGTGCGGTGGATCTGGACGACACGATCAAGCGGATCGACGGCAGCGAGGTGCCGCTGGTGGCGCCATGGCGCGAGCATGGAGCCAACCATCAGCCCGCGCCGCCGAAAGTGAAACTGAACGAGTCGCCCGCAAACCCCGGGCTGAAGGCGCCGAAACCCGACCGCTCGGAAGGACGGCCCGCCGATGACACCGGCGCGACCAAGGCGGAGGCACCCGCCAAGAGCAAGGCCAACCCGGTGTCCAAGGACGAACCGGCTGGCGACGACAAGAGCGAGACGGCCAAGGCCAAGACGCCCGCACCGGCAACCGAAGACGCGGGCACCAAGCCCGAGACGATGGATGCACCGCGCGAGGGCGGAGCTGATGACCTGAAGATGATCAAGGGCGTGGGGCCGAAGCTGGAACAGCTTCTGCACTCCATGGGCTTTTACCATTTCGATCAGATCGCCGCATGGGGGCCACGGGAGGTGGCCTGGGTGGATCAGAACCTGGAAGGATTCAAAGGCCGCGTGAGCCGGGACGACTGGGTCGCCCAGGCGAAAACGCTGGCCGATGGCGGGACGACGGAATTTTCGAAGAAAGTCAAAAAGGGGGACGTCTACTAGACGATCTTCACGCCAAAGGGAGTTGAGCCATGTTCGATGATATACTGAATTCACAGTGCAAGCTGGTATGCTTGGGCGTCGGCGTTGTGGCGGGGATCATCGCGATCTTCGCTGCGACCGGCAAGGTCGGGATATTCGCGGCGCTTCTGCTGGGGCTTGCGATGGGCGTGTTCATGGCACTGGTGCTGCTGCAGATATTCTGCACTGGCGAAAATGCGGACCTGGGGCAGTTGGAGGAAGCGCCCGAGGGAAGTGCCGCGGCGGCATCGTCTGGTGGCAAGCCCTCCGGCCCGCCGAAAGCGAATGCACCGAAGGACCGGGGCACGCCCGCGCCGAATGCGCCCGTGCCCAACCCGCCCAAACCGAACCCGCCGGTGGGCACCGAGCCCGAGCCGATCCTGCCGAACAAGGCCGATCCGTTGAATGCGCGCACGGGCACGAGTGCCGCGGCGGCGGGCACCGACAAGGTTGCCATGCGGGCCGAGACGCATTCGGGCGGCAATGACGCTGCCACGGCGCAGGACCCGACATTTACCTCGGCCTCGACGGATGCAGAAGCGGGCGCCAAGGTCGCGCCGGCGAGCGAGGAGAAGCCCAAGGCGAAGAAAGCGGCGACCAAGCCCAAGAAATCTGCCGCCAAGGCCAAGGCTGCCGCCGATGAGGACGTGGGCACCAAACCCACCACGCTGGACGGGCCGCGCGGCGGCAGCGCCGACAACCTGAAGGAAATAAAGGGGGTCGGGCCCAAGCTGGAAGGCGTGCTGCACAAAATGGGCTTTTACCATTTCGACCAGATCGCCAACTGGACGGACGAGGAAGTGGCCTGGGTGGATCAGAACCTTGAAGGGTTCAAGGGCCGGGTCAGTCGGGACAACTGGATCGAACAGGCCAAGATCTTGGCCGCGGGTGGCGAGACCGAGTTCTCGAAGCGCGTGGACAAGGGCAATGTTTACTGAATGAGCGAGGCGCATGAGCGGGTGAATGAAAAACGGCGACCAAGTGCCGAAAAAGGGCCGACGCGCCGGGCTGGTGATTGCCGGCACGGGCGTCTTCTGGGTGCTTGTCACCCTGATTGGAGAGAAGGAGGGGTTCAGCACAGAGCTGCGCCTCGCCTTCGACCTTGTGGCGCTGGCGGGGTTTTTGTTCGCCTTCTGGCTCATCTATCAAATCTGGCGCGACAGCCGGAAAAACTAGGGGTTATCTGATGCTGGACGATCAGGATCGTATCTTTACCAATCTCTACGGGATGCACGACCGCGGCCTGAAGGGCGCGCAGGCGCGTGGCCATTGGGACGGCACCAAGACCATCCTTGAGAACGGGCGCGAGTGGATCATCGAGCAGATGAAGGCCAGCGGGCTGAGGGGCCGGGGCGGCGCGGGCTTTCCGACCGGTCTGAAGTGGTCCTTCATGCCCAAGGAAAGCGACGGGCGGCCCGCCTACCTGGTGGTCAATGCCGACGAATCCGAGCCCGGCACCTGCAAGGACCGCGAGATCATGCGCCACGATCCGCATACGCTGATCGAGGGGTGCCTGATCGCCAGCTACGCGATGCAGGCCCATGCGTGCTATATCTACATTCGCGGTGAATATATCCGCGAGAAGGAGGCGTTGCAGGCAGCCATCGACGAGGCTTACGAGGCCGGGCTGATTGGCAAGAACGCCTGCAAGTCGGGTTATGATTTCGATCTGTACCTTGCCCATGGCGCAGGGGCGTATATCTGCGGCGAGGAAACCGCCCTTCTGGAAAGCCTTGAAGGCAAGAAGGGCATGCCCCGGATGAAGCCGCCGTTTCCGGCGGGCGCGGGGCTTTATGGCTGCCCCACCACGGTGAACAACGTGGAGAGCATCGCGGTGGTGCCGACGATCCTGCGGCGCGGGGCGGACTGGTTCGCCGGGTTCGGGCGGCCCAACAACGCGGGCACCAAGATCTTTGCCGTGTCGGGCCACGTGAACAACCCGTGCGTCGTCGAGGATGCGATGTCGATCAGCTTTGAAGAGTTGATCGACAAGCATTGCGGCGGCATCAGAGGCGGGTGGGACAACCTGAAAGCGGTCATCCCCGGTGGTTCGTCCGTGCCGTGCGTGCGCGGCGAGAACATGAAGGACGCGATCATGGATTTCGACGCGCTGCGCGAGGTCGGGTCGAGCCTGGGCACCGCGGCGGTGATCGTGATGGACAATAACACCGACATCATCAAGGCGATCTGGCGGCTGTCGAAATTCTACAAGCACGAAAGCTGTGGGCAATGCACGCCCTGTCGCGAGGGCACGGGCTGGATGATGCGGGTGATGGACCGGCTGGTGCGCGGCGAGGCGGAGGTCGAGGAGATCGACATGCTGTTCGACGTCACCAAGCAGGTCGAGGGGCACACGATCTGTGCGCTGGGGGATGCGGCGGCGTGGCCCATTCAGGGTCTCATTCGCAACTTCCGCGACGAGATCGAGGACCGCATCAAGGCGCAGCGCACCGGTAAGGTGTCCGCCGTGGCGGCGGAGTAGTAGGGGCAGGGCGATGCGGCAAGAACCATGTCCGAAGCCGACTTGGATTGCGCCGCACGAGAGACAAAAGCAGGGAAGGCCAGAGAGCGTGACCAGGATGAAGACGATAAAAGGCGGGGCGCGGGCCCTTGTACTGGTGCTGATGGCCGGAGCGATGGTTGCGGGGTGTAACCGGACCACCGAACGGATCACGTTCAACGGGGTGTTCTACAAGCAGAAATCCAAGGCGGCCTCGCGCGAAAACCGCGAGCGGTTCGTCGTGACGGTGCCGCGGGTCGATCGCGGCTATGACGGGGCGCTGGCGGCAGGGGCCTACGAGGGCAAGCGGTACTGCGTGCAGAATTTCGGCACCTCGGAGGTGGAGTGGTATATCAGCCCCCTGGCGCCGCGCGGCACGGTGCAGCCCCAGGGCAACAAACTGGTGTTCACGGGGAAATGCGTTCTGTGGTAAAATCACCTTTCATATCAACGGCATGGGTCGGCTGTTATTGCATAACAGCGCCGCCGGGGACCATCTGCGCAGCAGATGGCGCGGCGGATGGTCCGGGCGCCCTTCGTGAGAGGAAGACAGATATGAAACGTGTATCGAGCAAGATCGTGGGTCTGGCCCTGGGCGCGGCTTTGACGGCGGCGGCGATGCCTGCGCAGGCGGGATTGAAGGACGAGGCCGGGATCAACCAAGGGCTCTTGTACCTTGCGGCCGCCGACAAGATCCGCCGCGAGTGCGGCAGCATCGGCGGACGGCTTTTCCGGGCGCAATCCTATGCCAGTGCGCTGAAGAAAGCGGCAGCGGAGCGCGGTTATAGCGAGGCCGAGATCGACGCGTATATCAACAACGACGCCAACAAGGCGGCCATGCGCGAGCGGCGCAACGCGTATTTCAAATCGAAAGGGGCCAGCAACCTTGACCCCGCCAGCCTGTGTGTTCTGGGCCAAGCCGAAATGGCGAATGGCAGCCAGATCGGACAGCTACTGAGAGCAAAGTGAGAGCTAATGTCTGACCTTCGCAAAATCATCATCGACGATCAGGAAGTGGAAGTGGACGGGGCGATGACCCTGATCCAGGCCTGCGAGCAGGTGGGTATCGAGATCCCGCGGTTCTGCTACCACGAGCGGCTGTCGATCGCGGGCAATTGCCGGATGTGTCTTGTGGAGGTGGTCGGCGGGCCGCCGAAACCGGCGGCCAGCTGCGCCATGCAGGTGCGCGACCTGCGGCCCGGCCCCGAAGGCCAGCCGCCGGTGGTGCGCACCAACAGCCCGATGGTCAAGAAGGCGCGCGAAGGCGTGATGGAGTTCCTGCTGATCAACCACCCGCTGGACTGCCCGATCTGCGACCAGGGCGGCGAGTGCGATTTGCAAGACCAGGCAATGGCTTACGGCGTGGATTTCAGCCGCTACCGCGAGCCCAAGCGTGCGACCGAGGACCTGAACCTGGGCCCGCTGGTGGAAACCCACATGACGCGCTGCATTTCCTGCACCCGCTGCGTGCGTTTCACCACCGAGGTGGCGGGGATCAACCAGATGGGCCAGACCGGTCGGGGCGAGGATGCCGAGATCACCGCCTATCTGGGCGAGACGCTGGACAGCAACATGCAGGGCAACATCATCGACCTGTGCCCGGTGGGGGCGCTGGTCAGCAAGCCATATGCGTTCACGGCCCGTCCGTGGGAGCTTTCCAAGACGGAAACCATCGACGTGATGGATGCTCTTGGGTCCAACATTCGAGTGGATACCAAAGGGCGCGAAGTGATGCGCATCCTGCCGCGCAACCATGACGGCGTGAACGAGGAATGGATTTCGGACAAGACGCGGTTCGTCTGGGACGGGCTGCGCCGTCAGCGATTGGACCGGCCTTACATCCGCGAGAACGGCAAGCTGCGCCCGGCCACGTGGCCCGAGGCGTTGGGCAAGGCCGCCGAGGCGATGAAGGGCAAGACGGTGGCTGGCCTTGTGGGCGACCTGGTTCCGATGGAGGCAGCGTTTGCGCTGAAACAACTGGTCGAGGGCCACGGCGGGCGCGTGGAATGCCGCACCGATGGTGCGCATCTGGTGGCCGGCAACCGCTCGGCCTATGTGGGCACGGCGCGCGTCGAGGAGATCGACACGGCGAAAAAGATCGTCCTGATCGGCACCGACCCGGGCGTTGAGGCGCCTGTGCTGAACGCGCGTATCCGCAAGGCGTGGCTGCGCGGCGCCGAGGTGGTTCATGCCGGGCAGCCGGCGGAACTGACCTATGACGCGACCGAGATGGGGCCGCGCAACCGGGTGTTGCCGAAATTGCTGGCCGACGCCAAGGAGACCGAGGACGCGATCGTGATCATCGGGCAGGGCGCGCTGATCGGTGATGGCGGGCCTGCGGCGCTGAGCACCGCGATGCAACTGACCGATAAGATGGGTGCCAAGATGCTGGTGCTGCACACCGCCGCCGCGCGCGTCGGCGCGATGGATGCCGGTTGTGTGACCGAGGGCGGGGTCTCCGCCGCGCTGGACGGGGCCGACGTGATCTATAACCTTGGCGCCGACGAGATCGAGATCGCGGAGGGGCCGCTGGTCATCTACCAGGGCAGCCATGGCGACCGGGGCGCGCATCGCGCCGACATCATCCTGCCCGCCGCCGCCTATCCCGAGGAACAGGGCGTGTTCGTGAACACCGAAGGGCGTCCGCAGCTGGCGCTGCGGGCAGGCCACCCGCCGGGCGAGGCCAAGGAGAACTGGGCGATCCTGCGGGCGCTGTCGGGTGAGATGGGCGCGGTGCTGCCCTTCGACAGCCTGGCGCAGTTGCGCCGCGCATTGATCGAGCAGGTGCCGCACGTGGCACAGATCGACGCGGTGCCCGAGAACGAATGGACCATGGTGGACAAGGTCGAGCCGTCTTCGGGGTCCATCGGGGCCGCCTTGGGTGATCACTATCTGACAAACCCTATCGCCCGCGCCAGCGCGCTGATGGCGGAGTTGAGCGCCAACGCCAAGGACCGCCGCGAAGCGCCGGTGGCCGCGGAATGACGCAAGCCGCGCTTGGCATATGGGCGCTGTCGGTCATGGCCTTTGCGGGCCTCGCCGCCTGTGCCGCGCCGGGTGCGGACCCGGAGGCGGCGTTCACCCCCGAGTACCGGGGCATCGAGACGCGCCTTCTGGACGGCGACCTGGTGAATTTCCGGGTGGAAATGGCCGGGGCGCGCGACGCGCAGGACGTCAGCCGGTACGCCGAATGCGCGGCGGCCGAGTACACGCTGATCCGGGGATACGGATTTGCGCGCCACGTGCGCACGAATGTGGACGAACGGGGTGGCATCTGGACCGCAGATGCGGTTTACACCATCTCGCCGTCGCTGCCCGGCGGCATCATAAGGATCGACGCGGAAGTCGTGGCCGCCGACTGTGCGGAGAACGGGATACCGACGGTATGAGGGACGAATGGCTGAATTTCTGACAACCCCTTTCGGGACCTTTGTCCTGATCATGGCGCAGTGCCTTGCGGTGGTGGGCTTTGTGATGATCTCGTTGCTGTTTCTGGTCTATGGCGACCGCAAGATCTGGGCCGCTGTGCAGATGCGGCGCGGGCCGAACGTGGTGGGCGTCTATGGCCTGTTGCAGACGGTGGCCGACGCGCTGAAATACGTGCTGAAGGAAGTCGTCGTGCCGGCGGGCGCGGACCGGACCGTGTTCATGATGGCACCAATGGCCAGTTTCGTGCTGGCGGTGCTGGCCTGGGCGGTGATTCCGCTGAATGACGGCTGGGTTCTGTCGGATATCAACGTCGCGGTCCTCTTTGTCTTTGCGGTCTCGTCGCTCGAGGTGTACGGCGTGATCATGGGCGGCTGGGCCTCGAACTCGAAATACCCGTTTCTGGGCTCGCTGCGCTCCGCGGCGCAGATGATTTCCTACGAGGTCAGCATCGGCCTGATCATCATCGGGGTGATCATCTCGACCGGCTCGCTGAGCTTCGGGTCCATCGTGGCGGCACAGGACACGAATTTCGGCTTCTTCGGCTGGTACTGGCTGCCGCACCTTCCGATGGTGTTCCTGTTCTTCATCTCGTGCCTGGCGGAAACCAACCGCCCGCCGTTTGACCTGCCGGAAGCGGAATCGGAGCTGGTGGCGGGCTACCAGGTGGAATATTCCTCGACGCCCTTTCTGCTGTTCATGGCGGGCGAATACATCGCGATCTTTTTGATGTGCGCGCTGACGTCGCTGCTGTTCTTCGGCGGGTGGCTGTCGCCCATTCCGGGGCTGCCGGACGGGGTGTTCTGGATGGTCGCGAAGATGGCGTTCTTCTTTTTCCTCTTCGCCATGGTGAAGGCGATCACGCCGCGCTATCGCTATGACCAGCTGATGCGGCTGGGGTGGAAAGTGTTCCTGCCGCTGAGCCTTGGATGGGTGGTCATCGTGTCCTTCCTGGCGAAATTCGAAGTCTTCGGGTCGTTCTGGGCCCGCTACGCAATGGGAGGCTGACGACCATGACGCAGATCGATTACGGACGCGCGGCGGGATACTTCCTGCTGAAGGACGTCTTCAACGGCTTCAAGCTGGGGTTCAAATACTTCTTTGCTCCCAAGGCGACGCTGAACTACCCGCACGAAAAGGGACCTTTGAGCCCGCGGTTCCGGGGCGAGCACGCGCTGCGGCGCTATCCCAACGGCGAGGAACGGTGCATTGCCTGCAAGCTATGCGAGGCGATCTGCCCCGCGCAGGCGATCACCATCGACGCCGAGCCGCGTGACGACGGCAGCCGCCGTACCACGCGGTATGATATCGACATGACCAAGTGCATCTATTGCGGCTTCTGCCAGGAGGCCTGCCCGGTGGATGCCATCGTGGAGGGGCCGAATTTCGAGTTCGCCACCGAGACCCGCGAAGAGCTGTTCTACGACAAGCAGAAACTGCTGGAGAACGGCGAGCGGTGGGAATCCGAGATCGCCCGGAATCTGGAAATGGACGCGCCTTACAGATGAGTAATCCGACGAACCCGTTCGAGGCCATGATGGCGCAGGCGCAGGAGATGGTGAAAACCATGAATCCGGCGCTTGAGTCGTTCTCGCCCAAGGGGTTCGAGGCGATGTGGCCGACCATGCCCAAGGAATTCATGGAGATGATGTTCGGCCGTGGCATCAGCAAGGACGGGCTGGATGCCAAGACGCGCCTGCTGATTACGCTTGCGGGGTTGACCATGCTGGGCGCGCAGAGCGATACGCAGGTCAGGATGACCGTGCGCCACGCGTTGGAGGCGGGCGCCACGAAAGACGAGATTGCCGAGACCATCGCGATGATGGCGATGTTTGCCGGCATCCCGTCCATGAACCGGGCGATGGATTTCGCCCGCGAGATCATGGACGAGGCCAAGGACGAGGACCAGGACACATGACCATCGCCGCGTTTTCCTTCTATCTTTTTGCGGTCTCGCTGCTGGCCGGTGGGCTGTTCACGGTGGTCAGCCGGAACCCGGTGCACTCGGTCCTGTGGCTGATCCTGGCGTTTCTGTCCGCTGCCGGCCTTTTCGTTCTGTTGGGGGCAGAGTTCGTAGCGATGCTGCTCATAATCGTCTACGTGGGCGCGGTTGCAGTGCTGTTCCTGTTCGTCGTGATGATGCTGGACGTGGATTTCGCCGAGCTGAAGGCGGAGATGGCGAAATACATGCCTCTGGCGTTGCTGATCGGGATCATATTGCTGATGCAGTTCGGCGTCGCCTTCGGCAACTGGCAGATGGCCACGGGTGCCGAGGGCGCGCGTGCGGCCGTGACGCCGACGGACCTGGAAAATACCAAGGCGTTGGGGATGCTGCTCTATGACCAGTATTTCCTGCTGTTCCAGCTGGCGGGACTGATCCTGCTGGTGGCGATGATGGGCGCGATCGTGCTGACCCTGCGCCACCGCTCGGACGTGAAGCGGCAGGACGTGCTGGCGCAGATGTACCGCGACCCGGCCAAGGCAATGGAACTGAAGGACGTGAAACCGGGGCAGGGGCTGTGAGCCTGCGGCCCGCGCCCCGGACCTGATCCGGGGCCTCCGGGACCATGAGCCCGGGCAAATGATAAAGACGTCCCGGGTCAGGCCCGGGACGGGATGGAAAAGACAAACGAACGGGCGCGGCCCGGAGGGACGACATGATTGGACTGGAGCATTACCTGACGGTGGCGGCGGCGCTGTTCGTCATCGGGATTTTCGGGCTCTTCCTGAACCGAAAGAACGTCATCATCCTGCTGATGTCGATCGAGCTGATGCTGCTGGCGGTCAACGTGAACCTCGTGGCCTTCTCCAGCTTCCTGGGCGACATGGTGGGGCAGGTCTTTACCTTGTTCGTGCTGACCGTGGCCGCCGCCGAGGCCGCCATTGGCCTCGCCATTCTTGTCTGCTTCTTCCGCAACCGCGGCACGATCGCCGTGGAAGACGTCAACGTGATGAAGGGCTGAGGGCATGGAACAGATCATCCTATTCGGCCCGCTTCTGGGCGCCATCATCGCGGGTTTCGGCTGGCGCATCATAGGCGACGTGGGCGCGCAGTGGGTGACCACGGGGCTGTTGTTCCTGTCGGCGCTGCTGAGCTGGATCGTCTTCTTCAGCTTTGACGGGACAACGCAATACATCCACATCCTGGACTGGATCCAGTCTGGCGACCTGGACGTGGCATGGTCGATCCGGCTGGACCGGCTGACGGCGATCATGCTGATCGTGATCACCACGGTCTCGGCGCTCGTGCACCTGTATTCCATGGGCTACATGGCCCATGACGAGAATTTCCGCGACGACGAGAGCTATCGCCCGCGCTTCTTTGCCTATCTGAGCCTCTTTACCTTCGCCATGCTGATGCTGGTGACGGCGGACAACCTGGCGCAGATGTTCTTTGGCTGGGAGGGCGTGGGCCTGGCGTCCTACCTGCTGATCGGGTTCTATTTCCGCAAGCCGAGCGCCAACGCGGCGGCGATCAAGGCCTTCGTGGTCAACCGCGTGGGCGACTTCGGCTTTGCGCTGGGGATTTTCGCGCTGTTTTTCCTGACCGGGTCGATCAATTTCGACGACGTGTTCGCGGCGGCGCCTGAGTTGGCCGACACGCAACTGACCTTCCTGTGGACGGAGTGGAACGCGGCGAACCTGATCGCCTTCTTGCTGTTCGTCGGCGCGATGGGCAAATCGGCGCAGTTGTTCCTGCACACCTGGCTGCCGGACGCGATGGAAGGCCCGACGCCTGTGTCGGCGCTGATCCACGCGGCGACCATGGTGACGGCGGGCGTTTTCCTTGTCTGCCGCATGTCGCCGCTGATGGAATTTGCGCCGGGCGCGCTGGCGTTCGTGACGGTGATCGGCGGCATGACGGCGTTCTTTGCCGCGACCGTGGGGCTGGTGCAGAACGACATCAAGCGCGTCATCGCCTATTCGACCTGTTCGCAGCTGGGCTACATGTTCGTGGCCGCTGGCGTGGGCGCGTATTCAGTGGCGATGTTCCACCTTTTCACGCACGCGTTCTTTAAGGCGATGTTGTTCTTGGGTGCAGGCTCGGTCATTCACGGGATGCATCACGAGCAGGACATGCGGAACTATGGCGGGCTGCGCAAGAAGTTTCCCTATACGTTCTGGGCCATGCTGATCGGGACGCTGGCGATCACCGGCGTGGGCATTCCGCTGACCACGATCGGCTTTGCCGGGTTCCTGTCGAAGGACGCGATCATCGAGAGTGCCTATGCGGGTACCAGTGGCGGCTTTGCCTTCTGGGCGCTGGTCATCGCGGCTCTGTTCACCAGCTTTTACAGCTGGCGGCTGATGTTCCTGACGTTCTGGGGCGAGCCGCGCGGCGACAAGCACACCCACGAGCACGCGCATGAAAGCCCGATGGTGATGGTGGCGCCGCTGGGCGTGCTGGCGCTTGGGTCGATCTTTGCCGGCATGATCTGGTACAACAGCTTTTTCGGGCATACCGACCAGGTGGCGAAGTTCTTTGGCGTGCCTTACGCGGAAGAGCAGCACCATGAGGAAGGCGCCGGGAACCACGGTGAGGAGACTGCGGCGGCCGACGAGAGCCATGCCGAGGAAGGTGAGGCCCACGCCGAGGCCGAGGGCGGCTACGGCGAGGCGCATCACTATGTCTTCACCGGGGAGCCGGGCGAGGGCGCGATCTATGCCGCCGAGGGCAACACGATCCTGAACGACGCCCACGCGGTGCCGAAATGGGTCAAGGTCAGTCCCTTCGTGGCGATGATCATCGGCTTCCTGACGGCGTTCTGGTTCTACATTCTGAACCCGTCGATCCCCGGACGACTGGCCGAGAACCAGCGCCCGCTGTACCTGTTCCTGTTGAACAAGTGGTATTTCGACGAGATCTACGACTTCGTCTTCGTGCGGCCGGCGAAACGGCTGGGCGGTTTCCTGTGGAAGAAGGGCGATGGCAACGTCATCGACGGCACTATCAACGGGGTCGCGATGGGGATCATCCCGTTCTTTACCCGCCTCGCCGGTCGGGCGCAGTCGGGATACATCTTCACCTATGCCTTTGCCATGGTCATCGGGATCGCGGTGCTTGTCACGTGGATGAGCCTTAGCGGGGGAGCGAACTAATGGAAAACCTTCTTTCCATCACCACTTTCATCCCCGCTATCGCGGCCTTCATCCTGGCCGTGTTCCTGCGCGGCGAGGACGAGGCGGCGCAGCGCAATGCCAAATGGGTGGCGCTGATCGCCACGGGCCTGACCTTTTTGGTGTCGCTGTTCATCCTCTTTGATTTCGATCCCAACAACACCGGCTTTCAGTTCGTGGAAGAGCGCGAGTGGCTGCTGGGTCTGCAATACAAGATGGGCGTGGACGGGATCAGCGTTCTGTTCGTGATGCTGACCACCTTCATGATGCCGATCACCATCGCCGCGTCGTGGAACGTGACGCACCGGGTGAAGGAATACATGATCGCCTTCCTGCTGCTGGAAACGCTGATGCTGGGCGTGTTCATGGCGCTGGACCTGGTGCTGTTCTACCTGTTCTTCGAGGCGGGGCTGATTCCGATGTTTTTGATCATCGGGATTTGGGGCGGCAAGGAGCGGATTTACGCGTCGTTCAAGTTCTTCCTCTACACCTTCCTGGGCTCGGTCCTGATGCTGGTGGCGATGGTCGCCATGTTCGCCGAGGCGGGCACGACGGATATCCCCACGCTTATGACCCATGCTTTCGGGTCCGAGACGTTCAGCCTGTTGGGGATCCAGATCGTGGGGGGCATGCAGACGCTGCTGTTCATCGCGTTCTTCGCCAGCTTTGCCGTGAAGATGCCGATGTGGCCGGTGCATACCTGGCTGCCGGATGCGCACGTGCAGGCGCCGACGGCGGGGTCGGTTGTGCTGGCGGCGATCCTGCTGAAGATGGGGGGCTATGGCTTTTTGCGGTTCAGCCTGCCGATGTTCCCGGTGGGGTCCGAAGTGCTGACGCCGCTGGTGCTGTGGATGTCGGCCATCGCCATCGTCTATACCTCGCTGGTGGCCCTGGCGCAGGAGGATATGAAGAAGCTGATCGCCTATTCGTCCGTGGCGCACATGGGCTACGTCACCATGGGGATCTTCGCGGCGAACCAGCAGGGGATCGACGGGGCCATCTTCCAGATGCTGAGCCACGGGTTTATCTCGGGCGCGCTGTTCCTCTGCGTGGGCGTGATCTACGATCGGATGCACACGCGCGAGATCGACGCCTATGGCGGGCTGGTGAACCGGATGCCGGCCTATGCGCTGATCTTCATGCTGTTCACCATGGCCAATGTGGGCCTGCCGGGCACGTCCGGGTTCATCGGGGAATTCCTGACGTTGATGGGGATCTTCAAGGTCAACACATGGGTGGCGCTTGTGGCCACGTCGGGCGTCATCCTGTCAGCGGCCTATGCGCTGTGGCTCTATCGCCGGGTGGTGCTGGGCGACCTGATCAAGGAAAGCCTGAAGTCGATCAAGGACATGACGCAGCGCGAGAAAGCGATCTTTGCCCCGCTGGTGGTGATGACCCTGCTGCTGGGCGTCTATCCCAGCCTTGTGACCGACATCATCGGCCCCTCGGTCGAGGCGCTGATTTCAAATTATGAAACGGCCCTGGTCGACGCGGAGAGCGCGACCAAGCTGGCCGCTGCGACGGAGTAGTCCCATGCAGGCTGATCTGAATGTAATCCTGCCGGAGATCCTGATCTCGGTTTACGCGATGGCGGCGCTTCTGGGCGTGGCCTATACTGGCAAGGATCGGTTCGCGCCGCTGCTGTTGTGGATCACGGCGGCGGTTTTCGTGGTGATGGCGGCCTGGATCGGGTTCTCGGGCGACGGCACGCGCACGGCGTTCGGCGGCATGTTCCAAGACGACGGGTTTGCGCGGTTCGCCAAGGTGGCGGTGCTGCTGTCGGCGGCGGCGGTTCTGCTGATGGGGCAGGAATACATGGCGCAGCGCGACATGCTGCGGTTCGAGTATCCGCTCTTGGTGGCGCTCGCCGCGGTGGGCATGATGATGATGGTCAGCGCGGGCGACCTGATGGCGCTTTACATGGGGCTGGAGTTGCAGTCGCTGGCGCTTTACGTCGTCGCCTCGCTGCGGCGTGACAGCGCGAAATCGACCGAGGCGGGCCTGAAATACTTCGTGCTGGGCGCGCTGAGTTCGGGCATCCTGCTTTATGGCGCGTCGCTGGTTTACGGCTATACCGGCACGACGCTGTTTTCCGGGATCATCGCGTCGGCGGAAGGACAGGCGCCGCTCGGGTTGCTGATCGGACTTGTCTTCGTGCTGGCGGGGCTGGCGTTCAAGGTCTCCGCGGTGCCGTTCCACATGTGGACCCCGGATGTCTATGAGGGCGCGCCCACACCGATCACGGCGTTCTTTGCCACCGCGCCCAAGATGGCGGCGATGGCGCTCTTTGCGCGGGTGGCGCATGACGCCTTTGGCGGCGTCGTGGGCGACTGGCAGCAGGTGATCGCGGTGCTGTCGCTGTTGTCGATGTTCCTGGGCGGGATCGCCGCGATCGGGCAGACCGACATCAAGCGGCTGATGGCCTATTCGTCGATCGCGCATATGGGCTACGCCCTGATGGGGCTGGCCGCGGGCACGGCGTTCGGCGTGCAGGCGATGCTGGTCTACATGGCGATTTACGTGACGATGAACGTGGGCACCTTTGCCTTTGTCCTGTCGATGGAACGCGACGGGCGGCCGGTGACGGATATCGCCAGCCTGAACCTTTATTCCCGCGCGCATCCGGGCCGAGCGCTGGCGATGTTGATCCTGATGTTCAGCCTTGCGGGCGTGCCGCCTTTCCTGGGCTTCTTCGGCAAGCTGTACGTGCTGCGGGCCGCTTATGACGGCGGGCTGGTCTGGCTGGCGGTGGCCGGCGTGATCGCGTCGGTGATCGGGGCGTTCTATTACCTGCGCATCGTCTTCTTCATGTATTTCGGCGAAGAGGGCGAGCCGCTGGAAGCACGCAAATCGCCGGTGCTGTGGGGATTCCTGATGGCGTCGGCGGCGATCATGGTCGTGGGGATGCTGAACATGTTCGGCGTCGAGGCCATGGCGCAGGCTGCGGCGGCGACGCTTGTCGACTGAACCGCATCGCAGTCTGGAAAAAGGTGACGCGCCCTTGGCGCGTCGCTTTGTTTTTCGGGCGCCCCCGGCGGGAGTATTGTCAAATGGTAATACCTATTTACATCAGGCGTCTGAAGTTTGAGGGCGTATCGCTATCCCTCTTTCTGTCTACGCATGAAATCAATGTCATATCTGATCGAGAATGATGTCTGGAACAATGCCAGATCGCGTGATGGCATCACCTTCGTTTATCCCAACCAGTGACCCGAAGCCAGTTACCAAAGCAGTTGCAAATCCCATATGCCGTCCGCCCAGAATGTCGGTGTGTAAGGTGTCGCCTACCATAAGTACACGAGATGGCGGGGCTCTTACCGGCAAGCGCGACAAGGCGATTTCGTATATGCTGGCAAAGGGCTTGCCCAGAAAATCGATTCCGCCCATCCCAAGGTCGGCGAGCCGGTGCGCGTAGTAGCCGGGCTCCAGCGACAGGTTGACCTCACGCGGGGCTACGACGTCAGGATTGCCGACGACGACGGGGCGTGGACGATTGAGCAGCGCGTCTTCCAGAAGGCGCTGGCGTTCTTCCGTCCAGCCGTCCGAACCGATCAACAGGACTCCCTCCACGGCTTCGTAAGCATCAGCGTCGTCTTTCAGAAACGTCGTCTGAATGCTCTCGAATTCCTCGGTCCCGTAGGTGTCTGAGAGCATGAGCCCCCAGTGTTTTTGCGGTGCATCGGCAAGATGCGCCAAAAGAGTGTCACGACTGGTCACGACCTCGTCGGGCGCGAAATCGAACCAGAGGCGAGCGTAGCGTTCCATCATCAGACGTTTGGGATACCCCGCCGAGTTCGAAACGACCATCACCGTCTTACCCGCCATACGCAGCGCCGCGATGCGCTCGGCCGCGCCCGGAATCGGCGCCTCGCCCATGTTCAGGACGCCATAGGCATCGAGCAGGATCACGTCATAAGGGTCTGCCACATCCGCAAGCGTTTGCGCACGGACCGGCGTGCCGGAAAAGTCCGCTGGCGGCAGGCGGTGTCGGATGCCGAGGTAGACCTCGAATGCCTCGGCGGTGCCCCGGATCACAGGATGCGGCGGCGCAGAAAGGCCGAGACGATTTCGCCGAGGATCACCAGAATCAGGATCGCGATCAGCACCGTTGCGGCCTCGGGCCAGTTGAACGTGTCTATTGCGCCCTGCAGAATGATGCCGATGCCGCCCGCGCCGACAAGTCCCAGCACGGTGGATTCGCGCAGGTTGATGTCCCAGCGCAGAATCGACACTGCCCAGAACGTGGGCATGACCTGCGGTATTATGGCGTAGACGATGACCTTGAAGCGCGACGCGCCCGTGGCCTCCAGCGCCTCGACCGGGCGCCTGTCGATTTCTTCGATAGCCTCGCCCAGCAGTTTTCCTATGAAGCCGATGGAGCGGAACATGATCGCCACGATCCCCGCCAGGACGCCGGGCCCGAATATCGCCACGAAGAGCAGCGCCCAGATGATCGTGTTGACCGACCGCGACGAGACCAGGATCAACCGCCCCAGCCAGAGCGTCGCCCGGTTGGGGGTCGTGTTCTGCGCCGCGATGTAGGCGACCGGCAGCGACATGAAGACGGCGATTGCGGTGGCGATGGTGGCGATGTTCACCGTCTCGACCAGGACCCGCAGGATCGTGCCGAGGTTGGTCGGGTCGGGCGGATACATGCGCCCGAAAAGATCGCCCATCTGCGCGGGCGAATCCCAGACCCAGGCCCAGACGACCTCAATCGAGGTCAGCGCCCAGGCGATGGCGGCGCAGCAGACGGCGAAGATGCCGAACCGGCGAGCCTTCTGCCTTGGCGTGTGGCGCGACCAGTCCTCGCGCCCGAACTGTTCGGATATGCTGCTCATCCCACGCGCTTCCTGATATAGCCGGACACGCCTTCGGACACGAGGATCACGGCGACGATGACGATGGTGATCGCGAAGGCGAAATCATAGTCATAGCGCCCGAAGGCATTGGCGAGCGTCGCCCCGATGCCGCCCGCGCCGACAATGCCCACCACCGCCGAAGCGCGCAGGTTCGAATCCAGCTGGTAAATCGTCAGGCCGATCTGGCGCGGCATGATCTGCGGCAGGATCGCGTAGAACATTGTCGAGAAATAGGGCGCCCCGGCGGCGCGCATGGCCTCGACCTGGCCCATGTCGATCTCCTCGATCCGCTCGGCGAGCATCTTGGCGACGAAACCGATGGAGTAGACCACCAGCGTCAAGACCCCCGCAAAGGGGCCGAACCCGACCGCCTTGACGAAGATGATCGCCACGATCACCGGGTGAAAGCTGCGCGCAACAATGATGATGGCCCGCCCGAGATAGAAGATCGGCAACGGGGCCACGTTGCGTGCGGCCATGAAGGCGATGGGGATCGACAGGGCGACGCCGCCGGCGGTCGCCAATATGGCGATCTTGATGCTTTCGAGGAACCCTTCGATCAGCAGGCCACTGCGCTCGAAGCTGGGCGGGATCGCTCCGCCAAAGATGCGCCCGGCGCGGTCCATCCCCTCGACGACGCGCTGCCAGTCGATGGGGATCGTGGCGATCACCCAGACGACATAGACCAGCGCCCCGATATAGACGGCCCAGCGAAGCCACCGGTTGGCGATGAAGGGCGGGCGGCTCCAGGTGTCGGGATGGTCGCTCATTGCGCGGCCACCGGGTCATCGCTGCGATCGGCGTGGGGGCTGCCGGAATAGATCTTGTCCATCGCCTCCTGATCCAGCTTTGCGGGCTTGTCGTCGAAGATGATCCGGCCATAGCGCATGCCGACGATGCGGTCGGTGTATTCCTTGGCCTCGGTCACGTTGTGGATGTTGATCACCACCGGCAGCTTCAACTCGCCCGCGAGGTCACGCAAGAGCCCCATGATCTGTTCGGATGTCTTGGGGTCGAGCGAGGCCGTGGGCTCGTCCGCCAAGAGGATGTCGGGATCCTGCATGAGCGCGCGGACGACACCCACGCGCTGGCGTTCGCCGCCGGAAAGCTGATCGGCACGCGTGTTGGCGTAATGCGCGATGCCGACACGCTCCATCAATTCGTAGGCGCGTCGAATGTCCGCCTTGGGATACCGCCGCAGAACAGCGGCCCATGTGGGGATATAGCCCAGCCGCCCCGATTGGACGTTCTCCATCACCGTCAGCCGGTCCACGAGGTTGAAGCCCTGGAACACCATCCCGATCTTGCGTCGCGCCGCGCGCAGCTTGGCACCCCGCAGGTGCGTCAGTTCGGTCCCGTTCAGATTGATGCTGCCGGATGTCGGCTCTACCAGCCGATTGATGCAGCGCAG
Source organism: Roseovarius sp. (assembly GCA_965227185.1). Taxonomy (GTDB): domain Bacteria; phylum Pseudomonadota; class Alphaproteobacteria; order Rhodobacterales; family Rhodobacteraceae; genus Roseovarius. The sequence continues at coordinate 3,289,280 of OZ245733.1, forward strand.
GAGCGTCGACTTGCCCGCACCCGACGAACCGATGATCGAAACAACGGTTTGCCCCTCAATCGTGAGATCGAGATCCTTGAGGACCGGGTCACCGCCATCATAGCGCTTGACCAGGTCGGTAATCTTCAGCATTCGCTTGTTCCTCCAGACAAGGACCGGCACGCATCGCACCGGTCCTGTCGATGTGGCGCATTATTCCGAAGCGAGCCCCTGAGGTGTATACTCTACACCGTTGGCCTTCTGAATCTGGCGAATGACGCGCCATTGATCCTTGTAGGTGATCGGAATGAATTTCGACACGCCGGTGAACTCTTCACCCAGTGCGGTCCCTTCGAAGTCGAAGCTGAAGAACGCGTCTTCGATGCTTTTCTTCAGCTCGGGCGTCAGGTCGTGCGCGTAGGCGTAGGAGGTTGTCGGGAACGGATCGCTTTCCCACACGATGCGGACCTCCTCGGGGTCATAGAGGCCACGCTCGGCCATCCGGTCGACCACCTCGGAGGCGACGGGTGCGGCGTCATAGTCACCTGCGACCACACCCAGCATCGACTGATCGTGGCTGCCGGAATAGGTCACTTCATAGTCCTGATCCGGGACGACACCCAGATCGGGGAAGAGTGCCCGCGGCGCCTGGTTGCCGGAGTTCGATGTCGGCGAGGTGTGCGCAATGCGCTTGCCGGCCATGTCGGCCACTTCCTGAATGTCGCTGTCGGCCTGCGTATAGACCTGCAGCTTGTAGCCGAACTGTCCGTCATCGGCCCCCATGATCGCAAACGGCACAGCGCCCGCCAGGTTCACCGCGAACGGCGTCGGGCCGGTCGAGAAGCCCGCGATATGCAGACGTCCCGAGCGCATGGCTTCGACCTCGGCAGAGTTCGACTGCACGGCAAAGAACTGGACGTCCTTGCCGGTCTGCTCCTCAAGATGCTCGATGAACGGCGTCCAGATATCCTCGTAGATCGCCGGGTCCTCGACCGGCGTGTAGGCAAAGACCAGCGTATCGGGGTCGCGCAGGGCGCCTTCATCCTCGGGCGCGTCGGCAACGAGGTCGCCGTCCGCGTCGGTGTACTGGCTGTCGAGCTGGGCGGTCTCTTCTTCCTGCGCGAACGCCGCGCCGGCGGACAGCGCGATCACGGCAGATAGCGTCGCCCCGTAGGTCAAGATCCTGTTCATCATGTATCCTCCCATTTGGTTTTTTGTCTGCAAACGTTTCGCGGATGCAATTATGTGAGCACATCACTAATATCGAAAACTTGCAACGATTGTCTGGGGATGCCGTCTTTGCCGGTCCTGAGGGCCACTGCGACTGGATTGAATTTTCGGTTACCAGGAATACGGTATTTTGATCGGCGATGTCGCGTTCCATTTGACTTTGGTGACCCAACGAAAGACTTGTGAGCACATGAAAATCAGCCAGTTCTCAGGATTGCTTCGCCAGGCACGCCACAATGTCGAGATGACCTTTGTCGTCATTCTGAGCGTAGTCGTTGCGGCAACTTGGGCGCTGGCGGAACTTGTCGACGAAGTTGTCGAAGGCTCGACCAGCGATATCGACCGCAACATCCTGCTGATGTTGCGAAGCGCCGAAGATCGTTCTGATCCAGTCGGCCCTTGGTGGCTCGAAGAGATGGGCCGCGACCTTACCGCGTTGGGGGGCGTCGCGGCACTGACGCTCATGACGCTGGTGGTGTCGGTTTTTTTCCTGCTGCTGAAGCGATGGACGACGACGATCTATATCCTGGCCTCCGTGGGTGGTGGTATTCTGATCAGCAGTTTTGCGAAGGACTTTTTCGACCGGTCACGGCCTGACCTCGTGCCGCACGGGTCGCTAGTGCATAGTGCCAGTTTCCCCTCAGGCCATTCGATGATGGCGGCTGTCGCCTACCTGACGATGGGTGTTCTGATCGCCCGAGTGCAGCCGCGTCTCTATCTTAAGGTTTATGTGATGAGTGTTGCGGTCCTGCTGACGGTATTGGTCGGCGTCAGTCGGATCTATCTGGGCGTGCACTGGCCGACCGACGTTGCCGCGGGCTGGCTGGCGGGTGGGGCTTGGGCAATGGTCTGCTTTATCTTTGCGCGCAACCTTTCGGATGGTGGAAATTCGATGAGGCATCAGGTCACGGGCGCGCCGACTAGCACACCGGAGACGCGGATGGATATGTCGCCTGATGAGTGACCGAAATAGCGTCAAAGTGCGGACACGCCGATCACATGCGGATGGGCCAGCAAAAGCGCGGCGAAGGCCGCAAGGCCGACGAGCAGCCGGGTGAACAGGCCGGGCCAGGAGCGCGGCGCATGCAGCCGCGGCGCGGCTTTGCGTGCGGTGTTCAGATCGGCCCAGAGGGATGTTCCGAGGACCCGTCGTTTGCGCCGGTCGAGCAAGGCGCGACCGGCGAGAGCGAAGCCGCCCAGCACGCCGAACAGGATGACATGCGCAAGGTCTCCATTGGGCAACATGTGCACCCCCGCCCAGATCGCCAGTGCCAACAGGACGGGATGCCGTGTCCAGCCTACGATGCCGGGCTGGGCCGGGTCAAAACGGTCGTTCCGCGCGCCGCCGAAGGAAAACGGATTCGGTCGCCCGATGCTCAGTGCAAGGACCAGACACACCACCAGCATGCCCAGATGCGCCGCATGGCGATGCCATTCCATCTGCGGCCAGAGCTGAACGTAGGGTGCCTCGCCGGCGGCCCAGATCAGCAGCGCCAGCATCCCGACCGAAAGGGCCGAGTAGGCAAGCCCGAAACCGCGCGTGCCGATTTTGCCCACCAGGCGCGACTTGACGGCCGGGCGCACCGGTATCGAGTGCGTGAGGAAGAAGGCCGCGAAAACGGCGGCGAAGCCAGTCCATGCCATCTTTATTTCTCCGGTTTCCGGCGCAGGAGCGACGGGCCGTAGGCGATCGCGAACCCCACGAAAGCAGCCAGCCAGAGTACCCCGGAGACGTGCATGAGGTCCAAATGGATCGAGGTTCCGAACCTGGCCAGGACCGAGCCGAAGAGGCAGAGATAGATCGCCAGGGTCGCCTGGTTCGCGGTGAGGGTCTGGCCGGTGTGGCCCAGGCTGGCGCGGGTCATCACGGCAAGCGTCATCGCGCCGATGGCCCCGGCCATCCAGAGGTGCTGCGCCCCGGCGGTGCCCGGATTGCCCAGGATCTGGTCAAGCCCGAGCGCGAAGGCACCCAACGGGATGAACAGGTAGGCTGCGTGCAGAACCCATAACAGGGGTTCTCGCAGCGTGTGATGTGGCTGCCAGCGGGCCTGTCGGGCGAGGTGCAGCCCGCCGAACAGGATCAGGGCGACACCGGTGTGCACCTCGAGGGGCCGGATGACCCAAAGCGTCAGGATGGCGATGCTTCCCAGCAATACCAGCTTGTCGAAACGTTGCATCGGAGGAGCGGGCCGCGCGGGATTATTCGCCTTGGCAAGCCAGTTGCGGGTGAAGGAGGGGATGATCCGCCCGCCGATTACCGCGATCATCATGATGCCGGTCGCAAGGCCGAGGCGCAGCCCGATCCCCTGTGCGGCATAAGCCCCGGTAAGAACCTCGACATGGAAGATCCCGTTGGCCAGCGTGAAGACGGCCAGGAGGCCCAGCACGACCAGGTTGCGCCAGTTTCGGCCCGCCACGATCTCGCGCAGGATCAGGCCGCCCAGCACCAGCGGAAAGGCCAAGTCGATGACCGGGGCGACTGCCGCGGGCAGGTGGCCCGAGACCAGCACCGCCACGCGTCCTGCACCCCAAAGCGCGAAGAGCGCCGCCAGCGACCAGCCCACCATCGGCAGCCGTCCCGTCCAGTTCGGCACCGCCGTCAGCAGGAACCCTGCCAGAACCGCGCCGAGATAGCCGAAGAGGAACTCATGCGCATGCCACGACACCGGGTCGAACCGCGTCGGCAGCGTGATCGCCCCCGAGAGGGCGGGCAGCCACAACAGCATAGCCAGCGCGACCCACAGTGCTCCGAACAAAAAAAAGGGCCGGAAGCCGAAGCTGAAGAGCGCCGGCCCCTGCCACGCCCGCATCTGTTCTGCAGATGTCTTTGCCATCATCGCTGTCCCGCTCTGGTGCGCAGGGTCTTGAGCACCGTTCCGTCGTTGGCACAGGTCAGACGCACGCGCAAGTTACCGTGAAAGAAGCTGAGCCGCATTTTTCCGGCGTCGTCCCCCGCGCCGGTTTCCAGCCGCGTTGTAATCCGGCCGTCGCGCATCCTTTCGCGCACATCGGCTGGGGTCAGGTCCAGCAGCCCGGCGAGGTCGGTCGCGTCGATGGTTGGCTGGCCAGTCTGCATGTCGATTTTCATGACGCCTCCTCTCCGTCGGCCATATCCATCAGGTGACGGATGTGCCGGGCGAAATACCACGTCGCGGGCGCCCCGATAACACAGCCCAGCCCCAGCGACCAAGCCGTCGAGGCGACCGGCCCACCGACCCAACTGAAGATCAGGGAGGCGAAGAAGACGTTGACCGCCGCCGCCCCCGCACCGAACGGGTAGAGCGCCAGAGCGATGCGCCGGGTGGACCACCCTCGCCGGGTCATCTGCGCGACACCAGTTTTTGCACCGCGATCATGGAAGCAACGAGCGCGATGCAGGCCATCGCGTACCAGAATTCCGCAGTGGCCGATTGGGCCTGCGGGATCGGCCGGTCGAAGCTCTCGGCAAAAGCGGGCGACGCGAAGAGCGTGGCAAAGGAAAGGATCAGTCTGCGCATGTCAGGTCTCCTGTGTCAGGGTGCGGTAGATGTCGGGCAAGGCCCGGGTCAGGCGTTCGGGATCGGGCAGAAGGGTGAAACCGCCGCGCCCGAAGATGCGCGCGAACCAATCCTGGCCGTCCTCGTCGATGATGATGCCATGCAGGCTTTGCCCTGTGTTTCGGGCTTCGCGCACGGCCATGTGGCTGTCCTCGATGCCGTGCTGGCCCTCGTAGTGATCAAGGTCGTTCGGCTTGCCGTCGGTGAGCACGATCAGCAGCTTACGGGCGCTCGGCTGGTCGGCCAGCTGTGCGCTGACATGGCGGATCGCGGCGCCGAGGCGGGTGTAGTGGCCGGGGCTCAGCGCGCCGATATTGGCGGTGATGTCCGGCGACATCGGGGCGTCGAAACCTTTGCAGCGTGTCAGGAATACATGGTCGCGGCGCAAGGACGAGAACCCCCAGATGCCCAGCCTGTCGCCCGCCGCGTCGATGCCCCCGGCCAGCGCCGCCATTGCCTCGCGCGCAACCTCGATCACCGACGTGTCGCCGATGGCCGCCTCGGTCGAGCGGGAGGTGTCGATCAGGAACGCCACCGACAGGTCGCGCTCGGTCTGGCGGGCGGATTGCCAGATGCGGTCCGAGCCGCGCCCGGTGGCGGCCAGGTCGGCGCGAGCGGTCAGCAGGGCGTCGAGGTCAAGCTCGGAGCCGTCCACCTGGCGCGGTTGCAGGATCCGGCGCGGGCGCAGCGCCTCGAACTGGCGGCGGACCTCGCGCATGCGGCGGGCATTGGGCACGAAGGGCGTGCCGCCGGGCCGCGCGGGCGCGTCGAGTACGCGGCAATGGCCGGGCATGTAGCTGCGGCTGCGGTGGTTCCACTCGGCATAGGTGTATTCGCCGGCCAGCGCCTCGTGATCGGCGTCGGCGGGCGACAGATCGAGATGCAGGCGCAGACGGGTCGCGGCCTTGCGGTCGTGTTTCGACAGGGTGATCCGGTCCTGGTCGTCGGCGGCCTTCTGGGCGTTCTCGTCGTCGTCGTCATCGACGCTGCGGTTGATGTTCATCGACTCGACCCAGGACAGGATCGACTCGAACCGGTGGATGATGAAGCTGTCTTTGCGGTTCTGTTGATCCTGGTCCTTGCGTTCGCCCAGTTTGCGGCTGGTATGGGCAGCATTGGGCGGGGGAGCGGCTGGATCGGCTTGTTCGTCTCCTGCTGCGGCGCCGGAGCCGGGATTGGCAAAACGCAGCCAGATCGGCACGGGCGCGGCAGGCATGTATCCGCGAACGGGGGGCGCGGGCGCAAGGGCAGGCTTGGCCCCGCAAAGCTGGTCGAGAATGGCGGCTTCCATGGCCGCCTCCTGTGCGGGGCGTATGACGTTCGGGCGTGACTCCGCACAAAGCAGAGCCATCTGCGCATAGCGTTGCCGCAGGCCCGGGCAGGCGGCATAGGCCGCGTCAGCCGCCGCCATATTGGCGCGGATCTGGGCGCAGTCGAGGGCGGGTCCGTTTACGGCGAAGTCGTACTCCGCGAGGTCAGAGCAGGCCGCCAGCGCCGTCAGCCAGAAATAGGCCGCGCGGTTCAGGTCCGGTTCTTGAAACGCGGCAATGAAAGGCGGCAGGGCCAGCCGTTCACCGTCGAACCGGGCGACCCACTCATGGTCCCGCTCGGCCCCCAGCTTGCGCCGCAAGGGCCGGCGGTGGCGCACCAGCGTCGCGGCGACCTCCGACAGTTCCACCCCCGGCGCCCCGCCCAGCGACCGGAACAGCACGGCAAGGCTTGAGCGGACCGAAGCGAGCGTGACGCTCGCCTGCGGGTAGCTGACCTCGGCCCCGATCCGGCTGGCCATGTCATGCCAGAGGTTGCCGACGGTCTCTTCCGGTTCCATGAGATCGAGAAGGTGCATTGTGCTTACCCGTAGATCGTCTCGACGAGGTCGCGCAGCGCCTGCTGCACGTCCGGCTCGTCGCTGAGGGGTTCGATGACGGCGGCCTCGAGCGCCTGGATGACTCCCATTCCTCCCGCCATCAATGTCGCGGCATAGATCAGCAGGCGGGTTGAGACGCCTTCCTCCAAATCCATGCCCGACAGCCTCCGGATATGCCCGGCCAGCCGTACCAGTGGCGCGACGCGTCCCGGCTCCAGTCGGCTTTCGGCGGCGACCACGGCGATTTCGGTTTCCGCATCCGGGAAGTCGAAGGACATCGACAGGAAGCGCTGACGGGTGGAGGGTTTCAGCCGTTTGAGCACGTTTTGATAGCCCGGGTTGTAGGAGGCCACGAGCATGAAGCCCGCAGGTGCCACCAACTCCTCGCCGGTGCGGTCGATCATCAGGGTGCGGCGCGTATCGGTCAGCGGGTGCAGGACCACGGTGACATCCTTGCGCGCCTCGACCACCTCGTCGAGATAGCAGATCCCGCCCTCGCGCACGGCGCGGGTCAGGGGGCCATCGACCCAGACGGTCTCACCGCCCTTGAGCAGGTAGCGCCCGATCAGGTCGGCGGCCGACAGGTCGTCATGGCAGGCCACGGTATAGAGCGGCTTGCCCAGCCGGGCGGCCATATGCTCGACAAAGCGGGTTTTGCCGCAGCCGGTCGGCCCCTTCAGAAGAAGGGGCAAACCGTTGTCATGGGCCGTCTCGAACAGGTCGCATTCGCGGCCGGTGGGCTGATAGAACGGCAGGGTGGGCTTGATTTCCATGTTCATCGCTCATTCTCCCGGAACAGGGTTGGCAGGACCAGGTTTGATGACCTCTTTCCGGCGCACGACCAGCATCGAGTAGATGAAGAGGAGTGCCCCGATCACCACGGCCGCCCCGGCACCGAAGCGCATCAGGTAGAAGACCGACAGGCTGTCCTGCACGTCCATGTAGTAGTCGCCCACGACGCGCTGCATATGCGTCTGGATGGTGCCGGCGAAGGTCAGCACGAAGGTCATGAAGGCCATCCCGCCGGTCATCAGCCAGAAACTCGCCATGTTGAGCACCTGGTTGTAGGGTTCGCGCTGGCGCAGCATCGGCATGGCATAACTGAAGAACGCGAGGTTGAGGGCCACGTAGGCGCCGTAGAAGGCAAGGTGGCCGTGGGCCGCGGTGATCTGCGTGCCGTGGCTGTAGAAGTTCACCCCGTGCAACGTGTGCAGGAAGCCCCAGACGCCCGCGCCGAAGAAGGCGACGGTGGAAGAGCCCAGCGACCACAGCAGGGCAGCCTTGTTGGGATGGTTCTTGCGGCCTTTCCAGACCATGACGAAGGCAAAGGACATCATCAGGAAGAACGGGATCACCTCGAAGGTCGAGAAGATCGAGCCGACCCACTGCCAGTAACCCGGCAAGCCGATCCAGTAAAAGTGGTGCCCGGTGCCGAGGATGCCCGAGAAGAGCGCGGTGGCGACAATGACATAGAGCCACTTTTCCACCACCTCACGGTCCACGCCGGTCAGCTTCAAGAGCAGGAAGGCGAGGATCGCGGCCATCACCAGCTCCCAGGTCGCCTCGACCCAGAGGTGGACGACGAACCACCAGTACATCTTGTCGAGGCTCAGGTTGTCGGGGTTGATGAAGGCGAAGATCCAGAGCAGCGACAAAAGCCACAGGCCCATGAGCAGAACGTTGGTGATGGCCGTCCTCTTGCCGGACAGCACGGTCATGGAGATGTTCACGAGGAAGATGACCGCGGCGACGAGGATGCCGAACTTGACCCAGAGGGGCTGTTCCAGAAATTCGCGCCCGCCATGGATGCCCACGAGGTAGGAGCCAACCGCGCCCAGCGTGCCCACCAGCAAGATGATGAGCTGCAGATAGGCCAGTTTGGGCGACCAGATCTCGCGCTCGGATTCTTCGGGGACGAGGAAATAGGCCGCGGCGAAGAAGCCCAGTAGAAGCCAGACGATCAACGCATTGGTGTGGATCATCCGGATCACGTTGAAGGGCAGCAGTTCGGACAGGAAATTGGGCGAGACGTAGACCCAGCCCGCCAAAAGCCCGCCCGCCACCTGGATGCCGAAAAGGGCCAGTGACGCGAGGATGTACCAGTACGCCACTTTCTGAGATTCGTATTTCATTGGTTCGCCTCCTTATCCGGCGTCGTTGGGCGGCCAGCCCTGGGTGTCTGTCTGATCGGTCCAGCGCAGGAATTCCGACAGGCCGCGAAGGTCCTCGTCGGTCAGTTCGTAGCGCGGCATCTGGCGGCGTCCTTCGATGCCGCTGGGCTGGCTTTCGATCCAGCCCTTGAGCATCTCGAAGGCGTCTTCGGGGCTTTCCATGACGCCCCAACGGGTCATGACGTTGCCAAGCTCGGGCGCGAAATAGGCGCCTTCGCCGTGCAGGCTGTGGCAGTTGATGCAGGAATGTTCCTCCCACACATGTTTGCCGTGGCGCACCTCTTCGCTGAGGGGCATGCCGGCGGTCGAGGTCTGCACCACGTAGCGGTGCGAATGGACGGTCATCGCTATGAAGACCACGACGAAGAAGATCGAGCCCCCGTAGAAGATGTTTCGCGCCCGGGATTTCGTTAGAATTTCAGCCATGTTCGGGCCTCCTTGAAAGCGGGATGCCCTGTCGTAGCCGCACCGCCGAGGCCGGAGTTTGTCCCAGCGCAAAGTTCGGCGCGATTGGCCGGTTAAGGTGATCGTTGAAAGGAGACATCTCATGGCTCGCCTCCGTCTGGACGACCCCGATCTGCCTCTGGCCGACCTGATGACGGCCTGGCCGCAGACGATCCCGGTTTTCGTACGACACAGGATGCTGTGTGTCGGGTGTCTCATCAGCCCGTTTCACACCGTGACCGACGCCTGTGCCGAGTATCACCTGGACGAGGAAGACTTCCTGGCGGAACTCAAGCAGGCGGCGGAACTGGGGTAACAGTGTTACTTCTGGCTAAGAACGACCAGCGCGTGAGGATCGCGCACGACAATGTGCTTGCGGCGGCTTTCGACCAGACCCTGCTTCTCCCAGCCGCTGAGCAGGCGACTGACGGTGTGCAGGGTGGTCGCGGTCAGTTCCGACAGGTCCTGTCGCGTGATCGGGAAATCGATCTCTATTCCGTTTTCGACTTTGCGGCCCGTCTGGTTGACCAGACGCAAAAGCGCGTTGGCGACCCGCTGTTCGACTTGCTGGGTGGCCATTTCCACGATCTTGTTCTGCACCTCGCCGAGTCGTTGGCCGAGTGTCTTGTAGGTTTCGGTGGCAAACCCGTCGTATTCCGCGACGAAGCTGTCCCAAAGGTGCATCGGCCAGCTGAGCGCAAGCGATTCCGACGCGGTCATCGCGGTCGCCGGATAGGTATCGCGTCCGATGGCGCGGGCGATGCCGATCAATTGGCCCGGCGGGATGTGCAGGGCGGTAACCTGTTCGCCAGTGGGCGTGATGCGCACGACCCGGACATACCCGTCTAGCAGCATGTAAAAGCGCTCCGCCGGGTGCCCTTCCTGAAAGATCGCCACGCCCTCGTCGTAGCGCCGTGACGACGCCTGATCAAGGATCGCGCGGATCTGCCGTTTCTCGAGGCGCGAGAACGGTGGCAGGTGCGTCAGCAGGCTCTCGTCGAGACGTGGCAGGGTCTTGCGCGAAGGGGAAGCGTTCATAGCGGGGTTTCTGTCACATTCCGGGTCACTAAACCAAGACGATATTTTCACGTGATCGCGCAGAAGTTTGCGCCAGAGCAAAAAGCGCCTGACCCGGACACGGTATCTTTCAGTCAACCCAAACAGCGATCTGAAAGGAAAAGACCGATGATCCGCACTCTGGCAACCGGCCTGGCACTCGCGGCCCTGATGGGCGGCGCTGCCTTCGCCGAAACATTCGAAGTCAAGATGCTCAACAAGGGCGCCGATGGCGAGCGCATGGTTTTCGAACCGGCCTTCGTGCAGGCCGCACCGGGCGACACGATCAAGTTCATCGCCGCGGACAAGGGCCACAATGCCGAAACCGCAAAGGACATGATCCCCGACGGCGCCGAAGGCTTCAAGGGCAAGATCAACGAGGAGATCGAGGTCACGTTGGACACCGAGGGTGTCTATGCCGTGATCTGCAAGCCGCACTACGCCATGGGCATGGTGATGACCATCGCCGTTGGCGACGTCGAGGCGCCCGAGGGCTTCCTTGAGGGGCGCGTGCCGAAGAAGGCCAAGGCCCGTTTCGAAGAGCAACTGAGCAACATGTGATGCAGCGGTGCGCGCGGGACTCTCCGCCGCACCCGTTTCCCAGGAGGAACAAATGACCAAGTTCATCAACCCAGGCCTTATGAAAACCAGTCGCCGCAACGTTCTGCGCGGATCGATCCTGGCCGGCGCCGCCGCGATGACCGGCGCGAGCGCAATGGCCGCCCGCCGCCCGCCGCAGCCGCTGAAAGCCGACGCGGTATCGCGCAACCTGCACAAGGCCGCCGCCGACGGCGCCGCCACGAGCACGGCGAAACCCGCGGACCTGTCGGGCTATACCCGCGTCAAACAGGAACTGGTCGCGCCACCCTTCGCACCGGAGCACGAGCAGGTCGCCACCGGCGGGCCCAAGATCATCGAGATCACCATGGTCACCGAAGAGCGCCTGATGGTCGTCGACGAAGACACCGGGGCCAGCGTCTGGGCATTGACCTATAACGGCTCGGTCCCCGGCCCGCTGATCATCTGCCACGAGGGTGACATGGTCGAGTTGACCCTGCGCAATCCTGCAGATTCCATGATGGAGCACAATATCGACTTCCACGCCTCCACGGGCGCTTTGGGGGGCGGCGGCCTGACCCATGTCTATCCGGGCGAGGAATGCGTGCTGCGCTGGAAGGCGACGAAACCGGGGTGCTTTACCTATCACTGCGCCCCAGGCGGCGCGATGATCCCGTACCACGTCACCCACGGCATGAACGGCGCCATCATGGTGCTGCCGCGCGACGGGCTGAAGGACGCGCAGGGCAATCCGCTGCGCTATGACAGTATCGCCTATATCGGCGAGCAGGACTACTACCTGCCGATGGACGAGAACGGCGACTACAAGAGTTATGACGCCGCCGGCGACGACTATGCCGACAGCCTCGAGGCCATGCGGTCGCTCGTGCCCACGCACCAGGTGTTCAACGGCGCGGTCGGTGCGCTGACGGGGGCGAATGCGCTGAAGGCCAAGGTCGGTGAGACGGTTCTGATGATCCACAACTCGTGCAATGTGGACAGCCGTCCGCATCTGATCGGCGGGCATGGCGACTATGTCTGGGAAAGCTCGTTCACGGATGTGCCGCTTACGGGCATGGAGACCTGGTTCGTCCGCGGCGGCAGTGCGGCGGCGGCGATTTACACCTTCGAGCAGCCGGGCGTCTATGCCTACGTGAACCACAATCTGATCATCGGCGCCATGCTGGGCGGAACCGCGCACTTCGTCGTCGAGGGCGCGTGGGACAACAACCTGATGGAACAGGTCGTGGAACCACGACCCTTTGAAAGCTGAGCGAAAGGAGCGGAAACATGACCGCCGCGATGACAAGGAAGCCCGGCCTGAAGGTGTCCCTTCTTCTGGTTGCGCTGCTGTTCATCGCGGCGGTTCTTTTCGGCACCGCGCTGACCCGGCGCGGTGCCGGATACGATCCGGCGCGGCTGCCGGAAATGGCGGCAACCCCCGTCACGCTGTCTACCGGAGCAAAGCTCTACGTCCAGAAGTACGAGGTCAGCGTGGCCGAATGGAATATTTGCCACGATCAGGGGGCCTGCACTCTGCGCCTGCGGGTCCGGCCGGACCAGGACGCGCACGTGACGCCCGCGACGGGTTTGAGCTATGTAGATGTCGGTGAATATCTCGACTGGATCAATGACGCGACCGGCGCGAATTTCCGCCTGCCCACCGTAGGCGAGTGGGCCGAGATGGCAGCGCCCGTCCTGCCGGACGAAGCCGATCCGATCTTTACCGATCCGTCCCTCACATGGGCGTCGACCTATCTGATCGAAGGCTTGACGCCTCGTGCGCTGAAGCCGCGGGGAAGTTTCTCGACCTCTCCCGAGGGTGTAGCCGATCTTGACGGAAGCGTATGGGAATGGACGCAGGAATGCTTTTCAGGCGCATCCGGCGACGCCGACCCCTCACGTTGTCCTGCTTTCTACGTCGGCGGCGAACATGTCGCCGCAATGTCCTACCTTATCCGCGACCCCGCCCGCGGCGGATGCGCCGTCGGATCGCCGCCGGCACATTTGGGGATGCGCCTGGTAAGCGACACGGAAATCGTAAGATCTCACCGGGGCAGCTAAGATCCATGCGGGCTGGGTGGACAACACAGTGGCGAGCAGCATACCGTCACGGGCCTGTGGCCGAAGCAGCACGCCGGAGAAATGCAGTTGACCGATGCGACAGAGCAGGACGTTGCCGATCTTGAGGATCTATTCGAGGAAATAAACGACCGCGTGCAGGCGGACGCGGATTGGGGCGTTCCGGCGCAGTACATTCCCGAACTCGCCAAGGTGGACCCGCATCAATTCGCCATCACGGCATGCACGGCAGGCGGCAAGACGGTCTCGGCCGGGTCGGCCAATACGCCCTTTTCGATCCAGAGCATTTCCAAGGTTTTCGCGCTGATTGCATCTCTGGGCCGGATCGGTGACCAGCTTTGGACGCGGGTCGGACGAGAGCCGGCGGGAACCGCCTTCGACGCGATTAGCGTTCTTGAGGCGGATGGGGGCCGGCCACGCAATCCGTTCGTGAATGCCGGGGCAATCGTCACGACTGATGCGCTGTTATCAGGCCGGGAACCGCGCCAGGCGATTGCCGAAACACTGGGTCTGATCCGTGCGATGGCGGAAACCGACGAGGTCTACATCAATGCTGCGGTTGCAAGATCGGAAGCCGAGACAGGCGCGAGGAACAAGGCGCTGGCGCATTACTTGCAGTCGCACGGGAATCTGCAGAACGAGCCCGACAAACTGCTGGGCACCTATTTTCACCAATGCGCAATCGAGATGACCACCGAGCAACTGGCCAAAGCGGGACGCTGCCTAGCCGCTTTGCCAAATGCGCCGAGCGTCGTATCGCGAACTCATGCCCGACGCATCAATGCATTGATGATGAGTTGCGGGCATTATGATGCGTCGGGCGAGTTCGCCTATCAGGTTGGTCTGCCGGGCAAGAGCGGCGTCGGCGGCGGGATACTGATGGTGGCGCCCGGGAAGGCGTCGGTTGCCATCTGGTCACCGGGTCTGGATGGCTATGGAAATTCCAAGGCGGGAACGCGGGCCGCCGCCATGCTGAGCCGCAAGACAGGCTGGTCCGTCTTCTGAGTGCTGAAGGACGACTTGGATCATCAGTTGGCGATGGCTTGTAGACATCGCTTGACCGAATCCGGCACCGAGGTCTAGAGACGGGCCACGGACCTTGGCGGTGGCGCCGTCTTGCAAGGTTGTTTCCCAAAATTCGTTTTATGTCCTGGACGCCCGGACATCACGCGCCCGATACGCGCAGGGCGTATGATCTATGGAGTGATGACCATGACGCATGTTCTGACCGCACCGCGGGTTGCCGCAACCGGACCCGTCATCGGCATGATCAGCATGGCGATGGCGATGCTGCTTCTGCCTGTGGGCGACACCTTTGCCAAGCTGCTGACCTCGCATCTGGGGGCGGTGGAAGTGACGACTGCTCGCCTGCTGGCGCAAGGCCTAGTGATGATGCCCATTGCAGTAGTGCTGCGGCATCGGCTGCGTGGTCCGATGTTTTCCCCCATCGTCGCGCTGTCGGGCGGCCTTGTCATGATAACGTTGACCAGTCTCGTCTGGGCGTTCTCCGTCATGCCCATTGCCACGGCCATTGCGATTTTCTTTGCCGAACCGCTGATTTTGACACTGCTGGTCGGTCCGCTGCTTGGAGAGCGCGTGGGGCCGCGGCGTATGGTGGCAGTGGGCGTCGGCCTTGTCGGGGTGCTGGTCGTGGTGCGCCCCGGCGGGGACCTGGGGGTCGCCGCGCTGCTGCCGCTGGTGGCGGCAACGGCCTATGCGCTGAACATGATCGTGCTGCGCCGCGCGTCCGGCATCCGTTCGGGGCTGACCGTGCAGTGTGGCGCGACGGCCTATGCGTGCGTTGGCATGACAACCCTGTGCATTATCCTGGCCGCCGCCGGCTGGATCCAGCCGGACTTCGCAACGCTGCCGGCCTGGGGTTGGGGCGCCATTGCCGCATCCGGGCTGTTCGCGGCGGTGAGCTTCATCCTGATCGCAGAGGCGTTCCGCCGCGCGGAGGCCGGTATGCTGGCGCCGTTCCAGTACCTGGAAATCATTGGAGCGACCGTTGTCGGCTACATTGTGTTCGGTGACTTTCCCGACGCGTTGACCTGGGTCGGTGTCGCGATCATCCTGGCGTCTGGCCTGTATGTATTCTGGCGTGAACAGGTGCCTTCGAACCGGGGCAGCATCTTGCCGGGTCGTCGCAGAACACGCCGTATCCGGGTGCGCTGACCCTCACGTTCGCTGGCCGGGCCGGGGTTTGCCGGTTCACGTCGCGCAAAACCGGGCAATCTGTTCGCGGGCGTCTTCAACGATATCTGCCACGATTTCGGCAGCGGGGCGGATGGCGTGTACGTCTCCAACGCACTGACCGGCAAAGAGTGCGAGTTCATCCAGATCGCCCTGCATCGAGCGCAGCGGTGAATCCGTGCTCCAGCGATAGATCGGTTTGCCCTGCTCGTCGGCGATCTGGTCGCGGGGGAACGTGTCGGGGTCGTGGCCGAACAGCCGGTCGCCCAGACTGTCGGTGAGGTCGGAGCGCAGAACGCGGACCGCGGCGCCCTTGGGCCAGTTGATGACGAAGGCGTCCGTATGGACCGTTTCGTCCGACGCCGCCTGCACGACGCGTTGCTTGTGTAGGTCATGCGCAAAGGATTCCGTTGCCGCGAGGAAGGCCGTGCCGCAGTGGATGCCCTGCGCCCCCAGCGCCAGGGCCGCGACGAGGCTGCGTCCGGTCGCGAAACCGCCGGAGCCGATGACGGGCAGGTCGGTCGCAGCGGCCACCTGCGGCACGAGAACCAACGAGGATACCGTGCCGTGCACATGCCCGCCGGCCTCGACGCCCTGGGCGATGATCGCGACCGCGCCGGCCGCTTGTGCGGCGCGTGCGTGGCCGACCGAGCCCACCTGGTAGATGACCTGCATGCCAAGGTCGTTGGCGCGCGCGACGGCCTCGGGCATGACGTCCCAGAAGAAGACCAGAGTTTCGATGCTTTCGTTCTTGCAGGTCTTCAGTTGTTCGGTGAACAGGTCGGGGTCGGTCGCCGCCGGAATGAGGTTCACTCCGAAGGCGCGGTCGGTTCGTTTTCGCACCTCTGCGATTTCCCGCGTTATCAGGGCGCAAGGTTCGCGCACCATGCCGAGGCATCCGAACCCGCCCGCATCGGAGACCGCCGCCGCCAGTTCGGCGCGTGCCACGCCGCCCATGCCCGCCTGAAGGATCGGGTAATCGCAGCCGAGAATGTCGCAGATCGGTTGGTGCAGTCCGCCGCGCATCAGATGTCGGATCTTCGTTCGAGATATTCCTTGAGCGCGACGGCGTTGTTATGACGCTCGTCCTTTGCGCCGTAGATCAGGGTGACCCGGCCTTTGCGCACCTGATCGGCAATCCGGTCGACGGTTTCGCGCCTCTTGTCGAGTTCCGAGAAATACGCGTCGCGGAAATCATCCCATTTTTCGGGATCGTGGTCGAACCATTGACGCAGGTCCTTGCTGGGCGCGACGTACTTTTCCCATGCGGCAAGGTCCAGGTCCTTCTTGGAGATGCCGCGCGGCCAGACCCGGTCGACCAGGATGCGGGTGCCGTCATTCGCGTGCGCCTCGGCGTAGGCGCGCTTGATCCAGATCTGCGTCATTGTGCGCGGTCCCGGGCCGGATCGACGAGGATCATTTCGTCCATCGCGATGTCGTGAGGCTGCGGATAGATCGTGCGGAGTGTCGAGACGACGTGCCCAACACCTATTGCACGGGCTCTCGGTGAAAGACTGGCCAGCGTCCGGTCGTAGAAGCCGCCGCCGTATCCCAGCCGGAACCCGGCTGCATCGGCACCGACCACGGGCGAGATCACGATCTCCGGAAGGAGACGGGTCTCATTGTCCGGCACCGGGATCTTCCAGACCCCGCGCCGCATGGAACAGCACGGGGTCCATTCCCGGAACACGAGGGGCTTGGCCTTATCCACGACTTCGGGCAGGGCGACCCGACCGCCGCGCTCTGTCACGCGGCGCATCCAGTCGCGCAGGTCGGCTTCGCCGCGAAACGGCCAGTAGACGCCGATGACGGGTTTCGAGGCGACATCTACGGTCTTGTCCAGGGTCGCGGCAATGCGGCGTGAAGTTTCCTGTCGGGTGCTGACCGAAAGGTTGAGGCGTTTCTCGATGAGGTCCTCGCGCTGAAGCTTGCGCCAGCGCGCGATTTCCGGCCAGTTCCCCGGGTCAGGAGGTGACACGGCGCGCGCACTGTGGTCGAACTCGTGCATGTAGCAGGGGGAGGAGGCGTATCCTCTGTCGGTCATTTCGGTCTCCGTCTGCTGTGGACGTGAAAACGCCCGGTCGCGTGGGTGGTGGGCCGCATGAAGCGAATGTCGCAGCGTTAACGCAACTATCGGCCACATGGTGCAATCGGGAAAACGAATTTAATTGATATTTCAAATCGCAGTTTGCGATATTATCGTGTGGTATGAATATCGAGCATGCACGCACGTTCCTTGCGGTGTCCGACAGCGGCAGCTTCGTTGCCGCGGCCGAGCTGCTGCATATCACGCAATCTACGGTCAGTGCCCGGATCCATGCGCTGGAGCAGTTGCTGGGCCGGCGGCTGTTCAATCGCAGCAAGGCCGGTGCGATCCTGACACATGACGGCGAGCGGTTCCTGGTCCACGCGGGGCAGATGGTGCGCGCGCTGGAACAGGCGCAGCGGGAGATCGGCCTGCCCCGAAGATTTTCCGCCCGCATCAATATCGGCGCGCGAATAGGCCTCTGGGAAGCGTTCCTGACTCCATGGCTTGCCGACATCAGCGTGGCCCGGCCGGATCTTTCCTTTCGCGCGGAGATCGGATTTGAGCCGGACCTAATGCAGGGGATCGTGGATGGCCGATTGGATATCGCGGCGATGTATACACCGCAGCGGCGGCCGAACCTGGAACTGCTCCCATTGTTCACCGAACGCCTGGTCATGGTGACCTCCGACCCGGAAGGCGTGATGACACCCGACGCGTATATCCATGTCGATTGGGGGCCGGAATTCTCGGATCAGTTCAGTGCGGGGTTCCCGGGTTTTCCCAGCCCGGTCCTGACTGTCAATATCGGCTGGCTGGGGTTGCAGCATCTGCTGGTCAGCCGTGGTTGCGGCTATTTCCCGGAGAGGCTGGTTGAGCGACACATCCGGGAGGGCAACTTGCAAACGGTGGCACACGCGCCGGTTTTCGACCTTCCCGCCTGGGTGCTGATCCGCGAGGAGCGGGATTTTGACGTGATCGATCCGATCCTCGCGCAGGTTCGAGCCTTCCGATGAAGGGATGGCGGGATTGACTGTTCGGTCGTTTGTCCTGTTGAACCTTTGGCACTGTGATGAAAGTTTGTGCGCATCTTGCCGGGAGGCGTGTCGTTGCACATTCTGAAATCACTAGGCCCTGCCGTTGCGCGTGTTTCCGGCATCGAGGCCCTTCGGGCAGGGCTTGGCGCCCTGATCGGGCTCGGGTTGACCGGTCTGTTCGTGCTGTCGCCGGCTGTCGACCTGGAACTTGGGCTTTATCTTGTCGCACCGTTCGGCGCCTCATCAGTCCTGTTGTTTGCGGTCCCGAACAGCCCGCTCGCGCAGCCCTGGTCTGCGATTGTCGGCAACACGGTAGCCGCACTGGTCGGAGTTGCGGTTTGCCTGTCGGTCGACGATCCCGCCTTGCGGGTCGGCCTTGCCGTGGGACTGGCCGTGACGGCGACGATGCTGTGTCGCGCCGTCCACCCGCCTGCGGGTGCGGTGGCCATGACGGCGGCCCTGTCGCCCGATGCCGTCGCGAATCTGGGGTTCTGGTTCGCGATTGCACCGATTGGCGTGGGGACGGTTGCGCTTGTGGGTCTTGCGACGATCTATGCGCGTTTGACGGGGCGGCACTATCCCTTTCGGCAGTTCGATGATCCGAGCCAGCACGGGACTGGCGACCGAAATCCGACCGAACGGCTGGGGCTGTCAGAGGAAGAGCTGACAAACATCCTGGAGCGCTACAGCCAGTCCTTCAACCTAGGCGTCGAGGACCTGGCGCGCCTGATCGGGGCAGCGGAGATGCAGGCCGCAGCACATCACTCTGTTCCGGTGACGGCGCAGGACATCATGTCCCGGGACCTTGTCACGATCCGCCCCGAAACGTCGATGAGCGAGGTCGCGGACCTGTTCCGGCAACACCGCTTCACATCCCTTCCCGTCGTCGAGCGGGATGCGAAGTTCCTGGGGGTCATTTTCCAAATCCATCTGATTTGCCAGGCAAGAGAGGATGCCTTGCGTCTTGACCGCGGATACGCTGCCGCCTTGCGACGGCTGCTGGACCGAAACCGCGAAAATCCGACAAGGGCCGGAGACATCATGAGTGTCGCCGGTCCCCGTGCGATGGCACATACGCCCATCGGAGCATTGCTGCCGATGATGGCCGACGGGGGGACGGATGCGGTTCCGGTTCTTGAAAGAGACAAGATCATCGGCATCGTTACACGAACGGACCTCGTCGCGGCACTAACGAGAAACGTGGTGCGATCCGTCGCCGATGCGCCACAGGACAACCTCTAGAGATCGATAGTCCGGATGATCGGGCATTGTTCGCAAATCTTCGAGAAAGGATATCCACATGCCCGGTTTAAACACGAGCAGGGACCCTGCTGCAGTGTGGATTTTTCGAGAATGTTGGAATGATCGCCCTCGGTACCTGCGGCAGCTGTGACTGACCGGTGCCAAGATTGTGTTGTATCGAACAGGCGGGTCCGACAGCAGCTCAGTCTTTTCCTTGCTTCGCACCGCGTCTTGAGGCAGAGATCGCCAAGGAGTAGGCGATGGCGTCGCCGACGCTGGCAGGGCGTGCTCCTGCGGCACCTTGCGTTGCGTAGACCGAGTGCGCGGCAGGCGCGGCGTTCCGATACGCCAAGCTCCCGCCGCAGATGGTCGATGCACTTGCGGCGACGCGAAGGGCTTAGAAGTTTCCCTTGGCGGCCTCTGTCAGTATCAGCTTGTCCAACGTCAGGTCCGACACTGCACGCCGAAGCCGCTGGTTCTCCTTCTCAAGCTCTTTCAACCGGGTGAGCTGTGACCGCTGCATTCCGCCAAAGAGCTGGCGCCATCGACAAAACGTCTGCTCCGTCACGCCGATCTGGCGCACCGCCTCGGCAATCGTGGCACCTTGTCCCTGCAGAACTTCAACCTGCCGAAGCTTCGATACGATATCTTCCGGCTTCTCTCTTTTCCGGCCATCGCTGATCCTACAATTTACGGGACAATCTATCCCAGTTGGTGGACCCCTTTCAGGGAGCTATTGCACCAAACCGAGCTTTTGAGCTGATCCAATCGCATGTGGTTGATTGAATCCAAGCGAACGCCGGTCAAGATCAGCATCCGCAATGCCAGTTGCGTTGGGGCGTCATCCGAGAGGGTCGCGTAGAACGCAGGTACGTCTTTCCCGTGGAGCGCTTGGTGTGGCGTCGAGCGTTTCTTGTTATAGCCGAGGATCACCACAGCATCGTCAATAACTGCCGTGCTCACGCGGAAGCGTTTGGCGTTTGCGTAATTGAATACCGTTCTCAACCTGGAAATGCACTTTTTGGCGGTAACCGGCTTCTCATGCCAGATGGGTTCCAGCGCACGTGCGATGTCTTCCTGGTCAATCTTCACAATCGGCATCTTGCCGAGCTTCGGCAGGACGTGCAGCCGAAGAGGGCTGAACCATTTGCCATCGGACCCACCATGCTTGAGGCTTTTCTTGTGTTTCTCGTATGCTTCCAATGCAAGGTGCTCGAGGCGGCCATCAGTAGAATTCGATTGTTGGCGGTTCAATTGGCGCTGCGTGATCGGGTCTACCTCCCGTAGCACCTGCTGACGTGCCAGTTCGGCTTGCTTTCTTGCTTCGGCGAGACTGACGCTTCTATATGATCCAAGACCCATCTCGCGTTGGCGTCCCCAGAGCTGAAAGCGAAAGATCCATTGGGCACCGCCGTCAGGGCGTTTATAAAGCCATAGGCCTAGCTCATCGCAATGCCTGCCTGTGGGGAGAGATTTGAGTTGTGCGACTGTGAATGCATTAGATTTTGCCATAAAAATATCCTCCGTTTTATATACGTTCTGGCGCAGCACTTCACGGGTCATTCCGGGAAGTGCTGAAACCTTAAATTATTACGATTAAAGCAGGATTTATTCCAATGACACGCAGTGAGGACCTATGACACAACAAGGATACCCCTCTGGCGGGGGTGTTTTGGGAACAATGAAAGAGCCGTGGCCAGAAGGATACGGGCGGCGGGTGCTGGACGAGGTGGACAGCACCAATGCCGAGGCGGCGCGGATTGCGCCGGGTTTGAGCGGTCCGGAATGGATATTGGCGCGGCACCAGACGGCGGCGCGAGGGCGGCGCGGGCGGCCTTGGGCGAATCCGGCGGGGAATTTTGCGGCGACTCTGGTGATGCGGCCCACCGAGAGCCCGGACCAGGTGGCGATGCGATCCTTCGTGGCATCGCTGGCGCTTTACGATGCCTTTGTCGCGGCAACCGGACGGCCAACGGGCTTTGCGCTGAAATGGCCGAACGACGTACTGTTGAACGGCGGTAAGGTGGCAGGGATCCTTTTGGAAAGCGCGGGCGCGGGCGGCGGCCTGAGCCACTTTGCCATCGGGATCGGGGTGAACTTGCGCGCAGCACCCGAGGCGGAGGCTGTGGAGCCGGGCGCGGTGCGGCCCGTCTCTCTGTTGTCGGAGGCCGGTGTCGAGATAGACCCCGAAGAGTTCCTGGACCTGCTGGCGCCGGCCTATGCCCGCCTCGAGGCGCAGTTCGTGACCTATGGCTTTGCTTCCATTCGCGCGGCGTGGATGGAGCGCGCGGCGCGCTTGGGCGAAGTGATTACCGCAAGGACGGGGCGCGAGGAATTTACCGGCACGTTCGAGACGGTGGACGCGGGCGGCAATCTTGTTCTAACAGATGCCAAATCGCGCCACGTCATTCCGGCGGCGGACGTGTTTTTCTGACGAAAGAGAGGGGCGCCAAGATGCTTCTGGCGATCGACTGCGGCAACACCAACACGGTTTTCGCGATCTGGGACGGGTCGGAGTTTCTGTGCACCCTGCGCACATCGACGCACCATGCGCGGACGGCGGATGCCTATTTCACATGGTTCTCGACGCTGGTGAAGCATTACGAAATCGACTTGGACATCACCGACGTGATCATCTCGTCCACTGTGCCGCGGGTGGTGTTCAACCTGCGCGTCTTCGCCGACCGCTTTTTCGGCTGCCGGCCCATCGTGGTGGGCAAGCCGGAATGCGCGCTGCCGCGTCAGCCCCGGGTGGACGAGGGCACGCAGGTGGGGCCGGACCGGCTGGTGAATGCCGCCGGCGCCTATGACCTTTATGGCGGCAACCTGATCGTGGTGGATTTCGGCACCGCGACCACGTTCGACGTGGTGGCCGAGGACGGGGCCTATGTGGGGGGCGTGATTTCCCCCGGCGTCAACCTGAGTCTCGAGGCCTTGCACATGGCGGCGGCGGCCTTACCTCATATCGACGTGACGAAGCCGCAGAAGGTGATCGGCACCAACACGGTTGACTGCATGCAGTCGGGCGTGTTCTGGGGCTATGTCGGGCTGGTCGGCGGGGTGACCGAGCGCATCCGGGCAGAATATGAGACGCCGATGAAGATTATCGGCACGGGTGGCCTTGCGCCGCTTTTCGCGCAGGGCGACCTGCTGTTCGACGAAATTCGGGAAGATTTGACGATGCATGGGCTGACGGTGATCCATGCCCATAACAAGGAAGGCTGATCGGGGATGAGCAGTGAGAGATTGACGTACCTTGCCCTTGGCGGGGCGGGGGAAATTGGCATGAACGCCTATGTCTACGGCTACGGCGCGCCGGGCAAGGAGAGGTATATCCTTGTGGATCTGGGCGTGACGTTCCCGGACATGGACGGCACGCCGGGGGTGGACCTGATTTTCCCCGACATCGCGTGGCTGGAAGAGCGGCGCGACCAGTTGGAGGCGGTGTTCATCACCCACGCGCACGAAGATCATGTGGGGGCCGTGGCGCATTACTATGACCAACTGGGCGCGCCGATCTATGCGCGTGCGTTCACCGCCAATATCGCGCGGCGCAAGATGGATGAGCATGGCCACCCCGAGAAGGCGGTGCGGACGGTTTCGCCCTGGCCCGAGACGACCGAGGCGGGGCCGTTCACCGTGGGGTTCGCGCCAATCTCGCATTCGATTCCCGAAAGTTCCGGCCTGGTGATCGACACGTCCGCCGGGCGGATCGTGCATTCGGGCGACTTCAAGATCGACCTGGATCCGGTTGTGGGCGAGCCTTTCGACGAGGCGATGTGGGCCGAGATCGCCAAGCCAGGGGTGAAGGCGCTGGTTTGCGATTCGACCAACGTGTTCAACGCCCATGAGGGGCGCAGCGAAAGCTCCGTGGGCCCCGAGATCGAGAAGCTGGTGGCGGGTGCCAAGGGCATGGTCGTGGCGACCACATTCGCCAGCAACGTGGCACGGGTGAAGACGCTGGCCCAGGCCGGGGAACGGGCCGGGCGCTCGATCTGCCTGCTGGGCCGCGCGATGCGGCGGATGATCGAGGCGTCGGTCGAGACCGGCGTGCTGACGGATTTTCCGCGCACGATCAGCCCCGAGGACACGCGGGATATCCCGCGCGAGAACGTGATGCTGATCGTCACCGGCAGCCAGGGCGAACGGCGGGCCGCCAGTGCGCAGTTGGCGCAGGGCAAATATAACGGGATTACGCTGAAGCCGGGGGACACGTTCCTGTTCTCGTCCAAGACGATCCCGGGCAACGAGCGGGGCGTTATCCGCATCATCAACCAGTTCAGCGAACAGGGTGTGGACGTGGTGGATGACAGCAGCGGGCTTTACCACGTGTCGGGGCACGCCAACCGGCCCGACCTGAAGAAGCTGCACCAGATCGTCCAGCCGCAATTCGTGATCCCGATGCATGGCGAGCATCGGCATCTGCGCGAGCATGTGAAGCTGGCAGGTGAAAGCAAGCTGCACGGGGTTCTGGCGCCGAATGGCACCATGATCGACCTGAGCGGCAACCGCGCGGAGGTGGCCGAATATGTCGAAACCGGGCGGACTTACCTTGATGGATCGGTGAAGGTCGGGGCGCTGGACGGGATCGTGCGCGATCGGATCCGCATGGCGCTGAACGGGCATGTGACGATCAACGTGATCCTGGACGAGAGTGACGAACCGCTGGGCGAGCCCTGGTGCGAGATCATGGGGCTGGCCGAGACGGGCAGCAGTCGCGCGCCGCTGGTGGACGTTCTGGAAGAGGATCTGAGCCAGTTCATGGGGCGGGCCAAGCCGAAGACCCTGGGTGATGACGACGCGCTGGAGGACGGTCTGCGCAAGGTGGCGCGGCAGAGTGCGCAGGGCGAGATCGGCAAGAAGCCCGAGGTGACGGTGATTATCAGCCGGTTGTCGTAACGCGGGCCGTTGGGAGCGTGGGATTTCGCCCACGTTACGGGCGCGGTGCGTCTCGGTTTTAGGGCCGTTGGGCCGGAAGGTGGGTTTTCACCCACCCTACGTTTGGCTCAAGACACCATCCGTTCGTCGAAGCTCTTGGCGATGAAGCTGGGCAGGTGGTCGCCCATGCCGACGGGGCCGGATTTATCCTTGTTGTCCTGCTTCTTTCCGCTGCCGCCGCGCCCGCGCGAAGGCTTCTTACCTTGCTCCTGCGACGTGTCACCGGGCTTGGATTCCGATTTCGCGTCGGCTTGTGGCTCGGGCTGGGACTCTGGCTTGGTGTCCTCGGATGTCTGCGGGGCTGTGTCCTGCGTCTCTTGCGGCTCATCCGACTTGCGGCGGCTGCGCGAGCGGCGCGGTTTCTTCGGCGCATCCTCGGAGGCTGCCTCGGCCTCGGGCTCGGGCGCGGCACTGCCCAGCGGGTTGTCGAGCTTGGGGATCTCTTTCTGGATCAGGTTCTCGACCGCGCTGAGAGCTTTCTCGTCGCGCGGGTTGCAGAGCGTGATCGCCTTGCCGTCGCGACCGGCGCGGCCGGTGCGGCCGATGCGATGGACGTAATCCTCGGGGTGGCCGGGGACGTCGAAGTTGAACACGTGGCTGACCGAGGGCACGTCGAGGCCGCGGGCAGCCACGTCGGACGCCACCAGAATGCGCAGATCGCCGGCGCGGAAGCCATCGAGCGTGCGGGTGCGCTGGCTTTGATCGAGGTCGCCATGGATGGGCGCTGCGTCATAGCCGTATTTCTTGAGCGACTTGGCGACGATATCCACGTCCGTCTTGCGGTTGCAGAAGATGATCGCGTTGGTGAGCTTCTCGCCCTCGGCGTCGATGAGCGCGCGCAGAAGCTTGCGCTTTTCGCTGTCGGCGCGGTCGCGGCGGGAGGGTTTGAACATCGCCACGCCCTGTTCGATCGTCTCGGAGGCCGTCGCTTGGCGGGCGACCTCGATGCGTTCGGGGCTGGAGAGGAACGTGTTGGTGATCCGCTCGATCTCGGGCGCCATGGTCGCTGAGAAGAAAAGCGTCTGGCGGGTAAAGGGCGTGAGGCCGAAGATGCGCTCGATATCGGGGATGAAGCCCATATCCAGCATGCGGTCGGCCTCGTCCACGACCATCACCTTAACGTCGCTGAGGATCAGCTTGCCGCGCTCGAAATGGTCGAGCAGGCGACCGGGCGTGGCGATCAGGACGTCGACGCCCTTGTCTATGATCTGCTCCTGTTCCTTGAAGCTGACGCCGCCGATCAGGAGCGCCTTGGTCAGTTTCAGGTACTTGGAGTAGGTGTCGAAATTCTCGGCCACCTGGGCAGCGAGTTCGCGCGTGGGGCAAAGCACCAGGCTGCGCGGCATCCGGGCGCGGGCGCGGCCCCGGGCCAGCATCGACAGCATCGGCAGGGTAAACCCGGCGGTCTTGCCGGTGCCGGTCTGAGCGATGCCCAATACGTCGCGGCCTTCGAGGGCGGGAGGTATGGCGCCCGCCTGGATGGGGGTGGGGGTTTCGTAGCCGGCTTCTTCGACGGCTTTCAGAACCTTGGGGTTCAGGCTCAGGTCAGAAAATTTGGTCATGTATGTCCACAGGTTTGCGGACACGATTCTGGCCCGCCATCTCGAATTGGCCCAAGTATTTCGGGCTTTTATGCACCTCCCCTATCCCAAGGGCGGGCGTGGGTCAATGTGTGACGCCGCGGGACGGACAGAGTGCGCGTATGGGGTGAATTGTGTGCGTTTCGGCAACAATCAAGGGGGATCAGGCGAAATTCGGGAAGTGGCGGGCGCGGGTTGCGTCGAGGTCGAGGGTGACCGCGTGCAGGTGGCCGAGGTCCTGGAGTTGGGCGCGCAGGCCGGGCGTGGCGATGCAGACCTCTTCATAGAAGGCGCGCAGGGCGTCTTCGCCGCCTTCGGCTTCCAGCATCGAGAAGAGCTGATGCATGGTGAGGGCGGTTTCCGAATGCCTGGCGTTGGCGTCGAGGTCGGGCCGGTAGGAGCCGTGGTTCAGGCGGTAGCGGAACCGGGCCTGCCAGTCGTCCCAGCTGGGCGCGTGCAGGTGCACGAGCTGGCAATCGAAAAGGTCGAACGGGTTAAAATCGCGGGCCTTGCCGACGAAGGCGCTGTGGATGCGCAGGGTGATGTCCTGTCGTCCGGTGCGCACGAAGACCTTGCCGGCGACATGGCTGAGAAAGCCGCCATTGAGGTGTTCGCCGTAGCGCGGGTAAAGCGTGGCGGTCTGTTCGCGCCGGACACGCAGGATCGGGTCGAAGCCCTTGCACCAGATCTGGCCTGGGGGCGGCGGGTGGGCGGGGTCGGGCTGCATCGCCTCGATCGGGCGCACGCGGGCCGACAGAACGCCGGGCGGGATTGCGGCCAGTTGCGCAGGCAGGGGCGAGAGCGGTTGCAGGAATTCGTCCACGTCGGTGTGAAAGAGCCAGTCGACCTGCGGGTCGCGGGAGTAGCAATGGGTGGCGTTCAGCACCTGCCGGTGCTGGTGTCCGCCGGGACGCCCCTTGGCGCGGCGACGGCGTTTCCAGTAATTCTCGTCGGTCAGGATGACGCGGCACTTGGGGTGCCGCTTGAGGGCAGTGCGGGCTTCGGGGTTGTCCTCGTCCAGGTAGACGAAGACCCGGTGCGCGCCCAGGTCGAGGTAGTGGGCGGCGAAATTCAGGATGTCCTGGGCGGGCGCCTTGATGGTGGCGACCACGCCCCATGTGGGGGCACTGCTCATGGCCGGAGCATGTGACAGGGGCGTTGCGCGTGCAAGAGGTCGGTGCCTCCGGCAGGGATATTTGAGGCCAGAGGAAGATCAGAGGTGCTGTTGCGCGGCCGAGTGATGCCGTGAAGGCCGGTACCCGGCGACCAGCGTGGCGATGGTCGAGGCCGGGGTGAGCACGGTCGCGAGCCCCGTTTCGCGGGGCAGGGCGGCGGTGTAGCCGCCGGGGGTGTAGCGCAGGAGGCGGTTGCCCCAAACGAGGTACGGTGCATCGTTGTGCAGGATGAAGGCGCCATCGGGCAGCGTTTCGGGGGCTGCCGTGTGGCGGACCTGCCGGCGCGTGCGGGTGACGCGGTCACGGTGCATCAGGCGATCAATCTCGGTCAGTGTTGCGGTGCCGTTGACGGCGTGGAACAGCTTGACGAAGCGCTTGAAGTCCGGGCGGCGGCATTCGCCACAGGGACGGTGGCCGGCGGCGAGGGCCGTGGGTTCGTCGAGGAAGAAAAGCTCGGTGTAGGCTCCGGGCTGCATCAGGGCACGGCGGCGGCCCTTGAAGTTGAGCTGGCAGGTGACCCAGTTGGGGTGCCGCCAGCGCGCCTTGCCCAGTCGTTGATCGGCATCGTGCAGGATGCCCCGGTTTCCCACCAGGGTCCCGCGTTCCGGCGTGGCCGCGATCTCGCCCGTGGGCAGGACGCGGTTTTGCAGGGTCACACCATCATTTCCTTGGTCGCCGACAGTTTGACGTCGGGGTAGTCGCGTTCGACGCGGTCAATGTCCCATTGCAGCCGGGTGAGGTAGACCGTGTCGCCGTCGTTGTCGAGCGCGATGTGCTGCTTGTTGGCATTGACGAATTTCTCGACCGCCTCTTTCGGTCCGTGGACCCAGCGGGCGGAGGTGAATTGCGATGGCTCGAACCGGACGGGCAGACCGTATTCCAGCTCGATCCTGCTGCCCAGTACCTCGAATTGCAGCTGGCCCACGACGCCGACGATGAAGCCTGCACCCATGGTGGGCTTGAACACCTTGGCCGCACCTTCCTCGGCGAATTGCATCAGGGCCTTTTCAAGGTGCTTGGCCTTCATCGGGTCGCCCGCGCGGCAGTTTTGCAGCAGTTCCGGCGCGAAGGAGGGTATGCCGGTGACGCGTAAGCTTTCGCCCTCGGTCAGGGTGTCGCCGATACGCAGCTGGCCGTGGTTGGGGATGCCGATGATGTCGCCGGCCCAGGCCTCTTCGGCCAGTTCGCGGTCGGAGGCGAGAAAGAGCACGGGGGCGGAGACGGTCATGGGCTTCTTTGAGCGCACATGGGTCAGTTTCATGCCGCGCTTGAAGTGGCCCGAGGCCATGCGCACGAAGGCGACGCGGTCGCGGTGCTTGGGGTCCATGTTGGCCTGCACCTTGAAGACGAAGCCGGAAACCTTTGATTCTTCTGGTGAAATCTGGCGCGGCTCGGCCGATTGGGGCTGCGGTTCAGGGCCATAGGTGCCGATGCCGTCCATCAGTTCCTTGACGCCGAAGGAGTTGATGGCGGAGCCGAACCAGATGGGGGTCATGTGGCCTTCGAGCACCGATTGCGGGTTCAGGTCGGGCAGCAATTCGCGCGCCATTTCAACATCTTCGCGCAGTTTCTCGATCAAGTTGGCGGGGACGTGATCGGCCAGCTTGGGGTCGTCGAGACCGTCGATCTTGATGCTTTCGGCCACCTTGTTACGGTCGGCCCGGTCCATCAGTTCCAGCCGGTTGCGCAGCATGTCGTAGCAGCCGATGAAGTCGCGGCCCACGCCGATGGGCCAGGAGGCGGGGGTCACGTCGATCGCCAGGTTTTCCTGTATTTCATCTATGATATCAAACGTGTCGCGGCTTTCGCGGTCCATCTTGTTGCAGAAGGTCAGGATCGGCAGGTCGCGCAGGCGGCAGACCTCGAAGAGCTTTTGCGTCTGGCTTTCCACGCCTTTGGCGCCGTCGATCACCATGACGGCGGCGTCAACCGCTGTGAGTGTGCGATAGGTGTCTTCGGAAAAGTCCGAGTGGCCGGGCGTGTCGACGAGATTGAATCGGAAGTCATTGAAATCGAATGACATTGCAGAGGCCGAGACGGAAATGCCCCGGTCTTTCTCCATCTGCATGTAGTCCGAGCGGGTGCGCCGCGCCTCGCCCTTGGCGCGGACCTGACCGGCCATCTGGATGGCGCCGCCATAAAGCAGGAACTTCTCGGTCAGGGTGGTCTTGCCGGCATCGGGGTGGCTGATGATGGCAAAGGTGCGCCGCCGCGCGATTTCGGGCGGCAGATCGGGGCGATTTGGGACGGTATCCAACATGAGCGACGCTATAGAGGCGGCGCGGGGCGGGTGCAAGATTTGGGCGTCGGTATTGCGTCGGTATTCGGGTTGTATCGCGTCGGTGTCATTTTGGTGTGTCATGGTGATGCTGTCAGGAAGTGGCCAGAGGCGGCATCCGGTACGAAAACGCCAGTGGACCGGAATGATCCGGGATGGCATCGTTTGGAACATTGAGAGAACATCAAGGTGGGAGCCTGAGAGATGGAAATGATGGACGTAGCGAAGGAACTTGTCGCCGGATGCCGGGAAGACCGGACGCGGGACAACCTCGACAAGCTGTACGCGGAGGACGCGGTGTCGGTTGAGGCCGCCGACATGGGCGGCGGGCGCGAAACCAAGGGTCTTGACGGGATCAAGGGCAAGCATGACTGGTGGGAGAGCGAGATGGAAATGCTCGACGGTGACATCACCGGGCCGCTGCCACATGGTGACGACCGGTTCGCCGTGATCTTCCGCATCAAGGTCAAGGAGAAGGCCACGGGCAAGGTTTCGGATATGGAAGAGGTCGGGGTCTATACTGTGCAGGGCGGCAAGATTGTGCGGGAAGAGTTTTTCTACGCGATGGAGTGAGGCGCTTCAGCGCGTCGAGGCGTCCTTGAGTAGCCTGGCCATGTCGGGCTGAAGGTCGGCCTCGTTCACCTCGAATTCCAGGTGGGCGCGGTTGCCGTGCCCGCCCACGGGCAGGGCGCGGGCCAGTTCGTCGTTGAGATCCTGTGGCAGGACGGCGCGGGTGCGCGGGTCGACCAGCAGGGTCTCGGCGGCGATGCCCTCGGCGTAGATGATCTGGTGCGTATCGAAGAGCAGTTGGTAATATTCGACGAAGCCGCCATCCTCTTGCACCACGGTGTCGCCGTTGACCAGGTGGCGGGCGCGGATCAGCACCTCGGACCGGCCGGCGCCGAGCGCGTCGGAGCGTTGATAGACGAACAACCGGTGATCGGGGCTGACCAGCAGGTCGCCGGTATTGTTCATGACGCCCGCGCGGATGCGGATGGGCGAGAATTCACCCACGGCGCGGACGGTGGACTGGCCGATCCAACGCACGGGCTGGGGGCCGTCGTCGCGGGTGAGGACCCGGTCGCCGACCTTGAGATCCTCGATGGGGGTCTGCGCGCCGGAGGCCATGGTGATATGCGTGCCCTTCGAGAAGGAAACGCAGGCCACTTCGGCGAATTTCTGGCGGGCATTGACGGTGTCGATGCCCACAAGGCTGTAGCCGGTGCGCGGTTTCAGCTGAGCCAGCGGGTGAGCATAGACCTGGGCCACGTCGCCGGCGGCGTCGACCTCGACCAGGATCAGTATCTCAGAGGTCTGGCCGTTGGCGGACATCATCGTCAGGCAGCTGTCGAGATGTACGGTGGCGCCGGGCGTGCCGAGGCGGGAGCCGTCCATGATGGTGAGCGCGTTGCCGTCGCCGGGGGCCAGCGACATGCGGTGCATACGGGCGCCGACGCGCAAATCATAGGTGTCGTCGAGGTCAAGTTCGTGCGCGAAGGAAATGGAATCGCCCAGGTTGGCCCCGTTGATGACCGTGAAATCCGCCGCCCGGAGGACGGGTATGGCGTAGGCCGGACGCTCTGGGCCCTTGGTCATGGTATTCCTTTGTCCTGTTGCGGTCCGTTGGCGGACCTGCGCTGCCCTGCTTGGGTGGCATAGCGTAGGATTATGGCGTCATGTGGTCAACATGGCGACGCGGACAGGGGATTTGCTGGTCCTTTGGCGGGAGGGAGTGCTAACTGGGGTCGAAAATATCGGGAGTTTGTATCATGGACCTTGGAATAAAAGGTAAACGCGCTTTGGTCTGCGCGTCGTCGAAAGGGTTGGGGTTGGGCTGTGCCCGCGCGCTGGCCGAGGCGGGCGTGGACCTGGTTATGAACGCCCGCGGGGAAGAGGCGCTGGAGGCGTCGGCAAAGGCTATTCGCGACGAGTTCGGCGTAAAGGTGACCACCGTGGCCTGTGACGTGACCACGCCCGAAGGGCAGGCGAAGGTGATAAGTGCCGCGGAAGGTGTTGATATCCTTGTGACTAACGCGGGCGGTCCGCCGCCGGGAAAGTGGACCGATTGGGACCGCGAGGATTTCATCAAGGCGCTGGATGCCAACATGCTGACGCCCATCGCCTTAATCAAGGCGCTGGTGCCGGGGATGATGGAGCGCGGCTGGGGCCGGGTGGTCAACATCACCTCGCAAAGCGTGAAGGCGCCGATCCCGGTTCTGGGTTTGAGCAATTCGGCCCGTGCAGGGCTGACCGGATATGTCGCGGGCACGGCGCGGCAGGTGGCGGGAAAAGGAGTGAATATCAACAACCTGCAACCCGGCATTCATGCGACCGATCGGGCCGACTCGCTGGACAAAGGGGTGAGCGAGGCGCAGTCGATCAGCATCGAGGAAGCGCGTGCGCAGCGGGCGGCGACGATTCCAGCCGGGCGCTATGGCACGGCCGAGGAATTCGGCGCGGCGTGCGCGTTCCTGTGCAGTCAGCATGCGGGGTTCATCGTGGGGCAGAACATCTTGCTGGATGGGGGCGCGATCAACGCCACGATGTAGCATCGCCGTACACGAGGCTTCACGTTCGCGTCGGCAGGCGGGATTGATCTGGCGCGCTGGCGGGGGCGCTGCTATCGGTTCGAAATACGGATCGAAAAGGAACGGTGCCCATGCAAACCACTGCCATCATTGTCATTTTCGGGCTCGTTCTGGTGGCGAGCCTTGTGGTGGCCCCGCGCCGCGCGACGGTCGAAGGCTTTTTCGGGGGCGCAAGCGTGGCGGGGCGGGCGCCGACGCTGTGGGTGCTGGTGCTGAGCCAGGTGACGACGTGGATCTTTGCCCGGTCGCTGATGAACTCGGCCATTCTGGGGTATTTCTACGGGATCTGGGGCGTGCTGGCTTATGCGGCCTATTATGGCTCGTTCCTGACCGGCGGCTTTGTCGTGGCGCGCCTGCGGCGCGAGGGCGCGGGGTCGGTGCAGGATTGGTTGCGCGGACGGTTCGGGAGCACGGGCACCACGCTTTATAATATCGTCATCGCCCTGCGGCTGTTGTCGGAGGTGTTCGCCAACCTGCTGGTTGTGGGTCTGATCTTTGCCGCGGCCCTGCCGGAGGTGGGCATCGCGCGCGAGGGGTCGATCCTGCTGGTGGCAGGGCTGGGCCTGGCCTACAGCGCGTGGGGCGGGCTG
Organism: Roseovarius sp.; assembly: GCA_965227185.1. Lineage (GTDB taxonomy): Bacteria > Pseudomonadota > Alphaproteobacteria > Rhodobacterales > Rhodobacteraceae > Roseovarius. Next base: position 3,321,850 of record OZ245733.1, read on the forward strand.
AGCGCGGCGCTGCGCACGGATGTGGTTCAGATGCTTGTTTTCATGGTGGTTTTCGGCGTGGCCTTCGTCGCGTTGGTGACCGCGCCGGGGTTCGATATCGGCGCGGTGCTGACGGCGCATGGCGCGAGCGGGGCGTGGAACGGGCAGGTGTTGCTGCTGGTCGCGTTCCTGCAGGTGTTTTCCTACCCGGTGCATGACCCGGTGATGATGGATCGCGGGTTCATCGCCGATGAGAAGACGACGCGCGCGTCGTTCCTGCACGCCTTCTGGATCTCGTTTCTGTGCATCGTGGGCTTCGGTTTTTTCGGGATCGAGGCGACGCTGCGGGGGGCCGAGTACGAAGGCGAGCTTCTGGGCACATGGGCGGGGATGTTCCCGGCCTGGGTCTATGTGGCGCTGCTGGTGTCGCTGCTGGTCAGTGCGCTCTCGACGCTCGATTCCGCGCTGGCCAGTGCGGCGCGGTTGATGGTGGATGAGCTGGGGCTTGCGCCGCGCACGCTCGGGGGCGGGCGCATGGCGATGGTGGGGTTCATGGTGGCGGGGGCCGCTCTGACACTGTGGGGCAACCAGAGCCTGTTTGACGCGGTTGCCGTCAGCGGCACGGCAAGCCTGTTCCTGACGCCAGTTCTGTTGGCCGGGCTGGTGATGGGGCGGCGAGTGCCGGTCTGGGCCTTTGCGGTCAGTTTCGGGGCAGCGATGGCGGGGGCAGTGGCCTATTTTGCGCGGGGCGTGGTGTTCACGCCGACGCCGCTGGCGAATTGGCACAAGTACGAGCAGTTGCTGGCGATCTGCGTGGTCGTGCTGTTGATCGGATGTGCCACGGTCTTCGCCTCGGCGCGGCGGGCGGGCTAGGCGCCAATTTTTGCGCAAAAATTGGGCCAGAAAATTCGTATTTTCTGGCTCTCCTGTGGAAAAACCCGGACTCTGCGGCGGATTGGTTCTTCCAACCGGCGGCGCAACCGCTTAGATACGGTTGACGTACATCCTGCGGGACCTCAGAAACGGGGCCGGGATAAGGGAGACATATCATGCTGAACAACATCGGCCTTCCGGGGCTCTTGCTGATTGCGGTGGTCGTGCTGGTCCTTTTCGGACGCGGCAAGATCTCGTCGCTGATGGGTGAGGTGGGCAAGGGCATCACCTCGTTCAAGAAGGGCGTCGCGGAAGGGAATAAGGAAGTCGAGGACGCCAGCAATGACGCGGCGGATTCGGCCCGGGACGTCACGCCCGAAGACGACAAAGAAAAAGACAAGGTTTAACGCGTCAGAATGTTCGACCTGGGCTGGACCGAGCTCATGGTGATCGGCATCGTCGCGCTGATCGTCGTGGGGCCAAAGGATTTGCCGGGCATGTTCCGGACCGTGGGACGGTTCGTGGGCAAGGCCAAGCAGATGGCGCGCGAATTCAGCCGGGCGATGAACGACGCGGCTGAAGAGTCGGGTGTCAACGAGGTGTCCAAATCCTTGAAATCGGCCACCAACCCGATGGGCGCGGCGATGGACGAGGTCAAGAAATCGACCGACAGTTTCACCGCCAAGACCATGGCCGGGCCCGAGCCCAAGCGGGCCGAGTTCGACGACGACCGCAAGGCGATGGTCGACAAGATCTCGAAGCGTTCGGCCGAGATGGCCGAGGAACGCAAGGCGGCGGAAGAGGCGGCCAAGGCCGAGGATGATACCGCGAAGCCGACGCCTGCTGCGAAGAAGACGGGCAGCACGGCCAAGGCAGCGCAGCCCAAGAAGGCGCCGGCGAAGAAGGCCGCGCCGAAATCCGGGGCCAAACCCGCGCCCAAGAAGGCGGCGCCGAAAAAGGCGGCTGCAAGCAAGGCAGGCGCGAAGAAACCGGCGGCCAAGAAGCCCGCCTCGGACAAATCCGCATGAGCGCCACCAACGACGACGACATCGAGATGAGTTCGGCCCCGCTGATCGAACATCTGGCGGAGTTGCGTACGCGGCTGATCCGGTCGGTGCTGGCGTTCCTCGTGGGGATCGTTTTGGCCTTTGTCGTGGCCGAACCGATCCTGCAATTCCTGCTGGGGCCGATCGAAGCGACGCTGCGGACGCTGGGCGACCCGTCGCCGACGCTGCAATACACCAGCCCGCAGGAATACCTGTTCACGCTCTTTCGCATCTCGATGGTGTTCGGCTTCATGCTGGCCTTTCCGGTGATCGCGGCGCAGATGTGGCGGTTCGTGGCGCCGGGGCTGTACCGGAACGAGAAGGCGGCGTTCCTGCCCTTCATCATCGCCTCGCCGATCATGTTCCTTTTGGGCGCGGCGTTTGCGCATTTCGTGGTAACCCCGCTGGCGATGAACTTTTTCCTTGGGTTCGCGGATGTCAGCTCGATCTTCGCCAACCTGCTGACCGGATCGGTTGGCGAGGTCGGGACGGTGGCCGACCCGAACCTGCCCGTGGTGCCCGAGAACTTGGGCGCGGTCGTGCCCGAGACGGACAACGGCCTGCGCATCACCTTCTTCGGGAAGGTGAACGAGAGCCTTGATATCACTCTGAAATTCATCATGGCCTTTGGCATCTGTTTCCAGTTGCCGGTGCTTCTGACCCTGATGGGCAAGGCCGGACTGGTGAGCGCCGAAGGGCTGGGCGCGGTGCGCAAATACGCGATGGTCGGTATCCTGCTTCTGGCCGCCCTGGTGACGCCGCCGGACGTGGTGACGCAGCTGATCCTTTTCACCGTGGTTTACGGGCTGTACGAGATTTCCATCTTCCTTGTCCGCCGGGTGGAGAAGACCCGCGAAGAGAAGCTTCGCGCCGAGGGCGTATGGTTCGAGGCTGACGACGAGGTCGACCCGATGGAAGCCGAGTTCGACGCGGATGACGAGGACGATGCCGGCGATCTGGACGATCTGAAAGACGGGGACGAGGGCAAGACGTGACCACCGACCCGATGGAGCGGATCGCGGCCGCGCTGGAGCGGATGCGCCCGGCGCCGATGGAGGCGCCGGATTTCGACGCCGCCGATGCCTTTGTCTGGCATGTGGAGCCCGACCGGCTGCACCCCGTAAGGGACGTGAACCGGGTGGACATGGACTTGCTGGTGGGGATCAACCGCTCGCGCGACACGCTTCTGGACAACACGCGGCATTTCGCCAAGGGGTTGCCGGCCAACAACGCGCTGTTGTGGGGCGCGCGGGGGATGGGCAAATCGAGCCTCGTGAAGGCGGTGCATGCCGCCGTGCGGGCCGAGGGGCCGGATCTGAAGATCGTGGAGTTGCAGCGCGAGGACCTGCCGAGCGTGGGGCGGCTGCTGAACATCCTGCGGGCCAGCGATGCGCGGTTCATCCTGTTCTGTGACGACTTGAGCTTTGGCCATGACGACCAGCATTACAAGTCACTGAAAGCGGTTCTGGATGGCGGGATCGAAGGGCGGCCCGAGAACGTGGTGTTCTATGCCACGTCGAACCGCCGGCACCTGATGCCGCGCGACATGATCGAAAACGAGCGGTCGAGCGCGATCAGCCCCAGCGAGGCCACGGAAGAGAAAGTGTCATTGTCGGACAGGTTCGGGCTGTGGCTAGGCTTTCATCCCTGTGACCAGGACGAGTACCTGTCGATGATCCGGGGCTATTGCGACGCCTACGGGGTCGAGATTGACGACGCCACGCTGCGGGCCGAGGCCATCGAGTGGCAGGCGACGCGCGGCTCGCGCTCGGGCCGGGTGGCGTGGCAGTATTTCACCGATCTGGCCGGACGGCGGGGCGTGAGCCTTTAGGGTTTTCCTGAGTATTTTTGGAACGATGAAACGGGCCGGAAGCTGCGCCTGTTTTGATCTGTTTCGCGGTGGTGGGGTGAAACCCCACCCTACGTTGCTGTTCAATTGTTAGGTTCAAAGCAATAATACCGCGGGTATTATTGCCTGAACGGATGCGTGATCAACTGTTTCGGCTATTGCAGGTAGGGCAGAGGATCGACGCTTTCGAAGCCTTCGCGCACCTCGAAATGGAGGGCTGCGGTGCCCTCGCTGCGGATCGACGCAAGCTGGCCGCCCCGGGAGATGCTGTCCCCCTTGGACACTCTCACTTTGTCGACGTTCGAATAGACCGTCAGAAGGTTCTGGTCATGCTTGACGACGATGATCGGCACGCCGTTGGTGTCCTTGGTAATCGCCGCCACGGTGCCGGACTGGGCGGCGCGGACGGGTGTGCCGGCGGGGGCCGCGATGTCGATGCCGTCATTCTTGCCCTTGGCATATTCGCGGATGATGTCGCCCTTAACCGGATAGCTCATGCGGGCATTGCTGCTGGCGCTGGCGGTGTTGCCGCCAAGGTCGGGGGCGGCGGTGCTTTCGACCGGTTCAGCCGCAGCGACGGTTTTTTCGTCGGGCAGGGGCTGGGCCGCCGAGGGCGGCGTGGGTGTGGGGCTGCCCTGGCCGGGAGAGGTGGTTTCCAGCGCCGTGGTCTGGACCTGCGCGGGTTCAGCGTCGGGCACGGCCACGGGGATCAACAGGTACTGGCCTTCGCGGACGGCGAAATCGGGTCCGAGACCGTTCCAGTCGGCCAGGCTGCGCACCGACACGTCGTAGAGCCGGGCGATGGTGAAGGCCGTCTCGCCGCGTTGGACCTGGTGGCGGACGGGCTCGACGCCGGACTGGCCACGGTCGAGGCTGCGGTTGGAACTGGTGCGGCCCGCGCTGGCATTGTCGATCGCGTTTCCGGCCACCGAAGCGATATCGACACCGGGGCGCGGCGTGAGCGGGCCGCCCGCGGGTTCGGCAACGCGGCCGGGCAGGGCGATGATTTCGCCGTCGCGCAGGGTGTCGCCGGGTTGAATGCCGTTGTAGCGCGACAATTCGCCCACATCGGCGCCGATGCGCCGCGCGAGGCTTTGCAGCGTGTCGCCGCGGCGGGCCACGGCCACCTGGTAATTCGGGTAGGAGATGATACCTCGACTGTCGGGGTTTGGCCGGTTGGCGCTGGCGTTGCGCGCGGCCTCGGCGGTGCCCGGGCCACCGTCGCGCATGTCGATGTCGAAATTGTCGCATCCGGCCACGGCGAGCAGCGCCACGGCGCAAACGAGGGGTCGCATGGGGGTCTTGAAGTGGCTCATCTCGATCTTGTCCTCATCTCGGTCCCCTTGTTGGCCGGGGATCAAAGCGGTGACCGGGGCGGTCCCGGCCTTGTGGTTCTGTCCTGTCAGTCCCGGCCCAGCCCTTCGAGCAGGGGCACGAAACGCACCGGGCGCAGTTCGTCGTAGTCGAAGCCCGTCTCGGACCGGGTGACCCGGATCAGGCTTTGCACCGCGTCGGACTGCCCCACGGGTACCACCATGATACCCCCGATTTTCAACTGCGCCAAGAGCGGCCCGGGCGGATCCTCGGCGGCGGCGGTCACGAGAATGCGGTCGAAGGGTGCCTGTTCGGGCAGGCCGAAGCTGCCATCCGCTGTCAGCGCGGTGATGTTGGTCAGGTCCAGGTCCTGGAAAAGCGCGCTGGCGTCGGCCACCAGCGCCTTGTGCCGGTCGACGGTATAGACGCGGCGGGCAAGCTGGCTGAGGATTGCGGCCTGGTAGCCGGAGCCGGTGCCGACCTCCAGCACCTTGTCGCGGGGCGTAACCTTGAGCGCCTGCGTCATCAGGCCGACGACGGAGGGTTGCGATATGGTCTGGCCGCAGGCGATGGGCAGGGGCATGTCCTCATACGCGCGGGTGGCGAAATGGCCGCGCACGAAGGGGCCGCGGTCGATCTTTTCCATCGCCAACAGGACGCGCTTGTCGGTCACCCCGCGCGAGCGCAGCGCGAAGAGAAACTGCATCTTGCGTTCGGCGATATCGTCGGCATCCTCGGTCATCAGCGTCATTCGATCGCCTTGAGCGCATCGAGCGCGTCATGGGCCGTGAGGTCGGCGCGCATGGGCGTGACCGAGATGTAGCCCTTGAGGTTCCAGTCGGCATCGGTGCCGTCGGCGGTCGGCTCGCCCTGCGGTGCGCCGGTGACCCACAGGAAACGGCGCCCGGACGGCGAGGTGGTGGGTTGCACGCCGAAGCCCATGTCGCGGCGAAAGCCCTGTCGGCAGGCGCGGAGGCCCTGCACCTCGGCGCCTGGCACGGGCGGAAAGTTCACGTTGTAGAAGATGCCGTAATCGTCCTGAGTCCACACGCCCTTGTCCAGCAGAGTGCGAAGGGTGGTGAGACCGTGCTGGCGGCTTGATTCGAACTTGTCGTCAAGATCGCGGTTGCGGGGGCCGTAATACTGGCTGAGGGCGACGGCGGGGAAGCCCTGAAGAGCTGCTTCCATGGCCGCACCGACGGTGCCGGAATAGACCGCGTTCTCGGCCGCGTTGTTGCCGCGGTTTACGCCCGACAGGATCAGGTCGGGGGGCGCGTCCTTCATCACGTCATGCACGGCGGCCAGCACGCAGTCGGCGGGCGAGCCTTGCGCGGCGAAGCGGCGCTCGTCCATCTGCGAGATCATCATGGGCGTGGTGTAGGAGATGCAGTGGCCAACGCCAGATTGCTCGAACGCCGGTGCCACCGTCCAGACCTCGCCCGAGGGGCCGGCAAGGTTGGTCGCGATCTCTTCCAGGACGGCGAGGCCGGGGGCCGATATGCCGTCGTCATTGGTGATGAGAATGCGCAAGGGGCTGCTCCTGCCGGTGTGTCGGATTGGCGGCGTTTCGCCTTGTGTAGCGGGGCTGTGGGCAGGGGGCAAGCGCTGCAGGCTGTGCGAGGTATGGGTGGTACGGGGCCGCGTCCGGAGGGCAACAGGACCTTCGGGGGTGGCGTCAGGTGGCAGGCGTTGGAGGAGAGTATTTCTTGGTAAGAAAAAACGGGGCGGAGCGGATGCAACTGTTGATACCAGTCGCCCGGCAAAGACCTGCACTCGTCGGGACGCCGTTCATCCTGCCAAGCGTATCCCGGGAGTTAACCGGGCCGCGTCTTGTGTCTATGCCGTCACCGCGTCAGGACTGTGAAAGGCAGTTCGCCGTACTCAGTAGCTGAGCTCTGCGGCGAAAAGGCTGGCGATTTCGTCGCGTGTGAGTCGCGACGGTGTTTCTTGGGCCGGTGGTTCAGCCTGTTGGCTGCGTTTTGTCAGAACACTGATAAGCCTGCGCATCTGTGGTCCCCTGTCTTTTCTGCGCCCCCGCGAACAAAGAGACGGAACGCGCTGCGAAAGAGTTTCATGGAAATGCAGCAATTTCCGCAAGGAACAGGCAAGTCATTGTTTCTATGGGTATCTATTTAGGGGGCAATGGGTCTGTCGCCCATGCAACAGGGCGATCTGGCGTGTCTGCGCGCTCGTCTTCCAACGAGACAGGCACCTGTGCCGGCACTTGCCGGATGGGTGCGACCAAGCCTGTCGGGCGCTACACGATCTCGGGCAGGATGCGCGCGGCCACGTCGGATGCGGTGGGCAGCGCGTCGCGGTCCTCGCCGGGGAAAAAGCGCGCGCGGGTCGCGGTGGCGATGAGGCCGGGGTCGACCACCTGCACCTGAGGGCCGAGCTTGACGGTTTCGGCTTGCCAACTGCGGGCAAGGGCGATCTGGGCAGCCTTGGTGGCGCCGTAGGTGCCGAAGAATTTCTGTCCGGCGCGGGGGTCGTCGAAGAAGACGGCGCGGCCGGTCTCGCCCAGAAGCGGGCTGACAAAGCCGATCAGGCGGGCGACGGCGTCGACATTGGTGTTGAGAGAATTGCGCCAGTCCTTGGCGTCGATCTGGTGCGTGGGTGTCATCGGCGCGGCGTGAACGGCGGTGTGGACCCAGAGGTCGAGCGCGCCCCAGCGGTCGTAGATCGAGCGGCAGAGCTGGGCCATGGCGGCCTCGGTGTTGATGTCCATGGGCGCCAAAGTCGCGTCGCCGCCCTGCGCCTTGATGCGGTCGTCGAGCTCTTCCAGCGCGCCGGTGGTGCGCGCCACGGCGACGATATGGTGGGTCGGCGCAAGGGCCTGGGCGAGCGCCGCGCCGAGGCCGCGCGAGGCGCCGGTCACGAGGGCGATTTTACGAGGTGCAGCGTCATTCATGCCCTGCCAAATCTCATCCCGGCCCGCCAATATCAAGCGTAATCCGCTTGACACTTGGCCCGGCGCGCCCAAAAAAGGCGGGTGAAACGAGACAGGAGAGGACAGTGCCATGGCGGATACCGTTTTGAGCAAGGCCGTGATCGGCCACGAAGGTTTGACGAAGAAGCTGGGTCTGGTGATCGGCGGGTCGCTGTTCATCGCGATGGCCGCGCAGGTGAGCTTTGGCTGGCCGGTGCCGATGAGCCTGCAGACGCTGGCGATCCTGATCGTCGGGCTGACCTTTGGCTCGCAGCTGGGGCTGGCGACGCTGGTGACCTACCTTGGCTATGGCGCAATGGGCCTTCCGGTCTTTGCCAACGGCATGTCGGGTGCGGCGCTGATGGGGCCGACCGCCGGTTTCCTTTACGGCTTTGTCGCGATGGCGTTCCTGGCCGGACTGGCCGTGGAAAAGGGTCTGGCGCGGGGTGTCGTCTCGACCGCCGTGGTCGCCGTGGTGATTTCGGCGCTTCTGTATGTGCCCGGGCTGGCATGGCCGGCAATGGTGATGGGCACGACGATGCCCGACCTTTGGGCCGGCTGGATGGCGCCGTTCCTGCTGGGGGACGCGGTCAAGGCCGTGATCGCGGCGATGGTCGTCTGGGGCGGCTGGAAGGCGCTGCAGGCGCGTAAGGGCTAAGACGCTACGCACGGGAATTTGAAGCGCCGTCCCGGATCGGGGCGGCGCTTTTCGTTTGTTCAGCGACACAGAATTTGCGCAAATTCTGCGCCGGAAAATGCGTATTTTCCGGGGCGTTTTCTGCGCAGAAAACGGCTCAGGCGGTTTCGTGAAGCCTTTTGACAGCCGTTTCGCACAGGCCGAGGTCCAGCCATTGGCAGCCTGCGCAAAGTTGCGAGAGCGCGCCCGGCGGGACGTTTGCCCTGATACGCTGCTTGGCTTCGCCCCATGTGAGGCGGGTGCCCACGGAGAGGCCGAGTGCGTCGGCGTGGCGGGTGTCAAGCGTGGCGATCTTGTCTTGCGACGTGCAGAGCGTGCCGCGCCGCTTGGGGCAGGGGCCGCAGATGTCGTCGGTGGCGGCGACGACTTCGATCATCGTGTCATCGCCGCCCGGCGCGCGCAGGCGGTCATCGACGATTTGTGCCATGTTGGCCGTGAACGCCTCGGAATAGCCCTTGCCCTGGAACCCAAGCGAGCAGAGGAAATGATGCGGGCGGTAGCGAAGTGGCGTATCGTCCATGTCGGGCGATGTGCCCTGTCGGGCCGGGTGCGGTCAAGCCTCAGCCGCGCGGCATTTCCAGCGTCGTGGTGTTGGTGCCGCGGATTATGACAAGCTTGCCTTCCTCGATGGCGATCACCTTGGCGTTGCCGATCGTGGTGCCCTTGGTGACGGTCGCGATCTTGCCCGAGGCAGTGCGGATCAGCGCGCGGTCGCCATCGGGTTTCAGGAAGGTTCCGAGCAGTGCGAGGCGCCCCGAGGGGAGCGCGTTCTTGTCGGTCGCCGTCTCGAGTGTTTCGCGGGGTGTGTCGGTCTCGGATGCCATTGTCTGCCTGTGTGGGTTGCGTGGTTGAACGCGCGGCATCTAAGGGCGACCCGGGTCAATGGAAACCCGGTTTTTCACACATCGGCGGAATGACGCTGCATTGCAGCATCGGACTGGCGGAGGGGCGCTTACAGGCCCTTGCGGGCGGCGTCCTTATTCGGCGGCCTTGAGCTCGAAGCCCTTTTCGATCTGGTCGGAGGGTTCCACCGGGTAGTCGCCCGAGAAGCAGGCGTCGCAATATTGCGGACACCCTGTGTCGCGGCCCTTGGCCTCGCCCACGGCGCGGTAAAGGCCGTCGAGCGAGATGAACTTGAGGCTGTCGACGGCGAGGTGGTCGCGCATTTCATCCTCGGACATGGTGGCGGCCAGCAGCTTCTCTCGGTTGGGCGTATCGACGCCGTAGAAACAGGGCCAGGCGGTGGGGGGCGACGCGATGCGGAAATGCACCTCGGCGGCGCCGGCGTCGAGGATCATCTCCTTGATCTTGCGCGAGGTGGTGCCGCGCACGACGCTGTCATCGACCAGGATCACGCGCTTGCCCTGGATCAGGGCGCGGTTGACGTTCAGCTTGAGCCGGACGCCCATGTTGCGGATCTGCTCGGTTGGCTCGATAAAGGTGCGGCCCATGTACTGGTTGCGGATGATGCCCATGGCGTAGGGGATGCCGCTTTCCTGGCTGTAGCCGATGGCGGCGGGCGTGCCGGAATCGGGCACCGGGCAGACCAGATCGGCATCGACCGGGCTTTCCTTGGCCAGTTCCACGCCGATCTGGCGGCGGGTTTCATAGACCGAGCGGCCGCCGATGATGGAATCGGGGCGCGAGAAATAGACGTGCTCGAAGATGCAGAAGCGTGACTGGCGCGGCCGGAAGGGGCGGTGGCTTTCGACGCCGTCCTCAGTGATGACGACCATCTCGCCCGGCTCGATCTCGCGCACGAAACGGGCGCCGATGATGTCGAGCGCGCAGGTCTCGGAGCTGAGCACCCAGCCGTCGCCGACCTGGCCCAGGACCAGCGGGCGGACGCCCAGCGGGTCGCGCACGCCGATGAGCTTGGTGCGGGTCATGGCGACGATGGAAAACGCGCCCTCGACGCGGCGCAGGGCGTCTTCCATTCGTTCGGGGATATTGCGTTGCAGCGAGCGGGCCATCAGGTGGATGATACACTCGGTGTCGGAATTCGATTGGAAGATCGAGCCGCGCTCGATCAGCTCGCGCCGCAGCGCGTTGGCGTTGGTGATGTTGCCGTTATGCGCAATCGCGGCGCCGCCCATGGCGAATTCACCGAAGAATGGCTGCACGTCGCGGATCACCGGGTTCTTGCCGCCGGCAGTGGAATAGCGGACGTGCCCGATCGAAAGCGGGCCGGGCAGGGTTTCCATCAGGCTTTGCCGGGTGAAGTTGTCGCGCACGTAGCCGAATCGACGGGCCGAGTTGAAGCCTTCCTCGGCGTCGTGACTGACGATGCCGCCGGCTTCCTGGCCGCGGTGTTGCAGGGCGTGCAGGCCGAGGGCCACGAAATTGGCGGCGTCGGTCACGCCGATCACCCCGAAGACGCCGCATTCCTCGCGCAGCTTGTCCTCGTCGCCGGTGTCGCGCACCGCGTCGAAGTCGAAAGGATGGGCAGGGGGCATTTGCTTGTCGGACAAGGGGCAGCTCCGAATCCGTGGACGCTTGGGCACTAGATAGTAGGTCGCGGGGGATATGTCACGAAACTATCATGTAAAATCTGATGTCGTGACGTGACGTGTCGGTTCAGCGACGGTTTTTCCGGGCGCTCAGTACCGCGACAGGACCGCGCCGGCAGCGACCAGCAGGGCCGCGACGATGCGCTGCAGCGAGACGTCGCGCGGGGCGATGCCGAAGGCGCCGAAGTGATCGAGCGCGAGTGCCGCGATCATCTGACCGAGGATCAGCACGGTTGTGGTGGTCAGCACACCCAGGATCGGCACGGCCCAGAGCGCGGACCAGACGTAGACCGCCCCGAGGGCGCCGCCGATCAGCAGGTATTTCGGCACAAAGGGCGCGCGGGCCAGCGCCGGACCGTCGCCGTGGACGATCGAGAGCGCCAGCAGGATGAAGAAGCCTACGCCGAAAGAGATCGTGGCGGCCGCCAGCGTGCTGTCGATGGATCGGCCAAGGGCGGAGTTGATCGGGGCCTGCATCGCGATGAAGGAGCCGCAGACGGCGATCAGGATCGCCGCGAAAAGGGGGGCGGAGGGCAAGCTGCGCCTATTGCCCGGTCTCGGTGGGCTGCGGGTCGGCCGGGGCGTCGCAGGCACTGACCAGATCCTCGTATTTCTGGGTGATCCAGCCGAGGGCCTGTTCGGGGTTGCCGTCCTCGACCTTGGAGGTGAGCTGGGCAAAGACGCGGGCCGAGCGGCTGTCGTCGATCATCTGGATGTCCTGGCTGGTCACGACCGTCTCGTAGACGAAATAGGCGATGGCCACCAGGAGGATGCCGCGGGCCACGCCGAACAGGAACCCGAGGCCCTGGTCGATGCCGCCCAGGGCGGAGCGTTGCACGACCGAGGAAAAGAGCGGGGTGATGAGCGACGTCACGATGAGGGTGACGGCAAAGATCGCAGCGGCGGCGGCCAGCATGGAGAGTGCGCAGGTGTCGGCGAGGAAATCGCCCACCACTGGCACTTCCTTGACCAGCGGCTCGACCTGCGGCGCGAAGAGAAAGGCGAGGATGGCGGCGACGATCCAGCCGGCGATGGCCAGAAGCTCGCGCACGATGCCGCGCGAATAGGCCAGCAGTGCCGACAGCACGATGATCAGCGCGACGATCCCGTCGATGATGGTGAAGCCTTCCATGAGCGCGTCCTGTTTTACCTTTGGTTGGGCGCGCTACCCGGCGCCGAAAATCTCACCTACGAAGCTGGTCAGGTCGCTGATCTGGTTGAGCGACAGACCCCCGGTTCCGCCGGTCTTGCCCCCGGCGGGAATGATTGCGGAGCTAAAACCAAGTTTTGCGGCTTCTTTCAACCTGTTTTCTGTCTGGGACACCGGGCGGAGGGCGCCGGACAGAGAGATTTCGCCGAAAAGGACACAGTCGGCGGGCAAAGCGGTGTCTTCGCGCGCGCTGAGAAGGGCTGCGGCGACGGCAAGGTCGGCGGCGGGTTCGGAAATGCGGATGCCGCCGGCGACGTTGAGATAGACATCGAGGCCGGCGAAGGGCACGGCGCAGCGCGCTTCGAGCACGGCGAGGATCATGGCGAGGCGGGCGCCGTCCCAGCCCACCACGGCGCGGCGCGGCTGGGAATGGGGCGTGGGGGCCACGAGTGCTTGCATTTCCACGAGGACAGGCCTGGTGCCCTCGATGCCGGCGAAGACGACGGAGCCGGGCGACGGGTCGCCGCGACCGGACAGGAAGAGAGCGGAAGGGTTGGGGACTTCGGCAAGGCCGGAACCGGTCATCTCGAACACGCCGATCTCGTCGGCGGGGCCGAAGCGGTTCTTGACGGCGCGCAGGATGCGGAACTGGTGGCCGCGCTCGCCTTCGAAATAGAGCACCGAATCGACCATGTGTTCCACCACGCGGGGGCCGGCGATCTGGCCTTCCTTGGTGACGTGTCCCACCAGGATGACGGAACAGCCCTTGCGCTTGGCAAAGGTGACAAGCTCGTGCGCGGCGGCGCGGACCTGGGCCACGGAGCCGGGGGCGCTGTCGACATTGTCGGCCCACATGGTCTGGATCGAATCGATGATGACCAGCTGGGGCGTGTCGCGGTCGAGCGTGGTGATGATGTCGCGCAGGGCTGTGGCGGTGGCCAGTTTCACCGGCGCGTCGCCAAGGCCGAGGCGCTGGGCACGCATGCGGACCTGGGCGCTGGCCTCTTCGCCCGAAACGTAGACGGTTTGCAGCCCGGCTTGGGCGAAGCGGGCGGCAGCTTGCAGCAGCAGCGTGGACTTGCCGATACCGGGATCGCCGCCGACCAGAACCGCGGAGCCGGGCACGAGGCCGCCGCCGAGGACGCGGTCAAGCTCTGCGATGCCGGAATGGGTGCGCGGCGGGGGCGCTTCGGCGGTGGAGAGGTCGCTCAGGGCGATGGCGTTGCCGCGCTTTGTGCCGAGTGACTTGGAGGCCGGGCCGGCGGACAGGGGCGCCTCTTCGATGATGGTATTCCATTCGCCGCAGGCGTCGCAGCGGCCGGACCACTTGGAGTGGACCGCGCCGCAGGCTGTGCAGGTGAAGGAGGCAGTTTTTCCCATGGCGGGGTCATGCCCCAAGCGTGGGGCGCGGTCAAACGCCTTCGCGTTGCGGCCGTCGCGCGGCGACTACTCGGCGGCGCGTTGGGGCAGGCCGACCACGGTGCCGTTCAGGCCCGAGACCTCCTCATACCCCAGTTCGGGCAGGATCGGCCGCAAGTCGTCGCGCAGGCGCTCAAGCTGGCTGACCGCGACGCTTTCCTCCATCTCGACATCCTGGGACCATTGCTTGAGCCGGACGCCGACGGCCTTGGCGTGGTCGAGACGCTTGTTGAACTGCTCGACCTCCTGCTGGCGCTGCTTGAGGAAGGCGCGGGCGCGGTCGACCTTGTCGTCGGAATAGACCTCGGCCAGTTCGCGGCTGATGTAGGACATCTGGGCCGCGACCTCCATGATCTGCGGCTCCAGCGATTCCAGGTCGGGATGTTCGCGCATGTAGGCGAGGCGCTCGCGGACCGCGTCGAATTCGGACTGGATCTGGAACATGCCGGCCCGGTCGGCGGCATGGGCGGCGGCATAGGCCTGCGTGACGTCATGCATGTTCATGTGAAATCGGCGGTGCGAGTTTTCCAGCGCCATGACGCGGGCGTTGGTGGGCAGGTAAAAGCACAGGAGAACGGCGAGCACGGTCAGGCCGATTTGCGCGACTTGTCCAGCGTTTTCATAGACCTGCCCGCCGAAGCTGACCTGGAATTCGAGCCAGGGCAAGACGCCGAACGCGGCGAGGATGGTTGCGGTTAGCAGAGACAGAGCCGCGATTGCGAAAACGGCCACGGCAAGGCGGTTCAGAAAATGTTGAGCGATCAAAAAAATCGAACGAATAGTGTCGGTCATCACTTCCCCCAGAAAGTGTTGCCAATGAAAGATATCGGCAAGTTTACGCCGATTTCTGCAATTCGCCTACTGAAATTTTGGTAAATTTCGGGAGGGTTCTACGCGGTGACGGCCTTTATTGATCAGGCAACGTCTTGAAATTCGTCTTGGTTCCCGCATGCTTAGCGCTTTTTTCAGTGAAGTGGCCGATGGCGACGGAGGCAAGTATGCAGGCTGTGAAGAGGTAGAGGCCCCAGGCGGTCTCGATCTTGCCGACGCCGATGCCCTTGGTCAGCGTGATGTAGAGGGCCACCAGAAAGACGTCGGCCATGGCCAGTTTGCCGAGGATTTGCAGGACCGGAAGCGTCATGCGCCGCAGGAGACCGAAGTGGATGAGGGCGAGGCCGATGGTTTTCACGTAAGGGGCGAATAGGGCGAAGAACGTGACCATCAGGGCAAGGAACACGTCGCTGTCCCAGAGGCTTTGCAGCCCGGTGATAACGGAGATTTCGGAAAGGCCAAAGAGCGGGAGGAGACCGGCGCGCATCAGGGGGGCGAACCAGGCGACGGGGAAAAGGACCAGAAGGGTCAGGTTGAGATATTTGAGCATGAATGGCCTTTTACTGGAATGGTCTAGAGCTAAGAGGGCCGGGTTGCTATGGCAAGCGTGGTTTAAGGGAAAACGGGATAGAGCGTGTCCGGCTGTGCGACGATGCAGTAAAAGTCTTGAGAAGACTTTTGATGGGTGGTCAGCGGACCGCTTCGATCGGCCCCTCGGCAGAGCCGGTGATGAACTGCTCGAGATAGGGGTCACCGGAATTGTCCATGCTGGAGACCGGCCCGGTCCAGCGGATCTTGCCGCCGTGGAGCATCGCCACATTGTCGGCGATGGCGCGCACCGATGTCATGTCGTGGGTGATGGTCATGGCTGTGGCGCCCATCTCGGTCACGATTTCACGGATCAGCTCGTTGATGACGCCGGACATGATCGGGTCGAGGCCGGTTGTGGGCTCGTCGAAGAAGATAATCTCGGGCTCGGCGCAAATGGCCCTCGCCAGCCCGACGCGTTTCTGCATCCCGCCAGAGAGTTCGGCGGGGAACTTGTCGGCCTGTTCGGGGGTGAGGCCGACGCGGCGCAGTTTCTCAATGGCGATGTCGCGGGCCTCATCCCATGGGCGCTTGAGCGAGCCGCGCAGCAGGCGGAAGGCGACGTTCTGCCAGACGGGGAGCGAGTCGAACAAGGCGCCGCCCTGAAAGAGCATCCCGAAGCGGGCGAGAAAGGCGTCGCGGTCGCCCTTGGTGACGTCCTGGCCGTCGAGGGTGATCAGGCCGCTGTCATGCTGGATGAGGCCGAGGATGCATTTCAGGATCACGGATTTGCCGGTGCCGGAGCCGCCGATGATGACCATCGACGTGCCCTTGGGGATCGACAGGTTCACGCCGCGCAAAACGTGATTGTCGCCGAAGGCCTTATGGACGTCCGAAAGCTCGATCATACCGAGAAGAACACCCCCGTGAGCAGGAAGTTGGCGGCGAGGATCAGGATGGCGGCGGCCTGCACCGAGCCCTTGGTGGCGCGACCCACGCCCTGCGCCCCGCGGCCGGAGTTCATGCCGTAATAGCAGCCCATGACGGCGGCGATGACGCCGAAGACCGCGCCCTTGACGAGGGACGAGATGATATCGAGCGGTTCGAGGAAGTCGACGGTGTTCTGGATATAGGTGGCGGCGTTGAAGCCGAGGTTCTGCACGCCCACTGTGTAGCCACCCAGGATGCCGATGATGTCGCCCACGCCGACCAGCAGCGGGACGGTGATGAGCGCGGCCAGCACACGGGGGGCGACGAGATATTTCATCGGATGGGTCGACAGGGTAACGAGCGCGTCGATCTGCTCGGTCACTTTCATGGTGGCGATTTCGGCAGCGATCGAGGACGTGACGCGGGCGGCGATCATGAGGCCCACGAGGACCGGGCCAAGTTCGCGTACCATGCCGATGGCGACGATCTGGGGCACCACGGCCTCGGCGTTGAAGCGCGCGCCGCCGGAGTAGATCTGCAGCGCGAGCGCGCCGCCGGTGAAGATGGCCGTGAGGCCCACCACGGGCAGCGAGAGCCAGCCCACCTGCATCAGCGCGTTGAACACTTCGCGCGGATAGTAGGGCGGGCGCAGGATGTGGCTGAAGGTCGAGAGGGCGAAGAGCGTGATCCGCCCCAGCATCGCCAGCGCCGCCAGCGTGTTGCGCCCGAGCGCGGCGAGGGGCGACAGGATCAGGGTCATCCGCCGGTATAGAGCCGGTCGTAGCGCGCGCCCATAGCGGTCAGGATCTCGTAGCCGATGGTGCCGGCGTTGTCGGCGAGGTCGTCGACGGTCTGCTCCGCGCCAAGGATGCGCAGCCATTTGGGATCATGGCCAAGGTCGGTGATGTCGACAGAGATCGAATCCATCGAGATGCGGCCCGCCACGGGGCAGGGTGTTTCGTCGGCGTAAAGCACGGTCTTGGGGCCCATGATGCGGTGGATGCCGTCGCCATAGCCCGAGGACACGGTGGCGATGCGGGTCTCGCGCGTGGCCGTGAAGGTGTTGCCGTAGCCCACGGTCTCGCCCGGTTCCAGGTGGCGAGTCTGGATCACGGGCAGGTCGAGGGTGACCACGGGGCGGGCCCCCTCGAAAGGCAGGCCGCCATAGAGGCCGATGCCGGGGCGGCACATGTCGAAGTGGTAGTCCGTTCCCAGGAGCATACCACCCGTCTGGGCGAAACAGCGCGGCACGCCGGTGCCGTCGGTCATCTCCCTGAAGCAGGCAAGCTGCTGCGCGTTCATCGGGTGGTCGGGCTCGTCCGCGCAGGCGAGGTGCGAGATCAGCAGCACGGGGTTTGCGACCAACACCGTGTCGCGCACGGCGGCCCATTCGGCGGGTTCCATCCCCAGACGGTTCATGCCGGAATCGAGCTGGATGCCGAAGGGATGGCCGGGCAGGGCCTCGAGGTGGCGGATCAGCTGATCGGTGGTGTTCAGCATGGGCGTGAGATTTAGTTCCGAGATCATGTCGGTGTCGCCGGCCATGTGGCCGGAAAAGACGTGAATGTCGGGTTTGGGTCCCACCGCTTGCCGTAATTCGACGCCTTCCTTGGGAATGGCGACGAAGAAGGTGTTGGCCCCCGCGCGGGCCAGGGCGCGGGCGACGCGGGCCATGCCGAGGCCGTAGCCGTCGGCCTTGACCACGGCGGCGGTTTCCACGCTGGTCTGCGCGTCGAGCGCGCGCCAGTTGGCGACGAGCGCGTCAAGGTCGATGGTAAGCTTGCCGGAACTACTCATGGGCTGTGGTTTTGACCGGATGGGCCGGGGGGTCAAGCCCTAAGGCGGGCCAAGCGCCGGCTCAGAATTCGGTGCCGTCCTGCTGCCACGGTTTGGCGAGGTTGCCGAAGCGGGTGAACTGGCCTTCGAAGCTGAGTTCGACGGTGCCGATGGGGCCGTGACGCTGTTTGCCGATGACGACCTCGGCGCGGCCGTGCAGGCGCTCCATGCGTTCCTGCCAGGCGGCGATTTCCTCGAGCTTGTCGTCGGAGGGTTTTTCGCGCTCGGCGTAGTATTCCTCGCGGAAGACGAACATCACCACGTCGGCGTCCTGTTCGATCGAGCCGGATTCGCGCAGGTCGCTGAGTTGCGGGCGCTTGTCCTCGCGGCTCTCGACCTGGCGCGAGAGCTGTGACAGCGCGATCACGGGGATGTCGAGTTCCTTGGCGATGGCCTTGAGGCCTTGGGTGATCTCGGAGACCTCGTTCACGCGGCTGTCCTTTGCGGACGCGGGGCGCACGAGCTGAAGGTAGTCGACGATCAGAACGTCCAGCCCGTGCGTCCGCTTCAGCCGGCGGGCCCGCGCGGCCAGCTGGGAGATGGGCAGGGCGGGCGTGTCGTCGATGTAGAGCGGGCAGGATTCGAGGGTCTTGGCGGCCTCGACGAAGCGGCGGAATTCGGTTTCCGTCATGTCGCCGCGGCGGATCTGCTCAGACGGCACCTCGGCGGCTTCGGAAAGCACACGGGCGGCCAGCTGTTCGGCGCTCATCTCGAGCGAGTAGAAGCCGACGACGCCGCCTTCGGTGGCGCCTTCGGAGCCGTCGGGGAGCGTGCCGCGATTATATGCCTTGGCGATGTTGAAGGCGATGTTGGTGGCGAGCGAGGTTTTCCCCATCGAAGGGCGTCCGGCGAGAATGAGAAGGTCGGACTTGTGCAGGCCGCCCAGTTTCTTGTCCATGTCGACAAGCCCGGTGGAGATGCCGGCGAGGCCGCCGTCGCGCTGATAGGCGGCGTTGGCCACGTTAACAGCGTCGGTTACGGCCCTGAGAAAGCTTTGGAATCCGGTTTCGGACTGGCCCTGTTCGCTGAGCTTGTAGAGCTTCTGTTCGGCCTCGACGATCTGGTCGCGGGGTTCGAGATCGACCTCGGCGCGCTGGGCCTTGCCGGCGATGTCGTTACCAAGGCCGATCAGCTCGCGGCGGATCGCCATGTCATAGATCATCTGGGCGTAGTCGCGCGCGGCGAAGGCCGAGATGGCGGCGCCGGCGAGGCGGGCGAGATAGGCCGGACCGCCCAGTTCCTTCAAGCCTTCGTCATCTTCCAGAAAGGTCTTGAGCGTCACCGGAGAGGCCAGGTTGCCCTTGGCGATGCGGGCGGCGGCGGTCTCGTAGATGCGGGCGTGGACGGGGTCGTAGAAATGCTGCGGGCCGATCAGGTTGGCGACCCGGTCGTAGATGTCGTTGTTGGTCAGGATCGCGCCCAGAAGCTGTTGTTCGGCCTCGGTGGAGTGCGGCAGCGCCTCCGGTGATTGCGCGTCTGGTGCGGCCGGTGTGCCGGACGCATTGAAAGTGGCAACTTCGCTCATCGTGTTCCCCGTTCTGCTCTGGTTCCGGGTTACGGCGCAATGTTCCCAGTCGCGTTCAGTCCCGGTAGGCCCGTGTCTTAGAGAGAGGCTCCGCGCCGTGGCAACTGGTATGTTTATGTGGATACGCTGTGGATATCCCGTCCCTACAACATATTGCATGCCAAGGCGCTATTTCGTCAAGATTTCGTGTGGCTTGGTCGACGCGCATGCGCTTACGTTGCGTCATCACAACGATAAAAATAATTCACCAGCCGGCTTGCCATACGACAGTATGCAGCGACTCAGGGCGAGATCAGCTCCGGGCGGCCTGCCAGGCGCGGGGATCGTCGAGGAACGATTCGACACCGTCGAGCGTGGCGGCGTCGAAGCTGCCCTGGGCACGCGCCTCGGTCAGCACGTCGCGCCAGGTGCAGAGATAATGCAGCGCGACGCCATGATCGCCCAGCGTCTTCTCGGTTTCGGGAAAAATGCCGTAGTAGAAGATGACGGCCGTATGCCCGCAGGCGGCGCCGGTGTCGCGGATGGCATCGACGAAACTGAGCTTGGAGCCGCCATCGGTGGTCAGATCCTCGACCAGGAGGACGCGGTCGGCCTCTGACATGGCGCCTTCGATCCGGGCGTTGCGGCCATAGCCCTTGGGCTTCTTGCGGACGTAGGTCATGGGCAGGGCCATGCGTTCCGCCACCAGCGCGGCGAAGGGGATGCCGGCGGTCTCACCCCCGGCGATGTTGGTGAAGGCTTCGAAGCCCGCATTGCGCATCACGGTGATGGTCAGGAAGTCCATCAGGGTCGCGCGGATGCGCGGGAAGGAGATGAGCTTGCGGCAATCGATATAGGTGGGGCTGGGCAGGCCCGACGCCAGCGTGAAGGGCTCATCGGCATTGAAGTGCACGGCCTCGATCTCCAGCAGCATCCGGGCTGTGAGGCGGGCGATCTCGGCTTGGTCGGGATAGGTCGAGGGGATCATGCGGGTGGTCCTTGGTGGAAAGCGCCGGAGCCTCCGGCGGGGATATTTGGGGCCAGAGGAAGAATCAGGTGACGCGCCAGTGCAGCGGCATTTGCGGGTCGAAAAGGGTGACGGGGCCGTCGCCGGTGTCGATCTTGGGCGGATAGGCGACCGGATCGCCCTTGGAAAGCGTGATCGTGTCGGCGCTGACGGGCAGGCCGTAGAAGGCGGGGCCGTGTTCGGATGTAAAACCGGCGAGGCGGTCGAGCGCGTGTTCCTGTTCGAACACCTCGGCGAGGATCGAGAGCGTGTTGGTGGCGGTGAAACAGCCCGCGCAGCCGCAGGCCGATTCCTTGTTCGGGTCGGTGTGCGGGGCGCTGTCGGTGCCCAGGAAGAAGCGGGCGTCGCCCGAAGTGGCGGCGGCGCGGAGCGCAAGGCGGTGCTCCTCGCGCTTGGCGACGGGCAGGCAATAGTAATGCGGTTTGATGCCGCCCACGAGAAGGTGGTTGCGGTTGATGACGAGGTGATGCGTGGTGATGGTGGCGCCGAGGTTTTCGGGGCTCGATTTGACGTAGTCCACCCCTTGCTGCGTGGTGATGTGTTCCATGACGATGCGCAGGCCGGGCATGGCGCGGCGGAGCGGGTCGAGCACGCGGTCGATGAACACCGCCTCACGGTCGAAGATGTCGATGTCGGCGTCGGTCACCTCGCCGTGCACGCAAAGCGGCATGCCGATCTCGGCCATCTTATCCAGCACCGGGCGCACGCGGTCGAAATCGCGCACGCCGGAGGCAGAGTTGGTCGTGGCACCCGCCGGGTAGAGCTTGACCGCCGTCACCAAGCCTGCGGCGTGGGCCGCGGCGACGTCCTCGGGATCGGTGTCCTCGGTCAGGTAGAGCGTCATGAGCGGGATGAAATTCAGGCCTCCGGGCAGCGCATCCATGATCCGGTCGCGGTAGGCGGCGGCCTGCGCTCCGGTCACCACGGGTGGTACGAGGTTGGGCATGATGATGGCGCGCCCGAAATGGCGTGCCGTCTCAGGCAGAACGGCCCGCAGCACCGCGCCATCGCGCAGATGCAGGTGCCAGTCGTCGGGGCGGGGGATGGTCAGGGTCCGGCTCATGGCCCGAGGGCTTACAACAGCCCGCGCGCCTGCGCCAGAGTATCAGTCGAATTAGCGTGGCGGCATGGGCACGCCCTGTTCCTCGGCTTTTTTATAAGCCGCGCGGAGCGCACGGCGAAAGCGTGGGCCGGGCGTGTTGCGCATGACGTGCTGGGTGAGGCGGGCGGTCAGGTAGAGCCGGCCGTCATCCTCGAGCCGTGTCAACAGGGCCTTGAGGTAGGGCACGTCGTTGCGCCGGGCCCGGAAGAGACTGGCAAGGTTGGCGGTGTCGAGCTTGCCCGCGCTGAGCTGGGCGAGGATGCGCAAATGGATTTTCATACGCATCAACCCACGGTCGAGGCGCGGTCCCATGTATCGCATCCGGTAGCGGATCACGTTGCTGCGGGCGAAGAGGGCGGCGTGCATCGCGTCTTCCTCGATCTCGGGGTCGTAGAGGATCACGGCGCGGTCAGCGGCGTCCAGCATGTCGGGCGCATAGCCGTAACGGGACGTGAAATCGAGTTTGCGGCGCTGGCGAAACCGTTCGTCCCATTCGCTCATGCGCGGGTCGAGCGTGGCCTGGGGCTGAATCGCCAGCACGCGGGCGCCGGGGGCCGCCACGGAAAACGCGGCGGCAGCATAGCCCGCAGGGCCTGCGCCGTAGAAGATCACCTGATCGAATTCCTCGAAGAAGCCGTCATCGACCAGCCGATCAAAATAGCCGTAGACGCGGCCTTCGCGAAACCAGCTGTCGGTCTGGCTGGCCAAGCACAGGTGCGACCAGCCGAGGGCACGGCCCAGTTGCCATCCCAGCGGCTGGGCCTCGGGGGACGTCACGCGCAGGGCAGGGAAGGCCTCGAAGGTGACCAGAAGCGTCGGCTTGTGTTCGATGAAGATGGCGGCATGCGCATCCCCCAGGCGCTCGACATAGCCGTCGGCATCGGCGGCGTCGTCCAGCTTGTCCAGCCAGTCTTCCCAATCCAGACCGGACAGGGATGTATCCAGCGCCTTGGGATAATCTGCGCTCATGCTCGGACCTCAAAACTCGATTTGCCCCGCTTGGCACGGGTGATTGGCCTGCACGCTAGGGGGCAAAAAGGGCAAAACTTTGGAAAATTGATGTGGTTTCTAGGGGGTGACGGCGTGCCGCGCCCGGGGGGCTGGGCCTTGACGACGTGCGGATGCCGTGCAGTTCTGCTGTCACAAGGGAGGCCGTGCATGAGTGATCTGACATCCATCGACGACGTGGAGGCGATGCTGGCCGGGCAGGATTACGTCTGCGGGCGCAGCCTTTCGACGGTCGTTTTCCTGGGGCTGCGCCTGGGCCGGCCACTGTTCCTGGAAGGCGAGGCGGGCGTCGGCAAGACCGAGATCGCCAAGGCGCTTGCGGCGGGGCTGGGGCGCAGGCTGATCCGGTTGCAATGCTACGAGGGGCTGGATGCGTCGAGTGCGGTTTACGAGTGGAATTTCGCCGAGCAGATGATTGCCATCCGCGCCGCCGAGGCCAGTGGTGGCGTGGATCGCGAGCGGCTGACCGATGAGTTGTTTACCGAGGATTTCCTGATCGAACGCCCGCTTTTGCAGGCGATGCGTCCGCAGGAGGGCGGGGCGCCGGTGCTGTTGATCGACGAACTGGACCGCACCGACGCGCCGTTCGAGGCGTTTCTGCTGGAGGCGCTGAGCGATTTCCAGGTCACGATTCCGGAACTGGGCACGATTGCGGCACCGGAGCCGCCCATTGTGGTCTTGACCTCTAACCGCACGCGCGAGGTGCATGATGCGCTCAAGCGCCGCTGTCTCTATCACTGGGTGGATTACCCCAGCTTTGACCGCGAGATCGAGATCCTTCAGGCCCGCGCCCCGGAAGCGGCCGAGACGCTGAGCCGCGAGGTGGTGGCCTTTGTCCAGAAACTGCGCACCGAAGACCTGTTCAAGAAACCCGGCGTGGCCGAGACGATCGACTGGGCCAAGTGCCTTTTGGCGCTGGACGTTATCAGCCTCAGCCCGGAGGTTATCGCGGACACGCTGGGCGCGATTCTGAAATACCAGGACGACATCCAGAAAATGCAGGGGTCCGAGGCCAAGCGCATCCTTGACGAGGCCAAGGCAGGGCTGGAGCCGACATGACTCTTCCTCTGGCCAAAAATATCCCGGGGGTTTGGGGGCTGGCCCCCAATCCTGGCTGTGTTTGGGAACTGGCCCCCAATCGACCCCGTGTTCGGGGGCTGACGCCGAACTGGGAGGGCTGATGGAATACCCCGACCTCGACCTGCCGGAGCACCCCAAGCTCGGCCATAACATCACCCATTTTGCCCGCGCCCTGCGCAAGGCCGGCGTGCCGGTGGGGCCGGGGCGGGTGATCGATGCCATTCGGGCGGTCGAGGCGACGGGATTCACGTCGCGCTCCGACTTTTTCTATACGCTGCGCGCCTGTTTCGTGTCGCGGCCCGAACACCGCGCGGTGTTTGCACAGGTGTTTCGGCTCTACTGGCGTGATCCGCGCTACATGGAGCACATGATGGCGATGATGCTGCCCGCCATCCGCGGCGTGCAGGAGGACCGCAGCGCGCAGGCGGCCGAGAAACGCGCGGCCGAGGCGCTCTTGGACGGGATCGAGCCGGAGATGCCCGAGACGGACAGCCAAGAGGCCGACGAGGAAACGCAGATCGATATCGATGCGTCCCTGACCATGAGCCGCGAGGAACGGCTGCGGACCCTGGATTTCGAACAGATGAGCACCGTCGAGATCGCCCAGGCCAAGCGGATGCTGGCCAAGCTGAGCCTGCCGGTGAAACCCTTCGCCTCGCGCCGGGGTATGCCTGCCACGACCGGCACGCGGATCGACCCGCGCAAGACCCTGCGCGCAGCCATGCGGAAGGGGGGCGAGATGCGGCGCATCCACGTGCAGAAGCCGCGCCCGCGCTGGCCCAACCTGGTGGTGCTTTGCGATATTTCCGGCTCGATGAGCCAGTACAGCCGGATGGTATTGCATTTTCTTCATGCCGTGGCGAATGAGAAAGGCGCGGGCTGGGCCGCCGTGCATGCCTTTACCTTCGGCACACGGTTGACCAACATCACGCGCCACTTGGCGTCGCGCGATGTGGATGCCGCGCTGGCCGCCGCCGGGGCCGAGGCGCAGGACTGGGAAGGTGGCACGCGGATCGGGGCCTGCCTGCACGCGTTCAACCGCGACTGGTCGCGGCGGGTGACCGGGCAGGGGGCTGTCGTCCTGCTGATCACCGACGGGCTGGACCGCGACGACAGCCATGATCTGGCCCGTGAGATGCAGCGTCTGCACCTGTCGTCGCGGCGTCTGATCTGGCTGAACCCGCTGTTGCGCTGGGACGGGTTCGCCCCGCGCGCCACGGGCATCCGGGCGATGCTGCCCCATGTGGATGCGTTTCGCGCAGGCCACTCCATCGCCACGCTGGAAGACCTTGCCGCCGCGATCAGCGCGCCGCAGGACACTGGCGAGAAGGCGCGGCTGATGGCGCTTCTCTGAACGCTTTGACCGGCGGGGTTCCGCCGAAGCCCTGCGCCCCTTTGCGGAACACTCCGCCGCGCCGTGCGTTGACACGTGACGCCGCAACATTTCGCGGTATCCGTATCCAGGGAGAGAAGAGATATGCGCCGACTGACGCTGACATCCACCACCGCCGCCATCGCGCTTGCGATCGGCCAGACTGCGCCGCTTCCGCTTGCGGCACAGACCGCCGCGGGCGACCTGCCCACCTGCTCGGGAAGTTCCGAGTTGCCCTGCACTGTGCCGGGCCTTGATGTGGTGGTCGAAAACGAGGTTGACCGCCAGACGCTGGCCCTCTGCGGCGAGATCGAAACCAGTGGCTCTCAGCCCAGCGAGACGTGCAGCGACGCGCAGATCAATGAAGTCGTGGCAGACTTGTCACCAGTCGGGGCGGCTTCGGGATCGGTGACGGAGACAGCATCGGAGCAAGCCGAAGAAACGATGCGCACCGCGCAGGCGGATGTCGAGGACGTCCAGCCGAACGTCAATGCCGAAGCAGAAGCCCAGGCCGAAGCCGAAGCGGCAGCGCAAGCTGCAGAGCAGCAGGCGGCTGAAGCCCAAGCCCAGGCGGACGCGGAAGCGCAGGTTGCCGCCGAGGCCAAAGCGCAGGCCGCCGAGGAGCAGGCTGCGGCCGAGGCCGAAGAGCAAGCCGCTGAAGAACAGGCCGCTGCCGAGGCTGAAGAACAGGCCGCCGAGGAGCAAGCCGCCGCCGAGGCTGAAGCGCAGGCCGCCGCCGAGGCTGAAGCGCAGGCTGCCGAGGCACAGGCAGAAGCCGAGGCGCAGGCACAGGCTGCGGAAGAAGAGGCCGCTCAAGCCGAGGCCGCACAGCAACAACAGAACGAAGAGGCCGCCGCCGCGGCTGAGGCCGAGAGCCAGACCGAGGCGCCCGCTGCGTCGGACACTGCCACTCAAGAAGCAGAGGAGTTGGAACAGGCGCTCGAGGCCGAGCAATCCGAGGCGGAAGCAGAAGCGCAGGCCGAGGTTGAAGCTGAGGCCGAGACGCAGGACGCCCCCGCGAGCGCGGAGACCGATCAGGCCGAGAGCGATGCGCCCGCCGACACGGCCCAGACCGAAGAAGAACTGCAACAGGCGCTTGAAGCCGAACAGACCGAGGCTGAGTCGCAGGACGCCCCCGCAAACGCGGAGACCGAGCAGGCCGAGAGCGACGCGCCGGCCAATACGGCCCAGACTGAAGAAGATGATCTGCAACAGGCGCTCGAGGCCGAACAGGGCGAAACCGAGGCTGAAACCAACGCCGAGCAGACCGGCGAGGCGACAGACTCCGCGACAGATGAGCAGCCGACGGAACAGGCCACGACCGACCTTCCCGAGCCGGCGATCGACGAAGACCCCGAGGCGCAGGCCCAGGCGCAGGCCGAAGCCGCGGCCCAGGTCGAGGAGCAGACCGCAGCCGCCGCTGCCGCCAATGACGATGCCGAAGCCGTCAGCAGCGAAGAGGTAACGCTCACTGAGGAGAATACGCGCTCGTCCGACGAGGAATTCGAGACGACCGTCGGCGGCAATGCGCAAAATGCGGCCAACACCGAGACGGCCCCGGCCGCCGGAACGCCGCGTACCAGCGATGACCGTGATGAAAACCTCAAGGATATCCTGACAGCCGCCGCGGCGATCGGGCTTGGCGCCTATGCGATCGGACAGGTGACAGACGATGGCGGCACCGTGGTGTCGAACAGCGGCGACCGGGTGGTCGTGGAAAACAATGGACGCTATCGCATCATCAAGGATGACGACGCGCTTCTGCGCCGTCCGGGCAGCGATGTGCGCGTGCAGACTTTCGACGACGGCTCGACCCGCAACACCGTCACGGCGCAGGACGGCACGCAGACCGTCACCGTTCGCGCCGCAGATGGCCGGGTGCTGCGCCGGACGCAGGTTTATCCCAACGGCGATCAGGTGGTGCTCTTTGACGACACACGTCAGGTCGAGGCGGTGAATGTGCAGCAACTGCGCGACACCCGGGCGAGGGAATACGAGTATGCCAACGCGTCGGAAGACGAGTTGCGTACCGCTATCCTTGCCACGCGGGATACACCGGCGACGCGCCGCTACTCGCTCAACCAGGTGCGGTTCGTCGACGCCGTACGCCACCAGGTGCCGGTGATTGCGCTGGACACCGTGAACTTCGAGACCGGCAGCGCGGTGATCCGTCCGGAAGAGGCCAAGGACCTTTCGGTTCTGGGTAATGCGATGCGCGACGCGATTGCCGAAGATCCGCGGCAGGTGTTCCTGATCGAAGGCCACACCGACACGGTTGGTCCGGCCAGCATGAACCTTGCCCTGTCCGACCGCCGTGCAGAATCGGTGGCCCTGGCCCTGACCGAGTATTTCGACGTGCCCCCGGCGAACATGATCGTGCAGGGATACGGTGAGGCCGATCTGAAGATCCGCCAGGCCGGTGACATCCGCGAAAACCGTCGCGCTGCGGTACGCAACATCACCGGATTGTTGAACGAAAGCTGACGTTTGCCCTGATCGAACGGAGCGGCCCCTCGCCCATTGGCGGGGGGCTTTTTTGTTCCGTGAGGTGCAGGCCCAAGATTCTTCGTACGAAGAATCTTGGGTTCAGACCGCAGCCGAAATTGCGTTTGTGAAAGCGAGTCTCCCGGACCATATTGGTGCCATGACCGACCGGTTCGACAAGATCCCCGAGACAGCATTGGCTTGGTACGAGGCCGGCAAGGGCGCGGCCTTGGCCACCGTTGTTCAGACCTGGGGCAGCGCGCCGCGCCGGGTGGGCAGCCAACTGGCGATTTCCGGCGCGGGCGAGATCGAGGGATCGGTCTCGGGCGGTTGTGTCGAGGGCGCCGTGGTGGCCGAGGCGCTGGATGCCATCGAGGATGGCAAACCGGTCATGCTGGAATACGGCGTCAGTGACGGCGACGCCTTTGCCGTGGGGCTGGCCTGTGGCGGCACGATCCGGGTCCTGGTGGAGCCCGTGGGTTCGGTGATGCCGGTGGCGCTTTTGAAAGATCTTGTGCTGGCGCGCGAGGCGCGGGTGCCGGTAGCGTATGTCACCGGGATGACCGCGGACCGGCGGCTGGAACGCGACGGCCATGCCGAGCGGTTCCGAATGGACCGCTCTGGCTTCGAGGAGGACGCAGAGACCTTCGTTGCCATCCACAACCCGCCCTTGCGGATGATGGTGGTGGGCGCGGTGCATATCGCGCAGGCGCTGGTGCCGATGGCGCGGATCGCGGGCTATGACCCGATCGTCATTGACCCGCGCGAAAGCTTTGCCAGCGAAGCGCGGTTTCCCGGTGTCAGCCTGCTGCACGACTGGCCCGACGAGGCCGTTGCGGCCTGTGGTCTCGACAGCCGCACAGCGGTGGTGCTGCTGACCCACGATCCCAAGCTTGATGATCCGGCGCTGGAGGCGGCGTTGAACTCGGATGTCTTCTATATCGGCGCGCTGGGCTCGACCCGGACCCACGCGAGCCGCGTGGCGCGGCTGGAGGACAAGGGGTTTGGCGCCGATCAGATTGCACGCATCCATGGGCCCGTGGGGCTGGATATCGGCGCGGCGGGACCGTCCGAGATTGCCGTGGCGATCCTGGCGGAGGTGACGCAAGTGCTCAGGCAAGGCGGATGAAGTTCGGACCGGTTGCGCTGGCGGAGGCGGCGGGCGCGATCCTGGCGCATAGCGAGCATTTGCCGGACGGTCGCCTGCGCAAAGGGCAGGTTCTGACCGAGGCGGATATCGCGCGTTTGCGCGCGGCGGGATTTGCCGAGGTCGTGGTCGCCGTGCTGGAGCCGGGCGATCTGCACGAGGACGCCGCCGCCGCGCGGCTGGCCGCGGCTGTGCAGGACGGCGCGGCGGGCCTGTCGCTGAGCCGGGCGTTCACGGGACGCGTCAACCTGGTGGCCGACGGGCCGGGCGTGGTCGAGGTGGACGCGGCAAAGGTCGCGGCGGCCAATATGGTGGATCCGATGGTGACGCTGGCCACGGTTGCGCCGTGGTTTCAGACGCATCCGGGGGGCATGGTGGCGACGGTCAAGATCATCTCTTACGGGGTGGCGGCAGAGGCGCTGGACCGGGCGGCGGAGGCCGGGCGGGGCGCCATCGCGCTACACCGGCCGAAATACGCCACCGCCAGCCTGATCGTCAGCGATACCCCCGACGGCCCCGGCCTGCGCGGGGCCGAGGCGATCCGCACGCGGCTGGCCAGTCTCGGGATGCACCTGAGCCAGACGCTGAGCTGTCCGCACGAAATGCCCGCGCTGGCCCGCGCCATCGCGGCGGCGCATGGCGACGTGGTGCTGATTCTGACCGCGTCGGCCACCTCGGACATGCGCGACACCGGGCCCGAGGCACTGCGCCGGGCCGGCGGAGAGGTCGAGCGGTTCGGGATTCCGGTCGATCCGGGTAACCTGCTGTTCACGGGCCGGTTCGGGGAGCGGCCCGTGATCGGCTTGCCCAACAGCGCGCGGTCGCCAGTTTTGCACGGGGCGGACTGGGTGCTGGCTCGGGTGGCCTGCGGCGTGCCGGTCGGCTCGGAGGATTTCGCGGCAATGGGTGTGGGCGGATTGCTCAAGGAGATCCCCACGCGGCCACAGCCGCGACAGCGCCGCACGACCGGCTAGGGCAGGTGCGGCTGCCTGCCGATGCGTGGGGCGGTCCGGGACGATGACCGAAAACCGCAACAATGCGCCTCTGACGCCCAGGATGCGACCCGCCGAGACCTGCGGCAGGTCCCGGCAACCGATACAAAGGCATGGGGTGGCGCGACAGAAAGTGCCTTCTCAAGTGTGGGGCGGCGTGTTTAACTCCACTCAGCCAATTAGAAAAGCCAATGGGAGGAGCCGATGGCACAGGTCAAGATGACCGTGAACGGCAAGCCTGCGTCCGGCGAGGTTGAAGGACGCACGCTACTTGTCGATTTTATCCGTGACGAGCTGGGTCTGACGGGCACGCATGTGGGCTGTGACACCAGCCAGTGCGGCGCCTGTGTGGTGCACGTGGACGGCAAGGCCGTAAAGGCCTGCTCGATGTTCGCGGCTGAAGCCGAGGGCACGGAAGTGACCACAATCGAGGGGATGGCTGCGGAGGACGGCACCATGACCCCGGTCCAGCAGGCGTTCCAGGAGTTTCACGGGCTGCAATGCGGGTTCTGCACGCCGGGCATGGTGATGTCGGCGGAGGCGCTCTTGAAGGACAACCCGAACC
Organism: Roseovarius sp.; assembly: GCA_965227185.1. Taxonomy (GTDB): domain Bacteria; phylum Pseudomonadota; class Alphaproteobacteria; order Rhodobacterales; family Rhodobacteraceae; genus Roseovarius. The sequence goes on from OZ245733.1 coordinate 3,352,022, forward strand.
CGACCGAAGCGGAGGTGCGCGAGTACCTGAAGGGCAATATCTGCCGCTGCACCGGGTATCACAACATCGTCAAGGCGATCCTCGCCGCGGCGGGACAGGACGTCAGCAACATCGCGGCCGAGTGACGGCGTAGGGTGCGTGCGTGCACGCACTGTTTTCAGGGAGGATTAACACATGCCCAAAGATGGTGGCATCGGCGCCAGTTCCAAGCGGCGCGAGGACGTACGGTTCCTGACGGGGGCCGGCAATTATACCGACGACATCAACCTGCGCGGACAGGCTTATGTGCATTTCCTGCGCTCGGACGTGGCGCATGGCACGTTGGACAACGTGGACACCAGCGCCGCCGAGGGCATGCCCGGCGTGCTCAAGGTTTTCACCGGCGCGGATTTCGCCGAGGTGGGGGGCATCCCCTGCGGCTGGCAGGTGACGGACCGGCATGGCGAGCCCATGCAAGAGCCGCCGCACCCGGTGCTGGCACAAGGCAAGGTTCGGCATGTGGGCGACCCCATCGCCGCCGTGGTGGCCGAAACGCGTGAGCAGGCGCGTGATGCCGCCGAGGCGATCGAGGTCGATATCAGCGATCTGCCGGCCGTCATGGATATGAAGGAGGCGCTGAAGGACGGCGCCACCAAGGTGCATGACGACCTGACGAGCAACCTTTGCTATGACTGGGGCTTCGTCGAAGAGAACAAGGGCGCGGTCGAGGAGGCGATCCAGAACGCCGCGCACGTGACCACGCTGGAGCTGGTGAACAACCGGCTGGTGCCCAATGCGATGGAGCCGCGTGTTGCGGTGGGGGACTACAGCCGCGGCACCGATGACAGCACGCTTTACACCACGAGCCAGAACCCGCATGTAATCCGCCTGTTGATGGGCGCCTTCGTGCTGGGCATTCCCGAGCACAAGCTGCGGGTCGTGGCGCCCGATGTGGGTGGAGGTTTCGGCTCGAAGATCTATCACTATGCCGAGGAAGCCTTCTGCACCTTTGCTGCTAAGAAGCTGAACCGGCCGGTCAAATGGACCTGCTCGCGCTCGGAGGCGTTCATCAGTGACGCCCATGGCCGCGATCACGTGACCAAGATCGAACTGGCGCTGGATGCGGACAACAACTTTACCGCTGTGCGCACAGAGACCTATGCCAACATGGGTGCGTATCTGTCGACCTTCGCGCCGAGCATCCCGACATGGCTGCACGGCACGCTGATGGCGGGCAATTACAAAACGCCCAATATCTATGTGAACGTGAAGGCGGTCTTTACCAACACCGTGCCGGTCGATGCCTATCGCGGGGCCGGGCGGCCCGAGGCGACGTACCAGCTGGAGCGCGTCATCGACAAGGCGGCGCGGGAACTGGGCGTAGATCCGATCGAGCTGCGGCGTCAGAACTTCGTCACCGAGTTTCCCTATGCCACGCCGGTCGCTGTCGAGTACGATACCGGCGATTACAACGCCTGCATGGACAAGCTGTTGGAAATGATCGACATGTCCGGCTTCGACAAGCGGCTGGCGGACAGCAAGGCCAAGGGCAAGCTGCGCGGGCTTGGCGTGAACTGCTATATCGAGGCTTGCGGTATCGCACCATCGAACCTGGTGGGGCAGTTGGGCGCGCGCGCGGGTCTCTATGAATCTGCCACCGTGCGGGTGAACGCCACCGGCGGGATCACCGTCATGACCGGCAGCCACAGCCACGGGCAGGGGCATGAGACCTCGTTCGCCCAAGTTGTCGCGGACATGATCGGGATCGACGAGTCGATGATCGAGATCGAGCATGGCGACACCGCCAATACACCGATGGGCATGGGCACTTATGGCTCGCGGTCGATCGCCGTGGGCGGCAGTGCCATGGTCAAGGCGACGGAGAAGATCATCGCCAAGGCCCGCAAGATCGCGGCGCACCTGATGGAGGCCTCGGAGGCCGATATCGAGCTGAAGGATGGCCAGTTCAGCGTCGCGGGCACAGACAAATCCGTGGCCTGGGGCGACGTGACGTTGGCGGCCTACGTGCCGCACAACTACCCGCTGGAAGAGATCGAGCCGGGGCTGGAGGAGACCGCGTTCTACGATCCGGCGAACTTTACCTACCCGTCGGGCGCTTATGCCTGCGAGGTGGAGGTCGACCCCGAGACCGGCAAGGTCACCATCGAGAGCTTTGCCGCCGCGGACGATTTCGGCAATGTCATCAACCCGATGATCGTGTCGGGCCAGGTGCATGGCGGGCTGGCGCAGGGGATCGGGCAGGCGCTGCTGGAGCAGACCTCCTACGATGCCGACGGCCAGTTGCTGAGCGCGTCCTACATGGACTACGCGATGCCGCGCGCCGATGATGTGCCGTTCTACGATGTCGACCATTCCTGCCAGACGCCCTGCACGCACAACCCGCTGGGCGTGAAGGGCTGCGGCGAGGCCGGGGCGATCGGCAGCCCGCCTTCGGTGGTCAATGCCGTGGTGGATGCGCTGCAACGCGCGGGGCATGACGTGACGCATATCGACATGCCGCTGACGCCCTCGCGCGTCTGGCAGGCGATGCAAGGGTAAGGAGAAAGACGATGTACGCATTCGAAATCGAACGCCCGAGCACCGTGGCCGACGCGGTGGCGCTGCTCAAACAAAGCGACGAGAACCAGGCGCTGGGGGGCGGGCAGACCCTGATCCCCACGCTGAAGCAGCGGCTGGCCGCGCCCGAAGTGTTGGTGTGCCTGAGCGGGATCGACGAGATCAAGGGCATCTGCACCGATGACGAGGGCCGCATCTGCATCGGCGGGGGCACGACCCACGGCGATGTGGCGGCGGGATCGGGCGCTTATCCGGCGCTGGTCTGGTTGGCCGAGAATATCGGCGACCCGGCAGTGCGCAACCGTGGCACCATCGGCGGCAGTCTGGCCAACAATGACCCGTCGGCGTGCTATCCGGCGGCCGTGCTGGCCTCGGGTGCAACGGTGGTGACCAATGAGCGCGAAATCGCGGCGGATGACTTCTTCGACGGCATGTTCGCCACCGCGCTGAATGAGGGCGAGATCATCACCGAGGTGAAGTTCCCGGTGCCGGAGAAAGCCAACTACCAGAAGTTCGAACAGCCCGCATCGCGCTTTGCGCTGGTTGGCGTCTTCGTGGCGAAGTTCGCCGACGGCGTGCGCGTGGCCGTTACGGGCGCGTCCGAAGAGGGCGTGTTCCGCTGGACCGAGGCAGAGGAGGCGCTGAACGGCAACTTCTCGGCCTCCGCACTGGACGGACTGTCGGTGCCGGCGGACGGGATGATTTCGGACCTGCACGGCTCGGGTGCCTATCGCGCGCATCTGGTGGCGGTGATGACCCGCAGGGCGGTCGAGGCGGCCTGAGTTCAGAGCGAGCCAAGAAACGCGAAACCCGGCCCTGCGAGGCCGGGTTTCGCCTTGAGCGGCCCATTTTTTGCGCAAAAAATGGGCTGGAAAATACGTATTTTCCATTGCGGAATTTTCGCAAATTCCGCGGCGCTGGTGGCGATGGGCGCGTCCGCAAGGTGCGGCGGTTTCTCGCAGGGCCTGCTATGGCAGAACGCTTGTGGATAAGTGTCACATCCCCGTCACGGAATCGCGCTACGCAAATCGCAAGATGTACCGCCATATCCGGCACTTGCCAGAGGCGAAACACGATATATAGTGAACGCAATCAAGGGGCGGCTGTCACGCCCCGAACCAGAGCATGAGGCGATACGAGCGGGGGTAAGTAAGGTCATGGATGCAGATTTCAGAACGGAATTCGTAAGGGCGCCCTCGGCGCTGAAACATCATCCGGCGCTGGTTCTGAACGCCGATTATCGCCCGCTGTCATATTATCCGCTGTCGCTCTGGCCCTGGCAGGACGCCGTGAAGGCCGTGTTCCTTGACCGGGTGGACATCGTGGCCGAGTACGAAGATACGGTGCGAAGTCCCTCGACCGAGATCAGGATACCCTCGGTCATCGTTTTGAAAGATTACGTCAAACCTCAAAAGCGCGTAGCCTTCACGCGCTTTAATTTGTTTTTGAGGGATGAATTCCAGTGTCAGTACTGCGGAGCAAAGGGGGATCTGACCTTTGACCACGTGGTGCCGCGTGCCAAGGGCGGGATCACGTCTTGGGAAAACGTAGTGGCGGCGTGTTCGCCCTGCAACCTGCGCAAGGGCTCCAGAAGCCTGCGGCGCTCGGGGCTGAACCTGCGCAAGCCGCCGCGCGCGCCGGCAGCGGAACAGTTGCGCAACCTGGGGCGGAAGTTTCCGCCTAATCACCTGCACGAAAGCTGGATCGACTTCCTTTACTGGGATGCCGAGCTGGAAGCCTAGGATGCTGTTCTAAAAGATTGACCTGAAACCGATCTGCGTGTTGGCTTTGCCGGGCAAAACCGCGGGAGGGCCGGATGCGTCTCGGGATATTTCAATGCGATGCGGGCGGGCTGTCGACCAGTGCGCGGCTTCGGGCTTTGGAGTTGCGGCTGGCGGAGCGCGAGGCCGACCTGATGGTCTGTCCCGAGCTGTTCCTGTCGGGCTATATGGGGGCCGATCATGCGGCGTTGGCCGAACCTGCGACGGGTCCGTTCTTTCAGGATGTGGCCGAAATGGCCAAGCGGCATGAGACCGCCGTGTGCTATGGCTACCCGGAAGCGGCGGACGGCGTGGTTTACAATGCCGCGCGGCTGGTGGGCGCGGATGGCGCGGCGCTGGCCAATCACCGCAAGCGGTTGCCGTCGCCGGGCAGTTTTGAAGAAGAGACATTTGCCAATGGCGATACGCCCACGCTGGTCGATCACGGCGGGATGCGCATTGCGATCATCATCTGTTACGAGGTCGAGCTGCCCGAAAGTTTGCGCCGCGCGGCGCTGCACGGGGCCGAGTTGGCGCTGGTGCCGACGGCCCTGATCGATCAATGGAGTGTGGTGGCCGAGAAACTGGTGCCGACGCGGGCCTTCGAGAACGGGCTGTGGTTGGCCTATGCCAACCACGCGGGCGCCGAGGGCGGTGCGCGCTACCTTGGCGGCAGCCGGATCGTGGCGCCGGACGGCGTGGAAGAGGCGGTGGCCGGGGCGGAGGAAACGGTGATTGCCGCAAATGTCGACCCCGCGCGTGTGGTGGCGGCGCGGAACCGGCTGCCGTACTTGCGCGATGCGGTCAAGCTGTGAGGGTGCTGACATGACCGGGCCTGCATTCGACGATGGTGAACTGGCGGGCCGCGTGGCGCGGTCCTGTTCGGTTCTGAAAGCGCAGGGGCTGGACGGGCTGCTGATCTCGGTGCCCGAGAGCATCTACTGGCTGACGGGGCTGGACCATTGGGGGTTTTTTGCCGCGCATGTTCTGGTGCTGAACGCGGACGGCGAGATGGCGCTGGTGTGCCGCGCAATGGAGGGGATCACGGTCGCCAACCAGGTGCGGAACGCCGGGTTCTATGGCCATGCGGATCACGAGGAATTGTCGGATCACGTGTTGCGGGCGATGGCCGATCTGGGCCTCAAGGGCGGACGCGTCGGCATCGAGAAGCGCAGCCTGTTCCTGACGCCGCGCCATGCCGAGCGCATCATGGACGGGGATGCCGAGTGGATCGATGGCTCCGGCCTGATCGACGATCTGCGGCTGGTGAAATCGCCGGTCGAGATGGCCTATACCCGCAAGGCGGCGCGGGCGGCGGACCTTGGCACGCTGGCCGCGATCGAGGCGGTGCGGGATGGGGCCAGCGATTACGAGGTGGCCGCCGAGTATCACCGCGCGGCGATCCTGGCGGAGAGTGAATATCCCGGGTTCGGGCCGTTCTTTCGACCCACGTCACGGCTGGGCGAAGAGCACACGACATGGCGCGGCGACGTGTATCGCACCGGCGACGCGGTTTTCATGGAGACCTGCGGCGCCTATCGCAAATACCAGGCGCCGATGGGGCGGCTTGTCTATGTCGGCGCGGCGCCGGAGGGCGTGGAGCGGTCTGTCGAGTTGGCCGTTGATGGCATGAAGGCGATCTGTGCCGCGCTGAAACCCGGTGCTGCGGCGGGCGATGCCTATGCCGCGTGGCGCGAGGTGGCGGCGGGCGCGGGGCTGGCCGACTACAACCGGCATCACTGCGGCTACCTGGTGGGGATCGGCTTTCCGCCCAGTTGGACGGGCGGGTCGATGGTGACCAGCCTCTTTCCCGGCTCGGAGCGCAAGCTGGAGGTTGGCATGGTCTTTCATGCCCATTCCTGGTTCACCAATACGGACGTGGTGGACTACTTCATCTCCAACACGGTGATGCTGACGGATAACGGCGCGGAGGTTCTGACCGACCAGACGCCGGAGACGTTGATCGTGAGGGGCTAGGCCGGGGTTACCCCCCGGCCCATGCTATGCGCCTCAGGCTGCGCGGTTGCGGCGGCGCTGGCGGCGGGGTTTTTGCGCCGAAGAGGGGGCCTGACCTTGGCCGCCACCCTGGGCCGGCTTGCCGCCACGACGACGGTTGGACCCGTTGCCGCGTTTCTTGGGCCCGCGGCCCGCCTCAAATGCAGGAGCGGTGCCGCTGGCGACGGGCACGGTGATCTTCATCACCTTCTCGATGTCGCGAAGCAGGTCCGCTTCCTCGGGGGCGCAGAGCGAGATCGCCTCGCCTTCGCGGCCCGCCCGGGCGGTGCGGCCGATGCGGTGGACGTAGTTGTCGGCCACTTCGGGCAGGTCGTAGTTGACCACGTAGGCGACGCCGGGAATGTCGATGCCGCGCGCCGCCACATCCGTGGCGACGAGGATGTTGGTGGTGCCGTCGCGGAACGCTTTGAGCGCGCGGTCACGCTGGCCCTGGCTCTTGTTGCCGTGGATCGAGGCAGCATTGAAGCCGTCGGACACCAGCCCCTTCATCAGCCGTTCCGCGCCGTGTTTGGTGCGGGAAAAGACGAGGGTGAGGGCATGTGGGTCATCGGTCAGAAGTTCACGCAGCTTGGCGGACTTGTCGTTCTTGGCGACATGGTGCACCGATTGGGTGATCTTGTCGGCGGCCTTGCCCGGAGGGGCGACCTGCACCCGCTTGGGGTTTGTGAGATAGGCGCCGGAAAGCTCTTCCATCTGCTTGGGCATGGTGGCCGAGAACAGCATGGTCTGGCGCGGTGTGCCCAGATGCGGCGCGATTTTGCGCAGGGCGTGGATGAAGCCCATGTCGAGCATCTGGTCGGCCTCGTCCAGCACGAGGTGGCGCGCGGTGGAAAGGTCGAGCGCGCGTCGGTCCATCAGGTCCATCAGGCGGCCCGGCGTGGCGACGAGAATGTCGGTGCCGCGCGAAAGAAGGCTGATCTGCTTGCCGATGGATTGCCCGCCGACGACGGTGACGACGCGCAGCTTGGTGCCATTCGTCAGGCCGCGCAGCGACTCGGCGATCTGGTTCACCAGTTCGCGCGTCGGGGCGAGGATGAGGGCCTTGACCATCTTGGGGTCCGGCTTGCCCGGTGCATCGAGCAGGTGCTGGATGAGCGGCAGGCCGAAGGCGAGCGTCTTGCCGGTGCCGGTCTGGGCGAGGCCCATGACGTCATGGCCTTCCAGCGCCAGCGGAATGGCCTTGTTCTGGATCGGCGTCGGCTCTGTCAGGCCGGCGGTCCTGAGGGCGGTGTTGAGTTCGGGCGCGAGGCCCAGCATGTCGAAATCGTACAAGTCGTATCCTTTGCGGGCCACGCGGCGTAGCGCCGGTGACCGAGAGACATGGCCCGCACGGGATGCGCGGGCGCAAGGGTTGCGCGGACACTGTAAGAAGGAGCGGGCGGATCCCGCGCCATCTGGCGCCGCATCAGAAACCCTGCGTGATGGGGGAACTGGAGAAATCGGGCTGGTTGCTGGTTCGGGCGGGTGGCCCGGCTCACGCGCAATCGCAGCGATGCGGGACAGATGGGGGATTGCGGCGCAAGTGTCAAGGGAGACGGCGCTTTATAAGCACGGGGGCGGAAGGTGATGCACAAGCGCCGCGGCGGCAGGACGTGCGGCCGGATGGCCGGCTGGTTGCCGGCGCTCTTGCGGAAACCATGGCGGAAGATGGAACGCCGTACCGTCAGGAAACGTTTAAATATGGGAGGCGCGATGACAGACACCTCAGACTTTGAAAAACTTCGCACGCCTGACGGCGTTTGGGTCGGTCCGGAGGAGCTTCACCAAGTGCTGGCCGAAGAAGGATATTCTCTCGGCACACGTGACCAGTATCTGAAGACCTTGCTGACCCGGCTGTCGAAAGCCGAATGCAAGACATCGAAGGACCGTGTGTCGCAGCAGGCGCTGATGCAGGAGGTGCGGAACATCCTGTCTCAGGAACAAGGGAAAGAGGGGCAGAACCCGATTTCGGACGACGTGTGAGGTGAGGGCAGAGTGGCACCTTGGCGTTCGGCTTTGGTGGTCAACCACGCTATGAAAAAAGGCGCCAAGGGAAGCCCCGGGCGCCCTTCCTGACATATATGCATCGCCGTCAGCTCTTGGCCGGCTCGTTCGCAGGGGCGGGCGCCGGTGAGGCCGATTGCTGTGCCGGGGCGGCTTGTTTTTTGCCACCGGCGTTGAGCGGGTCGTCCTGGCGTTGCACCGAGCCCTCGAAATGGGCGCCGGATTCGATGGCGATGGTTTTGTGGATGATGTCGCCTTCGACGCGGGCAGTCGAGGTCAGGCGCACCTTCAGGCCACGCACGCGGCCGACGATTCGGCCGTTGATCACGACGTCATCGGCGATGATTTCGCCCTTGATCGTGGCGCTTTCGCCGATGGTCAGAAGGTGGGCGCGAATGTCGCCCTCGACAGTGCCTTCGACTTGCACGTCGCCGGTGGTCTTGAGATTGCCGGTGACGTGAAGATCGGGCGACAGAACCGAGGCGGGGGGCTTGGCCTTGGGGGCCGCGGCCTTGAACTCGCCACTGCTGGGCTTCTCGGTGGTGTCCTTGCGCGGCTCGGCCGGCGCGGCGGGTTTGGCCGCAGAATCCGGTTTCGGCGCGGGGTCGTTGATTTTGCTCTTAGAAAACATCTCTTGCAGCCTTGATGTAGATCATGGGGTTGACGGCCTTGCCGCCGACACGGACCTCGTAGTGTAGATGGGTGCCGGTGGAACGTCCAGTGCTCCCCATATCACCAATTCGTTGCCCGCGCGAGACCCTTTGGCCCTTCTTGACGTGCAACTTGGACATGTGGGCATAGCGCGTCTCGATCCCGAACTCGTGCTGGATCTTCACAAGGCGGCCATACCCAGATTGCCAGCCGGCGTGAACGACCACGCCGTCGGCGGTGGAGAAGATCGCCGTACCATGCGGCGCGGCGAAATCGGTGCCGGAATGCATCCGGCCCCAGCGCATGCCGAAGCCAGACGTGAAGCGGAAAGACGATTTGACCGGCATCGCGAAGGGGGCCTTTTGGGCGGCGATGCGATACAGGTTCAGCTTGTCCATGCCCTGAAGGATGCCGTTGGCGCGGCGGGTGTCAACCGAAGGGTCTTCGCCCCGGGTGGAGAAGTTGAGGGGCATCAGTGGCCCGCCTTGGCCGGAATAGCCCGAGCGCACGGTGTCCAGGAGCCGGTCGGGGTTCATGCCGGCGGCGGTGAACATCTTGTCCAGCGGCTCGACCGAGATCGTCATCGCCTCTTCCAACTGGCGGAAAATCTGGTCGTTCTGATCCTGCATCAGCTGGATCTGGGTGGCCATCTCGTCGGCCCGCAACAGCGCATCCTGCGCGTCGGCGGTGACCTGGTCACGCTCTTGCGCGGTGGCGGCAAGCTGGGACGACAGAAACTCTACCATCGGGTCCTCGCCCGCGCTGCCCGACTGGCCGGGCAGGGGCGTGTCGCCGGAATTGTCGATTGCTTCGGCCAACTGCGCGGCCTCGTTGCGGGCGCTGTCGCGGTCTTTCATGGTGCGGCGCAGGGTCGACTGGATCACCTCGATCCCGGTCTCAAGCTCGCGCCGCCGGGTTTCGGAGGTCAGGAGTTCGGTCTGCATCACCGAAATTTGTTCCAGCGCCGAGTTGAAGCGGTTCTGGGCCGCCAGCGCCTCTTCGGCGCGCTTGTCGCGTTCATCCTCCAACGCGTTCAGCCGGGCCTCATAGGTGCGCTGGTCGCGCTTGGCCTGCTCGCGGAAGTTACCCGATCCGATCGAGTCCATCACCAGGACGGCGGTCGCGATGATCGCCCAAGCCACGATGGCCGAGGCGCCGGTGAAGGCGATAAGCTGCGTCGCGGGCCGAAGCCGGATAAAGCGGGTGTCTGTGTCGGACCGCAGGAAAACGCGGCGTTCCGGAAAGTGCTTTTCCAGGATGTGGTTCAGCTTGATCAAAAATCGTCTGCGCAAGATTGAGTCCGTCCCTTTCAACCTCTCCCAATGTCGATGCTCAACCCTTTGCCGCGTTCAAGGGGTGCGGCGTAGTCCATTCGAGGCCGGAGTGGTCCGGTGGCATCGTCCGGGGTTGGGTACACAGGCGTTCACTATTGGGCAAGGATTTTGACCACCTTAGGCGGAGATGGTGGCGATTTGATCCGGAATTGGCAGAAAATTGCCGATTCTTAAGGGCTTGGTGGCACAAATGCGCTATCAAGCCCCGGTTTTGCGCGTCGCCAACGGCCAGTAAAAGTCGGGGGGCAAACCCGCTTCGGCGCGTTTTTCTTCGTTGAAGGGCGGTTTCAGACCCCCGTGGAAATAGCGGCGGACAAGGCCGTGGAAGGCCTCCTTGGGGTCCATCTCGTGCCGGCCGCAGAGGAAATGAAACCACTTGGAGCCATAGGCGACGTGACCCACCTCCTCGGCGTAGATGACCTTGAGCGCCTCGACGGTCTGGTCCTCGCCGGCGGTCTCAAAGAGGTCGATCATGCCCGGCGTCACGTCGAGGCCGCGGGCCTCGAGCACCATGGGCACGACGGCGAGGCGGCCCATGAAATCCTCGGCCGTGTCCTCGGCGGCGCGCCACATGCCGGCATGGGCGTCGAGTGCGCCGTAATGGCTGTCTTTTGCCTCGAGGCAGTCGCATACCAGATTGAAATGCTTGGATTCTTCGTCGGCCGATTTCACCCAGTCGTCGTAGAATCCGATGGGCATCTTCACGTCGGTGAAGCGCGGGATGATGTCCCAGTGCAAGTCGACGGCATTGAGTTCTATATGTGCCACCGCGTGCAGAATCGCCAGCCGACCGGGCGCGGTACCGGGGCGGCGGCGCGGTACGTCGCGCGGGTCCAGCAGGCGGGGCAGGTCGGGACGCGCGGGGCGTGGCGGTGGGGCCGCGTGACCCACTGGCAGGTCGCGCCCGGCAGTGCGGGCGGCAAACCAGGTTTTGGCATGGCGTCGCGACAGGGCGGTCTTTTGGCGCCCGTCGGCGGTGGTCAGCACCTCGACGGCCATTTGCGCAAGGGTTTGCTCCGTCAAAGCGCGCGCACCGCTTCCAGCACCTCCTCTGCGTGGCCGTCAACCTTCACCTTGGGCCAGATCCGCGCGATCATGCCGTCCTGATCGATCAGCACGGTCGTGCGCTCGATCCCCATGAAGGTCTTGCCGTACATCTTTTTTTCTTTCCAGACGCCGTATTCCTCGCACACATGCGTATCAGCGTCAGACAGAAGGGGAATGCCCAACTCATGCTTGTCGCGGAACTTGTCGTGCTTGGCCACGGTGTCCTTGGAAATGCCGAAGATCTTGGCGCCGACTGCGTCGAAATCCTCGACTAGGCCGGTGAAGGCGATGGCCTCCTTGGTGCAGCCGGGCGTGTCGTCCTTGGGATAGAAATACAGGACCACCGGCGCCGGGCGCTGATCGGACAGGGTGACAAGGTCGCCGCCGTCACGCGGAAGGGCGAAATCGGGGGCCGGTTGGCCGGGCTCAAGCATGCGGAGTCTCCAATGTATAAAAAGTGAGTTTCAAATTAACGCGTGAGCGGCAAGAATAAAGATGTGAGCAGGCAAAAGCGCGGTCAACGCGCGGCAACGGGAAAATGAGCGACACAACGCAGAAGAAACCACGTGGCAAACGCCTCAAACGGTTCGGTCTCTGGAGTGCCGGACTGATCCTTGTGCTGTGCCTTGGCCTGAGCGTTGCGGTCATGGCGATGATCGGCACGCGGGTGTCGGCGCCGGAATGGGTGCGCGAGCGCGTGACGCGCGAAGTCAACGCAGCCGTCGATGGCATATCGCTGCATTTCGGCGACATGGCCGTAGTGGTCGAGGAAGGCTGGGTGCCGCGCCTGTCGTTGCACGATGTGATGGTGCGCGACGAGACAGGCCTGCCCATTGCCAGCCTGTCGGACGTGCAGGGCACCGTGGACTTGGGCGCGCTGATGCAGGGCGAATTGCAGCCAAGCACCATCCTGTTGTCCGGTGCGCAACTTAGCTTTCGTCGCACCGGCACTGGTGAGGTCGGCATGACCTTGGGGGATGCCGAGGCCGCCGCGCGCGAGCCGGTGACCGTGACCGGCCTGGCCGAACGGCTGGACGACATCCTGAACCGCCCGGCCTTTCGCAAGCTGGCGCGGATCGAGGCCACCAACGTCTCGCTGCGCTACGAGGACGAGCGCACCGAGCGGGCCTGGACCGCCGATGGCGGCCGGCTGGATGTCACGCGCGAAGGCGACGATATCCGCCTGCGTGGGGATTTCGCGCTGATCGGCGCGCGGGATTACGCCACCACGCTGGCGTTGAACTATACCGGCCAACTGGGCAACGCCGAGTCCGAGGTCGGACTGAGTTTCGAGGACATGCCGGCCCGCGACGTGGCGGGGCAGTCGCCCGCGCTGGCCTGGCTCGACGCAATCGACGCGCCCATTTCCGGCGCTTTGCGGGCGTCGGTGGACGCGGAGGGAAAGCTTGGCCCGCTCAGCGCCACGCTTCAGATCGGCGCGGGCGCGGTGAAGCCGAACGCGGCGACCGCGCCCATCGCGTTTTCTTCGGTGCGCAGTTACTTCACCTATGATCCGGCCGAGCACAGGATCCAGTTCAACGAACTGTCGATCGACAGCAAGTGGGTCAAGACCAGCGCCACGGGTCATGCCTATCTGGTGGGCATGGAAAACGGCTGGCCCAGTGAAATTTTGCTGCAGGTCGGCCTATCCGAGGTGGAGGCCAACCCGATGGATCTGTACGCCGAGGCGATCACGCTTCAGGGCGCGCGGATGGACATGCGCCTGCAACTGGACCCGTTCGTGCTGACGCTTGGTGAGCTGAGCCTCAGCGATCAGGACGATGTTCTGCGTTTCAATGGCGAGGCGCGGGCCGAGCCCGATGGCTGGGATGTGTCGCTGGACGGTCACATGGACCGGATCGCCCCGGACCGCCTGATGCAGCTTTGGCCTGAGCGGCTGGAGGAAAAAACCCGTGAGTGGATCACCAATAACGTCCGCGCCGCGGAGCTGAAAAACATTCAGCTTGCGCTGCGCTCGCTGCCCAAGCACAGCCCGGATTTTTTTCTGGGTTTCGATTTCGAGAAGTTCAGCACTCAGTTCATCAAGGATTTCCCGGTGATCGAGAACGCGCATGGGCATGCGTCGCTGATGGACAACCGTTTCGTGGTGTCGGCACTGGGGGGATACGTGACCGCGCCACAGGGCGGCCGGGTCGATATCACCGGCACCAGTTTCGACATCCCCGATGTAGCGGTGAAACGGACGCCCGCTCAGGTCAATCTGCGCACGCGCAGCACGATCACTGCCGCCTTGGCGCTGCTGGACGAGCCGCCGCTGGAATTCCTGACCAAGGCGGGGCGCGAGGTCACGCTGGCTGACGGGATGGCGGAGTTGCAGGGTGTGCTCGACCTGCGCCTGCTGGACAAGCTGACGGTCGAGGACGTGGATTTCGACATCTCCGGCACGCTGCGCGATGTGCGCAGCGAGGTGTTGGTGCCCGGGCGGGTCCTGTCCGCGTCGGCGCTGGACGTGGCGCTGGCCGACGACATGCTGAGCGTGGCGGGCGCGGGGCGCATCGGGCAGGTGCCCTTCGACGGGCGGTTCGAGACCGATATCAGTCCGGGTGCGAACACCAGCACCGTGCGCGGCTGGGTCGAACTGTCAGAGCGGTTCGCCGAGGAGTTCGGCATCGGCCTGCCGCCGGGCAGCGTGTCCGGCGCGGGCCGGGCCGACATGGAGATCGATTTCGAGAAAGGCGCACCTGGGGTCTTCCGCCTAAGCTCGTCTTTGGCGGGCGTCGGATTGCGCGTTCCGCAACTGGACTGGGCGCTGTCGCAGGGCGGCACCGGACGGCTGGAGGCGTCGGGGCGGCTGGGCGCGCCGCCCACGATCGACCGGCTGGAAATTTCGGCCGCGGGGCTGAACGCCCGAGGCGCCGTCACCTTGCGCGACAGTGGACAGCTTGACCGGGCCTCGTTTTCCCAGGTGCAGGTCGGCAACTGGCTGAGCGTGCCGGTGGACCTGGTCGGGCGCGGGGCAGGCGTGACCCCGGCGGTGCGCGTGCTGGGCGGCTCGGTGGATCTGCGCCAGACCTCGCTGGGCGGCGATGGCGGCGGCGGCGGACAGCAGCGGGCGCGGCGCGGCGGGCCGGTGTCGCTGGTGCTGGATCGCTTGCAGATTTCGGACGGAATCGCACTGACGAATTTCCGTGCCGAATTGGACATGTCGCGCGGCGCCGACGGGAGCTTTACCGGCCAGGTCAATGGCGGATCGCCGATCACCGGGCGGGTCATCCCGCAAGGCGGGCGCAGCGCCTTTCGCATCCAGGCCGAAGATGCGGCAGGGGTGCTGGTATCGGCGGGGCTGATCAAGGGTGCCCGCAACGGCAAGCTGGACGTGACACTGGTGCCGGGCAAGGGGCCGGGCATCTATGAGGGTAAGCTGACGGCCAAGGGCGCGATGCGCCTCAAGGACGCGCCGTCGATGGCGGCCCTGCTGAACGCGCTGACGGTAGTGGGCTTGCTGGAGCAGCTGGGCGGAGACGGCATCCATTTCGAGCTGCTCGAAGCGCGGTTCCAGCTTTCACCCGACCGCGTCACCCTGTATTCGAGCAGCGCGGTGGGCGCCGCAATGGGGATCACGATGGACGGGTATTACTTCTTGGAAAGCGGACAGATGGACATGCAGGGCGTGATTTCCCCGGTCTACGTGGTGAACGCCGTGGGCGGGTTCTTTACCCGGCGGGGCGAGGGGCTGTTCGGCTTCAACTACACGCTGAAGGGGCCGGCCCGGAGCCCGCGGGTCAGTGTCAATCCGCTGTCGGCCTTCACGCCGGGCATGTTCCGCGAGTTGTTCCGCCGTCCCGCACCGAGCCTGCCGCAATCGACGCGACCTGCGCAGGACGGTCAGGCAAACCAAGGCAGGCCTCAATCGCAGGCGCCGCAGAGCAACTCGCGCGTGCGCGACTTTGACACTCGCGAATACGGACGATGAAGCTTTCGGATTTTGATTTCGACCTGCCCGAGGCGCTGATCGCGACCCGGCCCGCAAGGCCGAGGCCGTCGGCGCGGCTGCTGGTGGCGCAGGGGGACGGGATCACCGATGCGCGGGTCCATGACCTCGGTCAGTACTTACGGCCCGGTGACCGGTTGATCCTGAACAACACCAAGGTGATCCCGGCGCGGCTGTCCGGGGTGCGGCGGCGCGAGAGTGCCCAGGGCGAGACTGAAGCGCGGATCGAAGTGACGCTGCTGGATGCCACGCCCGAGGGTGACTGGCAGGCCATGATCAAGCCGCTGAAGAAATTGCGGATCGGCGAGCCCGTGCGGTTCGACGCTGGGCTGGAGGCGACGCTGCTGGACAAGGAGGACGGGCAAGGCGTGCTGCGCTTCAACCTGTCCGGTGACGATTTCGACGTGGCGCTGAACGCGGCGGGCGCGATGCCGTTGCCGCCCTACATCGCCAGCAAGCGCGCCGCAGATGACCAAGATCGGGACGATTATCAGACCGTCTTTGCCAAGGAATCCGGGGCGGTGGCCGCCCCGACCGCCAGCTTGCATTTCGACGATGACCTTCTGGCCGGGCTGGCGGCTCAGGGCGTGGCGTTCACCGAAGTCACCCTGCATGTCGGCGCGGGTACGTTCCTGCCGGTGAAGGTCGAGGACGTGACGACCCATCGGATGCACGCCGAATGGGGCGAGGTCAGCGAGGCCGCCGCCGCCGAGATCGCTGCGACTAAGGCCGAGGGCGGGCGGATCATCCCGGTGGGGACGACCGCGCTGCGCCTGATCGAGAGCGCCGCCCGCGATGGCACGATCGCGCCTTGGCGGGGCGAGACCGATATATTTATCTATCCCGGATTCGAGTTTCGGGTCACCGATGCGCTGATGACCAATTTTCACCTGCCCAAAAGCACGCTGATGATGCTGGTCAGCGCCCTGATGGGGCCGGACCGGATTAAGGATATCTACACGCACGCGATCCAGAATGAGTATCGATTCTTCTCCTACGGGGATTCGTCTCTGCTGGTGCCGCAGGACAGGAGGAGAATGGAATGAAACTCAACAAGGTGCCGGGATTCGTCCGCCGCGTCATGTGGGTGGGGTTGATTACCAGCGCGGCGCTGTTGATCCTGAACTACGTGATCGCGGGGCTTGTCTGTGCATCCATCGTCTTTGCCGCCAACCTTGCCCTCAAGCGCGAGCCGGTCAAGCTGTGGGTGTTTCGCTTGCTCACCGGCATGTCGAAGGAAGAGCTGGAACGCGCGACGCTTGCCGACATTCAGGCCGAAGCATCCACCTCGGACCGTGGCGCTCGCGACCCCGACGACCCGCCCGCCAGCTGAAAACCCGGCCGCGACGCGCCGCCGCGCGGGGTTCCGCGCAGGGGCGGCGTCGGCCGGCGCGGACGCTGTTGAAACCGGCGGGAAACACTGGCAAGGCCTGCATCTGCGACGGATCGAGTCGCGATTGAGGCAGACCTGTTGTGTAACGCCCCGCTAGACGGGCACAAAGTTATTGGAGCATCCGCATGTTTTCCGTTCTTTCCAGCGCCTGGGCCCTGCTCCTGGGCATGATGCTCTTGCAGGTCGGCAACGGCATGCAAGGCACGCTTCTGGGCGTGCGCGGCCAGATGGAAGGCTTTTCCACGCTGGAAATGTCGCTGGTGATGTCGGGTTACTTCCTCGGCTTCCTGTTCGGGTCGCGCAAGGCGCCGGACATGATCCGGCGGGTGGGGCATGTGCGGGTCTTCGCGGCGCTGGCCTCGATGATTTCGGCGGTGATGATCCTTTATCCGGCATTCGCCAACCCCTGGGCCTGGGGCGTGGGGCGCGTTCTGATCGGCTTTTGCTTCTCCGGCGTGTACGTGACCGCGGAAAGCTGGCTGAACAACGCCGCCACGAACGACAATCGCGGCAAGGCGCTGTCGCTTTACATGATCGTGCAGATGGTGGGTATCGTCAGTGCGCAGGCGCTGATGCTGACCGCAGACCCGGGCGGTTTTGTGCTGTTCATCATCCCGTCGGTGCTGATTTCGCTGTCCTTTGCACCCATTCTGCTCTCGATCAGCCCGACGCCGGCCTTCGACACCACCAAGCCGATGACCCTGCGCGAGATCATGAAGATCTCGCCGCTGGGCTGTGTCGGCATGTTTCTGCTTGGCGGGGTCTTTGCGGCGCAGTTCGGCATGGCGGCGGTTTATGGCGCCGAAGCCGGGCTGACGGTGGGACAGATCTCGACCTTCGTTGCGACGTTCTATGTGGGCGCGGTGCTGGTGCAATATCCGCTGGGCTGGTTGTCGGACCGGATGGACCGGCGGCTGCTGATCCTGATCGCATCGGCCGTCGCGGCGCTTGGCGCGGTGATCGGCATGGCGCTGGGCAGCGTGTTCTGGCTTTTGCTGGTGGCCGCCTTTCTGGTTGGCGGCATGTCCAACCCGCTCTATTCGTTGCTCATTGCCTATACCAACGACTTTCTCGGCTCCGACGACATGGCGGCCGCAGCGGGGGGCATGGTGTTCATCAACGGGCTGGGCGCTGTCTTTGGGCCCATCATCACCGGGTGGATCATGGGGGTCATCGGGCCAAGCGGGTATTTCCTGCACATCGCGACCCTGTGCACGATGATGGCGGCCTATGCCGCATACCGCATGACGCAGCGGGCCGCACCTTCGGCGGAAGACACCGAGAGCTACACCGCCGTCATGCCGAGTGCGTCGCCCATGGCGGTGACCTATGCGCAGGAAGTTGCCATGGAGGCGGCGGAGGAAAACGCAGAGGATGGACAGGCTGCATGAGACTGCTCATATGCGCGGCACAGGCAGGGAGATGTCACGAAAGGTTGCCATTGTTGCAATTCTTTACTGTCCCTGAGGCCGGGGATGTCGTTAACCTGTTACATATGCGTGCTGCCCACTACGGGAGGATAGGATGACAGCGCCCGAAGATATATTGAGTTTTTGGCTCGACGAGGTCGGGCCGAAGGGCTGGTACGAGGCGTCCGACAAACTGGACAAGACCGTGCGGGACAGGTTTCTGGATGCCTATCACCGCGCCTGCGACGGCACCAACGGGCTGTGGCTGACCTATCCCAACGGGACGCTGGCCTATATCATTCTGATGGACCAGTTTCCACGCAACATGTTCCGCGATGACGCGCAGGCCTTTGCGACCGACAAGTTCGGGCTGGCCGCGGCCAAGGCGGCGATCAACAAGGGCTGGGACACGCGCATCGACGAACCGGCGCGGCAGTTCTTCTACCTGCCGCTGATGCATTCGGAAAACCTGTGCGATCAGGATCGCTGCGTGCGGCTGATCTGCGAGCGGATGCCCGAGGGAGGCGACGACAACCTGTTGCATGCCCGCGCGCATCGCGAAGTGATCCGCAGTTTCGGCCGCTTCCCTCACCGCAACGAGGCGCTGAGCCGCACGAGTTCGGATGCCGAGAAGGCCTTCATGAAGAAGGGCGGTTACGGGAACGTTGTGCGCGAGTTGCAGGACGCCGACGCCGCCGCCTGACGTTCCATCCGCGTTGCCTTGGAAAAAATGGACAAACCGCGCTTGCCCGTGGCATCTTGTTGCGGGCGGGCTCTGCCGCGTTGTGGTGGGCCGCAAGATAGTTTAATATCAAACTATATTTTGGAACGGACCGGAAAACGGAGCATCGCATGGCCGCGCAATCCTTTGACATGATCGTAATCGGGGCAGGGCCGGGCGGCTACGTGGCCGCAATCCGCGGCGCGCAGCTTGGCCTTAAGGTGGCCGTGGTCGAACGCGAGCACCTGGGCGGGATCTGCCTGAACTGGGGCTGTATTCCGACCAAGGCAATGCTGCGCTCGTCCGAGGTGTTCCACCTGATGCACCGGGCCAAGGAATTCGGATTGAAAGCCGAGAAGATCGATTACGATCTTGATGCGGTGGTCAAACGGTCGCGCGACGTGGCCAAGCAGCTGACATCCGGTGTCGGTCACCTGATGAAGAAAAACAAGATCACGACGATCATGGGCGAGGCCAGGCTGACGGCCAAGGACAAGGTTTCGGTCAAGACCGAGAAGGGCAGCGAGGAGCTGACCGCCAAGACCATCGTTCTGGCCACCGGTGCGCGGGCGCGGGAACTGCCCGGGCTGGAGGCCGATGGCGACCTTGTGTGGACCTACAAGCACGCGCTGAAGCCGCCACGCATGCCCAAGAAACTGCTGGTGATCGGCTCGGGCGCGATCGGGATCGAGTTCGCCAGCTTCTACAACACGCTGGGCGCCGAGACGACCGTGGTCGAGGTGATGGACCGCATCCTGCCGGTCGAGGATGCCGAGATCGCGAAATTCGCGAAAAAGGCGTTCGAAAAGCAGGGCATGAAGATCATGGAGAAATCCACGGTCAAGCAGCTGGACCGCGCCAAGGGCAAGGTGACCGCCCACGTGGAGAAGGGCGGCAAGACCGAGAAGCTGGAGTTCGACACGGTGATTTCCGCCGTCGGGATCGTCGGCAATACCGAGAACCTCGGGCTGGAGGATCTGGGGATCAAGGTGGACCGGAGCCATGTGGTGGTGGACGAATACTGCCGCACCGGCGTCGAGGGGGTCTATGCCATCGGCGATCTGGCCGGCGCGCCCTGGCTGGCGCACAAGGCGAGCCACGAGGGCGTGATGGTGGCCGAGCTGGCCGCGGGCGGGCAACCGCATCCGGTGCGCCCCGACAGCATTGCCGGCTGCACCTATTGTCATCCGCAGGTGGCCAGCGTCGGGCTGACCGAGGCCAAGGCGAAAGAGGCGGGATACAAGGTGAAGATCGGCAACTTCCCCTTCATCGGCAACGGCAAGGCCATCGCACTGGGCGAGGCGGAAGGCATGATCAAGACCGTGTTCGATGCCAAGACCGGCGAGCTTCTGGGCGCGCACATGGTTGGCGCGGAAGTGACCGAACTGATCCAGGGCTATGTCGTGGGCCGGCAGTTGGAGACCACGGAAGAAGACCTGATGCACACGGTCTTCCCGCACCCGACGCTTAGCGAGATGATGCATGAAAGCGTGCTGGATGCCTATGGTCGGGCGGTGCACTACTGAAATGAGCGCCTGCGGCGCGCAGGTTTGGTAAAAGCGGGGGCGCTGCCCCCAGTTGAAACGACGTTTCAACGTTCCCCCGGGATATGTCCGGCCAGAGGAAGTGGTGTGGGGCTTTTCGCATTGGGCCGCATCTGAAATGGTGCGCTTGTCGATGACATTCGAAGAGTACCGGAATGGCCAGCCTTAACCGGATCGTGATGTACAAGAGCTCCCGCGCGTGGTTCGAGGACTTGGACCTTGGGGCGATGGAGGCGGCGGAGGTGTCGGGCAAGCATGGCCGACGTTATGAGTTCAAAAGCTATGAACGTTTCCGCTTTCCTGCCTATGACATCTGCAAGGGGCCCTATGCCGACGAGGCGGGCACCGTGCGGCAATTCGATATCGTGCTGGCCAACCAGGTTTGGGAGCATCTGGACCGGCCCTATGCGGCGACGCGCAACGTGTTGGAGATGTTGCGGCCCGGCGGGTATTTCTGGGTCGCGGTGCCGTTTTTTATCCCCTATCACGGCGACCCGGTGGACTGTTCGCGCTGGACGGCGCGGGGGCTGAAGAACCTGTTGATCGAGGCCGGGTTCGAGGAAGACAAGATCCGGTCCGAGCAATGGGGCAACCGGCTGGCCGGACTGCGGAACCTGGGTGAGGACTGGCCGCCGGAATATGACCCGGAGCGCGACAATCTGGACAATGATCCGGCCTTTCCGATCTGTTCCTGGGCGCTGGCGCAAAAATAAACTGTGGATAAAGCAGGCGCTGCTGACAGGGCCTGACCTGTGTTCGTGCTATGTTCCGTTTTTCCCCTTGGAAGACCGGGCGGCGTAAACTATCTGTCAACGGGTGAGACACCGGGGGCAGTATGGCCGAGCTGAAGAACATCGAAGTACGGGGCGCGCGCGAGCATAACCTCAAGAACATCGACGTGGATATTCCGCGCAACGAGCTTGTGGTGATCACCGGCCTGTCGGGGTCGGGCAAGTCGAGCCTTGCCTTCGATACGATTTATGCCGAGGGGCAGCGGCGCTATGTCGAGAGCCTGAGCGCTTATGCGCGGCAATTTCTGGACATGATGGAAAAGCCAGACGTGGATCATATCAGCGGTCTTTCTCCGGCGATTTCCATCGAGCAGAAGACGACGTCCAAGAATCCGCGCTCGACCGTCGGCACGGTGACCGAGATCTACGACTACCTGCGGCTGCTGTTCGCGCGGGTCGGCACGCCCTATTCGCCGGCCACCGGCAAGCCCATCGAGGCGCAGCAGGTGCAGGACATGGTCGACCGCGTGCTGGCGATGGAGGAGGGCACGCGCGCCTTTCTGCTGGCGCCTATCGTGCGGGACCGTAAGGGCGAGTATCGCAAGGAATTCCTTGAGCTGCGCAAGCAGGGCTTTCAGAGGGTGAAGGTGGACGGCACGTTCTATGACCTTGACGAACCGCCGACCCTGGACAAGAAGTTCCGTCACGACATCGATGTGGTGGTCGACCGGATCGTGGTGAAGGACGGCATCGGCACGCGGCTGGCGGACAGTTTCCGCACCGCGTTGGACCTCGCCGACGGGATCGCGATTTTCGAGACGGCACCCAAGGAAGGCGAGCCGGAGCGGACGACGTTCAGCGAGAATTTCGCCTGTCCGGAAAGCGGCTTCACGATTCCCGAGATCGAACCACGGCTGTTTTCGTTCAACGCGCCGTTCGGGGCTTGCCCGGATTGCGACGGGCTGGGCATGGAGCTGTTCTTTGACGAACAGCTGGTGGTGCCCGACGCGGCGCTGAAGCTGTATGACGGGGCGCTGGCGCCGTGGCGCAAGGGCAAGTCGCCCTATTTCCTTCAGACCATCGAGGCCATCGCGCGGCATTACGAATTCGATGCGAATACGCCGTGGCGCGACCTTCCGGCCCATGTGAAGCAGGTGTTCCTGCACGGCTCGGGCGACGAGGAAATCCAGTTCCGTTATGACGAGGGCGGGCGGGTGTACCAGGTGTCCCGCGTGTTCGAGGGGGTGATCCCCAACATGGAGCGGCGCTATCGCGAAACGGACTCGAGCTGGATCCGCGAAGAGTTCGAGCGCTACCAGAACAACCGGCCCTGTGGCACCTGCGGCGGCTATCGCCTGCGGGAAGAGGCTTTGGCGGTGAAGATCGGTAAACCCGAAGACCTGCGCCACGTGGGGCAGGTGGTGCAGATGTCGATCCGCGAGGCGTTCGACTGGTGCGAGACGGTGCCCGAGGCGCTGACCGCGCAGAAGAACGAGATTGCGCGGGCGATCCTGAAGGAGATTCGCGAGCGGCTGGGGTTTCTGAATAACGTCGGCCTGGAGTACCTGACGCTGAGCCGGAATGCGGGCACGCTTTCCGGCGGGGAAAGCCAGCGCATCCGGCTGGCCAGTCAGATCGGCAGCGGCCTGACCGGCGTGCTTTACGTGCTGGATGAGCCCTCTATCGGGCTTCATCAGCGCGACAATGGACGGCTGCTGCAAACGCTGCAGAACCTGCGGGACCAGGGTAATACCGTGATTGTCGTGGAGCATGACGAAGAGGCCATTCGGACCGCCGATTACGTTTTCGACATCGGCCCCGGGGCTGGTGTGCATGGCGGCGACGTTGTCAGCCATGGCAAGCCAGAGGCGGTTGCCGCCGACAAGAATTCGATTACCGGGCAATACCTGTCGGGCGTGCGAGAGATCGCCGTTCCGGCGGAGCGGCGCCCGGGCAATGGCAAGCAGATCAAGATCGTCAAGGCGACGGGGAACAACCTGAAAAACGTGGATGCCGAGTTTCCGTTGGGCAAGTTCGTCTGCGTGACCGGCGTGTCGGGCGGGGGCAAATCCACGCTGACCATAGAGACGCTGTTCAAGACGGCCTCGATGCGCCTCAATAGCGCGCGTCAGACGCCTGCGCCGTGTGAGACGATCAAGGGGTTGGAGCACCTGGACAAGGTCATCGACATCGACCAGCGGCCGATCGGGCGCACGCCGCGCTCGAACCCCGCCACCTATACTGGGGCCTTCACCCCGATCCGCGACTGGTTTGCAGGGCTGCCCGAGGCCAAGGCGCGCGGCTACAAGCCGGGGCGGTTTTCCTTCAACGTGAAGGGGGGGCGTTGCGAGGCGTGCCAGGGCGACGGGGTCATCAAGATCGAGATGCACTTCCTGCCGGACGTTTACGTGACCTGCGAGACCTGCAACGGCGCGCGCTATAACCGCGAGACGCTGGAAATCCAGTGGAAAGGCAAGAGCATAGCGGACGTTCTTGATATGACCGTCGAGGACGCGCAGGAATTCTTCAAGGCGGTGCCGAGCATCCGCGAGAAGATGGATGCGCTGATGCGCGTGGGCCTGGGCTATATCAAGGTGGGCCAGCAGGCGACGACGCTGTCAGGCGGCGAAGCGCAGCGCGTGAAACTGTCGAAGGAACTGGCGAAACGGTCCACGGGCCGGACGCTCTATATCCTGGATGAGCCGACTACGGGGCTGCATTTCGAGGACGTGAAGAAACTCCTGGAAGTGCTTCATGAGCTTGTGGAAAGTGGCAATACGGTCGTGGTGATCGAGCACAATCTGGACGTGGTGAAGACGGCCGACTGGATCGTGGATATCGGACCCGAGGGCGGCGATGGCGGCGGCGAGATCGTCGCCGTGGGCACGCCCGAAGACGTGGCCGAGGTCGAGCGCAGCCATACCGGGCGTTATCTCAAGGACATGCTGGCGGCGCGTAAGGTTGCCGCTGAATGAGGCGCTTGGCCGCTGTCCTGTCGGGGCTGATCCTGCCCTGCGGGGCATGGGCGCAGGCCGGACCGGATTGCGGATTTGCCGAAGAGCCGTGTTTTTGCGGTGGGCTTTTTGCGGCTTTGGAAGTTGGCGACGGCGATGCCGCGTTCGAGGTAGACCTGCGCGCCCGGGCCGCCGAGATGCGGGCGCGTGTGCAGGCATTTCACGGGGAGACGGCTGGAAACATGCTTTTCGACGGCTGGGTGGCAGCGTGGCGCGACCTGCCTCGGGGAACCGATGGACAGGTGTTGCTGGCCAAAGGGTTGGCGCGCTGCGAAGGGTATGTCACGGGCGTCGCCGGGCGGCCGAGTGTGTCGGTCAGCCCGTGAAGACAAATGTTCTGAACGGCTTGGCCGCCGGTCTTAATTCAGAACGCGTGCTGCTGCGCCGATGAGGTCGAGCACTTCTCGCGTGTCCCGGTCGACGCGGAGAACCTGATCGCCGACACGGTAATACGTGCCGTAGGGGTCCAGCCCGTAGCGGCCCGGTTCGCGGATGACGACATAGTCACCGCGGATCACGTCCCCCCGGCGATAACCGTCATAGTGATCGCGGTCCCGGTCATAGCCGGAGTGCTTCTTGGCCTGGCCCGGCGGCACGCAAGGCACGGCCTTTTTCGCAAGACCAGGCGGGCAATTGGACTTGGCCGCGACGGGGCCTGCGAGCGACACTGCGACGATGGATGCGGTCAGGATGGGTTTCCACATGGGCGTTCTCCTTTTGCTTCGACGAGTAACACGTGGGCAAAGGGAGAGTTCATCTCGGCGAGAGCCGTTAGCGGCTTTCCGCTGGTCCAAGCGCGCTACGTGTGGCGCGCCGGGGAATGGGGGCGCTGCCCCCGCGCCGAAACAGGGTTTCGACGCTCCCCCGGGATATTTTTGGCCAGAGGAAAAGGCGGCTTAGCCCTCGTGCCCGCGTTTTTCGAACCGGGGCAGCATCGCGCTGAAATCACGGCCATTGCCGTCTTCATCCTCGACGAAGCGGCGATAGAGGTCGCGGGCGGCCTGGCCGATAGGCGTGTCGGCATCGGC
This sequence comes from Roseovarius sp., assembly GCA_965227185.1. GTDB lineage: Bacteria > Pseudomonadota > Alphaproteobacteria > Rhodobacterales > Rhodobacteraceae > Roseovarius. The sequence continues at coordinate 3,377,161 of OZ245733.1, forward strand.
CGTTTCGGCGGCCTGAATGGCCAACGTCAGGTCCTTCAGCATCAGTTCGGCGGCGAAGCCGGGCTTGTAGTCGTTGTCGGATGGCGATTGCGGGCCGATGCCGGGGGCCGGGCAGTAGGTGTTCATCGACCACGACGAGCCCGACGAGGTAGAGACCACGTCGAACATCGCCTGCCGGTCAAGGCCCAGCTTGTCGGCCAGCGCGAAGGCCTCGCAGGTGACGATCATCGTGGCGCCCAAGATCATGTTGTTGCAGATCTTGGCGGCCTGTCCGTTGCCGGAGGGGCCGCAATGCACGGCTTTCTGGCCCATGATGTCGAAGAGCGGCTTCGCGGTGGTAAAGGCGCCTTCGTCTCCGCCCACCATGAAGGTCAGCGTGCCGCCCTGCGCCCCGCCGATCCCGCCCGACACCGGCGCGTCGAGCGACCCGAGGCCCGCCGCGTTGGCCTGGTCGGCCACGGCGCGGGCGCTGTCCACGTCGACTGTCGAACAATCCAGCAGAACCGCGCCCGGCTTCACTGCCGGGATCACCAGATCGGCGACGGCGCGCAGGATCTGGCCATTGGGCAGCATGGTGATGACCACGTCCGCGTCAGCCGCTGCGTCGGTGGCGGAGGTGGCGACGGACACCCCTTCGGCAGTTGTGCCCGCGGTGTCAAAGCCCACCACGTCATGCCCGGCGGCGGCGAGGTTCGCGGCCATCGGCGCGCCCATGTTGCCCAGCCCGATAAATCCGATCTTCATGTCAGTCCCCCTGTTTCAGGCGTTGAATGTCATCTTGTGCTCGCCCAAAGGCAAGAGCATCTGCGTGGCCGCCATCGCGGGCGGTTTTTCGAGGTCATGCTGCCAGTTGGGGCTGCGGTCCTTGTCGATCACGGCGGCGCGGATGCCTTCCAGAAAATCGCCTTGTTCCATGGCGCGGAAGGTGAAGCGGTACTCCAATTCCAGCGCGCGGCGGATATCGGCCGCGGGCCCGCGCAAACGGTGCAGGATTTCCACGGCGCACGCCATGGAGAGGGGCGAGTTGCGGCCCATGGCCTTGAGCGCGTCGGCAGCAAACGCGCTGTCGGACGCTTTGAGCGCATTGACGATGGATTGCAGGTCTTCCCCGGCGAAATGGGCGTCGATATCTGCCTGAAGATCGCGCATCGCGCCTTGCGGGGGCGTTTCGCTGGCGGCGTCGATCTGGGCTGGATCGCCGGTTTCTTCCAGCCGCTCGATGAGGGCGGGCCAGGCGTCTTGCGGGATGAAGGTGTCGGCGAATCCCGCATAAATCGCGTCGGCCGGTCCCATGCGGGAGGTGGTCAGGCCAAGATATTCACCAAGCCGCCCGGGCGCGTTTGCCAGGATCAGCGAGCCGCCCACGTCCGGCACCAGCCCGATGCCGCATTCAGGCATGGCGATCTGGCTGCTGTCGCAGACGATCCGGTGCGCGCCGTGACAGGAAATGCCGACACCGCCGCCCATGGTGAAGCCCTGCATGAAGGCGATATAGGGTTTGGGGTATTCGGCGATCTTGGCGTTCAGGCGGTATTCGTCGCGCCAGAAGGTCCGGCCATAGTCGAAATCGCCCGCGCTTCCGGTGTCGTATAGCTGCTGGATATCGCCGCCTGCGCAGAAGGCCTTGTCTCCTTCGGCGTCGATGATGACCAGCGCGACGTCGTCATCGGTGGCCCAATTGTCCAACGCTTTTTCGATGGCGAGGCACATGTCGTAGGACATGGCGTTGAGCGCCTTGGGGCGGGTGAGGGTGATGCGGCCCGCGCGGCCGGTTTTACGGATCGAAATATCGCTCATTGTTCCGCCAGCATGTGCCGCGCCACGATCAGGCGCATGATCTCGTTGGTGCCTTCAAGAATTTCGTGCACGCGCAGGTCGCGCACCAGTTTCTCGATGCCGTAGTCCGCGAGATAGCCGTAGCCGCCATGCAGTTGCAGGCACTGGTTGACGATCCGGCTGCCCGCTTCGGTCACGAATTTCTTGGCCATGGCGCAGTGTTTCGTGGCATCCGGAGCTTTGGTGTCCAGCTTCCATGCGGCCTGGCGGAGGAAGACGCGGGCGGCCTGCAATTCGATCTCCAGATCGGCGAGGCGGAATTGCAGCGCCTGGAACTGGTCGATGCTTTGCCCGAAGGCCTTGCGCTCGCGCATGTAGGCCTTGGTCATGTCGAGCGCCTGTTGCGCCGCGCCCAGCGAGCAGGCCGAGATGTTCAGGCGTCCGCCGTCGAGACCCGCCATGGCATAGCTGAAGCCCTTGCCTTCTTCGCCCACGAGGTTCTCGGCGGGGATCGTGCAATCGTCGAACTGCACCTGTGCCGTCGGTTGGCTGCGCCAGCCCATCTTGTCCTCGAGCCCGCCAAAGCTGAGGCCCGGCGTGCCGTCCTCGACCAGCACGGTGGAAATGCCTTTTGGGCCATCTTCGCCGGTGCGGACCATGCAGACATAGGCATCCGAATAGCCGCCGCCCGAGATGAACGCCTTGGTGCCGTTGAGCGTGTAGCCGTCGTTGGTGCGCGCGGCGCGGGTTTTCAACGCGGCGGCGTCCGAGCCAGAGCCGGGTTCGGTCAGGCAATAGGAGAGCACCTTTTTCATCGGGATCACGTCGGGCAGGACGCGGGCCTTGAACTCGTCGCTGGCGAAGTTGTCGATCATTCGGGCGCACATGTTGTGGATCGACAGGAAGGCGGCGACCGAGGGACAGGCCATGCTGAGCGCCTCGAAGACCAGCGTGGCATCCAGCCGCGAAAGGCCGGCGCCGCCCGATTCTTCGCTGACGTAGAGACCGCCAAAGCCCAGTTCACCCACTTTCGGCCATAGCTCTTTCGGGATGGTGCCCTGTGCTTCCCAGTCGCGGGCATGGAGCGCGATGGCGTCCTGTCCGAAGGCATGGGCCATGTCGAAAATGGCGGTCTGTTCCTCGCTGAGCGCGAAATCCATCGCGGGGTCCTCCTCGTCTTACCCGGGTGAGTAATTGAACGTGTGTTTAATTAACCTGTTCGCGGCTGCGTCGCAAGCCGGGATGATGGCCCGTGGTCAGCTTGAAGAACCGGGGCCGCCGATACAAGAGTGGAGGGCCGAGGGACGTGCCGCAGTCCGCGCCGCGAAAAAGAAAAAGGCGCCGCACCGAACGTGCCGCGCCTTCGTGTCATAGCAAGCGTGTTTGCCCGATCAGAGCACCAGCACCTTCGTGCCGACGGCTGTCTTGGCGAACAACTCGGCAATGTGTTCATTGTACAGGCCGATGCAGCCCGAGGACGAGCGGCGCCCGATCTTGCGCGTGTCATGCGTGCCGTGGATCAGGTAGGCGGGCCAGGCAAGGTACATTGCGTGTGTGCCCAAAGGGTTGCCTGGGCCGGCATCCATGAAATCGGGCAGGCTGGGGTCGCGCTCTTTCATGCTTTCGGTCGGCGTCCAGGTGGGCCCGACCTTCTTGCGCACGATCTCTGTATAGCCGCGGCGGGTCAGTTCGTCGGTCATCGGCACGGATGAGGGATAAAGCGAATAGACCCCGTCGGAATTCCAGTGATGCACGGCGCGGCTGTTGATGTCGCACACGATGCGGCCCGCGCCCAAGCTATCGAAATAGTCGTTCCAGTCACGCGTGGTAAACGAAGACGCGTTGCGCTTGACCGACGACGACAAAGGCGAATTGTCCTGCGCCAGCAGCAGGGACGGGGTGGCAAGGGTGGCGGCGGCGCCCAAAAGCGTGGCGCGGCGCGTGAAGCGAGTCTTTGACATTGGAGTGCTCCGTGTACGTGTATTTGCGCTCTATTTAACTGGATCGACAGAAAGGTTAAGGGAAAACCCGCGCGATTTTGCCGCCTCACGCAGGTTTGAAGGGGCGGGCCGGCGATAAGGCGCCGATCTGTGCATTCGGGTCAAAGGTCGGCGTGAAATTCTTCGACAAGGTGGCTGACGACGGCGCGAAGGGCGGCGTCCCGTTCGGCGCCGTCGTCCTTTGCCGTGTCGAAGGCGCGGCGCTGGCGAGTCGAGGAGGTGCCGGTGCGCATCACCTCGCGCATGGTCTCGACCTCCGTGATGCAGGCGAAATAGCGGGCGTCTTCCTCGATCAGTTCCAGCAGTTCCTCGGCCAGTTCCGCCACGGGCACGATCGCGCCGCGGCCGAAGTCTATCAACCCTTCGCGTGTGCCGTAGCGTTGCGCCCGCCAGCGGTTTTCGTTCACCAGGAAGCTGTCATAGATGCGCCAGCGCTGGTTGCGCGTGGCCAGTCGCCACAGCATCCGCGTGATGCACTGCGTCAGCGCGGCCAGCATCAGCGTGTGTTCCAGCCGGGGTTGCACATCGCAGATGCGCGACTCGATGGTGGGAAACTTGGAAGAGGGGCGCAGGTCCCACCAGATCTTGCTGGCATCCTCGATCACGCCCAGATCGGTCAGAGACCCCACTGAGCGTTCGAACTCGGCAAAACTTTCCATGCGCGGGGGCAGGCCGGTGCGCGGCAGGTTGTCGAAGACCGTCAGGCGGTAGCTGTCCAGCCCGGTGTCATGCCCCTGCCAGTAGGGCGACGAGGTGGAAAGCGCCAGCATGTGCGGCAGGAAATAGGTGAGCTGGTTCATCAGGTCGACGCGGCGGTCGGGGTCCTCGATCCCGACATGGACGTGCATCCCGCAGATCAGCATCCGTTGCACGACGCCCGCGAGGTCGTTGCTCAGCGTGTTGTAGCGGTCCTTGTCGGTGTGCGGCTGGTTCCGCCAGTCGGAAAACGGGTGGCAGGAGGCGGCGATCGGAACAAGGTTATGGGCGGCAGCGTGTTTCGACACGGTACTGCGCAGGCGCTTGAGATCCTCGCGCGCCTCGGAGACGTCGCGACAGACCTTGGTGCCGATCTCGATCTGGCATTTCAGGAATTCGGGCGCGACCTGATCCTGCAATTCCTCGGCGCAGGCATCCATCATCTCGTACGGCGCCTCTGCCAGGTCGAGGCTGTCACGGTCCACCAGCAGGTATTCCTCCTCGATGCCGATGGTGAAATCGGGGCCGTCTGGGGTCATGGCTGCCCTCCCTGAGGATCAATATCAGCAGCGAATCGGCCCGTTTGGCAAGCCTTTGTGCGTTAAATGGGCGGTCCGTGTCAGGCGTTCATCGCCTCCTTGGCTGAGGCAACCAGTGCCCTCAGCCTGGCCCCGGCATCGCCAGACGGCGCCAGCGCCGCGCTTTGACCGTAGAGCGAAAACTGATGCGCCGGGCCGTCAGCCTCCAGCAACGGGCGGCTGTAATGGTACATCAGCGGGAAGGGCGCGGCGTCCACCTGTGCCATCGCGTCGATCCATTTCGTGCGATGCGCCCGCGCCGGGCGGCCCGAGCCCGCCCGCGTGACCCGGGTGCTTTCATCGGTGCCGACCTCCACCGCCTCGGGATGGTAGGGTTTGCGAGTGGCCTCGTCCGCCGTGATGAAGGCAGTGCCGATCTGCACGCCCGACGCACCCAGGGCAAAGGCCGCCGCGATCCCGCGCCCGTCGGCGATGCCGCCGGCCGCGATGACCGGCACATCGACCGCGTCCACGACCTGCGGCAGCAGTGAGAAAAGTCCCACCTGCGCGTCATTCTCCAGCTCCAGGAACAGCCCCCGGTGGCCGCCGGACTCCCAACCTTGCGCGATGATCGCATCCACGCCGCGGTCGGCCAGCCACCTGGCCTCGGTCACGGTGGTGGCCGAACACAGGATCTTGCAGCCCTTGTTCTTCAATGCCCTTACAGCCTCGTCCTCGGGCAAACCGAAGTGAAAGCTGACCACCGCCGGAGGCCGCGCCAGCAGGCAGTCGAGTTGCGCCTGACCAAACGGATGGAACCACGGGGTCGGCATCTTGTCGGGCAGGGAAGCGTCAGCCGCGTTGTAATGCGGTCGCATCGCCTCGATCAGTTCAGCGTGGTGGCTTTCAGTGATCTCTTCCGGTTCGTGACAGAAGAAATTGAGGTTCACCGACCGGTTCGTGGCCCCCGCCAGCGCCTCCATATCCTCGGCCAGCTTTTCCGGCGGCATCGTTGCGCAGCCGTGCGAGCCCAGCCCGCCCGCGTTCGAGACCGCCGCCACCATGGCCGGGGTCGTGGTGCCCGCCATGGGGGCCTGAATGATGGGATGCTCAATTCCCAGAAGCTCGCAAAGCCGCGTGTCGGGCCACATCGGTATATCCTCCCAAGACGAAACCGGGCCGCAGCGGTTCCCCGCGCGGCCCGATCAGTATCCTTAAGGCGGATGGATCAGTCCATCGCCTTGAAGTTGAACTCGCCGCCTTCCTTGATGCCAGACGGCCAGCGGGCCGTGACGGTCTTGGTGCGGGTGTAGAACTTGAAGGCGTCGGGGCCGTGCTGATTGAGGTCGCCGAAAGCCGATTTCTTCCAGCCGCCGAAGGTGTGATAGGCCAGCGGCACCGGGATCGGCACGTTGACGCCGACCATGCCGATGTTGATCCGGTTGGCGAAGTCGCGCGCGGCGTCGCCGTCGCGCGTGAAGATCGCCGTGCCGTTGCCCATCTCATGGTCCATGGCAAGGCCGAGGGCCTCGTCGTAGGAGCCAGCGCGGACGGTCGAGAGGACCGGGCCGAAGATCTCCTGGCGGTAGATCTCCATGTCCGGCGTCACCTTGTCGAACAGGTGCGGCCCGACGAAGAACCCGTCCTCGTAGCCTTGCAGTTGGAAGTCGCGGCCATCGACGACCAGTTCCGCGCCTTGTTCCACGCCGCTTTCGATCAGGCCCAGGATCTTTTCCTTGGCAGCGGCGGTCACGACGGGGCCGTAATCCACGTCGTCGCCCGCCGTGTAGGGGCCGACCTTCAGTTTCTCGATGCGCGGCACCAGTTTTTCGATCAGGCGGTCGGCGGTCTCGTCGCCCACGGGGACGGCCACGGAAATCGCCATGCAGCGTTCGCCGGCAGCGCCATAGCCCGCGCCGATCAGCGCATCGGCGGCCTGGTCCATGTCGGCGTCGGGCATGACGATCATGTGGTTCTTGGCCCCGCCGAAGCATTGCACGCGCTTGCCGTTGGAGCAGCCGCGGCCATAGATGTATTCGGCGATCGGGGTCGAGCCGACGAAGCCGATGGATTGCACCGTCTCGTTGTCGATCATCGCGTCCACGGCTTCCTTGTCGCCGTTGACCACTTGCAAGAGGCCCTTGGGCAGGCCCGCCTCTTCCAGCAGTTCGGCCAGCATGATCGGCACCGACGGGTCGCGCTCGGACGGCTTGAGGATGAAGGCGTTGCCGCAGGCGAGGGCGGGCGCGAACATCCACATCGGGATCATGGCCGGGAAGTTGAACGGAGTGATGCCGCCCGTGACGCCCAGCGGCTGGCGCATGGAATACATGTCGATGCCGGGCCCGGCGCTGTCGGTGAACTCGCCTTTCAGCAGTTGCGGCGCGCCGATGCAGTATTCCACCACTTCAAGGCCGCGCTGCACGTCGCCCTTGGCGTCTGGAAAGGTCTTGCCGTGCTCCGAGCTCAGCGACTCGGCCAGCTTGTCCATGTCGCGGTTGAGCAGGCGGACGAACTCCATCATCACCCGGGCGCGTTTCTGCGGGTTGGTGGCGCCCCAGGCGGGCTGCGCCTTGGCGGCGATCTCGACGGCTTGGTCGAACTCTTCCTTGCTGGCCAGCGGGCAGCGGGCCTGCACCTCGCCGGTGGCCGGGTTGTAGACGTCGGAAAAACGGCCCGACTGGCCGGGCACGCGCGCGCCGTCGATATAATGCGTCAGGTCTTTCATGTCGGTCCTCCTCGGGTTTGCGCGCAGGTTAGCGTTGCGTTTTTGGCGGGAAAAGAGGCAATATTCCAAAAAGGCTTTGCAATATTGCAAAGCATGGCGCGGAGCCGGAGGGCAGGGATATGGTATCGAACTGGGACGATCTGCGGGTTTTTCTGGCGGTGGCGCGGACGGAAAGCCTGTCTGCCGCGGGGCGGGCGCTGAAGCTCGATCCCGCCACGGTGGGCCGCCGCATCGCGCGGCTGGAGACCGATACCGGCGCGCCGCTTTTTGCCAAGTCGCCCACCGGCTATGCGCTGACCGATGCGGGCCAGCGGCTTATGGGGCATGTGGGGCGCGCCGAGATGGCGATGCGGGATGCCGACGAGGAAATGGCAGGGCAGGCGGGGGGCCTCTCGGGGCAGATCCGCATCGGCGCGCCGGATGGTTGCGCCAATTTCATCCTGCCGAAGGTCTGCGCCCAGATGGCGAAAGACAATCCCGACCTCGATCTGCAGATCGTGGCGCTGCCGCGGGTGTTCAACCTCAGCCGGCGCGAGGCGGACATGGTCATCGCGGTCAGCCCGCCCTCTGCGGGGCGGCTCAGCGTGCAGAAGATCACCGATTACAAGCTGCACCTTGCCGCGGTGCGCTGGTACCTGCGCAAATCGCCGGATATCACGTCGCTGGCCGACCTCGCGGCGCATCGCATGGTCGGCTATATCCCCGACATGATCTTCGACAAGGAACTGGACTATTTGGGCGAAACCGGGGCGGATCGGGTCGCACTGGCCTCGAACTCGGTCTCGGTACAGGCCCATTGCATCCAGCAGGGCGGCGGCATCGGCATCGTGCACGACTTCGCTTTGCCGTTCTTTCGCCGCCTCGACAAGGTCCTGCCGGACGAGATCAGCCTGACGCGCAGCTTCTACCTGGTGCGGCATCAGGACGACCGGCGGCTGGACCGCATGAACCGGTTCGCGACCGCGCTTTGCGATGGCATCCGCGCCGAGGTGGCCCGGCTGGAGGCCGGCGCTTGACAGAAAAACGGTTCTGGGGGACGCTGAACGTCCGATTGAATGCCAAAGAACGAGGGTACGGATGATCGTCCAACAGATTTTGAAAGCAAAAGACAGTGACAAGTTGATCACCGTGACACCCGTTACGCAGGTATCCGACGCGGCGGCGATGCTGGCGAAGCACCGCATTGGCGGTCTGATCGTGTCGTCCGATGGCACCTCGCCCGATGGCATCCTGTCGGAGCGGGACATCGTGCGCGGGCTTGCCACGTCGGGCCCGGGCTGCCTGAACGACAAGGTGGCAGACCTCATGACGCCGAAACCCGTCTGCTGCACCAAGCAGGACAGCGCAGACACCGTGCTGGTGCGCATGACCGACGGACGCTTCCGCCACATGCCAGTGGTCGATGAGGAGCAGAAGCTGGTGGGCATGGTCACCATCGGCGACGTGGTCAAGGCCCGCCTGCAGGAGCTGTCGATGGAAAAGGCGGCGCTCGAAAGCATGGTGATGGGGCACTGACCCCGACCGGCGCCGCATGAGCATTGAGGAACAGTGAAACCCACGGGGCGCGCCCTTGGGTTTCATCGTTCAAAAATACTCATTATGGCGCAGTCGCTTGCATTCCTCCAACGTTTGTAGTTGCTTGCAGGTCGTCACGACACGAAGGAAGAAGACCCGATGCGCATCGGACTGTATCCCGGCACTTTCGATCCGATCACATTGGGTCATACCGACATTATCGCGCGCGCGGCGACGCTGGTGGACCGGCTGGTGATCGGCGTTGCGATCAACCGCGACAAGGGCCCGCTTTTCACGCTCGAAGAGCGTGTGGCCATGGTCGAGGCCGAATGCATCGGCATCAGCGCCGCCACCGGCACCGAGATCGTGGCGCATCCGTTCGAGAACCTGCTGATCGACTGCGCCCGCGACGTGGGCGCCAGCGTGATCATCCGCGGTCTGCGCGCCGTGGCGGATTTCGAATACGAATTTCAGATGGTCGGGATGAACCGTGCCATGGACGACCGGATCGAGACAGTCTTTCTGATGGCCGATGCCCGCCGGCAGGCCATTGCCAGCAAGCTGGTCAAGGAAATCGCTCGCCACGGCGGCGACGTGACACGCTTTGTCACGCCGGCCGTCAAGGAAGCGCTGGAAGACCGGTTCAAGGGCTGACCTGCGTGGCCTAGCGCCAGAAGGCCAGCCACTCGATCAGGTCGACCACCTTGCGCGCAAGGAAGAACGACGCCTGCATGTCATTGTAAAAATAGTCCCAGCTGAGCCCCGCGATGATCAGCAGGGCAAGGAACGCCGCGATTTTGTTTGTCATCTGCCGCTACCGTTCTTTCGCGCCCGTGACTCGTATGCCTCAGCCGGGGTGCGTCATGCAAGCGATATGAGAAAGCCCTCCGGCAGCGGCTCTGCCGGAGGGCTTGAATATGTCACCGCGGCCCGCGTGGTCTCAGGCCAGCCGTGCCATCGCCACGGCCACGTCGGCCATGCGGCACGAAAAGCCCCATTCGTTGTCGTACCATGCCAGCACGCGCACCAGCCGCCCGCCGGTCACGCGGGTCTGGTCAGGTGCGAAGATCGAGCTTTCCTCGGTGTGGTTGAAATCGACCGACACCTTGGGCTCGGGATCGTATCCCAGCACGCCCTTCATCGGGCCGGCCGCCGCCTCGGCCATGATGGCGTTCACGTCGTCCGCGGTCACGTCGCGCTTGGCGAGGAAGGTCAGGTCCACCGCCGACACGTTCGGCGTGGGGACGCGAATGGCCGAGCCGTCGAGCTTGCCCTTGAGGTCGGGCAGAACCTCGCCCAACGCCTTGGCGGCGCCGGTGGAGGTGGGAATCATCGACATCGCTGCGGCGCGCGCGCGGTAAAGGTCCTTGTGGCGGCGGTCCAGCGTCGGCTGGTCGCCGGTATAGGCGTGGATCGTGGTCATGATGCCCGACTCGATGCCGATTGCCTCGTGCAGGACCTTGGCCACGGGGGCAAGGCAGTTGGTGGTGCAGGAGCCGTTCGAGATCATGCGCTCGCCGGCCTGAAGATCGCCATCGTTGACGCCGAAGACCACGGTGCGGTCCACGTTCTTGCCGGGCGCCGAGAGCAGGACCTTGCCAGCGCCGCGCTCCAGGTGCTTCTTGGCCTTTTCGCCGTCGTTGAATTTGCCGGTGCATTCCAGCACCACGTCGACGCCGGACCAGTCCAGCTCGTCCATGTCGTAGGTCGAGAACATCTCCATCGGCCCACGGCCCAGATCCATCGTGCCGTCTCCCAGCGTGATGTCGCCCGGAAAGCGGCCATGCACGCTGTCATATTTCATCAGGTGCGCCGCGGTTTCCAGCGGGCCGGTGGCGTTGACCTTGGCGACCTTGATGTCGTTGCGCGTGCTGGCCGCGATATGCGCCAAGGTGCAGCGGCCGATCCGGCCGAATCCGTTGATGCCGACGGTAACGGTCATTGAAGTTCTCCTATCCGGGTGTCGGGGGCGATATAGACCTAAGGGTGCCGCGCTGAAACCCTTAAAGCGCAAGGGTTTGACGTGTTAGCGTTAACCGTTTGCGCAAACCACGCGTATCGGGGCATGATTGCGCTAACTGTACCGAACCAAGCGTAACGAGGGGCAAGAACATGAGCGGATTTCTGGCACTGCTGGACGATGTGGCGAGCCTGGTCAAGGTGGCGGCGGCCTCGATCGACGATGTGGCGGGGCAGGCGGCCAAGGCGGGGGCCAAGGCGGCAGGGGCCGCGATCGACGATGCGGCCGTGACGCCGAAATACCTGACCGGTTTTGCGCCCGCCCGGGAGTTGCCGATCGTCTGGAAAATCGCGCGGGGCTCGCTGTTCAACAAGATGGTGTTCCTGCTGCCGGCGGGGCTGGCGATGTCGAACTTCGCGCCGTGGCTGATCCCGCCTTTGCTGATGCTGGGGGGCGCGTATTTATGTTTCGAGGGGGCAGAGAAGGTGGCGCACGCGCTTGGCGTGAACAAGCATCACGGCGGGCCGGACGGCAGCCACCAAACGAAGGATCCCACGCAGTTGGAGGAACAGCGCGTCCAGGGGGCGATCAAGACCGACTTCATACTGTCTGCCGAGATCATGACCATCGCGCTTTCGAACATCCCGCCCAGCAATTTCTGGATGGAAGCCGCCGTTTTGGCGATGGTTGCGGTTGGAATAACCGTGGCCGTCTATGGCGCGGTGGCGCTGATCGTGAAGGCGGACGATGCCGGGCTTTTCATGGCGCAGAACGGCAACCTCGGCGTGACACGCTGGTTCGGGCGCAAGATCGTCAAGGGCATGCCTTATTTCCTGAAACTTCTGATGATCGTCGGCACGGCGGCGATGCTTTGGGTAGGCGGCGCGATCATCCTGCACAGCCTGTCCGAGATGGGCTGGTCCATGCCCTATGACACGATCCACCACTGGGCCGAGGCTGCCGCCCATGCGGTCGACCGGTTCCAGGGCTTCGTCGCCTGGGCCGTTCAGGCGGCGGCGGACGGGGTGTTCGGGCTGGCGCTGGGGACGCTGCTTATCCCGTTGGGGACCAAGCTCGTCGCCCCGGTCTGGGCGTCGGTTTTTGGTAAAGGCGCGGCCCATTGAGCCGCGCCTGACCTTTTGAGTCGTGGTAAAGTGGAGGTCCCGGATCAAGTCCGGGACGGGCGGGATCGACCTTAGCTGTCGTTGCCGTTGGTCGTGATCCGCACCAGGCGTCCGTCAGCATAATCGGTGATCGCCAGGATCGACCCGTCGCTATCCACGTCTACATCACGTATGCGGCCCAGATCCATCGCCATGCGCTCTTCGGCAGCGACCTTGCCATCGCCGTCCATTTCCAGCCGGACAATGCCACCGGGTTTCAGCGACCCGATCAGGAAATCGCCGTCCCAGTCGCTGAACATGCCACCGTCATAGGTGGTCATGTCGCCGGGCGCGATCACCGGGTCCCAGAAGTAGACCGGCTGTTCCATGCCGTCGCGCTGTGCCTCGCCCGAGCCGATGGGCGAACCGCCATAAGTCTCACCGTAGGAAATGACCGGCCAGCCGTAGTTCTTGCCTGGCTCGGGGCGGTTCAGTTCGTCACCGCCCTTGGGGCCGTGCTCGACCTCCCAAAGCACACCTTCGCGCATGGTGGCGCCTTGGATGTTGCGGTGACCATAGGACCAGATACTGTCGATGGCGTTCTCGTCGCCGACGAAGGGATTGTCGTCCGGCACCTCGCCATCGAGCGTCATGCGGACGATGACGCCGTAGGTGTTGGACGTGTCCTGTGCATAATCGCGGTACTTCATCGACGAGTGCTCGCCGGTGGTGATGAAAACGTGCCCCGCGTCGTCAAATACGATCCGGGAGCCGAAATGCTTGGCCACTGTCGCACCCGGCTCTTGCACGAAGATCTCGGTCAGGTCGGTGACCTCGGTCATATCGTCGCTGAGCGTGCCATAGGCGGCGGCCGTTGCCATCAGGCCGTCACCAACAGGCTTGGCGTAGCTGATGTAGATCCGGCGGCTCTCATTGAAATCGGGGGACAGCACGACATCGAGCAGCCCGCCCTGACCCTGCGCGGCCACCTCGGGCATGCCGGCGATAGGTCCGGACAGGGTTCCGTCCTCTGCCACGTGGCGCAGGCGGCCCGGGCGTTCTGTCACAAGGTAGCCGCCATCCTCGGGCAACAGAGCAAACCCCCAGGGATGTTCCAGCCCGGTCGCGATATCGGTGACCTGAAGGGCCACATCGCTGGTTTCCAGCGGGGCGCGAAGCTGGCCCTCGAAGGCCGGCTCGAGATCGGTATTGCGCGGCGCACGTTCGAAAGTCTGCCCATAAGCGGGCAGGGCGACGAGCAGGGCGGTTCCGGTCAGGATCGGGCGAAGGGTCATATGGGGTTTCTCCTTTGATGCAACAAAGGAGAAACCGAGTATCGCGCGCGCGGTTCCCGCGCGCGCGTTCACAGATGCGTCAGAGCAGCGACTTGGCTTTCTCGGCCACGGCCTCGGCAGTGATGCCGAACTGCTCGTAGAGAACTTCGGCCGGGGCGGATGCGCCGAATCCGTGCATGCCGATGAAGCCCGATTTCTCGCGCTTGCCGCGCTCGCCGTAAAGCCAGCGGTCCCAGCCGAAGCGGATGGCGGCCTCGACCGCCACGCGCACGGGGCCGGCAGGCAGAACCTTGCGGCGATAGGCCTCGTCCTGTTCCTCGAAAAGCTCCCAGCAGGGCATCGAGACGACGCGCGTGCCGATGCCTTCGGCCTGCAACAGGTCGCGCGCGGCCATGGCGATGGCCACTTCCGAGCCGGTCGCCATCAGAAGCGCCTGGCGCTTGCCCTCGGCATCGGCCAGCACGTAGGCGCCTTGCGCGGTCAGGTTCTTCTGCTTGTGCTCGGTGCGCAGCGTCGGCACGCCCTGGCGCGTCAGCGACAGGACCGAGGGCGTCGATTTCGAGGTCAGTGCCAGCTCCCACGCCTCGGCGGTTTCCACCGTGTCGCAGGGGCGGAAGACGTTGGTGTTGGGCGTGGCACGGCTGATCGCCAGGTGCTCGATAGGCTGATGGGTGGGGCCATCCTCGCCCAGACCGATGCTGTCATGGGTCATCACGAAAACGCTTGGCACCTTCATCAGTGCCGCAAGCCGCATCGCGGGGCGGGCATAGTCGGTGAAGCACATGAAGGTGCCGCCATAGGGACGGATGCCGCCATGCAAGGCCATGCCGTTCATCGCGGCGGCCATACCGTGCTCGCGGATGCCGTAATGGATATAGCGACCCTTGCGGTTGCCCTCGTCGAACACGCTCATGTCGCCCGACTTGGTGTTGTTCGAGCCCGAAAGGTCGGCCGAGCCGCCGATGGTCTCCTGCATGACCGGGTTCACGACCTCCAGCACCATCTCGCTCGATTTGCGGGTGGCGACCTTGGGGCATTCCTCGGAGATCTGCCTTTTCAGCGCCCGGATGCGCGAGGCCAGAGATTTCGGCACCTCGCCGTCCATGACGCGGGTGAACTCGGCCTGCCGGCGCTCGCTCAACTCGCCCATGCGGGTTTTCCATTCGGCATGCGCCTCGGCGCCGCGTTTGCCGATGGCTTCCCAGGCTTTCTTGATGTCGGCGGGCACCTCGAACGGGCCGGTGGTCCAGCCATAGGCCTCCTTCGCCGCCGCCATCTGGTCGGCGTCGGTCAGGGCACCATGCCCCTTGGACGTGTCCTGTGCGGCGTGGCCCAAAGCGATATGCGTCTTGCAGGCGATCATGGTCGGGCGGCGGCCGGTCTTGGCCTTGGTCAGGGCCGCGTCGATCTCTTCGGGGTCGTGCCCGTCGATCTCGATCACCTGCCAGCCTTCGGCGCGGAAGCGTTTCACCTGGTCGGTGCGGCTGGCGAGATCCACCTTGCCGTCGATGGTAATGTTGTTGTTGTCCCAAAGCACGATCAGTTTGCCCAAGCTCAGCCGCCCGGCAAGGCCGATCGCCTCGTGGCTGACGCCCTCCATCAGGCAGCCGTCGCCGGCGATGACATAGGTGTGGTGATCCACGGCCTTCTTCCCGAAGCGCGCGCGCAGTGCTTCCTCGGCGATGGCGAACCCGACTGCGTTCGAGATGCCCTGACCCAGCGGGCCGGTCGTGGTCTCGATCCCGTCATGCATGAAGTTTTCCGGATGGCCCGCGGTGATCGCGCCCCATTGACGGAAGTTCTTGATCTGGTCGAGCGTCATGCCCTCGTAGCCCGTCAGGTAGAGCAGCGAATAAAGCAGCATCGAGCCGTGCCCCGCCGACAGGATGAACCGGTCCCGGTCGGGCCAGTTGGGGGCGCTCGCATCGAATTTCAGGTGCTTTTCATACAGCACCGTGGCCACGTCGGCCATGCCCATCGGCATGCCGGAATGGCCCGAATTGGCCGCGTGCACCGCGTCGAGCGTCAGCGCACGAATCGCGGCGGCCTTGTTCCAGTGATCGGGATGAGCAGAGCGCAGGGCAGCGATATCCACGGGGCAGCGTCCTTTTGGAAATGGCGTTCGGGGCCGTGCATACCAGCCCCGAAGCAAAGATCAAGCGCCCCCGCGCCGGCCAAGTTGCAGTATCACGTTAATGGAAGCAATTTGTGCAACCATTGAGTAGAGTTGCGGCACATGCTTAACGCAGGCGATTCGCGGGCGGCTCGGTACAAGAGTGCAGGGGCCGGATCGGATCGCACCACGATGACGACAGGCAACGCGAGACGGGGACCGAGGACATGAGCGAAATCGAGGAACTGCAGCGGCGCATCAACGCTGCGCTGGACCGCATCGGCAGCGGGCTGGAAGCGGGCACTGGCGCGGTCGCGGACCCGGCCGAACTGGCCGAGGCCAAGCAGGCGCTGGAAGACGAGAAACTGGCCAATGAACAGCTTGAAGAGCGGGTGAAGACCCTGCGCGACAAGCGCAACGCGCTGGAAGAGGAATTGGAGGCGCTGCGCGAGCAGAACGCGCAATCCCTGTCGCGGCTGGATGGCGAGTTGCAGTCCCTGCGCCGTGCCAACCAACAGCTGCGCGACAACAACGTTGCCCTGCGCGAGGCCAATGCCGCGGGCGTGGGCGAGGCGCACCTGATCAACAAGTCGATGATGGCCGAACTGGAAAGCCTGCGCGCCAACCATGCAGCCGACCGCGCCGAGACCAGCGCGATCCTGTCGGAGCTGACCGCGGTGCTGGAAAACGCCGGAACGCCTGATACCCCCAAATCGGAGGACGCCTGATGCCCGAAGTCGAGATCGAGATCGGTGGCCGCACCTTCGAGGTTGCCTGCCAGGAAGGCGAGGAACATTACCTGCACGCCGCCGCGAAGATGCTGGACGAAGAGGCCAGCGTGCTGTCGGCGCAGATCGGCCGCATCCCCGAGTCCCGCATGTTGCTCATGGCTGGCCTTATGTTGGCCGACAAGACCGCCGGCGTGCAGGACAAGCTGCGCGAGGCGGAGGACAAGATGGCCGAGAAAGAGGCCGAGCTGGACCAGTTGCGCAACGCGCCTCAGCCCGAGCCCGAGCGGGTCGAGGTGGCGGTGATTCCTGACCAGGTCACGGAATCGCTGGCCGAGATCGCCGCGCGGGCCGAAAGCCTTGCCGACCAGATCGAACGCTGACGCTGACGAGCTTCGCCTTGCAAGCTGTTGAAAAGACAAAGCCCCGGCATGTGACATGCCGGGGCTTCTCGATGGCCCAGGTTCGGCGCAACGCTTGGGAGAGTGCGCGCCGCCCTGACGTGGGTCAGGCCACCATTTTCTCGACCACCTCCCCAAAGGACGATGGCGTGGGCACGATGGTCACGCCCGCTTGCTTGAGGATGTCGACCTTTTCCTGCGCCGACTCGCCGAAGGCCGACACGATGGCACCTGCGTGGCCCATGCGCCGCCCCTTGGGCGCCGACAGGCCCGCGATATAGGCTGCCACGGGTTTGCTCATGTGATCGCGGATAAACTCGGCCGCCTCGGCCTCCTGCGGGCCGCCGATCTCGCCGACCAGCACCACGGCATCGGTGTCCGGGTCGGCCTCGAACAACTCGAGGATGTCCTTGAAACTCGACCCGTTGATCGGATCGCCGCCGATCCCGATCGAGGAACTGACGCCGATGCCATGCGCGCTCATCTGGCTGGCCGCTTCATAGCCCAGCGTGCCCGAACGGCCCACGATGCCAACGCGCCCCGGCTTGTAGATCGACGGCGGCATCAGCCCGGCAAAGGCCTGTCCCGGCGTGATGATCCCCGCACAGTTCGGCCCGATCAGGCGCATGCGTTTGTCGGCCTTGTACCGGCGCATGTAGCGTTTGACGTCGATCATGTCCTGCGCGGGCACGCCGTCGGCGATGCAGACGCATGTCTTGATGCCCGCATCCGCCGCTTCCATGATCGAATCGGCGGCAAAGGGCGGTGGCACGAAGCTGACCACGAGTTCGGCATCGGTTTCCGCCACGGCGCCCTTGACGGTGTTGAATACCGGCAGGCCCAGATGCTTGGTGCCGCCCTTGCCGGGGGTGACGCCGCCCACCACGTTGGTGCCGTGGCTGATCATGTCCTGGGCGTGAAAACTGCCGATCCGGCCGGTGATCCCGGTAACCAGAACGCGGGTATCCTTGTCGATGATGATCGCCATCAGCTTGCCTCCGCATATGCGCTATCGGTGGAACGCCAGGCGGCCACCACTTTCTCCGCCGCTTCCGCCAGGGAAGAGGCCGTTTCGATTTCCAGTCCGCTGTCGGCCAGAAGTTTCATGCCTTCGTCCACGTTCGTGCCCGACAGGCGCACCACCAGCGGCATTTTCAGGTCCAGCTCCTTGACCGCAAGGATTACGCCCTCGGCGATCCAGTCGCAGCGGTTGATGCCGGCGAAGATGTTGACGAGGATCGCCTCGACATTGGGGTCGTTCAGCACCGACTTGAAGGATTGCAGCACCCGTTCCGGGCTGGCCCCGCCGCCCACGTCGAGAAAGTTGGCAGGCTCGCCACCAGCCATCTTGATCATGTCGAGCGTCGCCATCGCGAGGCCCGCGCCGTTGACGATGCAGCCGATCTTGCCTTCGAGGCTGATATAGTTCAGCCCGCGGTCGCCTGCATAGGTTTCGCGCGGGTCTTCCTGGCTCTTGTCGCGCAGTTCCGAGATGTGGGGGTGCCGGAACAGGGCGTTCTCGTCAAAGCTGACCTTGGCATCCAGCGCGACGATCTCGTTCGAGGCGGTCACGACAAGCGGGTTGATCTCGACCATGTTGGCGTCGGTCTCCCACATCATCCGGTAGCAGCCCATGATCGTCTTGGCCGCCTGGTTGATAAGCGCGGGATCAAGGCCCAGCGAGAACGCGATCTCGCGCGCCTGGAAGTTCTGCATGCCCACGGCGGGGTCGACCACCGAGCGGATGATCGAATCGGGTTCGCTTTCCGAGATCTCCTCGATCTCCATCCCGCCCTGGGCCGAGGCCACGACCACGACGCGCTCCAGCTTGCGGTCCATTACGAAGCCCAGGTAGATCTCCTGCGCGATGTCGGTGGCTTCCTCGACATACAGCCGGCCCACGAGCTTGCCCTGCGGGCCGGTCTGATGGGTCACCAGCTTGCGGCCCAGCATCCAAGACGCCGCGTCCCAAACCTCTTCCTCGGACTTGCAGACGCGCACGCCGCCGGCCTTGCCACGGGCGCCGGAATGGATCTGCGCCTTGACGACCCAGCTTTTGCCCGACAGCTCGGAACAGCGATAGACCGCCTGCTCGGGGCTGTAGGCGATGCCGCCGCGCGGTATGTTCACGCCAAAGCCGCTCAGCAACTCCTTGGCCTGGAATTCATGGATGTCCATGCAGATGCCCTCCTCGCATAGTGTTGATGTCGAGCGTGCCGTGAAAGAGGGCCGCACGATACTTTCGCCCGGGTAGCATCGAACACCCCGGGTTAGGGTTTGGGCCGGAACGGGTAGGGCGGGCTACCCGGCGTTGCCTCTACGGGATACATTGGGATGCGCTCGCCGCGGCGCGGAAAAGTCGATGCGGAACATATATTTACGAGGGGAAAGGGATGCGGGCCGGGCAGATAGAATTTGCGCAAATTCTATCTCGGAAATTACGTAATTTCCGGACCAATTTCTGCGCAGAAATTGGTTCACAGTATCCTTCGGATGGGCTCCTGGTTGCAGAAAATCACGATCTGACCTGCGTTTTCCACCGCGTGATAGCCGCGTCGCGACAACTCTTGGGCAAGCCGGTCGCGGCCTACATAGCGATCTACGTCGCACAGCTGTCGTCGCACGATCCGGCCATCGCGTGCCGCTTTTGACGAAAATAGGCTGTCGAACCATTGTTCAACGGATATCGGGCCATGATGTTTCATGGCTCGATCTTCACTCCGTCCTGGTTAAGACCCGGTAAACGTCACTTCGGCGTCACGAGGTCGCCCGGCGTTTCGCCCTTGAGAAACGCTTCGAGATTGTCGATCGCGCGGAAACCCATGGCTTCGCGCGTCCCGTCTGTGGCGCTGCCGAGGTGCGGTGCAAGCACGATGTTTCCGTAGTCCAGGAACCGCGGGTCCAGCGACGGCTCGTTGTGATACACATCCAAGCCCGCCGCAGCGAGTTTGCCGGAATCGAGCGCATCGAAGAGCGCATCTTCATCCACCACGTCACCCCGCGCGGAGTTCACCAGGATCGCGCCGGGTTTCATGGCGCCGAAGATAATGGCGTTGATCATCTTGTAGGTGTCTGCGCCACCGGGGCAATGCAGCGAAAGGAAATCGGCCTCCGCCGCGACATCGACCATGCTGGGCAATTGTTCGGCGTTGCCGTTGGCGCTCTTGATGTCCTCGGGCACCTCCCAGGCGTCCTGGAACACCACGCGCATGCCGAAGCCGTTGTGGGCCCGGCGTGCCATCGCCTGTCCGATGCGGCCAAAGCCGATGATCCCAAGCGTCGCGCCCGAGACTTTCTTGCCGATCATGTGGGTGGGCCGCCAGCCTTCCCAGCCGCCCGCGCGGGTTTCGCGCTCGCCTTCGCCAATGCGGCGCGCCGCGGCCAGCAATAGGCCCATTGCCAGGTCTGCGGTACAGTCGGTCAGCACGTCCGGCGTGTTCGTCACGGTAATGTCGTTCTCCGCCGCCGCGTCGATGTCGATATGGTTGAAGCCGACGCCATAGTTGGCGAATATCTTCACCTTGCCTTTGGCCGCCGGATAGAACTCCGCCGGGATCTTGTCGGACACGGTTGGCATGATCACGTCATAGGTTTTGGCCGCGTCCATCCACTCGTCATGGCTCATCGGTGTGTCGGGGTGGCGCAGGGTCACGTCGCCCAGCCCGGCATTGGTCAAACGGTCCTCGGTCGCCTTCGGCCAGGCGCGCGTTACCAGAATTTTCATGATGTCTTTTCCCTTGTCGTGATCCGCCCTCAGCGCAGAATGCGCCAAGGGCAGGGCACTTGCAATCAACCCTTTGGGATCAGGCCGCCTTGGCGGTGCTGCCCTTGGCGTTGTCGGGTGTCGTGTCGCGGTAATGTGCCTGCGCGGCGGCCACGCCAGAGCCCGGCTCGATCTTGGCGCCGGCATCGACCAGCGCCATTTCCGCGGCCGAGATCGCACCACACAGCATCACCGGGTTGAGCGAGCCCAGGTGCCCGATGCGGAACGCCTTGCCCGCCAGCTTGTTGAGGCCGGTGCCCAGCGAGGTCTGGTACTTGTTGTAGGCGGTCGCGATCACGTCGCGGGCGTCAACGCCCTCGGGCGCATAGATCGCCGAGACGGTGTCGGATTCCCATTCCGGTCCGCGCGCCACCAGTTCGCAGCCGTCCCACGCCTCGACCGCGGCGCGCACGCCTTGCGCCAGCCGCTTGTGACGTGCCCAGATGCTTTCCATCCCGGCCTCCAGGATCATGTCCAGCGAACAGCGCAGGCCGCGCAGAAGCTGCGTGGCGGGGGTGTAGGGGAAATAGCCCGTGTCGTTCAGCTTGATCATGTCCTCGAAGCTGAAATAGCAACGCGACATGCCCGAGTTGGCCAGCCGCTTGTTGGCGTCCAGCGCCTTGTCGCTAACGCCGAGGAAGCCAAGACCCGCCGGCAGCATGAAGCCCTTCTGCGAGCCGGACACGGCAAGGTCGACGCCCCACTTTTCCATCTCGAACTCGATCGACGCGATGGAACTGACGCCGTCGACGAACAGCATCGCCGGGTGGCCCGCATCGTCCAGGATCTTGCGCACGCCCTCGATATCCGAGGTCACGCCGGTCGCGGTTTCGTTCTGCGTGGCGAAGACCGCCTTGATCTCGTGGTTCGTGTCGGCCTCCAGGTGCTTGGCGTATTCCTCCAGCGGCACGCCCTTGCCCCATTCGACCTCGCACAGCACCACGTCGAGGCCAAGACGCTCGGCCATGTCCACCCAGAGCAGCGAAAACTGCCCGAAGCGCGACATCAGTACCTTGTCACCGGGTTGCAGCGTGTTCTGGATGGCGCTTTCCCACGCGCCCGTGCCGGAGGACGGGAAAATGAAGACCCGGCCATTCTCCAGCCGGTAGGCTTTCTTCATGTCGGTCAGCAAGCCGGTCACCAGATCGGGGAAATCCGGGGCGCGCATGTCCTCCATGGGTACGTTCATGGCCTGACGCACGGGTTCCGGCACGTTGGTGGGGCCGGGGATGTAAAGATGCTGGTAACCGTTCATGATGTTCTCGCTCCCTGTCACATGACTTGACGCAGGGTCCTAGCACGCAAATCGGCACTGTGAAGCCTCGTTCGCGGCAAAACCGGGAAGAAACCGCCCGATGGGTGGGTAATTCCTACCCGCCCGGGTGACATATCGGGCGGCAAACCGCCTCGGCATACAGAAGCATACAGAAATTTCCTTTGATTTCAGTCATTTCTACTGGTGTTATGTCTGAACGAGGGCCGTCTGTTGGGGAGCTGACGGTGAGGAGGAACAAGGAGCCGGCGCATGAAAGCTGCCCCCGGAACGATTATGACATCAGCTGAAAAAACGAGTTGTAGCACAGGCTTGCCGCAGGTCATCGTGGCCGACCGGCAGCTGATCGTCTGTCAGGGAATCGGCTCGCTTGTGACGCAGATTCCCGAGGTCGAGCTGGGCCATTACGCCACTGACAAAGCCAGCCTGCGCAAGCATCTGGCCCATGCCTCCGGCAAAACCATCCTGATCCTTGGCGTGCGGCTGGCCGATGGCGATTTGACGCAGGTTCTGTCGATCGTGCGCAAAGACTATCCCGAGGTGATGGTCGTCGTGGTGGCCGAGGAAACCGAGTTCGCCTTCATCCGCACGGCGATCAAGGCGGGGGCAAACTCGGTCTGCATGATGGGCCAGATCCTGACCAGCCTGCCGCGCATTCTGGGCAAGCTGATCGAGGGGCATTCCATTGTTCCCACCGAGATACTGCGGCGTCTGACGTCCGAAAATACCGACGCGCTGTCCCGGCGCGAACACGAGATCCTTGCACTTTTGAGCGATGGGCTGACCAATTTCCAGATTTCCGCCCGGCTGGGGTTGAGCGAGAACACGGTCAAATATTACCTCAAGGCGATCTACCAGAAGCTGGACGTCAATTCGCGCGGGGCGGCCATCGCCAAGTACGTGGCCGGGAATTACTGAGGCAACCGTGCTTGCGGCCAGAGCCGGATCGAGCAGGGGTGCAAGTTTATCGATACGGTACGCCATCTGCCCAAAATCCGAGCTAACCGGACTCCCTGCTTGAACAATTCTTGCCCTGCGGCTTTCATCGCACCCACCGATGTGCTCAATACGGGGGCGGACCCGGCCTGATGCCGCCGGGCCCGCGGGACAAGGTCAGGGGAACATCCGGTCGTGCACCAGGAACACAAATTGCTGAACGCGCGGCTGCGCGAACTGCTGTCCCGGATCTATCCCGACGAATCCGCGTCCGATCTCGCCCGTGCCATCATCGCGGCGTTCTGGCCCGAAGGCTCGGTGCCGCGCAAACGCGCCCGCACGCCCAGCAACCGGCTCTGGTCGGAAAAGGATGCCTTCCTTATCACCTATGGCGACACCATCCTCGATGGGGTGCACAAACCGCTGGACCTGCTGGAGGATTTCCTGTCGCGCTACATGGGGGGGGTGGTCGACGGTGTGCATGTCCTGCCGTTCTTTCCGTTCAGCTCGGACGACGGATTTGCCGTGACGGATTACTGCGCCGTGAATCCGAGACTGGGCGAATGGAGCGACATCACCCGCATCGCCTCGAACTTCCATCTTGTGTCGGACCTCGTGCTGAACCACGTCTCCAGCCAAGGCAACTGGTTCAGCCAGTACCGGCAGGGCAAGGCGCCCTATGACAGGTTCTTCTACGAGGCGAACCCCGACCAGGACCTCAGCGCGGTCGTGCGCCCGCGTACCACGCCGCTATTGCAGAAGATCGAGACGCGGAACGGCGACCGGCATGTCTGGTGCACCTTCAGCCACGACCAGATCGACCTGAATTTCTCCAATCCCGAGGTGCTGCTGGAGATGCTGCGCATCATCCGGATGCATATCGACAAGGGCGTGCGCACCCTGCGGCTGGATGCCGTAGCCTTCATCTGGAAGGAGCCGGGCACGTCCTGCATCCACTTGGCCCAGACCCACGCCATCGTGCAGCTGATCCGCCTGCTGGTGGATTACACGTTCGAGACGGTCGTGCTGCTGACCGAAACCAACGTGCCGCGCAGCGAGAACCTCAGCTATTTCGGCAACCGCAACGAGGCGCACGCGGTCTACAACTTTCCGCTGCCACCGCTGATCCTGCACGCGATGCAGTCGGGCTCGGCCGAATATCTCAACCGCTGGCAGGCGACCATGCCGCCCGCACAGCTGGGCTGCGCCTACCTCAACTTTACCGCCAGCCATGACGGGATCGGTATGCGCCCCGCCGAGGGCGTGCTGCCCCTCGACGAGAAAACCCGCATGATCGACACCGCGCAAGCGGCCGGCGCGCTGGTGTCGATGCGCACCATGCCCGACGGGACCGAACAGGCCTACGAGCTGAACTGTTCGCTTTTCGACGTGATGCGCACGACCTTCAAGGGCGAGGATGATCACCATTTCGATCGCTTCATCTGTTCACAGACCATTCCGATGTCGCTCGAAGGCATCCCGGCCTTCTACATTCATTCCTTCCTCGCTACGCCCAGCGATCACGAGGCGGTGGAACGCCGCGGGATGAACCGGGCGATCAACCGGCACCGCTGGCATTACCCGGACTTGTTGGAGCGGATGGAGGATGAGGGATCGGATCAGGCGCGGGTGATGAAAGCCCTGTCGGAGCGCCTGCGCATCCGCGCCCGCCAGCCGGGCTTTCACCCCAATGCCACGCAATTCACCCTGCGCCTCGATCCCCGACTATTCGGCGTCTGGCGCCAAAGCCTCGACCGCTACCAGTCAATCTTCGCCCTCCATAATGTCAGCGACGAGACGGTTACCGTGTCGCCCGATCAACTGAACATGATCGAGGACGACATCTGGCGCGACCTTCTGTCGGGCGAGGAGATAGACGCCACCGCCGACGCGATCACTTTGGCAACCTACCAGTGCCGCTGGATCACCAATCGCGACGGTGCGGCGGCTGGCGATCGGGCTTAGCTGAACTCCTCGGCGTCTTTGAGAGCTGCCGATTTCAGATCCGACAGGAACTCCGGATCGGCGGCATGTACGCGGCTCCACGTTGGAATGAAGGGCGTCGCCTGCGGGTTTTCCAGGAAAACCGTGCCCGCGCGAATGATGTTCTCGGCAAAGAGCTCGACCGACTTTTCCTCCTTGTGGCGGTCCACGGTCAGCCCGTTCATCTTGGCGTCAGCGTAATAGCTTTCCAGCAGGTCCAGCGCGATACGGTAATAGGTGGCCTTCAGAGAGCGGAACAGGTTGGGCGTGAACACCGTCCCGTCCGAGGCCAGCTTGCGGAAGATCGCCTTGCAGATATCCGTCGACATCCGGCTCAGGCCTTTCGAGGCATCTTCAGGTGACAGGTCCTGGTGCTTGTGGTCGTAGGCGTCGGAAATCTCGACCTGGCAGACCGATTGCGGCGCAAGGTTGCGCCACGCCTCGGACAGCACGCCGATTTCGAGCCCCCAGTCCGAGGGCACCCGCAGGTCGGGCAGCATCGGAGTACGCATGGCGAACTCGCCCGACAGCGGATAGCGGAAGCTGCGCAGGTAATCGAGGTAGTCGCGATCTCCGATCACCCGTTTCAGCGCGATCAGCAGCGGGCTGACCAGCAGGCGCGTGACCCGACCGTTCAGCTTGGTGCCGTCGACGCGTGGGTAATAGCCCTTGACCATCTGGTAGCGAAAGCCCGGGTGTGCTGCCGGATAGACCAGCCGCGCCAGCAATTCGCGGTCATAGGTCAGAATATCGCAATCATGCAGCGCCATGACGGACGTGTCGGCACAGGCGATGAGATACCCCATGCAGGTCCAGACGTTCTTGCCCTTGCCCGGCTCCTCGGGGGCGATGCCCTTTTCCTCCAGCCGGGCGCCAAGCGCCTTCATCCGGGGGCTGTCGTTCCACAGCACCATGTGCTGCTGCGGCAGGCGGCTGAAGAAGTCTATGGCATGCCGGTATTGCGCCTCGTCGGCCTGATCCAGGCCGATGATGATCCGGTGCAGGTAGGGCACCTGGGTCAGCTCATCGACGATATGCTTTAGCGCGGGGCCCTCCAGTTCGGAATACAGACTGGGCAGGATCAGCGAAATCTTCCGCGTTTCGGCAAAGGCCGTCAGCTCGTAGGTCAGGTCGTCAAGACTGCGGGTCCGCAGGTTGTGCAGGGTCGTGATATTTCCGTTCTGGTGAAAATCGGCCATGTGGTCAGGGGTCTTTCGTCGTTGCTAAATCGTCCAGGATCGCGTTCACCGCCTCGGCCCATCCGGCGGGGCCTTCCGCATGTGTCCGAATGATGCGTCCGCGCGTCTTGCCAGAGCTGTCCTCGCCCGCAAGCGGCGGGATGCCGGGGGAGGCGGGGTTGGCCACCACCACGCAGATCTCGGCGCGTTCCAGCATGGCCACGTCGTTCGGCGCATCGCCCAACGCCAGCGTATGCTCGGGGCGGTAGCGGTCAATCACCTGGTCCATGCGGTCCGCCTTGGTCCCGCCAAAGGACAGGGTCAGAAACCGCCCGCCCTGTTGAACTGTCAGCCCGGCGTCTTGTGCGGCGGCAACAAAGCCATCGTGCTCCGCATCCGGTCCGGTCCAGAGACCGGGTTCGCTGAATTGCCGCGCCTGCGCGCGTATCGCGTCATCCGGCGACAGGCCGGTATGCTCTGCAATGTCCTGATGTGTCATGTCGCCAAACCCGGTGAAACCTGTCGGCAAACGTGCGATTGCAGCGCGAAGTTCCCGGTAGGTCTGTGCGCCTTCGGTGCCGTCCGCGCCCGGCTCCAGCAGGCCGCCGCCATTCTCGGTGATGGCAGGCCAGTCAGCCAGCCCCATTGCGTCGCGCAGGGGCGCGATCTCGACGGCGGTCTTGCTGCTGGCCAGGATCACACCGCAGCCCGCCAGTCTCAACCGTTCCAACGCCGGCGCGGCGGGCTGCCACGCATATGTGCGGTGGTCCAGCAACGTGCCGTCGAGATCGGAAAACACAAGGAGGCGCGGGCCAAGGGTCATGCTTTGACATTAGACCACAAGTTGCGGCAAGGCGACCGGGGAACGCACCTTGCGGCCCGCAAAATCTTGCCGCGCCCCATTTCCTTGCGCCACGGCACGGCCCTTCTATTGAAGCGGCGGAGATTGCGCTACAACATGCGGGAAAGACGGAAAAAACGAAGGCTGACCATGGCGGGCAGAAACACAGTGAAAATCGCCGTTGTCGGCTTTGGTCCGCGGGGACTCGGCGCACTCGAGGCGCTGGCCGAGCAGGCAGGCGCCGCCGCAAGCGCGCTGCATGTCGATCTTTTCGAGCCCTCCAGCACCCCCGGCGCCGGCCCCAATTTCGCGCCCAACGAAAGCCCGGTCTGTCAGTTGAACACCCCGATGCGCGATATCGACATTCGTCCTCCGCGCGGTTCGCGCTGCGGCGCCTTCGCGGATTGGCTGGATGCCGGGTTGGCGCGCGATGCGTTTCCCCGCCGCTGCGACCTTGGGCGCTATCTCGAAGCGCGCTATGCCGATCTGCGCCGCCATGGTGGCTTTTCCCTGCGCCATGACACCGCCGTGATCGACGGGCTGGACCGTGGTGACGGCGGCTGGATGCTGCGCGCCGGTCCGGGCACCTGGCACGGCCCCTATGCAGAGGTCCTGCTGACCCTTGGCCAGCCCGAGGTCAGCCCGGACACGCAGCTTGACCACTGGCAGACCCACGCCGCCAGTACTGGCGCCGTGCTGTACCAGGCTTATCCTGCCTGGAAATTGCAACGCGACGCGACCCACTGGACCGGACAGACCGTTGCGATCCGGGGGCTCGCGCTGTCGGCCTTCGACGTGATCCGGGTGCTGACACTGGGGCAGGGCGGGCGGTTCGAGACCGGGCGTTACGTCCCCTCGGGCACCGAGCCGGGCCTGCTGGTGCCGTTCTCGCTGGACGGCTTGCCGCCCTTCCCCAAGCCAGAGACGGCGGCGCTCGATGCACGGTTCGACCCGACCGAGGCGGAAACGCAAAGCTTCGCCGCTGCCATATCATCCGCGGCCGAAGCGCCGCCAGACGTGGCGCGCAGGCAGGTGTCCGACGCCCTGTTGCCCGCCGTCTGCCGCGTGCTGGATCAGCTTGGCGGAGCCACCGAGGACCCCGCCGAATGGCTGGACCGGGAATGGCAGGACCCCGGATCGCAGGAAACCGGCCCCGCCATCTCTGCTCTCCAGGCCGGGATTTCCATGGCCGAAGGCAGCCTCGCGCCCTCGACGGGGTTCGTCTTCGGGCAGGTCTGGCGCAAGTGGCAGAACACGCTGCGCCGGGGCTACAACCCCGCGACAACACCGCCCGAAACCGCCAGCCTGCTGGTCGGGTTCGACGAGGGGCTGAAGCGCTATTCCTACGGCCCTCCCATTTCGGCGTGCCGGGAGGTGGCGGCCCTGGTTGAAGCAGGCGTGGTGACGCTCGACCTGACGACGGACCCCGAGATCACATTCACCGCAGCGGGCTGGACGCTGGCATCTGGTGATCATCGGGCCGACGCCACGGTCATGGTCGACGGTGTCCTGCCGTCGCCCGACCTGTCACAGGTCTGCGCGCCGCTCGTCACCGCGCTCACCCGGCAAGGCAGGCTCTGCGCCATGGCCGAAGGCCTTGCCGCAAACGTGGCCGCGGACGGGCAGATGCTGGACCGTCACGGTGCCATCGTTCCGGGCCTGGCATTTCTTGGCCGCCTGGCACTGGGCAGCGTTATCGCCGCGGATTCAATTCACGATTGTTTCGGCCAAGCCTCGGTGCGCTGGGCGAAAGGGGTGCTTTCACGAAATATACCGTGCCCGGATTAAAGGCATGAGCGCCAGCATCTCTGGCGGATCGCTGCTTATCCTAATGGAATCGGTTGATTATAGAGTTTGGTGACTTAGCCTATACTCGCATAGATTGAGCATGCCGAAGCGTTTGCTCATCGACATGAACAATTTACGAGGCGACTGATATGAAGAAATTCCTTGCAACGACGTGCGCGCTCGCCTTTGGGGCTATCATGCCGATCCAAGCAGCGGGACAAACCGCGCCGGTTCAAAACGGCCCGCCTCTTGTCGCGGGCGAAACCGCGGAAGCTTACGCAACGCGTGTGAATGCTTGTGGCGGAGCGGCCCTATTGGGCGCGACGTTCTCCCCGGGCGGTAACCAAGTGCAGGCACGCTGTGCCAGCGCCGATCTCGGCATGGGGACGAGCCCCGCCGTAGCGGCAGCCGCAGCCGTCGGTGCGGGTGCACTGCTGATTGTCGCCATTGATGGATCCAGCAGCACCTCGACCTCGAACTGAGGCGATCTTATACAATGCAAAGGCCGGCACCTCCGCCCGAGGTGCCGGCCTTTTTTCAACCACTGTACTGCGATGACGGTTGTTCTTTAATAGAATGCGACGCGGCGGGCGGTGACAGACGCGCACCCGGCCTGTCACCGCCGTTTCTTGCTACTCGGCCGCTTCCACCGGCGTGTCGTCCGTCACAGGCAGCGACGGCTCGCCGTGTTTACCGCTCTCCAGAGCCTCGCGCACCCCCGCTTCATAGTTGGGATGCACCCTCTTCAGAACCGCGAGCCAGCGTTCCTTCACGTCCTCCGACACAGGCGCCATGCCGCCCGCCATGTTCTTGTGCAGGCGGTCGCGCTCGGCATCGTTCAACACCTCGGCATAGAGCTTGCGGGGCTGCACGTAATCGACGTCGCTTTCCTCCTGCTTGAAACGGCCCACGACGGCCTCGGGGTCTATCCGCAAGGGCGGCTCCTCGGCGCTTTCGTCGGCCACCGGGCCGTCATACTGGTTCGGCTCGTAATAGGCGTTCGGATTGCCGAAATCGTTGGTGAAGAACCGCATTGCGCCGTCCTTGTGATAGTGCCGCACCTCCGCGTTCTTCGGCGCGTTCGCAGGCAGCGCCTCGTAATGCGTGCCAAGCCGATAGCGATGCGCGTCGGCATAGGCAAAGAGCCGCGCCTGAAGCATCTTGTCCGGCGAAAAGCCGATGCCGGGCACCACGTTGTTCGGACTGTAAGCAGCGTTCTCGACCAGCTGGAAATAGTTCTCCGGGAAGGTGTGCATCTCCAGCTCGCCCACCTCGATCAGGGGGAAGTCGTCATGCGGCCAGACCTTTGTCAGATCGAACGGGTTGAACTCCGTTTCCAGCGCCTGCTCCTCGGTCATGACCTGGATGAACAGCGTCCACTTGGGATGATTGCCGTCCTCGATCATGTGCCAAAGCTCTTCCTGGTAGCTTTCGCGGGTGTGCCCGATGATCTCGGCCGCCTTGTCGTCGGACAGCGTCTCGTGACCCTGATGCGTCCGGAAGTGGAACTTGACCCAATGCCGCTCGCCCTTGTCATTCCACATCGAGAACGTGTGGCTGCCATAGCCGTTCATATGCGCCGGGCTGCGCGGAATGCCACGATCCGACATCAGGATCGTCACCTGGTGCACGCTTTCGGGCTGGGCCGACCAGAAGTCGAACATCGCCTCGGGCGAACGCATGTTGGTTTTCGGGTGCCGCTTTTGCGTGCGGATGAAGTCGGGAAACTTGTACCCGTCGCGGATGAAGAAGATGGGGGTGTTGTTGCCCACCATGTCCCAGTTGCCATCCTCCGTGTAGAACTTCAGCGAGAAGCCCCGCACGTCACGCTCGGCATCCGCAGCACCGCTTTCGCCCGCCACGGTGGACCAGCGCGACAGCACCTCGGTCTGTTTGCCGATCTCGGAAAAGAGCTTGGCGCAGGTGTACTCGGAAATGTCCTTGGTCACGGTGAAGGTGCCCTGAAGGCCCCAGCCCTTGGCGTGCACGACCCTTTCGGGGATGCGTTCACGGTTCTGGTGCGCCAGCTTTTCGATCAGCTGATGGTCTTCCAGCATCACGGGACCCCGCGCACCGGCGGTGCGCGAGGTCTCGTTCGTGGTGTAGGGGCTACCTGAAGTGGTGGTCAGTGTCTTTCGCTTGGTCATGGTTACTCTCTTTCTTTCATTCCGGCAGGGGCGAGGGTGGCTGGATCAATCCAGCCAGATCCCTTTAATGTTCACGAACTCCCGCATGCCAAAGCCGCCATGTTCGCGGCCATAGCCGGAGTTCTTGACGCCGCCGAACGGCATGTTCGGGTGTGCGGCACCAAAGCTGTTGATCCGCACCATGCCGGTGTCGAAATACTTCTTCGCCATCTCGGTCGCGCGCGCGGTATCCTTGGAAAAGATGCCACCACCCAGACCGTACCGGCTGTCATTGGCGATCCGCATCGCGTCCTCGTCGTCCTTGGCGCGGATGACCGAGGCCACGGGGCCGAAGATCTCGTCGTCATAGGCTGGCATTCCGGGCGTGACATCACCCAGCACGGTTGCGGGATAATAAGCGCCATCCCGATCCAGCTTCTTGCCACCGGCGAGGATCTTCGCGCCTTTCTTCACGCTCTCTTCGACCTGTTCCATGACGGTCTCAAGTTGTTCCTGGCTGCTCAGCGGGCCAAGCTCGGTGTCGTCGTCATCGGGTGCGCCCACCTTGATCTTGGACATCGCATCGACATAGGCATCGACGAATTGGTCATAGACCTTGTCTGTCACGATGAACCGCTTGGCGTTCACGCAGGTCTGACCATTGTTGTAAAGCCGACCCTGGACCGATAGTTTCACGGCCAATTCCACGTCCGCGTCTTCAAGGACGAGGAAGGCGTCGTTGGAGCCTAGCTCCAGCACGGTCTTCTTCAATGCCTTGCTGGCGACCGAGCCGATATGGCTGCCCGCGCCATCCGAGCCTGTCATGGTCACGCCGCGCACGTTGTCATGTTCGATGACCTTGTCCGACGTGTCATGATCAATCAGCAGCACGCGGAAGATATCCTTGGGCAAACCTGCCTCGATGCAGATCTCGCGCAGGCGCAACGCGCTGCCAGTGCAGATTTCGGCATGTTTCAGAACGCAGCCATTGCCTGCCATCAATGCCGCGGCCAGCACGCGGACCGGCTGATACATTGGAAAGTTCCACGGCTGGATCGAGTAGACCACGCCGATCGGCTGATACGTCACCAGCCCCTTGTTGCCGTCGCCGAGGTCGCGGGTTTCGTCCTTCAGCTGGCCCGGCCCGTGTTCGGCGGTGTATTCGAAAATCCGCGCGCACAGCTCGATTTCGTCTTTTCCGTCCTTCAGCAACTTGCCCATCTCGCGGGTCATCAAGTGCGACAGCTCAGCGGTGTTGTCCCGCAGCTCCTCGGCAATCGCCTTCAGCACCGCGCCGCGCTCGTCATGGCTTTTCTCACGCCAGTCGATGAAAGCGGCGTGGCACGCCTCGACCGCCTCGATGGCCTCGGCTTCGCTCATGGTCTGGTAGTCGGCGATCTTCTCCGCCGTCGCGGGGTTAATGGTTTCGATCTTGGACATGCTAATCTCTCTCTCGTTACGTGATCAACTTGTTGGCTCAACCCGAGCCGGTCGCCACATGTTCCGCCCCCTGTGCGCGGATGCCGCGCCCGAAGCGGACATGCGCCAAATGGTCCGCGCCGGTGCATTAACGATCTTGCATTTCCGTCCGCATGTTCTACTTTCGTTCGCATGCGTAAAACCCTTTCAGACAAGCTCGCCATCCTTGCCGACGCCGCGAAATACGATGCCTCCTGCGCGTCGTCCGGCACCACCCGCCGCGACAGCCGCAATGGCGGCATCGGCAGCGCGGGCGGCAGCGGGATCTGTCACGCCTACACGCCAGACGGGCGCTGCATCAGCCTGCTCAAGATCCTGATGACGAATTTCTGCATCTATGACTGCGCCTATTGCATCAACCGGGTCAGCAGCGGCGTGGAGCGGGCGCGGTTCACGCCCGAAGAGGTCGTGACGCTGACGCTGGAATTCTACCGCCGCAACTACATCGAGGGTCTGTTCCTCAGCTCCGGCATCATCAAGAGCCCGGACGACACCATGGCAGACATCACCCGCATCGCCCGGATGCTGCGCGAGGAGCATGGCTTCAAGGGATACATCCACCTAAAGACCATCCCCGAGGCCAGCCAGGAGTTGATCGACGAGGCCGGGCGCTACGCCGACCGCCTTTCGGTCAATATCGAGCTGCCCAAGGATGACAGCACCCGCACCCTCGCGCCGCAAAAACGGCCCGAAACGATCCGCGCCGCCATGGCGTCGGTCAGGCTCAAGCAGCAGGCAAGCAAGGACCGGTCGCACACCGGCAAGCGCGCCCCCAAATTCGCCCCCGCCGGCCAGTCCACCCAGATGATCGTCGGCGCGGATGGATCGAACGACAAGGCGATCCTGACGACCTCTTCGCGGCTTTACACCGGCTACAAGCTGCGCCGTGTGTATTACTCGGCCTTCTCGCCCATCCCCGACAGCTCCGCCATGCTGCCGCTGATCAAGCCGCCCCTGGTACGCGAGCATCGTCTCTACCAGGCCGACTGGCTCTTGCGTTTCTACGGCTTCGAAGTGAACGAGATCACGGATGTGGCCCCATCGGGCAATCTCGATCTCGACATCGACCCCAAGCTTGCCTGGGCGCTGGCGCATCGCGGACAGTTCCCCGTCGACGTGAACCGCGCCGGGCGCGACGTGCTGCTGCGCGTCCCCGGTTTCGGCACCAAGACTGCCAATCGCATCCTGACCG
Organism: Roseovarius sp.; assembly: GCA_965227185.1. Classification (GTDB taxonomy): domain Bacteria; phylum Pseudomonadota; class Alphaproteobacteria; order Rhodobacterales; family Rhodobacteraceae; genus Roseovarius. Next base: position 3,410,553 of record OZ245733.1, read on the forward strand.
CCCGCCGTTCGGGCGTGCTGCGCTATGCCGACCTTCTGCGCATCGGTGCGCGGATGGGCATGGCGAAATCCTTTATTACCACGCCTGACTGGACCCCCGGCGGTCTGACCGACAGTGCCGATCTGCGCGCCCGATTTGCGCCAGCGCCGGAACAACTGAGCCTATTCTGATGTACCGCGTGTCCCTGCCGGACCTCGGGTTCTTCGAAGCATGGCGCGACGCGGCCCGGCGCCTTCTGAGCCATGCCGTGCCGCCGGACGAGGTGGAGTGGGGCAGGGGAGAGGACACCAGCCTGTTTCCTGCCGACCCGCTGCCCGACACGGACGGCCCCCACGCGGTGACCACGACCAAGGAGTTCCTGTCGCTGGCCAAGACCGCGCTCTGCCATTCCGGCACCGAGGCGCCGACGCTGCTCTACCAGGCACTTCACCGCCACCAGACCAACCGCCGCGCGCTCGCCAATCCCGCCGATCCCATCGCCCGCAAGCTCTCGGTCTTGCAAAAGGCCGTGCGCCGCGACATCCACAAGATGCACGCCTTCGTTCGCTTCCGCGAATTGCCATCGGATGGCCCGCGCCGCAGTTTCGGCGCATGGTTCGAGCCCGATCACTTTATCCTGGAAACCGGGACGCCCTTTTTCGCCAAGCGCTTTGCCGATATGGACTGGATGATCGCCACGCCGCAGGGCGTTGCCCAGTTCGAGAACGGCAGCCATACCTTCCACCCCCCGGCGGAGCGCCCCGACCTGCCCGATGACGCGTCCGAGGCGCTTTGGGGCACGTATTTCGCCAACATCTTCAACCCCGCGCGGCTGCATCTTCAGGCCATGCGCTCGGAAATGCCGCTGAAATACTGGAAAAACCTGCCCGAAACCGATCTCATCCCCGGCATGCTCGCCGACGCCGAGGCGCGCGTGGAAAAGATGCGCGCCGCCATGCCGACCGAAGTGCCCGCTCATGCCGAACGCATCCTCAGCCGCCTGCCGCAACCCAAGGTGGCGGACATGCCCGACAGCATGGAAGAGGCGCGCGCCGCCGCCATGCAGTGTCAGCGCTGCGGTCTGTGCGAGGCCGCCACGCAGACCGTTTGGGGCAGGGGGAACGCACGGGCCAACCTGATGATCGTCGGCGAGCAGCCCGGAGATGCCGAGGATCTCGCCGGCAATCCCTTCGTCGGTCCGGCGGGCCAGTTACTGACCACACTCATGGACGAGGCCGAGGTCGGCGACAGCTGGATGACCAACGCGGTCAAGCATTTCAAATTCCGCCCCACCGGCAAGCGCCGGATGCACCAGAACCCCGACCGGCACGAGATCGACCATTGCCGCTGGTGGCTCGACCTCGAACGCCGGTTCGTGCAGCCGACGCTGACTGTCGCGCTTGGCGGTTCTGCCGCCTACGCCCTGACCGGCAATGACGCGCCGCTCAGGACCCGCCGCGGCCAGGTTGAGATTGCCCATGACGGCGGCGCGGTCCTTGTAACATGGCACCCCAGCTATATCCTGCGGCTCGACGGCCCTACGGCGATGGCGGCTCACACGGAATTGCTGCAAGACCTTGCCGCTGCCGCCGAGGTGCTTCAGGCCAACGTCGCGGACCACGTGCCCGGCGCGGCGCAATAGACAGCGGCGCGGAGGATGCCCTGCGCCAGGTCAGCAGGCCGGATCGGCGCGTGCCATATTAGGATACGGATGCGCTCGGTCGCCGCTTGCGGGGCGACAGTGTCTTCATGCCGGGCGCAGTCCCAGGATATCGCGGGTCTGGGCGATGCTCGCCACCGGGCGCTCGTATTTCGCGCAGATCTCGGCGGCCCGCGCGATCAACGCCGCGTTGGACGGGGCCAGCGTGTCGCGATCCAGGCGCACGTTGTCCTCCAGGCCCGCGCGGGTATGTCCGCCCGCGGCAATGGCCCACTCGTTGACCTCCACCTGGTTGGCGCCGATCCCCGCGGCACACCACGCCGCACCGGGCGCGCGCTCCCGCATCGTTTTCACGTAAAAGTCGAATACCTCGCGGTCCGCGGGCATGGCGTTCTTCACGCCCATGACGAACTGCACGTACAGTTTGCCCGGCACAGTGCCCGCGTCATGCATGGCGATGGCCTGAAGGATATGCGACAGGTCGAACGCCTCGATCTCTGGCGTGATCTCAAAGCGGGTCATCTCCCCCGCGAGCCACGCCACGAGGTCCGGCGGGTTTTCGTAGACCCGCGTCGGAAAGTTGTTCGACCCCACCGATAGCGACGCCATGTCGGGCCGCAGCGAAAGCATCCCGCCACGCGCCTTGCCCGCGCCTGAGCGTCCGCCGGTCGAGAACTGGATCACCACGCCGGGACAGTGCTTTTCGAGCCCCTTCTTCAGCGCCGCGAACTTGTCGGGATCCGAGGACGGCGTCTCGTCTTCGTTGCGCACATGCGCGTGGATGATGCTCGCGCCGGCCTCGACGGCGGCATGGCTGCTCTCGACCTGCTCTGTCACGCTGATCGGCACCGCCGGATTGTCCGCCTTGCGCGGCACCGAGCCGGTGATCGCGCAACACAGGATGCAAGGCTTGCCAGCTATGTCAGACATCGAAGAACACCTTTTCCTTTTTGTTCTGAAAATCGATGACATGGCGCATGACGAAAGGGGCGCCGCGCTGACCTGTTTTCCTTGGACGCACGCCTGAAAGCGATCGAAGATCTTTCAGCCAGGCGAGAATTTCAGCAGCACCAGCGCGCCGGATTTGCTGCCTGCGGTGTGCATGGCGCCCGGTGCGCGGATGATGAGGTCGCCCGGCTCATAGCTGTTCTCGTCGTCAAAGAAAGACCCTTCCAGCACGTAGATTTCCTCGACCGTTTCATGTGCGTGGGCCTCGGAAAACGCCCCAGGTGCGATCTTCATCAGCATAGTCATCTCGCCCGACGCCGCCTCAAAGAGGGGTTTCGTCTCGAAGCCCGGGATGCCCGTATCCTGCCAGTCCACCGCAGACTGGTTCAGATAGGCCGTTCCGGACGACGGGTGGGCCAGTGTCGCGCTTTCCCGGGTCGGCTGAAATTGGTCTGCCATGGGCATATCCTCTTACCTGTCCTCTAATGAACGGTATTGAAACCTGTTCGGAACATCAATGTTGCGGTAGGTTTCAACCTCTCTTGAACCGCTCCAGCTGGCCTGCGGGTCGTCGACCTGAGCAGCGTCACTTTCTGAATATCCGTGTCGAGCGGAACATGCCCTCAAGCTCTTCGATCCGGTCGCTGGCCTTTTCAAGGCGTTGGGTCTGGATGGCGGCGATCAGCGCCTCGACGATCAGGTTGATCCCGAGGGTCGAATCCCAGCTCGAGGGCACCTCGACCAGCGCGTTGATGACGTGATCGGCGGTTTGCGAGATCGGCGAGCCCCATTGGTCGGTGAAAAGCACAATGACCACGCCGCGTTCCTTGGCCAGGCTTGCAAGCCGCGCGAGGTCCGCCTCGTAGCGGCGAATGTCAAAAATCACGAGCACGGATCGGGGCCCCATGTCGATCAGGTATTGCGGCCAGACATTGAGGGATTGCGACAACAGCGTCACGCCGGGGCGGACGATCTGGAGGTGGTTGAAAAAGTAATCCGCGTTCGAGCGCGTGATGCGCCCGCCCAGAAGAAAGATGTTGCGGCGTGTATCGGCCAGCACCTTCGTCAGCGCGTCGAACGTGGCGGGGTCAAGCCGCTCGATCGTCTGGTCGAGGTTGTCGAACACGGCTTCGGCGAAATTGCGGAAGGCGGGGGAATCCTTGCGACCCTGCGGCCAGCCCTCGCGCTTGAGGATCGGCTTCTTGATCTGGGCGGAGGCTTCTTCGCGCAGGGCGGCCTGCATTTCCGGGAAGCCGTCAAAACCCAGTTTTCGCGCCAGCCGGATCACCGTCGGTGTCGACACCCCCGCGGCCTCGGCCAGCTTGGTGATCGATTGCAGCCCGGACATAGGGTAATCCCGCAAAAGGACGTCCGATAATAGACGCTCGGCCGGTGTCAGCGCGCCGGCCTTGTCCTTCAGCTTGTCCTTTACGATGCCCGTCCGTGCCACGTGCGATGCCTTTTGAAGCAATTGCTACAAGATAATGGATGGCCGTAGTTTCGTCTACGGAAAATTCTTGACAGGTTTCGGGTCCCTCCCACTAATGTGCCGTGTGAGTGGATCGAACGCATACCGGATTCTTTCGCCCGAAGACGGGCACCCGTCGCAGGTTATAAACCGCGGAGGGCAGGCGCCTGTCTGCCTTGTCTGTGAACATGCCAGCGCCGTCATCCCGGCCACGCTTGGCACGCTTGGTCTGGCCGAGGGGGACCGCTATTCCCATGCGGTCTGGGATATCGGCGCCGAGGCGCTGGCCCGCGACCTGTCGGCACGGCTCGATGCCCCGCTGGTCCTCGCCCGGGTGTCGCGGCTGGTTTATGATCTGAACCGTCCGCCGCAGGCGCCCGACGCGATGCCTGGCCAGAGCGGTGACATCCCGGTGCCGGGAAACCGCGACCTGACCCAGGATGAAAAGGACGCGCGCACGGCGGAGGTCTATGACCCGTTCCACAGGGCACTGGCCGAGGTGCTCGATGGTTTTGACGCGCCGCCCGCCCTGGTCACGATCCACAGCTTCGCGCCCATCTGGGACGGCAAGCCGCGCGCGACGCAGCTGGGCCTTTTGCACGACGCGGATGCGGAGCTTGCGACGACAATGCTCGAGGTCGCCGACATCGCGCTGGTGACCCGTCTGAACGAGCCCTATTCGGCGCGTGACGGGGTAACTCATACGCTTGAACGTCACGCAATCGCACGCGGGCTGAAGAACGTGATGATCGAAGTGCGCAACGACTTGCTGACCGCGGAGGCGGACGTGGCCCGGATCGCACAAGAATTGGCGGGTATGCTGACCGCTGCGCTCGATCTGGAGGGCGCGCCGGCATGACCGCAGCGATGCTGAAATACGTGGCTGTTGTCGACCGCATGAACCGCTGGATCGGGCGGATCGTCATGTACGGGATCTTCGTGATGATGGCGATCCTGCTGTGGTCGTCCTTCACCAAGCTGGGCAGCGATGTCGGCCTCGATATCAACCCCTCGCTCTGGACGCTTGAAATGGCGCAGTTCGCGATGGTCGCCTATTACATCCTCGGCGGTCCATACTCGATCCAGATGGGCTCGAACGTGCGCATGGACCTGCTCTATGGCGAGTGGAGCGACCGGCGCAAGGCGCAGGTCGATGCCTTCACCGTGCTCTTCCTGATCGTCTACCTGATCTTCCTGCTCTGGGGCGGCTGGGACAGCCTGATGTATTCCTTCCAGTACGGCGGCGAGCGCAGCAACAGTGTCTGGCGACCTTACCTGTGGCCGATCAAGCTGATCGTGGTCGTGGGCATCTTCCTGATGCTGCTTCAGGCCATCAGCGAATTCTTCAAGGATATCCTGCGGCTGAAGGGGCATGACATGGGCCCCAAGGATCAAGACAGCTCTGACGCCCGGCCCGAGGGGACCCGCACCTGATGCCCTATGAAGCCATCGCCGCGCTGATGTTCGCCTCCATGATGCTGATGCTGCTGACCGGCCAGCGGGTCTTTGGCGCCATCGGGTTCGTCGCGGTGATCGCGGCCTTCTTCCTGTGGGGGGATCGGGGCGGTTATGACCTCGGCTTTGCCGCCGCGATCAAGGTCATGAAATGGTATCCGCTGCTGACGCTGCCGATGTTTATCTTCATGGGCTATGTCCTGTCCGAAAGCCGCATCGCGGATGACCTTTACCGCATGTTCCACGTCTGGATGGGCGGGCTGTCGGGCGGGCTTGCCGTGGGGACGATCGGGCTGATGGTGCTGATCTCGGCGATGAACGGCCTGTCGGTCGCGGGCATGGCCATCGGCGCGACGATCGCTTTGCCGGAACTGCTGAAGCGGGGATACGACAAACGGATGGTCACCGGGGTCATACAGGCCGGATCGTCGCTGGGCATCCTCGTGCCACCCTCGGTCGTGCTTGTCCTTTACGCCATGATCGCGCGCCAGCCCGTGGGTCAGTTGTGGCTGGCCGGTGTGCTGCCGGGGCTGATGATGGCCGGGATGTTCGTCCTTTACATCGTGATCCGCTGCCGCCTGAACCCGACGCTTGGCCCGATCCTGCCGAAAGAAGAGCGGGACATCCCGATGGGTGAGAAGATCCGCCTGCTGGGCGCGGGCCTGCTGCCGCTTTTCATCTTCTTCACCATGATGGTGCCCTTCGTGAACGGCTGGACTTCCCTCGTGGAATCCTCGGCCATCGGCGCGATTGCGGCCTTTCTGGCCGCCGTGGTCAAGGGCCGCATGAACCGGCAGGTCTTCGAGACCTCGGTGCGCAAGACGCTGGGTATCTCCTGCATGTTCATGTGGATCATCCTGGCCGCGTTGGCCTTCGGCTCGGTCTTCGACGGGCTGGGCGCGGTCAAGGCGATCGAGAGCCTCTTCACCGAGCAGCTGGGCCTCAGCCCCTGGATGATCCTGATCCTGATGCAGCTGTCCTTCATCCTGATGGGCACGTTCCTCGATGACACCGCGATGCTTGTGATCGTGGCGCCGCTTTACGTGCCGCTGGTGGGGGCGCTCGGTTTCGACCTGATCTGGTACGGTGTGCTCTACACGATCACCACGCAAATCGCCTACATGACGCCGCCCTTCGGCTATAACCTGTTCCTGATGCGCGCCATGGCGCCGCCCGAGATCACGTTGAAGGATATCTACACGTCGATCCTGCCCTTCGTGCTGGTCATGGTGGTGGCCCTGTCGACGATCATGATCTTCCCCGAAATCGCGCTGTGGCTACCGGGGTATGTCTATGGAAACTAAACAAAAGACCTTGGTCACAAGGCGTTCGAGCAACTGAACCTAACAGAGAGGGTATAACAATGACGACAAGACGTAATTTCCTGAGAGCGGCCGGTGTGGCCGTCCCCGCGACGCTTGCAACCCCTGCGATCGTCAAGGCGCAAACCGCGATCAAGTGGCGCTTCCAGACCTATGCCGGCAGCGCGCTTGGCGAGCAGGTGACCAAACCGGCCATCGACTACATCAACGCCAATGCCAATGGCGAGCTGGAAATCGAGCTCTTTTACGCCGACCAGATCGTGCCCACCGGCGAGCTTTTCCAGGCGCTTCAGCGCGGCACGATCGACGGCGTCCATTCGGACGACGACTCGATGGCCTCGCCGACGCCGCTGCGCATGTTCGGCGGGTATTTCCCGTTTGCGACCAAGCACATCCTGGATGTGCCGGTGCTGTTCAACCAGTACGGCCTCGCCGATATCTGGCGCGAGGAATACGGCAAGGTCGGCGTGCAATGGCTGTCGGCGGCGGGGCAGGACCCCTGCAACTTCAACACCAAGAAGGAGATCACCTCGGTCGACGACCTTGACGGGCTGAAGCTCTATACCTTCCCCACAGCGGGCCGGTTCCTGGCCAAGTTCGGCGTCGTGCCGGTGAACATCCCCTACGAGGACGCCGAGGTCGCCGTGCAAACGGGCGAGCTTGACGGCATGGCGTGGTCGGGCATCACCGAGGATTACACGGTGGGTTGGGCCGACGTGACCGACTATTTCCTGACCAACAACATCTCGGGCGCGTGGATCGGATCGTGGTTCGCCAACCAGGAACGCTGGGCAGAACTGCCCGATCACCTGAAATCGGTCGTCATGGCCGGGGTCGAGGCCGGGCACACCTACCGCAACCAGTGGTACTGGGGTGGCGAGGCCGCGCTGCGCGCCAATGGCGACAAGCTGGAACTGCGCTCGGTGCCCGCGTCCGAATGGGCCGAGGTCGAGAACGCCGCCAAGGAATTCTGGGACGAAGTGGCCCAGGAAGGCGAGGTTCACGAGAAGATCGTCGGCATCTTCCGCGAGTACAACTCGGTCATCAACCAAGCCGGCGTGCCCTACAACTTCGAGTAAGCCAGCCCAAAGACCCGGAGCGCCTTTTCCCAAGGCGCTCCGTTCATTTCAAGGAGAACACACATGACCGCCAATCTCAGCTTCGACGCGCTGAAAAAGCTTGCCTCGAAAGGCGAGATCGACACGGTCCTCGTCTGCCTCGTGGACATGCAGGGGCGGCTCATGGGCAAGCGGTTCCATGTCTCGAACTTCCTCGACTCCGCGTATGAGGAAACCCATTGCTGCAATTACCTGCTGGCCACGGACCTGGAAATGGCCACGCCTGATGGCTACGAGTCGACCTCGTGGGAAAAGGGCTATGGCGACTACGTGATGAAGCCGGACCTGTCGACGCTGCGCCGCCTGCCGTGGCTTGAGGGCACCGCGCTGGTGCTGTGCGATATCATCGACCACCACACGCACGAGCCTGTCCCGCACAGCCCGCGCCAGATTCTCAAGGCCCAGATCGCGCGGGCCGAGGCGATGGGCTTCACCCCGATGATGGCAACGGAACTGGAGTTCTTCCTGTTCGAGAAATCCTTCGACGAGATCAGCCGCGAGGGCTTTCGCAGCCTGACGCCGATCAGTGGCTATAACGAGGACTACAATATCTTCCAGACCACGAAGGAAGAGCATGTCATGCGTCCGATCCGCAACCTTCTGTTCGAGGCGGGCGTGCCGGTCGAGAACAGCAAGGGCGAGGCGGAAACCGGGCAGGAGGAACTGAACATCCGCTATGCCGAGGCGATGCTCTGTGCCGATCACCACACCATCGCCAAGCAGGCGGTAAAGGAAATCGCGAACCAGCATGGCCATGCGGCAAGCTTCCTGCCCAAGTGGCACGCCGACAAGGTCGGCTCCGCCGCGCATATCCACCAGTCGCTGTTCAAGGGCGACACGCCCGCGTTTTATGATGCCGACGCAGAACTGACCATGTCCGAAACGGTGAAAAGCTATGTCGCGGGTCTGCTGAAATATACCACCGACATCACCTATTTCCTCGCGCCCTACATCAACAGCTACAAGCGCCTGATGCCGGGCACCTTCGCCCCCACCAAGATCGCGTGGAGCATCGACAACCGCACCGCCTGTTACCGGCTGGTGGGCGACGGAACCAAAGGCGTGCGCATCGAATGCCGCACACCCGGCTCGGACATCAACCCGTACCTTGCCTGTGCTGCGCAACTGGCCGCCGGGCTCTGCGGGATCGAGGAGGGGCTGGAGCTGTCGCCCCCCGTCACTGGCGACGTCTACAAGATGGACGATGTGCCGATGCTGCCCCACACCCTGCGGGCCGCGACGGAGACATTGCGCAATTCCGACATGCTGCGCCGGGTGATGGGCGACGATGTGATCGACCACTACACCCGCGCCGCCGAGGTCGAGCAGGAAACGTTCGACGCCGTCGTGACCGACTGGGAAATCGCGCGCGGATTTGAAAGGGCCTGAGAAATGAGCAAAACGGTTGACCTGATCTCGCCGATTGACGGATCGGTTTATATCACGCGGGATTTGCTGTCGCGCGACGCGGCGGTGGCTGCTACCGACAAGGCCCGGGCGGCACAGGCGGACTGGGCCGCAAAACCATTGGCCGAGCGTGTGGCCGCCCTGTACAAAGCCAATGAGATCATCGGGGCCGACACCGACCGCATGGCACAGGAGCTGGCGCATCAGATGGGCCGCCCCGTCCGCTATGGCGGGGAATATGGCGGCTTCAGCGAGCGGCTGTCCTACATGGCCGACGTGGCCGCCGAAGGTCTGGCCGAGGACGTGATCGAGGACAGCGACACCGCCCGCCGCGTCATCAAGCGCGTGCCCTGGGGTGTCGTCCTTGTCGTGGCGCCGTGGAACTATCCCTACATGACCGCGATCAACACGGTCGCGCCCGCGCTGATCGCGGGCAACTCTGTCATCCTCAAACATGCCAGCCAGACCTTGCAGGTGGGCGAGCACCTCGCCGAGGCGCTGCACGCGGCGGGCGTGCCGGAAGACGTGTTCCAGAACGTGGTCATCGACCACGACACGACGGATGCGCTGATCGCGGGCCGCCACGTGGATTTCGTGAATTTCACCGGCTCGGTCGGGGGCGGGCAGGCGATGGAACGCGCCGCCGCGGGCACCTTCACGCCGGTTTCGACGGAACTTGGCGGCAAGGACCCCGGCTATGTGCGCGCCGACGCCGATCTCGATGCGGCCGTCGACGGGCTGATGGACGGCGCGATGTTCAACGCCGGCCAGTGCTGTTGCGGCATCGAGCGGATCTACGTGGCCGAACCCCTGTTCGAGGCCTTCGTGGAAAAGGCCGTCGCCTGGGTCAAGGCGCAGACACTGGGCAACCCGCTGGACGCCGAGACGACAATGGGCCCGATGGCCAATATCCGCTTTGCCCGCGAGGTGCGCGCACAGATTGCCGAGGCGCTGGAAGACGGGGCCACCGCGCATATCGACCGGATGGAGGCCGATGACGGCGAGAACACCTATGTGACGCCGCAGGTCCTGACGAATGTCACCCATGACATGCGCGTGATGCGCGACGAATCCTTCGGCCCCGTGGTCGGCATCATGTCCGTACCCGATGACGACACCGCGATCCGCCTGATGAATGACAGCCGCTTTGGCCTCACCGCCTCGGTCTGGACAAGCGACAGCGCGGCGGCGGAACGCATCGGCGACCGCATCGAGACCGGCACCGTCTTCATGAACCGTTGCGATTACCTTGACCCCGCCTTGTGCTGGACCGGATGCAAGGATACCGGCCACGGCGCGGGGCTGTCGAAACTCGCCTACCAGGCCCTGACGCGGCCCAAATCCTACCACTTGAGAAAGATCTGACATGGCTCTTACCGGAAACTGGTCCTATCCCACGAACATGCGCTTCGGCGCCGGGCGCATTGCCGAGATCGGCGAGGCCTGCCGCGCCGCGGGCATTGCGAAACCGCTTCTGGTCACCGACCGGGGGCTGAAATCCATGGATATCACCACCAGGACGCTCGACCTGATGGAGGCCGCAGGGCTCGGCCGGGCGATCTTTGCCGAGGTCGACCCCAACCCCTCGGACGCGAATGTCGAGGAGGGGCTGAAATTCTACCGCGACGGCGGCTTCGACGGGGTCATCGCCTTTGGCGGCGGCTCGGGGCTGGACCTGGCCAAAACGCTGGCCTTCATGGCCGGACAGACGCGCCCGGTCTGGGATTTCGAGGATATCGGCGACTGGTGGACCCGCGCCGACCCCGATGGCATCCACCCCATCGTCGCCGTGCCCACCACCGCCGGGACCGGCTCGGAAACGGGGCGCGCGTCGGTCATCACCAACTCGGCCACGCACGAGAAAAAGATCATCTTCCATCCCAAGATGCTGCCGGCAATCGTCATCTGCGACCCCGAACTGACGGTGGGCATGCCCAAGCACATCACCGCGGGCACCGGCCTCGACGCCTTTGCCCATTGCGTCGAGGCCTATTCCAGCCCGCACTACCACCCGATGAGCCAGGGCATCGCGCTGGAAGGGATGCGGCTGGTCAAGGATTGCCTGCCACGCGCCTATGCCGACGGCACCGACATCGAGGCGCGGGCGAACATGATGAGCGCCGCAGCCATGGGCGCCACGGCATTTCAAAAGGGGCTGGGGGCCATTCACGCGCTCAGCCACCCCATCGGCGCGCATCACCATACGCATCACGGCACGACCAACGCGGTCTGCATGCCTGCCGTGCTTCAATTCAACGAACCCGCGATCCGCGAGCGTTTCGGCCCGGCGGCGGCCTATCTTGGCATCGACGGCGGCTTTGACGGGTTTTGCGCCTTCGTGGATCAGTTGAACGACAGCCTCGGCATCCCCAAGACCCTGACCGAACTGGGCGTGACCGACCCCGACCTCGACACGCTTGTGGATGCGGCGCTTCGGGATCCGTCGACAGGCGGCAACCCGATCGAGATGACAGCCGAGAATACGCGCAAGCTTTTCGAGGCGTGTCTTTGACGCAAAAGGAAAAAAAGCGACCGGGCAGGGGGCCTGACAAGAAACTGTCAAGAAACTCAGGGATAAGGCACGAACTCGTCAAAGAGTTTGACCAAATGGTCAATGCTGATCATCCTGCATGACAACAATCATCCACCAGAGGGGACACCCATGAAAACGACACTGCTCACCACAACCTGCCTGGCCGTATTCGGCCTGTCGCAGGCCGCCACCGCCGAGACGCTGCGCCTGCTGACCTGGGGCGGCTATGCGCCTGACGAGGTCGTCGAGATGTTCGAGGAACAGACCGGCCACACCGTCGAGGTGACGAAATCCAACAACGAGGAAATGATCGCCAAGCTGCGCGCCACGGGCGGCGGCGGCTTCGACCTCGCGCAGCCGTCCCAGGACCGCATCATGGGCCCGCAGATGGAGTTCGGCATCTACAAGCCCATGGACCTGTCGAAGATCGACGAGTCGCTCTTCATCCCCTCCATGCTGGAAGCCACCAAGGGCAACACCACCGTGAACGGTGAGGTCTACGGCGTGCCGCATGTCTGGGGCACCTCCGGGCTGGTGATGAACACCGCCGAGGCGGGCGACGTGGTCAAGGACTACACCGACCTCTGCGACCCGGCTCTGGAAGGCAAGGTGTCCTACCGTCTGAAGCGGCCCACCCTGATCGGCTTTGCCTTCGCCATGGGCGAAGACCCGTTCGCCGCCTATGACGACGAGGCCAAGTACAAAGAGATCATGGAAAAGGTCGAAGCCAAGCTGACCGAGTGCAAATCCAACGTCAAAGCCTATTGGAGCGGCGGCGACGAGCTGATGAACCTCCTGCGCTCGGGCGAAGTCACCGCGTCGATGGCGTGGGACACGGGCGGCTGGAAGCTGAACGAGGACAATGCCGACATCACCTTCGTCGCCCCGGCATCGGGTGCGCTTGGCTGGATCGACACGTTCGTCCTGCCCGCCAAGGGCCAGGCCGACGACGTGGCCTACGAGTGGATCAACTTCGTGATGCAGCCCGAAGTCTCGGCCAAGATCACCGCGGCAGCGGGCAACTTCACCGCGTCCGCGGGCGCGGATGAGTATGCCGAAGACGCGCTGAAGGCCAAGTACCAGGACAGCTTCCCGCCTGAAGCGGTCGACAACATCAAGTGGTACCCGCCGGTTCCTGCCGGCCTTGAGGCCATCGAAGGCGAAGTTCTGGACCGCGTTCAGGCCGCCAACTGATCGCCCATCAAAACGCGGCACCCCCACGCGGGGTGCCGCCCAACAAACGGCCCCCTGCATGACCCCTGATCTTGAATGCGTCGAGCTGGTGAAGCGTTTCGGCGACACGACCGCCGTCGATGACGTGTCGTTTTCCGTGCCGCCTGGCAGTTTCTTTTCCATCCTCGGCCCGTCGGGCTGTGGCAAGACGACGATCATGCGCATGATCGCGGGGTTCCTGGAGCCGACCTCGGGCGACATCCGCATCAAGGGCGGCACGGTTCTGGACACGCCCCCCAACAAGCGCCCGGTGAACATGGTCTTCCAGCACCTCGCGCTCTTTCCGATGATGACCATCGCCGACAATATCGGCTACGGCCTGCGGCGACAGGGCATGGCCAAGGCCCAGATAGCCCGCAAGGTGGACGAGGCGCTGGACCGGATCGGTCTGCCCGGCATCGGCGCGCGCAAGGTCGATGAGCTGTCTGGTGGGCAGAAACAGCGCGTCGCCATCGCCCGCTGCATGGTGCTGGAACCCGATGTGCTGCTGCTGGACGAACCTCTGGGTGCGCTCGACCTCAAGCTGCGCGAGCACATGAAGATCGAGTTGAAGGCGCTTCAGGCCGCGTTCGACACCACATTCGTCTACATCACCCACGACCAGTCCGAGGCACTGGTGATGTCCGACCAGATCGCCGTCATGAATGCCGGCCGGTTCGAGCAGGTCGGCACGGGCCAGGACCTCTATTACCGGCCCGACTCGCCCTTCGTCGCCGGCTTCATCGGCGAGGCGAACCGCTGGACGGGGCGCATCGATCGCGTCGAAGGCGCGCTGCTGGAGATGCGGACCGATACCGGCCTTGCCATGCGCGCGACCGCGGCCCAAGCGCTTTCAAAGGGCGACGCCGCCGAAATCTTTGTCCGGCCCGAGGCCGTCCATCTGGCCGCCAGCGCCGAGGCGTTGTTGCAATTCGACAACCGCTTGCAGGGCACCGTGACAAGCCTCCTCTTCAATGGCGCGGCCTCGCGTGTCTTGGTCGAGGATGACGCGGGCGAAACACTCGAAGTCACGCTGCCCCAGACCGGGGAATTCGCCAGCCTGAAGCGCGGCGACAGGGTGCATATCGGCTGGGGAGCGGCACAGGCGACCTGCTTTGCCGGGGCCGCCTGATGCGTGCCGAGGCCCGGATCGGCTTCATCCTGCTGCTGACGCCGCTGTTGCTGTGGCTGGGGCTGCTGATCGTCATCCCGCATATCGACATGTTGATGATCTCGCTGCGCGAACGCATCAGTTTCGGCGTCTACGAGCCCAGCCTGATGCAATACGACAAGGCCCTGACCGAGCCGCTTTACCTGCGCACCTTCTGGCGCACGGCGGTCATGTCGGTTCTGGCCACGGCCATCACCCTGCTGATCGCCTTCCCGGTGTCCTACTACATCGCCAAGATGGCGCGGGGCCGGTTGCAGCAGGTGCTGTTCATGCTCTGCCTGATCCCGTTCTACGTCTCGGAATTGGTCCGCACCTTCGGATGGATGATCCTGCTGCGGGAAACCGGCCTCATCTCCAACCTGCTGCAATGGGCGGGGCTGGCCGATCAACCGGTCGAGATGCTTTATAACGACGCGGCCATGATGGTGGGGCTGGTCTACACATCCATGCTGTTCATGGTGGTGCCCTTGGTCACGACGCTGGAAAGCCTCGACGACAGCGTGGTCGAGGCGGGATACGACCTTGGCGGCAACGGCCTGTCGGTCCTGCGCGAGATCATCATCCCCCACGCCATGCCGGGGATCGTCTCGGGCTGCATCGTTGTCTTCATGCTGTCTTTGGGCAACTACCTGACGCCGACCATGCTCGGCGGCAAGGACAGCCTGTGGTTCACCGAGATGATCTATAACCAGTTCATCGTCCGCTCCAACTGGGAGCTGGGCGCGGCCTTCGGTTTCATGCTCTTGGTGCTGTCGTCGGTGATCGTCTGGGGGATGCTGCGCCTGACGGGGCGGACCCTGCAGGAAACGATGGGGTAGGCCATGATCCCGACCATCCCGAGTTCCCGCAGCTTTCGCGTCCTCTACGGCGGCTATGTCCTGCTGTTCTTCCTCTACCTCGCGCTGCCCCTGACCGTCGTCGCGGTCTTCGCCTTCAACGACAGCCAGTTTCCGTCACTGCCCTGGGAAGGCTTCACCTGGAACTGGTTTTTCGGAGAGGACCGCCCCCAGATCGGCGTCTTCCACGAACGCGGCATATTGCGCTCCGTGGGCACCTCGGCCTTCGTCGCAGTCTGCGTCGCCGTTCTATCGGTGAGTGTCGGCACCACGAACGCCTTCCTGTTCAACCGCTACGACTTTCGCGGCAAGGGCGTGCTGTACGTCCTGATGCTGCTGCCGCTGGTCATCCCCGGCATCGTGCTGGGCATCTCGATCCTCGTCTTCTCCTCGACCCTTGCGAACGGCATCTGGAACGCGGCCGAGGTCGACATCCAGGCGCTGCGCCCGGGTTTGCTGCTGGTGATCCTCGGGCAGTTTTCCTTTATCACCACGATCGCTACGCTGGTCATCACCGCCCGATTGCAAAAATTCGACCGCACGCTGGAAGAGGCCGCGCTTAATCTCGGCGCCACACGCCTGACGGCGGTGCGCACGATCACCATCCCGTTCCTGATGCCGGCGATGATCGGCGCGGTCGTGGTGGCGTTCCTGATGAGCTTCGAGAACTTCAACACCACGCTCATGCTGGTGGGGTCCGATGCCCCCCTGACCATCGCCATGTTCGACCGCCTGAAAGAAGGCTCGACGCCGCTTCTGAACGCGGTGTCCCTTTTGTTGATGCTAGGTTCGTCCCTTTTGGCGCTTGTCGTGATCCTGTTCCAGCGCCGATAGGGATTTTGATCGACTGTCACCGACGGCAAAGTTTATCAATGCGCGCGGGCGGCATGCCTGAAGCAAGGGCAGGGACCTGCAACAACAAGCATGCTACCGCCGCTTCGCCCCCGGCTTTTCTGTCGTCGCTTTCTTCAGCGCCGCACGCGCCCGGTTCTTCTTGCTGCTTGCCTTGCCCTTGGGCGGCGGCGGCCCCTTACCAGCGTGCTTGGAGGCAGGTTTGCCACCGGCTTTGGCCTTCCCGGCGTTGTCTGCGTCTTTAGCCGTGTCCTTGGCGCCGCGCGCCCCGTGCCGGGGTTTGCCCAAGGGCGCATGCACCGCCGGATCGGACGTCTTCGTCTCGCGCTTTTGCGCCGGGGGCGTCGCGTCCTTGCGGTCCTCGGGCTTGGGCTTGCGGCGGCGCGGTTCGGGCGTGTCGTTCCAATCGACGAGCTTTGTGTCCCCCTTGGACGGGCCCTGTTTGCCCTTGGGTCCGCGCTCGGGTTTGCCGGGCCGGAAGGGCGGCAGGTCCGGCGCCGCGTCGAGGCGACGAAGCTGTTTGTTCCCCTCGATCGTCATGCCCGGGCCGATCGCCTCCAGGAAACCGGGCACGCTGGCCTCACGGATCTCGATATAGGACAGGTCATCGGCGACGCGGATCGCGCCGATATCGTCCTTGCTCAGCCCGCCCGCCTTGCAGATCATCGGCAGCAGGTGCCGGGGCGAGGCCGCCTGGTTGCGCCCTTCGGACAACGAGAACCAGACGCTGGGTCCGAACGCCGCGCGCGGCTTCGCCTTTTCGGGCTTGCCGGGGGTGACGGGGGTCAGGTCTTCGGGTGCGGAATGGCGCAGCTTGTACTGACGCAGGTAGGCGGCGGCGATCTGCTCGGGCGTGAAGCGTTCCAGCAGTTGATCCACCGAAGCGCGCTCGCCCTCGGTGATCTCCGCTTGCCAGTCCTCGGCATCCAGCATGCGCACCCGATCCTGCGCATCCACCTCCGCCGCCGACGGCGCGGCGGACCACTCGGCGGTCAGCTTGGCGAATTTCAGGATGCGCTCGGCCTTCTTGCGGGCCGAGGGTACGACGATCAGCGCACTGACTCCCTTGCGCCCCGCACGGCCGGTGCGGCCCGACCGGTGCAACAGGGTTTCGTGGCTGCTGGGCAGTTCGGCATGCACCACCAGGTCCAGCTTGGGCAGGTCGATGCCCCGTGCGGCCACGTCCGTGGCCACGCAAACCCGCGCCCGCCCGTCCCGCATGGATTGCAGCGCGTTTGACCGTTCGCTCTGCGTCAACTCCCCCGACAAGGCCACGACCGAAAATCCCCGGTTCGACAGCCGCGTCGTCATCCGGGCGACCATGGCCCGCGTGTTGCAAAAAACGATGGCATTCGGCGCCTCATAGTAGCGCAACACGTTGATGACCGCGTTCTCGTTGTCATGCGCCGCGACCGTCATCGCGCGATAGGCGATATCCGAATGCTGCGCCTGCTCGCCAACGGTCGAGATGCGCTCGGCATCGCGCTGATAGCTTTGCGCCAGCTTGGCGATGGCGGCGGGAACCGTGGCCGAGAACAGCAGCGTCTGACGCGCCTCCGGCGTCTGCTCCAGGATGAACTCCAGATCCTCGCGAAAGCCGAGGTCCAGCATCTCGTCCGCCTCGTCCAGCACCGCTGCCCGCACCGCCGACAGGTCGATCGACCCGCGCATGATGTGGTCGCGCAGCCGCCCCGGCGTGGCCACGACAATATGGGCGCCGCGTGCCAGCGCCCGCCGCTCGTCGCGCATGTCCATGCCGCCGACGCAAGAGGCCAGCACCGCGCCCGCATCGGCGTAAAGCCAGCCAAGCTCGCGTTTGACCTGCATGGCAAGCTCGCGGGTGGGCGCGACGATCAGCGCCAGGGGCGCGTCAGCCTGCTCGAAGGTATCCGCTTCGCCCAGCAGCGTGGAGGCAATCGCCAGCCCGAAACCGATCGTCTTGCCAGATCCTGTCTGCGCCGAGACCAACAGGTCACGGCCCTCCAAATCCGGTTGGGTCACGGCCTGCTGGACAGGGGTCAGGACGTCATAGCCTTTACGGGCCAGCGCATTCGCAATGGTGTGTTTCAAGGGCTTGGTGCTTTTCTTGGGAAAGACGTATGAGCCGGGCGGCGCTTGGACCGTCGGCAAGTGCCGGGCAATACCTCCTCGGGCCGTCTTTGTATAGGCACTAATCGACTATTGATAAATAGCTTTTCTCAATGACGCACCGGTAGACCTAGGTGGCGCATCCCGCCTTTCACATTCGCCGAAACACGCAGGTTTTTGTGCGGGTGTCAAAAGGCCGACATATGGCTTTCCATGAATTCGATAGGGGCAAATTCCTCGCCTTGACGGGTGTGCCGGATCGGATCCGACCTTGGGGTGCCAATGATTTCCTGGATTGATGTGGGGTCAGCCGTCCTGGCCTGCAATGAGACCGGGAACGTGGCGGCCCAGTCTCAAGGGCCGCCAGTTTGACTCGGGTCGTTTACTTCGCCTCGTCTTCGTCGCGGAACATGTCAGCCATGTCCATCTCGGGGTTGTTCTCGCACTCTTCCTTCAGCACGACCATCAGTTCCTCGTCCGACCCGGTCGCAGCAGCGCGCGCGGCAGCGCGGCCACCGATGTCATCGTTGGGATCGCCGAGTTCGTTCGTGGCGCTCGACGCGTCCGTGTCGGCTCCTTCGTCTGCACCGACCGCTTCGTCACGAATGTTCTCGCGGCCGCCCATGGTCTCGAATGCCTCCATTTGACCAGCGTCGTCCATCTCGCTGAATTCGGCGCAAGTCACCGCGTAGGCGGGCTGCGAAAGGGCAATGAAAAGGCCGAGGACCGAGGTGGTTTTCAGAAACGTGTTGCTCAAAGTCATGTAAAACTCCCGTTTTCAGGTTTAACCGCCCCATGCACCATGCACTCAAAACGTAAACCTTCACCTTGGAAACGCGCCCAAGTGGGAACATGTTCCGGCCACGTGCCGCCGAATTCCGAATGTGCGATCCGTCCTGTCGCGGCTCGTGCGGCGTCTTGAACAATTCGACCGCCTCATTTGAATTAAATTTTGCGGTCGATTCGCTCAAATTGTGGCGTCACCGTTTCCTGATCGTGGATATTCGTCGTTTCTGAAGGCGATTGACGCTAGGTCAACAAACAGCCACGCGTTTGTTTCACCCAAGTCTCGACACAATCCGACCATGGTTGCCTTTCGTCCGATTTGGAAACGGCGATCTACCTTTGATTGTTTTTCGCGTCGGCGGAAAAAGGCCGAGCCCTTGTTTTTAGGGCTGCTGCGCGGATACCCGCCGAAGGGTGCGCGGAAACAATAACTAGAACGTGTTTTGCAGGCTGCCTTAATTCGCCGCTTCGTCGTGGTTTTTTGAAAATTACTCGGACAGTTTTCTGACAAATTTCACTTTGTGGCGCACATCACATCTCGTAGAACGAACTCAGCCCAACTGGGGGGCGATGTCTGTAGGTCACGGGGGCGACCGCACGAAACGCATTATATTAGGTGCGGAAAGATGCGATCGTCGGGCTGCTTTGGCAGCAGACTGGTAGCGAATGTATGCGGAGTGCGCACTCCGCGACGTTCCCGCGTGAAATGCGGGTCTTTCCCTCCTGATAATCGAGGTCCGTGCAGGTTGCCCCTGGCCGTCACGTCGCTGGCTTTGGGAATGGTTTTGGTATGGCGTCGCCGCAGGTGCGGTGATGCCGAATGGAGAAGACGATGTCGAATTTTGATCCAAGCTCGGTCACTGGCCTGATTGGCCTGTGGGATTTTAAAAGCGGTGCTGAAATGAAAGACACCGGCCTGGATGACAGTGTTGCCCAGAACGCGACACACGGCGATGGCAACGCCATCAACGTCAGCTTTTCCAACGACCAGCTGATCGTGGGCGCGGGGAGCAACTCGCACCCCACCGTGCTCGATGTCAAAGCCGACCCGTACTCCTCTGCGGATGACGAACAGTTCAACCTGGATCGCGGCACAATCGAGACGCAATTCACGCAGGACGAGCACTCGGGCAGCTCCGAAGACGTTATCCTGTCGCGCGGCGAAAAACACATCGACAAGCATGACGAGGGCTTCTTCGAAATCCGCGTCACCAACGATGGCAAGGTTCAGACCTACCACAACACCGACGACGGCGACGCGGTCGCCACCCTGTCCACCTCGAAGAACTTTTTTGAACCGGGCGACCTGGTCAACGTGAAATATTCCTTCGATGTCGATACCGGCGCCACCCTGACGGTCGAGAACCTGACCACTGGCAAGACCGAGACAATCGAGAGCGACGAGAAGGGCCTGACCTTCGACCTGACCGACAATGACGACGAGGAATTCAGCTTCGGCGCGCGCGAGGTCGACGACCAGCATTACGACAAGGAATTCCAGGGCGCGATCGACTACGTGGCGCTCTACGAGGAAGCCAAGGCGGGCCCCGATGGCGCCGTCGACGGCGAAGATTTCGGCGAGGACATGGACCTCGGCTACGACGACTCCAACGCGCCCACCGATCAGGGCGGCGACATCATCACCGAAGATGCCGATCTGATCTTCGGCAATGGCGGCGACGATACGATCGACGGCGAAGGCGGCGACGACACCATCTATGGTGACAGCGGCGAGGGCGGCAGCTTCGAAGGCCCGCGCGAAAGCTTCAACTGGGATCTCGTATCGGGTCATCAGGCGGACAACACCGTTACGCAGAACACGGGCAACGTGAACGTCACCTATACCCGTACCGAGGATACCGGACACCACGAAAGCGATATCGACAACCACACCAACCTGAACACCGCCGGCATCGACACGGGCGGCGAGTCGATCGACACCAACAGCTCGCTGTTTTCGGAAACCGGCGGCAAGGGCAACACCGGCGAATTTCAGTGGGATTTCTCCGAGCCTGTGGGCAATCTGGAGTTTAACATCAACGACCTGGATGGTGACGGGCTTGTCACCGTCACGGCCTTCGATGCCAACAACGATCCGATCGATGTCGTCCTGCAAGGCGGCAAAGATATCAACATCACCGGCAACACAGCCGATGCGGACGGCCCCTACCAGAATGTCAACGATCCCGACACGACCGTTCAGGTCTCCATCGCCGGCCCCGTGTCTCGCGTGGTGGTCGAGCACACTCAGAACGGCCATGACAATTCCGGCATTCATGTCACCGACATGTATTTCGACACCGGCTTCGATCCCGATCAGGACGGCGAAGGCGGCGACGACGTGATCACCGGTGGTGACGGCGCTGACGCAATGTACGGCGAGGGCGGTGACGACACCTTCATCGTCTCCAGCAGCACCGATGCAGACGGCGACACCATCACCGGCGGCAACGGCCCCGATGACACGCTGGACAACGACACGCTGGACCTGCGCGGCACCGGCAAGGTGACCATCACCGACGCGGCAGACGGCTCGGACGACGGCGCGCGCAGCGGCACGGTGACCTTTGCCGACGGCGCGGTCCTGGAATTCAGCCAGATCGAGACGATCCTGACGGATCCCCAGAACGAGGCGCCGACCGCGGTCGACGACACGGTTCCGGTGGACGAGGACGACACCGTAACCTTCAACCCGACCGCCAACGACACCGACCCGGACGGCGACCCGCTGACCGTCGACAGCATCGGCACGCCGGCCAACGGCACGCTGACCGACAATGGCGACGGCACCTACACCTATACGCCGGACGAGAATTTCAACGGGACCGACAGCGTCAGCTACACGGTCAGCGATCCGTCGGGCGAAACCTCGACCGCGACGATCACGTTCGACGTGGCCCCGGTCAACGACGCGCCTGTCGCCGAGAACGACGATGGCGGCTCCACGCCGCAGGGTACGGCCGTCACCATCATGCCGCTGGTCAACGACAGCGACCCCGATGGCGACCCGATCAGCATCATCAACGCCAGCGTTCCGGCCAGCCAGGGCACCGTGACCTATACCGACGACACGGTCACCTTCACCCCGGCACCCGCCTTCGTGGGCGACGCGACGATCACCTACACGATCTCTGACGGCAACGGCCTGACCGACACCGCGCAGATCTCGGTCGAGGTGACGGACGTGATCGGCCCGGTCGACGGCAAGGACACCGGCGAGGAGATGAACCCCGGCTACACGGATGTCGAGGGCGACCAGATCGACGGCGCCGATGGCGACGACGACACCATCTTCGGCAATGGCGGCGACGACATCATCGACGCCGGCGAAGGCAACGACACGGTCGATGGCGGCACAGGCGACGATAAAATCACCGGCGCCAACGGCGACGACAGCGTCGATGGCGGTGAAGGTTCGGACACCCTGGCGGGTGGCGACGGCACCGACACGCTTAACGGCGGCCAAGGCGATGACGACATCGCCGTGGGCGGCGACGACGAAGCCTCGGGCGGCGCGGGCGACGACGAGTTCACCGTCGACGCCACCGATCCGGCCACGGACATCGACGCCACCATCGACGGCGGCTCGGACGGCACCGACGGCAACCCCGACGGCCCGGAAAACGGCGACGAAGGCGACATCCTGAACCTCGGCGACCGCACCGAGGACCTGACCGTCATCCTGGAAGACGCCGATCCTGAGAACGGCACGGTCAACGGTCTGGATGCCGACGACACGCCCGACATCACCTTCGAGGAGATCGAGCGCATCATCACCGGCAGCGGCAATGACACCATCGACGCCAAGGATGCCGATGGCCCGATCGACGTGGAAACCGGTGCGGGCGACGACAGTGTCGACGGCGGCAACGGCGACGACAATATCGACACCGGACCGGGCAACGACACGGTCTATTCCGGCGACGGATCGGACACGGTCGATGGCGGCCAGGGCGACAACTACATCGATACATCTTCGGACGATGTTCTGCCTCTGCCTGACGACGGCTTCCCCGGATACGGGTTTGTTCCGCCGATTCCCGCGGATGCCGACCCGAACGACGACCGCGATCTTGTCAACACCGGCAACGGCAACGACACGATCTATACCGGAGACGACGACGACACCATCAACGCCGGTGCGGGTAACAACTATGTCGACGCGGGTATCGACGACGACGAGATCAACACGCTCTGGGGCGCCGACACCATCGTCGGCGGCGAAGGCGACGACACGATCTCGTCCGGTGCAGGCGACGACGTCATCTATGGCGGTCTCGACCCCAACAAAGTGCCCTTCGACGAGGTCAATATCCCCGACGCCCCGGATGGCGGCAGCTTCGGCCCCGACCCGGACGAAAGCAACGGCAAGGATCTGATCAATGCCGGTGCCGGCAACGACACGGTCTATGGCCAGGACGATGACGACACCATCTACGGTGGCGGCGGCAGCGACCTGCTCTATGGCGGTATCGACGACGACTTGATCCATGGCGAAAACGGCCGGGACACCATCTATGGTGGCCAGGGCGAAGACACCATGTTCGGCGATGCCGGCTCGGACGAGTTCCGCTTCGATGCCCGCGAGGAAGCCTTCGGAGACGTAATCGACGGCGGCACTCTGGACGGTGATAACGACCCGACGACCGACAACGAGAACGACCAGCTTTACCTGCAAGGGATGGGCCGGTTCGAGATCGTCGAAAGCGACGGTGTCACCCCGCTCGACCTGACCACGCCGAACGACCCGGACGGCAACAGCTTTACCGGCCAGGTCAACTTCCTGGATGCCAGCGGCAATGTCGAAGGCACGCTGAAGTTCACCGAAATCGAAGACATCATCCCCTGCTTCACGCCCGGAACGGTCATCGCCACGCCGAAAGGCGAGCGCCTGGTCGAAGAACTGCGCGAAGGTGACAAGATCATCACCCGCGACAACGGTCTGCAAGAGATCCGCTGGGTGGGCCGCCGCGATCTGTCGGGGCAGGAACTGGCCAACGCGCCGCACCTGCAGCCGGTCCTGATCCGTGCGGGTTCCCTGGGCCACGGCCTGCCGGAACGTGACATGATGGTATCGCCCCAGCACCGCCTGCTGATCAACAACGAGAAGTCGGCTCTATACTTCGAGGACCGCGAGGTTCTGGCAGCCGCCAAGCACCTTACCGGCATGGAAGGTGTGACCTCGGTCGAGGCCAGCTCGGTCAACTATATCCACTTCATGTTTGATCAACACGAGGTGGTGCTGTCCAACGGCGCCTGGACGGAAAGCTTCCAGCCTGGCGACACGGTGCTTGACGCGATGGGCAACGACCAGCGCAACGAGATCTTCGAGCTCTTCCCCGAACTGTCGGAGGCAGAGGGCCTGAAGGCCTACACCGCCGCACGCCGGTCGCTGAAGAAGCACGAAGCCCGGCTTCTGGTCAAGTAACAGCTTTGCAGCCGACCGGCCCTTTCGGGGGCTGGTCACATGGAATCGGTTGCGGGGGCTGACTCGAGTTCCAGCAAACAATCCCGGTTATTTGCCGGGATTGTTTCGTTTTATGGCAGGGCTTTAGGCAACCTGAGCGAAAAACTGCCCTTTTTGCGCGATTTCGAAAACTCTGTTTATTCAAGCTCGTTAGGTTTGTGTAATAAGCGCTTAATGCACGTTTAAGTGTATTTGTTGCGGGTTGGTTTTCGAAATGCAGTTCAAGGAGACATCGGGTGTCCAAGATCTTGGGAATCGATCACTTTCTCAATCGTCAAAACCTTTTTACCAACGCCCCCGGCATACAGGGCGAGGGCAATGAGACTGCGCACAGGGTTTTGCGCCATGAGACTTCGGAACTGTCACGCCTGATTGCCCGGGGATGGCGCATCCTCAGCCTGTCCCCCGATGATGCCGCCAAGCCCTCGGTCGGGTTCACCGGGCTGGTGCGTCTGCGTCGCGGCGACGAAGCCATGACGCTCAGAATCGACAATATCGAAAAGGCGGTGATCTGTTTCACCCCGGGCACGCAGATCGCCACGTCCAAGGGCATGATCCGCGTCGAGGACCTTCGCGGCGACGAAAAGGTCATTACCCATGACAACGCCTACCAGCGGCTCAGATGGGTCGGCCGCCAGGATTTGCGCCGCGAGGAACTGGCGCTGCTGCCTTATCTTCAGCCGGTCCTGATCCGCAAGGACGCGATCGACACCGGCGTTCCGAACCGCGACATCCTGGTCAGCCCCAACCACCGTATTCTCATTCGCAGCAACAACGCCGCATCCGTGTTCGGCCACAAGGAGGTGCTCGTCGCCGCCAAGGACCTGACCTGTATCCGGGGTGTGGATCGTATCGAGACCCATGAGGTCAGCTACATTCACCTGTTGTTCGAAAGGCACGAGTTGATCATGTCGGACGTGCTCTGGACGGAGAGTCTGCAACTTGGCCCGCGCGCGATCAGCGGCCTGGATCGGCAGGGACAGGAACAGGTCCGAGCGCTGTTTCCGAACCTGGCGGGGTATACCGAACGCGACACTTACACGCCGGTCCGCCGCTGCCTGAGCACCGAGGAAGTGCGCCTGATCGCCCGGTGATCTCGCGTGCGCGCAGAAGCGACCTGTTCGACGCAGAGCTTGCGGGCCAGTGCGCTGCAATTCGGTAAACAAAACTCGAAATTTGGCCGCAGTGTTTCCATTTGAGAGATAGTCGCCGGCGTATGACGCTGCGTAATCTGACGGTTCGTGCGCCGGCCCCGAAAATTCACTCGAATTTTCATTCAACAATGGCTAAAAGCAACGCAATTAAGTCCAAATTTAGATGGTAATGTGGCGGATTTCGGGGGAGGTCCGCGCGCGCGTTCAAGGAGGCCACTGCCATGGCTACCGTCCCCGGCACGTCCGGCAACGACACGTTGCGGGGCACCAACGATCCCGACACCATCACCGGCGCAGGTGGCGACGACCGTATCTCGGGCGAGGGCGCCAACGATTCCATCGACGGCGGCTCCGGCAATGACGTGCTTTTCGGCGATGCGGGCGAAGGCACCGCGCTGGGGCTCGATGCCTCGCCGATCACGCTGGATATCAACAACCTCGTGTCCGACAGTTCCTTCGGCAACAACAATGCCAATATGGGCGATGTCGCGGTCTACAGCAACGTCGCCACGCTCGAGGATGGCACGTCTGTTTCAGGTCGTCTCGTGCTGGTCGAAACCTCTCACCGGCGCATGGATATCGACCTGTCGGGCGGGCAAGGTTTCGAAATTCTGCTGAACGCGAGTGGCCGCAATAGTGACGCGGGAGAAACCGCGACCTTCCGGCTCGAATTCTTCAACCCGGCAACCGGCGAGAACGTGGCGCTGAATTCCACTGCGACGTGGAATGACCTCGATCGCAACAACCCCGGAGACCAGGAATCCGTCACCATCGACGCGGGCAGCTTTACCAACTTTTCGACCTCGGGGGACACGTCGCTGAACGTCACTACCTCGGGTGGAGAGGTCAACGCCGCGGGTACGGAGTTGAACGATCCCTCGGATCAGGACGCGTGGTTCTCGGCCTCGTTCGAAAACCGCGAATTCATCGAGTTCACGCTGGAAACCCGGTCATCGCAATCCGGTTTCTCGCTGTCGGGTGACCTGATCGACGACCCGGTCGTGACCCCCTTCGAGGAAGGCGACGACACCATTCTCGGCGGCACCGGCAACGACGAGATTTTTGGGCAAGGCGGCAATGACGACATCGACGCGGGCGCCGGCAGCGACACTGTCGATGGCGGCGCGGGCAATGACACGATCTTTGGCGGCGGCGACAATGACAACCTGAACGGCGGCGCCGACCGCGACACGTTCATCATCAACCAGCTGGGCACCTCGGGCGTCAACAATACCACGGTGAACGGTGACTCGACCGGCGACGATTTCGACACGCTCGACATCACGCCGCTGCGCGACGACGGCTGGCAGGTCACGAATTTCGTCCGCAACCCGGAAGCCAACGGCAATCCCGGCTTCAACGGCCGAATCGAACTGCAGCGCGGCAGCGAAACGGCCAATATCAACTATACCGACATCGAAGATCTGATCGTCTGCTTCACGCCCGGCGCGCAGATCGCCACGCCGCACGGCACCCGCGCGGTCGAAACGCTGCGCCCCGGTGATCGCGTCTTCACCCGGGACAACGGCATCCGCGAGATCCGCTGGACCGGCCGGCGCGACCTTGGCGCGGCGGAGCTGGCCAAGGTGCCGAACTTTCAGCCCATCCTGATCCGCAAAGGCGCGCTCGGGGCGGACATGCCCGAGCGCGATATGCTGGTCAGCCCGAACCACCGGATGCTGCTGGCCATCGAGCTGGCCGAGGTGCTGTTCGGCGAGCGCGAGGTGCTGGTCGCGGCCAAGCACCTGACCGGGCTCGATGGCGTGGATCGCGCTGTCACCGACGCGGTCAGCTACATTCACCTGATGTTCGACCATCACGAGGTGATCCTGGCCGATGCGGCCTGGTCCGAAAGCTTCCAGCCCGGCGATTATTCGATGCGCGGCGTGGCACAGGAAAGCCGGGACGAAATCCTGACGCTCTTCCCCGAACTTGCCACTTCGGCGGGGCTGGAAAGCTACCAGGCGGCCCGCCTGTCGCTCAAGGCACACGAGGCGAAACTGCTGGTCCAAGAGACCCTGCGCTAAAGCGTTTCGCGATAAACCTGAAGCACAGCTTACCCGCGAAACGCAGAACAACAGCCAATCGTTGCACGCGTTTCGCCTTTCGCTGATCGGTGAGATCAAAGGCAAAACGCTTCAGCCTTTCGCCGCCCGCCATTTCGCCCAGGCTTCGGGCGTATCCAGATCCAGCGTGGCCCTGGTCCCGCCGAGGGGGCAGGGCCGTATCGTTTCCGGCGCGATCACTTCCCGCGCGCCAGTATCGCCGCTCAATGTGACCAGCGCCGGCAACAGTCGGGCGGGCAGGAGGGTCGGATGCCCGAAACGCCCGTCTTCGTCCGTGGCCCGGATCACGTCGCCGGGATGTTGCGCGTGCAGCGCCGCCACGGCACGCATGTCATCCGCATCCAGGTCGGGCATGTCGGGCAGCACCATCATCAGCCCGCTCATATCCCGTTCCATGGCCCAGCTTGCTGCCACGCGCAGCGACGCACTGAGTCCGCTGGCCGCATCGGGAACTGGCCGCCGCTCCAGCCCCGCGTTCGCCGCCACCTCAAGGCGTGTTGCGCGCGCACCGGATTCAATGGGCAGGGTAACAAGAACAGGTAAACCGAGACTTAATGCCCGCCGGGTTTGCCGCAGCAAAAGCGGCGTCCCGTCCACGTCCTCCAACAGCTTGTCGCGCCCCCGCATCCGCGACGATGCACCCGCCGCGGGCAGAACGATCCCCAGTGTCACCGCTACCACGCCCCTTGTGGTTGATCCCGCCTTACCCTCGCATCCGGGTCATGTCCGGGTCAAACAGATGCTCGGTCAACAGCTTTGCGGCGCACATCTCGCCCAGGATCTCGATCTCGGCGTCCAGCCCCGGCTTGGCATGTTCCGCCGGGATCAGCGCCAGAGCGATGGATTTCCCGGCATGGTGCGAATAGCCGCCCGAGGTGCAGAAGCCCTGCACGGTCCCGTCGATCCACACGGGCTCGTAGCCGTTCGCATCCGCATCCGTCGCCGCCACCTCGAACGCCACCAGCTTGCGTTTCGCGCCCTCGGCCCGCTCTTTCTCGGCCACAGCCCGCCCGATGAAATCGGCGTTTTTCCTGAAGCTGATGAAGCGGTCCATCCCGGTCTCGCCCGGTGTGTAATCCGGCGAAAACTCGGATAGCCATGACCCAAAGAACCTATCCAGCCGCAGCGACATCATCGCCCGCATTCCGAAAGGAGCGAGGCCAAACTCCCTGCCTTTACTCCACAATTCGTCCCAGAGCGCCCGCTGCGCCATCGGATCGCAATAAATCTCGAAACCGAGGTCGCCGGTATAGCTGACCCGCTGCACGAGGCAGTCGACCATGCCCACGGTGATCTGCCGCAGGTCCATGAACGCCATGTCGGAAATGTCGGCCCGCGTGCAGGCCGCCAGCAAATCCCGCGATTTCGGTCCCGCAATCTGAAACCCGTTCAGCCGGTCCGAGATATTCTCGACCGTCACGCCCTCCGCCGCGTTCTGCTCGAACCAGCGCATATGATACGCCTGCGCGCCGTAGGAGGCGGTCAGCTGGAACGCCTCGTCCGACAGGCACGACACAGTGAAATCACCGATCAGCCGGCCCTGATGTGACAGCATCGGCGTCAGGCTGATCCGCCCCGGTTTCGGGATGCGGCCTGCCATGATCCGGTCCAGCCAGTCGCGCGCGCCGGGGCCGGTCACCCGATACTTTCCAAAGTTGTGAACCTCATTGATTCCAACACCTTGCCGCACGATTTTCACCTCGCGCGCCGTGGCCTCCCAAGCGTTCGAGCGGCGGAAACTGGGCGTCTCGAAGCGCGGCTCGTCGCCTTGGGCGAAATAGTTCACCACCTCCAGCCCGAACTGGTGGCCCCAGACCGCGCCCATATCATCGAAAATGTCGTACATGGGGGTCGTGCGGAAAGGCCGCGCGGCGGGCAACTCCTCGTTCGGGTAGCTGACGGAAAACCGCTTCTGGTAGTTCTCGATGACCTTGGGCAGGGTGTAGCCGGGCGTGATCCAGTCGCCGTAACGCGCCACGTCCATCGCGCTCACGTCGCGCTCGCATTCGCCCTCGACCATCCACTGCGCCAGCATCAGGCCCACACCGCCGCCCTGGCTGAACCCGGCCATCACGCCACAGGCCGACCAGTAGTTCCGCAACCCCGGGACAGGGCCCACCAGCGGGTTGCCGTCCGGCGCAAATGTGAACGGCCCGTGAATGACCGACTTCACCCCCGCGCGTTCCAGTGCGGGGAAGCGTTTGTAAGCGAAATCAATGGATTGCTCGATCTTGTCAAAGTCATCGGGCAACAACTCATGGCCGAACTCCCACGGCGTTCCATCCACCGCCCAAGCGCGGCAGGGCTGTTCGTAGAACCCGATGCACAGGCCACGTCCTTCCTGCCGCAGGTAGCTTTCACCGGCGGGGTCCATCACGTGCGGATGCTCTCCGCCGGCGTCGATAATGGCGGCAATCTCGGGCACTTCCTCGGTCACCAGGTACTGGTGCTCCATCGGGAAGGTCGGCACGAATACCCCCGCCATCGCGCCCACCTCGCGCGCCCACAGGCCTGCCGCGTTGACCACATGTTCGGCCAGGATGGTGCCCTTGTCAGTCACGACCTCCCATGTGCCATCCGGTTTCGGGTTTGTTTCCAGAACCTTGCAATGCGTCTCGATGGTGGCGCCGCCCATCCGCGCCGCCTTGGCATAGGCATGCGTGGTGCCCGCCGGATCCAGATGCCCGTCCAATGGATCATAAAGCGCGCCGATGATGCCATCGGTGTTGGTGACCGGCGCGATCTTGCGCACCTCCTCGGGCCCTACGATCTCGGTCTCCAGCCCCATGTAGCGGTGCTTGGCTCGCTCAGCGAGCAGCATATCGAACCGATCCTTGTTGTCCGCGAGCGTCACCCCGCCCACGTGGTGCAGCCCGCAGGACATGCCGGTGATCTCTTCCAACTCCTTGTAAAGCTTGATCGTATAGCCCTGAAGCGCGGCCATGTTGGTGTCGCCGTTCAGCGTATGAAAGCCCCCGGCGGCGTGCCATGTCGAGCCAGAGGTCAGGTCCGAGCGTTCGATCAGCATCACGTCCGACCAGCCCAGTTTCGTCAGATGGTACAGCACGCTGCATCCGACAACGCCGCCGCCGATCACGGCCACTCGGGTGGTGGTCTTCATGGGATATTCCTTATGCTTGGTGTTGCCTCCAGACTGTCGGGTTACGGGTGGGCTTCATGTCCGTTTGCGACAGGATGTGTCGCTACAGGCAAGCCGAGCGATTGCCAGACCACGGCGCGGCGATCCCGCGGCGGCGCTGCATGCAGCGTCATTGTTTGGCGCGCGACGCTCTATTGCAGGACCCTGACGCAAACCGAAACCCCCTGTCGGAAACGACAGGGCAAAATGCCTCCACACGACCGATGATGTCGGGAACCGACAAACGCGCGCCGCCCGGTTCGGGCAGTGTGCGGCCAAACAGCGAGATGGGAAGCAACATGAAGACTCACGCACAGGCCGTTGTCATCGGAGGGGGCGTCATCGGATGCTCGGTTCTCTATCACCTGACCAAGCTGGGATGGACCGACGTGGTGCTGCTGGAGCGCGACGAGCTGACCTCCGGCTCCACCTGGCACGCGGCGGCCAACATTCACGGCCTGCATGACAGCGCGAACATCAGCCGCCTGCAGCACTACACGATGAATCTCTACAACAGCCTGGAAGAGGAAACCGGCCAAAGCTGCGGCGTCTTCCAGCCCGGCTCGCTCTACCTCGCGCAGACCGAAAACCGCGAGCATCAGCTGAAACTTCAGGCCGCCAAGGCCGAACTCTACGGCATGAACTTCTACGAGATCACCCGCGAAGAGGCCGAGGAAAAGCACCCGCTGGTCAATTTCGACGGCATCCGCTGCATCATGTGGGAACCAGACGGCGGCAACGTGGACCCCTCGGGCGTGACCAACGCCTATGCCGTGGGCGCCCGCCAGCGCGGCGCGGAAATTCACCGCTTCACACCGGTCACGGCCACCACGCAGAAACCCGACGGCACCTGGATCGTCGAGACCCCCAAGGGCCATATCGAAACCGAATGGGTCATCAACTGCGCTGGTCTCTGGGGCCGCGAAGTGGCCAAGATGGCGGGCATCGAAGTGCCGCTGCAACCCACCGAACACCAGTATTTCGTGACCGAGACCATCGCCGATATCGACGGCATGAACCGCCGCCTGCCGTCCGTCGCCGACCGTGACGGCGAATACTACCTGCGGCAAGAGGGCAAGGGGCTGCTGATCGGCGCCTATGAGCGTGACATGCGCTTCTGGGCTGAGGATGGCACGCCGCTCGACTTCGCGCATGATCTTTTCCCCGACGACCTTGAACGCATCATGGAAAACGTGATGCGCGCGATGGACCGCGTGCCGGTCGCCGCCGAGGCGGGCATCAAGCGGGTCATCAACGGCCCGATGATCTGGTCGCCCGACAGTAACGTGATCCTGGGCCCCGTGCCAGAGCTGAAGAACTACTTCATGGTCGGCGGCATCATCCCCGGCTTCAGCCAGTCGGCGGGCATGGGCCTGATGGTCAGCCAATGGATCGTCGAGGGCGAGATGAAATACGACATGTTCGCCTGGGACATCGCGCGCTTCGGCCTCTGGGCCAACGATCGCAAGTTCGTCAAGGCGAAGGTCGAGGATGTCTATGCCCACCGCTTCGCCATCCATTACCCCAACGAGGAACGCTCCGCAGGCCGCCCCCTGCGCACGCGCCCCGTCTACGAGATGCAGAAAGAGATGGGCGCGGTCTTCGGCCTGAACTACGGCTGGGAACACCCGCAATGGTTTGCCGACGAACCCGGCACGAAAGACACCAACGGGTTCATCCGTCAGAACTGGTGGGCGCCGGTGGGCGAGGAATGCAGGATGCTGCGCGACCGCGCCGGCATCATAGATATCTCGAATTTCGCCAAGTACCACGTCAAAGGGCCTGGGGCCGAGGACTGGCTGAACGCCGTCTTCGCCAACCGCATGCCCAAATCCGTCGGTCGGTCCTGCCTAACGCCGCTGATCGGCGTGCGCGGCGGCATCGCGGGCGATGCCACGGTGACGCGCGTGGCCGAGGACGAGTTCTGGGTCGTCTCCTCGGGCATGGCCGAACGCTATCACAAGCGCTTCTTCGACATGGTGCCGCTGCCCGAAGGCACCACCTTCGAGACCAAGACCGAGTCCATGTGCGGCTTCAATGTCGCCGGGCCCAAATCGCGCGAAATGCTGCAGCGCCTGACCAACGAAAGCCTCGCCACCGAGGATTTCCCCTTCATGCGCTCCAAGATGATCGACATCGCGGGCGTCCATTGCCTCGCGCTCCGGGTCAGCTTTACCGGCGATCTGGGGTGGGAGCTGCACTGCAAGACCGAGGACCAAGAGAAGCTCTATAAAGCCCTTCTGGAAGCGGGCAAGGACTTCAACGCAGGCCCCGTGGGCGCCCGCGCGCTCATGTCCATGCGGGTCGAAAAGGGCTATGGCTCCTGGAGCCGCGAATACAGCCCCGAATACTTCCCCCACGAGGTCGGCTTTGCGCCGCTTTGCAAGATGGACAAGGACTTCCTCAACAAGGCGGCGGCGGAAAAGGCCATGTCCGAGCCCACGCGCGAGGAACTGGTGCTGATCCATATCGACGAAGAAGACGTCACCGCCTCCAACGCCGATGCCACCGGCGGCGAGCCGATCCGGGATGCCAATGGCGCTCCCGTGGGCCGCGTCACCTCGGGCACCTATGGCTATACCGTGGGCATGAGCCTTGCGTTGGGCTACGTCAAATCCGGCACGGTCAAGGCGGGCGACGATGTGCAGGTCATGGTTCTCGGTCGCCCGCACAAGGCCCGCATCCTGCACGAGCCGCCGTTCGATCCCAAGGGTGAAAAGCTGCGCGCCTGAGTCAAGCCTTGTGTGCGCCGGTCCGGGGTATTGAATCCCTGACTGTGCGCAGGCGGCTCGCGCCGATATCGCGATGGCGAAGGAATTGGGTCGGACGCCATGCGTAACGGTTTGACGGTTTTTCTGGACGCGCTCCGCTCGGTTCTTTCCGCACCGGGGCCGGCATTGCGCATCGTCGCGGTGCCGAGCCTGGTGCGACTTGGGATTGAGGTCTTCATCGAGATGGGTTTCGACCCCGAAGCACCTCTGGCGACGGTCCTCGTGACATTGGCCGACGTCATCTTCGTGGCCATGATCGCCGTGGGCTGGCACCGCTTTCGCCTGCTGAACGAGGCGCCAGGGCTGTTCGGTCCACGCCCCGCGCCCGGACGCATGGCGAAATACGGCGTCGGATGGGTCGTGCTGGGCATCTTCGTGGCGATCCTGCTGGTCCTGATCTTTGTGCCCGTGATCTTCTTCGAATACTGTTGCCTGCCCGCGGGAACATTGACGCGGTGGCTCGTCGGCAGCGAGGTCGTTTTCGACCAGTACAGTGTGAATGGCCTGCTTGTGAGCGCGCTCTGCATTTGGCTCTTCACTTGGCTTTTCTTCCGCTTGGCGCTCGGCCTGCCGCACTTCGCCGTGCGCGCGGCTGACGAAGCGCGACTTGCGTCATGGGCGCTGACCGCGCGGCTGGAACCGGCGGTACTGGTCTGCGCGGCGCTGGCCATGATCGGCACGCTCCTGCTCTGGGGGCCGTCGTTCTGGGCCTATGACCTGCTGCCCGAGACCTGGATCTTCGAGCATATTCCACCCGAAGGGTCCTATGAGCCTTACCGTTACAGCATCGGCTATCTGGCAGTTGTGCAGCTCTGCTTCACCTTGCAGGTGATCTTCGGCGCCGCCCTCCTGACCGAACTCTACCGCAACACGCGGACGGCAGCCGAGACCTCGACAGGATAGGGGCGTGGGTTTTCACCCACCCTACGCCTCGAACCGCTCCTGCGCCCGCCCGATCACGGTCAAGATGAACGCCTGGTCCCGGCTTGCCCGACAGTCCGCCGGCGGTCCCGCGCCGCGCCGCAGCCCGGCGCGCCATGTCTGAACCTAGGGTGCGCGATCAGGTCGCTTGGCTCAGCCGCGCCGCCGGCGGTTGCGCCGCGTCGGCTGGGGCGTGTCGCCGCTGTCGTCCTCGGTGCCATCCACGGCTGACGAAAACGCCCCCAGCGCGTCTGTGATCTGCTCCAGAGTCGGGCGTTCGCCGCGGGGGCGTGTCTCCAGCGCGTCGCGCATCTTTGACAGGTGTTCCGGCATGGTGCCACAGCAGCCGCCGATGATCGTCGCGCCCGCGTCCCGCGCCAGAACGGCGTAGTCGGCCATCAGCTCGGGCGTGCCGTTGTAATGGATGTGCCCATCGACGTATTTGGGGATGCCCGCGTTGCCCTTGGCCACAATCGGCCGCGCGGTGCCCTGCGACACAAAGCCCAGCACCGTGCGCATCAGGTCCGACGCGCCCACACCGCAATTGGCGCCAAAGGCCAGCGGCTTGTGATCCAGTTTTTCCACCATCACCGCCATGTCGGCCGAGGTCAGGCCCATCATCGTGCGTCCCGCGGTGTCGAAGCTCATCGTGCCGCACCACGGCATGTCGGCCAGCTTGAACGCCTCGGCGGCGGCCTTGTATTCCTCGGGGGCGCTGATCGTCTCCAGCCACAGAACGTCGGCGCCGCCTTCCTTCAGGCCCTCGGCCTGTTCGTGAAAGATTTCCACGGCCAATTCGTGCGTGAGGCTGCCCATCGGCGCCATGATCTCGCCAGTGGGGCCGACGGATCCGGCCACGATCACGGGGCGGTCGCGACGGTCGGCCACCTCGCGCCCGATTTCGGCCGAGATCCGGCTCAGTTCACGCGCCCGCTTCTGCGCGCCGTGCAGCTTCAGCCGCGCGGCATTGCCCCCGAACGAGTTCGTCAGGAACAGGTCGCTGCCCGCATCCACGGCCATGGCATACAGCTTCTCGATCCGGTCCGGATGCTCGACATTCCACATTTCAGGCGCGTCGCCCGAACTCAGCCCCATGTTGAAGAGGTTGGTGCCCGTAGCCCCGTCCGCGAGGATCCAGTCCCGCTCGGCCATCATCTTGCTCAATGCGTTGGTCATGCGCAGCCCTTTGCGATCTTGGGCAGGAAATCTCATACATTCCGCGCGCGCGCAAACCCATAATTGTCATCATCTTCCTGAACCGGGCTATCATACGCCGCCGTGGCACCGCGCTCACCCGTGCGGGCGGAGGGGCGGCGGATCGCCAGCCACAGGTCCAGCAGGCCCAGCCACAGCCCGATCCGGCTGCGGGCCAGTGCATAGCGCGGCACGCGCCGGGCGGCAAAGCTGCGCTTGAATTGCGCCAGGCCCGACGCGGGCGCGAAACGCTCCGCCAACTGTGCCAGAGGGCCGTGCACCGGGGGCAGGGCGGCCAGCGACAGCTGCGCGATGCCCGCATCCCGCGCTGCGGCCACGGCGGTGGCGACCAGCGCATGCATCGTGCCCTCCGGCGCGTCATCGCCCGTTCGCATCAGGTCCAGACACCAGTCGCGCCGCCCGATGTGAAAACTGGCAAACCCGACGACACGGTCGTCGAGGCGGGCAACGAAGACCGCCTGATGGCTCAGGTAACCGGGGCAGAACCGGCCCATGGTCATGCCCCGCGCCGTGCCTTGCCGGGCCTGCCAGGCGGCGTCGACATCGCGCATCGCGCCCAAGGGCAGCGCCATGTCCCGCGCCACCGTCACCCCGGATTGCGCAGCCCGGCGCAGCTTACGCCTGAGCTGGCGAAAGGCACTGCCCTCGGTGCTGAAATCGGCCGGGCGCAGGACCATGTCATCGGCCACGCGACGCGCAACACCCGTGATGACATGCAGCACCGTCCTTCCCTAGACCATATCGGCCCAAGGCTAGACGCGCGGCATTACCGGCGGCTTAACAGATCAAATTGTCGAAACATCGTCGGGGGCAATTTGCCCCCGCGCACCTGTAGGGTGGGTGAAAACCCACGCGCCCTCACGTTTCCTTCATCAGCTGTTCCTGCGCCACGCGCAGCAACTCGTCCATCTTCGAGCGGATCGTGTCGGCATCGGCCATGTCGCCCAGATCGCCCGCAACCTTGCGCACCACGTCCTCGTGGCCCGCTTCCTCGAAATCCGACAGCACGACCTCCTTGGCATAGATGTCGGCATCGTCCCCGGTCTTGCCAAGAATTTCCGCCGCCCACAGGCCCAGCAGCTTGTTGCGCCGTGCCTCGGCCTTGAATTTCATTTCCTCGTCGTGGGCATACTTGTTCTCAAATGCGTTTTCACGATCGTCGAAGGTGCTCATCAGGCTCTCCCCGGGCAGGTATTTCAGTCCTCCCAGATATGGCCGCAAGCCCGCGTGGACGCAAGTGCCTAAGGGCTTCTTGCCCCATTTCGCCGCATAGACTATGAGAACGCCACACGCCGCGAGTCCCTTACCGCGGCCCCAGATGAAAGAGAGCCCATGGCGCGGCGCAAGAAAATCTACGAAGGCAAGGCGAAAACCCTGTTCGAGGGTCCCGAACCGGGCACCATCGTGCAGTATTTCAAGGACGACGCCACCGCTTTCAACGCGGAAAAGAAGGACGTCATCGAAGGCAAGGGCGTGCTGAACAACATGCTCAGCGAATACTTCATGACTGGCCTCACGAATGTCGGCATCCCCAACCACTTCATGAAGCGGATCAACATGCGCGAACAGCTGGTGCGCGCCTGCGAGATCATCCCGCTGGAAGTGATCGTGCGAAACTATGCTGCCGGGTCGATGGCCAAGCGGCTGGGCATGGACGAGGGCACGCAGCTGCCGCGCCCGATCGTGGAATACTGCCTCAAGGACGACGCCCTGGGTGATCCGCTGGTCACCGAGGAACATATCGCCGCCTTCGGCTGGGCCACCCAGCAGGACATGGACGATATCCTGAGCCTTGCCCTGCGCGTCAACGACTTCCTCGCGGGGGTCATGTACGGCGTCGGCATCAAGCTGGTGGATTTCAAGATCGAGATCGGCCGTGTCTATGACGGCGATTTCATGCGCCTGATCGTGGCCGACGAGATTTCGCCCGACAGCTGCCGGCTGTGGGACATCGAGACCGGGCAGAAGCTCGACAAGGACGTGTTCCGCCGCGACCTCGGGTCGCTCACCGACGCCTATACCGAGGTGGCCAAGCGCCTGGGCGTCATGCCCAAGACCAATCCGCCCATGACAAAACCCACTCTGATCAACTAGGGAATCCGATCACATGAAAGCCCGCGTACACGTCATGCTAAAAAACGGTGTTCTGGATCCGCAGGGCGAGGCCGTGCGTCACGCGCTCGGGTCGCTGGGCTTCGACGGGGTCGAGGGCGTGCGCCAGGGCAAGATCATCGAACTGGACCTGACCGAGACTGACCCGGGCAAGGCCAAGGAGACCGTCACGGCCATGTGCGAAAAGCTGCTGGCGAACACGGTCATCGAATCCTATTCGGTGGAGATCGCCTGATGCACGCCGCCGTCATCGTCTTCCCCGGCTCCAACTGCGACCGCGATATGAAGGTCGCGTTCGAGAACGCGGGCGCAAAGGTCTCGATGGTCTGGCACAAGGATACCGAGATGCCGGCAGGCGTCGACGTGATCGGCGTGCCGGGCGGTTTTTCCTTCGGCGACTACCTGCGCTGTGGCGCCATTGCCGCGAACTCGCCCATCTGCCAGTCGGTCAAGGCTCACGCGGACAAGGGCGGTTACGTGCTGGGCATCTGCAACGGCTTCCAGGTGCTTACGGAAACCGGCCTTCTACCGGGCGTACTGCTGCGTAACTCGGGCCTGAAGTATGTCTGCAAAGCCCTTGATCTGAAAGTGGAAACCTCGAATTCCGCCTACACCTCGGGTTATAATGCAGGCACCACGATCACCATCCCGATCGCGCATCACGACGGCAACTACTACGCCGATGACGATACGCTCAACCGTCTAAACGACGAAGACCGGGTCGCTTTCCGCTACGTGGAAAACCCCAACGGCTCGCAGCAGGACATCGCCGGCATCCTGTCGGAAAACCGCCGCGTTCTGGGCATGATGCCCCACCCCGAGCGGATGGCCGAGGAAACCCACGGCAATACCGAAGGCGCGACGCTCTTCACCAGCCTTGTCGGCAGCCTGGAAACCGCCTGATCCGCGCCCCGGCGGCAAACCGCCGGGGACCGCTTTGGACGCCTCTTGTTCCGCCCCCGGCGACGGCGTAATCTGAAGCATGGCCAGGGGGTTCTTCTCAAGCGAGGACAGGAACGGGCGCACGCTGGGCTGGCGGGCGCGGCTGGCGCTTTTGACGCTGGTGGCGCTGGCCATCGGGGTCGTCGCCGTCACCAACAGCCTGCTGACCGACCGCTTTACCGAGAACACCCGCAACCGGGCCGAACTGCGCCTTGCGCTCTATTCCGGCAACCTGCTGTCCGAGCTGCGCCAGAACGCCATCGTGCCGCAGCTTCTGGCCCGCGACCCCGCGCTCATCAGTGCGCTTGACGCGGGCAATTTCACCCAGTCATCTCAACGGCTTATCACCTTCAACGAAGAGATCGAGGCCGCCTCGCTCACGCTTCTGGATGCCGACGGACGTGTCGTCGCGGCCACCGACCGCGCCCGCATTGGGCAGTCCGCGCGCGACGCGCCCTATTTCGTCGACACCCTGCGCAGCCGCGACAACATATTCACTATCGTGCAGGACGAAACCGGCGCCTTCCGTTTCTTCTATTCGCGGCGCGTGGACAGCAACCAGACGCTCGCCGGCATGATCGTGGTCGAGATCAACCTGCAGAAATTCGAACGCGCCTGGGCCGGCATTTCCGACGCCGTACTGGTCACCGACTCGCAGGGCCGCATCATCTTGGCGACCGAGCCGCGCTGGCGCGGGTTGACCGAAGAGGCCGCGCTCACCCGCGAGCCGCCCAGTTCCGCCATCTTCCGCGCCATTCAGGCCACCACCGACTGGTCCAGCCTGCCGCCCGACGCCTATGTCGAAGGCGAGGCGGTGATGCGGGTCGAGGGCAGGGTGGCCTTTCGCGGC
Source organism: Roseovarius sp. (assembly GCA_965227185.1). GTDB lineage: Bacteria > Pseudomonadota > Alphaproteobacteria > Rhodobacterales > Rhodobacteraceae > Roseovarius. Next base: position 3,450,025 of record OZ245733.1, read on the forward strand.
TGGCGCATCGCGTCCTTCACCACCTACGCCTCGGTGCGCGACAAGGTGAACGGCGTTCTGGCGCTGGAAATCATGATCTTCGCCATCCTCCTGGCGCTGGCCTTCTATTTCCTCAACCGCAAGACGGCGGCGCGCGCCTCGCTTTTCCAGCGCGAGTCGGCGGAGCTTCGCGCATTGAACGCAAGGCTGCAGCGGGAAATCGCCGAACGCCAAAGGGTGCAGGAGAACCTCGCGGTGGCCGAACAGACGCTTCAGCAAAGCTCCAAGCTGGCCGTCCTGGGCGAGATGTCGGCGGCGGTGTCGCACGAACTGAACCAGCCCCTTGCGGCGATGAAAACCTACCTTGCCGGCGCCCGCCTTCTGCTGTCGCGCAATCGCCCAGACGAGGCCGTCAGCTCGTTCCAGCGCATCGACGACCTGATCGAGCGGATGGGCGCGATCACCAAGCAGCTGAAATCCTACGCCCGCCAGGACGGCAACCGTTTTCAGCCTGTAAACATGGGCGATGCGATCTATTCGGCGCTGGCGTTGATGGAACCGCAGCTGCGCGAGCGGAAGGTCGATATCACCCGAACCATGCCCGAGGATGCGGTCTGGGTCATGGGCGACCGGGTGCGCATCGAACAGGTCATTATCAACCTTCTGCGCAACGCCATGGACGCCACGCAAAACGAGACCGAGGCGCGCATCGACATCCTTCTGGCCGCGGGCGAGACGGCGGTTCTCACCGTGCGCGACAACGGCTCGGGCATCGCCGATATCGACAACCTGTTCGAGCCTTTCTACACCACCAAGCAGCCCGGCGACGGTGTCGGCTTGGGGCTTGCCATTTCCTCGGGTATCGTAAACGACCTCGGCGGCCGTCTGACGGCGCGCAACGCCGCCAACGGGGGGGCTGTATTCGAAATGCAGCTGCCCATATTGACCGAAGACGCCCAACCGGACGCGACAAGAGCAGCGGAGTAAAAGGACATGCCGACCGCCATGAAAATCGCCATCATCGACGACGAAAAAGATATGCGCCAGTCGATCAGCCAATGGCTGGCCCTGTCGGGATACGACACCGAGGCGTTCCCCTCCGCCGAAGAGGCGCTCAAGGTGCTGGGGCCCGATTATCCCGGCATCGTCGTCACCGACATCAAGATGCCCGGCATGGACGGAATGCAGTTCCTGAAGAAATTGATGGGCAGCGACAGCTCTCTGCCCGTGATCATGATCACCGGCCACGGTGATGTGCCCATGGCGGTCGAGGCGATGCGGGTGGGGGCCTACGATTTCCTCGAGAAACCGTTCAATCCCGACCGGATGAACGAGCTGGCCAAGCGCGCCACCAACGCGCGCCGCATGGTTCTGGACAGCCGCGCGCTGCGGCGCGAGCTTTCCGATGGCGGCCAGCTGATGAAGAAACTCATCGGCGCCTCTCCGGTGATGGAACGCCTCAAGGAAGACATCCTCGACCTCGGGCAGGCCGACGGCCATGTCCTGATCGAGGGCGAGACCGGCACCGGCAAGACTCTCGTCGCCCACGCCCTGCACGCCGTGGGCGCCCGCGCAGGCAAGAAATTCGTCCTGATCTCCTGCTCCGGTATCGAGGAAGACTCCCTGATGAAGCGCCTCTTCGGCCCGATGCAACCCGAGGACACGCGCCTGCCGGCGGTGGAAGAGGCCCGCGGCGGCACGCTGGTGCTGGAGGATATCGAGAAACTCAGCGAGGCCGCGCAGGCCAAACTGCTGAGTTTCGTCAACGACGAAGGCACCCCGCCCGAAACCCGGGTCGTGGCGATCTCCAACATGCAGGAGCAGGACCGCACCTGCGAGGATGCCCTGCGCTCGGACCTCTTCTACCGCCTCGGTGCGCTGCGCATCACCGTGCCGCCCCTGCGCCAGCGGGGCGAAGATATCCTGACGCTCTTCACCCGCTTCTCCGACGCCTTCGCCGACGATTACGGCTGCGAGGCGCCCCAGGTCTCCGCACAAGAGGCCGCACAACTTTTGCAGGCCCCGTGGCCCGGCAACGTGCGGCAGCTGATCAACATCGCCGAACGCGCCGTCCTGCAATCGCGCCGCGGCTCGGGCACCATCGCCTCGCTGCTGATGTCCGATCACCAGGACATGCAGCCGGTCATGACGACCGAGGGCAAGCCGCTCAAGGAATATGTCGAGGCGTTCGAGCGCATGCTGATCGACAACACTATGCGCCGCCACAAGGGCTCGATCGCCTCGGTTATGGACGAACTGTGCCTGCCACGCCGCACCCTGAACGAGAAGATGGCGAAATACGGCCTGCAACGCTCGGACTACCTCTAACCGGCTGGAACCGGGTCAAAGTCCGCGCGTTTCTCCTGCGACATAAAGAGGAGAGCAGCATGACCCGTACAGCAATCATCACCGGCGCCGGCTCGGGCATCGGCGCCGCCACCGCCAAACGCTTTGCCGAGGACGGCTGGAACGTCGTCCTGAACGGCCGCACCCGAGACAAGCTTGACGCCGTCGCAGCCGAATTGCCGGAAATGGGCGTCCGGGTCGTCGACGGCGACGTGTCCAAACCCGACGATGCCGAGCGGCTGGTCACCGAAGCCGCCGAAAGCTTCGGCGGCCTCACCTGCCTCGTCAACAACGCCGGAATCGCACGTGGCGGGGCGCCTGGCGAGTTGAGCCGTGAGGATTTCGACGCCCAGATGCGTATCAACGTGGGCGGCATATTCAACTGCGTCACAGCGGCCCTGCCCGAACTGAAAAAGGCCGATGGCGCGTGCATCGTCAACACGTCCTCGGTGTCCGGCCTTGGCGGCGACTGGACGATGTTCGGGTACAACGCCTCCAAGGGCGCGGTCAGCAACATGACCCGTGCCATGGCACTGGACCTCGCGCCGGACATCCGCGTCAATGCCGTGGCCCCGTCGCTGACCCGCACGGACATGTCCTCGGGCATCCGCGACGACGAGGGCCTCATGGCGCGGTTCAAGGACCGCATCCCGATGGGCCGCGCCGCCGAGCCGGAGGATGTCGCAAGCGTCATCGCCTTCCTCGCCTCCGCCGATGCGGGCTTCGTCAACGGGGTGGTGCTGCCCGTCGATGGCGGACTTTCGGCCTCGAACGGCCAGCCCAACTTCTCGGCGTGATTTTAACAGTCTGAGATGGGAGGCGCTTTCGCGACCAGGGTGTGCCTCCCGAATTCCATGCAAACCGGAGTTGCGGACGGTTTCAGCGGCGGGCGAATTCGGCCCGCTGCAATTTTCACCATTGTGTTTACCCTCCCTCAGCCCTTATCTAGGAGTAATGTTCCACAAATTGTGGACCATTCCAGAGTTTCGCTGCCTCGGGCCCGGAAAACGGGCCGCGGGGCAACCGATTGGGTCCTTTGACGGACCACGAGACGCCGGTACATTCCAAGGGATGATGCGGCAAATGAACGGGGGCAGGGGGCCGAGGTCCCGCAGCCCTGGAGAAGAACCGCGATGACGCGCGCGAGAACATCGACGTTCCAAAGCAAGACCCGATCCGGTCGGGTCTTCCGCGCATTGCATATCGCTCGAAAAAGACATGACCAACGCACGCTCGCACCCCCCGGGGGCTGGCGGCCTTTGTCATGCAACGGATATACATGGCCAAGAAAATGCTTATCGATGCCACCCACGCGGAGGAAACCCGCGTCGTGGTGGTGGACGGAAACAAGGTCGAGGAGTTCGACTTTGAATCGGAAAACAAGCGCCAGCTAGCTGGCAATATCTATCTCGCAAAGGTCACAAGGGTCGAACCGTCGCTTCAGGCGGCCTTCGTCGATTACGGCGGCAACCGCCACGGCTTCCTCGCCTTCTCGGAAATCCACCCCGATTACTACCAGATCCCCGTGGCCGACCGCGAGGCGCTGCTGGAAGAAGAACGCGCCTATGCCGAGGCCCAGAGGGCCCGCGACGAGGAAGACGACAAACCCAAGCCCAAGCGCAGCCGCCGGCGGCGCTCGTCCAAGGCGGCCGACGCCGACAATGGCGATTCCGTCGCCAAGTCTGATATCGACGGCATGGAAACCATCGACCTCGACGACGAGGCGGCGAATGATGACGAAGGTCTGTCGCCGATGGAAACCGTGGCCGAAACTCCGGTCGAGGAACCCCAGGACGACACGACCGGCGACGACACCACCGAGGCCGCCACGCCAGAGGCAAAAGACGCCGAAACCAGTGCCGATGCGAATGATGCGGCTCAGGACGAGCCCGACGATGACGACGAGGACCCCAAGTCGAAGCGTTCCGACGCCTCCTCCAAGGACGAGTCCATCGAATCTGTCGCCGATGACGATGACCACGAGGATATCCGCCCGCCGCGCAAACCGCGCCCGCGTCGCTACAAGATTCAGGAAGTCATCAAGGTCCGCCAGATCCTGCTGGTGCAGGTCGTCAAGGAAGAGCGCGGCAACAAGGGCGCAGCCCTCACCACGTATCTCAGCCTCGCCGGTCGCTACTGCGTCCTGATGCCCAACACCGCCCGGGGCGGCGGCATCTCCCGCAAGATCACCAACGCCACCGACCGCAAGAAGCTGAAAGAGATCGCCAACGAGATCGACGTGCCGCAAGGCGCGGGCCTGATCGTGCGAACGGCGGGCGCCAAGCGCACCAAGTCCGAGATCAAGCGCGATTACGAATACCTGCAACGCCTGTGGGAGCAGATCCGCGAGCTGACGCTGAAATCCATCGCGCCGGCCAAGATCTACGAAGAGGGCGACCTGATCAAACGCTCGATCCGCGACCTCTACAACCGCGAAATCGACGAGGTCCATGTCGAGGGCGAGCGCGGCTACCGCATCGCCAAGGACTTCATGAAGATGATCATGCCGTCCCACGCCAAGAACGTGAAGCAATACGGCGACACCCTGCCGCTCTTCGCGCGCTACCAGGTCGAGAGCTACCTCGCGGGCATGTTCAACCCGACGGTCCAGCTCAAATCCGGCGGCTACATCGTCATCGGCGTGACCGAGGCGCTGGTCGCCATCGACGTCAACTCCGGCCGCGCCACCAAGGAAGGCTCGATCGAGGATACCGCGCTCAAAACCAACCTCGAAGCCGCCGACGAAGTGGCCCGCCAGCTGCGCTTGCGCGACCTTGCGGGCCTCATCGTGATCGACTTCATCGACATGGACGAGCGCAAGAACAACGCGGCCGTCGAAAAGCGCATGAAGGACCGGCTCAAGACCGACCGCGCCCGCATCCAGGTGGGCCGCATCTCGGGCTTCGGCCTGATGGAGATGAGCCGCCAGCGCCTGCGCCCCGGCATGCTCGAGGCCACGACCCAGCCGTGCCCCTCCTGCCACGGCACCGGCCTCATCCGCTCGGACGACAGCATGGCGCTCTCCATCCTGCGCCAGATCGAAGAGGAGGGCACCCGCGGACGCTCCCGCGAGGTGCTGGTGAAATGCCCCGTCGGCATCGCCAACTTCCTGATCAACCAGAAACGCGAGCACGTCGCGCAGATCGAGGGCCGCTACGGCCTGTCGGTGCGGATCGAGGGCGACCCGTCGCTGGTTAGCCCCGATTTCACGCTCGAAAAGTTCAAGACAGCCTCCCGCGTGGTGAAACAGACCTCCGCCGCGGTGGTGTCGGTCGACAGCTCGCTGATGGACGATATCGACGACGCAGCCGAAGCCGAGGCGCCCGATCCCGCCGAGGCCCCGCCCGCGCCCGAGAACGAGGGCAATGACGGGGGGAACAACGACGGCAATGACGGGGGCGACGGCCAGCCCAAGAAGAAACGCCGCCGCCGGCGCCGCCGTTCGCGTTCGAAATCCGGCAATGGCGAAAACGGGCAGAACCAGAACGGCGATCAGCAGGAGAACGGTCAGCCCTCTGGCGAGGGCGCGTCCGACCAGAAGGACGAGACACCGAAGGACGACAAACTCGCCGAGCCCGTCGCAGCCGAAGCGGAAGGCGCCTCCGAAGAGGCGCCGAAAGAGGACAAGCCCAAGCGCGTCAGCCGCTCACGCAAGAAAAAGACCGATGACGCGCCCAAGGAAGAGGCTGCCGCCGAAACCCCCGCAGAGACGGCCGAGGCCGCGCCCGAGGACAAGCCTGCGGAGAAGCCGAAGCCCAAGCCGCGCTCGCGCAAGAAAAAGGAAGAGCCCGCGCCCGAAGCGCCCGCAGAGTCAACGCCTGAACCCGCGGCAGAGCCGGCACCAGAGGCCGCCGAAGCTGCACCCGAGCCCGAGGCCAAGCCGACGCGCAAACGCGCTCCACGCAAGAAGCCCGAGCCGGTCGCCGCCGAAGCCGCCGACACGCCCGAGCCCGCCTCGCAAGAGCCGGCCGAGGACAAGCCCAAGCGCAAGGGCTGGTGGTCCTTCGGCAGCTAAGCCGCTTCAATAAAAGCAGAAACGCCGGGGCAGGACCCCGGCGTTTTTTTATGCCGCGCGGCCGTGTCAAAGCCACCCGTCCCGGGCTTGACCCGGGACCTCCGACCGCAGAGATCCCGCATCAAGTCCGGGATGAGCGCCGCCAGGCGCCACTCACTCCTCCGCCTCGTCAACCGGCACGTACAAATCCCCGCCTTCTCGGAACTTCGCGGCCATCTTCTCCATGCCTTCCTTCTGCGCCTCGGCGCGGATGTCGTGGCTGATCCGCATCGAGCAGAATTTCGGCCCGCACATCGAGCAGAAATGCGCTACCTTGTGCGCTTCCTTGGGCAAGGTCTGGTCATGGAACTCGCGCGCCGTTTCCGGGTCCAGCGACAGGTTGAACTGATCTTCCCAGCGGAACTCGAACCGTGCCCGTGACAGCGCATCGTCGCGCCGCTGCGCCCCCGGCAGCCCCTTGGCAAGGTCCGCCGCATGGGCCGCGATCTTGTAGGTGATCACGCCGGTCTTCACATCGTCCCGGTCGGGCAGGCCGAGGTGTTCTTTCGGCGTCACGTAGCACAGCATCGCGCAGCCGAACCATCCGATCATCGCCGCCCCGATCCCGCTGGTGATATGGTCATATCCCGGCGCGATATCCGTTGTGAGCGGTCCAAGCGTATAGAACGGCGCCTCGTGACAGCATTCCAGCTGCTTGTCCATGTTCTCCTTGATCTTGTGCATGGCCACATGGCCCGGCCCCTCGATCATCACCTGGCAATCCTTGGCCCAGGCAATCTTGGTCAGCTCCCCCAGCGTCTCCAACTCGGCAAACTGCGCCTCGTCATTGGCGTCGGCGATGGACCCCGGACGCAGCCCGTCGCCAAGCGAGAACGACACGTCATAGGCCCGGCAAATGTCGCAGATCTCCTCGAAATGCTCATAAAGGAACGACTCGCGGTGATGGTGCAGGCACCACTTGGCCATGATCGACCCGCCACGCGACACGATGCCCGTGACCCGCTCGACCGTCATCGGCACCATGTGCAGCCGCACGCCGGCATGGATGGTGAAATAATCCACGCCCTGTTCCGCCTGCTCGATCAGCGTGTCGCGGAACACCTCCCATGTCAGGTCCTCGGCGATCCCGTTCACCTTCTCCAGCGCCTGGTAAATCGGCACGGTCCCGATCGGCACCGGGCTGTTGCGGATGATCCATTCGCGTGTGTTGTGGATGTTGCGGCCGGTGGAAAGGTCCATCACCGTGTCCGCACCCCAGCGGATCGCCCAGACCAGCTTGTCCACTTCCTCTTCCATCGAGGAGGTCACGGCGGATGTGCCCATATTGGCGTTGATCTTTACCAGGAAATTCCGCCCGATGATCATCGGCTCGGACTCGGGGTGGTTGATGTTCGCCGGGATGATCGCCCGGCCCGCCGCCACCTCGTCACGCACGAATTCCGGCGTCACGTAATCGGGAATGTTGGCCCCCCAGTCATTGCCGTCCCGCGCCTCGGCCACGGCCTCGCGCATCTGGTTCTCGCGGATCGCGATGAATTCCATCTCCGGCGTCACGATGCCCGCGCGGGCATAGGCCAACTGCGTCACCGCCTTGCCGTCCTTCGCGCGCAGCGGCGCGGCGATATTGGGAAATTCCGGCGTCAGCCGGTCGCCCTCGACAAAGCCGTTATCCTCCGGCTTCAACACGCGGCCCTCGTACTCTTCCACATCGCCCCGCGCGGTAATCCAGTCGCGCCGCAGCTTCTGCAGCCCCTCTCGGATATCGGCCAGCACGTTCGGATCGGTATAGGGCCCCGAACTGTCATAGACGGGCAGGGGATCTTCACCGGATGTGGGATGCACGGCAATCTCGCGCATCGGCACGCGGATATCCGGGTGTTGCGTGCCTTTCACGTAGATCTTGCGCGATGCGGGCAGCTCGCCCGTGGTGATCTTGGGATTGGGTACGTTCATTTTGGCGCTCCTCAAGCGGTTACTCGAAAAGACACCAGATGAGTCGTGGCTTGAGGGAAACGCGGGGGGCGAAGCGCCCCGTCTTCGGAAAACAGTGCCCGGGCGGCCCGGGAATGCGATCCTAGCTTCCTACGCCAGTGTCAACTGGGTCAGGTTCAAAGGGTCGCGTCACCGGGCAATTGCCCTGTCAGCCTCTCAGTCCCCTGGGCGGGACCCCCCTGCGTGACGGCAGGCTAGCGAAAGGCCGGCGTGATTACAACGGGCAATGCTGGGTGCGTGTCAGACGGGAAGGTCGTCGTCGCCGCTGGTCTTGTTGGGCTTGGCATCCTCTGCGGTGGCACTCACCGCGCCACCCATCATCTGCATTATCCGCTGGGATTGTTGAGTATATTGCGCAAAAGCATTGCGCAGGAACTCACTTTGCACCTGCATCAGGTCCTGCGGCGTGCGGCAAGCCAGCATGGCGCGTTGGGTTTCAAGATCCTGTTCCAGGCGCTCCGTCAGAAAGCGCATGTTTTCCTGCATAAGCTCGGACCATGCGCTCGTGGTCAGGGGATTGAATGCCGCCATTGCCGCGGCAACGCCAGCGCTTGCGGGGTCGGAGGCCTCCGGGGCCGATGCGTCGGTCTTCTTGGTGGATTTCGCCATTTGCTCCAGTCCTCCTTTGCATTTGGCCCTGCCGGACCGCACGTTTGGCCCGGAACAGGGCTGGTTGAGGAACGCGGCGGGGCGTGTCATCGTTCCGTGCCGCGCCGGGCCCTCAGCCCTTGCGCACCCGGTACAGCGTTACCGCCCCATCCTCGACCGTCTCGATCAGCTCATGACCCGCCTCGGCACAGAAATGCGGCACGTCGATCACCGCCGCCGGATCATCCGCCCGCAGCCCGATCACATCGCCACTGGCCAGCGGCTTCATCCGCTTGCGCAGCTTCAGCACGGGCAAGGGGCACAAGAGCCCCACGGCGTCGATGGTCTCAGGTTCGCTCATGCGCGTGGAGGTAATCCAACCGTTACAGCCTGTCCACCGAGATGTGACCGCGCTGTGACGCCGCGCCGCGTGACGCCCCCCGAAAATTGCACTAGACGAAAGGCATGTTCGGAATCGACCTCATAGACGCCACCCTGATCCCCGCCATGGCAATCGCGCTCGTGGCCGGCGTTTTCTCGTTTCTCAGCCCCTGCGTCCTGCCCATCGTGCCGCCTTACCTCGCCTACATGAGCGGCGTCACCGTAACCGACCTCCAGTCCGAGCGCCGCACGCGCAACAAGGCGATCCTGCCCGCGCTTTTCTTCGTGCTGGGCCTGTCGACCGTGTTCCTGTTTCTCGGCTTCGCGGCCTCGACCTTTGGCCGCGCGTTCCTGCAATACCAGGATTACTTCAACACCGCCGCCGGCCTCATCGTCATGGTCTTCGGCCTGCATTTCCTCGGCATCTTCCGCATCGGCATCATGGACCGCGAGGCGCGCCTCGACGTGGGCGACAAGGGCGGCACCACGTTCGGCGCCTATATCCTCGGCCTCGCCTTCGCCTTTGGCTGGACGCCCTGCATCGGCCCGCAGCTGGGCGCGATCCTGTCGCTCGCCGCCTCCGAAGCCTCCGTCACCCGCGGCACGCTGCTGCTCGCGGTCTATGCGGCGGGCCTCGGCATCCCCTTCCTGCTGGTCGCCGCATTCCTGCCGCGCCTCTCCGGCCTGATGAACTGGATGAAACGCCACATGGACCAGATCGAGCGCATCATGGGCCTGCTCCTGTGGACCATCGGCCTCTTGATGCTGACGGGTGGGTTCGCCGCCTTCTCCTATTGGCTGCTCGAGATGTTCCCGGCGCTGGCCATGGTCGGCTGAAGCCTTACTCTCGCCCCAATAATGGGCTAACGTGGCAGCAAGAAGAGGCCAAGACAGGTCTGGCATGAGCAGCCCCACCCACGCCCCCGTCACCCGCCGCCGGGTGTTCTACATTCCGGGATACGATCCCATCCATCCCCGCCGCTACCGCGAGCTCTACCGCAAGGAGGGCGCGGAACAGGCGGGCTTCTCGGGCTATGCGCTGGACCTCTCCGCTCGCAAATCCGAAGGCCGCTACGGCTGGCAAGTGGATGCGCATATCGACGGGCACGACATCCATACCGAGTTCGACGTTCTCGTCTGGTCCGACATCGTCCGCGACAGCATGGAAAGCGGCATCGCCGGCACCTACCTGCAACTCATCCGCACCGCCTGGACCTACATCGCCTCGGGCGCGCTTTTCCGCCTGATGCGCCTGCGCAAGGGGCCGGTCGTTGCCGCGCTCTACCCGGTGGGCTTCCTGATCGTGCAACTGGCGCTGGCCCTCGCGCTGGCCTTTGGCCTGTGGTCCGCCATCGTCTGGACATGGGAAACGCTCTTCCGGCCTCCGGATCAGCTGTTCTCCGATGGGTTCGTTTATGTCCTTTACGGCAGCATTCCGATCGCGCTTCTGGCAGGCTATGCGCTGCTGCGCTGGTTCAAGGCCCGCGACAACAAGCTTTTCGCCTATTACCTCATGCACGACTACGCCTATTCGGCCCAATCCAAGGGCGCCAACCCACCCGAGCTCGAGGCCCGCATGGCCGAATTCACGACCGAGATCGCCGCCGCATTGACCCGCGATGTGGACGAGGTTCTGGTGGTCGGCCACTCCTCCGGCGCGCATCTCGGCGTCTCCATCCTCGCCGACCTCATCCGTCAGGGCCGCGTGCCGGAAAACGGCCCGACACTTTCTTTCCTCACGCTGGGGCAGGTCGTCCCGATGGTCTCGTTCCTGAAAGACGCAGACCGCCTCCGTGCCGACCTGCATTACCTCTCGACCCGCGAGGAGCTCGCCTGGGTCGACGTCACCGCCCCCGGCGACGGCTGCGCCTTCGCGCTTTGCGATCCGGTCGCCGTCTCCGGCGTCGCCCCCGAAAACCAACGCTGGCCCCTGATCCTGTCGGCGGCCTTCACCCAAACCCTCAGCCCGGAACGCTGGAAGGCGCTGCGCTGGCGCTTCTTCCGCCTGCATTTCCAGTATCTCTGCGCCTTCGACCGCCCCGGTGATTACGACTACTTCCAGATCACCGCCGGCCCGCAGACCTTGGGCGACCGCTACGCCGACCGTGCCCCGTCGCCCAGCCGCATCACCCGCGCCACCTCCCGCTTCACGAGCATGGCCGCATGAGCCAACCGCCCAAGCCGCCCGCCCGGACGGGCCGCGTTTCGCTCTGGCGCTACATGCGGCTTTTCCGTCAGGACATTCTCTCGGCCCAGCCCGCACGGCTCTACCGCGCCTGGATGGCCGAGTTCCGCACGCCGTTCTTCCGCTCCTACCTCTGCAACCAGCCAGAGCTTGTCGACCTGGTGCTGAAGGAACGCCCTGACGATTTCCCGAAATCCGACCGCGTCCGCGAAGGGCTCACACCGCTTCTGGGCAATTCCGTCTTCGTCACCAATGGCGAGACATGGAAACGCCAGCGCCGCATCATCGACCCCGCCTTCGAGGGCGGGCGCCTGCGCGACACGTTTCCGGCCATGCTGGCAGCCGGGCAGGGCGCCGTGGCGCGTCTCGCGGATCAGGCCACCGGACAACCCGTCGAGATCGAGGAACAGACAAGCCACGTCGCCGCCGACGTGATCTTCCGCACACTCTTTTCCATTCCCATCGAGGACCAGATCGCCACCCGCGTCTTCAACGAGTTCCGCGAACACCAGCGCACCCAGCCCATGCTGAACCTCGCCGCCTTCCTGCCCCTGCCGCGCTGGTTCCCGCGCTTTCACCGCGGCAAGACCAAGGCGACGGCTCGCACCATCCGCGACCTCATCACCCGGCTGACCACCCGCCGGATGGACGAGATTGCGGCGGGCACCGCGCCCAACGATCTTGCCACCAAGATCATGACCACCACCGACCCCGAAACCGGCGACCGCTTCGACACGGCAGAGATGGTCGACCAGGTGGCTATCTTCTTTCTCGCCGGGCACGAGACGTCGGCCTCGGCCCTTGCCTGGGCGCTCTATCTACTGGCGATGCATCCCGACTGGCAGGAGCGTCTGGCGTCGGAGGCGCAAGAGGTTCTGACCGACGGCAGCATGGCCTTCTCGGACATGGGCAAGCTGCGCCTTTCCCGCGATGTCTTTCGCGAAACCCTGCGCCTGTATCCGCCCGTGCCGATGATGGTGCGCGAGGCCGCCTGTCCTGAAATCTTCCGCGACCGCGCGGTGAGGAAAGGTAGCCAGATCGTGCTCAGCCCGTGGCACCAGCACCGCCACGAACGGCTCTGGGACCGCCCGGACGACTTCGACCCGGCGCGCTTCGGCACCGAGAATGGCAAGGCCTGCTTGCGCAGCGCTTACATGCCGTTCTCTGCCGGACAGCGCGTCTGCACCGGGGCAGGATTCGCCATGATCGAGGGGCCGCTGCTCCTTTCGATGATGGTCGCTGCCTACCGGTTCGAGCTCGTCCCGGAGCGTCGCGCCATGCCGGTGGCCCACCTGACCGTGCGCGGCAAGGATGGCATCTGGCTCAAGATCACACCGCGCTAGGGGCTGGGGCAAATCTTTTCAGAAAAGATTTGCCAAAAGCTTTGAGAAAGCTTTTTGGACCTGTCGCGGTTTGATGCCGCTCCTTTGATAGCATTTATTGCAGCAAAGGAGACGAACTATGGGACTGAAACGGACGGACGAATTCCGCGCTGACGCGGTGCGGATCGCGCTGACGAGTGGGCTTTCACGCAAACAGGTCGCTTCGGATTTGGGCGTTGGCCTGTCAACGCTGAATAAGTGGGTCACGGCGCACCGAGACACTGATGTGGTGTCTGACAAGGATCTCGAGCTTGCCCGCGAGAACGAACGGCTGCGACGGGAGAACCGCATCCTGAAGGAGGAGAGGGAAATCCTAAAAAAGGCAACGCAGTTCTTTGCGGGCCAAAAGCAATGAGGTTCAGGTTCATCGAAGAGAACACCGATACCTTCAGCGCCAAACGGATGTGTGATGTCTTGGATGTCAGTGAGCGTGGTTTGCGCGCCTTTCGCAGCCGCCCTGCCAGCCAAAGACAGCGAACCGATATGGTGGTCTTGGCGCATATCAAGGAACAGTCCCGTCTCAGCTTGGGCAGCTACGGCCGTCCACGCATGACCGAAGAGCTGAAGGAGCTCGGTCTGAACATCGGCCACCGCCGCGTTGGCAGGCTGATGCGTGAGAACGGCATCTGTGTTGAGCGATCGAAGAAATACAAGGTGACCACTGACAGCAACCACGCTTTCAACATCGCGCCCAATCTGCTGAACCGGGACTTCCGTGCCGATCAACCGGACCAGAAGTGGGCGGGCGATATCAGCTACGTCTGGACCCGCGAAGGCTGGCTATACTTGGCTGTGATCCTGGACTTGCATTCCCGGCGCGTGATCGGCTGGGCAGTCAGCAATCGCATGAAACGGGACTTGGCGATCCGGGCGTTGAAGATGGCGGTTGCACTGCGTCAACCATCTAAAGGCTGCATCCATCATACAGATCGCGGATCGCAATACTGTTCACATGACTACCAGAAGCTGCTGCGCCAGCACAGGTTCAAAGTGTCGATGAGCGGCAAGGGAAATTGTTATGACAACTCCGCCGTTGAGACGTTCTTCAAAACGATCAAAGCAGAATTGATCTGGAGGCGTTCGTGGCAAACCAGACGGCAGACCGAAACGGCGATCTTCCAGTACATCAACGGCTTCTACAATCCACGAAGACGGCACTCAGCCCTAGGATGGAAAAGCCCCGTCGCCTTCGAACGGAAAGTGGCCTAAACGAGCATCTGGGGCGGCACAAAAACGCGACAGGTCCATTTGGCCCTCAACACCAGACCGACACGCGTTCATTGTTGCAGAAGATAACAACCTGGCCCGCGTTCTCGACCGCATGATACCCCCGCCGCGCGATCTCGCGCCGGAACCGGTCGCGCCCAACGATCCGCTCGATGTCCCGAACGCTGCGCCGGACCACGCCGCCCTCGCGCGCCGCTTTGGCATCGAAAATCTTGCGCACCCAGACGTCGGCGGGCAGGAGAAGGCGAAGCTCTGACATGGGCTCATGCTGGCCCGAATATGGTTAATACCGGGTAAAAAGAGCGCGGTCTCTTAATCCCGTCTCTTGCATAAAATGACACCGACGCGTTGCTACCCGGATACCGACGCAATACCGACGTGCCATTTCGGCCTGCGCGTCACTGTTAACATTTATCCCGGTAATGCCGCAGCACGTATAGCCGGATCGCAGAAGCCAGCCCCATGTCCACGCCCCGCGCCTCGTCGATCCGCGCGGCCAATACGTTGACGGGCAAGTCTTCTTTCGCCGCTATCTCTCTGAAACACTTCCAGAATTCATCTTCCAGCGAGACGCTGGTCCGATGCCCGCGCAGGGTGAGCGACCGTTTGACCGGCCGGCTCACTCGTCTTCCAGGCGATGCTGCCTCAGCGCGTCCCGCGCCTTTTTCGCCCGCGCTTCATCCATCTGTCGCTCGACCTTGGTGCGCCCGAATTTCACAGCGTTTTCATCGGCTTCTGCTCTCTTCTTCGCGTTGTTCTTCGCCTTCCGAAAGCGGTTGAGATTGACGACTTCGCTCATGCGTCTTTCGGGCCGATCATGTCCTCCGGCCGCACCACCTCGTCAAAGGTCTTCTCATCCACGAACCCAAGAGAAATTGCCTCTTCTTTCAAGGTGGTACCGTTCTTGTGCGCAGTCTTGGCGACCTTGGTCGCGTTGTCATATCCAATGGTCGGCGCCAGCGCGGTCACGAGCATCAGGCTTTCCTTCATCAGCTTGTCGATCCGGGGCTCGTTGGCCTCGATACCCAGCAGCATACGCTCGGTGAAACTGTCCGCCGCGTCACCCAAAAGCTGTATGGATTGCAACAGGTTATAAGACATCATCGGGTTGTAGACATTGAGCTCGAAATGGCCCTGCGACCCGGCAAACTTGATCGCCGCGTCGTTGCCCATCACGTGGGCCGCCACCTGCGTCAACGCCTCGGCCTGTGTCGGGTTCACCTTGCCCGGCATGATCGACGAGCCAGGCTCATTCTCCGGCAGGATCAACTCGCCGAGGCCTGACCGCGGTCCCGAGCCCAGGAACCTGATATCATTGGCAATTTTGTAGCAGCTTCCCGCAACGGTCGCGATCGCGCCGGACAGGAAGACCATCGCGTCATGCGCGGCCAGCGCCTCGAACTTGTTGGGCGCGGTGACAAAGGGCAGACCTGTGATCTCAGCCATATTCGCCGCCACCGCCTCGCCCCAGCCCTTGCGGGTGTTGAGGCCGGTTCCCACGGCGGTGCCACCTTGGGCAAGTTCGTGGATGCCCGGCAGGCCGGACTCGATGCGCTCGATCCCCATGCGGATCTGGTGCGCGTAGCCAGAGAACTCCTGACCCAGTGTCAGTGGCGTCGCATCTTGGGTATGGGTGCGACCGATCTTGATGATATCTTTGAATTCATTGGACTTCTTTTCCAGCGCTTCAGCCAGCTTCACAAGCCCCGGCAGCAGGACGTCACGCACTGACATGGCCGTGGCGATATGCATCGCGGTCGGGAAGGTGTCGTTCGAGGATTGCCCCATGTTGCAATGGTCGTTGGGGTGCACCGGGTCCTTGCTGCCTATCTGGCCGCCGAGGATTTCGATGGCGCGATTGGCGATCACCTCGTTGGAGTTCATGTTCGATTGTGTGCCGGACCCCGTCTGCCATACCGCCAGCGGAAAGTGGTCGTCCAGCTTGCCCTCGACCACTTCGCCCGCCGCCTCGATGATTGCGTCGGCCAGCTTCGCGTCCAGCACGCCCGCCTCCTTGTTGGCCATGGCGCATGCCTTCTTGATCACTCCCAGTGCGCGGACAATTGCCACCGGCTGTTTTTCCCAGCCAATGGGGAAGTTCATCAACGAGCGCTGCGTCTGCGCGCCCCAATATTTCTCCGCCGGAACCTCCAGCGGGCCGAAACTGTCGGATTCTGTGCGAGTGGTGGTCATTGGGGCGTCTCCTGGAATTTCGTTTGGCGCTTCATATCCGACCGGGTGGAAATATCAACGCTGCATACGGCAGAATACCTTATGCAGGTCGCAGCCGACGTTATTTGCGGAAACTATCGAGGCTGACCACTTCGGCATCGCGCGGCTTAGACGTGTCCTCCGCCTCGATATCTTGCTCATCCAGTGCCGCGTCGTCGCCATCCTCGTCCTCGTCATCCTCCTCGACCTCGTCCTGCGACTCGAAGCGCAGGCCGAACTCGACCGAAGGATCGACGAAGGTCTGGATGGCATCGTAGGGGATGTAGAGCGTCTCGGGGCTGTCGCCGAAGTTGAGCGTAACGGTGAACCCCTCGTCGGTGACGTCGAGGTTGTCGAACCAGTGTTGCATCACGACCGTCATCTCGTTCGGGTAACGTTCGCGTAGCCAATCGGCCAACTCAGCCTCGGGGTGGGTCGTTTCGAATGTGATGAAGAAATGATGCGCGCCCGGCAGCCCGTTGTCGCGAACGTCGCACAACACTTCCTGGATCAGGCCGCGCATGGCCCGGTGCATCAGTCTTCCGTAATCGATTGAATGCGGCATCTTCATCCCCGAACTTTCGGTCTTCACAATAAGGGATTCGAAGCAAAACAAAAGAGGCCGCGCAGCTTAGGCCAGCAAATCGATGCCCCAAGCCAGCAGCGCCATGACGACAAGCCCGGACACCATGGGCACACGCAGCCCTAGGTAGATAAAAACGGCAAGCAGTACGAGCGCGGCGTTCTGCAAAGAGAAACTGTCGAGGCGCAGCGCCGGGATTATGGCACCTTTGCCGACATCGGAGAACAACACGTGCAGGGTAAACCAGACGGCAAGATTGAGGATCACGCCCGCCACGCTGGCCGATATGGCGTCAAAAGCCCCTCTAAGCCGCGGACGGGCCAGCAGCGCTTCGACATAGGGCGCGGCGGCGAAGATCCACAAAAAACACGGTACAAAAGTGACCCAAAGCGTGACCGATGCCGCGACCATTGCAAGGCCCGGACCACCTTGTAAGAAACCTGCCATGAAACCCGCGAACTGGGTCACAAGGATCAAAGGTCCCGGCGTGGTTTCCGCAAGCCCGAGCGCATCGATCATCTGGTCTGTACTGAGCCAGCCGTAAGACTGAACAATTTCCTGCGTCATATAGGCCAGAACGGCATAGGCGCCGCCAAAGGTGACCACCGCAAGCTTGGAAAAGAAAAGGCCGAGTTGCAAGAGCAGGGTCGCGTCGAGCGCCCAGAGGGTCAGCAAAGGGGCGGCCCAGATCGCGCCCCATGTCGCCACGGTGCGGATCGTGCCAGCCCGCGTTACAACCGGGACGGGCGGATTATCTGTGGCGCCGGGCCGCACCGAGGCCAGCCCTATGACGGCGGCCACCGCGATGATGACAGGGAAGGGCACCGAGAAGAGAAAGATCGCCATGAAAGAGCCCAGCGCGAGCGTCAGGGCCAGTCCACCCCGAAGCGCGCGGCGCGCCAGCTTGTAGAGAGCTTGGAAAACGATCACCACCACCGCCGCCTTGATGCCTGCGAACACGGTCTGAACCACAGGCATCTGGCCGAAATAGGCGTATCCGAACGCCAGCGCAAAGATCACCATTGCACCGGGCAGAACGAAAAGCAGCCCGGCCAAAAGACCGCCTCTGACGCCGCGCAATTTCCATCCGGCATAGGTGGCCAGTTGCATCGCCTCCGGACCGGGCAGAAGCATGCAAAACGACAGCGCCTGAAGGAATTGGCTTTCGGTCAGCCATTTGTGCCGGTCCACCAGTTCGGTCTGCATCAGGGAGATTTGCGCGGCAGGGCCGCCGAAGGACAGTATCCCGATCCGCCCGAACACGCGGAACATCTTATTAAGCGATACCGTCATCGCGCATCCTGCGTCACTGGCCAGTCGTGGACTTCGTCATATCCGTCCCGGGCCCATCGGTACAGCGCATCCTACACCGCCACCCAGACCTGCAACTTTTCATGATCATAGCGAAGCTGACGTGACAGGCCGGCGTTCCGATCAAGCGGTCGAATTGGGGTACGGTATTCCGTCGGGCGCGTCATGGCACATCCTCTGCTGCCAGCGTCGCCGGGATTGTGCAACGTCCAGTGGATGCGATTTTGGGCCAAAGCATCACAGGGCAGTCGCACATGTACCCATACGTAAGCGTGGCCAGCCTTGTATTGTCGGACAATGCGCATTGGAACAGCACGCGACCTTCGCGCGTTATGTAGTATTAAGGAGTTTATTTCATGACGCTCGCCACGTCTGCCGAATATCGCGACGCACTTGCCAAACTTCAGGTTCGGATCAAGGACACGCTGGCAGGATATGATGAGATCCTCGAGCGGGCCGAGCCCGATGTTCGTCCGCTCATGGAGAGGTTCAGTGCCGCTCACACGGCCCACGAGGCAGATCTCGCAGCACGGCTGCGGAAGCATGGTTGCATCCCGGATGAGGATGGCAGTTTCTTTTCCACAGTTCAACGCATGGTCATTAAGACACGTGCGGTCTTCGATGACTTGGACGAAGACGTGCTTAATTCGGTGATCAAGGGCGAGGAACGGATCCTGTCGCTTTATGACGCGGCCATCGCGGCGGCGCGGGATGAAGATGAGATTGCGGTTCTAAGCAGGCAACGCGGGGAACTGCATGAACTCGTCCAGACGGCGCATCGAGAGTTCGACTGAACGGAACATTTCGCACGCTTCGTCGCTCCGATGACGCGTTTTCTACCAACACAGTAAAATGAAAGTGCAGGCTTCTGTTGCCAGGTGCCTGCGAACCCCGCCTGACCTTGCTAGAGGCCAGGGCTTAAGAGTCGGCTACTCCGACCGCTTACGCGGCCATTGCTGCCGGAGCATTATTGTCGTTGGCAATTATGCTTAGTGAACCGATAACGGTGGTATCTCACCGGGACAAAGCTAACCCCTTTAGACGTTCGTCGATCCTGTTTCGGCCCCATATCCCTCCAACGATGGGTAATTGGTGGAGCCGCCGGGTACCGCCCCCGGGTCCGATCCGCTTATTACGAGCGCGTTTATGTCCATAGTCCCGAAGGACAATTGAAATATAAGCGTGTGGTTGGGATTTGCAACGGGTCGCGGACGACAAAGTGCCCTGTTATCAATCGAATCTCGGTGTGTTTTGCCTTGTAAACAAGCAAACCTGGCTCATGCCGACGCATATTTTCGGCGGCTTGCGCACCGAGATACGCTAAAAGGATGTCGTTTGCAGTTGGATTTCAGCCGCAATCCGTTGCAGTTCCGACGACAAACGCGTTAGGCTTGCGCCGAGAGGGTAGTCTGTGGGTGAGCCATGGATCCCTGAAGAAAAAATGTGCGCCCAGCCGATTAAGAGCATCAATGAACGGCGCGCAACAGGAGGGATAAACATGTTCAAAAAGATCATGGCTCCGGTTGATCTGGCTCATAAGGATCGCCTTGAAAAGGCGCTTAAATGTACCGGCGACCTGGCCAAGCACTACGGTGCCGAGGTGATTTTTGTCGGCGTCACCACCTCGACGCCCAGTTCGACCGCTCATACGCCGGAAGAATACGGCAAAAAGCTCGATGCTTTCGCCAAGGAGCAGGGCGACGCTTACGGTGTGACCGCTTCGGGCGATTCTCTGGTCAGCCATGACCCGAGCTCCGATGTAGACGACATTCTGCTCAAGGCCGTAAGCGACACCGGGGCCGACCTTGTCGTCATGGCCAGCCACGTACCCAATATCATGGATTACGTTTGGCCCTCCAATGGCGGCAAGATTGCCGAACACGCAAAATGCTCCGTGATGGTGGTCCGGACGTGAGCAGGTCGCTCGGTCCCGATCGACAATAACAGAAATAAATTAGGGAGGCCGTGCATGGCCGATGAAACAACAAACCAGGGTATCCCGGAGCCGGAAGGCAACTCGGATATCATCCAGACCGATTATCAGATCGGTCAAGATAACATCGAAACCAAGATCGGGCCTTTTGGCCTCGATATTCATAACCCCGTCTTCCTGATCTCAGGCCTGTCCATCATGGCCTTCACGTTCTACTCGCTTGCTTTGCCGGAGCAGGCTGCGGGCGTGTTCGACTGGCTTTTCGCCGCCGTGACGAAAGGATTCGACTGGTTCTTCCTCGGGGCGGCCAACATTTTCGTCCTTTTCTGCCTGCTTCTGATCGTGACGCCCTATGGTTCCGTCAGGTTGGGCGGAACGGATGCGACGCCGGACTACTCCTACCTCGGCTGGTTCGCGATGCTGTTCGCCGCCGGCATGGGCATCGGGCTGCTGTTCTTCGGCGTGTCCGAACCGATGAGCCATTTCTCAAGCTCGCTGGGCGGCACCTCGATGGAAGAGGGCGCTCGGACGGACTGGGCACCACTTGGGGCCGCGGGCGGTGACGAGGCAGCGGCACAGCGTCTGGGCATGGCAGCGACGATCTTCCACTGGGGCCTGCACCCTTGGGCGATCTATGCGGTCGTGGCGCTGGCGCTGGCGCTTTTCTCCTACAACAAGGGCCTGCCGCTGACACTGCGCTCGGCCTTTTACCCGCTCTTCGGTGACCGGGTGTGGGGGTGGACTGGCCACATCATCGACACGCTGGCCGTGTTCGCAACACTCTTCGGCCTTGCCACATCGCTTGGCTTCGGCGCCGAGCAGACGGCATCGGGTCTGACCTACCTCTTCGGCAGCGGTGACGCGGCAGAGGGCACTCGGTCGTTCCTGGGCATTGCCTATGGCAACAGCGAGGAAAGCGGCGTCGAGAACAATCCGCTTCTGTTGGTGCTTCTGATTTCGGCCATTACTGCGGTCGCTCTGGTCTCGGTGGTCAGGGGGCTCGATGGCGGCGTGAAGGTCTTGTCCGAGATCAACATGGGTCTTGCGGCCCTGTTGCTGCTGTTCGTGTTCTTCGTGGGCGGTCCGATCTTCCTAATCACGCTGTTCTTCGACAGTATCTGGGCTTATCTGACGAACCTCTTCGCCCTGTCCAACCCCGTTGGACGCGAGGACGTGAACTTCAGCCAGGGCTGGACGTCCTTCTACTGGGCCTGGTGGATCAGCTGGTCACCCTTCGTCGGCATGTTCATCGCCCGCGTCAGCCGCGGCCGTACCGTGCGTGAATTCGTGACCTGCGTGCTGATCATCCCGACGATCGTGTGTGTGCTCTGGATGACCGTGTTCGGCGGCACCGCGCTGAACCAGGTGGTCAGCGACGGCTATACCGGTGCACAGGATGCGGCGCTGGAACTGAAGCTGTTCTACATGCTGGACCAACTGCCGCTGGCGACGATCACCTCGGTGATCGGCATCGTCCTGGTGATCGTGTTCTTCGTCACCTCGTCGGACTCCGGCTCGCTGGTGATCGATACGATCACTGCAGGCGGGAAGGTCGACGCGCCGGTCGCACAGCGCGTGTTCTGGTGCATCTTCGAAGGCGCGGTGGCGATCGTGTTGCTGATTGGCGGGGGCTTGGCTTCGCTACAATCGGCGGTGATCTCCACCGGCCTGCCGTTCACGCTGGTGTTGCTGGTCATGTGCTACGCGATCTGGCGTGGTTTGGCGTCGGAAAAACGCGCCTGACGGCAGCGACAAACCTGACACAACGAAGCCCCCCGGGTTCTTGCACCCCGGGGGGCTTTGCTGTTTGGTGCCCGAGAACGGAAGGGAGAGCCGGAATGAGCAGGGCATTGGACATCGATTTCGTGCGGGCGCAGTTTCCCGCGTTCGCGGAACCAAGCCTGAAAGGGAAAGCATTCTTCGAGAATGCGGGCGGGTCCTATACCTGCGCCCCGGTGATCGACCGGCTGACGCGCTTCTACCGCGAGCGCAAGGTTCAGCCCTATGGTCCGTATGAGGCCAGCCGCCTTGGCGGCGAAGAGATGGACGAGGCCCGTACCCGACTGGCCGCGATGCTGGGCGTCGAGACCGACGAGCTGAGCTTCGGACCCTCTACGACGCAGAATACCTATGTATTGGCGCAGGCGTTTCGCCAATGGATGAAACCGGGCGACGCGATCATCGTCACTGATCAGGATCACGAGGCTAATTCCGGCCCCTGGCGGCGGTTGGCCGACGCAGGGATCGACGTACGAGAGTGGCGGATCGACCCCGGGTCGGGCCTTCTGCGCCTCGATGATCTGGAAAACCTTCTGGACGATAGCGTGCGGCTGGTCTGCTTTCCGCATTGTTCCAACATCGTGGGGGCGATTAATCCGGTGGTCGAGATCACTGCAGCCGCCCATGCCGCCGGAGCGTTCGTCTGCGTCGATGGGGTCTCATATGCGCCGCACGGCTTCGTCAACGTGGGTGATCTTGGAGCCGATATCTATCTCTTTTCGGCCTATAAAACCTATGGCCCGCACCAGGGTTTGATGGTCATCCGCCGCGAGCTTGGATGGATGCTGCCCAACCAGGCGCATTGGTTCAACGCCGACAGCCTTTACAAGCGGTTCACACCCGCCGGTCCGGATCACGCGCAAGTGGCCGCCTGTGCGGGGATGGCGGACTATTACGATGCACTTGCCGAGCATCACGGCATCACCGGCGATGCGGCCGAGCGGACTAGCGGTGTGCATGACCTGATGCGCGGCCACGAGACCGAACTGTTGCAACCTTTGCTCGACTACCTAGCCGAAAAGAACACCCTTCGCCTGATCGGCCCACGCGATGCCTCCCTCAAAGCGCCCACCGTGGCCGTGGAACTGCCCGGAGCGGGGGCCGAGATGGCGGCGCGGCTGGTCGAACACGGGGTCATGGCCGGGGGTGGTGATTTCTACGGTGCGCGCCCGTTGCAGGCGATGGGGATTGATCTGGACAAGGGCGTGCTGCGGCTTAGCTTCGTTCACTACACCAACAAGACCGAGGTCGACTCCGTTCTGGACGCCTTGGAAACTTGTCTTTGATCCACGGGGACTTGCAGGCCGTATAGCCCCTTGAAGACCGGGGGCCCCGAGCACATGAACGACACCAAACCGACCATCCTTTGGCTGCGCCGTGACCTGCGGCTGTCGGACCATCCGGCCCTGACCGCCGCGGTTGAGCGTGGCGGTCCGGTGATCCCGGTGTTCATACGGGATAAGGTGGTCGATGATCTGGGCGCCGCGCCGAAATGGCGGCTGGGCCTGTCGCTGGCCGATCTCGATAAAAGGCTGCGCGACAAAGGCAGCAAGATCGTGTTCCGTTCTGGCAATCCTGCCGATATTCTGCTCGATCTTGCGCGCAAGACCGGGGCAGGGGCGGTATTCTGGTCCCGCGCTTATGATCCTGATTCGATCGAGCGCGACAAGACGGTCAAAGCGGCGCTGAAGGACGCGGATATCGAGGCTGAAAGCCATACCGGCCACCTTCTGTTTGAGCCCTGGACGGTCGAAACCAAGGCCGGCGGGTTCTACAAGGTCTATACCCCGATGTGGCGCGCCGTGCGGGACCGCGAGGTCGCATCGCCTTTGTCGGCCCCCTCAAAAATTCCGGCGCCGAAGAGTTGGCCCGACAGTGACGCGCTGGACGACTGGAAGATGGGCGCGGCGATGGACCGTGGTGCAGAGGTCTGCCTGCCGCACCAGCGCGTGGGCGAAGAGGCGGCACATGGCCGTCTGGGCTGGTTCACTGGTCATGCAATCGGCAACTACAAGAAGAACCGTGATTTTCCGGCCGAGGACGGCACATCGGGTTTGTCGGAAAACCTGACCTATGGCGAGATTTCCCCGGCCCAATGCTGGCACGCCGGGCAACGCGCGCTTCACGACGGCGGCGGCAAGAGCGCCGAGACGTGGCTGCAGGAACTGGTCTGGCGCGAGTTCGCCTATCACCTGATTTATCACACCCCACGCATCAAGGACGACAACTGGCGCGAGGAGTGGGACGCTTTCCCCTGGAACGAGGACGAGCGCCGCGCCGAGGTCAAGGCATGGAAGCAGGGCCGCACCGGCGAGCCCTTCGTCGATGCGGCCATGCGCGAAATGTACGTGACCGGCAAGATGCACAACCGTGCGCGGATGATCGTGGCCAGCTACCTGACCAAGCATCTGATGACGCACTGGAAAGTGGGACAAGCTTGGTTTGATGACTGCCTGACCGACTGGGACGTGGCGTCGAACGCCATGGGCTGGCAATGGGCGGCGGGAAGCGGCCCGGACGCCACGCCCTATTTCCGTGTCTTCAACCCCGAGACACAACTGGACAAGTTCGACCCCGACGGTGCCTATCGGCGCCGCTGGATCGCCGAGGGCTACAGTCAGCCCACCAAGACCGCGCTGAGCTATTTCGAGGCCACGCCGCGAAGTTGGACCATTCAACCCGATAACGAGTATCCTGAGCGTGTGATCGGCCTTTCCGAAGGCCGGCAACGCGCATTGGAAGCGTATGAAGCGAGACCGTTTTGAAAGCACTGAGAAAACCTTTGGGCACCGCCCGCGTCCCTGCTCCGAATGGCGGCACTGTGATGTCTTCCGCAACCGAGAGCGTCCTGACTGACACCGAAGGCCAGACCGGGCTTCCGCGCTATTTCACGCGGATGTTCGCTGTAGCCCGGACGCTTCAGCATGGGCGATTGGACATCGGGTTGGACGATGGCCGGGTGTTCCGCGCCGAGGGGGCGGCCCCGGGACCGGTGGCGCGTATCGACATCCACAATGACGAGCTTTTCTCGCGGATGCTGCGCGAGGGGTATCTTGGCTTCTGCGATGCCTACCTCGATGGATGGTGGACCACGCCGGATCTTCAGGCCTTCATGGATCTTGTCAACAGCGACAATGACGACATGTACAACGGCTATCCGGGGCAAAAGCTGGCTGAGCTTTACGAAAAGCTGCGATTCTGGTTCCAGCGCAATACGCGTAAGCAGGCGCGGCGCAACATCAGCTATCACTACGATCTGGGCAACGATTTTTACCGGCTTTGGCTGGACGACACGATGACCTATTCCAGCGCCATCTTCGAGACGGGGCAGGAGAGCCTGGAGGCGGCGCAGACGGCGAAATATGCCTCAATGGTCGATCAGATGGGCGCGAGGGCGGGCGACCATGTGCTGGAGATCGGCTGTGGATGGGGTGGGTTCGCAGAATATGCGGCGGGCCAGCGAGGGCTGCGCGTCACTTGCCTTACCATAAGTGAAGAACAGTTTAAGTACGCCCAAGAGCGCATTGAAAAGGCGGGACTTTCCGAACTCGTGACATTCAAGCTTCAGGATTATCGTGACGAGAATGGCCTGTATGACGGCATCGCCAGTATCGAGATGTTCGAGGCTGTGGGCGAGCGGTATTGGCCGGTCTACTTCGACACGGTGCATGACCGCCTGAAGCCCGGCGCGCAGGCGACGCTTCAGATCATCACCGTGGGCGATGAGCGTTTCGAGACGTATCGCACGGATGTCGACTTTATCCAGAAGTACATTTTCCCGGGAGGCATGCTGCCCAGCCCCGCAGCCCTCAGGGCACAAATCGAGAAAGCTGGCCTTCTCGTCCGGCAATCCATCGAGTTCGGTGAAAGTTACAGTCAGACGCTCCGCCGCTGGCACGACACGTTCAACGAAAAGTGGGAACAGATTGCCGAGATGGGCTTTGACGAACGCTTTCGCCGGATGTGGAATTTTTACCTGACCTCTTGTGCGGCAGCGTTTCATGCGGGTAACTGCGATGTGACACAGATCACAATCGCGAGGCCCGCAGAGGAATGCCTGTAACCGACAGTATGCCGACAACCGGTCGAGGCGTCGCCGCCATATTGATGGCGATCCTTGCCTGGTACGCCTCCGAGATGTTTCGCCCACTGATGCCCGAGGGCACTGGGTTCGGTTGGTTCAATCAGGTGAATGTGGCCCTTGGCCTGCTGATGGGCTGGGTGGTGATCGGTTCTAGGCTGAACCACGGGTATAGCAACGCCATCGGTGCGGGCTTGACCGGCGTGGGGGCGATGGTGTTCTGGGCGCTGTTTCTGCAAAGCTTCAACGAGATGCTGCGCCTCGCGCTGGAAAATCGCTATGACGGGCCGGTCGAAGGGATCATCGCGATTTTCGAGATTGGTATCGAGTACCTCTTTACCATGTGGCACATCCCGCTGATCGTCCTGCTAGTGGGCGGGGGGATCGTGATCGGGCTCGTATCAGAATGGGTCGCGCGGCGCTGGCGCTGATCTTATGGGACGCGTTACGCTGAAAGGCCCGATCTGGACCAACGGCCTGTTGCGATGTCTCGGGGCCGGGGATGTTACTTCGGGCAATCTGGAAGGGCAGGCAGCGGCCCGGGCTCTGTTTTTCGCAATGGTTGCCGGCTTGCCGCACAAGACGACGGAAAATGGCACCGTGATTTGCTCCGGTGCGCAGTCGGATGAGGCGCTTTATGAACACGCAGCGACCGAGATCATGGGATACTTCGGGAGGCTTTCGGCGCAGGATCTGGAGCCGCGCCGTCAGATGATCCTGTCGAGGGCCGCCGCTCGTTCGGCGGCCGCGCGCAATCCGGCCCCGGTGACCCAGCGCAGCCAAATGCGGTCTGACGAGGTCGACATCGTGTCGCTCGACACACCGCACGAGGGTTTTTTCCTGACGCGCAGCTATCGTTTACGCCATCCGCAGTTCGACGGAACGAAGAGTGCTGCGCTTTCGCGCGAGGTTTTCGTCGCCACCGATGCGGCGCTCGTGCTGCCCTATGATCCCGTGCGCGACCGTATCCTGCTGATCGAACAGTTCCGTATGGGGCCATTTGGACGCGGCGATCCAAACCCTTGGGTCTTGGAACCCGTGGCCGGTCGCGTAGATGCGGGTGAGACACCGGAAGAGACCGCGCGGCGCGAATGCAGGGAGGAGGCCGACCTTACACTTTCGCAGCTTGAGCATGTCGCCTCGCATTACTGCACGCCCGGTTGTTCCACCGAATTGTTTCACTGCTATGTCGGCCTGTGCGATCTGCCCGATGGCGGGCAAAGTCATGGCGGGCTCGCTGTCGAGCACGAGGATCTGCGCCGCCACGTCATTCGCTTTGATCAGGCGATGGATATGGTCCGCACGGGCGAAGTCAACGTCGGCCCGCTGTTTGCATTGTTGCTCTGGCTTGAACGGGAACGGCCACGGCTGACCGCATCCGCTTGAGTTCATGGCGTTTCCGCCTTAATCAGATTCCAAATGCTGATTTAAGGAGCCTCAGCGATGCGGATCGCCAAGGATCTGGCCGACGCGGTCGGAAACACCCCCCTCATTAAACTGCGCAAAGCCAGCGAAGAGACTGGCTGCGATATCTATGGCAAGGCAGAGTTCCTTAACCCTGGCCAATCGGTCAAGGACCGTGCCGCGTTGGCAATCATCACGGACGCAATGGCGCGTGGCGATCTGAAGCCGGGCGGTACGATCGTCGAGGGAACGGCCGGGAACACCGGCATCGGTCTGGCGCTGGTGGGGGCGTCGATGGGCTTCAAGACGGTGATCGTGATCCCCGAGACGCAAAGCCAGGAAAAGAAGGACATGCTGACGCTTGCGGGCGCGGAGCTGGTTCAGGTGCCGGCGGCCCCTTACAGCAACCCCAATAATTTTGTGCGCTATTCCGAGCGCCTGGCTCAGAAACTGGCCGAGAGCTCCGAAAGAGGCGTGATCTGGGCCAACCAGTTCGACAACACCGCCAACCGGCAGGCCCATGTCGAAACCACCGGCCCCGAGATCTGGGAGCAGACCGGAGGCAAGGTCGATGGGTTCATCTGCGCGTGCGGCTCCGGGGGAACCCTGGCGGGCGTGGCAATGGCGCTCCAATCCAAGGGTGTCAAAATGGGCATTGCGGACCCGATGGGTGCAAAGCTTTACTCTTACTACACCACGGGCGAACTTGAAGCCGAAGGCAGTTCCATCGCCGAAGGAATCGGGCAGGCGCGGATCACCGCCAACCTGGAAGGCTTCACGCCCGATTTCGCCTACCAGATTCCCGACGAGGAAGCGTTGCCGATCGTGTTCGATCTGCTGGAGCATGAGGGCCTTTGCATGGGTGCGTCCACCGGCGTGAATATCGCTGGCGCGATCCGAATGGCCCGCGACATGGGGCCGGGGCATACCATCGTGACGGTGCTTTGCGACTATGGCACGCGTTACCAGTCGAAACTGTTCAATCCGGAGTTCCTGCGCGAGAAGAACCTTCCGACGCCAGATTGGCTGTCCGAGGCGCCGCGCAGCATACCCGGAGTGTTTGTCGAATGACCAGAGTGCTGCGCTGCCTTGCCGTACTGGTTCTTTTGATGGCCGGCTACGGGGCGGGGCTGACGACGGCACTAGTCTCGATAGCTTCGCCGGCGACGGCACAATCGCGGGCGTCCGACAACTTGCCCGATTACGAAACCTGGACGCGCGTTGCCACAAGGGCCGACGAGGCGATCGAAACCGGCCGCGCCTCGACCAACGCATTGGAAGCGTTGCGCAACGAACTGGCCGACTGGCGGCAGCGGTTCCTCGAAGCCCAAGACATCAATCGAAACGCGATTGAGACGGCACAGCGCCAACTGGAAGCGATCGGTCCCGCGCCGGAAGAGGGCGAGACCGAACCCGCAGCGATCGCGTCGGAGCGCACCCTTCTGGAAGACCGGATTGCACGTCTGCGAGAGCCCGTACGCCAAGCAGAACTGTCTTTCACCCGGGCCGACGGGCTGATCCAGGGGATCGACACCATCATCCGTGAGCGACAGACCCGGGAAATACTGGAATTTGGCGCGTCACCGCTGAATCCGGTTCACTGGCCCGAAGGTTTCGCCGCGCTTGCCCGGACCGCCTCGACTCTGCGCTCGGAGGTGATGACGGCTTGGGGAAACCCGGTCCAGCGCGAAGAAACCATGCAGGATATTCCGGCCTTGCTGGTCATGTCTGTGATCGGACTGGTGCTGCTGGCGCGAGGGCGCAAGTGGACCCACAAGCTGAACCGCAGGATTCTGGGCGAAAACCCGGGCGCGGCGCGATGGATCATAGGCTTCATCGTGTCGATGGGCAGCCTGTTCCTACCGCTTTTCGGTGTCTTTTTCCTGATCGAGGCGGCCTCTATCACCGGCTTGATCGGGCTGCGCGGTAGTCAGATACTGGACGTTCTCGGCCCGCTGGTCTTTACCTTTCTGCTGGCGCGGTGGCTGGCCTCTCGCGTGTTTCCCGCAAAAGAGGCCCGCACGCTACCGCTGAACCTGTCGCCCGAAAGTCGGCGCAAGGGACGGTTCTATGGCATGCTTCTGGGCGCGGTGGCATCGGGCAGCTTCTTTCTGCAACAGGTCGGCGACATCTTGCAGTGGAGCCAGCCTGCGTCCGTCGTGATCCTCTTTCCCCTGATGGTCCTTTGCAGCTTGCTGCTGTTGCGTATCTCGAGGCTTTTGCGGGAACATGTGCGTGCTGACGTGGAGGACGATGGCGAGGAAACCTATCGCTCTCGCATGACCGGAATACTGGCCTTTCTGATGGCTGCGCTGGCCATAGTGGTGCCGGTACTGGGCGCGGTCGGATACTTCAGGCTTGCGCAGGCGCTGCTTTATCCCTCGCTGGGCTCGATTGAGCTGCTGACGATGCTGCTGGTGCTGCAAAGGGTCGTTGTCGAAGTCTACGTGCTTGTGACGCGCAACCGCGCGGGCGCGGCCGAATCCCTGATCCCTATCCTGATCGGAGTGGTTCTCGTCCTTCTTTCCTTGCCGGTCTTCGCCCTGATCTGGGGCGCGCGGGTTGCGGACCTGACGGAGCTATATGCCCGCGCGGCGGAAGGCTTCATGATCGGCGAGACGCGCATCTCGCCCATGATCTTCCTCACGCTCGCCTTTGTGTTCGTGCTGGGTTACACCGCAACACGGCTTCTTCAGGGTGCTCTCAAGAACACGATCCTGCCGAAGACCAAGATCGATCCGGGAGGACGTAACGCGATCCTGTCCGGGGTCGGATATATCGGGATATTTCTGGCCGCGGTCATTGCCATCACCAGCGCGGGCATCGATCTCACGGCGTTGGGCTATGTCGCGGGCGCGCTTTCGGTCGGTATCGGTTTCGGCCTGCAAAACGTGGTGTCGAACTTCGTCAGCGGCATCATCCTTCTGGTCGAACGGCCCATCTCCGAAGGCGACTGGATCGAGGTGGGCGGCGTGCACGGCAACGTCAAGGACATCTCGGTGCGTTCGACCATCATCCAGACCTTCGACCGCTCCGACGTGATTGTGCCCAATGCCGATCTCGTGTCGGGACGGGTCACGAACTATACCCGTGGCAATACCGTGGGTCGCCTGATCGTCCCGGTCGGCGTGGCCTACGGCACGGATACGAAAATGGTCGAGGGTATTCTGCAAGAGGTTGCCGAGGCACATCCGCTCGTGCTGCTGAATCCGCCACCGGCGGTGGTGTTCCGCGGCTTCGGCGCGGACGCGCTGGATTTCGAGATCCGGGCGATACTGCGAGATGTGAACTACGTTCTGTCGGTGCATTCGGAAATGAACCACGAGATCGCCGCACGATTTGCCGCGGCCGGAATCGAAATACCTTTCGCGCAGCGCGATATCTGGATCCGCAACGCCGAGGTGCTGGGAGGTGGCGGCACCGAAACCGGGGCCAAGGACGATGCGGCGCCCGTCTCCATGTCTGTTCCCGCAGCAAAGCCGCGCCAGCGTGATGAACCGCCGGACATGGACGGTGACGCCGACGGAGGTGATGGCGGCGGGGCCGGCGATGGTCGCTGAGCCGAGCGCAAGAAAGCTCTTGAACTGGCATGATCGCTAGCGATAAAGAGGCCGGACCGGAGAGGTGGCCGAGTGGTCGAAGGCGCACGCCTGGAACGCGTGTAGGCGGGAAACCGTCTCCAGGGTTCGAATCCCTGTCTCTCCGCCACTATCACCCTGTCGAACCTGTTCAGCCCCCGTGCGGCGGCAAATTGCTGCTGTTTTCGAAGGCGTTTGCCGGGTCGGTGCGAAAAGCTGGGACGCGAGTGCGTGGCAATTTCCGTCTCCAATGACTTGTCCTCTGTGGTCGCTGATTTCGGTTCGGTCTGCGAACCGAGCGAATCTCAGAGCGTCTTGCACAGGCGCAGGGCGTCGTAGATCGCAGCGTGGGTGTTGCGCGAGGCCACCGCGTCACCGATGCGATAGAGGCGATAGGTGTCACCATCATTGCGCGGCAGGTCCTGCGCGCGCCCCTCGATCAGCGCATCATAATCAACCTCGCCCAGGTTGGACGATCCGGGACGGAGGTCGAAATACAGCTCGTCGAGCGGCAGGGTGCCGTGGTTCACGACCACCTGATCGACCTGTCTATGCCGTTTCACGCCGCCGTAATCGCTGTCGATGGTGGCCAGAAGGCCGTTGCCTTCGCGCTCGACCGCGGCCAGCTTCCAGGTCACCGTGAACGTGACGTCGCTTTTTTGCAGTTCTCGCATGGCCGGGGTCAGAGACATGCCCATGACCTCGGGCGCAAAACTGCGGTCGCGGGTCATGATCTCGACCTTTGCGCCGGTGGCGGCGATCTTTTCTGCAGCCTGAAGCGCGGCGAAGTCGCCGGCCTCGTCATAGATAAGCACATCTCCACCCGGCTGGGTGTCGCCCGAGAGGATATCCCAGCTTGAAACGACGAGATCCTCGCCGCCGCCCGGAACCTCGATCTGCGGCATGCCGCCGGTGGCGACGATAACCACGTCCGGATCTTCTGCCAAAACGGTCTGGTCATCGGCGAAGGCGTTGAAGTGGAAGGTCACGCCCATACGCGTACATTCCTCGAACCGCCATTGTATCAGCTGGAGCATCTCTTTGCGGCGGTCCGTCTGCGCGGTCAGGCGCACCTGTCCGCCGGGGTCGTTCGCGGCCTCGTATACGATTACTTGGTGACCGCGGGCCGCCGAAACCCGGGCAGCCTCCAGCCCTGCAGGCCCGGCGCCGATGATGACCACGCGGCGGTGGGTGTCGGCCTTCTCTATCTCGTGCGGCTGCTCGGTCTCGCGCCCGGTGGCCGGGTTGTGCAGGCAAAGCGCCATACCTCCCTGATAGATCCGATCCAGGCAGTAGTTGGCGCCGACGCAGGGACGGATGCGCTCTTCCTCGCCCCGCATGATCTTGGCCACGATATGCGGCTCCGCGATATGGGCGCGGGTCATGCCGACCATGTCAAGCTTGCCCGACGCGATGGCATGGCGGGCGGTCGCCACGTCCTGAATCTTGGCGGCGTGAAACGTGGGAATTTGCGCCTCGGCCCGTATCTCGCCGGCGAAATCTAAGTGGGGGCTCGATCGCATGCCCTGCACGGGGATCACGTCGGTGAGGGCGGCGTCGGTGGCCACGTAGCCTCGGATCACATTCAGGAAATCGACCATTCCGCAGGATTTCAGGCGCCTTGTGATCTCGATTCCGTCTTCCCGGCGAATTCCATCGGGCTTGTTCTCGTCCGCGACATATCGGATGCCCACGATGAATCGCTCGCCCACGCGGGCGCGGATCGCCGTCAGCACCTCCATCGTGAAGCGCAGGCGGCTCTCGTGGTCATGCGCACCGTAAGGACCGTCCAATTGGTTAAGCTGCAGAGACCAGAACGCATCCATCAGGTGGCCATAGGCCTCAAGCTCGATCCCGTCGAGTCCGGCGGACTGCATCCGTTCAGCGGCATCTGCATAATCCTCGATGATGCGCGCGATGTCCCAGTCCTCCATCTTTTTGGGATAGGCGCGGTGTGCCGGCTCGCGGGTATGGCCCGGTGCAAGGCTGGGCAGCCAGTCGCCCCGGTCCCAGCGTGTACGCCAGCCCAGATGGGTCAATTGGATCATCACCGCGCAGCCGTGTTCGTGGCAGTCGTCGGTCAACGCCTTCATGTGCGGCACGACCTCGTCGCGGTAGGCGAGGATGTTGTTGAAGGCTGGCGGGCTGTCGCGCGACACCACCGCCGACCCGGCGGTCATGGTAAGCGCAACGCCGCCACGGGCACGTTCCGCGTGGTAAGCGCGATAGCGATCGGTCGGGAGACCATTCTCGGGGTAGGCGGGCTCGTGACTGGTTATCATCAGCCGGTTTTTTAAAGTCAGGTGCTTGAGCTGGAATGGTTGAAGTAGGGGATCGCTGGTCACGGGCTGGCTCCTTTGCTGACATGTGGACACTCGGCAAAATGTGCATTTGTGTCAATATTGAGTTCATCGCTGTATATTTTTATTTGAGGATCGGCGACTTGCACCGTATCTTGGATGACATGAGTGTGGATGACATCTTGGCAGGTGCACCCGACAAGACGTCGGGGTGGCGCGGCTCACGCGAGCTTTGGCTTGCGGCGGCCAAGCAGGCCTTGCTGGAATCCGGGCTCGACGCGGTCAAGATCCAGCCGCTCGCCAGCCGCCTGAACATTTCCCGCACCAGTTTTTATTGGTTTTTCAAAGATCGCGGCGCACTTCTGGACGCGCTGCTGGAAGAATGGGATGCCAAGAATACAGGAGCCTTCGCCGATGCCTCCGATGCCTATGCCGAGACGATCACCGAGGCCATTCTGAACCTGATTGCGGTCTTTCATGACGAGGCCCTGTTCGAGCCCCAGCTTGATTTTGCGATCCGCGGCTGGGCGCACCAATCGACAGAGGTGATGACCCGTGTGAACGCAGCGGATGAAACCCGGCTTGACGCGATCAGGTGCATGTTCGAACGGTTCGGCTATGACCACTGCGATGCCGACGTGCGCGCAAGGACCGTCTATCTTACGCAGATCGGGTATATCTCGATGCAGGTTCAAGAATCTCCCGAGGTTCGTATGGCGCGGGTGCCGGGCTACGTCATGACCTTTTGTGGCGTCGAGCCTGCGCAGAACGAACTTGCCAGGTTCCACGCGCGCCTTGGTGCGAGGTCGGCGGGGCATGGCTCTGAACGGTGAAAGCAAAGGCAGATCTCGGGACAATAAGCGCATAGGGCGGATTGCACACTGCATGTGCGACGATGCACCTTGCCAAGATGGGCAGGTTCGCTGATTGCATCGATCAACGAGGAGTTTCGACATCCGGATTTTGCTCCGCGTTGAGACAATTCGCGTGGATGCGGTATCCGGCCGAAATGAATGGCGAGATCGGATGAGTGCTTTTGTTGCCGGTGCAGAGCCATATCGCGATGGCGGGCGGTTGGTAACTCATGATACGGCGCAAAGGGGGTGCTGGAACGCATTATCGGATGATGAGAGTCAGGTAGTGCAATGTGCCAGGTCGAGCCGACGGTGACTGCCGCACGCGTCAGTTCGGTTTTGGAAGAATACAACGTGGGACTGTATCTGGTTCCACCAAGCTTTGGGAGAGCGCGACGATGCCGGCGCCGAAGAACAAAAGTTTTCCACCTGCCGGGTCCGGCCTGCGCGCACTTGCACTTTTTGCATGTCTTGCCGTATTGCCGCACGAGGCCGCGGCCCAGTCGGACGATGCCGGAGCGGCGGCGTCGCAATCCAAGCCGGTCGGCGTGATTGCCCTGAACGCGCAGGACGTACCCTTCGTGCTGACCGTGCCCGGCCGGGCCGTGGCTTTCCGCGAAAGCGATATTCGCCCGCAGGTGACTGGTGTGATCGACGAGATCACCTACACGCCCGGAACTGAGGTTTCGGCGGGCGATCCGATGTTCCGGATCGAGAGCGATACATTTGCCGCCGACAAACGCGCCGCCGAAGCCTCGGTTGCGCGGGCAGAGGCGGCGTTGGTCACCGCCAGAAACACACTGGAGCGCTATCAGACACTAAGCGGCCGCTCGGTCAGCCAGACCCAGGTCGACGATGCGGAAGTGGCCGCGCTTTCCGCAGAAGCCGACCTTGAACAGGCCCGCGCCAACCTTGAAATCGCTCAGCTTGAGCTCAAACGCACCGAAATCCGCAGCCCGTTCACCGGCGAGCCCAGCGTGGCTACGATATCGATCGGAGCGGTGGTCACCGCGAACCAGGCCGAGGCGTTGGCGACAGTCACGCAACTGGACCCGATCTACGTCGACCTCATTGAATCGAGCGCCCGCGTGCTTCGGGTCGAAGAGATGATCCGGTCCGGCGCGCTGCGCGTCAACGGCGACATCGGCTTTTCACTGACGCTTGAGACAGGCGAGACCTACCCGGAGCCGGGGCGCCTGGTGTCCGACAGCGCCCGGGTGTCCGAGACCACCGGCACGCTCGCTTACCGCGTCGAGTTTCCCAACCCTGATCGGGTCATCCTGCCGGGGCAGTTCCTGCGCGCCGATGTTACGCTGGGAATGCGCGAGGCCTTTCTTGTGCCGCAACGCGCTGCACGTCGCACGGCTGAAGGACTGCTGACATTCTACGTGGCCCGCGAAGGCAAAGCCGTGCTGGTCGAGACACGCGATCTGGGAAGCTTTGAGAATGCCTGGGTCGTGGCCAAGGGGCCGCGGGAGGGCGATCAATTGATTGTGGACGGGCTGACCGGGTTGCGCAGTGGCGCGCCAGTGGCCCCCAAGCAGGTCAGGCTGGATGACGCCGGACGCGTCGTTGAAGAAGAGGGCTGAACGTGGGAGCCTTCTTTGTTCACCGCCCCGTCTTTGCATGGGTCATTGCCATCGTCACGACGATCGTGGGCATCTTTGCCATGATCAGTCTGCCGGTGTCGCAATATCCCGAGATCGCCCCGACGACCGTGCGCGTGCAGGCGACCTATCCCGGCGGCACCGCAAGCACGCTTCAAAGCACGGTAACACGGGTGATCGAAGACCGGCTGACTGGCCTTGACGGTCTGCTTTACACGACATCGACATCCACCGCCGGCAGTTCTTCGATCACTATGGTTTTCGACGGCTTGATCGACCCCGTGACCGCCCAGAATGATGTGCAGGTTCGCGTCACCCAGATCGAATCCCAACTGCCGCAGACGGTGCGGGAACAGGGTGTGAATGTGACCCGGTCCAGCTCGTCGCTGCTTCTGGTCGGTGCGCTGGTGTCGGAAAATGGGGCGCAAACCTCGACCGACCTTGGCAATATCTTCACTGGCCAGATCGAAAGCACACTTCTGCGACGGGATGGCGTCGGCGGTGTGAACCTTTTCGGCTCGGGCTACGCAATGCGCATCTGGCTCGACCCGTTGTCGCTCGCGCGTTACCGGCTGACGGCGTCTGACGTTGTATCGGCGGTCGAGGCGCAGAACGCCGCGGTCGCGGTCGGCGCCTTGGGCGACCTGCCGTTGGCGGATGGCCAGCAGATCACAGCGACGATCACCGCGCAAAGCCAGCTTCGCACGGTGGACGAGTTCGGCCGTATCCTGCTTCGCTCCGGGCTGGGCGGGGATGCGGTCTACCTCAGCGATGTCGCCCGCATCGAGATTGGCAACGAAAGCTATGCCACAGAGGCGTGGCTTGATAAGCAATCCGCGGTGGGATTTGGCGTCAATCTGCGCACCGGCGCCAACGCGCTCGACACGGCCGAGGGTGTGCGCGAGCTCCTTCGCTCGATCCAGCCCAGCCTGCCCGAGGGGGTTGCGGTCGAGATCCCCTATGACACCTCGCCCTTTGTGGAGCGGTCGATCAACCAAGTGTACATGACCCTGGTCGAAGCGGTGGTGCTGGTCCTGATCGTGCTGCTGATTTTTCTGCAAACATGGCGTGCGACGATCATTCCGATCATCACCGTGCCGATCGTCCTTCTGGGTACGTTCGCGGCGCTATCGGTGCTTGGATATACCGTCAATACGCTGACCATGTTCGCGCTGGTGCTGGCGATCGGCCTACTGGTGGACGACGCCATTGTGGTGGTGGAAAACGTGGAACGGCTGATCGCGGAAGAGGATCTGGACCCGGTTACCGCGACAGTGCGCAGCATGAAGCAAATCACCGGCGCGCTTATCGGGATCCTGGTGGTCCTTGTCGCCGTGTTCGTGCCAATGGCGTTTTCCGCGGGTTCGGTCGGGGTGATATATCGGCAATTCTCGATCACGATAATCACCGCGATGGTCCTGTCGCTCCTGATCGCGCTCAGCCTGACACCAGCGATGTGCGCCCAGCTTTTGCGCAAACGCGGCGACACGCGGTTCTTCGCCGCGCGGTGGTTCAACAACGGCCTGTCCGGCCTGGTCGCCGGGTTCACCGGGCTGGT
The DNA here is from genome assembly GCA_965227185.1 of Roseovarius sp. Taxonomy (GTDB): domain Bacteria; phylum Pseudomonadota; class Alphaproteobacteria; order Rhodobacterales; family Rhodobacteraceae; genus Roseovarius. The sequence continues at coordinate 3,487,319 of OZ245733.1, forward strand.
CAAGCGGCTGGTGCCTGTGCGCTTTGTGATGCTATTGGTCGTCGGCGCCATAGGCTACGGCGGCTATCTTGTTTACGAGCGGATGCCAGGGTCGTTCATTCCGACCGAGGATCAGGGCGTGGTTCTAAGCCTGATCACTCTGCCCGCGGGAACCACGGCGCCGGTCACCGAGGCTGTGTTGAACGAGGTCGAGACGCATTTCCTGGAGAACGAACCCGACGCGGTCGAGGCGGTTTTCGGCGTTCGCGGTTTCAGCTTTGCCGGCAGCGGTCAGCATCAGGCGATGCTGTTTGCCCGGCTCAAGGATTTCGACCTGCGCGAGGATCCAAGTCTTTCGGCAGAGGCGGTTGCGGGCCGCGCGAACCAGGCGCTTTTCGGTCATCGCAGTGCGCAGATCTTCACCATCCAGCCCCCCGCGATTCCCGGCCTGGGCACCTCCGGCGGATTTAGCATGTATCTGCTCGATCAGGGCGGGCAGGGGGCGGATGCACTAATCGAGGCGGCGCAGCGCCTGACCGGGGCCGCGGCGCAGGACCCTCGCCTGACGGCGGTTCGGGCCGACGGGATCGACACCGAAGCCTCGCTGTCACTGGATATCGACCGGCCCAAGGCCGAAAGCTTCGGCCTCTCGGTCGACACTGTGAACGCGATGCTGTCAATCATCTTTGCCGGGCGTGACGTGAATGACTTTCTTCTGGGCAACGATTTGCGGCCAGTGATCGTTCAGGCCGATGCGCCTCAAAGGATGCAGCCCGAAGACGTGGCATCCTGGTACGCGCGAAACAGCGATCAGGAGATGGTGCCGTTCGGCGCCTTCATGCAAAGCCGGTGGGAGCAGATCGCGCCGGTGCTGACCCGATATGACGGGCTTGGCGCAATCGCGATCTCCGGCAACCCTTCGCAAGGAGGAAGTTCGGGCGACGCGATGGCGGCGATGGAGGAACTCGTAGCCTCTGAGACACCGGAATATGGCGTCGGCTGGGCCGGTATAAGCTTTCAGGAGCGCGCCGCTGGCAGCAACGTGGCGATGCTTTATGCCATTTCCGCACTGATTGTCTTTCTTGCCCTGGCTGCGCTTTACGAAAGCTGGATGGTGCCCCTGTCGGTGATGCTGGCCGTACCGATCAGCCTGACCGGTGCGCTGACGGCCTCTTGGTTGACCGGGCAATCGAACGATGTCTACTTCACCGTAGGGCTTCTGACGACAATCGGTCTGGCGTCACGGAACGCCATCCTCGTGGTCGAGTTCGCGGAAGAAGTGCTGCGCGAGACCGGCGATATCGTGCAGGCCGCCGTCACCGCGGCACGCCAGCGACTGAGGCCAATCCTGATGACCGCCCTGACCTTCATGCTCGGCGTGATGCCCCTGGCGATCGCCAGCGGTCCCGGCGCACAGGCGCAGAACGCGATCGGTATTGCGGTGCTGGGTGGCATGGCAGCCTCGACCTTCGTGGCAACACTGTTCGTGCCGCTGCTATATGTGCTGGTCAAGAAGCTGGCCGCGCGAGCCTCCAAGCAAGCCATTTGAGCGATGCGGTTTGTCAGGCGCAACGCAATCCGACAAGTTTCCCATACCGAGACGGGATGCCTGATAGCCGTTTTCTCGGAGTGCGAGGAAACCCCGCTTGTGGGGTAGGGCGGTCGAGGCCCGCCTACATGGCGGCGCGGGTTTCGGAAAGTTCGCGGTCGAGCCGCCTCTCCAGTGTACCCTGCGGCCGCGTGAAGCGCGCAAGCAGATCATAAAGGACAGGCGTGACGACCAGCATAAGCACTGCTGACAGGGACAAGCCCGCCACGATTACGGTGCCGATGGCCTGACGGCTTTCGGCGCCGGCGCCCGTGGCCATGACAAGGGGCAAAGCGCCCAGAATGGTCGAGATTACCGTCATCACGATCGGACGCAGGCGCAGGGTGGCCGCGCGGATCACCGCCTCCCGGGTTTCGAGACCGTCGCTGCGCAACTGATTGGCAAACTCCACGATCAGGATGCCGTTTTTAGCGACCAACCCGACCAATAGGATGATCCCGATCTGGCTATATACATTGAGCGTGAGTCCCCCTAGCGCCATCGCATAGATCGCCCCGGCCAATCCCGCAGGAACGGTCAGCATGATCGTGACCGGGTGCACAAAGCTTTCGAACTGGGCGGCAAGTACGAGGAACACGATCAGCAGCGACAGGGCAAGAACGAAGCCGACGCCCGCCGATGTGTCCTTGAAGGTACGTGACTGACCCTCGTACCCCAACTTGGCCTCGACCGGCAGGATTTCCCGCGCGGCCGTCTCGATCGTGTCAAGCACGGTGCCAAGCTGTGCGCCGGGTTCCAGAGCCCCGGAAAGCTGAACCGACGGCAGGCGATCGAAGCGTCGCAGACTGGGGGCGGCGGCATTCTCCCGCAGATCGACAAGGGCCCCGAGCGGGACGAGTGTTTCGCCGTCGCCCGCCCGTACGAAGATATTGTCGATATCCGACGGCGTGTTGCGGTCGTCATCCTGCGCCTGAAGGATCACCGGGTACTCTCGGCCCCGGCTGACAAAGCCTGTGACCTCGCGCGAGGCCAGCAGCGTCTGCAAGGTACCGGCGATCGTTTCCACCGTTATGCCGAGGTCGTCTGCACGCGCGCGGTCGATCGTGACATCGAGTTGCGGCAGATTCTGGTCGAAGTCGATCTCGGGATTGACCAGCCCCGGAATGGACTCGGCCTCCGCTTGCAGGAGTTCGGCCCATTCCTTGACGCTCTCGAAATCCGGACCGCCGACGACCACCCGCACCGGGGTGGAGTTGCCGCGCAGGCCGAGACCGGCCGGCGTTACCGGAAAGCCACGGGCGATTGTCACGTCTCCCATTTGGGGTGCGATCTTGCCGACCACTTCTGAAACGGACATGTCACGTTCGTCCCAGGGGGCAAGGCGAAACACCACGAAAGAGCGCCAGGCCCGGTTGCCCCAGCCGGTAAAGGTAAAAACCGTTTCGATCACGCCGGACTGGCGCAAGGGCTCAAGGATCTCTTCGACCTGCCGCGCCGCGATATCGGAATGTTCCACAGTGCTGCCCTGGGGCGCGGTCAGCGGCACGAAACCCACCCCGCGATCTTCGCGCGGGGCCAGCTCGCGTGGGAGGCCCTCATAGAAGAGCGCAGCGCCCCCGGTCACGGTAAGTGCCGCGGCAAGCACCACAAGTGGCGCTTGTACCGCGCGTTTCAGCAGCGCTTCGTAATTGCGTTGCGCCCAGCCCAAGCTCTCGGCATCGTCGGTGGAGACCCCGTCGCGCTGACGCAACACCTTCGAGGCCAGCGCCGGGCAGGCGGTCAGGGCCACGAAGGTCGATATCGCCACTGTCCCCGCCATGACCCAGCCGAACTCGACGAAAAGGCGCCCGACCTGTCCGGGCATGAAAGACAGCGGTACGAAGACCGCCATCAAGGTCAGCGAAGTGGCGATGACCGCAAACGTCACCTGACGCGCGCCGCGATAGCTGGCGGCAAGCGGACTTTCCCCCATCTCGATCCGGCGCTGGATATTTTCCAGCACCACAATTGCGTCGTCGACCACAAGGCCAATAGCCAGAAGCAGCGCCAGCAGCGTCAGCGTGTTAAGCGAGAACCCCCAGGCGGAAATCAGGATGAAACAACCGATCAGTGACACGGGGATCGCAACGAAGGGGATCAATGTGGCCCGGGGGCTGCGCAGGAATACGAGAATCACAAGAACCACCAGCGCCAGCGAGATGCTGAGCGCTATCACCACCTCGCGGATCGAGGCGCCGACGAACAGCGCGTCATCCGATCCGACGATCAGTGTCATGCCTTGGGGCAGGGTTGGCGTAATCGCCTCGATCTCGGCGCGCACGGCCTGGGAAATGGCCAAGGTGTTCGACTTGCTTTGGCGCAGGACGGCGATGCCCACCGCATCGGTTCCGTCGGTGCGCACGATGGTGCTGTCATCGGCCACGCCCGGCTCGACCCGGGCAACATCGCCAAGGCGCACGGGAAAGCCCGCCACGCGATCCAGCACCACGTCGCGGAAATCCTCGATATTGCTCAGGCGGGAGTTCAACCGGACGGTCAATTGCCGGTCCTGCGATTTGACCTCGCCAGCCGGCAGTTCGAGGTTGTTGCGCCGCAAAGCCGCTTCGACATCGGCCACCGTCAGCTTGCGCGCCGCCAGTGAACGCCGGTCAAGCCAGATGCGCACCGCGAAGGGGCGCTCGCCATAGATGTTCAGATCCGCCACGCCATCAACTGTGGCGATGCGGTCGGCGATGAAGCGGTCGATGTAATCGGTGATTTCGGCGGTCGTCATCCGGTCCGACGTCACCGCCAGCCGCATGACCGGATCCGCGTCTGCGTCGGACTTGACCACTCGAGGCTCGTCGGCCTCGTCAGGCAGTTGCCCGGTGACCCGACCGATGGCATTGCGCACGTCGTTGGCCGCGTTGTCCAGATCGCGCGAGGTTTCGAATTCCAGGGTTATGCGGCTGCGGCCCTGGCGCGATTCCGAACTGATCGAGCGTAGGCCGGTGATTGCGGCAACCGCGCCTTCCAGCGTTTCGGTGATATCGGTGTCGATCACCTCGGGTGCCGCCCCACGATACTCGGTCGTGATCGTGACCACGGCGTTGTCGACATCGGGCAATTCGCGCACGGGGATGTTCTGCACTGCCGCAAGGCCGAAAACCAAGATCAATAGGCTGGCCACCGCTGCCAGCACTGGCCGTCGTACCGCGACGTCCGACAGCGTCACGTATCGCCCTCCGACCCGTCCGATACTGGTTCGGTAGACTTCACTGTGACCCCGGCACCGTCGCGCAGTCGTCCAAGCCCGCGTATCGCCACTTCCTGGCCTTCGTCGAGCCCGGCCAGTACGGCCACCTTGCCGTCCTGCCGCGCCCCGGTTCGAACGGGCGTGCGCACAGCCACTTCGTCGGTGATCGCGAAGACGTAAGTATCGGCGGCCTGAAAAATGATGGCTTCTTCCGGTACCACCAGCGCGTCCGCTTCCGAAAGCGTCAGGGTCAGCGACATGAACATGCCTGCAGGCAGAAGGCCATCGGGATTGGGTATCACGGCGCGCGCCCGAAAGGCCCGCGACACCGGATCGATCCGGCTGTCCACCGCGTCGATCTCACCCGCGAATACGTGATCGTCGAAGGCCACACTTTGCGCTTCAACCGGCATCCCGCGCCGGACCTTCGCGAACAGGGTCTCCGGAAGCGAGAATTCAAGCTCCACCTGGCTCAGGTCGTCGAGGCGGGTGATCATGTCGTCGCTGGTCACACGCGCGCCGCGATCCACTTCGGCCAGTCCCAGGACGCCGCCAAACGGGGCAACTATTGTCCGCCGGTCCAGAAGTTGTTGGGCCCGTTCCAACTGTGCCTCGGCCTCCGCCAGCCGCGCGACAGCTTCCTCCTGCGAAGCCTGGCTAACCGCGTTTGTGCTGCGCAATTGCTCGATCCGTTGAAGAACCTGCTGGCGCTCGATCAGCCGCGCCTTGGCTTCGGCAAGATCGGCCCGCTCTATTGCGTCGTCCAGCCGGACCAGAACCGTGCCTTCCTCCACCCGGGCCCCTGGCGTGATCATCAGTTCCACGATGCGGCCATCCGTTTCCGGGACGATCTGCACCGAATTGACGGCGCGTGTCGTGCCGACTGCCTCGACCTTCTGATAGATGCGCTCGGTCTCGGCCCGCGCCGTTTCGACCGTGACCGGGCCTGAGCCACGAGACCCTGCCGCTTCAGCCGGGGGCGCGAGGTAGGTCACGTACCCCCAGTAGGCGGCATAGCCGACCGCGCCCAGCAGGCAGATCAGCAATAGCTGTTTGAATACGGACATTCGGTCGCTCCACGATCCCGCACTGCGGGCACGGCACCGCAATGAACAGGTTCGTGCAGGTTAGATTAACCGCGCTGAATAGCAAGCTTGGCCAAGTGGTGCATCTTGAACGGGCAGTGTATTCTTGATCCGTCTGTCTTCAAATGTGCGTGAATGCAAAAATGATTGGGTTGGGTGCACAAGACGTGGCCACAGAGGTATTTGATAGTGCCGACCGGTTCCGGTGTTATACTGAGCTAGAGATGTGCCCCAGCCCTGTCCGGATCGGTGGCGCCAACGCAACGTCAAACGACGGATCTATCGCGGCGTATGAATAGGATTTTGCTGGCCGACGACCATACCCTGGTCAGAGAGACGATCACGGATTTCATCAAGCGCCAGGCCGCCCTTGAGGTGGCGCAGGCCGCGTCTCTGGACGAAGCGTTGAAGATCAATGCCGAGCAAGGTCCGTTCAACTTGATCATGCTGGACTACACCATGCCTGGAATGGAGGCGCTTGCAGGGTTGACCCGAATGCGCGCGGAGTCCGGATGTCCGGTGGCGATCCTGTCGGGCACGGCTCCGCCAGATATCGCGCGACGCGCTTTGCGTGCGGGCGCGGCAGGCTTTCTGCCCAAGACACTTGCTGCGCAGCAGTTTGTGGCGGCCATTCAGCATATGCTGGGCGGCGATGTCTATCTTCCGCAGGCTTTGCTAAGCGAGCCCTTGGCTGGAAGCCGCGCCACGCATCTCACACCACGCGAACTGGAAGTGTTGCACTGTGTCGCGGAAGGCAAACTAAATAAAGAAATTGCTCTTGAGCTGGACATTCAAGAAGTGACCGTCAAGCTGCATGTGAAGACGCTTTCGCGCAAACTTGGCGCACGTAACCGAACTCATGCCGCGATGATGGCCCGAGATATGGGCCTGCTGTAACGCTCGACCAAGCGGCGTTCCGGCAACCTCATTTACAGCTATTGTTCGCTGCGCGCTCTGGGTGGCCGTCGACAGATACTGCTATTTTTGCGAGTGCGAGATGCGCAAAAAACCTTTCGGATTCGTTCGAAAGCCTGTTGAGTGAGCGCATCCTTGTAGATGAATTTGTGGTGCGCCAAGCTGCTCCCGAAGTCTGCCGCGCATTTGCTGATCAACCGGTCGGTTATCCAATCCTAGCGCTGGGCTCTGCCGCAAATGTTTTTGACTAGGACACTCTGTCGGCGGGCGTCAGGGACCCGGACCGTGCCAGCGCACTATATCGGGCCGCGGCCATGGTCGCTTCGGACGTCGCGGTTTTTGAGATTACGGGACGCCCAAGACCCGATTGCCGTAGTCTGCTTGATCATTGGGCAAGGACCGACGAGCGGTATTTCATCATCGCGCCACCTTTGCCAAACAAGAACGGGCCGCATGTTGAAAGCGGATGAGAACCACCGTGAGCGACCGGGTGCGCAGAACGACATTTTGATACGGTATTCAAAGGGAAAATGGCGGAGAGACAGGCCGCCAACGCAGATTCCATCAGTTTCCGAAGGATGCCTATAATAATCTGAAAAACAATGTAAATCATTGGCCTCTGTTCCAATCTGGTCTTGTGGTGTCCTACAACTTCCGGCAGTTCTAGGGGGAAGTAAAGGGGGATGGATATGTTCGATTCCAAGAAATCCAAACGGACTGCTGGCCTCTCCGCCAAATTCATCCAGAACGTCAGTTCGCCGGGCAAATACCACGACGGCAAAGGGCTGGGTCTCTTCCTGCGCGTTGACGTGTCGGGCAAGAAATTCTGGATACAGCGGATTACCGTTGGGGGCAAACGCCGCGAATTGGGGCTGGGTAGCCCCCCCGTGGTTTCGCTTGCGATGGCGCGGGAACAGGCGATAGACAACAAGCGCGCGATCAGGGCGGGCCGCGATCCCGTCGCCGAGAAACTGCGGGCGCGTCAATCGCTCGATTTCAAAGTGGCGATGGAGAAATATCTCACAGTGAAACTCGCCGAGTTTCGCAACGAGAAACATCGCAAACAATGGCGGGCCACGCTCGACACCTACGCGGTGCCGGTGATCGGGGCCATGCCGGTCGAGGCGATAGAGCCGAGCGACATCTTGCGCGTGCTGCAGCCGATCTGGACCGACAAGACTGAAACCGCTAGCCGTTTGCGCGGACGGATCGAGGCGGTGCTGTCTTGGGCCACGGTGGCGGGGCATCGGCGGGGCGATAACCCAGCCCGCTGGAAGGGCAACCTTTCGGAGATGCTCCCCAAGCCCAGCAAAATCGCCAAGGGTAGCAACTTTGCGGCGCTCCCCCTGGCCGATGCGCCGCGATGGTGGTCCGATTTGAGCGCGGCGGAGGGAATGGCCGCGCGGGCCTTGCAGTTTACTTGCCTAACAGCATCACGGTCCGGCGAAGTGCGCGGCATGACCTGGGACGAGGTTGACCTGGAAACCGGGCTTTGGACCATTCCCGCCGCCCGCATGAAAACCGGGCGCGAACATCGGGAGCCGTTGACCACCGCCGCGCTGGAAAATCTGCAGGGGCTGCCCCGGCTCAACGCGTCGCCTTATGTCTTCTACGCCCCGCAGGGCGGCATGCTGTCGGATATGGCGCTCTCTGCCGTGATGCGGCGGCTGCATGCGAAAGCGGAGAAAACCGGGCGGGGCTATTTTGACCCGCGCTCCGGCCGACCGGCGGTGCCGCATGGGGTGCGCTCCACCTTTCGGGATTGGGCGGCGGAGCGCGGGGTGGATCACGTGCTGGCCGAATTGGCCCTGGCGCACAGCGTGGGCAGTGAAGTGGAACGCGCTTACAGGCGGACCGACCTGCTGGATCGCCGCCGGGCGGTGATGGCAGATTGGGCGGCGTTCCTGTCGGGCAAGCCAGGCTAGAGCGCGTTCTGTTGCAGGCCCGCAACGGTATTGGGCGGCGCTCAAAAAAAGTGACATTCGCGGAAAAATCGTCACTCCACTACGTAACGTTACCTAGTTCCCCCTAAGCATACCGTAAAGCGCTAATATAAAATGATTTAATGCACATTTAGCCACGCTTTGACTGCTTCGGATGTCCTGTGTTTTTGCAGGATATGCGAGGCGCTTGCAGGCAGTTGGCGCATCGTGTCGGCTCCGGTGCTGCAACACCGGAACCGACGGGACAGAAGGTGAGCCTCTGCTCCCTGAACTCACTGAATACTGCCGATCAGGACCCGTGTCAAAATCAAGGCGCGGGAAAGGGAAAGGTACGTTCTGATGACGGTACGAATTTACAGACGCCGGGATGTGGAAAAGCTGGTCGGGCTCTCACGCTCCACCCTTTACGCCATGATGGCGGAGGGTAGCTTTCCGAAGCCGATCAAGCTGGGCAAGCGCGCGGTCGGCTGGCGCGAAGTGGATGTGCTGGACTGGCTCGAAAGCCGCTATGCGGAGGGCTATGACAATGCGTGATTGTGCAGCACATTCAACACCCGAGACCCGCGACCATCGCGAAACCTCGGATACCTATTGCCGCGAAGTTTTCCGGCAGGGCCGCTATCGCGTTGCGGTCTGTCGCGACGGATTGCAATGGCTGTTCCAGCGCAAGCGCCTTGAATGTGCGGCTGGGGGAACCGCCTGGGATACGTTGGGCTACTGCGTGACCCGAGCCGCCCTGATGCGGCTCCACCAGGCGCATATCGGCGGTGACGCGCCGGACATTGCATCCCTGCCGCCGCAATTTCGTGCGGGAGGTACGCCATGACGGAAGCACGCACTATAACCCTGGCGCTTGGCGGCAGATGGAGCGGCGGCCAGGGCACGGCCTGCTGTCCGGCGCATAACGACAAGAACCCGAGCCTGAGCCTGGCCGACGGTTCGGATGGGCAGTTGCTACTCTTCTGCCACGCAGGCTGCGACCATGACGACGTGCGGGCGGCCCTGCGTGGACGCGGTTTGAGCGCAGGCAGCCCATCATCCCGCGCGGTTTGCGATCCGGTTCATAAGGCCGCCCGCCGGGACGCGGCGGAGCGTGATGCCGCAAGGCGGGCTGGAATGGCGCGTAACCTATGGCAAGAAGCTGAGCCCATCGCGGGCACGCTGGCGGAACGTTACTTAAGGTATCGAGGCATTACCGCGTCCCTCCCGGATACGGTAGGTTACGTAACAAGGTGCTGGCACAAAAGCGCCAAGCGTCTGCCCGCTCTCGTATGTAAGGTTACGGGGTCCGACCACTTCGCGATCCACAGGACGTATCTGCGATCCGACGGGCGCGGCAAGGCCGACGTGATCCCTGCCAAGGCGATGCTCGGACCTGTGTCCGGTGGCGCGGTCCACCTCTCCAACGAAGGCGGCCCGCTCATCGTGACCGAGGGCATCGAAACCGGCTTGTCGCTTCTGTCAGGTCTCTTGGATGGGCCTGCAACGGTATGGGCTGCCCTGAGCACCGGCGGCATGCAGTGCCTCCGGTTGCCGGATGATCCTGGGAAGCTGATCATCGCGGCCGATGGTGATCGGGCCGGTCAGAAGGCGGCGCAGGTTTTAGCCACGCGCGCCGACGCACATGGTTGGCAGGTGTCTTTCCGCTTTGCGCCGGATGGCGCGGATTGGAATGATGTCCTCACCGGAAAGGCGGTGGGCGCATGACGTTAGATAAAGTGGAGACCCCGTTTGACCCGAAATGGCCGGACCCGGCCCCGCGCTTTCTCAACGCGGAACTGCCGCCTCCGCCGGACCTGCCGCTTGCCGAAGTGTTGGGCGAGGCCTGGGCGCAGTGGATCAGAACCGCCGCCGAGGCGAAATCTTCCCCTGCCGATTACGTCATGGCCAGTCTGCTGTCTGTGGCGGGTGCGGCGATCGGCAACACCAGGTGGTCCTCGCCCTGGCAGGGCTGGGCGGAACCGCCAATCCTGTGGGTTATGGCCATCGGCCTGCCGTCCAGCGGTAAATCGCCTGGGCTGGATGCAGTGCTCTCGCCGCTCAAACAAATCGAACGCGAGATGCGCCAAGCCATCGAAGCCGATCACGCGGACTGGCGGGAGCGGGCCGTTCTGGCGAAGCTGGCGGACAGCGCCTGGAAAGAAGAGGCCAAGGCGGCGTTGAAGGCGGGCAATGAACCGCCCGAGCGCCCGAATGTCGCCGATCCGGGGGAAGAGCCGTTCGCACCGCGCTTGATGGTCACTGACGGAACGGTGGAGCGGCTGGCAGTGATCGTCGCCAAGCAACCGCGCGGCAGCCTTATGGCGCGGGACGAGTTGGCGGGCTGGCTGCAAGGCATGACCCGCTATGCGGGCGGTGGGTCGGATCGCCCGTTCTGGCTCGAAGCCTATGGTGGGCGCGGCTACACGGTGGAGCGCATGGGGCGGGAGCCCGTGCATATCGACCGTCTGTCAATCGGCGTTGTGGGTGGCATTCAGCCGGATCGCCTGAAAGGCTTGCTCTTCAAGTCCGACGACGATGGCTTGCTGGCACGCTTCCTTCCGGTCTGGCCCGACCCGGTGCCGATCCACCGCCCGCGTGCAGGGCTGGATCACGGCCTTCTGGACCGGGCGCTGAAGCGCCTGCTGTCGCTCAACATGCTGACGGACGAACAGGACGTCACGCGCCCCTGGATCACTCCCTTCAGTGAAGAGGCGCGCGATCTGCTGGACGCGTTCCGCCAGGCGGTGCGCGGATGGGAGCGCGAGGCAGACGGGCTGATGCTGTCCTTCACCGGCAAGCTACCGGGCCTGGCGGTGCGCACGGCCCTTGTCCTGGCCTATCTGGATTGGGCGGTCGAGGGCGGCCCGGAGCCGTATGAAATCACCGTGGCGCATATCGGACGGGCCGCGCACTTCATCGAAGCCTACGTGCTGCCGATGGCGAAACGCGCCTATGCCGATGCGTCGCTGTCGAAATCCGAACGCGCCGCGCACCGCCTGGTGGCCTTGATCAGAGACCAGGGCTGGACGCGCTTCAGCAGCCGTGAGGTGTTGCGGCTGGGCCGTGCAGGCTTGTCATCGGCGGCGGAGCTCAACCCGGCGCTCACGGCGCTGGAAGAGGCCGAAATCCTCCGCCAGGTGCCCGGACCCGCCGTTGCGCCGTCAGGCCGCCCCCCACGGCTCTACACCGTCAATCCGGCGCTCCTGAGGCCCACCCCATGACCCGCTGGCTGGACGCGGCAAGAGGGGACATGACCCCGCTGACAGAACCGACAAAACCGACAGAATCCACGAACCAATCACCTGAGGCGGACATTGTGTCGGTATTGTCGGTTTTGTCAGGCAGGGGGGAGGCCCGTCACGAAGACCTGACGGCGGAGGACCTGGACCTGCTGGACGCCTGGCACGAGCGTGCCGCCATCCGGGAATATGACGGCGGCATGGAGCGAGGCGAGGCGGAGAGAGCGGCGGTCAGAGATGTGCTGGATTGGGTTGAATGCAGCCGTATGCGTAGCTGAATGCCAATGTCAGCAGTGCGGGACCTTGCAGCCATTCGCGAAGCAAAGACTAACGGCTGCTTTATTCGGGTAGGCTGCCGCCAAAGCCATCCTTCATCAAAGCGTCCAACATGGGGCAGGCCGCAGTGCCGTCCTCGCAATTCTTGGAGAGGTTCAAGAGCGCCTCTCGGAGGCGCATGAGGTTCTCAATCTTGGCGGTTATCTCACCCAAATGGTTCTCGGCCATCGTTTTCACCTCACCACAGGATCGGTCATTCTGCGCAGTGAGAGATAAAAAGGTCTGTATGATTGAGATTGGGAAGCCCAGATCGCGACACCGGCGCACAAACCTGAGTTTGGCAATTCCATCGGACGAGTATAGCCGACGTCCGCCCGCTGAGCGCCCCGGCTTCGGAACAATACCCTCACGTTCATAGTAACGGATCGTTTCTATGTTCACGCCGCTTTGTTCCGATGCTTTGCCGATGGTGAACATTTCGCTTGCTCCTGTAGTGACTACAGGAAGTAGAAAAGCAAAATGGACATGAATGCAAATCAACAACCGGTTGCAGACCCCGGCATCGCTGCTCGCCTGGTGATGCCTTTCGCAGCACTTTTGGCGCTGTTGTCGGCGTCGTGCTGTGTTTTGCCAATCGGGCTTTCGATATTGGGCCTTGGCGGCGCATGGCTCACTATACTTGGGCCATTCATCGCTTACCGGGAGGGCATTCTTGTCGGTGTCGCAATTGCTCTCGTTTGGGCTTGGTATCGCGTGCTTCGACGCAAGCCATGCTCAACGCGCAGGCGGTCTGCAATTGTCTGGACGTCACTTGCATCCATCGCCTTTATGATCGCGCTGTCTTCGCCCCTCTGGGAAGCATCAGCGCAGCGTTTTATGTGGGATTTGTGGAGATCGACACGATGAAGAATAAACTATTGGCGCTCGGGGTGGGCGGCACGATCTTGACCATCCTTTGCTGCTTCACGCCGTTGCTGCCGATTGTGCTGACCGCGCTTGGTCTGACGGGCCTGCTGAGCGTTGTTTACAACGATGCCGTTTTGCTGCCAATTTTGGCAGGATTTCTCATACTGACGGGGTACGCGCTATGGCGACAGAAGCAGCAAAAGTAGTTTTGGAATCGACGCTCACTTGTCCATCTTGCGGGCACGTCGAAACCGAAACTATGCCGACGGATGCGTGCCAGTGGTTCTATGAATGTAAGTCATGTCAGACGGTCCTGAAGCCGCTTGAGGGGGATTGCTGCGTCTTTTGTTCTTACGCAACAGTTCCATGTCCACCAATCCAAGAAGGCAAGTCCTGCTGCGCTTAGCAGCCATTCAGGCCTCGCGTAGCTTCGGTCATTCTGGGCTCAATTCAGTCCTTCGCTGCACACGTATCATACGTCCGCTCTGCGGGACGAGGTGAACTTTCACTGCATACAGTCCTATTTCCGCTTTCGGGTTGTCACATCAGACATGACTATCGGCCACAATTTCCGTAGCAGACGATACAAGCCGTCTCCGCGCCAATGGTACGGCTCGCCGCAAGAGTGTCTGTTACTTTCCAACAGAAGCGACTGTTCACCATGCGAAGAGCACAATGCCCACAATAAACATCAGCAATAAAGCGTATCCAATGTACGCGTGGGTCCACCTTATTTTCACGACCCTTTGCTTGAACCTCATAAGAGACGAACTGAATGCCTGCCGCTATTGTTCCGATTTGTGCTGCCGTGCCTTACCTGCGAGGCTCCCAAGGCCCTCCAAGGTTAGCTGTGCGGGGCGGAACCGCCGTCTGCAACGGCTTTCCCATTGTCAGCTCTCTCACTGCCTTCTACCCACCAAAGAGGACGGCATGCATCGTCCGGCCCGGTACAAGAGTGAAAGCGCCGGTTAGCAGCAAGGCCAGAGTGTATAGCTGGATCATCGAGTTCCTGTGCGCGATGGTACGTCCCTGGCGGATCGCGCTGACAGAATAGACCAACGTCGCGAGGACCAGGATTGAAAGAATGTGTATGATTGAGAACGGTCCGAACCATCGGAATTCATGTATCCAGAAGCTGGACATCGCTACCATACCCATAGTTCCGATCCAGAAATAGCCGAGCGCCTTGTGCAGGGTCGTCCCCTTTGGTGGCGAGAGTTGAATGGCCCCAGCACCCATCGCGACGAAAGCCACGACCGCATGGACCGAGATGACGGCACCATCATCCCACAGAGCTTGCCAATTCATGTCGACCCCTCCCGTAAATGATGGACAGTACAAGCCCTTGCACGGCGACGACTGCGATCCAAAACAGAAGCTCGACCGCAACAAGTGCGAGCGGCTCACCGAACATGTTAAAGGGCGCATGGAACTCGAAATATAGCGCCATGAGCGCCCACAGTATTGCGCCGAAGGCCAGTCCACGCGCCACTACCCCGCGCGGCAGGGCAGGCTCGATCCAGTAGAAGACCAGACCATGGACAACGCCAATGACCGCTGCGATGGCCATGTAAAGCGGGCCGTTGGTGAACATGAGCGGGAGAGGTTCCATCTCGAATAGGACCGAGATGATTTTCGCGCTTTGCGCTTCGTTATCGAACAGAATCGGTCGGCCAAGTTGAAAGAACAGAATATTGCTGACGATATTGGCGATGACTATGGCGAAAGCACCGCCAATGGCGGCTCTAAACAATTTCGAACAGGTGATAACTCCTCCTTGCAGAAAATGCGGTAGCTTTGGTTTTCTAGAGGTGAACTGCGCCGCAGCTCACGCAACGCCACTAGCTTTGGCAGTGATTTCGTTGCCACAGAGCCAAAAGCTAGGCGAACGCCTAGCCGGATTACTTGGTACAGTAGCAGTCTGCGCTGGACCCTTCAAACTCAGCCGCAGAGGCGGCGTGTGTAGGCCAATGACGCAACATGTTTCTCGGCGGGATTGTGTTAGAATTTGACGCGTCTTCCACCGAGCTCATGAAGCAAACATTCATAGAATCTGAGGTGTCGGTCACTATGGGCTCGAACCTGACTTTCTCCGCAAGGTGCAGGATGGTCTGCAATGCGGGACGAAGCCGCCGTTCGGCTTAGATGTCCGCAGCTACGGCTATGCGGATCGAAGCGGACCTATGCAATCGCTTTTCTGCGCAAGCACCGGATCAATCGCATAAGCTGCAATGTTGGGACGGCAGCTTCCTGCGACAAGATCTACTTTCGATCCGTGGCTTCGCTAGACCCAAAAACCAGTACTGTAATCCCGAACTTAAAAACAACATAACAAATTTAAATAGCTTTCAACTCGAGAGTTCCTCATGTTTGCTTGATGGATATTGCACTCATAAAAACCTTTCTGGAAGTGGCTGCGACAGGCTCGTTCGTTTCGGCCTGTGATCGCCTCTTCGTTACCCAGTCCGCAGTCTCTCTCAGAATCCAACGCCTGGAAGAAAGCCTGGGGCGGCCGCTCTTCACACGCTCGAAAGCAGGTGCTGAACTTACCCCTGCCGGTCGCGAATTCGAAAGCTACGCGCTCAGCCTCATCAAGATATGGGAAGAGGCTCGTCAGCAGATTGCCATCCCAGAAGGCTTTCACAAAAGCCTGACAATTGGAGCGCAGTATTCACTCTGGCCTCGGTTGGGGTTCCGGTGGATCGACCAATTGCGAACTTCCATGCCGGATCTTAGCATAAGGGCAGAACTGGGCATGCCTGATCGGCTAACTAGGTTTTTGATCGAGGGTGTCGTGCAGGTAGTATTGGTCTATTCACCGCAAATGCGACCCGGCCTCACCGCCACCAAACTGATGGATGAAGACCTGGTGCTAGTCGCGTCTTGGGAAAATCCGAAATTGGATGATCTGCAAGGCCGCTATCTTTTTACAGATTGGGGCCCTGAGTTCGTCCAGGCGCACTCGATTGCGCTTCCAGAACTGACCAATCCCGGTCTTACATTCTCCCTCGGTGCCATGACAGCTGAATACATTCGGTCCCGGAAATATGCAGGCTACCTTCCGGCACGCTACATCAAACCGCTTTTGGATTCCGGAGAGTTGCACCTCGTGCCAGGTGCGCCCCGGTTTCCGTATCCGGCATGGGCGGTTTGGCGTCAGGATCTCGACCCAGACGTTGCAGAAATATCACGCTCGGCACTTGCTGATGTAGTGGCCAATTCGGATGGGGACCAGAGCCAGGTGATCCAGCAATTGAAAGAAATTAGTGATGATCAAGAGGTTGGCGTTCTTGGAGAGTCCGAAAACCTCAAGTATGAGAAATAATCTCTTTATACGTGATTTAAATGAATTTAACTTGTTGATCGGGGGTTTCTACATCCAATCCCAGCAGAGATGCTCCCGTTCTGAATGAACCGAACGGGTCACCTTTTGGGAAAGGATAGACCCATGAATAAAGCATTCAATCTTGCCTCGGCTTCGGCCCTGGCCCTGATCCTCGCTGCCCCTGCTGTGGCACAAAGCGGCATTGTCGGTATTGAGGATCTGGATGACCGCATCGAAGACATCGAAGACGATATTCAAGACGACCTCGCGGAAGGTGATGACGCGAACCGTTATGGCACGAACCAGTTCGCACAAGGTTGGAGCGGCAGCTTTGCCGTCGGCTTCTCGGCAACCTCGGGTAACACCGATACAGCCGACCTGGATATCGGCGGTCGTCTCCGTTACGGCAGTGGGCCTTGGAACCACTCGTTCGGCTTTGCCGTCGAATGGGCTGAAGACAATAATGTCACCAACAAGGAAGAGGTCTACGCGACATACGAAGCGAACCGCTACCTGACGGAGAACTTCTACGTCTTCGGCCTTGGCTCCGCGAACTACGATAACTTTGACACGCTGAAGTGGGATACATTCCTCGGTGCAGGCCCTGGTTACCGTGTGGTTAACCAAGAGAACATGACCTGGCGTCTGCAAGCTGGCCCCGGCTATCGCTTCACCGAAGATCAGCTTGGCAACGATGATCACGAAGTCGCTGGTATCGCGTCATCGCGTTATTTCTTCAAGTTCACCGATACGGTTTCCCTGACCAACGACACCGACGTGTTGTTCTCCGAAGAAAACACCCTCGTCACAAACGACTTGGGCGTGAACTTTAAGGTGACCAACAAGCTGTCGACCCGAGTGTCTTATCGCACCGAATGGGATAGCGACCCGGCACCGGGCTTTGACGACTTCGACAACAAGTTCGGCGCGTCGCTGGTCTACGGTTTCTAGCACTGCTTGATTATCCCTCAAGCAGCAGACCAGGGGGGCGGAGCAATCCGCTCCCCTTTTTGTTCAGGCTAGGAACATGGAGGTAGCACTAATGCCCAGTTGTCGTTCGCTGCGGACAGCACGAAGGGCCGGTTGCTTCATTTTTCCGGGCTCGTTGGCCCAAACTTTGCAAAGCCCGCTTTCTGCGCATTGCTGCGGTCCGAGCATCTCGCAGCATCCGTTACTCCGGGCTCTTTTCGGTAGTTCGTCACACTAAAAGACGACGTGCGCTAGCTTTCTGGTATTTAAACTTCGAAGTAGGAGGACCAAAAATCCGTTAATTAAAAAGGGGGGGGTGCATAGGGGGAATTTGGAACCTCCAGGGAGGTATTATACTTTAATAACAAGGTATTACATGAACTTATTGGCGGAGAGACAGGGATTCGAACCCTGGGACCCCGTGAAGGGTCAACGGTTTTCGAGACCGCCCCGTTCGACCACTCCGGCACCTCTCCGCGGGGGTCTGGTGGGTGCGTTTAATCGCCTTTGAAGGGGGTGACAAGGGGTTTGCCTTGTTTCGCCACGGATTTTGCTTACGTTGGAACAAACAACGCCACGTCAGGAGGTATCGTGACCCGGACGCGCTCCATTCGCCCCCTTGTTTTCATAGCCTTTCTCGCAATCGCGCTGATGGCCGCGCTTCAGACCCGAGCCGCGGATCGTGATCGGCTCGACGCGTTTCTTGAAGTGACCGGCTTTGGCGTTGCGCTCGACTCTATCGCGCTTGCCGCCGGTGACGCACCCGCAATGCTGGGGATGCAGGCCAGCGATTTCGGGTCAGATTGGTCGCGCGTGTCAAAGGACGTGTTCGACACCGAAAAGATGCAGACGATGGCGCTCGACATCCTGTCCGAAACTCTGAGCGACGAGCATCTGACCCACGCCGCGGAATTCTACGCTTCGCCGCTGGGACAGCGTCTGGTGGAGGCCGAGAACGCCTCGCACATGGTCGAGGATGACGAGGCAAAGCAGCAGAAAGGCCGCGCCCTGGTGGCCGAAGGTGTCGAGCAGGGCGACGAACGCATCGAAACCCTTCAGAATCTCAATCAGGCGGTGGATTCCGACGGAAATTCGGTCCGCGCTGTACAGGAAATCCAGGTGCGCTTTCTGATGGCCGCATCAAATGCCGGTATTCTGAACCAAGAGCTTGACGAAGGCGCGTTGCGCGCGGCCATGAAGGCGGGTGAGGAAGAGATGCGGATGACCATGAAGGCTGGTGCGCTGGCCAATGCCGCATACACCTACCAGGATTTTTCGAACGAGGAGTTAAAGGAATACCTGGCCGCGTTGGAACATCCCGACATGCAAACGGTCTATCAACTGATGAACGCGGTCCAGTACGAGATCATGGCCAATCGCTTCGAGGTGCTCGCCTCGCGTATGGCCGAAATGCACCCCGGGCAGGAGCTTTGAACTGAAATGCATATCGCGAGAACCCTGGCCGCCGTCGGCGCACTTTCGGCTGTGCTTTTGGCCCCGGCGGCCACCACCGCACAGGACGACGACCGCGAGCGCCTGATCGAACTGATGCGGATCGACGACACCGTAGAGGTGATGCGCAAGGAAGGTCTGCGTTACGGCGCCGAGATTGGCGGGGAGATGCTGCCCGATCTTCCAAAGGATGACTGGGAACGCACCGTCTCGCGCATTTATGATGCCGAGAAGATGGAGGCGGTAATCACCCAAGGGTTCGAAACTGCCCTCGAAGGGGAGGAACTGGGCACTTTGGTCGAGTTCTTCGATAGTGGCCTCGGGGAAGAGATCATCGGGCTCGAGATCTCGGCGCGTGAGGCGTTTCTCGACGAGGAAACCGAGATTGCGGCGATGGACGCCTTTGAGATGGCCCGCGGCGACGAAACCGACCTGTATCAGCAAGTCGAGACGATCATCGCCGACAGCGACCTTGTGGAATACAACGTCATGGGCGCGATGAACGCCAACCTCATGTTCTATCGTGGGTTGGCCGATGGCGGCGCCATCGATCTTGGGGAATCGGACATGCTGGCCGATGTCTGGGCGCAGGAACCCGACATCCGCGCGGAATCAGAGGCTTGGCTTGGCTCCTTTCTGATGATGGCCTACCGTCCGCTGGAGAGGGAGGAACTCGAAGCTTACGCCGCGCTATATCGCACACCCGAGGGGCGCATTCTGAATACCGCGGTTTTCAACGCCTATGACCGCATGTACGACGAAATCTCCTACCTTCTGGGGCAGGCCGTCGCCGAGCACATGCGTAGCCAAGAACTGTGACCGGACCCGGCCGGAGCTTAACCGCGCCGGTCGCCCTAAAAAACCGGGCTTTTGCAGGGCGCAAGGCTTGACTTTGATGGGCACCCCGAGGATAAGCGGCCATCCCGGCGGGGCGACTCGTGCGGGATTTGTTTTTTTGACGCCCGGAGGGCGCGCCGTTCGAGGCACCAAACACCGGTTGATCCCGGGGCCACAGAACGCGGATGAGAAAAGGAAAGACACATGTTTGCGGTTCTGAAGACCGGTGGCAAGCAGTACAAGGTTCAGTCGGGCGATATGCTCCGGGTGGAAAAACTTGCTGCCGACGCCGGTGAAAAAGTTCAGTTCAACGAGATCCTGATGCTGGGCGGCGACGCGCCAGTTATCGGTGCTCCGCTTGTCGACGGCGCGGCCGTGCAGGCCGAGGTCGTGGACCAGATCAAGGGCGACAAGGTCATCAACTTCGTCAAGCGCCGCCGGAAACACGGCTCGCAGCGCACGAAAGGCCACCGCCAGCAACTGACCCTGTTGCGCGTGACCGAGATCCTCGAGAAGGGGGCCGACAAATCGGGCGTAAAGGCCGCTGTAGGCGCAAGCGCACTGGCCGCCGGCATGGGCAAGACCCGTTACGCCGACAACAAGGCCGATCAGGCCGAGATGGCCAAGCGCGTGAAAAACGACGAAGCCAAGGAAAAGAGCGTCGCCAAGAAAGCCGAACCCAAAGCCGAGAAGAAGGCCGAGGAAAAGAAGGCTGCCCCCAAGAAAGCCGCGAAGGCCGAAGGTGGCGACGACCTGAAAGAGCTGTCCGGCGTGGGCCCGGCGCTTGAAAAGAAACTGCACGAGGCAGGCGTGACCACGTTTGCCCAGATCGCGGCATGGACCGCCGATGACATCGCCGAGATGGACGAGAAACTGTCCTTCAAAGGCCGCATCGAGCGTGAAGGCTGGGTCGAGCAGGCCAAAGAACTGGTCAAAGGCTAAGGAGAGACGATATGGCACACAAGAAAGCAGGCGGTTCATCCAGAAACGGTCGCGACTCGGCCGGCCGTCGTCTGGGCGTCAAGAAATACGGCGGCGAGGCCGTGATCCCGGGCAACATCCTGGTGCGTCAGCGCGGCAACAAGTTCTGGCCGGGCGACGGCGTGGGGCAGGGCAAGGATCACACCCTCTTTGCGACCGTCGAAGGCTCGGTACATTTCCGCAAGGGCCTCAAGGGCCGTACCTTTATTTCGGTTCTCCCGGTGGCGGAGGCCGCTGAGTAAGCCGAACCTTCAAGGTATGAAATTCAGGGGGATCGGCACATCGCCGGTCCCCTTTTCTGTTTTTCGGAGGCACGTCATGAGCGTGGCCATCACATCCTTCCTCGTTTTTGGCGCGTCGCAAGTCGGCACGCCGGGACCCGCCAACATGGCGCTTCTGGCGACGGGCGCGCGGTTCGGGTTTCGCGCGGCGCTGCCCTTTGTTGCGGGGGTGGTCATCGGCAAGCAGTTCGTGATCTGGCCCGTAGGCTTCGGCCTGATGGAACTGGCCGACCGCGCGCCTTACGTATTTGACATTCTGAAGTGGGTTTCGGCGGCGTATATCTGCTGGCTCGCATGGAAGGTCGCGCATCTGCGTCTTGGTCCCGCCGACGCGCAGGTGGCCGCGCCCGGTTTTCTGGCCGGGCTGATCGTGCATCCGCTCAACCCCAAGGCCTGGGCGATGATCGTCGCCGGCTTCACCAATTTCGTCGCTGCGGGCACGCCCGCCGTGCAGGCCACGCTGACCATATCCATCTGCCTTCTGAGCCTGCAATTGCTACTGCACCCGATCTGGACACTTGGAGGAGACCGGATCGCGCGCACCGTGGCGGGAACGCCGGCCGAGCCGCACCTGATGCGCGCCCTGGCCGCGCTGACCGTCGCATCCGTCCTGTTCGTGCTTTTCGGAGGAGACAGCACATGAAGCTTGAGACCATCGCCACCGACACCCTTCTGGAAACCGAACGGTTCGATCTGCGGCCCGTCCGCGAATCCGATGCGGGACTTATCTCGCTCTATGCCGGCGATGAGAGGGTGGCCCGGTTCACCACGTCTATCCCGCATCCTCTTCCGCCTGGCACGTCTGAGGCCTTCATCTCGCGCGTCATGGATCCGGACCACCCTGAAGATGTCTGGGTGATGGACGGCACGCGCATTGGCGGCGGCGAGGTCATGGGGCTGATCGGCCTGGAACGGATGGACCGTGATCAGTGCGAGATCGGCTATTGGGTCGCACCGGCCTATTGGAACAGCGGTATCGCCTCGGCGGCCGTCCAGGCGATCCTGTCGGCCAATCCCCAGAACGCGCAGACGGTCTTTGCCAGCGTGTTTCAGGACAATGCCGCCTCGGCCCGGGTGCTGACGAACTGCGGTTTTCGCTACCTCGGCGATGCGGAAAGCTTTTCGGTCGCGCGCAAGGCCAATGTCCCGACCTGGACCTACAGCCGGGCGATGGACGATGGCTGAAACGGTCTTTGCTCGCACACCGCGCCTTATCTGGCGCGCAGGCACGCCGGATGACGTAGAGGCGCTTTACGCGATCGTCAGCGATTTCGACGTGGTTCGCCAGACCGAGACCTGGCCCTGGCCCGCGGACCTGTCCTTCACGCGCTCGCGCTGTGTCGTCACCGCGTCGGATCAGGGCGTATCAGGTGTGGTCTGCAAGGGCGACGAGGTGGTCGGCTATCTCGGTCTCAGCGCCGAAGGCAAGATCGGCTATATGTTCGGCAAATCCCATTGGGGCCAGGGTCTGGCCACTGAAATCGGAGCCGCCGCCGTTGCATACGCATTTGACCGCTTTCACTGGCAAAGCCTCGAGGCTTGCGTCTTTGCCGACAATCCCGCGTCGGGCCGGGTTCTGGAAAAACTGGGTTTCGAGGAGGGTAACGCCTGCAAGGGACCCTGCCGCGCACGCGGCGGTGTTCATCCAATTCGCACCTTCCGACGCCCCCGGGCTTGAGCCGGACCGCGTTTGGTTCTACGGACGGTCTTTGACGCCATTTGAGGCAATGACATGAAGTTTCTCGATCTCGCCAAGGTTTACATCCGCTCGGGCAGCGGGGGCAACGGATGCATCAGCTTCCGGCGCGAGAAGTATATCGAATACGGCGGTCCCGACGGCGGCGATGGCGGTGGCGGCGGCTCTGTCTGGGCCGAGGCGGTCGACGGGCTGAACACGCTGATCGACTTTCGCTACCAGCAGCATTTCTTCGCTGACAACGGCACGCCCGGCATGGGCAAACAGCGCACCGGCGCGGACGGCGACGACATCGTGCTGCGCGTCCCCGTGGGCACCGAAATCCTTGACGAAGACCAGGAAACGGTGATCGCCGACCTGACCGAAGTGGGCGAGCGCGTGTGCCTGGCCAAGGGAGGCAACGGCGGCTGGGGCAACCTGCGCTTCAAGACCTCCACCAACCAGGCGCCGCGCCGCTCAAATCCGGGGCAGGAGGGCGTCGAACGCACCATCTGGCTGCGGCTCAAGCTGATTGCCGATGTGGGACTGGTCGGGCTGCCCAACGCGGGCAAGTCGACCTTCCTTGCCGCCACGTCGAACGCGCGGCCCAAGGTCGCCGACTATCCGTTCACGACTTTGCATCCCAACCTCGGCGTCGTCGGCGTCGACAATACCGAGTTCGTCGTGGCCGACATCCCCGGCCTGATCGACGGCGCGTCCGAAGGGCGCGGTCTGGGTGACCTGTTTCTTGGCCATGTCGAGCGCTGTGCGGTGCTTTTGCATCTCGTCGACGGCTCATCGGGATCCTTGATCGAGGATTACCAGACGATCATCCGAGAATTGGAAGCCTACGGCGTGGGGCTGGCCGACAAGCCCCGCGTGACGGTGCTGAACAAGATCGACACGCTTGACGAGGAAGAACGCACGTTCCTGCGCGAAGAGCTCGAGGCTGTGGCGGGTACGCCAGTCCATCTTATGTCGGGGGTGTCGCGCGAGGGTGTCACCGAGGTGCTGCGTGCCTTGCGCGCGCATATCGACGAAGGCCGCCTGCGCCAACGGCCCGACGATGACGAGGATGCACCGTGGCAGCCGTAGCCGACGCCAAGCGTCTCGTGATCAAGATCGGCTCGGCCCTTCTGGTCGACCGGCATACGGGCCAATTGCGCCGTGACTGGCTCGTGG
This sequence comes from Roseovarius sp., assembly GCA_965227185.1. Lineage (GTDB taxonomy): Bacteria > Pseudomonadota > Alphaproteobacteria > Rhodobacterales > Rhodobacteraceae > Roseovarius. The sequence goes on from OZ245733.1 coordinate 3,511,130, forward strand.
CGCTGTCAGAGGACGTGGCCCGCCTGCGAGCGCGGGGCACGGACGTTATCCTTGTGTCTTCCGGCTCCATCGCGCTGGGGCGAGGCGCCCTGAAACTGCCCTCCGCCGACTTGTCACTGGAACAGTCGCAAGCCGCCGCCGCCGTGGGCCAGATCCAGCTTGCCACCGCCTATACCGAGGCGCTGGCGGCCCATGACATCATCGCGGCACAAGTGCTGGTCACATTGGAAGACAGCGCCGACCGCCGCCGCTATCTCAATTCTCGCGCGACGATGGAACAGCTTTTGTCACTGGGCGCGATCCCCATCGTGAACGAAAACGACACGGTCGCCACGGACGAGATCCGCTACGGCGACAATGACCGGCTGGCTGCGCAGATCGCGGTGACCGCCGGGGCCGATCAGCTGATCCTGCTCAGCGACGTGGACGGCTTTTATTCCGCCAATCCCCAGACCGACCCGACCGCCAAACGTTTCGACGTTATCTCGGAAATCACCCCCGAGATCGAAGCCATGGCCGGTGCCGCAGGCTCCGGTCTGTCGAAAGGCGGCATGAAGACCAAGCTTCTGGCGGCGCGGACGGCCACCGCCGCCGGCTGTGATATGGCGATCACCGAAGGGTCGGTGTTGCATCCGGTCCGGGCTTTGGAACATGGCGCCCCGGCCACCTGGTTCACCGCACAGGGCGACCCGCAGCAGAAACGCAAGCAATGGATCGCCTCGATGAAGCCCAAGGGCCGGATCGTTGTCGATCCCGGGGCGGTCAAGGCGCTTCGGGCAGGCTCCAGCCTGCTGGTCGCCGGCGTGGCGCAGGTTTCGGGCCGCTTCGAACGCGGTGACGCGGTCGAGGTCGCCGACGAGACGGGCGGTATCTTGGGCCAGGGGCTGACGCGCTATGACGCATTGGATGCCGAAAGGATCAAGGGCCTGCGCTCGGACCAGATCGAGAACGTGCTGGGCTATCCCGCCCGTGGTCCGTTGATCCATCGCGACGATATGGCCATATGACCGAACGACTGCTAGATTCGGCTGAACGAACAGGTGCCTTGATGAAAGACCTCGAAAACATTCCAGCACTGATGGCCGAGATCGGCCAGCGCGCCAAGGCCGCCGCCGCGGTGCTTGCCACCGCCACGGCAGAGGCCAAGACCCGTGCGCTGACCGCTGCGGCGGATGCGGTGTGGGACAGCCGCGCCGACATTCTCGCGGCCAATGCCAAGGACCTCGGATTCGGCCGCGACAAGAGCCTGTCGGACGCGATGATGGACCGCTTGATGCTGGACGAAGGTCGGATCAAGGGAATCTGCGATGGTCTGCGCGCCGTCTCCGGCCAAGATGATCCGGTCGGTGAGGTGATCGACGAATGGGACCGCCCGAACGGCCTGCATATCCGGCGCGTACGCACGCCGCTCGGCGTGATCGGGGTGATCTATGAGAGCCGTCCCAATGTCACGGCGGATGCGGGTGCGCTCTGTCTGAAGTCCGGCAACGCTGTGATTCTGCGCGGCGGCTCGGAAAGCTTTCATTCCTCGGGTGCCATCCATCGCTGCCTATGCGCCGGCCTGAAAGAGGCCGGTCTGCCGGAGGATGCGATCCAGCTCGTCCCGACCCGCGACCGCGCGGCGGTGCAGGAGATGTTGACGATGACCGGCATAATCGACGTGATCGTACCACGCGGCGGCAAGGGACTTGTCGGCCTTGTCCAGAGCGAGGCACGGGTCCCTGTATTCGCGCATCTCGAAGGCATTGTGCATATCTACATCGACAAGCATGCGGACCCGGAAAAGGCGCTGCGCGTCGTAATGAACGCCAAGACCCGCCGCACCGGCATCTGCGGCGCCGCCGAATGTCTGCTGGTTCACGAGGACGCTGCCGACACGATCGGGCAGGGTGTGATCCGGGCCTTGGTCGAAAAGGGGGTCGAGGTCCGTGCGGATGCTGACCTGCAATCGGTGCCGGGCACGGTCCCGGCCGGCGATGGCGACTGGGGGTTCGAGTTTCTGTCGATGGTCATGGCCGCGAAAAAGGTGGGCGACGTCTCAGATGCTGTTGATCACATTCGAAAATATGGCTCGCAGCACACGGACTGCATTATCACCGAGGACGACGCGACTGCAGAGCGTTTCTTTGCCGAACTGGACAGCGCGATCCTGATGCGCAACGCCTCGACCCAGTTCGCAGATGGTGGAGAGTTCGGCATGGGCGCCGAGATCGGGATCGCCACAGGCAAGATGCACGCCCGCGGTCCCGTGGGCGCCCGGCAACTGACAAGTTTCAAGTACCTTGTCGAAGGCGACGGCGCTATCCGCGCCTGAGCCTAACCTCCGCCGCGTCGTCCGACAGGACCGCCGAACAATCCAGCCGCGCGTCCCACGCCGCTGCGGGCAGAATAACGAATTGCACATGCGCCGGCGCCGGAAGCGACGTGCCTTGTGTGCCGTTCAGCTTGTCCCACAGCGTGGCGTCCACGTTCATCCGTTCTGCCGTGGCCCGGATGACCCATCCGTCATCGGACCGCGTCATGGTGATACGACCACCATACGGCACCGCCTGTTCCGCACAAAGCAGCGCCAGCAGCACCGCGCGCACCTCGGCACGCGGATAGTGGCCGGCGGGAAATGGGTCAATTTCGGTCCGGTCGTCGGCATGAAGGTCTTTGAGTATCGAGTTGACCTCCTCGGCGCCGGTTTCCTGGTCCTTGCAGGCCACCCCGAACGCCAAGCGAAAAAAACGGATGCGGGCATTGGCATGGGCCACGCTGTCCGCGACCAGCGACAGTTCGGGCGAACCGGCCGTGTCCGACAATTCCAGCAATTCGAGCCCGTTGCTGACCGCGCCAATCGGGCTGATCAGGTCATGACAGATACGAGAGCCTATCAAAGCTGCGATAGCGTTGGTATCGTTTGCCAAATCGTTTCCTTTCCCGAGGAGCCCGCCGATGTCCGATATGAATAGCATTCTCGAGCCCGGCATGCTCGTGGTCCATCCTGATCAGCCCGATTGGGGCACAGGGCAGGTCCAGTCTAACATCGGTGGAAAGATAACAGTGAATTTTCAGGATGTCGGCAAGGTCGTGATCGACGGCTCCCGCGTTGAGTTGATGCCTGTGACTGAACCATGACCTGCGTTACCAAAGCGTTAACACGTGCAGGCTCGCTCGCAAGCCCCCATCCTTTTTAGGGCCAAGCCGCTCGGTAAAACTGCAAGAGGTTGCAGCACGGGACAGAAACGAATTAAAACCCGCGCAGCCAATCTGAACGGACCCATTGATGTATTCGCGCGACGTGCAGTTCACCGTAAGACTCGCCCGCTCCGAGCAAGACCTGAACGCGGCGCAACGCCTGCGCTATGACGTCTTCGTCGCGGAATTGGGTGGCGACGGTCCGCTCGTCGATCACGATGCGCGGCTGGAGCGTGACCGGTTCGATCCCTACTTCGATCATCTGCTTTTGGCTGACGAGTCCCGCGGCGGCGAGATTGTCGGCGTCTACCGCGTCTTGCGCGATGACCAGGCTGCCGAGGCGGGTCAGTTCTATTCCGAGGACGAATACGACATTTCGGTCCTCAAATCCTCGGGCCGGCGCATCATGGAACTGGGCCGGTCCTGCCTTGCCGAGGGCTATCGCGGTGGCGCGGCCATGTATCACCTGTGGAACGGCCTTGCGCACTATGTGGCCGATCACGGCATCGAGATCCTGTTCGGCGTCGCCAGCTTTCATGGTACCGATACCAGCGCCCTGGCGCAGCCGCTATCGCTGCTCCACCACCGGCACCTGGCGCCAGAGCCTCTGCGGGTCCGCACCGTTCCCGCCCATTACCAGCCGCTTAACCTCGTGCCGGAAGACCAGATCGACCGGCGGGCGGCCATGTTGCAGGTGCCTGCGTTGATCAAGGCCTACCTGAGGCTTGGCGGCTTTGTCGGTGACGGCGCGTTCATCGACCACACGTTCAACACCACCGATGTCTGCCTCGTGATGGATACCGCGCAACTGAACGCCCGGCAAAAGGCGATCTATTCCAAGGGGGCTGACCTGTGAGCAATACCTGGGAGTCCGAGCGCCCCGCACGCGTGGCTCGCATTACGCGAACGGGCTGGGTGATCCTGGTACTGCGCCTGGTCGTGCTGTTGGCAATCATCGTGCCGGGCGTCATCGTGGTTCTGGTCCTGCGCCTTGCCGAGCCGTTTTTTTTCGACCGCAGCCGCCCGTTGACCGCGCGCTTGCAACGCTGGGCCATCTGGGCCGGACTGCACGTGATCGGATTACGCTATCGCCGCGAAGGCCGGCCCATGCAAAGCCATGGCGCCGTGGTGGCCAATCACGCCTCGTGGTTGGATATCTTCGCTCTCGGGGCGGGGCAGGCGATCACCTTCGTGTCCAAGGCCGAGGTGGCGGGCTGGCCCGGTATCGGTTTCCTTGCGCGGATCGTCGGCACCGTCTTCATCAGCCGCAACCCCCGGCAGGCCGACGCACAGCGCAACCAGCTGAAAGCCGAGCTTGATGCCGGTCGAAAGCTGTTGTTCTTCCCTGAGGGCACCTCGACCGACGGTATGCGCGTGCTGCCGTTCAAGTCGAGCCTCTTTGCCGCGTTCTCCGATCTGGAGGCGGGATTGCGAATTCAGCCGGTCACGGTTGTCTACATCGCGCCCGACGGGCTGGAAGAGCCGCGCTTTTACGGCTGGTGGGGCGACATGGATCTCGGGCCGCACATGTTGCAGGTACTGTCGCGGTTTCCTCAGGGTGGCGTGCGCGTGATCTACCACGAACCGATCAGTGTCAGCGACTATCCCGATCGCAAGGCATTGGCCCGAACGCTCGAGGCCAAAGTGCGCAGTTCAATGCCACCCGAAGTCGCTTTGCCGGGCTGAGACTGCCGGGCAGTCCCGCCTCAGCGCATGGCCGCTATCAATTTGCCCAAGGCGGCGCTAGGGTCGTCTTCGCGCCAGATTTCGTCACCGATCCCGAAAAAATCAGTCATAGAGGACAGTTGTGATACCGTAGCTGCGTCAAGTGCTCCCTCTGCCACCACAGGCACTTCGATCACCTGCGACCACCAATCGAATAGGTCCGTCTCGGCTTGCGACCCGTCGCCAAGGGCCGAAACACCGGCGGGGCCGAAGCTGACATAATCGGCGCCGGACTCGCCCGCGCTCATCCCGTCGTGACGCGAGGTGCCGCAGAAGGAGCCGACGATGGCGTCCGGGCCAAGCTCCTTGCGCGCCTTGCGCACCGTGCGCGACCCGTCGGTCAGGTGCACGCCGTCCAGCCCCAGCCGTTCGGCCAGTACGAAATGCGTGTCGATCACGATGGCCACGTCCTGCCCATGCGCGACCTCGCGGCAAGTATCGGCGGCGCGGCACAACGCGGCCTCGTCATGGGTCGACAGCGCCAGCCGCACGCAGGCGATCTCGTGGTCGCGCAAAACACGGTCAAGAATGGCGGGAAACCGCGCCAATTCGATCTCGGGCGGGGTTATCAGATAGATTTGCGGCTGCTCGGGGTCTGCCATGGTCTTGTCGTCCTGTTTTTGCCCCTATAACCGGGATTTGCGAACGCGTCTACGGGACGCGAACGCGGTCTTTTGCGCTTTCCCGCATGGGCAGGCTGGATTATGGCGGGCACGTTGGAGGAACAGGATGCCAAGCGAAAACACACAGCCGCGCTTTGTGCTCGTCCGTCCGCAGATGGGCGAGAATATCGGCGCCGCCGCGCGCGCGATGTGGAACTTCGGCCTTGACCGCATGGTCGTCGTGGCCCCGCGCGATGGTTGGCCCAACCCCAAGGCGGTGGCCATGGCCAGCGGCGCAGGTCGGCTGCTGGACGACGCGCGCTTGGTCACTGACCTGCCCGCGGCGGTCGAGGAGGATAGTTTCGTGATGGCCACCACCGCCCGGGTACGCGGCCTGACTAAGCCCGTCTTCAGCCCCGAAGAAGCCATGGCGGAGGCCGCCAGGCGCCTGTCGCGCGGCGAGCGTGTCTCGGTGCTGTTCGGACCGGAACGGGCCGGGCTGGAGAACGAGGATGTGGCCCGCGCCAACGCCATCATCAACGTGCCGGTGAACCCTGATTTTCCAAGCCTGAACCTTGCCCAATGCGTACTCTTGTGCGGCTACGAGTGGCGCCGCGCGTCGGAGGCGGTCGAGGCTGCCCGCGTCGACATGGCCGGCACCGAATGGGCCAACCAGAAAGAGATCGAGGCGCTGTCGGCGCATTACGAGGAACGCCTTGAAGACGCCGGTTTTTTCTTTCCCGAAGCCAAGGCCCCCGGCATGAAGATCAACCTGCGCAACATGTGGAGCCGGATGCCCCTGACGAGGGCCGACGTTCAGACACTGCACGGCGTACTGCGGCAAATGGTGCGCTGGAAGGAGCGCGGTTGAAGCGCCGCGCGGCGCGGATTAACGTCACGCCAAAGTCAGAGGGCGGAACATGAGCGAAAAACGCAGCATTTTCCAGGAAGTGTCAAACGCGGACACCCCGCGGCAGGCACCGCAAGGCGGGATGATTGACGCAGGCCGCCGCGGCGCGCGGGGCGCTGTGCGTCTGTGGCTGATGCTTCTTTTCGCGCTGGTGGTCGTGATGATCGCCGTGGGCGGCCTGACGCGCCTGACCGACAGCGGCCTGTCGATAACCGAGTGGAAACCGGTGACCGGCGCCCTGCCACCGATGGACGCCGCCACATGGGCGTCGGAGTTCGACAAATACCGCGCCATTCCCGAGTACCAGTTGCAGAACAAGGGCATGAGCCTTGCCGAGTTCAAGGTGATCTACTGGTGGGAATGGGGCCATCGCCAGCTCGGTCGCGTGATCGGCCTTGTCTGGGCCTTGGGGTTTCTGGGATTTCTGCTGTCGCGCAAGATCCCACCCGGCTGGACGAGTCGCCTGCTGTTGTTGGGCGGTCTTGGCGGACTTCAGGGCGCCATCGGCTGGTGGATGGTCAGTTCCGGCCTTTCCGGGCAGATGCTGGACGTGGCCAGCTACAGGCTGGCCGTGCATCTTGGACTTGCCTTCGTGATATTAGGCTTCATCGCGTGGTACGTGATGTGCCTTGGACGGGAAGAGCGCGAGCTGATGCAGGCGCGGCGCAGCCAAGAGCGCAAGCTTTTCGGCCTGTCCACCCGCTGGCTGCATTTCGTCTTCCTGCAGATCCTTATCGGCGCGCTTGTTGCGGGTATCGATGCCGGGCGCACCTTTACCGACTGGCCGCTCATGGCGGGGGGCTTCCTGCCCGTCGATTTCTGGATGCCGGAGCTGGGTTTCAGAAACTTCTTTGAAAACCCCGGCATGGTTCAGTTCATCCACCGCATGACCGGCTATCTTCTGCTGATTTTTGGTATCGTCGTCTGGCTAAGGGGGCGTCGGTCTGCCCATGCCTTGACCCGGGGTGCGTTCAATTTTGCCTTCCTCGCACTTTGCCTTCAAGTCGTGCTCGGCATCATGACGGTTCTCTATGTCGCGCCGTGGCAACTTGCCATCGCGCACCAGATTCTGGCCGTGATCCTCTGGGTCCTGATCCTCAGGGCGCGGTTTCTCAGCCAGTATCCCGTCATAAAATCGGTGCGCGGATGAGCCTGCCCAACGCATTCGATGCGCTCATGGCTTATGAGCGGGAAACCCAAGCCCTGGCCCGCATCTCAGGGCGGCTGAGCTGGGATCAGGAAACCGTGATGCCACGCGGCTCGGCCGGGCAGAGGGCCGAGGAACGCGGCGCTATGGAAAGCGTGCTGCATGCAAGACGCACCAACCCGCAAATCGGTGAGTGGCTGGATCAGGCCGACCCGCCCGACGCGGACGGCGCGGCGCAACTACGGCTGATCCGCCACAGCTATGAGCGGTCGGTCAAGGTGCCGGCCGATCTGGCCGCGGCGCTGGCCCGGCTGACCAGTCGGTCTCAAGGCATATGGGCCGCCGCGCGCGCCGACGACGACGTGGCCGCCTTTCTTCCCACGCTGGCCGAGGTGGTCAAGCTCAAGCGCGAAGAGGCCGCGGCGCTGGCGGGCGGGGGCGATCTTTACGATGCGCTGGTCGACGATTTCGAGCCGAACGGCAAAGCGGCCGAATTCGCCACGATGTTCGACGAGATGCGCCCGGGTCTGGTGAGCTTGCGCGAACGCGCCCTGAACGCCCCCCAGGTGACGCCGCTTTCAGCCACGTTCGACGCCGATACGCAGATGGCACTTGGCCGGGAACTGGCCGAAACCTTCGGCTATGACCTGACCCGAGGTCGCATCGACCGGGCGGTTCATCCGTTCTCCAGCGGCTCGGGCGAAGACGTGCGCATTACCACCCGCACCGCCGAGGATGATCCGTTCAACTGCCTCTACTCGACGATCCACGAGGTCGGCCACGCGTGCTATGAGCAAGGCATCGACCAGAAGTTCCTTCTGACCCCGGCGGGGCAGGGGGTGTCGATGGGCGTGCATGAAAGCCAAAGCCGAATTTATGAGAACCAGCTTGGCCGCAGCCGCGCCTTCTGTGGCTACCTCTATGGACGGATGCGTGACCTGTTCGGGGATTTCGGCGTTAGGGACGAAGAGGCCTTCTATGCGCTCGTGAACCGCGTGCACCGGGGCTATATTCGCACTGAAGCCGACGAGGTGCAGTATAACCTGCACATCATGCTGCGGTTCGATCTGGAACGGGCTCTGTTCGCAAATGATCTACAGGTCGATGATCTCGAAGCGGCCTGGAACGATCGGTTTCGGGCGGATTTCGGGTATGACGTCAACCGCCCCGCGAACGGCGTGCTTCAGGATGTTCACTGGTCCGTGGGGCTCTTCGGGTATTTTCCGACCTACAGCCTTGGCAATGTCTATGCCGGCTGCCTGCATGAGGCCCTGCGCAAGGATCTGCCCGACCTGGATGACCAACTGGCGAAAGGCGACCTTTCTGCCGCGACCGGTTGGCTGCGTGAACGGGTGCAACGCCACGGCGGGCGTCACGAACCTAAGGACGTTATCACACTCGCATGCGGCAGCGCGCCCAGCGCTGCGCCGTTGATGTCCTACCTTGAAACCAAGTTCGGCGCACTCAGCGAAAGTTGACTCATCACTGCATTCGTAACGCGCCGTCGAGACGGATAACCTCGCCGTTCAGGTAATCGCATTCGACGATGAACCGCGCCAGCGAAGCGTATTCGTCCGGGTCGCCCAGCCGCTTGGGAAAGGTCACGTCCTGCGCCAGCCCGTCTTGCACCTCCTGCGGCAGGCCCTTCAGCATGGGCGTGGCGAAAATTCCCGGCGCGATGGCCATGACCCGGATACCGTCGCGGCTCAGGTCCCGCGCCATGGGCACGGAGAGGCCCACGATACCGCCCTTGGACGCGGCATAGGCGGTCTGGCCTTTTTGCCCTTCGAAGGCGGCGATGGACGCCGTGTTGATGATGACCCCACGCGTGCCGTCGGGCGCGGCGACGTTCTGCGCGATTTCCTCGGCTGCAAGGCGGGCCACGTTGAACGTGCCGATAAGGTTGATGTCGACGGTGCGGCGAAACCCCTCAAGACTGTGCGGACCGTCGCGCCCAAGCGTCTTTTCCCCGGTTGCGATGCCGGCGCAATTCACGGCGGCGGTAATCGAGCCCATGCCTTCCTTGGCCGCAGCTATGGCGGCGCGGACGGAGTCCTCGTCGGTGACGTCCGTTTCTGCAAAACCGGCCCCGATCTCTTTAGCCACGGCGGTGCCGCGCTCCGCATCGCGGTCCAGTACCGTGACCTTGGCCCCATGCGCGCGAAAGTGCCGTGCCGTCGCTTCCCCCAGGCCAGAGGCGCCTCCGGTGATGATTGCGGCGGTGTCTGAGATTTGCATTGAGCCTCCGGAGACTTGTAATGAACAAGTGTTCAGATATTCTAGAAGCCGTGCTCTGTCAAAGCCTGCGCCGGACCAGTTTGGAGCTGAGGCCAAGGCCGACCACGGTGATCAGAATACGGAAGATGTGATGCAGCGTCACGAAGGCCGGGTTGGCCGAAAGGCTGAGGGCCACCAGCGACATTTCGGTTACGCCGCCGGGCGCGAAGCTGATCAGCAGCACGTCGAAAGGTTGCTCCAGCACCTGCATCAGCGCCAGCGCAAAGATGATGGCCAGTCCCAACATTCCCCCGACACACAGCACGGTCAGCCCGACGCCCCGCAGCACCAACCCGCCGGACAGCCCCGTGAACCGCATGCCAAGCGCCGTGCCGACGACAATCTGCGCGACGTTGATCAGCCATTGCGGAACATCGACTTGGTAAAGCCCGGTCAGCGACAGGATCGCCGCCACTGAAAGGGGCCCGGTCAGTTGCTTGGCCGGCAGGCGCAATACATGCCCAAGGCCAATCCCCGCCGCGCCCGCGCAAGCGATCAAGGGAAAGGCCGACCAGGGCACGTCGCCCCGGCCCAGCGTGACGCCCGCCGAACTGCCGACCGGGTGGCCGACCCAAAGCGACAGCCCAATGGGCAAGAGCGTGACCACCGCGATGATCCGCAGGAACTGTTGCAGGGTCAGCCGCGCCGGGTCTGCACCGGCCTCCTCGCCCAGGGCAATCGATTCGAACAATCCGCCCGGCGCCGCGCCGTAGAACGCGGTCGGTCGGTCATACCCGCCGATGAACCGCAAGACGCTGTAGCCATAGGCATGGGCCACGACGACGAACAGTGTCAGCGCCGTGAAGCTGACCGCCAGGCGCGAGGCCTGTCCGAAAAGCTCGGGCGTGACCTGCGCGCCGATCATCAGGCCGATGACCGAAATGAAGATCAGGCGCAGCATGGGGGGGAAACGGTAACCATCCGGTAAACGGGCCGAAACGGTTGTCGCGACGATACCGGACGCGACCAGAGGCCCGATCAGGAACGGAAGCGGTATCGAGGCCGCTTGCGCGCCGAAGGCCGCGGCGCACGCCAGGGCCAGCAGCGCAAGTGTGGTCAGGATGGATACCATGCGCCCCTTCAACCACCCCGCGCGGGGAACGGCAAGGCGGCGCCGCGCCGAGCGCGCCTTAACTTACGCGAACTCCACGAATTTCGAGAACGGCATCTCACGCAGCCGCGTCCCTGTTGCCGCGAAAATGGCCGCCGCAAGGGCAGGGGCGGCAGGCGGCACGGGAGGTTCCCCCACGCCCAGCACGGTGTCGCCATTCTCCAACCCGCGCACCTCGATCATCGGGGCCTGGTACAGCCGAAGCGCCTGGAACGCGTCGAAATTGGTTTGCTCGGCGCGACCGTCCGCATAAGTCAGCTCGCAGTTCATCGCATGACCCAAGCCAAATATGACACCGCCCGCCACCTGGTTCTCCAAATTCAGCGGATCGACCACCGTGCCGACTTCTGCCGCGACCCAGGCGCGCGTCAGCTTCAGTCCGGCTTGGGTCGTCTCGACCTCGATGACCTCAGCACAAGGCACGCCAAAGGACTTGGTAAAAGCCACCCCCCGCCCCACGCCGTCAGCCGGATTTGGTCCGGACCAGTCGCTCATCTCGGCCACGGCTTCCAGCACGCCCCGAGCCAGCGCGTCATCGCACAGCCGCAAACGCTCTTCCATCGGGTCGGCCCCGGCGGCGTGGATCAGTTCGTCCAGCCCGGCATTGTAGAAAAACCCGTTCGTCGACGCGCCCACCGAGCGCCATGACGAGATCGGCGTCAGCGGCGGCGCCCGGTAGCCGGTCACCCGGTGGTGCGGCATGGCAAAAGGCTGTTCGAAAGCACCGGCCACGATCTGGCTGTCGGGGCCGGGCACGCTCAGCCCCTGCCGGCCTATTTGCGACACGATGACCGACGGCATGGCGATGCCAAGGTCAAAGGCCTCGACTCGCCCCTCACGCACGGTGCCGCGCATCCGCGCCATGGCGATCTGGCGTGGAAAATCGTGGGTCATGTCCTCTTCGCGGGAATAGGTCAGCTTGACCGGCGTGCCTTTCATCTGCATCGCGATCTCGGCGGCATGCCGCACCACCATGTCTTCGAGCCGGTGCCCGAAACTGCCGCCGATCATCTGATTGTGCAGGGTGATGCTGTCTTCTGGAACGCCGGTGATGCCCGACACATTGGTCAACACATTGCGCGGGATCTGCGTGCCGGTCCATATTTCGACAGCATCATCATCGACGCGCACGGTGGCGTTGACAGGCTCCAGCGGGGCATGGGCCAAGTAGGGCGCGCGGTATTCGGCCTCGATGATATCACCCGAGCCAAGGGCCGCATCCGCGTCGCCGTCGTCGCGCTTGCGGCTGTCCTGCGTATCTTCGGTGAAACTGTCCGAAAGCGCCTGCCAATGCGCTCCCATCGTTCGCGGCAATGGTCCGTCGGGCCAGCTTGCCACGATGGCTTTGGCCCCTTCCATCACTCGCCAGGTGTTATCGGCCACGATGCCAAGGCCGCCGGTTATTTCGACCACCGATTGCACGCCACGGATCTTGAATGCCTCGCCGGTGTCATAGCTGCCAAGCGCCCCGCCAAGCGCAGGGTTCAAAAGCACCGTCGCGTGGACCATTCCGGGCAGGTTCACGTCGATTCCGTAATCCTGAGTACCGGTGGACTTGGCGACCATGTCCAGGCGCGGCGTAGGTTTGCCGATCAGCCGCCACTCCGAGGCGGGCCGCAGGGCAGCGTCGGTCACCGGATCCATGTCAGCCGCCGCAGCGGCCAGATCGGTATAGGGCAGTCTGGTGCCGTCCGGCAGGATCACCGCTCCGTCCCGTGTGGACAGCTTGCTTACCGCGATACCTGCCTGCGCGGCTGCGGCAGCCTTCAGTGTCTCGCGGGCCGATGCTCCCGCCGCGCGCAGCTTGTCGAACCCGTCGGGCGTGGTGGTCGAGCCGCCGGTGATCTGCAACCCAAGGAACTTGGCGCCCGCCGACACGACCGAGCCTGCGACCTGTTCCCCAAAGCCGCCGCCGGGGGCGAGGAAAGCCGCCGCCTCGTCGGCCAGGGCCCGGTTCCAATAGGCCACGTCCGGAGGACCGGGATCGACCGCGATTTGGTCGAGCGTCACGTCCAGTTCCTCGGCCAGCAGCATTGCCTGAACCTGGTAGGCGCCCTGGCCCTTGTCGGCGCGGGGCGTGATCAGGGTTATCCCATCGGGGCGGATTAGCACATAGGGGGTCAACGCCGCCTCGCCGTCGTTCAGCCCGCTTAGCAGCGGATTGCGGTATGGTGTCTTGTAGCGCCAGACCCCAAAGGCGACACCGCCCGCGGCGGCGACGGCGCCCACCAGGAAACTACGCCGAGCGATCTTTCCAACCCGGCTCATCTTAAGCCTCCTTCAGCTTGGCGGCGGCTGCCTTTACGGCCGCACGAATGCGCGGATAGGTCCCGCAGCGGCACAGGTTGCCAGACATGGCGTCGTCGATCTGCTCGTCCGTGGGGTCGGGCGTTTCCGAAAGTAGCGCCGCGGCCTGCATGATCTGCCCTGACTGGCAATAGCCGCATTGCGCCACTTGCGTCTCGATCCAGGCCTCCTGCACCGCGTGGCGCGCGTCGGGCGTGCCCAACCCATGGATGGTGGTCACCGGGCCCCACACGTCGCCCGCGGCAATCTGGCAGGATCGGACAGCCTCGCCATCGATATGCACCGTGCAGGCCCCGCATTGCGCGATCCCGCAGCCGTACTTGACGCCGGTCTTGCCCATAATGTCGCGCAGCACCCACAGAAGGGGCATCGCCTCCTCGACCTCGATCTCGTGGTCCGTGCCGTCGATCGTCAATTGCATGGTGCCTCCCGCCGCATTCCGCGTTTACTGCAACGATAAACCGTGCGGTTCAATTGTCGAGAAGAACGCCACGTGAGCCGCGCATGTCAAAGGCCGCTGTCCAAGCGGTGTCTGAAGTTCTGGAAATTCGGGGAAGTGGCGGACCGAGGAGGATTCGAACCCCCGACCCCCTGATTCGTAGTCAGGTACTCTATCCAGCTGAGCTATCGGTCCGTGAGGTCGAGCATCTAGACCCATGCGCCGGCCAATGCAAGGGGGTGGTACGGGATTTTCCGAGGAATTTCCTTCAGTCCACGCTCAGCCCGCCACGGGGCAGGGTGACGCAGAATACCGTGCCGGTCTCATCCGTGCTTTCAAGTTCGAGCGTGCCGCCATGGCCACGGATCAGCTCTGCGGCGATCGAGAGGCCAAGGCCAGTGCCGCCTTTCGTTGCGCCGCCCTGGAACGGCTGGAACAGGTGCTCGCGCGCCTTGGAGGGAAGGCCCGGCCCGGTGTCGGAAACGCGAATGAGCCATGCCTCGCTGGTTTCCTGTCCGGCAATCGCAATCTCTCCGGGCTTGCCGCTATTGACGATGGCCTGCCGTGCATTGCGCACGAGGTTGGCGATCACGCGGTATAGCTGTTCATGATCGGCGCGCAGAACAAGCCCTGTGGGTACATCTTCGGCAAAGCTTACATCGGCGTCGCCCACCGCAAGGCGCTCGCTTTCGATCACGTCCGAGACGACGTCGATCAGTGCGAACCGGCCCAGGGTTGGCGGCTGCTCCTCGGCCTTGCCATAGGCCAGGGTCGACTCGCACAGGTGCACCGCGCGGGCGATGGAATTGACCAGCTTGGGTGCCATGCGCTTGACCGCCGGGTCCTCGCTCATCTCGATCCGGTCGGTGAACAGCTGCGCCGAGGTCAGGATATTGCGCAGGTCGTGGCTGACCTTGGCCACCGCGCCGCCCAACTGGGCCAGTCTCTCGCGCTGCCGCAGAGACGAGGTGAGCTGGGTCTGCAAAGACAGCAGAGCTTCCTCGGCCTGGCGAATCTCGGTGGTGGTCGAGCGGGGGGTGATCACCCGGTTCGCATCCTCGGGCGCCTCGGCATAGCGGGTCATGTGCTGTGCCACGCTGGCGATGGGCCGCACCAGAAAGCCGCGCACGGCAAAGTAAAGCAGGGCAGCCGTCACAACTGAGATCATCGCCGACAGTAACAGAATGCGCAGACCGTAATCCAGCATCGCGGCGCGCAAGTCATCCGTCAGCAGTGTGACCTCGATCAGCAATCCGCCCATCTGTGACGGATCACCGATGACGCGGATCATCTCGGGCTCGGTTCGCGCAAGGCGTGTCACTGCGTCCCCGATCAGTTCCAACGGCGGCGCGTCGCGCAGGTCGAACGTATCGACGATGGGCGAGGGCATGGGCGCCGACAGCATCAGTTGGCGCGCCTCGTCGCGGCGCAGCACCACGTTGAAGACGCCCGCGTTCTGCAACAGCTCCTCCTGCAACTCGTTCGAGATTTCATCGTTGGCCAAGAGCGCCAGCGAGGCAATCTGGGCCCTCTCCAGCCGGTCCATCAGAAAGTCTTCGCGGAACCGGGCGATGGAGGGGAAAAAAATCAGGACCTCGGCCAGCATGACGAACACCACGGTCAGGATCAGGAATCGTCCCGAGAGTGATTTCAGAAACCGCATCTTTCCAGTTCCGCCGCCTTGTCCCTTATGGCAGCCAGCGTTGCACCAGCTGCACGATCCGCTTGACCCAGTCGCTTTCGAACAGCCGCGGCGTGAAGTACGCCCCCGCCGCACGCTTGTTGATTTCTCCCAAAGTGGGATAAGGCGCAACCATGGCGCTGATATGCTTCATTTTCAAGTTGTTGGCGAGGGCCAAAGCCCATGTATGGATCAGCTCGCCCGCCTGCGCGCCAACGATGGTGGCTCCAACGGGGCGGCCGCCCACGACCATGACCTTGATAAAGCCCGTGGTTTTACGTGTGGCGATGGCTCGGTCGTTGCCTCCATATTCGGCCCGCACGACCTCGAGCTTCAAGCCATGTTCCTTGCGGGCCTGCGCCTCGGTCAGGCCGACCTGCGCCAGTTCCGGGTCGGTATAGGTGGTCCAGGGCAGATGCGCGGTACTTGCCTTGGCGGGCAGGCCCAGCACAGCGGAGCGGATGACGATACCCGCGTGGTAGCCCGCGACATGTGTGAATTGCAGGCCGCCGGCAACGTCGCCGATGGCGTAGACCTTTGAATTGCTGGTCTTCAGCTTTGCATCGACCTTGATGCCCGCCTTCGTGGTCTTGATGCCAGCCGCGTCGAGGTTCAGACTATCGATATTCGGTTTGCGGCCCACGGCCATCAGCAGATGCGAGCCCTTGAAAACCTGCCCGTCCTTGGTTTCGACCTCGATCGCCCCGGCGGTGCCGCGCACTTGTGCCGCAGTCGCGCCCTCGACGATCTTCAGTCCTTCGTCGCGCAGGTGATCCAGCACCAGGGCCGCCGCGTCGGGGTCATCCTTGCCAAGCGCCTTGTCGCCTTCGATCACTGTGACTTTGCAGCCCAGACGCAGATGCGCCTGCGCCATTTCCATGCCGATAGGCCCGCCGCCAATGACCAGCAGGTGCTCGGGCTTTTCACGCAGGTCGAACAGGGTTTCGTTGGTCTCGTATGGGACGCTGTCCAACCCCGGAATGGGCGGCACGAAAGGCGACGATCCGGTGGCGATGACGATGCGCCGTGCGCGGATGACGGTGTCGCCAGCCTTGACCTCGGTGGGCGAGATGAACTGGCCGTAGTCGCGGATGACCTTGACGCCAAGCCCCTCGAACCGCTCTTGGCTGTCATGCGGTGAGATGGTGGAGATCACGTCATGCACGTGGTCCTTGGCGGCGGCGTAGTCGACTGTGGGGGCGACGTTGTCGACGCCGTAGGGGGCTGCATGGGCCTGGCCGTAGGCGGCTTTGGCCGAGGCGATGAGCGCCTTGGAGGGCACGCAGCCGAAGTTCAGGCAGTCACCGCCCATCTCGTGCCCTTCCAGAAGCACCACGTCGGCCCCCATCTGTACCGCGCCCGAGGCGACGGAGAGACCGCCGGAACCGGCCCCGATGACGAGGATGTCAGTCTTGATATCGGCCATGTCTCAAATGTCCTTCTTGCCGCGCACGGTCTTGATGAGGATAGGTAGCGCGGCCAGCACGCAAAGCCCGAGGATGGGGCCGATCACCTGCGGTTCCCACAGCAGGGAGAGGTCGGGACGTTCGCCTCGGTCGAACACCTCGCCCAGCCCGACGCCGATCCATGTGAATACGATGGCGCCGGGGATGATGCCGACCGCAGTCGTCCAGAGGAAATTGAAGAAACGGACGCCGACCAGTGCGGGCAGCAGGTTGGCCACGAAAAACGGCACCACGGGCACGAGGCGCATCAGCAAAAGAACATTGATTTCATGCTCGTGCAGACCTGTCTTGAACTTCTTCAGTGTTCCTTCCGAGGCGTCCATCTTTGCGGCGAGCGTTCGCCCAAGGCCCCAGCGCGCGGCGAGGAAGATGGCCGAGGCGCCGATGACGGCTGCCGTGACGTTGAACGTGGTGCCCAGGAAAAGACCGAAGAGAAAGCCGCCGGTGACCGAGGCCACGGCCGCGCCGGGCAACGAGAAAGCGACAATGGCCACGTAGACTGCCACGAAGATGCCTGCCAGGAGGACGTAGTTTTCGTCGCGGAACGCCAGCAAAGCCTCGCGATTGTTGGCCAGCGTGTCGAAGGTCAGGTAGTCGCCCAGCGTGAAATATCCCACGATGGCGGCGATCACGATCACGGCCAGGGGCGCGTGGCGGATATAAGCGGGACGCTTGGTGTCGTCGGCAGTGTCCATGTTGGGATCCGGGTCCGGTGTGATTGCGTGTTCTTCTTAGATGCGCCATCGTTAGGCCCCGCACCAGACGCTTCACGTGGGGGTGATGCGGGGTGAAGGGTTTGGGGCCATTATGTCGGGTTCGGGCCCGGTTTGTAACAAAGCCAACCGTCCGGGCAGGGTTTTTGTTGCAAAAGCCAATCGGATGTTTGACTTGGGGCTCGCGCGCCCCTATAGACCGGGCTTCAATACGAATTCCGGCTTTCGCGATTCCTGAGCGAGGCCAAGAACACCGGAGAGCCGAGCGATGAAACGCACGTATCAACCTTCGAACCTGGTCCGCAAGCGGCGCCACGGTTTCCGCGCGCGCATGGCCACCAAGGCCGGCCGCAAGATCCTGAATGCGCGTCGTGCGCGTGGCCGCAAGTCGCTGAGCGCGTAAGCGCCAGCCAGGATCCGTACGGACATGACACCGCCGGAGGCCCTCGTGGATGACACGGGGAACACGCCCCCGGCGGTTTCCGTTTGTCTGGAGGTTCTCAAGAAACGCCCTGATTTCCTGGCCGCCGCAAGGGGGCGCAGGCAGGCGATGAAGGGTCTGGTATTGCAGGCCCGTGACCGGCGGGATGACACGGCCACGATACGGGTGGGATACACCTGTTCCAAGAAGGTGGGCAATGCCGTCACCCGGAACCGGGCCAAGCGGCGGCTGCGCGAAGTGGCACGCAAAGTGCTGTCACGCCAGGGAAAACCCGGGCATGACTATGTGCTGATCGGGCGCGCCGGAACCACGGTGGAGCGTGATTTCCAAGGGCTGTGCGAGGATCTGCGGCGGGCGCTGGCCTCGGTGCACAGGTGAGCCCTCTGGCGCATATGCTGGCCCTACCGGTCAAGGCGTACCGGCTGATCTTCAGCCCCTGGGTGGGGTTCAATTGCCGGTATCAGCCGACATGCAGCCAATATGCGCTGGACGCTTTGCGCACCCATGGAGGCCTCAAGGGTGGGTGGATGGCCGCGCGTCGGATCGCGCGGTGCAATCCCTGGGGCGGCTGTGGCTATGACCCGGTGCCCGGCCGAAGGGAGGCGCGAGATGAAGCGCCCTGAGACATTGGCGCAGATGAACGCGGCGCTGGCGCGGTTTGCCACGGAGCATGGCGTCGAGACAGGGCTGGCCTATCGCGCCGATTCCACCGACATCTTCATTTCGCCTTACAGCAAGTGCGGCACCACCTGGGTCAGCCAGATCGCGCACGGGCTGCGGTCGGGCGGGGACATGGCGTTTGACGAAATTACCGACGTCGTGCCGTGGCTGGAACTGGCCCACGATATGGGGCGGGATGTTAACGCCCCGCAACCCTACCGTCCGAAGCTCTTCAAGAGCCACCTGCCATGGGGGGTGATTCCCGAAGGCGGGCGGTACATCGTGGTGCTGCGGGATCCGGTGGATGCGATGGTGTCGCTGTACCGGTTCTTCGATGGCTGGATGTTCGAGCGCGGGGCGATATCGCTGGAGGCGTTCGCGGACTATTACCTGCACCGGATGGGGCGTGAGGATTACTGGAGCCACGCATCCTCCTGGTGGGCTGTGCGCGAGCGGGACGATGTGCTGCTGATGGCGTATGAGCACATGAAGCGAAACTTGGCGAAGAGTGTCGCGCAAGTCGCGGATTTCATGGGGGTTTTCGATGGGGAGACCCGCGCCGTTGCAAAGGCACAGGCGACGCTGGACTTCATGAAGGCGCATGGGCGGCAGTTCGACGACCACCTGGTGCGGCAGGCGCGCGACGCGGCCTGTGGCCTGCCGCCGGGCGGTGAGGCCAGCAAGGTGGCTGGCGGGCAGACCGGGGCGGGCCGCGCGCAGATCAGCGATGCGATGCGCGAGGCTTACGCCGGGAAATGGCGCGAAGCGATGGGCGCGGTGCATGGGCTTGAGAGCTATGAGGACGTGCTTGCGAGGCTGAAAGATTAAGCGGGCGTTGAGGCGCCGGGCGCAGGTTCGGGCGGGGTAAACAAGTGCGATTCGGCCCAAATCGGCACGTCGGTATTGCGTCGGTATTCGGGTGGTATCGCGACGGTGCGGATTTTCGCGTTTTGACGGTTTAACGCGGCGGACGGTTATTACGAATTGTTAACCGGCGCGCACGTGGGTTTTCACCCACCCTACGAGGTCCCGGGACCTGAGCCGAAAACGCATCGCGGCGACGGGAGGGACCCCGCCGCCGCGACCTCGTGAGTGATACCAGACGTCAGCCCTTGGCGATGGGCGTGTCCTCGCGCGTGGGCACGTCAGGCTCCAGCCCCCAGCGCAGACCATCGAGGCCGGCGGCCATTTCGTCGTCGGTGTTGCGCAGGCCGATCGTTACCTTGAGGATCAGCGCGGTCACCAGGCCTGTCACCAGACCAGCGGCGAGGCAGACCACGATGCCGATCAGCTGCATCGTCAGACCGATCTGGCCATGCTGGAAGGCGTACTCGCCCTCTTCGAACCCGAAGTAACCGCCGCGCGGCGTTCCGGCCTCGAGGATGCCGACCATGATCAGGCCGTAGCTGCCTGCGCCGAGGAAGAGCGGCAGCAGCTTGTGCTCGTCGAACTCGCGCTTCAGCGTGAATTCATAGACGATGTAGGAGATGACCGGCGCACCAAGCGCCACCAGGAACATTTGACCGGGCTGGTAGACGTCGAAGCCGCTGGCCCCCGCCACGTAGCCCGCCAGCGGACCGAGCAGCAGGTAGGCGTATTTGCGCGTGGCATAGGCGAGTATCCCGCCCGTCACCGCGCCGCCGGCCCAGGACATGGCGTAATTGTTCACCGCGAGGCCCACGCTGGTGTCGGCCATGGTGACGCTGACCGCCAGCGCCTCGGGGTCGAAGAAGAAGAGGCAGGAGACGATGACCATCGGCAGGCCCGCGAAGATGGTCAGCAGGCCCACGGCGGCCAGCCCGATGCTGGGCGCGTGATAGCCCGAAACCATCGGGTGGGGGGCGAACATGCCGGGGCGCTTGCCCAGCATGGGCACCAGCGCCAGCGCCATACCGGTGGGGAAGAGATAGACGAAGCCCACGCCGAAGAAGTCGTGGAAGCCCGCGTTGGTGAGCGGCCCGACCGAGCCCCAGGTGTAGAAGCTGAGGATCGACGAGGCCACGGCGGCCACGACGCAGAGCACGTAATAGGCCGATGCCTTGATCCGTTCGGACACGGCGAAGTGGAAGAGGATGTTCACGATCCCGGCAAAGACCGCGAGGAAGAACACGAAGATCTGGAACGTGTTCAGCCCCGGGAACGTAGCCGGATCGGTGGTGGAGGCGTTGGCGTTCAGCATGCCGCCGAAAAGCCACCAGTCGCGCAAGCTGTCGCCCATGGTGGCGCCTTCCATGATGTAATACTGCGCCGCCCAGAAGCCGAAGCCGATGGCGAAATAGGTGGTGAAGCCGAGAAAGAAGCCCATGACCTTTTCGATGGTCGAGTTGAACAGGCTTTTGCGCCGGGTGGTCCCGGCGTCGATCATCAGAAGACCGACGACGACGGTGATCGCACCGACCGTGCCGGAAAGATAGACGAGGTTCTGGACCAGGGAATTGAGTGTGACCTGGTCGGCCTGAATGGCTGCGAGATCCATTTTGGGTGTGTCCTCCACTGTTGCTTTTCTGTGTCCGTCCGGGCCTGGTAGATGCTGGCACACAAGGGCGAACCAAAAATGTACCAGAGCGCGGACGACGTCTTGTTATTGTTTTTATTTTGATTAAATGTTGCGCAAAAAATCGCGTTTGGGAAGGTTAAATTCGCACAAATCGAGAGTTAGGCGCAAATCTGCGCCAGATCCAGCCCTGCCAGTGGACCGAAATTGTACCATTAGGTGGCGTATCAGCCGCGCGCGTGAAAGATGAAGCCCAGAAGGTTCAGAAGCACCTGCGCGGCCAAGATCGAGGTGGAGCCGGTCGCGTCGTAATCCGGGGCGACCTCGACAAGGTCGATGCCGACGATCTCGTGGTTTTGGGCGACCTCTTGTAGGATCTCGAGCACGTCATAATAAAGAAAACCGCCATGGCTGGGCGTACCGGTGCCCGGCGCGATGGAGGGGCAGAAGGCGTCGATGTCGATGGTGATGTAGACGCGCGCACCGTCGGGGATGCGGGCGGCAGTGGCCTCGGGCCCCAGCTTGCGCACCTGCCGGACAGACAGGATATCCGAGCCGCGTGCGCGGGCGTCGTCATAGCCTTCCTTGGCGGTCGAGCTGACATTGCGGATGCCCAGTTGGGTGAGGCCGGTGACGAAAGGTTTTTCGGCGGCGCGGCGCATGGGGTTGCCGTGGCCGTAGCGGACGCCGTGACGCTCGTCGACGAAATCGAGGTGGGCGTCAATTTGCAATACATAAATGTCGCCCTGATCGTCAAAGGCGTTGATGCAGGGGATGTTGATGGAGTGATCGCCGCCGATGGTGACGGGCAGGGCGCCGGCGGCAAGGATGGCGCGGACGCCCGCCTCTATGTTGGCATGAGATGTCATCGTGTCCGTGTGGACGATGTCGGCGTCGCCGATATCGACGATGCTGACAGAGCCGGGCAGGTAGGTAGCGTCGTCCTCGTGGTCATAGGCGCCGGCATGGCCAAAGCTGAAGAGCGTGCTGGCCTCGCGCACGCCACGGGGACCGAAGCGGGCGCCGGAGCGCCATTGGGTGCCCGCGTCGAAAGGCGCGCCGAGGATGGCGACGTCGGCGTCGATGCGGCTCCAGTCGGCCACATAGGGGCGCTTGCCGAAAGTGGAGATGCCGACGAAAGGCAGGTCGAGCCGGCCGCTTTCGTATCCGTGGGTTGTCATGGGGCGTGTCCTTTGGTTGCAGGGACGCTAGCGTGCGGCGGGCGCGCAAGGCAAGGGGCGTGCGTGGGTTTTCACCCACCCTACGACGTTGCAAGCCGCGGCATGCGGCGGGGGCCATGTCATCTGCGCACAGGGCCCCATTCGCCCCTTTCCATTCCTGCCAACCCGTGTAATAGGGAACCGCCAAACGAGACACCCCAAGGAGATGCGCCATGGAGATTCGTGAGGCCCTCACTTTTGACGATGTTCTGCTGGTTCCCGCGAAGTCCAGCGTTCTTCCCACCACGGCGGACACGCGCACCCGCGTGACCCGGTCGATCGACCTCAACATCCCGCTTCTGAGTTCCGCCATGGACACGGTGACCGAGGGGCGCATGGCGATCTGCATGGCGCAGACGGGCGGCATGGGGGTGATCCACCGCAACCTGACGGTGGAACAGCAGGCCAAGGAAGTGCGGCGGGTGAAGCGCTTCGAGAGCGGGATTGTCTATAACCCCGTGACCCTGCGGCCCGACCAGACGCTGGCCGATGCCAAGGCGCTGATTGAGCGTTACAACTTCACCGGCTTTCCCGTGGTGGACGAAAAAGGCCGCGTGATGGGCATCGTGACCAACCGCGACATGCGGTTCGCCACCGATGACGACACGCCGGTGCACGTGATGATGACCAGCGACAACCTGGCGATCCTGACCGAACCCGCGGACCGCGAGGAGGCCAAGAGCCTGATGAAGGCGCGGCGGATCGAGAAGCTGTTGGTGACCGACGGGCAAGGCAAGCTGACCGGCCTGCTGACGTTGCGCGATACCGAGCAGGCGGTGTTGAATCCGTCGGCCTGCAAGGACGGGCTGGGACGTCTGCGCGTGGCGGCGGCCTCGACCGTGGGCGACGCAGGCTTCGAGCGGTCCGAGGCGCTGGTGGATGCGGGCGTCGATATGATCGTGATCGACACCGCGCATGGCCATTCCGAAGGTGTGGCGCAGGCCGTGGAGCGGGCCAAGAAACTGTCGAACGAGGTTCAGATCGTGGCCGGGAACGTGGCCACCGCAGAGGCGACCCGGACGCTGATCGGCGCAGGCGCGGATGCGGTGAAGGTCGGCATCGGGCCGGGCAGTATCTGCACGACGCGGATGGTCGCCGGTGTGGGCATGCCCCAGCTGACGGCTGTGATGGATTGCGCCGCGGCGGCGGGCGACACGCCGGTCATCGCCGATGGCGGCATCAAGTTCTCGGGCGATTTCGCCAAGGCGATCGCGGCGGGCGCGTCTTGCGCCATGGTGGGCAGCATGCTGGCCGGCACGGACGAAAGCCCCGGCGAGGTGATCCTGTACCAGGGGCGCAGCTTCAAGGCGTATCGCGGGATGGGCAGCCTGGCGGCGATGGCGCAGGGCTCGGCCGACCGGTATTTCCAGAAGGATGCCGCCAGCGACAAGCTGGTGCCCGAAGGGGTCGAAGGGCAGGTCCCCTACAAGGGCAGTGCCGGCACGGTGCTGCACCAACTTGTCGGAGGCTTGCGGGCCGCGATGGGCTATACCGGATGCGCCACGGTGGATGAGATGCGCAAGGGATGCGAATTCGTGAAGATCACCGGCGCGGGCCTGAAGGAAAGCCATGTGCACGACGTGCAGATCACCCGCGAAAGCCCGAACTACCGCATTGGATAAAGTACTTTATCGCAAGGGCTTGTGCGGCATTCCTGAGGTAACGTCGTGACCCCGGCAGCACGTGTGCAGGCCGCGATCGAGATCCTCGATGCGATGGCCGGCGGGCTGGCCGCGGAACAGGCGCTGACCCGCTGGGCGCGGGGGGCGCGCTATGCCGGGTCGAAGGATCGGGCGGCGGTGCGCGACCACGTCTTTTCGGTCTTGCGCTGCAAGCGGTCCTGTGCCGCCCTCGGGGGTGGAGAGAATGGCCGCGCCCTGATGCTGGGGCAAGTGCGGGCCGAGAAGGCCGACCCAGAGACGATCTTTACCGGGGAGGGCCACGCCCCCGCAGCCTTGTCCGCGCAAGAGCGCGACGCCGGCGCGACCCCCGAAGAGTCAGAGAGCCGCGATTTGCCGGACTGGCTTTGGGCGCGGTTCAAGGACAGTTTAGGGGAAGAAGACGCCGCCGCTGCCGCAGAGGCGCTGCGCCATCGGGCGCCGGTGTGCCTGCGGCACAATCCTCGCATGAAAAGCGCCGACGAAGTCTTTGATATGCTGGAACAAGATGGAGTTGTCGCCTGTCCTGTTCCGACTGTCGGGGGCGCCTTTCTTGTGACCGAGGGCGCGCGGCGCGTTGCGCAGTCGGCCGCCTTCCGCGACGGTCATGTCGAGCTTCAGGACGCCAGCAGCCAGGCCGCGATGGCGGCCTTGCCCGATCCTGCGGGCGGGCGCTTGCTGGACTATTGCGCCGGTGGCGGCGGCAAGGTTTTGGCGCTGGCCGGGTGGCACGAGGGGGCCTGGTTCGCCCATGACGCCGCGCCCGAACGGATGCGCGATCTGCCCGCACGGGCCGACCGGGAAAAGGTAGCTGTTTCGCGGCTTGAACCGGGGGAAGTGGCGCAGGCCGCGCCCTTCGATATCGTGCTCTGCGACGTGCCCTGTTCGGGCAGCGGCACGTGGCGGCGCACGCCCGAAGCGAAATGGGCGTTGACGCCGGAACGCCTGGATCAGCTTGGCGCGCTCCAGAGTGAAATTCTTGCGCAGGCGCAGGCACTTGTGCGCCCCGACGGGTATCTGGCCTACACGACATGTTCGGTGCTGACCGAGGAGAACGAGGGCCAAGTGTCACGGTTCGAGACGGCGCATCCAAACTGGACCCTGCAGGAGTCGCGCCGATGGCCCATCTCGGAGATTGGCGACGGGTTCTTTCTGGCGCTGTTCCGCAAACCCGGATAGGCGCTCCGGTTCGGCGAAAAACAACCTAGACGTGTTTTCTCTTTCAGCGTTAATCTGACATTAAGTCTCGCCGTCTATGACGCCGGTCAGGACCTTGTCTTTGGGGAGTTGCCGGTTGGCATCCACTACCGGAACAGTATTGCCGCTGCGCGATGCCGCCGCCCGGATCAGGCCGCGCGTCAGGGCGGTGCTGATCGCCGCCTTCGTGTTCGGCGCGGCGGCGGTGGTCGTGCCCGACGCGACGCTGCGGATGGCGGCGGTCTTTACCTCGGCGATTCTGCTGATGTCGGCGCTGTGGATCGGCATCGTGAACGCGGCGGAGGTGCGGTTTCGCAAGGGGCTGGTCGACGCGGCGGAGGAATTCCTGGGCGAAGATGCGACCCCCGCGATCCTGACAGGGAGCGAAGGTGACATCCGCTATGCGAACCGCGCCGCGATGACAGCCTTTTCCGCCGACGAGGCGGCGACGCTGGCCGGCGCGCTGAAACACGTGGTCGCCAATCCCGGACCGATCCTCTATCGCCTTGAAAGCCGTGCGCAGTTGCGCGGATCCGCACATGAGGACGTGGTCACGGGGGCCGGGCACCTGCGGATCGGCGTGCACCGTGCGGCGGCCGACCGGTATATCTGGCGGATCGAAAAATCCGCTGACCGCCCCTCGCGCGAGGCGGATCCCGTTCCGCTGCCGATGCTGACCGTTGGGCGGGGCGGGGCCGTCTTGTTCATGAATTCCGCCGCGCGGCAATTGGTAGGCGAGCGCGCGCGCTCGCTCGACCGAATTTTCCCGAAGATGCCCCTGCGCTCGGGGCAGATCAACGACATCACCACAGCCGACGGCCTGAGCGCCTGCCTGGTGGTGGAGCTCGAGGGCTTGGCGGGCCGGCGCGAGATATTCCTTTTGCCCGGTGTCGCGCCGACCGAGCGTCAGCCGGATGGCTGGGCGTTTTTCGACGAATTGCCCGTGCCCTTGCTGAAACTGGCGCGGAGTGGCGAGGTGCAGATCTCGAACCGGCCTGCGCGCGATCTGATCGGTGTCGAGGCGTGCTGTGGCAAGACGCTGTCGGACCTCATGGAAGGGCTGGGACGGTCGATTTCCGACTGGCTGGAGGACGCGGCTTTGGGGCGCGGCGGGGTGCAATCGGAATTCTTGCGCGTGAAGCGCGATGACAGGGAGACCTTCGTGCAGGTCACGCTGAACCGCGCGACGGAGGCGGGCGAGACGGTGCTGATCGCCGTGCTGAACGACGCGACCAAGCTGAAATCGCTGGAAGAACAGTTCGTGCAGAGCCAGAAGATGCAGGCGATCGGGCAGCTGGCGGGCGGCGTGGCGCATGATTTCAACAACCTGCTGACGGCCATTGCGGGGCATTGCGATCTGCTGCTGTTGCGGCACGATCAGGGGGATCCAGATTATGGCGACCTTATCCAGATCAACCAGAACGCCAATCGCGCGGCGGCGCTGGTCAGCCAGCTTCTGGCCTATTCGCGCAAGCAGACCCTGCGCCCCGAGGTGATGGACCTGCGCGACATGCTGTCGGACCTGACACACCTGCTGAACCGTCTCGTGGGCGAGCGGGTGATGTTGTCGCTCAGCCACGATCCCACGCTGTGGTCGATCCGGGCCGACAAGCGGCAGTTGGAGCAGGTGCTGATGAACCTGGTGGTCAACGCGCGCGACGCCATGCCCGAGGGCGGCGACATCCGCATCGCAACCGAAAACGTCACGTTCGACGAGCCTCTGCGCCGCGACCGGGCGGTGGTGGCGCCGGGGCGCTATGTGCGGGTTGTCGTTACAGACGAGGGGAGCGGGATTTCGCAGGACAAGATCCAGAAGGTGTTCGAGCCGTTCTTTACGACCAAGCGCACCGGCGAGGGGACGGGGCTTGGATTGTCGACGGCTTATGGAATCGTCAAGCAGACCGGCGGCTTTATATTCGCCGACAGTCAGCCTGGCGAGGGCACGACATTCCAGGTTCTGCTGCCCGCGCACCAACGCGAAGACACGGCTGAGACCGAACCACATGCCCCGGCGCGGCTTGCCTCCAAGACAGATGGCGTCGTCCTTTTGGTCGAGGACGAGGCGCCGGTCCGGGCCTTTGCCAGCCGCGCCCTGCAACTGCGCGGCATGACCGTGCTGGAGGCCGACTCGGCCGAGGCCGCGCTGGAATTGCTGGAAGACAACGCGCTGGAGGTGGATGTTTTTGTGTCAGACGTGGTGATGCCGGGCATCGACGGGCCTGCTTGGGTCTTGCAAGCGCTGGAAAAGCGCCCCGAGACCCAAGTGGTCTTCATGTCGGGCTATGCCGAGGAGACTTTTGGCGAGATTCAGTCGCGCATTCCCAATTCGACTTTCCTGCCCAAGCCGTTCTCACTGACGGAACTGACCGAGACGGTGCAACACCAGCTTTCGCGGGAATGACATAGCGCCCGCCCGGCTTCGGCGGGCGGGAAACGCACCTATGTCCGGTATCGAAAATGCGCAGTTTCAAAGCCATTTCCGGCGCAGGAAATGCGCCCCATTTCAGCCCCGGACTTCAGTGATGCGGCGGCAGGACGCCATTGGCGAGGGGCGTAAAGGCACCGTTCGCCGCGATCGCGTCATAAAGCTGGTACTCCACGGCAAACTTCCGTCGATAGCGCTGCTCGATATCCGGATCGAGGGTCAACGCCATGGTCGGTGAACTGTTCATGCGCCGCGTCTCAATCTCGACCTGCAGCCGCTCTGACAGGAAACGTCGCAACCCGTCCTGATCTTCGTAGCGAAAAAGATGCGTGACCGCGGTGCCGTTATTTTGCGGCTCCAGGAACTTTGTCTGTGAGCCGACTTGCGCATAGGCGGCGCGCTTGCCCTTCATGTACTCGGTCACGAAGTCATCGAAGCTGATCCCGTGGGTCGAATTGCGGGCCTGTTCCTGTCCCGGCCGCTGGCGGTACCGATACCACGACCCCAGCCAGTCGAGCGGCTCGCGCATCACGGCCAGCACGTCGAATCCCTCGCCCATGAATTTCTCGATGGCAGGGCGGAAGAAGCGATTGTAACGAAAAACCGGCGCGTGTTTCAGCTCGGGCGGTTGGCGAACGACCATGGCCGCGCGGGGCGCTAGGGCGGCCTCGTAGGCTGTGGTGCCGGTCTTGGGGACCGACAGAAACACGAGCTTTTCTTTTGAAAACACCAACATAGAAGATTTCGCCCGTTTGCCTGCCCTCGGTAACCCCTCTTTAACCCATCGCTGCAAAGATCTGAAAGGAACAATTTGATTGAAATGTTCTCCTTTTGTCTCCATAAAGTGCGGA
This sequence comes from Roseovarius sp., assembly GCA_965227185.1. GTDB lineage: Bacteria > Pseudomonadota > Alphaproteobacteria > Rhodobacterales > Rhodobacteraceae > Roseovarius. The sequence continues at coordinate 3,539,635 of OZ245733.1, forward strand.
ACAAGGGGTGAACGAAAGCAGCCGCCAGACAGCGATAGACGCCCCGTCTGGCGTGTGAAATAAGGGAAATGACAGGTATGGCAACGGCAGATCTTTTGAACATGGACAGCAAGAAAAACGCAGACCGCCAGAAGGCGCTGGACAGCGCGCTGGCGCAGATCGAACGGCAATTCGGCAAGGGCTCGATCATGAAACTCGGCGCCGACAACCCGGCGCAAGACATCGAATCGACCTCGACCGGCTCGCTTGGTCTCGACATCGCGCTTGGCATCGGCGGGCTGCCCAAGGGCCGGATCGTGGAAATCTACGGACCCGAAAGTTCGGGCAAGACGACGCTGACGCTGCATTGCGTGGCCGAGGAGCAGAAAAAGGGCGGCGTTTGCGCCTTTGTCGATGCCGAGCACGCGCTGGACCCGATCTATGCGCAGAAGCTGGGCGTGGACCTGGACGAGCTGCTGATTTCGCAGCCCGACACGGGCGAGCAGAGCCTGGAGATCGTGGACACGCTGGTGCGGTCGGGCGCGGTCAGCATGGTGGTGGTCGACTCGGTCGCGGCGCTGACGCCGAAATCGGAACTGGAAGGCGACATGGGCGACAGCAGCGTGGGCGTGCATGCCCGACTGATGAGCCAGGCCATGCGCAAGCTGACGGGCTCGATCAGCCGCAGCAAGTGTACGGTGATCTTCATCAACCAGATTCGCATGAAGATCGGCGTCATGTTCGGCAGCCCCGAGACGACGACGGGCGGCAACGCGCTGAAGTTCTACAGCTCGGTGCGGCTGGATATTCGCCGGATCGGGTCGATCAAGGACCGCGACGAGGTCGTGGGCAACCAGACCCGCGTGAAAGTGGTCAAGAACAAGGTGGCGCCGCCCTTCAAGCAGGTCGAGTTCGACATCATGTATGGCGAGGGTATCTCGAAACGCGGCGAGTTGCTGGACCTTGGGGTCGCGGCCGGCGTGGTCGAGAAATCGGGCAGCTGGTTCAGCTATGGCGACGAGCGCATAGGTCAGGGGCGTGAGAATGCCAAGAATTTCCTGAAGGAAAACAAGAAGATCGCATTCGAGATCGAGGACAAGATCCGCGGCGCGCATGGGCTTGATTTCGACATGCCCGGCGGCGCCGACGAGGCCGCCGAGGACGTGCTGGACGACTGACGGAACGGAGATGGCCCACTCCGGAAAGGGCCCGCGTCGCCGACGGGCGGCGGAGAATATTCGGGGAAAGGCCATCCGACGGGGTGGCCTTTGCTCTTTCGGGTGCCCATGCGCGCCCATGGAAACGCCCGGCTTCTGTGGACAGTCAAATGGCTTGGCGTTACATGGGTTCGACGCAACTTTTGCCTTCGGACCAGACCCTCATGCCCACGCTCAACGAGATCCGCTCGACCTTCCTCAGTTTCTTTGAACGCAACGGTCACGAGGTGGTGCCGAGCAGCCCGCTTGTGCCGCGCAACGACCCGACGCTGATGTTCACCAATTCTGGCATGGTGCAGTTCAAGAACCTGTTCACCGGGGTCGAGAAACGCGACTATTCCCGCGCCACCACCAGCCAGAAATGCGTGCGGGCCGGCGGCAAGCACAATGACCTCGACAATGTGGGGTATACCGCGCGGCACCATACGTTTTTCGAGATGTTGGGGAATTTCAGCTTCGGCGATTACTTCAAGCGCGAGGCGATCCCCTATGCGTGGGACCTGCTGACCAAGGATTTCGGGATCGACAAGTCCAAGCTATTGGTCACGGTCTATCATACCGATGACGAGGCGGCGGAGATCTGGAAGAAACATGCAGGCCTGAGCGATGACCGGATCATCCGCATCGCGACGGATGACAATTTCTGGTCGATGGGCGCGACCGGCCCCTGCGGGCCCTGCACCGAGATCTTCTATGACCATGGGCCCGAGATCTGGGGCGGTCCTCCGGGCAGTCCGGAGGAGGATGGCGACCGGTTCATCGAGATTTGGAACCTCGTTTTCATGCAGAACGAGCGGTTCGAGGATGGCAGCCAGGTGGATCTGGACATGCAATCGATCGACACCGGCATGGGGCTGGAGCGGATCGGCGCGCTGTTGCAGGGCAAGCACGACAATTACGACACCGACCTGATGCGCAGCCTGATCGAGGCGAGCGCGCATGTGACGGATGGTGCGCCGGACGGCCCGGGCAACGTCCATCACCGGGTGATCGCGGACCATTTGCGCTCGACCTCGTTCCTGATTGCCGACGGGGTGATGCCGTCGAACGAGGGGCGCGGTTACGTGCTGCGCCGGATCATGCGGCGGGCGATGCGGCACGCGCACCTCTTGGGCGCGCAGGACCCGGTGATGTACCGGCTGGTGCCCAACCTGGTCGGGCTGATGGGGCAGGCCTTCCCCGAGTTGGGCCGGGCGCAGCCGCTGATCGAGGAGACGCTCGAGTTGGAGGAGAAGCGGTTCAAGCAGACGCTGGACCGGGGCCTGCGCCTGCTGGACGATGAGTTGGGCAAGCTGGGCGATGGCGCCGCGCTGCCCGGTGAAGCGGCGTTCAAGCTGTATGACACCTATGGTTTCCCGCTGGACCTGACGCAGGATGCGTTGCGTGAAAAGGGCCGTGAGGTGGATGTCGCGGGCTTCGATACCGCGATGGAGGAGCAAAAGGCCAAGGCCCGCGCGGCGTGGTCCGGCAGTGGCGAGGCGGCGGACGCGACCGTATGGTTCGATCTGGCGGAGACGCACAGCGCCACGGATTTCCTCGGGTACGACACCGAGACCGCCGAGGGCGTGGTGCAGGCCATCGTGGTCGACGGCGAGGCCGTGGACAATCTGGGCGCCAACAAGGCGACCGGCTGGGTCGTGGTGAACCAGACGCCGTTCTATGCCGAAGCGGGCGGGCAGGTCGCCGACCATGGCTATCTGCGCAGCCTTGAAGGCGCCAGCGAAGCGCGCTTTGCCGGTCAGGTGAGCGACGTGCAGAAACGTGCGGGCGGGCTGTCGGCGCATTTCGTGACGGTCGAGGAAGGTGCATTGAGCGTGGGTGATCCGGTGAGGCTGGAAGTCGATCATGGGCGCCGGACGGCGATCCGGTCGAACCACTCCGCCACGCACCTGCTGCACGAGGCGCTGCGCAAGGCGCTTGGCGATCACGTGGCGCAGCGCGGGAGCCTCAATGCGCCCGACCGGCTGCGCTTTGACTTCAGCCATGCCAAGGGGATGACGCTGGAGGAGATCAAGCAGGTCGAGGAAGAGGTCAACGCCTATATCCGCCAGAACGGCAAGGTCGAGACCCGGATCATGACGCCCGACGATGCGCGGGAGATCGGGGCGCAGGCGCTCTTTGGTGAGAAATACGGTGACGAGGTACGCGTGGTGTCGATGGGGTCCGAGGACGGCTCGGGCAAGGGGCTGGATGGCCAGACCTATTCGATCGAGCTTTGCGGCGGCACCCATGTGCGCCAAACGGGCGATATCGGCCTATTCGTGATGGTGGGCGAGGGCGCGTCGAGTTCCGGCGTGCGCCGGATCGAGGCACTGACCGGGCCGGAGGCGTTCAAGTACCTCAGCGAGCAGGACCACCGCATGGCGGCGCTGGCCTCGGAACTGAAGGCGCAGCCGGATGACGTGCTGGACCGCGTGCGTGCGCTGATGGATGAGCGCAAGGCGCTGGCCAACGAGGTGACTCAATTGAAGCGCGAGTTGGCCATGGGCGGCGGCGGTGCTGCTGGACCCGAGGCCAAGGACGTGAACGGTGTGAAGTTCCTGGCCCAAGTCCTGTCGGGCGTGTCGGGGCGCGACCTGCCGCCGCTGATGGATGAGATGAAGACGCGGATCGGATCGGGTGCGGTTCTGCTGATCGCCGATGCCGACGGCAAGGCCGCCGTGGCCGCGGGCGTGACGAAGGACTTGACCGACACGCTGTCGGCGGTCGATCTTGTCCGGGCCGCCGTGGCGGAGCTGGGCGGCAAGGGCGGCGGCGGCCGTCCCGACATGGCGCAGGGTGGCGCGGCGAGCACCGACAATGCCGATGCGGCCATTGCGGCGGCGGAACAGGTGTTGCAGGGCTGACGCCCGCTTGGGAAAGGGAACGACATGGCGGCCTACCTGATTGCGCGGATCAACGTGACGGATCCCGAGGATTACAAGGCGTATTCCAGCCAGACCGTGGCCTTGGCCGAGAAGTTCGGCGGGCGGTTCCTGGCCAAGGGCGGCACGCAGACGCAAGTCGAAGGGATCGGCCCCGACCGGCATGTGATCATCGAGTTTCCAGACCATCAGGCGGCGCTGGACTGGTACAATTCGGATGCGTATCAGCGCATCCTGCCGATCGCGACCTCGTCGAGCGAGCGCGACATCGTCATCGTGGACGGAGTTTGAGGAGACAAGACATGCCCGCATTGTGGATTGCCCATGTGACCGTGACCGATGAGGAGGCCTATGGCCGCTATGCCAAGCTGGCCGGTCCGGCGATCGAGGCGCATGGCGGGCATTTCATCGCCCGGGGTGCGCGGTACGTGCAACTGGAAGGCAACGACCGGGCGCGCAACGTTGTGGCGAAGTTTCCGACGCTGGAGGCGGCGGAAGAGTGCTATCGCTCCGACGCCTACCAAAAGGCGCTGGATCACGCGCGGAATGCGTCAGAACGGGATCTGGTGATCGTGGAAACCTCGGAATAGTGAAGGGCCAACTGGCCGAGATCATGGCGCGGCACGCGGGCGCGGGCCGCGTGGCGTGGATCGGGCTGCGTCCCGAGCGGCTGGCCGGGTTGAATTCCGTGAACGCCGTTGAATTGACCGAGGCCGGGCTGAAAGGCGACCATGCGCGCCCGGGCAAGCGGGCGCTGACGCTGATCCAGGCCGAGCATTTGCCGGTGATCGCGGCGCTGGCCGGGATCGGGGAGGTGACGCCGGAGGTTCTGCGGCGCAACGTGGTGGTGAGTGGAATCAATCTGACGGCGCTGCGCAATCATCCGGTTCAAATCGGTCAGGCCTTGATCGAAATCACCGCGCCCTGTGCGCCCTGTTCGCGGATGGAAACAGCACTTGGGGCTGGCGGCTACAATGCCATGCGCGGACACGGAGGGTGGTGCGCGCGGGTGCTGGAGCCGGGGCGGATCGCGGTAGGCGATAGCGTCGCACGGGCTGGAACCGAGAGCGGCGCGACCTAGGGTTTCCTTCGATCTGAACGGAGGTGCCGATGAGACTGATTTCCCTGATCCTGATGCTGCTCCTGCCCGGTGCCGTGGTGGCGCAAGACTGGAGCCTGCTGAAAGAGCCGGGCACGGTGGCGTTGATGCGTCATGCGCTGGCGCCGGGCGTGGGCGATCCGGCGAATTTCGAGCTTGAGGATTGCAGCACGCAGCGCAACCTCGACGACCGGGGCCGGGCGCAGGCCCGGCAAATCGGCGCGGCAATGCGCGACGCCGGCGTTCAGTTCGATGCCGTATGGACCAGCCAGTGGTGCCGCTGCACCGAGACGGCGGAACTGCTGGACATGGGCACGCCCGAGGAATTCCCCGCGCTCAATTCGCATTTCGCGGGGCAGGGCGACCCGGACGATCAGGCCGCCGCGGTCATGGCGCGGATCGCGGATATGCCTGCCGAGGCGCGGCTCTTGCTGGTGACGCACCAAGTGAACGTTTCGGAACTGGCCGGCACCGGCACGACCTCGGGCGAGATTGTCGTCGCGAGGCGTACCGGCACCGGGCTGGAGGTTGTCGGGCGGATCGCGGTCGCTCCCTGAGGGCTGGCTTACACGCCGCAGCGCAGGAACACCGCACCGTCGTCGCCGGAAATGTCGACGCCGCCCAAGGTCACATCCCGGCCGCCCGAGATGACGGCCATCTTGCCTTCGCCCCGGTTTTCCATCGGAAAGGCGCGATAGGGTTGGTCGAACACCGCCGCCGCACCGTTATCATTGAGCTTTACGCGCCCAGTACGCGGTGCGCCGTCAAGGCTGGTTTCTATGGTCAGGCGACCCTGCTGGCCGGTGATGTCAAAGTCGGGCCGGGCGCAATTGCCCGCCATGCGCACCCACGGACCCTGCACGCCCTCGACCGTCAGGCTCGATGTGTCATCGGGCAGGTTGCCCGGCGCGCGGACCTCTTCATAGCTGTCGACCGCGACGGTACCGACGCCCTGCTGGCAGAACGACATCTCGGCGCGGGAGCCACGTATCTCGGCATATTCACCGGGGGTGAATTCCATGTCGCCGGTCAGAGACCATACGTCGCCGTCGGGCGTGGTCAGCGTTGCACATTCGACGCCCTGCCGGACGCGACCTTCGAGCGAGACCTGGTCGCCATCGCCGTCGCTGGTGTCTTGCGACACGACGTCGAAGGCGCGGGATTTGAGCGTCACGCCGCGGTCGGTATCCACGACGAAGATCAGGTTGTCGCCCGGCGAGGCCCAGTCGGGAAGCGCGACAGATGTGGAAATCTCGCCATCCGCGGCGACCTGCGCCTGGTCCACGGCGCGCCATTCCGAGGCCATGCGACCCACGCCGATGGTCACGTAATCCGCGGGACGCAGGTTGTTGACGGTCACGCGCACCTCGCTGCCGGGCGGGCCTGCCAAGGGTTGCACACGCACGGATGCTGACGGCTCGGATGCGTCCGGAAGGTCGAGCGCGTCGCCCACCGCCATTGCCAGCGGGTCGAGGTCGGGGTTCTCGTTCAGCAATTCCACGACGGAAATGCCAAGGGCCTGCGCGATGGAGAAGGCCGTGTCGCCTTCGCGTACCTCGTAGGTCTCTTGGTCGGACTCGGGGGTGCTGCGCCCGTCGCCGCTTGTGCCCGACGCGGCAAGCGTGATCGATTCGCCGACCGGTAGATCGCGCGGGTCGAGGCCGGGGTTGAGGTCCATGATCAGGCTGAGCGGTACGCGACAGCTTTGCGAGACCCGGTAGAGCGTGTCGCCGGGTTGCAGCCGGTAGGCATCGCCGCAGCGGCTTTGGGCTTCGGCGGCGGGCGCGAAAGCCAGGCTGGCCGCGGCGGTGGTGGTGGTGAGCATGAGGGTGCGGAGCATCAAGGCCTCCTTTCGGAAAGTGCGTTTGTCCGTTGGGACGAAACGCCAGGCGGCGGGGCGATGTTCCTTGTCTGACGCGGCGCGGGGCGGGTCAGGTTACTCCAGGTCGGTCTGGATCCATTCCGGTGAAAGATGGATGTCGGTCGACACCAGCCTCCCGGGGCCGAGATTGACGAAGGTGTGCGGCACCTGCGCCGGGGCGCGCAGGACGTCGCCTGCTTCGGCCTCGATCAGCTCGTCGCCGATGGTGTAGCGGACCCGGCCTTCGCGAACGATGAAAACCTCGTCATACGGATGCGTATGCAATTTCGGGCCTGTGCCCGGCTCTTCGAATTCTGCAAAGAGCACGGTCACGTTTGTGCCGAGATCCTTGCCCTCGAAATGACCCGCCCAGCTGTCGGCATCCTTGGCCCAGTCGGCACGGGTCAGTTTGAGGGGTTTATCGGCCCTGCGTCACGCGGTTTTGGCGGCGCGTTTGCGCTCGTGCGGGTCAAGATGGCGCTTGCGCAGGCGCAGGGCATTGGGCGTAACCTCGACAAGTTCGTCATCGTCGATATAGGCGATGGCCTCTTCCAGCGACATCTGGACATGCGGCGTCAGGCGCACGGCCTCGTCGGTGCCCGACGCGCGGACGTTGGTCAGCTTCTTGCCTTTCAGCGGGTTCACTTCCAGGTCGTTTTCGCGGCTGTGCTCGCCGATGATCATGCCCTGGTAGATCTTTTCCTGCGGGCCGATGAACATGCGGCCGCGCTCCTCGAGGTTCCACAGCGCATAGGCCACCGCCTCGCCCGCTTCCATCGAGATCAGCACGCCCGCGCGACGGCCCGGGATCGGGCCCTTGTGGGGCGCCCAGCCGTGGAAGACGCGGTTCAGCACGCCGGTGCCGCGCGTGTCGGTCAGGAATTCCCCGTGATAGCCGATAAGGCCGCGCGACGGGACCAGCGCGATGATGCGGGTCTTGCCGGCGCCGGCGGGCTTCATCTCGGTCATTTCGCCCTTGCGGGGGCCGGTCAGTTTCTCGATCACGGCGCCGGAATGGTCGTCATCGACGTCGATGGTGACTTCCTCGATCGGCTCCAGCTGTTCGCCATTCTCGCCTTCGCGCATCAGGACGCGGGGGCGGGAGATGCTGAGTTCGAATCCTTCGCGGCGCATGTTCTCGATCAGGACGCCCATCTGCAATTCGCCCCGGCCCGCGACGTCGAACGCCTCGCCGCCCGGCGTGTCGGTGACCTTGATGGCCACGTTGGTTTCGGCCTCTTTCATCAGGCGTTCGCGGATCACGCGGGACTGTACCTTCTTGCCGTCGCGGCCCGCCAGCGGGCTGTCGTTGATGCCGAAGGTGACGGAGATGGTAGGCGGGTCGATCGGTTGGGCCGAGAGCGGTTCCTCGACCGCGAGCGCGCAGATCGTATCGGCCACGGTGGCCTTGGACATGCCGGCAAGGCTGACGATATCCCCCGCACTCGCCTCGTCGATGTCCTGAAGTGTCAGGCCGCGGAACGCCTGGATCTTGGCGACGCGGAATTGTTCGATCTTCTGGCCCACGCGGCTGAGCGCCTGCACGGTCGCGCCGACCTTGAGGCGGCCCGATTCGACGCGGCCCGTCAGCAGGCGGCCCAGGAAGGGGTCGGCGCCCAGGGTGACGGCCAGCATGCGGAAATCGTCGTCGGCCTGCTTGACCTGCTTGGGCGCGGGGACGTGATTAACGATCAGGTCAAAGAGCGCCGACAGGTCCTTGCGCGGGCCGTCGAGGTCGTGATCGGCCCAGCCGGAGCGGCCGGAGGCGTACATATGCGGGAAATCCAGCTGATCCTCGTCGGCATCCAGCGCCGCGAAGAGATCGAAGCATTCGTCCAGCGCGCGGTCGGGCTCCGCATCGGGTTTGTCGACTTTGTTCAGCACCACGATGGGGCGCAGGCCCAAGGCGAGCGCCTTGGACGTGACGAACTTGGTCTGTGGCATCGGGCCTTCGGCGGCGTCGACCAGCAGGACCACGCCGTCGACCATGCTGAGGATGCGCTCGACCTCGCCGCCGAAATCGGCGTGACCGGGCGTGTCGACGATGTTGATGCGGGTCTGCTTCCATTCCACACTGGTGGCCTTGGCGAGGATGGTAATGCCGCGCTCGCGCTCAAGATCGTTGCTGTCCATCGCGCGTTCGGCCACGGCCTGGTTCTCGCGGAAAGCGCCCGACTGCTTCAAAAGCTCGTCCACGAGGGTGGTCTTGCCGTGGTCGACGTGGGCGATGATGGCGATGTTACGCAGGTCCATTGGGGTATCCTTGGTGGTTTGGTGGTGGCCCTAAGGGCTTTGCCCGCCGATTGCCAGAGGGAAAAAGGTGTTACGCGGCGATGGTGGCGCCGCGGTGCGGCAAAAGCCGCAGGAGTGTTGGGCCGAGGGCGCGAGCGGTGGCACCCGTGCCCAGCTTGAAGCGGGCGAGGCCCGGTGTGGCTTCGGTATCCAGGGTGCCGAGGTCGAGCCGGGTGAGCCCGCGCTGATGCAGGTAGGTGATGGCCTGCCACATCAGCAGGGTATGGGCGTTGGTGCGGCGGGCGGCAGGAGCGGCCCAGCCGATGTGATAGGTGGCGGTGGCGCCGTGCAGCAGAAAGAGCAGGTAGGCCAGCATCCCGGCGCGGTCATGGGCGGTGAATAGCCGCGTGGCCTGCCGGTGGGTGGCTGCATAGGCGCGGGTGAAGCCGGGGGGTAGGGCGCGATAGCCGCGGGCGCGTTGCTGTTGCTGGTCGAGGATCAGCAGGTCGGCATCGCGGTCGGGATCGAACGGGCGGTGATGGATGAGCAGTTGTCCGGCCTGTGCCGCGCGCAGGCGGTTGCGCCATTTGCCGTGCAGCCCCGAGAACAGCGCGTCGGGGCCGGGGGTGAGGTCCAGCTCTGTGACGTGGGACGGGGTGAGCAGGGCGCGGTAGCCATGTGATTGGTACAGGCGGGCGGTTTCGGGCGTGTCAGGCTGAACGACGGAGGGGCCGGGCAGGGGCATGAGGGCCGCGCCGGGCTCGGTGCCGGGGGCCATTACGGGGCCACGCGGGAGCCATGTGAGGCGCAAGGGGCCGATACGGCGGCGCAGGATTTGCGCGGTGCCAAGCGTGCCGGAACCATCAGTCAGATCATACCACCCGACATCAGCCCCGATGGCCCGCATCGCGGCGCCGTAGCGCGGGTGCTGTTGCAAAGTGCAGGGGCCGGGCGGATCGGGGGCGGTGTCGGATGGAAGCCAGGCAAGGGGCATGGGCTCATTAAGGCGATGAAAACCTAAATCATGGTTAATCCCGGTCATGGCGAAGAAGACAATGTCGGTGCGCGGCGTGATCGCGCCCAGCGTGCGGCCCACGGTCTATGCCGCGTGGCTGGTGGCGGTGGCCTTGTCAGTACCGGTCTTAGTGGTGCTGAGCGTGATCGAATGGATCTGGTAGCGGATCAGTCCCAGTTCATGCCGTGGCGGCGAACGTACCACAGCATCAGCGGCGTCTCGATGATCAGTGCGGTGACGATCGTGAAGACGACCCAGTTGGTATCGAACAGCCAGAGCGAAAAGCGGGTTCCGGTGCCCCAGAAGAGCCAGCCGTTGACCAGTAGCATCATGCCCGTCACGCCAAGATCGTAGAGCGCCATACGCGACGCGTGGCGCGGACGCAGGGCCGGGTAGAGCATGAAATAGGCCACCGCCAGACAGGTGATGACGGTGACCAAGGCCTGTCCCTCGGGTGACAGGGAGGACAACATCGGTCAGACCCCGATCAGAACGGGATCTCGTCGTCGTAATCGCGCGAGGGCGAAGGTTGCGAGCGGCCCTGGTCGGACGGGCCGGAGGAGCCGCCGCCGTAGTCCTGATCATAGCCACCGCCGCTGCCGCCGCCATAGCCGCCGCCACCGCCGCTGTCGCGACCATCGAGGAAGGTCATCTCGCCCGCGTAGGGGCGCAGAACCACCTCGGTCGAATAGCGGTCCTGGCCGGACTGATCCTGCCACTTGCGGGTCTCCAGCTTGCCCTCGATATAGACCTTGGAGCCTTTTTTCAGGTATTGCTCGGCCAGCCGCACCAGCGCCTCGTTGAAGATGGCGACGGTGTGCCATTCGGTCCGTTCGCGCCGTTCCCCGGTATTGCGGTCCTTCCAGTTCTCGGAGGTGGCGATGCGCAGGTTGCACACCTTTCCGCCGTTCTGGAACGTGCGAACTTCCGGGTCCCGGCCCAGGTTTCCGATGATGATTACCTTGTTGACGGAACCGGCCATGGCGCCCTCCTGCTGCTGTCACTTGGTTAACGTTCACCTTACATCACCCTCAAGGGGTGAAGAAAAGACTAAAATTCAGGGAATATCCTTGGCTGGCCGCGCCGGACAGGAATGCGGCGCGCGACTCTGGCAATTTGAGCCGAGTTCGGTATAGTGCGGCCCGAGGCGGTCGGGCCATTGCCCTGGGAGAGCGGCGCGATCCTGACCGGCGTGGGACAGTAAGGGGATGGTGTTCAGTATGCGCAAGCTGGCAATCGCGGTGACCTGCGTGTCACTGGCCTGGCCGATGGCGGCCACGGCGGATATTCTCTCGACCAAGGGCAAGAAACGGATCTTCAGTTCGCAGACGCGGGTGCTCGATACCCGCGCCAAGCAGCAATACAACGCCTCCGTAAAACTGCAGCCGCAGAAGATACACACGCCGAGCAAGTGGGACGAGGCCGCGCCCGCGCTTGGTTATAATGGGAAGTACAAGGGGCAGTACCTGAACGTCGCCAAGGATTCGGCGCGGCGGCATGGTATCCCCGAAAACCTGTTCCTGCGGCTGGTTCAGCAGGAATCAGGCTGGAACGCGCGGGCCGTTTCGCACAAGGGCGCAATAGGGCTGGCGCAGCTGATGCCCGGCACGGCAAACTATCTGGGCGTCGATCCCAACGATCCGCACCAGAACCTGGACGGCGGGGCGCGGTACCTGGCGGAACAGTACCGCACCTTCAAATCCTGGCGCCTGGCTTTGGCAGCCTACAACGCAGGACCGAAGGCGGTGCAGAAATACAATGGTATTCCGCCCTACAAGGAAACCCGCAACTACGTGAAGATCATCTACGGGCAGTAGGCCGCGCCGCGCGTCTCAGGCCTCGTAATCTTCGTCGGAGACCTTTTCCATCCAACGGACGGCACTGCCGTCGATGCTTTCCTGAATAGCGATGTGGCTCATGGCCGTGTCCGGCGCGGCCCCGTGCCAATGCTTTTCGCCCGCCGGAAACCACACCACATCGCCTTGCCGGATCTCCTCGACCGGGCCGCCCTCGCGCTGAACGCGGCCCTGCCCGAAGGTGACGATCAAGGTCTGGCCGGCGGGATGGGTGTGCCACGCGGTGCGCGCGCCCGGCTCGAAGGTGACATGAACGCCGACGGCGCGGCCCGGTGCCTCGGCGGTGAACAGCGGGTCGAGCCGCACCGTGCCGGTGAAATACTCGGCGGGGCCGGGGGATGACGGATTTGTGCCTGGACGGGTGATCTTCATGCTGTCGCCTTTCGGATTATCATGGCTGTCTCGCCGCGTCGCGGTCAGCCGGTGAAGCCGATCTTGTGCAGGTGGATCTCGTTCGACGGGTGCTTTTCCGCCCCCACCACGCGACCGTTGTGATGGTTGTATAGCGTGCGCCAGTAGGGCTGGATGATCACGCCTTCCTCGCGCAGGATGGATTGCAGGCGTTCCATCGTCTGCCGCCGCGTGTCGGTATCGGTGATCGACAAGGCGCGGTCCAGCAGGCGGTCGAATTCTTCGTTGGCAAACCCGGTCTCGTTCCACGCGGCATCCGAGCGGTAGGCGAGGTCCAGCACCTGCACGCCCAAAGGACGGTGATTCCACTGGGTAAGCGAGAACGGGTAATCCCGCCAGTTCTGCCAGAAGGTGGCGCCCGGCTGGACCGTCCGGCGCACTGTCAGACCGGCATCGCGCAGCTGCGCCGTGATCGCGTCGGCGGTGTTGCGCTGCCATTCGTCGTCTACGGTGATCAACTCGTGCGCAAAGCCTAGCATCCCGATTTCTTCGAGGTCGGCGCGGGCTTGGGCTGCGTCGAATTGCGCCGGGCCAAGATCGGCATGGGCCGGGTGGATCGGGCTGACATGGTCGTTGGCCGCGACCGTGCCATACCCGGAATAGCCCAGTTCGAGACAGGTCTCGTTGCGAATCGCCAGCGCCAGCGCCCGGCGCAGAGTGGCGTCGGCATAGGGGTAATCGCCTTCGAGCTCGGCCTTGGCATTGCCGCGGATAACGACGGTGGCGGTGCTTTCGGTCTCGGTCCGGGTCCAGCCGTTGGCGTCCAGTACCTCGATGAAATCGCCGACGGATTCGTAGAGCAGGTCGACCTCGTCGGCCTCGACTGCGTCGATCCAGTTGGATGGGTTTGTGCCGAGGTCGATGAACTCGACCCGGTCCAGGTAAGGCCCGCCCAGAACGTCCGCACCCCACCAGTCGTGATCGGTGTTGCGCTCCAATACGCAGCGCTGGCCGACGGACAATTCGACGGGCCGGAAGGGGCCGGTGCCGATGCCATGCTCGAACGGGTCGCCGCCATCGTAGCTGGCATGCATCACCGCCGCCGGGTAATCCGACAGGTTGGCCATCAGCGCGATATCGGGGGTGGCCAGCGTGAGCACCAGCGCGGTGTCATCGACGACGCGCACCGCATCCTCGCGAATTTTACCGCTTTCGGTGTCGCACAGCCCCTTGAGGCGAGACGCCATGGAATTGCCTTCGACGGAGGCGTCGCACCAGCGTTCGAGGTTGCGGGCCACGTCGCGGGCGGTGAACGGATCGCCGTTGTTCCAAGTCACCCCGCCGCGCACGTTCAGGCGATACTCGGTCGCGTCGGAATTCACGTCCCAGTTTTCCAGGAGCATGCCGCGCACGGTGCCGTCGCGGCCGTATTCCACAAGGTATTCCAGGAAACCCCGGGTCTGGTTGCCCATCTCGCTCCAATCATACGTGCGGGGATCGCGAAGATCCTTCACGTTCTGCTGGATGCGCAGCGTGCCGCCGGGCACGATGTCTGCCGCGTCCTGTGCTCTAGCCGGGGCCGGCAGGCCAGCCATCGACAGGGCCAACGGTGCCGACAGGCCGAGACCGCAGGCGCGGGTCAGAAAATCGCGCCGGTCCATCGTGCCCCGCCTCAAAGCGCGGTTCAGCGCGGGCAGGGCGGGATGCGGCGGGACGTCGGAGCGAGAGGACATGGGCGCGGGCCTTGAAACAAGCTTTGCGGATAGAAATGAGGCGTCGGGTTTCAGTTTCCATCCCGGCTGCGCGGAAATCAACCGGGTGGCGCTGAAATACCTCGTGACCCGTGCGATGTCAGGCCGCCTTGCGCGGCGCGGTGCGGCGCAGGTCCGAGGGCGACTTGCCGGTGTGGCGATGGATGAAGCGCGAGAAATAGGCGGCACTGCTGAAGCCCAGCTCGGCCGCGACCTGGTTGGCGGGACTGTCGGTGGTTTCCAGCTTGTCGCGGGCGGCGTGCAGGATCCGACCCGTCAGCATGGCCGAGGCGGTCAGCCCCGCGGTGGACTTGCACACCCGGCTGAGATGCGTGGGCGTCACGCCAAGGTGCCGCGCCAGGTCCTGCATCGAGGTGCCGGTGGTATAGTCGCGCTCGATCAGCGCGGCATACGCTTCGACCAACCGATCCGCCGCGGTCGGATTGGCGGTTTCCTCGGACTTGGCCATCATGGCGCGGCGCAGCCAGACCGTCAGAAGCTGGCCATGGGCGGTCATCGCCTCGTCCATGAAGTCGCGAGCCTCGTTCTGTTCGCGCTGCATGGTTTCCAGCAGGGTGGTCAAATCTGCCTGCGCCCGCGGGTCGCGGACACGCAGCAGCACGGGCTCGTCCGGCATGAGGATGCCGGTCCGCGGCGGGATGCGGCAGGCGAGACCGAAGCTTTGCGATCCGGGGTCGAGCGCGAAAAGCGCGCCGGCGGGCAACACGAGCGCGGTATGCACCGCCAGCCCGCGCCGCCGACCGCCGATCAGGCAGCGCCCTTGTCCGCGGGTGATCCAAAGGAACACATGGTGCGGGTCGCTGTGCGGCAGGCTGGCGCGCCATGCGCCCGGTCCGATCCACTGCGCGAGTGTCTGGAGTTGCGGATGGGATGTCACTGTCCGGAACCTCGATTGTCGTGATTCTGCACGGATGGCGCAGGGATTGCGTCGAATTCAGCTCAGGAATGTCCGATTCTGTATAGGGGTTACAAGGTCAGAGCGTGGCGGCGGCAAGGGTTTGCCAGTTTTTCATGCGGGCGCGGAACCAACTGCGCTGGCGCTTGGCATATTGCCGCGTGGCGATGATGGCGGCGGCGCGGGCGGCGTCGAGCGTCATCTCGTCCTTGAGGTGGGCGATGAGTTCGGGGGCGCCGATGGCCTTGGACGATTGGTGCGACGCGGACCATGTGGCGAGGTTATCGCGCGCCTCGTCCAGCGCGCCCGCGTAGAGCATCAGGTCGAAGCGGCGTTCGATTCGCGGGGTCAGCCAGTCCTTGGGTGCGTCGATTAGCAGGCAGGTGGCGCTGTCAGTCGGCAGGAGCGGGGGTGGGGTGGTGTCCTGCCATCGGGCCAAGGGCGTGCCGGTGGCGCGTTGCACCTCCCAGGCGCGTTGCACGCGCATCGGGTTGGCGGTGTCGATGCGTGACCGGGTCTCGGGGTCGAGATCGTCCAGCAGGCTTGTCAGGCCTTTGGCGGCAAGCTGCGCGTCGGCCTCGGCCCGGATCCCGGGTGGGGTGGCGGGGATTTCGGCCAGCCCTTCGGTCAGGGCAGAAAAGTAGAGCCCGGTGCCGCCGATGATGATCGGGCGGGGGCCATCGTTCAGCAAGGGTTGTAAATCCCGCAGCCAATGGCCCACGGAATAGGCGGCATCGCCCGGCACATGACCGTAGAGCGCGTGGGGCGCGCGGGCTTCCTCGTCCGGCGAGGGGCGGGCGGTCAGGATACGCCAGTTGGCGAAGACCTGCAGCGCGTCGGCATTGATGATCCGCCCGCCGTCGCGTTCCGCCAGCGCCAGCGCCAGGGCGGACTTGCCCGAGGCTGTGGGCCCGGCGATGAGCACGGGCCGGTCAGGGGCAATGCCGGGCGGGATATCGTGCAGGGCGGTCATGGCCCCCGTTTAGGACGTTTCCGTGCCGGATTTAAGCGCCTTGCGGCGAAATTCGCGCTAAGGGTCCGGCGCGGGCCGGTTTGGTGATTGAACCCGCGGGCGTTTTCGCCCATTTTGCGCGCCAAGAAAGGACCCGCACCGGGACCGTTCCAAGACCACGCCAAAGGAGCCGCCCCATGCCAGACGCCGATGCCCCCGAGACCACGTTCAAGCGGGTCCTGCTGAAAATCTCCGGCGAGGCACTGATGGGCGACGCGAGCTATGGCCTGAACCCGCCGACGGTGGAGCGGATCGCACGCGAGGTGAAATCGGTCCACGACATGGGGGTCGAGATCTGCATGGTGATCGGCGGCGGCAATATCTTTCGCGGGCTGCAAGGCAGCGCACAGGGGATGGAGCGGACGACCGCTGATTACATGGGGATGCTGGCCACGGTGATGAACGCGCTGGCGATGCAGAGCGCGCTGGAAAAACTGGGCGTTTTCTGCCGGGTGATCACGGCCATCCGCATGGACGAGGTGGCCGAGCCCTATATCCGCCGCCGCGCGGTGCGGCACCTGGAGAAAAAGCGCGTGTGCATTTTCGCCGCGGGCACCGGCAACCCCTATTTCACCACGGATACGGCCGCCACGCTGCGCGCCAACGAGATGGCCTGCGAGGCGATCTTCAAGGGCACCAAGGTGGACGGGGTCTATGACAAGGACCCGATGAAGCACGACGACGCCAAGCGGTTCGACGAGGTCAGCTATGACGAGGTGCTGGCCAAGCACCTGGGCGTGATGGACGCCAGCGCCATCGCGCTTGCGCGGGACAACAGCTTGCCGATTATTGTCTTTTCGCTCGATGAGCCCGGCGGCTTCCGGTCGATCCTTGACGGGACAGGCACATATACCAAGGTGGGCGGCTAGGATCGTCTGCGCGAAATCCACACGAAATCTGAGGCTCTCGTACGGGACTGAGGCCTATACAATCGACGCGACTTGCCGGTATAGAGGCAAGACCATCGTTCGGCAGAACCAAGGGAATTAAGATGAGCGACGACTTCGAACTGGACACCAAGGACCTGGAGCGCCGGATGGAGGGCGCGATGAGCAGCCTGCGCACGGAATTCGCCTCGCTCCGGACGGGCCGGGCCTCGGCCTCGATGCTGGAGCCGGTGATGGTGGACGCCTATGGCGCGATGACCCCGATCAACCAGGTGGGCACGGTGAACGTGCCCGAGCCGCGCATGGTGACGGTCAATGTCTGGGACAAGGGCCTTGTGAACAAGGTGGAAAAGGCCATCCGCGAAAGCGGGCTGGGCATCAACCCGCAGATGAACGGCACCATCATCATGCTGCCCATCCCCGAGCTGAACGAGGAACGCCGCAAGGAACTGACCAAGGTCGCCGCGCAATACTCCGAGAACGCCCGGGTGGCCATTCGCAACGTGCGCCGCGACGGGATGGACCAGATCAAGAAGGCCAAGGCCGACGGCATGTCCGAGGACGACCAGAAATTCTGGGAAGAGGAAGTCCAGGAGTTGACCAATCAGCACATCAAGGCCGTGGACGAGGCGCTGGAGGCCAAACAGGCCGAAATCATGCAGGTCTGAGATGGCAGAGGCGCGCGACATGCAGGAGAAATCCGCCGGCCGGGGTCCGCGCCATGTGGCGATCATCATGGACGGCAACGGCCGCTGGGCGCAAAAGCGCGGGCGGCCGCGCCTGTTCGGTCACCATGCCGGGGCGCGCCGGGTGAAGGAAATCGTGACCGCCTGTCCCGATTTCGGGGTGGAGTACGTCACGATCTTTGCCTTCTCGACCGAGAACTGGAAGCGCACCCAGACCGAGGTTGCCGGGCTGATGAGCCTGTTTCGCCGCTATATCATGAAGGAAATGCAGGAATTCGTGCGCGAGAATGTGCGCGTGCGCTTCATCGGCGACCGACCGCGGCTGGACGCCAAGCTCCGCCAGTTGATGGACGATGCCGAGGCGATGACCCGGGCCTGCACCGGCACGAACCTGACAATCGCGCTGAACTATGGCGGGCGCGACGAGGTCAGCCGTGCCACTCAACGCCTGGCTCGTGACGTGGCCGAGGGCAGGCTTCGCCCCGAGGATGTGAACGTGGAAACCCTGCCCAAGTATCTTGATACCTGCGTGCTGCCCGATCCCGACCTGGTGATCCGCACCTCGGGCGAGGCACGGATCTCGAACTTTCTGCTGTGGCAGTCGGCCTATGCGGAATACGAGTTCATCGACACGCTCTGGCCTGATTTCACGCCGGACATCTTCGGCGAGCTGCTGCGCGGCTACGGCGCCCGCGACCGGCGGTTCGGGGCCGTGACCGCATGAGCGCAGGCAGCGCGAAGTGGTCCGATCTGCGTCGGCGGGCGCTGTCGGGCGTGCTGATGCTGGTGTTGGGGGCGTTCGGCGTCTACCAGGGCGGGCTGGTCTTTCTTGTGATGGTCTGTGCCATCTGTGGCGCCATGGTGTGGGAAACCGCGCGCATGTTCGCCACCCGCCAGGCCGTGGGCCTTGGCATCGCCGCAGCGGTGGTGATGCTCGCGCTGAATTTCCTGCCCGGCACCTTCGCGCTGCCATTGATGCTGGGGCTGGCGCTGGTGGCCGCCAGCCAGACCGCCGAGGACGCGCCGCTGGCTTTTGTCGTGATCGCCTGGGTTCTGCTGGCCTGTTTCGCGCTGCTCTGGGTGCGGGCGGGGCATGAAACGCTGTGGATTCTCTGGCTGATCCTCGTGGTGATCGCATCGGACGTGGCGGGGTATTTCGCCGGGAGGATGCTGGGTGGGCCGAAGTTCTGGCCGCGCTTCAGCCCCAAGAAAACCTGGTCGGGGACCATCGCCGGCTGGCTTCTGGCCGGGATCGTGGGGTTGTTCTTTCTTCGCCCGCTGGGCATGGGGCTGGAACTGATACCGATGTCGATGCTGGCGGGCTTTGCCGGGCAGATGGGCGACATCGCCGAAAGCGCGGTGAAGCGCCGCAAGGGGATCAAGGACAGCTCCAGCCTCATTCCCGGGCATGGCGGCGTCTTTGACCGGTTCGACGCCATGCTGGGCGGCAGTGCCGCCGCGCTGCTGTTCTGGGCCGTGGGCCTGATGCCGGGGGCGGGCGGATGAAGCGGATCAGCATCCTGGGCGCCACCGGCTCGGTCGGGCAGAACACGCTGAGCCTGGTGCAGGGCAAGCGCGACCAGTTTCGCGTCGTGGCCCTGACCGGGGGCCACAACATCGCGCAGTTGGCCCAAGACGCGATCGCCTGCGACGCCGAGATTGCCGTCACCGCCCATGAAAGCCGGCTGGACGACCTGCGCGACGCATTGCGCGGCACCGATGTCGAGGCCGCCGCCGGCGCGACAGCGCTGGAAGAGGCCGCCGCGCGCGACGCCGACTGGGTGATGTCGGCCATCGTTGGCTTTGCCGGACTCGCACCGGGGCTGGCCGCGCTACGCACCGGCGCGACGCTGGCGCTGGCCAACAAGGAATCGCTGGTCGCCGCCGGTCAGCTTCTGAAGGCCACGGCGTGGCAGGGGGGCGGGCGCATCCTGCCCGTGGACAGCGAGCATTCCGGCATCTTCCAGGCGCTGGTGGGCGAGGACGCCGTCGCCGTCCGCCGCATCATCATCACCGCCAGCGGCGGCGCGTTCCGCGACTGGCCGCTGGAGCAGTTGATCCACGCCACCCCCGCCGAGGCCGCGACCCATCCCAACTGGGACATGGGCCAGCGGATCACCATCGACAGCGCCTCGATGTTCAACAAGGCGATGGAGATGATCGAAACGCGCGAGTTCTTCGGCGTGCGGCCAGACCAGATCGAGGTGCTGATCCATCCCGAGTCCCTGGTGCACGCGATGGTGCATTACGTGGACGGCGCGATGATGGCCCATATGGGGCCGCACGACATGCGCCACGCCATAGGGTATGCGCTGAACTGGCCCCAGCGGCACGACCTGCCGGTTGCCGCGCTGGACCTTGCCGCCATCGGCACGCTCAGTTTCCAGGCGCCGGACTCCGAGCGGTTTCCGGCGCTGCGCCTGGCGCGCGAGGTGATGGAGGCGCGTGGCCTGATGGGGGCGGTCTTCAACGGCGCCAAGGAACGGGCGCTGGATCACTTCGTCTCGGGAAAGATCGGCTTCATGCAGATGAACACGATCGTCGAAGAGGTGTTGGCCCGCCTTGCCGAGCATGACAAGATCGCCCAGAGGCCATTGACCCTTGATACAACAGCCCGCGCGGACCATCTGGCAAGGATGTATGTCGACAGCGTGGCGAAAGAGCAGGACGGATAAAAAACCTTGGACGGAATCAGCTTTCTCCCGCAGTTCGGTGGCCTAGCCCTGACCCTTCTGGCCTTTTTCGCCGCCCTGTCGGTGATCGTGGCGATCCATGAATACGGCCATTACATCGTCGGGCGCTGGTGCGGGATCAAGGCAGATGTCTTCTCGTTGGGCTTCGGTCCGGTCCTGTTCAGCCGGGTGGACAAGCACGGCACGCGCTGGCAGCTGGCGGCGCTGCCCTTTGGCGGCTACGTCAAGTTCATGGGCGACGCCAATGCCGCCAGCGGCACCAGTGACGGCAGCGTCGCCGAAATGCCGCCCGAGATGAAACGCAAGACCATGCTGGGCGCGCCGCTCTGGGCGCGGACGCTGACCGTGGCGGCCGGGCCGGTTTTCAACTTTATCCTGTCGATCCTGGTGTTCGGCGCCATCATGATGAGCCAGGGCAAGGTGACCGAACCTTACGTGATCTCGGATCTGCGCCCGCTGCCTTTCGACGGTGTCACACTGCAGCAGGGCGACGAGTTGCTGGCGATCGAGGGGCGCGAGATCCCCACGATGATCAACATGGATGAAGCCGACGAAGAAGCCTTCAGCGCCTTCATCGACGCCCTGCCACTGGAGCCGTTGCTGACCTACGAGGTGCGCCGCGATGGCGAGGTCATCGAGGCGATGGGGCCGCACCCGCAGCCGCCGCTTGTCACACAGTTGTCGCCGCGCTCGGCGGCCTTCGAATCGGGGCTGAAGCAGGAAGACGTGATCGTCGGCCTCGAAGGCGACAATATCTATGCCTTCGACGAACTCAAAGATGTGGTCGAGGGCTCGGACGGGGCGACGTTGGCACTGGACGTTTGGCGCGACGGCGAGGTGATGGATTTTGACCTTACGCCGCGCCGGGTGGACGAGCCCCAGGAAGACGGTGGGTTCGAGACCAACTGGCGGATCGGTATCATTGGCGGCTTGCCCTACGAACTTCAGACCGGGCCGCGCGGATTCGGCGAATCCCTGTCGGGCGCCGTGGCGCAGACCTGGGCGGTCGTCTCCGGCTCGATCTCGGGCCTGTATCACATGATCACGGGCGCGATCAGCAGTTGCAACATGTCCGGCCCCATCGGCATCGCCGAGGTGTCCGGCGCCATGGCCAGCCAGGGCGTGGACAGCTTCATCTGGTTCATCGCGGTGCTATCGACGGCTGTCGGCCTGCTGAACCTGTTTCCGATTCCGGTTCTGGATGGCGGACACCTGGTGTTCTACGCCTACGAGGCCGTCGCGGGACGCCCGCCCAGCGACCGGGCGCTGCGGATCATGATGACGGTGGGCCTGACGCTGGTGCTGGGGGTGATGCTGTTCGCCTTGTTCAACGACATTTTCTGTCCCTGAACGGATCGCTTTGCGACGCCGCTTTAGGGGCGCGCCGCGGGGCAGTGCAGGGCGCGGCGCTTGCCGGCTGCCATGAAATTGCCGCATTTCCTGCCCGACTATCGTCACAATGAAATCGGAAAACTGCGGGTAACGTCTGACTGAGTACGAATCGAAGGCCCGAAATCACATGCAACACGTTCTGAACGGATATCGCGGGATGACCCTGTTGGTGAACCTTAACTGGGACCGGATCCTTTATCTTGCCACCATCGCCGTCGCCCTGTGGGCTGGCGCGTTCGTCGGTTCGCTCTGAGGCGTGGCATCCGGCCTGCGGCCCGGAGGTCGCAGTCGCTAAAAAATCTCCCATACTCGTTTTGACAACCCCCACCGGACCCGGTAGTGCTTTTGGCCACTGGGATGGCTGATTGGGTTTGCTGATGAAACTGTCGATCGGGTTGGGGACGAAGCGCTTTTCAGGGCTTTTTTCAACGCATTTTCTTTCGTTGCTTTTCGCGGCTGGACTGATGGCCGCCGCCATGTCCGCCGCATCGCCGGCCGAGGCACAAAGCTATCGTTTCACCAACGTGTCCATCGAGGGCAACCAGCGGATCGAGGGCGGTACGATCCTCAGCCAGGCGGGCATCGCCCGTGGCGAGACGATCAGCGCCGGCCAGCTGAACGACGCGGCGCAGCGGATCCGCGCCAGCGGTCTTTTCGAGGACGTGCAGGTCATCCCGCAGGGCAACACGCTGGTGATCCGGGTCATCGAGTACCCGACGATCAACCGCATCGCCTTCGAGGGCAACCGGCGCATCAAGGACCCCGATCTGCAAAGCTTTATCCAAAGCGAACCGCGCCAGGTATTCAGCCCCACCCGCGTTGAACGCGACGTGGCGATCCTGACCGAAGCCTACGAAGAGAACGGCCGCGTATCGGCCCGCATCCAGCCCAAGGTTATCCGCCGTAGCGACAACCGTGTCGACCTTGTCTTCGAGATCTTCGAAGGCGGTGCGATCGAGGTGAACCGCGTCAGCTTTGTCGGCAACCGCGCCTATTCCGACCGCCGCCTGCGCCGCGTCGTGGACAGCAAGCAGGCGGGTATCCTGCGCGCCATCGTCTCGCGCGACACGTTCAATGCCGAACGGCTGGAATTCGACAAGCAGGTGCTGCGTGATTTCTACCTGTCACGGGGCTATGTCGATTTCCGCGTCACCGGCACGAATGCAGAGCTTGCGCAGGAACGTGACGGCTACTTCGTGACCTTCAACGTACAGGAAGGCCAGCAATTCCGCTTTGGGCAGATCACGACGACCAGCGAGATCCCCGAGGCCAATGCCGCCGATTACCAGAACGTGCTGCGGGTCCGGCCGGGCGTGGTCTATTCACCGACGCTGGTCGAGAACTCGATCGCGCGGATGGAACGTCTGGCGATCCGTCAGGGCGTCGACTTTCTGCGGGTCGAGCCGGTCATCACCCGCAACGAACGCGACTTGACACTGGATGTCGAGTTCATGCTGGTGCGTGGCCCGCGTGTGTTTGTCGAGCGCATCGACATCGAGGGCAACACGACCACGCTCGACCGCGTCATCCGTCGCCAGTTCACCCCGGTCGAGGGCGACCCGTTCAACCCACGCCAGATCCGCGAAGCCGCCGAGCGCATCCGCGCGCTGCGCTACTTCGAGGACGTGGAAGTCAACGCGCGCGAAGGGTCGGACCCCAGCCAGGTTGTGGTCGACGTGGATGTCGAGGAAACCACCACCGGCACGCTGTCCTTCGGCGGCAGCTACAGTTCGGACGGCGGGTTCGGCCTGACGCTGGGCTTTTCCGAGCGCAACTTCCTGGGCCGTGGTCAGCGGGTGACGGCGCAGATTTCGGCCTCGGCGGACACGGCCAACTACAACCTTGCCTTCGCTGAACCGGCCTTCCTTGGCCGCGACGTGGAGTTCGCGATCCAGACCTCGTTGTTGGAAACCGATGGCAACAACAGCCTTTATGACACTGTGCTGGGCGAGTTCCGGCCCAGCCTGACCTTTCCCGTTTCTGAAAACAGCCGCCTGTCGCTCTACTACAGGGCCGGCTACCAGGAGATGGATGACTATACCGGTGTCTCGCCGACCCTTGCCGCCGAGGTCGCGCGGGGCGACTTCTTTACCAGCGGGATCGGCACGCGCATCGTCTACGACACGCGGCGCACGGGCCTCAACCCCAATGCCGGCGTCCTGCTCGACGCGGGCGTGGAATATAACGGGCTTGGTGGAGACCTCGAGTACATGAAGTACTCCATGCGGGTGGCCGGGCAACGACTTGCCTTCAACGAAGAGATCACGCTGCGCGCCTCGCTCGAGGCCGGTGCGCTTGATTTCATGGGCGGTGATCGGTCCCGCGCCATCGACCGCTATACCGGTCAGGTCATGCGCGGCTTCGACTCCAACGGCATGGGCCCGATCCAGAATGGCGAACATCTGGGCGGCAACCTCTATGCCGTGGCCAAGTTCGACGTGGAATTCCCGCTGGGCACGCCCGAGGAATTCGGCCTGTCGGGCGGCGCGTTCTACGATGTCGGCGCGATCTGGAATGTCGACACGATCGGTCCGGCGCAATCCACCGGGTTCAACGCGCGCCACGTGGTTGGCCTGTCTCTGTTCTGGGAATCGCCGTTCGGTCCGCTGCGGCTGAACTTCTCCAAGGCGCTTCAGAAAGAGCCGGGCGACATCGAGCGCGAGTTCGATATAACGGTCCGCACGGAATTCTGAGATGATACCGCTACGGGCCCTGCTGATGTCGGTGGCCCTGCTGGCGGCCCCGGGGTGGCTCGTCGGCGGCCCCGTGCCCGCGGCGGCGCAAAGTGTCGGCGTGGTGCAAAGCGATATCCTGGTGGTGGACCCTGAACGCCTGTTCGAGGAAACCCGTCTGGGTCAGTCGATCTCCGCCCAGCTCCAGCAAGAGCGCGAGGATCTGATCGCGCTCAACCGCAAGCTGGAGGCCGAGCTGGAGGCCGAGGAGCGTGCCCTGACCGAGCAGCGCGACACCACCTCGTCCGAGGAATTCCGCGACCTTGCCGACGCGTTCGACGAACGGGTACAGACGATTCGCGCCGACAGCCAGCGCCGGGTGCGTGAGCACGAGCGCAACCGCGAACGCGCCCCCCTTGATTTCATGCGCCAGGTCGAGCCGGTGCTGGTCGAGCTGATGCGCGAGGCCGGGGCCGCGGTGGTGATGGACCGCCGCACGGTACTGCTACAGGCCGACGTGGTCGACATCACCAGCGCCGCGGTTCAGCGTATCGACGCCTCGCTGGGCCCCGCCGCGCAGGACGAGAGCGACGCCGGCACGGCCGAGGGCACATCCGAGGCAGCTGATCCGGCTCCCCAGAGTGAACCTGAGCCCGGCAGCGACCCTGAAGCCGCCCCCGCCGAATAACCACCCGAACCGCCGCCGCGCTTGCCCCGCTGACCCCAAGTTGCTAAGCGGGGACACCGCGGGCAGGTTCTGTTCACGGCCAAAGGCAGAAGGAAGCGAACCCTCATGACCACGTCCCTCGACAGTGCCGATATCGGCCGCATCCAACGGCTGATCCCGCACCGCTATCCGTTCCTGCTGGTGGACAAGGTCGTGGACATGGACGGCTATCAATCCGCCCGCGGCATCAAGAACGTCACGATGAACGAGCCGCATTTTCAGGGCCATTTCCCGGCCAAGCCGATCATGCCGGGCGTCACCATCGTCGAGGCCATGGCCCAGACCGCCGCCGTCATGGTGGGGGCCGCGCTGGAAATGGAGGACCGCGAGCTGCTGGTCTATTTCATGGCGATCGAATCCTGCAAGTTCCGCCGCATGGTGGTGCCCGGCGACGTGCTGGAGTTGAAGGTGACGACCACGCGCGGCAAGCCCGGCGGCAAGGTCTGGCGTTTCCACGGCGAGGCGACGGTCGAGGGCGAACTGGCCTGCGAGGCGGATTTCACCGCCATGATGGAGATGCCGAAGGAGTAAGCCGCATGGCCGAGACGCGCATTCATCCAAGTGCGGTCATTGAAGAGGGCGCCCAGATCGGTGCGGGGGTCGAGATCGGCCCGTTCTGCCATGTCGGCCCTGAGGCGCGGCTGGGCGATGGTGTGGTTTTGAAATCCCACGTGGTCGTCACCGGCGACACGCAAGTGGGGGACGAGACGGTGATCTTTTCCTTCGCCTGTATCGGAGAGATCCCGCAGGACCTGAAATTCGCGGGCGAGAAGACCAGGCTGGTAATCGGCGAGCGCAACCGCATCCGCGAACACGTGACGATGAATTCCGGCACCGAGGGCGGCGGAGGGATCACGCGCGTGGGCGATGACGGGCTTTTCATGGCCGGCTGTCACGTCGCACATGACGTGCAGGTGGGAAACCGGGTGATCATCGTCAACAACGCGGCCCTTGCCGGGCATTGCGTGGTCGAGGATGACGTGATCATCGGCGGCCTGTCGGGCGTGCACCAATGGGTGCGCATCGGGCAGGGAGCGATCATCGGCGCGGTCACCATGGTGACCAACGACGTGATTCCCTATGGTCTGGTCCAAGCGCCGCGCGGGCACCTGGACGGGTTGAACCTTGTGGGGCTCAAGCGGCGCGGCGTGGCCCGCAAGGACATCACGGCGCTGCGTGCCGCGTTCCAGATGCTGGCGCAGGGCGAAGGCGCATTCCAGGACCGCGCCCGCCGTCTGGGCGAGGAAACCGAGAGCGCGTATGTCCGCCAGATCGTGGATTTCGTGCTGGCCGAAAGCGACCGGTCGTTCTTGACCCCCGGGGCGGGCTGAGGCGCAGATGACGCTGGGACTGATCGCCGGGCAGGGCGGCCTGCCGCCGCAGCTGGTTCGGGTCCTGCTGGCCCGTGGCGAAGTGCCGGTTGTCTGCGAGATCGAGCAGTTCCCGTCGGATGTGAAAGGCGAGCTGCCGCGGCTTGGCTTTCGGCTGGAAACGTTGGGAAACTTCATTGCCACCGCGAAGGAGGTCGGCGTCACCCGGATCTGCATGGCCGGGGCCATGCGCCGCCCGCCGATCGACCCGACGCAGATCGACGCGGCGACGATGCCGCTTGTGCCCAAGGTGCAGGCGGCGCTGAGCAATTCCGGCGATGACAGCACGCTGCGCATTTTCACCGAGATATTCGAAGAGGCCGGAATTGAGGTTATTGGTGCGGTCGATATCGACCCCTCGCTGTTGCCGCCCGAGGGTTTGACCGGCACGTTGCCGGATGGCGTGGATCAGGACATTGCCGTGGCGGAGGCGGCGCTGGCCGAATTGGCCGCCGCTGATGCCGGGCAGGCCGTGGTGGTGCGCGGCGGCAAGGTGATCGCCCGCGAGGATGCCCGCGGCACCGACGCCATGCTGAGCGACCTTTGCCCCGAAACGCCGGACGAGGGCATCTCCCACAACCCGTTCGAGATGATGGGCGACATGCTGGACAGCGTGGCCGACTGGCTGAGCGGCCCGGTGGCCGAGGCGCGCGCGGCGGAGGACACCAGCGACGGCGGCATCCTCTTCAAGGCGCCGAAGCCGGGGCAGGAGCTGCGCGTGGACATGCCGCTGATCGGCCTTGGCACCGTGATGCGTGCCGCCGAGGCCGGGCTGGCCGGCATCGTGATCGAGGCAGCCGGCGTCATGTTGCTCGACCCCGAGGGCGTGGCCGAGGTTCTGCGCGCGCAAGGCATGTTCATGTGGGTGCGGCCACGGGGCGGGGCATGAAGATCTTCGTCATCGCCGGGGAGGCATCGGGCGACCGGCTGGGGGCTGCGTTGATGGCGGGCCTGCAATCGCTGACCGACGTGGAGTTTGCGGGTGTCGGCGGCGACCAGATGCAGGCCGAGGGGTTTACGTCGCTCTTTCCGATGGAAGAGCTGAGCGTCATGGGGCTGGTCGAGATCCTGCCCAAGTATTTCCACCTCAAGCGCCGCATCCGTGAGACCGCCCAAGCCGCGATCGACTATGGCCCGGACGTGGTGATCGGCATCGACAGCCCCGATTTCTGCCTGCGCGTGGCGAAGATCATCAAGGAGCGCAGTGATTTGCGCACCGTGCATTACGTCGCCCCCTCGGTCTGGGCGTGGCGGCCCAAGCGGGCCGACAAGATGGCAAAGGTGATCGACCAGGTTCTGGCGCTTCTGCCGTTCGAGCCGCCCTACCTGGAGGCCGCGGGCGTGGATTGCGATTTCGTCGGGCACCCGGTGGTGAATGATGAGCCCGCCTCCGACGACGAGATCGCTGCCTTCCGCACCGATCACGGCTTGGGCGACGCGCCGGTGCTGCTGGTGCTGCCGGGGTCGCGCGGCAGCGAGGTGGCGCGTCTCGGCCCGATTTTCGGCGACGCGATCCGGCAGGTCTGCGCGGCGAAACCCGAGTTGCGACTGGTGATCCCGACCGTGGCGGCCCGCGCGGAACAGGTCACGGAGCTTGTGGCCGACTGGCCCGGCGACCCGGTTGTGGTCTTGCCGACGGGGCAGGGTCAGGCCGACAAGCGGAGCAAAGCTGCGGCCTTTGGCTGTGCTCAAGGTGCATTGGCGGCGTCGGGCACCGTCTCGCTGGAACTGGCCGCCGCCGACACGCCCATGGTCATCGCCTATGACGCCGCGTGGCTGACGCGCGAGATCATCCGCCGGAT
Organism: Roseovarius sp.; assembly: GCA_965227185.1. GTDB lineage: Bacteria > Pseudomonadota > Alphaproteobacteria > Rhodobacterales > Rhodobacteraceae > Roseovarius. The sequence continues at coordinate 3,568,017 of OZ245733.1, forward strand.
GCTGATCATCGACACGCTGACGCTGGTCAACCTGGTGTCGGAAACCCGCGCGATCCCCGAGTTCAACGGCGAGCGATGTCGCGCGGATCTCATCGCACCCGGGGTTCTGGACATGCTCGACAAGCCCGGCCCTCAGCGCGACGCGATGCGCCTGACGATGGAACGGCTGGGCCGTGGCGGCGAGGACCCCGGCCTGCGTGCCGCCCGCGCAGTCATGGACCGGATGCCGGGCTAACGGGCCGCGCGCCCGCGTCAATCGTCCGTTAACGGGAATCGCGTAGGCTCCGGGGCATGGTACAGCTTTTTCCCCTTCGCCGCCGGGGCGTAAGCCGGTTTGTCACCCTGACCCTGGCCCAGCCTGATGCAACGACGCTGGTGGACGAAATCGACCACCTGCAAGCGGCAGTGCGCATGGTTCGCGAGCTCTGGCCGTTCGAGCTGGATGCCTGGGTCGTCCTGCCTGACCACCTGCACGCGGTCCTGACCTTGCCATTCCGAGACGACGATCTTGCCATCCGGCTCTCCACGATCAAGGCGCGGTTCGCCGCCCTCGCTTCGAGACGTGCGATGACGCCCAGCCAGATCGCGGCGGGCGGCGCGCATCTGTGGTGTCCGCAAGACAAGATCGAGCCGATCCGCAGCCGCCACGATATAGAGACCTTCCGGCGCCATTGCTGGACCGATCCGGTGCGCCACGGTTTTGTCAGCGACCCGCATGACTGGCCCTATTCGTCCTATCACCGCAGCAGCCGGACCGATCCGCGGCACACGGAACCGCTCGCGACCATACGCGCCTCGGCCTAGGCCGCGCGGTCAGCCTTTCCAGATCCAGCCACCGCCAAGAATGCGGCTGCCCTCGGTTTCGTAGAACACGCAGGCCTGCCCGGGTGAAACACCTTCCTCGGCCACCATCAGCTCGACCTCCGCCGTGTCCGGACCGGTGGGGCGAATGACCGCCTCGCGCGGTGGACGGGTGGAGCGGACCTTGACCGACACGTGCCACTCGGGACGGCTCTGGAAGTCCTCGTCGCCCAGCCAGTTGATCTCGCGCACCGGCACGGTGCGGGTCGCCAGCATATCCTTTGGGCCGACGATCACGCGCTGCGTATCGACGTCAAGTTTCACCACGTAAAGCGGCTCTTCCAGGCCGCCGATGCCAAGCCCCCGGCGCTGGCCGATCGTGTAATGGATCACGCCGTCATGACGCCCCAGCACGCGGCCGTCGGCATGAACGATCTCGCCCGGCTCGGCGGCGCCCGGTCGCAGCTTTTCGATGACGCTGGCATAGTTGCCATTGGGCACGAAGCAGATGTCCTGGCTGTCGGGCTTGTCCGCGACGGGCAACCCATAGCGCGCCGCCAGTTGCCGCGTCGCATCCTTCGACGGCAGGTGTCCCAACGGAAAGCGCAGGAAGTCCAGCTGTTCCGGCGTGGTCGAGAACAGGAAATAGCTCTGGTCGCGGGCAGCATCCGCCGCGCAATGCAGTTCCGGACCCCGGTCACCCAGCTTGCGCTGGATGTAATGGCCCGTCGCCATGCAATCGGCATCAAGATCCTTCGCGGTCTCCAGCAGGTCCTTGAACTTCACCCGCTCGTTGCAGCGGATACAGGGCACCGGGGTCGCGCCCGCGAGATAGCTGTCGGCGAACTCGTCGATCACCGCGTCCTTGAAGATGTTCTCGTAATCCAGCACGTAATGCGGAAAGCCCATTTCCTCGGCCACGCGACGGGCGTCATGGATGTCGACGCCGGCACAGCAGGCGCCCTTTTTGGCCAGCGCCGCGCCATGGTCGTATAGCTGAAGCGTCACGCCCACCACGTCGTACCCTTCCTCGGCCAGTTGCGCCGCCACGACGGAGCTGTCGACACCACCGGACATGGCAACGACGACCCGCGTATCGGCAGGGGCCTTGGGGAAACCAAGCGAGTTCAGTTCAGGATCGAGCGGCATGGCATGGCTCCGGGTTTGGCCGGAATATAAGGGCGATCTGGCGCGTGTGAAGAGGGCGCGGTGTGGCCTGTCGCGGCGGCAGTGTCAACCCGCCGGCGCCCCGTGATCCCTTGCAGAACGCGCTTTTAGGAAAATCCGATGCATTCGGCCCGCGCCATTTCACCCAGCATTAACGACAATTCCGGAATGTAAAGCCGGTGAAATCGTAAGGGGTGAACCAGGATGTATCTCAAGAAAGTCGAAGGCCTCCGCGCCGTGACACTGCCCGATGGCACGGTCATGACACGCGCGGACCTGCCGCCACCGGACACGCAGCGATGGGTGGCGTCACGTAAACTTCAGGTTGTGAGGGCCGTGGCCCACAGCCTGATTACCCAGGCCGAGGCGCAGGACATGTACCAGATCAGCGCAGAGGAATTTAACGAGTGGCTGGACGCCGTTTCCCGGCACGGGGAACGCGGATTGAAGGTCACGGTCGCGAAATGAGTAGACAACCTAAAGTAGTGCGCGCTATTTGTTCTTCTAGAGTAACCACCGGTTAACCAATTTCCCGGAATATCAGGGCGGACAAGGATACAAGCGGAGTTTAACGCATGCGCGTTCTTTTGATCGAAGATGATCCCAATACCTCGAAAAGCATCGAATTGATGCTGACCCATGCCAATCTGAACGTGTATACCACGGACCTTGGCGAGGAGGGGGTCGATCTGGCCAAGCTTTACGACTACGACCTGATCCTGCTCGATCTGGGTTTGCCCGACATGAACGGACACGAGGTCCTGCGGCAACTCAGGCTTGCACGGATCGAAACGCCGATCCTTATCCTGTCAGGGGCGGACGATACCGAGAACAAGATCAAGGGCTTTGGATTCGGCGCCGACGACTACCTGACGAAACCCTTCCACCGCGAGGAACTGGTGGCGCGGATCCACGCGATCATCCGCCGCTCCAAGGGTCATTCGCAATCGATGATCCGCACCGGCAAGGTCAACGTGAACCTCGATGCCAAGACGGTGGAAGTGGGCGGCAAGACGGTGCACCTCACCGGCAAGGAATACCAGATGCTGGAACTTCTCAGCCTGCGCAAGGGTACGACCCTCACGAAAGAGATGTTCCTCAACCATCTTTACGGCGGCATGGATGAGCCGGAACTCAAGATTATCGACGTCTTCATCTGCAAGCTGCGCAAGAAGCTGGCGGAGGCGACGGGCGGCGACAATTACATCGAAACGGTCTGGGGCCGCGGCTATGTCCTGCGCGACCCGGAACCGACAGAGGGTAAAGGTGACGGCCCACGGCTCGCCGTGGGCGCCTGAGGCCCGAGGCGGCAGCCCCGTCAGGCAAACCCGATCCCGCAGGATCGCGCCCTGAAGCGGTGGCGATACTGTGCCTAGCCTGACACGGAATGCAGTTACGACACGGCCCTCCAGCTGACCGGGTCCGGCATATGTGCCGGGCCCGGTTTCGCGCGTGGCGTTCAGTGGACAATAATGCCGGGCCTGTCGAGTTTGTGCAGCGAGACGCGTCTTCTGCCGCCGACAGGCGCGGTCCGGGCCTTGAATGAAAATCTGCAATTCAGCTTTGGCAAGAAAGGCTTTAACACTTCGGGGAAGACGCCGACCGGCAGCAAGACAGAGAACAGGGCATGACCGCCGAAACACCCGTAGACACCCTGACCGAAACGCAGGCCCGCGAAGAGCTGGCCCGCCTCGCTGACGTGCTGGCGAAGGCCAATGATGCCTATCATCGGGACGACGCGCCGCAGATCACCGACGCGGACTACGACGCGCTCAAGGCGCGAAACGCTGCCATCGAGGCGCGCTTCCCCGAGCTGAAACGCGACGACAGCCCCAGTGAACAGGTCGGGGCGGCCCCGGCAGACGGGTTTTCCAAGATCACGCACGCGGTTCGGATGCTCAGCCTGTCGAACGTCTTTGACGACGCCGAGGTCGCCGAGTTCGACGACCGCATCCGCCGCTATCTTGGCCTCAAAGCCGATGCGCCGCTCAAATACACCGCCGAACCCAAGATCGACGGGCTGAGCCTGAGCCTGCGTTACGAAGGGGGCAAACTGGTCCAGGCCGCCACGCGCGGCGACGGTGCGGTGGGGGAAAACGTGACCGCCAATGCCCGCACCATCGACGATATTCCCGTGACGCTGAAAGACGCGCCCGACGTGCTGGAGGTGCGCGGCGAGGTCTATATGAGCCACGCCGATTTCGAGGCGCTGAACAAAAGGCAAGCCGAGCAGGGCGCCAAGACCTTCGCCAACCCGCGTAATGCCGCCGCGGGATCGCTGCGGCAACTCGACAGCAGCATCACCAAGTCCCGCCCGTTGCGCTTCTTCGCCTATGCCTGGGGCGAGGTCAGCGAAGCGCTGGCAGATACGCAAAAGGGCGCCATCGACCGGCTGGCCGAATTGGGATTTTCGACCAACCCGCTCACCGCGCTCTGCGACGGCCCGGCCGAGATGCAGGCGCATTACGACCGGATCGAACAAAAGCGCGCCAGCTTGGGCTATGACATCGATGGCGTGGTCTACAAGGTCAACGATCTCGACCTGCAGCGCCGGCTTGGCTTTCGCAGCACGACGCCCCGCTGGGCCACCGCGCATAAGTTCCCCGCCGAGCTGGCCTGGACCACCTTGGAAAACATCGAGATCCAAGTGGGCCGCACCGGTGCGCTGTCCCCCGTGGCCCGGCTGACCCCCGTCACCGTGGGCGGCGTGGTGGTCAGCAACGCCACCCTGCACAACGAGGATTACATCAAGGGCCTCGACAGCAAGGGGCAGGAGATCCGCGGCGGCAAGGACATCCGGATCGGCGACTGGGTGCAGGTCTACCGCGCCGGCGACGTGATCCCGAAAGTGGCCGATGTGGACTTGTCGAAGCGGCCCAAGGGCGCGGAGCCCTATGTGTTTCCAATGGAATGCCCCGAATGCGGCTCCGAGGCGATCCGCGAAGAGGGCGACGCCGTCCGCCGCTGCACGGGCGGGCTGATCTGCCCGGCGCAGGCCGTAGAAAAATTGAAGCATTTCGTCTCGCGGGCGGCCTTTGACATCGAAGGTCTGGGCGCGAAACAGGTCGAGCAGTTCTATCGCGACGGCTGGATCAGGGAACCGGCCGATATCTTCACGTTGCAGGACCGCTACGGCTCGGGCGTGAAGCAGCTGAAGAACCGCGAAGGCTGGGGCGAGAAAAGCGCCGAGAACCTGTTTCAGGCCATAGAGGACAAGCAGACGATCCCCTTCGGCCGCGTGCTGTTTGCCCTCGGCATCCGGCATGTGGGCGAGCAGGCCAGCAACCTGATCGCCCGCAGCTATGGAAGCTGGAATGCCTTCACCGGGGCGATGGATGGCGCGAAAGACTGTGAAGGGCCGGAATGGGACAACCTTTTGGCCATCGACGGGGTGGGCGAGGTCATGGCGCGCAGCCTGGTGACCGCCTTCGCACAGGATCATGAACGCGACAGCATCGACCGGCTGACGGCTCATCTGACCATTGAAGAGGCCGCGGCCCCCGCGACGGATGGCAGCCCCGTTGCGGGAAAGACGGTTGTTTTCACCGGCACGCTGGAAAAGATGACCCGCGCCGAGGCCAAGGCAAGGGCCGAAGCATTGGGTGCCAAGGTCTCGGGTTCGGTGTCGGCCAAGACCGATCTGCTGGTGGCCGGGCCGGGGGCGGGCAGCAAGGCGAAGAAGGCCGAGGAACTGGGGATCGAGACCATCGACGAAGACGGCTGGCTGGAACTGATCGGCGACGCATGACGACCCGGCCGGAAATCCTCTTTCCGCTTTTCGCGGATCTGGAGACGCTGGAAGGCGTCGGGCCCAAGACTGCCAAGACGTTGGAAGCGTTGCATATTTCAAAGCCGCGGGACCTGCTGTTCACGCTGCCGCATTCCGGCATCGACCGGCGCAAGCGCGACACGGTGCAGGGCGCGGACCTGCCCGGCACGGTCACGGTCGAGGTCACGGTGGGCCGGCACGATCCGCCCCGATCGCGCGGCCGGCCCTATCGCATACAGGTCGAGGACGCCCGGGTCGCCTTTCAACTGGTCTTCTTCAACGGCCGCGACGATTACCTCAATCGCGTTTTGCCGACCGGCGCGCGGCGGGTGGTCTCGGGCAAGGTCGAACTCTTCGACGGGATGGCGCAGATGGCGCATCCTGACCATATCCTGCCCGTGGAAGAGGCAGGCGAAATTCCCGATTTCGAGCCGGTCTACCCGCTGACCGCCGGCGTGACGCAAAAGACGATGGCCAAGGCCGTGCGTTCGGCTCTGGCGCGCGCGCCGGAACTGGCCGAGTGGATCGATGCGTCGCAAAAGGCCAAAGAGAATTGGCCGGACTGGCACGCGGCGCTTGACCATGCCCACAGCCCCGCGAACATGGGCGACCTGGCGGCGACCGATCCGGCCCGCACCCGCCTGGCCTATGACGAATTCATGGCGCACCAACTGACCCTAGCGCTTGCCCGTGCCAAGATGCGGCGCGGTAAGGGGCGGGTGAGCGAGGCCACCGGCGCGCTGCAATCCAAGGTCAGCGCGGCGTTGCCCTATACCGCGACCGGCGCCCAGACCCGCGCGATTGCCGAGATCAGTGCCGACATGGCCGCGCCCCTGCGCATGAACCGTTTGCTTCAAGGCGACGTGGGCGCGGGCAAGACGCTGGTGGCACTCATGGCGCTTCTGGTCGCGGTCGAGGCGGGCGGGCAGGGGGTGATGATGGCCCCCACCGAAATCCTTGCGCGGCAACATCTGGAAGGGCTGCGCCCGCTGGCCGAATCCGCCGGCGTGGTGCTGGAACTACTGACGGGCCGCGACAAGGGCGCGGAGCGGCGGGCCAAGCTTGAGGCGCTGAAGCGCGGCGATATCCAGATCCTCGTGGGCACCCACGCCGTCTTTCAGAAGGACGTGGAATTTCACGACCTGCGCCTTGCCGTAGTCGACGAACAGCACCGTTTCGGCGTGCGCCAACGGCTGGAGCTGGGGCGCAAGGGCACCGCGGTGGACGTTCTGGTGATGACCGCCACGCCGATCCCGCGCAGCCTGGCCTTGGCGCAATATGGCGACATGGATGTCAGCATCCTCGACGAGAAACCGCCCGGCCGGAAGCCGATCAAGACCGCGCTCACCAACATGGCGCGGATGCAGGAGGTGGTCGATCATCTGAGAGGCGCCATTGCCGAGGGGCGGCAGGCCTATTGGGTCTGCCCATTGGTCGAGGAATCCGAGGTGATGGATCTGACCAGCGCCGAGGAGCGGTTCAAGCATCTGCGCACGGCGCTTGGCGAGGGGCGCGTGGGGCTGGTGCACGGCCAGATGCCGCCCGCCGATAAGGACGCCGCGATGGCCGCCTTCCAGCGCGGTGAGACGAGCGTTCTGGTGTCGACCACGGTGGTCGAGGTGGGTGTGGACGTGCCCAACGCCTCGATCATGGTGATCGAACGGGCCGAGCATTTCGGCCTTGCGCAGCTGCACCAGCTGCGCGGTCGGGTGGGCCGGGGCGAGGCGCAGTCGACCTGCCTGTTGATGTACCAGGCGCCCTTGTCCGAAGGCGGTCAGCGCCGGATGGACACGATGCGCGAGACCGAGGACGGGTTCCGCATCGCCGAGGTCGATCTGGAAATGCGCGGCGTCGGCGACCTGATCGGCACGGCGCAATCCGGCCTGCCGCGCTTTCGGGTCGCGGACATAGAGGCGCAGGCGGGGCTGATGGCCACCGCACAGACCGATGCACGCAAGCTGCTTGGCGATGACCCGGAATTGCAATCAGAGCGTGGGCAGGCTGCCCGCGTTCTGCTTTGGCTGATGGGACAGGACGAGGCGATCCGGCTCTTGTCCGTCGGATAGAGCAGGCCGCGCCAGTTACATAAAATCGAAATGATCGGTCATCACGAAATCCGGTACCGGCTCGGGCTCAGGGAGCACGTCCAAATCGTCGCCGCCCGATCCGCCGGTCTGGATACCGGTGACCAGCACGCCCCCGATATCGAAAGCCGCTTCGTCGCCACTGTGCGACGTTTTGAAGTCGAAAGCGTCAGTGGCAGGATCCTCGGGCGCGGTCTGCACGGCCGGCAAGAGCAGGAAGCTCTCGGGCGGGTCAAACACGTCCTTCGCATCGGCTTGACTGGACTGGTCCGGCATCAGGCTAACAGACAGGTTCGGCTGATTCAGTACTCTGCTCCAAACATGGTTATTTGTGTCGGTCATGGCGCTTCTCCTTTTTCGGTCAGTTAACTTCAGGGAGTCGGAAGCAGGGCGGTGCGGGTTCAAAATTTTCTTGGCCCAAGAAACCCAGCGGTTCCGGACCGATATCAGCTAACTTCCATAAAAGTTCGCAAATGTTCTTATAAAGTTCTTTACAAATGGTTTTTAAAATGAGAACAAAGGAGAAACATAAGTTAACGGCACCAAGGAGCCTCCCGATGCTGACCCAGATCAAAACCGCCGCAAGACGCTCCGCCGACACTCTGCTCGGTGATTTCATCGGTGGTGCGGCGCTGGTCGTCACGCTGGTCGGAGGGCTCTACCTGCCGGGACTGATGTAACCGTTTCTGCCTGCGTATATCCCTCGCGCGTCGCGCTTGCGTCTCCTGTCCCCTTGACGCGGCCTGATACTGTCCCCTTGTTCCGGGGTTGTTGCCTCTTCCCCGGACACGACGCGCAAAAGCGGATCACGCATTCCTTCCGCCGCCGCTGTCTCAGCGTGCGGCGGTTTTTTTTGTGCTACGGTCGGAGATTCTTCGTACGAAGAATCTTGGGGGCGCTCAATTGCAGCCGCGCGCGCCCCATGACAGGCTGAGCGCGCTAGGACAGGACCATGCACGATCATTCCCACGGGCACAGCCACGTTCCGAAAAAGGAGCGCACCGTCGCCATCGCCGCCGCCCTGACGGGGGGCTTCATGCTGGCCGAACTTGCGGGCGGGATCCTGTCGGGATCGCTGGCACTTCTGGCCGATGCGGGGCATATGCTGACCGATTTCGCGTCATTGATGCTGGCGTGGTTCGCGTTCCGCATCGCGCGCCAGCCCGCGGACTGGAAACGGACCTATGGCTATGACCGGTTCTCGGTGCTCGCGGCCTTTGTCAACGGGCTGACGCTCTTTGCCATCGCGCTCTGGATCGTAATCGAGGCGATCCGGCGTTTGGCGCAACCGGTCGAGGTGCTGGGCGGGCTGATGCTCTGGGTGGCGCTGGCTGGACTGGTGGTGAACATCGCGTCCTTCTGGGTTCTGACGCGCGACGACAGCGACAACCTGAACATACGCGCAGCCGCGCTGCACGTTGCGGGGGATCTGCTGGGTTCGGTCGCGGCCATTGTCGCCTCGGTGGTGATCCTCTGGACCGGCTGGATGCCGATCGACCCGATCCTGTCGGTGCTGGTGGCGGTGATCATCCTGCGCTCGGCGCTGAAAGTGGTGCGCGAAAGCGGGCATATCCTTTTGGAAGGGGCGCCAAGCGGTTTTGACCGGCGCGAGGTGGCCGAGACGCTGATGCACAAAGTCGACGGCGTGGCGGAGGTCAGCCACGTTCATGCGTGGCAGGTGACGCAGGAGCGTCCGATGGTGACGCTCAACCTGTCGGTATCCCAAGGCTTCGACGCCGAAGCGGTCAAATCGCAGGTCAGAGACACCCTGCGCGACACCTATGGTATGGATCATGCGACGATCGAAGTGGTGCGCTGACAAAAGTCTTCGTACGAAGACTTTCAGGCGGTGGCGCGGGCCTCTTCCATCGCCTCTTTGGCGGCTTCCAGTGTCAGCAGGATCGAGGCGTGGCGGTTCTTGTACTCCTGCGCGGGACGCAAAACTTCCAGCCCGTCAAACGGCGCGGGCGGTGTGGGTCCGTCGGATTTCAGCATCGCCTTCAGCGCATCGCGCGCCGCGACCACCTGGTCATAGGTGCAGCCGATGATGCCCGAGCCCACGACGCTGGCCGAAGCCTGACCAAGGGCACAGGCCTTCACCTCGGCCGCATAGTCGGTGATGCGGTCGCCATCAGTTTTCAGGTCCACCGTAACGGTCGAGCCACAAAGCGGCGCACGGCGCTTCACGGTCGCCTCCGGCGCGTCCAGTCGGCCGTGATGCGGGATGTCGGCGGCGAGTTCGAGAATCCGCGCGGAGTATAGCTTGATCAAGTCGGTCTCGCCGCTCATGGCTTTCCCTTTCGTTATTGACCCCATAGATAAGGGCTGACACCGCCAAGGCAAAAGGTTTTTCTGACATGGAATTCGATGTTTCCAGCTTGCGTTTCAACGAGCAAGGCCTGATCCCCGCCATCGCGCAGGATGCGGCCAGCGGCGAGGTGCTGATGATGGCCTGGATGAACGCCGAGGCCGTGGCCCGCACGCTGGAGACGGGCCGCGTCACCTATTGGAGCCGCTCGCGGCAGGCGTTCTGGATCAAGGGCGAAAGCTCGGGCCACGTGCAGAAACTGGCGGAGTTCCGGGTGGATTGTGACCGCGACTGCCTATTGCTGTTGGTCGATCAAACCGGGCCGGCCTGTCACACCAACCGGCGCAGCTGTTTTTACACCGGCGTTCAAGAGGGCTTGGAGGTCGAGCTTATGGCGCCTGTCGCGCCATGAGTATTTTTTGCAAGAAAAAGCGTGCGTTATAGCCCAACCATGACACGGATATCAGCGGGTGTCCTTCCCGCCTCGCGATAGGTCGCGATGCTGCGGGCGTCGTCGCGCTTGGCCAGGCGCTTGCCGTCCTCGTCGCGGATCAGGCGGTGGTGGTGGTAGCGCGGGATCGCGTGGCCCAGCAGGCTGAGCAGGATCACCTGAATCGGCACGAAGCCGAACAGGTCCTCGCCGCGGACCACATCGGTGATGTCCTGCCGGATATCATCGAGCGCGGAGGCGAGGAAATAGGCGACGATGTCCTCGCCTTTGCGGCTGAGGACCACGTCGCCGATCTCGGCCAGCGCCTTTTCCGGGTCGATCCGATGCGTGCCGGTGTGCAACGGGCCGGTTTCCTCGAAATCGGGATAGATTCCGCCGAAATGCGACAGCGCCCGGTCCAAGTGCAGGCGCAGGGCGTCGCCGGGCTGGCGGCTTGCCATGCTCCGATGCTTGCAGGTGCCGGGATAAACCTCGTGGGAAACACCTTCCTGCGGGGCGGCGAGCGCGGCCTGGATCTGGCTGCGGCTGCACGAACAGGGGTAGAGCATGCCCATCGCCTCCAGCCGGTGCAGCGCGGGAGTGTAGCTGTCGAGCTGTTCGGACTGACGCAAGACAGGTTCGTCCCATGACACCCCCAGCCATGTCAGGTCGTCGTGGATCTGCGCATCCCATTCCGGCTTGCTGCGTTGCAGGTCGGTGTCTTCCATCCGCAAGAGGAACGCGCCGCCGCGGGCGCGGGCCATGTCATGCCCCAGCAGCGCCGAAAACGCGTGCCCAAGATGCAACGGGCCCGTAGGGGATGGTGCAAATCTTGTTTTGAATGTCACGCTTTTTCAAGGATGTATACGGTGGAGCTGATGTTCTGACCGGGCAGGTGCGGCCCATGTTCGCGAAACAAGAGCCGTGCCGCGCCACAGTCGAGCCAGCCGTTCAACGCGCCTTCGTACTGCCGGTCGGCCAGCGCGTGGTCGTTCAGGCTGAAGCCCAGCAAGCCGCCCTTGGGCAGCGCGTGCATCACCAGATCGAGCGTCGAGGCCGGGGCCGCGCCCGTGCCGATCACGCCGATGCAGGTGATCGCCTCGTAAGCGCCTTCCGGGATCGGATCGGGGGCTGACAGGTCGATCGGCGTCAGTGTCCGGTAGACGGCCTTGCGCCTTGCGCCATCCAGCATCTCGTGACTGGGGTCCATCCCGTCGATCGTGGAAAATCCGGCCAGTTTCAGCGCCAGACCGGACAGGCCGGTGCCACAGCCGTAATCCAAGAGCGGCGCCTCGTGCGACTTGGCGAAGCGGAATATCGCATCGGCCACGCGGCCCGGCGTGGCATAGCCGTTCGTGGCGATTTCGGCGTCATAGCTGGCCGCCCAGGCGTCATAAAGCGCACGGGTCTCGTCGGGATCGGCCGTGGCATAGGCCTTGTCGAAAAAGCTGTCCTGCATAAGAGCAGAAAATCACACGGTTTCGGCGGCGTCCACTGCTGTTTCGCCCAGCCAGCCGGTCCAGGCCGCCTTGGCGCGGTCGGTATAGGCCTTGTAGCGGTCGCGCCGCCCCCGGCGCCCGCCCTTGAGGCCGTCGACGGGGCGGAAAAGGCCGAAATTGACGTTCATCGGCTGGAATGTCTTGGCCTCGGCTCCGCCGGTGATGTGGTGGATAAGCGCGCCCATCGCCGTGTCCTGCGGCGGCGCGGGCAGGGGGCGACCCAGGATTTCTCCGGCGGCCAGACGCCCGGCCAAGAGGCCCATCGCGGCGGATTCCACATAGCCTTCGACGCCGGTGATCTGACCCGCGAAACGGATATGCGGCTTGGCGCGCAGGCGCATCTGGTCGTCCAGCAGCGTGGGCGAGTTCAGGAACGTGTTGCGGTGGATGCCGCCCAGGCGCGCGAAACTGGCATTCTCCAGCCCGGGAATCATTTTGAAAACATCCGTTTGCGCGCCGTACTTCATCTTAGTCTGAAAACCGACGATATTATAGAGCGTCCCGAGCGCGTTGTCCCGGCGCAGCTGCACCACCGCCCAAGGCTTCACGTCAGGCTGGTGGGGATTGGTCAGGCCCACAGGCTTCATCGGTCCGTGCCGCAGCGTCTCACGCCCGCGTTCGGCCATCACTTCGATGGGCAGGCAGCCGTCGAAATAAGTCGCCGTTTCGCCTTCGTGAAACTCGGTCTTGTCGGCGGCCAGCAGCGCGTCGATGAAGGCCTCGTACTGGTTCTTGGTCATCGGGCAGTTGAGATAGGCGGTGCGCTCTTCCTCGGTTTCGCCCTTGTCATAGCGCGACTGCATCCACGCCTGGCTCATGTCGATCGTGTCATGGTAGACAATCGGCGCGATGGCGTCGAAAAAGGCCAGCCGGTCGGTGCCCGTCTCGGCGGCGATTGCGGCGCCCAGCCCTTGAGAGGTCAGCGGGCCGGTGGCGAAGATCCAGCGGCCGCTCTCGGGCAGGGTGGACACCTCACCTTCCTCGACGGTGACGTTGGGATGCGCGCGCAAACGCGCGGTGACGCCTTGGCTGAACGCCTCGCGGTCCACGGCCAGCGCGCCGCCGGCGGGCAGGCGGTGGGTCTCGGCCATTTCCATGATCAGCCCGCCTGCCTGCCGCATTTCCCAGTGCAGGAGGCCCACGGCGTTCTGTTCGTCATCGTCCGAGCGGAACGAGTTGGAACAGACCATCTCGGCCAGGTCGCCGGTCTGGTGCGCGAAGGTGCCGACCTTTGGGCGCATCTCGTGGATGACCACGCGCACGCCCATGTTGGCGGCTTGCCACGCGGCCTCGGACCCGGCCATGCCGCCGCCGACGATATGAAGTGTCTCTGTCATGGGCCCGCATTTAAAGGGTCGAGGGCGGTTTGGAAAGGGTCAGCTGTCGCCGGGCAGCCCGGCCACCGGCAGGCCCGAGGGAACGGCGTCGGGCACGCCAAGACGGCCCGTGCGCGAAACCGGGTCGGTCAGCGCATCCAGGAAATCGACTAGCGCGGCGATGTCCATGTCTGTCAGCGGCGTGCGGGGCAGGGTCGCAGCGGCATAGATGCTCAGCACCTCGGCCTCGTCGCGCATCGCGGCCTCCAGCTCGGTCTCCTCCGCACCGACGTCCGGCACGAAGGCCGCAGACAGGCCAGGATATTGCGCCAGCCCCGCGCCCGGGTCCGCGTGATGCCGGATCATCGCCGCAAGATCACGATAGGCACCGTTATGGCCATAGGGCGCGGTCAGCGCCACGTTGCGCAGCGACGGTGTGCGGAACTTGTAGGCATCGCCAGGATCGCCCGTGATCGCCCCCAGCCCGATATCTGAATTGCCGTTGGCCCCGTGCCCCTTGCCCGGCCCGATCTGGGGCAGGCCGATGGCGTGAAAATCGTGATCGGTCTGGAACTTGCCGGAATGGCAGCCGGCGCAACCCGCCTTGCCATAGAACAGCGCCATGCCGCGCAGCTGATCGTTGCTCAAAGCCTCGTCCTGGCCCGACAGGAAGGCGTCGAACGGGCTGTCGGTGGCGCGAAACTCGTAGGTCACGAAATCGGCCAGTGCGGCGGTGATGTGGGTGATATGCAAGGGCTCGTCAGGACCGATCAGCCATTCGAACCGGCGGCGGTACTCGGGAATGTCCCAGACCCGCTCGGCGATCTTCTGCCACGCACCGTCATAGCCCGCGATCCGGCCCTGCGCCACGGCGTCGGCGATGATGTTCTCACCGGGGTGGCCGGCCATTTCGTCCACCGCGACCAGCGGCAGAAGGGCCTGCGCGGCCAATAGGCTGATCGGGCGCTCCAGCAAGAGCTGCTCGGGGACGCTGATCCCGTACCGTTCCGTCTTGCTGGCGATGACGCGGCCGTCATGGGTAAAGGCGGTAAATTCCGCCGCGCCCAGGTTGAAAAGCGGCGGTGCATTGCGGGCCAGGCGTTTCGGCGGATTGTCTGCGGCCCGCGTTCGTGCCGGACCAAGCCCGCGACCGCCCTCGCCAAGCGACAGCGACACGCCGTCGCCGCTTGCCATGTCAGGATGGTGGCAGGTGGCACAAGCGATGTTGCGATTGCCCGACAGGATCGGGTCGAAGAACAGATCACGGCCCAGCAGAACCGACGTGGCCCCCGGTGTGGGGAACTCCGCGCGGTTTGCCGGGTCGGGCAGGTCAGCAGCCTCCGATGGAATGGCCAGAGAGAGGCTGGCCAGGAGGGACCAGATGCCGAGGACCGCCACCCGATATGTCATAGCGCCGTGATCATAGCGTCGTGCAAACCCCACACGATGCCCCCGCCACGTGGCTTAACGGATGGATTGTGGCGATAAAACGGCAAATGAGGAAAAACTGTGGCACGGCTTTGGAAACATTGCCGAACGCCGCGGCGCCCCTGCAAGAGATCAGTGTTTGCTGGCTAATCGTGAGGTTGGCGCAACGAATGTAAAATGAGATGCTAAAAAACGGATCGGGTGATCCTACTTTGTGTCGCACCAACCTCGGGTTGATAATGACTGAATTGAGGCTGCGATAAACCGGCCAAAGCGGAACACTGAGGACGCGATTCGTTAACAATCGGTTAATGTGTTGATCTGCGAGCAGGAATTCCGCGATTGCCCCTCTGAATGGCGTTCAACAGCAACCGTCTGGCGCCCGAAACTCAACCGTGGGCAGAGGTATTGAGCGTGAAATGCCGCCTATATGTGATTCTATCGCGTCAGTCCTGGCTCCACTCGGGCGGGCGCTTTTCGATGAAGGCGCTGATGCCTTCCTCGGTATCGCGCCACATCATGTTCTCGACCATGACCTCGCCGGTAAAGGCATAGGCGTCGTCCAGCCCCATCTCCAGTTGCTTGTAGAAGGCCTGTTTGCCGACCTTCACCGCCGCGCCCAGCTTGGATGCGATGGTATGGGCCAGATCGTCGCCGGCCGCCTGCAAAGCATCCTGTGGCACGGCGCGGTTGATCAGTCCCAGCTCGATCGCGCGGTCGGTCTCGATGAACTCGCCCGTGGTCAGCATCTCGAACGCCTGCTTGCGCGGAATGTTGCGGCTGAGCGCGACCATCGGCGTGGAACAAAAGAGCCCGATATTCACCCCGTTCACGCCAAACCGCGTACCCGTGGCCGCCACGGCCAGGTCGCAGGTCGCCACAAGCTGACAGCCCGCGGCGGTGGCGATGCCGTGGGGCAGGGCGATGACCGGCTGGGGCAGGTCGCGGATCGTGCGCATCAGGGCGCTGCACCGCGAGAACAGATCGGCGAAATAGGCCTTGCCGCCATCCTCGGCCTGCCGCCCTTGGGTCATTTCCTTCAGGTCATGGCCCGCGCAGAACGCCTTGCCTTCCCCGGCCAGGGTCACCACGCGAATCGAATTGTCCGCCGCGATCTCGCCCAGCGTGGTCTGAAGCGCCTCCAGCATGCCGTCGCTCAACGCGTTCAGTTTCTCGGGCTGGTTCATCGTCAGACGGGCGATGGCGCCGTCGTCTTGGCGTTCCAGGATTGTCATCTTGATCCTCCTCGGGGCTTGTGCCTTCTTACGCCGGCACGCGCACGGAGGAAAGCATGCCGCTGAAACTGAATGCAACCGATCTGATGGCCTATATCGACGAGGTCTTCCCGCAGGTGACGGGCGATTTCACCATCGACAGCCTGGACGAGATGGCGCTGCGCGTGCGCCTGAACGTCGACGACCGCCACCTGCGTCCCGGCGGCACGGTCTCGGGGCCGTCGATCTTTGCGCTGGCGGATGTGGCGGTCTACATGGCGGTGCTCAGCATGACGGGGCGCGAGGCGCTGGCGGTCACCACCAGCTGCTCTATCGACTTCATGCGCAAGCCGGCCGCCAATACCGACCTCATTGCCGACTGCCGCCTGCTGAAACTGGGGCGCGTTCTGGCCGTGGGCGACGTGCTGATCTTCTCGGATGGATTCGACCAGCCGGTGGCGCGGGCCAGCCTGACCTACTCGATTCCCCCCAAACCATGAAAAAAGGGCCGGGAATGTACCCGGCCCAGTTGGAAGAGATCCGTATCGGGGACGATTACGGTCTCCAAAAGGGTTTGCGCATCTCGATGTCGGCCTCGCGCGGGCTGAGACCGATATCGCGCAGCATGTGATCGTCGAGCTTTGACAGGTGCACCCGTGTCTTTCGGCGTTGCGTCCACAGGACATAGGCCCAGGCCAGTTGTACCGCGATCAGCGACAGGGCGGGCAGGGTGGTGCGGGCGGAAAGCCCCTCGAGTGCCGTGCGGTCGGTGCGGGTGAAACTGGTCATGGCGTATCCTTTCCTGATGAATTGTATTGACACATTATTGCGTGCTTGCCACAATTGAGGGATACATTGCCCAATTGTTCGAATCCACGGAAATATTGTCATGGGTACAAATTGGCAGCCGGAGCTGTCCGATACCGCCGCGCCCAAGTACAAGGCGTTGATGCAGGCGATCCGCACCGGCATCGACAACCAGAGCCTTGCCCCGGGCGACAAGCTGCCGCCCGTTCGCGATCTTGCCTGGCGGCTGGGGATCACGCCGGGCACCGTCGCGCGGGCCTATTCCGGGCTGACGGACGATGGAACGCTGTTGGCCGAAGTCGGACGCGGCACTTTCGTGGCCCAGCCCAAACCGATCCCCCCGGATTACTTCCCGATCGAGGCCGACAGTGTCGAACACAACTCCGGCGGCGACGGCTATGCCGTCAACATGATCTCGCCGCACCTGCCCAGCGTGGGGCAGGCCGGCCTTGTCCGGCAGCTTCTGGCGCAGATTGCCGAGGACCCGCCCTCGGGCGTCATGCATTACCCCAGCCGCCAGAACATGCAGCCCGCCCGCGCCGCGGCGGCGCGGTTCCTGTCCCAGGCGCCGCTGGGACGGTTCACGGAAGAGGACGTGGTACTGGCCCATGGCGGGCAGAACGCCATCATCCTGATCATGCAGACCGTTCTTTGCGGGCGCCGCCCCACGGTGCTGGTCGAGGAGCTGTGCTATCCGGGGTTCCGTCGGGCCGCCGACCTGATGCGGGCTGAGGTGATCCCGGTGGCGATGGACGCCCATGGGTTGCGTCCCGACGCGCTGGAGGCGGCGGCGCAAAAATACCAGGCCCAGATGCTGTTCACCTCCGCCGAGGTGCATAACCCCACCTGCCTCTTTACCCCGGCCGAACGCCGCGCTGAGATCGTCGAGGTTGCCCGCCGGTGCGACCTGCAGATTCTCGAGGATGATTGTTACCGCATCGGCCCGTCGCAGGCCCCGGCCTACCGGATGCTGGCCCCCGAACGCGGCTGGTACGTGGCCTCGTTGTCGAAATCGGTGACGCCGGCCTTGCGCGTGGGCTTTGCACTGGCGCCCGGGGATCAGTCCATGGCGCTGCGCCGCGCGGCGGAATCGTCGTTCTTCGGCCTTGCCACGCCGATCTCGGATCTTGTGGCGGCGCTGTTGTCGCATCCCGGCCTCGGAGATTTGATGGACAAGGTGCGCATCCAGTCCGGCGACTACATCCAGGCCGCGCTGAACGTGCTGGGCGGGTATGATGTGAAATGGCGCCGCGACGTGCCGTTCCTGTGGCTGACCCTGCCGCCGGGCTGGCGCACGTCCGCCTTTTGCCAGGCGGCGGCGGAGCAGGGCGTGCAGGTCCGCTCGTCCGAGGATTTCGCCAGCCGCGACGCGGCCTCGCCTCATGCCGTGCGCATGGCCGTGAACGCGGGCGTCAGCCTGGCCAGTTACGAGGCCGCGATGCAGCGCCTGCGCCGCCTGCTGGACAACCCGCCCGAAGGCATCGGCGTCTGAGCGCGGGTTACAGCAGCCCGCCCGCGCCCCAGGCAAGGCCGAAGCCGATCACCAGCGCGCTGAGGGCGGCGGCATAGCCCATCAGCTTCAGCTTCGACAAAGGTCGCTCGCCAAAGGTGCGCCCGTCGATCCCGGAGACGACAACCTTCTGCGCCTTGCCGTCATATACGTAATGCAGGATCCAGACCGGCAGCAGGATACGCCGGTAATGGATGCCCGTCGTGTCGGTGCGATAGCGGATGTCGTGCACGCCGCGCTTGTTGATATGCCGCTTGATCCGGTTGCGGATCAACAGTCGCTTGTCCGACTTGTTCGCCTCCAGCCCTTGGACCACGGTCTGATGGTGACGCTCGGCTGCGAACCCGGCCAGATAGCCCGCGCGATAGGGGCGCAGGCGGTCAGGATAGAATTCGTGCAGGATGCCGTCGCGGATCAGCGGCGTGACATGGGTCGAGGCCGGCACCAGCAGGTCATCGAAGGCGATGTTCATCGCCCCGCCAATGGAATGCGTGCGCCGGTTGTCGCCGGACCCGGTGGTGTACTTGGCCCAGTATTGAATGGCCTCCTTGCTGTCGAAGGTCCAGAACGGCGCGTAAAGCCCGCTGAAATGCCCGCCTTCGACCTGCGCCCACAGGTCCGACGGCGCGGCGATCCGCCCGCGCACCCAGTCCCGCGCATTGGCCTTGGCCGTCTCCAGTGTGACGCGGAAGGGGATCAGCGCCATCGTGTCGAACCCCATGTCGGGCTCGGCCAGCACCACCGGCCCGTCGCAATAGGGACACCGCTCGGACAGGGCAGGGCCGGTGAAGATCACTTGCCCGCCGCATGTCTGACAGCCATGCTCCATCAGGTCGGGGCGGCTTTTCGGCTCTGCCGCCGGCACATCCGGGTCATAGCCGAACTCGGTCTGCGCGAGATGATCGTCGGGCGTATCGAGCGACCGGACGTCCCCGCAACTGTCGCAGCGCAGGCCCTTGGCCTCGGCACTGTACCGGCACTGTCCGGCACAGTTGGGGCATTGCAGCGCGGCCTGTATCGCCTGTGCGCCGGGAACCGGACCCGCCATCAGTCCGAATCCGCTATCGCCGCCGCGATCTCCAGCAGGATGCGCAGGCGCAGCCACGCGCGGTCCATCGCGCCGGCCAGGTCCTCGGTCGCCCACCAGTCGCCGATGACCGTGGCCACGAACCAAACCGCCATGATCCAGAACGCCACCAGCGACCAGCCTGCGATGCCGCGGATGAAACCGGCCGATCCGTGCTTCAGTTCGTGCTTGGCCTCATAGACCTTGATGATCTTGGCGACCTGCGCCATGCCAAGCGCCGTCGACAGCGCCAGCAGTGCCAGTGTCGCAAGGGCCGGGCCGGGGTGGTGAATCAGGCTCTCCATATGGGGTAAAATGATACCTAAATAACAAGTCTTTGTTTATGAATGAAAATAACGCGCATTTCCCGCTTGAACTGTGCATCGGAGCCTATATAACCCCGCAATCCGAATTATGACCCTCTGACCCTTGGGGACAAGACCATGAAAACCTTTTCTGCAAAACCGGCAGATATCGACAAGAAGTGGATCGTGATCGACGCCGACGGCATCGTTCTGGGCCGCCTTGCGTCGATCGTCGCCACGCGCCTGCGTGGCAAGCACAAGCCCAGCTTCACACCGAGCCAGGACATGGGTGACAACGTCATCGTCATCAATGCCGACAAGGTGCAGCTGACCGGCAAGAAGCGCGACAAACCCAACTACTGGCACACCGGCCACCCGGGCGGCATCAAGTCGCGCACCACGGCGGAGATCCTGGAAGGGGCGTATCCCGAGCGCGTCGTCATGCAGGCCGTCAAGCGCATGCTGCCGTCGAACCGCCTTGCGCGCCGCCAGATGACCAATCTGCGCGTCTATGCCGGCACCGAGCATCCGCACGAGGCGCAAAGCCCCGAAGCGCTGGATGTGAAATCCATGAACAAGAAAAACACGCGGGTGTAAGAGACATGGCTGACGAAATCAAAACACTCGACGGTCTCGAAGCGGCCGTCACCGATG
The DNA here is from genome assembly GCA_965227185.1 of Roseovarius sp. Classification (GTDB taxonomy): domain Bacteria; phylum Pseudomonadota; class Alphaproteobacteria; order Rhodobacterales; family Rhodobacteraceae; genus Roseovarius. Next base: position 3,588,375 of record OZ245733.1, read on the forward strand.
ATATCGGCGGTGTCCAGGGCACGCCCGAGGAAACGCCGCGCGAGCCCGTCCGCGACGATCTGGGCCGTTCCTACGCCACCGGCAAGCGCAAGGACGCGGTCGCCCGCGTCTGGATCAAGCCCGGCTCCGGCAAGGTCTCAGTCAACGGCAAGGAAATGAACAAGTACTTCGCCCGCCCGGTCCTGCAGATGATCCTGCGCCAGCCGTTCACGGTTGCCGGTGTCGAAGACCAGTTCGACGTGCAGGCCACCGTCAAGGGCGGCGGTCTGTCGGGCCAGGCCGGTGCGGTCAAGCACGGCATCTCCAAGGCGCTGCAGCTTTATGATCCGTCGCTGCGCGGTGCGCTGAAGGCGGCAGGTTTCCTGACCCGCGACAGCCGCGTCGTCGAGCGCAAGAAATACGGCCGCGCCAAGGCCCGCAAGAGCTTCCAGTTCTCGAAGCGTTAATCTTTCGAGACACGAGCAACAGAAAAGCGCGGACCCAGCGGGTGCCGCGCTTTTTTCTTGCAACGCAGCCCTGTATCGGGTTCACGGATACCGCGAACTTACAGGGCAGTCCGGTTTGAAATACAGGCGTGAAATCGACGGTCTCAGGGCGGTTGCCGTGCTGCCGGTCATCCTTTTTCACGCGGGCTTTACCGCATTCGGCGGCGGCTATATCGGCGTCGACATCTTCTTCGTCATTTCCGGCTACCTGATCACCACGATCCTGATTTCCGACCGCGAGGCCGGCACCTATAGTCTCTGGCGCTTTTACGAGCGGCGCGCGCGGCGCATCCTGCCGGCGCTGTTCCTTGTCTTGGCCTGTTGCGTGCCCTTTGCGTGGATGTGGATTCCGCCCGACCCGCTGGAAGATTTTGCGCGCAGCCTGGGCTTTACCGTTCTCTTCATCTCGAATGTCCATTTCCTTGAACATTCGGGCTATTTCGACGTATCGGCCGACCTCCGCCCGCTGCTGCACACCTGGAGCCTTGCGGTCGAGGAACAGTTCTACATCCTGTTTCCGGCGCTGCTCTGGGCTCTGGGCCGTTTCCGGCGCGGCAAGCATGTCGTGGTCTTCGCCCTGTGCGCCGCTGCTTCCATCGCGCTGGCCATCTGGGGCGCGTGGAACATGCCGGGCGAAAACTTCTTCTTCACCCCGTCGCGCCTGTGGGAGTTGCTGGCCGGCTCGATCTGTGCCGCACTCCTGCTGAACCGCCCGCAGATGCGGAACGAGGCGCTGGCGGCTCTCGGCCTTGCGCTGATCGTGGGCAGCGTTTTCTGGCTTGGCCCCGACGGTCCGTCGCCCTCGGCCTACACGCTGGTGCCGATCGCCGGTGCTATGCTGGTCATCCTTTTCGCCGCGCGCGAGACGCTGACCGCGCGGACCCTGTCGTGGCGCCCGATGGTCGGCGTCGGTCTGATCAGCTATTCGCTCTACCTCTGGCATCAACCGATCTTTGCCTTTGCCCGCATCCGCGGCTGGAACGAGACGGTGCCGGGCCTGATCTGGGGCTTGATTGCGCTCTCCTTCGCGCTGGCGGTGCTGTCCTGGGCCTCCGTCGAACGCCCGTTTCGTAACTTGGGATGGCTGCCGTCACGCAAGAGAGTCTTCGGCGCAAGCCTTGGCGGGATCGTCGCCTTCGGCACCATGGGCTTTACGGTTCTCGCCCTGGACGGCATGCCGCAACGCCTGGATGGAAAGGGACCCGAGGCGTATGTGGAACTTGTCACGGGGGACAGAACTTTAGACCGGGGCTGGACCTGCCTCGGCAGCACGCGCGAGCGCCCCGGCGGTCTCTGCGTGGTGCACGATAGCGACGTACCAAGCACAACGATCGCGGTGCTGGGCGACAGTCATGCCGGCGCGATCATGCCTGCCTTCGGCGAAATCGCGGCCATGCGGGACATTCGCGTGCTGCGCGGTGTCCGCGCCGCCTGTCCGCCCTTGCTGGGCGTCTATCTCGTCAATGGCGGACGGACGTCGCAAGAGTGTCACGACGAGGTTCAGGCCTTTGCGGAAGACGCCGTGGCACGCGGGGTCGACATGGTATTCCTCGCCGCAAGGTGGAGCCTTTACGTCAAAGGCGATCTCCTGAGCAAGCCGCGGCGGTTCATGATCTCGACCGATCCCGACAACCGCCGGCAAAGCGATGCGGAATGGTCCGCCAGCTTCGAGACCGGCCTGCGCAAAACGATTTCCCACTACAGGGATGCCGGCATTCGTGTCGTGATACTGGACCAGGTTCCGCAACAGGCGGTCTTGCCGATCAACGTGCTCGGGCAGGCGATCCTGCGCGACCTCTCCGAGGCCGAATTCGAGGCCGATATCGCCCGCAGTTTCATCGACATGCAGGTACATGACGACCTGATGCGCGGTGCCCGCACGATCCTGGTAGACGTGGCGGACGATCTTGGCGCAGAACTGATCTCGGTCAACGCGTTCTTCGAGCGTGAGGGGCGATATGCGTGGCTGCTCAACGGCGCGCTTCTTTACACAGACGCGGATCACATTTCGGTCCCGGCGGCCCACGCCGTGGCGCCCCTGCTAGACAAGGCGCTGTTCGGCGCCGATCACAAGTAACGCGCGTCGCATTCGCGAAACGCACCGTCAGCTGTCCGGCGGCAACAGGCCCAATCCTCGCAAGTAAATCCCGATACCTGATTCCAGCAAATCCTCTGGCGGGAAAGGGCTTTGGGTGCCCGGCGAGTTGCGGGCGAAAAGTTCCACTACGCCGTGCGACAGCGCCCAGACATGGGCCGACACCATCGCCGTGGGCGGGCGCTTGTCCGGAGGGATATGCGCTGACAAGCCCTCGGCGGCGCGTTCCAGCACGGCGCGGGCGCGGCCTGATACGGCGGCGAGATCCGCATTGCGGTTGACCGAGATGCCGCTTTCAAACATCGCCATGTAATGGCCGGGGTATTTCCGCGCGAACGCGAGATAGGCGCGGCCCGTCGCCGCGAACGCGCTCAGCGCCGTCTGCCCGGTGCCATAGGCGTATTCGATCACGTCGGCGAAGATCTCGTAGCCCTGCCGCGCCGCCTCGGCAATGAGATCCTCGCGCCCGCCGAAATGGCGGTAGACCGCCGCAGGGGTCACCCCGGCCTGCTTGGCGGCCTCTGAAAGGGTGAACCCGGTGGGGCCTTTTTCCTCGATCAAGGTCAGGGCCGCGTCGACCAGCGCCTGGCGCAGGTTGCCGTGGTGATAACCGCGCTTAGGCATCCCAGATCTCGGGCCCGCCGCAGACGGACGCATCGGGGACGCCCAGCGATTTCGGCAGCTTGCGGTCGTAATCGATATTCAGCAGCACATGCCGGATCGCCTCGGTCCGCGCTCGCCGCTTGTCATCCGAGCGCACGACGGTCCAGGGGGCGTGGCTGCTGTGCGACCGCGCCAGCGTCTCGGAAATCGCCTCGGAATAAGCGTCCCATTTCTTCAGGCCTTCGACGTCGATCCAGCTGAGTTTCCACTGCTTCAGCGGGTCGCTCTCGCGCTTCATGAAACGGCGCAGCTGTTCGGCGCGACCCACGTTCAGCCAGAACTTGAACAGGTGAATGCCCTCGTCGGCCAGCATCTTTTCGAAATCGCCGACCTGGTGAAAGAAATGCTCACGCTGCGCTTCGGTGCAAAAGCCAAAGACCTTTTCCACCACGCCGCGATTGTACCAGGACCGGTCGAAGAACACGATCTCGCCGCCCGCCGGCAGGTGGTCGATATAGCGCTGGAGATACCATTGCGTGGCTTCCGTTTCGGACGGTTTGGGCAAGGCCACGACGCGCGCGCCGCGCGGGTTCAGGTTCTCGCGGAACCGCTTGATCGTACCGCCCTTGCCGGCCGCGTCGCGCCCCTCGAAGACGCAGACGACGCGCGCGCCGCTTTCCTTGACCCAGGCCTGCAGCTTGACCAGTTCGATTTGCAGACGGTGCAGATCCTGCTCGTACGCCTTGCGCGGCATCCGGTCCACATACGGGTAGCTTGGCGACAGGATATCCCCCTTGTCCGCCCGCCGGATGGCATTTCGCACGTCTTCGGGTGCGTGGTCTTTGAAAAACGTGCTGATCGCGCCGTCAAATGGCAGCTCCATGGGCCACTCCCTTGATTTTGGGCGATTATGGAATGTTAAGCGGCTTAACGCAATCCGGCGCGACGGGCCGCGCGGTCGATTGCCGCGACACTCGCCTCGGGGCGTACATGGTGGGGCATGTGACCCACGCCGTCCAGTACCGTCAGGTTGCCATTCCGCAGCTGTTTCGAAAGCGGGATCGAGTGCACGTCCAGCGGCACGGTGCTATCGGCATCGCCATGCAATATCTCGACCGGCATCCGCAGCGTATCGCGATACTGCCGCGACATTTCCACGATATGCGGGCGCAGGCCCAGCACCTGCTGGCCATTGGCGCGCAACGTCTCGCGCCGCAGGGTCAGGCCGGGACCCAGATACTCGGAATAACCCGCGGGCGCGCTTTGCGGCGCGAACGTGGCCTCGATGCTGCGCTCGATCCGCTCCTCCGAGGCCAGTGAGGTAATCAGCGGCACCGCCGCGGCCCCGCCAAGCGCGGTGCCCGTGACGTTGTAAAAGGTTCCCAGATCGCCGGGCCAAGGGTTCGACACACCCGCCAGAAGAACAAGCGCCGAGGTCTCTTGCGGCGCGTTCAGCCCCCAGGCCAACGCCACGGCGCCGCCGAAACTGTGGCCGACCACCACGGGCCGCCGCACGCCGACCTGTGCCGCGGCCTTTTGCAACAAGGCGGCCTGTTCGCGCGGGCTTTCGCCCTTGGTGCTGCCGACGCCGCCATAGCCCGGCAACCGCTCGGTATAGCCCAGCCCGGGCCGGTCGAACGCGACGACCCGGTAGCGGGAGGTCAGCCATTTGGCCAGGTCAAAGGTGAAATCCCGCAGGTTGCCGCCCGCGCCGTGGATCAGCACCAAGTCCGGGCCGGTCCCTTCGACCCAGACATGCACGCGGGTGCCGTCCACCTCGACAAAGCGGCCCAGCGGCGGGTGGGTTTGCTCGGCGGTGCGTTCCTTGACCCCGGCCAACCCCGCACAGCTCGACAGCAGCGCCACGGCACCAAGCGCCGCCCAGACCAACTTGCGTTTCATGACCCCTCAAACCCTCTTGATCGTTACCAGATCGAACCTAGCCCGACCGTGGCCATATCAAAGGGTGTCGTCTGATAAATCTCGTTGATCCAGTTGCCGTAAAGCAGATGCGCGTGGCTGCGCCACCGGTTCTGCGGCAGGCAGGTAGGGTCATCGTCGGGGTAGTAATTGCACGGCACGTTGATCGGCGTGCCTTGCGCCACGTCGCGGTCATATTCCTGTTTCAGCGTGTCGCTGTCGTACTCGAGGTGATTGAAAATATAGAGCGCGCGCGCCGTGTCGTCCCGCACCAGGCAGGGGCCGACCTCGTCACTGTCCAGCAGGACCTCCAGCCCGTCGACCGCCTCGATCTCGTCGCGGCGCATCTCGGTCCAGCGGCTGACCGGGATTACGCAATCGTCCGAAAACCCGCGCAAAAAGGGCGAGGCGGGCGCCATGTTGCGGTGCCGGAAACAGCCGAACGCCTTGGCGTCCAGCAGGTGTTTCTTTACCCCGTGGAAGTGGTTGATCATCGCCATCCCGCCCCAGCAGACGCCGAAGGTGGAATGCACGTGGGTCTGTGTCCACTCGAACACGCGGGTTAGCTCGTCCCAATAGGTGACGTCGGAAAACTCCAGATGCTCGATCGGCGCTCCGGTGATGATCAGCCCGTCGAATTTCTCGCCCGTCGCCTCGACCTCGGAAAAAGGGCGATAGAAGCTTTCCATGTGGTCGGCAGCGGTGTTCTTGGTGCGATGCTCGGACATGCGGATCAGGCTCAGGTCGATCTGCAGCGGCGTCGCGCCGATCAGGCGGGCAAACTGGTTCTCGGTCTGGATCTTCTTGGGCATCAGGTTCAGCAAGCCGATCCGCAACGGCCGGATATCCTGCCGCGACGCCTGATCCTCGTCCATCACCATCACGCCCTCGCGGGTGAGGACGTCAAAGGCGGGCAGGCTGGATGGGATCTTGATCGGCATGTCGGAACCTGGTTACGGCGGTGCGGCCTAGATAAAGGTTTATCCCCGGCGCTCAAGGGCTGCGGCCACCAGCGCCTCGAATCCTTCGGCGCTTGTAACCTGCGAAACCTCGTCGTGGTCGAGCGTGATGCCCCACTTCTCCATCGCCGCATAGCGTGGCGCGCGGTGCGCCAAAGCCTTGGCATAGGTCCAGCGGATGAAGTGATCGGGTTCAACGTCGCCTTCTTCGACCTTGTTTTCGCTCAGGTATTCCGCCCAGGCGGCCGCCAGGAACTCGGGCTGATAGCACATCGGCTTGGGCGCGCGGTCGAAGCGGCGGATCAGTTCCTGCCGGTGCGCCTCGTCGCCTTTCAGCCCGATCAAAAGGCAGTGAGACGCCAGTTCCGTCAGGATCGGATCGTCCGGATCGTCGCCATCGACCCATTCACAGATCGACCCGCCGGTATCGCAGACAAAATGCGGATAGCCATAAAGCCGCCACGCGCGTTCGATGAAATGGCCGGTATCCAGCAGCGCGTTGACCTCCGCGCGCCGGAACTGCTCCTGCCGGATACGGTACTCGTCAATCGGCAGCCCGCCCTTGTCGGGGTCGCCCGGCTTGCCGAGGTAAGTGGACACCGGCGACAGGTTGTCGAAAGTGATGTTCGAGCCGATATAGATCGAATCCGTCTTCAGCAGGTCGCGCAGAAAAGGCACCTTCATCGCGTGCGCCTTGGCGTTGTCGGCAATCAGCTCGCCCATGTAGCGGGTGCCGATCCGGTAATCGATGGAATAGTGAAACCAGTCACCCGCCTCGCGCAGCATGTTCGACAGGTGGGTCTTGCCCAGCCCCGACATGCCGTAGAACAGCACCCGTTTGTGCGGCGCGTCCCGCCAATCCTGCGCGGTCTGGTAGATCATGGTCCAAGCTCCCTTATCGCCGCTTTGGTAGACAGCGGCGCGGAAGGCGTCAAACCTCAATCCGTTGCAGCCAACGAAAAACCCCGCCGGAGTGGACGGCGGGGTTTTCCGATCTTGAGTGAGGTATGGCTCAGAAGTGGTAGCCCAGCTTCAGGCCCAGGCTGACGGCGGAGTTGTTGCTGAAGCTACCGACGGGCGTGTCGGGCGTGCCGACCTCCGGGCGCCCGTCGCCCAGCCAAGTATAGCGGAGACCACCTGAGATATCCATCTTGTCGTTGATCATGTACTTGCCGCCCACGGTGATTGCGGTCTGACCGTTTGTCGGGGCCAGGGGCGAGACGAGGTCATCGCTGCCGCCGTCTTCGTAGCTGACAGTTACGCTACCCGAGAACTTTTCGGTAAAGCGTTTACCGACGCCGATTTCATAAGTGATCACGTCATCCAGTTCCGCCAGGTTCGGAACCGGCCCCACCGGGTCCAGCGTGAAGGCAGACCATTCCGACCACCGCACGGACCCGAAGATAAGCGTGCTCTGGTTGATACCTGATTGGACATTCAGTTCAACAGACTGGGGAAGTTCGGAATCGGTGAACGTGCCATTCAATGTCGCCCCGCCCGCTGCAGGCGGGAACTGCTGCGAAGTGTTGAACCTGATGTCGACCGGAGAATGATAGGTCAGCGCCGCGCGCAGGGCGATGTCCGGGATCTCGTAGGCCGCACCAACGACATAACCGGCCGCGGTCGAGCCGGCAAATTCCACGTTATAGCCACTGAGCGGGATCGGACCGGCGTTGTAAGCCTGGCCCGAAAGGGTGATCCCGCCTTCCGCATGAACGAAGCGCGGACCGCCATAGACCGACACGCGATCGGTAACCTTGTACCGAACGAGGGTGGTCAAGGCATGCGTCTCGGCGTCGGCACGCGTTCCGCCCAACAGCGTCGTCGCCGGGTTGCCACCATAGGCGACCTTCGCGCCGTATGGCTGATCGTAGATCATCGCCAGCGACAGCTTGTCGTTGAAGTCGATCTTCAGCGCCGCGCCGACTTGACCGTAGTCACCGCCGACATTGCTGATCGAATTGCCCAGCAGGTCCGAGCCGGTGACGTCCGGCATGGTGAAGCCATAGGACAGTTCGGCATAGTTGCCTTGCTCGAACAGCGGGTCGATTGGGGTATAGCTACGGTCCAGTCCGCCCGCATTGGCGGTGCCTGCCGCAAGGCCGAGAGTGGTGGCGGCCAGTGCCAGTTTTTTCATGAGTTCCTCTCCTCCAGAACATGAATTCACACTACTGTTACGTGTGAAAATCGGTCAATTTTTACGCGACGTCATGAAATGAGGGCAGGGGGGCGACGTGCAATAATGTCACAGCTTCGGCCCGTTCCGACCCGTTCGGTTCACCTCTTGCGGGTCTCGGACCACAGGTTGAGGTAATTCGCGCCGAAAATCAGGGCCGCACCGACGAAAACAAAGACGCTCACCGCCTCGTCATAAACCAGCAGGCCCACGATCGCGATCACCGGCAGCCTCATGAAATCGATCGGGCTGACCAGCGTGGCGGGTGCCAGCGACAGCGCCGAGGTTATGCAGAAATGCGCTGTCAGCCCGCAGATGCCGATAGCCACCAGCCACGGCAGGCTTTGAGGCGAGGGCAGAGCGATATCCCCGTCAAAGCCTGCGCAGATCAGGCCGAACACCGCCTGCATCACGGTCATGTAGAACAGGATGCAGGTCAGCGATTCCGTCCGCGTCAGCCGCTTGGCAAAGATATACGTCCCGGCAAAGCCGATGGCGCAGGCGGCTGCCGCTGCCGTTCCGATATTCAGCGTTTCGGGCGTGGGCCGCGCCACGATCAGGATGCCGATGAAGCCAAGCACGGCGGCAATCACCCGCATCCGCGTCATCCGCTCGCCCAGCATCAGGGGCGACAGGATCAGCACCCACAGGGGCGTGGTGAATTCCAGCGCGAAGACTTGCGCCAGCGGGATCATTGTTATGGCGAAGAACCACAGGTTCTGTCCGGTGAAGTGAAAGACGTTGCGCAACAGATGCGTGCCGGTCTTTTGCGTCGGCAACTCGTGCAGACGCCGCTGCGCCAGCACGAACCCCATCACCACGATCAGGCCCACGACGCTGCGAAACATCATGATTTCAAAGGTATCAAGCTCGAAGCTCACCTGCCGCCCGGCCACCGCCATCAGCGTGAAGGATGCCACTGCGCCCATCATGAACACCCCCGCGCGCAGAACGGGCACCGCGGTGTCCCGCGTTGGGTTTTGCAGATTGTCGGTCATCTATTCCCCGGGTCAGCCAATGGGCCATAACGCAGCGCGGGCCATCGCACATTCTGGTAGTCACTTGATCTGTAAAGAGACGCAACGGGCTTTCCAAGTGCAGAGTGCCCGCCAGTCCAGGCTTCGGTCACGCGCGGCTCAGAAGGATCTTTCGACCCGGATGACCACGATCAGATCCGGTTTGTCGTCGGCGTCCTCCAGATCCTCCGCCAGACGTGGCAGGCGCTCACGCCAGTGCCCCTTGTGGTGAACTTCGCGGAAGCTCGCTTCGATGAACGGCTTGCCCGCTTGGGCGAAGGAATCTCCGACAACCCAGACCGTCATGTCCGACGGCGGGTTCGAGTTGGTCACCACCTCGCGCGTGCCGAAAGAATCAGACACGGTTGCATCGGGAATGCCGCGCCGACGCAGCTCGAACTTCCGCCTGAATTCGTACAACCAGTTATCCCCGGGATGCAGCGGAAAGCTGTCCAGACCGGCAATTCCCCCGATGATGTCACCTTCGATTTCGGGCCCGGGCGCAAACGCCACCTCAGGCACCGGCAGCCCGAGCGCTTGCATCAGCCCATCCCAGGCAAGAAACGCACCCTTGCTGTTCCAATGGGTGTCCGTGCGGTAATAGAGGGTGCCCTCGGCCCCCTTCCCCCGCAGGAACCCGGCGGTCGGGTCGTGGAATGTCAGGTTCGGGATCGGGTCCAGCGCCTGCGCGAAAGCGTCGAAATACCGGCTGTCCGCGGGCGTCAGCTCGGGCGGCAGGTATTCGGGATAGACCGACGACTTGTTGGGACCGACAAGCAGGGCAACACGCGTGCCGGATTGCGCCGCCGTCTCGGCGATGTTCGCAAAGAGCGCGCGCATCTCGTCGACCTCGTCGGGCGGAGGCGGGCTGTCAGATCGCAGCTTGGCCACCGTCCGGTCATAGCTGTTGCCCAGAAAGAGCCAGTCATCGCGCCCTTCGAACCAGCGGCTGGAAGGTCCGATCCGGTGTTCCAGACCGTCCCGCAGATACACCGTCCGGGCGGTGTGGCTGTCGCTGAAATCGGTCCGGCTGATCACGAACCCTGCCAGTCCGACCGCCACCATGACCGCCGCCAGCCACAGCGACCGCGCCGGTTCACGGAACTTGCCAAACCGGATCGGTCGCTCGATCAAGCGGTAGGTCAGCCATGCCAGCAGAATGGCCAGGAGCACGCCCGCGATCCGCGCATCCCGGTGCGGTACGTCGTCCTCTGCGATGTGCAAAAACGAAAGCACCGGCCAGTGCCAAAGGTAAAGCGGATAACTGATCAGCCCAAACCAGATCGCGACGCGATTGGTGAAGAGGGGGGCCACACCCCATCCTGTCGCCCCGCCGAAGATCACGAGCACCGCCCCCAGTACGGGCAGGATCGCCCACCAGGACGGGAAGGCGACTGTCCGGTCGATCAGTGCCACCGACACGACCAGAAGCAGCAGTCCCAGTCCTCCCGCCAGTTTGCGAACCGCTGCACCGGCCAGCGGCCCGTCCCGGTGCACCGTGACCCACGCCAGAATGCTCCCGCTCAGCAACTCCCAGAAACGTCCGAACGGCCAGAAAAACGTCTCGACCGGATGCGTGGTGGCATAGGCGACATTCACCACGAAGGACCCCGCGAAGACGATCAGGGTCAGGATCAACAGGCGGACCCGCAGCTTCCACGCCACCCAAAGCGCGAGCGGCCACAGGATATAGAACTGTTCCTCGACCGCGAGGCTCCACAGGTGCAGCATCGGCTTCACCTCGGCCGCGGCGTCGAAATAGCCGGCTTCGGCGGCGAAGACGAAGTTGCTGATGAAAGCGGCGCCGCTGGCGACGTGCAGCCCAAGCTGGTTGAACTCGTCCGACAACAGGACCAGCCATCCGAACAGCAGGCTGAGCGACACCACCACCAGAAGAGCGGGAAAGATCCGCCGGATGCGCCGTTGAAAGAAATCGGCGAAGCTGAACGCGCCTTTGTCCAGCGTCTCGAAGATATGGCTGGTGATCAGAAAGCCGCTGATGACGAAGAAAACGTCGACCCCGACGAACCCGCCCGGCACCCCGCCGGGGAACGCGTGGAAGGCGACGACGGACAGGACCGCGAAGGCCCGAAGACCGTCGATCTCTCTGCGATAGCCGGTATGATGCGGGGCCGTCATGTGCGTCAACGCGGTGTCAGAGGGGCCCGGTGACCTGAGGGCACGCGCCTACTCCCATTCGATGGTGCCCGGCGGTTTGCTGGTGATGTCATAGGTCACGCGGTTGATGCCCTCGACCTCGTTGATGATCCGCGTCGCGGTCTCGCCCAGGAAATCATGGCTGAACGGGTAGTAATCGGCGGTCATGCCGTCGACACTCGTCACCGCGCGCAAGGCGCAGGCGTAATCATAGGTCCGCCCGTCGCCCATCACGCCCACGGTGCGCACCGGCAGGATCGCCACAAACGCCTGCCATATCTCGTCGTAAAGGCCGTGCTTGCGAATCTGGTCGATATAGACGGCATCCGCCTTGCGCAGGATCTCCAGCTTATCGCGGGTGATCTCGCCGGGGCAGCGTATTGCAAGGCCGGGGCCGGGGAAGGGGTGGCGCCCGATGAAACTGTCGGGCAGGCCCAATTCGCGGCCCAATGCGCGCACCTCGTCCTTGAAGAGTTCCCGCAGCGGCTCAACCAGCTTCAGCCCCATCTTCTCGGGCAGGCCGCCCACGTTGTGGTGGCTCTTGATCGTCACGCTGGGGCCGCCGGAAAAGCTGACGGATTCAATGACGTCGGGGTAAAGCGTGCCTTGGGCGAGGAAGGCCGCGCCCTCGATCTCGTCGGCGTATTTCTGGAACACGTCGATAAAGAGCTTGCCGATGATCTTGCGCTTGGTCTCTGGGTCCGACACGCCGTCCAACTCGCCAAGGAACAGATCCTGCTCCTGCGCGTGGATCACGCGCAGGTTCATGTGATCGCGGAACATGCCCACGACTTCCTCGCCCTCATTGAGGCGCAACAGACCATGATCGACAAAGACGCAAGTGAGGTTCTCGCCGATCGCCTCGTGAATGAGGGCCGCGGCCACGGAACTGTCCACGCCACCCGACAGCGCGCAGATGACCTTCGCATCGCCCACCTGTTCGCGGATCGCCTCGACCATCTCTTCGCGGTAGGCGGCCATGGTCCAGTCGCCCTTGAACCCGGCGCGCTTGACGAAATTTTCGTAAAGCGTGCGGCCATTGGGCGTGTGATGCACTTCCGGATGGAACTGCACCGCGTAGAAATCCCGCTCCAGATCGGCGGTGATGGCAAAGGGCGCGTGCGGCGAGGTGCCATAGACCGCGAACCCGGGCGCCAGCTCGGCCACATGGTCGCCATGACTCATCCACACCTGCTCGCGCTCGCCAAGAAACCAGCCCGCCAGCAGGTCGATCCGCTCTTCCGTAGGCGACACCCAGGCGCGGCCGAACTCCGCCGTGCCGCCGCCGCCCGAGATCTTGCCGCCTTCGACGCGGCCGCCCAGATCCTGCATCATGACCTGTTGGCCATAGCAGATGCCAAGGATCGGCACGCCGAGGTCATAGACCGATTGCGGCGGCCGGGGCGCGCCCTCGCGCGTCACGGTGTCGGGCCCGCCGGAAAAGATCACCGCCTTGGGCGCAAAGTCCTTCAGAAACGCGTCCGTGACGTTCTGAAACGGGTGAATTTCGCAATAGACGCTCAGCTCGCGCAGGCGGCGCGCGATCAGCTGCGTCACCTGGCTGCCAAAGTCGATGATAAGAAGGCGGTCATGCTGGGTCATGCAAAGCCCATATGAAAAGCCTGTGCGCGATGCAACAGGTTTGAGCGTGCCTGACCAAGCCGCGCGACCATGAGGCGCTCCGTCATCCTCGGGCCTGACCCGAGGATCTCTCTGACCCGGAGATCCCGGATCAAGTCCGGGATGACGCGCCGCCACATCCCGTAGGGTGGGCGAAAGCCCACGCGCCCTTGCCGGGCGCATCCTTATCATCCCCGGAATGTCGTTATAGACCGTGAAACGGCGCAAATCTCCCGCGACTCGCCCGCATTAGCGGATATTTAAGGCGACAGTCGCACTCTCTCACGGGTGCAAGTCCACGTTGGGGAACCAGAATATGGCCGAAGCAGCAGCCCGCAGACGGGCCCGGGGCGGAGGCGGCGCAGCCCGCCGCGCAGAACGTACCGCCGTCAGCGTCGAAACCGCCAAGTATATCGAGCGTAACATCCCGAATTTCGAGATCCTCAACGAAGAGGCGCTCGAGATGATCGAGCACAACGCCGAAACCGTTCTGGAAGAGATCGGCGTCAATTTCGTCGAGAACCCCAAGGCGCTCCAGATGTGGAAAGACGCGGGCGCCGACGTGCAGGGCGAGCGGGTGCACATCCCCCGCGGCCTCGCGCGCGAGCTGATCAAGACCGCGCCGTCTGAGTACACCCAGCATGCCCGCAACCCCGAGCGGAATGTTGTCGTCGGCGGCAACAGCTTGGTCTACGCGCCGGTCTACGGCCCGCCTTTCGTGCGCGACAGCGCGGGCGGCCGGCGGTACGCGACCATGGCCGATTTCGAGAAGTTCGTGAAACTGGGCTATATGTCCAAGTGGCTGCACCACTCGGGCGGCACCGTGTGCGAACCCACCGACATCCCCGTGAACAAGCGCCATCTCGACATGCTGCGCGCCCATATGGTGTTGTCGGACAAGCCCTTCATGGGCTCCGTGACCGAGCCTTCCCGCGCACAGGACAGCGTGGATATGTGCGGCATCCTCTTCGGCGAGGAGTTCGTGCAGCAAAACACCGTGATGACCTCGCTGATCAACATCAACTCGCCGCTCACCTTCGACGAGGTGATGATGGGCGCGATGGAGGTCTACGCCAAGAACAACCAGGCCTGCATCGTCTCGCCCTTCATCGTTGGCGGCGCCATGGCGCCGGTGACCGTGGCCGGCACCCTGACGCAGGTCATGGCCGAGGCGCTGGCGGGTGTGGCCTTCAACCAGCTCTGCAATCCCGGCGCGCCCGTCATCATGGGGGCGTTCGTCACCTCGATCGACATGAACTCCGGCGCGCCCACTTTTGGGACACCCGAGGCCGCGCATATCACCTATGGCGCGGGGCAACTCGCCCGCCGTCTTGGGCTGCCCTACCGTTCGGCCGGGTCGTTCAACGGCTCCAAACTGCCCGATGCGCAGGCCGCCTACGAGACCGCCAACAGCCTCAACATGGGGCTTCTGGCGGGTGTCAACTTCATGCTGCACTCCTGCGGCTGGCTCGAAGGCGGGCTGGTCTCCTCGTTCGAGAAATTCGTCATGGATGCCGACCAGTTGGGCGTCTACCACCACCTCGCCAAAGGCATCTACACCGACGAGAACGGCCAGGCGATGGACGCCATCCGCGAGGTCGGCCCCGGCGGGCACTACCTTGGCTGCGCCCACACCCAGGCCAATTTCAAGACCGCCTTCTGGCGTTCGGAAATGCTCGACTACAAACCGTTCGAGCAATGGGCCGACGAGGGCGAGCAGGACACGATGGCGCTGGCCGCCGCCCGGGTCGAAAAGCAGCTGGCCAACTACCAGCAGCCCGCGCTCGACCCCGGCGTGCTCGAAGCGCTCAACGCCTATGTTGCCGAGAAGAAGGCCTCGATGCCCGACGCCTTCGGCTGATCCTTCACAGCACCGGCGCGGGCTCGCACGCTCGCGCCGGTGCCTCCGGTTTGGGCGCCATCGCGGCTCGGATCAGCCGCGCTTCTCCCATGATCGCAATCATCACGTCCACGTGCCGGGCCACCGCGTACTCCGCGCGCCGTCCGCGCCGGGCCGCGTCAAGCTCCGCCTCGACCGCGATCAATTCCGCCAGCGCCGTGCCGCTGTCGGGCAGGGCGCTCGTGTCCAAGTGCCGCGACAAATGCAACTCGCGGCGGTACTGCGCGGCGCCCAATCGGGCCGCGCGGATCAGAAGCCGCGGGCGTTTGAGCGTGTCGAGAACGCAAAGCAGATCGGTCATCTCAGGTCTCCTTCCTTCGGGAACCCGATCAGTGCCTCACCCGCCAGGAGCGTTGCGTGACTCGCCGTTTAAGCGAACGGAACCGTTTCCAATTGTTCACACTCTCGAAACCATTGTTTCCAGACTGGCTGTAAATTAACGAACTGGTAACCAAGTCGCCTCTAGGTTGCATTCCGCTTGTGGATAAATCTGTGGGCAAATTGGGGCAACTGATCCTCTTGCAAGAGATCAGGCCAAGGAGGGAAACGGATGAGCAAAGCTGGCTTGGCTGGGACACCCGCCACGAAAGATCTGTCCTGGGTGCCGATGGCAGCCATCACCTATCTGGCCCATACCGAGGGCGGCACGTCGATCAGGGCGCTGGCCCGACGACTTGGCTGTCACGCCTCCACCGTTTCGCGACAGGTCCGTGCGCTCGAAGCCCTGCGCGACGATCACCTTGTCGACGAGGCCCTGCGCCGCCTTGGCCCGCGGGTGATGTCCAATCAGGACGCCGGTTCGTGCATCAAGGAGAAACGCATGACCGCGCTGCCCGAAGACCAGAAAGTCCAACCGACACTGACCGAAACCCGCCTCAACCGCGAAGCGCTGCGCGTGCTGCGCCGCCTGTGCGAAAAAGGGGCCGTGCTGGCCGTGGCCACCGAGATGGACAAGGCCGTGGTGGTGCGCGACACCGAGGCCGGGCAGAACCGCACCGCGGTCGTCGATCGCGACATCGCCGAGGCGATGGCGCTGAAATGCTGGATCAGCTGCGACGCGCCCGGCCGCGTGTCGCGCTATGCGATCACGTCGGCGGGGCGCACCGCGCTCGGACAGCTGATGGCCCAGGCCGAAAACAGCGCCCAGGGGTTCTCCGAGTCACAAGCCGCCTTCCTTGGCCGGGATGCCGCGCTGGACGAAGATGACGGCGAAGAGGGACAGGCCCGGCGCCGTATCCGCTATGGCGTCGCCGAGTCGCCCCTGATCCTGCTCTCGCGCCGCCGCGACCGCGACGGCAGCCGCTTTCTCGATCCCGACCTTGTCCGCGCCGGGGAGCGCCTGCGCGAGGATTTCGAGATGGCGCGTCTGGGGGACACGCCGCGCGACGACTGGACCGGCATCCTGACCGGCGCGGCCCAGCCCAAACCGGTCGAGCGGGCCAACGTCACCGCCCGGGCCGCCCAGGCCCGCGTTCTTGGCGCCTTGCGTGACCTGGGACCGGGGCTCGCCGACGTGGCGCTGCGCTGCTGCTGTTTCCTCGAAGGGCTGGAGACCACCGAGAAGAAGCTCGGCTGGTCCGCGCGCTCGTGCAAGATCGTGCTGCGCATCGCGCTGCAACGGCTCAAACGGCATTACGCGGAACTGGGCGACAGCGCCGGGCTGATGGGGTAGGGGCCGCGCCCCTCAGCCGCCCACCAGCCAGCCCACGCCAAACGCCGCCACGGCGCAGATCGTGCCCACCAGCAGCGTCTCGCCCACGCAGCGGCCCATCCTCTCGCCTGTCGCGTTCCAGCGCAACAGGCCGAGCGCGACAAGCGCCGCCGCCGTCGCCGCGACCGACAGCACGAAAGTTGTCTGCGTGGCCTCGAGTATGAAATAGGGAAAGAGCGGGATCGCCCCGAAAATAATGAACGACACGAAGGTGAACAGCCCGCTCAGCACGGGGCTGTCCTCGTCAGGGTCCTGCATCCCGAACTCGTAGGTCATCATCAGGTCGGCCATGATCTCGGGGTGTTTCGACATGATCGTCGCAGTCGTGTCGGCCTCACCCGCGGGCAGGCCGCGCTGGCGCAGGATCTCGAACAGCTCCATCCGCTCGTGTTCCGGGTCAGCTGCAATCTCGCGCAGTTCGCTCACGCGTCGCGAGCGGTAAAGGTCGTGCTGCGACCGCAGCGACAGGAATTCCCCCAGCCCCATGCTGATCGCGTCGGCAAAAAGGTTGGCCAGCCCGAAAACCAGAACCGCCACGCCGCCGATCTGTGCCACGCCCTCGGCCTGCGCGCCTGCAAAGCCCGCCACGATGGCAAAGGTGGTCACGATCCCGTCATTGCCGCCATAGACGATCTGTTTCAGGTATTCCTGCGTTTGGCTAAGTCGATGCGCCTCGCGCCGGTGCCGTTGCCAATCCATCCTGCCCCCGGTTCCTGCCTCGGGCGCCAGCATAGAGCGGCCCGCGCCCGGCGCAACAGCCCGCGCGCCGGGAACCGCGCCCGCGCGCAGGCTGCACGGGCGCGCACCTTTTACATCCCTGCGAAGGGAGGTGGGCCACTCGTTACCGGGCGTATCCGTCACATGCATGACGGGATTGCATCACTGGAACTTCCCACCGCAGTGACTTATAAATAGGATGTCTTACCAAATGATTTGCGGGGAAAAATTCGTGCGCGATCTCAAGATCCCGGACCAGCGCCACCCTGAAAAGGCGCACCGTCCCGATAACGCCCAACCGAAAAAGCCGGACTGGATCCGCGTCAAGGCGCCCGTCGGCAAGGGCTATCTGGAAACCCACCGGATCATGCGCGAGCACAAGCTGGTCACGGTCTGCGAGGAAGCGGGTTGTCCCAATGCCGGCGAATGCTGGAACCAGGGGCATGCCACCATGATGATCATGGGGGAGGTCTGCACCCGCGCTTGTTCGTTCTGCAACATCGCCACCGGCAAGCCGCCCGAGGACCTGGACCCGTTCGAGCCGGGCCGCGTGGCGGATGCCGTGCAGAAGCTGGGGCTCAATCACGTGGTCATTACCTCGGTGGATCGCGACGATGTCGAGGATGGCGGGGCGGAGCATTTCGCCCAGACGATCCGCGCGATCCGCCACCGCTCGCCCGGCACCACGATCGAGATCCTGACGCCGGATTTCCTGCATTGCGACCCTGCGGTGCTCGAGGTCGTGGTCGCGGCGCAACCGGACGTCTTCAACCACAACCTCGAAACCGTCCCGGGCCTATACCCCGAAGTACGCCCCGGCGCGCGCTATTTCCATTCGCTGCGCCTGTTGCAACGGGTCAAGGAAATGGATCCGGGGATCTTTACCAAGTCCGGCATCATGGTGGGCCTGGGCGAAGACAGGCAGGCCGTGCACCAGGTGATGGACGACATGCGCGCCGCCGATATCGATTTCCTGACGATCGGCCAGTACCTTCAACCCACGCCCAAGCACCACGCCGTGGACCGCTTCGTGCATCCCGACGAATTCGCCGCTTACGAAAAGGCCGCCTATGGCAAGGGCTTCCTGATGGTCTCGGCCACGCCGCTGACGCGCTCGTCCTATCATGCGGGTGACGATTTCGCCCGGCTGCGCGACGCGCGGATGGCCAAGCTGGGGTAGGACGCACCCTAAGGTCCTTCCACAACGGCAAGAGATCCCGGATCAAGTCCGGGATGACGTCTGCGTCAGGATCGTGCCGGACGAAAGCAGCGCCAACCCATCCCGGACCTGATCCGGGATCTCACCTTCGCAAACAAAAACACCGGCCTCGCGGGGCCGGTGCTCAGCAAAATTATTCACGTTTCGTCGCGCGGGGCCTTAGCGCCCCCAGCTGCGGACCGGGCCACAATCCATGTGCACGAAGTTGGAGCCGGAGTAGCGGCCCACACCACCACCGCGACAGGCCGCCGCCGCGCGGTACATCTGGTTCACCGAGCGCGAGTTCATCCGCAGGTCGGCCGCCTGGCCACGCAGGTGGCGCGAATTCTTGGCCACGCCGCTGGAGCGCGAGCGCAGCATCGCGTTGGTCTTGGGGCTGCGGTAACCGGACAGCAGCAAGTAGGGCTCGTTCACATCCATCAGGTTGTGGGCCGCTGCCATGATGTCCATCGTGCGCATGTCGATGTTGTGGACATCGTTGGTGCGCCAGTCGCGCATGAAGAGGTTGATCTCGCGGACTGCGTCCTTGATGTATTCGCCTTCGATCCAGTAGATCGTGTCGATCTTTTCACCGGTGCGGGGCGAGGCCATGGTCAGCCGACGAATATCGCCAGCGCCTCGAAGGAACCCTGCTGCGTTGGAAAACGTTGGTGCTGCGACCACTGTCGTAGCTGCAAATGCACCCAGTAACGCACGCCGCGTTACGCTCGTCGAGCTTTGATCAGTCATATGATTAGCGCCTGTCCCGTCGCTTGCCTGTTGCCGCGTTAAGAAGCGGCTCTGTTCATCTCATCCCCAGATGTGTGATTGTTATTGCATATCAGGATTCGGTTACCAAGGGGTGAAAGCCAAAGGTTCCATGGCACAAGAGATTTCGGCAAGAATTTGCGCAAATTCCGTGCAGCCGTGCTTCCAGACCGCAGCCCGCTTTGCGTCCTGGCGGCCACATGTGTCGGTTTTTACCTTTAAAACCAATTGTGATTGGACAGCTCATTCGCGATAGGAACTAATGATTGCGTGTGCTTGTTGCGCACACAGGGAAAATCGTTGATTTGGAGAACGGCATGAGCAGCGCGTTGCGCATCTTTGGGCACACCAGCATTTTCACCACCATCGTCAGTGGCCTGATGGCCGTTGTATTCTGGATGTCCGCGGCAAACCCCGCCGCCGCGCAGGTCACCGCCTTCAAGCAGGCCGTCGCCGAGGCCGCCTCGGACGACCGCGATCTAGCCGCCTTCTATCGCAGCACCGACTTTACCGGCATCTGGACCGATCAGGACGCGCACATGGCCCGCCGGCAGGCGCTGTTCCTCGCGCTGCAAACGGTGTCGGCTCACGGCCTGCCCAAGTCGCGATACGACATCGACGCGCTCGAACAGATGTTGCGCGCCGCGCGCACACCTCGCGATATCGGCTTTGCCGAGGTCGCGCTCAGCAAGGCATTTCTGAACCTTGCCGATGACATGCGCACCGGCGTTCTCGACCCGCGCCGCGTGGTGCCCGCCATCAAGCGAGAGCTGCGCGATTATGACCGGACCCGCACGCTCACCGCCTTTGCCGCCAGTAACGAGCCACGCCAGTTCATCCGCCAGCTGGCCCCCTCGACCAACGAATACAAACGCCTGATGAAGGAAAAGATGCGGCTCGAAGATCTCGTCGCCCAGGGCGGCTGGGGGCCGACCGTGCCGGGCGGCAAGCTCGAACCGGGCGCGTCCGGTGCGGCCGTGACGGCGCTGCGCAATCGGCTGATGGCCAAGGGCTATCTGGGGCGCACCGCCACGCAAAGCTATGACGCCACGATTCAGAAGGCCGTGCGGGAGTTTCAGCGCGACCACGGGCTGGAACCCGACGGCGTCGCCGGCGAAAGCACCCTGCGCGAGGTCAACGCCACCGCCGAGGACCGCCTTCAGTCGGTGATTGTCGCGATGGAGCGCGAGCGTTGGCTGAACCTGCCGCAGGGCCGGGGCAAGCGCCACGTCCTCGTGAACCTCACCGATTTCTCCGCCCGCATCATCGATGACGATATCGAGACCTTCCGCACGCGGGCCGTGATCGGCGCCAAGGCCGCCGACCGGCAAAGCCCCGAGTTCTCGGACGAGATGGAGCACATGATCATCAACCCGACCTGGCACGTGCCGCGCTCGATCGCGGTCAAGGAATACCTGCCGAAGATGAAACGCAACCGCAACGCCGCCGGCCACCTGCGCCTTGTCGACAGCCGCGGTCGCACGGTCAGCCGCTCCCGCATCAATTTCGGCGCCTACAACGCCCGCAATTTCCCGTTTGCCATCAAGCAGCCGCCCTCCAGCCGCAATGCGCTTGGCCTGGTGAAGTTCATGTTCCCCAACAAGTACAACATCTACCTGCACGACACTCCGCAGAAGCACTTGTTCGACCATGAAACTCGCGCCTACAGTCACGGCTGCATCCGCCTGCACCAGCCCTTCGATTTCGCCTACGCCCTGCTGGCAGTGCAGGAGGCCGACCCGAAGGGCAAATTTCACGGCATCCTGAATACGGGGCGTGAAACCAAGGTCGATCTGGAAAACCACGTCCCGGTGCACATCATTTATCGCACCGCCGTGACCTCTCCCAAGGGGCACGTGAACTATCGCCCCGATGTCTATGGCCGAGATGCACGGATTTGGTCCGCGCTGGAACGGGCAGGGGTTTCGCTGCCCGGCGTTCGGGGATAAACCGGCCCCGAACGAAGGGGTTGCCACATGTCCTACACCATAGACCAGATCGCGCGCGCGCTCGGGGCCAACGCCATGGGCGCGACCGACATCGCCATTGATGGCGTGTCCGAACCCGCCGACGCCGGGCCGACCAACCTCGCGCTGGCCATGAAACCGGAATATGCCGAAACTCTCTCGCAGGGGCGTGCCCGCGCCGCGCTTGTCTGGGACGGGGCCGACTGGCAGGCGCTGGGGCTGGAGGCGGCGATCGTCGCGCCGCGCCCGCGCTACGTCATGTCCGGTCTGAGTACGCTTTTCGATCCCGGGCAGGGCTGGGACGACGGGATCCATCCCTCGGCCATCATTCACGACAGCGCCAAGCTGGGGGACAACGTCACGGTCGGCCCGCTGGCGGTCATCTGTGCCGGCGCCCGGATCGGCGCAAACAGCGTGATCGGCCCGCAAAGCTTTGTCGGCACCGACGCGGTTCTGGGCGAACAGGCTTTCCTGCGCGAAGGCGCCCGCATCGGCGCGCGCGTGGTAATCGGCGACCGTTTCATCGCACAGCCCAACGCGGTGGTGGGCTCGGACGGGTTTTCCTATGTCACCCCGGACGTCTCGGGCGTCGAACGCGCCCGCCAGACACTGGGCGATCAGGGCGACATTGCCGCGCAATCCTATGTTCGCATCCACAGCCTCGGCGCGGTCCGCATCGGCGACGATGTCGAGGTCGGCGCCCATGCCTCGCTTGACCGGGGCACAATCCGCGACACCGTGATAGGCGACCGCACCAAGATCGACAATCTCGTGCAGATCGGCCACAACTGCGTTATCGGCACCGACTGCCTGCTTTGCGGACAGGTCGGGCTGGCCGGCTCGGTCAAGGTCGGCAACAGCGTGGTTCTGGCGGGGCAGGTGGGCGTCGGCGACAATATCTTCGTCGGCGACAATGTCATCGCCGGGGGCGGCACCAAGATCCTCGCCAACGTCCCCGCGGGCCGCGTCATGCTGGGCTACCCGGCGATGAAAATGGACACCCAGATGGAGGTCTATAAGTACCTGCGCCGGATCAAGCGGCTCTTTGCCGACGTGGCTGACCTCAAGAAAGCTGTTTCAAAACCGGACCAGAGTGACTAAAGCGGTTCGCGGAAAGAACGGGGTGCTGCATGGATACCAAGGACAAGGTCATCGAAATCATCGCCGAACAGGCTGTGCTTGAACCATCCGACGTCACGATGGACAGCACGCTGGAGGAACTGGGCATCGACAGCCTCGGGCTCGTGGAAAGCATTTTCGCCATCGAGGAGGCCTTCGACATCTCCGTGCCCTTCAATGCCAACGCCCCCGAGGAAAGCGATTTCGACATCTCGTCCGTCGCTTCCATCGTGGCGGGAATCGAGAAGCTGGTGGCGGAACAGAAAGCGTGAAGCGGGTCGTCATAACAGGCGCGGGCACGATCAACGCGCTCGGGGCCAGCGTGCCCGAAACGCTGGAGGCGATGCGCGAGGGCCGCTCCGGCATCTCCGAACTGGATATCCGCGACGTCGACCGGCTGGCCATCAAGATTGGCGGCCAGGTCAAGGGCTACGAGCCTGAGGAGCGCTTCAACCGTCAGCAACTGGCGCTTTATGACAGGTTCACGCAATTCACCCTGGTCGCCGCCCGCGAGGCCATCGCGCAATCGGGCCTGAAATTCGACGGCGAACTGGCCGCGCGGGCCGGCGTTGTGCTGGGCAATTCGGGCGGCGGCATGACCACGCTCGACGAAAACTATCGCTCGGTTTACGAGGAGGGCAAGAACCGCGTCCATCCCTTCGTGGTGCCCAAGCTGATGAACAATGCGGCGGCCAGCCACGTATCGATGGAATTCAACCTCAAAGGTCCGTCCTTTACCGTCTCCACCGCCTGCGCGTCGTCCAACCACGCCATGGCGCAGGCGTTCCAAATGGTGCATGGCGGCCTCACGCCGGTGATGATCGCCGGCGGCTCGGAATCCATGCTGTGCTTCGGCGGTGTCAAGGCATGGGAAGGCCTGCGCGTCATGTCCAAGGACGGCTGCCGCCCGTTCTCGGCCAACCGCAACGGCATGGTGCAGGGCGAAGGCGCGGGCATCTTCGTCTTCGAGGAACTGGAGCACGCCAAGGCGCGCGGCGCTGAAATCCACGCCGAGGTCGCGGGCTTTGCCATGTCCTCGGACGCCGCCGACATCGTCATGCCGTCCAAGAATGGCGCCTCGCGCGCCATTTCCGGTGCCATGCTGGACGCCAAGATCAACCCGACCGATGTGGGCTATATCAACGCCCACGGCACCGGCACCGCCGCCAATGACAAGACCGAAAGCGCCGCCGTCGCGGATGTCTTCGGCGCCCATGCCGACCGGCTGATGATCTCGTCGACGAAGTCGATGCACGGCCACCTGATCGGCGGCACCGGCGCGGTCGAACTGCTGGCTTGCATCATGGCTCTGCGCGACGGCATTGTCGCGCCCACCATCAACTACGACGAGCCCGATCCCGAATGCGCGCTCGACGTCGTACCCAACGAGGCCCGCGCGGCAAAGGTCGACGTGGCGCTGTCGAACGCCTTCGCCTTTGGCGGCCTCAACGCGGTACTGGCGCTCAAGCGCTTCGCCTGACGGTCGCAACTGGTGTTCGGGCTAAGTTTTGCGGACTTTGCTGCGGTTCACCACGGAGGCGAGCGTCAGCCCCTGGGGTGGCGATCCGACAGCAAATCTGAAGCCCTTTATGCCCGCCAAATACATCCTCGGAATAATCGGTGCGCCCAACCTCAGCCAAATCGCCAGCCCGAGGGAGGGGCTGACGATGGCCGGGCCGCTTCGCGGCTGTTGACCGGCTGCGAGCTATACACTGGTGTCCCGCAAGGGCACCAAGCGGATACTTCGCCCCGCGCTTGCCCTTAGGCCGTCACAAGCAGAAAAAAGCGCCGCCCCAAATCAGGAGCGGCGCATTTCAATCTCGTTTGTGACTCGGGCGCTTACTGGTCCAGCACCGATACCTCGTTATAGGCGGCGGTAAAGCCGGCCAGCGAGGCTTCGATCTCGACCACTTGGTCGGGGGCCTGCGCCGGCACCAGTGTCAGGCGGGCAGCGGCGCCTGCCTGAAACGCGTTGATGTCGGCCTGGGTGAACCCAATACGGGCAAAACAGCCACCCATCGAGCAGAACGAATAATTGTAGCTCTTGGCCTTGCCGCCATCGACCGAGATCTTCAGGCCCTGCGGCAACAGCGTGCCCAACGGCACGGCGATTGTGGCACCCGCCACGGCTTGGCCCTCGCTGGGCAGCTTGAACAGGCTGAAC
Organism: Roseovarius sp.; assembly: GCA_965227185.1. GTDB lineage: Bacteria > Pseudomonadota > Alphaproteobacteria > Rhodobacterales > Rhodobacteraceae > Roseovarius. Next base: position 3,612,950 of record OZ245733.1, read on the forward strand.
TCAGCCACCGGGTTGCCGCCTTCCTCGCGCAGCAGCTGGTACATCTGGCAGGGGTCTTCGCCTGCCTCACTGCGGAAGCACTGAAGCTGCCAGTCGTCGAAGGTCTCCTTGATATAGGATGGATCTTCCTGTTCCTCGCGGCCCAGGTCCAGGCCGGTGGCCGGATCGGTCTGTCCGGCGGTATCCGCTGCGTCGTCCGTTTCCGTCTGTGCTTCGGTTTCGCTCTCCGTTTCGGTTTCGGTCTCCGATCCGGTGGCTTCCGTCTCGGTCGCCGTTGCACCGTCCGCGGTGCCTTCGGTCTCTTCCGTTTCCTGTGCGCTCAATGCCGAGCCGACGCCCAGAAGAACGAGAAAGGGAAGGGTGTGCAAAAGTCTGGTCATGTGGACCCCGTTATCTAGTCTGAAATCAAGCTGGGTGCGCTCTAACATGGGTGATTGCAAGTGTCAGGATAAAACCGTAACGCCCGTGCCAGTGCAAGGCGGATTTTCGCTGCCTTTGAACCGGGGTCGGGCATCGCTATCCTCTTGAAATAACGACAAAACATTACCCATGAAAAAGGAAAAGAGACCCGATAGGTCTCTTTCCCAATTCTCCCTGCCGGACTGGCCGACTTATCTATTGAGGCGACGCTAGGACAGTTCCGACGAGCCGTCAACAGGCAATCATCAAAAAAACTTATCGAGCCATTTCAAGAGCATGCCCGCTAAGGTTGTGCCCGCGCCAGCCGCCCGCCCCCCGCCGCGGCGACCCCGGACAAAAAAGGGCCGCACCCGAAGGCGCGGCCAGTCTGACAGGGAGGAAGTCGCCCCGGACCAAGAGGACACGAGGCCCGGGACGAGATAAACACTGGCAGACAATCCTTAATTTTGTATGTTCGCATCGTGAAAAAACTTGGACAAAGGGGCAGGGGCTTGGAAAACAAGGTGTTCGTGGGTGGCGGCGGGGTCGATTACGCCGTGAAACAGGGGCTCAGCCTAGAATACGCCAACCGCCACGGGCTCATCGCCGGGGCCACGGGCACCGGCAAGACCGTCACGCTGCAGATCCTGGCCGAAGGCTTCTCCGCCGCCGGTGTTCCTGTGTTCCTGTCGGACGTGAAGGGCGACCTTTCGGGTCTCGCCGCCGCCGGATCGGCGGATTTCAAACTGCACGAGGCCTTCATGAGCCGCGCCGAGACCATCGGCTTTACCGACTACACCTATGACAGTTTCCCCGTCACTTTCTGGGACCTTTTCGGCGAACAGGGCCACCCCGTCCGTGCCACCGTGGCCGAGATGGGGCCGCTGCTGCTGTCGCGCCTGATGCAACTGACCGACGCGCAGGAAGGGGTGATGAACATCGCCTTCCGCGTTGCCGACGAACAGGGCCTGCCTTTGCTTGATCTCAAGGATCTTCAGGCCCTTCTGGTCTGGGTGGGCGAGAACAGCAGCGAGCTTTCCCTGCGCTACGGCAACGTCTCGCGGCAATCCGTCGGCGCGATCCAGCGCTCGCTGCTGGTGCTGGAAAACCAGGGCGGGGCACAGTTCTTCGCCGAACCCGCGCTGGAACTCGCGGACCTAATGACCACCGCCGCCGACGGTCGGGGCCAGATCAACATCCTCGCCGCCGACAAGCTGATGGGCGCCCCGCGCCTTTACGCCACCTTCCTTCTGTGGCTTCTCAGCGAGTTGTTCGAGACGCTCCCCGAGGTCGGCGATCCCGACAAGCCCAAGCTGGTCTTCTTCTTCGACGAGGCGCATCTGCTGTTCGAGGACGCGCCCAAGGCGCTCATCGACAAGGTCGAGCAGGTCGCCCGCCTGATCCGCTCCAAGGGGGTCGGCGTCTATTTCATCACCCAGAACCCCGATGACGTGCCCGAAGATATCCTCGGCCAGCTCGGCAACCGGGTGCAGCACGCGCTACGCGCCTTCACCGCCCGCGACCGCAAGGCGCTGGAACGCGCCGCCGAGACCTATCGCCCCAACGACCGCTTCGACACCGCCGACGCCATCCGCGATGTGGGCACCGGCGAGGCGGTGACCTCCATGCTGCAGGACAAGGGCGTGCCCGGCATCGTCGAACGCACCCTCATCCGGCCGCCATCCTCGCGCCTGGGTCCGATCGACGCCGCAGCCCGCGCGGGCGTGATTGCCGCGTCGCCCGTGGCGGGCAAGTACGAAACCGTCCTCGACCGTGACTCCGCCTACGAGATCCTTGCAAAACGCGCCGAGACGGCCGCGCAAGAGGCCGAAGAGGCCGAAGCCGCCGCAGAGGAAAAGTCAGCCGCCGAACGCGAATTCAACGCCGGCCGCCGCTACTCCGGCTCCCGCGTCGATCGCTCGTCCTCACGCAGCCGCAGGAAAAGCGACAGTATCGGCGGTGCCGTGATGAACGCCGTGGTCAAGGAACTGGGCGGCACCACCGGACGCCGGATCGTGCGCGGCATTCTGGGTGGTCTCTTCAAGGGCAGGTAGCCATCACCGGCCGGGTACGTCACGCGGCGCGCCGGCCGGATCCACGGCCGCAGAAGATCCCGGACCATGTCCGGGATGCGGCTCGCGTTAACCCACTGTTTACGGCTTTGGCGCACGGTCTGTTAAATTCCGGGCGCCGTAACTTGGCACCGTCGCGATACCGTAGGAATACCGACGCGATACCGACGCGGTTTTCGCGGTTCTGCTGCCGTTAACCTTCGAGTCGCCTAGCGCCCGATCCGTTCCAGGTCGGCCAACAGCGCCTCAGACATTTGCCGCGCCCGGCGCACCCGGCTTTGCGACAGGTTCCGCGTCTCAGCCCGCAACAGCGCCTCCACCGCGATAAAGAAGGGCAGGGTCACTTCCCTCTCTTCCGCCGACAGCCGGAACGCGTCGCAAAATGCGATAAAGCCCTGCCTGTCCACACCAAGGCAGGCCTCGCCCGACGGGATCATCGCGCGACGGCCCATATGCATCAGGAACCGTGCCATATCCTTGTAGATTGGCGCCGGACGCGATCCGCCACAGTCAATCCCGGTCACCATATTCTCGTTCACGATCAAGTTGTTGGGGTGAAAATCCCCATGCGACACGGCAAACCGCCACTGGCTGTCATCCAACAGCGCCACCAGGCGCTGGATTTCCTTCAGGATCGGCTTTTCCACTTGTTTCAACCGGTTGAACGCCTGCGTCTGCGCCGCCCGCTCGGCCCGCTTGGCCCATCCCGCGGGCTGGGCGGCGGCCTCGGTTTCGGTGCATTCCGTATAAGCCCGCAACCAACGCGCCGCCGGCTCCAGGTACCGCGCCCGCTCAGCCTCCGGCGCGCCGTAGATCCATTGCAGCAAGGGCGTTCCCTCGATCTCCGAAACGACCATGATCCCGGCCTCGGGCGCAAATCCCAGCGGTGCACAGACCCGCAATTCTCCCTCGCGCATCTTCGGCCAGATCCGGCACAACTCGTTCCAGTCCCGCGTGCAGTCCTCGACCCGGTCGAGATAGAGCCGGAACACTGCCGGCTGCCCCCCGATCCGGCCGCGCAACACGACCCGCTTACCCGCGACCTCTCGGATGAGGTTCGTCACCTGAGCCGTTGAAAAGGCGTCATCTTCCGCCGTCGCAGCGTCCAGCCGACGGGTCACGATTCCGGACAAGTTGGAGTCGGCCACAGCTGCAGCATCGGACGTGGAAAATGGCTTCATGGCCGGTATCCTTTCCCATGGCCCCCGGGGCGTCAACCGAATTGAAGCCCGCGCCTCGCACCGCTATGGTGCCTGTTGAAAACCCATGCAAGAGGCCGCTGAAATGGACGACGACACGATCAACACCATGTCTTTCGAGCAGGCGATGAAGGCGCTTGAGGACGTCGTCACCCGGCTGGAACGCGGCGACGTTCCACTAGACGAATCCATCGCCCTGTACGAGCAGGGGGCCAAGCTGAAAAAACGCTGTGAAACCAAGCTGAAAGAAGCCGAAGAGAAAGTCGCGGCGATCACGCTCGACGGCGAGGGCACGCCCAAGGGTACCACCCCGGTCGAGGGGCTCTGATGCTTCAGTCCGCGCTCGCGGCGGACGCGGCGGCCATCCGGACCTGCCTAGAGGCACAGATCACCGGCGATCTCCCCCTGCACGCCGCCATGCGCCACGCGCTCTTCGGGGGCAAGGCCCTGCGCGGCTTTCTGGTGATGGAAACGGCCCGTTTGCACGATGTTAACCCTTCGCGGGCAGTCTTTCCCGCATCCGGGATCGAGGCGATGCACGCCTATAGCTTGGTGCATGACGATCTGCCCTGCATGGATGACGACGATCTGCGCCGCGGGCAGCCAACCGTGCACGTCAAATGGGACGAAGGCACCGCCGTTCTTGTGGGCGACGCATTGCAATCGCTGGCGTTCGAACTAGCGGCCCATCCTGACGGCGCCGACACGACCGAGGCCCGCGCCGAGCTTGCGCTGACCCTGGCGCGTGCAGCGGGAAAGGACGGCATGGTGTTGGGTCAGGCCCTTGATATCGCGGCGGAAACAGCGCCAGACCCGTTGACGTTGGAGCAAATCATCGCGCTGCAGGATGGAAAGACCGGCGCGCTTTTCGGCTGGGCCGCCAGCGCAGGCGCGGTCATGGCGCGCGCCGACATCGCGCCGCTCGCCGCCTATGCCAAAGCGCTTGGGCTTGCATTCCAGATTCAGGACGACGTCATTGACGAGACGGGGGATGCCGCCGCCGTGGGCAAGGCGGTGGGCAAGGATGCCGCCGCCGGCAAGGCCACATTCGTGTCGCTTCTCGGGCTCGAAGGGGCGCGACGGCGCGCCGCTGCCCTTGTTGACACCGCCTGTGACAGCTTATCTCTTTACGGAGAAGGGGCCGACCGCTTGCGCGAGTTGGCCCGCTTCGTTATCTCGCGGCAAAGCTAGCCGCCCGGCCCCGGCCGGCAGCCAAATTCAAGGAGCGGCGACGCGTGACACGCCCCCAGACCCCCTTGCTGGACACAGTGTCCAGCCCCGCCGAGCTCAAGCGTTTCTCCGATTTGGAGCTGCGTCAACTGGCCGACGAACTGCGCAGCGAGACCATCTCGGCCGTGTCGGAAACCGGCGGGCATCTGGGCGCGGGCCTCGGCGTGATCGAACTGACCGTCGCGCTGCACCATGTCTTCGACGCGCCACGCGACAAGATCATCTGGGACGTGAGCCACCAGTGCTATCCGCACAAGATCCTGACCAGACGCCGTGACCGTATCCGCACCATCCGCCAGGAAGGCGGCCTCAGTGGCTTTACCAAGCGCTCCGAGAGCCCCTATGACCCCTTCGGCGCCGCGCACAGTTCCACCTCGATCTCCGCGGCCCTTGGCTTTGCCGCAGCGCGTGATCTCGGCGGCGCCAGCGACACCGGCCATGGCGATGCCATCGCGGTGATCGGCGACGGGGCGATGTCTGCGGGCATGGCCTTTGAGGCGATGAACCACGCGGGCCACCTGAACAAGCGTCTGATCGTGATCCTAAACGATAACGAGATGTCCATCGCGCCCCCCGTGGGGGCGCTGTCGTCCTACCTGTCGCGGCTTTATGCGGGCGAGCCGTTCCAGGAATTCAAGGCCGCCGCGAAAGGCGCGGTGTCACTGCTGCCCGAGCCGTTCCAGATGGGCGCGAAGCGGGCCAAGGAGGTGCTCAAGGGCATGGCCGTGGGCGGGACCCTGTTCGAACAGCTGGGATTCAGCTATCTCGGTCCGATCGACGGGCACGACATGGACCAGTTGCTGCCGGTGCTGCGCACGGTCAAGGCCCGGGCGCAGGGTCCGATCCTGATCCACATGATCACCAAGAAGGGCAAGGGTTACGCCCCCGCCGAAGGCCGGCGCGACGGGGGGCACGCGACCGCGAAATTCGACGTGGTCACGGGCGAGCAGAAGAAATCGCCCTCGAACGCGCCCAGCTATACCAAGGTCTTTGCCGAGGCGCTGCTGAAACACGCCGCCGAGGATGACCGGATCTGCGGCGTCACCGCCGCCATGCCCGACGGCACCGGGCTGGACCTGTTCGAGAAACGCTACCCGTCACGCTGTTTTGACGTCGGAATCGCCGAGCAACACGCCGTCACCTTCTCCGCCGGGTTGGCGGCGGGCGGGATGCGGCCCTTCTGCGCGATCTATTCCACCTTCCTGCAACGTGGGTTCGACCAGGTCGTGCACGATGTTGCGATCCAACGCCTTCCGGTGCGCTTTGCGATCGACCGCGCGGGGCTGGTTGGGGCCGATGGCGCCACCCATGCGGGCAGCTTCGACGTGGCCTTTCTTTCGAACCTGCCGGGGTTCACCGTCATGGCCGCCGCTGACGAGGCCGAACTGGTGCATATGGTTGCCACCGCCGCGGCGCATGATAGCGGGCCCATCGCGTTCCGCTATCCCCGTGGTGAAGGCGAGGGCGTCACGATGCCTGAACGCGGCGAGGTGTTGGAGATCGGCAAGGGCCGCGTGATCCGCGAAGGCTCCCGCGTTGTGATCTTGTCCTTTGGCACCCGTCTTGGTGAGGTGATGAAGGCCTGCGAGGGGCTGGGGGCGCGGGGTATCAACCCGACCGTTGCCGATGCGCGGTTCTCAAAGCCTCTGGACACCGACCTGATAAACCGTCTCGCCGCGGATCACGAGGCGCTGATCACGATCGAAGAGGGCGCCATCGGCGGGTTTGGCAGCCACGTGGCGCACCACCTCGCCGAGCAGGGTGTGTTCGACGAAGGCTTGCGGTTCCGCTCGATGGTCTTGCCGGACATCTTCATTGATCAGGCGAGCCCCGCCGACATGTACGCCGTGGCCGGGCTCAATGCCGCGCAGATCGAGGCGAAGGTGCTGGATGTGCTTGGGGTTGGCCAGATCGCGGGAAAACGGGCCTGAGCAGCCTAAACTGGTTCTGCGTGCCGGATGGCCCGCAGTTGCGGGCGCGTCCGCTCATTTATCTTCGGCGGACTTGACCGAGATGCCTTGCTCTAGCGCCGACGCCAGATTGTCGACCCCGCCCTGGGCGGTTTGCAGTGCGCCAAGGCAAAGCCAAGTGATGGCCGCGGCCAGCACGACCCAGTCCACGGTCACGACGCCGTCTTCTACGGCCTTGAAATTTCGAAGTGCGGAAAACATGGCAGTGTCTTTCCTAGTTGGTTGCGGAGCCGGTGCCCTTGGCGTTGCCGGCGAAAGTTAAGGTTCAGGGGTCAACACCCTCGACTGTCTTCGTTTCGACCGTCGTTTTGATCGAGTCGGCAAGGCCAAAGGTGCCGTCCCGGGCCGTGCCAACCGCCAGGCATCCAAGGCAGATCAAGCTGAACCCCAAAACGATCCAGTCAACGCTCACCACGCCGGTGTCGTCGTTCAGAAAGTTTCTCAGGTGGTTCAGCATTCGTATTCGGGCCCTGGGTATTGTCTCTGTCTTTCAATGTTGCCGCGTTTCGAAAGCAGCTTCGGCACGCATCAACGAGAATGAAGGTGGGTCTGAAATAGGGCGGAAATGTGGCAAATGGGGCAAAAGCGGGATGTTAACCTTTTCTGGGGCCGGATTTATGCCCTTATCTGAAATGTAGAGATTTCAATGGAGCCGCATTTCGAAAACCGTTGAATGGAGAGAAACGGTCATACATGTTCGGAAACCGAAAATGCCCTTTGATTGCCGCATTGCACGAATCAATTTTAACAAATTTTGCGTCGTCCGCGGAAATGCTCAGTCTGACGGGGTAGGCGTAGCGCCCTTGAAAAAAGGCCTTTGTGCGGAACTAGGCCATACGCACCGCGACGCAAACGCCGAAAGTGAGCAGGACTGTGACGGCCCGCGCCTTATTTTGACCGGATTTCAGCGGGGAGCCGCAATAAACGCGTTCATGCAGTTCTACACCCGGCCCGCGTTTCGCGAATTCTGACGCACAGAGGGCAGGGCGGTTACACCCGAGGCGCGCGAACTAGACCGATAGCCGTGCCGCCTGGCTGCCACGCTCGCGGTAGGGCGTGGTGTTGTAATGCGAGCGGTAGCATTTCGAGAAATGCGACGGAGAGGCAAACCCACAGGCCAGTGCCACGTTGATCACCGTCATGTCGGTCTGCATCAAGAGGTTGCGGGCCTTTTGCAGGCGCAGTTCCATGTAATAGCGTTTGGGCGAGCGGTTCAGGTAGCGCCGGAACAGCCGCTCAAGCTGCCGCGTGGACATGGCCACCTGCTTGGCCAATATCGCCGGGCTGATCGGTTCCTCGATATTGCTCTCCATCATCTGGATGACCTGGCTCAGCTTGGGATGGCGCACGCCGATCCGCGTGGGCACCGAAAGGCGCTGCGTGTCCTGGTCGGTGCGGATCGAGGAATAGATCATCTGGTCGGCGACCGCATTGGCCAACTGCTCGCCATGGTCGTCCGCGATGAGTTTCAGCATCAGGTCGATGGATGAGGTGCCACCGGCCGTAGACATGCGGTTGCCGTCGACCACGAAGACGGACTTCGTCAGTTCCACCTCGTCAAATTCCTCGGTAAAGCTGTCGTGGTTTTCCCAGTGGATCGTCGCGCGCTTGCCATCCAGCAGACCTGCCTTGGCCATGATATAGGATGCGGTGCAAAGCCCGCCGATCCGCGGACCCCGGCGCGCTTCGCGGCGCAGCCAGTTAAGCATTTTCTTGGTGGCGGCTGTCTGGATGTTGGCGCCGCCACACAAAAGGACGACGTCCTCGCGGCGCAACTCCTCAAGCCCCATATCGACCTTGAACCGCGATCCGGCCGAGCATGATACGGTTTCTTCATCGTCGGAGTCGCCCGACATAACCCATTCGTACAGGGTCTCGCCGGCCATGCGATTGGCGATACGCAAACAATCAAGCGCTGAGGCAAAGCTCAGCAGCGAGAAATTCTCCAGCAATACGAAAACGAAACGTTTCGGCCCGGACGTGGGGCCAGCGCTTGCTCTGTTCGCTTCCGTGCGCATGTTCTCCACTCCCTGCGCAATGGCCTATCGACTAGCTGTTCCACGAAAAGCGGGAGGTTGGCAAGAGCACCGGCGGTCAATTTCCGACATATTCTGTCGAACTCGTATGGTGTCGCCGGGCCTGGTTTAGTATAGACGGGTCTCGAAATTCGATGAGCGGAGAAGAACGATGAGCGATTGGCAGAAATCTGACTGGCGCAGCAAGCCGCGGATCCAAATGCCCGATTACACCGATGCAGAGGCGCTGCAAGTGGTGGAGTCGAAGCTGTCCAAGTATCCGCCTCTGGTGTTTGCCGGCGAAGCACGGCGCCTGAAAAAAGAGCTTGGCGCAGCATCGCGGGGCGAAGCGTTCCTGTTGCAGGGTGGTGATTGTGCAGAGGCGTTCGACCAATTCTCGGCCGATGCGATCCGCGACACGTTCAAGGTGATGTTGCAAATGGCGATGGTGCTGACCTACGGCGCGAAGGTGCCGGTGATCAAGGTCGGGCGCATGGCCGGTCAGTTCGCCAAGCCGCGCTCGGCCCCGACCGAGGTGGTCGATGGCATGGAATTGCCCAGCTACCGCGGCGATATCATCAACGAGCTGGCCTTTACGCCCGAGGCGCGCATCCCGAACCCCGGAAAGATGCTGCAGGCCTACACGCAGGCGGCCGCCACGCTGAACCTGCTGCGGGCGTTTTCGACCGGGGGCTATGCTGACGTGAACCAGGTTCATGCCTGGACCCTTGGTTTTACCGACGGTGAAAAGGCAGAACGCTACCGCGAGATGGCCTCGCGCATTTCCGACACGCTGGATTTCATGCGGGCCGCCGGCGTCGATAGTTCGAGCGCGCACACGCTGCACACGGTGGAGTTCTACACCTCGCACGAGAGCCTTCTGCTGGAATACGAAGAGGCGCTGGCGCGGGTCGACTCGACGTCTGGCAACTGGTTGGCCGGGTCGGGGCACATGCTGTGGATCGGCGACCGCACGCGGCAGCCAGACGGCGCGCATGTGGAGTTCCTGCGCGGCGTGCTGAACCCGATCGGCCTGAAATGCGGCCCGACGATGGAAGCGGACGACCTGAAAAAGCTGATGGCGACGCTGAACCCCGACAACGAGGCCGGGCGTCTGACGCTGATCGCGCGCTTCGGTGCGGGCAAGGCGGGCGAACACCTGCCGCGTCTTATCAAGACGGTTCGCGAGGAAGGGGCCAACGTCACCTGGGTCTGCGACCCGATGCATGGCAACACGATCAAGTCGGCCTCGGGCTACAAGACGCGGCCCTTCGACAGCGTGCTGCGCGAGGTGCAGGAATTCTTCGGCGTCCACCGGGCCGAGGGCACCATCCCGGGCGGCGTGCATTTCGAGATGACCGGACAGGACGTGACCGAGTGCACCGGGGGCGTCCGGGCGGTGACCGAAGAGGACCTGTCAGACCGCTATCATACGGCCTGCGACCCAAGGCTTAACGCCTCGCAGGCGCTTGAACTGGCCTTCCTCGTGGCGCAGGAACTGTCGGACCTGCGTGAAAGCCGGGCTGCCCAGAAAGTCGGCTGAAACGACTGAGAGACAAGGAGAAGGCCGGCGCGATCGCGTCGGCCTTTTTTCGTGGAGCATGGTGAACTCGCGCGCAAAAACGCATTCGCCTTCGTGGCCGAAGACGTCAAAAGTTTCTGCCTGGCAGCGTTAGCGCGGCCTCAGAACCAGCTTTGCACGCCGCGCGATGCGCCGGAAATGTCCCGACCGACACCTTCGATCGTGGCACAGCCCGACAGGGCCGCGGCGATCAGCGCGAAAACAGCGATTTTCCTCATGATACCTGCTCGATTTTACTGTCGTTTTTTATTGTTCACTTGCCTCGGACCACCAGACCTCGGGGAGGAACCAGATCCCGTCCCCGTAGACCGGCAGCCGGTCGGAAGGGTATTTCAAGTGGCTGAGATGCGCAATCCTGCCGACGGCATACTCGTGGATCGGGATAACATAGCGACCTGAAATCAACACCCTGTCCAGCGCCCGTACCGCCGCGACAAAGTCTTCGCGACTGGTGGCGTTCAGCATCGTGTCGATCATCGCCTCGGCGGCGGGGGATTTCATACCCATTACGTTCCGGCTGCCGGGAATGTCGGCGTATTCGGCGCCCCAGTAATAAATCTGCTCATTGCCGGGGCTGAGCGAGAACGCGCGGCGAAAGAAAGTGAGGTCGAAGTCGAAATTCTGCTCGCGCTCGTTGTACTGCGCGGGATCGGTGGTTTCGACCGTCAGGTCGATACCGAGACGCTCCAGCGCCTGGGCGTAAATCTCCATGTATGTCACGGCCTGCTGCAAAAGCCCGTCCTGACGCAACAGCACGGTCAGGTTCAAGGGCTTGCCGTCGGCGTTGCGCAGTTCGCCCTCTTCGACGGTCCAGCCGGCCTCGTTCAGCAGGTTCATGGCCTTGCGGATATTGCCGCGGTTGCGCTTGGTGCCGTCGCCGTGGGGCACGGTATAACCCTCCAAAGCGCCAGGCAGGAGTGTATCGGCGTAAGGCTCCAGCAACTCGCGCACGCGTCCCTCGGCAGGGCCGTCTCGCATGCCCAGTTCGGAGCCCGAAAAGTAGGAGGTGATGCGCGGCTGCCGTCCGCCGGTCAGCGTGTCGTTGATATATTCAAAATTGAAGGCGAGGATCAGCGCCTCGCGCACGCGCCAATCGTCGAGCGGCGCACGGCGGGTGTTGAACACGAAGCCGGTCATGCCCGAGGGCTTGCCATGCGGGATTTCCGACAAGGTGACTTCGCCAGATTGAACGGCGGGAAAGTCGTATTGCGTGGCCCATTTCTCGGCGTTCAACTCGCGCACGTAAGAGATCGCCTGCGCCTTGAACGCCTCTTTCAGAACGGCATCGTCGCCATAGAACTCGATGCGGATCTCGCCGAAATTGTTGGTGCCGCGCCGGAAGGGCAGGTCGTTGCCCCAGTAATCCGGATTGCGTTTGAGGGTCACGTGACGCCCAACCTCGTAGTTCTCGACCACGTAAGGCGCCGAGCCGATGGGCACGTCGGCCAGCGCGGCCTCGGAGAAATTCTTGCCCTCCCATTGCGACTTTTTCAGGATCGGCCGCAGACCGGCGATAAGGGCCAGCTCGCGGTCCTCTGTGTTGAAGGTCAGCCGGACGCTGCGCGGGCCGGTCGCGTCGATCTTTTCAACCTTCTGCCAGAAGCCGCGATAGCGGCCATGCCCCTCGGTGCCGATGGTCTGGTAAGACCAGATCACGTCGTCGACGGTGACGGGGGTGCCGTCGGAAAATTCCGCCTCTTCGCGCAGGGTGAATTCAACCCATTCCCTGTCCGGCCCGGCCTCGACCGATTCGGCCAGAAGGCCGTAAAGCGAGAACGGCTCGTCATAGGATCGGCCCATCAGCGACTCGTGCGTGAGGTGCCGCAACTGCCAGGGCGGCTCGCCTTTCTGGACGAAAGGATTGAGGCTGTCGAAGCTGCCCACGTTGCCGCTGACCAGCCGACCGCCCTTGGGCGCGTCGGGGTTGGCGTAGGGCAAGGACACGAAATCTGGGGGCAGGGCGGGGTCGCCATACATAGCTATGCCATGCGACGGCTCGGCCATGACGGGCGCGGCCGCCAAACCGGCGCCAAGAATCGCGATTGCGCGCAGCGCGCGTTGGAAAAAATGTGATCCCATTTGGGCAACAATCCTGCTCGGGCCTTGTTTGTCTGTCCATGGACGTTAAAGGCGGATTTACGTCTTTTCAAACTTTTAGCTTGGATCATCACGGTGAATTGCGTATAAAGGGGTCACTGCTCGATAGGTTTCTTGCCTGTATGAAACCTGCCTCAATAACTTAACGCCGGCCTTGTGCCGGCGTTTTTTTTACGCGATCGGCAGTTTTTTCTCAACATGTCGAACATGCGCCCATATGCGCCGAAACCCGTGTATGGCAGGTTTTCAACGACCCGCGAAACACGCTAGGTCTGGCGCGAAAGTTAACAAAAGGGTGCTGTCTCATGTCTCTCGCAGGAAAAACCGCAATCGTCACCGGATCGACCTCGGGAATCGGTCTTGGAATCGCCACCTCGCTGGCCGAGGCCGGAGCGCGTGTCGTCCTGAACGGACGGGCCGCGCAAGATGAGAATTACCAGATTGCGGAAAGAATTGGTAAAGGCACCGGTGCGGAGGTGGAATTCATCGCCGCCGACATGAGCGACCCCGATGCCTGCCGCAGGTTGATCGAAGAGGCTGGCGGCTGCGACATCCTGGTGAACAACGCGGGCGTGCAGCACGTCGCGGGCCTGCCGGATTTCCCGGTCGAGAAGTGGAACCAGATCATTGCGGTGAACCTGAGTTCGGCCTTCCACACCACCGCCGCCGCGCTGCCGGTGATGCGCGAACGGGGCTGGGGCCGGGTGATCAACATCGCCAGTGCTCATGGCCTGACCGCGAGCCCGTTCAAATCGGCCTATGTGGCGGCCAAGCACGGGATCGTGGGGCTGACCAAGGTGACGGCGCTGGAGACGGCGGAGGAGCCGATCACCTGCAACGCGATCTGCCCCGGCTACGTGATGACGCCCCTGGTGGAAAAGCAGATCCCGGACACGATGGAAAAATACGGCATGGGCCGCGACGAGGTGATCCGCGAGGTGATCCTGGAGCGCCAGCCGTCGAAGCAGATGGCGACGGTGGAGCAGATGGGAGGCACGACGGTCTTCCTTTGCTCCTCTTCCGCAGAGCAGATCACCGGCACGACGATCAGTGTCGATGGCGGCTGGACTGCGCTGTGACAGGACGGGCCGAGGGGCCAGCCCCTCGGGCTCCCCGGGATATTTCTGGCCAGAAGAAGAGCGTGTGACGTGGGTGGCAAACGGATCAATATCGCATTGCAGGGCGGGGGCGCTCACGGGGCATTTACCTGGGGTGTTCTGGACCGGCTTTTGGAAGAGGAAGCGCTTGAAATTGCCGGCATTTCCGGCACATCGGCCGGCGCGCTGAACGGGGCGGCGCTGAAGGCCGGACTGCTGGCCGGAGGCCGGGAGGGCGCGCGTGAGAACCTGGACTGGCTGTGGGCGCAGATGGGTGCGGTGCAGGATTTGCGTCTGCCTGCGTGGATGTCGGGCCGGATGCCCGGGATCGGGACCTTCAGTGACGTGCTGGAACTGTCGCCGGTTTATACCCTGGCCGACGCGGCCAGCCGCGCGATCTCGCCCTATGTCTATGGCCCGTTCTACGTGAACCCTTTGCGGCGGGTGGTGGAGAGGTTCGCCTATGACAAGGTCTGCAAGATCTGCGAGCCGCAATTCTTTGTCTGCGCCACCAACGTGCATACCGGCAAGATCCGGGTGTTCGAGGGCGATGCGATCACGTCGGACAGCCTGTTGGCCTCGGCCTGTCTGCCGACGCTGTTCCAGGCAGTGGAGATCGACGGCACGCATTTCTGGGACGGAGGATACAGCGGCAATCCGGCGCTTTTTCCGTTATACCGCAAGGAGTTGCCGGACGATATCGTGGTCGTCAACATTAACCCACTGGTGCGGGACGAGGTGCCGAAATCGCCGCAGGAGATCCAGAACCGGATCAACGAGATCAGCTTTAACGCCGCGCTTTTGCGGGAGTTGCGGGCGGTTCATTTCGTGCAGGGCCTGATTGATGCCGGCACCATCGCGGAGGGTGCGATGAAGCGGGTCAGGGTGCACATGATCGCCGATGACGACCTGATGCGGGAATTGTCGGTGGCCACGAAACTGGTGCCGAGCCCGCTGGTGCTGGACCGGCTGAAACGGGCCGGACGGGCGGCGGCAGAGCGGTTCCTGGCGACGGATTTCGAGGCTGTCGGGACGCGCGATACGGTCGATCTGGAGGCGATGTTCGGCTGAGTCGCCGCCGCATGGTTAATGGCGCCGGACAGGCCAAAACCGGATGTCGGTATCGCGTCGGTATTTCAGTGGTAGCGCAACGGTGCGAAAATCGCGTCCGGCGCGGATCAAGAGACCGGTTGCCGCATTTACCCGCCGGTAACCGTTTCAGTGTTCGCTGTCGGGCGGGTTTGCCTTGCCGTTCTGACCCGGGTAGACGAGGCCGGCGGAGATCACCAGCTTGGCCGCGTCCTCGATCGACATGTCGAGCTCGATCACGTCGGAGCGTGGAAAGAACAGCAGGAAGCCCGAGGTCGGGTTCGGCGTCGTGGGCACGAAGACGCTGAGCAGGTCGCCCGACATCTCGGCCTTTTCGACGACCTCGCCCTTGGCCTGGGTCGAGATGAAGCCGATGGCCCAGATGCCCTTGCGCGGGTACTGGATCAGGCAGGCTTTCTCGAAGCTGCGCTCGGACTGGGCAAAGACCGTCTCGGCGATCTGTTTGACGCCGGAATAGATCGAGCGGACCACCGGCATCCGGTCCACCAGGCTTTCGCCATAGCGGATGAGGGAGCGGCCGATGAGGCCCTTGGCCACCCAGCCCACCAAAAGCGTGAACAAAAGAAAGACGATCACGCCCACGCCGCGAATATTGAAATGGACCCACTCGGCATCATTGGGGCGGGTGTTGCCCAGAACGAAGCGGTTGATCAGGTATTCCGGCTGATAGATGTCAGGAACGAATGGCAGAACGAACCCGTCGACCCAGCCGACCAGCGTCCAGATCAGCCAGATGGTCAGAACGACCGGCGCGATCACCACGATGCCGGTCAGAAAGCTGGCGCGCAGCCCCGCGAACCGTCCGGGTTTCTTGGGCGGGGGCGGGGGATCTTCGTCAAAAGGGGTGTTCATTGGCGCCTTCGGGGGTTCTGTCTGGCGATATCTAGGCGCTTCACGGGGGCGCTACAACGGATTTCAGCGCCAAGCGCCGCTTTGACGCTCATTCGCGAGGCAGATGGCGATTTTCGCGGCAAGCCGGGCGTTGTTCAGCACCAACGCGATATTGGCGTCGAGCGAGCGGCCCTCGGTGAGGGTGAAGATCCGGTCGAGCAGGAAGGGCGTGACCTCTTTGGCGGTGATGCCCTGGTCGGTGGCCTCTTGCGTGGCCTGTTCGATGATCGGGATGATCTCGGCGGCGGGGATTTCGGCCGCAGCCGGGATCGGATTGGTGACAAGCTGTCCGCCCGGCAGGCCGAGCGCGGCACGGGTGGTATGCGCGCGCGCGATGGCGTGCGCATCATCGAGGCGCAGGGGCGCGGGCAGGTTCGAGGTGGCGGACCAGAAGGCGGGCAGGCTGTCCTGGCCATAGGCGATGACAGGCACGCCGAGGGTTTCCAGCACTTCCAGAGTCTTGGGCAGATCGAGGATGGCCTTGGCCCCGGCGCAGACCACGGTGACGGGGGTTTGGGCCAGTTCGTGAAGGTCGGCGGAGATGTCGAAGCTGTGTTCGGCGCCGCGATGCACGCCACCGATGCCGCCCGTGGCAAATGTGGCGATGCCGGCGGCGCGGGCGGCGATCATGGTGGCGGCGACTGTGGTGGCGCCGGTGCCGCCTGAGGCCAGACAAACTGCGAGGTCCGCGCGGCTGAGCTTGGCGACGTTCTGCGCCTTGGCAAGGGTTTCAAGCTGGCCTTCGTCCAGGCCGATATGCAGCTGCCCGGCAAGCACGGCGATGGTGGCCGGGGTCGCGCCCGCCTCGCGCACCGCATCCTCGACCTGCCACGCCGTTTCCAGGTTCTGTGGATAGGGCATACCGTGGGTGATGATGGTGCTTTCGAGCGCCACGATGGGGCGCGCCTCGGCGCGGGCGGCGGCGACCTCGGGCGAGAACTGCAAGGGCAGGGTGGTCATGTGGCGATGTCCCCGGAAATGTGGGTGGCAGCCGCCGGAAGCGCGTGGTCGAGAGCGGACCCGTGGCGCAGACCGAAGCGCAGGTGGGTGAGCGCGATGTTGAGCGCCACGCCGCCGGGGGCGCGGGTGATGCGGCCGGGCAGGTCCGAGCCGGGCCGCATGGCGCTGGCGGAGCGACCGATGATGGCCCACAGGACCGAGCCGATGCAGAAAATGTCGGGCGGACGCGTCATGCGGTCATTTGCACCGCCGGGACACGTGAGAGCAAGCGATTTGCGAGGCGCGGTGACGCCGCGTAGGGTGCGGGGATGGACGAGCCCCGCCGCTTTCGCATTCCGCTGAAACCCGTGCTGGCGCTGCTGGCGGCGGCGGCGGTGGCCGCGAACCTGCCCGCCTCGTGGTTCACCGAAGCGACGGCACAGGACCGGCGGTCGGAAGTGTTTTCCGCTTTTGCCAACCTGAGCGCGGCGCCGGGGGAGGGGGCTTTCGCCTTTCTCGGCACGGTGTCGGACCTGTCGGGGCAGGAGGCGCGGGTGCGCCGGGACCGGCGGGCGCATGTGCTGCCGGGGCTGCTGGAGGCCTATGCCGGGCGGATCGACATGCCCGTGGGCTGGCTGCGGGACGCGGTGCTGGACGCCGATTATGCGCATCCGTTCGACATCTCGGCCTTCGAGGTGACCGGGCCGGAGTTTGCCGGGCATGGTGTGGACGCGTCGTGGCGGTGGGGGCTTGCGGCCAGCGGGGCGCAGGACCTGTCGCCCGAGGACGCCCCGTTCGGCTGGTGCGCGCGGTGGCTGGTGGTCTGGGACGCGACGGATTGGTTTTATGCGCCGGTGGGGACGGAGGGGTTGAACGACATGCTGGCCGAGGCGGCGCCGGAGCTTCGGGACGTGACGCGCGCGCTTTCGGGGGGATGCGACGGGTGAGGCGGGCGTTTTCTTGCAAAGAAAACGGGTCGAAATCTTTGAAAGATTTCGGCGCGCGCCGTTCGAAGACAGTGCAAATGAGGGCTTGCACCGCAAAGCATTGCCCGTTATACGCGCGCCATTAATCCCGCAGGTATGGGCGGGCTGATCGGGGGAGACATCCCCGGCGGTCCACCGGTTGAAGCATCCGCTTCTCATCCCGTACCGAGGCGCAAACCGGAAAGGAAAAAGACCATGGCTCTTCCAGAGTTCTCCATGCGTCAGCTGCTTGAAGCTGGCGTTCACTTCGGCCACCAGACGCAGCGTTGGAACCCCCGTATGGGCGAGTTCATCTATGGCGCGCGCAATGGCATCCACATCATGGACCTGACGCAGACCGTGCCGATGCTCGACGCGGCGCTGAACGTCATTCGCGAGACCGTGGCAAAGAACGGCCGCGTGCTGTTCGTCGGCACCAAGCGGCAGGCCAGCGCACCGATCGCCGAGGCGGCTGAAAAATGCGCGCAGTATTACATGAACCACCGCTGGCTGGGCGGCACGCTGACCAACTGGCAGACCGTGAGCAAGTCGATCAAGCGCCTGAACGAGATCGACGAGATCATGGAAGGCGGTGCCGATGGCCTGACCAAGAAAGAGCGTCTGGGTCTTGAGCGCGACCAGGAAAAACTGAACGCGTCGCTGGGCGGTATCCGCCAGATGGGTGGCGTGCCCGACCTGCTGTTCGTGATCGACGTCAAGAAAGAGTCGCTGGCCGTGGCGGAAGCCAACAAGCTGGGCATTCCCGTGGTCGCCGTGGTCGACACCAACTGCTCGCCCGATGGCATCGATTACATCATCCCCGGCAATGACGACGCCGCACGCGCGATCTCGCTTTACTGTGACCTGGTGTCCCGCGCGGCACTGGACGGCATGTCGGCGCAGATGGGTGCGGCCGGTATCGACCTGGGCGCCATGGAAGAGGCTCCGACCGAGGAAGCCGTGAGCGAAGCGCCGGCTCCGGCCGCGGAAGCCTCCGCGCCGAGCGACGAGGCAGTGCATGACGACGCTATTTCGAAAGACGCGCCGCTGGACATCGAGTCCGCCGAAGAGGTCAAGAAAGAGGCCGCCGACAGCTGAGCCTGTCACGAGACCTATACCTTGTTGATATAACTGGGCGCGGGATTCGACCGCGCCCATGACAGCCCAAATATTCGAGGAGAGCCAAGATGGCGATCACAGCTGCAAGTGTGAAAGAGCTGCGCGACAAGACCGGCGCGGGCATGATGGACGCGAAGAAAGCACTGACCGAGACCGATGGCGACATGGATGCCGCCGTTGACTGGCTGCGCACCAAGGGCCTGGCGAAAGCCGCCAAGAAATCCGGCCGCACCGCCGCCGAGGGCCTCGTGGCCGTCAGCGTGACCGGTAGCACGGGCGTTGCCGTCGAGGTGAATGCCGAGACAGACTTCGTCGCCAAGAACGCCGATTTCCAGAAGATGGTCGGCGACATCGCCGCCGCCGCCGTGGGCGTGGCCAATCTCGACGCACTGCAATCTGCCGAGATCGGTGGCAAAGCGGTGTCCGACATCATCACCGACAAGATCGCCACGATCGGCGAGAACATGGGCCTGCGCCGCATGGAGAAGATCGATGGCGACACGGTGGTGAGCTACATCCACAACGCCGCCACCGACGGCATGGGCAAGATCGGCGTGCTGGTCGCCATGAAAGGTGGTGACGAGGCGTTCGGTCGCCAGGTCGCGATGCATATCGCCGCCACCAACCCCGCCGCCCTGAACGAGGCGGAGCTGGATCAGGCCGTCGTCGACAAGGAACGCCAGGTTCAGATCGACATTGCCCGCGAATCCGGCAAGCCGGAGCAGGTGATCGAGAAGATGATCGAGGGCCGCATGAAGAAATACATGTCCGAGATCACGCTGGTGAACCAGTCCTTCGTCATCAACCCCGACGTGACCGTCGGCGCCGCCGCCGCCGAGGCGGGCGCCGAGATCACCGGCTTCATCCGCATGGAAGTGGGCGAGGGGATCGAGAAGAAGGAAGAGAACTTCGCCGAGGAAGTCGCCAAGGCGGCGCAGGGCTGAGCTGTCCTGGATCGCGGGACCGAGGGGCCAGCCCCTCGGGCTACCGGTTCAAAGCGGGGGGCCAGCCCCCCGCACCCCCGGGATATTTCCGGCCAGAGGAAGATGGGCGCGTTCCGAGGTATCGGGGCGCGCTTTTTGCTTGGTTCGAAGCAAGAGTTGTTGCTAGATCGAAGCCGGGCAGGGGCGATGGCGTCGCCGGGCCGGATGGCCTTGCCTTTTCATTACATCCTGTACGCCGGGGCAGTCGGAAGATCGGCGGCCGCGCTCTCTTATTATCGTAAAGGCGGCCGGTATGGCGCAGAAGACGATTGTTAACTCGTTGAACGAGTGGGACCCGCTGAAGCACGTGATCGTGGGGCGGGCGGATGATTGTCACATCCCGCCCGAGTAAGCGGCGCTGGACGCCAAGGTGTCCGAGGACAGCGATATGCGCGGGCAGTGGGGGCGGCGCCCGCAGGAGACGGTCCAACCGGGCGAATGAATTGCTGGATCGGTTCGCGGGGCAATTGGAGGCGCGCGGCATACGGGTGGACCGGCCCACGCCGATCGACCACAGCCAGCCGGTGACGACGCCGGATTTTCACACGGCCAGCCAGTTCGGCTGCATGCCGCCGCGCGACGTGCTTTTGACCGTGGGGTCCGAGATCCTGGAGGCGACGATGTCCTATCGCTGCCGGTGGTTCGAGTATCTGAATTACCGGCCGTTGATGCAGAAATACTGGGGGGAGGATCCGAATTTCCGCCACGAGTCCGCGCCGAAGCCGCGACTGACCGATGCGGATTATCATCCCGATTATCTGTCGGAGAAGATCGGGATGAAAAGCGCCTGCAATGGGCCGCCGAGAAGTTCTTTGTCACCACCGAGGAAGAGCCGCTTTTCGACGCGGCCGACGTGCTGCGGTTGGGGCGGGACCTGGTGGTGCAGCACGGGTTCACCACGAACCTCAAGGGCATCGAGTGGCTGCGGCGGCATTTTCCGGAGCACCGCGTGCACGCGGTGAATTTCCCCGGTGACCCGTATCCAATTCATATCGACGCGACGTTCACACCGCTACGGCCTGAGCTGATCCTGAACAACCCGCAGCGGCGGTTGCCCGACGAGCAGCGCGGCATGTTCGAAAAAAAGGCTGGGAGATCGTGGACGCCGCGCAGCCAGCGCATAAAGCGCCGCCGCCGCTATGCTATTCGTCGGTCTGGCTGAGTATGAACGTGCTGGTGCTGGACCCGGGGACGGTCTGCGTGGAGAAATCCGAGGTCTACCAGGCCGAGCAGATGGACCGGCTTGGGATGAACGTGGTCGAGGTCGAGTTGCGCGACGCCTATGCATTTGGCGGCGGGTTGCATTGCTGTACGGCGGATGTCTATCGCGAGGGCGGTTGCGAAGATTACTTTCCGCATCTGGACGGAGGACGGGCATAGGGAAAACGGTGCCGCCCGGGCGGACGACACCGTCATTCCTGGCACCTGAAACGGGATGAGACGGTGCAGGCAAATCCGGCCGATCCGCCGATGAATAGGCAAACCGACCGGCCTCCGGCATAACCGGCAGGCCGGTTTTTCCCTGATATCGCAGAGACTTCCGACCCATGTTCCCAGGCTTAAAAGCCACCACTCACGGAACACCACCATAATGCGACGTAACGTCAACTTGGGGAAGTAAGGGAATCCTTACCGGATGGTAAAATCCGACAAGCAGCGGGGGTAAATTTGAAACAATCTGTCTCGCAGGGACGCGGAGATGTCAGGTTTCGAGCACGAAGATCTGGTTCTGGAATGCGGCCTTGAGCACCGCCTGAGCGGTGGTCTCGACGCTCAGAGCCTCGCGCGCGAGGCGCAGGTGCTTTTCCACCGTAGCCGGTGTCAGTTCCATCAGGAGCGCGATGTCCTGGATTGTTTTGCCGTCGCCAACCCAGCCCAGCACCTCTTTCTGGCGCTTGGTCAAGGACCGGCCCGGAGCCTCGTAGGGCAGGGTGAGAATGCGCAGGTGCACGATGTTGTTGAGCAGAATGATGTCGCCGCCATGCTCTTTCCACAGCTTGTCGCAGGCCGCCTGGTCCCGATCGGCATGCGCGGTGAGCGCGACGGCGCCCTTGGTGCGCGGCGACATCGACTTGAAACTGATCGAGTAGCCGCAGGTCACGCCCATCGAGGCGTTGAATTCGACCACCTTGCGTTCCTGCGGGGTCAGCGTATCGGTTTCGAGCATCTCGGCCATGACCCGCCAGGAACAGGCGCCTTCGTTGTCCAGCGCCCAGCGGACCATTGGTGCGTGGTGATAGAGTCCGTCGCCGATGAACGTGTCCATGTATTCGGGCGAATGGTTGCTGAGCAGGACGAAATCGTCCGGGTCGCCCAGCGAGGTCGACGTGCGGTACCGGGTGAAGCCATAGATCAGCCGGTCGAAGCCGTAGTCGGCCATTTGCGCGACGTGCATGTCCCAGAGTTCTTCGACGCTTGGTGCGTTCAGAAGCGTGTTGAGATGCGCGGTGGAGATCACGTGGCGGCCTCCAGGTGATCTGTCATTGCCTGAAGCGCCAGCGTGTAGCCGTGGGCGCCGAAGCCGCAGATCACGCCGACCGCGACCCTGGCGATGTAGGAGGTGTGGCGGAAATCCTCGCGGGCGTGGATGTTGCTGAGATGCAGCTCGATCGTGGGGATCCCGACGCTGGAGATCGCGTCCATGAGAGCGATGGAGGTGTGTGTGTAGGCGCCGGCGTTGAGGATGAGGCCGTCATGCGTGCCGCGTGCCTCGTGGATCATGTCGACCAGCGTGCCCTCGGAATTGGATTGCGCGAAGGCGAGGGAAATGCTGAGCGACCGGGCCGCCTCGGTGCATTGGGCCTCGATGTCAGCCAGCGTGGTGGTGCCGTAGACCTCTGGCTGGCGGGTGCCGAGAAGGTTGAGGTTGGGCCCGTTGAGGATCAGGATGGAAGTCATGCGGCGCGCGTCCTTTCCGCTACGTCATAGACCGTGACATACGGTGGTGTCGAGTGAGAGTTACGGGATGTGGCACTCTGTACGGGAGTGTGGCATCAACGCTGATAACTTCGGTACGAGGGTGAGCTCATCCGGTCAAACCTCTGGCGTGGCTGTATTTTAGCCGGCTTGGCGTGTTTCTCGGGGTGTATTATAATTTAACATAATAATGATTATGCGATTAATGCGTATCGGGATATGCAGGGTTGGAAACTTCTCGCTCCGGGTTTGCGTGGCTGCGACATGACCTGTATCCGCGCATCGACCGGGACACGACGTCAGGGAGACGCATGATGGCCGCGACAGACCCCACCCCGACCGCAACGCCAGTGATCCTGCGCGTGGGACGCACTTTGCTCGCGGTGTTGTTCCTGGCCGGTGCGGTGCAGAAAGCTTTGGGCCCGGAGCAAGGCATGGCGCTGCTGGGCAATCTGGGCCTGCCCGGTTGGCTGATATGGCCCGCGCTGCTGTTCAACGCGGTGGCCGGTCTGGCGCTATTGCTGGGATACGCGACGCGTTGGGTCGCGCTGGCGCTGAGCGTCTATTGCATGGTGACGAGCATTTTCCATTTCCAGCCCGAGGATGGCTGGCAGATGTCGATCTTCGTGAAGAACTGGGCGATTGCGGGCGGCCTGCTGGTGCTGAGCGATTACGCGCGGCGGTTCACCGGAAATGGCGTGTAGAGCAGGGCAGTCCCCTGCCCTGCAGTGCCTTGTTTTGGCTTCAGAAAAACGCCTGTAGCCCGGTTTGCGCGCGGCCAAGGATCAGTGCGTGCACGTCGTGCGTGCCTTCGTAGGTGTTGACGGTCTCCAAGTTCATCATGTGGCGGATGACGTGGAATTCCTCGGAAATGCCGTTGCCGCCATGCATGTCGCGGGCCATCCGCGCGATATCGAGTGCTTTGCCGCAATTGTTGCGCTTGATCAGGCTGATCATCTCGGGCGCGGCTTGCGCGTCGTCCATCAGGCGGCCCACTCGCAGCGCGGCCTGAAGGCCGAGGGTGATCTCGGTTTGCATGTCGGCGAGCTTTTTCTGGAACAATTGTGTCTGAGCCAACGGACGTTTGAACTGCTTGCGGTCGAGGCCGTATTGGCGCGCGGCGTGCCAGCAGAACTCGGCCGATCCCATGACGCCCCAGGCGATGCCGTAGCGGGCTCGGTTGAGACATCCAAAGGGGCCTTTAAGCCCTTGAACATTCGGCAAAAGTGCCTCGTCGACCACCTCGACGCCGTCCATGACGATCTCGCCGGTGATGGAGGCGCGCAAGGACTGCTTGCCGCCGATCTTTGGGGCGCTGAGGCCCTTCATGCCCTTGTCGAGCACGAAGCCGCGGATCTTTCCGTCATGCGCGTCGGACTTGGCCCAGACGACGAAGACATCGGCAATGGGCGCGTTCGAGATCCACATTTTTGACCCGGAAATCTTGTAGCCGGTGTCGGTCTTTTCGGCGCGGGTTTTCATTGCTGCGGGATCGGAGCCCGCATCGGGTTCGGTGAGGCCGAAACAGCCGATCAACTCGCCCGAGGCGAGGCCCGGCAGGTATTTCTGGCGCTGCTCCTCGCTGCCATAGGCGTAAATGGGATACATCACGAGGCTGGACTGCACCGACATCATCGAGCGATAGCCAGAATCCACCCGCTCGATCTCGCGCGCGACGAGGCCGTAGGTGGTGTAGTTGGCGCCAAGCCCGCCGTATTCCTCGGGGATGGTGGTGCCCAGAAGGCCCATCTGCCCCATCTCGCGGAAAATGCCGGGATCGGAGGTCTCGTCGGCGTAGGCATCCTTGACTTTGGGTTGCAGGGTTTCCTGCGCGAAGCTGCGGGCGCTGTCGGCGATCATGCGCTCGTCCTCTTCCAGCTGGGCGTTCAGCAGGAACGGATCGGCCCAGTCGAACCCGGCGAGGTCGGGCTTGTCCTTGTCGCGAAGTTTGGGGGCGTCGAGGCTCATGGCGGGCTCCTTTGCAGGGATGAAACGGGTTTGGGTTGAATTTATCCTGAGATAAGCGCAATAAAAAGCGGCAATTCGGCATAGATTCATGAGGAAATCGCATAATGTCCCTGCCCCGACGGTTTTTGCCATCGCTGGGCGCCTTGCGGGCGCTGGAAGCGCTGGAGCGGCTGGGCAGCCTGACGGCGGTGGCCGAGGAGCTGAACCTGAGCCAGAGCGCGGTGAGCCGGCAATTGCAGGCGCTGGAAAGCCAGCTGGGCGTGCCGCTGTTCGTGCGCGAAGGGCGGCGCGTGCGGTTGACGCCGGAGACGCGGGAATATGCCGGTGAGACCCGTGCGGCGCTGAACCGTATCAGCCAGGCCTCGCTGAAGCTGGCGCTGAACCCCGGCGGCGGCAGTTTGAACCTGGCGATCCTGCCGACCTTCGGGATGCGCTGGCTGGTGCCGCGCCTGCCGGAGTTTGCCGCCGCGCATCCGGAGGTGACGCTGAACCTGTCGACCCGGCTGAAACCGTTCAACTTTGGCGCGGAACCCTTTGATGCAGCGATACTTTTCGGCAGTGGGCGCTGGCCCGGCACGCAATCGTTGCGGCTGAAGAACGAGGCGGTTGTGGCGGTGGCGGCCCCCGCGTTGCTGGAGCGCGCGGCGGTGACGCGGGCGCGGGACGTGATGTCCCTGCCCTTGCTGCACATCGAGACGCGGCCCGAGGCGTGGCGCGCGTGGTTCGCGGCGCACGGGGTCGAGACGGGCACGGTGGCGGGCACGATCTATGACCAGTTCTCGACCATCACGCAGGCCGCGTTGCACGGGCTGGGCGTGGCGCTCTTGCCGGACTACCTGGCCGAACAGGACCTGGCCACGGGCAAGCTGGTGACGGTCTGGGGCGGGCGCACGGACAGCCCCGGCGCCTATCACCTGGTCTGGCCCGAGGAGAAGGCGCAGGACAGCGCGGTGATGAAGTTCCGCGACTGGCTGGCGCCGCAGGCGGAGGACGAAGACCCCCTGCCCCGGTAACATGTGGCGTGACCCGATCGTGTGGCTGCGCCACGCTTTATTTGTTTGATTTGAGTATTTGGAGCAAGAAAAAACCGGGCGCAGCACCCTGCTGCTTTTTCTTGCCGAAAATACTCATGTCTCGCCGCCGACCACGGGCGCGCGGTCAGCCGAGCGAGTACCCTGCCCCGCGTACCGTGCGCAGCGGATCGTCGCCGCCATGTTGGCAGAGCGCCTTGCGCAGCCGGCCGATATGGACATCGACGGTGCGGGTGTCGACATAGATGTCGCGGCCCCAGACCCGGTCGAGCAGTTGTTCACGGCTCCAGACGCGGCCCGGCTTTTCCATGAAGGTCGAGAGCAAGCGGAACTCTGTGGGCCCGAGTTTCAGCCCCTCGCCCTTGCGGGTGACGCGGTGGGTCTCGGAATCCAGGATGATATCCTCGTATTCCAGACGCTCGCCCACGGTCGAGGGCCGGGTGCGGCGCAGTTGCGCGCGGACGCGGGCCATGAGTTCGACGACCGAGTAGGGTTTTATCACGTAGTCGTCGGCGCCGGTTTCCAGGCCCCGCACGCGGTCCACCTCCTCGGAGCGGGCCGAGAGCATGATGATGGGCACGTTGCGCGTTTCCGAGCGGGTCTTGAGCTGGCGGCAGACCTCGATGCCGGACACGTTGGGCAGCATCCAGTCCAGCAGGATGAGGTCGGGCGCGCCTTCCTCGACCAGCATCAGGGCTTCCTCGCCGTTCTCGGCACGGGTCACGGCAAAGCCGTCGGCCTCGAGGTTGTAGGCCAGCACTTCGCGCTGCGCCGGTTCATCCTCGACCAAAAGAACGCTGGGCTGTTCGCTTGCCATGACGTCTGGTGTCCTTCGTTAGGCGCCGACTTGCGGCGAGACATGCGGATCGAGCGAGGTCTTGTCGCTTTTCGGGCGGTTGTCGTCGGGCATGGTGCCGGTGACGAGATAGACCACCTGCTCGGCGATGTTGGTGACGTGGTCGCCCATGCGTTCGGTGTTCTTGGCGATGAAGTGCAGGTGCATGCAGGGCGTGATGTTGCGCGGATCTTCCATCATGAAGGTCAGGAATTCGCGGAAGAGCGCGTTGTACATCTGGTCCACGTCGTGGTCGCGCTGGATCACCTCGCGGGCCAACTCGGCGTCGCGCTGGATATAGGCGTCGAGCACGTCGCGCAGCATCCGCTCGGTTTCGCGGGCCATGCGGCGCAGCGAGGCGGTGGCGCCGGTGATCGGCGTCATCTGCGCGAGCACCGTGGTGCGCTTGGCCATGTTCTTGGCGTAGTCACCGATGCGTTCGAGGTTCGAGGCGATTTTCATCACCGTGAGGATCACGCGCAGGTCGATGGCGGTGGGCGCGCGCAGGGCGATGGTCCGCGCGGTTTCCTGGTCGATCTGCTCTTCGAGGTCGTCGATCACGCGGTCGCCGGCACGGACCTTTTCGGCCAGTTCCTCGTCGCGGGTGTCAAGCGAGATGGCGGCGTTCATGATCGCCTCTTCCACCAGGCCGCCCATCTTCATGATCAGCGCCTGGACAGTTTCGAGGTCGCGGTCGAAGGCCGATGAGATGTGTTCGTCGTTCATAGCGTGCGCTCCTTAGCCGATCCGGCCGGTGATGTAGCTTTCGGTGCGGGGATCTTCGGGGTTGGTGAAGATCTTGCCGGTTTCGCCGAATTCCACGAGGTTGCCCAAGTGGAAGAAGGCGGTTTTCTGGCTGACGCGGGCGGCCTGTTGCATCGAGTGGGTCACGATGACCACGGAATACTGCGTGCGCAGCTCGTCGATCAGTTCCTCGACCTGGGCGGTGGCGATGGGGTCGAGCGCCGAACAGGGCTCGTCCATCAGCAGCACTTCGGGCTCTGTCGCGACGGCGCGGGCGATGCAGAGACGCTGCTGCTGGCCGCCCGAAAGGCCGGTGCCGGGCGCTTGCAGGCGGTCCTTGACCTCGTCCCAGATGGCGCCGCGGCGCAGGGCGCGCTCGACGAGCTCGTCGAGGTCGGCCTTGTTCTTGGCCATGCCGTGGATGCGGGGCCCGTAGGCGATGTTGTCGTAGATCGACTTGGGGAACGGGTTGGGTTTCTGGAACACCATGCCGACCTTGGCGCGCAGTTGCACCGGGTCCACCTTGCGGTCGTAGATGTCCTCGCCATCGAGCAGGATATCGCCCTCGACCCGGCAGATGTCGATCGTGTCGTTCATCCGGTTGAGACAGCGCAGGAAGGTGGACTTGCCACAGCCAGACGGCCCGATGAAGGCGGTCACGGTCTTGTCTTCCAGCGCCACGTCCACGTCCTTGATGGCGTGGGTGTCGCCGTAATAGACCTGAACGCCCTTGGCCGAGAATTTGATGTCTTTCTGATCCACGGCTCTCTCCGTATTTGGCGTATCGTACATGGGGAGGTCCCTTTCTACCAGCGGCGCTCGAAGCGGCGGCGCAGGATGATGGCGATGATGTTCATGGTAAGCAGGAAGGCCAGCAGGATGATGATCCCGCCCCAGGCTTTTTCGTAAAAGCTCGCGTCGGCGCGGGCGGCCCAGGTGTAGATCTGGGCGGGCATGGCCGAGTTCGGCTCGGTGAAGCCGGCGACGAAACCGTCAGGGTAGCCGCGGGCGACGAAGCCGACCATGCCGATGAGCAGCAGCGGCGCGGTCTCGCCCAGGGCTTGTGCGAGGCCGATGATGGTGCCGGTGAGAATGCCGGGCATGGCCAGCGGCAGGACGTGGTGAAAGACCGCCTGCATCTTGGACGCCCCGACCCCGAGCGCCGCGTCACGAATGGACGGAGGCACGGATTTGAGCGAGGCGCGGGTCGAAATGATGATCGTCGGCAGGGTCATCAGGGTCAGCACCAGCCCACCCACCAGCGGGGCCGATTGCGGCAGGTGCATGAACTGGATGAAGACGGCGAGCCCGAGGATGCCGAAGACGATCGACGGCACCGCGGCGAGGTTCGAGATATTGACCTCGATGAGGTCGGTGAAGCGGTTCTGCGGCGCGAATTCCTCGAGGTAGATCGAGGCGGCGACGCCGATGGGAAGCGACAGGACCAGCACCACCAGCATCATGAAGAACGAGCCGACAACGGACGCACCAATGCCCGCGCCGCCGGGGTTGTCCACGCCGGAATCCGCGCCGGTGATGAAGTTCCAGTTGAACTCGGACTTGATGATGCCCGCCTCGGCCATGGCATCCACCAGATCGAGGTCGGAGGCCATGAGGAAGCGGCTGTCCTGCATGCTTTCGCGGGTGACGCGACCGTTGAAATAGCCGTCGACGCGCGACGAGGCCGAGAGCGAGAACTCCACCGGCTGGCCGATGCGGTTCTGGTTGCCGGCATAGTATTCGCGCAGATTGCCGCCGACCTTGCCCAGCAGGCGTTCGATGGCGGCTTCGTCGAATTCCAGTTCCAGCCCGCTTTCGTCGAGTTGCTGCTGAAGCTGGGCGATGAACAGGTTGGAATAGGCCTTGGTCTTGAAGAGTTCGCCCTCGGCCTCGTCGTATTGTTCCTGCGTCAGGGTGAAGTCCATTTCGACAACCGTGTGCGTGAAGGCTGGAAGCCCCGAGCGTATGATCGAGAAGAACAGCACCACTAGGAAAAACAGTCCGATCGCGATGGCCGCCATGCCGTAGGCGCGAAAGCGTTTTTCGGCCGCGTTGCGTCGCTTGGTGTTCGCGTCGATGGTCTTGAGCGAGGAGCGGCCATGGCCGCCGCCGCTGGCGCCGTTGAGCGTTGCGTCGGTCATTCGTACTGCTCCCGGTATTTGCGCACGATATAAAGGGCGAAGACGTTAAGGCAGAGCGTGATGACAAAGAGCGTCATGCCAAGCGCGAAAGCCACCAGCGCCTCGGGCGAGGCGAAATCGGCGTCACCCGTCAGCTGGCTGACGATCTTGGCGGTGACGGTGGTCATGGCCTCGAACGGGTTGAGGTCGAGCCGGGCTGCGGCCCCTGCCCCCAGCACCACGATCATCGTTTCGCCGATGGCGCGGCTGGCGGCCAGCAGGATGGCGCCGACGATGCCCGGCAGGGCGGCGGGCAGCACGACCTGGCGGATGGTCTCGGATTGCGTGGCGCCAAGGCCGTAGGAGCCATCGCGCATGGCCTGAGGCACGGCGTTGATGATGTCGTCGGAAAGCGAGCTGACGAAGGGAATGAGCATGATGCCCATCACCAGACCGGCGGTCATGACGGCGGTGCCCGCCTGCATGATGCCAAGCCCGTCATCGCCGAAGACCTTCAGCAGCAGCGGGCCGACGGTGAGCAGGGCGAAGAGGCCGTAGACGATGGTCGGGATGCCGGCCAGCACCTCGAGCATCGGTTTGGCGACCGAGCGGACCCTGGACGAGGCGTATTCCGACAGGTAGATCGCGGCGAAGAGGCCGATGGGTACGGCCACGGCCAGCGCCACGATGGAGATGTAGAACGTGCCCCACAGAAGTGGCAGCACGCCGAGGTCGGAACTGCCGCCCCGGCCCGAAAAGCTGGGCGCCCAGTTGGTGCCGAAGAAGAAGTCGGCGGCGGGGTAAAGGCGGAAGAACTCTATCGTGTTGAACACGAGCGACAGGATGATGCCGATAGTGGTCAGGATCGCGATGGAGGCCGCGCCGATCAGCAGCGCGCGGATGCTTTTCTCGACCGTGTTGCGGGCGCGGAATTCGCCCTGGGATTCGCGCAGTCCCCAGAGCGCGCCCAGGACGGCCAGCACGAGCACCGCGATGGTCATCATCAGGTTGCCGGTGGCATTCATGGCCCGGTAGCGCTGCGCGGCGTTCAGGATGGGCTGGGTGACCTCGGAGGTGACGATCTGGCCCGCATCCTTGAGCCGCTGGGTCACATCGGCAAGATCGGCGCGGGCGTTGTTGACGAAGTCTTCGTCCATGAGACCCTGAGCAATGGCATTGTCGAGTCCGTCGGCGGTGCGCCGCACCTCTGCCATGACCAACCCCAGCGAGCCGCTGGTTTCGGCGGCGCGGTCGGGGATCATGGCGGACACGGTGTTGCCGACCACCAGCGGTTGGACCAGCAGCCAGGCGATCATGAGCAGGAAGGCGGGAACGATCACTTTGATAAGGACGTTCGCGCCGTAATAGGACGGCAGGGAGTGGAGCTTGCGGTTGTCGCCCTCCACGCTTTGAAGCGCCCGGCCGCGCCCGAGCAGATAGCCCGCTGCGGCGATGCCAAGCACGATCAGGAATAGCCAGAGTGTCGGCATGAGCCCCCCATCCGTCTGTCTGGAAAAATTACCTAAAAGGGGATTGGGGGCGGCGGAATAGGCCGCCCCCAAAGGTCAGAGGCTCAGGAGCCGCTGCCCATGGTTTCTTCGGCTTCGACCGCCGACTGCGTGGCCGCCAGTTCCGGGTCCGCGACCAGGCCG
The DNA here is from genome assembly GCA_965227185.1 of Roseovarius sp. GTDB lineage: Bacteria > Pseudomonadota > Alphaproteobacteria > Rhodobacterales > Rhodobacteraceae > Roseovarius. The sequence goes on from OZ245733.1 coordinate 3,643,884, forward strand.
TAGTTCGACAGCGGGCCGCCGGGGCCTGCGATTTCGTCGGCGACGAAGAACTGGGCGTATTCTTTCAGGCCGGGGATCACGCCGATATGCGCTTTCTTGACGTAGAAGAACAGCGGGCGCGACACCGGGTATTCACCCGAGGCGATGGTTTCGGTCGACGGTGCGACATCGCCCATCGTGGCGACTTTCAGCTTGTCGGTGTTGTTCTCGTAGAACGCTAGGCCGAACACGCCGATGCCGTTGGTGTTGGCGTCGATACGCGCCAGGGTCTCGGTGTAGTCGCCGTCGATGTCGACCGACTTGCCGTCCTGACGCACGTCGAGGCACGCATCCTCTGCGTCGTCCTCGTTCATGCCGCCGTCCATCATGGCGTCCATGGCGCCGGTGGCTTCGCAGCCTTCCAGCAGCACCTTGTCTTCAAAGACTTCGCGGGTGCCGTGCTTGGTGCCGGGGATGAACATCGCGATTTCCGCATCGGGCAGGTCGCTGTTGAAGTCCGCCCAGCTGTTGTGCGGGTTGTCGACAACTTCGCCGTCGACCATGACCTTGGCGCCGATGGCGTTGAAGATGTCAGAAGGCTGGAACGCGGTGAACTCGGGACCGGACTGCTGGCTGGCGAAGACGATGCCGTCATAGCCGATGCGCACTTCGATGATGTCGGTCACGCCGTTGTCGGCGCAGGCCTGGATTTCTTTTTCACGGATGGCGCGCGAGGCGTTCGCCACGTCGATGGTGTTTTCGCCCACGCCTTCGCAGAAGCGTTTCAGGCCGGCCGACGATCCGCCCGATTCCACGACCGGCGTCGGGAAGTCGGTGTTTTCGCCGAAGAGCTCGGCGACGATCGACGCGTAGGGCAGAACGGTCGAGGAACCGGCAACCTGGACGTTGTCACGTGCAGCGGCAGCGGTGGCCGAAACGGCCGCGATCGCCAGGGTAGAGGCGGTCATTTTCATGAAGGACATATATAGCTCCTGATATCCATGTATCCCGGTCACCTTGCAGCGGGCGACCTTGGCGCTCTGCTACGCCTTGGGCACGACGCTTCTGTTACAGTTTTGTAACGGTTTTATGACGGGTCGCTTTTTATGAAGGTTAACCGCGAATTAATTCCGGTTGACCTCGGGGCGCAGGGATCGGGGGTGCGTCAGGTTTGCCGCGCGGTGGGGCGCGAGGGCAGAATCACGTCGAATCGGGTGCCCTGCCCCAGCTGCGATTCGACCTTCAGTCGCCCGCGGTGACGGTTGACGATGTGCTTGACGATAGCCAGTCCCAGCCCGGTGCCGCCCATCTCGCGCGAGCGGTGGCTGTCGATCCGGTAGAAGCGTTCGGTCAGGCGCGGGATGTGCACCTCCTCGATGCCGGGGCCTTCATCCGTCACCGAGATCACCGCTGACGGCCCGCGCAGCGCGGGGTGATCGGCATGCGCCGCGAGGCCCACCGTCACCGTCTTGCCCCGGCCGCCATACTTGATGGCGTTCTCGATCAGGTTGGTGAGGATCTGATGCAACTGGTCGGCATCGCCCGGCACCTGGATCTCGTCCAGCGCGGTCTGGAAGTCGATCTCGACGCCCGCCTCCTCGGCGATGGGACGGGTGGCGTGGATCACGGCATTGACCAGGCGGATCAGATCGACGCGGTCGGTGGGGCGCACGCGTTCCTGCGCCTCGACCCGGCTGAGCGACAGCAGGTCCTTGACGAGCCGCTCCATGCGGCTGGCCTCGATCTGCATGGTGCCCAGGAAACGCTCGGTCGCTGCGGGGTCGTTGCGCGCCGGGCCGCGCAGGGTTTCGATGAAGCCCAGCAGCGCCGTGAGCGGCGAGCGCAATTCGTGGCTGACATTGGCCACGAAGTCACGGCGCATCTGGCCCACCTGTTCGAAATGGGTGACATCCTCGAAACAGACAAGCACGCCGGCGCCCGCCTCGGTCTCGACCGGGCTACAGGTGACGGCAAAGGTGGTGTCCTGTGCACCGTCGCTGGACAGGTGCCGGGTCTGGCGGGTTTCGCGGTCGCGCAGGGACGCCTCGACCGCGTCGAGAACGGTGGGCTGGCGAATGGCGGTGATGAAGTGGCGCCCGGTCAGCCCCGGCCCCAGCAGGGCCGTGGCGCGATCATTGACGCCCAGAATACGTTCGCCGCGTCCCACCAGAACCGAGGCCAGGGGAATCGCCTGCAAGAGCGTGGCGATATTGCCCTGGTTCATTCGAGGTTGAGGCGGCGCATCCCCGCCCGGTAGCGTGCGGCGTTCTGCTGGTAATGCAATGCGGTCGCCTTGAACGCCTCGATGGCCGTCTCGTCCAGTTCGCGCACTATCTTGCCCGGCGCGCCCATCACAAGGCAGCCATCGGGAATTTCCTTGCCCTCTGTGATCAGGGCACAGGCCCCGATCAGGCAGTTCTTGCCGATCTTGGCGCCGTTCAGCACCGTGGCCCCCATGCCAATCAGCGTGTTTTCCCCAAGGGTGCAGCCGTGCAGCATCGCCTTGTGCCCGATGGTGCAGCCGCGCCCGATGGTCAGCGGAAAGCCGGGGTCGGTGTGCATGACGGTGTTTTCCTGCACGTTGCTGCCCTGCCCCACGACGATAGGCTCGTTGTCGCCGCGCAGGGTGCAGCCGAACCAGACCGAGGATGCCTCCTCCAGCACCACCTTGCCGATGATGTTGGCGTCTGGCGCGACCCAGGCGCCCTCCTCCAGTTGCGGGATCACGTCGTCAAGCGCGTAAATGGGCATTCATCTCTCCTCGAATTCGGCCTGAAGGCGTTGCACATGGGCATTCAGGTCGGGCTGTTGCAGGCGGCGCAGGCGCGCGGCCGAGACGATGGTCTTGAGGGCCGTATCCGTGGTCTCGAGGTCGTCGTTGACCAGCACATAATCGTACTCGGCCCAATGGCTGATCTCGTCCCAGCTTTTCTGCATCCGCTTGGCGATCGTGTCGGGGCTGTCCTGCCCGCGCGTTTCCAGCCGGCGGTGCAGCTCGGTGATCGAGGGCGGCAGGATGAAGATCGACAGGGTATGCGGCCCAAGCACCGAGTTCTGGATCTGCTGCGCGCCCTGCCAGTCGATGTCGAACAGAACGTCGCGGCCTTCGTCGATGGCGGCCTGTACGGGGCCACGGGGCGAGCCGTAGAAATTGCCGAAGACATGGGCGTGTTCCAGCATCTCGCCAGCCGCCACCTGTTTGCGAAAGGTGGCGTCGTCGAGGAAATGGTAATCCTGCCCGTCCACTTCGCCGGCGCGCGGGGGCCGCGTGGTGGCCGAGACGGAAAACGAGATCGTCTTGTCCCAGTCGCGCAGGCGGCGCGACAGCGTGGATTTTCCCGCGCCCGAGGGCGACGACAGGATGATCAGAAGGCCGCGGCGGTGTTTCATGGGGCCTCCGATCCGGGCACGGCGCCCGGCTTTTTCTTGCTGGAAATACTCAGGCAAGCGCCGAAGGCGCGCTGCGGCGACGCCGAAGGCGGCGCAACACCTCTGGCCGGCTGGGTGGAATTGGCCGGGAGGTCCCGGGTCAAGCCCGGGACGGGGTGGTCGTGGATGGCAGCGAGGTCTCCCCGGGTCAGGCCCGGGGCAGGCAGGATCAAGTCAGGGACGGAGTGGTGCGAAATTGCCGGGAGATCCCGGATCAAGTCCGGGATGACCTGCAAAACCGGGTTTTGCAGGTCACTCCACATTCTGCACCTGTTCGCGCATTTGTTCGATCACGCTTTTCAGCTCCAGCCCGACGCTCGTCAACTCGCTGCTTTGCGCCTTGGAACACAGTGTGTTGGCCTCGCGGTTGAACTCCTGCGCCAAAAAATCCAGCTTGCGGCCCGCGGGGCTGCCCCCGGCGATCAGGTCGCGGGCGGCGGCGACGTGGCTGCGCAGGCGGTCGATTTCCTCGGTAACGTCGGATTTGACCGCCAGCACCGCCAGCTCCTGGGCGATGCGCGATTCCTCGACGCCGTCGGTGTTGTCCATCACGCGCTGCAGGGCGGCGCGGAAATTGGCCTCGTTCTCGGGGCGGCGGGCCTCGGCGGCGGTGGCGGCGGCGTCTGTCAGCTCGGCGATCCGATCCAACTGCCCGGTCAGCACCTCGGCCAGCGCCGCGCCTTCGCGGCGGCGCATCGACTGGAAGCTGCTCAGGACGGTTTCGAAATCAGCGGCCAGCGCCTTGCCCAGGGCGGCGGTATCCTCGTCCTGCACGCCCGGCTCGAACACGCCGCGCAACCCCAGCACATCGGCGGCATTGGCCGGCGCGAGCGACAGGCCAAGCGCCATGGCGCGGGATTCGATTTCGGTCATCGCTGCCAGCACATTGTCCAGCTGGCCCGTATCCAGTTGCGCGGCCGCGCCGCCATCCTGGGTCTGCAGCTTCAGCGACAGGGTGACATTGCCACGCCCGAGCGCCTTGGTCAGACGCGCGCGCAAGGCGGGCTCCAGCCCTTCTATCCAGTCGGGTACGCGCAGGCGCAGGTCGAGCCCGCGCCCGTTGACCGCGCGCAAATCCCATGTCCAGCCGAAGCGGCCATGCGTCCCCTGCCCCGAGGCATAGCCGGTCATGGAATTGAGCTGCGCGGGGGATTGGGTCACGGGCATTTGATCCTTTGCGGGGCGGGCCGCGAAAGACCCGTTCTTGCGATGGTTTCCTAGTGCCTCGGCGACCCGTTCGCAAGCGTCACGCGACGCCGGGCGTTAACCACTCGGAAAGAAATTCAAACAAAATCGGGCAGAAATATGGCAAGCTTGTTTCAAGTCGAACTGCATCTGATTCAAGTTGAGCCTTTCAGGTTGATCGGACCGCAGGGGCGCCGGGGCGGTTTGCCTCGGTCGCGGCACCGGCGGATCAGGGTGGGTGGCCTTGGCGGCGGGAGTGAAAATTGAGTGGTGAGACCGGCCGTACGCCGGATGGGGAAAGACCGATGAAGGATGATTCTGGAAGCTCGTTTCTGGACAAGATTGCCGATCTGCGGCCCTCGGGCAGCGGCGGTCACAGCGCCCGTGTCGAGGCCGATCTGCAAAAGTTCGTCAGCTACTGGTCGGGGATGCGCCGGGACGGCGATGTGCCGCTGCGCACCGAGATCGACCCGCGTGGCATCGAGAGCCTGCTGAGCAATGCCTTCATCGCCGAAAAGGTCGCCCCCGGCATCGCCCGGCTGCGGATCGCCGGCACGCATCTGTCGGACGTGATGGGTATGGAAGTGCGCGGCATGCCCCTGTCGGCGCTGATCGCGGCCGAGGATCGCGGACAGATGGCCGACGCCACGGTCGATCTGTTCGAGCGACCCGCAACATTGCGGCTGGACCTGACAGCGCCCGGCGGCCTGCGCCGCGCGGCAATGGAGGCGACGCTGATCGTGCTGCCGCTGCGCAGCGACCTGGGCGATATCTCGCGCGCGTTGGGATGTTTCGTATCCTCGGGCCCGATCGGCAACACGCCGCGCCGGTTCAAGATCGTGGATTGCAAGGTGACGCCGCTGGACCTGACCGACACGAAGGCCTCCGGATTTAGTGAAGAGCAGGCCCCGCTGGCGCCCCCTGCCCCGAAGGCCCGCGATGAGCAGCCCGCGCCGCTGTCACATCCCAGCGAGCGGCCCTACCTGCGTCTGGTTCACAGCGACTGAGCCGCGTCCAGCCTAGCCTTGAGCGCGGCGTTCTCGGCCCGCAGATCGGCCAGTTCCTGTTGGAACGGCGCGAGGATTGGCCCGAGTTCTTCCATGGTCAGGCGCACGGGGATGTGCTGCGGGCAGTTCCAGTCGAAGCCTTCGACGGTGATGACCACGGCCCGTTCCGGGCGGGCCTTGTAGCCATCATCCATCAGCCGATTTATCAAGTCGGGATCGTCGCTGATCCGCACGCGGCCCAGGATCTTGAGCCGGGCGCTGTTCGGGTAATCCATCAGGATGAGCGAGATACGGTCGTTGTCCGCCAGGTTGCCGGTGGAGATATATTGGCGGTTGCCGCGATAGTCGGCATAGCCCAGCGTCTTGTCATCCAGCATCTTGAGAAAGCCGCGCGGGCCGCCGCGAAACTGCACATAGGGCCAGCCCGTGGCGCTGACCGTGGCCTGGTAGAAGCCGTCGCGCAGGGCGATGAACTGTGCCTCGTTCGGGCCGAGCCTGTCGTCGGCGGGGGCATCGGGCGCAAGGCTGCGGGCGTACATCGCCGCCGAGCCCTGTTTTTCCTGCATGGCGCGGACGGCCTCGGTGAAGGCTAGTTCGTGGAAGGTCTTGGCCATGTCTTGCGTCCTTTCAGGGCATGAGACCGCTAGATCTGCGTGCGCGTCGGTTTTCGCAAATCACGACGCCGCGAGGCGCGGTGTGCTCAAAGCCCGTCGAACTGCGATTTCTGCGTTTCGTTCCAGCGCACGGTCAGGGTGTAGCCATCCTCGTCCTGCACCTCGTCCTCGACAAGCCCCTTCTCGAAGAGCCAGGCGCGTTTGCGGCCTGCGTCAAAGCCCAAGGTGAACGTCTCGACATGTGTGGTGCCCGCCAGCCGGGTGATGATGGTCTCGCTGAGCGCATCCATGCCTTCGCCAGTGATGGCCGACAGAAGCTGCACGTCATCGAGACGCGCGGCGCGGTTCTCGACCAGGGTGCGGTCGTCGGGCGAAAGACGGTCGATCTTGTTCCAGACCTCGATCTGGGGCGTGGTTTCCAGCACGCCAAGGCTGGTGAGGATGTCGTGCACGTCGCCGGCCTGATCCTCGGTCTCGGGGTGCGAGATGTCGCGGACATGGACGATCAGGTCGGCGGCCAGCACTTCCTCGAGCGTGGCGCGGAAGGCGGCGACAAGTTCCGTGGGCAGGTCGGAGATGAAACCGACGGTGTCGGACAGGATCACCTCGGGGCCGCCACCCGGCAGCGCGATCTTGCGCATGGTAGGGTCAAGCGTGGCAAAGAGCATGTCCTTGGCCATGACCTCGGCCCCGGTGAGGTGGTTGAAGAGCGTGGACTTGCCCGCGTTGGTGTAGCCGACAAGGGCCACGATGGGGAACGGCACCTTGGCGCGGGCGGCACGGTGCAAGGTGCGGGTTTTGACGACCTTTTCCAGCTGGCGGCGCAGACGGACGAGTTGTTCGTCGATGGCGCGGCGGTCAGCCTCGATCTGCGTCTCGCCGGGCCCGCCGACAAAGCCAAGCCCCCCGCGCTGGCGTTCGAGGTGAGTCCAGGCGCGCACGAGGCGTGTGCGCTGATAGGAAAGCGCGGCCATCTCGACCTGCAGCACGCCTTCGCGGGTGGCGGCGCGGTCCGAGAAGATTTCCAGGATAAGCCCGGTGCGATCCAGCAGTTTGACGCCCAGCTTCTTTTCGAGATTGCGCTGCTGCACGGGCGATACCGGGCCGTCGATCAGGACCAGCTCAATCTCGTGGTCCTCGACCAGGGCCTGAATCTCGGCCATCTTGCCCTTGCCGAAAAGCATGCCGGGATGCGGGTCGCGCAGGCGTACCACGGAGCCGTCCAGCACCTCGAGCCCCGGCAAGGCGTGGGCCAACGACACGGCCTCTTCAAGCGCGAGCGCGGGGTCACGCTCGCGGTCTGAACTTGGGATATCCGGGTGCAGGACCCAGGCGCGGGTGTCGGAGCGTTCGGTCTGGGTCAAGACCCGTCATCGCCCTCGTAAAGGCTGAGCGGCTGGGACGGCATGATCGTGGACACGGCATGCTTGTAGACAAGCTGTGACTGCCCGTCGCGGCGCAGCAGGATGCAGAAATTGTCGAACCAGGTGATGACACCTTGCAGTTTGACGCCGTTGATAAGGAAAACGGTGACCGGGATCTTGGTCTTGCGTACCTGATTCAGAAATGCGTCTTGCAGGTTTTGTCGGTCTGTCGCCATTGTTTTTATAGCCTTTGTTCTTGCGAAGGGCCTTTGGTGGCCCCTTTCTCCCTCGGGTGGGAGTATGGAGTGCGCGTTTGGGAGTTTCCAGCCCAAAAATCAAATCGTTGCGGTGTCTTGCCGGGGTGGCGTTTCAGGAGTGTGACAACATTGCCGCGGGGGGCGGATTTTCCCGACGGTCAGCTGCGCCACAGGCTGGGGTTGAAAAGTGCAATCAGCGCCAGCGTCTCCATCCGGCCCAGCACCATGGCGGCGGAAAAGACCAGTTTGGCCGCAGGTTGCATCTCCAGCAGGGCGATGGGCGCGTCGGCGCCGACTTGCGTGAGCGGCCCGGCGGTGGCAAGGGCTGCAGTCGAGAGCACGATGGCGTTCTGCAGGTCCTCGCCGAAGGCGGCCATCAGGACGGTCACCAGCGCCAGCGACAGGGCGAAGAGCATGAAGAATATCCACGCCACGAACGCGCCCTCGCGCCGCATGCGGCGGGTGTGAACGCCGGCGCGGCCGACCGAGGAGGGGTGGATCAGCCGCTCCATCTCGCGCTGACCGTTGAGGTAGAGCGCGTAGATGCGCAGGAGTTTTACACCGCCCGCCGTGGTGGCCACGCCGCCGCCGAACATCGCCAGCCCCATCAGCAACAGCCCCGGCGTGCCGAGGCCCGACCAGGATTGCGCGGCCTCCCACGCGGCACTTTGAAAGCCGGTGGTGGACAGAAAGGACATGACGGTGAACGTGCCGCCCCAGAGCGCCTGTAGCGCCCTACCGAAATCCTCGACCTGGTCGACATCGAAGGCGCCCAGCCAGTGGCGCGAGAACAGGATCAGCGGCACGCCCAGCACCAACGCGCAGCCGATGCGGAACTCGGGGTCGCCCAGGACGCTGGTGGATTTGCTGGTCAGCGTGTCCGACGAAAAGGTCAGCCGCGACAGGGCGAAGAACATGAAAAGGAAGATCACGATTTCGCCGCCAAAGCCGCTGCCGGCATTTTCGACCCCGCCGACGGCGGAGATGCCGCTGGTGGCCATCGTGGACATGGCATGTACCGCCGCCACCAACGGACGGTCGCCGCCGATCACCAGCAGGAACCACACAACCCCGGTGAGGCCCACATAGACCGGCGCCAGCGCCTGGGTGCTTTGCGCGATGCGGCGGGCAGAGCTGGCGCGGCGGAACCGGCTGAGCGCATCCTCGCCCTGCCCCGGTTCGGCGGAAACGGTAATCTCGAAACCGCCAAGATTCATGGGCGCCAGCACCGCCGAGGCGGCGATCCAGATCAGAAGCCCGCCGAACCAGCCGACCATGCCGCGCCACAGATGCAGGCTGTCGACCAGCCGCGCGGGATTGTCGAAGAGCGTGGCGCCGGTGGTGGTCAGGCACGAGACCATTTCGACATAGGCGTTTAGAAACCGCGTCGTCTCCAGCCCCTCGTAGAAAGGCAGCGCCAGAAACACCGGCAGCGCGGTATAGGCCAGCGCCAGCGAGGCGAGGTTCTGAATGTCCGAGTTGTCCTGCTGGCGGCGGCCGGCGATGGCCAGGCCGACCAGCAGGATGAAGGTGATCCCCAGCACGCTGGAATAGAGAAACGCGCGGGCGACGGAATGATCGTCCTGCACGAAGGCATGCAGCGCGGGGCCGAGCATGGCGATGCTGGCGATCCCGGTCAGTACGAGGATGAGTGGGAACCGCAGCAGACGGGCCGTGAGGCCCGGCGAGGATGTCTCAGAAGAAATCAATCGAGACCTGCAGGAGCTGTTCCACCCGGCCCACATCCGAGGCCAGCGCGAAGATCACCACCACGTCGCCCGCCTCGATCCGCATGGACCCGGAGGGTTTCAGCACCTTACCGTCCCGTAGCACGCCCCCCACAAGCACGCCTTCGGGAAAGTCGATCCCGCGGATCGCGGCGCCGGCGATGTTGGAGGTGGACATGACCTCGGCCTCGATCACCTCGGCCTCGGCGTCGCCGATGGAATAGACCGAGCGCACGCGCCCGTGGCGGACGTGGCGCAGGATCGAGCTGACGGTGGTGGAGCGCGGGTTGATATAGGCGTCGATGCCCAGGGGCTCCATCATCGGCAGAAGCGTAGGGTCGTTGATCAGTGCGATGGCGAAGGGGCATCCCTCGGCCTTGGCGCGCACGGCGGCCAGCATGTTGGTCTTGTCGTCGTCGGTCACCGCCAGCACCGCATCGGTGCGCGAGATATTCGCCTCGGCCAGCAGTTGCGCGTCCAGCCCGTCGCCATTGAGCACGATGGTGCGCTCCAGCGCGTCGGCGGCGCGTTCGGCGGTCTTGCGGTCGCGCTCGATCACCTTGACGCGTGTGCGCTTGCCGCGCTTCTCGATCCGCTTGGCGACGCTGAGGCCGATATTGCCGCCGCCGATGATGACCAGGCGTTCCTGCGTCTGCGAGGTCTTGCCGAAGACCTCCATCGTGCGCGGCACGTCCTCGGACGGGGCAAACACATAAGCATCGTCGCCGACGAAAAGCTGGTCCTCGGCCTCGGGCGCGAAAAGCTTGCCGTCGCGGCGGATGGCCAGCACGACCACTTCGAGGGTCGAAAAGAGGTCGGTCAGCTGCCGCAGCGGCGTGTTGACGATGGGGCAGTCATCCTCGATCCGCAGGCCCAGTAGCTGTGCCTTTCCTTCCATGAAGGTTTCGGTGTCGAAGGCTGCGGGGGCCGCAAGGCGTTGCAGCGCGGCCTCGGCTACCTCGCGCTCGGGCGAGATGACCACGTCGATGGGCATGTGGTCGCGGCGGTAGAGATCGGAATAGATGGCATCCAGATAGGACTGGCTGCGCAGGCGCGCGATCTTGCGGTTGATGGAAAAGACCGAATGCGCCACCTGGCAGGTGACCATGTTGACCTCGTCGGAATAGGTGGCGGCGATGATCATGTCGGCATCCCGCGCGCCGGCCTGATCCAGCACGTTGGGATAGCTGGCAAAGCCGTTGATGCCCTGCACGTCCAGCGTCTCGGTCGCGCGGCGCACCAGATCGGGGTTGCTGTCGACCACGGTGACGTCGTTGCGTTCGCCCGACAGGTGGCGTGCGATCTGCCAGCCGACCTGCCCTGCCCCGCAGATGATGACCTTCATGGGCTATGCCCTTATTGACCCAATCGAGGGCTTTGAATGACAGATGGGGCAGTCACGGTCAATTGCTTTGTCCTGTGCGCGTTTATGGATAAGCTGGACTGTATGAGATGGTACCTTGCCCCGCTTTTCGCCTGTGTCGCGCCGCTGTTGGCCGGCTGCCTGCCGACCACTGTCTATTACAAGGAAGGCGCGCCTGTGAGCGGGGTCGCGCGCGACCGCACGCAATGCGACGTGGCGGCGCTGCGCGAGGTGCCGGTGCGCACGCTGACGCGGTATATCCCGCCGACCTACAGCTATCGCCCGGTCTGCAACGCGGCGGGCGCGTGCAAGACGGTCCGGGTGTTGCTGTCGCCCGGGCGGTGGGAAAGCTATGACGCCAACGAGGGACTGCGCGCACGGGTGGCCAAGCAATGCATGGCCGACCAAGGGTACCAGAAGGTCAACCTGAAGCCCTGCCCGCCAGAGGTGGTGGAGGCGACGGTGATTACCGCCACGCGGGTGCAGCCGCCGTTGACGGAAAACTCCTGCGCGATCCGCATCAAGGGTGGGAAATACCAGATCGTGAACCCCGACTAGGGCTTTGTGATCTGAAGGAGCGCCTGCGGCGCGCTTGATGCCTCGGCGGCGGGGCCGCCTCGGGTGTGCCTCCGGCGGGGATATTTTTGGCCAGAGGAAGCGAGGCGTTTACGCGATAGCCCGCCCTGTCACCCCGTCGCGGCCTGCTGGCTGTCCTCTTCGTCGTCGGATACGCGTGCGCCCTTGGTGCCGGTGACGACGCCCAGGGATTTCAGCTTGCGGTGCAGGGCACTGCGTTCCATGCCGACGAATTCCGCCGTGCGGCTGATATTGCCGCCGAAGCGGTTGATCTGGGTCATGAGGTACTCGCGCTCGAACGCCTCGCGGGCTTCGCGCAGGGGCATGGTGGCCACCGTACCGGACAGGACAACGCGATCCCCGTCACTGGGCGTGGCACTGTCGCCGGGGATTTCGCGGGCGGTGATGTCACCGTTGGACTCGCCCAGGATCAGCACGCGCTCGATCACGTTGCGCAGCTGGCGCACGTTGCCGGGCCAGCGCATGGTCTGCAAGAGCGCCGCCGCCTCGTCGCCCAGGGCACGGATGGGCAGCCCCTGTTCGCTGTTGAGCTTTTCGATGAAGTAGGTCGCCAGCACGGGAATATCCTCGCGCCGATCCTCGAGGCTGGGCACGGCGATCGGCACCACGTTCAGGCGGTGATAAAGCTCGCGGCGGAACCGGTCGGCCTGGATCTCGGCCTCGAGGTCGCGGCTGGTCGAGGAGATGACGCGCAGATCGACCTGCACCTTGTCGCTACCGCCCACCCGCAGGAAGGTCTGATCGACCAGCACGCGCAGGATCTTGCCTTGAGTGCCCAGGGGCATGTCGGCGACCTCGTCGAAATAGATGACGCCGGTATTGGCCTCTTCCAACAGGCCGGGGGTGACGGTACCATCTTCGGCCTCACGCCCGAAAAGGACCTCTTCCATCCGATCCGGCTCGATCGAGGCGCAGCCGGCGCAGACGAAGGGGCCACCCGCGCGGTCGGAATTGGCGTGGATGTAGCGCGCGGCCAACTCCTTGCCCGAGCCGGCAGGGCCAGACAGCATCACCCTTCCATTCGACCGCGTGACCTTGTCCAACTGGCCCACCAGCGTGCGGAAGACGGGGCTTTCGCCCAGCATGTCGGCGGGGCCGCTGCCCTGCCGCTTGAGCGCGACGTTCTCGCGGCGCAGGCGGCTGGTTTCCATGCCCCGGCGGATCACGACCATCAGTTGGTCAATGTTGAAGGGTTTCTCGATGAAGTCGTAGGCGCCCTGCTTGATGGCCGCCACCGCGATTTCGATATTGCCGTGGCCCGAGATGATCACCACCGGCACCTCGGGGAAGTCGCGCTTGACCGCCTTGAGGATGTCGATCCCGTCCATATTGCTGTCTTTCAACCAGATATCGAGGATCAGCAGGCCCGGCGGCTGGTTCCGGATTTCGCTCATGGCCTCGTCGGAATTGCCCGCGAGGCGGGTCGTGAACCCTTCGTCCTGAAGGATGTCGGAAATCAGTTCGCGGATATCGCGTTCGTCATCGACAATAAGAATGTCACTCATGGTTTACCTCATACGGCCTGTCGTTGGTCATATTCGTTCAAATCGGGTTCAGAATCGGGGTCGGTGTCCGGCGCGGCCTCGGCCCGGGTCAAGGGAAGCCGGATCACGGCCATGGCGCCGGGGCGCGCGCCCTCTGCGAAGGGTTCGGCATCCTCAAGCGCGAGGCTGCCGCCGTGTTCCTCGATGATTTTCTTGACGATGGGCAGGCCAAGGCCTGTGCCCTTTTCGCGGGTGGTCACGTAAGGCTCGAACAGGCGCGAGCGATCTTCGGGCAGGCCGATGCCGTTGTCCGAGATGCAGATCACGGCGCTGTCGTCCTCGCGGGTGCTGGTGACGCGGATCTGCGGCTGGTGCCCGTCGGGGCCTTCTTTTTCATGAAGGCTTTCAATGGCTTCGCCGGCGTTCTTGATCAGATTAGTGAGCGCCTGATGCAGCATGGTGCCGTCGACCTCGGCCATCAGCGCATCGTCGGTCAGCGTGGCCTCAAAGGTGACGTCGGGCTGCCCGGCCTCCTGCAGCAGGACCGCCTCGCGCAGCAGGTGCGTCAGGCTTTCGACCTTAGTCTGCGGCTCGGGCATCCGGGCGAATTTTGAAAACTCGTCGACGATCCGGCGCAGGTCGTTGGTCTGCCGCACGACCACGTCTGTCAGCTGTTCCAGGCTGGCGGCCTGTTCGTCATCCAGCACCCTCGTGAACTTGCGCTTGATGCGTTCCGCCGACAGCTGGATCGGCGTCAGAGGGTTCTTGATTTCATGCGCGATGCGGCGGGCGACATCGCCCCAGGCGGCCATGCGCTGAGCCGTGACCAGGTCGGTCACGTCGTCAAAAGCCACCACGTACCCTTCACGGCGGCCGCCATCATTGTTGCGGGTCGACATGCGCACCAGCAGGTTTTCCATCCGGCCCGTGCGGCTGACCTTGATCTCTTCCTGAACGAAGCCGGTGTTGGAGTCCTTCAGCCGGTCAAAGAGCGCGCCGAATTCCGGTATGGCAACAGCGAGCGCCAGCGATTGCTGATCCTCCTGCCAGTCGAGCAGGCGTTCAGCGGCGCGGTTGACGAAGGTGACCCGGCCCTTGGCATCCAGCCCCACCACGCCGGACGACACCGAGCCCAGCACGGAGTCGAACAGCCGTCGGCGGCGTTCGATCTGCTCGGTGTTGGTCAGCAGCGTGTCGCGCTGTTGCTTCAACTGGCGCGTCATCTGGTTGAAGTAGGTCGAGAGCATCCCGATCTCGTCATCGGCATCCTCTTCGCGCACCTGGGTGTCCAGATCGCCCTCGCCCACGCGCTGCGCGGCGCTGGTCAGGCGGCCCACGGGGCGGCTGAGGCGTTCGGCGAACCACATGCCCAGCCAGACGGCGGCGAGGATCAGGATCAGCGCAAAGCCGAGGTAGAGCACGCCGAACTCGAAGAGCACGCGATCGCGCTCGTCCTCGCGCTGCTGGTAGAAGCGCGCGGTTTCCTGGGTGTCGTCCAGCAGGCTGAGGATGTCGCCGTCGACATTGCGACTGACGTAAAGATAGCGGTCTGGGATCTCCTCCAGCGGCAAGAGCGCGCGGAATTCATTGTTGTCCCAGTCGCGGATGATGACGACGCCCTCTTCGTTCGCCTCATCGAACATCTCGCGCGAGGGTTCCTCGTAGTCGAAGAGGTAAGAGCGTTCGCCGCGCGAGCGGATGTCGCCGGTGCCATCGATCACGAAAGCCTCGCGCAGGCCGCGCTGGATCTCGCGCTGGCCGCGCGACAGAATCTGGCGGATGTCGCCATCATCGAGGAAGACCGCGGCGCGCTTGGTGGCGTTGATCAGGGACGCCAGGGCGCGCGCGTCCACAAGCAGGTCGCGGCGGTGCTCATCCTCGTAGGCTTGTGCTGCGGCGACAGAGTTGTCGACCACGCGCCCCACCCTGTCGGAGAACCACGCCTCGAGCCCCATGTTCACCGACAGCGTGGCGAAGACGGCGACGGTGATCGTGGGCAGAAGCGCCATCAGGGCGAAAACGCCCGTCAGACGCAAATGCAGGCGCGAGCCCGCGGATTTGCGGCGGCGGGCGGCGATCATCTGGACCACGCGCTGCAGCACAAGTGCTGCGACCATGATGATATAGACCATGTCCGCCAGCAGGATGATGCGCAGGACGTTGGACGAACTGCCCTGATCCAGCGGGCCCATGACAAGATAGGTCAAGAGCGCCAGAACGGGGCCCAGCACGACGAGGCTGAACGCGGCGGCATTGCGCACGCGTTTCATGCGCCGAAGGCGCCCGAGCCTGTCCCACGTCAGTCTGCGTGCTTTTACAGCCACGCAATTCCCCCATCAGGTTGTGGCGCGGGATGCGCCAGACCTCCAGATGTGGCTTGGAGCTTGGCAGAGCCTCCAAAGCGCCACAGTGATGTTGCAGTTTTACATCAACTTGCGGCGCCGTGTCACGCGAATATCAAGGTCAGTGATTTTCTTGCGTAATGTATTGCGGTTAATGCCCAGAAGGTCGGCACATTTGGCCTGATTTCCGCCCGTCGCATCGAGCGCGATCTCGATCAGGGGCATCTCCATCTCCTTGAGGATTCGCGCATAGAGACCCGGCGGCGGCAGGGTGTTGCCGTGCAGATCGAAATAGCGGCGCAGATGGCGCGAGATCGAGGTTGAGAGGGTTTCGCCGCCGCCGCCGCCCACGACTGGCGCGGCCTCGGGCTGGTTGCCCAGCACGGCCTCGACCTCGGAGCGGGTGATCTCGGAGGACCGTGCGGTAAGCCCGAGGCGCTGGACCGCGTTTTCGATCTGGCGGACGTTGCCGGGCCAGCTATAGGCGCGCATCAATTCCATCGCCTCGTCGGACAGGGTG
Organism: Roseovarius sp.; assembly: GCA_965227185.1. Lineage (GTDB taxonomy): Bacteria > Pseudomonadota > Alphaproteobacteria > Rhodobacterales > Rhodobacteraceae > Roseovarius. Next base: position 3,659,752 of record OZ245733.1, read on the forward strand.
CGGGGCGGTTGGCCCTCGCGCTCGGCCTTCTGCAGGAAGTGCTGCGCCAGAAGCGGGATGTCGTCGACACGGGCGCGCAAGGACGGCACCTCGACCACGGCACCCGACAGGCGGTAATAGAGATCCTCGCGCAACTTGCCCTCTTCCAGCCGGTCGGCCAGGCGGCCCAAAGAGGTGGCCATGAAGCGCGGCACGTGATCGCCGGGCGCGTCCATCATCCGCACCACGCGCGCCTGCGCATCGGTGCTGAGGTCCCCCACCCCGTCCAGCACGATGGTGCCGCCCTTGGCGCGGGCCATGACCCGTGCCGGGCCTTCAAGATCGGCGAGGTCGCTGGGCGTGACGGTGACGAAAGGCAGGGTGCGCCGGTCGGAAAAATCGTGGATCGCGCGGGCGATAAGTGTCTTGCCGGTGCCGGATTCGCCGGTGATGAGCACGGGCAGGTCAGTGTTCATCAGCCGCGCGACGACGCGGTAAAGCCCCTGCATCGCCGCGGTGCGCCCGACCAGCGGCAACTCGTCCGGGCGGTCCTCGGATTTCGCCTCGGCCGGGGTGCGCGTGGTGCGGGCGTCGAGCGCGCGGGCGGTGCGCTTCATCAGGTCTGGCAGGTCGAAGGGCTTGGGCAGATAGTCGAAGGCCGCGGCCTCTTCGGCCTGGATGGCGGTCATGATGGTGTTCTGGGCCGAGATCACGATCACCGGCATTCCGGGGCGGTCCTGGTTGATCTTGGGCAGCATTTCCAGCCCGTTGCCGTCAGGCATCATGACATCGGTGATCACCGCGTCGCCCTTGCCCTCGCCCACCCACCGCATCAGCGTGGTCAGCGACGAGGTGGCATGCACCCGGCACCCCGCCCGCGTCAGGGCCTGCGTCAGAACCGTGCGGATCGTGCGGTCGTCATCGGCGACCAGAACCGTGCCATCCATCTAGTTTTCCTCCATGTCCTTGCCGGCGCGCGGCAGCGATATCCTGAATATGGTGCGTCCGGGCACCGAATTGACCGAGAGCCAGCCGTCGAGCTCCGAGATGATCTTGGCGGCCAGCGCGAGGCCGAGGCCGGTGCCGTTCTCGCGGCCCGAGACGAACGGCTCGAACACGTTGCCGGCGATTTCGGGCGGCAGGCCGGGGCCGTCGTCGATGACCTCGATCTGCAGGGGCAGCGACTTGCCCGGCCCGCCACCGTCGCGGCGGACGCGCAGAGATTGTTCGTAATAGCTGTGCAGGGTGATGGTGCCGCCCTTGTCGCCCGCGGCCTGTGCCGCGTTCTTCAGAAGGTTCTGGATCACCTGCAAGAGCTGATCTGAATCGGCCAGAGCCAGCGGCAGCGAGGGATCGTAATCCTCGATGATGGTCATGTGCGCGGCAAAGCCCACCAGCGCCGAGCGGCGGGCGCGATCGAGCACGTCATGCAGGTTGACCGCACGCAGCTTGGGCAGGCTCACGTTGCCGAACTGCTCGACCTGTTCCAGCAGGCCGACGATGCGGCGGCTTTCCGACACGATGAGATCGGTGAGCTCAAGGTCGTCCTGGTCGAGATTCATCGACAGCAGCTGCGCCGCGCCGGTGATGCCGGCCAGCGGGTTCTTGATTTCATGCGCCAGCATTTCGGCCATGCCGATTGCGGACTTGGCGGCGGATTTGACCGACTGGCTTTGCGTCACGCGGCCCGCCAGTTCGCGGGGCGAAATGAGCAGGATCATGTGATCGTCCCAGCCCGAAACCGGCGCGATCTGCAGATTGCACTGCATCGGCGCGCGATCCCCTGTGCCCACGTCCACGTCATTGACGAACAGCGGCGCGGATTTCTCGCGGGCGCGCTCCAGCGCCTCTTCGATGGGGGCGTCGACGGCCAGCTTGTCCCACACCGGCTGCCCGACGATCGAGCGGGCCGAGGTCATCAGGAAGCCCTCGGCGGCGGGGTTGATTTGCGCGATGCGGTCCTGCCCGTCGAGGATCAGCCCCGGCACCGGAAGCGAGGTCCAGACCATTTCATCCATCCCGGTCATGCGGCGGTCCTTTCCGGGGCGCTCATGGCGTTTTCGAGCAGGCGGTTGACGTTGGCCGAATCCCGCTCGGTCAGGATGCGCTTGCGCAAGGCTTGGGGCGTGTCGCGCCCGTCCATGTACCAGCCCAGATGCTTGCGGGCGACCCGGATGCCAAGGTCGCGGCCATAGAAGGACAGCATGGCGTCGTAGTGGTCCTGCACCAGCCGCGTCAGGTCGCCGCCCTCGGGGATCTCCGGCGCGGGCGTGCCGTGCAGTTCGTGCGCGACCTGTGCCAGCAGCCACGGACGCCCCTGCGCGCCACGGCCGATCATGACGCCGTCCGCGCCGGATTTCATCAGCGCGTCGTGGGCGGTGGGCGTGCCGGTGATGTCGCCGTTGGCGATGACGGGGATGCTGACCGCATCCTTGACGGCGCGGATCGCGGCCCAGTCGGCATAGCCCTTGTAGAACTGACACCGGGTGCGCCCATGTATCGTGATCATGCGCACCCCTGCCCCTTCCGCGCGCTTGGCCAACTCGGGCGCGTTCAGGTTTGTGTCGTCCCAGCCAAGCCGGGTTTTCAGTGTAACAGGGACCGAGACCGCGCCGACCACCGCCTCGATCAGCGACAGTGCGTGGTCGAGATCCTTCATCAGGGCCGACCCGCTGGCGCCGGAACCGCTGGCGCTGGTGACCTTCTTGGCGGGGCAGCCCATGTTGATGTCGATTACCTTGGCGCCGTTGCCTTCGACCTGGCGGGCGGCTTCGGCCATCCAGTGCGCCTCACGGCCCGCCAGTTGAACGGAGGTGTCGGCGGCCTCAAAACCCAACTCCGCCTTTTCGCGCACGCCGGGCTTGGACTGCACCATTTCCTGGCTGGCGACCATCTCGCTCACCACCAGCCCCGCGCCGAAACGACTGACAAGCGAACGGAACGGCAGGTCGGTGATGCCCGCAAGCGGGGCAAGAAAGACCGGGGGATGTAGGTTTCGGGGGCCGATGTTGAGCATGGGTGCCTAACGATTGAGCATGTGGACGTTCTATGGCCGGGCGCGGCCAAGCACAATTTAAGCCTGCCCAAATTAAAATCAAAAAGACGCAGGTGATTAAAAATTAGGCAAATACCCGGTGTGACGCGCCCATTGCATGCCCCTGCCCGCTTGCGTAAGCAAAGCATATGAGCATCGCAGCCATCATCGTCGCCGCAGGGCGTGGCATCCGCGCCGGGGGCGAGCGGCCCAAGCAATGGCAGCGCGTGGCCGGCAAACGGGTGATCGACTGGACGCTGGCCGCGTTCCGCGCGGTGCCGGCGGTCGAGCGGATCGTGGTGGTGGTGCATCCCGACGACATGGCCGAACTGGCGGACGAAACCGGCATTACGCTGACCGAAGGCGCCGCGACGCGGGCGGGCTCGGTCTGCAACGGGCTGGCCGCGCTGGAGGGCGTAGGCGTGGACCACGTGCTGATCCACGACGCGGCGCGGTGCTGCGTGGCCCCGGACCAGATCGCAGAGGTCATCGCGGCGCTTGGGCCGGATTGCCCGGCGGCGGCCCCGGCCCTGCCGGTCAGCGACGCGCTGTGGCAGGGCGAGGACGGGCTGGTGACCGGCACGCAGGACCGCGCCGGGCTGTACCGGGCGCAGACCCCGCAGGGCTTTGACCTTGCCGCGATTGCCGCCGCCCATGCCACCGCGCCCGAGACCGCCGCCGACGATGTCGAGGTGGCGCGGGCCGCGGGCATTCCCGTGCGCATCCTGCCGGGACGCGAAAGCAACCTGAAGATCACCACGCCCGAGGATTTCGCCCGGGCCGAGACCATCCTGCGAGGACCCATGGACATACGCACCGGAACCGGCTTTGACGTGCACCGTTTCGGCCCCGGCGACCACGTGATGTTGTGCGGCGTCGCGGTGCCGCATGACCGGGGCCTGCAGGGGCATTCGGATGCCGATGTGGGGCTGCACACGCTGGCCGACGCAATCTATGGCGCGATGGCCGAGGGCGACATAGGCCGGCACTTTCCGCCCAGCGATCCGCAATGGAAAGGCGCCGAAAGCCATGTGTTCCTGTCGCACGCGGCGGGTCTCGCTGCCGAAAAGGGGTTTCGCATCACCAATGTCGATTTGACGCTCATCTGCGAGACGCCCAAGATCGGGCCGCATGCCGCGGCGATGCAGGCGCGGGTGTCCGAGATCATGGGGCTGGAGGTCGAGCGCGTGTCGGTCAAGGCCACCACGACCGAGCGGCTGGGCTTTACCGGTCGCGGCGAAGGCATCGCGGCGCAGGCCGTGACCACGCTGGTGCGGCCATGAGGGCGGCGCAGCTGATCGCGACCTTCGGCGGCGTGGGCTATCTGCGCCCGGCGCCGGGAACCTGGGGCTCGCTGGCCGCATTGCCCGTGGCGGCGCTGTTGCACGTGGTTGGCGGGCCGGTGCTGCTGGGCTTCGGGATCATCGTCTCGTTTGCATTAGGATGGTGGGCCACGGCGCTGGAAACAAAGGGAAAAGACGATCACGACCCGAGTGAGATCGTGATCGACGAGGTCGCCGGGCAATGGCTGGCGGTCCTGCCCGTGTCGATTGGCGCGACCCATGCGGGCGCGGCGCTGTGGGTGCTCTGGCCGGGCTTCGTGACCGCATTCCTGCTGTTCCGCCTGTTCGACATCTGGAAACCCGGGCCTGTGGGCTGGGCGGACCGGCAGGGCGGGCCGTTGGGCGTGATGCTTGACGACGTGATCGCGGGGCTCTTTGCCGCGCTGGGGGGCATGTTCTTCGCCTGGCTGTCGCACGGGGTGCTGGGGCTATGAGCGCCGAAGACGTGCTGAACGCCGCCAAGGCGGCGGGGCTGATGGTGGCCACGGCGGAATCCTGCACCGGTGGCATGGTGGCGGCCGCGCTTACAGATATTGCCGGCTCCTCGGCTATGGTCGAGCGGGGGTTCGTCACCTATTCGAACATGGCCAAGCGGCAGATGCTGGGCGTGCGGGCCGACATGCTTGAGGCCCATGGCGCGGTGTCCGAAGAGGTCGCGCGGGAGATGGCGGAAGGCGCGCTGGACCATTCAGAGGCCGACGTGGCGGTGTCGATCACCGGCATCGCCGGCCCCGGCGGGTCCGAGCACAAGCCGGAGGGGCGGGTCTGTTTCGGGCTGGCGCGCGTGGGCCGCGTGACGCATGTGGAAACGGTAGAGTTCGGTGCCCTGGGTCGCGCCGAGGTGCGCGCACGAGCACGGGATCATGCGCTGTCATTGCTGGTCGAGGGGTTGGCCTGAGCGCTCTGTCCGGCGCGGTCATTGTACGGCCACGCCGTCATAGTCATGCCTAGAGTCTGATGGCCGGCGCGGCCTAGCGGACCAGCAGCGCCGCGAATTCCTCCGGTGGGGCGTCGGCCTCGATCGCCTGCCAGATCGCCTCGGCGCGGCCTTCGCCCAGCAGCGTGGCCGCCTTGGCACGCACGCGGGTCTGGCGCGCGGCAAGGCCCGGATCGGCATCAAGGTCGTGAAAGAGGTCCTGCACGCTGCCGTCCTTGAGCGTCACGCGCAGACGGGCCTGCATCTCGGTCAGGCTGTCGTCGCTATCCACGCGGACCCGTTCGCGCAACGCGGCAAGACCGGCGTCGGCGCAGAGCGCGTCGTCGAAGGTGTCCAGCCGCGCGGTGTCGTGCCCGGTCAGCGCCATGGCGGTGACCATACGGTAGCTGAATTTCGACTGAAGCCCGCTTTCCGGCGTGGCGATATTGCAGACGCTCAGCCAACGGGGATGGGTGGTGATTTCCACGCTCTCGACCGCGTCGGCGCCTGCATCGAGGTCGCGCAACGCCTCGAGCGTGGCGTGCAGGCCGTGGCAGCAGGCGTGAAATTTGTGTTGAACGCTCTCGAACAGCCACGCCTGCCCCAGCGTGTCAAAGGCACCCCCCTGCCCTTCGCCATGATGCGTGGGCCCGAATCCGTTCTGCCCGTCTATCGCACCCGGCGCGCTGACAAATCCGCGGGCGGCCAACTGCGCGGCCTCGACCCCGTTGGAGGCGGCAAGACCCGCGTTCATCGGTTTGCCCATGGTGCCGAACTGCGCCTTGGTCCCCGAGGCGCGGGTGGTGACGAGGCCGATGGCGTGCTGCATCTGTCCCGCGCTCAGCCCCATCAGCCGCCCGGCGGCCAGCGTTGCGCCAAAGGCCCCGGCGGTGGCGGTCTGGTGATAGCCGACCTGGTAATGCGCCCGCCCCAGCCAGACACCCACGCGGATCGAGGCCTCGACGCCAATGAGCGCGGCCTCCTGCATTGTGGAGCCCGAGGCGCCCACGTCTTCGCCCACGGCCAGTGCGGCGGGGATCACGGCCACGGAGGGGTGACCGATATGGGCAAAATGCGTGTCGTCATAATCGAGCGCGTGCGAGATGGTGCCGTTGACCAGCGCGGCCATGCGGGCCGGTACGCGCATTTCGCTGCCGATGAGGGTGGCCTGAGGGCTACCGCCCTCGTCCTCAGCCTGCGCACGCAGGACGGCGGCCACGGGCTCGTCGCGTCCGGCGATGCCCACGGCGGCCCAGTCAAGCAGCGACAGGCGCAGGATCTCCATGGCGTTCTGTGCCCTGACCGGGCCAAGGGCAAATCCGGCCAGCCGTTCGGAAATCTCAACCCCGTCCATAAAGCTTCTCCGCACGCGTCTCGAATGCGCGCACGATGCGTTTCATCGCCTCGTAGAAGAACAGTTCCGCCGCACCCTGCAACAACCTGTTCTTGAACTTGAAATCCACGTCGAACCCGACTTCGCACTGTCTCTCGCCAATTTCACGGAACTCCCAGTTGGAGCGCATGTGGTGGAACGGTCCGTCAAGATACTCGGTCTCGATCCGCTTCTTTTCCGGCCACAGGACGACCCGGCTGCTGAACCGTTCGCGAAAGACGCGAAAGCTGATGACCAGATCCGCCTCCATCACTTCGCTGCCGTCATCCTGCGGCGTGACGCTGTTCACGCGCGCGGCGGCGGTCCAGGGCAGGAATTCCGGGTAAGAGGAGACATCGGCGACAAGGTCGTACATCTGCTGCGCGGTATATGGCAGCGTCCGGGTTTCGGCGTGGGAAGGCATGCGGGCAGATCGGTCCGTTGGGTTGTGGCGGTATGGGACTGTGTCGTAAACTGGCTCGCGAAATGCAAGGGGGGCCGGGTATGCCGCGCGAAAAAGTCATGGGCGTCGGGACGGGAGCGGCCCACCGATGAATCCCAGATGGCTGTTTCGCATGTCCCGCTGGGCGCAGAACCCGCCAAGCGCGGGGCGGGTCAAGTTCGTCTTCGCGATCATCGGGATCTGTCTTCTGATTTTCGGGATCGAGTATTTCGTCGGCCTGCCCGACTGGATGGCGGTCGACCCTAAAAGCGGCCGCTATCGCCCCTGACCTCGCGTGAGACCGCCCAAGATTCTTCGTACGAAGAATCTTGGGCCAAGAAAATTCGTACGAATTTTCAAGGCGTCGCGAGGGGAGTGTCGGGAGTTTGGCGCACCTGAAAGGATTCGAACCTTTGGCCTCTGCCTTCGGAGGGCAGCGCTCTATCCAGCTGAGCTACAGGTGCCTGCGCGACGCTATAACCGGTTCGGTCCATTGCCGCAACGGTGAAAAACCCCGCGATATGGGTGCAGGCCGAGGGCGTGTCGTGGCCCGGGCGGACGCGCCCGGGCCGGACGGTTCAGGGGCGCGCGCCGCCTGTGTTGCCGCCGCCGCCCTGATTGCCGCCACCGGGATTGCCGCCACCGCCCGATCGGGGCTGGCCCGTGGACTTGGGCGGGGTTTGCGGATAGTCGTCGGGCAGGCACTCTTCGCCCCCGCCTCCGCCGCCGGCGGTGCCTTGCTGGCCCCCGCCCGGGCAGCCGCCGCCGCCGCCACCGCCCCCGTGGCTGTCATACTTGGTCAGGATCGGGTCAGGCGTGATCGCGGCCCGACCCGGGGTCGTGGGCGCCTCGGTGCAGGCCGACAGGGTTGCGCCCGCAAGCGCGACCAGAATAGTGGTGCGAAATCTGAACATGATGATCTCCTTGATGTTCCGGCCATGGGTCGGCCCACCAGGAAGATCCGTTCAAATTCTTCCGGTCGTCAGGCGAACAGCTCGTGCGCCAGTTCCAGCGCCTCGACCAGCGCATCGACTTCAGCCTCTGTATTATAGAGCCCAAAGGACGCCCGGCAGGTCGCCGTCAGCCCGATATGATCCATCAGCGGGCCGGCACAGTGATGCCCCGCACGCACCGCGACGCCTTTTTTGTCGAGGATTGTCGAGATGTCATGCGCATGCGCCGCCCCGTCCAGCGTGAAGGAAAAGATCGCCGCCTTGTCGGGCGTCTGCCCCTGCACCTGCAGCCAATTCAGTCCGCCAAGCTTGCCCACCGCATAGTCGCGTAGCCGGTCCTCGTGGGCGGCGATGTTCTGCATCCCCAGCCCCATCATGTAGTCCAGCGCCACGCCCAGCCCGATAGTCTGCACGATGCCGGGCGTGCCGGCCTCGAACTTCATCGGCGGGTCGGCATAACTCACCTCGTCCTTGGAAACCTCGCGGATCATGTCGCCGCCGCCCATGAAGGGACGCATCTCGGCCAGCCGATCTTTCTTGACGAAAATCGCGCCAGAGCCCGAGGGGCCGTAAAGCTTGTGCCCGGTGATAGCGTAGAAATCCACGCCCAGCTCGTCGAGTTTGACGGGCATATGCACCGCCGCCTGGCTGCCATCGACCAGCACTGGCACACCCTTTTCATGGGCCGCATCGGTGATCGCCTTGATATCCACCTTGGTGCCCAGAACGTTCGACAGGTGCGTGATCGCCACCAGTTTCGTTTTCGGCCCGATCGCGTCGATCACCTTTTGCGGGTCCAGCGCGCCGGTGCTGTCGGTATCCACCCATTTCAGCGCCACCCCCTGCCGTTCGCGCAGGAAATGCCAAGGCACGATATTGGCGTGATGCTCCATCACCGAAAGAACGATCTCGTCGCCCGCCTCCATCCGGGGCATGGCCCAGCCATAGGCGACCATGTTGATCCCCTCGGTGGTGCCGGAATTCAGCACGATCTGGTCTTCGTCCGCCACGCCCAAGAACCGCGCAATGATACCGCGCACGCCTTCGTATTTCTCGGTCGCGAGATTGCTCAGGTAGTGCAGACCCCGGTGGACGTTGGCGTATTCCTCGGCATAGGCCGTGGTGATCGCGTCGATCACCACCTGCGGTTTCTGCGCGCTGGCCCCATTGTCCAGATAGACCAGCGGCTTGCCGTTCACCTCGCGCGATAAAATCGGAAAATCGCGGCGGATCGCGTCGATATCGTACATCTCAAACTGCTCCTGTCGTTGCGGCGAAAAGGCCGCCGATAACGCCCATGATGATGGACAATCCCACCACGACACCGAAGATCGCAATCACCATCACGCCGAACGCCTTGAGCGGGCTGTCGAAGCCGTGCGCCACGTCCAGCATGTTGGACACCGCCCACATCCACCAGACGACGAAGACCAAAAGGCCCAGCGACGACAGAAACGGGATGAACATCCCGAGGATGGTAAAGCCGGCCACCAGCACGAAGCTGACAGCCTGCAACAAGGTCACCACCGCCAAAACGTCGGGCACAGTGCCCCGTCCGCCAAGCGCACGGCCGATCCAGAACAGCATGAAGACCGAGAAAACCGCCCGCGCCCATTGCATGACGGCGAAGATCAGTGGCGAGCTGTAGACCGGCGACGCTTCCAGCAGCCTGCCCAGGTCCCCCTGCGGCAACGGCGCGGCCTGAACCAGCGCCGCGACCACGGCGGAGGTCACGACAGAGATCAGCGTCAGCGCGATCCAGAGCGCCTGCGGGGGCCAGTTCAGGGCAATCGCCCGTTCGGCGGCGCCGCGCGGGTTCCGAACGGTCTCCACGAACAGGGGTTTCAGCACGGTCGTTTTCATGTCTGCCCCCATCCGGCTTCGCGCAGGTCCGACACCCAGACCCAAAGAAACGTCAGCAGCCATATCGCGCCCACCGCCGTCAAGCCCGGGCCGGGCCCGATGAACCCGGCCACAAGCCCGTGCAACAACTTGATCGGGCTGGCCACCAGCCACGCCCAGAACAGCGCCAGCCGCGCGGCATAACCCGAAGCGTTGCCGCCGAAGATCCGCAGCACGAAGTGGCTCAGCGTGCCAATGGCATAGAACACCAGCGGCGCAATGAAGATCCAGGCCATCAGCGACCCGCCCAGCAGCGGGTTCAGCTCTTGGTCGGTCAGATGTGCCTCGCGCGCCAGCCGGGGCCACTCCGAAATAAAGAAGATCGCGCAGCCGGCCATCACGATGGCCAGCGCACGCCCTTCGTTCGCGCCCATCGCCAGCAGGCGACGGAATACCGCTCGCGGGCCGCGATAAGCGGCCACGATATCGGTGGTGACGGGCATCAGCCGCGCCGCCGCACCAGCCAGCCTTCAAGGCGCTCGACGATCCCGTCGCGCAGGCCCTCGTCCTCGATCTCTTCCACCGCCTCGGCGAGGAAGGCCAGCGTCAGAAGGTCGGTCGCGATGGGCTTGGGCACGCCGCGCGCGCGCAGGTAAAACAGCGCCTCCTCGTCGATAGCGCCCGAGGTGGACCCATGCGAGCAGGCCACGTCGTCGGCATAGATCTCCAGCTCCGGCTTGGCCAGGAATTCGCTGTCGCCATCCAGCAGCAGCGACTGGCTGATCTGGTAGCCGTCGGTCTTCTGTGCGCCCGCTTTCACCAGGATCTTGCCCTGGAAGACGCCAACGGCGCCGTTGCGCAGGACCTTCTTGAACACCTGCCGGCTTTCGCAATTCTCGGCATCATGGGTGATGAACACCGTGTCGTCATGGTGGAAATCACCGTCGCCCACGCAGGCGCCCGCGACATGTGCGATGGCATCGTCGCCGGTCAACTCGATCGCGCATTCGTTGCGCGTCAGCACGCCATTGGCTGTCATGGTGAAGGACTTGAACGCACTTTCGCAGCCCAGCCGGGCGAAAATATGCGTCACAGCGCGGCGCTCGTGGTCGCGCCCCTGGGTGCGCACGTGGTTGAACGCGGCGGTGTCGGCCACGTCGACCTCCATCACCTGGTTCAGCCGTGCGGCGGCAGGGCCGTTTTCCAGCACGGTCAGTTCCGCGCCCGCGTCCAGCTTTATGACATGGTGCAGGATCGCGTCCGAAGCCTCTGATTCATGGTGATAAATCAGGTTGATCGGCTTGCTGGCCTTGCCCGTGACGTGGATCATCACGCCATCACTCGCGGCGGCCGTGTTCAGTGTCGCCAAGGGGCGTGCCACGGGCGTCTGGCCATTGGTTTCCAGCGCGCCGTACAGGTCTTTGGCCCAGTGGATATCGGCCTTCCCGGCCTCGGCCAGGCGGTCGATTTTTACACCTTCAAGGCTCAGATCGTCGCTGGCATCCGCATCGAACACGCCGTCCCGGAACACGATGCTCAGGCGATCTACGTCATCGAACACCTGCGTCTCGTCGCTCTCGAACACGGCGGCGTTGGGCACCTCCGCGTCAACCAGCGTGTCGGGACGGGTGAATTTCCAATACTCGTCGCGCCGATGCGGCAGGCCCGCGGCCCGCAGCCGTGCCAGCGCGTCCTCGCGCGCCGCCTTGGACCAGCCAGCCGCGTCGGGCAGGCTCAGCGCGGCAAGGCGCGCCTCGGTGGCGTCCTGTTTCGCTTGGGGCAAGGCCATTACGCCACCTCCGCCTTGATATCCGCATACCCGTTCTTCTCGACCTCGAGCGCCAGTTCCGGCCCGCCGGTCTTCACGATGCGGCCTTCGGACATGATGTGCACGACATCGGGTTTGATGTGGTCCAGCAGGCGCTGGTAGTGCGTGATCACCAGGAACCCGCGACCCGCGTCGCGCAGCGCGTTCACGCCCTGCGATACCAGCTTCATCGCGTCCACGTCGAGGCCCGAGTCGGTCTCGTCGAGAATGCACATTTTCGGCTCCAGAACAGCCATTTGCAGGATCTCGTTGCGCTTCTTTTCACCGCCCGAGAAGCCGACGTTCACGGGCCGCTTCAACATGTCGTTGCTCATCTCCAGCGTGGCGGCCTTCTCGCGCACCAGCTTCAGGAAATCCGCCGCGCTCATCTCTTCTTCGCCCCGCGCCTTGCGTTGCGAATTCAGCGCGGTGCGCATGAAGGTCATGTTGCCCACGCCCGGAATCTCGACCGGGTACTGGAACGCCAGGAAGAGGCCCGCCGCGGCGCGCTCTTCGGGCTCCATGTCCAGAATGTCCTTGCCTTCCAGCGTGGCCGTCCCGCCGGTCACTTCGTACCCGTCACGGCCCGACAGAACATAGCTCAGCGTCGACTTGCCCGAGCCGTTGGGCCCCATGATCGCGTGCACCTTGCCCGCCTCGACGGTCAGGTCGACGCCTTTCAGGATGGTCTTGTCCTCGTCTTCAAGATCGACCTTCAGGCCTTTGATCTCCAACATCTTTCTCTCCTTTTTCCAGTCGCTGTCCCCTCAGGGGCGCAGCATCATCTCGATCACGTTCAACAGCTCGTTCTGCGGCAGGGTCAGCGGTTCCACCTCGAACCCCGCCATGCGTCCCGTCATCTGCGGGGCGCCAATGAAATTCTCGACCACATGGTACTGCTTGCGCCGCTTGTAGTCGTCGACGAAAAGCCGCACGGGTTTTTCCGTGCGCAGCGCCGTGGCCATGGCGCATCCCGTCCGGAACCGGCCATCCACCAGCACCACGTCGGGCTGGCGGAACTCGGGCAGGTCCCAGACCTCCAGCGGGTAGCGCGGATAGCGCATGTATTCGCTCGTATCGACGGGATAGCCCCATTCCTTCGTCGGCCCGATATCGGACCAGATCACGTCCACCTCGCTGCCTTTCGCCGGCGCGTTCTCCTCGAACCAGCCGCGCATCATCAGCGCCCAGTCCTTGTCGCTCTCCACCGAGAAGACCCGCTTGCCCGGCATTTCGCCCGCCATAACGGTCGACCCGCCGGACCCGTACTCCAGGATCACGTCGGCGCCCGCGTAGGCCGCGCGCAGCACCTCCGCTTCGGCCTCCGGCAGGGTCAGCTCGGGCCGTGATATGGTGACGGTGGGACTCATGTCACTCCAGCACCACAGCCGTTCCGCTGGCCGAGACCATCAGCATTGAATCCGCGACCACTTCATAGTCCAGATCGACGCCGACCACGGCCGTCGCCCCCATCGCCTTGGCGCGCTCTTCTAACTCGTGCATCGCGGTGTCGCGGGCATCCTGCAGCTTCGACTCGTACGCGCCCGAGCGGCCCCCGACGATATCGGTGACCTGCGCGAAGAAATCACGGATGACATTGGCGCCCATGATCGCCTCGCCCACCACGATGCCGCGGTAGTCGATGATCTTGCGCCCTTCGATGGTGTTCGTCGTCGTGATGATCAATTTCTCACTCCGCTTCGTCGTCCGAGGCCGCGCGCGCATCTTGTAGCAGTCCTGCCACGCGCACGCTCAGCCACCCCCAGATCACAAACAGGACCAGCCCCATGCCCAGTTCGACCAGTTCTGCCTGACCCGACCGGATCCAGCCGCGTTCGACCGCCTGCAGCGCGATTTCGTCATGGCTCATCGCCAGGACGAACACCAGAAAATGGCCAAGCAGCAGCACGGTAAAGGTCCGGGTGCCGGACCGCAGACGCCCCGAATGGCCAAGCCTCGGCAGCCGGCTCCGGGTCGCCTCAGGTGTCCCGCACCCTTGGGTCATCCAACGCTGCCTTCCAGCGAAATCGCCACAAGCTGCTGCGCTTCCATGGCGAACTCCATCGGCAGCGCCTGAAGCACGTCCTTGCAGAACCCGTTCACCACCAGCGCCACGGCTTCTTCCTCGTCCATGCCGCGCTGGCGGCAATAGAACAGCTGGTCGTCATCCACCTTCGACGTGGTGGCCTCGTGCTCCACCCGGGACGAGTTGTTCTTGACCTCAATGTAAGGCACCGTGTGCGCCCCGCATTCCGAGCCAATGAGCAGGCTGTCACACTGGGTGTAATTCCGGCTTTCCTTGGCCTTGGGATGCATCGAGACAAGCCCGCGATAGGTGTTCTGCGCATGTCCCGCACTGATGCCTTTCGAGACGATCCGGCTCTTGGTGTTCTTGCCAAGGTGGATCATCTTCGTGCCGGTATCGGCCTGCTGCCAGTTATTGGTGATGGCGATGGAATAGAACTCACCCTGGCTGTCATCCCCGCGCAGGATGCAGCTGGGATATTTCCACGTCACCGCAGAGCCGGTTTCCACCTGCGTCCACATCACCTTGGCCCGGTCGCCCCGGCAATCGGCGCGCTTGGTGACGAAGTTGTAGATGCCGCCCTTGCCGTCCTCGTCGCCCGGAAACCAGTTCTGAACGGTGGAATACTTCACCTCGGCGTCTTCCTCGACGATGATTTCCACCACAGCGGCATGAAGCTGCGAAGTGTCGCGCTGCGGCGCGGTGCAGCCCTCAAGGTAGCTGACATAAGAGCCCTTGTCGGCAATGATCAGCGTCCGCTCGAACTGGCCGGTGTTCTCGGCATTGATGCGGAAATACGTGCTCAGCTCCATCGGGCAGCGCACGCCCGGCGGCACGTAGACGAAGGACCCGTCCGAGAAGACCGCCGAATTGAGCGTCGCGTAGAAGTTGTCGTTCACCGGCACCACTGACCCGAGGTATTTCTTCACCAGCTCGGGATGCTCGCGGATCGCCTCGGAAATCGAGCAGAAGATCACGCCCGCTTTCTTCAGCTCCGCCTGAAAGGTCGTCCCGACGGACACGGAGTCGAACACCGCGTCCACGGCCACCTTGCGGCCCTCGGCAGGCGCGTCCTCGGCACCCTCGACCCCGGCCAGGATCATCTGTTCCTTCAGCGGAATGCCCAGCTTTTCATAGGTCTCCAGCAGCTTGGGATCGACCTCGTCCAGCGACTTGGGCTTGACCTCCATGCTTTTGGGGCGCGCATAGTAGTATTGGTTCTGAAAGTCGATCTGCGGGTAGTCGACCATGGCCCAATCGGGCTCTTCCTTCTGCAGCCAGCGTTCATAGGCCTGCAGGCGCCACTCGGTCATCCACTCGGGCTCGCCGTTCTTCTCCGAGATCAGCTTCACGATGTCGGGCGTCAGGCCCTTGGGCGCGTAGTCCATCTCGATGTCGGTTTCCCAGCCGTACTTGTACGTGCTGATGTCGCGCACCGCATCGACCGTTTCCTTGTCGACGCCTTCCTTGACTTGCGTTTCGTCCAGTGCCGCCATTGGGCCACCTCCTCGGTTATCTCTCACGCCGCGCGGGCGCGGAATTTTTCATGTTGCCTGGCCCAGGCTTGCGCAAAGGCCACAACGTCGTCTTCGCTCGTGTCGGGACCCAGCGAGACCCGCACGGCGCTGGCCGCCTGAACCTCGTCGAACCCCATCGCCGCCAGCACGCGGCTGGCCTTCACCTTGCCGCTGGAACAGGCCGAACCGGCCGATATGGCGAACCCCGCAAGGTCCATCGCCATCACCTGCGTCTCACCCTTCCAGCCGGGCGTGATGAAGCAGGACGTGTTCGGCAGCCGGTCTTCTGATTTCCCGACAAAAGTAGTCACTTGAGAGGATTCCTCAATAGCGTTTTCTAGAATCCTTCTAAGTTTTTCCACCCGCGCCCATGCGCCCGCCTCCAGATCGCGCTGCGCGGCCTCCGCCGCGGCACCGAAGCCCGCGATGCCGATGATGTTCTCGGTCCCCGACCGGCGGCCCATCTCCTGCCCGCCGCCAAGGCTCAGCGCGGGAATGTCCACGCCCTGTTTCACGATCAGCGCACCGACACCCTTGGGCCCGCCCAGCTTGTGCGCCGACATCACGGCCAGGTCCGCCCCGGACCAGGCAAAGGAAAACGGCAGGCGCCCCACGCCTTGCGTGATATCCAGAAGCAGCAGACCCTCGCCCGCCTCGGGCTGCGTCACGACCCCGGTCTCGGAATTGGCCAGCCCCATCGCCCGTACCCCCGGCGCACCGTCGCCCGGCGCGTGGTGCGCCCACAGCGCGTCATGCGCGGTCACCTGCACCTCCACGGCGTCAAAGCCCGCCAACACCCGTGCCGCCTCCGTCGCGCCCGAGGTGAACACCACCTCCTGCGGCGTGCACCCCACGGCAGCGGCCACCTGCCCCCGCGCCCGCTCCACCAGCGCCTTGGCCGCCCGCCCCTCGCCATGCACCGAGGACGGATTGCCGACGACATCCATCGCCGCAACCATCGCCTCCCGCGCCTCGGGTCGCAAAGGCGCCGTCGCGTTATAGTCAAGGTAGACCCGGCTCAAACCGCCCACCTCTTCTTCTGGCCAAAAATATCCCGGGGGGAGCGGCGAAACCGCAGGTTCGCCGTGGGGGGCAGCGCCCCCGCCCACCGCGGCGCCACAGGCGGCGCAAGACCTGTCGCCGCAGGCGTCCTCATTCCTCGTCCACCACAGCGAAAAGCGACGGCACGGCCGGACACGGCGCCAGCGAGTTGCCGACGATGTCGCTCAGCCGGGTCTGGTGCAGGAACACGTAGACCTGCGCGCTCAACCCCTCCCACAGCCGGTTGGTCATGCTCTGCGCCCGCGATCCGCTGGTCGCGCCCGATGCGCCCGCACCCTTGTGCATCGCGTCGATCGTCTCGTCCACCGCGGCCAGGATATCCACAGCCCGGATCTCCGAAGCGGGCCGCGCCAGCTTGTAGCCGCCGCCCGGGCCTCGCACCGAACTCACCAACTCGGCCCGGCGCAGCTTGACGAAAAGCTGTTCCAGATAAGGCAGGGAAATGCTCTGCCGCGCCGAGATGTCGCTCAGCGTCACCAGCCCGTCCTTCTGCTGCAACGCGATATCGACAAGCGCCACCATCGCGTAGCGTCCTTTGGTACTCAGTTTCATCGGTCCCCCCAAAATACCGGCGCTGCAGGGGCTTGAAGAGCGGGGAAGTGATTGACCTTGCTCAATCAACCCCCTATCTCGCTTGAAGCCGCAGAATCCATTCGGTTGTTTAGAATAGTTCTAAGGTGCTTGATCAATTCCGTCAAGAATTGACCGACGCCCGAAATGCAAGGGGACACGCATGCCCGAGGTCATCTTTCCCGGCCCCGAGGGCCGCCTGGAAGGCCGCTACCACCCGCAACGCGAGCGCGACGCGCCCATTGCCATCATCCTGCATCCGCACCCGCAATTCGGGGGCACGATGAACAACAAGGTGGTCTACAACCTCCATTACGCGTTCCACAAGTTGGGCTTCACCGTCCTGCGCTTCAACTTTCGCGGCGTGGGCCGCAGCCAGGGCGAGTACGACCAGGGCGTGGGCGAGCTCTCCGATGCCGCCTCGGCGCTCGACTACCTGCAGTCGATGAACGCCAATTCCAAGCATTGCTGGGTCGCAGGCTTTTCCTTCGGCGCGTGGATCGGGATGCAGCTTCTGATGCGCCGCCCCGAGATCACGGGCTTCGTCTCGGTCTCGCCGCCCGCCAACATGTACGATTTCTCGTTCCTCGCGCCCTGCCCGTCCTCGGGCCTGATCATCAACGGCAGCGCCGACCGCGTGGCGCCCCCTGCCGACACCCAGTCCCTCGTGGGCAAACTGCATGAACAGCAGGGCATCACCATCACCCACGAACAAGTCGAGGGCTCTGGGCACTTCTTCGAGGAGCCGCACATGGAGACGATGATCGACACCGTGTCCGATTACGTCAAACGCCGGCTGACCGAGACCACGAGGTAAGCCCATGGGCGTGACCGAGGATCTGGCCGACGAACTGGCGCTGAAGGTCATCAAGTACGTGGATGCCTCGGGCGACGACGGTGTGATCTCCGAGATCGTCGGCATCCTCGGCGCCACGTCCCAATCCGCCGAAGAGGCGTTCCTGACCTCGATGCGGGTGCGCCGCGCGAACATGGCCGCGCGCGCGCACCTTCTGAACCGGGTCAAGAAGTTCCAGGAAAAGCAGACGGAAAGCGGGGACGCGGCCAAGGACGCGCCCGAAACCTGACCGCGATTGCAATTCGCACGGGCGATCCCGGCCAAACGGGCTAGATGCCCGCCAAGACGTGTGCGGCGTATTCCATGACGGCCGCGCATGACAAGCAAGGAGAGACCACAATGGCACGCACCATCATCATCGAAGAGTTCGGCGGTCCGGACAATCTCAAGCTCGTCGACCGCGAGGTGGGCCAGCCCGGCCCCGGTGAGGTGCGCATCGCCCATGTGGCTTGCGGGCTGAATTTCATCGACGTCTACCAGCGCACCGGGCTTTATCCGCTGGACCTGCCCCATGCCCTGGGGATGGAGGCCGCGGGCATCATCGAGGCCGTGGGCGACGGTGTCACCCACCTGCAAGTGGGCCAGCACGCGGCCTATGCCGCCACGCCCCCCGGCGCCTATTGCGAGGCCCGCGTCATGCCCGCCGCGCAGGTCTGTCCCCTGCCCGACGATATCGCGTTCGAGGATGCCGCCTCGATCATGCTGCAGGGCATGACGGTGGAATACCTCTTTCACCGGGTCTCACCGCTGAAGAAGGGCGACACGGTGCTGTTTCACGCCGCCGCCGGCGGTGTCGGCCTGCTGGCCTGCCAATGGGCCCGTTCCGAGGGCATCACCCTGATCGGCACCGCCGGTACGGACGAGAAATGCAAGATGGCGGTCGATAACGGCGCGTCGGCCTGCATCAACTACCGCACTGAGGATTTCGTGGCCGAGGTCGCCAAACTGACTGACGACAAGGGCGTCGACGTGGTGATGGACGGCGTCGGCAAGGACACGTTCGACCGCTCGCTCGACTGCCTGAAGCCCTTGGGCATGATGATGTCCTTCGGCAACGCCTCGGGCCCGGTCGAGCCGGTCAGCCTGCTGACCCTCGCCCAGAAAGGCTCGCTCAAGCTGACGCGCACCACGCTTTTCACCTTTCTGGCCGATCACGAACGCTGTCAGGACATGGCAAAGCACCTCTTTTCCAAGGTGCAATCAGGCGACGTGAAGGTGAATATCGGCCAGACATGGACGCTCGAGGATGTCGCCGAGGCGCATCGCGCGCTCGAGGCGCGGGAAACCACCGGGTCGACTATCCTCACGCTTTGATCACGTCTTCGGGAACTTTCCCGCGCCGGGTGCAGTTACCTTTCTGCACGCCACGAGCGGGCACGCCAATTGTGCCCGCCCGGCAAACCGGAGTAGAAGACCCATGAACAATATCATCTATATCGTCGGCCTTGTTGTCATCGTCGTTGCCATCCTTTCGTTTATCGGCCTCGGCTGAAGCAGGTCCCGGGGTCCGACCTCCAGGGAAGAAGTGAATGAACAAACGGGCGCTCTTGCTCAAACTGGCGCAGGACGTACGCGCCAGCTATTGGTTCATTCCGGCCAACATGGTGTTGTTCGCGATCCTTCTGGCCTACGGGTCGGAATGGCTCGATCACAACGCCGACATGTTGCCGTTCAAGCTTCCGGAAACACTCATCGACACCCAGGTCGAGGGTGCGCGCAGCACGCTCTCTACCATCGCAACGTCCGTCATCGGCGTCACCGGCGTGATGTTTTCGATGACGATCGTTGCGGTGTCCTTCGCGGCCGGCAACTACGGCCCGCGTCTCATCGGGAATTTCATGCGCAACCGGGGCAACCAGATCAGCCTCGGTATCCTGATTTCCACCTTCGTCTACGCCCTGCTGATCCTGCGCGCGGTGCAGGACCCGTCCGAGACGAACCAGGTCGAAGCCTTCGTGCCACAATATTCCATGCTGATCGCGATGCTGGGCTGCATCATCGCGGTCTTCACGATGATCTATTTCGTCCACCACGTCCCCGAGACGATCAACGTCGGCAACATCACCGCCGGGCTAGGTCAGCGGCTGGAAACCGAAATCAAGGCCATCATCGACGCCGAGGATGCGCGCGACAAGCGTCGCGAGGTGACCTATCCCGATCGCGCACCGGACCACGAGATCACGATGAATGCCGCCGGTTATATCCGCACGCTGAACTACGAAAAGGTCGAACAGCTGACCGATCAGAAGGACTGGACCCTGCGGGTCGAACAGCAGCCGGGCGATTTCGTCAGCTCCTTCACGCCCGTGATGTCCGTCTGGTCACGCGAAGCGCTGTCGGACGAGGATATCGCGGAACTACGCGACTGCTACGCGCTCGGCACCAGCAAGACCGAGCATCAGAACGTGCTCTTTCTCGTCGATGAACTGGTTGAGGTGCTGGCCCGCGCCCTCTCCCCCGGCATCAACGATCCTTTTACCGCGATCAACTGCCTCAACTGGATGCAGAACGCCCTCTCGGTCGCGCGGCATCATGGCGAGGGTCTGGGCGAGGACGGCGCCGGCAAGCACGCGCTCGGGCCACGCCTGACTTACGACACTCTGTTCGAGCGCAGTTTTCTCGCCTCCAAGCCCTATACCGACACCGATGAGTTGACCAAGGCGCAGTATGAAAAGCTGGTGGCGGAGTTGAAACGGTCGCAGTGAGGGCCGCGCGGAAGCAAGGCGCACCCTGCGCGTTGCCGCGCGATCGCCCGCTGACCGAAAGAGGGACCGCCCCCCGGGCAATGGCATGCCCCCTACCCCTTCTTGCCTTCTTTCACCTTCTCCGCCAGATCCCGCGCTATCGCAAACGCCCCCTTGATCTTGTCCGCGTCGGATTTCCAGCTGCGCTTGACCACGATCTTGTTGTCCTTGACCTTGGCCAGCCCCTTTTGATCCTTGATGAAATCGACCAGCCCCTGCGGGTTGGAAAACTTGTCGTTGTGGAACTGGATCGTCGCGCCCCTCGGCCCGCCATCCAGCTTGGCGATCCCGGCGCGCTTGCACATGGCCTTGATCCGCACCACCAGCATCAGCGTGTTCACCTCCTTGGGCAACTTGCCGAAACGGTCGATCAGTTCGGCGGCGAAACCTTCCAGTTCCACCTTGGTGGACAGGCTGCTGAGCCGGCGGTAAAGCCCCAGCCGCACGTCGAGATCCGGCACATACTCCTCGGGGATCAGGACCGGCACACCCAGATTGATCTGCGGCGCCCATTGCTCGTCGGCCTCGCTCAGGCCCTCCAGTTGCCCCGACTTGATCTTGGCAATCGCCTCTTCCAGCATCGACTGGTAAAGCTCATAGCCCACGTCGCGCATCTGCCCCGATTGTTCCTCGCCCAGCAGATTGCCTGCCCCGCGAATGTCCAGATCCTGAGACGCCAGCGTGAACCCCGCGCCCAGCTGATCCAGACTGCCCAGCACCCGCAACCGCTTCTCGGCCGCCGGCGTCAGGCGCATCCGGGGTTTCGTCGTCAGATACGCATAGGCCCGCGTCTTGGCGCGCCCCACACGGCCCCGGATCTGGTAAAGCTGCGACAGCCCGAACATGTCGGCGCGGTGTACGACCATCGTGTTGGCGGTGGGAATATCCAGCCCCGATTCCACAATCGTCGTCGCCAGCAAAACATCGTACTTGCCGTCGTAGAACGCGTTCATCCGCTCATCAAGCTCTTTCGCCGCCATCTGGCCGTGCGCCACGACGAAACTGACCTCGGGCACCTGATCACGCAGGAACGCCTCGATCTCGGGGATGTCGCTGATGCGCGGCACCACGTAGAAGCTCTGCCCGCCGCGATAATGTTCGCGCAACAGCGCCTCGCGGATCGTCACCGTGTCGAACTCGCTGACATAGGTGCGGATCGACAGCCGGTCGATGGGCGGCGTACCGATGATGCTCAGGTCCCGCACGCCGCTGAGGCTCAGTTGCAAAGTCCGCGGGATCGGCGTCGCCGTCAGGGTCAGCACATGCACTTCCGAGCGCAGCGATTTCAGCCGCTCCTTGTGGGTCACACCGAACCGCTGTTCCTCGTCGATGACCAGCAGGCCAAGGTTCTTGAACCGGATGTTCTTGGCCAGCAATGCGTGCGTGCCCACCACGATATCCACCGTGCCGTCCGCCAGCCCCGCGCGGGTCCTGGTGGCCTGCCCCGACGACACGAAGCGCGACAATGGCGCCACCGTCACCGGAAAGCCCCGGAACCGCTCGGCAAAGCTCTGGTAATGCTGCCGCGCCAGCAGGGTCGTGGGCGCGATCACCGCCACCTGCATTCCCGACATGGCCGCGATGAACGCAGCCCGCATCGCCACTTCGGTCTTGCCAAAGCCCACGTCGCCGCAAATCAGCCGGTCCATTGGCGTGCCGCTGTCGAGGTCCGCCACCACGTCCTCGATCGCCCGCAGCTGGTCGTCCGTCTCCTGGTACGGGAACCGGGCCGAAAACGCCTCCCACGCGTGATGCTCGGGCTCCAGCACCGGCGCCTTGCGCAGCGCGCGTTCGGCGGCGATCCGGATCAGGCGGTCGGCCATCTCGCGGATGCGCTCCTTCAGCTTGGCCTTCTTGGCCTGCCACGCGCCGCCGCCCAGGCGGTCCAGCAGACCCTCTTCGTGGCCATAGCGGCTCAGCAGTTCGATATTCTCGACCGGCAGGTAAAGCTTTGATTGTTCGGCATATTCCAACAGCAGGCATTCATGCGCCGCGCCCGCCGCCGTGACCACTTCCAGCCCCTTGTAGCGCCCGATCCCGTGATCGACATGCACCACCAGGTCGCCGGGCGACAGGCTTTGTGCCTCGGTCAGGAAATTCTCGGCCCGCCGCCGCTTCTTGGGGGACCGGATCAGCCGGTCGCCCAAAATATCCTGCTCGGCGATCACCGTCAGGCCCGGCGCGGTAAAGCCGTGCTCCAGCCCCCAGACCGCCAGATGCAGGCCACGCTTGCCAACGGCCCCGGCGTTCTTGACCGTCACCGCGCCCAAGAGGCCCTCATCCTCCAACAGACCTTCCAACCGCTCCCGCGCACCGTCCGAATAGGAGGCGACCAGCACCGGCCCTTCGGCCATGCGTGCATCAATATGGTCTTTCAGGACACTGAAAAGATTTATCTTTTCCTGCTGGCGTTCGGGCGCAAAGTTGCGGCCTATGCGCCCGCCCGCGTCGATCACCCCCGGCCCCGGTGCCTGCGGCAGCGGCGACAGGGCCAGCACGCGGCGGTCGCCCAACGCGGCGCTCCAGGCGTCGTCATCCAGATACAGCAGGTCGGGCGCGATGGGCTTGTAAACGCTGTCCTCGCGGCCCTTCTGGCTCATGGCGTGCTTGCGCGCGTCATACTGGTCCGCGATGGAGACCCACCGCGCCTCGCGCGCCGCCTCGACCTGGTCATCCAGGCTGACCGGCGCGCCGGGGATATAGTCGAACAGCGTCTCCAGCCGCTCATGAAAGAGCGGCAGCCAATGCTCCATCCCGGCCTGCTTGCGCCCGGCGCTGACGGCCTCGTAAAGCGGGTCGTCACTGCCGGCCGCGCCGAACTCGATCCGGTAATTCTGGCGAAAGCGCGTGATCGCGGCCTCGTCCAGAATGACCTCGCTCACCGGGGCCAGCTCGATCCGGTCCAGCTTTTCCGTGGTGCGCTGCGTTGCCGGGTCGAACCGCCGCACGCCGTCCAGCACGTCGCCAAAGAGGTCCAGCCGCACCGGGCCGCTCTCGCCCGGCGGATAGATGTCGATGATGCCGCCGCGCACGGCATAATCGCCCGGCTCCATCACCGTGGGCGCCTGGGTAAAGCCCATCCGCACGAGAAAGGATTTCAGCGCCTCCTCGTCGATCTGGTAATCCACCTGCGCCGAGAACGCCGCCTCGCGCAGCACGTCCCGCGCGGGCACCCGCTGTGTCGCCGCATTCAGCGTGGTCAGCAGGATGAACCGCGACGGCCCGCCATGCACCAGCCCGGCCAGCGTGGCCATGCGCGTGGCCGAAATGTCGGCATTGGGCGACACCCGGTCATACGGCAGGCAATCCCAGCCGGGAAAACGGATCACCGGCATCTCGGGCGCGAAAAAGCGCAGCGCCTCCTCTATCGCCGCCATGCGCTTGTCGTCGCGGGCGACATGGATCACGGGGCCCTCCGCGCGGGCTGCCTCGTCCAGAATCAGCTTTGCGTCGAAGCCTTCGGGCGCGCCGCCAACGGCGATACGTGTGTTGCCTGCCATGCGCAGCCCCTCAGCCAAGCACGCCGGTCGACATGTTGACCAGCATACCCCACATCGCGGTCACGAGGATCGACAGGATGCCGACGAATTGAGTACTGATGCGGTGATAGTGCATCCGCTTGTAAAGCGCCTCGCCCACCAGCCCGTCCCGGGTGATGCGGTTCGCCGTATAGACCGCCAACAGCGCAACCAGCGTCATCGGAAAGGCCAGCAGAAACAGCGCCTGGCTGAACTCGTTGCCATAGACGAAACCCAGAAGGCCCAGCGTGGTCAGCACGAAGCAGGCGAACCCGGCCAACAGCAACCCGGTTTCCCGCACGATGTAAAGAATCCGGTTGCAGTTGATACGCACCATGTCGTGCAGGTCCACGACCCCCTGCTCATTGCCCCCCTTTGCGCGCTGCACCATGTCCCACGGCACGCCCAGCACCCAGTGGCTGGTGGACGACCACAGCACGGCCAGCACGATCCAGAACCACAGGTTGCTGAAGCTGCGCATGTCGATCAGCTCGAAAATGGTCTCGATCAGGTCCAATGCCGGTGCCTCGTTGCGTCTTTGCGCTGTGCCGCGCTCTATCCGGGCACCTCATAGCGCCGCCCTGCGCCAATTCCTACCCTTGAGATGGCGGAATTTCCATGCCACTCAGAAGGCGATAAAGAAAAAGGATGGCTACAATGCGTCCCACCCAAGGGCCCTTCCCCGTCACGCGCCTGCGCCGGACCCGCGCCACGCCGGCGATCCGGTTGCTGGTGGCGCAGAACACGCTGACCCCGGCAGACCTCATTTGGCCGGTCTTCGTGCGCGAAGGTGAAGGCCAGGAAGAGCCCGTACCCTCCATGCCCGGCGTCCTGCGCCGCAGCGTCGACCGCGTGGTTGAGGCCGCCCGCGAGGCGCACGCGCTTGGCATCCCCGCGATCTGCCTCTTTCCCTATACCTCGGCCCGGAACCGCACCTCGGATTGCGCCGAGGCATGGAACCCCGACAACCTGTCCAACCGCGCCACCCGCGCCATCAAGGATGCGGTGCCCGACATCGCAATCATGACCGACGTGGCGCTCGACCCCTATTCCGACACCGGCCATGACGGCTTTGTTGTCGACGGCGAGATCCTCAATGACGAAACCATCGAGGCGCTGGTGAAACAGGCCCTCAGCCAGGCCGCCGCGGGCGTCGACATCATCGGCCCCTCGGACATGATGGACGGCCGCATCGGCGCCCTGCGTGCAGCACTGGAATCCGAAGGCCACAAGAACACACTTCTGCTCAGCTATGCCGCCAAATACGCCTCCGCCTTCTACGGCCCGTTCCGCGACGCGGTCGGCGCATCGGGCGCACTCAAAGGCGACAAGAAGACCTACCAGATGGACCCGGCCAATTCCGACGAGGCGCTGCGCTGCGTCGCCCGCGACCTGAGCGAGGGCGCCGACATGGTCATGGTCAAGCCCGGGATGCCCTATCTGGACATCTGCCGCCGGGTGAAGGACGAATTCGGCGCGCCCACCTACGCCTACCAGGTGTCGGGCGAATACAGCATGATCCAGGCCGCCGCGCAGAATGGCTGGATCGACCACGACCGCGCCATGGTCGAAAGCCTGATGGCCTTCAAACGGGCCGGATGCGACGGCATCCTGACCTATTTCGCCCCCGCCGTGGCGCGGATGCTGACCGGCTGATACCCACGCGGGTTCTCGCTTATCTGCCCGGACACCACAAACTGTGGTGACACCGCCTTTCTTGCCCTCTATAGTGTGGGAATAGACCGGCAAAACCAAAAGACCGGCCACGGATCAGGCAACGAACAGGCAGTATCATGAAAAACCTTTCCCGGCGAAGCTTCACGCTCGGCGCACTGGCCGCATCCCCCCTTCTGGCCGCTTGCGGCAACGGGGTCGGCAGCACCGGCTCGCAAAAGATCGACGCCCGCGTCAACTCGACGCTCAATTACCTTTACCAACGCTACCCCCAGACCCGCGACATCGCGGCAAAGTCGGTGGGCCAGCTTGTCATGCCTTTGATCACCGAGGGCGGCTTCATCGTCGGCGGTGGCTATGGCCGTGGCGCCCTGCGCGTGGGCGGTGCGACGGTCGATTATTATTCTGCCACCAAGGGCAGTGTCGGGCTTCAGATCGGGGCGCAGCAATTCGCCCACGTGCTGTTCTTCATGACCGAGGATTCGCTGGCTGGCTTCCGCCGCGCGTCCGGCTGGGTCGCGGGCGCGGATATCGAATACGTCTTCTCGGACAAGGGCGAAAACCTGCGCGCCGACACCACGACGGCCAGCACGCCGGTCCTTGCGGTGATCTTCGGACAGGCCGGTGCGCTGATCGGCGCCTCGCTGGAAGGCATAAAGTACACCCGCATCATTCCCTGATCGGCCCCGCGGGCTTTGAACCCCGAACAGACATCAGACGACATATAGGGGCGCGTGAACGTTTCACGCGCCCTTTTTGCACCGAGGTCACACCATGCCCCGTACCACAACCCTTGCCGCTCTTGTCACTCTCTGCTCTGCCGCGCAGGCCGCGGCCTGCGCCCTGCCGCCGCCGGTTTGCGAGGTCTCGAACGGGCAGCGTGCCACGCTCGAACACGCCAACGGCAGCACCGTGCTCTTTTCGCAGCTTGATCCCGACGCCGCGGGATACTGGCCCACCTATGTTCTGGTCGATTGTACCAAGCGGCAGGCCGTTGCCCTGGGGCACCTGCCGGAAGATGCCGATGACACGGCAAGCCAGACCCATTTCGATGGCCGGATGGTGATGGATCGTGAACTCTCGACCGGTGCGCCCGCCCGGCTGGGCCGCGTGCATCGCCAACTTCAACGTATGGGTCTGCGCAGCAAGCGCTTCACCCTGCTGAAATCCCATTGCGGCTGCGCTTTGCCCGACATGCCCCCGCCGCCCTCTAGCTGTCCGCCCTACTGATCCGGGCGCAGGCGGCGCGTCTCACTCCTTGTCGTCGCCGAAGTCGATCTTGATCCCGGCGAAGGGGTTGTCGTCGTCTGTCGCGGGCTCGTTCAGGCGCCGGGCGCGCTGGTCGTGCAGGATCTCCATCTGCCGGTCCAGATACTCGGCAAATTGCGGACCTGCGCCGTTCTCGTCCCAATGCGCATAGACCCGGCCCTCGATCAGGGCCAGCCAGTACAGCCGCAGCACCCGGTTGATGCGCGCGCCATAGCCGGGGCCAAGCCGGCGGAACCATTTCACCATGTCCGTGTCCAGCCGGATGGTGACACGCGTTTTCGGGCGGGCGATCGGCTCGCGGCTTTCCAGCCCCTTCCACTCCTCGGGCAAGGATCGGTCCAGCCAGTGTTCGGTCAGCGATTCCTGCAACTGCCGCAATTCGTCCATCAACGCGGCGCGGGGTTTCTGTGGGGGCGGTGTGCGGCGCATCGGGCGCTCCTTTCGACGGTATGACTTGGCGAACGCCCGTCATCCTGACGCCGAGAAGTTAACACCACTTGGCGGCATCGCCCGGTGCACGGGGGGTGTACGCAGGGTGCACGCCTGCCACCCCCGCATTTTCGGCCCTTTGCGCCAATCGGTTAACCGACCGTGCTCAGTTCATGTAAAATTCGCCGGTGACCTGCCGCCATTCCCCGGGGCTGATCATCTTGCGATGGATGAATTGCACCGAATGCAGCGGCCCCTCGATCTCGTCCTGCCAGAACTCGATGAACTTGAAAAGCTTGGGGTGATCCGGCGCAAGGTCATAGTCCTGCCAGACGAAGGTATTGATAACATGCGCATAATCCGGCATGTGGTAATAAAATTCCGCTGTCGTCAGGCCATAGCCTTTCAGCATCAGTTCGGTTTCCGAAAGCTCCATTTCCGTTTCCATGTTGGCACCACTCTTGTTGTTATGTCTTTCAGTGTGCCACGAAATTATTAGTTTTCAATAAAAACAATATGTTATCACCCGGCCGCGCTGGCTGCCAAAGCAGTGGGACGCAGGCCATTGCACCCCATATCCTGCCTCTGATATAGTTTTGCCAACAAGATATAGAATAGCTGCGACAGGACGGGACAGCACGTGAACGACACGCCGGAAACCCCTGAAAACGAAGACGAAATGCCGCCAGAGCGCCCCGCGTATGACGGCCCGACGGTGTCGATCATCGACGAGATGAAGACGTCCTACCTGGACTACGCCATGTCGGTGATCGTCAGCCGGGCCATTCCCGACCTGCGCGACGGTCTGAAACCCGTGCACCGGCGCATCCTTTACGCCATGCACGAAACCGGCAACACCCATGACAAGGCCTACCGCAAATCCGCCCGCCCCGTGGGCGACGTCATGGGTAAATACCACCCCCACGGGGACAGCGCGATCTACGACGCACTGGTGCGGATGGCACAGGATTTTTCCATGTCTTTACCGCTACTTGACGGTCAAGGCAACTTCGGCTCCATGGATGGCGACAACCCCGCCGCCATGCGCTACACCGAGGTCCGCATGGACAAGCCCGCCGGGGCGCTGCTGGCGGATATCGAGAAGGAAACCGTCGACTTCCAGGACAACTACGACGGCAAGGACCGCGAGCCGACGGTCCTGCCGGCGCGGTTTCCCAACATGCTGGTCAACGGGGCCGGCGGCATCGCGGTGGGCATGGCCACCAACATCCCCCCGCACAACCTGGGCGAGGTAATCGACGCCACCCTGGCGCTGATCGAAAACCCCGACCTGAGTTCCGAACAGCTGATCGAGTATATCCCCGGGCCGGACTTTCCGACGGGCGGCATCATGCTGGGCCGATCGGGCGCGCGGAAGGCTTACATCGAGGGGCGCGGCAGCGTCATCGTGCGGGCCAAAACCCGGATCGAGGAGGTCAGGAAAGACCGCTATGCCATTATTATCGAAGAGATTCCCTATCAGGTGAACAAGTCGGCGATGATCGAGAAGATCGCCGAGACCGTGCGCGAGAAACGCATCGAGGGCATCACCCACGTGCAGGACGAATCCGACCGGCACGGTGTGCGCGTGGTGGTCGAGCTCAAGCGCGACGCCACCGCCGAGGTGGTACTGAACCAGCTGTTCCGCTTCACCCCGATGCAGACTCATTTCGGCTGCAACATGCTGGCACTGAACGGCGGGCGGCCCGAACAGCTGACGCTTTACGGTTTCCTCAGCGCCTTCATCTCGTTCCGCGAGGAGGTGGTCGCGCGGCGCACCGCCTACGATCTGCGCAAGGCGCGCGAACGCAGCCACGTCCTGTGCGGTCTGGCTGTCGCGGTGAGCAACGTCGACGAGGTGGTGGCCACGATCCGCGCCTCCGCCGATGCCGCCGAGGCGCGCGAGAAGCTGATGACCCGGCGCTGGCCCGCGGGCGATATCCTGGAATACATCGCGCTGATCGACGATCCGACGCACAAGGCCAACGACGACGGCACCTATAACCTTTCGGAAACGCAGGCCCGCGCGATCCTGGAGCTGCGCCTTCAAAGGCTGACGCAACTGGGCGTCAAGGAAGTCACGGACGAGTTGCAGGACCTTGCCGGCAAGATCAAGGAATACCTCGCCATCCTCGCCAGCCGCGAGAGAATCATGCAAATCATCTCGGATGAACTGACCGAGATGAAAGAGCAGTTCGCCGTCCCCCGCCGCACCGAGATCGTCGATTGGTCCGGCGACATGGAAGACGAGGATCTGATCGAGCGCGAGGACATGGTCGTGACCGTGACTTCGGGCGGCTACATAAAGCGGACTGCGCTGGCCGATTTCCGCGCGCAGAAGCGCGGCGGCAAGGGCCTTTCTGGGATGCAGACCAAGGAAGAGGACGTGGTGACCACGCTCTTCGTGGCCAACACGCACACCCAGCTTCTGTTCTTCACCACCGACGGGATGGTCTACAAGCTGAAGACGTGGCGCCTGCCGCTGGGCGGACGCACGTCGAAGGGCAAGGCGATCGTCAACATCCTGCCCATTCCCAGCGGCGTCAGCATCGCGGCGATCATGCCGGTGGATGTGCCGGAGGAAGAGTGGGAGAACCTTCAGATATTCTTTGCCACCTCGGCGGGGGACGTGCGGCGCAACGCGCTGAGCGACTTCACCAACGTCAAGTCGAACGGCAAGATCGCGATGAAACTGCCGGACGAGAACACGCGCTTGGTCAATGTGCGCATCTGTTCCGAGGACGATGACGTGATGCTGGTCACTGACTCGGGGCGGGCGATCCGGTTCCGGACCACCGATGTGCGGGTCTTCAAGGGACGCGATTCTACCGGTGTGCGGGGGATCAGGCTTCAGAACGGAGACACGCTCGTCTCGATGTCGATCATCCGTCATTTCGAGGCCAGCCCCGACGAGCGGGCCGCCTATCTGAAAATGCGCCGCCAGTTGGCCGGCGCGGATGACGAGGGCACGGGCGAGGACGAGGGCAACGCCGACGCCCCCCTTCCCTCCGAACGGTTCGAAGAGATGAAGGCGGCGGAGAACCTGATCCTGACGATCACCGAGCAGGGCGCTGGCAAGCTGAGTTCGAGCCACGACTACCCGGTGCGCGGACGTGGCGGCATGGGCGTGCAGGCAATGGACAAGGCGATGCGCGGCGGCGCGCTGGTGGCGTCCTTCCCGGTGGATGTCGAGGACCAGATCATGCTGGCCACGTCGCGCGGGCAGTCGATCCGGGTGCCGGTCGAAGGCATTTCGTTCCGATCGCGCAGCGCGGGCGGTGTAAAGGTTTTCAACACCGGCAAAGGCGAGAAGGTCGTTAGCGTCGCGTGGATCGCCGAGACTGGGGAAGAGGAGCTGCTGGACGGCGAGGCGACTGAGAATAAGGCGGAGGAGCAGGAGGCGCCTTGATTTTCAAACGGCGCCGCGCAAAGCGCGCCGTTTTGAACGAATTTCGCCTCAACTCGTCGGCAAACAAGGTTAAGGAAGCCCCGGATTTCTGCTTTCCCGGGGCGGGTATGGCCTTGAAGCACAGACAACAACGTTGGATCGACTATCCGGGTCTGAACATGATCCGCATCGTCATCGGCTCGTATTTCATGGCCATCGCACTTGGCTTGATCTCCGGCGTGTCGCCGCCTGCGCTATTCTTGTCAGTGACAGACCCGCGCACCGCCGATCTTGTCGGGACGGTTCTTCTTTTCGCTGTTGCGGCGGCGTTTATGCTGGGGCTGTACCTGCGGCTGACATCCCTGATGCTGGCCATTTTCGTGTTTGCCAGCAGCGTCACGCAGCATCTGGTTCTGACCGAAACTGCGCTGGTCGAGCCGTTCTGGCGCGACCTGACATTGGTTTGCGCGGTGCTATTAAGTTATACGTGCCTGAAGCGGTCCGAGATCAGCCGTGCGGCGCTTGTGATGCGGCGCGGTGACGCGCGGCGAATGAAGGTTGACCAAACCGTTGTGCCGCGCCGCGTCACCGCAGGAGCCTCGGCGTCGGAACGCGCACAGCCGCAATCGCGCCTGACCCATTCGATGAAGCCCCTGATGCAGTCCCGCGCGGCCCTCGCCAAGGAAAAGTTGGCCGAGGCACGGACCCCAAAGCCGGCCCCGCGGCGGCATGAGGCGGAAGCGGATATCGACGTCGACAACATCTTCGTTGCGATGTGATCCTGGCCCATCGTGTCTGATGAGAACCAATTGGCAAGGTTTTCATGTCAAGATACGGACAAATCCATCGGCAAACCGTGTGTCATGAATGTTTATACCTGCCAGATCGACCTCAAGAAAGACGCCCAGGCGTTGCCGATCGTCGCAGCGCTGGAGAGCTGGATGTCCCACCTGCAGACGGCGGGTATGGTCGCAACTAGTCGCTGTTGCGCCGAAAGCTGGCCTGACGTCGGACAGGGCGCAGCTTGACCGGGCTTTCAGGTGGGTCGGACAGCAAAGCGACGAGGCTGAAGCGCTCTACGCACGGATGCACGACATGATCGATAGTGCGGATGTCGCGCTATACCGCCCGTTTTTTGGCCCTGAACGCGCAGAGCGGCTGGCCATCATTTGAGCGATTGGCCAGCGTTCCATTTTTGGTGTGTCAATTGCTTACGTTGTTGACCGAACTGGTGACACCGATGATCGTGCCGAAAAGCCCGATGATGGTACGGGCCGAATTGATCGGCGACTCGGTTGCGTAAAGCGTGTCGTCGGGCTGCATATAAAACTGGCGCGCAGAAAACAGCCCGTCGGCAGAGGTTAGGTCGAAGCTGAACACGACCTGCTGCTTGTTCGGTCCGGCAAGACCGGGTTTGAGATCCTTGGGCTGGTAGTCGCGAAGGATCAGGACACCTTTGGGGTTGGCCGTGCCAGAATTGAGACCACTGGTCGAAGACAGCGCCTCCATCACAGTCATGCGTTCCTTTTCGAAATAGATGACCTTCTGGCTGCCAGTCGCCCCGCGGGAGGTAAAGCTGCGCTCGTCCTCGACGACGATGATC
Source organism: Roseovarius sp. (assembly GCA_965227185.1). Taxonomy (GTDB): domain Bacteria; phylum Pseudomonadota; class Alphaproteobacteria; order Rhodobacterales; family Rhodobacteraceae; genus Roseovarius. Next base: position 3,692,096 of record OZ245733.1, read on the forward strand.
TGGTCACCTCCGATAACGCGGACATTGCGGTTGGCGTTCTCGAGCACCGAGGAGACGCGCGTTTCGTAGGTGCGGCCACCGCGCTGCAAGCGGACCAACGGGTTGCGCAGCGAGGAGTCGACGCCACCCGCTTGGGCAATGACGCTGAGCAACTTTGTATTCCGGCTTTCCAGCGGCAATCGGCCCGGCGCGCCGACGCCGCCGACCATATCGACCGAGTTATTGCGCCCGGGGACAACCGAAAGCTGGACCTGGGCGGATGGCTGGATCTGTTCGAACCGCGACTGCAGACGGACCCGCGCGGAGGGCGGCGTAAGCCCACGCACCGAAACCTCTCCGACATAGGGCAGAAAGATGCGGCCACTGGCCGAAACCGTCTGCGGCGGGATCTCGGCGGCGGTGCCGTCCAGCCCCGTTAGAAGCGAGTTCTCTTCACTGTCCCAGACAACGATGTTGACGATGTCGCCAGTCTGGATCGCTGTCGATTCAGGGCCATGGTCGGCACCGAACCAGTGATAACGCCCGTGCAAGCCGCTTTGCGGCCACTTGGGCAGCAAGGGGGTCAGGGCGCGCGTGACCTCAACAAGCTGGAACGAGGGATTGTCGGACCTCTGTTCCCTGAGCACCTCGGACTGAACCGCGGCACCGCGTGGCAGGGCGCAGGCAGACAGCGCCGCAAGGCAGACAGCCAGAAAAACAAACCTGAGATTCATCTTCAATGTACCTGTCCCCCCCGGGCATGCATCGGTTTCCTATCTTATGGACGCGATGATAGACAATGGGGCAATCGAAAAAGTCGGCGATCTAGCAGAATTGCTCCAATGGGACTGCCATCATGCGGATGTTGATCACTGGTTCAGGCGGACGCCTCGGGCGATTGCTGTACGCGGCACGGGCCCAAGGTGTCGCGGCTGATGCAGAGGTCGTGTTTCAGTCGCGCAATGCCGGACGAGATGTGCAGTGGCAGCCCAAGGAGCCCATTGCGCGGCTGCCCGAGTGCGATGCTGTGGTGGCGCTGTGGGGCGCGACCGTAGGAAAGGCCGAAGAGCTTGCAGTGAACGCGACCTTGGTCGAGACTTCAAGACAAGTCGCAAGGGGTCTTGGGGCACGGGCAGTGTTTCATTTGTCGTCTGCCGCGATCTATGGGCCCGGTGCGCGACTGACCGAAGCGGCGGATATAGCGCCGCTCACGCCCTATGGCGCGGCCAAGGCCACGATGGAACGGTCGGTGCGGTGTGTCGGCAGCGGGCCGGGCGCTGCGGATTGCATCCTGCGCCTGGCCAACGTGGTCGGGGCCGACAGCCTGGCCGTGGCGCTGGCCGGGAACGCACCGGTGACCCTGGACAGGTTCGCGGACGGACACGGCCCGATGCGTAGTTATATTGGCGCCAGCGACCTTTTGCGCGTGCTGTGCGGGCTGGCGCACGCGGATATCAAGACATTGCCCAATGCGCTCAATATCGCGGCGCCGGGACCGGTGGCGATGCAGGACCTCGCCCGCGCGGCGGGCAAGGAAGTGGTGTGGCGCCCTGCCCCGGCCGAGGCCGTGCAGGAGGTGTCGCTCGACACGAAGCGGATGCAGGCGCTTCTGCCGGAAATCCGTCCCACCGCCGACGCCAAGGCCCTTGTCGCTGACCTGAACGCGCTGAAGGATGCGGTATGACTCCTGGCAAACGTCTGATGGATATCGTTCTGGCCTTGGTCTTTGTCGTCCTGCTTTGTGTGCCGGTGGCGATCGTGGCGCTTGTCGTGCTCGTCCGGGATGGTCGTCCGGTCCTTTACCCGTCGAAACGGATGAAAGCGCCGGGACAAAGCTTTACGCTGTGGAAGTTCCGCACGATGTCGACCGCAGGTCGGGACGCGTCAGTGTCCGGCGCCTACAAGCAAAGCAGGATAACGGCGACCGGGCGTTTTTTGCGGCAAAAGCGGTTGGACGAGCTTCCGCAGCTTTGGAACATATTGCGCGGGGACATGAGCTTTGTCGGGCCGCGCCCTCCCCTGCCCCGCTTCGTGAGGCTCTGCCCGGAGACTTACCGTGAGGTGTTGAAAAACCGCCCCGGCGTGACCGGCTTGGCAACGCTTGTTTTTTACAAGCGAGAGGAGCAATTGCTGGCACAGTGCCACACGCAGGAGGAGACTGATGCAGTCTACATACGGCGCTGCGTGCCCACGAAGGCCACGATTGATCTGATCTGGGCGCGCAACCGGACCTTGTGCTATGATACGGCATTGATCGTTAGGACCGTACGGCGAATTTTCGCTCTTGGCCGCTAACGGTTAAAAGAATTTTAACTTTCAAGCACTTTACTGTGGTGGATGTCAGGAATGCTTTGCGTCCGCTGCATAATATTGCCGAGGCCAATAGTCTTGTCGGTTTAGCTGTTGTGCAGTTGGAAAGTGAACTATAATGCATAGGTTGTGGTGCTATGCTTTCGACAGCCATAGGTGATGGAGGGCGCGACTTGATGCTTTACAGGTTGGCGATTTCGCTTTCCCGTCACCAAAAGCAGAAAATCCTTCTGGCCACCGACAGCGTGCTGATCGCCTTGTCACATGTGGTAGCCGGTATTCTGCTTCTTGGGATCGACGCCGTCGGCCGCCATATAGAGGCCTTCTTCGTGAGCGTCGGTGTCGTGACATGTGCCGGCCTGGCACTGATCTTGTTCCTGGGTCTGCACAAGATCAAGCTGAACGCCTACCAGATGCAGGGCGTAGTGGAATCCGCCTTTGTCGCCAGCATTCTGATCGGCACGGGTGTCGTGACCTCCTTTACCTCTCTTGGGATGGTTTTTCCGGTGCCGCTATACGTCGTCGTGGGAATGTTGTTCCTGATTCTATCGATATCGTCCCGGTTGGCGTTGAGGCAGGTGCTTTTGTCTGTCTACCGGCATGGCAACGCGCGGCTGCCGATCATCATCTACGGGGCCGGTCAGACCGGGCAGCAGCTTGCGACTGCTCTGACGGTCGATGACGCGGTGGCTCCGGTTGCCTTTGTCGATGACGATCTGCGGCTTCAGGGAATTACGATCGCGGGGCTGCGGACCTACTCGCCCGGCGACCTCGAAGACCTGATCCAGCGTTATCAGGTCAAGCGCGTGGTCCTCGCGATGCCAAGCGCCAATCGTGCGGTTCAGTCGAGCATCATCAAGCGGCTGGCCAATACCTCCTGCGAGGTCCATGCAATGCCGTCCTTTGCGGACCTCGTTGTCACGTCAGGATCCAGCCTTGCGGAGACGAAGCCGGTGGACGTGAATACCCTTCTGGGGCGCGCCGGCTTCGACGAAGACCTTCCCGGAATGTTCGACACCTATCGCAAACGGAACATCTTGATTACCGGAGCCGGCGGCTCGATCGGGTCGGAATTGTCGCGCCAGCTTTTGTCGTGCCAGCCCACCAAATTGGTGTTGTTGGATCACAGCGAGCTTGCGCTGTTCGATACGCATCGCGAGGTTACCGCGATCCTGCCCGAGGTGACTGTGATTCCGGTGCTGGGCAGCGTGACCGAGGAAAACCACATTGCCGATGTCATGCGGTCCCACGAGATCGACATCGTTCTGCACGCCGCCGCCTACAAGCATGTGCCGATGGTTGAACAGAACGCGCTGGAAGGAATCCGGAACAACGTCTTCGGCACGCGGATCATGGCTCACGCGGCGATGCGCTAGGGCGTGGAACGATTTATCTTGGTCTCGACGGACAAGGCTGTGCGCCCGTCGTCAATTATGGGCGCGTCCAAGCGCTTTGCCGAGCTGGCGGTACAGGACCTTGCTACGCGATCGAGCACAACGCGATTTTCAATGGTGCGCTTCGGCAATGTACCGGGCTCTTCGGGTTCGGTCATTCCGCTGTTCCAGGAACAGATCGCGCGTGGCGGCCCCGTGACGCTGACTCATCAAGACGTGACGCGGTATTTCATGACCATTCCCGAGGCGGTTCGCTTGGTGCTGCTGACCGGATCCTTCGCGCGGGGTGGCGATGTCTTCGCGCTGGACATGGGCAAGCCGGTGCCGATTTACGAGCTGGCCCGTCGGATGATCGAGAGCGCCGGCCACACAGTGCGCGACGATGAAAATCCGGGCGGCGATATCGGGATCGAGGTGACCGGCCTGCGCCCTGGCGAGAAGCTGCACGAGGAATTGCTGATCGGGTCGGACATGCTGACCACGCCGCATCCCAAGATCCTGCGAGCGCAGGAAAAGCACCTTTCGGAAATCGAGATGGCGAATGCGCTGCAATCCCTGCGGCAGGCGATTGACACGCGCAATGTGGAACAGATGGAGGCCACGTTTCAACAATGGATGGAAAAGAGCGAAGGGAAACCCTTCAGGAAATCCATCAACGGATGAGACGCAGTTAACCGGCGTCCTCGGCCTTTTGCGCCAATTCCAGCCAGTCCTCCTCTGCCTTTGCAAGCGCAGTCTGCCGCGTGCTGAGCCCCTCGGTCGCCTTGGCGAACTTGGTGGGCTCGCGGGTGAAAAGGTCGGGGTCGGACAACAAATCTTCCAACTTGGCGATCTCGGCTTCGAGACGCGCGATTTCGTCGGGAAGCGTGTCGAGCCGGTGCTGATCCTTGAAGCTGAGTTTGGATTTGCGCGGCTTGGCCGCTTCGGCGGATTTTAACGGCGCGGGCGGTGCCGGTTTAGCGGGCTTTCCGCCTGTTGGAGCGTCAGGCGGAACGCGCTGCGCCATGTAATCGGTCCAGCCACCGGCGTAGACGGTTTGCCGTCCGTGTCCTTCCATGGCTACCGTGGTGGTGGCCACGCGGTCGAGAAAATCCCGGTCGTGGCTAACCAGAAGGACGGTGCCGGTGTAGTCGTCGAGCAGTTCCTGAAGCAGGTCCAGCGTTTCGATGTCCAGGTCGTTGGTCGGCTCGTCCAGCACCAGAAGGTTGCTATCCCGGGCCATCAGCTTGGCCAGCAGGAGGCGGGCTTTCTCGCCCCCGGACAGCGAACGGACCGGGGCACGGACCTGGCGTTCATCAAAGAGAAAATCCTTGAGATATCCCACCACATGGCGCGGTGTACCGCGCACCATGACCTGGTCGGCCTGCCCCGAGACGCGCATGTCGGGATCGCCGGTCAGGCTGTCCCAGAGGGTCATGTCCGGGTCGAGTTGGGCGCGGGCCTGGTCAAAGACGACAGGCACGAGATTGGTGCCGTGGCGCACCTCGCCCGTGTCGGGCTCGAGCGTTTTCATCAGGAGATTCAGCAGCGTCGTTTTGCCGACACCGTTGGGACCTATGAAGGCCACGCGGTCCTTGCGCTGGATGGTGAGGGAGAAGTCGCGCACGATGGGCGCGTTTTCGAAGCTTTTGGAGACGCCAAGCGCCTCGATCACCTTGCGCCCCGATTGCGGGCCGCTGGACAGCGCCATGGCGGCCGTGCCCTGCCGCTTGATCTGCGAGGCGCGCTCGGCCCGGAGCGCCTGGAGGTTGCGCACACGGCCCTGATTGCGCTTGCGCCGGGCCGAGATGCCCTCGACCGCCCAGCGAGCCTCTTCGGCGATCTTGCGGTTGAGCTTGTGGCGGGCCTGGTCCTCTTCCTCCCAGACCTTGTCGCGCCAAGATTCGAAATCCTCGAACCCTTTTTCCTGACGCCTTGTAGCGCCGCGGTCGATCCAGAGCGTGGCACGGGTGAGCGCGCGCAGAAAGGCCCGGTCGTGGGAGATGAGGATATAGCCCGCACGGGTTTCGCGCAGTTGTTGCTCGAGCCAGCCGATCGCCTCGATATCGAGGTGGTTGGTGGGCTCGTCGAGCAGCATGAGATCGGGCGCCTGGGCCATCAGCTTGGCCAGCGCGGCGCGGCGGCGTTCGCCGCCCGAGGCGGTGGCGACGGGGCGGTCGGGATCGAACTTTAGGCCCTCGGCGGCCATTTCGATCCGGTAGTGTTCGGCCACGTCCAGCCCGTCGGCGGCGAAAGCCCCGAGCGTGTCGAAGCCGATCATGTCCGGTTCCTGCTCCATGTAGCCGACGGAGGAGTCGGGATGCAGCACACGGGTGCCGCGGTCGGGTTCCACGAGGCCGGCGATAACTTTCATCAGGGTCGACTTGCCCGACCCGTTGCGACCCACCAGCGCCACGCGGTCGCCGGGTTGGACCACCAGCGACAGGTCGTCAAAGATCGGCGCTCCGCCGAAGATCAGGGAGATATCGGAGAGTTGAAGAAGGGGTGCACGCGCCATGGCGCATGCGCTATCCCGCGCGAGGTATGGCGTCAAGCGACGACGCGCTAGCCCGCAACGGCCCGCAACAGGCGCTTGCGCGCGGCCGGGATGGCGTTGATCTCGAGCCCGGTGAAGACGTGCAGGGTATTCATCTGCCGGTCCACAACCGCGTGATCGCTGACCCAGCCCCCCATCACCAGGTAAGTGCGCAGAAGCGGCGGCATACGTAGCATCGCCTGCTTGGCGTCGGGCTTGCGCAGGCGCAGCGCCTGAGCGAAGCGAAAGACCAAAGGCGCCTTCACCCGCGGCAGCCAGCGGCGCGGCGCAAGGTGGCGGTCCTTGAGCATGGCGAAAGCGTCGAGATAGGTCTCGGCGTCGGTGCCCTTGAATGACGAGCAGCCGAAAAGCAGTTCGACCTCGTTTTCATCGACATAGCGGGTCATCGCGGCCCAGGCCACGCGCAGGATATCGGGGTCGCGTGCCTCGGGATGGATGCAAAAACGGCCCATCTCGACCATGCGGCCGGGAAAGGCGCGCAGCGCAGACAGCTCGTAGAACTGGGCGGAATAGCTGCGCTCGATCTCGTCTCCGCCATTGAGAGGCAGCATCCGAAAACTGCAGATCAGGCGATTGTCCGTCGTGTCCTCGACGAGGATGTGCGTGCAGATGTCGTCAAAGCTGTCCTGGTCGAGCGCCCCGGCCGCCTCGTCGCCCTTGAAGGCCAGGTGCCGCAGGCGTTGCGCCGCTTCGATATCGGCCGCGCTTTCGGCCGTTCGCGTCCGGTAGCGTCCCTTGCTCAACATGTCAGCCTCATCTGTGACGGTCGCCTAGACGATATATATGTGCGAACCGCTTAGCATGAAGCATGTGACAGGCGAATGACGTTGGAGGTCAGAAGAACTCGCCCGGATCGACATTGCCGAAGTTACCCAGAATCTGACGCAGGAAGCCGTTGCTAACCACCGAGGAATCGGTCACCCGACGGGTCAGAGGCACGATGTTGCCGTCGGCCAGCGAGAATGTCTCGATATTGGCGATGGTATCATTCGGCGCGAAGCTGATCGCCAGCACCTGACGCTCGATCACCTCGGGGCGATACATGCCGACCTCTTTGACCCGACTGCGTACGTAATAATAATCGCCGCCGTTGAGCATGCCGGCCGAGGACGGCGGGCCGACCACGTCGTCAACGGTTTCGCGGGTGTCCACACCGACCTGAAGGTTGTTGAGATCTTCCTGAAGCGGAATATACCCGTGGTTGCGATAGGTCGGCGTACAGGCCGCGAGCGCCACGGACAGGCACATAATGCCCCCCATTTTGGCAAACCAGATTTTCATGCCACCCCTCTTCGCCTCTTGAACGGGTCCCCATTGCCCTTTTATTCCGATACAACAAGGTAGCGGTAAGATTCAAGAAAGGATAGGTCATACGCCCATGACCGAAAAGATAGAAAATACGACCGTGCTGCATCTGGCACAGATGGCGATGAACCGACCGCATCCGTTTCGGATCGAGCCTGATCCCACAACAATGGCGCGGATGGCCGAGGATCTTGGGATATTATCGCTGAAAAAGGCCGTGTTCGAGGGCGCGATGCATCCCGACGACGGCGAAAACTGGCGGCTGGAAGCACGGTTGGGCGCGACGGTGGTGCAGTCCTGCGTGGTGACGCTGGATCCGGTCACCACCCGCATCGAAGAACCGGTCACCCGCAAGTTTCGCAAGGACTGGCCCGGGGTCCACACCGACCAAGAAGAGGTCGAAATGCCCGAGGACGAGACGATCGACCCGCTGAGCGACCATATCGACCTTCTCGCCTTCATGCAGGAGGCCATCGCGCTGGCCCTGCCCGCCTACCCGCGCAGCACCGGGCAGGAGCTTGGTACCGCCCGCTATGCGCCCCCTGGCGTGACCCCGCTGACGGACGCGGATGCCAAGCCGTTCGCAGCGCTGGCAAAGCTCAAGGAGCAGTTGAAAGACGACGACTGAGAGCCCGAAAGAATCGCTGGACAGCAAGCGATTTCCTTGTATTTTCGCGCTCTCACCGGATTTAGGGTTGCACGCCGGGCTCTTCAGGGATTAAGAGCCGCGTCAGCGTATGAAACCGGGCCGAAAGGCCCACAAAATTTGAGGTTGTGACATGGCCGTCCAACAGAACAAAGTATCAAAATCGCGCCGCAACAATCGCCGGGCGCATGACTCGCTGGAGGGTGCAAACCCGAACGAGTGCCCGAATTGCGGTGAGTTGAAGCGCCCGCATCATGTGTGCGTCGCCTGTGGTCACTACGCGGATCGCGAAGTCATCGCGTTGGATGACGAGGTCGACCTGGACGAAGACGCAGCCTGAACGGCGGCATCAAGGGACGCGTCCAATGACGGCATCGGCCGACAGCAAGACCAGCGGGCGCATCCTTATTTCCGTAGACGCCATGGGTGGCGATCTGGGCCCGGCAACAGTCGTTGCCGGAATTTCCGTGTCTGCCAAGAAGAACGACCGGATCGGGTTCATCCTTCATGGGCCCGAGGACGTTCTGAAACCGCTGGTGGACAAGCGAAAGCACTTGGCCGGGCGGTGCGAGATTCGCAATGCGGGCGACGTGGTCGAGATGGAGGACAAGCCGAGCCAGGCGCTGCGCCAGGGCAAGGACACCTCGATGTGGTCGGCGTTGGAATCCGTGCGCAACGGCGAGGCGAGCGTCTGCGTGTCCTGCGGCAATACCGGCGCGCTGATGCTGATGTCGGTCATTCGCCTGCGCAAGCTACCGGGCATTTATCGCCCCGCCATCGCGGTGCTGTGGCCGTCGCAGAACCCGCAGCGGCACAACATCATGCTGGACGGCGGCGCCGATATCCGAGCCGATGCCAAGGACCTGATGCAATATGCGCTGATGGGCACGTCCTATGCCCGCAACGGCTTTGGTCTAGAGCGGCCGCGCGTCGGGCTTTTGAATGTGGGCACCGAAGAGCACAAGGGCCGCGCAGAACTGCGCGAGGCCTATGACCTGATCGAGGGCAATGCGCGGAACGGCGATTTCGAGTTCGTGGGGTTCGTCGAGGGGCGCGACCTGCCCGGCACTGTCTGCGACGTGATCGTGACCGATGGGTTCACCGGCAACGTGGCTCTGAAGACCGGCGAAGGCACGGCCAAGCTTATTCGCGAATTGCTCAAAGAAGCCTTTGCGCACACGCCGCTTTCGCGACTCGCCTCGATCCTGGCGCTGACGTCGCTTCGGCGGATGGGCAAGCGGATCGACCCCAGCCGGGCCAATGGCGGCGTCTTTCTGGGGCTTAACGGAACTGTTGTAAAGTCGCACGGATCCGCCGATGCGACGGGGATTTCCGCCGCCGTCAAGCTGGCCTTCGAGCTGGCCGATACCGGCTTCACCGAAAAACTGGCGGCACGGGTTGCATCCGCAACCATGCTTGAACAGGATGCCGGTAACGAACCCGACAGTAACGGTGAACAGGCATGACGATTCGCGCCGTTGTAGACGGTGTCGGTCACTACCTTCCTGAACGAGTGGTGCCGAATTCTCATTTCGAGACGTTTCTCGAAACGTCCGACGAATGGATCAGGAGTCGGTCGGGAATAGAACGCCGCCATTTTGCCGCCGAGGACCAGACCACGTCCGATCTTGGCGCTCGTGCGGCCCTTGCGGCGATGGCCGATGCAGGGGTTGGACCGGACGATATTGACGGCATTCTCGTGGCCACATCGACGCCGGACCTGACCTTTCCCTCGGTCGCCACCATGATCCAGAAGGAACTGGGCATGACACGCGGCTTCGGTTTCGACGTGCAGGCCGTTTGTGCCGGTTTCATTTACGCGCTGGCAAATGCCAACGCACTGATCGTGTCGGGCCAGGCCAAGCGTTTGCTGGTCATCGGGGCCGAGACATTCAGCCGGATCATGGACTGGACCGACCGCTCCACCTGTGTTCTGTTTGGTGACGGAGCGGGCGCGGTGGTATTGAGTGCCTCCGAGGCCGACGGCACATCGCAGGACCGTGGCATCCTTTCCACCGACCTTAATTCGGACGGGCGCTACCTCGACATGCTGTATGTCGACGGGGGCGTGTCGTCGACCGGCACCTCGGGCAAGCTCAAGATGCAGGGCAACCTGCTGTTCAGGCAGGCCGTGGAAAAGCTGACCACCACCGCCGAGGCCGCGCTTGAGAAGGCCGCGCTGAGCGATGACGATGTCGACTGGATTGTGCCGCACCAGGCCAATATCCGGATCATCCAGGGTACCGCGAAGAAACTTGGGGTCCCCATGGACCGGGTCGTCGTTACGGTGCAGGATCACGGGAACACATCGGCCGCGTCGATCCCGCTGGCGCTTTCGGTGGGCGTGGCAGAGGGCAAGATCAAGCGTGGCGACGTGATCGTTTCAGAAGCGATCGGTGGCGGCCTGGCCTGGGGTGCTGTGGTTCTGCGCTGGTGAATACCGGAACAAAGCGCGATTTTTCCGCTTAAACTGTACCTTCCAAGTCATTGACATTGACTCGGAAAATTCTTCACCCCTAAAGTTCTTAGCAAACGACAAAGGGGATGTGATGACAAACGATACGGTGACACGGATGGACCTGAGCGAAGCGGTGTTTCGCGAAGTTGGTCTGTCGCGCAACGATTCCGCCCAACTGGTCGAAAGCGTTTTGGAGCATATGTCGGACGCGCTGGTGCGTGGCGAACAGGTCAAGATCTCGTCCTTCGGTACCTTTTCTGTCCGCGACAAGTCCGCCCGCGTGGGGCGTAACCCCAAGACCGGCGAAGAAGTCCCGATCAACCCACGGCGTGTTCTGACATTCCGTCCGTCGCACCTGATGAAGGACCGGGTGGCGGCAGGCAACAAGGCCTGAGGGTCCGCCGATGGGCAAATCCGCCGACGCGTTCCGGACCATCAGCGAGGTCGCCGACTGGCTTGAAACTCCGGCGCATGTGCTTCGTTTCTGGGAAAGCAAGTTCAGCCAGGTGAAGCCGGTGAAGCGCGCCGGTGGTCGGCGGTATTACCGTCCCGCCGACATGAAACTTCTGGGCGGAATCAAGAAACTTCTGCACGACGACGGCATGACCATCAAGGGCGTGCAAAAGATGCTGCGTGAACAGGGCGTGGGCCATGTTTCGGAGTTTTCCCAACCGCTGGGCGATGCGGCGGATGACGTCATCATAGATCATGTCGAGGACGCTTACGCAGCGGATTCGCCCGATCCCGTGGCGGACACCACCTCGCCTGAAGCTCAGCCAGCTACGACGGACGCGGTGCCGCGCCCTGCCCCGCCTGCCTCTGTGCCTGCCGCTTCGACGCCTGAGCCGAACGCCCCCCCACCACAGCAATCGCCGGTCGCCGTGCCCGACCCCGCACCGCTTACGCCAAGTGCCGCGCCTGAGCCCGCGCCGGTTGCCTCTAGTCTGCCGCCGCGGCCCGATCCTCCGGTGGCAGAGACCGAGACACCGCCGTCCGAGACACCTAAAAGCGCAAGCGACGAAAGCCCGCTGACGTTCAGCCGGAACAAGACTGAAGCCGAGCAAGAACCGGAAAAGGAGCAGGAAACAGAGACCGAGCGGCCGCAGGAAGACGCCCCGCCGCTGCCAAGCTTCCTGAAACGGCGGAACGGATCATCTGAAGCCTCCGCGGCGTCCGGCACCGTGGACGGCCCGACCGCCGAACCGGAACCTGCCAGCGCCGAGCCGCCCGCGCTGCAACCGATCCAGGTAGATGTGCCCGACGACCCTGATGACGGACTCGACTTCGATCCGGGCGTTCTGTCGATGCTGGCACGGGTGCAAAGACCGCTGACGCCCGACACGATTACCAGTCTCGAAGGCCTGCTTTCCCGGCTGCGCGCGACGACGGGTTCCACGCCCAGAGAGTAGCGCGTGAATCTGGAATTTCCCCCTTGTCCTTGGCGCGAAAACCAGTATGAACGGCCAGACGTCGGGCTATGGCGCAGCCTGGTAGCGCGTCCGTCTGGGGGACGGAAGGTCGCAGGTTCGAGTCCTGCTAGCCCGACCAATTCTTCGCGTACCACAGGCCTTTTTTCCGCGCATCGGAGCAAGACGTGCGCTGCGGTGACGCGTGGGAGGAGGATTGCATGACCGGCGTTCTGGCCAGCCAACAACTGAAGGCGATGATCCTGGACGGCCGACTTTCGGCACAACCGGCGATCGCCGACGAACAGGTGCAGCCCGCATCGCTGGATTTGCGGCTTGGCACAACGGCGTACCGGGTCAGAGCGTCGTTCCTTGCCGGGGCCGGTGCGAAGGTCGAGGACCGGCTGAAGGAATTCGAGATGCACCGGATCGACCTGTCGGACGGCGCGGTGTTGGAAAAGGGCTGTGTCTATGTCGTTCCGCTGATGGAACAGCTGGACCTGCCGTCGGATATCCATGCGGTGGCGAATGCAAAATCCTCGACCGGGCGGCTGGACCTTCTGACGCGCACGATTACTGATGGCGGCGAGGAGTTCGACCGGATTCCGGCCGGTTATGTCGGACCGCTTTATGCCGAGATCTGCCCGCGGTCCTTTTCGGTGCTGGTGCGACCGGGCATGCGCCTGAATCAGATCAGGTTCCGGTCCGGCCAAGCAGTTCTGAACGATGCCGCACTGAGCGCGCTGCACGCCGAAAGCCCACTGGTCGACGCGTCGCCGGTGATCAGCGACGGGCTGGGATTTTCAGTCGACCTGAAGCCCGAGGCCGGTACGTTGGTGGGCTATCGCGCCAAACCCCACACGGGCGTGATCGATCTGGACAATATCGCGGGCTATGACGCCGCCGAATACTGGGAAGAAGTGCATAGCGACACGGGCCGCATCATTCTGGACCCCGGTGCGTTTTATATTCTGGTAAGCCGCGAGGCGGTGCATATACCGCCTGCCTATGCCGCCGAGATGGCGCCCTATCTGGCGATGGTGGGTGAATTCCGGGTGCACTATGCGGGATTCTTCGACCCCGGGTTCGGCCATGACGCGGCCGGCGGTGCCGGATCGCGCGGGGTGCTGGAGGTGCGCTGTCACGAGGCACCCTTCGTGTTGGAACACGGGCAGACCGTCGGGCGTCTGGTTTACGAGCAGATGGAGGAAGTGCCCGAGCAGCTCTACGGCGCGGGCATTGCGTCAAATTACCAGGGCCAAGGGCTCAAGCTGTCAAAGCACTTCCGGGCGGCCTAGAACTTTCCGATCTTGCGCGCGACACGCATCGACTGGCGCATACGCTTCTGCGTATCGCCCGTCTGCTTTTTCTGCTGCGGATCCGCGGAGCCTTGACCGTCGGCCGATTTCTTCCCGCGCTGCGAGAACTTGTCGATACCGGCGTTCACGCCCGATCGGATCACACGGTTCATGATCATGCGAATGACCATGTTAATAATACGGTTGGCGTTCATTGCGCCCTCCTCGGCCTGTGTCTTTTAAATGATGTAACACGGAAAGATGAAATTTTCAGGGCGGTTTGACCGAATTATCGGGTCTCAGTCCTCGAATAGCTCGGTCTGGCCCTCTTCGGTCTCTTCGTTCAGGTCCTCGTCGCCTTCCCCCATCCGCGGCATGGCGCCGGGTGGTGGACGATTTTCCAGCAGGCCGGCGGCGCGCAATTCCTTGAGCCCCGGCAGGTCGCGGGCGTTTTCCAGACCGAAATGGTCGAGGAAATGCGGTGTGACGACAAAGGTCACCGGCCTCCCCGGCGTCATTTTGCGGCGTCCGAAGCGGATCCACTCCATTTCCAGAAGCTGATCCACCGTGCCGCGGCTGACGCTGACACCACGGATTTCCTCAATCTCGGCGCGGGTGACGGGCTGGTGGTACGCTATGATGGCCAGCGTTTCAATCGCGGCGCGGCTGAGCTTGCGGGTCTCGACCGTTTCTTTTTGCATCAAAAAGCCGAGGTCGGGTGCCGTGCGCATGGCCCAGGCGTCGCCGACCTTGACCAGATGCACGCCCCGCCCTTCGTAGCGTTTGCGCAGGTGCACCAGCGCCTCGGCGACATCGCAGCCATGGGGCATCCGCGCCTCGATCTCCTTTGCCGATATGGGCTCTGCTGTGGCAAAGAGGATCGCTTCGCACATGCGCTCCTGCTCGGCCATGGGCGGGGCCTCGAACAGGCTTTCTTCCTGCGGCGCGATATCTTCAGTTTCGTCGGACATGGGCGTCTTATCCTTTTCGCCGCAATTCCAGCGGCGCGAAAACCTCGGACTGGCGCAGTTCGACCCTTCCCTCCTTGGTCAATTCGAGCGCGGCGGCGAAGGTCGAGGCGGTCGCCGAGCGTCGGCGCGCCGGATCGGCAGTGAAGCCATCGGGCAGATAGGACGCGATATCGGTCCATGTGCCGGCAAAGCCGATCAGGCCGCGCATCCGTTCCAGCGCCTGCTCCAGGGTAAAAAGTGCCTCGCGGTCGAACGCGTATGGGCGGAACTCGTCCTTGGTGCGAATACGGGCGTAGCCCTGCATCAGGTCAAGCAACGTGGCGGTGTATTGCACGCGGCGGATGCGCGTGACGTCCTCGGGCAGGCCACGGGCAAAGAAATCGCGGCCAAGCTGATCGCGGCCCATGAGCCGGGCCGAGGCCTCGCGCATGGCTTGCAAACGCTCCAACTGGAAGGCGAGATGCGCGGCCAGTTCCTCGCCCGAAGGGCCCTCTTCCGCCGGGTCGGGTGGCAGCAGGAGGCGGGACTTGAGAAAGGCCAGCCATGCAGCCATGACGAGGTAATCCGCGGCCAGCTCCAAGCGTAGCGCCTTGGCGCGTTCGACAAAGGCGAGGTACTGCTCGGCCAACTGAAGCACCGAGATTTTGCGCAGGTCGACCTTTTGCGTGCGGCTGAGTGTCAGCAGCAGGTCAAGCGGCCCCTCGTAGCCGTCCACGTCGACGATCAGCGCCTCGGCCGCCATGCGGTCGCTCACGCTTTCGATTTGCCCGATTTCTTCGAATGTATCTTCAGACATTGCCCTGGCCGTGTAGCAGTTCGGCAAGCTTTGCCTCAAGCGCAGGAATGTCAACCGTTGTTGGGCTTTTCCGCGCGGCAAGGGCAGCTTCGGCCCGCCGCAGGGCGGCCCCGGCCAGCGTGCCGGAGGCGTCGGTGACCGCCTTCATTTCGTCGAAAGTGCCGTTGCAATGCAGGATCACGTCGCAGCCCGCGTCGATCGACTTTCGCGACAAGGTGGCAAGATCGCCCTTGAGCGCCTTCATCGATATGTCGTCCGTCATTATCAGGCCGCCAAAACCGATCCGGTTGCGGATCAGTTGCATCATTCGGCGCGAGGTGGTCGCGGGCGCTGCATCGCAGGCCTCATAGACGAGATGCGCCGTCATGCCCATCGGCATATCGTTGAGAGCGGCGAAGGGGCGAAAATCGGTCTCGGCGAGGGTGTCGATGTCGGTATCGACGACGGGCAGGTCGAAATGGCTGTCCGCGACGGCGCGGCCGTGGCCGGGGATGTGCTTGACCACCGGCAATACGCCACCGTCCAGATGCGCGTTGGCCACGGCGCGACCAACCTTCGCCACCGTATCGGGGTCGGTTCCGTAGCAACGGTTTTTCAAAAACGGGTGCGTTTGGCGCCCGGCGACGTCGACCAGAGGGGCGCAGTTGGCATCTATGCCAAGTTCGATCAGTTCGTGCGCGATGATGCGATAGCGCGCGTACATCGCCCGTTCGGCGTGGCTTCCAGCCAATTCGACCTGTTCCAGTGGCGGCAGCCATTCGCGCCAGACCGGGCCGCGCAGGCGTTGGACGCGCCCGCCCTCCTGGTCGATCAGGATGGGGGCGTTGTGATCCGCGGCCAGGCGCAGGCTGTCACAAAGCGCCCGCACCTGGTCAGGGCTGTCGATATTACGGGAAAATAGGATGAAGCCGAAAGGACGGCTCGCTCGGATGAGCGCAGTCTCTTCCGGTGTCAGTTCTGTGCCCGCTACGCCAAGGATCGTGGCGCCAAGCGTGCTCACCTCGTCACCACCGGGATGCAATCGGCCTTCTCGGCGACGAGGGCCGAGCAGAAGCGGCGCGCATCGCTGAGGTCGCCGAAGCCCATGGCCCGCAAGCGATAGAAGGTGCGGCCGCCGCTTTGCGCTTTCTGGATCACCCGCTGTTTATCGCCGAGATATTCCGCGAACTTATCCGACAGCTTACCCCATTGCTGTTCCGCAATGGCGGCGCTTTCGAAGGCGCCGAGCTGAGCCATGCGGGTGCCGGCGGGGATCGTGTCGGGGTTGATTTCGGGCGCGGCCTGCGCGGCGACGCTTGCGGCGACAGCATCCTCAACGCTGCTGACCTGCGCGGGGCGAGCCTTGGGCCGCAATGAGCGAACAAGACCTTCGGTCACCTGTGTGGCGATGGATTCTTCGGGCTCTGCCGCAGTCTCTTCTTCGGCATCAGGCGCCGGGTCGGCGGCGGCGTTATCTTTGCCGCCTTCCGTTGCGGGTGCAACCGGAGTCAGAGGCGCGACACCATCGGACAATTCGTCGGCCAAGGTGTTGAGAGCGGCCAGTGTGGCTGCGTCTTCGTCGGTTTCAACTGCATCCTCGGACTCGGCGATTGGGGTCACTTCTTCTGTTGCGTCATCGCTCCCTTTGGCCGGAGCGGAAACCTGTGTGTCTGCCTGGGGCGTGTCCTCGAGGCTGAGGGTCAGCGGTTCCGGTGCCAGAACAAGTCGGTCCGCTGGCTGTGCTGCAGAGCCGTCCGCGGCCACGTCGTTGACCGCAAGGCCCTGGTTTTCAGCCGTGGAGCCACCGGGGTTCTCGGGTTGAATGCGCATCGGGCCTTCAGCGACGCGCACCACCGGCACGCCGCTGACATCGCGCACGAGGATCTTGTAACCCCAGACGCCGATCCCGATCACGAGGGCCAGCGATATCGCCGCGCCTGCCATGTTGGTGAATTTCTGAACTGATATCTGCCGAACTGTCCCCGTTTCATCGGAGACACCATGCATCTGTGCCATCGCTCGCCTCGCTAACTCCGGCGATACTTGGCCGCCGGGTTGGATTACTGCCACGTCCCCGGCGCTGGCACGGTTTATTACCGCATCTCTTCGGCCGGAGTTACACCCAAGATACCAAGACCGGCGGAAATAACAACGGTTACGGCCCGCGCAAGCGCGATTTTCGCCTGCGAACCGGCGATATCAGTCTCGTCGAGGAAGCGGAGCGCAGGCAAATCGTTGCCGCGGTTCCAGAGGCTGTGCAGGTCACTGGCAAGGTCGTAGAGATAGAAGGCCACGCGATGCGGCTCGTTGGTGCGGCCCGCGATCTCGACCAGGCGGGGCCATTCGGCGATTTTTTTGGCGACGGCCAGTTGCGCGCTGTCCTGAAGCAGAGAGAGATCAGCGTCGGCCAGGGTGGCGTCATCGACGTCAATCCCGGCCTCGCGCGCCTTGCGCATGACGGAGGACACCCGCGCATAAGCGTATTGCACGTAAAAGACCGGATTTTCCTTGGATTGCTCCAGAACCTTGTCGAAGTCGAAATCGAGCGGCGCGTCGTTCTTGCGGGTCAGCATGACGAAACGGGTCACGTCCGGACCGACCTGGTCGACCACGTCGCGCAGGGTGACGAAAGTCCCAGCCCGCTTGGACATCTTGAACGGCTCGCCGTTCTTGTAGAGCTTCACCAACTGGGTAAGCTTGATATCGAGCGGCACGCGGCCATCGGTGAGCGCGCTGACTGCCGCCTTCATCCGTTTGACGTAGCCGCCATGGTCGGCGCCGAAGACATCGATCAGCGCGTCGAAGCCACGCTCGACCTTGTCGTAGTGATAGGCGATGTCGGGCGCGAAATAGGTCCAGCTGCCATCGGATTTCTTGACCGGGCGGTCGACGTCGTCGCCATGTTCGGTGGACTTAAAGAGCGTCTGTTCGCGCGGCTCCCAATCCTCGGGCTTCTTGCCCTTGGGCGGCTCGAGCACGCCTTCGTAGATCAGACCCTTGGCCTCCAGCGCGTTAAGCGCCTGCTCAATCCGGCCCGTGCCGTAGAGCGACTTCTCGCTGTAGAAGACGTCCATCCGGACACCGAGCGCGCGCAGGTCTTCGCGGATCATATCCATCATCGCGTCGGTCGAGTAGTTGCGAACCTTTTCCAGCCAGACTTCCTCGGGCTGGCCGACATAGGCGTCGCCCACCTTGGCCTTGAGCGCCTCGCCGACCGCGATCAGGTAATCGCCGGGATAGGTGCCGTCCTCGAAGGCGATTTCCTCTCCATGCGCCTCGAGATACCGCAGGTAGACCGAGCGGGCGAGCACATCGACCTGCGCGCCGCCGTCGTTGATGTAGTATTCGCGGGTGACGTCGTAGCCCACGTAATCCAGCAGGCTGGCCAGCGCGTCACCGAAGACCGCGCCCCGGGTGTGACCCACATGCAGAGGGCCGGTTGGGTTGGCCGAGACGTATTCGACATTGACCTTCTTGCCGTTGCCCAGCTCGGACCGGCCATAGGCCTCGCCGCGCTCAAGCGCGGCGCGCAGGACATCCTGCCAGAGCGTGTCCGACAGGCGCAGGTTCAGAAAGCCCGGTCCCGCCACTTCGGCGCTCTCGATCCGGTCATCGGCGGCCAAGAGACCGGCCAGCGTGTCGGCGATGTCGCGGGGTTTCTGGCCAGAGGGCTTGGCCAAAACCATCGCCGCATTGGTGGCCATGTCGCCGTGCGCGGGATCGCGGGGCGGCTCGACCGTGACGTTCGACATCTCAAGGCCAGCCGGCAGTTGCCCCTGCCCTTGCATGGTATCGAGGGCGGCAAGCACGCAGGCGCGGATTTCGGTAAACAGGTTCATCGGACAATCCTTCGTTTCGGCGCCGGTTTATCACCCGGGCCGGTCGCGTCAATCCGCGCTGTCCGTCTCGGCGGCCGCCTCGGGCGTCTTGTCTTCGCGCGGGGGGCCAAGCCAAAGAAGCTTGAACTCGCCGCCGGTCTCGACTTTCAAGGTTTCGGACAGGATCCGCAGACCGGTGGTCGGGCTGTGCGTAGCGAGGGGGATGCCTTCTTCGTTCTGGGCTGACCAGTCCTCCATCGTGAAGTCGTCGGTCATGTTGGTGGCGCGGACCTGCCAGTCCCGGACCATCCTGCTCGCCAAATCGGTATAGCCATAGCCCTGTCCCACAACGCGCCCGCCCAGCGAGGCGGGAAGCGCGTGACGTTTGCTGTCCTGCTTGGCGCGGCCAAGCTGGTAGACGTTTTCGCGCCCGAATTCCGGCGCGAGGTCGGTGGCGACCAGCGTGTTGTAGGCGTCGTTGTCACTGAGCGCGAGGACGACACCGTATTTCATGATCTCGGCGCTGTGCTCGGCGGCCTCGGACAGCACGTCGCCGAAGAAGGTCGGCAAGCCGGCCTCGCGCGCGCTGCGCAGGCGGGCGCGGTTGGTGTCGGTGATCAGGATCGGCACCCCGATGTCCTGAAGTGTTTTTGCGAAGGAGGTGGCGAATTGCGAACCACCCGCCAGCAGAACACCCGGCTGCCCCTTGCCTGCCAGCCCCATGGCGCGGGCCAGCGGGGCCAGCGTGAAGCCGTGAAGAACCACGGTCGCGGCCACCAGCGCAAAGGCGAAGGGGGTGAGAAAAGCTGCGTCCTCAACCCCTTCGGCCACAAGCCGCTCGCCGAAAAGACCCGCGACCGCGACCAGCACGACTCCGCGTGGGCCGGTCAGCCCGACAAGCAGTCGCTCCCGGAAGGGAATGTTGGTGAAGGCCAGTGAGAACAGCACCGTCAGCGGGCGCACCAGCAGGATCACGACCGCCACCATTGCGGCCGCGTTCCAGTTGATCCTGTTGAGCGTTGCGACATCCATGCTGGCAGCCAAGAGAATAAATACGCCCGAGACCAACAGGATCGTCGCGTGTTCCTTGAAGCGGCGCAGTTCAGTATAGCTCGGCAGGTTGGCGTTGGCCATGACAACGCCCATCACGGTGACGGCTAGAAGGCCGCTTTCGTGAAGCATGTAATCGGTGACTGCGAAAATCCCCAGCAGGATGGCGAACAGCACCGGAACCTTCATGTATTCCGGTACGTAGGCCCGGCGGAACGCCTCGCTGAGAACCCAACCTCCGGCCCAGCCAAGCGCGCCGGCCACGACGATACCACGGATGATCTGCCAAGCCGCGAGGCCGAGACTGCTCTCGCTGGCCGTCAGGACGACAACCTCGAAGGCCAGCACGGCGGCAAGCGCGCCGATGGGATCGTTGACGATGGCTTCCCATTGCAAAAGCTGTGCGGGGCGACGATTGAGACGAGCCTGGCGCAAAAGCGGTGCGATGACGGTGGGACCAGTGACGATCATGATGCCGCCGAAGACTGCGGAACTTTCCCAACTGAGACCGCCCACATAATGCAACGCCAGGGCGCTGCCGACCCAGCCCACGGGCGCGCCCAGAAGAACGAGGCGCTTGACTCCCTGCTCGGCCCCGCGCAGGGAGTGGAAATCGAGCGTCAGCCCTCCCTCGAAGAGAATGATGGCCACCGCGATGGAAATCATAGGCCCCATCAGCGTGCCGATGTCGCGTGCGGGATCGAAGATTCCTAGGATCGGTCCCGCGATGAGGCCCGCGGCCAGCATCAGCACGATCGCCGGCATCCGCAGCCGCCACGCCACCCACTGAGCCCCGACGCCGAGCGCCCCCACCAGCGCGACCGCCATGACCGGGTCAATCGCACCCTCCGTACCGCCTGTTGCCATCGGCTATATCCCTTTTTTCTCGCTCATGTCGGCGTCGCCGCCCAGCAGCCGCGCATGAGCCTCGAGCGCGAACCGGTCCGTCATTCCCGCGATATAGTCGGCGACCAGACGCGCCAGCGCCGTTTCATCGGAGGCGTGCTCCACGTCGTGGCGCCACCGCCGCGGAAGGAAGTCGGGGTGCGACATGTAGAACGGAAACAGGTCCTCGACTACATTGGTGACGCGTTTACGCATCTCGACTACTTTAGGAGCGCGGTACATTCGCTTGAAAAGAAAAGACCTTATCTGCTGCAAGTCGGACCACATCGTATCAGAAAAGCGGATCACGGGGCGGCCAAGATCACGCACAGCCTGGGCGTCTGATGGCGCAGCGTCCTGAAGGAGCGTGTGCGAGGTCTCGATCACATCCGTGACCATGACGCCGAAGACCCGGCGCAACGCCTCGTGCCTGCGGCGATAAGGGTCGAGACCGGGATATTTCGCATCCACTTCGCGGTAGCACGCGCCGACGACGGGAAGCTCGGCGATGTCGTCTTCGCTGAAAAGTTTCGCGCGAAGGCCGTCATGCAGGTCGTGGTTATTGTAAGCCACGTCATCGGCAAGTGCCGCAACTTGCGCCTCGGCCGAGGCATAGGTGGTAAGCTCTAGATCGTGACGGGCATCATAGTCGGCCAGCGCATAGGGCAGATCACCCGTGACAGGGCCGTTATGCTTGGCGATGCCTTCCAGCGTGTCCCATGACAGGTTCAGGCCGTCGAACTCGGCATAATGCCGCTCTAGCGAAGTGACGATACGGATCGCCTGCGCGTTGTGATCGAAGCCGCCATATTGCGCCATCAGCGCGTCGAGCGCATCCTCGCCAGTATGACCGAAAGGCGTGTGGCCCAAGTCATGCGCCAGTGCGACAGCCTCGGTCAGTTCGACATTGAGGCCGAGCGCCCCGGCGATGGTCCGGGCCACCTGCGCCACCTCGATCGAGTGTGTCAGCCGGGTGCGGAAGTAATCGCCTTCGTGTTCGACGAAAACCTGCGTCTTGTGTTTGAGGCGGCGAAAGGCGCTGGAATGGATAATCCGGTCACGATCCCTTTGATAACAAGACCGAAATGCGCTTTCTTCCTCGGCGTACAGACGTGCGCGCGCTGTTGCCGGATCCGAAGCATAAGGGGTATGCATCGCCTGTTTCCTTGTCGTCCTGTCCCAGCGTTCGTATATTCGATGATGAACGGCAAAGAAACCTTGAGGATCGCCAGATGCAAATGCTCCCCAAAGTGACGCAGCGCGCCTATGAACGCCTTGCTGAAATCGGTGCCGGCGAACAGGGTCAGGCCCTGCGCGTCGCCGTCGAAGGCGGCGGGTGTTCGGGCTTTCAATACGACATCAAGCTGGACGCGCCCACGGGTGACGATCTTGTGCTGGAAGGCGGCGATGGTCAGAAGGTCATCGTCGACAGCGTGTCCCTGCCCTTTTTGGCCGGGGCGACAATTGATTTCACCGAAGAACTGATCGGCGCGCGATTCACCATCGACAACCCGAACGTGACCAGCGCCTGCGGCTGCGGGACGTCCTTTTCGATGTGATCTATTCGGCGGGAACGGCCGTTTTCGGCGTGTGGGTGCGGACCTGGTCCCAGACCAGCCACACACCGGCGGCAATCAGCAGGGCCGCGCCTAGAAAAACCCCTGCCCCGGTCCGTTCACCGAATGCTATTGACCCGATGGCGACCATCCAGAGAAACTGCAGGTTCATCAAGGGCGTGACCACATAGGCCGGAAGCAGTTTGAGCGCGGCCACGAGAACCCATCGCGCGGCAAAAAGCAACGCTGCGTAGTAGGCCACCCACAGCACATCCAACCAGCCCATCGGCACGAAGACGAAAGGCAGGGCCAGGCCCATAACGACCATCAGCGCGAGGTTGGGATAAAAGACTTGCGCCAGCAACCCGCCCGGGTCGCGCTGGCCGATGTAACGCGAGGCGACCATGGACACGGCGCCCATCGCAACGGCCAGAAAAGCGACAAGATGCCCTGCCCCGAAACTGTCCATGCCGCCGGGAAACAGCGCGGCCATGCCGAGGACGCCCAGGATCAACGCGCCCCAGACCTGCCCACCCGCGCTTTCATTCAGCATCACCCGCGACAGCAGCGCAGCGAGGATCGGGATGATGGCGATAAACAGGAAGACCTCGGCGAAGGGAAGCAGCTTGAACGCATAGAAGAAGGCGCAAGTGCCGATGACGGTGGCGGCGGCGCGCAGGGCCATGACGCGTGGGCAACGGGTAGAAAGGACGCGCGTGGTGGCGGATTTGTGGCCCGCCGCCAGGCAAAAGACTGCGACCAGACCGCCCGAGAGCGCGAACATCTGGGGGGCGGCGTAAGTGGCCGAAAAAAGCTTGGTGATGGCATCAGCGCCTGTGATGAGCAGCGTGTAAATCACTGTCAGGGACACCCCCAGAAAAACCGCCTCGCGGTCCCGGGCGATCATGCTGGTATTCCTTGGGCGGTCGCGGCGCGGGAGAAGCCGTGGAAGAAGGCATCGAAATCGATCGCCTTTTCGGCGGCCTCGACCACCTCGCGGGCCTCGGCGGTCAGAAGCGGGTCGATGCGGGTGCGCATCACGGACCAGTCAGCGACGCGGTCGTCCTCGAGGCGATACATGCATTCCGACAACTCGCGTAGCGGAGCCACAGGCGGCCTTGGCGCCGTAATGCGAAGCCCGCCTTCTGGCAGCATCGCGCCAAAGCCGCCAAGCCCGGCGGTGGACAGGAACCATTGGACCATAAGGTAGGGATGGTAGTCATCCGACATCCAACCAGTCTCGTCGGCTTCAATCACGAAATGCCGCGCTTGCGCCACCAGCCAGTTTTCCCAAGTGTCGGGCGGGTTTTGCCCGGCAAAGCGCAGGGCGATGCAGATTTCGGCAAGAAGGTCGATGTTCATTTCCAGGAACGCGACAGTTCCGGCAAAACGCAGGCTGTCGATGAAGACAGCTGGCAGGTCGGGGTCGCGGTGGCCGTACTCGGACAAATAGAAGACGATATGAGTAAGTTCGTAGGCGGCCTTCTTGTTGGGGAGCGCAAACGTCGCGCTTCGGCTGCCGAAGCCGCGCAGTCGATCATCCAGCCCGGAGTCGCCAGACGTAGGATCTATGCCACGGCGCAAGCAAAGCCGACGTGCCTCGGCGCGCTGAAGGTCAGAGAGTTCTGCATGTACGAGCCCCTCGGAGGCAACCCATGCGACTGATCGCGCCCCCATGTCTCCGGGCATGCCGAGGTCCTCGAGGTCGAGGCAAAGCGACAGGAGGAACCGGTAATATTGGGGAAAGAACGCGAGCCTGCGATCCAACGTGCTGTAGTGAGTATCGAAGGGAGCAAGGGCCGCGAGCGATAGCTTTGCGCCGGTGCTAGCGAAAATGTTCAGAACCTCGGCGTTTTCCTTGAGCCAGAATACGTCGGTGTCGGACCGCCGCTCGCAGGCGAAGCGTTGCAGAAGCGCGGTTTGCCGGGCGTCCCGCGTGGTTTGGCGGAACGGAATGTCGAGTGTGACAACGGATCCCATGATGTTGATGTCCCTGTAATTTGTTTCCGTTCCGCCGTAGGTCTTAAAGGCTGGACGTGAAGGCGCCGACAATTTCGCCTTCGCCGGCATGCTCTGCCCGGACGGGGCTGAGGCTGGAGGTGAACGCTTCGACGGCGTCGCCTGCGCTGGTGGCGGATCCGGTCACCGGTCCGAGGCTGGAAGTGAAGAGTTCAACCGCCTCGCCCGTTGCAGCGTCAGAGGTCACGCTAGGTGACAGGCTGGAGGTGAAAGCTTCGACCGCGTCGCCGGTCATTCGGCTGGTTTCGACAACCGGCCCCAAGCTGGATGTGAACATCTCGGTCGCGGTACCATCCAGCATGTCGCCGGACGCATGCAGAGACGAGGTGAAAGCTTCGACAGCGGTGCCGTCGTGCAGGCTGGTCTCGGTGGAGGCGACGAAGTTTTCGGCGAAACAATTTTTGCGAAGTGCAACCATTGGTGGTCTCCTAATTTGGTCAACACCTAAAACGGTTGCACGCAAAACGGGATTTGCAAACTGCTATTCTTGGAAAGCGAGTTATCCACAAGGCCATTTTTCAGATCGCGAATTTCGCATCGCCTTGCCTGCTTTTCCGTGCGCTGCTTTGCAGCGCACGGAAAATATTGTTTTCCACAGCGCAACAAAACTGTGGATAACACAGTTATTGTTTCCAAATTAGGCCGAATCAGCCTAGCCGGGAATCGTTAAGGAGGTCCTTGTTCCGGCTTGCCTCGCCATTCGTGCTGGGCGATAGATTGGCCAGAACCGAGGGAGCCGCGCATGAAGATCGCCAGTTTCAATATCAACGGCATCAAGGCCCGGCTGAACGCCCTGACCGACTGGCTGGACGAAGCTCAACCTGACGTGGCGTTGTTACAGGAGATCAAGTCGGTCGACGAAGGCTTTCCCAAAGAACCATTCGAGGACCGCGGCTATAACGTCGTGACCCACGGTCAAAAGAGCTTCAACGGGGTTGCCATTCTGTCAAAACTGCCCTTGGAGGACATCACGCGTGGCTTGCCCGGCGATGACGAGGACGACCATGCGCGATGGATCGAGGCGACCGTCGTGGGCGAGAAAACGTCGGTGCGCCTTTGCGGCCTCTATCTGCCCAACGGAAACCCGGCGCCGGGTCCGAAATACGACTACAAGCTTGCCTGGATGCAACGACAGAAGGCCCGCGCCGCCGAACTGCTTGCCACCGAGGAGCCCTTTTTGATGGCAGGCGATTACAACGTTATTCCGCTAGACGAGGATGCCAAGCGTCCCGAAGCCTGGGCTGACGACGCGCTGGCCCTGCCCCAAAGCCGGGCGGCCTTTCGCGAGCTGTTGGCGATGGGCTTTACCGAAGCGTTCCGGGCGCGGGTCCAAGGACCGGACCATTACACTTTCTGGGATTATCAGGCGGGGGCATGGAACCGCGACGACGGCATTCGGATCGATCATTTCCTGTTGAGTCCGCAGGCAGCGGACCACCTTGTCGGCGTGGGCATCGACAAGGATGTCCGCGGCCGGGAAAAGCCTTCGGATCACGTGCCGGTCTGGGTCGAACTTGATGCTTAGGCGTGCGTCGCCGTAACGTCGTAGCCGTAGATCCAGTCGAACTGTCCAACCATGCGGCCGGGCATCAAAGCCCCGCCAATGCGAAGGGCGGTGTGAGCCGCGGCGCGGAGCGGCGGAAAGCTGAGGTGGTATTTCCGGGCGTTTCTGCTGGCGGTGTCGACAACCCGGCGCACTCGGTCGAAACGCATTTCCTGGTAAGCACTTAGCGCAGCTTCCAAATCTGAGCCTTCGCCAAGGCAATGGCCAAGTGCAAAAGCGTCCTCTAGAGCCATGTTGGCTCCTTGCGCCATGAAAGGAAGCGTAGGATGGGCCGCGTCTCCGGCCAGAACCACGCCACCTTCGTACCATTTTGCGGCGACAGGATGGCGAAATAGCCCCCAGCGATACACCTTTTCCACCTGGTTGAGGAGCCCGGTCACATCGGGACCGAAATCTTCGAAAGCTGCGCGCAGGTTTTCTGGGTAATCCTCGGCCGTCCAACTTTCCTCGCGCCACTCGGTGCGTTCCTGAACGGCGACGAGGTTGCGCATGCGCCCTGCCCGCAAGGGATACGTGACAAGGTGGCGGTGCGGGCCCATAAACACCTGCGCCTCTGCCCCAGCTCCGCTTGCGGGGATCACGGCACGCCAGGCGACCTGCCCTGTGAAGAGCGGCGCAGACGTCCCGTTCAGCGCCTGCCGCGCGACCGAATGCAGCCCGTCGGCGCCGACCACAAGATCGCAGTCAAGCATGGATCCGTCCTCAAGGGTGACCTGGGGCGCCGGTCCCGGCGTCACGGACGTCGCCGTATGGTCCAGCGATATCTCGACACCTGCTGCGCGGGCTGCGTGTTCGAGGATGTAGACGAGGTCGGCCCGATGTACGAAATAGTAGTCACCGCACGGCAACCGCGCGAGATCGAGACGGACGACCTCGGCCCCCTTGTAGTCGCGCAACAGCACCGACTGCCCGCGCATTGATTTCGCCCTCAGCGCACTGCCCAAGCCCAGTTTTTCGAGCACGACGAAGCCATTGGGACTGATCTGCAGCCCCGCGCCCACTTCCGTGATCTGAGGGGCTTGTTCAAGAACGCGCACAGCAGCGCCCGCGCGGCGCAGCATGATCGACGTTGTCAGCCCACCAATGCCTCCGCCTAGAACGATGCAGTTGAGAGACGCGATATCCATGACGGTCCTTTGAATGCGAAAACGCCGAAGCAAAAGCCTCGGCGTCTTGAATTCGCTTAGGTTCTCCGGCGATCAGTCGTCGCGGTGAACCTTTTCGCGCCGTTCGTGGCGCTCCTGCGCCTCGAGGCTCATGGTCGCGATCGGGCGCGCATCCAGACGCTTGAGGCTGATCGGTTCGCCGGTCACTTCGCAATAACCGTATTCGCCCTCGTCAATCCGGCGCAGCGCGGCGTCAATCTTGGCGACCAGTTTGCGCTGGCGGTCGCGTGTGCGCAGTTCCAGCGCCCGGTCGGTTTCTTCGCTGGCGCGGTCGGCCACGTCGGGGATGGCACGTGTGCCGTCCTGAAGGCCCTCGATGGTATCGCGGCTGTCCTCGAGCAATTCGCTCTTCCAAGTCAGCAGCTTGCGACGAAAATACTCCACTTGCCGTTCGTTCATGAACGGCTCGTCTTCGGCCGGAGTGTAATCCTCCGACAGAACCACGTCCTGTTTCATTTCCACTCCCTCCTGCAGGTCCCCGTCGGTCACCCAACTTCCCCTTTAGAAATCCACCTTGTGGCGTGCAATTACACGCGCCTCGACAGATTGTCACTACACAAATGCCCGCCATTGATGTGAATTCCCCATGACACTAGGGTGTTGCAAAAATTCCATGCGACCCGCCACTTGCGCGTGGCGGGACCAAGAAAAGGGACGCTCATGAAATTCGAAGGCACCGACGCCTATATAGCCACCGACGACCTCACCGTCGCGGTAAATGCCGCCGTGACGCTGGAGCGCCCCCTTCTGGTCAAGGGCGAGCCGGGCACGGGGAAGACCGAGTTGGCCCGGCAAGTTGCCAACGGCCTGGGCCTGCCGATGCTGGAATGGAACATAAAGTCCACCACCAAGGCGCAGCAGGGTCTTTACGAATACGACGCTGTGTCGCGGCTACGCGACAGCCAATTGGGTGAGAAACGCGTCCACGACGTGCGCAACTACATCCGCAAGGGCAAGCTGTGGCAAGCGTTCGAGGCCGAAGAGAAGATCGTGTTACTGATCGACGAGATCGACAAGGCCGATATCGAGTTTCCCAACGACCTCTTGCAGGAACTGGATCGGATGGAGTTTCACGTCTACGAGACCGGTGAAACCGTCCGCGCGGTCGAGAGGCCGATCGTGATCATCACCTCGAACAACGAAAAGGAACTTCCCGACGCCTTTCTGCGACGGTGTTTCTTCCATTACATCCGCTTTCCGGACCCCGACACGATGAAACAGATCGTCGAAGTTCACCATCCGGGCATCAAGGAACGGCTGCTGACCGAAGCGTTGACCCAATTTTATGATATCCGAGAGCAGTCAGGACTGAAGAAAAAGCCCTCGACTTCGGAAGTGTTGGACTGGCTGAAGCTTATCTTGGCAGAAGACCTGACAGCCGAAGATCTCAAGCGCGACGGTGCCGACGCCCTGCCTAAGCTGCATGGGGCGCTGCTGAAGAATGAGCAGGATGTGCACCTTTTTGAACGGTTGGCCTTCATGGCGCGTCGCCAGCGTTAAAAGGTTTTTACCTGCAGATTCGACACCGGCGCGCAAACGCGTGCCGAAGCAGCACAAAACTACAGCTGAACGAAGATGGGGATTTGCATGGTGCCCTAAGTTGGCAGCGCAGTTCTCACACGTTTCGAATCACGATTCGCACTGCTGGCGAATCGGCCACAGTTTTGTCTTTTTTGCTCCTTACTGGGAACGAAGTAAGAGGCGATCAAGGCGCTTGTCCGGTAGGCTCAGTGAGCAGCAGGTCGAATTGCGTGCGACCAAGGACACGCAGAACGATCTGGCGGCGACCGCGCCGGATGGCAGTGTGGATTGCAACGGCCGCCTGCCACTTGAGATTATACAGGTATCGGGGAGCTCATGCGCAGCGTCATTCTTCCATTGTTTCTCATGCTGGGCGCGTGCGTTCCCGGTCCTTCCAGTGAGATGCCGACCCGTGCGGCCACACCGTCCGCCAGTTCCCTGCCCGCGTTGAAGTCCTTTTCCGCGCCGCGCCCCGTACCGCCGTCACGGTCCAACAGCGACATAGCGCGCGATTTTCTGGAACTGTCCTTCCAGCTTGAGTCGGGACGCAAGTTGCAGCATTTCTCGCGGTTCGAGGGACCGATTTCAATCCGGGTCACGGGTAATCCTCCGTCGACGCTGATTCCCGATCTCAACCGGCTGGTGCACCGACTGCGCACCGAAGCGAAGATCGACATCGCCCGCGTCCGCTCCGACGTCGCCAACATCACGATCGAGGCCGTGCCGCGGGCAAAAATCCGCAGGCATTTGCCTAAGGCAGCCTGTTTCGTGGTCCCCAATATCAGCCGTCTGTCAGAGTACCGCGCGGCGCGCAACAAGCGGCAAACGAACTGGAGCACACTGATCGAACGCAAGAAGATCGCGATCTTCCTGCCCAACGATGCCTCGCCGCAGGAGGTGCGTGACTGCCTGCATGAGGAAGTCGCGCAGTCGCTTGGCCCGCTCAACGATCTATACCGGCTGCCCGACAGCGTGTTCAACGACGACAACGTGCACACGATTCTTACCGGCTTCGACATGCTGATCCTTCGGGCCTACTACTCGCCAGATCTACGCTCGGGCATGACACGCGGCCAGGTCGCGGCGCGGCTGCCGTCGATCCTGTCGCGCCTCAATCCTGGCGGCGATTCCATTGCGCCTAGCACACTTTCATCGACCCCGCGGGCCTGGATCAAGGCAGTGCAGACCGCGCTTGGCCCCGGCGCGGGCCATTCGCAGCGTCTGGTGGCCGCAGCAGAGGCGCTGCGGATTGCAAACGCTATGAACTGGCACGATCACCGGCGGGCATTCTCGCATTTCGCCATGGGGCGCCTGACCCAAGCCGCGCAGCCCGACACGGCGTTCGAGCATTTCCGCCTGGCCGAGCGGTTCTACAGCCAGACCTCCGGCACCGAGCTTCATCGCGCCTATTCCGCCTCGCAGCTGGCCGCGTTCGCCATTGCCGAGGGCAATGGTCAACTGGCCCTGACCATCTTGGCGCCGCATCTTGCAATCGCGGAACGTCATGAAAATGCCGCGCTTCTGTCTACGCTGATGCTGCTCAGGGCAGAGGCACTGGACCTGACGGGCCGCGTCGCAGAGGCGCAGTCGGTGCGGCTGGACAGTATCGGCTGGGCGCGGTACGGGTTCGGCGCGGACTGGGCGGTGCGCGCGAAACTGCGGGAAATCTCGTCGCTCAGTCCCCTGAAGTGACCTGACGGGAAGACACGATGATCGTAGTATTCGGCGCGATCCTGGGCGCAAGCCTAGGGGCATTCACCGCGTGGCGGCGCAAGGGGCGCACTGCTGACATTCTGCTGTACGCGGCGGTCTATTGCCTTATCTTCACCCTGTTGGGCCTTTTCGCCACGCTGATCATTCACCGCATGTCGATCTGAGGTAAGCGATGTTCCTGCCCTTCTTCGAGAATCTCAGGAAGGCGGGTCTGCCGGTCTCGCTGCGCGAGTACCTGACCTTTCTGGAAGCGATGGGTGCGGGGCTAGTGACCTATGACTTGGAGGGGTTCTACTATCTCGCTCGTACAACGATGGTGAAGGACGAGCGGATGATCGACCGCTTCGACCGCGCCTTCGCCGCCAGTTTCGAGGGCCTGGAAGCCATCAACTCAAACGACGTGATCGAGGCTGTCGATATCCCGCAGGACTGGCTGGAAAAGCTGGCGGAAAAGCACCTGAGCGAGGAGGAACGGGCCGAGATCGAGGCGCTTGGCGGGTTCGACAAGCTGATGGAGACCCTGAAGGAGCGGCTGAAGGAACAGCAGGGCCGGCACCAGGGTGGCAACAAGTGGATCGGCACGGCGGGCACCTCGCCTTTTGGGGCCTACGGTTACAACCCCGAAGGCGTGCGCATCGGCCAGAAGGAAAGCCGCCACCAGCGGGCCGTCAAGGTTTGGGACAAGCGCGAGTTTCGCAATCTCGACGACACGGTCGAACTGGGCACGCGCAACATCAAGGTGGCGCTGAAGCGGTTGCGAAGATGGGCGAGGGACGGCGCCGAGGAGGAACTGGACCTAGACGGTACGATCCGGGCGACGGCCGAGCATGGTTATCTCGACGTCAAGACGCGCCCTGAGAAGCGCAACGCAGTGAAGGTGCTGCTGTTTCTGGACGTGGGTGGGTCAATGGACCCACATATCAAGATGGTCGAGGAACTGTTTTCTGCCGCGCGGACCGAGTTCAAGCATCTGGAATACTACTATTTCCACAATTGCATCTACGAAGGCGTCTGGCGCGACAACCACCGCCGCTGGGACGCGCAGACGCCCACCGACGAAGTGCTGCGCACCTATGGACCGGACTACAAGTGCATCTTCGTCGGCGACGCTTCGATGTCACCTTACGAGATCGCCTTTCCGGGCGGCGCCAACGAGCACTGGAACGCCGAAGCCGGACAGGTCTGGCTTCAGCGGGCGCGGGCGCAATGGCCCGAGCACCTGTGGATCAACCCGGTGCCCGAGGCCTATTGGGGCTATACCCATTCGATCGGCATGGTGCGCGAGATATTCGAGGACCGAATGGTACCGATGACCCTTGACGGGATCGAACGCGGGATGAAGGAGTTGGGCCGCTGATCCGCCCGAGATGCCGCACCGCGCAGGTCAGATTTGCGTAGGCAGCCTGTCGCTCTGATCCGATCCGGGATAACGCCCCTGCCCCGGAGTATTTCCGCCAAGAAAAAACATGCGCAGTGGACAAGCAATGTCCGCCGTGACAGGGGATTTGCATGAGCGTGCGCAAGATCATCATCGACACCGACCCCGGACAGGACGACGCCGTCGCGATCCTTCTGGCGCTGGGGAGTCCAGATGAGATCGAGGTTCTGGGAATTACCTGTGTCGCCGGCAACGTGCCGCTTGACCTGACCACCCGCAATGCACGGATGGTGTGCGAGCTTGCCGGACGGCGCGACATCAAAGTTTATGCCGGATGCGACCGCCCGCTCGACCGTGACCTTGTGACCGCAGAGCACGTGCATGGCAAAACCGGGTTGGACGGTCCCGACCTGCCGGAGCCGACGATGCGGATGGAGGATATGCACGCCGTCGATTTCATCATCGAGACACTGCGGCAAGAGCCTTCGGGCAGTGTCACGCTGGTGCCGATCGGGCCGCTGACCAATATCGCGACGGCGTTCCGGGCGGCGCCGGAAATCGTCGGGAAAGTGCGAGAGATCGTCCTGATGGGCGGCGCCCATTTCGAGGTTGGAAACATCACGCCAGCGGCCGAATTCAACATTCATGTAGATCCGCAGGCGGCCGATATTGTTTTCAGTTCCGGCGTACCGATCGTGGTCATGCCGCTTGATGTCACGCACAAGGCGCTGGTTACGCGCGCGCGCAACGACGCCTTTCGGATCATTGGCAACCGCGTCGGTACTGCGGTCGCCGAGATGACCGACTTTTTCGAGCGCTATGATCGCGAGAAATTCGGCTCGGAGGGGGCGCCGCTGCATGATCCCTGCACCGTCGCCTACCTGATCCGGCCAGAGCTGTTCTCGGGTCGACATATCAATGTCGAGATCGAAACCCGATCAGAACTGACCATGGGAATGACTGTGGCGGACTGGTGGGGCGTGACAGACCGGACGCCCAACGCGCTGTTCATAGGCGACCTGGATGCCGACGGATTTTTCGACCTACTGACCGAAAGGCTGGCCCGGTTATGACGAAACTGACCCTTGCCGCGAACGAGGACATGGAGCGCCTTGTGCCGCTGGTAGCGGCGTTCCACCAAGAAGAAGGCATCGTGCAGGACGATGCAACCCGCCGCGACGCCCTGGCGCCGCTGTTGGAGGGGTCGCCGCACGGATGCGTCTACTTGGCAGGACCGAGACGCGCGCCGATCGGCTATGTCACCATTTCGTTCGGCTGGTCGGTGGAGTTCGGCGGGCTGGATGGGTTCGTCGACGAAATCTTTATTCGACCCGGGGTGAGAGGCCGCGGAATCGGCTCGGAAATCCTTCTGACCCTGCCCAAGACGCTGGCGTCGGCCGGCATGAAGGCAATTCACCTGGAGGTTGACCGCGACAACGCGAAAGCGCGGCGTATCTACGAGAAACTACGCTTCGCGCCACGCGATAATTACATCCTGATGTCACGCAAGCTCTAGCGTTCCTCGCAGACACACCTATGTTTCAGGTATGAGCCTGCACATCCCGTTCGACAATTCCTATGCCCGCCTGCCCGACCGCTTTTTCACCAGGCAGCCCCCCGCGCCGGTCAAGGCGCCACAGCTGATCGCGTTCAACGAGGACCTGGCGCGGGATCTTGGGATCACGCCGGGACCCGAGGACGAACTGGCGCGTGTCTTTGCTGGCAACCAAGTGCCGACCGGCGCTGACCCGCTGGCGCAGGTCTATGCCGGGCACCAGTTCGGCGGCTTTTCACCACAATTGGGTGACGGCCGGGCGAACCTGTTGGGAGAGGTCGTACCGAACGGGACGCGGTTCGATATCCAGCTCAAAGGCTCCGGGCCGACACCCTACTCGCGGATGGGCGATGGGCGCGCTTGGCTGGGTCCGGTGCTGCGGGAATATGTGGTGAGTGAGGCGATGCACGCGCTTGGCATCCCCACCAGCAGGGCACTGGCGGCGACGCTGACCGGCGAGTCGGTGTTTCGCGAGACAGGCGCCCTGCCCGGTGCCGTGCTGACCCGCGTGGCACAAAGCCATATCCGCGTCGGCACATTTCAATTCTTTGCAGCACGGCGCGACCTGCCCGCGCTGCAGGCACTCTACGAACATGTAGTGGAACGTCACTATCCCGATGTGCAGTCCCCGGCGGAGTTGCTGGACACGGTGATCGCGCGACAGGCGCAGCTGGTGGCGCAGTGGATGTCGGTCGGGTTCATTCATGGCGTGATGAACACCGACAACACTACGCTGTCGGGCGAAACCATCGACTATGGCCCCTGCGCGTTCATGGACGCGTATCATCCCGATACCGTGTTTTCGTCCATTGACATGAACGGGCGCTATGCCTTCGCCAACCAGCCCAACGTCATCGCGTGGAACATGGCGCAACTGGCCACGGCATTGGTGCCGCTGATGCCCGATCAGGACAAGGCGGTCGAGGATTTTACCAAGACCGTTCACGCCATGCCGGGCCAGGTTCACGACGCCTGGCGCGAGATCTTCGGGCGCAAAATCGGGTTGGCCGATGCGACGGTGGAGGACGAGCCACTGATCGTATCGCTTCTGGATGCGATGGCCGCCAATCGCGCCGACTTTACCAACACATTCCGGGCGCTGAGCGACGGCACGCCACGGGACGAGTTTCTTGTGCCAGCAGCATTTGATGCTTGGGAAAAGGACTGGCGCAAGCGGCTGGAGAATGAAGAAGCGCCGGACGACATCATGCGGGTCGCGAACCCGGCTTATATCCCTCGCAATCACCGCGTCGAGCAGATGATCACCGCGGCGGTAGTCGGGGACATGGCGCCGTTTCACCAGCTGCGCGAGGTGCTGGCCGAGCCATATCGTTCCCGGAGCGATGCTGCGGACCTTGCCCGACCACCAGAGCCGTCCGAAGCGGTTCAGCAGACCTTCTGCGGAACGTGAGGCTACTCTTGTCGGTCCCGACGCCGGCGCAGTCTGCGGAACAAGCGCGGGTTACGCTGCACGAATTCGTCGATGAAGGTTCCGATGCCCACATGCCGCCCCTTGAGATAGCCATAGCCCGTCGCCGCGCCCACCAGGGCACCAACCGCGTTTATGATGAGATCGCCCATCGTATCGCGAAGCCCGGATTTCTGCATGTTAAGCCCGAAGATCTGGTCCATCGCGAACTCGAATATCTCCCAAACTGTACCGATCGTCATGGCGAAACAGAAAGCGAGAAAGCTCAGTTGAAGGTGCGGCGCGGCGAAACGGTCGCCCTGGAACATCATGAAAACGAAAACAAAGCCGATCAGCCCGAAGGCGACAGCAGAAGTGCCGTGCATGGCAATGTCCCACCACCAGAACCGTTCGTAGAAGTCGAAGACCTCGCCCAGAAACAGCGTCGCCGCCACGAAAATCACGACGACCGCAATAAAGGTCGGCGGCACATGCACCTGCGCCCAGTTCGCCACCACGACCGGGGCGAGAGACAGGCCCAGCGTCGCCAGCGCCACGAAGGCCAACTCAAGCCGCAACACGGCAAGCGCCCAAGCGGCCGCCCCTGCAAGTGCCAACCAGATGATCCGTGCCAGCCAAGTCTGATCTGCGAACATGAACAGCGATCCTTTTATCGTCGTGCAGGTGTCGTAGCATGAACGAACCCCGGCTGAGAATTGCAACTTACAACCTGCAAAAATGCGTGGGCATGGACATGCGCCGGCGACCGGATCGCAGCCTTCAGGTGATCAACGCCTTGGGCGCCGACCTTGTCGTCTTGCAGGAAGTCGACAAACGCTTGCCACCCCGGCCCGCCGCCCTACCCCACGATCTTGTAGAGCGTGACGGCTGGCAGATCCTGCCCTTCGGCGCGCCGGGCGGATCGCTGGGCTGGCACGGCAACGCGATGCTGGCGCGGCAGAGGCTGACGGTGCGGCAAACACGGCACGTCGAACTTCCGGGGCTGGAGCCGCGCGGGGCGGTCATGGCCGAGTTCGAGTCCAGTCTTGGACCCTTTCGGGTCGTCGGCGTGCATCTGGGGCTGGTGCGGCGGTACAGACTGCTGCAGATGAAGGCGCTGATGCGAGTAGTTGCGCGGTGCGAGGCGATGCCGCTCGTTTTGGCGGGGGACTTCAATGAATGGCGTCCCGCCGCCGCGCTCCGAGGTGCAGCAGGCAGCGTGGAGTTCGCGCCGACTCCGCCCAGCTATCCCGCGATACGCCCTGTGGGGCGGTTGGATCGGATCGCCCATTCTGCCGAGCTTGAAGTCGCAGCAACTGGCGTCCACTCGGACAAGCCCGCGCATATCGCCTCGGACCACCTGCCCGTCTGGGCGGACCTGACACGGCAGCGTTAGTGGGTAGCAAAAAGCTGGATTTCCGATATCACACCCGTTATCCAACGCTCCGAAAACGCGAAGAAGGCCGGAATGACAGAGACCATCATCGACCGTTGTGAGGCGAAGGGCTTGAGGATGACCGACCAGCGGCGGACCATCGCGGCCGTGCTGGAATCCTCGGACGATCATCCGGACGTGGAGGAACTTTATTCCCGCGCCAGCGGCCGCGATCCGAAGATTTCGATCGCCACCGTCTATCGCACCGTAAAGCTGTTCGAAGAGGCCGGGATCATCGACAAGCTGGAATTCGGAGACGGTCGCGCCCGCTACGAAGACGCCGAGCGTGACCACCACGATCACCTGATCGACATGCATTCCGGCGAGGTGATCGAGTTTGTGGATCCGGATATCGAGAAGTTGCAGGAAAAGATCGCCGCCAAGCTTGGCTACAAGCTGAAGGGTCACAAGCTGGAGCTCTACGGCGTGCCGATCCGGAAGGACTGACCCGGCCCCGACTTGCCGACTGACTTGTATCGCCCCCAAAAGCCGCCTATCGCGGCAGGGAAACTTTCAAGCGGTACGGCGATCATGGACAATCTTCGCGGAATAATGCTGGTGATCCTGTCCATGGCGGCATTTACCGTCGAGGACATGTTCATCAAGAAAATGTCTGCGGATATTTCCGTGGGCCAGATTCTGATTTTCCTCGGGATCGGCAGCGCGTCGATCTTTGCGGTCGTGTCCCGCCTTGGCGGGCACCGTATTCTTGTGCGGGAAGCGTGGCGCAGACCCTTCCGCTTGCGCGCAGGTTGCGAGGCCGGTGCGGCGCTGGCCTTTACCACCGCGCTGTCCCGGGTCGATATCTCGGTCGTGGCCTCGGTGTTCCAGGCGACGCCGCTCTTTATCACCATGGGCGCAGCGCTTTTTCTCGGCGAGGACGTGGGCTGGCGCAGGTGGAGTGCGATTCTGATCGGGTTCTGCGGTGTGCTGCTGATTATCCGCCCTGGCCTCGCCGGTTTCGATCCTTCGGCGTTGCTCGTTCTGGTGTCCGTGGCCTGCGTGGCCACGCGTGACCTGATCACCCGACGCATCGATGTCGCTGTGTCCTCGGCTGTGGTGTCGTTTCAGGGGTTCGCCGCGGTGGTACCGGCCGGAATTCTGCTGCTCCTGCTTGGGCCACAGACGCTGTCGCCATTGACGCCGCAGCTGTGGACGATGATCGGGGGCGGCATGGTTTTCGGGGCTTTGGGGTATTACGGGATCGTTGCGGCGATGCGCATGGGCGATGCGGCGGTTGTCACACCGTTCCGCTATACCCGCCTGCTGTTTTCACTGATCGTGGGGATCGTGGTCTTTGCCGAGCGACCCGACACCCTGACATTGCTGGGCGCCACGCTGATCATCACGACCGGGCTTTATACCTTTCTGCGCGAGCGGCGGCTGGCCCGTAGGGCACGGATGGTCTGAGCGGTCGAAAAATTGCCGTGACATCGTCTTGCGTCGCAGTTCCCATTCACGCGCGTTCTTGCTATGGGACCTGCAACTGTATTCTGCCAAAGGGTCTCACATGAGCATCATTCTCGACATTCACGCACGCGAAATCCTCGACAGCCGCGGCAATCCGACGGTCGAGGTGGACGTGATCCTTGAAGATGGCACCATGGGCCGCGCCGCCGTGCCGTCGGGCGCGTCCACCGGTGCCCATGAAGCGGTAGAAAAGCGCGACGGCGACGCCGCCCGCTATAAGGGCAAGGGCGTGCTGGAGGCCGTGGCGTCAGTGAACGGCGAAATCGCGGACGCGTTGGCGGGCTTCGATGCCACGGAGCAGGTCGCGATCGATGAGGCGATGATCGAACTGGACGGCACCCCGAACAAGGGGCGGCTGGGCGCCAATGCCATTCTCGGCGTCAGCCTTGCCGCGGCCAAGGCTGCGGCGGATTTCGCCATGCAGCCGCTCTTTCGTTATGTAGGTGGCACTTCCGCCCGAACCCTGCCGGTGCCGATGATGAACATCATCAACGGTGGCGAACATGCCGACAACCCAATCGACATCCAGGAATTCATGATCATGCCGGTCAGCGCGGGCAATATCCGCGATGCCGTGCGCATGGGGGCAGAAGTCTTCCACACGCTGAAGAAAGAACTGTCCAGCGCAGGGCTATCGACTGGCATTGGTGACGAGGGTGGTTTTGCCCCCGATATCGCCTCGGCCCGAGATGCGCTGGATTTCATTCTGCGGTCGGTCGAAAAGGCCGGCTACAAACCAGGCGAGGATATTTACCTTGCGCTTGATTGCGCCGCGACCGAATACTTCAAGGACGGAAAGTACGAGCTTGCGGGCGAAGGCAAATCCCTGTCGTCGGACGAAAATGCGGCGTACTTGGCGGCGCTTGTGAACGACTATCCGATCATCTCGATCGAAGATGGCATGTCCGAGGATGACTGGGACGGCTGGAAGGCTCTGACGGACCAGATCGGCGACAAGGTGCAGCTGGTGGGCGACGATCTGTTCGTGACCAACCCCACGCGCCTGTCGGACGGGATCAAACGTGGCGTGGCAAACTCGATGCTGGTCAAGGTCAACCAGATCGGCAGCCTGACCGAAACGCTTCAGGCGGTCGAAATGGCGCATCGTGCGGGCTATACCAACGTCATGTCACACCGCTCGGGCGAGACCGAGGATGCCACCATCGCCGATCTTGCCGTGGCGACCAATTGCGGGCAGATCAAGACCGGGTCGCTCGCACGCTCGGACCGGCTGGCAAAATACAACCAGCTGATCCGTATAGAGGAGGCGCTCGGCGACACGGCGATCTATGCCGGGCGCTCGATCCTGCGGGCCTGATGTGACCGCCGACGAGATCATCGCCGCCCTCGATTTGTCGCCGCATCCCGAGGGCGGGTTCTTTCGCGAAACATGGCGCGCGTCCAACGATGGGCGCGCCCATGGCACGGCGATCTATTTCCTGCTGCGCGATCAGGACCAGAACCAGTGGCACAAGGTGGACGCGGCCGAAATCTGGCATTTCTACGCCGGGGCGCCGCTGGTTCTGTCGATCTCGGAAAGCGAGGCCGGTCCGGCGCGGAACGCAGTGCTTGGCCCGGACCTGGCTGACGGTCAGCGGCCACAGGTCATCGTGCCCCCCGGCGCCTGGCAGATGGCGCGGTCAACCGGGGACTACACGCTGGTCGGCTGCACCGTCTCGCCTGGCTTCGAGTTCGATCATTTCACGCTCGCGCCTGACGGATTTGACATTCCGCGCTAGCCGCGGATTGCTTTCAGGAAGGCCAGAAGGTTTTGCGTCGAGCCGTCTTTGTCGACGGCTGCGGCCGCGCCGGCCACCAGCGGCTCCATCTCCTTGGCCAGTTCCTTGCCCAGCTCGACTCCCCATTGATCAAAGGAGTTGATGCCGAGGATCACCCCCTCGACGAAGACCCGGTGTTCGTAAAGCGCGATGATCTGCCCAAGCCGGTAGGGCGTGAGCCTGTCATAGACCAACGTGGTCGAGGGCCGGTTCCCCGGGAATACACGGTGCGCAGCCTGACGTTCCAGCTCCGCGCCTTCAAAGCCCGCTTGGCGCATCATGTCGCGTGCGGTGTCGATGTCGCGGCCTCGCATCAACGCTTCGGACTGAGCGAGGCAATTAGCGATCAGCAAGCGGTGATGGTTGTCCATCCCGGGCTCGAACCCCCAGGCGGCGACCATAAATTCGCAGGGCACCACCTGGGTGCCCTGGTGGATCAGCTGGTAGAACGCGTGCTGTCCGTTGGTGCCGGGCTCGCCCCAGACAATGGGCCCAGATCCGCCTTTTACCGGTTCGCCCTGCATCGTCACGCCCTTGCCGTTGCTTTCCATCTCCAGCTGCTGAAGATAGGCGGGCAAGCGCGACAAGCGCTGGTCATAGGGCAACACGGCACGCGTGGGATAGCCGCAGGCGTGGCTGTGCCACAACCCGGTCAGCGCCAGCATCACCGGCATGTTCCGCTCAAGCGGCGCGGTCCGGAAATGAGTGTCCATCGCGGCACCGCCGGCAAGAAACGCGTCGAATTCCTCGGGTCCAATGGCCAGCATCAGCGATAGCCCGATTGGTCCCCACATCGAATAACGCCCGCCCACCCAGTCGGCGAAGCCGAACACGCGCTCCGGCGCGATACCGAACGCCTCGGTCTTATCGAGTGCCGTGGACACGGCCACGAACTGTGCATTGAGGTCCCCGTCGCCAAGCTGCAACCACGCCTTGGCGGTCTCGGCGTTGGTCATTGTCTCGATGGTGGTGAAGGTCTTCGAGGCGACGATGAAGAGCGTCGTCTTCGGATCCAGCCCGTCGAGACAGTCGGCAATATCCGCGCCATCCACGTTCGATACGAAATGACAACGCGGGCCGTCATGATAAGGGCGCAGTGCCAGTGTGCCCATTTCAGGGCCGAGATGCGAGCCGCCGATGCCTATGTTTACCACGTCGGTGATGTGACCGCCCGCGCCCTTGTGCCGCCCCGAGCGCACGTCTTCGGCAAAGGCGCGCATGCGGGACAGGACGTCGCGGACGCCGGGCATCACGTTCTGACCGCTGGCCTTTATCACCGCGTCGGCCCCTGCCCTGAGCGCCACGTGCAGCACCGCGCGCCCTTCTGTTTCGTTGATCGGCTCGCCTGCGAACATCGCGTCCCAGCGCTCGGCAACGCCGCGACCCGCAGCCAGTTGCAAAAGTCGCTCACGGGCCGTCTCGGTCATCGAAGTCTTGGCATAGTCGAACAGCATCCCATCGGCCTGGACCTGGAACCGGGCGGCCCGGTCGGGCGATTGCAAGAGATCGCCGATCGGCGTTCCGGTCTCAGACTTCAGCGCCGCCCAGGTCATGCGGTCTCCTCCTGCGTTGTCTCGATGGACTGCCCGGCGCTATGGCGCCCAGTGCACATCGGTTTCTTCAAGGATCGCGGCCACGGGGGCCTGTTCGGGCCGGCAGGTGCGGGCGCGCTCTACAGCCTTGCGCTTGTCCTCGCCGGTGATCACCAGGTGCTTGGCCACCGCCGCGTTCAACACCCGGGCAGACAGGCTGATCCGCACATCCTCGACGTTGCGAGGCCGCAGGGGAACCAGTACCGGCGCGTCATGTGCCAGCGCTGCGTCCAACCCGTCGGTGCCCGGAAAAAGTGAGGCGGTATGCATGTCCGCGCCCATGCCGAGAAGCAGAACGGCGATCGGCAGGCGCGGTTGGATGACGGCCTCCAATTCGGCAAGCACCGCCTCGGGCGCCTCGGCGCGGGCATAAAGCGGCAAGTAGCCGGCCTTGGCGGCACGGCCCACCAAGAGCCGCTCGCGCAGCATCCGGGTGTTGGAGCGAATGTGCACCTCGGGCACCCAACGTTCGTCGCTGAGACAGATATCGACACGGGACCAGTCGAGATCGGCATCGCACAGAACGTCGAAGACCGGACCGGGCGTGCTGCCCCCCGGCACCACGAAAAGCGCGCGGTCGTCGTGCTCCAGCGCCGTGTTGAGATCCCCGGCGAGCTGATTGGCGAGATTGATCGCCATCATCTCTTCGTCAGCGTATTCGATCAGCCTCATGCCCGTATCTCCCTCCAGCGGCGGCCGTCGCGGTGCATCAGCATCAGCGCGTCATCGGGCCCCGAACTTCCCGTGGCATACGTAAGCGGCGCGCGGCCGGAGTCTTCCCAAAGCCCGATGATCGGATCGATCCACGCCCAGGCGGCCTCGACCTCGTCGCCGCGCATGAAAAGCGTCTGGTTACCGCGGATCACGTCCATGATCAGACGCTCATAGGCGTCGGGGAAATCGGCCTCTTCTGGCCCCAACGCCTCAGCGAACGTCATGTCGAGCGGCACGTCCACCAATCGCATACCGCCCGGTCCC
Organism: Roseovarius sp.; assembly: GCA_965227185.1. Taxonomy (GTDB): domain Bacteria; phylum Pseudomonadota; class Alphaproteobacteria; order Rhodobacterales; family Rhodobacteraceae; genus Roseovarius. Next base: position 3,734,060 of record OZ245733.1, read on the forward strand.
GGCTCCTTGATGGTCACGCCGAGCTCGATCCCCTCGTTGGGTTGCAGCTTGATCGTCAGGATGTTGCGGTGTCGTCCCGCGTCGGCGCCGAAGATGGAGTGCGGCGCGTCCTTGAACACCACGGCGATCTCGCTGGCCCTCTCCCGCAGGCGCTTGCCCGTACGCAGGTAAAACGGCGTTCCGGCCCAACGCCAGTTGCTGACCGTGGCGCGCAAAGCCACGAAGCTTTCGGTCATGCTGTCGCGGTTGCCGACCTCGTTGCGATAGCTGCCGGACTGGCCGCTGCCTTCGTACTGGCCGCGCACGGCGTCCTCGGCTGCGACGGGATCCAGCGCGCGGATCACCTTTAGCTTTTCGTCGCGCACCGCGTCCGGGTCGAACTTGGCCGGCGGCTCCATCGCGATCAGGCACAGCAGTTGCATGATATGGTTCTGCATCATGTCCCGCATCGCGCCAGAGCGGTCGTAGTAATCTCCGCGCCCGCCGACGCCCACGTCCTCGGCAACGGTAATTTGTATGTGATCCACGTATTGGCTGTTCCACAGCGGCTCGAATAGAGTGTTGCCAAAGCGGATAGCCATAAGGTTCTGGACCGTTTCCTTGCCCAGGTAATGGTCGATCCGGTAGATCTGGTGCTCGTCGAAATACGCGGCGATGGTTGCGTTCAGTGCCTTGGCCGTTTCGAGGTCGCGGCCAAAGGGTTTTTCCACCACGATCCGGCAATTCGGGCAGTCCATGCCGTATTCGTGCAGCCTGTCGGCAAGATCTCCGAACAGGCTGGGCGCGACGGAAAAGTAAAAGGCGCGGATCTCGTTCTCGCGCAGCATGGAAGTCAGCTCGGACCAACCGGCGTCGCCGCGGGCATCGATCGTCACATAGTCGAGCTGTTGCAGGAAGCTATCGAGATGCTCGCTGTCTTTCGCGGCCTCCGGTTCGAACTCCATCACGGCCTTGCGGACGAAATCGCGGTAGGCGGCGGCGTCCATGTCGCTGCGCGCTGCGCCGATCACGCGGGCATTGTCGCCCATCTGGCCCGCCCGGAACCGGCGAAACAGGCCGGGCAGAATTTTCCGTTGCGCCAAGTCACCCGTGCCCCCGAAGATCACGAGGTCAAAGGGATCGACCGGAATGACGCGAGATACCATGTTTTTCTCCTGAACTCGGTGCAAGTCTAGGTGGCGATCACGAAGGTGTCACCTGCCCGAACTCGACTTTCAAGGGAAGAAAGGACAGGTTATGGCCGAAAGGCAAATGAAATTCGGAAGATAGACAGATGAAAGATGTAGCAGTCCCCCGTGCAAACGGTGGAAAATTCATCGACCCTAAGGTCACCGCAGATGGTGAACCGAGGGCGCATGTCGCGCTGAACAATCCACAGACGCTTTGGTTCAATACCGGTACGCTGTGCAACATCACCTGCGCGAATTGCTATATCGAAAGCTCTCCGGAAAACGACAGCCTAGTCTATATAACAACGGCCGAGGTCGAAGACTACCTCGATCAGTTGGACACGCGTGCCTGGCCCGTCAGCGAGATCGGTTTCACCGGTGGCGAGCCCTTCATGAACCCACAGATGGTCGAGATGGCCCGCGCCTGCCTGTCGCGCGGTTACGACGTTCTGATTCTGACGAATGCGATGCGCCCGATGATGCGCAAGCGCGTTCAAGATGGTCTGCGGGCGCTGCACGAAGAGTTTGGTGAAAAGCTGACCCTGCGTATCTCGGTCGACCACCACTCCGAGGTGCTGCACGACGAGGAGCGCGGCAAGGGCAGCTTCGCCCGGACGCTGGAAGGAATGCACTGGCTTCGTCAAACCGGGATCCGCATGGCCATCGCGGGCCGGAGCCTTTGGAGCGACAGCGAGGCCGAGTCCCGCGCGGGCTATCAGGCGTTTTTCGACGCGCATGGGTTCGACATTGACGCATACGACCCGGCAATGACGGTTCTGTTCCCGGAAATGGACGAGAACGTAGAGGTCCCCGAAATCACCACCGGCTGCTGGAACATCCTCGGCAAATCGCCGGACAGCGTGATGTGCGCGACTTCAAGAATGGTGGTCAAGCGCAAGGGCGCGGAACGGCCCGCGGTCCTGGCCTGCACCCTTCTGCCTTATGACGCGGAGTTTGAGCTGGGCGAAACGCTGGCGGAGGCCGAGGGCGACGTGGCACTGAACCATCCCCATTGCGCCAAGTTCTGCGTGCTGGGTGGCGCCAGTTGCTCGGGCTGACCTAGGCATAGGTCACAATGCAAGGATCGCCCTCGCCCGTGGTGATCCGGTGTTCGTGGTTGGCCTTGTTGAAGATCAGCGAGCCGGGCGCATAGACCCCCGCGTTGTTCTCGGACCACGCGCCGGCGACTGAGATAAAGGTTTCCTCGATTTCGTCGTTCGCGTGCTAAGAGTAGATGGCAAACGTTCATGGACGTACTCTCAGGTCCGGTCGAGCGCATTCCGCGACAGCCGCTAGACCTGCTTGTGCGCTAGAACCTTACGCAAAGAACTCGATGGTCCGACCTTCGCGACAATCTTTAGCGGCGATGCGTCGCTTGCCCCACCCGGCGACAGAGCCCATATCTAAGCAATGATCAAGTTCACCCCGATCCTTCTGGCAATCCTCTATGCCGTGGTCATGTACCGCTTTTCGGTCTGGCGCACCAAGCGAGAGCTGGACGCTCGGTCGACCGAGTTGGCCGATCCTACTCTGACGCCGCTCTTCACGCGGCTGGCCAAGGCGCTGGACCTGCCGCGGATCAAGGTACACATCTACGAGATCGACCCGGTCAACGGATTGGCCGCACCAGACGGGCGGATCTTCATCACGCGGGGCTTTTACCGCAAGTTTCTTTCCGGAGAGGTCTCGGCAGAAGAGATGACAAGCGTCATAGCGCATGAACTGGGCCACGTGGCGCTTGGTCATTCGCGCCGCCGGATGATCGATTTCTCGGGCCAGAACGCACTGCGTACCGCGCTGGCGATGGTGCTGTCACGGTTTTTGCCCGGCATTGGCGTCTGGATCGCCAATGGCATGGCTTCGCTTCTTGCGGCGAGGCTGTCGCGGGGCGACGAGTACGAGGCCGATGAATACGCCGCCGCCTTGCTGACAAAGGCGGGAATCGGCACCGCGCCGCAGAAGTCCCTGTTCGAAAAGCTGGAGGCCCTGACCCAGTCCCGTGGGGGCGCGATGCCAGCCTGGCTGATGAGCCACCCCAAGACGACCGAGCGCATTGCTGCGATCGAAAAACTTGAAACGCGCTGGAACGGCCTGCCCGAGTCGCGGGACTAGTGGCCGGCGACGCGGCGGGATTCAGGCGAAGGCCAGGGCCTTGCCCAAACGCGGCAACCGCGCTTTCTTCATCAGGCGTCTGATGTCCCAGTCTTCGCCGCTGAGCCGCCGCGCGTCGGCAAGCACCGCCGCGCCGACGTCCTGCATCACGTCCGGCGTTGCCTCGAAAACGCCGAGCAGGAAGGTATCGGGATCGGCCCGACTTACGCCTTCCTCGGCCAGGATGTTGCGCGGGAAATCCTTGGCGTTGACCGTCAGGATCAGGTCGGCAGAGCCGGCGATGGCGGCCGCCAGTACATGGATATCTGCAGGGTCCGGCAGCCATAGCCGCGATTCCAGCGAGGGCGGCCAGGTTACCACCGCATCGGGCCACTCGACAGCCAGCATCGCCGCCTCGGCCTGGGCCTGCGCGGTGCCGTCCGGACCCAGCTTCACGACAGCGCGCTGCCACTCCTCGATGATGCGGGCCGACCAGAGCGGTTCGAAAACGCCCCGCTTCGCCGCGCCAAGCAGCATTTGACGCATCACGGTGGGATAGATCACGCAGGTGTCGAGAATCGCCTTCATAGCCTGAAGAAGAGCGACTTGAGATACCCGCTTTCGGCCAGTTGCGGATGCAGGGGATGGTCCGGACCGGCAAAACCGGTATGGATGAGCGCACCCTCGCGCCCGGCCCGGCCGATGCCGCGTGTGCAAGCCGTGCGAAACTTGTCGAGTGTCGCGGCATGGGAACAGGAGCAGAGCCCCAGATACCCGCCTGCCGCTACCAACGGGGCCGCCAGCCGCGCGACCCGCTCATAGGCGCGCAAGCCCTTTTCCAACGCTTGCTTGTTGGGGGCAAAGGCCGGTGGGTCACAGATGACAACGTCAAACCGTTCGCCCTGTTCGGCGAGTGCCGTCATAACCTCGAAGGCATCGCCGCGTTGTGTGGTGAAGCCTTCCGAAAGCCCCATACGCGCGGCGCCGTCCCCGGCCAGATCAAGTGCCGGTTGGGAGCCATCGACCGCAAGCGCCTCGGACGCGCCGGCCGCCAGCGCGGCGAGGGAAAAGCCCCCCACGTGGCTGAACACGTCGAGCACACGACTGCCCTGTGCGAGCGTCGCGGCAAAGGCGTGATTGGGACGCTGGTCGTAGAACAGCCCCGTCTTCTGCCCACCGGTGACGTCGGCCATGTAGGTGGCGCCGTTCATATGCACCGGCAAAGGGCTGTCGGGCAAGTCGCCCACGAGAGCTAGCGTAGCATCGTCAAGACCTTCCAGCGCCCTCGCCCGGCCCGACGCGTTCTTGATAACGCATGTAACCTTGGTGACGTCGACCAGCGCCACGGCGATCTGCGGTAGCAGCACTTCGGCCCACGCCGCGTTGGGCTGGATGACGGCGACATCGTCGAAGCGATCTATGATCACACCGGGCAGACCGTCCGCCTCGGCATGTACCAATCGGTAGAAAGGGGCGTTGAACAACCGGTCGCGCATCTCGAAGGCGCGGCGCAGTCTGTTTTCCAGCCAGGATTGATCAATCCGGGCGTTCGGGTCACGGTCCAGCACCCGTGCCATAATGCGGGACTTGGGATTGACAGCGACCGTGGCCAGCGGTGTTCGCTCAGCGTCTTCCAGGACCGCCACCGTGCCGGGCGCCAGCGCCTTGGTCCGGCGGTCGGTCACGAGCTCATTGTTGAACACCCAAGGAAACCCGTGCCGGATGGCGCGGGCCTGCATTTTGGGTTTCAGACGTATCGAAGGCAAAGAGGGCGGCGTCATGCCGCCCCTTTAAGCCGTTTCAGTTTTTGTTTGAAGCACCGAGTTGATTCAGCGCACCCATCAAGCCCAGGTTTGCCGCCTTATAACCCTCGGGGCTCGTCAGCTGGCGCTGGATCACCGAGGCAAGGTGGTTGGTGATCCGATATTTCTGGGTGATGCCCTGCTGCTCTGCCTTGATGGCCGCTTGCCCACCAAGCGCCTTGAAGTCGGCCTTGACGAATTGCGGCTCGCCATATGCAACGCCGGTCTCGGGATTGCGCAGAAGCATGTGGAATTGCAGCGCATGAACGCCCCCGACAGTATAACGCGCCTTTTCGGTCAGCGCGTGAAAGCGCGTGACCTGGATATCCAGCACCGCCGGTACGTGACCGGGTTGCATAGCGTTGACGCCCTGCTGCATCGCCGCCTCGAAGATCGCCTTGACCTGTGCGTGACGGTCGCCTGCAGGATCTTCCCGCCAGACGATGTCGCCGCCCGGAAGATAGCGGTTGGCTTCGGACACCCTGAGAGACTTCGGAACGTTGACCCGGATTTCCTGGATCGCATAGGCCGGAGCAGCCACGGTGATCGAAGGTGTCTCTAGCGGAGCATTCCGCGTTGCCGTCTCGGGTGTGGAGCAGCCCGCGACGGACAGTCCCACGATGAGTACTGCGATTGCTTGACGGGTTTTCATGTCATCCTCCTGGCGCGGTTTCAGCGCATTGGTTGGAGACATTTTGACGAGTAATTGAGGCTAGTTTTCGGCGGACTCGGTACTTAATCAAGATTCCGCAATGCCGGAAAATGCGACCATGTAGCGTCAGCGCGCACGCCCGCGCCAACCGCCGCGGCGCTTTGGCGCCTCAGTGGATTTCAGGCCTTCATGCAAAACGGCGGTCATCGGGTGGTCTGGGTGCTGCGTGCCGTAGCGCTCGATCAGGCTCTCGAGCAGCACATTCACGTCGCCATCGCTGTCAATCGAAAGCGCCCAGTCCAGAAAGATAGAGCGGCATTCGCCTTGCGTAATGCCCTCGATCTTGTAGGATTCCCGGATCAACCCCTTGGGGTCTATCGCGTCAACCATCTTCGGTTCCTCGCTTCAATGCCGCATCAATCACTGCGGCGGCGTCTGCCGTGCGCCGTTCCAGTTCTTCGCGCAGGGCGGCCAAATCTTTCTGCGAGGTCTGTCGCAGGATGAAAGCCTTTGCACCGGCGCCAAGCGCATCTTCGTCAATGGGTTTGTCGCCCAGCAGGCGCGCCGCCTGCGTTACTTGCCAACAAAGCGCATAAGCTGTGCGGAGCGCGACTTCCTCCGCGTCAGTTAACCAACCGGCAGCGACACCGGCGGCCAATCCGGCCTCGACACTGCGTTCGGGCCGTCCGACAATCAAGCATCCTGCCTGTGCCACAAGCTCGATCTCCTGCATCCTCCCGTCGCCCAGCTTGGTGTCCCACGGACCGCCGGACGCTTTGGCGGACTTGATGCGCACACGCATCTGCGCCACTTCCCTCAGAATGGTTGCGGTACCACCCTTTTGCCGCAACAAAGCACAGCGGAACGCCTCGACATCTTCTGCCAGCGCATCGGGTCCGGCCACGACATGAGCGCGCGTCAGCGCCAGATGCTCCCAGACCCAGGCTTGCTCTTGCTGGTAGGTCTGGAACGAAGCCCAGCTAGTTGCGACCGGACCCTGATTGCCCGACGGGCGCAGGCGCATGTCCACCTCGTAAAGCCGACCCTCGGACATAGGCGCCGTCACGGCGGTGATCAACGCCTGGGTCAGGCGCGCATAATAGGGCCGCGTTGCCAGCGGCCTGCGCCCGTCGGAGCCTTCGACCCCTTCGGCATCGTAGATCACGATCAGATCGAGATCAGAACCTGCGTTGAGTTTGCCCGCCCCCAGAGAGCCCATCCCCAAGACCACGGCCCCGCGCCCGGGTGGCGGGCCATGCTTTTCGGCGAACTGGGCGCAGACCGCGCCCCAAAGTTCGGCAAGGATCACCTGCGCGAGATCGGCGTACTGCGCGCCAGCCTTGTCGGCATCGATCAGGCCGCGCAAAAGGTGGACCCCGGTGCGGAAATGCCACTCCTTCAGCCAGCGGCGGGCCGCGTCCAGCTTGCGCTCGTAATCGTCCTCGTGGTCCAGCCGCGCCGCAAGTTCACTGCGCAGATGTGCCCTGTCGGGCCAAGGTGCGAAGAAATCCCCGGCGATCACCGCGTCGAACACGCCCGCATGGCGCGACAGATAGCTGGCCAGCGCTGGTGACACACCCGCGATATCAACCATCAGTTCGATCAATTGAGGGTTGGCCTCGAACAATGCGAAAACCTGAACGCCCGCAGGCAGACCAGCCAGGAAGCCGTCGAACGCCACCAATGCCTCCTGCGGATTGGACGACCGGCTGAGACGTTCGAGGATCTCGGGTTTCAGCCGATCGAAGATCGTGTTAGCCCGCTCGCTGCGAAGGGCCGGATAACTGCGCCAACGAGCGATAATATCCTCGTCCAGACCATCGACCGCGACCGGTTTCTCGACGCCGCTTTCGGGAGCAAAGAACCCCTCAATCAGATCGTGAACCTGTTGCAGCCGTCCGGTCAACTCGTCGCGAAAATCGCTCAAGTCGCGGTCGCAGAGCGCTGCAAGCCGCGCCCATCCCTCAGGTTGCTCTGGCAGGACCTGCGTCTGCGCGTCGCGCAACATCTGAAGCCTATGTTCTATCTCGCGATGCGCCCGGTAATGCTCGGACAGTGTCTCTGCCGCGTCTTGAGGCACCCAATTCTTGCCCGCTAGCCGCGCTAGCCCATCGACCGTGCCGCGAACCCGCAGGTCCGGGTCCCGACCGCCGGATATCAACTGGCGGGTCTGGGTGAAGAACTCTATCTCGCGAATACCGCCCCGACCCAGCTTCATGTTGTGACCGTCGAGCCGAATGGGACCGTGAAGGCCCTTATGTTCGCGGATGCGTAGACGCATGTTGTGCGCGTCCTCGATAGCGGCAAAATCGAGGTGCTTGCGCCAGACGAAGGGACGCAGCGTGTCGAGGAACCGCCTGCCGGCCGAGATGTCACCCGCTGCGGGACGCGCCTTGATATAGGCCGCCCTTTCCCATGTCCGCCCAAGGCTTTCGTAATAGGTTTCGGCAGCGCCCATTGCCATGCAAACTGGCGTTACGTTCGGGTCGGGCCGCAGGCGCAGGTCGGTGCGGAAGACGTAGCCGTCGGCAGTCCGGTCATTTAGCGTCGCAGCCATGCGACGGGTCGCCCGAACGAAACCGGTCCGCGCCTCGTGGTAGCTGTCGCCGTCGAACCGCTCTTCGTCAAAAAGGCATATAAGGTCGATGTCGGAACTGTAGTTGAGCTCGTGCGCCCCCATCTTGCCCATCGCCAGAACAACCATCCCGGCGGCTTCTTCCAGCGCATTCTCGTCCTGACCCGGAATCTTGCCGCGCCGCAACTCGGGCAGCAACGCCGCGCGCAGCGCCTGTGCCACGGCAAGGTCCGCAAACCGCGTCAGGGCGCCGGTCACCTGTTCCAGCGTCCAGACCCCGGCAAGATCGGCCAGCGCGATCATGAGCGCGACCCTGCCCTTGGCCCGGCGAAGGCGCGGTCCCACCTCGTCCAAAGGAATCTCCGCAACCTCCTCGATCAGGGCGTCGAAGACGGCCTCGGGGTCGTCGAAGACTTCCGGCAACCAATCGCGCTCCTTGACACAGAGGGCTTGCAGAAACGGACTGCATCCCGCCGCGCCTTCGACCAGTGCCGCAAGGTCGGACGTCAGGTTCGGAACTGCATCGCGCGCTTCCAGGCCAGGATCGGCATCGAAGGGGCGCGGGCAACGTGTCATGCGGTCGGAAAAGCTCATGAATGCAGTGATACACCCTTGGCAGGTCCGGTCAACGACCCGCGTTTCGTTGAAAACCATAAGTGGAAGCGTCGAGAATGGCGCGCGCAACGCGACATGTGAAAATTATTTACATCACCCCTTGCACGCGTTGCTCAGGTTTCCCATTTCTTCAATGTAAATGCAATTAACATACCGCCCGAAACAACGTTCGAAAGGACCCAAGGATGAGCACCTATACCTACAATTCACCCGATAGCGGCACAATCAATTGGTTCGTCCGCTCGGAGGCATGGCTTGACGAGAAGGGGACGACTGCTTGGATCGCAGTTCTCGTGGTTTCGTTGATCGCCTTTTGGCCCGTCGGCCTCATGCTGTTGGCCTATATGATCTGGAACAACAAGATGTCCTGCCCGTCCGGTCGGGCCTCCCGTCGCAGGGTGTCACGCCAGAGGAACGCGTCTTCTGGAAACAGTACCTTCGATGCCTACCGCGACGAGACCCTGCGCAGGCTGGAGGAAGAGCAGCAAAACTTCGAGGCATTTCTCGAACGGTTGCGGGCCGCCCGCGACAAGGCGGAATTTGATCAGTTCATGGAAGACCGCGCCCGGAAAGCAGAGTCCGGTGACGAGACCAGAGATCAAGGCGACGAAAAACAAGAGCGTGACGCTGCGCCCGCCAACTGACTCCACGGAATTCCGTGCCCCCGGTGCCGAGACCCTTCAAGGCGCCGGGGGCGAACCTATATGGTACCCATGAGTGATACGACTTGGCATATCCCCGATCCCGACAGTCAGCCCGACTTCTACGCAGACGTCCCGCTAAAGCGATTATTGGCATGGCTGGTGGACAGCGTGCTGATACTGGTGCTTTGCGTGCTGGTTCTGCCGTTCACGGCCTTTACCGGTCTGTTCTTCCTGCCGGTCCTGTTTCTTTCCATCGGCCTGATCTACCGCACGGCCACCATAGCGCAAGGATCAGCCACTTGGGGCATGCGCCTTTTCGCGCTCGAGTTCCGCACGGCATCCGGGCACCGCTTTGACGGCTTGATGGCGTTCTTGCATTCGATGGGGTTCACCTTCTCCTGCGCCGTGCCGCTGGTGCAGCTTGCCTCGATCCTGTTGATGTTAACGGGGTCGCGGGGTCAGGGCCTGACGGACCTTGTCCTTGGAACCGTTGCGATAAACCGGCGCGCGGCCTCCTGACGTTACGCCGACCGCGCCGGATTTGACCTCTTGGCGCAGCGTCACATCGTTGTTATCGTCAGTTCCGAAAGTTGCGAATTCTGCCATGCGTCACACTCTTCCCATCGCGCCCCAGTTCTATGTGACGGCGCCCCAACCCTGCCCGTATCTCGAAGGCCGGATGGAGCGGAAATTGTTTACGGCCTTGCAGGGTGACGGAGCGCAACGTCTCAATGACACGCTTTCAAAACAAGGCTTTCGTCGGTCGCAGAACGTGCTCTATCGCCCGTCCTGCGCGGATTGTGCCGCTTGTCTGTCGGCACGCGTGAATGTCGAGAATTTCACTGCCTCGCGCAGCCAGCGCCGCACCATCAAGCGCAACAGGTATCTCGAGCGTCGCGCCACGTCCCCCTGGGCCACAGAGGAGCAGTATGCTCTGTTTCGAGAATACCTTGAGGACCGGCACGCGAATGGCGGCATGGCTGACATGGATACGTTCGAGTTCGCCGCGATGATCGAGGAAACACCAATTCGCACGCGCGTCGTGGAGTATGCCGACCAGAATACAGGCGACTTGGTCGCTGTGTGTCTGACCGACGTGTTCGATGACGGTGTCAGCATGGTCTATTCTTTTTATGATCCGAACCGACCGCGCGACAGTCTTGGCACCTATATCATCCTCGATCACATCGAAATCGCCCGCGAGGCCGGCCTACCCTACGTCTACCTTGGATACTGGGTCCCAGGCAGTGCGAAGATGGGATACAAGGCCGCATTTTCCGGGCTGGAGGTCTACTCGGGGGGAGAGTGGCAGAAGATGCGTGATCCCGCGGATTACGAGGCGCATCGCCATCCACTTTCGAACGATCCGATTGCCGAGCAAGTCGCGAATATTTCACTGCCCGACGGCAAGCCGCTGCGCAACAGGAAGTACTGAGGCGCCAAAAATATCTGTCGCGTCACCGTGACACACGACCGGGACACGTTCCCGTGTTTGACAGGTATTCGATGCCCCTGCCCTCTGGCCCTTCGCACAGTGCGTGATATCTGGTGACCTTTCCAGATGAGCGAGGTTGCATGTCCCGTCTAAGTCGTCGCCATATTCTTGCCGGTGCCGCCGCATTTACCGCATGGCCCGCCCGTGCCCAGCCCACCGAGTGGCGCAGCGTGGCGGATGTGGCGGGTGCGCTGGACCAATGTCATGCCGTCTTGATCTACCAGCACGGCGCCGAGGTGTTTTCCGAGGCTTTTCGCGGTCCCGAGATCGGGACGCCAGTACCTATAAAGTCGGTGTCGAAAACCGTCGTTGCGGCGCTGACGGGGGCCGCCCTGGACCGCGGCGAGATCCCGACACTGAAGACCACGATCGGCCAACTTGCCCCCGGCCTGATCCCCGCAAACGCCGAGCCGGGCGTTTCGGATATCACGGTCGAGAACCTCGTCACCATGCAAGCCGGGCTGGAGCGAACATCAGGCCCGAATTACGGAGGGTGGGTCAGCAGTTCGAATTGGGTCGCCAACGCTCTGTCGCGCCCGTTCGAAACGGAACCCGGTGTGCGCATGCTATATTCGACTGGTTCGTTCCATGTGCTGGGTGCGATCCTGTCCGAAGTCACCGAGCAAAGCCTTCTGCAGCAGGCGCGAGAGCGGCTGGGTGCGCCGCTTGGCATCAGCATCCCGCCCTGGACGCGTGATCCGCAAGGGCGGTATCTTGGCGGAAACGAGATGTCGCTCAGCCTGCCCGCGATGATCCATTTCGGCGAGATGTACCGGCGCGGCGGCATGTGGGACGGCACGCGCGTGTTGAGCGAGGAATGGGTCACGCGGTCTTTCGATCCCGTCACACGCTCGCCGTGGTCCGGACTGCGCTATGGCTATGGCTGGTTTCTTGGGCAGTCAGAAGGAGATGATTTCGCCCTCGCACGCGGTTACGGCGGACAGGTGATCTGCATCGTGCCGGGACTGGGCCTGACAATCGCGATCACGTCTGATTCCACACGTCCTGCGCGCAGCGTCGGTTATTTCGGAGACCTGATGCGGCTCATCCTCGGGACGATCCTGCCGCTGGCCCGGGGTGACAAGACCTGAGCGCGGCACTGACGCCCGGTTCGCCTGTTTTCGCATCATGGAAACACGCAACGCCTGTCCACACGCGGATGTGACCACGAGTGGCTTGCCCTGATGCGGTTTGCAGGGAAAGGTTGTGTTATGCGCATCGTGGCATTTTTTTGTTGCTGGCTTGCGGGTTCGGCACTTGCCGAAACCCGGCAAGAGGTCGGGTTGGAACTGGTTCTGCTGGCGGATGCGTCGGGGTCGATCGACGACATGGAGCTGTCGTTCCAGCGACGGGGCTACGCGACCGCGATCACGGACCCAGAGGTTTTGAAGGCCATCGAGCAATCGCTTTATGGCAATGTCGCGGTGACCTATGTCGAGTGGGCCACCAATACCGCCGTTGTCGTGCCGTGGACCGTGATCGACGGCGACGCCACCGCACAAGCCTTTGCCGACGCGCTGAACGGTCCGCCGCGCCAGGCTTATGGCAGCAACGCCATTGGTGGCGCGCTTCTTGATGCAAAGCGGCTGATCGAGTCCAACGACATCATCGCGCCCCGTGCAGTTATCGATTTTTCCGGCGACAGTATCCGCAACTCCTCGGGTCCTTCCATCGCCTCGGCCCGGGCCGAGGTTCTCGCGGCAGGGATCGTCATCAACGCCCTGCCGATCCTGCGGCCCGAAGACGGACGCCGCGCCGGGGCCAACCTCGAGGAAGAATATGCCGAACGTATCATTGGCGGTCCCGGTGCCTTCATGGTGACGGCCGAGGGGCGGGACAGTTTCGCCCGAACCGTGCAACGCAAGCTTGTTCTGGAGATCTCGGGACGGACCCTTGACCCCGGCACCGGCCGCATCGCCACGATCCCGGCGCAGTAGGCGTCGTTTCAGCCCAAGTGGTTCAGAACGAATGCGGCCCGCTCTGCGACATTGGTTCTGGGCAAAAGCACAATCTTGTAGCCAAGCCGGTCATAGGCTTTGCACAGGCGGTGATACTCGTCGATCGCGGCGTCGAAGCCGTGGCGCCGCTCATCGTCAAATTTGTAGATCTCCGGCCAGGGCGGTGCCATGAAGACGTTTTGGTGAAAGCGTTTCGCGGGCGCCAGGGTAATGGCAAGATCAATGCCCGCGGCATGCTCCAGCGCAACGGCAGCGTCGATCAACCCGCGATCAAAAAACACCCAGCCTGTCTCTTTGGCCACGCCAGCCCTATCCTGCAGGGCCATGTCGACCGCACGCCGAGCAAATGCGTTGGGATCGACCCAAGGCAGGGCCGCGCCGCGGTCGCGCATCTCTTCCGCAACGATGCGTCGCCCAGGTTCGGGCACGGTGCTGTACCCGGTGCGGCCAAGCGCCGTCAGCAGCGTTGACTTTCCGCCGCCAGAGCATCCGGACAGGATAATATGCCTTGTATTTGCGGCCTTTGTCATTTGGTGCGCTGCATTTGTCGGGAATGAAAGGGCCCGGCGATGGCCGAGCCCCTGTTGGGTTGGCGGTGCCGGGTCAACCGCTCAGCAGATCCGGGAAGATCGTGACGATGTCCGGGAAAAACCACAGGATTGCCAGACCTACGACCTGGATCAGCACGAAAGGCGCGACACCGCGGTATATGTGCCCGGTCGTAACCTCCTTTGGCGCCACCCCCCTGAGGTAGAAAAGCGCGAATCCGAAGGGCGGTGTCAGGAACGAGGTCTGCAGGTTCACCGCAATCATGATCGTCACCCATTTCGGGTCAAACGTGCCGCCGTAGATCACCGGCCCCACGATCGGGATCACGATGTAGATGATCTCCAGGAAGTCGAGCACGAAGCCGAGTATGAAGAGCACCAGCATCACGATCAGGAATACCTTGTACTCGTTGTCGAACGAGCGCAGGAACTGCTGGATGTAGTGCTCGCCTCCGAAGGATATCACCACGAGGTTCAAAAGCTGCGAGCCGATCAGGATGGTGAACACCATGCTGGTCACCTTCGCCGTCTCGCGCACGACTGGGCTGAGAATACCGCCGACAAACAGCACCCAGCAGGCAAAAAGCAGCCCGAAGAGAGCGTACAGATACGCCGCCTGGGCGACGAAGAACGCGATCCAGCTTTCCGCGGAGGCTCCTTCGACGTTGATCCGCAAGTCGAAATTGATGCCGACGATGATCGAGATGACTATCGCGAAGGTGGCAAAGATAATGATTTTTCCCGAGCGCTCGTCGTCCTTCAGCTTGCGATAGGCGGCCAGCATGATCGCCCCGCCCGCACCCAATGCGGCGGCCGGTGTGGGGTTGGTGATGCCCCCGAGGATCGAGCCCAGCACAGCGACGATGAGAACCAGCGGCGGGAAGACCACGCGGATCAGCTCGTTCTGGGCCAGGCGCCCGGCCGCATGGGTGCAGCCGTAAAGCGCCAGCGCAACGGGGATCGCCATGATCGCGAAGGTCGCGCCCGCACTCCATTGCGGTCCGATCAAAAGAATGTCGACCAGAAGTCCGAGCGTGATCCCGAGCGCCCCCACGATCAGGGGTGTTTGGCTTTCGGACGGACGCACGCCACGCGCAAGGGCCAGGACAAGAGAGAATATCAGCATCATGATCGCGATGCCGGTTCCGATGGGTGCCGCGTTCTCGATCTTTCGGGCCAGCATTTCGGCCTGTTCTTCCTCGGACAAGCGGACGCTTTGGTTCACGCCACCGGACTCGTCGATGGATTTTTGCTCGGCCACGGCGCGGTCCCAGGCGGCCTGTCCGTGCAACTCGATCATTGCTTCCTTGCAGTCCGGGCCGACGCTGGTGCGCAGGCTGGCGCTTTGACCCTGTTCACTGAAGCTGTCGATGGTCGTGCTTTGACTGCCGATTACATTCATCTGCCCCAACACCAGCACGCCGGCAACCAGCGCGACCGGAATTCCCAGGAACCAGGTGAACGCCTCGCCTCGGGTGACGGCCTCGGCGTTGGTTGCTCCCAGCTCAACCGCCGGCGCCCTGCTGGGATAGACCAGAGCAAATCCGAAGGCATAAAGCGCATAAAGCAGCGCCAGTAGGATACCCGGCAGCAGAGCCGCCTGAAAGAGCGTGCCGACCGACACCACCGCAGGCTCGCCAAGGTAGGTGAGCGCGTCGGTGCAGCCCACCTCCTGCGCGCGCGCCTCCTGCGCGACCGAGTAGAGGTCGCCAGCAAGTGTGCCCAGAAGAACGATCACGATCGAAGGCGGAATGATCTGCCCCAGCGTGCCCGAGGCCGCGATCACGCCCGTGGCTATTTCGGGGCTGTAATTGCTGCGCAACATCGTGGGCAGGCTGAGCAGGCCCATGGTGACCACCGTCGCGCCGACGATCCCGGTCGAGGCGGCGAGGAACGCGCCGACGACGACCACCGAAACCGCGAGCCCGCCCGGCAACGGCCCGAACACCCGCGCCATGGTCGTCAAGAGATCATTTGCGATCTTCGAACGTTCCAGCGTGATTCCCATCAGCACGAACATCAGCACCGCCAATAGGGTCTCGATCGACTGACCGGCGAAAACGCGTTCGTTCATCCGATTGACGATGAAGCTGACGTTGCGGTCGAGCGCGGTTTCCCATCCTTGCGGAAATACAGGCTCACCCACCCTTGGCAGGTCCGGGTATCGGAAGATGGAAACGGTTTCGGGCTTTACTCCCGATCCGACAAGGGTGCGATAGGCCTCGCTCCCGGTGTCGATCGCCTGGTGGATCAGCAGGCCCGCACTGTCGAGCCCCGCGATGATCGCAAAGGAAATTGCACCCGCACCGCCGATGGCAAAGGCTACCGGAAATCCGGAAAGGATGCCCCCGAAAAGGCACAGAAAGACAATGATCAGGCCGACCTCGACGCCGTCAAGTCCAAACAACATCAGTGTGTCCCCTCATAGGCTTCTTCGCCTTGTCCGAGGCTGTCCTTGTCGAGGTACCTGCCCTCGCTTTCCGGGCCTTCCTTGAACTCCAGATACGAGCGGTAGAAGAACGCTATCGCCTGGATAAAGACCATACCCGCGAATGCGACCATCAGGATCTTGAACAGAAAGTAGCCGTTAAACCCATTCGGGCTGAACCCGATCGTTTCCACGTTCCAGCGGACCGCACGCGCCTTCATCAAAAGCCGGTCGAGCGTGTCGGACGCCGACGGCTTGGGAGTGATCAGATGCCGCCACATGAAGTACCAGCCATACATCCATACCAGCACGGCCATGGGCACCATGAAGATCAGGCTTCCGATCATGTCGATGATCCGCTTTGTGCGGAACTTGACTGCAGCATAGAACAGGTCGACCCGCACGTGCCCGCCTTGGACGAACGTGTATGTACAGCATAAGGCCACGACGAGGGCGTTGTGAAATTTGAGCATCTCGGCCCACCAGCTGATGTCGTAGGACAACGGGATGCCGAACCCGAAAGAGATGTCGGGCCGCACGAAAATCCGTTGGATGAACACGATGATGATCTGCTGGATTACCATGATCAGCCCGGCCCAGGCGAAGATGCGCCCCGTGATGTTGGCAAACCCCTCCATCACACGCACACAGCCCCACATGAAGCCGTTGCGCCATAACCCGATCGACGTCAGCACCAGAACGAAGGTTAACACGACAAAGAAAAATTCCACCGATCCGCCGTAATAGACGAACCGCATTATCGCTTCCTTGTCAGCCCAGTTCAGCCAGCTGGCGGGATGGGTAACGGCATAGGCCACGTTGTAAAAGGCAAGCCCGATATTCTGGAAAAACCAGAGAAGTGCGTCCAGCATGGGTTCCCACGTCCCTCATGTCGGTGCGGGTCCCGCGGGACCCGTCTACGGGATTGAGGCGGGCCCGGCTGAGGAGCCCGCCCGCAAAACAGCGCGTGAGCGGGGCGATCAGCCCAGAACGCGGTCGCGTTGCTTGGTATAGGCGCCGTCGGATTTGGCAAGCCAGGCCGACGAGGACTTCATCGAGGCCATATAGCTGTCGTAAACGCGCTTGTAGATGTCGTCGCCCATGTTCTCCTGATGGACTTCGTCAGCGGCTTGGCCAAACGCGTCCCAGACCGAATCGGGGAATTCAAGTGTGTTGACGCCGCTCGACTGAAGCCGGCTCAGCGCGGCCGAGTTGTTCGACAGGAACTGTGCGAGGTTCCACTGGTGCGCCTCGGCACAGGCGGTTTCGACCATCTTCTGCTGCGCCGGGGTCAGGCTGTCGAAGACTTCGCGGTTCATCCCGATGGATAGGCCGGCGCCCGGCTCGTGGAAACCGGCGGTGTAGTAGGTCTTCGTGATCTCCTGGAAGCCTGCCTTCTCGTCCGCCCAAGGACCGATCCACTCGGTGCCGTCAATCGCACCCGAGGCCAGCGCCTGGTAGACTTCTGCGCCCGGCAGGTTCTGAACCGATGCGCCCAGCTTGCCCAGGGCCTTGCCGCCCAGCCCGGGCATCCGGAATTTCAGGCCGTTGAAATCTTCGGGGCCGTTGATCTCTTTCGAGAACCAACCACCCGCCTGCGCGCCGGTATTGCCGGCGAGAAAGGATTTAAGGCCGAAGATCTGGCCCAGCTCGTCGTGGAAGCCCATGCCCTCGCCGTGGTAGTACCAGTTCACCAGTTCCTGCGCCGTCATGCCGAACGGAACCGAGGTGAAGAAGGCATAGGCCGGATGCTGACCCACGAAATAGTAGTCGGCACCATGGTACATGTCAGCCTGCCCGGCGGTCACGGCGTCGAACACCTCGAACGCTCCGACCAATTCGCCCGCGCCCTTGACATCGATGGTCAGTGCTCCATCAGCCATGCCGTTGATGTTGTCGGCGGCGCGCTGTGCTGCGTCGAAGACACCGGCGAGGCCGCGGCCCCAGGTCGTGACCATGGTCAATGTGCGGTTGCCTTGGGCATAGGCCGGTGCGGCCAGCGTTGTGGCGGCGGCGGCCGACCCGCCCAATGCGGTATTCTTCAGGAATGAACGACGATCCATGTGACTAATCCTCCCGATTGATGATGCGCGAAAGTCCGTCCCTAGCAGCTTCCGCGCGGACCGTTGCAGGTGCTGGGACACTATCGTGTACATTTTGCAATGGGAATACCAAGTAGTGCGTAGGATCTACATTCTGCCCCGTCAAATGAGGCTTAAGCGGACCAAATGCAGTGGCGAGCGCACATGCCTGACGTGTACTGACACACCAGCTGACGCCGGGCTTTTGATCCGATTCACATAGTCAATTCGCGAGAGGAGAATATATGACCGCCTCCCGCTTGAAGTAAAGCGGGAACCCGTTTGCGACAGCTACGTCCCGAATGATCGTAGCGGTGGTGTACTATCGCAGTAGTGTTGACGCTCCAGTCGCGCCAAGTCGCGGAACGCGAGATCGGCAACGTCGAGGGAAAACTGATTTCGGCGGGACCACGGGGATCAAGACCGAGTTCCGCACGATGGCGGACGAGGGCATCAATGCCATCCTTGAAAGCTATGGCGACATCAGAGTCGTGGCGACCCTGCCTTCGGGGTGGGACATAAGTGAAAACGCCCCTGCCCTCGCCCCCCGATGTGATCCTTATGGACTTCAACAAGCCGGGGATCGGCGGCCTTTCCATCAGGGAGAACCTTCTGAACCGGCGCGCTGATACGCTCATCCTGATCCTGTCCATTCATGGCAGCGCAGAATACATCAGTTCCGCATCGGGGCACGGCGCTTTGTGAAACGTGACGGACTTGCCCGCGGAAAAGATCATATGCACGATTGGGGCGTGACCCACCGTGAACAGAAAAATTTGCTTCAACGGGTGCCAGGTAAGTCGAACAAGGCGGAGGCGCAGGTATTGGACATCTCGGTTCGCACCGTAAAAAAAGCATCGCAAGAACATCAAACGCAAGCGACGTATCAGTGCTAACGTCAGCCTGACCCGCTATGCGATAGAACACGGCGTACTCCAAGCGACCGGGGTCTCGCTCCAGGGCCACGGCGCTCATTTGACCAACTTTGCGGCATATGATGCCGCGGCGCAGAATTTTTTTCGCTGCACCCCTTCCATAAACTGAATTCTGTGTCATCGTTGTGTCATTCATTGCCATGGGGGACACCATGCAGGATGTGCAAGAGGACTACGGCGAAAGTACGGTCGAGTTCGCCGATTTCACCTTCGACCGCCAGAAAGCCGTATGTTACGGCCTGCAAAACAACGCTGGCGGCACCACGACGATCATCAACTTCGCCTCCAAGCGGCTGGCTGACAGGTTTCGCGCCGCTTATCTCCGGGACCTGAACATTCGGACTATCCAGAACGAAGCACAGCTGATCTGTTTTGCCGACTACGACACGGTGATGCGCAGGTCGCAGGACGATCCCCGTGTGCAGGCGTTGCACTACAACCGAGACTACATGATGGGCACGCTGGGTCACATGGTTTAGGGTGTCTCGCCCAAGATTCTTCGTACGAAGAATCTTGGGCTCGATAATTTGCACGAATTTTTGCTGTCCCAGCGGCGGGCCATCGTCGCGCTTGACGGTCACGATTGCAGAACGCGGAAGCTTACCTTCGCCAACAGAGAACGGCGCGTCTGGATGCAGGATACCGAAAAAGGTCTCGCCATCGGCACCGAAGCCATAGTTATCGTTTCCCGCATTGACCTCATCCTCACCCGCTTCAGCGGGTCATGGCCTGCCGCCGGACCGGCAATATCATCTTTGCAGAACTGCGCGTTTCTGCCGCGCCGCATTCTGCGCAATAAATGCAAAGAATCCGCCCCCTCGCGCGACATTTTTCGCGGAAAACCTGTTGACGCTCCTGACCCTCACACATAATGTCCCCGGACGCAGCAAGGAGTCGCCGTAAATGGCATCGCAAATCGTACTCGTAGGTAAATGGCGCATGGGCCGGTAACGGACACCATAAAGGTACCCCATGCGCCCTCGGAACCCTCCGGGGGCTTTTTTATGCGTAACGCAAAGAGACACATGTCATGAATGGAGCAATGAGATGACACGTCAGATGACCGGAGCGAAAATGGTGGTCCAGGCCTTGAAGGATCAGGGTGTGGATGTCGTATTCGGATATCCCGGCGGCGCCGTGCTACCGATTTATGACGAGATCTTTCAACAGAACGACATTCGGCACATCCTCGTCCGGCATGAGCAAGGCGCGGTCCATGCCGCCGAAGGCTATGCCCGGTCGACCGGAAAGCCCGGCGTCGTTCTGGTGACCTCGGGGCCCGGGGCGACAAATGCCGTGACTGGCTTGACCGACGCGCTGATGGACTCGATCCCGCTGATCGTTCTGACCGGCCAAGTGCCCACATTCATGATCGGCTCTGACGCGTTTCAAGAGGCCGACACGGTCGGCATTACCCGCCCCTGCACCAAGCACAACTGGCTGGTCAAGGAAACCGAGCGTCTGGCCCAGACCATCCACGAGGCTTTTCACGTGGCCACGTCGGGCCGTCCGGGGCCGGTGCTGGTGGACATCCCGAAAGACGTGCAGTTCGCCTCGGCCAAGTACTTGGAGCCTGCGCAGACCAAGACCTCGCATTATCAGCCCCAGACCTCGGGCGACATCGAAACGATCACCGAACTGGTCGAGGCGCTGGAGCAAGCCGAGCGGCCCGTCTTCTATACAGGCGGCGGCGTCATCAATTCCGGCGACGAGGCGACCGCTCTTCTGCGCGAGTTGGTCGAGGCGACGGGTATTCCGATCACGTCGACCCTGATGGGGCTTGGTTGCTATCCCGCGTCGGGCAAGCACTGGCTGGGGATGCTGGGCATGCACGGCCTTTACGAAGCCAACATGGCGATGCACGATTGCGACCTGATGATCAATATCGGCGCGCGGTTTGACGACCGGATCACCGGGCGGCTGGATGCGTTCTCGCCCGGGTCGCAGCGGGCGCATATCGATATCGACCCGTCCTCGATCAACAAGGTGATCCGGACAGACTTCCCCATTGTGGGCGACGTGAAGGAGGTGCTGCGCCAGTTGCTGTCGGTCTGGAAGGAGCGCGGCAGCAAGGTCAACCGTGAGGCCATTCGCAACTGGTGGGGGCGGATCGAGGAGTGGAAAAAGATCAACTGCCTCGCTTTCACCCAAGCGGGCAAGACGATAAAGCCCCAACACGCGATGCACCGTCTGGAAGAGCTGACCAAAGGGCATGACCGCTACATCTGCACCGAAGTGGGCCAACACCAGATGTGGGCGGCGCAATACCTCGGGTTCGAAGACCCCAACCGCTGGATGACGTCCGGCGGTCTGGGCACCATGGGATACGGCTTTCCGGCCTCTGTCGGCGTTCAGGTGGCCCACCCCGAGGCGCTGGTGATCAACGTCGCGGGCGAGGCGTCGTGGCTGATGAACATGCAGGAAATGGGCACGGCGGTGCAATACCGCCTGCCGGTCAAACAGTTCATCCTCAACAATGAACGCCTTGGCATGGTGCGCCAGTGGCAGGAGCTGCTGCATGGCGAGCGTTATTCGCATTCATGGTCCGACGCTCTGCCCGATTTCGTCAAGCTGGCCGAGGCGTTCGGGGCAAAGGGAATCCAATGTTCGGACCCGGCCGATCTGGACGATGCGATCATGGAGATGCTGAACTACGATGGACCGGTCATTTTCGATTGCTTGGTTGAGAAGCACGAGAACTGCTTCCCGATGATCCCGTCGGGCAAGGCGCACAATGAGATGCTGTTGGGCGAGAATACGTCCACTGCGGATGCCATCGACGCAGGCGGGGCGGTGCTGGTCTAGGCCAACCGCTTCCCTGCCCTGCATGACACTCTTCAAAGGAATACTCCCATGTCAGCCCTGAAAATCAAAAAAGGCGCGTCCAGCCATTCCGCCTATAACTTGCGGCCCACGTTTTCCGACGCGGAAGAGCGCCACACTCTAGCTGTCATCGTGGACAACGAGCCGGGCGTTCTGGCCCGCGTGATCGGCCTCTTCTCGGGACGCGGCTATAACATCGACAGCCTGACCGTGGCTGAAGTGGATCACACCGGCCATATGTCCCGCATCACGATCGTCACGACAGGCACGCCTCAGATCATCGAACAGATCAAGGCGCAACTTGGCCGGATCGTGGTGGTGCACGAAGTCCATGACCTGACGGTCGAGGGCCGTACGGTAGAGCGAGAGTTGGCGCTGTTGCGCGTCACCGGCACCGGGGACAAGCGAGTCGAAGCGTTGCGGCTGGCGGATATCTTCCGTGCCAATGTAGTAGACAGCACGCTGGACAGCTTCGTGTTTGAGATTACCGGCACATCGGAAAAGGTCGATGCGTTCGCGGACCTGATGCGCCCGCTGGGCCTTGAAGAGATCGCCCGTACAGGTGTTGCCGCGTTGTCCAGAGGAAATTGATCGTCGATCCCGATCATTCTAACGGGACAGATTGACCTTCCTAAAACGAGCGCCGGCCTCCCGCGGCGGCGCGGCGGTTCGGGCGTCCGTGCCGGACTGGACCGGAAACGGTAGAATCTTGCGTTCTTCGCTGTCTGGGACAGCGGCAGCTCCTAGATTACTGGTCGAGGTAGCGCAGCGCAAATCCGCGGCGAGGCGGGGATATTCCTCGCTTGTAACCATTTTGACCTCGAAGGCAAGGCGCATGCCGCGACCGTCACGGATCTTGAACGCGACGAAGTCTCCCTCCTCGAATTTCGAAGCGTCGGTGGGGCCGCTCGGCTCACCTTCGAAGAACGCCAGTTCGCCATGGTCTTCACACCAGATCAGCGCGCGGTTCGCACTCCGATCAGCCCACAATACTGCACCGTACATAGCACCCTCGCTGTATCCTGAATTCAGGATAGGCCAGCGCAAGATGGCGATCACTGGAAATCTGAAGCATCTGCGCCACCTATTTGTGTCAGCAGTCAGCGAAACTGACGCTAAAGCGCGTCAATTTCTGGACAGAATCATGCAACTTCGTGTAGCGAGAGCAATAACTCCATTCGCGAGTCTTTAGACGACGTATAGGAGGACGGAGAATCGGTGCTGTTTTGAACCGGAAAACGCCATCAAACACCTCCCCTGCCACGTCTGCCGATCCTGCGGTCCTTCGTGGTATATTTGGCCGGAACTTAAAGATCCTTAGTGCATCGTACAATTCGGTCTCGGGCCTGTGCCGGGAGATCGGGATCAATCGCACGCAGTTCAACCGATACCTCTCGGGCGAAAGCTTTCCACGGCCCGATCTGCTGCACAGGATTTGCCAGTTCTTCGACGTGGATGCCCGAATCCTTCTGGAACCGGTAGAGTCGATCTTCACGACCTCACCCGAACTTTTAGGGCATTCCTTCCTGTCAGGATTCTTCGGCGCGTCGCCCACCGCCGTGCCCGAAGAAATGTTTCCCAGCGGGTTCTACAGTTTCGTCCGGCGGTCCTTCATCGACGACACCCTGTTTACCATGGGCCTTGTCCATGTGCACCGCGAGGCGCCCTATACGTTTCTGCGCGGATTCGAGCCACGTGACGCGATGCGCAGCCAGGGTCTGTCAACCGAGCCCGCAAACCGGGAGTTCCGCGGCCTGATCATGCGGCAGGAGGAAGGCGTGGCGGCGCTGGTCACGCACCGCAACTCACTGGCCTGTTCGTTCAATTTCCTGACACCCGAAACCTCCTTCCAGTCGAATATCTGGGAAGGCTACGCGACACGCACCGTGCGCGAGAAAGTGACCGGGCGGCGCGCGGCCCGGATGGTCTATGAATACCTTGGCGCGGGGCTGACCAAGGCGCTGCCGGTAGCGCGTCAAGCTGGCCTGGTGACACTGGAAGAGGTGCCGATATTCCATGCGCGCCTGCTGCGCCTGAAAGAGGAATTCCGCTAGGCCGCAGGGCTCTTCTGCCTTTAGGCAGTCGCTTTGCGAAAATTCGTGTCGTGAATCGTCGGTTTTTCCGGCGCGGATTCAGGCAATCGGTGAACATCACCAGCCAAGGGGATGTGTTACCGATGTCTGCAACGATCACCGATCTCTCTGCCGTTCGCGCCAGTGTCGACAAGGCCAATGGCCTACCCAACGCCCATTACATCGACCCCGCCATATATGCCGAGGAACGCCAGGCGCTGCTTTATACGCAGTGGGCCGGGCTGTCGGTCGCGGCCGATGTGCCGGAGCCGGGGGATGCCAAGCCGATCGAGTTTCTGGGGATGCCCCTGCTGCTTTTGCGCGACAAGGATGGCGACGTCAGGGTGTTTCAGAACATCTGCCGTCACCGGGGCATGATCCTGGTGGAAGAGCCGCGCAAGATCGAGGGCGCGATCCGCTGCCCCTATCACTCCTGGTGTTATTCCACAAAAGGCAAGCTGGTTTCGACCCCGCATGTGGGCGGGCCGGGTCACAACACCCACGACGCGATCAAGCGCGATGACCTGGGCCTGATCGAAGTGCGCAGCCACGTGTGGCGCGATGTCGTGTGGATCAACGTGTCGGGCGATGCGCCGGCGTTCGAGGACGCCATGAGCGAGGTCATCGCGCGCTGGTCGGAGTTTGAATTGGCAGTCTATCACGGTGGGTTCGACAGTAAGATCGAGTTCGAGGTCAACACCAACTGGAAGCTGGCAGTCGAGAACTATTGCGAGAGCTACCACCTGCCCTGGGTGCATCCAGGGCTTAACAGCTATTCCAAGCTGGAGGATCACTACAATATCGAAGAGCCCGGTGCATTCTCGGGTCAGGGCACAATGGTCTATCGCCAGCTGACCAACGAGAACGGCGAAAAATTCCCAGATTTTGAAGGGGTTGGCGCGAAGTGGAATGAACAGGCCGAGTATATCGCGGTCTACCCGAACGTCCTGCTGGGCGTACATCGCGACCATGCCTTCGCCATCATTCTGGAGCCGAAAGGCCCCGAGAAAACGGTCGAGCATATCCACCTCTACTACTCCGTTCCCAACAGCGACGAAGGGCTGCGTATGCGCAACACGCAGCTTTGGAAGACGGTGTTCGAAGAGGACATCTTCGTGGTCGAAGGCATGCAGCGCGGGCGGCACGCGGACCAGTTCGACGGCGGGCGGTTCTCGCCGGTGATGGACAGCCCAACCCACTGTTTTCATGCTTGGGTCGCCGGCAAAATTGAAACCTATCGTGGTATGGGAAAGGCAGCGGAATGAGTGCAGTTCTGGACAATGCGATGATCGCCGCGCACGAGGCGCATGACAGCGCCGCGCTGGTGCAGCTTTACACCCAAGCAGCGGATACGGTGAACGACCTGGACGCGTCTTGCTTCTACCTGACGCATGCGTATGTTTTTGCGCTGGAAGCCGGGGCGCCGGCGGCACGAAGCCTGCATTCGCGTCTGGTGCGGCACGGGCGCGAGGCGTGAGGCGACCAACAGGTTAATTTTTGCGATCACCCGATTCCGGCGTCGGTATCGCGTCGGTATTTGGGTGGTATCGCGACGGTGCCGTTTTCGCCGGGGCCGGATTAAAAGAGCGTGCGGTGGATCGGCGCGATCGGAAAGACGTGAAGTTAGGGTGAAGACGGCGTGCGGTGGCAGCGTGGGTTTTCACCCACCCTACGAAATTGGCAAGGCGTTATCCCGGACCGGATCCGGGATTTCTGACGGTAAGGGAGCTTTCCGCCCTGCCCGCAAATCGAACGATGATCGGGCCAAAACCGCCTTAATGGACTGGCAGGGATTTCGCGCGACACTGAGCGGACCCCCCGTTGAGGCCACATGCAGAGCAGACCGGACAAATCCTTGATCCCCCGCCACGCGCGGCTTTTCGAATTGCTGCGGCAGGAGAATGCCGCGCGGCGGGTGCGGGACAGGGCCACGCCCGTGCAGATCATTGACGGCAATGCGGCGCTGACGTTTCGGGAGCTGGCGGAGTTGTCCTTCGACACCCCGCCCGCGGTGCTCTAGCCGCGGAACCCCGTGGCGATGACAAACTTCTCGGAACTGTCCGAGCGTGACGCGGGCGGCTTGACGTTGGCAACCTTGGTGAAGCGTTGCTTCAGCAGTTTCTGCAAGTCGCCCTCGGCTCCTCCGGCCAGCACCTTGGAGACGAAGGTGCCGCCCTCTTCCAGCACGTCGAAGGCGAGATAGGCGGCGGCCTCGCAGAGCGCGATGATGCGCAAATGGTCGGTCTGCTTGTGGCCCGACGAGGAGGCCGCCATGTCGGACATGACCACGTCCGCGCGGCCGCCCAGCCAGTCCTTCACCTTGTCGTCGGCGTCGTCTTCCATGAAGTCGAGCACGTGCAGCTCGCAGCCCGCTATGGGTTCGACCTCTTGCAGGTCGATGCCGAGGATGGAGCCCTGCGCCTTGCCGGATTTCTCGCCCAGTGCATTCACGCGCGGCACGGCCACCTGGCACCAGCCGCCGGGGGCGCAGCCGAGGTCGACGACGCGCGCGCCGGGGACGAGAAAGCGGAACTTGTCGTCGAGTTCCATGATCTTGTAGGCGGCGCGGCCGCGATAGCCTTCGGCCTGGGCGCGTTTCACGTAGGGGTCATTGAGCTGCCGTTGCAGCCAGCGGGTCGAACTGCTGCGGCGGCCCTTGGCGGTCTTGACCTTGACGGTCAGGTCGCGCTGGCCGCGGCCGGAGGTGTTCTTGCCTGTGGGGCCGTTTCCGGTGGGTTTTTTGGTCATCAATCCTGTCCTTCGATCAGCACGCCGTCTGCGGCCATCTGGGCGTAGAGCATCCCCTCGCGCAAACCGCGATCAGCCACGGAAAGCCGATCCGTGGGCCAGCAGCGCAGGAGCGCCTGCAGGATCGCCGCCCCCGACATGATGAGCGCCTGCCGGTCGAGCCCGATGCGCGGGTCGCGGCGGCGTCCGGCGGGCCCCATGGCGAGGTAGTCGCGGATCACGCGGTCGATCTGGTCGGAGGTCATGCGCAGCCCGTCCACCTTGTTGCGGTCGTACCGCCTGAGGCCGAGATGGCTGGCGGCCACGGTGGTGACGGTGCCCGAGGTGCCGACGATCTGGAAGCCGTCGCGCGGCGGTTCGTCCTTGTAGGGGGCGAATTCGGCCAGGTTTTCCTCGAAGAACCAGCTCATGAGGGCGAAGCGGGCGGCGTCATCCTCGACATCGTTGAACTGGTCGCGCAGCGTGGCCACGCCCAAGGGCACGCTGATCCAGTCGACCACGCGGGCCGAGGGGCCGTCGCTGCGGCGCGCGTCGGGAAAACCGCCATGCATCCTCATGATCGCCGAGGCCCGCTCGCGCGGGCGCACGTTGGTGAGGTCGATCCAGACAAGCTCGGTCGAGCCGCCGCCGATATCGACGACCAGCAGCTGCTCGGTCTTCTTGCTGACCAAGGGCGCGCAGGAGACGACCGCCAACTGCGCCTCTTCCTGGGGTTCGATGATGTCGAGGCGTAGGCCGGTTTCACGCTCGACCTTTTTCATAAAGGCCGCGCCGTTCGAGGCGCGGCGGCAGGCCTCGGTGGCCACCAGGCGCATTTTCTTGACCCTGTTGCGCTTCAGCTTTTGCTGGCAGACGCGCAGGGCCTGGATGGTGCGGTAGATCGAGGCGCGCGACAGCTTGCCGCTCTGTTCCAGCCCCTGCCCCAGCTGCACCGATTTCGAGAAGCTGTCCACAACTTTGAACTGAGCGCCGTCGGGTCGGGCGATCAGCATGCGACAACTGTTCGTTCCCAGATCCAGCGCCGCATAAAGCGAGCCGGATTCGGGCGAGATCAGTGCGGGGCTATCGACCTTTTGCCGTCCATTTGAACGAGGGACCGCGCCCGCACTTTCGGGACGCTTGGGCGCCATAACTCACGCCCTCCATTTCGAGTTGACTTAAAGGTAGTGGTTGCGGGCACCTTGCGCAAGCTTTGAGCCCTGCGCGGGATAAACTTGAATCATTTTCCGGTGCCTTGCGGTGGTGTCGAAACGACATGGCAGATAGGGTGACGTCGCTGGATGACATCGTTAAGTCGAAAAACGACCCTGTCGGAGGCAGCGGGTGAATTAGAGAGAGTCAACCGAGGTAGAGGAATCAGCGATGGTTGATGTGACTGTGGTATACTGGCGGGACATTCCCGCGCAGGTGATCGTCGGCAAGGGCCGGCGCGGGTCCAAGCGCCCCCTGCCCGAGCGGTTCGAGCAGGCCATCGACCGCGCCGCGATGAAAATCGGCGCGGAGGATACCGACGCCTATCTCGCCGAGTGGCGCAAGGCCGCCCCCTACGAGGTGGAGGGCGATGCCGACGCGGTGGCAGAGGCCGAGGCCGCACGGCTGGACAAGGAATACGATCAGGCGCGCATCAAGCAGCTGATCGCGAATGACGGTTGGGCCGGCTCGCAGTGAGCACGGGTCGGAAATCTTTCTGGGAGGCCGCGATGGCTCTTTTGAACTTCAAGAAACGTGAAGCACCGGGCGCGCGCACGGTGAATCCGCAGGTCGAGGCGTTTCTCGACGGCTATTCCATCGAGGTGATGCCGCGCACCGCCGAGAAGGTGGACAATTTCCGCGACCTGCTGCCCGAGGGCACGCGCGTCTACATCGCGCATATCGAAGGCACGCCGATCGAGGACATGGTGGTCACCGCCAAGCGCGTCGCCGCCGAAGGCTACAAGGTGATGCCGCACTTCCCGGCGCGGATCATCAAGGACCAGGCGACGCTGGAAGACTGGATCGCGCGCTACCAGGGCGAAGCGGGTGTCGACCAGGCGCTGGTGCTGGCCGGTGGTGTGAAAGATCCGCATGGCGATTTCGACAGCTCGATGCAACTGCTGGAGACCGGCGCGTTCGACCGGGCGGGTTTCAAGCGGCTGCACGTGGCGGGCCACCCCGAGGGCAACCGCGACATCGACCCCGATGGCAGCATGAAGAACGTCGAGGATGCGGTTCAGTGGAAACAGAAATTCTCGGAGCGGACCGACGCCGAGATGGCGCTGGCCACGCAATTCGCGTTCGACGCCGATCCGATCATCAAGTGGGCGAACGACCTGTCGGCCGCGGGCATCACCCTGCCTATCCATATCGGCATCGCGGGGCCGGCCAAGTTGCAGACGCTGATCAAGTTCGCCATCGCCTGTGGCGTGGGTCCGTCGCTGAAGGTGCTGCAGAAGCGCGCGATGGACGTGTCCAAGCTGCTGTTGCCCTACGAGCCGACCGACGTGCTGACCAAGCTGGCGGCGCACAAGGCGGCGAACCCGGATTTCAACATCACCAACGTTCACTTCTTCCCGCTGGGCGGCATCAAGACCAATGCCGAGTGGGCGATCGAAAATGGCGGCGCCTCGGCGGTGCCTGCTGCCAAACAAGGATAAATCATGACGCGTACCATCGTCGAAAGCAAAACCAAGACCGCCATCATCGGGTTCGACCAGCCGTTCTGCGTGATCGGTGAGCGGATCAACCCCACGGGGCGCAAGAAGCTGGCCGCCGAGCTGGAAGCGGGCGATTTCTCGACCGTGGAGGCCGACGCCATCGCACAGGTCGCGGCGGGGGCCACGGTTCTGGATATCAACGCGGGCGTTGTCTACAACTCGAACCCCGATCCCAACCAGACCGAGCCGCCGCTGATGCGCAAGGTCGTGGAACTCGTGCAGGGGCTGGTGGATGTGCCGCTCTGCATCGACAGTTCGGTGCCCGGCGCGCTGGAAGCGGGGCTGGAGACCTGCGAGGGGCGCCCGCTGCTGAACTCGGTCACGGGCGAGGAAGAGCGGCTGGAACTGGTTCTGCCGCTGGTCAAGAAATACAACGTGCCGGTGGTTGCGATCTCGAACGACGATACGGGGATCAGCGAAGACCCCGACGTGCGCTTTGCCGTGGCCAAGAAGATCGTGGAACGGGCGGCCGATTTCGGAATTCCGGCGCATGACATCGTGGTCGATCCGCTGGTCATGCCGATCGGCGCGATGGGCACGGCCGGTCTGCAGGTGTTCACCCTGGTGCGGCGCTTGCGGGAAGAGCTGGGCGTGAACACCACCTGCGGTGCGTCGAACATCAGCTTCGGCCTGCCCAACCGGCACGGCATCAACAACGCTTTCCTGCCAATGGCCATGGGCGCGGGCATGACCAGCGCGATCATGAACCCGATCGCCCTGCCCGTGAAGGAAGCCGACAAGGCCGCCAAGCGGGCCGAGGCGGAGGCCGCGGGGATTATCATACCCGAGGACATGGACGACGAGACCTTCTGCCGGCTATTCGAACTGGGCAGCACCAAGCCGCGTGCCGGCAAGGAGATGGAAGCCATTCGCGCGGCCAATTTCCTGACCAACAACGACCCGCATGGCGGCGAGTGGATCAAGTTCAACAAGGCCCCGCCGAAAGCCGGCGAAGAAGAGGCCGGACGTGGCGGACGCGGTGGACGGCGGCGTCGCCGGGCCTGAGCAACAGGACAGTGAAATGGGAAAGCCCCGGTTTCAGCCGGGGCTTTCCTGCGTTCAGAGGCGGAGCAACGGCTCAGCGCGAGGCGGTCGTATCGCCATCGGCCTGGTTCTCGATCTCGGCGTTCAGCTTGGCGCCGAGCAGCACGATGAAGGCCGAGAGCCACAGCCATGTCAGCAGGATGATGACACCGCCCAAGGTGCCGTAGGTCTCGTTGTAGCTGCCGAAATTCTGTGTGTAGATGGAAAAAGCGACCGTGCCGACGAGCCACAGGGCCGTCGCAGCCACCGCGCCGGGGCTGATCCAGCGCCAGCGGGCGGGCGGACGGGACGGGCCGAAGCGATAGAGTACCGCAAGGCCGAGAATGGCAAAGAGCGCGAGAAGCGGCCATTGCAGCCACAGGATCGCGGTTTCCAGCCCGTCCGGCAGGCCAAGAAAGCCGATCATGTTCGGCAGGACGATCATCGCGCCCAGTGACACCAATAGGCCTGCTATGATGAACAGCGTAAGCGCGATGCCGGTGGCGTAAAGGGCGACGAATCCGCGGGTTTCCTCCTCGTTATAGGCGATGGTCATGCCTTCCATCAGCGTCATCATCCCCTTGGTCGCGCCGTAAAGCGCCAGCATGAGGCCAATGATGGCCGCCAGCCCCGTGGCGCCTTCATCGCCGCCAGTGACCTGAAGCACCTGGTCGCGGATGATCTCGGCCGCGTTCTGCGGCAGGATGGCGACGATCTCTTTGAGCTGCGTGGCGACATCACTGGGGTCGAGCAGGACACCCGCGATGGAGATGAGCGCGACGGCGGCGGGAAAGATCGCCAGAAGCCCGAAGAAGGCGACCCCCGCTGATACTACAGACATGTGGTCGGCGGCGATGCCGGACTTGATCCGAAGCGCGATGTCCCACCAGCCGCGGCGCGGAATGTGGGCCGGGTGATCTGCGGTGTGCTCGCTTGCGTCGTTTTGCATGGCGTCCTGTCCCCTTTTCTGTGGTGTTTCGAGTCCAACGCATGAACGGGCCAAAAGATCGGGCCCAGGACCGTGAAATATGCGGTCTCCGCCCGGAAGGTCCCGGGTCGGGGCCCGGGACGGGGTATTGGAAACACGTCAGCACAGGACCCGATTCCGGCACCTGAAGGTCACCTGCGCTGGCGCCAAGCGCGCGGGCTGGCCGCTCTGTGATACTATGTCGAGGCCCGAGCACACTCCGTAAGCGAAACGAGCGGTGTTTCGCCCGAACCTTTTGCGAAGCGTTAAAAGCCGATCTTAAGAGACGGATTTCGCGAGAATTTCCGGTGGAGCTCTCCTGTATTTCCGCGTGCAAATCAGTAGCGTTTCAGAACCGTTTTCGTCGGCGATCGGACATTTTACGCAACCAGTGGTTATACCGGTTGATCTTTGGTGTGTGGGATGCCAGCCTACCAAGGCGGGCAAAAAGATGATGTGAACGAGGAGGTTCGCAGCGATTCATTATGCCTTGGAAAAGCAAGAGTTTGCCCGACGCATGTCGCGAACACCCGATGGCCCGAGGCCCATCGGGCGCCGCTCCTGCCGAGGGCATGTTACATGTCTGGGAGGACAAGAGTTGAGTGACATTTCGATACCCTTGGGGGGGAACGACGTCGACAAGGGCGCGGCCGACGCATCGGATAGCGAGACAATCTATCTGGATGCGCCGGGAACCACGCTGAAAGACACCTGGCAGAACGCAGGTCCCGGCATCGCCGCCGCGATGACCGGCATCGGCGCCAGCCATATCATGCACGGGCCAACGGCCGGCGCGCAGTTCGGTTATGCCCTGCTGTGGATCATCCCGGCGGCCTATATCCTGAAGTATTGCTGTTTCGAATTTGCCCACCGCTACACGATGGTGAAGGGCGAGAGCATCATGAACGCCTATGCCCGGGTCGGCCAGTGGCCGTTCTGGTATCTTGGCTTCCAGTCGCTGGCCAACACCTTCGGCATCGCCGGGCGGGCGCTGGGGTGTGGCGCGCTCCTCTGGGCCGCCTTCCCGTTCATGCCGCTCGAGATGTGGTCGATGTCCGTCCTGCTGATCAGCGTGGCCATCCTCTGGCTGGGCAAGTACGAGGTGTTTGAAGGCATCGTGAAGGTCGCGATCATCGTCTTCGCACTGTCGTCCTTCATCGCCTTCGCGTTGCAGGCCCCGCCTCCGGGCGAATACCTTTCGCGCCTGCTGCCGAGCCTGCCGCCTGCCGGTGCCATGATCCTTTTCGGGTCGATGTTCGGGTACTTCCCGACCACCACCGAAGTCTCGGCGATGCAGTCCAACTGGGCCGTCGACAAGAAAAGCGGCATGGTCTACGTCAGGGAAATGCGGGAGAAAGGCCACAAGGTCGAAGTGCATCCCGACTACATGAAAAATTCGATGATCCTGTACCGCCGCGACATGAACGTGTCCTATATCGTCGCAGCGCTGACCGGCATGGTGTTCCTGATTGTGGGCGCGGTGGTTCTGCAGCCGATCGGCCTTGTTCCCTCGGGTCGTGAAATGGGCGTGACGATTGCGCGCATCTACACCGACACGTTCGGCGCGTGGGTCTTCCCGATCATCATCGCCGGCGGTATCGCGGCGCTCTTTTCGACCGTTTTCACCTATTTCGACGGTCAGGCCCGGGTGTTCGAGGAATGCTGTGTCCGGCTGAAGACAAGCTGGGACAAGCCCACGACACGCAAGCTGATCAACCGCGGCTTTCAGGTGCTGTGGGTCGTCGGCGGCGCTGCCGTGATGTTCGGCATGCCGAAGCCGATCCTCGTGGTGCAGGTCGCCTCGATCCTCGCCCTGGTCTTCTCGCCGGTCATCTACTGGCTGACGATCAAGGCGGTCACCGACGGCTTCCAGACGCCCGAGGAGCGCGAGCATATGCCCGGCCGCTTCATGATGGGGCTGGCCTGGACCGGCACGGTAGGCCTGGCCCTTGTTTCGGTCTACGTCCTGTTCATGATGGCCACGGTGTAGCACCAGACAAAACTTTGCAAGCACAGGCCGCGCCACGGGAGATCGTGGCGCGGTTTTTTGGTCGGACAGACGCGCGCCGGTGATCCTGACCGGCCCGCCCTTTCAAGTCAGGTCACGCGTTGAGCCACCAACGCTCCATGTAGCGTTCGCCGTCGAGATCCCAATTGGTGGCAATCGTCTCGGGCGTGCCGACGTCGTCGCCCACGCCGAAGACGTAGGAAGCGAACATCGGAATGGCCGAGCCGCCCTCTTCGTTCAGGATCTTTTGCATTTCGAAATACATGTCGCGGCGCTTGGCCTCGTCGAGTTCGGCGCGCGCCTCGACCAGCAGCTTGTCGAAACGCTCGTTCGACCAGTGCGACTCGTTCCACGACACCCCGGTCTGGTAGGTGGTCGAGAACATCTGGTCCTCGACGGGTCGGCCGCTCCAGTAACTGGTGATGAAGGGGGATTTCATCCAGTGGTCGGCCCAAAACCCGTCATTGGGCTGGCGGTTGACGTTGAGGTCGATGTTCGCGCCCTTGGCGGAGTTCTGGATCAGGATGGCCGCGTCGACCGCTCCGGCGAAGGCCGCATCGGAGGCCATGATCTCGATCTGGAGCGAGTCGAGGCCGGCTTCCTTGAGGTGGAACTTGGCACGGTCGGGGTCATAGGTGCGCTGTTCCAACTCGTCGTTGTAGAACCGCTGGCCAGAACCGATGGGATGGTCGTTGCCGACCTCGCCGTAGCCGAACAGAATCTTGTCCACCAGTTCCTGCCGGTCGATGGCGTATTTCACGGCGAGCCGGATGTTGTTGTCGGTATAGGGATCGACATCGCAGAGCATCGGCAGCGAATAGTGCAGCGTGCCGGTCGTCGTCTTGAGGTTGACCCCGTCGCGGCGGCCCAGCAGCGCGGCGGTCTTGAGGTCGACGCGGTCGATGACGTGCACGTCGCCCGACACGAGCGCCGAAGTGCGGGCGTTCTGGTCGATGATCGACAGCACCTCGACCGTGTCGAAGAAGGCCACGTCGTCGTTCCAGTGGTTGGCGTGGCGCGAAAGCTGCGAGCTGACGCCGGCGTCGTAATTGTCGAGCACGTAGGAGCCGCAACCGATATAGTCCTGCCAGTTCATGGTGCCGTCGTCATTGGCGGGCATCACCGGCAGGTGATAGTCGGTCATGATGAAGGGGAAGTCGGCGTTGCCGCTCTCCAGTTCGACCACCACGACAAGGTCGCCATCGGCGGTGATCTCTGTCACCGGTGCGACGAGAGGCCCGGCGGCAGAGGTGTTGCCTTCGCCCCGGTGGTGGTTGATCGAGGCCACGACATCGCTGGCCTTGACGGTGCGGCCGTTGTGGAACTCCAGCCCGTCGCGCAGCTTGAACGTCCAGGTCCTGGCGTCGGGCGAGGAGTCCCAGCTTTCGGCGAGCGAGGGCGCGAGGCTGCCGTCGGGGGCGATTTCGGTCAGGTAGCCCTGGTAGCCGCCGAGCGCGAGGCCGATCGTGTAGCCGTTCTCGATCACACCGGGATCAAGCTTGTCGGTGGTGGCACCGTGGCCGCGAGCAACGCGGAAATGGCCGCCCTTCCTCGGCGTCTGGGCGTGGACCATGTCGGCGGTCAGCGAGAGCGCCGAGACGGTCGCGCCGGCGGCGAGGCCCTGTTGCATGAAGCGGCGGCGCGAGATCCGTCGCGTGCGCAGGTCGCGCGTCAGTTTGTCGAGGACATCCATTCTCTTCTCCTTGTTGGATCGGCCTTTTGGCGGCCGTTTTTGTTTTTGCCGGGATACGGCGCATGTCTTGCCGCCTCCGCAGCCCAAGCATAGCGCGGTTATTCGCGGCCTGTCTCTTGGATGTTGGCGCGATGCGCAGTTTCCCTCTGGCAAACGACTGGTTTTTCAGCGCCCTGCCCGTCCCGGCGGCGCTGCAAAAGGCTGGGGCGTTTTCAGGGTCGATGGAAGGACGGCAGCCGGTGGGGCGCGGTGGGTTTTCACCCACCCTACGCGGCGGGTGTCCTTCCGGACTTGATCCGGGATCTCTTGCGGCGTGAGGTCCCCCGGGTCAAGTCCGGGGCAGGCAGGGTCAGGCCCGGGACGGGAGCGCAAACGTGCAGTCAGGCGATGGCTGTGCGCACGCCTTCGGCCTGGAAGAGCCGCCCCGGGCCCCATCCGCGTGCATCGGTCCCGGCGCGGCCCAGAACGTGCCACAGCAGCGCCTGGTTGGAGCTTATGACCGGCAGGCCCAGCTCGGATTCCAGCGTGTCGATCACGCCGAAGGTGCGCAGGTTGGTGCAGGAGGTGAAGATGGCCTGCACGCCCGTCGCCTTGGCGGCCTCGGTGACGGCGGCGTGGGTGGAGCCTTCGGTGATGCGGGCGACGCGGCGGTCGTCGGTTTCGCCGAAGCTGAGGTTATGGACCACCTTGATGCCGCGCGACTCAAGAAAGCTGCGCATGGGCGCGATAACCTGCGCCGAGTATGGCGTGACCATCGCGATGCGGGAGGCGTTGAGCGCGCGCAGACCGGCGACGACCGCGCTGATCGGGTTGATGACGGGGACGCCGGGATGCGCCAGTTGCACCTGACCCTCGACCAGCTCGGGGCCCATAAGCGCCGACGCGGAGGTACAGCCATAGCCCACGGCATCGAGCTCGCCCGGTAGAAGCGAGGCGGAGGCGGCCATGCGTTCCTGCATGGAAACGAGGTTTTCGGCAGTAACCTCGTTGTCCGAGAAGATGCGGGTGTGATGCGCGGCCACGTCGCGCCCCGCAAGGACGTGGCGCGCCTCGGTTTCCAGTGTCTCGTCGGTGCTGAGCACCACGAGACCGATGCGGGTTCCCATGCCGTTGTCGAGGTCGTATTTCATCGCGTGCTCCCGTCCGGCCAGCTGACAGTTCCGCCTGCCACTGCCGCCGCGACGCCGGTTGTAGCGGGGCAGGATGTGGGCAGGCCACGCAGAATGCGCACGGCGAGGTGGCCGAAAGCCTGTGCTTCGAGCATATCACCATCAAGGCCCACCGCCTCGACCGGGTCCACCACGGCATCAAGCGCCGCGCGCAGCATGGACATCATGACGGGGTTCTTGCGCCCGCCGCCGCAGACCAGCAAGCGTTCGGGCGGGGATGGGCAATGCTCCATCGCCTGCAGTATTGCCGCCGCGCTCATCGCCGTGAGGGTGGCGGCGGCGTCGGCGTCGCTGAGTTCGTGCACAAGGGTGTAGAGGTCGGAAAACGCGTCGCGGTCCAGGCTTTTGGGGGGGATCTTGCGAAAGTATGGCTCGTCGAGGAAGAGTTCGAGCGCGCCCTGGGCCACTTTGCCTTGCAGCGCCAGGGCGCCGTCGCGGTCGCAGGGCTGGTTCCGGCGTTGCATCATCAGGTCGTTGACGGGGGCGTTGGCGGGGCCGGTGTCAAAGGCCAGAAGCGCGCCGTCCTGATCGGGGCGGTCGCGGCTGGGGTCGATCCAGGTGATGTTGCCCACGCCGCCAAGGTTGAGGAAGGCGAGCGGGCGGGCGGCGCCCATCCACTTGGCGCAGGCGAAGTGGAAAAACGGGGCGAGCGGCGCGCCCTCGCCGCCCAGACGCACATCCGCCGAGCGGAAATCCCAGACGACGGGCAGACCGAGATGCATCGCGAGCGCCTCGCCATCGCCAAGCTGGTGCGTGCCGCGGCCTTGCGGGTCATGGGCGAGGGTCTGGCCGTGAAAGCCGACGATTTGCGCGCCTTCAAAGCGCGACAGGACATCGACATGGGCTTGTTGGACAAGTGGTAGAACCTCCTGCCCCACTTCGCCCGGCCATTTGCCCAGGGCGTCGCGCAGAACGGCCTCTTCCGTGGGGGAATATTCGCGATAGGCGCTGTCGCCGAAGGCAAAGATCGTCTCGCCATCGGTCTGGACCATCGCGGCATCGACCCCGTCAAGAGAGGTGCCCGACATCGCCCCGAGCGCCCAGACCGGGCCGCTCTTCAAACCGGCCTTCAACATGGCCTTTTCCTTCGCCTGAACCATCCCTATACATGCCGCGCAAAACCAGCTGGGACAAGCGATATGACCTACCACGCCAAATCGGATTTCATGGCCACGATGATCGAGCGCGGCTTTCTGGCCGATTGCACCGATTACCAGGGGCTGGACGACGCGCTGAGCGCGGGCGTGGTGCCGACCTATATCGGTTATGACGCCACGGCGCAGTCGCTGCATGTGGGGCATCTGCTGAACATCATGATGCTGCGCTGGTTGCAGAAGACGGGGCACAAACCGATCACGCTGATGGGCGGCGGGACGACCAAGGTGGGCGATCCGAGTTTCCGGTCGGACGAGCGCCCGCTGCTGGGGCCCGAGCAGATCGAGAGCAATATCAACGGGATGCAGCAGGTTTTTGCGCGGTACCTGGCCTATGGCGACGGGCCGACGGATGCGCTGATGCTGAACAACGCCGAGTGGCTGGACGGGCTGAACTACCTTGAGTTCCTGCGCGATATCGGGCGGCACTTTTCCGTCAACCGGATGCTGTCCTTCGAGAGCGTGAAATCACGGCTGGACCGGGAGCAGTCGCTGAGCTTTCTAGAGTTCAACTACATGATCCTGCAGGCCTATGACTTTCTGGAACTGAACCGGCGCTATGGCTGCCTGTTGCAGATGGGCGGGTCGGACCAGTGGGGCAATATCGTCAACGGGATAGACCTGACTCGGCGGGTGCTGGATCACGAGATCTATGGCCTGACCTCGCCCCTTCTGGAAACCGCCGACGGGCGCAAGATGGGCAAGTCGGCGGATGGCGCGGTGTGGCTGAACGCGGATATGCGGTCGCCCTACGAGTTCTGGCAGTTCTGGCGGAACACGATGGATGCCGATGTGGGGCGGTTCCTGAAGCTTTATACCGAGTTGCCGGTGGACGAGTGCGAGCGGCTGGGCGCGCTGGCAGGAGCCGAGATCAACGAAGCCAAGGTCATTCTGGCGAACGAGGTGACGACCCTGCTGCACGGCGCGGAGGCGGCGGCGAAGGCGCAGGCCACGGCCCGGGAAGTGTTCGAGAAAGGCGGCGTCGGGGATGATTTGCCGACGCTGGAACTGTCGCCGGCGGAGGTCGGCGACGGGATATCCATCGTGCAGCTGATCGTGAAGTCGGGGCTGGCGGGCTCGGGCAAGGAGGCCAAGCGCCTGATTGCCGAAAACGGCGCCAAGCTGGACGACCAGCCGCTGACCGATGCGGGGTTGATGGTGGATGCGCAGGCGCTGGCCAGCCCGATCAAGCTGTCGGCGGGCAAGAAGCGGCACGCGCTGGTGAAGATCGCCGGGTAAAGTCTTGGTGCCCCGGAATTTTTGAAAAATTCCGGGGCGTTTTCTTTTCAAGAAAACGGCGCGCCACGCGCCCGGTCAGCCACATTTCAGCTTGTCGGGGTGCAGGATATGGCTGCGATGTGCCTCGACATACGCGATGATACCGGCCATGCAGGACGGTTTGCCGCCAAAGCCCGGCCACGGCTTGAAATGCGGGATGTGCACGTATGTGGTCGGATCGCGCTTGAGCAGGTTGGCGAAGACCGAGGCGACGATGGTGCCGCCCACGCCGGTGAGCTTGCCGTCACCGTGTTCCTTTGCCTCTTGCAGGGCGTAGAACCACAACGGCGTCTTCTTGAAGCCCTTGTCCTTCAGTTCCTGCGGGATATCGACCGTGTCGGTCCCCAGATGGGTCGCGAATGTCTGGCCGCTGGCCAGTTGATAGGTGTAGCGGTCGCGCACCATGTTGCGCAGGGCGAGGTTTTTCGATTGCGGCTCGGTCAGGGTGACGTTCACGTCTTCCAGTTCGATCTGGCCTGAGACGAACGGCAACGCCAGGAGTGCCTCGCCCAGTTTCGGGCCGACCGGGCGCGCCTTTTGCGATGAGGTGCTGCCGCCCATCTCGAAGAAAAGATCGTAATCGAGGTTCTGATCTTCGGGCCGCTTGCCGAATCCTTGCGTGGCGAAGAGCGGCACGGGGCTTCCGGCGTCGTTCATCTGGTATTCGAACTGCGTCGTGGCATGGCCGAAGCGATAGCAGGCCCCGGTAAATTCGACCGGCATGACCGGCGCGTCCCAGCCGAAGGCGGGTGCCTGCATGGCCGCATCGAGGCAGCTTTGGTGGACGAAGGCGTCGAGCAGCTCGTTCCAGACGATCCACTGGTAATGCAGGCGGATGAAGCGGCGCACTTCCTGAAAGCTGGTCAACGCAGGGGAAACATGGGCGTCCCAGACTTCCTGGCTCATGCCGTCATGGGCGCAAGCCTTGATGTCGGCGGCCTCGGAACCGCCTTCGATCACCTTGCTCATGAGGATGTTATGCAGTTCGATGAAGATGCCCTGGATCTGGGCGACGATAATGTTCTCGTCATTGCGCGGATCGCCGATTAGCGCCTTGCCGGCGCAGGTCCGGGCAAGGTCGAGCGCGTTGTCCTGACGCCCGAACATCAGCATATGATCCTGCTCGCCCGCGCCGTAGAGATGCGGCGAGGCCTCGGGGCCACCGCCATAGACGCAATCGAGATCGAGGCTGGGCGTACGGATGTTGCGGATCGTTGCCGGGTCGATGCGCGTGCCGAGGGCGGAGGTTGCATCGAGGGTGATGTCGTGGTCGACGAACTGCCCCAGGAAGGTCATGCCGGCATCGGCCGGACCGTTTTCGTTGCTGGTTGCGCGCATGGATTGCGACAGATCGTCGAGCGCGTTGACAACGTCCTGATGGGTGATGTTTTCGATAAAGACCGGGTTGGCGGGCTTGAGCCGTCCCAGCGTCTGCACGAAGGGCTTGGCGGGACCTTCGTTCTGAAGACAGGTTTTTACGAGTTGGTCGAGGCGCGTAAGGCCGTGATGGATTCCTGGCATGAGGAATTCTCCTATTTGAAAAAGAATTGAAAAATCAGTTACAGCGGTTCCGGGAAACAGTCCGGGTACCGCGCAGATAGCATATTCTTACAAGTCAATCTACTTTTCCGGGTTTTTCTCTAGATAACGGCGAAAATTTGCGGGCGGCTCGCCTGCCGCGTGCGTCACGGCTTTCGACGTAACACGCCCCCGCACTTGGTTTACTGTCTTGAGACCAGCGTATGCCCCCCGCAGCGCACCGAATGTCTGCAGGGGGCTGTGGTTCTGTCACGGGGCAACCGGCGTAGCCTCAGGGTTTCAGCATAACCTTGCCGTCACGACCGGCGGTCAACGAAACGGTCACGGCATCTGTGACCTGATCGAGGCGATACGTGCCGTCCGTTGCCAGCGGCAGCTTGCCCTGCACCGCGAGTGTCACCAGCTCGGTCATCAGGGTTTCGCGGCGGTTTGGGTCCATCTCGGACCCGACGCGGGCGCCCCAGAAGCCCTTGACCGTGATCTTCTTCATGATGAGCGGACCGGAGGCGAGCGGCATCGGCGCGCCGGTGGCTGTGCCGAAGACGATCATCTCGCCGTCGCTCGACAACAGATCCACCAGATGCGCCGCGATTTCGCCGCCGACGGAATCGATGGCCGAGACGACCTTGCCGTCGCCGACCGTTTCACGGACCTGATTGGTCCAGTCGTCGTCAGAGATGGAAATGACGTTCGTCGTGCCTGCGTCGCGCAAGCCTTGCGCGGCGTCGTCCCGGCGCACGAGATTGACGAGGTTGATGCCGCGTTCCTTTGCCAGAACGGCCATGATGCGGCCTACCGCCCCGTTGGCGGCGGTCTGGATCACCCAGTCGCCCTGTTCGGCCATGAGACTGTCGAGCAGGGAAATGGCCGAGAACGGCATGGCGATAAGCTGCGCGCCCGCGTCGTCGGAGATCTGCTCAGGCAAGGGCATGAGGCCGTTCGCGGGCGCGAGGAAATACTCGGCCCATGTGCCATGCACGCCCGCAACGGCGACGCGCTGGCCCTTGAGGCTGTCATCGGCACCCGCACCGACGGCATCGACGATGCCCGCCGCCTCGGAGCCGCCGATGGCGCCGGGCAGCGCGGGCTTGTAGCCGTAGGTGCCGCGCACGGTCCAGAGGTCGTGGTTGTGGATGGGCGACAGGAGGGTTCGGATACGCACCTGCCCCTCGCCCGGTTCGGGCGTGTCGGTGTCGGTGGCGTAGAGCACCTTTGCCGGGTCGCCGAATGTGTCGTGGAGTGCGGCTTTCATGGAAATCGACCTTTCCTGTTGAGTGTGTGGCCGGACTACGGGCCTGTTCCTGACGGAACGGGTGGCGATGGGCTTTGTTCCTGCGCCGCCGCGCTGCCTTCGCGGCAGCGGGTCCAAGTCACACAGACATGGCTTGCGCTCCACGCTATATATCCATAATTCTCGATATATGGATAAGCCAAGCGCTCTTTCCGCCCTTCAGGCCCTGTCGCAGGACACGCGGCTGGACGTGTTTCGCCTGTTGATGCGCGCGGGCCCCGAGGGCATGGCGGCGGGCGAGATCGCACAGCGATGCGAGGTGCGGCAGAACACCATGTCGGCCCATCTGTCGATCCTGTCGCAGGCGGGTCTTATCCGGGCCGCGCGGGACGGACGGTCGGTCCGCTACCGGGCCGAGACTGAGGGGATCCGGGGGCTGCTGGGCTTTCTGATGGAGGATTGCTGTGGCGGGAATCCGGAACAATGCCAGTCGCTTATCGATGAGATTTCACTCAAGTGCTGATCACGACAGGACCGAAAGAGAGGCAAGGATGACCGACAGGGTCGACACCCCGCAAGAGAGCGGCATGGGCATTTTCGAACGCTATCTGAGCGTCTGGATCGCGCTGGCGATCGTTCTGGGTATCGCGCTTGGCGTGGTGGCACCGGGGCTTGTGGAAGCCGTCGCGGCGGCGGAGGTGGCACAGATCAACCTCGTGGTGGCGGGGCTGATCTGGGCGATGATTTATCCGATGATGATCGGGGTGGATTTGTCGACGATTCCGGCGGTGGCGAAGCAGCCGAAGGGTCTTGTCATCACCTTGGCGGTCAATTGGCTGATCAAGCCCTTCACCATGGCGTTGCTGGCGGTGCTGTTTTTCGATACCATCTTCGCGCCGTGGATCGCGCCGGAGGATGCGGCACAGTACATTGCCGGGCTGATCCTGCTGGGCGCGGCGCCCTGTACGGCGATGGTGTTCGTGTGGTCGCAGCTGACCCGCGGCGATGAGACCTACACCCTGGTGCAGGTGTCGGTGAACGACATGATCATGGTCGTGGCCTTTGCGCCGATCGTGGCATTCCTGCTGGGGGTCACGGACATCATAGTACCGTGGCAGACGCTGGTGACGGCGACGGTCCTCTATGTAGTGCTGCCCCTTGTCGCTGGGCTGGTGACGCGGCGGATGCTGGGCAACAAGGCGGCGATTGTCGCGTTCACGGCGCGGGTGAAGCCGTGGTCGATCATCGGCCTGATCGCGACGGTGGTGATCCTGTTCGGGTTGCAGGGCAGTATCATCCTCGCCAACCCCTTTGTGATCGCGCTGATCGCGGTGCCGATCCTGATACAGAGCTACGGGATTTTCGCGCTGGCCTATGGTGCGGCTTACGTGATGCGCGTGCCGCACCGGGTGGCGGCCCCTTGCGCGATGATCGGGACCTCAAATTTCTTCGAGCTTGCGGTGGCGGTGGCGATCAGCCTTTTCGGCCTCAATTCGGGCGCGGCGCTCGCCACGGTGGTCGGCGTGCTGGTGGAGGTGCCGGTGATGCTGTCGCTAGTTGCCTTCGCCAACCGGACAAGGTCGCGGTTCGGTCAACGTCAAGAGGTGCGCGGATGAGTGACATGCCCAACCTGAACGCGGACGCCCTGCCCCGCATCGATGAAGATTGGCTGTTCCCGGCGGAGCGGACCGGCCATGCGCCGCGGATCCTGCTGCTCTATGGCAGCTTGCGGGAACGGTCGTTTTCGCGGCTGTTGAGCGAGGAAGCGGCGCGGGTGTTGCGCCATCTCGGCGCAGAAGCGCGGACATATGATCCGCACGGACTTCCCCTGCCCGATGATGCGGAGGCAAGCCACCCTAAAGTGGCCGAGTTGCGTGACCTGGTGCTGTGGTCCGAAGCAATGGTCTGGGTCAGCCCCGAGCGGCATGGCGCGATGACCGGCGTGATGAAGAGCATGATCGACTGGATCCCGCTGGCGCCCATCGGGGGGATTCGGCCCACGCAGGGCAAGGTGCTGGCGGTGGCGCAAGTCAGTGGCGGCAGCCAGAGCTTCAATGCGGTGAACCAGATGAGGATACTGGGGCGCTGGATGCGGATGCTGACGATCCCAAACCAGTCTTCGGTGCCGAAAGCGTGGGACGAATTCGACGAGGCGGACCGGATGAAACCGGGTCCGCTTTATGACCGCGTGGTGGACGTGATGGAGGAGTTGGTGAAGTTCACGCTCCTGACGCGGGATCAGGCGGGGTATCTTACCGATCGGTATTCCGAGCGGGTCGAGACGCTGGAGGAGCTGTCCGCGCGGGTGAACGCGTCGAAGGCAATCGGGACAGAGTGACGTAGCGGCGCGTGGGTTTTCACCCACCCTACGCGGGAGAGCGAGCGCAGGTGCGAACGGAGGCCTGGCAGATGAGTATTTTTGGAACAGTGAAGATCGGGCGGTGACTTTGGTCAGCGGGCGGCGAGCGCGTCGCCGAGTAGTTTGCGAACTACATCCATGTCCACGTCCTCTGCCACGAATGCATCGCCGATGCCGCGCGCGAGGACGAAGCGCAGCTTGCCGTCGACCACCTTCTTGTCTTGTCCCATGAGATCGATCAAGCCGTCGGCATCGGGCAATTCTCCTGCGATATCAGACATGTCTACCTTCATGTTCATGTCGCGCAGGTGGGCGCGGACACGGCTGGGGTCTTCCTGCGAACACAGGCCCAGACGGCTGGAGAGCTCGAACGCCAGCGCACAGCCGATGGCGACGCCTTCGCCATGCAGGAGGCGGTCGCCGTAGCCGGTGGCGGCCTCGAGCGCGTGGCAGAAGGTGTGGCCCAGGTTCAGGAGCGCGCGGCGGCCGTATTCCTTTTCATCCTCGATGACGATCTCGGCCTTCATCTCGACCGAGCGTTTGACCGCCGCGATGCGGGAGGCCATATCGCCTTGCGCCACGCCCGAGCCGTGTGTTTCGAGCCAGTCGAAAAAGGCCGCATCCCCCAGCAGGCCGTACTTTACCACTTCGCCGTAACCGGCCAGGAAATCTCGGTTTTCCAGCGTTCCAAGCACCTCGGTGTCAGCCAGAACCAGACTGGGCTGGTGAAAGGCGCCGATGAGGTTCTTGCCCTGAGGCGCATTGATCCCGGTCTTGCCGCCCACGGAACTGTCGACCTGGGCAAGCAGGCTGGTGGGCACCTGCACGAACCGCACCCCGCGGCGCAGGACGGAGGCGGCGAAGCCCACGAGATCGCCGATGACGCCGCCGCCGAAGGCGATGACAATGTCGCTGCGTTCGACCTTTTCGGACAGGAGCCATTCGACGCAACGCTCGAACTGCGGCCAGCCCTTGGTGCCTTCGCCGGGGGGCAGCGCGAGGGCGGTGCTGTCGATGCCACCCGCCTTGAGCCCCGCCTGAAGCGTGGCGAGATGCAAGGCTCCGACGGTTTCATCCGTGACGATTGCCACGCGGGGGCGGCGCAGCAGCGGTGCGATCAACGCCCCGGCCTGCCCCAGTAGCCCGGGGCCGATATGGATATCATAGGCACGGTCGCCCAGCCCCACGTGAACGCGTTCTGTCATGTC
The DNA here is from genome assembly GCA_965227185.1 of Roseovarius sp. Taxonomy (GTDB): domain Bacteria; phylum Pseudomonadota; class Alphaproteobacteria; order Rhodobacterales; family Rhodobacteraceae; genus Roseovarius. Next base: position 3,779,018 of record OZ245733.1, read on the forward strand.
ACCTGCTCCAGCACATCGGGCCGCTGTTCAAGCGCCTCGCAAACCTTGGTCGCCATCTGGTCAATCGTATAGGACGCATGCGCGGGCACCGCGAGATCGGCCTTCTCGTAGTAAGGCAGCCGGGCCTCGTAGAGGTCCTTTAACGTATTGTAAGGATCAGCCGTGCGCAGTAAGGGCCTGGTATCCTTGTGTTTTACGCGATTCCACAAAAGCTTCAGGTCGGCCTGAAGCCAGACCGAGACGCCCTTGGCCCCGATAAGATCGCGGTTGCGCTCGGAGAGGAAAGCACCGCCGCCGGCCGACAGAATGCAACGATGGCCGTCGAGCAGGCGGTCAATCACCTGCGTTTCGCGGTCGCGGAAGAACGTCTCGCCGTCGCGGGAAAAAATTTCGGCGATCGTCATGTTCGCCGCCGCCTCGATTTCGACATCAGAATCGAGGAACGGCACATCAAGCATGGCTGCCAACGCCTTACCCACGGCGGTTTTTCCGGCCCCCATCATACCCACCAGCACGACGGTTTTGTTCAACTGCCAATGTCCCGAGGCCGCCACTTTCGGCGCTCCTATGCCAATCTCTTCTTTTCAGCCACTGAATGACGTGATCTTGATGAAATTGCCAGTTATAAAGTGGTAAAAGACGGTAAGAAACGGGCAGGCACTTTATGTTCAGACTTCTCAAATGGCTGATCTATCTTGGCATTCTGGCTTTCCTGGCGCTGGTGGGTTATGCCTATATCGGCCCGTTCTTCGGTGCGGATTTCTCGCCCGAGCGAGAAGAAATTCGACAGGAAATCATACTTGAAGACACTTGAAGCCGTTTGTTTTTCAATAATTTTCGCCGCACCGGCGCTGGCGCAGGAACCGCTGGCGGCCATCGACTGGTTGAAAGATCCCGCGCCGATCAGCGTCGCACGCCCCTTGGAAGAGGCGCTGAAACCGCCCGCTGCGGACGACGTGGAAGGCGCCGTGGTGCCGGACGTCGACGTGATGCCGCTGGACGGCGCACAGCCAGATGCGGCGGGGCTCTTGCCCGGCAGCACCACGGGCCTGCCGTCGAACCTGTGGGCGGGCAGCAGCACGGACACCCTTGTGTCGCAGTTCTCGCGCCTGCCGCCGGATCCGTTGCCGGCAATCCAGGCGCTTTATTACACGTTGCTACTGGCCGAGGCGGAGGCGCCCGCCGACGCGGGGCGCGACGCGCGGTTTCTGCGGGCCCGGCTGGCCGCGCTGCGCAAGATGGGGGCCGTGGACCCCGCGCTGGCGCTGGTGCAGCAAGCGGGGCCGTATGACGCGAGCCTGTTTGACCAATGGTTCGATCTGGCGCTCTTGAGCGGGACCGAGGAAGAGGCCTGTGCGGCGCTGACCCAGGATCCGGACCTGAGCGAGCGCTATGACGCGCGGATCTATTGCGGGGCGCGCGACGGGGACTGGCAGACGGCCGCGCTGACCTACGAGACGGCGACGGCGGTGGGTGTGCTGGACGCCGCCAGCGCGCGGCTTTTGGCGCAGTATCTGGATCCCGAGACGATCGACGCGGAGATGACCCTGGCCCCGTCGGCGCAGATGACTCCACTGCTCTATCGCCTGTACGAGGCGGCGGGCACACCGCTGCCCACGCGAAACCTGGCGCGGGAATACGCCGTGGCGGACCTGCGCGGGCTGACCGGGCTGAAGGCCGAGATCGAGGCGGCAGAGCGGTTGACCCGCACCGGCGCCCTGCCCGCCAACCGCCTGTTGGGGCTATACACCGATCAGCGCCCGGCGGCCTCGGGCGGGGTGTGGGACCGCGTGGCGGGCGTGCAGAAGCTGGAACAGGCGATTGCCGATACCGACCCGCAGGCGGTGGCGCGTCATCTGCCGGGGCTGTGGCGGGACATGAAACGCGAAGGCCTTGCCGTGGCCTTTGCCACGCTGTTCGCGCAGTCGCTGTCGACGCTGGAGCTTGACGGGCGGGCACGGGAAGCGGCGTTCGAGGTGGCCCTTCTGTCGCAGGATTACGAGACCCTGGCGCCGAAACTTGCCGGGAGCGACGCACGAGCGCAGTTCCTGTTGGGGTTGGCGCGGGGCGCGCCGGATGCCACGCTGGCCAGCGAGACGCCGCAGATCGCCATCGCCGAGGCTTTTGCCGCGACGACCGCCCACCCCGACCATGCCGACATGCTGGAGGCCGGGCGGCTGGGTCAGGCGATTCTGACCGCGGCGTTGCAACTGGACACCGCCGGGCCGAACCAGGCGAGTGACATCGTGGCGGGCCTCGCGACACTGCGCTCCGTGGGCTTGGAAGATACCGCGCGGCAGGCGGCGTTGCAGATCCTGCTGCTGAAGGCGGACACGTGAGCACGGTGCATTGGCTGGCGAATTTCCTCGACGCGCAGGCGGCCGAGGCCGGGGCGGCGAAAAACACGTTGCAGGCCTACGCCCGTGACCTGACGGATTTCACAGGATGGCTGGAACGGGGCGGCAAGGATGCCGCCAGCGCGGGCCGGTCGGATATCGAGGCCTACCTGGTGCATTGCGACGCGCAAGGGCTGGCGCGCTCGACACGGGCGCGGCGGCTGTCGGCGATCAAGCAGCTGTATCGTTTCGTTTTCGATGAAGGGCTGCGCAGCGACAATCCGGCGATCCAGATCAAGGGGCCGGGCCGGGATCAGCGCCTGCCCAAGACGCTGGAGCTGGACGAGGTGGACCGCCTGTTGGAGGCCGCACGGGCCACGGGCCGGAGCGAGGCCGACAAGCTGCGCAACACCTGCCTGATGGAGCTGCTTTACGCCACGGGGATGCGGGTGACCGAGCTGGTGTCGCTGCCGGTGGCGTCCTGCCGGGGCGATCCGCAGATGTTGCTGGTGCGCGGCAAGGGCGGCAAGGAGCGGCTGGTGCCGATGTCGCCCCCGGCCCGGCAAGCGCTGGCGGCGTGGCTGGAGAGGCGCGATGCCGCCGAGGAGGCGGCGAAGGCCAAGGGCAAGCCAATTTCGGCCTTCCTGTTTCCCTCGGGCGGCAAGGCGGGCCATCTGACGCGCAACCGTTTTTTCCTTTTGGTCAAGGAGTTCGCCGTGGCGGCGGGGATCAGCCCCGAGCGGGTGTCGCCGCACACTTTGCGCCATGCCTTCGCCACGCATCTGCTGGCCGGGGGTGCCGACCTGCGCACGATCCAGACAATGCTGGGCCATGCCGATGTGGGCACGACGGAGATTTATACCCATGTGCTGGAGGACCGGCTGCGCGAGTTGGTCTTCGATGCGCACCCGCTCGCTCAGGAGGAGCGGCGCAACGATGCGGGCAGCACGTCTTCGGACGGCCAGTAGCCGGTCGGGAGCGCGGCGTCGTAGCCTTGGGTCAGGCCTGCCGCCTGCATGTCTGCAAGCGCGGCGGCGTGATCGTAGTCCAGCTTGTGCAACGTGACCTCGCCACCCCGCAAAAGCGCGTACTCGGTGCGCGGCGTGCCGTCATTGGGCGGCATGCCGATCACACCGGCATTGACCCAGAGAACCTGCCCGATGCGGCGCTGGAAGGCGATACCGGAATGACCCGCGAAGACGATATCGACGGAACCAGCCTGCGCCTCGATCAAAGCGATCTCGCTGGCGAAGGCAGGCGCGGGGCTGCTGGACCACAGAAAACGGCTGATATCACTGAGACCGCCATGGATGACGGCGCAGCGCAGGCCCTGATGGGTGAAGCGGATCATGTCAGGCAGACCGTCCATCCAAGCGCGGACGTCTGCGCCGATGGCCGCGTCGGCATGGGCGTACCAGCCCGCCGACAAGAGGTCACAAGCGCTACCGTCCTCAAATCCGCAGCCGCAATCCATCTGGTACGCGGCCAGTTGCTTCTCGCAATTGCCGGCCACGACGGGCAAGCCTGCCGCCCGGATCAGCGCCACGGTCTGTACAGGCGCCCCGCAATAGGCCACCAGATCGCCGGTGCAGATGGTGTCGCGCGGGGCAATGTCGAGGCTGGCCGTACGGGCCAGCAGACCCTGCGTCGCGTGCAGGTTCGAGTACGGCCCGCCGAAGACCGCCAACGGAGTGTCCCGCGCGCCCAAATCGACAAGTTTCATCGCCTGTTTCCTTGAATGACCGGCGTCCACGCCCCATAACCCCTGCAACGCATAACGTGACTATTGGACAATGGACCCCGCCTTAACAACCTTTGACACTGCCTTCTGGATCTCTGCCGGAGCGATCCTGCTGCTTCTTGTTTTGTCCGCCTGCTTCTCGGGCAGTGAAACCGCGCTGACCGCCGCCTCGCGCGGCAAGCTGCGGGCCCGGGCCGACAAGGGATCGAAAGGCGCCGAGCGGGCGCTGCAGATCACCGAGGATAACGAGCGGCTGATCGGCTCGGTCCTGCTGGGCAACAACCTTGTGAACATCCTGGCGACGTCGCTGGCCACGGCGCTGTTCACTCGCGCCTTCGGCGAGAGCGGCGTGGCGCTGGCGACGCTGGTGATGACGCTTCTGGTGCTGATCTTCGCCGAGGTGCTGCCCAAGACCTACGCGATCACCAATGCCGAGGCGGCGGCGTCGCATGCCGCTCCGGTCATTCGCTGGGTGATCGTGGTGTTCTCGCCCGTGGTTTCGGCGGTGCGCCTGCTGGTGCGCGGCGTGCTGCGGGTGTTCGGGGTGAAGACCGATCCCGACAGCCAGATCCTGGCCGTGCGCGAGGAAATCGCGGGGGCGCTCTACCTTGGCCACTCCGAGGGGGTGGTCGAGAAAGAAGACCGCGACCGGATCCTGGGCGCGCTGGACCTGGGCGACCGCGCAGTCGAGGAGATCATGCTTCACCGCAGCCAGATCGAGATGATCGACGCGGCGCTGGAGCCGGAGGCGATCCTGGACCAGTGCCTGAAATCCAATCACACGCGTCTGCCGATCTATCGTGACGACCCGGACAACATCATCGGCATCGTCCATGCAAAGGACCTCCTGCGCGCCATGCACACGCTGGCGCTGCAGGCCGAGGGTGCGCGCGGAGCCTTGGCCACGTTCGATATCTGCGATGTGGCGATGGAGCCTTATTTCGTGCCCGAGACCACCACGCTGGATGACCAGATGCGGCAGTTCCTGCGGATGCGCAGCCATTTCGCGCTGGTGGTGGACGAGTATGGCGACTTGCAGGGGCTGATCACGCTGGAAGACATCCTGGAAGAGATCGTGGGCGAGATCACCGACGAGTTCGACCCGGACGGCGATCATCCGGTGGGGCGCAGCGATGACGGGCAGTTCCTGGTGGACGGGGGCACGACGATCCGCGACCTGAACCGGGCGACGGACTGGACCTTGCCGGACGATCAGGCGAACACTGTGGCGGGCCTGGTGATCTACGAAGCGCAAATCATCCCCGAGGTGGGACAGGTTTTCAATTTCCACGGCTTCCGCTTCGAGGTGGTGGAGAAGGAAGACAACCGGCTGACCAAGTTGAAGGTGCGGAAATTGTAGCGGATATGGTGGGTTGTCACCCACCCTACGTCGCCGTCGAGGTCCGGGATTGGTCCCGAGACGGGCGCGCGCCGTCCCGTAGGGTGGGTGAAAACCCACGCGGACGCGCCGCCGATCTTCCCGTTTATCTCAGAACAACTCCAACTGATCCCCTGCCCGCGCTGGCGGCGCGAACAGATCACAGCGCAGCGGAGGCTGCTTCCCATCCAGCCCCAACCGCTTCGCCGCCACCCTGAACCGTTGCGCAACCATTTCAGCATACGGCCCTGACCCGCGCATCCGGCGCCCCCAGTCCGCGGCGTAATCCTTGCCGCCATGCATGTCACGCACATGGCCCATGACGCGGGCGGCCCGGTCGGGGCAGGTCTCGGCCAGCCATTCGCGGAAAAGCGGCGAGACCTCCAGCGGCAGGCGCAGCATGATCCAGCTGGCGGCCTCGGCCCCTGCCCCGGCGACGGATTTCAGTGTCGGCTCGATCTCGTGGCAGGTCAGGCCCGGGATCACCGGAGAAACCATGGCCCGGACGGGGATGCCCGCGCCAGCCAGCCGTTCGATGACCTTCAGGCGCCGCGCCGGGGCCGGCGCCCGCGGTTCCATCGCGCGCGACAGCTTTGCGTCGAGCGTGGTGACGGACATGCCCACCCTTGCCAGCCCGCGTGCCGCCATGTCCGACAGGATGTCGATGTCACGCTCCACAAGGCTACCCTTGGTGACGATGGCGACGGGATGGTTGAACTCCGACAACACCTGAAGGCAGGCGCGCATGATGCCATGAGTCTTTTCAATGGGCTGGTAGGGATCGGTATTGGTGCCGATGGCGATGGGCCGAACCTTGTAGCCGGGTTTGCGCAGTTCCGCGGCCAGCACCTCGGGCGCGTCGGGGCGGGCGACCAGCCGGGTTTCGAAATCAAGCCCCGCCGATAGGCCGAGCCAGGCGTGGCTGGGCCGAGCGAAGCAATAGATGCACCCGTGCTCGCAGCCCCGGTAAGGGTTGATCGAACGGTCGAAGGGCAGATCAGGCGAGCGGTTGTAGGTGATGATGCTGCGCGGCCGTTCGACACTGACGCGGGTGCGCAGAGCCGCCTCCTCAGGCGCGGCGTTCCAGCCGTCATCCTCGAAACTGCGCGACTCGCGCTCGTACCGGCCCACGGCGTTGCTGACCGCGCCCCGGCCCGGACGGCGCAAACGCGGATCAATGGTGTAGGAAACATCGGACATGGCCGAATTATAGGAACATTAAGAGAACATATGCAACAAGCTCATAGTGAGCATGGGGATTTTCCACTGCTGGAAGGCATGAAACTGCGCCATCTGTCGGTGCAAGAACCGCGCATGTCGGAATTGGAAAGTCGTGTGCGACAAAATGGACGTAATCGCGGGGACGAGATAACGGGCCACGCGCCACATCAAGGGATCAAGCATATGTCCGACGAAGAAGACGACATCATCCTCAGCGAACTGGACGACGAGGAACTTGTCCAGCAAATGTTCGACGACCTCTATGATGGTCTGAAAGAAGAGATCGAGGAAGGCGTGAACATCCTGCTGGAGCGTGGCTGGCAACCCTACCAGGTGCTGACCGAGGCGCTGGTGGGCGGCATGACCATCGTCGGCAAGGATTTCCGCGACGGCATCCTGTTCGTCCCCGAGGTGCTGCTGGCCGCCAACGCGATGAAGGGCGGCATGGCCATCCTCAAGCCGCTGCTGGCGGAAACCGGCGCGCCGCGCGTCGGCAAGATGGTCATCGGCACCGTCAAGGGCGACATCCACGACATCGGCAAGAACCTTGTGTCGATGATGATGGAAGGTGCGGGATTCGAAGTGGTCGATATCGGCATCAACAACCCGGTCGAGAACTATCTCGAGGCGCTGGAGACCGAAAAGCCCGACATTCTGGGCATGTCGGCGCTGCTCACCACCACGATGCCCTACATGAAGGTCGTGATCGACACGATGGTCGAACAGGGCCTGCGCGACGACTATATCGTGCTGGTGGGTGGCGCGCCTCTGAACGAGGAATTCGGCAAGGCCATCGGCGCCGACGCCTATTGCCGCGACGCCGCCGTAGCGGTGGAAACCGCCAAGGACCTGGTGGGCCGCAAACACAATCAGGGTGCAACGGGCTGAGCCTTTGCCAATGGTAATCGAGAAAGCCCTGCCCGACCCGGCGGGGCTTTTTTCGTCGGAGGACTGCGCTTATGTCATTGCAGAAAGGAACACGACCATGCCGCTCAACAAGCTGGTCCTGCTGCTGATCGTGGTGATCGCCGCCGCAGGCGGTACGATTTTCCTTCTGACCTCGGCCAAGGGGCCGGAGGCGCTGTCGGAGAACTGGATGGTGGCGGTGCCGCTGGTGCTGGGCGTTTACATTCTGGTGCGCATCATCGGCCTGCGCGGCGGCGGACGCTAAGATGCTGCCCAGCGACACAACCCTGACCGAGGACGGCTTTGCCGAGCGGGCGAAGGGCAACATCCTTCTAGTCGCCTGCGGCGCGCTGGCGCGCGAAATCCTAGCGTTGAAACAAGCTAATGGGTGGGATCACATGGTGCTGCAATGCCTACCTGCAAAGTACCACCTTTATCCCGAAAAGATCGTGACAGCGGTCGAACAAACGGTGGCCGAGAACCGTGATTCCTACGACGATGTCTTCGTGGTCTACGCCGATTGCGGCACCGGCGGGCTCTTGCAGGCGAAATGCCGCGAGCTGGGTGTCCAGATGGTCGAAGGCCCGCATTGCTATTCCTTTTTCGAGGGCAACGAGACCTTCGCGGCCCGCGACGAGATCAGCGCCTTCTACCTGACCGATTTTCTGGTCAAGCAGTTCGACGCCTTCGTGTGGAAGCCGATGGGCCTCGACCGGCATCCCGAACTGCGCGACATGATCTTCGGCAACTATACCACGCTGGTCTACCAGGCCCAGGTCGAAGACCCCGCGCTGAAGGCCAAGGCGCAGGGCTGCGCCGATCGACTCGGGCTCGACTTCGAATACCGGTTCACCGGCTACGGCGACCTCGAAACCGCGCTTGCCGACCGAGCCTGAGCGGCTTTTCCTCTGGCCAGAAATATCCCGGGGAGGAGGTCGAAACCGAGGTTTCGACCGGAGGGGCAGCGCCCCTCTTCACGAAAAAATCGAGCGTGGCGCAGCCACTCCGCCGGGTTAGGCGGCCTCCGACGCGACCGCTCGGATGCGTTCGATCATCGCGCGCAGCCCATTGGAGCGTTGCGCAGACAAATGGTCGTTCAGTCCCAGGCGGGCCAGTTCGCCGGGGGCATCCACCTGCCCCACCTGCCCCACCGGCAGATCATTGTAGAGCGCGCGCAGCACAGCGATCAGGCCGCGCACGATCATGGCGTCCGAATCGCCGTCGAAACGGAACGTGCCGTCCTCGGTCTGCGGGTGCAACCAGACTTGGCTGGCACAGCCATCGACCTTCGTGGCGGGCACCTTGAGCGCGTCGTCGAGACCGTCCATGGCCTTGCCGCGGTCGATCACGTAGCGGTAGCGGTCTTCCCAGTCCTCCAGAAACTCGAAATCCTCGACGATCTCTTCGAATGCCTGCTGCGCCATGCAACGCGTCTCCTGTCTGTTCCTTGCCCCACAGTTAGGTGTGCAACACCTCGAGGTCCAGTGCGCCAAGTCCCTTTTCAAGCCCGCGCGGATGGGGTAGTCGAAGAGAAACGAGGAAGGGGCGGTCGAAATGCGGGTTCTGCTTTCGGTGATGTTGATTTCAAGCATGACGCTGACGGCGTGCAGCGGCTGGCGCGATTCCGGCGCCAACCCACGCAACTGGTTCGGCAACAGCAGGTCCACCCCGATCGTGAACACCACCAATACCGGCGAACGCCGCTCGCCCAGCGACCGTCAGACCGGCAACCCGTTGATCGAGGATCAGAACGCCGAACTGATCGTGCGCCGCAATGCCTCGGTCGCGCAACGCTCGGGCATCTTCCGCCGCCGCGCCAAGGTCGAGATCTACGACGGAAGCCTGGTGGACCAGGTGACCAGCCTTGTGGTCGAGCCGCTGCCTACGGGCGCGATCGTGCGCGTGACCGGCCTGCCCCAGCGCGAGGGCGCGTTCGACGTGCGCCTGCTGCCGATCAGCGAGGACGGCCCCATAAACGGCGTCATGGAATACACGCTGAACGCCTATCAGCCGATCGAGACTCCGGTGGGCACCCAAAGCACCCGCGAAGTGCGGGTAGGCGCGTTCCTGAGCAACAACGATCTGGACGTGATCAACGAGATCCGCGTGCGCGGCGAGTTGAACGCCCTCAGTTCCCGCCGCTGACCGCCTAGAGGTCGATCGCCACGATCGACCCGCGACGCGCGGCCAGTGCCACCTTGCCGTCGCAAAGCCGCATCGCATCGTCCCCGAATACATCGCGCCGCCAGCCGCTCAGGGCAGGAACGTCGCGTTCACCCGCTGAAATGGCGTCAAGGTCGGCCGCCGAGGCGATGAGCTTGGAGGCGACCGAGTATTCCTCGGATTTCGCCTTGAGCAGCACGCGCAAAAGGTCGGCCAGCGCCGGGTTGATCTGAAGCCGCTCGCGGCTGCGGTCGGGCTTGGGCAGATCTTCGTTCGCGCAATCGAGCCCCGCCTTGACCGCGGCGATGATCCCGTCGGCGATGTCGCCCCGCCGGGCTTCGCGCAGCAGAAGCCGCGAGCGCGACAGGTCATTCGCCGACTTGGGCTTCGTCGAGGCCAGCTCGACCAGCGCGTCGTCCTTGAAGACCCGGTTCCGGGGGATGTTGCGGGTCTGGGCGTAATCCTCACGAAAGCGCGCCAGTTCCCGCACGATGGCAAGGAACCGGCCCGACGAGTTGCGGGTCTTGACGCGCTGCCACGCCTCTTCGGGCCGCGCGATATAGGTTTCGGGGTCGGTCAGAACCTGCATTTCCTCGGCCACCCACTTGTCGCGGCCCGACTTGGCCAGCTTGGCGGCAAGAAACTCGTAGATGTCGCGCAGATGCGTCACGTCCGCTATGGCGTAGGTTTTCTGCGCGTCGGTCAGCGGGCGGCGCGACCAGTCGGTGAAGCGCGAGGTCTTGTCCAGCGACTGTTTGGCGATCTTGCGAACGAGAGTTTCATAGCCGACCTGTTCACCGAAGCCGCAGACCATCGCCGCCACTTGGGTATCGAAGAGCGGATCGGGGATAAGACCCGCATCGACGTAGAATATCTCGAGGTCCTGCCGGGCGGCGTGAAAGACCTTGACTACGGAAGGATCGCGGAAGAGATCGTAGAGCGGTTCGAGCGACATGTCCTGCCCCTCGATCGGATCGACCAGCACGGCGTCGTCCTCGCCGCGGGACGGCAGGGCCAGCTGGATCAGGCAGAGCTTGGAATAATAGGTGCGCTCGCGCAGGAATTCGGTATCGACGGTGACATACTCGGCCTCGGCCGCGCGGGCGCAAAATGCGGCGAGGTCTTCGGTGGTGGTGATGGTGTGCATTCCTGCTCCGGCGGATCTAACGTGGTAATCCAACCGCCTATACCGAGGCGCGGCGGAAAGCAAAGCGCTAGTAACGCGTTGAGGCAGAGGAGCGGCATAGCGGCCTCAAAACATCACGTAACGTGATGACTTACGCAACATTCATTCGTTTTAAAAATGTCAGATCCGGGCCTATGTGAGAGGCAGTTCCAATGACGGAGACATGCCATGACGACCTTCGACCATATCCCCGCCTGCCCTGCCCTGCGGATCGACCTGCGCAATGCGGCGATGACGCTGAGTGGCCTTTTGTTGCTGGTGCTTGGCGGTGTCGCGCTGAGCGCCCCGCCTGCCGATGTGTCCACGGACTGGCACGGCAACGTGGCGGCAAGCGCGCCGCGCTGAAGCAAAGGCACCCGCCCTTGCCCGATCAGGGCAGATGCACGGGCGTGCGATCGCCGGCGGCGAAGCGGCGCAGGACCGCCGGGTAAAGCCGGTGTTCGTGCTCCAGCACGCGGGCGGCCAGCAGCTCTGGTGTATCACCGGGATGCACGGGCACGCGGGCCTGTCCCAGGATCGGGCCATCGTCGAGTTCAAGCGTGACCTCGTGGACGGTACAACCGGCCTCGGTCTCGCCTGCCACAATGGCGCGGGCGTGGGTGTCGAGGCCGCGATATTTGGGCAGTAGCGACGGGTGGATGTTGATCATCCGGCCCTGCCAGCGCGAGATGAAATCGTCGGTGAGGATGCGCATGAAGCCCGCAAAACAAATGATGTCGGGGGCGTAGCGATCCAGGGTCCGGGTCATCACAGCCTCGAAGGCCGGGCGGTCGCCCTTGAAATCTCGGTGATCGACAAGCTCGGTCGGCACGCCGCGCGCCGCGGCCTTGGCAAAACCGGGAGCGTCGGGCGTGTTGCAAAGCGCCACCACGGGGCGTGCCGGATGGTCGCCGGTCATGCTGTCGATCAGCGCCACCATGTTGGAGCCACTGCCCGAGAACAGGATTGCGACGCGTTTGGTCACGCGAGGCTGCCGGTGTAGCGCACGCCCTCACCCTCGGTGACATGACCGAGACGGATCACGGTCTCGCCGGTGTTTTGCAAGAGCGTGCTCAGCGCGTCGGCGCGGTCCGCATCGACCGCCAGCACCATGCCCACGCCGCAATTGCAGGTCTTGAGCATCTCGGCCTCGGCCATGCCGCCCTGCGCCATCAGCCAGCGGAAGACGGGGGGCAGGTCGAAGCTGCCGAGGTCGATGTCGACGCCAAGCACATCGGGCAGAACGCGTGGGATATTCTCGGTCAGGCCACCGCCGGTGATATGGGCGAGCGCGTGGACGCCGCCCGCGCGGACCGCCTCCAACGCTTGCGTCACGTAAAGGCGCGTCGGGGTCAGCAGGGCCGCGCCGATCGTGCCGTCCGCCCATGGGCAGTCGGCGTCCCAGCCGAGGCCCGACATCTCGACCAGCTTCCGCACGAGGGAATAGCCGTTGGAATGCACCCCGTTGGAGGCAAGGCCCAGAAGGACGTCGCCGGAGGTCACGCCCGCCGGCAGGTCGCTGCCGCGCTCCATGGCGCCCACGGCGAAGCCGGCGAGGTCGAAATCGCCCTCGGGGTACATGCCCGGCATTTCCGCCGTCTCACCGCCGATCAGCGCGGTGCCGGAGCGCACGCAGCCTTCGGCGATGCCTTCGATGATGCGGGACGCTGTTTCCGTGTCGAGCTTGCCGGTGGCGAAGTAGTCGAGGAAGAAGAGCGGCTCGGCGCCTTGGCAGACAAGGTCGTTGACGCACATGGCGACTAGGTCGATCCCCACGCCATCCACGTTGCCGGTGTCGATGGCGATGCGCAGCTTGGTGCCCACTCCGTCGGTTGCGGCCACGAGAATGGGGTCGGTATAGCCGGCGCCCTTGAGGTCAAACAGCGCGCCGAAGCCGCCCAAGCCGGCCATGACGCCGGCGCGGTTGGTGCGCTTGGCGGCAGGCTTGATCCGGTCGACGAGCGCATTGCCCGCGTCGATATCCACGCCGGCATCGGCATAGGTGATCCCGTTCTTGGCGTCGGTCATGTGCGGTCTCCGCTCTGGCTTGGGGCTTCGGTTAATCCATCGCGCCCGCCCGTGCAATCGCGAAAGCCCCGGAACCTTGTCAGAGCCCTTGACGCCCGCCCTGCCCCCGCCTATCCCGGGCAAAGGTCGGGCCTGTAGCTCAATTGGTTAGAGCAGAGCGCTCATAACGCTTTGGTTGGGGGTTCGAGTCCCTCCGGGCCTACCACAGTCCGCCCCTTCATTTGATCTGGTCCACGAAAATGACAGAGCCATGGCCAACAAGATGCTTCGCGTTGGCCCTGACCGTGTGATGAGCGGAAAACGCGAGTTCAACCGAAATGCGCTATGCGTTCCATTGAACGGTGCCAATCCCGTCGATGTCGTAGCCGCCATAGACGTTCGCCCGCGTTCGGAAGGCATCCGTGGCACAAAAGTTCATAAGCGACTGGAAAGGCGGCTCGAACCACGCCTTGCGGTCGACAAGCAAGGCGAACTCTTCTTCGATGACGGGCACGAACTCCAGGCCGTAACTGCGCGCGACCGCTTCAAGGCCGAAGGTCGTCTCGCCTCCGCCGCGCCGGACCGCCTCCACCGCCTCGTCTTCGGTCCGGGCGACGTCGGCCAGGTCGAGCGCGGCAAGATCCACGCCCTCTCGCTCGGCCAGGTGCCGGAGTAGCGTGTCGGTGCCCGACCCCGCCTGCCGCGGAACAAACCGGACCCCGTCAAGATCGTGAAGCCCCGACGGCGCGCGCCCTCCGGGCCGGACGACGAGCCCGCGCCGCCGCATCGCGAACCGGACGAGAACCGCGTTCTGACGCGAGGCCGCCTTCGATACGGCTGGCACGTTCCAGCGATTGGTGGCGGCGTCAAGGATATGCAGGCCGGCTGCGATGCCCTCGCCGGTCGTGAAACGTTCAAGCCCGTCGTTCGAGCCGTCATGCAGCGTGGCCAGTCCGCAGCCCGACTGGCGGATCGCCCAATCCAGCAAGGGATCGTGACTGCCAAGCACGATAGGCAAGCGCGATTTGGATTTAGACGCGTCGCCTTGCGCGTCGCCGCCACCCGACTGCGCCTTTTCGATCCATGTGCGGATCTCGTTTGCCGGAAACAGCAGCTTTCCCGTGGCGCGCGAACACGGCACCGCACCCGAGGCGGCAAGGTCATAGACCTTGCGTTCCTTCAGGCGCAAGAGCTCGGCCAGTTCCTTGACAGTCAGATATTCGTGGTCGGGAAGGTCAAGCTCGGTCATGGCGCCTGGATTTGTGTCTCGGGACGGCGGGTGCACCGCCGCCCCGACACGTCTATCAGTTTTCGGGTGCGTTGGGGAAGAACAGTTGCTGGTCGGCGACCTTGTAAGCTCCAATCGCCTCCTGGCCCTCGTCCGAGACCAGCCAGTCGGCAAAGGTCTGGGCGGCGTCGGTGTTCACGCTGGGGCATTTTTCGGGATTGACCGGGATCACGCCGTATTGGTTGAACATGTCCTCGTCGCCCTCGACCTGGATCGCGTAATCCTGCTTGTTGTCGAAGCTGATCCAGGTGGCGCGGTCGGTCATGACGTAGGCGCCCATGCCGATGCCGGCGTTGAGCGTGGCCCCCATGCCCGAGCCCGTCTCGCGGTACCAGTCACCGCTGGCCGCGGTCGGATCGACGCCGCTGTCGGACCAGAGCGCCATCTCCTTCTTGTGGGTGCCGCTGTCATCCCCGCGCGAGGCGAAGAGCGCGCCCGCCTCGGCAATCTTGGACATCGCGCCCTGCACGTCGTCCATGCCGCCCACGCCCGCCGGATCTTCGCCCGGGCCGACGATGACGAAGTCGTTGTACATCAGGTCCGTGCGGCCGGTGCCGAAGCCCGCCTCGACGAATTTTTCCTCGGACGGCTTGGCATGCACGAGCAGCACGTCGCCATCGCAATTCTCGGCATTCTTGATCGCCTGGCCGGTGCCCACGGCCACGACGTTGACCTGGATCCCCGTCTTGTCCTGAAAAATCGGCAGCAGGTGGTCATAGAGCCCCGAGTTCGCCGTCGAAGTCGTGGATTGCACGATGATCGACTGATCCTGTGCGAAAGCGCCGCCCGTGACGGCAAGCGTGATCGCGGCCGCTCCGAATATGTTCATATGCATGATGGTCCGTTCCTTGGTTGGTCGTTCAAACGACAATCTTGCCGTTCAGGTAATCCCGCGCGGCCTGACTCTGCGGCTGGCGGAAAAAGTCGTGGGCCCGGTTGTGCTCGGCAATCCGGCCCTGGCTGAGGAACAGGATGTCGTCGGCCATGCGCCGCGCCTGCCCCATGTCATGGGTTACGAAAACGATGCGCACACCGCGCGCGCTGGCCTCCCTGACGATCTGCTCGATGGCCAGAACCGAAGCCGGGTCGAGGCTGGCGGTGGGTTCGTCGAGAAACAGCACCTCGGGGTCGGCGGCCAATGCGCGGGCCAGCGCCAGCCGCTGCGCCTCGCCGCCCGAGAGCAGGCGGGCGGGCTGATCGGCCTTGTGGGCCAGACCAACGTGATCGAGAAGGGCCGCGGTGCGAGTACGGTCCTTGCCGCGCACTTTCAGAACGAAGTCGACGTTGGCGGAGACCGAACGCCGCAGCAGCACAGGCTTTTGAAAGACCAGCGCCTGTCGCGCGGTGACGTCGCGCGGCCCCTGCCCGCGCCAGTCGATGCTGCCCGTCGTCGGGGGGATCAGCCCGTGCAGCAGCTTCAACAGCAGGCTCTTGCCCGATCCGTTCGGGCCCATGACCACGGTACAGCCCGAGGAGTCGAGATCGAAGCTGACCCCGTCAAGCACGGTCGACGTTCCGAAGCGCAAGCCAAGGTCGCGCACCGCCAGCGGCAGGATCGCCGCCGGGCGCGCGGGCGGGGCCATGTCCCGGCTCAGAGGGATTGCCGCATCAGACATAGGCTTGCCGCGCCGCTGTCATGCGCACCGATTGCACGGCGGCGTTGACGCCAAGCGCGATGACCAGAAGGATGATGCCGAGTGCGAGTGCAAGCGCCAGATCGCCCTTGGACGTCTCCAGCGCGATGGCCGTGGTCATGACGCGCGTCAGGTGGTCGATATTGCCACCGACGATGATGACCGCGCCCACCTCGGCCACGGCGCGACCGAACCCGGCCAGCCCTACCGTCAGCAGAGAATATCGTGCATCCCACAAGAGCGCCTGCACGGTCTGCAACTTCGTCAGGCAGAGCGAGCGGAACTGCTCGGCATATTCAGAATGCAGGTCTTCCAATACCTGCCGCGACAGGGCCGCCACGATGGGGGCGATCAGGATGGTCTGAGCGATGATCATCGCGGTGGGCGTGTAGAGCAGCCCGAGGAACCCCAAGGGGCCGGAGCGCGACAGATGAAGATAGACAAGCAGGCCGACGACCACAGGCGGCAGGCCCATCAGCGCATTCATCACGATCAGCACGGCGTTGCGCCCGGGAAACCGTCCGATGGCGACCAGCGCCCCGATGGGCAGGCCGATCAGGCAGGCCAGCGCGGTGGCCGTCAGGCTCACGCGCAAAGACAGCAGCACGATTTCGATCAGATCCCCGTCACCCGAGGCGACGAGGTCGAGCGCGAGACCGAAGGCTTCTCCCATGGACTGCAAAATTTCCCACCTTGCAAATCTTTCATTCCCTTGCACACTATGCGATCCAACGGACAAAGTTCAAGCATGGTAATGCCTAAAAAATTCTAATCACTAGGGAGTGCTGACATGTTTCCTGCGGCCGGCCCGGGACTGCAAAATTTACGGACGCGGCGATGAGTGGCAAGACCCTGCGCCCCGGGGAGGTGAAAGTTGCGACTCCGCCGCCTGCCGATGCCGCGCTTCAGTTCATCGGGACCATCCGCACGCCCTGGACCCGACGCGAGGACTGTCCGCGTCAGGGCCGGCAGGATGGCCCCGAGTGCCGCATCGAACTGAACCCGGTATGGCATCCGGCTCTGAAAAGGGCTGGAAGAGTATGAGATCATCGAGGTGCTCTACTGGCTGGATCGCAGCCGCCGCGATCTTGTCCGGCAAAGCCCGCGCAGCGACGGATCGACCGTCGGGACCTTCGCCCTGCGCTCCCCGGTGCGGCCCAATCCCATTGGCACGTCGCTCGTGCGGTTGGTGCGGATCGAGGGCGGTACGTTGATCGTGCGCGGGCTGGATTGCCTGGATGACACGCCGCTGATCGACCTCAAGCCCGACCGCTGCGCCTTTACCCCCATGGCGCCGCCGAAACCCTAATATCCCGAATATAAAAATGGAAGACAGACCATGCGACACGAATTCCTGCTGGCAGCGGCCCTCGGCCTTGCGATGAGCGCCGCGCAAGCCCAAGACCTTTCCCTTTACGCCGCCGGCAGTCTGAAGGCCGCCATGTCGGACGTGGCCGCAGACTACTCCGACACTTACGGCACGCCCGTCGCGACAAGCTTCGGTCCCTCCGGCCTGATGCGCGAAAAGATCGAGGCGGGGGAGACGGCGCATGTCTTCGCCTCCGCCAACATGCGCCACCCCCGGACGCTGGAAAGCGCCGGCAAGGGCGGCCCCGTCGCGCTCTTTGCCCGCAATCGCCTGTGCGGTCTGGCGCGGCCCGAGGTGAAGGTGACGCCCGAGACGCTGCTCGATGTAATGCTGGACGAGGGCACCCGCCTGGGCACGTCCACGCCCAAGGCCGACCCGTCCGGCGACTACGCGTTTCAGCTGTTCGACAAGTCCGGCCATGCCGAGGCGCTGAAAGCCAAGGCCCTGCAACTGACCGGGGGGCCGGACAGCGCCGCGCCGCCCGAGGGGCGCAATACCTATGCGTGGGTGCTGGACAGCGACCAGGCCGACCTCTTCCTGACCTATTGCACCAACGCCGTGCTGGCCCGGAAAGAGGTGCCGGAATTGCAGATCGTGCAGATCCCCGAACCCCTGTCGGTCGGCGCGGATTATGGCCTGGTCGTGCTCGATGGCGCGCCGCCCGAGGCATGGAAGCTGGCGCTGCACGTCCTGTCACCCGCTGGACAAGCCGTATTGGCGGAGTACGGTTTCGACGCTGCCGCGGTGCCGAAAGGAGAGTGACGTGAGATATCTGCTTGTGCTGCTGGTGCTGGTGGCGCAGCCCGCTCAGGCGCGCACGATCACCGACAGCGCCGGGCGCGTCGTGGAGATACCCGACGACGTGACCACCGTCTTCGCCGCCGGGCCACCGGCCGCCATTCTGCTTTACATCATGAAGCCCGAGGCGATGACGGGCTGGCCCCGCGCCTTGCGCCCCGAGGAGCGCGCCTATATCGCCCCGCCCTATCGGGATCTGCCGGAAACCGGGCGTCTGACCGGACGCGGCGGCGAGGCAAACCTGGAGCGCGTGCTTCAGATCGAGCCTGACCTGATTCTCGATTTCGGCTCGGTCCGGGACACCTATATCGATCTCGCGGACCGGGTGCAGGAACAGACCGGCATCCCCTATATCCTGATCGACGGACGGTTCGAGAACACGCCCGCCGCGCTGCGCCTTCTGGGCGAGGCACTGGGTGTGCCGGAACGCGGTGAGGCGTTGGCCGCAGACGTTGAGGCCACCTTTACCCGGATCGACGCCATCCTCGAAGACGTCCCGGGAGAGGACCGCCCCCGCGTCTACCTGGCCCGTGGTCCCGAGGGGCTGGAGACGGGCATGAAAGGGTCGATCAACACCGAGATCATCGAGCGGGCGGGCGGGCGCAATGTGGCGGATGATGGCGGCGCAACACGCGGGCTGGTGCAGGCGTCGATGGAACAGGTGATCGTGGCCAACCCCGACACCATCGTGACGTGGGACCCGAATTACTATAGTACCGTGTTCGACGACCCGCTCTGGAAGGGGATCGACGCGGTAAAGGACGGGCGCGTCTTCCTGTCGCCCACCGCACCCTTCGGCTGGATCGACCGGCCGCCATCACTGAACCGGATGATGGGCCTGATTTGGATGGCCGGATTGCTCTATCCTGACAGGTGGGAGGGCGATCTGCGCGCAGAGACCCGCGCCTTCTACGAACTTTATTATCATGTCGACCTGAGCGACGAAGAACTTGAGAGGCTGCTCGAATGGGCCGAGGGACGACCGCCGAACTGAGGGGCTTAAAGCCCGGCCTGACCTTGACCGGCGGCCTTGCCCTGTGCGTGGCCGTGCTGGCCTTCGGTTCGGTCATGATCGGGCCTTATGGCCTGTCCCCGGGCCAAACTCTCGCTGCGTTTATTGGGCGGGGCGACGCCCAGGCCGAGATCGTGGTATGGAACATCCGCCTGCCCCGCGTCGCGGCGGCGCTGCTTGTCGGCGCAGCGCTGGCGGCGGCGGGGGCCAGTTACCAGGCGCTTTTCCGCAATCCGCTGGTGTCGCCGGATATCCTGGGCGTGTCGGCGGGTGCCGGGATTGGCGCGGTTGCCGGGATCTTCCTGTCGCTGCCGGTGGCGGCGATCCAGGCGTCGGCCTTTGTCGGCGGCATGGCGGCGGTGGGCGTCGTGACGCTGGTGGCGTCGATGGTGCGCAACACGGATCGCACGCTGACGCTGGTGCTGATCGGGGTGGTGATCGGCGCGCTGGCCGGGGCGGCGACGTCGCTCTTGAAGGTCATGGCCGACCCCTATGACCAGTTGCCGGCGATCACCTTCTGGCTTCTGGGCTCGCTGGCCGCGATCACCACAGAGGATATCCTGCCCGCCCTGCCCATGGTGCTGATCGGCCTCGTGCCGCTGGCCCTGCTGCGCTGGCGGATCAACGTCCTGAGCCTCGGCGACGAGGAGGCGCGCGCGCTGGGGGTGGAGGCCGGGCGGACGCGGTTCATGGTGATTGCCGCCGCTACGCTTATCACCGCGAGCGTCACGGCGCTGGCCGGCGTGGTCGGCTGGGTCGGGCTGGTGATCCCGCATATCGCGCGGATGATCGTCGGACCCGGCTTTAGGCGGCTCCTGCCCGCTTCCGCGCTGATCGGCGCGCGGTATCTTTTGATCGTGGACACGGCGGCGCGGACAATGGCGCAGGCCGAGGTTCCGTTGGGTATCCTGACCGCGGTGATTGGCGCGCCCTTCTTCGTGTGGTTGCTGGCGCGTGGTCCGCGGGGGTGGTCGTGATGCTGGCGGCGCGGGAACTGGCGATCGGCTACGGGGGCGCGCAGGTGGGCGCGGATCTGGGCCTGTCGGTTCAGGCCGGAGACATCCTGTGCCTGCTTGGCCCCAATGGATGTGGCAAGACCACGCTCTTTCGAACCCTTTTGGGGCTGCTGCCGCCGCTGGCCGGTGAGGTGCAGCTTGGGGACACCCCAATCACGGCGCAGCGCCGGGCCGAGATCGCCCGGCGCATCGCCTATGTTCCGCAAGCCCATGCACCGCCCTTCCCTTTCGAGGCGCTGGAGGTCGTCCTAATGGGGCGCACCGCACGACTCGGGCCATTGGCGCAACCTGGCAAGGCGGATCGCGACGCGGCACAAAAGGCCATGGACCAGCTTGGGATCCGTGACCTGGCCAACCGCGATTACTCGCGCCTCTCCGGTGGTCAGCGGCAACTTGTCCTGATCGCGCGTGCGCTGGCGCAGGACACGCCGCTGATCGTCATGGACGAACCCACCGCAAGCCTCGACTTCGGGAACCAGGCACAGGTTCTGGCGCGGATCGCCAAATTGGCGCAGGGCGCGCCATCCAAGCAACGCGGGATCATCTTGTCCACCCATGACCCCGACCAAGCCTTTGCGCTCAATGCTCGGGTCCTGTTGATGCACCAAGGCCGGATCTTGGCGGATGGCCCAGCCAGCGAGGTGCTGACCGCGCACAACCTGAGCACGGTTTATGGCATCCCCGTGACCGTCGAGACCACCGGATCAGGCCGCAAGGTCTGCCTGCCGTCCCTTCACCTTCAGTCGGACCCGACGATCACGTCCGATGCCTTGACGATAGCGTAGGCCGTTTTGCCGACCTCCAGCCCCAACTCCTCGACCGACGCATTGGTGATCATCGCCGTCACGGTGGTGCCGCCACCAAGGTCGATCAGCACCGTGGCGTTGACCGCGCCCTTGTCGATAGCGGTCACGGTTCCGGGCATCTTGTTGCGTGCGCTGAGTTTCATGGCGGGTGTCTCCTGTCATTATGGCTTGCTTGCCTACGGTATGGTCGCCAACCCCGATTTCAACTCTTTCGGACGGATTTCGCATCGTGTCAAAAACGCGGAGGAGATGCGATGAACCCGCACGCGGCAGACCGGTTTCGCTTCGACCTGCGCGAAGTGAACGGGGCCCTGGGGGACCTGGGCACACTGCTGCCGCTGACCATAGGGGCCATCGCCCTTGTCGGGCTGTCGGCGATGCAGGTGTTGCTGGGCTTCGGCCTGTTCTACATCGCCACCGGCCTGATCTACCGCGTGCCGGTCCCTGTCCAGCCGATGAAGGCCATCGTTGCCGTGGCGCTGGTGGCCGAGATCTCGCCCGCGTCCATCGCGCTGAGCGGGGTGCTGATCGGCGCGGCGCTGCTTTTGCTGGGGGGAACGGGCCTCATAGACCGGATCGCGCGAATGGTGCCGCAATCGGTGCTGACCGGGCTTCAACTGGGCCTGGGCCTGGGGCTGGCCTGGATATCGCTCGGGCTGATGGCCGGGCAGCCGCTGATCGGTCTGCTGTCCCTCGGGCTTGCGGCTGCGGCGTTGCGGCTGAGGACACACGCGGGACTCATGACACTGGTTTTCGGCGTGGCGGCGGGCCACTTCGTCGGCCACGCGGCCCTGCCCGATCTGTCGGGCGCTGCGGCTACGGGCTGGCTGGCGCCGGTTCCAGGCCTTGGCGATATGCGGATCGCCATTGCCGACCTCGTCCTGCCGCAACTGGCCCTGACCCTGACCAACGCCGTTTTCCTGACCGCGCTTGTGGCACACGACAGCTATGGCGCGCGCGCCGCGCACGTGACGCCCAAGCGCCTGTGCTTGACCTCGGGCGCCGCCAATCTGGCCCTGTCCCCGTTCGGAGCCTTGCCGATGTGCCACGGGGCCGGAGGCGTAGCGGCGCATCACCGCTTCGGCGCACGCAGCGGGGGCGCGCCGCTGATGCTGGGGGCCGCGCTTGTGCTGGTGGCGCTGCTGCCGCAAGACCTGCGGCACACGGCGTTGCTGGCGATCCCGTCGGCCACGCTGGGGGCCTTGTTGCTGATTGCCGCGGTGGAATTGGCCGCCAATCGCCGGCTTTTCGATGCCAGACCTTCTTGCAGGCCCGTCATCGCGATCACCGCCCTTGCGACACTTCTGGGCAACCCGCTGATCGGGCTGATCCTCGGCACATTGGCCGAGGCAGTTCGGAAGGCCGTTCTCGCCCGTCTGTGGGGCCAACAAGCGGAAGAACCGGAATGACGAAGCCACTGCGTCGGGCCACGATTTCGAGAAAGCCGCGTCCGGGAAAAGGCCGATCATTCAATAAATCTATCAGGACAGCCGGTTTCGATTGGCTTTACCCATATGGTTGACAAGCTGGAAATGGTCATCGCCGTCGCCAGGAAACGCCATTTCGGTCGCGCGGCCACCGGTCTGGGCATCACCCAGCCGACCCTGTCGAATGGGATCAAGACGCGGGAAGGCCAGACCGCGCTGGACTGGGGCAGAAAGATCGTCGGCGACACGCGACAGCTGCGCGATGAGATGCGCGTCAAGCGGGACGGCTTGCCGCGTAAGCAGGTAGCGTCCGACTTCGGAATCGGCTTCTCAACGCTGAACCGCTGGATCCAGCAGGATCGGCGCAGCCCTGAGAAACCGACGATCCAATCCGATCTCGAACGCGAGATCGCGGAGTTGCGGAAGGAGAACCGCATGCTCCCGGATGAGAGGGATGTGCTAAAAAAAGGCCACGGTGTTCTTTGCGGAGAGAAGCAAATGAGGTTTGCCTTCGTCGAAGAACACCGGCACGACATCCCGGTGAACCGGCTGTGTCAGATCATGGACGTCAGCCCGCGCGGCTATCGGGCCGGGCGAAACCGTCCCGTCAGCGCCAGCCAGCGCAAGGACCTGGTCGTACTGGCCCACATCCGGGATCAGTTCGAGCAGTCGCTTGGCAGTTATGGTCGCCCACGTATGACCGAAGAATTGAAGGAGCTGGGACTGGCCGTGGGCCACCGCCGCGTTGGCCGTCTGATGAAGGAAAATCGCATAAAGGTCAGGCGGAGCAAGAAGTTCAAGACGACCACGGACAGCAACCATAGCTTCAACATCGCACCGAAACTACCGAATCGCGACTTCTCGGCCGATCGTCCGAACCAGAAGTGGGCGGGCGACATCAGCTATGTCTGGACCCAAGAGGGCTGGCTGTATTTGGCGGTCATTCTCGACCTGCATTCCCGGCGGGTGATCGGCTGGGCTATCAGCAACCGGATGAAGCGTGACCTGGCGATCAGGGCGTTGAACATGGCCATTGCTTTGGGCCAACCACCGAAAAGCTGCATCCATCACACGGACCGCGGCAGCCAATACTGCTCTCACGATTACCAGAAGATCCTGCGCCAGCATGGCTTCAATGTGTCGATGAGCGGGACGGGAAATTGCTACGACAATACGGCCGTCGAGACTTTCTTTAAGACGATCAAGGCCGAGTTGCTTTGGCAGCGATCCTGGCCAACGCGGCGGGCGGCAGAACTGGCCATCTTCGAATACATCAACGGCTTCTACAATCCGCGCCGGAGGCACTCAGCCCTGGGCTGGAAAAGCCGCTTGGCCTTCGAGGCTCAGGCCGCATAAATGAGAACTTGGAGCGGCACCAAAGCATGACAGGTCCAGTCGCCAACTCTGCGCGTACGTCGAAAACGGTCACGAGAACGTCGATGATATAGCGAGAAAGGCGGCAGGACTGATCACTTGATCCGACCTGAAGGTTCCTCAGTGGCCTCGCACGAAAAGCGCGAGAGGCAATTCGGAATTGCGCCGGATGCACTTTTTGCTGCGCCAGCCTTTACTAAGTGGGTTGAAAGTTAAATAGTCCGCTCGGACATACGTCCCTCATAACGCTTTGGTTGGGGGTTCGAGCCCCTCCGGGCCTACCAGTACAACCCCGATGAGAGGCACCATGCGCAAACCCCTTTTGATTATTGCAGCCCTCGGAATTCTTTCCGCCTGTGCCGACACCGCGCCGGTCACGGCATTCACCTCGGACATCTACGAGGTCTACGGTGTGGAAGACGGCGACATGCTGAAGCTGCGCGGCGGACCGGGATTGGGGTTCGAGACGCGCGTGGGGCTGCCCAACGGAACGCTGGTGCGGGTGCGCGACTGCAGCCGTGTCGGCGGCACGCGTTGGTGTGACGTGGCGCTGGACAGGGCACCGGGGCTGACGGGATATGCGTCGGAGACGTATCTACGGCCCAAGCGCTGAGCGGCGCGAAAGCGTGATATCCAAGCCGTTTTCATTTGAAAATAAGACGTTGCGTCAACCGGTCACCGGCTGAAAAACTAAACTGTTGGTTTCACTTTTCACCTGCACTATGTGACCGGCTAGCTGCCCATTCATTGTCAGGAGCCTTGTCATGCGCCGCCACACCCTCGCGTTTCTTTCCTGCGTGCTGTCGCTGGTGATGTCCACCGCGGTTCCGGCGCAGGAGGACGGCCAACCCCCGGATGCCGAAACGCCGCCCAAGCCGGTCAAGCTGATGACGCTGTCAAGCGAGCCCGTCACGGTGACGCGGCAATTCTTCGGTCAGGTGGCGGCGCGGCAGACCGTCGATCTTGCCTTTCAGGTGCCGGGCAAGCTTGAGATGCTGGCGGCGGAGGAAGGCGCGCGCAAGCCCGAAGGCGCCGAGATCGCGCAGTTGGACCTGTCGGGCTACGAACGCGCCGTGGCCGAGGCAGAGGCCAATTTCGGCAAAGCGCAGCGCGATGCCGAGCGGCTGGAGACGCTGCGCGGACAGGCGGTGAGCGAGGTGCAGGTGCAGGACGCGCAGACCCAGCTGCGGCTGGCCGAGATCGCGCTGAACAGCGCCCGGGAAGACCTGGAGCACGCCACGCTGCGCGCGCCCTTCGACGCGCTGATCGCCAAGCGGCTGGTCGCCAATTTTCAGACGGTTCAGGCCGGAACGCCGGTTGTTCGGCTGCATGACGTGTCGGAAATCCGGGTCGATATCCAGGTGCCCGAGGTCCTGTTCCGGCAGGCCGGGGCCGATGACGAGGTCGCGTTCTATGCCGAGCTTCCGGGAGAGGCGGAGCGATATGACTTGGCCTTGCGCGAATTCGAGACCGAAACCTCGGCCACGGGGCAGACCTATACGATCACGCTGGCCTTTACCGAGAATCCCGGCGCTTTCGTGTTCCCGGGGGCTTCGGTCACGGTCTATACGGCGGTTACGGGCCCGGAGCAGACGGGGGTGATCCTGCCAGAAACCGCGCTGGTCTACGACCCCGAAGGCAATGCCCAGGTCATGGTTTTCGAGGACGGAAAGGTCACGGCGCGCGCTGTCAAGATCGAGGTGCACGAGGACAGCCGCATCTACATGACCGAGGGCCCAGCCGACGGCACGCAGATCGTCGAGACCGGCGCGGCACAGCTGCGCGACGGCCAGAGTGCCCGCCCCTTCACCCGCGTCGGGGAGTAGGCCCATGTCCATCGCGCGCGCCTCGATCGACAGGTCGTTGATCACGTGGATCCTGATGCTGACCTGCCTCATGGGCGGGATCTGGGGGTTTGCCACGATCGGCCGGCTGGAAGACCCGGCCTTTACCATCAAGAACGCCATCGTGATCACGCAATATCCCGGCGCATCCGCCGAACAGGTGGCGCGGGAGGTCAGCGAGCCGATCGAGTCCGAGATCCAGAAGATGGGCGAGATCGACTTCATCACCTCGTCCAACAAGCCGGGGGTCAGCCGGATCTCGGTGAATATCGAGAGCACATACGACGGCTCGGAACTGCCCGCGATCTGGACCAAGCTGCGCAACCGGGTCGAGGACGCGACGCGCAACCTGCCGTCCGAGGCCGGGCAACCCATCGTGAACGACAATTTCGGCGACGTCTTCGGGGTGTTCTATGCCTTTACCGCCCCCGGCTTTTCCGATGCGGAAGTGCACGAGATATCGGAATACCTGAGGCGAGAGCTGCTGGCGGTGGAGGGTGTGGCCGACGTGGCGTTGGCGGGCCTGCCTTCGGAGGCTGTTTACGTGAACGCGCGGACCTCGATCATCACCAATTTGGGCGTCAGCCCAGATGCCATCGCCGGCGCCCTGTCGCAGGCCGACACCCGCACGCCGGCGGGCAGTTTCCGGCAGAACGGGCAGGATATCCGTATCCAGGCGCCCGTGGGGTCGGACACGGTGGACGAGATCGCCAACCTGACCATCGGCGTGGGCGGCGACGTGATCGACCTGCTGGACCTGGCGCAGGTCGAGCGGGACAGGGTCGAGGAGCCGACCGAGATCATCCGGTTCCAGGGCCAGGAGGCCTTTACGTTGGGGGTCGCCGGCAAGGCGGACCTGAACATCGTGGATGTGGGCAAGCGGGTGGATGCGCGGCTGGCCGAACTGATGCGCGACGTGCCCGCCGGGGTGGAGCTGCACCCGATCTACCAGCAGCACGTGGTGGTGGACGAGGCCTCGAACGATTTCCTGCTGAACCTTGCCATGTCGGTGACGATCGTGGTGCTGGTGCTGGCGGTCTTCATGGGCTGGCGCTCGGCCGTGGTGGTCGGCTCTACACTGCTTCTGACGGTGGTGGGCACGGTGTTCCTGATGGCCATCTTCGGGATCGAGATGGAGCGGATTTCGCTGGGCGCGCTGATCATCGCGATGGGGATGCTGGTGGACAACGCCATCGTGGTGGCCGAGGGGATGCAGGGCGACATGGCGGGTGGCAAATCGGCGCGCGACGCGGCAGAGGACGTGGCCAGCAAGACCCAGACGCCCCTGTTGGGCGCGACGGTGATCGGGATCATGGCCTTCGCGGGCATCGGCCTGAGCCCCGACGCCACCGGCGAGTTCCTGTTCTCGCTTTTCGCTGTGATCGGCATGTCGCTGCTCTTGTCCTGGGTGCTGGCGATCACGGCGACGCCGCTTCTGGGGCATTACTTTTTCAAGGTGGGCAGTGGCGAAGGGCATGACCCCTATGCCGGGCCGCTGTTCCGCGCCTACCGCGCGGTGCTGTCGGGGGCGCTGCGGATGCGCTACCTGGTAATCCTGGCGCTGATCGGGGTGACGGTGGTGTGCTACATGGGCTTTGCGCAGGTCAAACAGCAGTTCTTTCCGGATTCCAACACGCCGCTGTTCTACGTGCATTACAAGCTGCCGCAGGGCGCCAGCATCCATCGCGTGTCGCAGGACATGGCCCAGGTCGAGGCATGGCTGGCCGAGCGCGACGACGTGGTGTCGGTGGCGACCTTCATCGGCGGCGGCGCGACGCGGTTCATGCTGACCTACGCTCCAGAGGAGGCGCTGCCGACCTATGGCCACTTGATCATCCGCACCGAAACGCTGGAGCAGATCCCAGCCCTGCGGGCGGATGTCGAGGAATTTGGACGCACCGCCCTGCCCGAGGGCGAGTTCCGCACCGAGCGGCTGGCCTTTGGCCCCGGTGGCGGAGCACCGATCGAGGCGCGGTTCTCGGGGCCGGACCCGGACGTGCTGCGGCAACTGGCCGAGGAGGCCGAAACAGTCATGGTGGGGGCGTCCGACCGGCTGATGGACCTGCGCACCAACTGGCGCGAGCGGGAACTGACGCTGGTGCCGCAATTCGCCGACGAACGGGCCAAGGCGGCGGGTGTTGCGCGCGACGACCTGGCGCAGGCGCTTCAGTTCGGGACCGAAGGCGTGCAGGTGGGGTTCTACCGCGAGCAGGACCGGCTGATCCCGATCATCATGCGGGCCGACAGCGCCGGGGGTGAAGGTGCCGAACACCTGGCCGACCTGCCGGTCTATTCCGACGCGGCGCAGGGCTATATACCGGTTTCCCAGATCACCGACGGGTTCGGGTGGGAAGCCCAGAACACGTTCCTTGTGCGACGCGACCGAGTGCCGACGATATCGGTTCAGGCCGGGGTGCCCGCGGGCGAGAATGCCGCCAGCGTCTTTGCTCAGTTGCGCGGCGCGGTCGAGGCGATGGATCTGCCCGAGGGCTATGCGCTGGAATGGGGCGGCGAATACGAAAGCTCGACCGAGGCGCAGACGGCCCTGGGCAAGCAACTGCCGATATCGTTGATCATCATGGTGCTGATCTCGGTGCTGCTGTTCGGCAAGATTCGGCAGCCGGTGATCATCTGGCTGCTGGTGCCGATGAGCGTGAACGGCGTGGTGATCGGCCTTCTGGGCACCGGCCTGCCGTTTTCGTTCACTGCCCTTCTGGGGCTGCTGAGCCTGTCGGGGATGCTGATCAAGAACGGCATCGTGCTGGTCGAGGAGATCGACCTTGTCCGGGCCGACGGTGTGCCGTTCCGCCAGGCAGTGCTGGACGCGTCGACCTCGCGCCTGCGGCCCGTTGTGCTGGCGGCGGCGACGACAATTTTGGGGATGATCCCGCTCTTGTGGGACGCGTTCTTTGCCTCGATGGCGGTGACCATCATGGGCGGGCTGGGGTTCGCCTCGGTGCTGACGCTGGTGGCGGCGCCGGTCTTTTACTTTAGCTTTTTTCCCAAAGAGCGAAAGGCCGACGTCGCCGCAAAAGCCTGACGCACGGCCCCTGCCCGCGGTCCGACGCCTGTTAGCGCCCGATCACGAGGTCGACCTGCAGTCCGCCTAGCCGGTCGCTCTTGCCCAGGCGCAGCGTGCCGCCATGGGCGCGGGCGATATCCATCGCGATGGCCAGTCCCAACCCGACCCCGGTGCCGAGGTTCTGGTTGCGGGCCTCGTCCAGCCGGGCGAAGGGTTTGAGCGCCTCTTCGCGCTGTGACTGCGGGATGCCGGGGCCGTCATCCTCGATGCGGATACGCAGGGCGCGATCGGTCAGTTGGACCGACACCTCGGCCCTTGTGCCGTAGCGCACCGCGTTTCCGACCAGATTCTCGACGGCGCGACGCACTCCGCCGGGTCGCAACGCCACCTCGCCCTGCCCTTCGCAGAGGCCAAGCTCTACTGGTTTGCCGACACGCTGGAACTCTTCGACGATCCGGGCGACGAGGGCCTGCGGATCGGTAGGCTCGGGCGTCGTTTCCTGTGCGCCGCGGGCGAAATCGAGAAACTCGTTGATCAGGCGCTCCATGTCGGACACGTCCTTTTCCATCGGGCCGCGATCCTCGGCGTCAAGCATCGACAGGGCCAGTTTCAGCCGGGTAATTGGCGTGCGCAGGTCGTGGCTGACCCCCGACAGCATCAAGGTGCGCTGTTCGATCTGGCGTTCTATACGGGCACGCATGTCGAGAAAGGCGGCCCCCGCCGCGCGCACCTCGGTCGAACCGGATGGCCGGTACTCGACGTGGCGGCCGCGACCGAACGCTTCGGCCGCGCTGGCCAGGCGCGTGATCGGGCGCAGCTGATTGCGCAGGTAGAAATAGGCGATGACCGTCATCAGCGCGGCGAAGAAAAACATGTACACCAGCAGTTGATGCGGGTTGGAGGCCGACACGCGCCGGCGGTCGAAGGTCAGACGCAGGCCCTCGTCCTGCATGGCGAAATACAGGTGCACGACCTGGTCATTGGGCAGCTCCAGCGCGTGCAACATCGGCAAAAGCCGGTTGAACTCGGCAATCACGTAGCCGCCTGTGAAGTCATACCAGCGGCGGCTGTCGCCCCCGGGCAGCGCGTCGAGCGGCATTTCCTCGACCGAGATGCTAAGGTTGCGCGCGAGCCGCGACGCTCCGATTTCGGACGACCGAAGGCCGGAATCGAGCAGCACCTCGACCTCGCGGCTGGCCGTGCGGGTCATCTGCTTGGTCACACCTTCGAAATGGCGCTGCACGAAGACGATCGAGACCACCAACATCAGGGTGATGACCGGCAGCAGCAGGATCGCGATGGCGCGACCGTAAAGCGACCGGGGCATATAGGGTTTGAGCCAGCGAAAGGACATGCGCTAAACCTATCCGCGACGATCACGATCGGAAAGAGCCAAGCATATGGATGAAGACCGCCCCACACCCGGCATCGCCGATCAACTGTCCCCGGGCTTGCGACGGGTGCTGGCCGACAACCCCTCGCCGATGACCTACTGGGGGACGAATACCTACCTGGTGGGTACGCGCGACATAGCGGTGATCGACCCAGGGCCCGAAGATGAGGCGCATCTGGCCGCCATACTGGGGGCGTTGGACACGGGCCAGAGGGTGAGCCATGTGCTGGTCACGCACAGCCATGTCGATCATTCGCCGCTGGCGCATCGGCTGGCACGCGAGACGGGCGCGCAGGTGCATGGCTTCGGCCCATCAGGAGCGGGGCGCAGCACCATCATGACGCGGCTGGCCGCGTCAGGGCTGGAGGATGCCGGCGAAGGCGTGGACGCGGGCTTTGCCCCGGACGTCGCGTTGAGCGATGGCATGGTGATCGAAGCCGAGGGATGGGCGCTGAAGGCGCTCTGGACGCCGGGACATCTTGGCAACCACATGGCCTTCGCCATGGGCGACACTGTGTTTTGCGGCGACTTGGTGATGGGCTGGGCCAGTTCGCTGGTGGCACCGCCGGACGGGGACCTGACGGATTTCATGGCCTCCTGCCGCCGGCTGAGGACCCGCGGCGCAAAGGTGTTTCATTCGGGCCACGGCGCGCCGATCCAGGACCCGATGGGGCGGCTCGACTGGCTGATCGCGCACCGCGAGGGGCGCGAGGCGTCGATCCTCGATGCGCTGCGCGACGGCCCAGCAGACGCGCAAACCCTCGCACAGCGCATCTACACCGACACGCCCGTCGCGCTACTTGGCGCCGCCGCTCGAAACGTCCTGGCGCATCTCATTGATCTTCATGGAAGAAACCTGGTTACCCCGGATGGAGACCTGACCGCGACCTCCCATTTCGAATTAGCGTGAAGGCGGAAATTTTTTTGTCATAATCCTCTGGACGCTGCCAGACGAGGTTGCTATATCCGCCCTCGGTATTCCGGCGTAGCTCAGCGGTAGAGCAGTTGACTGTTAATCAATTGGTCGTAGGTTCGATCCCTACCGCCGGAGCCAAAAATCTCTAAACATCAACGCCTTAGTAGTTGGCTGCGTGTGCAATCTGCCGGCAAAATTTATATGTCACTGGATTTGTCACCTAATACGTCGACTCGTTCCCCCGGACAATTGCTTTCCCTGAAGAACTGCTGACTTTTAATCAGTGGGTCGCAGGTTCGAATCCTGCACGGCTCACCACTGTTTTCAATAACTTAAACCTATACCAAAGAGTTGCGCAGCTCATTCAGGGCACAAATAGGGCGCATTTTTTGGATGGTCGTTGGGCCTGACCTGCTCCCCTTGGAGTCCGCTAATTTGGGTTAGTTCTGTTCAGGTTTTGGTCTTCCTTTGACCGGTTAGCATATTCGTGTGGCGTCAGACCAGCGAGGCTGGAGTGAGGCCGGTTGTGATTGTAGTCGCCGCGCCATGCCGCAATCATGCGGCAGGCATGGCGCAAAGACGGGAACAGGTGTTCGTTCAGGCACTCCTCCCGCATCCGCCCGTTGAAGCTTTCAACCAGGCCGTTCTGCATGGGCTTTCCAGGCGCGATGTAGTGCCAGCTGACTTGGCGGTCTTCCTGCCATTTCAGCATCGCATTCGATGTCAGCTCCGTCCCGTTGTCCGAGACCACCAGGCAAGGATAGCCTCGCAGTTCAGCAATGCGATCCAGTTCACGGGCGACACGCGCGCCGCCAATGGAGGTATCCACGACGGCGGCCAGGCGTTCCCGGCTGAAGTCGTCGATGACATTCAGCACCCGGAACCTGCGGCCATCCTCCAGCGCGTCAGACATGAAGTCGAGCGACCATCGCTGGTTAGGTCCCTGCGGGATCGCCATAGGCGTCCTGGTGCCCATAGCACGCTTGCGCCCGCCCCGTTTACGAACGGTTAACCCTTCTTCGCGGTAGAGCCGATACAGCTTCTTCCAGTTGACCTCCCAGCCTTCGCGCTTCAGCAGGATATGCAGGCGCCGATAGCCGAACCTTCGCCGCTCGGACGCCAGTTCCTTCATCCTGGTCCGCAATTCCGTATCGGCGGGGCGCTTCGACCTGCGCCGATACACACGCGGATCGATCCCGGCCAGCGCACAGGCGCGCCGCTGCGAGTAGCTCTTCTCCTTCATGGCCCAGTCCACGGCATTCCTCCTCGAACCGGGCCTCAGAAGTTTTTTCCGAGCATCTCTTTCAGCGTCGCCACGTCCATCATCTGCTCGGCCAGCATCTTCTTCAGTTTGGCGTTCTCAGATTCCAGCGTCTTGAGCCGACGGGCGTCGGACACTTCCATGCCGCCATACTTCGAGCGCCACTTGTAGAAAGTCGCGTCGCTGATCCCGTGCTTGCGGCACAGCTCTTTCGCGCCAAGTCCAGCCTGGTGCTCTTTCAAAATGCCAATGATCTGTTCTTCGCTGAAACGGCTTCTCTTCATCGTCTGTCTCCTCAGTTGGAGAACAGGCTAACCTCAAATCGAGGACTTTTCAGGGGAGCAGGTCACTTCTGACGCAGGCGGGCGATAGCCCAGAGCACTGTGTGGTCGTTTGGTGTTGTAGTGTTTACTCCATTCTTCGATCAAGATTTGCGCTTCACGCAAGCTGTAGAAGATCTCGCCATTCAAGAACTCATCTCTGAACCGGGCATTGAAGCTCTCGCAGTATCCGTTTTCCCAAGGTGACCCTGGTTCGATGTACGCGGTCTTCGCGCCAACCGATTTGATCCAATCCTGGACGGCCTGAGCAACAAACTCCGGGCCATTGTCAGACCGAATGAACGACGGGATGCCGCGCAGGATGAACAGATCACTCAAGGCGTCGATGACATTGCCTGAATTCAGTTTGCGATCCACACGAATGGCCAGACATTCTCGGCTGTGCTCTTCAATGATGTTCAATGTCCGGAACGCCCTTCCATCATCGGTTCGACAATGAACGAAGTCGTACGACCAGACATGGTTGCGATACTCAGGGCGAAGTCTGACGCACGATCCATCATTCAGCCAAAGCCGTCCTTTCTTTGGTTGTTTCATTGGCACTTTCAGCCCCTCTCGTCGCCACAGCCTTTCGACCCGTTTGTCGTTCACATGCCAGCCAGCATCTCTCAGCAGCGCTGCGATCCGACGGTAGCCGTATCGGCCATATTGGCGGGTCAGCTCGATCATGTCGGCCACCAACCGCTCTTCATCGGCGCGACCAACTGGCACCTTACGCTGTGTGGATCGGTGTTGTCTCAGAACGCGACACGCTCGGCGTTCTGAGACATTCAGTTCAGCTCGAACACGATCAATGCAGGCTCGACGACCAGCGGGGCTTAGAAGTTTCCCTTTGCAGCTTCCGCCAAGATCAGCTTGTCCAGCGTCAGATCAGAAACGGCCCTGCGCAGCCGCTCATTCTCTTTCTGAAGGCGCTTCAGTTCCTTCAATTGATCTGTGCCCATTCCACCGTATTTCTTCTTCCAACGGTAGTAGGTCTGTTCAGTCACACCAATCTGCCGGATCGCATCCAGACGCGGCATACCTTGCCCCGTCAGAACCTCAACCTGCCGTAACTTCGTGACAATTTCTTCGGGCTTCGGTCGCTTCACTGCCATGTGGTTCCTCCGTTCTCCTAAACATAGCGGAGGACCACTTCAGTGGGGGAGGATCACCTTGTCGAAACAGAAGCGAGCGACCCGTTGACCGCCTTACTTGCCGTTCTGATCCTTTCTCAAATCCCTCTCAACACCCTTGACCTCTTCGAAGACCAGTTCAGGCAAAACGACTTCCCAATTGGCGCATTTCAGCAGATGGTGGAAGCGCTCATCTGCATCCTCTTTACGCCGATGTATAATGGCCGCGATCTCGCCGGCGACAAAACTCGTGCCAATTGGCGGTGCGAAGGCTTTTGACATCCGCCCGAGGGACCGCCCTCGAGCATCTTCGATCTGCCAGCGATCACCGACAGTGGAGAGTCTGACCGGATCGCCGACCTGTGCTTCGGCGATCGCGTCATGAACAATGTGCCGATCACCTTGGCGACCTGCGAATGACAGGTCGACCATCTTCATTTCAGGCGATTGAAAGAACCGGCGTGGGCCGGGGACTGTCGTCAAGTCGGGCACCACGTGTCGCGTGACCACGGAAGGCGACTCGGTGGGAAGGTATTCGTGATTGTCGTTGCTCATGACGATCAAATTGCGCCGCGCGCGCGTCATGGCGACATAGAACAATCGCCTCGGCGCGTCCTGATCTTCTTTTCGCGAGGGCCGCTCCCAACCACCATCCATGATCACGACATCGTCGAATTCGAGACCCTTCGCGCGGTGAGCCGTCAACAATTTGAGGCCGCGCTGCACCCCCCAAGTATCCTTCGACCATTCAGCAAACCATTCGACCACATCAGGGGTCGGAAGCGCCTTGCCATCAACTTCTCGCGCAAGCTGGCCAAGGCCCTCGCCAATCCGGTCAGTCCAACAACTTGCGGGTATCGCGTTCAGAATTTCGGTCAGGTCGCTTAAGCCGACCATGGCCCCCTGCCTGTCGCGCAGACTGCCGACAAACTTCTGCATCTCACGGGTGCGCCACACACTCGGCAAGTTCTCGTTCGCCATCTCGACTGGAATTCCATGCGCCTCAGCAAAGTCGCGGACCGGTAGAAGCTTGCGCCAATCACGAGAAATGATTGCCGCCCCTTTCCAACTCCAATCCGGGATCAGTTTTGACAGTCGGACCATCTCGTTGACCGCAGCAAGGGCCTGAGCGTCATTTCCGGCTGGGCAGCCAAGAATTTGAACCCGCCCTTGCGCAACCGGGTCCAGGCTTTCCATGACCCCTCCGGCCGGGTCTTTCTGCCGCGATTGGTCAACGGCAATGCCGTGCCCCGTTTTCATTCGCTCGCGCGATCCTTCGATAACGGCGTTCGCCGCCGCGATGATGTTCTTCGACGAGCGGTAATTGTCGGTCAAAAAGACCGGCTTGGCGGAGTAATCCTGTTCGAACTGCCGGATGTGGCGCACTGAGGCACCGGCAAACGCATAGATGTTCTGGTCGTCATCGCCGACCGCGAAGAGGCTGATCCTTTGGTCCGGGTCGTCGATGCTGCGCCCGGCCACGGCGGCGATCAAAGCGTATTCCTCAGGGCCTACGTCCTGATATTCGTCGACGAGTATCCAGCGGAACCCCTGGATCAAGGTCTCTCGCAAGGCTTCGGCCTCGACCTTGTCCAGCCCGTCGCCGCGCAACAGACGCGCTGCATCTGTCAGAAGCGTATCGAAATCAGGCGCATCTGCCCCTGCTCGACCGGCAAAACTCGCTCCGACCAGGCGCATGGCCAGGGCATGGATCGTCAGAACCGTCACGAACCGCGCGTCGTCGCCGATCAGCCGCCGCAAGCGCTCCCGGATCTCGGCGGCCGCGTGGCGATTATAGGCAAGAACCAGAATGCCGTTGGGATCCTCGCGCCTGATCCGGACCAAGTAAGCGACACGATGGACCAACACGCGTGTCTTGCCCGAGCCCGGACCCGCAAGCACCAGCACATTGGTCTTTTCGCGGTCGTCACGCACGATATGCTCTTGGATCTTGTTGCCCAGGTTATCGACAATCTCCGCATAGGATTGGGGCGTAGCCTGCCGCCTGAACTCCGACATCCGCCCCGGCATCCAAGCCTTCATGAAGTCGGATTGATCCAGTGCGAAATAATCATGCGCGAGCCGCTGGGCCTGATCGATATCGTCGATGCCTTTGGTCGCATAGGCCGCCATCACGTGGGTCTGGACGGTTTGTTCGCTGTAGTGGTCTTCGAGTGGCGCGAAATGCTGGGTGGTAAAACCGCCGCCTTCCGGATTGATTTGCAACGTCATGGCCGAGCGAAACACGGACAAGCCCTTACCCAGAGTCACCACCTGCTGTTCGTGCAGCCAAAGAAGCGCACGGTCCATCAGCTTCGACGGATCATTGACGGACGCTCGCAAGAACGCATCGCTACTGATCGCCGCCAGAAGGTCACCAAGGGTGGTCTCAACGGGAACGTCCTTGCCGCGCAGGCCGGCCTGAACCTGGTCGATCAAATGAGACACCAACCGCTCCGCCGCCTGCCTCCGAAGCTGAGCAGACTGCTCGACGACCGCCCACGATCTTTGTAGGCGCACCAAGAGGCTGCCTTTAGAGGCTTTACGCAGGCCAATATTGCCCCGCCCGCCATCCATGTCGCGGCCGTCTTGCGCCATGCCGCGGAGCAGTCCCTCGACGATGTCAGGCCGCACAGAAGCGTGGCCCCGCTCCCGCAGGGCTTGCGCAACCGAGGTCAGATGACAGGGCAAAACCTCGTCGATCTCCGCGTCGGGCGCCTCCTCTCTCAGAATCGCGATCAGGTCAGCTTCCAGCCGGGATGCCGCATCGAAGCGTTTCGACGATGCATTCTCAACACGGACATGCACGAAGATGGTGATGTTCGTGTCGTCCTTTGCGATGCCGAGCGCCTCGAGGTCCACCAGAGACTTTCGAACGCCCGACACCGTCAGCCCACTGACCCCGCACAGCTCGTCCGTGGTGATGCCTTCTTCATGCGGCGCGTTGATGATATGCTGCACGATCGCCGCCAGATCCTCTCGCCGCCGCTCTGTGATCTCGGCAGATGCGAGGATTTCGCGAACCTCCTTCATGCTTTTGACCCGTAGCGACGCAGGAAACACCTGCACCCGATTTTCCTCGCGGTTCAGAAGGTGCGCTTCTTCCAGCCAGGCGACGGCCGTCTTCACCCGCGTATCATCGGTATTGGTGTCCCGTTGGAAATCCCGGTCTTGTTCCTCATGCACGATCTCACCCGGCGTGGCGACGATTTCACCGCCCTTTCCGGTTCGTGTGTCAAGCCGACGAAGCGCTTTCAGGATCGCGCCGATCTCGTGCCGCGCGAGTCGAGACCGCGCGCTGAGGCTGAACTGACGATCTACGTCTTCGGTATTGAACAGAAGGACGCAGTTTGCAGGCTCGCGGTCCCGTCCGGCGCGCCCAGCCTCTTGCAGGTAGTTTTCCAGCGACCCCGGCACGTCGCCGTGAACCACCAGACGAATGTCCGGCTTGTCGACCCCCATCCCAAAGGCGTTGGTGGCCGCGATTGCGCGCAGATTGCCGACGCGGAAGTCCTCCTGGATCTCACGTTTGTCATCGGCGCTAAGGCCCGCATGATACCGTTCCGCGGCGATGCCCTGTTGTTTTAAGAACTCCGCCACGCGCTCGGTGGCGTTTCGGGTCGCACAATAGACGACCGCTCCTGACGCGCCCTCACGTGGAAGTCGGGCCTCGATCGTGTCGAGGATATCGGTCATCTTGGTCGCGCGTTGCGTTGGCAGAACGTGGAAGCTCAGGTTCGACCGCGATGCGCCACCGTCGATCAACGCCAGCTCGGACCCCAACCGCTCTTTGAAATGACTGCGTATGTCCTGCACGACATCCGGCTTTGCCGTTGCGGTCAAGCAAAGTACCGGAGCGGGTTCATCGCCTGAGCTCTCCTTGATGAACCGCGAAACATAGCGATAGTCGGGTCGGAAATCGTGTCCCCATTTCGATACGCAGTGCGCCTCGTCCAGCACCCACAGCCCCACCTCGCGCTGAGCCAAAACGGATCGAACTGTTGTGCTGCGCAATTGTTCGGGCGAAATCAATAGGATCGCGGCATCCCCAAGCCGCACCTTGTCGAGCGCATCCTGACGCTCGGGCAATGACAACAGCCCGTTAATCGTAACCGCCGAGGAAATTCCGGCCCGTGTCAAGCCCTGAACCTGGTCCGCCATCAGCGCCACAAGCGGCGATATGACGACGGTCAAGGCCCCGGTTTTGTCGAACCGAGACAGCGCGGGGATCTGATAGCAGATGGATTTGCCTGTGCCCGTCGGCAGGATGCCCAAAAGGTTGCCACCTTCCATGGCCGTCGCCACGATCTTTTCCTGAAGCGGGCGTCCGTCTTCGTCGACCGGTTCTGGACGGAAACTTGGGAAGCCAAACCAGCGCTCGAGCGCACGGGCAGGATCGTTATGCTCTGCGCAATAGCCACATTGCGGATTACGACAATTCGTGTCCCTCAGCTCTTTGACAAGCCGTGCGGCATCACGGAACTGCGCCCGCACCCAAGGCGGCATGACAGAATCCGCACCAGCAACCGAAATCCAGGCAAGGGCATAGGCCATCGGCCAGCCCAACCCAGTGTCCGAGAGCCGCTCGAGCACAGCGTTCACCTGTGCGCCACAGGCCACGTCTTTTAGCAGCGTCTGAATGGCCTCATGCGCTTCCGCTTGCGTCGGGATGGACGCCCCGCGTACATCGCTGAACAACCGATCAAACCCGTCGCTACCGGGTCCTCGGGAGCAAAGCCAGTGATAGGCCATCATCGTCTCTGGCGACGATGTGTTCAGCGATACGAAGGCGTCAATCTGGTTGCGAAAGACCTCGAACACGAGCCGCGCGTCGAACTCAGGATCATTGATGTGACCACTTTGCAGCCGCCCATCGCGGTAGTGTTTCACCAGATGATGGTAAGGATTGCGCGGGAACGCCAGTGGGTTGAGCCACAGCGTGTCAATCGGTCCCTCTGTGAGCTTTGCGAAGCGCGGTGAGACCGCCGTGAGATGCGGCAGGTCATGGCGCAGAATATTGTGCCCAATGACATGTGCGAAACCCGCGCAAAACAGGTCGAGTTTTTCAAGCGCGGCTTTCGGGTCACCTTTCCGATGAACGATTCCTTCTCCATCGCCCTCTGGCACGGCGGCAAAGGCGAATATCCGGGCTTCCTTCGGATCGACCTCCAGATCAATTGACAGACAGCGCGACAGGATTTCGGATTGGCCTCGCGCCATTTGAATTTTGTCAATTACCGGCGGGTCAGCCTTTGGCATTTCGGGCTGGAATGGTCGGCTACGGCCAAAGGCTTTCGATATGCCGCGGGAAATTATTTTTTTCATACTGGCAGGTTAGTGTTTAATCCCAAGGAGCGGGACCTTCGGAAGCCATTTGACCAAAGATATTCTCTCGATGCCATGCCAGATTTGCCGGATGGGGCCAGTTTCTCTTGTCTTCGGGCTTCCAGATCGTTCCATCCGGACCTAAAAGCCGGTCGACGACATCACCCGGCACTTTGTTGCGAGACACGAGGATTGTTTCATTGTCGTCGGCGACCGAGATCAGCCCACGATCGAACATCCAATGCAATGTAACTGACAAGGCCAGCCCGTTTCTCACGGAATCGCTGCCGTTGTGTTCAACTGGGCGGATATGGGCTGCTTGTACTTCCGGGCGCCCTCCGCCGTTTCTGAGCTTCAGCCCGGACATGGCGCAGCGGTAGTCGTAAGCCTCGCGCACCTTCCGGCGGAACGCGACGTCCCGGTATGGACGCCGTGTGAGACGTTCCAGAACCGGACGCTCGAAAATCGCCGCCTCCTCGGCCATCTCAAATCCGGCCGGATCGTATCGTGCCGCCTCTTGTCTCTCGAGATCTTCAGGAAGCCCCAATCGCACGATCCGGGCGAAGTCCTCTTCCGGCAGACGCCGTACCGCGAGCTGGACGGCACCACCCTTCTTCGGGGTTCCATCTGGTTCCGTGAGCGCCTGTTCCATTGGACTGCCGTCGATCAGCCTTGGAACTTCTGTGTCGAGCGGCAGGAAGCTGCCCGGCTCAATCATGGCGAGGAAACGACCCTCAACTCCGGGCTTTGGGATCACCTTCTCGATCTTCGCAACCGCGAAATACCCACGCGGCCCAGCCTTCACGGGCTCATAGTAAATGACCCAGTCGCCCACGGCCTCTTGGACAGCTTTGAGGTAGCTGCGCGGAAAGTCGTACACGACGTCAGGTTCGTCGTCGTATATAGAGTCTGCCTTGTGAAGCAGCACAAGCTTTGTCATGATCACAGAGAATATGATCCTGGGCAGAACGCAAGCGATCAATCGATTTAAATCAGCAATTCGAGCATGCAGTAGCGAACGACTACTTTCCGCCCTTCACAACGGATTCTGCGACCTGAAGAAACGACCGAGTTGGTCTCAATCCAGACCTTCGCCGCAACGTGCATAAGGGTCGAAGTCGCGGACAAAGCTGACATTCCCGACGTTTTATTCAATGTCGACTTTCGGTCATCGTGCAAAATCAAGTGTAGATTTCACTAGCGCAAGTAGATCAATAGGGATGCAACTAGCCAATTTATTGAGTACTATTGAGCTTTCTGTCGACGTTGCTTTTGCGCCTCTCGGATCAAATACACCGAACGCCTAGCTGATGCGGGTATCGAGTCTTTTGTAGGCGTGTCGGCGATACGTATGACAATGCTTTGGCCGAAACAACAACGGTCAATTCAAGGCCGAGGTAATACACCGCCATGGCCCATGGCGCAGCTTCGACGCCGTGTAATACGCTACCGTTGAATGGGTCGACTGGTTCAACAACCGTCGGCTGCTGGAACCCGTCGGAAACATCCGCTAGCAGAGGCCGCAGCAAACTACCACGCAGCTCTGGAGACTTAGACAATGGCCGCGTGACTTACATCAACCGGCCTCCGGCAAACCCGGCGCGGTTCAAAGCAGTGTTTTGTCTTGTACTGCGTAAGATCATCTGGAACGTTAATAGGACGTTGCGTCAAATAAGAGGATCCTAATGCGCACAGGTTTTCTCATTCTTTCAACCGTGGCAGTCATTTTGTCAGCTGATCAATCCAACGCCGATTGTCCCACCCAACAGAGCATGCGCGACTACGGCGCCTATGTGATGTACGATGACAAAAGTGTCAGTCGCTATTACCAGACAAGCTCGGGCAACGTGGTCGAGGTTAACTTTCCGGGAAATGGACCTGACTTTCTATACGAGTATGAGCAAGGGATCCTACTCACGAAGAAATTCACCATGTACAACGGATTGCCCGGTCCAAATTCGATAGTTACATATCAATATTCAGGCGGCAAAGAAAATCTCGGAAGCATCCAGCCAGGTGGAGAGCTACTTCAACAGGCTATTGAAAAAAGCGCGAATGGAAGTTCGCACGGAACGGTACTGATCTCCAAGGGACTTAGCGAGGAATTGCTGATCGGAGGCGAGACGATTGAAGGCATTGAGGTCCCGCGCTGCTCTTACTAAGCATTCCCAGTCAGGACAGACGAAACATGGGGAGACGAGAAGATAACCTTGAGATCTCTATTCATTCCCGATCTCAGTATCGCGATTATGCAGCAATACGATGCCGGAAAAATTGAGAACTATCGCGCCCTCGCGATCGACGACCACTACTTCTTGGAATCGTTATCGCGGAACTGAGAACGCGATCAGCCGTCGTCGTTGGACCACTCAGCTTGAAAACCCACCTCAAGAGCGGCTAGCTCTCGGCGATGTGTTAAGTGATCCCGGTTTGATGCCGAAGGGCGCTTAGCAGAAGGCCGACCACCTCAGCCTTACCATCCGGCATTTTTGGCTGATACTCAGTTCGGGATGGCCGCGGCAGATCATCGCCTTCTTCTTCTCGGGGCTTAAGTTCCAGTTCCTTGCCCAGCGCGTCCAGAACCGTCGTCTCGGTCTTGTCGCCCAGAAGCGCCGTCAGGGCCTCCCAGCGGCTTGCCTGGCTCTCCTTGAGGAAGCCGGTGACATGTTCCGGGAAGAGCGCCCGTGCCTCGTCATAGGTGCTGGGCGCGCGTTTGCCATAGGCGTCACGCTCAGGACGCCATTCGCATCCGACCGACGATCCACTGTCTCGATGTTGATGCAGTTGCGCGCGGTCGTCGCACCGAACTTATTTCGGGCGTGGTTTGTGAACCGCCGGGGACTGTTCATGCGGCTCGACCCATGGGCATAGCACTCCCGGGAAAGCGTCGCAGCGGACACCTTGCCCTCACCGCGCAGATCGTCGGGACAGACGCCTGACTGAGCAATCTCGCGCATGAGCTGGATCAGAGGATCAGACGCGATCTTGTCCGCCGCTTTCGCCTCCGTGACGTGCCCGTAGGCGATCACCTTGGGATCGACCTCGTACTGCATCAGGTAGTCAAGAATGATGCCCGGCTGCCCGTCCACGAGATCGTAGTAGGGCTACCACCAATCGAGCGCCTCCTGACTGTGATCGTCGAACCGGGTCGGCACCTCGATCATCGTCCAGCGGCGGTCGTCGTGGTCGATGTGGACGGCCTGGTCCTCGTTGGTCCTGGCGATGATGCGGTGGACGTTCTTGCTCTCGAACGTCGCCAGGTACTTCTGCTCGTAGGTCCAGGTGTCCGACGTGATGAACGACTTGGCCGTTGCAGCCTGACGCGCCGATCCCGCGAACAGCGACTCGTCGCAGAGCACGAAGGTCGATCCGAAAAGGTCCCGATTGAACCGCGCGAACATGCGATCTGCCTCGGCCACCTGCTGGGCGTGACGCGTGCCAACGAGCTTCCGGATCGCAAGGCCCTGGAACGACTTGCCAGCGCCCTGTCCGCCGCGCAACGCGAGCGCCGACCCTGGATGCAACGACCACGGGCGCTGCCCGCCGTCAGCGAGGTAGGTCATGACCCAGTGGGCGAGCTTTGCGTCGCCCGAGCACAGCACGTCCTGGATGTACTGCTCCCAGAGCGTCGCGTCGCCTTTCATGCGGTCGACGGCCCACCCACGGAACAGGTTGAACCCAGTACCGTCGTAGTCGGGCGGCTCCATGACGATGCCGCGGTACTCGTGCCGGTCGATGTCTGTCAGCCAGAGCTTGGCGAGCGGGATGCGCTGCTTGCCCATCTGAACCATCTGCGTCGCCGTGAGATCGAAGAAGGCGCTCTTGGGGTAGCACTGATCCTCGTCCTTGTTCAGGAACTCGACCTGGCCGTTGACGGCCATCAGCGCCCACGTCCGATTGAACTTCGCGACCTGGCGGTAATGCAGCGGCGTGGGCGACCCTTTCTCGAGCCGTTTCGTGCGCGCCAGGATGTTCTTGATCTCCTGCTCTGTCTGCACGTTCCCGGGAGTGTCGTCGGCCTTGTTCAGGCGGCGGATTTCAGCCTCGAGTTCGTCGTCGGGCCACCCGCGCGCCTGCATCGACGCGACGACCCGCAGCAGGAAGTCATCGCGGCCAGCTGCATCGGGCGGGACGCGGTAACCGATGTCCGACGTGTCGAGCGTCGGCACCTCCTTGACCACGTCCTCGACCGTTGATGCGTCAACGCGGGCGTGCTCGAGGAAGCGCAGTGCCTCCTCGTGCGACGTCTCGTCCAGGGCGAGTTTGAACCCTTGGTCGCTGAGGACGAAGACGGCGGGACGTGCCCACCCGTGCAGCGGGCAGTTGACTGCCGTGGGTTCTTGGTCTGGCAGGACGATGACTTAGGACGCCTTCGGGAACACCTCTGTCTTCGCCGCGATGTTCTTCGGCAGGCGCTTGCGGAAGGCGACCAGGTAGTCGTGCATGACGCGTCCGCGGACGGCCGCATCGAGGAAGACGTAGACGTGCAGCCCGTGGGACTTCGTGCGGAAGGCGGCTGAGCGCGTGCGGAGGTGATCTGCGACCATGTGCACCGCGTCCTCAGGCATGTCGTACCAGTCGATGTCCAGGACGCAGTAGCGGCACCCGCTTTCCGCGTTGATCGGCGCGATGCCGAATGTCGCCCGCTACCAGTCGGCGTTGTAGCCCCGTATGTCGATGTGCACGAAGTCCTGATAGAGCCCGAGTCCGCCGGAAAACAGCCCCTCGGTAACGCGCATCCGGTGCAGTTCCGCATGCCAGTCGGCCGGGCTGCCATGGCCCGGCACGACGAAATCGGCGGCGCGGAACTCTGTGTGCTGGCTGGACGAGGCGCCGCCGATGGCGGCGTTGTATGCGGGGCTGCGATAGACGCTCGTCAACACGATCGGATGGCCGAGCCGCTGGCGCAGCGCCTCGAGAACACGCACCAGCGGGATCACGTTTGGCCATTTCTCGCGCGGTGGGTCAGTGTTGAGCTGGTTGCCCTTGTGCGACCCGCCTTTCACCAAGAACTCCTTCCAGTCGAAATGCTTGATCTCGGGCAGATTCTCGGCGAAGAACTGCTGGAAATCGGGATTGGTGGCCACGGTGCCATCGATATGGATGGTGGCGGCGTCCTTGTCGGCCGCCGCAGCGGCGAGGTTAGCGACCGGCACGCCGGCGGTCTCGGCCGCTTCCGCCGGCGGCTCGACGAACACCTCGACACCGGGCACCTCAGCCACAGCGCCTGTCTCGATGAGCGCCTTGAGGAAGGCAGCGGCGCCGCATTGCTGCGACACCGCGTTGGTATTGTAGACCCCGTCGCCCACGAACTTACCGCGTTTGTAGACAGTAGTGAAAGACCAGAGATAGGGCGTCGGCACGTTGCGGCTGCGATAGCCGAAGCCGTTATAGGCTTCCCACCGATGTAGCACACGGGCCAGCGACCAGTTGGCGTTACTGAGGTACCCCTTCATCTCCATCGCGTCGTGGGCGCTGTCGGCCCAATTGAAGGGCGGGTTGCCGACCTCGGGCCGGCTGGCGGGCACGCGGAAGGTGCGACGGCTGAGCGGGTCGCCATTGTGTAGGTGGGTGCCGAAATTGAAGGTCGATTCCAGAAGGTGGATGCCGGCGACGAACCACCAGGGGATGGTGCTGCCGGTCACGACCGCCTCGTAGAGCGGCTTGTTCTCGGCTGCGGCACGGGCGAATTTCTTCGCCGCGCGCTGATCGTCGGCCGAGCGCCAATCTGCGCTGAGGAAGAATTGTAGGTACTCAGTCT
This sequence comes from Roseovarius sp., assembly GCA_965227185.1. Lineage (GTDB taxonomy): Bacteria > Pseudomonadota > Alphaproteobacteria > Rhodobacterales > Rhodobacteraceae > Roseovarius. Next base: position 3,823,637 of record OZ245733.1, read on the forward strand.
CTAGACTAGCGAAGTCGCGGGCGTTCACCGGGTCGAATCCGGTCAGCCGGGTCAGCCCGGCGGGCACCCCGGGGATGGTGATCTGCACGTCGCTCGGGGCCACCACGATCTCGTCCCGTGCGTCCTCCTCGAACTCCTCGGCATTGGCCCAGGTGGTGCGCATCCCCTCTTGGTCGTGGAATTCGGCCTGCAAACGGGCGACGCGCGAGAACAGCGGGTCGAGCCGACCGCTGCCTCCGCCGAACTCAGCCGTAGCGCCAAGCAGCCGGTTCGAGAGCGACACGAATTTCGCCGTGCCGCGGCGGAAATTGCCCAGCGCCGAGGCGAAGGCGGCATCGGCGATTTCGCGCTGCGCGGCGGCGGCAGCGTCCTGTTCCTCGGCCGGAAGCGCAGGGTCGATCGAAGCAAAGAGCAATTCGTTTGAAAGGGCGACAAGCTCGTTCATTCTACTTCCCCCCTCAGTTCTCGATATCGGCCATGGCGTCGTCGAAATCCTCCAGCGCCGCGCGAAGTTTGAGCGCCTGGTCGAGCGCGATCTCGTAGCGGTCGAGCGCAGGGATTTCGGCCTCGATGGCGGCGATCAGCGCGTCATGGCTGTCCTCCATGCTCGCAAGCAGCACCACAAAGGCGGCGAGGCTGGCGTGATAGGCGCTGATGTTCTCGATCGCCGCGACGCGGTCGGCGCCGCTGGTGCGCGCGGCGATCACGCCTTGCGAGGCACTGTAGAGATCGAAGGCCGCTGACGTGTCCTTGATCAGCGCGGCGATGATCTGGTCGATCAAGGGCGCCCCGGCGATCAACGCGTCCCTGGCCGCCTGGCCGGCGCGCAACCCCTCGACCATAGTGGCCAAGTTGCGGATCGCGCCAATGGCGACCGAGCCTAGCAGGTCTGTGGCGATCGCCAGCCGGTCTTCTCCCAGAAGCCGGCCGGTGCCGTTCACCGCCGCGGCATACCGGTCGATCTCTTCTCCGAGCGCAGCCTGGGTAGCTCCCGACGTGATCGCAAATAGCGCGTCGGTATAGGCAGAGACAACGTCGATGGCGAGGATCCTCGCCTCGATCTCGGGATTGGTGGCGCGGGCCGGCAGCGGCAGGTGGTCGTCGGGGTCGAAGCAGGTTGGTCGCTCGCCGGGGCAGCGAAGGCCCGGCGCGGCGGTGCGCCCCTGGGCGGTGGCAAAGGCGGTGTCGAGCTCGGTATAGATGCGGCGGCCAGCCTCGCCCGTTGCACCAACGCTCTCGACGAAAGCGGCGAAACGTTCTTGCGGAACTACCGCGCAGGCCGGGATCAGAAGGCAAACCAAGACGGCAACGGTCTGGACGATCCATCGCGAAATCATCATGTCGTCCCCCCAATCTTCCTCGGCATCGGCGCATCGAAAATTCTTAAAACTTAGTTAAGTTCGGCAATGCAAATGATCGTTGTCAAGTCGCTTGGCGGACATCTGCGCCCGCCTGAGGTATGAACTTCATTAATAGACTAGCCGCGCAACCTGAGCGAATTCAAAGCTTGTCAACTGACTCGATAAAGACACCCTGCCAAAATGTACTTACTGTCCGACGTCAGCGACAATGGGTCAATTTAGGCTGATTTAATAAGCGAGGATTTCTACCACATCTAAGCCACCAAAGAGTGGAGACGAGACAGAAACACGGAACAAAGAAGAGGAAAAGCGAGAAGATCGCCACCGACATCTCACAGGAACGTAAAGTAATTTGGGCACACCGGACTAGTTCCTCACCTGAACGACCCTTCCTGCAGTAGACGTACGCTGTCGTCCACGTAATCTTCAAGCTCCAGCGTCATGCCGGCTTTTTGTGCCCCTGTCACGCTCTGCTGCAGATGACGATAGCTTTGTGCGCTGCGTGGAAAAAGTCTCAGCGCCTCGGCAAAGTTCTCTGCAGCCTCTGCGTATTGCCCGTTGCGCAACTGCGCGAGACCCACTGCATCAAGGAAGATATGGTTCTCATTCGCAATCTCAGTCTCGGACAGAGCCCCGCACCAATGTTGCGCTGCCGCTGCATCATTGCGCCTTAGGTGAACCGCACAAAGCCCGTACAAGTATCGCGCTAAGTCACGATCCCGATTCGGTGCGTCGGAAGGGATCTGACGTGCGGTCTTTGCTGCGATTTCCAGATCTTGCAGCCCGGATGCGAAGGCTCCAATCGCGAACCTTTCGAAGCCACGACGGTGGTATAGCTGTGCCCGCGTCGCAGCCGGTTCATCAGCAGCTTGAGTTAGAACCCGGTCGAGCGCTTCTGAAGCCCCCATATGGTCCCCGGTCATGGACAAGGCCGCTGCACGCAGATCGTCCGTAAATCGCGCCGGCATGGCTTCACTGTCTAACTCGTCGATCTTCTTTAGTGCCACATCCGGAAAACGCATGTACAGTGCCAGCTGGGCTTCGGCCAGAACTAGGTAGGGCAATGCGACCGCCCGAGTTTCCGGATCCTTCATGCGCCGCAGTAAGGTCCGCACGCGGGCGCAATCGCGCTGAGCCTTCGCCAGAAAATCGGCTGCTCCATGTTGCCGGCAAGATTGTAGCAGTAGCCAGATATCGTTCGGACGAAACTCCAAAGCCGAGGCGATGGCCGCAAGCGACTGCTCCTGATTGCCTTTCTGAGCATAGGCGGCTGCTTTTTGGCCCAGAAGATAAACTAGCCACTGGGTGTCGATGTCAATTGAGTTCTGTGCGATCCGCAGGTGCTTCAACGCGGCTGTGGGCGCGCCCGCGTCATTGGCCCGCTTGGCGGACTTTATCTGATCACAGACCTGCTGCTCTGACGTGCATTCTTGCGCCATAGCTGCCGGCGCCAAGCCGACCGCGAGAACAAGTGCCAGCCGCATCAGCATTGTAGCACATTAGGCGGGCATGGGGGCGGGGGCGGTGGAGGCTCGGCCACTGCCGCAGCGCCCGCCACTCCGATGAAAACAGCTAGTATGTAGGGTTTGACTGTAGAAATCATTTGTCGTCTCCTGTCGATCTGCCTCCGGAGAGCCAGTCTTTCAGCAGGCTCGCGAAAGTTCCGAAGTAGAAACCAATGATTATCCCTCCCCAGTTCACAAGCTGATCCGGCGCATTCTGGTCGCTATAAAACGGGATCAGGGCTGTGATGAAGATGATGCCGATCGCAATAGTTGAAGCAACAATTGTTGCAGTGATCACTACAAAGCGACGAAGAAATTGGTCGCCGAGGTCTGTGCTGCCTTCGTATGACACGGCCGTCGCTCTTGGCGTCGGCGTACCATCGATTAGAGACGCATGACCGGGCTGGTTCAAGGTCACGTCACGCGCGACGTTGGTTGAGGGTGTGGTCCTAGGCGATGTATCGTCTGACATATTGACGCCTTTCTCTGTAGTCAGTTGGGCGCTGCGGTCTGTTGATCGATAATCCGAGAAGCCAGCAACTTTGTTCGGGTCAGCCCGGGCGAAGCTGCAACAACAGGTTTCATTGGCTCGGCTTGGGCTATGTTGAAGAACCCGTTCCAATATGCGCGCATCTCTGTATCAGATGCCATACGCGCAATGAAAGCATCATCGGTTACGTCGCGACCCTTGCCATACTCGGACAACTCTTCCACCTTCACCCTATAATCGGCCAGAAAAGCCTTCTTACGTGAATCTGGAAACGCTATTCCCCGCGTCTCGAATTCGTCCAAAAGCGCTACGAAATCACCGATTACTGCAAAGCAATCTTCGGGCAGGCCGAGTTCACATTCCAGTTTGTAGTAGTTCTGAAACACATTCGCCATCGCGAACCGATCCAGATCCTGCGTATAAGTGAATGCCATCTCGACCGCAAATTCGAAAAATTGCTGTGCCAATTGGTAATAAGTTAGATTCGGCAAAACCTGTTGTTTTGCGACTGGAGACCGTGCAAACCAATAACCCAGCCCGGACAAAGTCTCGAACTGGGCTTCGGCTCCAAGCTCGGAAAAACGCGTACGACCAGAGGCTCCTATGGTCCGGGCCGCTGACAGCAGCTGCAATTCGCCTACAAGGTTAGTCGGCAAGCGACCCTCCTCCTGCAGCAATTTTGATACCAACTGAACCAAGAGGGAGTAGTCTTCAGGTTTGACCTGATCAACCAGGAGGCTCATCAGAACGGTCAGAACCTCGTCCACATCAGACTGATTGTAGTTTTCGCGGTCGAGGAAGGCCAAGACTTCTTCTCTCCGCTCGCCATCGTTGAAGTACCGCCGCTCGATGTACAGAGTTCCGACAGACTTTGGGCCGTCGTGGCGGCTAAAGTCATAAATGTGTTGCTCCAAGAAGTATCCGTCGTGCAGTACTTTCACGTAGAGCGCGGCGGGGCTGTAGACATTTTCGTATAGCACGGTCGAGACATCGAAGTAGTCCGCGGTATGTACGTTGACCTCCTTGTGCTTTCTTTGCACCTCAAACTGCCTAGTGTTCAACGTCGGGTGACGACCCTCAAACACGATGATACGCTTTAAAACTTCTTCGTCCTGCCAATTCTGCGGAAGCGGTATCGTCTGCCCGTCTTGGTTGCGTACGAAGAAAGTGCTCTCCAACCTTAGCTTGTTGAAGTCGTCGGCAGCGGCCGAGCCCACAGACACAGTTAAACAAGCTAGAAATAAGGAGTAGAATACATGCATGATAGCCAAACAAGATGTTTAAGTAAAATATTATACAATCTGCAATTGTAGCAGCTTCAACAAATTTTTCAAGACGTCTGAAAACCCGTTATCTCAAGCCGTCTTAATTTGAGGACTGTTTGCAATTTACCAAGCCGTGATTGACTGTGCCATTTTGTACTCGGCTTTTTCGCCTCCAAGGAGAGGCTAGTTGCCAGCACTTCGAAGCTCACGGTCTCAGGGGCGGCCCAGCCTGAAATCACGCGCTCATCTCCTCTTGGATGACGTCGAGGCGGCGGTCGGGGTTGCCGGATTTGGCGTAGGTCATCACGTCAATCTGGCTCCTGACAGCGGCGGTGATCAGAGCGTAGCGGTATTTTTTCAGGTGGTCGATGGAGGCGTTGGTTTTCTCGTTGATCCGATCCAGTTTTGGACCTGTCGCGGTTTGATGCCGCTCCTTTGATAGCATTTATTGCAGCAAAGGAGACGAACTATGGGACTGAAACGGACGGACGAATTCCGCGCTGACGCGGTGCGGATCGCGCTGACGAGTGGGCTTTCACGCAAACAGGTCGCTTCGGATTTGGGCGTTGGCCTGTCAACGCTGAATAAGTGGGTCACGGCGCACCGAGACACTGATGTGGTGTCTGACAAGGATCTCGAGCTTGCCCGCGAGAACGAACGGCTGCGACGGGAGAACCGCATCCTGAAGGAGGAGAGGGAAATCCTAAAAAAGGCAACGCAGTTCTTTGCGGGCCAAAAGCAATGAGGTTCAGGTTCATCGAAGAGAACACCGATACCTTCAGCGCCAAACGGATGTGTGATGTCTTGGATGTCAGTGAGCGTGGTTTGCGCGCCTTTCGCAGCCGCCCTGCCAGCCAAAGACAGCGAACCGATATGGTGGTCTTGGCGCATATCAAGGAACAGTCCCGTCTCAGCTTGGGCAGCTACGGCCGTCCACGCATGACCGAAGAGCTGAAGGAGCTCGGTCTGAACATCGGCCACCGCCGCGTTGGCAGGCTGATGCGTGAGAACGGCATCTGTGTTGAGCGATCGAAGAAATACAAGGTGACCACTGACAGCAACCACGCTTTCAACATCGCGCCCAATCTGCTGAACCGGGACTTCCGTGCCGATCAACCGGACCAGAAGTGGGCGGACGATATCAGCTACGTCTGGACCCGCGAAGGCTGGCTATACTTGGCTGTGATCCTGGACTTGCATTCCCGGCGCGTGATCGGCTGGGCAGTCAGCAATCGCATGAAACGGGACTTGGCGATCCGGGCGTTGAAGATGGCGGTTGCACTGCGTCAACCATCTAAAGGCTGCATCCATCATACAGATCGCGGATCGCAATACTGTTCACATGACTACCAGAAGCTGCTGCGCCAGCACAGGTTCAAAGTGTCGATGAGCGGCAAGGGAAATTGTTATGACAACTCCGCCGTTGAGACGTTCTTCAAAACGATCAAAGCAGAATTGATCTGGAGGCGTTCGTGGAAAACCAGACGGCAGACCGAAACGGCGATCTTCCAGTACATCAACGGCTTCTACAATCCACGAAGACGGCACTCAGCCCTAGGATGGAAAAGCCCCGTCGCCTTCGAACGGAAAGTGGCCTAAACGAGCATCTGGGGCGGCACAAAAACGCGACAGGTCCACCGTCGGCGTAGAGCGCCGCCTCGTCGCCCACCACCAGATCCTCGAGGCTGTCCACCTCGGCCCGGTTGCCGGGGCTCACCGCCGCCCGTCGCACGAACCCGTCCTCGTCGGCATTGACGAAGGCCTGCCAGCCCCAGACCGCCCGCCGGCGGCCCTTCACCGTCAGCTTCACCGCCGAGCCCGCCTCGGGGTCGCGGCGGTCGTAGCCGCTCTGCGCCGCCTCCACCACGTTCGGTCCCGCGCTCGAACCGATGGCGCGCGGGACCTCACCATCCACGATCGCAACCCGCCCTTCCGCCAGCACCACGCGGGCCTCCTCCAGCATCGCCACGACCACGGACAGAACCACCTCCAGCCGGTCAGCCAGCCGCGCCCGGAACCGGCCCAGCGTCGAGGCCTCGGGCACACCCTGGTCCGGCTCCAGACGGCAGAACTTGCGGAACAGGAGGTCCCGCGCCAGCTTCGCGGAAAGCTTCACGTCGCTCAGGCCGTACCACAGCCCCAGCAGGAGCGCCCGAAACAGCGTCTGCGCCGGATAGCCCGGCCGCCCGGTCTGCCGCCGCTCCTCGCCCCTCGGCAACAACGACTCGATCCGGGACCAGTCGATCAGGCGTTCCACTTCATCGAGCGCGCCAATCGCGGGATGCGCGAAAAGCTCATGAGAGGCGAAAAGGGCGGGCTGGGTTGTGAAGCTCTGTCTCATGACCAATCATACCAGATCAACAGAAACAGAAGAATCCTCGAAGTTTCGCTGAGGTCTCTTTGAACATTCAGACTGGACCACGCAGGTGCGCCTGATCATTTTCCCATACCACGTCCAGCCTTGAGTGTGACGGTAGAACCAATCCAGACGCTTGACCGACAAGAGCGACAACCTTCACGTATTGCCGAGCCACTGCGTCCTGAGCATGTCGCCTGTTTGCCTTGTCCGTGATTCGGTTCCCGAACATTAAGGAACAGGAACTCAGGTGAGAGACTATTGGCGCGCTTCTAACCACCTCGAACTAGGGGAGACTGAATGAAGCAGTAATATCCGATATCGCCCAGCCAACCCGCAAGAAATTAGATTATCGAAGCATAAATCGACGTGCCGTCAGCCGTGATTCTTCGCGGCCTATGCCCGATGAGATGTGACGGTTAATATTTGAGCGCAAAATTAATTGGGCTTTTACAGTTCCTTGAGCGATGGAATGCGTAATTCCATGAAAATTTCGCACACAAAGGTTGAATACTCTTCAGTTGAAAAGGTACGCAATGGGACATTAACGGTCGGTGAAAACTTCTATAGACGAAATTTTCCGGCCGAGCGGTGAGGCGCAAATCGGCCCGACCGCTATTGATCACAGGGATCTGCCCACGCAACGACGTGGGGACTGAACAACGACAACCCTGACGGCACCGCCTCTGTATTCCGCGCCGCGGAATCCGGAAGCCCGGGTGCGGCCAAGTGCGGGCTGCCGTCATCAAAAACGGAGAGAGACATGACCAGCGACGTCGCCGGCAATGCCGAACTGACGATGACCAAGCAGACCTATAGCAAGGATCCGTTGGCAGACCGCGAGACCGGACATTATCGCAAGGAATACGTCACCAGCTTCGTTGACAAATGGGACGAGCTGATCGACTGGGACGGCCGCGCCCAGAGCGAGGGGCAGTTCTTCATCGACATCTTGCAGGCACGCGGCAAGGAGCGCGTGCTGGACGTGGCCTGCGGGACCGGCTTTCACTCGGTGCGCCTGACCGAGGCGGGCTTTGACGTGACTGCCGCCGACGGCAACGCGGCCATGGTCGCCAAGGCGTTCGAGAACGGCCAGAGCCGCGGCTTGATCCTGAAGACGGCTCAGGCGGACTGGCGCTGGCTGAACCGGGACATTCACGGCAAGTACGACGCGATCATCTGCCTTGGCAACTCGTTCACCCACCTGCACGAAGAGCAGGACCGCCGCCGCGCCCTGGCCGAATTCTATGCCGCGCTCAAGCATGACGGCGTGCTGATCCTTGATCAGCGGAACTATGACGCGATGCTCGACAGCGGGTTTTCCAGCAAGCACAAGTATTACTATTGCGGCGATGACGTCACCGCCGAACCAGAGCATGTCGACGAAGGCCTGTGCCGGATGCGCTATGACTTCGCCGACGGGGCGTCCTACACGCTCAACCTGTGCCCGATCCGCAAAGATTACATGCGCCGCCTGTTCCGCGAAGCCGGGTTCGAGCGCGTGCGCACCTATGGCGACTTCCAGGACACCTATGCCGAGGAGGAGCCCGACTTCTTCATCCACGTCGCCGAGAAATCGGCCGAGCATGTGGCCCGCTGGGGTGGCAATGGCGCCGATGGGCAGGTGGACATCCGTGATGTCGCGGAAACCTACTATGACAGTGACGATGCCGATACGTTCTACTCGACCATCTGGGGTGGCGAGGACCTGCATATCGGGCGTTACGCGACCACCAAGAACATCCGTGAAGCCAGCGATCTGACGATCGAAAGCATGATCGAGGCGCTGCCCGGCCTGAAATCAGGTTCCCGAGTGCTGGATCTTGGTGCGGGCTATGGCGGGGCGATGCGCACAGTGGTGAAGAAAACCGGCTGCGAGGCTGTGTGCCTGAACATCTCCGAGACGCAGAACGAGTACAACCTGGGCAAGGTTCGCGCCGCACGGCTGGCCGACAAGATCAGCATCCGCCACGGCGTGTTCGAGGACGTGCCAGAGGCAGACGAGAGCGTCGACGTGGTCTGGAGCCAGGATGCATTCCTGCATTCCGACCAACGCGACCAGGTCCTGGCCGAGGCGTTCCGCGTGCTGAAGCCGGGCGGGCACCTGATCTTTACCGACCCGATGCAGGCCGATGACGTGCCGCAGGGTGTTCTTCAGCCCGTCTATGACCGGCTGCAACTCAACAGCCTAGGCTCGCCCGGCTTCTACCGCCAGACGGCCGAGGCGCTCGGCTTCGAGACGGTACAGCAGGAAGATGCGGTCGGAGACCTGCGGGCGCACTATGCCCGGGTCCGTGAAGAGCTTCTGGCGCATTACGATGAGCTGCGCGAAAAGGGCTGCTCGGCCGAGTATCTCGACAAGATGGCGGTTGGCCTGCAGAACTGGGTGAAGGCCGCAGATGACGGCCACCTCGCCTGGGGCATCCAGCAATTCCGCAAGCCCGTCAAACACTAATCCCGCGACGGGGGCGCCGTGGCGCGCCCCCGCCTTTTCCCTCCCGATCACCGAGATGGAGACACGCACATGACAGGTACGTCCGACACGCCGTCGATTTCATTCGAGCTTTTTCCGCCCAAGTCGGAGGCCGGTGTGACCCGACTGCGCGATACCGTGGCGCAACTGAGTGCGGCCGACCCGGAGTATTTTTCGGTCACCTACGGCGCCGGGGGCACCACGAGGGACCGCACCGCCCGCATCGTCGAGATGGTGGGGAACCGCACCGGGCTGCCGGTGGCGCATCACTTCACCTGCGTCGGCGCCAGCCGGGCCGAGATCGACCGTCAGGCCGAGGCGTTCTGGGAGACCGGCATGCACAGGATCGTCGCGCTGCGCGGTGACCTGCCGTCGGGCCAGAGCCTGCCCGATGATGGATATAATGATGCGGCCGAACTGGTCGCGGCGCTGCGCCGCAAGGGCGATTTCGACATTTCGGTCGCGGCCTACCCGGAAGTGCACCCCGAGGCCCGCGACGCCAAAGCCGACATGGATCACCTCAAGCGCAAGATCGACAACGGCGCGGCGCGGGCGATCACGCAATACGCTTTCGACACCGACACCGTGCTGCGGTTCATCGAGCGCGCACGGGCCGCGGGCATCGACGCGCCGATCGTGGCCGGGATCATGCCGGTCGCCAATTTTGAGGGGCTGAAGCGGTTTTCCGCGGGCTGCGGCGCCTCGGTCCCGGACTGGATGGGCCAGATGTTCGACGGGCTGGACGAAGCCCCTGAAACCCGCGCGATGGTCGCGACAGGCGTTGCCGCCGAGCAATGCCGCCGCCTGATGGAGGCCGGGATCACCGACTTTCACTTCTACACGCTCAACCAGCCGAAAGTGACGCTGGCTGTTTGCAGGACATTGGGGCTGACACCCGATATTGTGGCCGAAAACGCCGCTTGAAGGATTGATAGACGAATGACCAAGACACACGACATAGCCGCCGCCAACGCCGACCGCATTCTGGTGCTGGACGGGGCGATGGGCACGATGATCCAACAGGAAAAGCCCGACGAGGCCGCCTATCGCGGCGAGCGGTTCAAGGATCATCCCAGCGACGTGGGCGGCAACAACGAGTTGCTGACACTGACCCAGCCCGACATGATTCGCAAAATCCACGAGGATTTCCTGCACGCCGGCGCCGACATACTGTGCACCAACACCTTCGGCGCCAACGCGATCAGCCAGGCCGATTACGACATGACGGACCTGGTGGTCGAGATGAACACCGAATCCGTCCGCCTTGCGCGGGAGGCCGCCGACGCGGTCGCCACGCCCGACCGGCCGCGCTGGGTCGCGGGCGGCATCGGCCCGACCAACCAGACGGCCAGCATCAGCCCGGACGTGAACGACCCCGGTTTCCGGGGGGTGACGTTCGACGACCTGGCCCGCGCCTATGGCGAAGCCGCGCGCGCGCTGATCGAGGCGGGCGCCGACCTGCTGCTGATCGAGACGATCTTCGACACGTTGAACGCCAAGGCCGCGCTTTTCGCCATCGACAGCCTGTCGGACGAGGGGCTGACCATCCCGCCGCTGATGATCTCGGGCACCATCACCGACCGTTCGGGGCGCACCCTGACCGGGCAGACGCCCGAGGCGTTTTGGGTGTCGATGAGCCACGCACGCCCCTATTCCATCGGGCTGAACTGCGCGCTGGGCGCGGGCGAGATGCGCCAGCACGTGCGCACCCTGTCCGAGGTGGCCGATACACGGGTCAGTGCCTATCCCAACGCCGGCCTGCCGAACGAGATGGGCGGCTATGACGAAACGCCGGAAGAAACCGCCGAGCATCTTGAAGAGTGGGCCTCCTCCGGGCTGGTCAACATCGTCGGCGGCTGCTGCGGTACCACGCCCGAGCATATTCGCGCCATCGCGGATGCGGTCGCGGGCAAGACACCGCGCAAGATACCGCAAAAAGTCCAAAGAATGCGCCTGAGCGGTCTGGAGATGTTCGAGACACAAGGCGCGGACGTGAAGGAGGGCGTGGCATGAGTACCGGAGTTGCCAACTTTATCAATATCGGCGAGCGGACCAACGTCACCGGCTCGGCCAAGTTCAAGAAGCTGATCATGGAGGACGACTATGCCACCGCGCTGGACGTGGCGCGGCAGCAGGTCGAGAACGGCGCCCAGATCATCGATGTGAACATGGACGAGGGGCTGCTCGACTCGGAAGAGGCGATGACGACCTTCCTGAACCTGATCGCGTCCGAGCCGGACATCAGCCGCGTGCCGGTGATGATCGACAGTTCGAAATTCGAGGTGATCGAGGCAGGCCTGAAATGCGTTCAGGGCCGCGCCGTGGTCAACTCGATCTCGCTCAAGGAAGGCGAGGAGGCCTTTCTGGAGCAGGCCCGCACGGTGCGTCGCTATGGTGCCGCCGTGGTGGTCATGGCGTTCGACGAGAACGGACAGGCCGAGACCGCGCAGCACAAGTTCGAGATCTGCAAGCGCTCGCATGACCTGCTGGTCGAGAAGGCGGGGTTCGAGCCTTGGGACATAATCTTCGACCCAAACATTTTTGCCGTGGCGACGGGGATCGAGGAACATAACGACTATGCCAACGCCTTTTTCGAGGCGACCCGCATGATCAAGGAGGCGATGCCGCATTGCCATGTCTCGGGGGGCCTGTCGAATGTCTCCTTCAGCTTCCGCGGCAACAACGCCGTGCGCGAGGCGATGCACTCGGCGTTCCTGTACCACGCGATCCCGCTCGGGCTGGACATGGCGATCGTGAATGCCGGGCAGATCACGGTTTACGACGACATCCCCGACGAGCTGCGCGAGCATGTCGAGGACGTGCTGCTGAACCGCCGGGACGATGCGACCGAGCGCCTGCTGGAGATTGCCGACAAGTACAAGGGCACCGGCGAGGCCTCCAAGAAGGAAGACCCCAAGTGGCGCGAACTGCCGGTCGAGAAAAGGCTGGAACACGCGCTAGTGCACGGCATCACCGACCATGTGGTCGACGATACCGAGGAATGCCGCCAACGCGCCGATAAGCCGCTCGACGTGATCGAGGGGCCGCTGATGGACGGCATGAACGTGGTCGGCGACCTCTTCGGGGACGGCAAGATGTTCCTGCCGCAGGTGGTGAAGTCCGCCCGCGTGATGAAGGCCGCCGTGGCGCATCTGCTGCCCTACATGGAAGAGGAGAAGCGCCTGTCGGGCGACACCTCGGCCAAGGGCAAGGTCATCATGGCGACGGTCAAGGGCGACGTGCACGACATCGGCAAGAACATCGTCGGCGTTGTGCTGCAGTGCAACAACTACGACGTTGTCGATCTGGGTGTCATGGTCCCGGCCGAAGACATTCTTGCGGCGGCCAAGAAGGAAAAGGCCGATATCATCGGGCTCTCGGGCCTGATCACCCCTTCGCTGGACCGGATGGTCGACGTGGCCGCAGAGATGAAACGGCAGGAGTTCGACCTGCCGTTGCTGATCGGCGGGGCGACCACCTCGAAAAAGCACACCGCGCTGAAGATCGCGCCGGAGTATGAGCATGGCGTGATCCATGTCGATGACGCCTCCAAGGCGGTCGGCGTGGTCTCAAGGCTGCTGTCCAAGACCGCGCGGCCGGATTTGCTGGCCGATGTCCTTTCCGAGCAGGACAAGCTGCGCGAAGGGATGAAAGGCGCCGGCGACAGGCCCACGGCCGCGCTGGCCGAGGCGCGTAAATCCAGGTTCGACGGCGGCTGGGAGAGCTACACGCCACCTGCGCCGCAGACTCCCGGCCTGACGGTGATCGACGACATGGGCATCGCCAAGCTGCGGGAGTTCATCGACTGGACGCCGTTCTTCAACACCTGGGAAATGAAGGGCAAGTTTCCCGGCATCCTCGACGATCCCGACAAGGGACCGGCGGCGCGCGAGCTTTACGACAACGCGCAGAAGATGCTGGACCGGATCGAGAAAGAGGACTGGTTCAGCCCGCGCGGCGTGGTGGGGCTCTGGCCCGCCAACGCGCAGGGCGACGATATCGTCGTCTGGGCGGACGAGCACCGCAAGACCATACGTGCCCGCATGCCGCAGCTGCGCCAACAGCGCAGCAAGGCCAACGGCCGGCCGCAGATGTGCCTGGCGGATTTCGTGGCGCCCGAGGGCACCGAGGACTGGGTGGGCGGCTTCACCGTCACCTCCGGGCCCGAGGTGCACGATATTGCCGACCGGCTGAAATCCGAGGGCAACGATTACGACTCCATCATGGTGCAGGCGTTGGGCGACCGGATCGCCGAAGCCTTTGCCGAGGCGCTGCACGCCCGCGTGCGCCGCAGCCTTTGGGGCTATGCCGCGGACGAGACGCTGGATAACGAGGCGCTGATCCGCGAACAGTATCGCGGCATCCGCCCTGCCCCCGGCTATCCGGCCAACCCCGACCACACCGAGAAGCGCACGCTGTTCGACCTGCTGGATTCGCCCAAGCATACCGGCGTCACCCTGACCGAAAGCTGCGCGATGTGGCCCGCCTCGGCGGTGTCGGGGCTCTATTTCGCCCACCCTGACTCGGCCTATTTCGGCATTGGCCGGATCGGCCCCGACCAGGTGGCCGACTATGCCGAGCGCAAGGGCATGGAGATTGCCGAAGTGGAGGCATGGTTGCAACCCAGCTTGGCCTACACCCCCGACAAGTCATCGGCCGATCGCAAGATCGCCTGACCCCCGCAAAAATTCGATTTTTGCCAAAAGCGACCCAACCCCACAACAGTGGAGAAAGGAACGATTATGAGCGACAGATCATGGCTTTTCACCAGTGAGTCGGTGTCCGAGGGGCACCCCGACAAGGTCTGCGACCGGATATCGGACGCGGTACTGGATGCCTACCTCGCCGCCGATCCGCAATCGCGCGTGGCCTGCGAAACACTTGCCACCACCGACCACGTCACCATCGCCGGCGAGGTACGCGGCCCGGAGAGCGTCCTGAAGGATGTCGAGCAGATCGCCCGAGATGCGATCCGCGACATCGGCTATGAACAGCACGGCTTTTCTTGGAAGGACGCCGAGATTGTCTGTCGCCTGCACGCGCAATCGGCCGATATCGCCATGGGCGTCGACGAGGGCGATAAAGGCGAGGAAGGTGCCGGCGACCAGGGCATCATGTTCGGCTATGCCTGCAACGAAACCGAAGAACTGATGCCTGCGCCCATCCAGTTCGCGCACAAGATCCTGCGCACCATGGCCGAAGATCGCAAATCGGGCAAGCAGCCGAAATTTGGCCCCGACGCCAAGAGTCAGGTGACGCTGAAATACCAGAACGGCAAGCCCGTCGGTCTCGACACCGTGGTCGTCTCGACCCAGCATGCCGAAGGCCTGAGCCAGGACGACGTGCGCAGCCTCGTCGAGCCCTATATCACCGACTGCTTCAAGACCGAGGGCTGGAGCCTGCCGTCGCAGGACAAGATCATCGTCAACCCCACCGGAAATTTCGTCATCGGCGGCCCGGACGGTGATGCGGGCCTCACCGGCCGCAAGATCATCGTCGACACCTATGGCGGCGCGGCCCCGCATGGCGGCGGCGCGTTTTCCGGCAAGGACCCGACCAAGGTCGACCGTTCGGCGGCTTATATTTCACGCTACATGGCCAAAAACGTGGTCGCCGCCGGGCTGGCTGACAAGTGCCAGATCCAGTTGGCCTATGCCATCGGCGTGCCCGAGCCGGTCGCCATCTATGTCGACACGCTGGGCACGGGCCGGGTCGATGAATCCAAGCTGGCCAGCACCCTGCGCGAGATGGTCCGACTGACCCCGCGCGGCATCCGCGAGCATCTGGGCCTGCTGAAGCCGGTCTATGCCCGCACCGCCGCTTATGGCCATTTCGGACGTGTTCCGGCCGATGACGGCGGCTTCAGCTGGGAGCGCACGGATCTGGCCGACGAACTGGCCCGCACCTTTGGCGTATCCGCCGCAGCAGAATGATCCGAAACACCAGAACGAAGAAAGGAAACGCGACATGAACAAGCCAGAGAGAGTCAGTCCCGCGGACAGCGCGATCCGTGACATCGCTCTTGCCGGTTTCGGCCGCAAGGAGCTGGACATCGCCGAAACCGAGATGCCGGGCCTGATGGCCCTGCGCGAGGAATATGGGCAAGACAAGCCGCTCAAGGGCGCACGCATCGCGGGGTCGTTGCACATGACGATCCAGACCGCCTGCCTGATCGAAACGCTGGTGGCGCTGGGGGCCGACGTCCGCTGGGCCTCGTGCAACATCTTTTCCACCCAGGACCACGCCGCGGCCGTAATCGCCGAAGGCGGCACGCCGGTCTTCGCGGTCAAGGGCGAGACGCTGGAGGAGTACTGGGATTATTGCGACCGCATCTTCCAGTTCGAGGACGGCGGCGCCAACATGATCCTGGACGATGGCGGCGACGCCACGCTCTACATCCTGATCGGCGCGCGGGTCGAGGCCGGTGAAACCGGGCTGATCGAGACGCCGACTTCGGAGGAGGAAGAGTTCCTGTTCGCCCAGATCAAGAAGCGGCTGGAGGCGAGCCCCGGCTGGTTCACCAAGCAGCGTGACATGATCAAGGGCGTCAGCGAAGAGACGACCACCGGCGTGCATCGCCTTTACAAGATGATGCAGGAAGGGCAGCTGCCGTTTCCCGCGATCAACGTGAATGACAGCGTGACCAAGTCGAAGTTCGACAACAAGTACGGCTGCAAGGAAAGCCTGGTCGACGGCATCCGCCGCGCCACCGACACGATGATGGCCGGCAAGGTCGCCGTGGTCATGGGCTATGGCGATGTGGGCAAAGGCTCGGCCGCCTCGCTGAAAGGCGCAGGCGCCCGGGTCTTGGTGACGGAAGTCGACCCCATTTGTGCGCTTCAAGCGGCCATGGATGGCTTCGAGGTGACGACGCTGGAAGACGTGATTTCCACCGCCGACATCTTCGTGACCACGACCGGCAACAAGGACGTCATCCGCATCGAGCATATGCGCGAGATGAAGGACATGGCGATCGTCGGCAATATCGGCCACTTCGACAACGAGATCCAGGTCGCCAGCCTTAAGAACCACAAGTGGACCAACATCAAGGAACAGGTGGACATGATCGAGATGCCCTCGGGCAACCGCCTGATCCTGTTGTCCGAAGGGCGTTTGCTGAACCTCGGCAATGCTACGGGCCATCCGTCCTTCGTAATGTCTGCCAGCTTTACCAATCAGGTGCTGGCGCAGATCGAGCTGTGGAAGAACGGCGGCGAGTACGAGAACAAGGTCTACATCCTGCCCAAGCACCTCGATGAAAAGGTCGCCCGTCTGCATCTGGATCGCATCGGCGTGAAGCTGACGGAACTGGCGCAAGACCAGGCGGACTATATTGGCGTGCAGCCCGAGGGGCCGTACAAGCCGGAACACTACCGGTATTGAGGAGCGAGACATGACCGAACGAACACCGCATATCGTGGGTTTGGGCAACGCGCTGGTCGATGTCGTCGCCGCGGTCGAGCCCGATGTCGTCACGCGGCACGGGCTGACCCCGGGAGGCATGCACCTGGTGGATGCCGACGCGGCCCACGCCCTGTTCAAGGATGTCGGCCCCGGTATCCGCCAGTCCGGCGGATCGGTGGCCAACTCCATCGCGCACCTGGCCGACACGCCTGTCCGGGGCACCTACCTGGGCAAGGTGGCCAATGACGATCTCGGCGAAACCTTCTGCGAGGAAATGTCGGGCCTCGGCCTGGCGGCGCCGGTTGCCGTGGCACAGAACGGCGATCACGGCACCGGCCGCTGCGTCGTGCTGGTCACGCCGGACGGCGAGCGCACCATGAGCACCTACTTGGGGGCGGCGACCACGTTGATGCCCCCAGAGGCGCTCGCGGCCCTGCCCGAAGAGTTCGATATCCTGTTTATCGAAGGCTACATATGGGACGCCCCGCATGGCGCGGCGGTGATCGAACGCCTGGCCGAAGCGGCGCAGGCCGCTGGGGCGAAGGTCGCGCTGACACCGTCGGATGCCGGCTGCGTCGAGCGCAACATAGACGTCATGCGCAACTTCGTCTCGCGCCATGTCGACATCCTTGTCGGCAACCAGGCCGAGGTGGCCGCGCTGGCGGGACGCGAGGGCGCGGACGCGGCACTTGGCTGGGCGATGACCCGGGTTTCGGTCGCTGCAGTGACCGAGCACGACAAGGGCTCCATTGTGGCCGATGCCGACGGTCGCCATCACATCCCGGCTGTCGACGTGCCGGACGTCGTCGACAGCACCGGCGCGGGGGATGCCTACGCGAGCGGTTTCCTTGCGGCATTGGCCCGCGGCTTGCCGGTTCAGGAGGCTGGCAAGTTGGGGGCGGAAAACGCGGCCCGAGTGCTGGTCCACTACGGTGCGCGCGACGGTGACGCAGCCAAGGCGATCGCCTTGCCGGCGGCCTGAGTAGAACTGCAAGCAGCAGTTCGCCGGTCTTGGGTGCCAAGAATGTTCATGGTGCCTCCGGCTCGCGTTGACCAAGGCATGGTATCGGCCAGACGAATTGGCTGGCCGATACCGAGCCTGGCTTTTGCCGCGAGGCACACGATCATCCTGCGTTTTGCAAACGTTTTCCGGTTGGCACGCCCCTACCGGGGGATTTTGAACTCTAACAAATCTCTTCAAACAAATACTTACAACTTTCAACACCCACACAATTCGAGTCTGTGCCGCCGAATGTGCGAGTCATGAAGCTTTGTGACCTGCCCCCCATAGTCCCTCATTCATTACGAGTGCCTGCGGGTCTGTGGTCCAACCCCGATCCTTCTACCGCCCCTGGCGAGAGTTTTTTGCTTCTATCAGGGCGACAGGCTGGTGATGCCCCCGATTTCGTCAGCGTGATCGGGGCTTTGTTGCCGATCGCGCTGTGTGGCCGTTCCACATTGTAGTACCTACGCCTAAAGGTAAGCACCTCAACTCTCAGCGTGCAACATCTTGAAATCCTTGGTACCCAAGGCCGGACTCGAACCGGCACGGTATCACTACCGGGGGATTTTGAATCCCCTGCGTCTACCATTCCGCCACTTGGGCACGGACCCAATCTCTACCCAACTCATGCGGCAAGGACAATAGGCGAACTGGTGCTGGCGTCCGAACGTGCAATTTGCTACCGGAGACCTGCGGATCTCTTTCGATCCGTTGACCAAGGGCCCACAAGAATGACCGCGAAACCGCCGGAAGATATCGCGATATCGGACCGGCTTGACCAGTTGACGGCCCTTGCGACGGGCGACCGCGTATCGCTCGGTTGGATTCTGGAACAGCTTCATGAACGCGCTTTCGGTCTGTTCCTGCTGATACTCGCCCTGCCCTGCTGTATCCCGTTCCTTTACGGCGTGCCGCAGGTTGTCGCACTGCCGCTGATGTTCGTCGCGGTCCAGATCGTCATCGGGCGTCGGGTGCCCTGGCTGCCGACGAGGCTGGCGGCGCGCGAGGTCGCCAGCGACAGTCTGCACAGGTTGTCCCGCCGCGCGGGCCCCTGGCTGCGCCGGATCGAGGCGGTCAGCAAGCCGCGCCTGGCGTTTCTGACCCGCAGGCCGCTGGACCAGATCGTCGGCGTGGCGCTGGTTGTCTTCAGCGCCTCGATCCTTGTCCCCTTGCCCGCCACCAACACCGTTCCGGGCTTTGCCGTCGTGGTGGTGGCGATGGGCCTGTTGCAGCGTGACGGCATCCTGGTGCTGATCGGAACCGTGCTGGGTACCGCGTGGATCGCCACGCTGGTTTTCGCCGGGGCGACGCTTTTCAGCCTAATCAAGGGATGGCTTGGCCTGTGACGCGGCAAGATGAACGCTTGCGCCGCCACATCAACCCGATCTAATTCACCCGTTTCCTTTCGTGCGAGGCCAATGTGACCCGTAATTCCCTTGTGATCCTTGCCGCCGGCGGCTCGCTGGTCCTCCTGCTGGGGGCGCTGGCGTTCCAACATGTGGGGGGCCTTGCACCCTGCAAGATGTGCATCTGGCAGCGTTGGCCCCACGGCGCGGCGATTGCCATCGGTGCGCTGGTGCTGTTGGTCCCGCTGGGCCTCGGGGCGCTGCGGCTGCTGCTGGGCGCGGGACTGCTGGCGGCGCTGACCACCGCCGTGATCGGCGGCTATCACACCGGGGTAGAGCGCGGCTGGTGGGAGGGCCCTTCGTCGTGCACCGCGGGCAGCACCAGCGGAATGAGCACCGACGAGCTGATGGACCAGATCATGTCCGCGCCGCTGGTCCGCTGCGACGAGGTCCCATGGGAGATGCTGGGTCTGTCGATGGCCAGCTGGAACATGGCGGCGTCATTACTCCTCGCGGTTGTCTGGGCGATGGCGCTGCGCCGCGCATCCTGACCGCCCTGCTTTCTAACCGGACTGTTTCTTCGTACTCAGAAGCAGGCTGGTCTCGGAGGTCGCGACGCCCTCGAAGCGCCGGATCTCGGCCAGCACGCTGTCGAGTTCCTCCAGCGTTTCGGCCCCGATCTCGACAATCAGGTCCCAGCGACCATTGGTGCTGTGCAAGGCCCGCACGGCCGACAGCCCGCGCAGGCGCCGTTCCACCCGTTCGGTGCCGCGCCCTTCGATCCCCAGCATCATCAGGCCCCGCACCGGGTCACGGACCGTGTCCTGCTTGACCACCACGGTAAAGCCCACGATCTCGCCCGACGCCTTCAGCCGGTCGATCCGCGACCGTACCGTGGTGCGCGACACACCCAGCGTCATCGCCAGTTCCGACAGCGACGCGCGCGCGTCGTGGCGCAGGGCTGACAGCAGTTTCTGATCCACCGCATCCATATTGCAGATCCAAGCCTTCGTTTTGCCGATTTTGGTTTCGTTATGGACAAAATACCTGCTTCATTCCGATCAAATTCGCAACAACATTCTGGCCAACAGGAAAGGAGCCTCTGACATGACCCCGTCGAACTGCATTCTGATTGGCGCCCCCGTGGACAGCGGCAAGGCAAGGCGCGGCTGCCTGATGGGCTCGGACGCGCTGCGCGTGGCGGGGATCGAGAAATCCCTCGCCTCGCTGGGCCACAGTGTCGAGGACTGGGGCAATCTGATCCCTGCCCCGGCCACCGCGCCGGCCTCGCTGCCCGGCCATTTGGTGCAGCCGGCGGAAACCATCGGCTGGACCGAAAGCATTGCGGACACCGCTGAAAAGGCAATGGACAGCGGCCTGCCGATTTTCCTCGGCGGTGACCATGCACTGTCATTGGGCAGCGTGATCGGCGTGGCCAATTATGCAGCCCGCGTGGACCGCCCCCAGTTCGTTCTGTGGCTCGACGCGCATACCGATTTCCACACGCCGCAAAGCACCGAATCCGGCAACCTGCACGGCACGCCACTGGGCTATGCCACGGGCCGCGAAGGGTTTGACGGGTTTCCTGAGGTCGCCAACCCGGTGCCCTATGAAAACATCTGTTTCCTCGGCCTGCGCTCGGTCGACCCCGACGAGCGCGAGTTCCTGCAATCCACCCCCGCCCATCGCCACGACATGCGCAGCATCGACGAACAGGGCATCGCCCGGCCCCTTGCCGCCTTTCTGGATACGGTCGCGGCAGCCAATGGGATGCTGCACGTCTCCTTCGACGTCGATTTCCTCGACCCCGGCATCGCGCCTGCCGTGGGCACCACCGTGCCGGGCGGCGCGACGATCCGCGAGGCGCATCTGGTGATGGAGATGATCTGCGACAGTAGCCTGATGACCTCGCTGGATCTGGTCGAGCTCAACCCTTTCCTCGACGAGCGCGGCCGCACGGCGCAGGTCATGGTGGAACTCACCGCCTCGGCCCTTGGCCGCCGCATCTTCGACCGCCCGACCCGCGCTTTCGCCTGATCTCAAAGGAGACACCCATGCCCATCCTCGCCCCCTCGGACAAAGCCTTCGTTCCGTTCGTTTCCGTGGAGAACATGATGCGACTGGTCCACCAGATCGGCATCGAGAAGATGCTGGAAGGCCTGGCCGACTACATCGCCGCCGATTTCGCCCGGTGGGAGTTGTTCGACAAAACCCCGCGCGTGGCAAGTCATTCTGACGTGGGCGTGATCGAGCTGATGCCCACCTCGGATGGTGAAGCCTATGGCTTCAAATACGTCAACGGCCACCCCAAGAACACCAAGGACGGGCTGCAGACCGTCACGGCCTTCGGCCTTCTGGCGGATGTGGACACCGGCTATCCGGTTCTGCTGACCGAGATGACGGTGCTGACAGCCCTGCGCACGGCGGCCACCTCGGCGTTGGTGGCCAAGCATCTGGCGCCCAAGGGTGCCGACACCATGGCGATGATCGGCAACGGCGCGCAGTCCGAATTCCAGAGCCTTGCGATGAAGGCGGTTCTGGGCCTGAAAACCGTGCGCCTGTGGGACACCGTCAAGGCCGCCACGCACAAAGCCGCGCGTAACCTCAAGGGGCTGGGCCTGAACGTGGTGGAATGCGACAGCGCCGAGGACAGCATGGAAGGCGCGCAGATCATCACCACCTGCACGGCAGACAAGCAATATGCCACGATCCTGACCGACAACATGATCGGCGAAGGCGTGCATATCAACGCCATCGGCGGCGACTGCCCCGGCAAGACGGAACTGGCCCCGGCGATCCTGACCCGCTCGGATATCTTCGTGGAATACCCCGAGCAGACCCGGATCGAGGGCGAGATCCAGCAGATGGACCCGGACCACCCGGTGACAGAATTCTGGCAGGTCCTGACCGGCGCCGCACCGGGCCGCACCAGCGACCGGCAAATCACGCTATTCGACAGCGTGGGCTTCGCCATAGAGGATTTCAGTGCGCTGCGCTACATCCGCGACCACATCCCCGGCACGGATTGCTTCCTTGATCTGGACCTTCTGGCAGACCCGGACGACCCGCGCGATCTTTTCGGCATGGTGCAGCGCGCGACGCCCTGACGCTGGGGGGCGATCCGCTCTCGCCTTGGTCGGTGAACTTGGCTATCACGCCGCGCGAAGCCCACAAGGAAAGCGCGTGCAGATGGCCCCCCTCACCCGATGGCTCGACCGCCGCCGCAACCCGTGGAAAGCCGCCTTTTACGATGCCTTCCGCATGTGGCGGCGGCAGAACGGCGCGGCGCGGCTTTACCAGTATGGCGACCTTGTTCCGGGTGACGTGGTGTTCGACCTGGGCGCCTATCGCGGCGAATGGACCGATGCCGTGCTGGACCAGCAGCCCGCCGCGCAGATGCACCTCTTCGAGCCGCATCCCGACTTTGCCGAGGCGCTGGAGACGAAATTCGCGGGCCGCGACCACGTGCATGTGCATGAGCTTGCCATCGGGTCGACGACTGGCACGATGGAGCTGTCAGACGCAGGCGACGCGTCCTCTTCGATGGCCGATCGCGGAAAGAGCTTCGAGGCCAAGACCATGTCGGTCGCGGATTTCTTTACCCACACCCCGGTGGACCGGATCGCGTTGATGAAGGTCAATATCGAGGGCAGCGAATACGATCTGCTGCCCGCGCTGATCGAGACGGGCCACATCACCAAGATCGACCGCCTGCAAGTGCAGTTTCACCTGTTCGAGCCGGACATGAAGGCGCTGCGCGACGATATCCGCGCCCGGCTGGACAAGACGCATCATTGCGTCTGGTCCTATCCCTTCGTTTGGGAAGAGTGGCAGCTACGCCCCTGAGGACATAAGAAAAACGGGGGGCACAAGGCCCCCCGGTCCAAGTTTCGCCGCTCAGGCTCACTCTTTATGTACCGCCCGGTTTCTGCCTGCGGCCTGAGCTGCGTCAGGGGCGAGCGCACCCGCCCCGGATCAGGATGGGTCAGAGCGATAGTCTGCCCCCACCCTACTCTTCAGACCTCGCGCGATGTCTCGCGCCACTGGCCTGTCTCGTCGGGGCGGCCGGCCTAACGCCAAACCGGGACCGCCCCTGCACATCCCCCAGGGATGTGTGTTTCGTCAGCTACACCCGGACGTCGCGCCGCAGGTGTTGCACTTCATGCAGGTGCCGTTGCGCACCAGCGTGTAGTTACCGCATTCACCGCAGGCCTCGCCCTCATAGCCCTGCATCCGCGCCTTGGTCGCGGCGTTCATCCCGACCGTGCCCGACGAGACCGCCGTCGTGGTGGTCGCCGCACTGACAGCCTTGGTCTCGGGCACCAGCGTTTGCAGCGCCGCTTCTGGATCGCCGCTGTCCAGCGCTGTGGCCAGAGCGGCCCCGCCGTTCAGCACCACCAGTTCCTGAGGCAAACGCTTGCGCAGGTAGCCCGTGGAGCTGATCTGCTTGAGCACTTCGAGGGATTTCGAGGCCGCTTCGCCCGACATCTCCTTGATATTGCTCACGCCTTCCTCTTCGCCGCGGCCGAGGTCGTCGAACGACGCGCCTTCGGGTTTGACATGTGCGAGGTCCGTGCGGTCGAGGTAGCTGACCGCCAGTTCACGGAAGATATAGTCCAGGATCGACGTGGCGTTCTTGATGCTGTCATTGCCCTGCACCATGCCCGCCGGTTCGAACTTGGTGAAGGTGAAGGCATCCACGAACTCCTCCAGCGGCACACCGTATTGCAGGCCCACGCTGACCGCTATGGCGAAGTTGTTCATCATCGCCCGGAAACCGGCGCCTTCCTTGTGCATGTCGATGAAGATCTCGCCAAGCGAGCCGTCACCGTATTCACCCGTGCGCAGGTACACCTTGTGCCCGCCGACGACCGCCTTCTGGGTATAGCCTTTGCGGCGCTCCGGCATCTTCTCGCGGTGCGATTTCACCACTTCCTTTACGATCACCTTCTCGACGATCTTCTCGGCCAGAACGGCGGCCTTTTCCTGCGCCGAGCCGGTCTCGAGCACCTCGGCGGCCTCGTCGTCATCCTCGACCAGGGCCGCGGCCAGCGGCTGCGACAGTTTCGAGCCGTCACGGTAGAGCGCGTTGGCCTTCACCCCCATCTGCCAGCTGCGCTCATACGCGGCCTGGCAATCCTCGATGGTGGCGTCGTTGGGCATGTTGATCGTCTTGGAGATCGCGCCCGAAATAAACGACTGCGCCGCCGCCATCATGTCGATGTGGGAGTTCACCGACAGGAAGCGCTTGCCCTTCTTGCCGCAGGGATTGGCGCAGTCGAAGACCACGTAGTGTTCTTCCTTGAGGTGCGGTGCGCCTTCCAGCGTCATCGTCCCGCAGACGTGGTCGTTGGCCGCCTCGATGTCCTGCTTGGAATAGCCCAGCGAGGCCAGCAGGTCGAAGGTCGGATCGTTCAGCTTTTCCGCCGGAATGCCCAGCACGTTGCGGCAGAACTCCTCGCCCAGCGTCCACTGGTTGAAGACGAAGCGGATGTCGAAGGCGCTGCCAAGCGCCGCGTCGATCTTGGCCAGCTCATTGGCGCCAAAGCCGTGGCCCGCGAGCGTGGTGTGGTTGACGCCCGGCGCGTTGCCGATGGTACCGTGACCCACGGCGTAGGCGACGATCTCTTCGATCTCGGCGCTGCCATAGCCCAGCTTTTCAAGTGCCGCGGGCACCGACTGGTTGATGATCTTGAAGTAGCCGCCGCCGGCGAGCTTCTTGAACTTCACCAGCGCGAAGTCGGGCTCGATGCCGGTGGTGTCGCAATCCATCACCAGCCCGATCGTGCCGGTGGGCGCGATCACGGTCGACTGCGCGTTGCGGTAGCCGTGCTTTTCACCCAGCTTCAGCGCCTCGTCCCAGCTGGCCATCGCCAGATCGGCAAGGCGGCTGTCCGGCACGTTGGCTAGGTCCAGCGGCACGGGTTTCACGGCCAGCTTCTCATAGCCTTCAGTGGCGCCATAGGCCGCGTTGCGGTGGTTGCGCATGACCCGCAGCATGTGCGCCTTGTTGCGCTTGTATCCTGCGAACGGTCCCAGTTCCTTGGCCATCTCGGCCGAGGTGGCATAGGCCACGCCGGTCATGATCGCGGTCAGCGCGCCACACAGCGCCCGGCCCTCGTCACTGTCATAGCCGTAGCCCATGTTCATCAGCAGGCCGCCGATATTGGCGTAACCCAGGCCCAGCGTGCGGAATTCGTAGCTCAGCTGTGCGATCTCCTGGCTGGGGAACTGTGCCATGGTGACCGAGATTTCCAGCGTCACGGTCCAGAGTCGCGTGGCGTGAACATAGGCCTCGGCGTCGAAGGTATTGCCGTCAAAGAATTGCAGCAGGTTCATCGACGCGAGGTTGCAGGCCGTATCGTCCAGGAACATGTACTCCGAGCACGGGTTCGAGCCGCGGATGGCGCCATCTTCCGGGCAGGTGTGCCAGGCGTTGACGGTGTCGTGATACTGGATGCCCGGATCGGCACAGGCCCATGCGGCATGGCCCACCTTCTCCCACAGCTCGCGCGCCGGGATTTCCTTGACGACCTTGCCATCGGTGCGGTTGGTCAGCGGCCACATCGCGTCGTCCTTGACCGCCTTCAGGAAGGCATCGGTCACGCGGATCGAGTTGTTGGAGTTCTGGCCCGACACGCTGGCGTATGCTTCACTGTCCCAGTCGGTGTCGTAGGTCGGGAACTCGATGCTCTCGTAGCCCTGCTTGGCATAGTCCAGCACGCGCTTGACGTAAGTTTCCGGAATGGCCGACTTTTTCGCGCCGCGAATGGCCGCTTTCAGCTGCTCGTTCTTGGACGGGTCCACCGCATCCTCGGTGCTGCCATCCCAGGCGCGGATCGCGCCGAAGATGTCATTGAGCTTCGCCTCGTGCATCTTGGATCCGGCGACGATCGACGCCACCTTCTGTTCCTCGATGACCTTCCAGTTGATGAAATCCTCGATATCGGGGTGGTCGACGTCGCAAATCACCATCTTGGCGGCGCGGCGCGTGGTGCCGCCCGATTTGATCGCGCCCGCCGCGCGGTCGCCGATCTTCAGGAACCCCATCAGGCCGCTGGATTTGCCGCCGCCCGACAGCGGCTCGTTGGCCGCACGCAGCGAGGAAAAGTTGGTGCCGGTGCCCGAGCCGTACTTGAACAGGCGGGCCTCGCGCACCCACAGATCCATGATGCCACCGTCGCCGACAAGGTCGTCCTTGACCGACTGGATGAAACACGCATGGGGCTGCGGGTGCTCATAGGCGCTGCTCGATTTGGTCAGTTCGCCCGTTTTGAAATCCACGTAGTAATGGCCCTGCCCAGGGCCGTCGATGCCGTAGGCCCAGTGCAGGCCGGTGTTGAACCATTGCGGGCTGTTGGGCGCCGCCATCTGCCGCGCCAGCATATAGCGCATCTCGTCGAAATAGGCGCGGGCGTCTTCCTCGGTGGTGAAATACCCACCTTTCCAGCCCCAGTAGGCCCAGGCGCCGGCCAGCCGGTCAAAGACCTGCTTGGCGCTGGTCTCGCCGGTTTTCGGCGTGTCGTCAGAGGCGGGAACCGAGCGCCACAGAAACTCGGGCACGTCCTTTTCCTCGACCTTTTTCAGATCGGTGGGCACGCCGGCCTTGCGAAAGTATTTCTGGGCAATCACGTCGCTGGCGACCTGGCTCCATTTGGCGGGGACTTCGACCTCATCCAGCTTGAAGACGGTGGTGCCGTCAGGGTTGCGGATTTCCGAACTCGTGGTGACGAAGTCCAGCTCCGCGTAAGCGTCCTGACCTGCCTTGGTAAACTTTCTTTCAATCTTCATTTTGGCTGCCCCATGATCCAGCGTTTTATGACCAGCACGACCGTTCTGGCCGCAAACCCTCGCGTCTCAGTGGACCAGGAGGCAAACCCCATCCCCGCCGATGCGCCGCATCCGGTCGCATTGGCTTGATCCGGCCCTGCCGGTGGAAGTCTTGGGTGCCTGTCCCTACCCAGATCCGCGCCACTATATCTTGTGGCTTGCTGATCCGCCTGCACAACCTGACGTATGTAGCCACAAACGGTCAACGGATTTTTTACCAAGATGGCCGAAAAAATTCAGTTGACCGGGTTATCCACAACGGCGGGTTCGCGCTTGTCCCGATTCATTTCCGAGCGCACATTAACGCCTGCCCGGAAAAGGGGCGGAAAAAGAGCTTTTATCCGTGGGGCTTAGCCAGTTCTGAACGAAAGAGTTCGGTATGGGCACGGGCACGCATACGACAATCCACCAGATGTGGTGTTCCGGGCACGCCAAAACCCATAGATAGTGAGGCCGCGTGTCCCGGCAACACGCTCAACCGTGTTATCCACAGAATCGACCCAAGGACGCGTGCCCCGCGTGTGATCTTCATCATGTCGGAAAGAAGTGGTCGGGGCGGCAGGATTCGAACCTACGACCCCCTGTACCCAAAACAGGTGCGCTACCAGACTGCGCCACGCCCCGGACCGTGGCGCCCATGTAGACAGCTTTGCCGCGAATGGAAAGCCCCTTTGCGACGTGCGCAAGAACTGCGCGACAAGTCATACCGGACTCGATCCGGTATTTCGGGCGTAGAGGTCCCGGGTCAGGCCCGGGACGGGCTCCGACAAACCTATTCGGCGTCGCAGGGCCACGCGGCGTTGTCTCCGATCACCGGATGGCGCAACTCGCTGCCCTCGGAAATGCCCATCTGCCGCGCCAGGCCGCCATTGATCTCCAGCACGTACTGAATGGCATCGCCGCCATAGATCAACGACTCGTCCAGCGGCTGGGCCTCGTGATGCACCTTTTGCACCGTTCCGACCTTATCGAGAAAAATCATGTCGAGCGGGATCAGCGTGTTGCGCATCCAGAACCGCACCGGGCGCGGCGCGGGATAGGCAAAGAGCATCCCCGCCGAGCGCGCCATGCTTTCGCGGTTCATCAGGCCCTGCGCACGTTCGGCATTGTCGTCGGCCAGCTCCACCGTAAAGCTGGCCGAGCCCCAGTCGCCGCGCAGGTCGACCTTGTCGTCACGGCAGGCGCCCATCGCGGCTCCCGCCATCAGCACCAGCGCGGCCGCGCCCGTCAGGAGCCTTTGGATTCCTTGACCGCCATTTCCCATCCACACACCTCCGTGGCCATCCGGCCGCGTTTACCTTCTATGACACGAATGGCAAGCGCCTCGCCGGGCTGCAAGTCCGCCAGGCCCGACCGGCGCAACACTTCTATGTGAACGAACACGTCCTCGTCGCGCCCGAAGGTGTTGGCAAAGCCGAACCCCTTGCCCTTGTCAAACCATTTCACACGCGCCGGTTCCAGAGGGGCGGATCGGATCACCTCGGGGTCGACGCCTTCCAGGTCGGCGAGCCCGGTCGCATCAGCATCCTCGGGCGGCTCGATCTCCAGCACCTCGACGGCCTGAACGCCTCGCTCGGTTTCC
This sequence comes from Roseovarius sp., assembly GCA_965227185.1. Taxonomy (GTDB): domain Bacteria; phylum Pseudomonadota; class Alphaproteobacteria; order Rhodobacterales; family Rhodobacteraceae; genus Roseovarius. The sequence continues at coordinate 3,852,252 of OZ245733.1, forward strand.
TGGACGGTCAGCAGGATGCCCGCCCGGTCGGCAACCGAGCTTTGGCCGAAATTGCGCAGCACGTTGGCGTGCAGCAAGATATCTGGGCCACCTTCGTCGGCCACGACAAAACCAAACCCCTTGACGGGGTCGAACCACTTTACGTGGCCATGCAATTGCCTGGTTTCGTTCGCCGAGTTGTCCACGTTCACTGTCTAATTTCGCCTTTTTGACAGGCTGTTGCGGGATATTGCGCCAAAGTGGCCGCCGTGATCAAGGCAAACCCAAGACATTCAAAGGTTTGCATACTGGCATCCATGTGCCTCAAGGGCTTAGCCTTTGGATTTCCCAAGCGTTTTCATGCGTTTCGCGACGCCAGACAAACCGATCGTGCAAACGGAACGCGCCATCCGCCCAGAATTCGATTTCAACCGGAGCGATACGAAACCCGCCCCAAAACGCGGGACGGGGCGGATTCGGCCCCTTGGCGGCGGTCACGCGCGCCACCTCTGCCATCAGATCCGTACGCGATTCCAAGGGCTGCGATTGTTTCGACGCCCACGCCCCCAATCGGCTTTTGAGCGAGCGGGACGCGAAATAGGCGTCGGCCTCGGGCCCGTCCTCTCGGGTCACCGTGCCGCGCACCCGAATCTGGCGGCGGAGCGACTTCCAGTGCAACACCAGCGCGGCCTTGCCGCTGGCCTCGATCTCTTGGCCCTTGGCGCTGTCGTAGTTGGTGTAGAAGACGAAACTGTCCGCGCCGATGCTTTTCAGCAAGACCATGCGCACGTTGGGCAGGCCGGTCTGGTCCACCGTCGCCAGTGCCATGGCGTTGGGATCGTTGATTTCCGCCTCTTCTGCCTCGGCCAGCCACGCACGGGCGATCTCGAACGGATCGTCGCCCGCAAATTTTCCGGTTCTGTCAGCCATTCCGTCCTTCCCGTCTTGTCCCAGTCCGCGCTAGACCGCGCCGCACGATGACGCAAGCGTAACCTGACCCGCCCGACACGCTCCGGCGCCTGCATGTCGTCGCATCCGGTCTTTGGCTTGATGCACCTTCGGCAATCGCCTAAAGCAGTCAGACAATCGAAGTGGGCCGAGGGCACTGAATGTCAAATCAACTGATGGCGGGCAAGCGTGGGCTGATCATGGGATTGGCCAATGACAAATCCATTGCGTGGGGAATCGCCAAGGCTTGCGCCGACGCCGGTGCCGAACTGGCCTTCTCCTACCAGGGCGAGGCGCTGCTGAAACGCGTGGCCCCGCTGGCCGAGGAACTGGGCAGCGACACCGTCCTGCCCTGCGACGTGGCCGACATGGCCTCGATCGGCGGGCTGTTCGACGAACTGGAAAAGAAATGGGGCAAGATCGACTTTCTGGTCCACGCCATCGGCTTTTCCGACAAGAACGAGCTGCGCGGCCGCTACGTCGACACCAGCCGCGAGAATTTCATCAAGACGATGGATATCTCGGTCTATTCCTTCACCGCGGTCGCCCACCGCGCCGAGAAACTCATGACCGACGGCGGCTCGATGCTGACGCTGACCTATTATGGCGCCGAGCAGGTGATGCCGCATTACAATGTCATGGGCGTGGCCAAGGCCGCGCTGGAGGCATCCGTCAAATACCTGGCCGAGGATCTGGGCCGCGACGGTATCCGCGTGAACGCCATTTCCGCCGGCCCGATCCGCACGCTGGCCGCCAGCGGGATCGGCGATTTCCGCTATATCCTGAAATGGAACGAGCTGAACTCGCCCCTGCGCCGCAACGTGACGATCGAGGATGTGGGCAAATCCGCGCTTTATCTGCTCAGCGATCTGGGCAGCGGCACGACGGGCGAGAACCTGCACGTGGACGCTGGCTATCACATCGTCGGCATGAAGGCCGTCGACGCGCCGGATATCGACAAGAGCTGATCTGCCCCGAACGGGAGACACCGCATGACCGACCGCCTGCCCCACGAAAAAGGCTTTCACGTCAGCTGGGACCAGCTGCACCGCGATGCGCGGGCGCTGGCCTGGCGGTTGCAGGACAACGCGACGGCCGACGCCGACTGGACCGCCGTGGTGGCCATCACCCGCGGCGGCATGGCGCCGGCGATGATAGTGGCACGGGAACTGGACATTCGCGCGGTCGATACGATCAGCGTGAAATCGTACAACCACCAGACCCAGGGCAAGCCCCAGATCCTGAAAGCCCCAGATCCCGATCTCGTGGGCGACGGCACCGGCGTGCTGATCGTCGATGACCTCGTGGACACCGGCAAAACACTGGAGGTGGTCCGCGCCGCGCTGCCCAAGGCGCATGTGGCAACGGTCTATGCCAAGCCGCAGGGGCGCGAGCTGGTTCATACTTTCGTGACCGAGGTCAGCCAGGACACCTGGATCTTCTTCCCGTGGGACATGGCCCTGCAATATGTCGAGCCCTATCGCGGGGCCTGAAGGAACAGCATGACAAGCCGCACCGAGACGACCTTTTCGCCCCCGGTGATGGAGGCGCGGCGTTGGCTCGATGGCGTCACCTTCCCGTCCGAACGCCCGCTGATCAACGTCAGCCAGGCCGCACCGGTGGACCCGCCGCCCGAGCAACTGCGCAAGGTTATCGCCGAGGCCGCGCTGACCGAACCACAAGCACATCTTTACGGCCCCGTTCTGGGCCGGCCCGACCTGCGCGAGGAAGTGGCCCGCCAATGGTGCGGCGCCTATGGCGGCGCGATTTCGGCGGATCAGGTCGCCATCACCTCGGGCTGCAATCAGGCCTTCGCCGCCACGATTGCCGGGCTTTGCGCCGAAGGCGACGAGGTCATCCTGCCCACCCCGTGGTACTTCAATCACAAGATGTGGCTCGACATGCAGGGCGTGGCCTCCGTACCCCTGCGTACCGACGACGGCCTGCTGCCCGACCCCGATCGCGCCGCCGCGCTGATCACCCCGCGCACACGCGCGATTTCTCTGGTCACCCCCAACAACCCCGGCGGCGTGGAATATCCCGGCGACCTGGTGCGCACCTTCTTCGATTTGGCCCGCCGCCACGGCATCGCGCTGATCGTGGATGAGACCTACCGCGATTTCGACGCCCGCAGCGGCGCGCCGCATGACCTCTTCACCGATCCCGACTGGGACGATACACTTGTTCAGCTTTACTCCTTCTCCAAGGCCTACCGCCTGACCGGCCACCGCGTCGGCGCCATGGTCGCCAGCCGCGCGCGCCTGGCCGAGGCCGAGAAGTTTCTCGACACCGTCACCATCTGTCCCAACCAGCTGGGCCAGATCGCCGCCCTGTGGGGGATGCAGAACCTCAGCCAATGGCTGGCCGGAGAACGCGACGAGATCCTCGACCGCCGCGCCGCGATTTCCGACAACATGGACAAGATCGACGGCAAAGACTGGAAACTGATGGGTTGCGGCGCCTATTTCGCCTATCTCCGCCATCCCTTCGCCATGCCATCCGATGAACTGGCGCAGAAACTGGTCTCCGAGGCCGGAATTCTGCTGTTGCCCGGCACCATGTTCCAACCTGCCGATGTGCCCGAGGGTCAACGCGAACTGCGCGTCGCCTTCGCCAATGCGAGCCGCGCCGAAATCGGCACGCTCTTCGACCGGCTGGCCGGTCTCGACTGGCCCCTTGCTCCTCGCTGAAACCGGCCTTAGACAGGCCTGAACGCAAGAGCAGCCCCGGGGGAGGCCAAATGGCAGCCAAAAGCATCACGAAACCGCTCGTCTGGATACTGATGGGTCTTCTGATCCTCGGCCTCGGCGGCTTCGGCGTCACCAGCCTTTCGGGCACCCTGCGCACGGTCGGCACCGTGGGCGAGGCCGAGATCTCGGTCCAGGACTATTTCCAGGGGCTGCAAAACGAGATCCGCGCCGAAGAGGCCGACCGTGGCGAAAGCATCAGCTTTGCCGAGGCCCAGCGGTTGAGAATCCCCGAGCAGGTGATGGGCCAACTGACCGTGCAGGGCGCGCTGGATCATGAAACCATCGTCAACAACATCTCGGTGGGCGACGCCAACCTGGCCGATCAGATCACCTCGATGCAGCAATTCACCGGCCCCGGCGGCGAGTTCGACCGCGAGGCGTACCGCTTTGCCCTCGACCGCATGGGCATGAACGAATCCGAGTTTGAGGATGATATCCGCCGCGAGATCGCCCGCAGCTTCGTGCAGGCCGCCGTGCTGTCGGGCGTGACCATGCCCGAAATCTATACCGACACAATGCTGCAATATCTGGGCGAACAGCGCGGCATCGAATGGGCCATCCTCGGGCGCGAGGATCTGGAGGTCGGCCTGCCCGAGCCGGACGACGCGGACCTTGCCGCCTTCCATTCCGAGAACGAGGCGATGTTCACCCGCCCCGAGGTCAAGCGGATCACCTATGCGTGGCTGACGCCCGAGATGATCCTCGACACCGTCGAGGTTGACGAGCAGGCCCTCCGCGACGCCTACGAGGCACGCCGCGACGAGTTCGTGCAGCCCGAGCGCCGGCTGGTCGAACGGCTGGTCTTTTCCGACACCGAAGCCGCCGAGGCCGCGATGGCCCGGCTGGACGAAGGCGAGGCCAGCTACGAGGACCTGGTTGCCGAACGCGGGCTGGACCTCGCGGACACCGACATGGGCACCGTCACAGCCGCCGACCTGGGCGAGGCCGCCGAAACCGTTTTCGAGGCAGCCCCGTCCGAAGTGGTCGGCCCCCTTCCCAGCAGCATCGGCCCCGCGCTCTTCCGCGTGAACGCGGTGCTGCAGGCACAGGAAACCACGTTTGAAGAGGCCGAGCCGGAGCTGCGCGACATCATCGCCACCGACCGTGCCCGGCGCGTGGTCGAGGGCCGCATCGACGCCGTCGATGACCTTCTGGCCGGCGGCGCCACGATCGAGGATCTGGGCGCCGAGACCGCCATGCGCGTGGCCAGCATCGACTGGCATCCCGGCATGTCCGAGGATATCGCCGCCTACGAGGGCTTCCGCGCCGCCGCCGCGAACCTGAGCGAGGACGATTACCCCGAGGTCATCGAGCTGGAAGATGGCGGCATCTTCGCCATGCGCCTGGACGAGGTCGTCCCCCCCACCCTGCAACCGCTCGACGAGGTGCGCGACGCCGTCACCGCCGCCTGGACCGAAACCAAGATCAACGAGCTTCTGCGCGAACAGGTGGCCGGCAAGGTCGGCCAACTCGCCGCCGGCCAAAGTTTCGAGGAGGTCGAGCTGACCGTCGATGGCAGCGAAGAAGTGACCCGCCGCGGCTTCATCGAGGAGGCGCCGCAGGAATTCATCCAGACCGTCTTCGGCATGGAGGCCGGCGATGTCGAGGTGATCAACGGCAACGGCCGCATCTTCGTGTTGAAGCTGAACACGGTTCAAGACCCCGACCCCGAGGATGGCGACCTGCAACAGATCGACCAGTTCCTGCGCAATGAGACTGCGGGCGGCCTGTCGCAGGACCTCTTTCAGGTTCTGGCCAATGACATCCGCACCCGTGCGGGCGTCAATTTCGATCAGGGCGCGCTCAACGCCGTGCACAACAACTTCCAGTAAGGGCGGACGCGTTGGACCTCACCCCGTCATTCGAGGATTTCGCCAAGGGCTACGAGGCCGGGCAGAACCAGGTCGTCTATGCCCGGCTGGCCGCCGACCTCGACACGCCTGTATCCCTGATGCTGAAGCTGACGGGCGCGGCCCGCGATGCATTTTTGCTGGAATCCGTCACGGGCGGCGAGGTGCGCGGGCGCTATTCCATCATCGGGATGAAGCCCGACCTTATCTGGCAATGCCACGGGCAGACCAGCCGCATCAACCGGCAGGCCCGCTTTGATACCGACGCGTTCGAGCCGCTGGACGGTTCCCCGCTCGACACGCTGCGGGCATTGATCTCCGAGAGCCGGATCGACCTTCCAAGCGACCTGCCCGCCGCCAGCGCGGGTCTTTTCGGCTACCTGGGCTACGACATGATCCGGCTGGTCGAACACCTGCCGGATGTGAACCCCGACCCGTTGGGCCTGCCCGACGCGGTGATGATCCGCCCCTCGGTCGTGGCCGTGCTGGACGGGGTCAAGGGCGAGGTGATCGTCGTGGCCCCCGCCTGGGTCAGCGACGGGCAAAGCCCGCGCGCCGCCTATGCCCAGGCCGCCGAACGGGTGATGGACGCGGTGCGCGACCTCGAACGCGCCCTGCCCCAGCAGGCCCGCGATCTGGGCGACGCGCATGAGGCGGGCGAGCCCGTCAGCAACTTCACCCGCGACGGCTACAAGGCCGCCGTCGAGCAGGCCAAGGAATACATCCGCGCGGGCGACATCTTTCAGGTCGTGCCCAGCCAACGCTGGACGCAGGAGTTTCCGCAGCCGCCCTTCGCGCTTTACCGCAGCCTGCGGCGCACCAACCCGTCGCCCTTCATGTTCTACTTCAACTTCGGCGGCTTCCAGGTGGTGGGCGCGAGCCCCGAAATTCTTGTCCGCGTCATGGACGGTGAGGTCACGATCCGCCCCATCGCGGGTACCCGCCCTCGCGGTGCCACCCCCGAAGAGGACCGCGCCAACGAGGCCGACCTGCTGGGCGATCAAAAGGAACTGGCCGAACACCTGATGCTGCTGGATCTGGGGCGCAATGACGTGGGCCGCGTGGCGAAAATCGGCACGGTGCGGCCCACCGAGGAATTCATCATCGAACGCTACAGCCATGTGATGCACATCGTGTCGAACGTGGTGGGTGAGCTTTCCGACGAGCACGACGCCCTCTCGGCCCTTCTGGCCGGTCTGCCCGCCGGCACGGTCAGTGGCGCCCCCAAGGTCCGCGCGATGGAAATCATCGACGAACTGGAGCCCGAAAAACGCGGCGTCTATGGCGGCGGCGTCGGCTATTTCAGTTGCACCGGCGACATGGATGTCTGCATCGCCCTGCGCACGGCGGTCGTGAAGGACGGCAAACTTTACATTCAGGCCGGCGGCGGCGTGGTCTACGACAGCGACGCCGAGGCCGAGTACATGGAAACCGTCCACAAATCCAACGCCATCCGCCGCGCCGCCGCCGATGCCACCCGCTTCACCGGCAACGGCAACACGTAGGGTGGGGTTTCACCCCACCACCCCCCGCGTCCCATGCTGATCCTCTTCAACAAACCCACGGGCGTCCTGTCGCAATTCACCGACAAGGGCACCGAGGGCAGCCCCCGCCCGACGCTCTCGGCCTATATCGACATCCCCGGCGTCTATCCCGCCGGGCGTCTGGACCGCGACAGCGAGGGGCTCTTGCTGCTGACCGATGACGGCAAGCTGCAGGCGCGGCTGTCGAACCCGAAGTTCAAGACCGAGAAAACCTATCTGGTGCAGGTCGAGGGCGACGCCGATGCCGCCGCGCTCGACGCGCTGACGCGGGGCGTCACGCTAAAGGACGGCCCCACCCAGCCCGCCAAAGTCCGCCGCATCGACCCGCCCGCGCTGTGGGAGCGTGACCCGCCGGTGCGGTTTCGCAAATCGGTGCCCGACTGCTGGCTGGAGATCACCATTTCCGAAGGCCGCAACCGGCAGGTCCGCCGCATGACGGCCCATATCGGCCACCCCACCCTGCGGCTTGTCCGCTGGCGCGTGGGGGATTTCACGCTGGACGGGATCGCACCCGGCACGTGGCGCAAGGCCTGAGCCGGGCGGCACGGCCGGCGCAGATCATCCGTCGCGTGGGCGACCCGAACCGCCTTATGCCGTCTCGGGAGTGAATGCCAGTGTCGCAACCACACCTTGCGCGGCGTTCCGCAGGTCGAGGTCTGTGCCAAGTTCCATGCAGACCACTTCGACGATCTTCATCCCCAGGCCGCTCGTGTTCGCCCCAAGATCGGGCGGAAGACCGACACCTGTATCCGAACAGGTCAGTCGAAGACGCCCGTCCGATTCAAGACCAAGATCGAGCCTTACCGCGCCGCCCTGCCCGTCGAAAAATCCGTGCTTGAAGGAATTCGCGACGAATTCGTTCACGAAGGTGCCCACGGCGACGGCCTGCTGCGCGGCGACCGACACCGACACCGCCGCGACCTCGACCGTGACGCCGACAGGCGCCAGCCCTTCGAGTTGGGCGCAGACCTGGGTGAGGTACTGACCCAAGTCGACCGCGCTGTGTTCATCGGAGTGGTACAGCATCTCGTGCAGTTGCGTCAGCGCGTCAATCCGCGTCTTGACCATCGACAAGGCCAGTTTCGCATCCTCCGAGGCAAACGCCCGGGTTTGCAGATTGGTAAACGACGACAGTGATTGCAGCGAGTTCTTGACCCTGTGATCCACCTCGCGGCGCAGGATATCGGCCGAGCGCAGCGCCTTGCGCATCTCCAGCAGGGTCATGACCTGCCGCGCCAGAACGCGCAGCGTGTCGCGCTGCAACGCGCTCAGTTCGCGGGGCTCGTAATCCAACACGCATAGCGTGCCCAGCGGCAGGCCCTCCTGAGTGGTTAGCAGCGCCCCGGCATAAAAGCGCAGGCCCGGCTCGCCACAGCACAGAGGGTTGTCCTGCATCCGGGGATCTTCCAGCGTATCCCGGATCTCGACAAATTCCTCTTCCAGGATCACATGGGCGCAGATCGAGGTTGCCAGCGGCGTCTCGCGCACGCCAAGACCGGTTTCCGCCTTGAACCATTGCCGTTCGGCATCAATGAAATTGACCACAGAAATCGCCGTGCCACAGGTCGCCGCGGCCAGCTTCACGATCTCGTCGAACTCCTGTTCGGGGTCCGTGTCGAGGATTTCGAAGTCGTGCAGCGCGGCAAGCCTGTGCTGTTGCAGCGGGTGATGGAGGGCTTCCATTGAAAATAACTGTCCTGAACTGTGGTCAATTGGTCGATGTCACCGCCGAGTCTACGACATCGCTTACGGCACAAGATCTGTTTCCTTACGACCTCTACGATATCCCGCGCAGGTGGCGCAACAGGCGTCGCGCGCACCCTCACGCGCGCAGAGCTGGCCTACTCGGCCGTCAGCACCGCCGACACGGGCGCCAGCGCCACGCTCGCCGCGCGGTCCTGCAAGCCCCAGAGCAAGAGCGCGCTGATCGTGTCAGGGCGCAGCCGGCCTACCATGATCACGCCGCCCTCCTCCTGGCCCGCGCGGAACGCGGCCTGGTCGAGGAACCGGCGCACGGCAGCGGCGTTCTGACCGTTGGAATCGAAATCGCGGAACACCGTGGCCGTCGGCACGCCCTCACGCGCGATCAGCTTCTGCGCGGTGTTCAGCCCGTTGGGAAACATCACCAGGCCATGCCCGCTGTCCTTGAGGATCGGCGCCAGCTGCTCGGCCGCCTCGCGGCTGGACTGAAGCCCGGTGCCGGTGCCCTCGAACACCGCGACCGCCTCGGGAACGGCCTCTAGCAGGACACCCATCGACGTTTCCGCATCGCTCGCGGCGGCATTCTGCGGCAGGTTGACCATGGCCAGAACCTCCATCCCCGCCGCACGGTACTTGGCGGCGGTATCGGCGGCATTGGCATACGACGCATCCACGGCAAAGCTCAGCGGATAGGGAAAATCGGCCAGCGCGGCGGGGCCGATCGGGCTGGTGCCGTCATCGATCAGGATGATCGACATCAGCGGTTTGTTCTCGGGGTTCTCGAATTCGGTGGCAAAGCGTTCGACCGGCGGCAGGGTCTCTGACTCGGCCTCTTCGGTAGCGTCTTCGGCTGCCTCGTCCCCGGTCTCGGCCTCGGCTTCGGGCGCGGGGTCGATCGCGGTGGGCAACCGGTTGGTGGTCACGCCGTCGGCCATATCGCCAATCGTGCCGGTCTCCGTCTCCTCGGTCGTTGCCTCCGCGGCCTCTGCGCCCGCCTCTGACGACGGCGTGTCCGACTCTGTCGCCTCCTGCGATGCGTTGGACACCGGGTCGTCCTGTGACTCCGGCGCAGCCACATCGCTGGCGGACGTCTCGGGTGTCGTTTCCGGAGACGTCTGGGCGCCCATGTCGGTCTCGGCCGCGGCTTGCGTTTCGCTGTCCGCCTCGGGGGCGGCGCCACTCTCGGCCTCGGGCGCATCAGCGCCTTCGGGATCGGCTTGCGGCTCGGGGAACGCGGCACTCTCCTCTTCCGGCGCGGGCTGAACCGGTTGGGCCGGTTCGGTGGAAATCGACAGGTCGTCCTCGCCCACCGGCGCCTCGGGCGCCTGCGCCTGCGGATTGGGCAGCACCGGCTCCTCGGTGCCGACACTCAGGCCGCTGTCACCCTCCGGCGCCTCCGGCGCGCTCAGCCCGGCCTCGGGCTGGCCCGTTTCGGGCTGCCCCGACGAGGTCGTGTCGGCGCCGTCCATCGAGCTCAGATCGTCAGGTTCGGGCGCGGTCACCTGCGGCACGGCGTCAGGCGTGGGCGTGTCCTGCAACTGCGGCAGCGAGGCCGCGTCGTCATCCCGCGACTGGTCGAACTCCGACCCGGCCGGTACTTCGACCGGCCTCGCCTCGGGCGGGGTATCCCCCGGCATCCCGCTCAGCACCGAGGCCCCGGCCAGAAGCACTCCCGACAAGGCCGTTCCCGACACCACTCCGGCAAGAAATCCGCGTAACACTGCTTTTGCCCTCTTATTTCTTTCTTAACAGTTTTGCGCCTCTTGACCCTGCCGCGCAACCCTGAGCATCTATACCCCGATTGAAAGGCCGGCTCATAGGCCCGAAATGACACGGTGCGGACGGGAAATTGGCGACATGCTGCTGCTCATCGATAACTACGACAGTTTTACCTACAACCTCGTGCAATACGTGGGCGAGCTGGGCGCGGACGTGCAGGTGCACCGCAACGACGCCCTGAACGTGCAGGACGCGATGGCGATGAAACCGGCGGGCATCCTGTTGTCCCCCGGCCCCGGCACCCCGTCGCAAGCGGGCATCTGCAAGGCGCTGATCGAGGCGGCGGCGGACACGCGCACGCCCCTGTTGGGTGTCTGTCTCGGCCATCAGGCCATCGGCGAAGTCTTCGGCGGCACGGTCACGCGGCATTCCGATATCGTGCATGGCAAGATGGGCACGATGAACCACACCGCCTCCGGCGTCTTTGCCGGTCTGCCCACACCGTTCGAGGCGACGCGCTATCACTCCCTCGTCGTGGCGCGCGATACCTGCCCGGATGTGCTTGATATCACGGCAGAACTTGAGGACGGCACGATCATGGGCCTGCAACACAAGACGCTGCCCATCCACGGCGTGCAGTTCCACCCCGAATCGATCCGCTCGGAGCATGGCCACGCGCTCTTGCAGAACTTCCTCGACGTGATGAAGGTGCCCGCGTGAGTGACAGCCTGAAGCCCCTGATCGGCGCCGCCGCCGACCGCCCCCTGACGCGGGAGGAGGCCGAAGCGGCCTTTACTACCCTTTTCGAGGGCGAGGCGACACCAGCCCAGATGGGCGGTTTCCTGATGGCCCTGCGCACACGGGGCGAGACGGTGGACGAATACGCCGCCGCCGCCGCCGTGATGCGCGCCAAGTGCAACAAGGTTCGCGCACCCGCCGGCGCGATGGACATCGTCGGCACCGGCGGCGACGGCAAGGGCACGCTCAACATCTCGACCGCCACTGCCTTCGTCGTGGCAGGCGCAGGCGTACCGGTAGCCAAGCACGGCAACCGCAACCTCAGTTCCAAATCCGGCGCGGCCGATGCCCTCACGCAGATGGGCGTCAACGTGATGGTCGGCCCGGATGTGGTTGAAAAAGCTTTGGAAACCGCGGGCATCGCCTTCATGATGGCGCCCATGCATCACCCGGCCATGGCCCATGTCGGCCCCGTCCGGGCGGAGCTTGGCACGCGCACGATCTTCAACATCCTCGGCCCGCTCACCAACCCGGCAGGCGTCAAACGCCAGTTAACGGGTGCGTTCAGCGCCGACCTCATTCGCCCCATGGCCGAAACCCTGGGCAAGCTCGGCTCCGAGCGCGCCTGGCTGGTCCACGGCGGCGACGGCACCGACGAGTTGAGCATTTCCGCCCCCAGCCAGCTGGCCGCGCTCGAGGAAGACGGCACCATCCGCGAGGCGGAAATCCACCCCGAAGACGCCGGCCTGCCCGTCCACCCGTTCGAAGATATCCTGGGCGGCACGCCCGAGGAGAACGGACATGCCTTCCGCGCGCTTCTCGACGGCGCACAAGGCGCCTACCGCGACGCCGTGCTACTAAACGCCGCTGCGGCGCTGGTGGTGGCTGGCCATGCGGACGACCTCAAACAGGGCGTCGAACAGGCCCGCGACAGCATCGACAGCGGCGCCGCGAAATCGCGCATCGAAACGCTTGCCAGAATAACATCGGAGGCCGCATGAGCACGCCATCCATCCTAGAGAAGATCAAGGCCTACAAGCTGGAAGAAATCGCCGCCGCCAAGGCCGACAAACCCTTGGAAACATTGGAATCCGAGGCCGCCAACGCCCCGCCCGTGCGCCCCTTTGGCGACGCGCTCTTGCAGGCCAGCAAGACGGGTTTCGGCCTGATTGCCGAGATCAAGAAGGCCAGCCCCTCCAAGGGCCTCATCCGCGAGGATTTCGACCCCGTCACGCTCGCCGCCGCCTATGCCGAGGGTGGCGCCACCTGCCTGTCGGTGCTGACCGACACGCCCAGCTTCCAGGGCGCGCCAGAATACCTGGTGCAGGCCCGTGAGGCCTGCGATCTGCCGGTGCTGCGCAAGGATTTCCTTTATGACCCCTACCAGGTGGTCGAGGCCCGCGCTTGGGGTGCCGACTGCATCCTGATCATCATGGCCTCGGTCAGCGACGCGCAGGCGATCGAGCTGGAAGAGGCCGCCATCGCGCAAGGCATGGATTCGTTGATCGAGGTGCATAACGAGGCGGAACTGGAACGCACAGGCGTGCTGAAATCCAACCTTCTGGGCATCAACAACCGCGATCTCAACACGTTCGAGACCTCGCTCGATGTCACAAAACGTCTGGCTCGGTTGGCGCCCATCGACCACCTGCTGATCTCGGAAAGCGGGCTTTACACCAATGACGACCTGTCCGAGATGGCCCGCTACGGCACGCGCTGCTTCCTCATCGGCGAAAGCCTGATGCGGCAGGAGGACGTCACCGCCGCCACCCGCGATATCCTGGCGGGCACCACCCCGGCCTCGCACGTCTGATGGCCGGGCTCACGCATTTCGACGGCAAGGGCGACGCCCACATGGTCGACGTCTCGGGCAAGGACGTGACGGCCCGCGTTGCAGTGGCCGAGGCGCACATCAAGATGGCGCCCGAAACCTATGATATCATTACCGAAGGCCGCGCCAAAAAGGGCGACGTTCTGTCCGTCGCCCGCCTCGCCGGCATCATGGGCGCCAAGCGCACGTCGGACCTGATCCCGCTCTGCCACCCCCTGCCCATCGCCAAGGTCGCGGTGGAACTCACCCCCGACCCCGACCTGCCCGGCATCCGCATCACCGCCACGGTCAAGACCACCGGCCAGACCGGGGTGGAGATGGAGGCGCTGACGGCAGCCAGCACCGCGGCGTTGACGGTCTATGACATGGCCAAGGCCGTGGACCGCGCCATGGAGATCGGCGGGCTGCGCGTGGTGCTGAAAGACGGTGGAAAATCCGGCCGTTACGAGGCGCAATGATCACCGTCGACGAGGCCCTCGACCACCTCTTCTCCCTCGTCTCCCCGCTGGAGCCGGAAACCGTTCCTCTGCGCGAGGCGCATGGCCGCGTGCTTTGCCAGCCTGCCGAGGCGCGGCGCGACCAACCACCTTTCAACGCCTCGTCCATGGATGGCTATGCCCTGAAAGCGACCGAGGCCAAACCGGGCGCCAGTTTCGAGGTCATCGGAGAATCCGCCGCCGGGCATGGCTTTGACGGCACGGTCAGCGCGGGCCAAGCCGTGCGCATCTTCACCGGCGCGCCGGTGCCCGAGGGCGCAGACAAGGTGGTCATACAAGAGGACGTCACCCGCGACGGCGACCGCATGACCCTGGGCGACAGGCTGGAGGACAAGCCGAACATCCGCCCCCGCGGCGACGACTTCAAGATCGGCGACCGGATCGAGGCCCCGCGCCTGCTGTCCCCCGAGGATGTGGCCTTGCTTGCCTCGATGAACGTGGCCGAGGTCACCGTCACGCGCAAACCCAAGGTGGCGCTCATCGCAACCGGCGACGAACTCGTGATGCCGGGAGAGGACCCCGGCCCCGACCAGATCATCGCGTCCAATTCCTTCGGCCTCTGCGCCCTTCTGGACACTCTTGGCGCCGAGCCCCGGATGCTGCCCATCGCCGGCGATACGCGCGACGCGTTGGAGACCGCCTTCGAACTGGCCAAAGGCGCCGATCTTGTCATCACCATTGGCGGCGCGTCGGTGGGCGATCATGACCTCGTGGGCAAAGTCGCGGGCGATCTCGGTATGGAACGCTCGTTCTATAAGGTCAGGATGCGTCCCGGCAAACCCCTGATGGCGGGCCGGATGGGGGATGCGGCCATGATCGGCCTGCCCGGCAATCCGGTCTCGGCCATGGTTTGCGGTCATATCTTCATGGCGCCGGTGATCCGCGCGATGCAGGGCCTACCCGCCATGCCCGCGCCGCGCCTGTCCGCCAGGCTTGCCGCCGATATGGGCCCCGGCGGCCCGCGCGAGCATTACATGCGCGCACAAGTCGAGGACGGCACCATCCTGCCGGAATACAGCCAGGACAGCGGGATGCTGTCGGTGCTGGCCCGCGCCAATGCCCTGCTGATCCGGCCCGCCGACGATGCCCCCCGGGCGCAAGGCGATTGGGTCGATTACGTTCCGATCTGACCGCTTATCCACAGACCCGTTGACACAAAACGAGAACATGCGTAGAACAAATGTAAACGCATGGATCGTGGAGGCGTGACAATAATGCTGACCAAAAAGCAACTCGACCTGTTGGAATTCATTCACAAGCGGGTGCAGCGCGACGGTGTGCCGCCCAGCTTTGACGAGATGAAGGATGCGCTGGACCTGCGCTCGAAATCCGGCATTCACCGCCTGATCACGGCACTTGAGGAGCGCGGCTTCATCCGCCGCCTCGCCCATCGCGCCCGGGCGCTGGAAATCATCAAGCTTCCCGAAAGCATGGGTGGCGAAATGATCGGCGGCGGCGAAAGCGGCGGCTTTACCCCCCGGGTGATCGAAGGCGACCGCCCCGAGGCCGCGCAGCCTGCCAATGCGCAAGCGGTCGAACCCGTCCACGCGCTGGAACTGCCCGTCATGGGTCGCATCGCCGCCGGTGTCCCGATCGAGGCCATCGCCCATGCCAGCCACAATGTTGCCGTTCCCGGCGACATGATCGCCGGCCCCGGACAGCATTACGCGCTGGAGGTCAAGGGCGACTCGATGATTGACGCAGGCATAAACGACGGCGACGTGGTGGTGATCCGCGAGACGTCGACGGCGGATAACGGCGATATCGTCGTGGCGCTGGTGGACGATCAGGAAGCGACGCTGAAGAAATTCTACCGCCGTGGCAACGCCATCGCCCTTGAAGCCGCAAACCCGGCCTACGAAACCCGTGTGCTACCCGAGGATCAGGTCAAGGTGCAGGGCCGCCTCGTGGGCCTCATCCGCACTTACTGACGCGCACCGGACCGCCGCCGGCGGTCCGTGTTCCATAGCCGCGCGCCCGTCATGTCGCGGGCGGTGACGGCCCTGAGCCCGCCTTTCTCGCGCCAGATCGCCAGCGCGCCCGTCTCTTTCAACGTACCGGGATGGATCGCGCGGCAGGGCAATTCCGCCTGCGGCACGTTGTTGAACACCACCCATTCCTTCGCGGCGCAATCGGTGAATTCCTCCGCCGCCCTTTTGCCCCGCACGGCGGTGATCGGCCAGCCATCGCCGCCCGCCACCTTGGTCCAGCGGGCAAACGCGGTCTCCTGATCCACCGGGTCGCCGTCATTCTCCAGCCAGTTCATCGCGACAAAGCCAGAGGCACGGCCTGTGGACAGCGCCCGCCCCTCGGGTGTCATCACGCCCACCAGGCTGCCATTGTCGGAGACAAGGATATCGGGCCGCTCCGCCTGCGCCCACAGCACGAAGGACAGCGCCACCGGCACCGCGCCGGTAAACCGGGCGCGCGCCTGCCACAGGACGACGAAGAGCGCCCCCAGCGACAGTAGCGGCAGCACCCACGGGCCGGGGCGCACCACGGTGCCGCGCGCGCCTTCCAGCCCTGAGACCCAATGCGCCACGCCCAGGATCCACTCCAACGCGGGCTGCATCACCGCCAACGCCAGCTCTTCGAACCCCAAGGGCATCAAGAGCCCCGCCAAGACCGCCATCGGCATGACCAGCACGCCCATCAACGGCACGCTCAGCAGGTTCGCCACCAACCCGTAATGCGCGATCTGGTTGAAATGCGCCGCCGCAATCGGCGCCGTGGCCAGCCCGGCCACGAAGGACGACATCACCACCGCCCAGACCGGCCGCATCCATTTGGGCCCCACGCGCCAGTCCCGGTCGCGCAAGGCCCCAAACACGGCCACCAGAGCCGTCGTGGCGGCAAAAGACATCTGAAACCCCGGCCCCATCAACGCTTCGGGCCGCAGCACCAGGATGATACAGGCCGCCAGCGCCACCGCCCTCAAGGACAAGGCCCGCCGGTCCGCCAGCACCGCCAGCAGCATCACCGCCACCATGACGAAGGCGCGTTCCGTAGCCACGTTCCCGCCCGACAGCGCCAGATACCCCGCCGCCGCCGCCAGCGCGCCCACCGCCGCGATCTTCTTCGTCGGCAAGCGCAGCCCCCAGCCCGGCACCGCCGCCATCCCCAGCCGGAGCGCGGCAAAAACAAACCCGGCCAGCAGCCCCATATGCAGGCCGGAAATGGCCAATAAATGCGCCAGGTTCGACACTCTCAGGGCCGTCAGCGTCTCCTGCCCCATACCCGAGCGGTCCCCGGTCATGATCGCGGCGGCAAAAGCCCCGGCCTCGCCCGGCATCTGCGCCTGGATGCGGTCCGACAGCGCCATGCGCGTCTTGAACAGCACCTGCCCGCCCGCCGCCGTTTCCAGCAGCAGGACAGGCGTGCGCGTGTATCCCACCGCGCCCAGCCCCTTGAACCACGCGTGCCGCTGGAAATCGAAGCCGCCCGGTTCCACCGGTCCTGCTGGCGGCGACAGATGCGCGGTCAGGATCAGCGTCTCGCCCGGTTGCGGATCTGTCCCCTCCGCCGCGCCATGAAACGACACCCGCACGCGCCCTGGCGTGATGTCGGGGCCCATGTTGCGCAGCACGACCCGGTCCAGCGTCACCCGCAGCGCGTCCGAACTCGAACGATCGATATCCACCACCCGGCCCTCGACAGGCCCGTAATAGCGCCAGCCCAGCTTGGCATCTGCCACGCCATGCGCCCGCGCGGCGGCGATGCAGACACCAATTACCACCAGCGCCACGGCCCAGATCACCGGCGCCAGCCCCGCGCCCACAAGACGCAGAACCACAAGCGCCAAGCCAATGCCCCCGGCCAGCGCGGCGTAAACCCAGACCGGCGGCTCGGATTTCAGCCCGAAATACAACCCGGTGCCACAAGCCAGCATCACCGGCACCCACGAAAACAGGTGCCCGCGCTGATCCATCCACGCGGCGACGGCACGCTGCCAAAGCACCAAGGCTTGTCTCCCTTTTCATGGGCCGATAGACAGGCACCGTTAACGATACGTCCCCCATGCTTACCGAAAGGTTAACCGGCCCCATGTCGCAGCCAGTTGTCACCCGTTTTGCCCCTTCGCCGACCGGATACCTGCATATCGGCGGAGCGCGCACGGCGCTCTTCAACTGGCTGTTCGCGCGGCGCCACGGCGGCTCTTTCCTGCTCAGGATCGAGGATACCGACCGCGCCCGCTCCACGCCCGAGGCGACGCAGGCCATCCTCGACGGGCTGGCGTGGCTCGGCCTCGACCATGACGGTGAGGTGGTCAGTCAGGCCGCCCGCGCCGACCGTCACGCCGATGTCGCCAACGAATTGCTGGCCAAGGGCGAGGCCTACAAGTGCTTCGCCACGCAGGAAGAAATCCAGGCCTTCCGCGAGGCGGCCAAGGCCGAGGGCCGCTCCACCCTCTACCGCAGCCCGTGGCGCGACGCCGACCCCGCAACGCATCCCGACGCGCCCTGTGTCATCCGCATCAAGGCCCCACTGGAGGGCACGACCACCATTGCCGACAAGGTGCAGGGCGACGTCACCATCCGCAACGATCAGCTGGACGACATGGTTCTGCTGCGCTCGGACGGCTCGCCCGTCTACATGCTCGCCGTCGCGGTGGACGATCACGACATGGGCGTGACCCACGTCATCCGCGGCGACGACCACCTCAACAACGCTGCCCGCCAGATGCTGATCTACACCGCGATGGGCTGGGATCTGCCGGTCTATGCCCATATCCCGCTGATCCACGGCCCCGACGGCAAGAAGATGAGCAAGCGCCACGGGGCCCTTGGCGTCGACGAGTACCAGAAACAGGGTTACCCGGCGGCCGGCATGCGCAACTATCTCGCCCGCCTCGGGTGGAGCCACGGCGACGACGAGTTCTTCACCGACGACCAGGCGAAAGAGTGGTTCGATCTCGACGGCATCGGCAAATCCCCGGCCCGTTTCGACTTCAAGAAGCTGGAAAATCTCTGCGGCCAGCACATCGCCGCCAGCGATGATGCTGCGCTGCTGCATGAATTGAACGAATTCCTTGACGTGACGGAATCCGCGCCCTTGCCCGAGCCGACACGGGCGCTCATGCTGGACGGTATGTATTGCCTCAAAGAACGCGCAAAGACCTTCCCGGAACTGCTTGATAAGGCGCAGTTTATTCTTGCCAATCGACCTGTTGAGCTGGACGAGAAGGCCGCCGCGCAGCTTGATATTGTATCCCGTGGTATACTGAGCGAATTGACGCCGCACTTGCAAAATGCTAACTGGTCGCGCAACGATCTGGAAGAGGCTGCGAACGCGTTCGCCGCGTCCAAGGAAATCAAGTTCGGCAAGCTGGCCGGTCCGATGCGGGCCGCGCTGGCCGGTCGGGCGGCAACACCGAGCGTGTTTGACATGATGCTGGTCCTGGGCCGGGAGGAATCCCTTGCCCGACTGAATGATGCTGCCTCGCAGAGCGGTTAACCCGTTCGTAAGGCGTGCTGGAATATGCAGCCAAGGCGCGCCACGCGCCGCGGCATGACGAGGGAGACCCTGATGGCAGACAGTACAAAATCCGCGAAACTGACGATCGAAGGCATCGACTACGAGCTTCCGATCTATTCGCCCACCGCCGGCCCGGACGTGATCGACATCCGCAAGCTCTATGCGCAAGCGGGCGTGTTCACCTATGATCCCGGTTTTACCTCGACCGCCAGCTGCGACAGCACGATCACCTATATCGACGGCGGCAAGGGCGAGCTTCTGCACCGCGGCTACCCGATCGACCAGCTGGCCGAGAAATCGCACTATCTCGAAGTGTGCTACCTGCTGCTTTACGGCGAGCTGCCCTCCGCCGCCCAGCTGGAAGACTTCGAGTCCCGCGTGACCAACCACACCATGTTGCACGAACAGATGCAGTTCCTGTTCCGCGGCTATCGCCGTGACGCGCACCCCATGGCCATCATGGTCGGCGTCGTGGGCGCGCTGTCGGCCTTCTACCACGACAGCACCGACATTTCCGACCCGTGGCAGCGCGAGGTCGCGACGATCCGCCTGATCGCCAAGATGCCCACCATTGCGTCCATGGCCTATAAGTACACGCTGGGCCAGCCCTTCGTGTACCCGCGCAACGAGCTCGACTATGCCTCGAACTTCCTGCGCATGTGCTTTGCCGTCCCGGCCGAGGATTACGAGGTCAACCCGATCCTCTCTCGCGCGATGGACCGCATCTTCACGCTGCATGCCGATCACGAGCAGAACGCCTCGACCTCCACGGTGCGGCTTGCGTCCTCCTCGGGCGCCAACCCGTTTGCCTGTGTCGCCGCGGGCATCGCCTGCCTTTGGGGTCCGGCCCATGGCGGCGCCAACCAGGCCTGCCTGGAAATGCTTCAGGAAATCGGCACGCCCGACCGCATCCCGGAATTCATCGCGCGCGCCAAGGACAAGGACGACCCGTTCCGACTGATGGGCTTCGGTCACCGCGTCTACAAGAATTTCGATCCCCGCGCCAAGGTGATGAAACAATCCGCTGACGAGGTGCTCGACCTTCTTGGCGTGGAGAACAATCCGACGCTGCAGGTCGCGAAAGAGCTTGAGAAACAGGCGCTGGACGATCCGTATTTCACCGACAAGAAGCTGTTTCCGAACGTCGATTTCTACTCCGGCATCATCCTCGAGGCGATGGGCTTCCCGACCTCGATGTTCACGCCCATCTTCGCGCTCAGCCGCACGGTCGGCTGGATTTCCCAGTGGAAGGAAATGATCGGCGATCCGCAACTGAAAATCGGCCGCCCGCGCCAGCTTTACATGGGCGAAACGCTGCGCGACTACGTGGATATGGAAAACCGCTGATCGCGGACATGACCTATGCGAAAACGCCCCGCCAATGCGGGGCGTTTTTCGTTGCGGCACTGACATTGGCGGCTGATCGCTAAAATTCTATTGAAAAAGCGCGGCTCTCTTTCGGCGCGGATTTACCGGGTGTTCAGTCCTCGCGTCCAAGATGCCCCAAACTGGGGTAAGCGAGGGCGCGACATGGCCATTATGGGCATTCTTTTAATTGTGGGCGGCGCAATGGCGGGGCTTGTGGGCCTCAGTGAACTTGACCTGCCGGAAGTCGACCAAGAACCCACCGATACCGATACAGCGGGCAAGGAGAAAGCGGAAGATGGCCTGCTTCTCGGCACCGACAATGCCGAGGCACTGACCGGCGGGAGTGGCGGCGACTGGCTGATCGGGCTGGATGGTGCCGACACGCTGTTGGGCGGCGTGGGCGGCGACGTGATCATCCCCGGCGACGGCACTGACGCGGTGCTGTCCGGCGACGGCAACGATTTCGTCGAGGCGGCCAATATCGTCGACGAGCAGGCCCTGCGCGCGTCCGCCGCCACGGCCACGGATATTTTCGGCGTCACTTTCGATTATGACCTGCCCGCCAAGTCCGACGCGGGCGACGATATCGACCTGGGCGAAGGCGACGACACGGTGGTGGCCGGCTCCGACGACACCGTGGCCGGTGGGCCGGGCAATGACGAGTTCGCCCTGGGCAACTGGATCGACGGCGGCGCCCCGGTCGAGATCGCCGATTTCGACGCCGCGGAGGATATCATCACCTTCGTCTATGATCGCGATGGCGATGCGCCCGAGCTTTCCGTCGAGCGCAACGAGACCACGGGCGTCACCACGATCCTGTCCGATGGACGTTCGATCGCCGTTCTGCGCGACGCCAGCCCTGAATTCTCGCTGCGCAATATCGCCATCGGACGCTACACCGCCTGACCCGTACGGCCTCTCCGGACACGTAGTTTCAACACGTCTCGATGTCTCAAGGCATTGCTGCGGGTCCGGCCTCGATCCATGGCGGGTGTGCCTGCCAGACAACGGAAAAAGCCCCCCGCTCACGAATCTTCAGGACGGGATACAAACGGCGAAGTGTCCTGCAAGCATGTGAGTCTCTTGGGGAAGTCTTTCATGCTCAGTATAGTTCTGCTCGGTCTTCTGGGCATCGGTGCGACGGCCGCCTGGGCTATCGACCTTTTTGACGATGATGACGACAACGCGCGTGCACCGGACAAGCCGGGCGAGGGGAGCCCCAGACCGGCGGCCCCGGACCCCTGCCCGAAGAGCCTGAAACCGGCGAGCCCGACCCTCTACCGACCGATGCGATCAACCCGATCACCGGCACGCCGGGCGCCGATTCGATTGTTGGCACCGATGTCATTGATTTCATCGACGCCGAAGGCGGCGACGACCGGGTGTTCGGCGAAGCCGGCCAGGACGTGATCGCGGGCAATACCGGCAATGATTTTCTACGCGGCGGGTCCGACGAGGACCTCCTGGCGGACAGCGACGGGGCCGACACCTTGCGCAGTGACACCGGCGACGATTTGATCCTGTCCACCGGCCTCACCGATCAGACCGCCTTTATCGACGCGACGCGCACCTTGGCGCGCGATTTCGCCAATGGCGACGCGGCGTCGCTCGATGACCTGCCGGGCCTCGACCTGACCCGGGATGACGACACCGAAGGCGACGAGGTCGATGGTGGTGCCGGCAGCGACATCATGATCTTCGGTCAGGACGATTCGGTCACCGGCGGCGACGGCTCGGATCTCTTCATCGGCGGCAGCCCTCTGCTGGCTGGAAATCCGGCGACGATCACGGATTTCGAAGTGAACGAAGAGTTGCTCGTGCTGACCTACGAGGGCGACGACCCGCCCGCGTTGGGTGTGACCGAAGTCGATGGCGACGCGGTGCTCAGCCTCGATGGGTCACCCGCCGTCATCCTGCCCGGACTTGGCAGCACCTTTCAGCTCAGCGATGTGGAACTGATCGAGCTCGCCGACTGATCAGCGCCCCTCGTATTCCGGCTTGCGCTTGTCCAGGAAGGCCGTCACGCCTTCCTGGAAATCCCGTGTCCGGCCGCATTCGCCCTGCAACTGCGCCTCGAGGTCCAGTTGCTTGTCGAAGCCGTTTTCCCAGCTGCCGCGCACCGCGCGCTTGATCCCGCCATAGGCCGCCGTGGGCCCCTTCGCCAGATGCGCCGCCCGCGCCTGCCAATGCATCTCGAACGCGTCATCCTCGACCGCCTCCCAGATCAGCCCCCAGGCATCCGCCTGCCGCGCCGAGATCGGCTCGGCGAAGAGCGCCGCGCCCATCGCCTTGGCCGCGCCCACCTGACGCGGCATCCAATAAGTGCCGCCCGCATCCGGGATCAGGCCGATCCGCGCAAAGGCCTGCAGGAAATAGGCGCTTTCGGTCGCGATCACCACGTCGAAGGCCAGCGCCAGGTTGGCCCCCGCCCCTGCCGCCGGGCCATTGACCGCCGCGATGGTCGGCACCGGGCAGTCGGAAATCATCCGCAGCATCGGCTCGTATTCGTCGCGCAGCACGCGCTCCACGTCCAGCGCCGCCGCCGTGCCGTTGTCCGACAGGTCCTGCCCCGAGCAGAACGCCTTGCCATTGCCGGTCAGCACAACCACTCGCGCCTCGCGGCCCGCGCGCTGCATCGCATCGGTAATCTCGGCCCGCATCTGAGTGTTGAGCGCGTTCATCTTGTCAGCGCGGTTCATCCGCAGCACGGCAATGTCATTGCTGAGGTCATAGGTCAGGGTCTGATAAGTCGTCATCGGCCGGGCCTCCATCTGGCGTCTGACGCCAATCAACCCCGCCCGCGCGTGAAATGCAACGCGCGACGGCGCGTCAGTCCTTCATGATTTCGCGCAGCCGCGCCTCTTCCGCCGCGCTCAGCCCCGCCTCGCCTTCCGGTTTCGCGCCCGACCGGCTTCGGATATAGACCGCCGCCAGCAATATGCCCAAGAGCAGCATCACCGGACCCGCCAGCCACAGCACCAGGTTGCTGCCGCTCGCCACCGGGTTCAGCAGCACGTATTCGCCGTAGCGGTCCACGACGAAGTCGATGACCTCCTCGTCGCTATCCCCCGCCACCAGCCGCTCGCGCACCAAAAGGCGCAGGTCACGGGCCAGATCCGCGTTGGAATCGTCGATGCTCTCGTTGCGGCAGACAAGGCAGCGCAGGCCCGAGGAAATCTCCCGCGCACGCTCTTCCAGCGCCGGATCGTCGAGGATCTCGTCCGGCTGCACCGCCCAGAGCGGCGAGGCCAGAAGGCACAGGATCAGAACCAGACGTTTCATTCCGCCGGTACCCCCACGGCACGGGTCTTGCGCGCCCCCGCCGCTACGCGGTAACGCCGGTCGCTCAGCGACAGCGCGCCTCCGATGGCCATCAGGATCGCGCCGCCCCAGATCCAGTTGGCCAGCGGTTTGTAATAGGTCCGCACGGCCCAGCCGCCCGCCGCCTGCTCGTCGCCGATCACCACGTAGACGTCGCGCAGGATGCCGTTATCAATGGCCGCCTCGGTCGTGGGCATCCCGGCCACCGGGTAGACCCGCTTTTCCGGGTTCAGCTGGCTAATCTCGGACCCGCTTTTCGACAAGGTCACGTCCGCCATCGTGGACAGGTAATTCGGCCCCTCCACCTCACGCACATCGTCGAGCGTGATGGTCAGCCCGGCCACGTCGAAACTTTCGCCCACCTGCGCCACGCGGATATCCTCGGCCTCCCAGGCCAGCATCCCCGCGATCCCCGCGATTGTGATGCCAAACCCCGCATGGGCCGTAGCCTTGCCCCAGTCCGCCCGCGGCAGGCGGCGCAGCCGCGACAAACGGCCCCCGCCCCGGCCCGTGCGGCTCCACAAATCGACCGCCGCGCCCGACACCAGCCAGGCCGCCAGGAACAGGCCCACGGGCCCAAGCGCGCTGCGCCCGGTCTGCATCGCAAAGGCCAGCGCGCCCACCGCCACGGCCAGTGCAAAGGCCCCGGCCAGCGGCCTCACGACCCGCCCCAGGTTGCCGCGCTTCCACGGCAACATCGCGCCCACCGGCAGGATCAGCCCCAACAGCACCATGAACGGCGTGAAGGCCATGTTGAAGAACGGCTCGCCCACGCTCAGCTTGCGGTCGAACATGAGCTCCGACACCAGCGGCCAGATCGTACCCACGAAAACGACGAAAGCCGACACGCCCAACAGCACGTTGTTGGCCACCAGCATCGTCTCGCGACTCACCAGACCGAACACCCCCTTGGCCTGCATCGCCCCCGCCCGCGCGGTAAAGAGCGTCAGGCCCAGCATCATGAAGAAGCCGGTGATCATCAGCAGGAACACGCCGCGTTCCGGGTCCGTCGCAAAGGCGTGCACGGACGTCAGCACACCCGAACGCGTGATGAACGCGCCGATCATGGAAAACCCGAAGGCGATGATGGCCAGCAGAATGGTCCAGCTTTTCAGCGATTCGCGCTTTTCCACCACGATGGCCGAATGCAAGAGCGCGGCGGCGATGAGCCACGGCATGAAGCTGGCGTTTTCCACCGGGTCCCAGAACCAGAACCCACCCCAGCCCAGCTCGTAATAGGCCCACCAAGACCCCAACGCGATGCCGATGGTCAGGAAGATCCACGCCGCCAGCGTATAGGGTCGCACCCACCGGCCCCAGGCCGCGTCGACCCGGCCTTCGATCAGGGCGGCCAGCGCGAAGGAATAGGTCATCGAAAGGCCCACGTAGCCGAGGTAGAGGAACGGCGGATGGAACGCCAATCCCGGGTCCTGCAACAGTGGGTTCAGATCTCGCCCATCGAAAGGCGGCACTTCCATGCGCAGGAACGGGTTCGAGGTGAACAGGATAAAGGCGAAGAACGCCACCCCGATCAGCGCCTGCATCGACAGCACCCGCGCCTTCAGGGTTGGCGGCAGGTTGCCCCCGAACCACGCGGCAAACGCCCCGAACAGCGTCACGATCAGCACCCACAGCAGCATCGAGCCTTCGTGGTTCCCCCAGACACCGGTGATCTTGTAGAGCAGCGGTTTGGCCGAATGGCTGTTGGCCACCACCAGTTCCAACGAGAAATCCGAGGTCACGAAGGCCCATGTCAGCGCCCCGAAGGCGCCCAACGTCAGCACGAATTGCAGCGTCGCGGCGGGTTCGGCCACGGCCATCCACCCCGCCCATCGCTTGTGAGCGCCGATCAGAGGCACGACCGACTGAAAGCACGCCACGAAGAAGGCGAGGATGAGGGCGAAATGTCCAAGCTCGGTGATCATGGCCCGGTTATAGTCGCCCCGGGCCTCGCCTCCAACGCCTTTCGGGTGCGACGGGTGATCACATTGTCGCGGGGATCAGCCGTGCCGTCGCTGCCCCCCGGGGTGGCGATCCGACGGCAGAGCAGCAGACCTTATTCCCAGCCAGATCCGAAAAACGTCCAAGCGGAGCGCTTGCGTCTGCCAAATCGCCGCCCCCTGGGTGGGGGGCAGCGATGGCGCGGCGGCGCGTGCCTTGCCTTGACTCCGCGCGGGTGGCTGGATACGTACCGTCGTCCCGGACTTGATCCGGGACCTCGCCCGCCAAGAGATCCCCGGATCAAGTCCGGGGATGACGGTCAGGACACGCGGCGGGCGTCTTGCTTCGCGTCACAGCCCGCGCGGGCCTACCGCCCATGGCTCGCCGCCTTCCACTCCCGCAAGGCCGCGTTCGGCTCGCTGTCCATCTCCTGCACCTGCAACGCCAGCCCCGCATCATGCCCGGTATCCGCCACGCCCGCGCTGCCCGCCTCCAGCGCGCGCAAGGATTTCAGGTTGCCCACCACCTGCGGCGTCCGGGCCATGGTGGTGGCGATGGAACGTTGAAACTCCTGCCCCTTGGCCTGATGCCGCGCGCCGAAATAAAAGCTGACGATCGCGCCCAACAGCCACCACAATGGCTCGGGCACCAGCGCGATCCCCTGCATCCGTTCCGAAAACCAGATCGGGTCCACCATCGCGGCGACGAACAGCCCAAGCGTCCCAAGCGCCATGGCCGGGCGCGGCACCCGGTTCAGCCCGTCGATAAACCGGTCGTACCAGCCCTTGCGCTCGGCCTTGAACTCGGCGGCCAACTGCGCCAGCGCCGCGCCCTGCAACTCTGCCGCGCGTTCGTCGGATTTCTCCGCATTCACCCGGAACACCTCGGCGGTTTCCGCCACTGCATTGCGCCCGCCGCCGAAAACCAGGCTCGGGACTGTCTCGATCAGTCCCATTTCGCCACCCGGTCCCGAAATTCCGCCGGCGTCATGTGATAGCGCGACGAGATGAACGCCTCCGCCCGCCGGATCCAGCCACCCTTGCCGCCCGCCCGGGTGCGCGCGAACTTTCGCGACGCCGGGCGCTGATCGGCCAGCCGGAAATAGTAATTCCTTCGCGCGATCCCGTAGGCATCGGCGATATGCAGCGGCGCCACGCCATGGGCCAGTTCCGCCGCCTCGATGGTCTGCGGCCCGATGATGCCGTCCACCGCCACCTCGTGCCCCATCTGCCGCAACAGCCGTTGCAGGATCTTCACCGCGTTGGCCCCGGCATTCACGTACATGTCGAACACGCTGGCCTGCAAAACCTGCGGCAGCCGTGCGATGCCGGGCCGGTGGTAACAATGGTCGATGAAAATGTCCTGCGCCTGCGCCCGGCTGAGACGACGCACATCGGCCACGTCCACGTCCCCGTCCCGGTCCAGGTCCAGCCCCAGCCGCCGCATCGTGTGGATGGTCACGCCATGATTGGTGGCCCCGCCCGGGTCGTCGGGGTCGTTCACGAACCCGCCTTCCCGCGCCAGAATATCCTCTGCGATCTCCGAGACAGTCTGCATTCCGCGCCCCCTTAGCCAGCGATTTGAACTCGTCGGCAAGGGTCGTCAGGAATGGTTAACGCATGGCTTAGCTACCGTCCGGTTCCTGGTAAACGCCCTGTTCCTTCAGCGCGTCGACCACTTCCTTGGGCATGTATTCCTCGTCATGCTTGGCCAGGATCTCGGTCGCGGTGAACACCCCGTCCTCAAAGCGGCCCAAGCCCACCATGCCTTCGTTCTCACCAAAGAGATCCGGCAGAACGCCGGTATAGCGCACCGGCACCGACGCGCCGCCGTCGGTCACGCTGAAGGTCACCGTCTCGCCTTCGCCGCGCCTGAGCGTGCCTTCCTCCACCAGCCCGCCGATCCGGAACGTCTCGGAGGGCGCGGGCGGTTCGGCCATCACCTGGCTGGGCGAGCGGAAGAAGTTGATGCCGTCGCGCATCGCATAGCCGATCAGCCCCGTGGCGAGGATCAACGCAATCGCCGTCACGGCAATGATCTGAACGCGCCTCTGTTTTTTCAGTGATTTCATCGCGCTACCCCGTCCTCCTCAGGGAAACTCACGGAAACACCGGCGCCATCATCAGCCCCGTCGTCTCGTCCAGATTTAACATCAGGTTGGCGTTCTGCAAAGCCTGCCCGCTCGACCCTTTGCACAGGTTGTCGAGCGCCGCGACCACGATGGCCCGCCCGTCGATGCGGTCCGCCACCACCCCGATATGGCAGAAATTGCTGCCCCGCACATGCCGCGTGCTGGGGCCCTCGCCATAGGGCAGAACCTCGATGAACGGCTCGTCCGCGTAAGCGTTGTAAAGCGTCTCGTACACCGCCTTCGCCTCGCCCTTCACATACCCAGTCGCCAGAATCCCCCGGTTCGCCGGCACCAGATGCGGCGTGAACTGGATGCGCACGTCGCGCCCCGCGATGGCCGAAAACTCCTGGTCGAACTCGCCCAGATGCCGGTGCGTGCCCCCCAAAGCATAGGCGTGATAGCCCTCCGACAGCTCCGCATGCAGCAGGTTTTCCTTCAGCGACCGCCCTGCCCCCGACACCCCGCATTTGAGGTCGAGGATGATATCCTCAAGGTCGATCACCCCCGCCTCGATCAGCGGGCGCAGCACGTACTGCCCGGTCGCGGCATTGCACCCCGTCCCGGCCACCAGCCGCGCCACGCGGATGGCGTCGCGGTAGAACTCGGTCAGGCCATATACCGCCTCTTTCTGCATATCGACAGCGGCATGGGCGTTGCCGTACCATTTCTCATAAGCGTCGGGGTCCCGCAGCCGGAAATCCGCGCTCAGGTCCACGATCTTCAGATCCTTGGGCAGCGCCGCGATAACCTCTTGGCTGGTCTTGTGCGGCAAAGCGCAAAAACACAGATCGATCCCGGCAAAGTCGATCTCGTCGATCGTCACCAGTGTCGGCAAATCAAGGTGCCGCAGATGCGGAAACGCCTGCGCCATGGTCTGCCCGGCCTTGGAATTGGCCGACAGCGCCGCAATCTCCAGCCCGGGATGCGTGGCGATCAGCCGGACAAGTTCGGCGCCGGTATAGCCCGAAGCACCCAGAATGGCGATTTTATGGGTCATGTCAGACCTCTTTCATCAGTTGTGAGTCATGTAGGGAAGATTGCGCGCGCCCGCAATGCGGCGCTCTGGCTTCAGGCGGCTTGAAACGTGATCCCTCGTCGCAGGAACTGCGTCGCCCGGTCCGAGGTCCGCTTGGGGTCGCCCGTGGTCAGGAACCGCACCCCATCGCCTCCATCTGCCATGTCCGGGTGGCGCGACAGGTAATCCGCCAGGCTCGCCGCCACCAGGTTGGGCTGCGAATAAACCTGCACCTCCGGCCCCAAAGCCGCCTGAAACACATCCTCGACCAGCGGGTAATGCGTGCAGCCCAGCACTGCCGCCTGCGGATTGGGCATCTTTCGTTTCAGCGCGTCCACATGGCTGCGCACCAGCGCCTCGGCCAGGATCATGTCGCCGTCCTCGATCGCGTCCACCACGCCGCCACAGGCCTGCGCCTCCACGTCCACGCCGATGGCGCGAAAGGCCAGTTCGCGCTGAAACGCCCGGCTGCTGACGGTCGTGGGCGTGGCGAAAAGTGCTGCATGCTTCACCGCCACCTCACGCGGGGGCGAGTTGTCGCCCCATTGCCGCTCGGTCAGCGCCTCGATCAGCGGCACGAACACCCCCAGCACGCGCTTGCCCGGCGGCACGCCTTCCTCCTGCATCCGGCGCAAGGCGGCGGCGGACGCCGTGTTGCACGCCAAGATAACAAGGTTGCAGCCCTCGTCATGCCAAAGCCGCTGCACATGCGCTTTCGTCCGCGCAAAGATATCCTCCGGGTCGCGCACGCCATAGGGCGCATTGGCGTTGTCCCCTAGATACACCAGCGCCACCTCCGGCAGCCGTGCCTCCACGGCGCTCAGAACCGTCAGGCCGCCAAGCCCGCTGTCGAAAATTCCAACTGCCATGTGTCCCGCGCGGCCTGCGCCCCTAGTCAAACTCAAACCCAAGCGCGCCCGGGTCCACCGGACGCGTGCTAAGCTCATACGTCTTGTGCCGCAGAAACGCCATCATGGATTTGGTGTCACCTGCGCGGGCGCGCAATCCCTCCTGCGGGATCGGCTGGCCTACAACGACCTGCACGCTGGTGTCCACGCGCTTGCAGAATTCCTTGATCAGCAGCCCCATGCGCAGGGTGGTATGCAAGTGACTGGCCAACTGAAACAGGCGGCTGGTGTGCCCCTCGAAAAACACTGGCACCACGGTCGCATCCGATTTCGCCACCATCCGCGCGGTGAATCCGCGCCAGCCGGGGTCCATCGGCTGGGCAAAGGGTTTCGCCGCCGTGCTGACCGTGCCGCCAGGGAAAATCCCGATGGCGCCACCGTCGTTCAAGTAATTCAACGCCGTCTTGCGCGTATCGATATTCAGCGCCACCGCCTCTTTCGTCTCGTCGAAACTGATCGGCAGGATGATCCGGTTCAGATCTTCGGCCTTGCGGAACACCTTGTGCGCCAGGATACGGAAATCGCCGCGCGTCTGGCTGAGGATATGCCCCATCATCATCCCATCCAGAATGCCATAGGGATGGTTCGCGATCAGGATCAGCGGCCCGCTGCGCGGAATGTTGTCCAGGCTCCCGCCCACCACGTCCAGCGTCAGGCCATAGCGCTCCACCATCACCTGCCAGAAATCGCGGCCCGCCGCGACCTCCTGCTCGTAGCCCGCCGCCCGCTTGATCAGGCGGATCCGGCCCGTCAGGTTCTCCATCGTGCGGATCATGGCGCGGCCCCCACGGGTCTGCGCCGAATAGGCGTAACTTATGTCACGGGCCACGTGGCGTTGCTGGCGCATCTCAAAATCCGTCTCGATTCGCGTGCACCGTTCTACATCCGCCCCGCATGTAACAGGGCGATGAAATTCCGGTGACGCTGCGCTCGGGCGGCCTACTGTGCCGCCCGTGCCACGTCCTGCCCGCCGTCGCGGATCACCTGCAAAAGATGCTCGCGCTGCTTGGCCGCCTTGCGCACGTTCTCCATCTTCACCGGCCCGAAGCCCCTGATCTGCAACGGCAATTCCGCCAGCGCCACGATGGCATCCTGCGTCTTGCCCTCCAGCTTGGGCAGAACCTCGGCCATGTCGGCCTCGTATTCCCGGATCAGCGCGCGTTCCATCCGCCGCTCCTCGCTATATCCAAAGATGTCCAGCGGCGTACCGCGCAAGCCCTTGAACTTCGCCATCAGGCGCATCGGCTTTTCCATCCAGGCCCCGAATTGCCGCTTCTTCGGACGCCCGTCCGAGCCGGTCTTGCTCAGGATCGGCGGGGCCAGGTGAAAGGTCATGTCGAAATCGCCCGAGAACTCCTCCTCGGCCTTCTTCCGGCTCTGGATCAGCAGCCGCGCGACCTCGTATTCGTCCTTGTAACTCAAGAGCTTGTGATACCCCAAGGCCACCGCCTCGCGCACGGTCCCGTTCTCGATCCCGTCAACCAGCTTGCGGTACCGCTTGGCGAGCCGCTTGCCCTGGTAACCGACCAGGTGATCGGCGCGAAACGCGATCTTCTCCTCCAGCGACTTCGGCTTTTCCACCACGTTCGGCGTCACCATCCGGTCCGCCTCTTCGGGATGCTCCGCCGCCCAGCGACCGATGTCGAAGGCGCGCAGGTTGCGCTCCACCGCAGCCCCGTTCAGCTCGATGGCTGCGTCGATCGACGCCTTGCTGAGCGGAACAAGCCCCCGCTGCCACGCAGCCCCGAAAATGATCATGTTGGAAAAGATCGCGTCGCCCATCGCCACCCGTGCCAGCTCGGAGGCATCGAACAGCACGACGTCATCCTGCATCCGCGCCTTCAGCGACAGCGCCAGCTGGTCAGTGGGCAGAGTGAACTCGGTGTCGCGGGTGAAATCGCCGGTCATGATCTCGTGGCTGTTGACCACGCCGCCAGTGCGCCCCATCCGCGTCAGGCCCAGCGTCTTGGCCCCGGCGCTCGTCACCAGATCGCCACCGATCAGAGCATCCGCCTCGCCGGTCGCGACCCGGATGGCACTGATATCGCCCGGTTTCTCTGCCAACCGGCAATGGATGTGCACCGCGCCGCCCTTCTGCGCGAGGCCGGCCATTTCCATCATGCCCGCGCCCTTGCCGTCGATCTGCGCCGCCTGCGCCATGACGGCACCGATTGTCACCACGCCGGTGCCACCGACGCCGGTGATCACCACGTTATAGGTGCCGTCGATCTTGGGCAGCGCGGGCTCCGGCATGTCCGGCAGGTCCAGATCGGCCGACGCCTCTTTCCGAATCTTGGCCCCTTCCAGCGTCACGAAGGACGGGCAGAACCCCTTGAGGCAGGAAAAATCCTTGTTACAGCTCGACTGGTCGATGGCCCGTTTCCGGCCCAGTTCGGTCTCCTTGGGCACGATGGCCACGCAGTTCGACTGCACCCCGCAATCGCCGCAGCCTTCACAGATATCGGTGTTGATGAACACGCGCTTGTCGGGGTCCGGGAAGGTGCCGCGCTTGCGGCGGCGGCGTTTCTCTGCGGCGCAGGTCTGCACGTAAATTATGGCCGATACACCCTTGATTTCCTGAAATTTCTCCTGCACCTGCATCATCTCGGCCCGTTCGTGCCAGCCGATGCCCGAGGGGAAATCCGACTTCTCCGGTTCCTCCTTCTCGTCATAGACCACCGCGATGTGCTCGACGCCCATCGACTGCAACTCGCGCGCAATCCGATCAGGCCCAAGCCCGCCTTCGTTGGTCTGCCCGCCGGTCATGGCGACCGCGTCGTTGTAGAGGATCTTGTAGGTGATATTCACACCCGCCGCGAGTGCGGCGCGAATGGCCAGAACGCCCGAATGGTTGTACGTTCCGTCGCCAAGGTTCTGAAACACATGCTCCCGGTTGGAAAACGGCGCCTCGCCGATCCAGTTGGCCCCTTCCGCGCCCATATGCGTGAAACCGCTGGTCTCACGGTCCATCCACAGCGACATGATGTGACACCCGATCCCTGCATAGGCGCGCCCGCCCTCCGGCACCTTGGTCGAAGTGTTGTGCGGGCACCCGGCACAGAAATAGGGCAACCGCGCCGCCAGCTCCTCGGCATTGTCCGATTTCTTCGCTTCGTCAATAAGTTGCAGGCCAGACTTCACGCGATCCGTGCCGCGGCCTTCCTCCACGAGGATGTTGCCGATCTTCTCGGCCACCATCACCGGGTCCAACGCCATGCGCGTCGGGAACAGCTCTTCGGAATGCAGGCCGCCCGCGCCGCCCTTGTACCAGCCATAGACACGGCGGCCCCGCCGATCGTCGAAAATCGCCTCCTTGATCTGAATCTCGATCAGCTTGCGCTTTTCCTCGACCACCACGATCAGGTCCAATTCCTCGGCCCAGTCGTGAAAGCCCTTCATGTCCATCGGAAAGGTCTGACCCACCTTGTAGGTCGTCAGCCCCAGCCGCTCGGCCTCGGCGGCATCGATCCCCAGCATGTCGAGCGCGTGCGTCAGGTCCAGCCAGTTCTTGCCCGCGGCCACGAACCCGATCTTGGCGCCCGGCTTGCCCCACACCCGCTTGTCGATTTTGTTCGCGTGGGCAAAGGCTTCTGCGGCATACCTCTTGTGGTCGATCATCCGCGCCTCCTGCGCGACCCAATGATCCCCCAGCCGAATGCTCAGGCCCCC
Organism: Roseovarius sp.; assembly: GCA_965227185.1. Classification (GTDB taxonomy): domain Bacteria; phylum Pseudomonadota; class Alphaproteobacteria; order Rhodobacterales; family Rhodobacteraceae; genus Roseovarius. Next base: position 3,885,637 of record OZ245733.1, read on the forward strand.
ATCCGGCATGTCGAACTCGGGCAGGACGAAATTCATTCGGTCGAGACTGCCATCGACGACACTGGTCACCTCCACAGTGTCCTTCATCGTCTTCAGCCCCGCCCAGACGCCGGCAAAGCGCGACAGCGCAAAGCCATACAGCCCGAAATCCAATATCTCCTGCACGCCCGCCGGAGACAGTACCGGCATGTAAGCATCCACCAGCGCCCAGTCCGACTGGTGGCAGACGGTCGAGCTTTCGCCGGTATGGTCGTCCCCCATCGCCATCAAGACACCGCCCAAGGGTGCGGTCCCGGCCATGTTGGCATGACGCATCACGTCGCCCGAGCGGTCCACACCCGGCCCCTTGCCGTACCACAGCCCGAATACGCCATCGTGCTTGCCCTCACCGCGCAGTTGCGCCTGTTGCGTGCCCCACAGCGCCGTCGCGGCCAGATCCTCGTTCAGGCCAGGCTGAAAGGTCACATTCGCCTCGGCCAGCGTCTTTTCCGCCCGCGCCATCTGCATGTCCACCGCACCAAGGGGCGAGCCGCGATAGCCCGTGACATAGCCCGCGGTATTGTGTCCCTCGGCCCGGTCCCGTGCGGCCTGCATCAGCATCAGCCGCACAAGGGCCTGTGTGCCGTTCAGCAGAATCTGCGATTTGGTCAAATCCAGCCGGTCGTTCAGGGAAATCTTCTGATCGCTCATCTCGTCCTCCCGTGGCGCTTGCGCCACCGGGCGCAATTGCTAAGTATATAGGCGTATATTAGGTCAATATATGTGACCTAAGCGGGAATTTCACGCGAATTCGGCGCTATCGGCTGTGATCCGCAAAGGATTTTCTGCTATTGCGCGCTCGGGGATTGTTTGAATTTGAAAGTTGCGGGATGGATTGGGACAAACTGAGAATATTTCACGCTGTGGCCGATGCCGGCAGCCTCACACATGCCGGTGACCAGCTTCACCTGTCGCAATCGGCCGTCTCGCGGCAGATTCGCGCGCTCGAAGAATCACTCAACGCCACGCTCTTTCACCGCCACGCCCGCGGCCTGATCCTGACCGAGCAGGGCGAGCTTCTGTTCGATGCCACCCGCGCCATGGTCAAGCGTCTGGACGCCGCCACCGCCCGCATCCGCGACAGCGAGGAGGAGGTCTTCGGCGAATTGCGCGTGACCACCACCATCGGCTTCGGCACCCTCTGGCTGGCCCCGCGCCTGCCCAAGCTCTTCGCCACCTACCCCGACCTCAACATCGACCTCATGCTCGAGGAGCGCGTGCTCGACCTGCCCATGCGCGAGGCCGACGTGGCCATCCGCATGAAAGAACCCAGCCAAGCGGACCTCATTCGCAAACGGCTGATGATGATCAACATGTGCCTGTTCGCGACTCAGAAATACCTCGACGAGCGTGGCACGCCGGAACGCATGGAAGACCTCAGCCAGCACCGCATCCTGTGCCAGAATCCCCGCTCGGCCCAGGTCGGCGCAGGTGCCACGCTGGTCAGCGAGCTGATGACCTACGACATCCCCTCGCTGCTGACGGTGAACAACTACTACGGCGTGCTGCAAGGCGTGCTCAACAATTTGGGAATCGGCGTGCTGCCCGACTACCTGGGCCAGGATTTCGACCAGATCGTGCGCGTCCTGCCCGAGGTCCAGTCATCCGACGTGCCGGTCTTCCTTGCCTACCCCGAGGAATTGCGCCAGTCGCAGCGCATCAAGGCGTTTCGCGATTTCGTCCAGGAAGAAATCATCGCCTATCGCAAAAACGTCGCAAAATAAGGCATTGCGCCCAATTCTCGGACAACGGGCGCTGCAGCTATGCGGCAACAGCATAGCAGCTTTTCACTTGCTGCGACCTGATTATCCTTGAACGCTCGGAAAACGGATACTAATTCGCGGTCATGACGGTGATCAACCCGATCACTTCATACCTCCCTGTTGGACTATGGCCGAGCTTATTGCTCGGCCTTTTTTTTGGTCTGTTGGGACGGCTGAAGCATGATGAAATCAGGTTGCGGCACTCGCTGTCCCTTCGCCCCCCGGCGCGGTATCAAGGCACAGCTAGCTGCGCCGCCGCGCCATCGACGGGCCGCCCCCACGGCACGTCGATTCATTGAAGTGAGTGCACCGCTCGTTCCTTTTGCGGCAACTTGGAGATAAAGCGCACCTGCTCTGGCCTTGGATCGACGCACCACGGCCCGTCGATGGCGCGGCTCAGCACCCGGTTGTGGAGCGTCTACGACGGATCCGCACAATCCCGGCCCCTTCCTCCCCTAAATCACCGCAATATCATCCCCTGCCAGAGGCGACAGCGCCTTCGGCCCGCCTTCGGTGATGGCGATCACCTCCTCATGCACCATGCACAGCCCCCCGGGCCGGTCGATCCCCGGCTCCAGCGTGATCACCATGCCGGGCTCCAGCACCGTCTGGTCCCGCGGCGTCAGTGACAGACCCTCGGTCAGCTGCATCCCCAGCCCGTGGCCCAGCCGTCCCGCCGTCTCGCCCGCGCCGACGATTTCCGACATGGCCCGCCACAGGTCGCAGGCGCGCGCACCGGGCCGGGCGATCTCCATCACCGCCGCCGTGGCCTCGATCAGCCGCCCATGCGCCTCCGCCACTCCGTCGCCCACGTGCCCCACGGCGAAATTGCGGTCGAAGTCACAGAAATACCCGTCCCACACCGCGCCGGTGTCCAGCATCAGCACGTCCCCCGCCCGTAGCGGCACCTCCGGCGCGGGCGAGATCACGTCGGCATACCCTCCCTGCGCCGCGCCTCCGGCAAGGTAAGGCACCCAGTCCGCGCCCTCCGCCAGCAGCAACCGCTGGAAATCCCGGAACACATCGGAAAGCAGGCGGCCAGCGCCCGCGATCTCGGGCACGCGCCCAAAGGCCCGGCCCGCCACCGCGCACGCCGTTGCGATCTTGCCTATCTCGGCCGGCGACTTCGTGGCGCGCAGCCGCGCCACGAGGCCCGCATCGCCCCGAAAGGCCAGACCCGCCAGCGCCTTCACCCGCTCGAAATCGGCCAGCGGCATCCGCAGATGTGTCTCGAATCCTTGCGGCACACCCACCGGGCCGCCGACCTCCCGCAGCGTTGCGGCCAGCAGGCTCACACCGTCATCTTCGGGCGCGGGCGCAGACCACGTGCGGATATCCTCTACCCATGTGCGCCCCATCAGCGCCGCTCCGATCGACGGGATCACCGCCTTGGGCGGCCCTTCACGCGGCACCACCACGAACCACGGGCGACTCGGGCTTTCCCAGAACCGCGTCAGGAAGCCGGTGAAATACCGCACATCCGCCTCGGTCGTCAGCAAGAGCGTGCCCAGGCCGGCCCGGTCCATCAGCACCTGCGCCCGCGCTGTCCGGGTCTCGTACTCCGCGCGCTCGAACCCCCGGTTCATCCGTCGGCTTGCTCGCTCAGGATGCACAGCACCCGCGCCTCCGGACCAAGGCCCATCAGTCGCACGGCAGCCAGCCCCGCCGCCCCCGATTCCGTGCTCTCCAGCCCCATCAGCGTCAACTCCGGCAGCACCGCCGCCGCCTCCTCTTCGGTGATGGTCACGAAGGCGTCGGCATCCCGCGACAGACCACGCAGCGCAATCAGCGACGGCTCCTTGCAATCCAGCCGCCCCATGGCCGAGACCGGGCCTTCCGTGGCCACCGGCCGCCCCGCCTCGATGCTGGCCTGCAAGGCCGGGGCCGCGTCCGGCTCCACAACAACGATGCGCGGCGCGGCGCTCCAGACGGCGCGGAAATAGGCAGCACACGCCCCCGCCAGCCCGCCAACACCCGCTTGCAGGAAAACATGCGTCGGCACCTCGGGCATCTGGCGCACGGCCTCCTCGGCCATCACCAGGTAACCTTCCATCAGCCGCCACGGCAGATCGACATATCCGGGCCAGGAACTGTCCGACAACAGCGTCCAGTCATTCGCCTCCGCCGCCTGCTCGGCCGCCTTCATACTGGATTCGTAGTCTGCCCCGGCCCGCACCACCTCTGCGCCCATGTCGCGCAGCCGTGCGGCAAAGCCTTCGGGCACCGTTTCCGCGATATAGACCACCGCCTTCGCGCCAAACACCTTGGCCCCGGCGGCCACAGACATCCCATGATTTCCGGCACTCGCGGTCACATAGGTCCGCCCCGCCAGCGCCGTCGCCCAATCCTCGGTCTCTTGCATGGCGGCCTCATGGGCGATCACGTATGCCGCCCCAAGCGCCTTGAAGCTGCCCAGCCCCATGCGCCCGCGCTCGTCCTTCACGAAAAGCGTGGTACCGAACGCCTCGCGCCGCTCCAGCGGCGTTTCCCCATGCGCCGGGCATTGCGCCAGCAGGGCCAGGGGCGCAACGGCGTCCACGCTGGGGCCGGGGATCTCGGCCAGCACACCATCCACCAGCCCCTGCCCGCGCCACGGGTTCTCGATCGTCTTCATGACAGCTCCTTTTCGCCCAACCGGACGCCATCGCGGCGGGCACGTCAAGGCCCATGCCACCCAACGCGCCGCACCCCCTTCCCCCCGCTGCATTCATGTCCTAATAGGGGCGCCATCTGCACCGCACCTTGGGGGACAAGTTTCACATGCAGGAACCGGCCATCACGTCCGATCTGATCGCGGCCCACGGGCTCAAGCCCGACGAGTACGACCGCATCCTCGAAATCATCGGCCGCGAACCGAGCTTCACCGAACTCGGCATCTTCTCGGCCATGTGGAACGAGCATTGCTCCTACAAGTCCTCCAAGAAATGGCTGCGCACCCTGCCCACGAGTGGCCCGCAGGTGATCTGCGGCCCGGGCGAGAATGCGGGCGTCGTCGATATCGGTGACGGCCAGGCCGTGGTCTTCAAGATGGAAAGCCACAACCACCCGTCCTATATCGAACCCTACCAAGGTGCCGCGACCGGCGTCGGCGGCATCCTGCGCGACGTCTTCACCATGGGCGCGCGCCCCATCGCCTCGATGAACTCGCTCTCCTTCGGCGAGGTCGCCCACCCCAAGACCCGCCAGCTGGTGCATGGCGTGGTCGAGGGCATCGGCGGCTACGGCAACTGCTTCGGCGTGCCCTGCGCGGGCGGCGAAGTGCGCTTCGATCCCGCCTATAACGGCAACTGCCTCGTCAACGCCTTCGCGGCGGGCCTCGCGGATGCCGACAAGATCTTCTACTCCGCCGCCTCCGGCATCGGCATGCCCGTCGTCTACCTCGGCGCGAAAACCGGCCGCGACGGCGTCGGCGGCGCCACCATGGCCTCTGCCGAATTCGACGAGACCATCGAGGAAAAGCGCCCCACCGTGCAGGTCGGCGACCCCTTCACCGAAAAGCGTCTGATGGAGGCCACGCTGGAACTGATGGCCACCGGCGCCGTCATCTCGATCCAGGACATGGGCGCGGCGGGCCTCACTTGCTCCGCCGTGGAAATGGGTGACAAGGGCGGCCTCGGCGTGAAACTCAACCTCGACGCCGTGCCGCAGCGTGAGGCGAACATGACCGCCTACGAGATGATGCTGTCGGAATCCCAGGAACGCATGCTCATGGTCCTGCGCCCGGAAAAAGAGGCCGAGGCCCGCGCCGTGTTCGAGAAATGGGACCTCGACTTCGCCATCGTCGGCGAGACCATTGCCGAGGACCGGTTCCTGATCATGCACAAGGGCGAGATCATGGCCGACCTGCCGCTCGCCACCCTCTCGGGCAGCGCGCCGGAATACGACCGCCCGTGGGACGAGCCGGAAACGCCCGAGGCGCTCGACGATGCCAACGTGCCCAATGTCGATCCCATCGACGGGCTGAAGGCCCTGATCGGCTCGGTCAATTACTGCGCCAAGCAATGGGTGTACGAGCAATACGACACCATGGTGATGGCCGACAGCGCCCGCACGCCGGGCCAGGGCGCGGGCCTCATCCGCGTGCACGGCACGGACAAGCACCTCGCCTTCACATCCGACGTGACACCACGATACGTCAAGGCGAACCCCTTCGAGGGCGGCAAACAGGCGGTGGCCGAGGCCTATCGCAACCTCACCGCGCTTGGCGCCGTACCGCTCGCCACCACCGACAACCTCAATTTCGGCAACCCCGAGAAACCCGCGATCATGGGCCAGTTCGTCATGGCGATCAAAGGCATCGGAGAGGCCGTCGCGGCGCTCGACATGCCGATCGTCTCGGGCAACGTCTCGCTCTATAACGAGACCGATGGCAGCGCGATCCTTCCCACCCCCACCATCGGCGCGGTCGGTCTTATCAAAGACCCCGAAACCTCCATCACCGGCCAGGCCCGCGACGGCCATGTGGCCCTTCTGGTGGGCGAAACCACAGGCCACCTGGGCCAGTCTGCCCTGCTGGCCGAGGTCTACAACCGCGTCGAGGGCGACGCCCCGCCCGTCGATCTGGCGACCGAGAAACGCAACGGCGACTTCATCCGCGCCAATGCCGAATACATCAAGGCCTGCACCGACCTCTCCGATGGCGGCCTCGCGCTGGCGGCCTTCGAGATGGCCGAGGCGGCGGGCGTCGGTATCTGCCTCGACAGCGACGAGACCGCGACGCTCTTCGGCGAGGATCAGGCCCGCTACCTCGTGGCCTGCAATTTCGACCAGGCCGAGGCGCTGATGATCGCCGCGGGCCGGGCCGGCGTGCAGATCCAGTCCGTGGGCCGCTTCACCGGCAGCGACGTGCAGATGGGCCGCTCCAGCGCCCCGCTGGACGAACTGGCCGCGATCTACCGCGGCACCTTCGGCGACACCTTCGCCTGACACCCCGTAGGCCGGGGTTTCACCCCGCCTTGCCGCCAATGCCGGGATCAAATCCCGGCCTACCCCGCCACGGACGATATCCCCGGAAACCCCGTCCGTCGCTTGCACTCCGGCCCCACGCTCTCTACATCAGGGACAGACACCAAGGAGACGCGCACATGCCCATGCAAGTCCAGGAAATCGAGGACCTGATCCGCGAGACCTTCCCAGACGCAAAGATCACCATCACCGATCTGGCCGGCGACGGGAATCATTACGCGGCCGAGGTCATCGACGAAAGCTTCCGGGGCAAGAACCGTGTCCAGCAGCAACGGGCGGTCTATGCCGCGCTGAAGGGCAAGATGGACGGCCCCTCGGGCGACCTGCACGCCCTGGCGCTGACCACCAAGGCCCCGGACTGAGCCAATGAGTTGGACGCTCGTCATCCTGCTGGCTCTCGTCGTCGCCGCCATCGCCGCGGTGGCCATCGTGGGCCAGCGCAAATCCCCCGGCAAACGCGGCAGCGAACCCGGGACAGGCACGCACACACTTGAATCCGATTACCAATCCGGTATGGGCGGCGGCAACGTGCGACGGTGGGAAATCCCCCGCGACCCACAAGCCTATGCCAAAATCTTTGCACCGAAGGACACCAAAAAATGAGCGACCCGAAGACGCAAATCGAAGAAACCGTCAAAGCCAACGACGTGGTGCTCTACATGAAGGGCACCAAATCCATGCCGCAATGCGGGTTCTCCTCCCGCGTGGCCGGCGTGCTCAACTACATGGGCGTCGATTTCACGGATGTTAACGTGCTGTCCGATGACGGCATCCGGCAGGGCATCAAGGATTACTCCGACTGGCCCACCATCCCGCAGCTTTACGTGAAGGGCGAATTCGTCGGAGGCTGCGACATCATCACCGAGATGACGCTCTCGGGCGAACTCGACACGCTGTTCGAGCAGAACGGTGTCTCCTACGACAAGGACGCCGCCGACAAGATCCGCGAATCCAACGCCTGAGCGGGTCTTTCACTCCGGTTAATCCAAGGCGCGGTCCCCGGTCGGGGGCCGCGTTTTTCTTTGCAAATGCTTAACTGCGTACGGTTTGTTCATTCCGGCCTTCGAACAACGGCACCGTCGCGATACCACCCGAATACAGACCCGATACCGACGTGGGTTTTCGCCCCCGATTCGCCGTCAAGACATTGGCCACAGGATCAAAGAAAGCCCCGCCGCGAACGCTGCGACCCGCAGCGGCCAGCCTTTCCTCAGCACCAGCGCCAGGCTGACCAGCGCCAGCCCCGCGCCCACGTTCACCCTCGCCAGAACCGCCCATCCGGGTGCCTCGGCCAACGCCATCAGGCCCGGGTTCGCCGCCATCCCCAATGGGATCAACTACAGCCCCACGCCTAGCATCATCGCAGTCAGCACGATGTTCTCCAACAGGCTCTTGTCCACGCCTTTCAATCAGGCCGAGGACACGCACAGCCTAGCCTCACTTTCCCAATATATGCTGGGTCCGTCTCGCCCGATTTGTAGGTGACCCGCGTCTCGGTGGCTGCGGACAGCGCCAGCATGGATTCGGCCAGAAACCCAGCAGCGTTGCGATGAAATGTCATGAAAACCTGTCTGATCATCGGGGCGCATCAAGACACGCGCCCCGGACAGGGTCATCGGTCAGATATCCAGCGTATGGTCCTTTTCCCATTGGCTGAAATGCGCCATGTAGGAATCCCATTCCTGCCGCTTCATCTTCAGGAAAGCCGAAGAAAATTCCGCGCCCAACATCGCCTTCAACTCCTTGTCCTTGTCGTAAAGACGCAAGGCATCCAGCATGTTCAGCGGCAGCTTGGGCGCGCCCCGTACCTTGTGGCCCTCGGCATACATGTCGATGTCATACCGCTTGCCCGGATCGGCCTTCGAGCGGATACCGCTAAGACCTGCCGCGATGACCACGGCCTGCAACAGGTACGGGTTCGCCGCCCCGTCCGCCAGCCGCAACTCGAACCGCCCCGGCCCCGGCACGCGCACCATGTGGGTGCGGTTGTTGCCCGTCCACGTCACCGTGTTGGGCGCCCATGTGGCCCCAGACGTGGTGCGCGGCGCGTTGATCCGCTTGTAGCTGTTGACCGTCGGGTTGGTGATCGCCGCCATCCCGCTGGCGTGCTTCATGATCCCGCCCAGGAAATTCGCGCCCCGGTCCGACAAACCCAGCTCCGCCGTTGGGCTGCCCTCGGCCTTGTCGGTGGCAAAGACGTTGGTCTTGGCCTTCGTTCCCGGCGCGTCCCAGACCGAGATATGCACATGCGCGCCGTTGCCCGTCAGACCCTCAACCGGCTTGGGCATGAAGGTCGCGCGGAAGCCATGCTTTTCGGCCACCGACTTGGTCATGAACTTGAAGAAAGAGTGGCGGTCTGCCGTCACCAGCGCATCGTCGAATTCCCAGTTCATCTCGAACTGGCCGTTGGCATCCTCGTGATCGTTCTGGTACGGACCCCAGCCCAGATCCAGCATGTAATCGCAGATCTCGCGCACCACGTCATAGCGCCGCATCACCGCCTGCTGGTCATAGCACGGCTTCTCGGCGGTATCGAATTCATCCGACAGCGAATTGCCGTCCGGCGTCAAAAGGAAATACTCCGCCTCGACACCCGTCTTGACGTGCAGGCCTTCTTCGGCGGCCTCGTCGATCAGGCGGCGCAGCACGTTGCGGGGCGCTTGCGCCACATCCTCTCCCTCCATCACCGGGTTCGCGGCGACCCAAGCTACTTCGGGCTTCCAGGGCAGCTGGATCACCGACTCCGGGTCCGGCACGGCCAGCATGTCGGGATGCGCCGGCGTCATGTCCAGCCACGTGGCAAAGCCCGCGAACCCCGCGCCGTCCTCCTGCATCTCGGCAATCGCCTGCGCCGGCACCAGCTTGGCCCGTTGCCCGCCAAACAGGTCGGTGAAGGATATCATGAAATACTTTACGCCGTTCTTGTCGGCGAATTTCGCCAGGTCCGTGGCCATTGTCGTCTCCCCGTTTCTTGTCTTTGTTGATTATTGTCGCGATTACATACCGCCCTGCCCGGGAATCCAAGAGGTTCCCGCCAGAGGCACCCGCGCCATGGCGGCGGCCTCCACGGTAAGGGCTTGTAAATCTTCTGGCTCCAGATTGTGCACGTGGTTCTTGCCACAGGCCCGCGCCAGCGTCTGTGCCTCCAGCGTCAGGACCTGAAGGTAATTGTTCAGCCGCCGACCGGCCTCGACCGGATCAAGGCGTTTCGACAATTCCGGGTCTTGGGTGGAAATCCCGGCAGGGTCGCGGCCTTCGTGCCAGTCGTCATAGGCCCCGGCGGTCGAGCCAAGCGCGTTGTACTCGGCCTCCCACTTGGGGTCATTGTCGCCGATGGCCACCATGGCGGCCGTACCGATGCTGACCGCGTCCGCGCCAAGCGCCAGCGCTTTGGCCACGTCGGCGCCCGTGCGGATGCCGCCCGACACGATCAACTGCACCTTGCGGTGCATGCCCAGTTCCTGAAGCGCGGCGACAGCCTCGCGGATACATGCCAGCGTCGGGATGCCGACATGCTCGATAAAGACGTCCTGGGTCGCCGCCGTGCCGCCCTGCATGCCGTCGATCACCACCACATCCGCCCCGGCCTTCACCGCCAGCGTGGTGTCGAAGAACGGGCGCGCCGCGCCGACCTTGACGTAGATCGGCTTTTCCCAGCCAGTGATCTCGCGCAGCTCGAGGATCTTGATCTCCAGATCATCCGGCCCCGTCCAGTCCGGGTGACGACAGGCCGAGCGCTGATCAATCCCCTTGGGCAGCGTGCGCATTTCGGCCACGCGGTCCGAGATCTTCTGGCCCAACAGCATCCCGCCACCGCCGGGCTTGGCGCCCTGGCCCACGACCACCTCGATGGCGTCGGCCTTGCGCAGGTCGTTGGGATTCATGCCGTAACGGCTCGGAAGGTATTGATACACAAGCGTTTTCGACTGCCCGCGCTCTTCGGGCGTCATGCCGCCGTCGCCCGTGGTGGTCGAGGTGCCCGCCATGGACGCCCCGCGCCCCAGCGCCTCTTTCGCCTGCGCCGACAGCGCGCCAAAACTCATGCCCGCGATGGTGATCGGGATCTTCAGCTCAATGGGTTTCTTCGCATAGCGCGACCCCAGCACCACGTTCGTGTCGCACCGCTCGCGATAGCCTTCCAGCGGATAGCGCGACATCGACGCGCCGAGAAACACCAGGTCGTCGAAATGCGGCACCTTCCGCTTGGCCCCGCCACCGCGGATATCGTAAATGCCGGTGGCCGCCGCGCGCCGGATCTCCGCATTAACATCGGGGGTGAACGTGTTGGAATATCTCGGCAAAGTCCGCGGAGCGGATTTTTGATTGTCGCTCATTTGTCCGTCTCCTCAATAGGCGTTGTCGACTTTGAAATTATAGAGCTTACGGGCCGAGCCGTAGCGCCTGAACTCGGACGGATCGGCGTCGATCCCGGCCTTTTCCAGAAGTTCGGTCAGCTTCTCGATATGCTCGGGTCGCATCTCCTTTTCGATGCAGTCGGCCCCGAGGCTTTTGACACTGCCCCGCACAAACAGCTTCGCCTCGTAGATCGAGTCGCCAAGCGCATCGCCCGCATCGCCACAGACCACCAAGTGCCCCTTTTGCCCCATGAAGGCCGACATATGCCCCACATTGCCGCCCACCACGATGTCGATCCCCTTCATCGAGATCCCGCAGCGGGACGAGGCATTGCCCTTGATCACAAGCAATCCGCCATGCCCGGTCGCCCCGGCATACTGGCTGGCGTCGCCTTCGACGATCACCGTGCCGCTCATCATGTTCTCGGCCACGCCGGGCCCGACATTGCCGGCGACCCGCACCGTCGCCTGTTGGTTCATGCCCGCGCAGTAGTACCCGGTCGATCCCTTCACGGTCACATCCAGCGGTGCGTCCAGCCCAACGGCAATCGCATGGCTGCCGCGCGGGTTCACCACTTCCCAGCCGGTCTCGTTGCCGCTGGCCGCTTGCAGCGTGGCGTTCAGCCCACGCAGCCCGTCCGCTTCCAAATCGTAAGTCTGCATCTCAATGGCTCCAGAAATAAACGGTGGCGGGTTCGGGTTCCCACACTCGGGCATCCTCGATGCCCGGCAGGTTCACCAGCGCACGATATTCGCTGCCGAAGGCCACGTATTGATCGGTTTCGGCCATCACCGCCGGCTTGCAGGCGATTGGATCACGCACAACACCAAAGCCGTCCTTGGTGCCGACGACAAAGGTGTAGAAACCGTCCAGATCCGCCAGCCCAGCCTCCAAAGCCTCGCCAAGCGTATGACCTTGCTGCATTTTCCAAGTCAGATAGGCCGCTGCCACCTCGGTGTCGTTCTCGGTTTCCACCTCGACGCCCTCACGCGCCAACTGCCGGCGCAGCGCATTGTGATTGCTGAGCGAGCCGTTATGCACAAGGCACTGATCCGCGCCCGTGGAAAACGGATGCGCCCCCAGCGTCGTGACCGCGCTTTCCGTGGCCATGCGGGTGTGCCCGATGCCGTGGCTGCCGGTCAGCTTGGGAATGTCGAAGCGCTTGGCGACGTCCCCCGGCAAGCCGACCTCCTTGTAGATCTCAATGATGTCACCCGCGCTCATTACCCGTATATCCGGGCGCAGACGCTTGATCGCCTGCCGCGCCGCCGACAGCTTGTCCTGCGGCAGGTTCAGCACCGCGTGAGTGTCGATCACCCGTTGCTCGATGCGCGCGCCGACCTCCGTGCCGATCTCCTCGGCGAGCCCCTCGAACTGGCTCGGCTCGGCGGCCTGAAGCGTCAGTTTCGCTTGCCCGTCCCGATCCGTCCCGTAGACCGCGATGCCCGCGCTGTCGGGCCCCCGATCGGACATGGTAATCAGCATGTCGGTCAGCATTTCGCCCAAGCGCGGCTCAAGCGTTTTGTCCTTCAGGAACAGTCCAACGATTCCACACATGACAATGTCTCCTATGTTGCAGAGACGCTAATACGACCTTCGGCAGGATGCAATAAGGGGAATTAAATATTCTTCTGGGGAATATTCACCGATCGCCTTGCGGGTACGAGATTACCGACAGGTAGCGGATCGGCAGCCGGAGCAACTCATCCGGGCCGTGCGGCGCGTCGGCGTCGAAAAACAGGCTGTCGCCAGGGCGCAGGTGAAAGCGTTGGTCGCCATGGCGATAGCCCACCTCGCCTTCGAGGATATAGAGCATCTCGATCCCTTCGTGTTGAAAGGTGGGAAAGATGTCGGATTCCTCGTTGAGCGTAATCAGGTAAGGCTCGACCACAACGCCGCTGTTGTTGGCGCCGATATGGCCCAGCAGGTTGTACTGGTGTCCCGCCCGCGTGCCGGCGCGTTCCATCTCCACGGCCTCGCCCGCCTTGACATGCACCACCTCGCGCCGCTCCTCGAACCGGCGGAAAAAGGCGGTGATCGGCACGCTCAGAGCGGTCGACAGCGCCTGCAGCGTGGTCAGGGATGACGACGTGACGCCATTCTCGATCTTCGACAGCATTCCGACGGACAGGCCCGTGACCTCCGACAGGTCCGATACCGTCATACCGCGGGCCTTGCGGAATTCGCGCACTGCCCGCCCGATGGCGGTTTCAAGGTTCATATCCTGATGTTCGCGGACCTTGTGCGGGTCCTGATTCAGCTTTCCGGGGGCCATTGTGTGCGTACTTTTCTCGTTTCGGAACTTACCCTTGCACGGTCGCGGCCGGAATTACGATATTAATTTTGCGCAGCCCGCCACAATCCCGCCACATTTCAGCCCAATTCCTGACAGTCTTTTCCGAGATGCTATCCGGATAACCAGGCGCCGGTCGGCGCTGTTCGGCCGGTCTGACCTATAATAAGGAGCAGGCAAATGGCAACGACCCCCGACCTCCCCCAGAAGTCGCAGAAACCCGCGCCGACACCGCGCAGCACGGTGACGCAAGGCGCAAAGGTGATCGTGTCCAGGCAAGTCTTCACCGACTTTGCCGCGATCTGACGCGGCTCGCGCAAACAAAAACGGCGCGATCCGAAGACCACGCCGTTTGTCAGTTCGTGTCTCGGTTCGGTTAGCCGACCAGTTCCAGACCCGAGAAAAAATACGCGATTTCCACCGCCGCCGTTTCCGGCGCGTCGGAGCCGTGAACCGAGTTTTCGCCGACTGACTCTGCGAATTCCGCACGGATCGTGCCCGGAGCCGCATCGGCGGGGTTCGTGGCCCCCATCACTTCGCGGTTCTTGGCAATCGCGCCTTCGCCTTCCAGCACCTGCACGACGACCGGCTCGGACGCCATGAATTCGCACAGTTCGTCATAGAACGGACGCTCGGAATGCACGGCGTAGAACACGCCGGCCTGGGCCTTGGAAAGGTGGATCCGCTTCTGCGCGATGATGCGCAGGCCGGCATCCTCGAACTTGGCGTTGATCTTGCCGGTCAGATTGCGTTTGGTGGCATCGGGTTTGATGATGCTGAGCGTGCGTTCGACAGCCATAGTAGCCTCTTTTCGTAATAGTCATGGCGCAAACCCCATGCCTGCGCCGTCATTCGGCGCCCCGATAGCATGGGGGTTCATGATTGAAAAGCTGCGATTGACGGCGCGGGGCCGATACGGCATGCGGTGCGCATGCTCCGTCTTGATGACATAAGTTTCTCGGTTGCCGGCCGCCCCCTGATCGAGGGCGCATCGGCCGTCATTCCCGCAGGCCACAAGGTGGGGCTGGTGGGCCGCAACGGCACCGGCAAGACCACGCTCTTCCGAATGATCCGGGGCGAGCTGCCGTTGGACACCGGCACGATCTCGCTGCCCGAGCGCGCCCGGATCGGCGGCGTCGACCAGGAGGTGCCGGGCAACGAGGTGTCGCTGATCGACACTGTGCTGGCCGCCGACACCGAGCGCAGCGCGCTGATGGCAGAGGCAGACACTTCGGAAGACGGCACGCGGATCGCCGAAATCCAGACCCGGCTGGCCGATATCGACGCCTGGAGCGCCGAGGCCCGTGCCGCCACCATCCTCAAGGGGCTGGGTTTCACCGACGAGGAACAGGCTCAGCCCTGTTCGGCCTTCTCGGGGGGCTGGCGCATGCGCGTGGCGCTGGCCGCCGTGCTTTTCACCGCGCCCGATCTGCTGCTGCTCGACGAGCCCACGAACTATCTCGACCTCGAAGGCGCGCTCTGGCTTGAAAGCTATCTGGCGCGCTATCCGCATACCGTTCTGGTCATCAGCCACGACCGTGGCCTCTTGAACCGCGCCGTGGGCGCGATCCTGCATCTGGAAGACCGGAACCTGACGCTCTACCAAGGCGGCTACGATACCTTTGCCGAAACCCGTGCCGCGCGGCTGGCCAATGCCGAGGCCGAGGCGAAGAAGCAGGACGCCCGCCGCGCCCACCTGCAATCCTATGTCGATCGCTTCCGCTACAAGGCGGACAAGGCGAAACAGGCCCAGTCCCGCATCAAGGCGCTGGAAAAGATGAAGCCGATCTCGCGCCCGCAAGAAGCCGCGCTGCGCCGCTTTACATTCCCCGAGCCCGACCAGCTGTCGCCGCCCATCCTGAGGCTGGACAATGTCGCCACGGGCTATGACGGCGTGCCGGTCTTGCAGCGCCTGTCGCTTCGCATTGACCAAGACGACCGGATCGCGCTCCTGGGGCGCAACGGTGAAGGGAAATCCACCCTTTCCAAGCTGTTATCGGGTAAACTTGAGGTGCTCGACGGCAAGAAACATGCCGCCTCGAAGCTGCGCGTGGGTTACTTCGCGCAACACCAGGTCGACGAGTTGCATCTCGATGAAAGCCCGCTCGATCATATCCGTCGCCTTTATCCCGATGACGGTCAGGCCAAGCTGCGCGCGCGGCTGGGGGGCTTCGGTATCGGCGCGGAACAGGCCGATACCAAGGTGGCGAAACTCTCGGGCGGGCAGAAGGCCCGGCTGTCGCTGATGCTGGCCACCACCGACGCGCCACACATGCTGATCCTCGACGAGCCGACCAACCACCTCGATATCGAAAGCCGCGAGGCGCTGGTCGAGGCGCTGACCGATTACACCGGCGCGATCATCCTCGTCAGCCACGATATGCACCTGTTGCAACTGGTCGCCGACCGGCTGTGGCTGGTCAAGGACGGGACGGTGAAACCCTACGAAGGCGACCTGCAGACCTATCGCGCCGCGCTGTTGGATCAGAAGCCCCCGAAAAAGGAAGCGGCAACGGCGCCGGCCGTAAAGCCTGCACCGAAGCCCAAGCGCCCGCCCCGCGATGCCATCCTAGGGCTGCGGCAGGACGTGAAGACCTGCGAGCAGCGCGTCGAAAAGCTGAACGTCATGCGCGACAAGATCGCGGCCAAGTTGGCCGATCCCAAGATCTATAACGATGCCAAGGCCGACGACATGGAAGCCTGGCAGCGCAAGTATGCCGAGGTGATGGACGGGCTCGACCGGGCCGAGGCGCTGTGGATGGCCGCGCTGGAACGGCTCGACGCGGCGGAAAACTGACGCCGGACGGTTTACAACGCCCGCATCCCGGCGCAAACCATGACGCATGGACCCGAGTTTCCTCATCACCGCCTGGGTGGCGCTGTTCGTCATCATCGACCCGATCGGGATGACCCCGCTTTTCGTGGCGCTGACCCAAGGCGACAGCACCGCACGCCGCCGCGCCATTGCGCTGCGGTCCTGCATCGCCGGGGCACTGATCCTGATCGTGTTCGCCAGTTTCGGCGAATCCGTGCTGGACTTCGTTGGCATTTCGATGCCCGCCTTCCGCATCGCGGGCGGGCTGCTGTTGTTCCTCACCGCGCTCGACATGCTGTTCGAACGGCGCACCAAGCGGCGCAAGGATCAGGCGGACGAGGAAGACGACCGCGAGGATCCCTCGATCTACCCGCTGGCCATACCGCTGATCGGAGGCCCCGGCGCCATCACCACCGTGATTCTGCTGGCCGGCCAGCAGCCCGGGATCGAAGGGCTGGCCTGGGTCATCGGCGTCATGCTGAGCGTGGTCACCCTTGTCTTCCTGCTCTTCCTGACCGCGGGCTTGCTGGAGCGTGCCTTGGGGCGAACCGGCATCAACGTTATCACCCGCCTGCTGGGGATGCTTCTGGCCGCGCTGGCGGTTCAGTTCGTGCTGGACGGGCTCAAGGGATTTGGACTGGCGGGCTGACGCGCCGCTCCTTATATCTAGCCCCATGACCGGAGATGATACCGCCCGCCTGCTCTATCTCGTGCTGCTCGGCGCCGCTGTCGTGGCGTGGTTCTTTGCGCAGAACCGCACCTCGCTCGGCAAGACCATGCAGTACATGGTGGTCTGGGGGCTGATCTTCGTGGGTGCCATCGCCGCCGTCGGACTTTGGGGAGATCTACGAAACACCGTAAACCCGGCCGCCTACACGACTTTGGGCGAAGACCAGATCGAACTGCGCCGGGCGCTGGACGGACATTACTACGTCACCGCGCAGGTGAACGGCGCGCCAGTGGACTTTGTGGTGGATACAGGCGCCACGCTGATCGTGCTGACCCGCGCCGATGCCGAACGCGCGGGGCTGAATACGGACGATCTCGCTTTCATCGGGCGCGCTGGCACCGCCAACGGGACGGTCAGTACGGCGTCGGTGCAGCTCGACAGCTTGAAAATTGGCCCGCTTGAGGATCGCGGCATCGCCGCCTCCGTCAATGGCGGCGAACTGGACAAGTCGCTGCTGGGCATGAGCTATCTCGAGCGGTTCTCGAACGTGCAGATTTCCGACGGGCGGATGATTCTGACCCGCTAGACGCAAGCGCGGCCCTCACGCCTCTGCTTTCTTCTCCCAACGGCCCGATTCCTCAGACCAGTATTGCGCCGAGCACTTGGCGCCGGTCAGCGCCTTCCATTGCCCACGGGCGTGGTTCAGAGCCCGCTCGTCATTCCCGTCGAACAGGATGCAGGTCCGTTCCAGCGCCTGCACTTCGTCGGGTGAAACCTCGGCGCCGTCGATGCTCATGATACAAACCGCGTCGTTGGTCGCCGCCCCGGTGCCAAGCAGGATCGGCTGGCGCGCGTCATGCGGCCCGCCTTCCCGCCCATGCGGCAGAAACCCGTCCTCGGGACCCAGCCACAGCTTCTCGTCCAGCCAGTCCAGCCGGGCCGCCTGCGTGCCGCGCACCAGCACGCGCCACCCCGCGCCACGCGCCTTGTCCAGCAACATCGGCAGCGTCGCCTCCAGCGGACGGCGGGTCAGGTGATAGAAATAGACCGCGCCCATCACTCCCCTTCGTATTGATCGGCCACCAGCCGGTCGAGGCTCATCACGCCCCAGCCGGTCGAGCCCTTGGGGGCGAAATCGGTGTCCTTGGTCACCCGCGCCACACCCGCGATATCAAGGTGGATCCACGGCGTGCCCTCCTCGACAAAGCGTTGCAGGAACTGCGCCGCGGTGATCGACCCCGCGGGGCGTCCGCCCACGTTCTTCATATCGGCAATGTCGGACTTAAGCTGCTTGTCATAGGCCTCGCTCAGCGGCAAACGCCATGCGCCCTCGCCCTCTTTCTTGGCCGCGCGCAAGAACTTGTCGGCGAAATTGTCGTCGTTGGAAAACACACCCGCGTTCTCGTGCCCGAGCGCGATGATCATTGCCCCCGTCAGCGTTGCAAGGTCTATGATCGCGGCGGGCTTGTAGGTTTGCTGCGCGTACCACAGCACATCGGCCAGGAGCAGGCGGCCTTCGGCATCGGTATTGATGATCTCGACCGTATCACCCTTCATCGAGGTGAACACGTCACCGGGGCGATAGGCTTCGCCCGAGGGCATGTTCTCGACCAGCCCGACAAGGCCCACGACATTGGCCTTGGCCTTGCGCAGCGCAAGTGCGCGCATGGTGCCTGTGACCACGCCCGCGCCGCCCATGTCCATGGTCATGTCTTCCATGCCCGTGGGCACCTTCAGCGAGATGCCCCCGGTGTCAAAGACCACGCCCTTGCCGACCAACGCCAATGGCGCATCGCCGTCCCGGCCGCCGGACCATTCCATGACCGCGACCTTCGTGGGCGAGGCCGAGCCCTGCCCCACCGCCAGCAACAGCCCCATGCCATGTTTCTCGAGGTCCTTTTCCTCAAGGATGGTGATCTTGAGACCGAGGCTCTCCATCTCCTTGATCCGCTTGGCGAATTCGGTGGTGGTCAGGTGGTTGGCCGGTTCCGACACCAAGTCGCGGGTCATCAAAACGCCTTCGGCCACGGCAAGTGCGGATTTGGCCGTCTCGGTGGCCTCGTCCGGCTTGCCGACCATGATCGAAACCGCGCCCTGCTCCTCGGGCTGCTTGGATTTGCGTGCGTCAAACGAATAGGCCCGCAGCGCGATCCCCTGCGCCAGTTCACCCAGCCGCCGCGCGGTGCCTGCCAGAACCAGAAGCGGAGCTTCGCCTTTCAGCTTGCCCAGGGCCGCACCCGCCTTGCGCGTCTCGACCGGATCGGCGCCGAGTTCCAAGCACAACACGTCCACCGCCTTGGCCGCAAGGCCCGTGGGCCATGCCATCGTGACCACCTGGCCGGGCTTGGTCTTTTCCCAGGCCTCGCTTTCCAGCAGGCGCTTGACCGCGCCCTTGGTCAGCCGGTTCACGCGCCGCGCGCCCGGCCCCATCTTGCCGTTCGGCGTGACCACCACCGCGACGCGGCCTTCCGCTTCGGCGATGGCGTCGAGGTCCAGCTCGGTGAAGGTGACGGAAACGGGGGTGCTCATATGATGCTCCTTGCGCGCAAATTGTTTGTCTTTCGCCCTCAGACCTAGCGTCTTGCGGACGGGAAGGCCAGTCCCGGACGCAAACCGCCGGCCCGCGTCGCTTTAAAGGTTTTCCCCCGCAGTCAAATCGCATAACTTGCCGTGAAATGCTGCTAAATTCCGGGGGGGATGCGTGACCAGATTCGACAGGTATATGCTGTCGCAATTCATGGTGCTGTTCGGGTTCTTCGCACTTGTGCTGGTGTCGATCTTCTGGATCAACAAGGCGGTGCGGATGTTCGACCGGTTGATCGGCGATGGCCAGCCTGCCTGGATATTCCTTGAGTTCACTGCCCTGACGCTACCCGGCGTGATCGGCGTCGTGCTTCCTATCGCGACCTTTGCGGGCGCAGTCTACGTGACCAACCGGATGACAACGGAATCCGAACTGACGGTGATGCAGGCGACCGGCTACTCGCCTTGGCGTCTGATCCGGCCGGTTCTGATTTTCGGCATCATAATCGCCTTGATGATGTCGGCGCTAAGCCACTACCTGATTCCCAAAAGCCTCAGCCAGCTGCGCCTGCGCCAGGCCGAGGTCAGTCAGAACATCACGGCAAAGCTGCTGACGGAGGGAGAGTTCCTGCACCCCGCCCCCGGTATCACCTTCTACATCCGCGACATCACGCCGGAGGGCGAGCTGCGCGATGTCTTTCTGTCGGACAGGCGCAGTTCCGAGATTCCGGTGACATACACCTCGACCCAGGCCTACCTGGTGCAAGAGGGCGGAGGCACCAAGCTTGTGATGGTGGAAGGACTGGCGCAGAACCTAAGGGCCGAGGGAAACCGCCTCTTCACGACGCATTTCGACGATTTTTCGTATGATATCAGCAGCCTGATTTCCCGTGACCCGACCAACCTGAACCGGGTCGACTTCGCTCTGACGGGCGATCTTCTGTTTCGTCCCGTTGAAATGGCCGAGGTTACCGGCAGCACGGTGCCCGAAGTGCTCTACGAGGCGCATGGCAGGTTCGCGCAAGCGCTGATGTGCATCGTCGCCGCATTGATCGGGTTTGCGACACTCCTGGTCGGCACCTACAGCCGCTTCGGTGTATGGTGGCAGATCATCGGTGCCTTTACCCTTCTGGTGTTTATCAAGATGGTCGAGGGGGGTGTTTCAGGCGCGGTTCTGGCCAGCGCCAGCGCCTGGCCGCTGATGTACCTGCCGACCGGCGTGGGCGCGCTGGTCACGATCCTCCTGCTGTACCTTGCGGCTTACCCCGGCATCTGGCGCCGTTTGTGGCCTTTCGGCTCTCGCGGCGGTTCCTCCGGCCCTGCGGAGGGTGCGACGTGATCCTTCACTACTACTTTGCCCGCAAGTTTCTGTGGACCTTTGTCGCCATCGCCTCGGTCTTCGTGATCCTTCTAGCGCTTATCGACCTTGTCGACGAGTTGCAGGATTTTCCGAACCTGCCTTTCATGGACGTGCTTGGCGTGGTTCTGCTGAATGTCCCGCACGCGAATTACGAGATCCTTCCGCTCGTTGTGATTCTGTCCGCCGTGGCGTTGTTCCTGCGGCTTGCGCGGTCTTCTGAACTGGTGGTCGTGCGCGCAGCGGGGCGGTCGGCCCTGCGCAGTCTGGCGGCGCCGCTGACCGTTGCCGCGCTGATCGGCATCATTTCGATCACCATGCTGAACCCGCTCGTGGCGGCCGCGTCGAAACGCTACAATGACGTGGTCAACACCTATATGGGCGGCGGCACCAGCGTGCTGGCCATTGCCTCCGAGGGCCTGTGGCTGCGCCAGGGCAGTGCCGAGGGCCAGACGGTGATTCACGCCGCAAGGGCGAGTTCGGATGTCACCACCCTATACGAAGCGACGTTCATCAACTTTTCGCCCGAAGGAGAGCCGGAACGCCGGATCGTGGCTGACACCGCCAGGCTTGCCGCCGGTCAGTGGGAGCTGAAAAACGCCAAGATATGGGAGCTGACGCTGGGCCAGAACCCCGAAGCAACGGCACGGGAAGTGGCGCGGCTGGAGCTGCCCTCTGCCCTGACGCAGGACCGCATCATCGACAGCTTCGGCAAGCCCGAATACATCTCGCTGTGGGATCTGCCGGGGTTCATAAACCAGCTTGAGGAGGCCGGATTTTCCGCACGCCGCTACGCAGTTTGGTTCCAGATGGAGCTGTCGCGCCCGCTTTTCCTGGTGGCATTGGTGATGGTCGCGGCGGCGTTCACCATGCGCCATGCACGGCTGAGCAATACCGGCATTTCGGTGCTTATCGCCGTGATGCTGGGCTTCACGCTGCACTACATCCGCAATTTCGCGCAGATCCTTGGGGAAAACGGGCAAATCCCGGTTTACCTGGCGGCCTGGGCGCCGCCGGTTGCGTCTTTCATGTTGGCGGTAGGCATCCTGCTGCACATGGAGGACGGATGAGGCTGTGGACGTGCATATGCGCCTTGCTCGCGGCGCTTGCGACCTGGATCATCTGGGCCGGGGACGCGGTTGCGCAGGGCGACGCAGACCCGTCCCCGGCACCTGCAACCGGCGCCACGATGCCAGCTGTTCTTGTGGCTGATGACGTTTTCCTGTCCGGCAACGAGCAACTGGTCGCCAGCGGGAATGTCGAGGCACTTTATGACGGTCGCAGGCTCAAGGCCTCGCAGATCGTCTATGACAGGACAACCGAAACCCTGCAGGTGACGGGGCCGATTTCGCTGGAAGAGGCCGATGGCACGATGCTGGTGCTGGCCGACAGCGCCGAGCTGGATCGCGAGATGCGCAACGGCCTGCTCAAAGGCGCGCGGATCGTGATGGACGATCAGGTGCAACTGGCGGCAAACGAACTGGCCCGGGTGAACGGGCGCTACAATCAACTCTACAAGGCCGCCGTCACCTCCTGCCGTGTCTGCAATTCGCAAAGACCGCCGTTGTGGCAGTTGCGCGCGCGCCGGGTGGTGCATGACCAGCAGGAAAAACAGCTCTATTTCGACGGTGCGCAATTCCAGGTGCTGGGCACGCCGGTTTTCTACCTGCCCCGCCTGCGCCTGCCTGATCCGACGCTGGAGCGAGCCACCGGATTTCTGGTTCCGTCGCTCAACAATTCCTCGCTTCTGGGTTTCGGCGCTCGTGTGCCGTATTTCATCCGTATCGGCGATCACAAGGATCTGACCGTCACACCGTACTTGTCGACCGAAAGCCGGACGCTGGAACTTCGCTACAGGCAGGCCTTCCGCACAGGCGCGATCGAGGTCACCGGGGCGTTGAGCGACGATGATATCGGCGGGCGCAACTTCAAGTCCTATGTCTTTGCAAACGGCTCCTTTGCCCTGCCCCGGGATTTCACGCTACGCTTTGATATCGAGGCGGTGAACGACGACACATACCTGCTGGATTACGGCTATTCCGGCAAAGACCGGCTGGACAGCGAGATCTCGGTCGAGCGCGCACGCCGGGATGAATATGTCCGGGTGGCATTCACGCATTTTCACTCGCTGCGGGCGGGCGAAAGCAACACGACACTGCCCACACTGGTCTCGAACGGCGAATACGAAAAACGCATTCAGCTTGCCTATGCGCCAGGGGGTGAACTTCGTCTCGGGGTCCTCAGCCACGCGCATTATCGAACCTCAGACCTTGCCGTTGACGGGGCGGATTTCGATCCTTTTGCCGATGGCCGCGACGTTGCCCGCCTCACTCTCAGCGCGGACTGGCACCGGTCGTGGACACTGGGCCCGGGCGTGCTGACCAAAGCGCAGCTTGGGCTTGCGGTCGACAGCTTCCATATCGGGCAAGCCGGCGTCACAAGCCGGTCCGACGCGGTCGAAGTGACACCATCCGCCTCGGTCGAACTGCGATGGCCGCTTGTCAAAACGACGACATCTGGGGCCACCCACGTGATCGAACCGGTCATGCAACTGTCATGGGTCGGAGGCAGCAATCCATTGGTACCCAACGACGAAAGCACCCGGATCGAGTTCGACGAGGGCAACCTTTTCGCCACGTCGCGCTTTACCGCGCCGGACAGGCGGGAGCGCGGTTTCAACTCAGCCTATGGCCTGAGCTGGACGCGCTATGGCAACGAGGGCTGGCAAAGCTCTTTCGCCGTGGGACAGGTCGTGCGCGAAGAAACCCAGATCGACCCGGCGGGCGGCTTTGCGTTCACCAATTCCTCAGGCCTGCAGGATCGCTATTCGGACCTGCTGGTCGCCGGACAGTTCAAGACCGATGACGGGCTTGCTATTACCGCGCGCGGACTTTTCGATGACGATTTCGTCACCACCAAGGCCGAGGCCCGCGCCAGCTGGCGCAACGATCGTTCCACCGTGGGCGGCACCTATATCTGGCTACGCAATGACCTGGCCGAGGCCCGACCCGAAAACATCTCCGAATGGGCCTTCGACGCCTCCTATCGACTGTCGCGGCACTGGACCGGAAGCGCCGATTGGCGCTACGACGTGGCCAGTGACGAATCCGTCCGTGCCGGGGTGGGGGTCACATACACCAACGAGTGCGTGGACGTTACGCTTTCGGCCTCGCGTCGGTTCACCTCTTCCACTATCCTCGAACCATCGACCGATATCAGTTTCACGGTGGGCCTGCGCGGTTTCACCACAAAGACACGCGACAAAAGCTACGTCCGGACATGCGAGCAATGATGCCAAGACTTACCTTTCTATCTTCCGCGCTTCTGGCGCTTTCCATATTCACGACCACTTCCGTGACCGGTACGGTCCCGGCGCAGGCGCAGCAAAGCCCGTTCGACGCCGTCATAAAGGTCAACGACCAGGCCATCACACGCTACGAGATCTCTCAACGTGCCAGGATGCTTCAGTTGTTCCGCGCGCCGGGCGACCCCGAGCAACTGGCCCGTGAGCAGCTGATCGAGGATCGACTGAAGCTGGACGCCGCCAATGCGGTGGGCTTCGCGCTTGACGACGAACAGCTTATGGCCGGGATGGAAGAATTCGCCGGTCGGGCCAATATGGATGCCGAGCAGATGCTCGGCTCATTGCAGCAGGCCGGTGTCGACCCGTCGACCTTCCGCGAGTTTGTCAGAGCCGGTTTGACCTGGCGCGAATATTCTCGTGGTCGCTTCCGCCAACAGATCAACATTGACGAGGACGACATCAACCGCGCCCGCCTTTCGATCGGTAGAGAAACCAGCGTGCGCGTCCTTCTGTCAGAGATCATCATGCCGCTGTCTGGCGGCAATCCGCAGACCATACAGGAACGCGCGAACCGCATAAGCCAGTACACGTCCGAGGCGGAATTTGCCGCCGCCGCGCGGCGTTACTCGGCGACCGAGAGCGCCGCACGCGGGGGACGGATGGAATGGGTCGCCGTCAACGACCTTCCCGAAGGCCTGCGCCCGGTGGTCCTTGGACTTGGCCCCGGGGAAGTCAGCGACCCGTTGCCGCTGCAAGGCGCCATCGCTCTGTTCCAGTTGCGAGACATCGAAGAAATCGAGCAGCCCGAGCGGGAATACGAAGAGATCGAGTACGCCGCCTATTACATCGAAGGCGGGCGCACCGAGCAGACGCTGGCCCGCGCCGCGCAGATCGACGCCGATACCGATACCTGCAACGATCTTTACGGCGTCGCCCACGGCCAGCCGGAAAGCGTGCTGGAGCGCGGCAGCAAGCCGCCCGCCGAGATCCCCGACGACATCCGGTTCGAGCTGGCGAAACTCGATCCCGGCGAAATTTCCACAGGTGTCACCCGCGCCGGAGGTCAGACTTTGGTTGTTCTGATGCTGTGCAGCCGAACCCCCAAAACCGAGGGAGAGGCGCCTACCGCCGAGCAAATCACGAGCTTCATCCAGAGCCGTCGCCTGGACACCTACGCCAATGCCTATCTCGAGGAGCTGCGGGCAGCGGCGCGGATCGTCGAGTTGGAATGACCTCACCTTCTGCGTTGCCCGTCGCCATTAGCTGCGGCGAACCCGCGGGGATCGGGCCGGAAATTGCGGCCCGCGCGTGGGCTGCGTTGAAGGACGAGGTACCGATACTGTATCTGGGAGACCCCGACCACTTGCCCGGCGACGTGCCGGTGGCGTGTATCGAAGATCTCGGTGACGTGGCTGGGGCCGCTAAAAGCGCCCTGCCCGTGTTGGCGCATCGTTTCAAAGGGCCGTTGATGCACGGCCAACCCAATCCCGACCACGCCCAATCGGTAATCGAGATGGTCACCACGGGTGTCACGCTCCTGAACGACGGCGCCGTGGGCGCGTTATGCACCGCACCCATTCACAAGAAGGCTTTGCAGGACGGGGCGGGTTTCTCCTTTCCCGGGCATACCGAGTTTCTCGCCGATCTTGCCGGTAAAGAACGCGTCGTCATGATGCTCGCCTCGGAGAATTTGCGCGTCGTGCCGGCGACCATCCATATGCCTTTGTCACAGGTGCCCTCCGCCCTGACCCCTGATGTTTTGGAACAGACAATCCGCATCACTCATGCCGGCCTTATCCGCGACTTCGGCATTGTTGTTCCGCGCCTTGCCGTGGCCGGGTTGAATCCGCACGCGGGCGAAGGCGGCAAGATGGGCCGGGAGGAAATCGAACTCCTCGGTCCGGTGCTCGAAAAGTTGCGCGACGAAGGTATGGACCTGCGCGGCCCGCTCAGTGCCGACACGATGTTTCATGTTGCGGCCCGTGCCACGTATGACGCCGCCATCTGCATGTATCACGACCAGGCGCTTATCCCGATCAAGACACTGGATTTCGACCGTGGGGTAAACGTGACCTTGGGCCTGCCTTTCGTGCGAACCTCGCCGGATCATGGCACCGCGCTGGACATCGCGGGCAAGGGTATTGCCAACGCTTCTTCCATGATCGAGGCCGTGCGCCTTGCCGCACGCCTTGGTCAGGCGCGCGGATGAGCGGCATTGACGCCCTGCCCCCCCTGCGCGAGGTCATCGCGTCGCATGGGCTGAGCGCTCGAAAGTCCCTGGGACAGAATTTCCTGCTGGACCTGAACCTGACGGCCAAGATCGCCCGCATGGCCGGCGACATCGGCAAGTCCGATGTGCTTGAGATCGGCCCCGGTCCGGGTGGGCTGACGCGCGGTCTGCTGGCCGAGGGCGCCCGGCGCGTTCTGGCGGTGGAGAAAGATGCGCGGTGCCTGCCCGCGCTGGAAGAGATCGCCGCCGTCTATCCCGGGCGGCTGGAGATCATCCACGGCGACGCGTTGGACATCGATCCGGCCGCACGTTTGTCTGCCCCGATCAAGATCGCGGCGAACCTGCCCTACAACGTCGGGACCGAACTTTTGGTGCGCTGGCTCACGCCCGAAGACTGGCCGCCGTTCTGGGACAGTCTTACCCTGATGTTCCAGCGCGAAGTGGCCGAACGGATCGTGGCGCAGCCCGGCTCCAAGGCCTATGGCAGGCTGGCAGTGCTGGCCCAATGGCGCAGTTCGGCACAGATTGTTCTGAACCTGCCGCCCGGTGCGTTCACGCCGCCCCCCAAGGTCTCTAGCGCGGTGGTGCATCTCAAGTCGCTGGACGCGCCACGCTTTGCGGCGGAGCCGAAGGCGTTGGAACGGGTGGTCGCGCGCGCCTTCAACCAGAGACGCAAGATGATGCGCGCGGCATTGAAGGGGCTTTCACCAGATATTGAGGACCGGTTGATCGCATCGGGAATCAAGCCCACGGATCGCGCCGAAACCGTCGGACTTGAGCAGTTCTGCGCCCTCGCCCGCAACCTCGGTTAAGCTTGGAAGATGCCGTTCGCTACCTGACGGCGCCGGTTACTCCGCAGCCGCCGATGCGTCCGAGTTTCCGCCCTCGCCCTGATCACCGCCGTCTTTGTTGCCATCATCGGCCTTCTTGCGCGGCTTGCGGCTGCGCTTGGGCTTCTGCGGCTTCTCGCCGGATTTATCTTCGGGCGTTTCCACAAGGCCACTGTCGCCGCCACTGTCGTTTTGTGCCATGTCAGAACCGGACCCGGCGTTGTCACCCTCGTCGCCTCCCCCATTGGACTCGCGCTCCTGACGCTGGGCACGTTCACGGTCACGCTCGGCTTGGCGTTCGCGGTTCTGGCGTTCCTGCTCCTCGCGGCGTTGGTCCTGTTCCTTCTGGGCCGAGCCCAGCAGGCGCAGGTAATGCTCTGCGAATTGCTGGTAATTCTCGGTCAGCACGCGGTCGCCGGACAATTGGGCGTCGCGGGCCAACTGGTTGTACTTGTCAATGATTTGCTGCGGCGTGCCGCGCACCTTGCCCTCGGGACCGGAGCTGTCGAAAACCCGGTTGACGACATTGCCCTGAGGCGAGCGGTTGCGGTTGGACTTGTTCCGCGAACGTGACTTCGATGATCTCATGAGTGGTTGTCAGCCCTATTGCTTGAAGCGCTGTTTGTTCCGGATGACGCCCCTTGCGTCCATGATGACCGGATCAATGTGCTGGCTTGAACTCACGTACGGGTGTCTCGAGGACCCTCTACGTCGTGATGCAACCCAATAAACATGCCCAAGCGGTTTTAACAAGGGCTTGGCACGATTTTTTGCCAAAAAACGCGCGGAAACACGGAGTTTTAGCATATTTCAGCCGTGCGACACGCCCCCGACCACACGGTCGCGCCCCTCGATATCCTGCCTGACAAAGGTCTCGCGGAACCCGGCCTGTTCGAAAATCCGCGTCACCTCGGCGGCCTGTGTCCAGCCGATTTCCACCAAAAGCCGCCCGCCCGGCCGCAGGTGCGCGGGCGATCCCGGAACGATGACACGATAGGCCGACAGCCCATCTGACTCGTCGGTCAGCGCGACGCGCGGCTCGTGCGACAGCTCGGGCGACAGGCCGTCCATCTCGGAGACCGCGATATAAGGCGGGTTCGAG
Source organism: Roseovarius sp. (assembly GCA_965227185.1). Taxonomy (GTDB): domain Bacteria; phylum Pseudomonadota; class Alphaproteobacteria; order Rhodobacterales; family Rhodobacteraceae; genus Roseovarius. The sequence goes on from OZ245733.1 coordinate 3,913,884, forward strand.
ACGATCAGGTCGAACTGCCCCTCGACCGCCTCGTACCAGTCCGAGCGCAGCAACATGCAACGCTCCGCCACCTGCAGCCGGCGGGCGTTGCGATCGGCCACGGCCAGCGCCTCGGGCGAAATATCCGTGCCCAGGCCCGCCGCCCCGTCGCGCGCCGCCAGCAGCGACAACAGGATGCAGCCCGATCCTGTCCCCAGATCCAGCACATGGCTGAAAGGTTGTTCCAGCGCCGCCTCGACAAGCGTCTCGGTATCGGAGCGCGGGTCCAGAACCGCGTCGCTGACCTCGAACCGGTGATGATAGAAGTCGCGCCAGCCCGTCAGGTGCGACAGCGGAACGCGCGCGATCGTGCGACGCTCCAGCAAGCTTTCCAGCCGTTGCGCGGCTGCGGTCGGCACAGGGTCGCGGGCGATCAGCGTGATCCGGTCGGCTCGGGTCTCCAGAGCCAGCGCCACCAGGCTGCGCGCCTCGCGCGGGGCGTCCTCGATGCCTGCAGCCGTCAGAACGACCCCGGCGTGGCGCACGAGGTCGGCAACCGTCTGGCTCACCCTTCCATCTCCGCCAGCATCGCAGCCTGCGCATCGGTGATCAGCGCGTCAATCACCTCGTCCAGGTCGCCCTGCATCACCTGGTCCAGCTTGTAGAGCGTCAGGTTGATCCTGTGATCGGTCATGCGCCCCTGCGGGAAATTGTACGTCCGGATGCGCTCCGACCGGTCACCCGAGCCGACCTGTGCGGCCCGGCTGGCCGAGCGCTCGTCATGCATCTTCTGCCGTTCCATGTCGAAGAGCCGCGTTTTCAAAACCTGCATAGCGATCTCGCGATTGCGGTGCTGGGATTTCTCGGAACTGGTGACGACGATCCCGGTGGGAATATGCGTGATCCGCACGGCGGAATCGGTGGTGTTCACGTGCTGGCCACCCGCGCCGGAGCTGCGCATCGTGTCGATCCGCAGATCGTTTGGGTCGATCTGGATATCCACGTCCTCGGCCTCGGGCAACACGGCCACCGTGGCGGCAGAGGTATGGATCCGCCCGCCCGATTCCGTTTCCGGCACGCGCTGCACCCGGTGCACCCCGGATTCGAACTTCAACCGGGCAAAGACTCCCTCGCCCTTGATGTTGGCGACGACCTCCTTGACCCCGCCCAGTTCGGTCTCGCTGAACTCGATGATCTCAAGCTTCCAGCCCCGCGCTTCGGCATAGCGCTGGTACATGCGCAAAAGGTCACCTGCGAAGAGCGCCGCCTCCTCGCCGCCCGTGCCGGGCCGGATCTCGATGATGGCAGGCCGTGCATCGGCCTTGTCACGCGGCAGCAGCGCCAGTTGCAACCGTTCCTCCAGCGCCGGGCGTTGCTCTTCAAGCGCGTCCAGTTCCTCGGCGGCCAGCTCCTTCATCTCGGGGTCGTCCAGCATGGCGCGGGCGTTCTCGATACCGTCCAGCACTTCGTTATAGGCGCGGATTTCCTCGACCACCGGCCGCAGTTCGGCGTATTCCCGGCCCAGCTGCGCGATATCGCCCGTCCCGGCCGACATCTGCGCCTCGATATACTCGAACCGCTGCGTGATCTCGCGAAGTTTGTCCAAAGGCACCATCCGCGCGGTGTTGCTTATTCCACGCGCTTGGTCAAGTCGCCAAGCTGTGCTAGCATGGTGCCATGAAACGGATTTTCATCCTTCTCTTCGCACTCGCCCCCGTGTTGGCCTCGGCGCAGGGGAAAACCGTCGAGTGCTACTGCACCGACAAGTCCGGAACACGGGTCGAGATGGGCGAGACGATCTGCATGCAGGTCGACGGGCGCAGCTTCATGGCGCAATGCCAGATGTCGCTGAACGTGCCGATGTGGCGCAAGGTATCCGACGGCTGCCTAAGCTCATAACTGCGACAGCCATCCATCCAGCCGCTTGGCGTTGACACCCATGTCCGACTTGCCGAACCGCGCTCTGCCGTAAAGCACGATCCGTCCGTCCCGCAGCCCGACCGTTGTGTAGTCGGGAAAACCCCATAGGGCCGACCGGGTGACATAGGTAATCATCCCCTCGTCGAGCGAGCCCGCCAATACCTCCGTGCGCGGCGTGTCGCGGATGATCGCGTCCAGCCGGCTCAGCGTCTCGCCCGCGTCCGGCACCACCCGCACGGCGCTGCTCCGGCGGTCGCCCGGCTCAAGCCCCTCTGGCAGCACATGCCAGTCCTCCGCATTAGACGGCGCAAGGCGCACGTAGACGGCCAGCGCGATCAGCGCCAGCACCAGAACGACTATGATTCGAGTGACGATATACATGCCGGTCCCTTCCCTATCGCCGCGTCCAGCCCCAGAGGCACAGCATCTCCATCACCACATGCGCGCCCGCAATGGCCGTGGTCCCTGTCGTGTCGAACGGCGGCGACACCTCGACCATATCCCCGCCCACAAGGTTGATCCCCGCGATATCGCGCAGGATCGCGGCAGCCTGCCAACTGGCCAGCCCGCCCCAGACCGGCGTGCCCGTCCCCGGCGCAAAGGCCGGGTCGAGACAGTCGATGTCAAAGGTCATGTAGGTCGGCGCGTCGCCCAGCACATCCTTGATCCGCGCGGCCACGGTGGCGGGCCCCATCTCGTGCACCTCGCGCGCGGTCAGGGTCGGCACGCCCAGGTTGTCCTCGTTCACCGTGCGGATCCCCACCTGGATCGAGCGTGAGGGGTCCACCAGCCCTTCCTTCACGGCCTTGTAGAACATGGTCCCGTGGTCGATCCGCTCCATGTCGTCATCGGCCCAGGTGTCGGAATGCGCATCGAAATGCAGCAGCGACAAAGGCCCATATTTCTCGGCATAGGCGCGCAGGATCGGGAACGAGATATAGTGATCGCCGCCAATCGCGATGCTGGCCGCGCCACCCTTCAGAATGCCCCGGATATGTTCGGTCAGCGCGGCGGGAAACTCCGATACCTTGGCATAATCGAACGCCATATCCCCGTAATCAACGATCGCCAGAGCCTCCAGCGGGCTGTACCCGTCCCAGTAGACCGGCGGATCGAAAGGCTGCAGGCTCGACGCCTCGCGCACCGCACGCGGCCCCAGCCGCGTACCCGTGCGGTTGGTCACCGCCTGGTCGAACGGGATGCCGGTGATGGCCACGTCCACTCCGCTCAGGTCCTTGCTGTATTTCCGCCGCAGGAAGGACGGCGCCCCGCCAAAGGCGTTCTCGAACGATAGCCCGCGCAGGTCGCCTCGCGTGAACGCCTGATCCACCTGTTTTTTCGCATCCTCAAGCGCCATGGTCGCGCCCTCCCTCGTTATCCGTTCAGCGGTTGCGCCCGCTCCACCAGCCGGGCAAAGAACGACGCCCCCACCGGCGCCACCGCATCGTTGAAATCAAAGCCGGGGTGGTGCAGCGCCGGCCCCTCCCCCTGCCCAAGGAACAGATAGGCACCGGGCCGCGCGTTCAGCATGAAGGCGAAATCCTCGGCCCCCATTTCACGCTGCCGGTCGGTCTGCACCATGTCGGCACCCGACACGTCACCCGCGACCTCGGCGGCAAAGGCCGTCTGGTCGGCATGGTTCACCGTCGCCGGATAGCCTGTTTCGATCCGCAACGCGGCCTCAACCCCGTAAGACGCCGCCTGCCCCGCGACAATCTCTCCCAGCCGCGTGTGCACCATCTGCTGCACCTCCGGCGCAAAGGTGCGGATCGTGCCATTAACATAGGCCGTCTCCGGCACGATATTCTCGGCGCTGCCGGTGTGGATCTGCGTCACCGAGACGACCAGATCCTGCAAGGCATGATGATTGCGGCTGACGATGGTTTGGATCGCCTGCACCATGCCCGCCGCCGCTACGACCGGGTCGCGCGTATGGTGCGGAAAGGCTCCGTGCCCGCCCTGCCCGGTAATGTCGATATGAAACGTGTCCACCGCCGCCATGATCGGCCCCGGCGTGGTAGCGAACCGCCCTTCGGCATCGCCCGGCATGGTGTGCAGCGCAAAGACTTGGTCTATGTCGAACCGCTCCATGATCCCTTCCTCGACCATGATGCGCCCGCCACCCGGCCCCGCCTCTTCGCTGGGCTGAAAGATCAGCGCGACGCGGCCTCTGAAATTGCGCGTCTCGGCCAGGTAGCGCGCCGCGCCCAACAGCATCGTGGTGTGCCCGTCATGCCCGCAAGCATGCATCGCGCCCGGCGTCTGCGAGGCATGGGGCACGCCGGTCGTTTCTTCTATTGGCAGCGCGTCCATATCCGCCCTCAGACCGATGGTCGGCCCCCGCCCCTGCCCCTCGATCACCGCCACAACGCCGGTCCGGGCAATCCCGGTTTCGATCTCGCTGACCCCGAACTCCCGCAACCGCTCCACCACGAAGGCCGCGGTCTCGAAGCAGTCGAACCCAAGTTCGGGCCGCTGGTGCAAATGCCTGCGCCACGCCGTCATGTCCTCGGCAAATCCTGCGATCCGGTTGATGATGGCCAAGCGTCTGGACTCCTCTTTGCTCTGCGGTCAGGGTCCACTCAACGCCAGAACGAAGGAGGGTGCAATGCCCGATGACCTGATCCATAACCCCAAGGGCGGGATGCCCCGGCTACGCGCGATCATGCGCGCGCTGCGCGATCCCGAGACGGGCTGCCCGTGGGACATCGAGCAGGATTTCGGCACCATCGCCCCCTACACCATAGAGGAAGCCTACGAGGTCGCCGACACCATCGAGCGCGGCCAGTGGTCCGAGTTGCGCGACGAGCTTGGCGACCTGCTGTTGCAGGCCGTGTTCCACGCCCAGATCGCCGACGACAAGGGACTTTTCGACTTCGACGATGTGGCCAACGGCATCGCTGACAAGATGGTGGCCCGCCACCCGCACGTCTTTGGCGATGAAAGCCGCGACAAGTCCGCCGAACAGCAGACGCGCGACTGGGAAACCGTCAAGGCGGCCGAGCGGGCGGCCAAGGCCCAGACTGGTGTGCTCGAGGGCGTCGCGGTCGGCCTGCCGGCGCTCATGCGCGCGGTGAAGCTGCAGAAACGCGCGGCGCGTGTGGGCTTCGACTGGCCCGACGCTTCGCACGTGCTCGACAAGATCACCGAGGAAGCGCACGAGTTGCAAGAGGCCGCCGACACGCTTGGCCCGGACGAGGTCGAGGAGGAATTTGGCGATCTTCTCTTCGTCATGGCCAACCTCGCGCGGCATATGAAGGTCGACCCAGAACAGGCCCTGCGCCGCGCCAACGCCAAGTTCACCCGCCGGTTCGAGCGGATCGAGGCGTTGCTGGCCGAACAGGGCAAAACACCGCAAGAGTCCGATCTGACCGAAATGGACACTCTCTGGGACCAGGCCAAGCGCGAGGAGAAGGCCTGAGATCAGGTGGCCGTGGCACCATCCTGTTGCCGGTCCAGGCCGGCGTTTTCCTCCTGCGTTCCAGCGGCGACGATCTGGCGATAAAGGTGCCAGGTTCCATGTCCCAGAAGCGGCAGAACCACGAAAAGCCCCAGGAACGCCGGCAAGAGGGCGACAAACGTCAAGACGGCCACGATCACGGCCCAACCCAGCATCGGGCCGAGGTTGCCGGCCACGGTCCGTATACTGGTGATCATCGCCGTCACGAAATCGACCTCGCGGTCCAGCAAAAGCGGCAAGGCGATCACCGTCATCGAATAGAGCAGCATCGCAAAGGCCGCGCCCACAGCGCCACCGACGGCCAGCATCGTCAGGCCTTCGCGCGTCAGGTAGATATCGTAGGACGAAGATACGTTGGTCATGGTCGAAAAGCCCAGGAACAGCGCGAATATCATATGCGCCAGAAAGAACCAGAACAGGAACACGACGATCACGACGGCGCAGATCGACGGCAATTGCCGATGTCGCTGGTCAAAGATGACGCCCAAGATATCGGACGCGATCAGCGGGTTACCCCGCTCCAGCCGGTGACTGACCTCGTAGAGCCCGACCGCGGCGAACGGCCCCACGAGCGGAAAGCCCACAGCCGCGAAAACCAGCCAGTACGTGTGTCCCGTCGCCAACGTGACCCAGATCATGAACCAGCCGATTGCCACGTAGACACCCGCGAAAAGAACCGCGTAGCCCGGCGCGCGCCGCATGTCTTGCCAGCTTCGGGCGAGGGCGCGGCTCAGCATGCCCCAGGTGACGGCCCCCATCGGCGGAACCCCCAAGGGTTGTTCGGGCTTCTCCCTCTTTGCCATGTGATCCTCCCTTGGACGTCAAGCTTACCGCCACCAGCAATCCTGACAAAGCCCAATTTGACCTCTCGCGGCTCAAAGCACCGGAGGGCACGTCTGCGGCCAGAGAGTTTCCCGATGATAGGCCTCGGCCAGCTCCAGCAGTCGTGCATCATCGCCGTGCCGCCCGATCAGCTGCAGGCCCATCGGCAAGCCCTGCGGCCCGAACCCCGCTGGCACCGCGACGGCGGGCAATCCCAGCAGGCTTGCCGGCACCACCACCTCCATCCAGCGGTGATAGGTATCCATCCCCTGCCCGGCTACGGTCTTCGGCCAGTCCAGCGTCTTATCGAACGGCCAGACCTGCGCCGTGGGCAGCGCGATCACGTCGAACCGCTCGAAAAACGCGTCCGCGGCGCGTAACCAGTCGGAGCGCAGCACACTCGCCGCGTGCACGTCCAGCGCCGACAGCGCGCGTCCCTGCTTGATCTCCCAGATCGCCTCGGGCTTGAGATGCCCGCGCAGCGGAGCGTCCTCGTACATCGGTGACTTGTCCGCCGCGATGGCCCAGCTGCGCAACGTGGTCCACGACTGCCAGAGCGCCTCGCGCGAAAACGGCGCCGCGGGGCTGTCCACGGTGCAGCCCACCCGCCCCAGAACATCCAGCGCCGCCTCGCACAGAGGCAGGATACCGTCCTCGAACGGCAACGCGCCGTTCCAATCCGCCAGCCACGCCACGCGCAAGCCTGCCGCCTCGCCGCGCAGCGCGCCCACCGGCGAAAACTGCGGCCCCGGCACAGCGCCCACCTGCGGCACCGACATCACGTCCAGCAATAACGCAAGGTCGCCGGGGCACTGCGCCATCGGCCCGTTGGTCGATAGCCGATGCAGGAAGAGATCACCCTCCGCGCCGCCCGGCACCCTGCCCCAGCTTGGGCGCATCCCGTATACGTTGTTCCACCCCGCCGGATTGCGCAGGCTGCCCATCATGTCCGAGCCGTCGGCAATCGACAGCATCCCCGCCGCCAGCGCCACCGCCGCGCCACCCGACGACCCGCCACAGCTGCGCGTGGGGTCATAGGGGTTCGCAGTGACACCATGCACCGGGTTATAAGTATGACTCCCAAGTCCGAATTCCGGCGTGTTGGTCTTGCCGATCACGATCGCGCCCGCCGCTCTCAGCGATGCGATATGCGGGCTGTCCCCGGCGGCAATCTGCCCGGCAAACGCGGGCGAACCCTGGCTGGTCGGCAATCCCGCCGCATCGGCCAGATCCTTGACCGCGAGCGGCAAACCGTGCAGCGGGCCTTTGGCCTCGGCCTTGTCCGCAGCAAACGCCTCATTCAGCAGCGTCTCTCGGTCGCGCATCGACACGATGGCATTGAGCGGGCCATTCAAGGCCTCGATCCGGTCCAGTGTCGCCGCCATAAGGTCGGCCGCCCGCATCCGACCCTTGCGGATCGCACGCGCTTGGTCTGCCGCGCTCAATGTCAGCGGATCACTCGCCATAGGAACAGATCGGCGGACGCGGGGTACCGCGCTCGGTGGCGCTGATCCCTTCAACCCAGCCCGCGCCGATGGCCAGCATCAGCATGTCCATCATCGTCCACGCGTTGACCGCCTCACCGTTCGTGAGAACCGTCAGCGTCTGCCCCACCTCGACAGTGACCGGCGCGCCGTTCGCCTCGCAGGTCACGCGGCTCGCATTATCGCGCACCAGCGTATCGAAATGCTCCAGCATCAGCGCCTGGCTGCGCCGGATGTCGTCGATCCTTGGCACATCCGCACAGTCGCCCGTCAGCACCTGAAATCCCACTGGCGTGCGCAAGGGATCATCCGAGAAAAAGCTGGCCCGGCCAGAACGGACACCCTCGGCAAGAACCTCGAGATACGCGACCGCCGCCGCGTCGCGGGTCAAGCCCTCCTGCTGCATGAGATCCTGCTGCATCTCCTCGCTCGCGACAAAACACCCGTATTCCTCGAACTCCGCATAGGCATCTATGGCGCTGATACTCCGCGCGACGACGGGCGAGGAAATCTCGTATGCAGTGTCAATCTCCGGCGGATGGATGGTGCACAGCTCCGGCCCCAGCACGACCCAGTCGCCCTGCCGCTCGGCCTGTCCGGCGTCCAGCGCCGTTTCGGCATAGGCCGTCAAGTCGTCGTGCATTTTCCGTGGCACCCCGTCATCTGCCATGACGTCAGCCGGCCCGACCACGCAGCCATGACCCGCCAGAAACTCACCAAGAGTGTCTTCTTGCGCGCACAAGCCACCCGCCGCCAGCGTCAGCACGACGCTCGCTGCGGCAAGAGCCCTAGACATCTTCGCCCTGCGCCTCGGCGCGCGACTTGCCCGACACATCCAGCGCCAGCGTGGCCGCCATGAACGGGTCCAGATCCCCGTCCAGCACGCCCTTGGTGTCGCTCGTCTCGTGCCCGGTGCGCAGATCCTTCACCATCTGGTAGGGCTGCAGCACGTAAGACCGGATCTGGTTGCCCCACCCGGCGTCGCCCTTGGCCTCGTGCGCGGCGTTGATATCGGCGTTCCGCTTGTCCAGCTCCAACTGATACAGCCGCGATTTCAGCGCCTTCATGGCGATATCGCGGTTCTGGTGCTGCGACTTTTCAGAACTGGTCACCACGATGCCCGTCGGATGGTGCGTGATCCGCACCGCCGAGTCGGTCTTGTTGACGTGCTGACCGCCCGCCCCGGAACTGCGGTAGGTGTCGAGACGGATATCGCTGGGATTGACCTCGATCTCGATATTGTCGTCGACCACCGGGTAGACCCAGACCGAGCTGAACGACGTGTGCCGTTTGGCCGCCGAATCGTAGGGCGATATCCGCACCAGCCGGTGCACGCCGGATTCCGATTTCAGCCAGCCATAGGCGTTGTGGCCGCTGATCTTGTAGGCCGCCGACTTGATCCCGGCCTCATCGCCCGGCGTCTCGGATTGTAGCTCGACACTGTATCCATGCTGCTCTGCCCAGCGAACATACATCCGCGCCAGCATGTTGGCCCAGTCGCAGCTTTCCGTGCCGCCCGCGCCCGCGTTGATCTCCAGGAAGGTGTCGTTGCTGTCGGCCTCGCCGTCCAGCAGGGCCTCCAGCTCCTTCGCCGCAGCCTTCTTGGCCAGACGCCGCAGCGTCTCCTCGGCCTCGGCCACGACCTCGTTATCCTCTTCCATCTCGCCCAGCTCGATCAGGCCGGTCTGGTCTTCCAGCTCCGCCTTGATGGAATCATGCGTCTCGATGGCATCCACCAGCGCCTGGCGTTCGCGCATCAGCGCCTGCGCCTTGGCGGGGTCGTCCCACAGGTTGGGGTCCTCGACGCGGGCGTTGAACTCTTCCAGCCGGTGCTGCGCGGTCTCCCACCCCATCCGCTGGCGCAACAACTCCAGCGAGGTTTCGATCTCGGAAACAAGTGTCTGTATCTCGGCGCGCATTGTGGCGATTTCCTTGGGTCTGCTCAGGGCTTGGTGATATCAAGGCCCTTCGCCGCGGACAAGATCACGCGCACCTTAACAAAGCAGTCGGCCGGCCTGTCAGTACAGGCCGCCCGAGCTCATGTTGCCAAAGCTGGATTTCTGCCCGACCTGCGCCTTGTTGCCGGTCGAGGTCGTGACCTCGCGCACCTGCTCGGTCTCGCCGGCCTGGAACAGGTCGAAATCCCCGCCCATCGCGTAACCTCCATCGAAGGTGATCCCGAAAAGCGGGTCTTCGCCTTCGCGGAAACACTCGGAAACAACGTTGCCACCAGATGCGCCCGCGGGCAGACGCGAGCCGGAATACCGGTCGATATTGATAAAGTCGCAGCCCTCGGGCACCTTGAAGTTGGACCCGCCGTATTTCTCGATCGCCTTCTCCATGAACGCCTGGAAGACCGGGCCGCACATGGACGACCCGTAAGCGCCCCGCCCCATGCCGCGCGGCTGGTCATAGCCGATGTAGCAGCCCGCCGCGATGGTGGACGAAAAGCCCACGAACCAAACGTCGCGCGCATCGTTGGTCGTGCCGGTCTTGCCGGCGATCGGCACCGGCAGGTTGATCGCACCGCGCGCCGTTCCCCGGTCAACCACACCCTTCATCATCGAGGTCAGCTGATAAGCGGTCACCGGGTCCATCACGCGCTCGCGGTCGGACACGATCCGCGGGCCGCGCGAGCGCGGGATGCCGGGATCGTTGCAGTCCGTGCAATCGCGCGTGTCGTGGCGATAGACCGTGCGACCATAGCGGTCCTGCACCCGGTCCACCAGCGTCGGCTGGACCCGCTCGCCGCCATTGGCGAACATCGAATAGGCCGCCACCATTTTATAGAGCGTGGTTTCCTCGGACCCCAACGCATTGGCCAGAAACGGCTTCATGTTCTCGTAGACACCGAATTTCTCGGCATAGCGCGCCACGGTCTCCATGCCGACCTCTTCGGCCAGGCGGATCGTCATCAGGTTTCGCGACTGCTCGATGCCCGTCCGCAGCGGCGTGGGCCCGTAGAACTTGTTCGAAGAGTTCTTGGGCCGCCACAGCCCCTGCGGCGTATTGATCTCGATCGGCGCGTCAACGACGATCGTCGCGGGCGTATAGCCGCTGTCCAGAGCGGAGGCGTAAACGAACGGCTTGAAGCTCGACCCGGGCTGCCGCTTGGCTTGCGTGGCGCGATTGAAGACCGAGTGCTGATAGGAAAACCCGCCCTGCATCGCCAGGACCCGGCCGGTGTTGACGTCCATCGCCACGAAACCGCCCTGCACCTGCGGCACCTGCCGCAGCGTCCAGCGGATAAAACTGCCGTCGCTGTCGGCCGTCATGCGCCGCACGTGCACGATCTCGCCGCGCTCAAACGTTTCCTGGAAATTACCGGGCAGCCATGCGATATCGTCACGCGGCACAACATGCGGCTCGGCCTCGGTCTCCTCGACCCCCTCGATGCCAAGACGCATCTGCTGATCCCCGATCTCCAGGATCACGGCCGGATACCACGTGCCATCCAGCTTGATATCGCGCGCAACCCGCGTGTCGGCCAGCGCCGCGCGCCATGCATCTTCGCTTTCCAGCGCCTCCGCCGGCAGGGATTTGCCCGTTCCACGCCACCGGCCCGTGCCGCGGTCATAGGTCTCAAGCTGTTCGCGCAGCGCCTCCGCCGCGATGTCCTGCAATTCGCGGTCGATCGTGGCCCGCACGGCCAGCCCGCCGGAAAAGAATTCGCCTTCGCCGAAATCCTGGCTCAGCTGGCGGCGGATCTCGTCGGTGAAGTAATCGCGCGGCGGCAGCTGGGCTGAGAACGGCTCGAAATCGCCGTTCTGAACCGACTTCAGCGGCATCGCCACCTCGGTCTCGTAACTGGCCTCGTCGATATACCCGTTCTCGAACATCTCTTTCAGAACGAAATTCCGGCGGGTCAGAAGCCGCTCGCTCTCGCGCACCGGATGATAATCCGACGGCGCCTTCGGCATAGACGCCAGGAACGCCGCCTCGTGCGGCGCCAGCTCGCGCAGCGGCTTGTTGAAATAGGTCTGCGCCGCCGCCGTCACGCCATAGGAATTCTGACCGAGGAAGATCTCGTTCATGTAAAGCTCTAAGATATCTTCCTTGCTCAGCGTCTCCTCGATCCGCGTGGCCAGGATGATCTCCTTGATCTTGCGCTCGATGCGCCGGTCGCCGGACAGCAGGAAGTTCTTCATCACCTGCTGGGTGATGGTGGACGCGCCGCGCACGTTCTGCCCGCGCGACCGCACCGCTTCGACCACCGCCGCGGCGATCCCGCGCGCGTCATAGCCGCCATGGCTGTAGAAATTCTTGTCCTCGGCCGAGATGAACGCCTGCTTCACGAGGTCGGGAATATCCTCCGCCGGGGTGAACAGCCGCCGCTCGCGGCTGAACTCGTCAATGATGCGCCCCTCGCCTGAATAGATCCGGCTGATCGTCGGTGGGGTGTAGTTGGCCAGGCTTTCGTGGCTGGGAAGGTCCTTGCCATAGATATGAAACACCGCGCCGATAGACAGCGCGATCACCACGACGACAAGCGTCACGAGGCTGAAGATGGTGCCAAGGAAAGTGGTGATAGGTCTCAACAAGGCAAAGGTCCTTTCGCAGTCGCCCTCGTATAGTCGTCGGTACAAAGCGCGTCAAAACACATTCCCGCGTGGGGCGACCATAAGCGCCTCATTGCCGCACCAGTTCGGCATTGGCGGCGTCGGCCATCCTCCACGCGACGACCGCGTCGCTGACGGCCTGTGCCATCCGGCCCCGCCAGGCCTTGTCGGCGATATTCGCGCGGTCGCGGTCGGAACTGAGAAACCCCACCTCCAGCAGGACCGACGGGATATCCGGCGACTTCAGCACCGAAAACCCGGCCATCCGCATGGGCCGCGAATTCAGGGGCAGGCCGTTTTCGCGAATGCCCAGTTGGATCGCCTTGGCAAGCTGGCCAGCGCGGGGCTGTGTTTCCAGCCGGGCCAGGTCCATCAAAACGTCGGCCACCACGTCATCCGAGCCGGTCAGGTCGATCCCGGCCAGCAGGTCGGCCCGGTCATGCCGCTCGGCCAATGCCTCGGACGCCTTGTCGGATGCGCTGTCGGACAGGGTATAGACGGTCGCCCCATGCGCCCGCCCCTCGCTCAGCGCATCGGCATGAAGCGACAGAAACAGATCAGCACCGGCCTGGTGCGCGATGGCCACCCGCCGTTCCAGCGAGACAAAGCTGTCATCGTCGCGCGTCAGAACCACCCGGATGTCGGCGTCGCGCAGAAGGACATCCTTCATCTCCCGCGCGAGGGCCAGCATCAGGTCTTTCTCGTCTAGTCCGTCTTTCTGAGCGCCCGGGTCAATCCCGCCATGGCCCGGGTCGATCACCACGGTAAAGGGTGTGTCCGCGTCCTTGTCTGGCCGCTCCAGCCCGGATGCCTTGCGCCGGTCCCAGCCCGGCAGGTCGGGCGCCCCCGACGCCGCCGCGAACGCCTCTGGTGACGCCTCTGCAAGCTCTATCACAAGCTGCGCGGTCCCGGTTTCCGCATTCAGCGCCATATCCGCGGCCTCTATCCCATACGGCCCCGCCAGCGCGACGACCATGCGCGACCAGCCGGGCCGAAATGACCCCACGCGCACCTCGCGCGCACGCTCCGCCATGTCGAGCAGCGCGCCGTCCACGCCGCGCCAGTCCACTTCGCGGAAGTCGACCACCAGCCGTTCCGGCGCATCCAGCGTGAACACGCGCCACGGCACGCCCTGACTCAGCGCCAGTTCCAAAACCAGCCCCTGCCGCGTGTCCGCAAGGCGCGATCCCTCCATGTCGACACGCGCCAAGCCTCCAAAGGACTGCGCGTTCGCACCCATTGCCCAAAGGCACATCATCAAAGCCAGAAACACCCGGATCATACTGCTCAGCCGCTTTCATCGGTCTTGTTGAACACCACCTTACACCAGCCCCGGCGATTCCCACAGCCTGCTTTTTTCGCTGCTCTGACGGTACGTCCGGTCCAATCCGGCATCCACGCCCATTCATCACGATCAAGGGATCGGGCCTCTATCGCCTTGACGTCGCCGCCTTGAAACCCGACACATGCCACGTCTTACGTACAGGAGAGCCCCGGATGATCCGCCCCCTTGTCTCAGCGACCGCCCTGACCCTGAGTTTCGCCTTGCCCCTCAGCGCGCTCGACCTCGAGTCCATGTCCGACGCCGAACGCAACGCCTTTCGCGAGGAAGTTCGCGCCTACCTTCTGGAAAATCCGGAAGTGATCATGGAGGCCGTCTCGGTCCTGGAACAGCGCGAGGCCGAAGCGCAGGCGCAGAACGATCAGGACCTTGTTGCGGCCAACGCGGACGCACTTTTCAACGACGACAGCTCCTGGGTCGGCGGCAATCCCGAAGGCGACATCACGCTGGTCGAGTTCATCGACTACCGCTGCGGCTATTGTAAACGCGCCCACCCCGAAGTGACCAACCTTCTGAAAGAAGACGGTAACATCCGCTTCGTGTTGAAAGAGTTTCCGATATTGGGCGAACAGTCAGTGACCGCCTCGCGCTTTGCCATTGCCACGCGGCAGCTGGCCGGGGATGACGCCTATCATTCCGTCAGCGAGGCGCTGATTGCCTATTCCGGTGATATCACCGAACCGGCGCTGCGCCGGATCGCCGAACCGCTCGACCTTCCGTTCGACGAGATCATCGCGAAAATGGGAAGCGACGCCGTCTCCGAGGTGATCGAGACCAACCACGCGCTGGGCCGTGCCCTGCAGATTTCCGGCACGCCGTCCTTCGTGATGGAAAACCAGATGCTGCGCGGCTACGTCCCGCAAGCCGAGATGGAACTGATCGCAGAGGATATCCGCAACGGCGGCTAACGACGCGAAGAAACACTCGCAAGCCGTTGGAATGCATACTTATTCCGCGGCTTGCGTACCTTCCGCTTCCTCGGCCTCCAACGCAGCGGCCTTCTTCTCGACCTCTTCGACGATATGCTCGATCATCTGGTCGTTGGACATCTTGTGGCTGGCCTTACCGGCCAGATAGACCATACCGCTGCCCGCACCGCCACCGGTGAAACCGACATCGGTCATCAGCGCTTCGCCCGGCCCGTTGACCACGCATCCGATGATGCTCAGGCTCATCGGCGTCTTGATGTGCTCCAGCCGTTCTTCCAGCGTTTCGACCGTCTTGATCACGTCAAAACCCTGCCGCGCGCAGGACGGGCATGAAATGATATTGACCCCGCGATGCCGCAGGCCCAGCGACTTCAGGATCTCGTAGCCGACCTTGATCTCCTCGACCGGATCGGCCGAAAGGCTGACCCGGATCGTGTCGCCTATGCCCATCCACAGAAGGTTCCCAAGACCGATCGCGCTCTTGATCGTGCCCGAGGTCAGCCCCCCCGCCTCGGTGATCCCAAGGTGGATCGGCGCGTCCGTCGCCTCTGCCAGTGCCTGGTAGGCGGCGGCGGCCATGAACACGTCCGACGCCTTGCAGCTGATCTTGAACTCGTGAAAGTCGTTGTCTTCCAGAACCTTGATATGATCGAGCCCGGATTCCACCATCGCCTCGGGCGTGGGCTCGCCATACTTGTCCAACAGGTGCTTTTCCAGCGACCCGGCATTCACGCCGATGCGCATGGAACAGCCGTGGTCGCGCGCCGCCTTGATCACCTCGCGCACCCGGTCCTGACTGCCGATATTGCCGGGGTTGATCCGCAAACAGGCCGCGCCCGCCTCGGCCGCCTCGATACCGCGGCGATAGTGGAAATGGATGTCCGCCACGATCGGTACCGGGCTTTCGCGGACGATTTCCTTCAACGCCCTCGAACTGTCCTCATCCGGCACCGAGATACGCACGATGTCCGCGCCCGCATCCGCGGCGGCCTGAACCTGCGCGATAGTGCCCGGGATGTCCGTGGTCGCGGTATTGGTCATCGTCTGCACGCTGATCGGCGCATCGCCCCCGACGGGCACATCGCCCACCATGATCCGGCGGCTTGTTCGACGGTAAATGTTACGCCATGGACGAATGTGGTTCAGGGACATCTTTGCGCCTTCAGCCAAGTGTGCGTGTCACGCCAAACGTAAGCAGGCAAGTCGTGGATGACAATGCAGTCGCCGTGATTTGCCGCCGCTGCGCAATCACTCCTGGATCGGCGTCTCGGCGCTGGACTCAAGCTCGGCGACGTAACGCGACAGGTCCTGATCCGCCTCGAGGTTCGCAACAGGCAAGGCGTCCGCAAGCATCTGGGAATCGAGCGGAAGGCCGGATGTGACCTGTCCGCGCTGCCCGGCCGGACCGTGATGCACACCGTTGACCGCGAAATAAATCGCCCCGCTTTCACCGATCCGGATCGTCGGCGCATCTTCCATCACCGGCACATCCCAAGTGTCGCCGGCATTCATGATCGATTCGTAGATCACGCTGCCGTCCGGAGCGCGCACGCGCACCCAAGCGGGACGTACCGCAACCATCTTCACGCCCGCCGGTTGTTCGGCCAAAACCTGCGGGCTTTGACGCGGCTGGTCCTGTGGCTCCTGAACTTCGGTGATTTGCGTCGCGCCCGCCGTAGCCGAGGCATAATCGGGCGACGTCCGGTCCGCTTCGGGCAGGTTGCCGCTGAACGCGCCCATTTCGGCCGGGTTGAGGGTCGAGATCGGCGCATCGCGCGCAATCATGACCGGAACATCCAGAGCTTCGGGACGGTACAGCCGGTCGAGCCGTTCGTCGCGCGGTGCGTTCAGCACCGAGGCCGATCTCGCCGGGTCATTTTCCTGCGTCTCGTCACTGTTGTCCGCAGCCGCAACCGCCCCTTCGAGCGGGTCAAGATCGCTCAGAACCGCCGGTGTATTTTCCACCGGTGCGAACTGGACGCGCTGCACTTCGTTCAGAATGCTCCATCCGCCATATCCCAGACCACCGATCAGCAGGGCCAGAACCATGACCGAACCGATCGCGCCAGGCTCGATCCGCGCCAGGAACGATTCCGTGGCCGGCACAAAGGGCGTCTTGGGAAGGGCGATAGGGTCTTGTTTGCGCGGCTGCCGGCGCAGCGGGCCTGCATCCGGGCGACGGACACTGCTCGCCTCGGCAGACATGCCGTGCGCAATGGAAAAACCGCTTTCCGCGCAGAAGCCCGCAAAGGCCCTGTCGGGATCCATGTTCAGGTAACGCGCGTATGACCGGACGTAACCGGGGATGAACCCCGGCGTGTCGAAAGCGTCGGGGTCACAATTCTCGATCGCCGCGATATACGATGCCTTGATGCGAAGCTCGCGCTCGACGTCGAGAAGGGATTTGCCGATGGTCGCGCGTTCTCCGCGCATGAGGTCGCCAAGACGAAGCTCGAAGGCGTCGAAGCCGCGCGGCTCACCCCCGGTTTCGTCCGTACTCCGCTTGGATCGGAACCCTATCATCAGGTTCTGCCCTCTAACTTCGTGCCTGTGTTTGTCCCGCCGCGCGAAAACCCTATTCCGGGTCTGTCCGATTCGCACGATGCCCTTCTTGTTTACGCTGTATTAGCACAGCACAAGAAACAATGCACCTGTGACGACATTATGCTGACAATTCGGCACGATTCAGCGCGCAATGGCTCCAAAGTTCATCCATCGCGTTAACGAGGTGGTCCATCTCGTTCGGGCCGTGCACCGGCGACGGGGTGAACCGCAAACGTTCCGTGCCGCGCGGCACGGTCGGGAAGTTGATCGGCTGGACATAAATGCCGTAGCCGTCCAACAGCATGTCCGACAGTTGCTTGGTGTGGACCGGATCCCCGACGATCACCGGAACGATATGGGTGCCGTGGTCGATGATCGGCATGCCCAGCCCCTTAAGGCGCAACTTCAGGATCCTCGCCTGCGTCTGGTGTTGCTCACGCAGTTCCTGGTCACGCTTCAGATGTGCGACAGACGCCGCAGCCCCTGCGGCCACGGCCGGCGGAAGCGACGTCGTGAAGATGAAGCCCGGCGCGTAAGACCTTATGGCATCACACATTTTGTCGCTTGCGGCAATATAGCCGCCCATCACGCCAAAGGCCTTGGCCAGCGTGCCGTTGATGATGTCGATCCGGTGCATCAGTCGGTCACGCTCGGCCACGCCGCCGCCACGCGGCCCGTACATGCCCACTGCGTGTACCTCGTCCAGATAGGTCAGCGCGCCGAACTCCTCGGCGATGTCGCAGATCGCCTCGATAGGCCCGAAATCCCCGTCCATCGAATAGATCGACTCGAAGGCGATCAACTTCGGCGCTGCCGGGTCGTCCGCCATCATCATCTCGCGCAGATGGTCCAGATCGTTGTGCCGGAAGATGCGCTTGGCCCCGCCATTGCGGCGGATGCCCTCGATCATAGAGGCATGGTTCAGCGAATCCGAATATATGATCAGCCCAGGAAACAGTTTCGGCAGCGTCGACAATGTCGCGTCATTGGCGATGTAGGCCGAGGTGAACAGCAGCGACGCTTCCTTGGCGTGCAGGTCGGCCAGTTCGGCCTCCAGCTTTTTGTGATAAACCGTCGTGCCCGAAATGTTGCGCGTGCCGCCCGATCCCGCGCCGGTGGCGTCCAGCGCCTCGTGCATCGCCTCCAGCACGACAGGGTGCTGACCCATGCCAAGATAATCGTTGCCGCACCACACGGTAATGGGCTGCTCGACCCCGTCGGGCCGCTTCCAAACCGCATGCGGGAACTGGCCGTTCGTCCGTTCGATATCGATGAAGGTGCGGTAACGCCCTTCCTCGTGAAGACGGCTCAATGCGGCGTCGAGCTTGGCAGTGTAATCCACGCGGATCCCCTCCTGGCAGTCTGACGAGGCGCGGCGCGGACGCGTCCAGCTTCGCCTTTGGTGCGCGGGATATAAGTTTAAGCCATCCCGCGCAACAGGTTACAAATTGCCACGCCCCTGCCCGACTGGCAACAGCGGCCCAGCCCCTCCTTTGGTCGCAAGGGCTTGGGCCCGCCCCGATCCCGCTGGACAGTGCGGCACGCGGTGGTAGGGTCCGCGCAACAACCCCTTCAGACCGGAGCCCGCGCATGTCCCTCGACGCCATTCTCACCCGTATCGACGCCCAACTGCCCGACGCGATGGACCGCTTGAAGGACCTTCTGCGCATCCCCTCCATTTCCACCGATCCGGCCTTCAACCAGCCCACCGAGGAGGCCGCCGACTGGCTGGTTGCCGACCTGCAAAGCCTTGGCGTGAAGGCCGAGAAGCGCCCCACCACCGGCCACCCGATGGTCGTGGGCCATGTCGACGGGCCTGCGGGCGGCACCGGCCCGCACCTGCTGTTCTACGGCCACTACGACGTCCAGCCCGTCGACCCGCTCGACCTGTGGAAGACCGACCCGTTCGATCCTCAGATCCAGGACACCGGCGCAGGCCAGGTCATCCGCGGCCGCGGCGCCTCGGACGACAAAGGCCAACTCATGACCTTCGTCGAGGCCTGCCGCGCCTACAAGCACGTCACCGGCGAAATGCCCTGCCGCATCACCTTCTTCTTCGAGGGCGAAGAGGAGTCGGGCTCGCCCTCCCTCATCCCTTTCATGAAGGAGAACGCCCAAGAGCTTAAGGCCGATCTCGCCCTGATCTGCGATACCTCGATGGTGGCGCCCGGCGTGCCCTCCATCGCCTCGCAACTGCGCGGCATGATGAAGGACGAGTTCACCATCCACGGCCCCCGCATCGACCTGCATTCGGGCCATTACGGCGGCCCGGCCCTCAACCCGCTCAAGGAAATCTCGCACATCATCGCCTCCTTCCACGACGACACCGGCCGCGTTGCCGTCAACGGCTTCTATGACGGCGTGCGCGAGGTCCCGGCAGAGCTTCTGCGCCAATGGGAAGGCTGCGGCTTCGGCGAGAAAGAATACCTGTCCTCGGTCGGCTTCACCCGTCCCCATGGCGAAGAGGGCTACAGCACCCTTGTCCAGCAATGGGCCCGGCCCACGCTGGAAATCAACGGCCTCTGGGGCGGCTACCAGGGCGCGGGCACCAAGACGGTCATCCCCGCCGAGGCGCATTGCAAGCTGACCTGCCGGCTGGTGGACGATATGGACCCCGACGTGCTGCGCGTGAACATCCGCAAACATGTTGAGGACCGCCTTTCGCCTGACGCACGCGTTACATGGAACGACGACCTGGACGGCTCGCCTGCGGCGGTGATGAACATAGACCGGCCCGAATTCGAGGCCGCCCGCCAGGCGCTGTCCGATGAATGGGACCGCGAGGCGGTATTCGTCGGCATGGGCGGCTCGATCCCCATTGCGGGTTTTTTCAAGGACATACTGTCGCTCGATTCCATGCTGATCGGTTTTGCCCAGGAAGACGACGCCATCCATTCGCCCAACGAGAATTACAACGTCGAAAGCTTCCACAAGGGCATCCGCAGCTGGGCGCGCGTGCTCGACCGGCTGTCGCGCTAGACCATGCCCATCCCCGGCTTTCGCCACGCGACCGCACAGGTCAACGGCATCGAGATCGCCTACAGCACCGGCGGCTCCGGCCCGCCGCTGCTGCTCCTGCACGGCTTCCCGCAGACCCGCGCGCTCTGGGCCCGCGTGGCCCCGTCGCTGGCAGAAACGCACACCGTGGTCTGCCCTGACCTGCGCGGCTATGGCGACAGCGCGAAACCTGACAGTGTCGAAGCCTACAGCTTCCGCGAAATGGCGCACGACCAACTGGCTCTAATGTCCCACCTGGGCCACAACCGCTTCGCCGTCGCGGGCCATGACCGCGGCGCTCGCGTGGCCCACAGGCTCGCCCTTGACGCGCCAGACGCCGTCACCGCCGCCTGCCTGATGGATATCGTCCCCACCCACACGATCTTGGCGGAATTGCGGATGGACGTTGCGCAGGCCTATTACCACTGGTTTTTCCTCGCCCAGCCCGGCGTCCTTATAGAGGACATGATTGCCGCCGATCCGGACGCCTATTTCCACTCCTGCCTCACTGGCTGGGGCGCCGCCGACCTGTCGGATTTCGATCCGGATCAGCTGACCGCCTACCGCGACAGCTGGCGCAGGCGCGACACGATCCGGGGCATGTGCAACGATTACCGCGCCGCCATCGCCCATGACGTGCATGACGATGCCGAGGATCTGGGGACCCGCATCACCTGCCCCACGCTGATTCTCTATGGTGCGAGCGGCGCCATGGCCCGCGCCTATGACGTGCCGGCCACGTGGGCCTCGAAATGCACCGACATGCGGGCGGACACCGTACCGGGCGGGCACTTTTTCATCGACACCACACCAGACGCGACCATCGCGGCGCTGCGCCGTTTCTTTCAATGAATTCGGGGGGATACATGGCGCGGTTGACGGGGCTCGAACCCGCGACCTCCGGCGTGACAGGCCGGCACTCTAACCAACTGAGCTACAACCGCGCAAAGGTCGTACTATTCTGCAGCAGTGGCGCGGTTGACGGGGCTCGAACCCGCGACCTCCGGCGTGACAGGCCGGCACTCTAACCAACTGAGCTACAACCGCCCGCTGCATGCCCGGGACCGTGCCCGAGCGTGAGGTGCTGTTTAGGCGGCACGGCACGCCTCGTCAAGCGGTCACCGCGCCAAAGCCGCAGGTTTTTCCGGGGCGCCGCTGGCATGGCTTTCATCCGGTGGAATGACGCTGCGTCAGTACCGCGAAACAGTGTTTTTCTACGATTCCCGCACAGGTAGAGAGCTGGAACGGTCTAAGATCCTTTACTGAGGACAGGTCAACGGCTATTTGACGAAAATAAGAAACACCTCTTATAAATGACCATTGATCCGTAAAACAGGATTTTGCCCCGTGCTGGATTTTCATGACCGACTGAAAACATACATCAAAGGTTCGTCTTACGATTACAAAGGCCTGTCGCTCGAGATCGGTCAGGGTGAACGCTATATATCCAACCTCCTGTCATCGAAAAGTGACCCGGGTTACTCCAGCGTCGTCAAGATTTGTTCCGCCCTCGGGATCACGCCGAACCAGATCGCAGGACTCAACGACCAAATCACTCTGGCCGGAGGCGAGATCGACAACCGCATCGTCTCGGCCCAGGCCGAACGCATCCTGACGTCCGTCACCCGCGAGGCGCATCGCAAGCTGTCCCAGCGTGGCGCACGGCCTTTGCTTGACGATGTCCTGACCTGGTGGCACCAGCAAGGCGGCGTCCTGACCAATTTCGACACGCTCAGCGAACATGTCGACCTCTACCTCGCCCCCGATGAACACTCCCGCCTGCCCGAGCCCTACAAGATCGGGCACCAGAGCCTTGCCGCCCAAAGCTTCGGCATCCAGACGGCGGAGCACCTGCGCTATCTTTTCACCACCTTCGATGACAAGCTCTGCGAAAGCGTCCGGCTGGCCCATGTCGAGGCGACGCGTGGCGAACCCAAGCTGACGATCGAGGAGATCGACGTGATGCTGCCCGGCCACAGCTTTCCGCTGCGGTTCACCTACAAGCGTCTGTTGCTGCCCGTGCGTGACGGACAGGGCAACAAGTTCGTGCTGAACTATTCACAAGCTCTCGAGTGAGCCGGCGTAATACGCCATCATGTGGGCAAGGTGCTCGGATGACAGCGCCACGAGCCATTCGCTGTCGCCCCGTCCCGGCGGCGCCGGATCCGCCCATCTCGCAACGCCCGGAACCTGCACCGTAAAACCATATGTCGTGGCGAATCCTGCCATCACGTCCCTGTCCCGCATCATCGCATAGGTCCAGTCGACCGGCCACTTGGTGGCGATGCAGCAATGCAAAAGCAACATCAACTGCCGCAGCCGCTGCCGTGATCCGCGTTGCCCCGGCGCCACGAACAGCTCACCGATATAGGCCATACGTCCGTGAAACCCCGGCGGCAGCGCTGTGGTGAACTGCAGCAACGTGTCGCCGGACGGATGCGGATAATGTCGGCGCATGGTGCGGCGCATGTAGTCGCCCATGCTTTCGCGACCGACATTGTCGTACCGCGTGGCGACGGCCGCGACGAACTCCTCGCCCTCCCAAAGCACCAACCAGAACCCCGAGGCCTCGGTGAAGTCATTGTAATGTGACGACAGTTTCGCGGTCACGCTGGTTTTTCCATGCGTGCGGACAAGCTGTTCCATCGCTTCGAAGTCGGAAACCGTCTCAATGCGGTAGCCGTTCCGGCCCAACCCGGCGACGCAAGCGCCACCGACCTTGATGACATCAAGTGAATTCAGCATCTGGCTTTGTTTCCCCGCGCCAACCTACATCCCCGCGTCGGGTTCGTTCCCGGCTGCCAGACATGGTTAACAGCCCATTATGCAGGTTAAAATGACTCCGATCCTCAAAAACGGTATGTTTCTTTCAAAGAAACAGTTGTCCCGGATCAAGGAAAAGCGCGAAAGCAAGAAGGAATGGTGGGCGGTGAGGGACTCGAACCCCCGGCATCTTCGGTGTAAACGAAGCGCTCTACCAACTGAGCTAACCGCCCCTCGCCGGCATCCTCTAGCAACAGCATCATCGCCTTGCAAGACACTTCGCACCGCCCGTCCGTCAAGCGTGGCCCCGGGCGCCCGGAGGCAGGCCGGTTGCCGCGTCCCGCTTGCCAGAACTTTCGCGCAACATGCTTGGCGAAAACCTCAGCGAAGCTCTCGAAATGGGTTCTGTCGGCGCGTCGTTCTGCCTAAAGTTGCCCGCAACGAAAAGAACAAGCGCGCGCACGCATGGCACTCACCCTTCTCGCATTCGCAATTCCCGCAGCTCTGTTTCTCGTGCTGGCCCTGCTGCCCAATGGCCGTCCCGCCCTGCTGGCGGCGCTGGTGGTCGGGGCCGCACTTGTCAGCCTGTGGCTGGCGCATTATTTCGACGCGGCCGGGCTCCGGTCGCGCGGTCAGAACGACACCCAGGTTGTCGTCTTCTTCATGCTTCTCGGCCTCAGCCTCGCATGGTTCATGGCAACGTCGCTTCAAGTGTTGCGCCGCCGCTTTCCAGTGCATTGGCCAAGCTGGAGCTGGCCCGCCGTAGTCGTCGTGACCCTGCTGGTCATCGGCTTCGGGGTCTGGCGGATGCTGATGCTGTAAGACGGGAAATGGTGGGCGATAGAAGATTCGAACTTCTGACATCTTCGATGTGAACGAAGCGCTCTACCACTGAGCTAATCGCCCGCCGGAGCCGCTGTTTAGCGCCCCTTTCGCAACGGTGCAATAGAAAAGCTGCACGGAAATCCGGTCGGCAATCGTCGTCTCGCCATGTTGGATTATGGCCCCCGTGGCGTCAGGTTCCGTCAGCCGGGCTGTCCGATTTGGCCTGCCGGATCTTGGCGACCGTGACGCGCGCGTTGCCGACATCTTTCTGCCGGTTGATCTTGACCTTGCCAAACGGCTTGAGGTTCAGCTCCCGACCCTCCCCAAGGGCCTCGCCCAGGACCTCGAGCATGGCCTCGACCACCGGCTTGACCTTGTTCTTGTTCAGATCGGCCCGCTCTGCCACCAATCGGAACAGTTCCTGCTTCTTGAGTTCCGTCGACAGGATATCGGCACCAGATGTCTCGGTGACCACTTCCAGTTCCGGTTTGGCCGCGGGGGCCGTTTCCTTGGTGGACGCTCCGGTTTTCGTGCTTGCTGTACTGCGCGATGCCATTTCGGGCCTCTTTCATTGAAGTTATGCCACACGATACCTCAAAATGCGGCAATTGCTACCGCCGAGTTGACCTTTGACAGGCTTCGACGCATAAGATTCGGCCATCTGTAATTTGGGGATTGCAAAGTGACCAAACTCATTGCCGCAGCTGCATTCGCATCGCTACTCCTGGTCGAACCAGCCTTCGCCGGAAACCTGTCGGACCCCGTGCTCGATCAACAGATCGTCATGGACGCCGCGGTCGAGGATTCCACGGCCAAAATCGATATCCTGATGATAACGCTGCTCGCCGTGTTCACCATGGCGATCGCCGGCGGCGCTTTCTAAGCCGCACCTCAGCGAACGAAAACAACCGGATTGACGGCGCGCCGCTGGCAGCGGGCGCCTCCTACATCGGTGACGGCGACCGCATCGCGCGCGCCGTCACTTGGGTTTGGATAGCGGCCCGTCTATCCGTTCGCGCGCCCGTCCTCATCCCAATCGGGCCAGTCAGGAAAACAAAGTCGCTCTGCCTCGTCCAACGTCGACAAGTGTAGCGCCCAGTTTCCGAGGTTGTCGGTTAATCTCTCTTCGAGCGTGGCCTGATCTTCGTAACTGTAGCCATGCCCCTGCACGCCATACGAAATGAAGGGCGGCAGGACCGAAAAACCCATGTAGTGCATCGAATACTGAACGGGCCATAGCATGGTTTCGAAATCGCCGCCCCGACTTTTCGGGCCAAAGGCAGCTTGGGGCGCGCCTGTGGTCACCGAAACGACAGCGCGCCGCCCTTTGAAATATCCCGCGCCATAGCGCATCCGGCTGGTATAAAGCCCGCCATTCATGAAGACGCGGTCCATCCAGCCTTTCAGCATCGCCGGCGGACCGTGCCACCACAGCGGAAACTGAAGGATCACGAGGTCCGCGCGTTCAAGATTGGCGATCTCCGCGCGTATATCCTTGGGCACGATATCGCTGCGCCAGGCGTGGCGCTGCTCCGCGAGCGGAACAAAGCGGTCCGTCTGCACGCGGTTCGCATAATGCCGCACTGCCTCGACCGGATCGAACCCAGAGCCATAAAGGTCGCTTGTCGTGACGGTACCGCCTTGCCGTTTCATCTGGGTTTCAGCGGCGCGCGTAAGGGCGCCATTGTAGGATAGCGGCTCGGGATGGGCATGAACGATATGGGTATGCATGTGCGCAACTTTCCGTTTATCCGTGCGATTGGGTCTGACAATAAGCTTTCATTTTTGTTATTTCATTAGACATATCTGAAAGGAAATACTGCACAGATGAACAACGTGCTTGACTGGAACGATTACCAGACAGTCCTGCGGATCGCGGAGGCGGGCTCGCTTTCCGGTGCGGCGCATCGGGCCGGGTCGAGCCATCCGACCATGTTTCGCAGGATCAATGCGGTCGAAGAGAAACTAGGCGTGCGCCTCTTCGAGCGGTTTCGCACCGGCTATCGCCTCACGACCGCGGGGGAAGAAGTCGCGGCAACTGCCCGCCAGATGGAGGAACTCACCATTGAGACAGAAAGGCGCGTATCGGGACGCGACCTGCGGCCGTCGGGTGTCGTTCGCGTGGCGACAACCGATACGCTGCTCTGCGGACTTCTGGCCCCGGAGATCGCTCGACTGAGGCAAGCAGAACCCGACATAACGCTGGACGTCGTCGTATCGAACGAAATATCCGACCTGGCCTTTCGCGAAGCGGATATCGCGATCCGGCCCGCGACCGCACCTGACGAGCAGCTTGTCGGCCGCCGGCTCGGCCTTATCAAGCAGGCAGTCTACGCCTCACACTCGCTCGAAATCGAAGACACGGACCAGCCGGACTGGGCCGCGCTTCCCTGGATCGGCCCGGGCCCGTCCATGACCTATCCCCAGCTTCATGCATGGATGCGCGCCGAAGGGTGCGACGGCGCTTGCGTCTGCAAAATGAACAGTGTTCTGAGCATGTACGCCGCGGCCCGTGCCGGCATCGGCGTCGCCCTTCTGCCCTGCTATCTGGCCGAGCCGGACCGCAACTTGCGACGCCTTGGGCCGGCCATCGAGGGCCTCGCGATCGATCTGTGGTTACTGACGCATCCCGACCTCCGCCACACCGCCCGCGTGCGTGCTGTTCTCGATTGGTTTGGCAGCAGGCAAAGCGCGCTGATGCAGACCACGAATGGCACTGTCTAGTTGCCTTTTGCAGCGGCGCGCCGAATTTGCGAGACAGGCTCGAAGCGGCAACCACACTTCGAGCCCTTTCTATGACATCGGTGTCGAGCCCCCAGCCGATGAACAGCCGCGAAGCGGCCCGGCCATCGTCAGCCCCTCCCTTGAGCTGGCGATGGCCTCCGTTCTGAAAGGCAGCAAAGTCCGTAATGCCCACCTCCGGGAAAAGCAAATGCCCCGCAGGTCTCTGCGGGGCATTGGCATTTTCAGACCAGAGTTACTTGCAAGGCCACGCTTGTGTCGTCACCAAGTCCGGTGAAGGTCTTGCGACACTGCGGACGCCCTTTGTTCAACGGGTGCGGCAGGCTCAGTGGGTCACGGCCCCTGCCCCGTCCTCGCCGGACTTCCGCGCAGCTTCCGCGGCGGCAGCCTCTTCGGCCGCTTCGTCCCATTCCACCGGCTCTGGCGTGTCCACCAGCGCCAGTTTCAGAACGTCGCTCACGTGTTCCACGGGGATGATCTCCAGCCCCTCTTTCACGTTGTCGGGGATCTCAGCCAGGTCCTTTTCGTTCTCCTGCGGGATCAGAACCGTTTTGATGCCACCACGCAAGGCCGCCAGAAGCTTCTCCTTCAGCCCGCCGATGGCCAGCGCGTTGCCTCGGAGCGTGACCTCACCAGTCATGGCGATATCCTTACGCACCGGAATACCGGTCAGAACGGACACGATGGACGTCACCATCGCCAGACCCGCGCTCGGCCCGTCCTTTGGCGTCGCGCCCTCGGGGACGTGCACGTGAATGTCCCACTTCTCGAACCGTGGCGGTTTCACACCGATCTGAGGACTGATCGACCGCACATAAGAGGACGCGGCGTCGATCGACTCCTTCAT
The DNA here is from genome assembly GCA_965227185.1 of Roseovarius sp. GTDB lineage: Bacteria > Pseudomonadota > Alphaproteobacteria > Rhodobacterales > Rhodobacteraceae > Roseovarius. Next base: position 3,941,097 of record OZ245733.1, read on the forward strand.
CACGTCGCCCAGCGTGCCGGTGGTCTTCATCCGGCCCTTGCCCGGCAGGCGCAGCGCCTCGATGTTCAACAGTTCGCCCCCCACCGAGGTATAGGCCAACCCGGTGACGACACCCACCTGGTCCTTCTCCTCGGCAAGGCCATAACGGAACTTCTTCACGCCAAGGAAATCGTCGATATTCTCCGACGTCACGTCGACGCGCTCGGCCTCTTTCTTGATGATCTTGGTCAGCGCCTTGCGGCACACCTTGCTGATCTCACGTTCGAGGTTCCGCACGCCCGCCTCGCGGGTGTAATGCCGGATAATCGCCGTCAGCGCACTGTCATCAAGGCTGAACTCCTTGGCCTTCAGTCCGTGGTTCTTGATCTGCTTGGCCAGAAGGTGCTGCTTGGCGATCTCGCGCTTTTCGTCCTCGGTGTAGCCGGCCAGCGGAATGATCTCCATCCGATCGAGCAGCGGCCCCGGCATGTTGTAGGAGTTCGCCGTGGTCAGGAACATCACGTTCGACAGGTCGTACTCGACCTCAAGATAGTGATCTACGAACGTCCCGTTCTGCTCCGGGTCCAAAACCTCCAGCATGGCCGACGCGGGGTCGCCCCGGAAATCTTGGCCCATCTTGTCGATCTCGTCGAGCAGGATCAGCGGGTTCGTCGTCTTCGCCTTCTTCAGCGACTGGATGATCTTGCCCGGCATCGAACCAATGTAAGTCCGGCGATGACCGCGGATCTCGGACTCGTCGCGCACACCACCCAAGCTGATGCGGATGAATTCGCGGCCCGTCGCCCGCGCCACGGATTTGCCAAGGCTCGTCTTGCCCACGCCCGGCGGGCCGACAAGGCACATGATCGGACCCTTCAGCTTTTTCGAGCGTTGCTGCACGGCCAGGTACTCGACAATCCGCTCCTTGACCTTCTCAAGGCCATAGTGGTCCTTGTCCAGGACATCCTGCGCCCGGCCCAGATCCTTTTTCACGCGGGATTTCTTGCCCCACGGGATCGACAGCATCCAGTCCAAGTAATTGCGCACCACCGTCGCCTCGGCGCTCATCGGGCTCATGTTCTTGAGCTTCTTCAACTCGCCCTCGGCCTTCTCGCGCGCCTCTTTCGACAGCTTGGTATTCTCGATGCGCTCTTCCAGCTCGGCAATCTCGCCTTCGCCGTCCTCGCCATCGCCCAGCTCCTTCTGAATGGCCTTCATCTGCTCATTCAGGTAATACTCGCGTTGCGTGCGCTCCATCTGGCTTTTCACGCGCGTCTTGATCTTCTTCTCGACCTGCAGAACGCTCATCTCGCCCTGCATCAGGCCATAGACCTTCTCAAGCCGCTCGCTGACGCTCAACGTCTCCAGCAGTTCCTGCTTCTGCGCCACCTCGATGCCCAGATGCCCCGACACCAGGTCGGCCAGCTTGGCGGCATCGTCGGCCTCGGTCACGGCGGCCAGCGCCTCTTCGGGGATGTTCTTCTTGACCTTGGCATAACGGGCGAACTCGTCCGACACGGTGCGCAGCAGCGCCTCGATCGTCGCGGCATCGCCCGGCATTTCCGACAGGTACTCGGCCCGTGCCTCGAAGAAGTTCTCGTTCTCGAGATACTCGGTGATCTTGACCCGCGCCACGCCCTCGACCAGCACCTTCACGGTTCCATCGGGGAGCTTGAGGAGTTGCAGCACGTTGGCCAGCACGCCGGAATTATAAATACCGTCGGCGCTTGGGTCGTCCTCACCCGGGTCGATCTGGCTCGACAGCAGAATCTGCTTGTCGTCCTGCATCACCTCTTCAAGCGCACGCACAGATTTGTCGCGCCCGACGAAAAGCGGCACGATCATGTGCGGGAACACGACGATATCGCGTAGCGGCAAGACCGGGTAAGAGGCGTTAAGGGGTTCTAACATGCTCGTTATCCTGTTTTGGCAAGAAGGCTCCGGTCCCGACTTGGCGGCAACCACCGTCCTTCTCCGTTTCGATACTGTTAATCTGGGCGCTCGCGGCCCGGTTTCAACCTCGCCCCCCGGCCAGGTCGCGCGCAGAATGCCTTGCGCCATGCACGGGTACAAGCACCAAATAGGCGCATTCTTACCGTTGGCCCCTCGAAAACTGGCCCGATCAAGCGGTTCGCACAAGACGAGGTGACCACCTCGATGTGCCCGTCCCCACCGTGAACGCACCGACTTAGCCGGACTGGGCGATCAGGGTAGAGATCAAGGTCCGACGCCCCGGGGATTGGCCGTGGAATCGGCGGCGCTTCAGGCCAGAAGCGTTGCGGCCAGAACAGCCACCGAGGCCCAGCTGAACGTGAATGCGGCATATGTCATGTCATTGCTCCCAGTCTGTCACAGTGTCGTGATGCCTCTGGGTCGCGCTCTACCGCCGATGGGTTCAAAAAAGGTGTACCGGCCCCGTTCGCGGGGCCGGTCCGTTTCATGATACACAACATGCGTGGCGCGTGATCCGCGTCAGGCGAGCAACATTGCCGCGAAAAGTGCGACAGACATCCAACTGAAAGTAAAGGCAGCGTAAGTCATTGTAATATTAAACACTTCCTAAAGTGATGGACTAAGCATAAGCGAAAAACCGCTTAGCTCCAAAGGAAATTCGATCACGTTTTGGAAACAGTCTGGGGCGAAAAACCAGCGGTCTGGCTAAGCGACGGAGATCTTTATCAAATCGGCGCGATATCCCCCTCGGCCCGCCGGGCATGAAACTCCGCCTCCCAGGCATCGAACTCTCCGGCGGCAATCGTCTCGCGCATCTCCGCCATAATCTCCTGATAGTAATGCAGGTTGTGCCAGGTTAGCAGCATCGAGCTGATGATCTCCTGACTACGGAAGACGTGGTGTAGATAGGCGCGGCTGTAATTCCGGCACGCCGGACAGGCACATGCCTCGTCCAGCGGTCGCGGGTCGTCCTGATGCCGCGCATTCTTGATGTTCAGTACGCCGCGCCGGGTGAACACCTGCCCGGTCCGCCCCGATCGCGACGGCAGCACGCAATCCATCATGTCGACGCCACGCTTGACCGCGCCCACGATGTCGTCGGGCTTGCCCACCCCCATCAAATAGCGCGGCCTGTCCTGCGGCAGATACCCGGTGGCGTAATCCAGCACGCCGAACATGGCCTCCTGCCCCTCGCCCACCGCCAGCCCGCCGATGGCGTAGCCGTCGAACCCGATCTCGACCAGCGCCTTGGCACTTTCCTCGCGCAATTCCTGCGTCACGCCGCCCTGCATGATCCCGAAAAGCGCATGGCCGGGCCGGTCGCCGAACGCGTCCTTCGACCGCGCGGCCCATCGCATCGACAGGCGCATCGCCCGCGCCACCTCGTCATCGCTCGCCGGCAGCGCGGGACATTCGTCGAAACACATCACGATATCACTGCCCAAGAGGCGCTGAATCTCCATCGACCGCTCCGGCGTCAGCTCGTGTTTCGAGCCGTCGATATGGCTCTTGAACGTGACCCCCTCCTCGGTCAGCTTGCGCAACCCCGCAAGGCTCATCACCTGGAACCCGCCGCTATCCGTCAAAATGGGCCGCTCCCAGTTCATGAAGCGATGCAAGCCGCCCAAGGCGTCGATCCGCTCTGCCGTTGGGCGCAGCATCAAGTGATAGGTGTTGCCCAGCAGGATATCCGCGCCGGTTTCGCGCACGCTCTCGGGCATCATCGCCTTCACCGTGGCAGCGGTGCCCACCGGCATGAAGGCCGGCGTGCGCACGGCGCCCCGCGGCGTGCGGATCACCCCCGTCCGTGCTTGCCCGTCCGTTCCGCCCAACTCGAATGCGAACCCGTTCGTCATGTCATCACCCTCTGGCCTCGATGCGCCCTCCATAACGCCTTTGACGAAAGCTTCAATCATCCCGCATATGTGCCCGACGCCACGGCGCGTAGAAGAAAATGAACCAAACCGAGAGGCGCTGGGTTATGGTGAAACAAAAACGACGGGACACGTGACAATACATATGCATTCCATCGCCGCCTCGCTGCGCAGCCTCTTGGCAGCGCTTTTCATCATCGTGACCGGCACGGTCGCGGCGTATGCACAAGACCCCTATTTCGAGATCGACCTGCTGAACCCCGGTCTGCCCGAGCCTCCCGCGGCGCTCGATCGCGACACGCCCCGCTCGGCGGTGGAATCGCTTCTGTCCTTGTTCGACGACGACCAGTACGGCGCCGCGGCCCACCTGCTGGACCTCGGCGACCTGCCACTCGACGCACAGGCCAATCGCGGTGCGAACCTCGCACGCCAGCTGAAGATGATCATCGACCGACAGGTCCTGATCCCCTGGACCGACCTGTCGGATCGTCCCGATGGATGGCTCGACGGCGCCCAGGAAGACCCCGGTGCCGGCCGCGTGCGCCGCTCGATCCTGCTCAACATGCTGGAGCTGGAAAAACGCCCGGTGCCCCTGCGCCTCAATCGGGTGAAACCCGCGAACGGCGATCCGGTCTGGCTCATCTCTCGACAGAGCGTGCGCGATATACCGGCGCTTTATGAGCGCTTCAAACCGACCGATCTGGAACTGGCAATGCCCCCCTGGGCGCGCGAACGGGGGCCGTTCGGGATGTATGTCTGGGAATGGCTTGTGCTGCCCGTCATCACCGTCATCGCGTTCTTCCTCGGCTACATCGCCTACCGCCTTGTCGGATGGCTGGGGCAATTCTCCAGCCGCCGCATCGTGCAGGCTTGCGTGCGCGCCTTCCGCCTGCCCGCCACAATCATCGTGATCTCCGCCGTCATCGGCTTTACAACCAACCGACTTCTGGTGGTCACCGGCCCGATCAGTGTCATCGTCGGGCCTCTGGTGCTTCTGGGCTACGTCGTTGGCCTCGCCCTGGCCGCGGTGCGCGTCGCCGACGAGATCTTCGACCGTGTCAGCCTCAACAGCCCCGAGGAACTCGCCAACCCGGGCAACGCGCACTATCGCAACATGGCCACCATGCTGTCGGGCTTTCGCAAGTTCGTCATCATCCTCGCGGTCATCGTGGGCGCGGTCACCCTGCTCAGCTCTGTGCAGGTCTTCAATTCGCTGGGCTACACGCTTCTGGCCGGCGCGGGCGCGATCACCATCGTGCTGGGTTTCGCCGCCCGCGAAGTGCTCGGCAACCTGCTGGCCGCCGTGCAGATCGCACTCAACCGCTCGGCCCGGATCGGCGACCAGATCATCTTCGAGGACCGCTTCTGCACCGTAGAGCGCATCCACTTTACCTATGTCCAGCTGGCGATCTGGACCGGCAACCGCTTCATCGTGCCGGTCAGCCATTTCGTCAAACACCCGTTCGAAAACCTCTCTGCCGGCGACCGCGAGATGACGCGCCCCATCCGCATGACATTCGCGCAAACCGCCGATGTCGAGGCCCTGCGCAAGGCGTTCTTCGAGGTCATGGACGAGATCGACGACGGCACGCTGGGATCCAAGGAAGACGCCGGCGTCTGGGTCGCCGACCAGGATGTCTTCGGCAAGAAAATCCTCTTCGCCCTGCCCACCCCCGACCAGTCCACCTTCTGGGATCTCGAAACCGCCTGCCGCGAACGCTTGCTGGCCCGCGCGGCAGAGCTCGAAAAGGAAACCGGCAAGCCGTTCCTGCCACAAGGCCCCGCGCAGGACTACCCCGACGGCTGATCCCCCCACGCCCGGCACCACCGCCAAAGCCTTGCAATGGCGCGCGCGCTGAGCCTATTAAACCGGGACATGTCCAACGGGGATCCCGATGACCGAAGACCAGATAATCGACCTGCTCTCTTCCAACCTGTCCTACATCCTGCTCGCGCTGCTGCTGTTCATCGTGATCTTCCAAGGCGTGAAGATCGTTCCGCAATCCGAACAGCATGTCGTCGAACGCTTCGGCCGCCTGCGCTCGGTGCTGGGGCCGGGGATCAATTTCATCGTGCCCTTTCTCGACAAGATCCGGCACCGCGTCTCGATCCTCGAACGCCAGCTGCCCAATGCCAGCCAGGACGCCATCACCCGCGACAACGTGCTGGTCGAGGTTGAAACCTCCGTCTTCTACCGTATCACCAACCCCGAAAAGACCGTCTATCGCATCCGCGACGTGGACGCCGCCATCGCCACCACCGTTGCCGGGATCGTGCGAGCCGAGATCGGCAAGATGGATCTCGACGACGTGCAGGCCAACCGCTCGCAACTGATCGACACGATCAAGCAGCATGTCGAGGACGCCGTCGACAACTGGGGGATCGAGGTCACCCGGGCCGAGATCCTCGACGTCAACCTCGACCAGGCCACGCGCGAGGCGATGCTGCAACAGCTCAACGCCGAACGCGCCCGCCGCGCGCAGGTGACCGAGGCCGAAGGCCAGAAACGCGCCGTGGAACTGGCCGCAGACGCCGATCTCTACGCCGCCGAGAAAACCGCCGAGGCCCGCCGCATCCAGGCCGACGCCGAGGCCTACGCCACCGGCGTCGTGGCCCGCGCCATCGCCGATAACGGCATGGCAGCCGCACAATACCAGGTCGCCCTGAAACAGGTCGAGGCGCTCAATGCGCTGGGCCAAGGGCCATCGTCGCAGACCGTTATCCTGCCCGCCCACGCGGTCGAGGCTTTCGCCAATGCCTTCACCATGCTGAAAGACAAGCCATGATCGACTTGCTGTCGCATTGGTGGGTCTGGCTCTGCGCCGCGCTGGCCATCGCCATTCTCGAACTGCTGATGCCGGGCTATATCTTCCTCGGCATCGCCGCCGGGGCCGCCGTCATGGCCCTCCTTGTGGCCCTGCTCGGCCCTTTCATGCCGCCGACGCTCATCGCGCTCTTCGCGGGGATATCGCTGATCGCATGGCTGATACTGCGCCGCGTATTCCGTGCGCCCGACGACCAGACCCGCTATTTCGACGAAGACATCAACAAATAGCCTCACGCGTCGCCCCTGCGGCCGTCACCTTACCGTAACCTTGTACCGACACGCATTACGTGGTGAAACTTGCAGTTCCACCGCCGATCGATCCACAACCAAAAGGCCACCACATGAACGATGCCCCCGACAGTCCCGAAATCCTGAACTTCGGCTGGGAAGAATGGATTTCCCTGCCCGGACTGGGTGTGCCGGCGCTGCGGGCCAAGGTCGACACCGGGGCGCGCACCTCCGCGCTGCACGCCTTTGACATCGAAACCTTCGGGCCGTCCTCGAAACCCAAGGTCCGCTTCACCGTCCACCCGATCCCGGGCCGCGACGACCTGGTGATCCCCTGCTCCGCCCCCATCGTGGACCGGCGCGAGGTGGCGTCCTCGAACGGCGAAAAAGAGCTGCGCTATGTCATCGAAAGCAAGCTCGAGGTCGCGGGCCAGTCCTGGCCCATCGAGATCACGCTGACCAATCGCTCCACCATGAACAGCCGGATGCTTTTGGGTCGCACAGCGCTCAAGGATCACATCTCGATCGTCGCCACCGATCGCTTCCTTCAGCCCGAGCTTAACTACGACGTCTATCACACCAAGAAAATGCGCGAGGCCCAGCCCAACCGCTCCCTGCGCATCGCCGTGCTGTCACGCGAAAACAACTACTCCACCCGCCGCCTTGTCGAAGAGGGCGAGAAACGCGGCCATTCCGTCGAGGTCATCAACACCACCCGCTGCTACATGGCGATCAACACGCTGGCGCCCGAGGTGCATTACGACGGCAAGCGCCTGCCCCGCTACGACGCGGTGATCCCGCGCATCGGCGCCTCGATCACGTCCTATGGCGCCGCCGTCGTGCGCCAGTTCGAAACCATCGGCACCTATTGCGTGAACCCTTCGGCCGGCATCTCCTCCAGCCGCGACAAGCTCTATGCGCATCAGCTGATGGCCCGCGCCAAGGTCGGCATGCCCAACACCGCCTTCGCCGCCTCGCCGCAGGACACCGGCAACCTCATTGGCCTCGTCGGCACCGCGCCCCTGATCGTCAAGCTGCTGGAATCAACGCAAGGCAAAGGCGTCGTTCTGGCCGAAACCAAGAAGGCCGCCGAGTCTGTGATCGACGCCTTCCGCGGCCTTCGCGCCAACTTCCTCGTGCAGGATTTCGTCAAGGAGGCCGCGGGCGAGGATATCCGCTGTCTCGTGATCGGCGGCAAGGTCGTCGCCTCGATGAAACGCACCGGGGCCGAGGGCGATTTTCGCTCCAACCTGCACCGCGGCGGCTCGGCCAAGTCGGTGCGCATCACCAAGACCGAGCGCGAGACCGCCCTGCGCGCCGCCCGCGCCTTCGGCCTGGGGCTCGCCGGGGTCGACCTTCTGCGCGCCGAGGCGGGGCCCAAGGTGCTCGAGGTCAATTCCTCGCCTGGCATGGAAGGCATCGAGAATTCCACCGGCAAGAACATCGTCGGCATGCTCTATGACGACATCGAAAGCCGCGTGCGCCCCGCCCCGATCCGCCGCCGCCGCGCCGGCAAATAGAGCCGACAACGCAACGTCACCCGTCGCGCGTTAACCAATGCGCGCGGCCCAGTGCCGTGTCGCGGCGGTGCACGCCCGGTGCACAAGGGGTGCACGCAGGTCACCCCCGTCCAATCCCACCGAAATCCGAGGGTTAATCCACCGCACCCCCTCTGGACGCGCCGCTCTCTTATCCTTATATATTCAGTCGGATAACCGCACAGGATGTGACATGACCCAGCAGCCAGAACCCCTCGAAGGCGCGCCGCTGATTGCGCCCTCCAGCACGGATCACCCGCTCTACGACCAATGCGTCGAGGCGTGTCGCTCGGTCTATGACCCTGAAATCCCTGTGAATATCTATGACCTCGGCCTGATCTACACGATCGACATCACCGAGCAAAACGAGGTCAGCGTCATCATGACCCTGACCGCCCCGGGCTGCCCCGTTGCCGGCGAGATGCCGGGCTGGGTCGCCGAGGCGATCGAGCCGTTAGCCGGTGTTAAACAAGTTGATGTTGATCTTACCTGGGAGCCACCCTGGGGCATGGACATGATGAGCGACGAGGCCCGCCTCGAGCTCGGATTCATGTAAGGCAAGCAAAAACGCTTGCATTTCGCAAAAGCAAGTAGTATTACTTGCACATGATCTGGACCGTCTTCACCGGCGACATCGTCGAGTCAACTGCCCTTTCGGCAAAGCGTCTCGACGATGTTATGAATTGCCTCGAACGGCTGTCACATGACATCTCCGCGTGGAGCCAAGGTGCTATTGCGGCCTTCGGACGGCGCGGAGGCGACGGTTGGCAACTGGCGGTAAACGCATCCGAATATGGCCTCAGATCAACGCTTTACCTGCAATCCAGCCTGATGGCGCTGGATCCGGCGGTGCAATCCCGCATCGGCGTCGCCACCGGCAAAGGCACCCTGTCCGACGCCAACCCCAACAGCGCCCACGGACCTGCGTTCAACGACTCTGGTCGCCTGCTGGATACACTCTCAGGCAACACGCTTTTTGCCCATGCCGCAGGTGGCCCGCTCGACGCCACCTACCGCCTTGCCGACCATATCGCGCAGGGCTGGACGCAGGCCCAGGCCCGCGCCGTGGCCGCGATGTTGCCCCCCGGAACCGGGCCGCGGCGTGTCGCCGCCGACCGCCTCGGCATTTCCCGCCAGGCCATAGATCAGGCTCTGCACGCCGCCGGCTACCCGGCCCTCCATGATGCCCTGACACTGCTGGAGACGTCGGAATGATCGAGACCTTCACCGCCCTCCTCTTTGCTCATGTCCTGGCCGATTTCGTCCTGCAAACGGACTGGATCCACCGCAACAAGCGTCACTTCGGCGTCATGCTCCTCCACGGCACACTGCTTCTGGTGGCCTCCATGGCCGCGTTGGGCCATGTCGCCGCGCTGCCCGTGCTCGCCCTCGCCGCCGCGCACCTGGCCATCGACTGCGCGAAAACCTATGGCAATTTCAAAGGGCTGGCCGCATTTCTCGCCGATCAGGCCCTGCATCTTCTGGTGATCGTCGCCGTCGCGTTCCACGCCTCCACCCTTTGGGCCACCGGCACATGGGTCAACACGCCGACCCTGCTGCCGCTCATGGCGCTTCTGGCCGGGCTGATCACCACCCTGGTTGCCGGTCAGTATGCCGTGGGCCTGCTGATGCGCTCGCATGGTGTGCTGATACAGCAGCGCGGCCTGCGCAACGGTGGCCGCCAGATCGGGCTGATCGAACGCGGGCTGATCTTCTTTTTCGTCATGGCAAATCAACCGCTTGGCGTGGGCTTCCTGATCACCGCGAAATCCATCCTGCGCTTCGGCACCGCCGCGCGTGATCAGAAATCGGCGGAATACGTGATCATCGGCACGCTGGCCTCCTTCGCCTGGGCGTTCCTCGTGGCCGAGGCTACGCGCGCCTGGATGGATTTGCTGCCCCCGCTTGAGATTGCCGGCTGGCTTGCATAGATTGGGGATATCGCAGCGAGAAAGGCAGCACCATGTTCGGAATCCCAGGCAAACAGGCGGTCAGCATGACCCCGAAAGCGGCGTCGATGATTGCCCGCCTGATGGACAAGGAGGGCCACCAGGGCCTGCGCATCGGCGTCAAGAAAGGCGGCTGCGCGGGCATGGAATACACCATGGATTACGTGGCCGAGGTCGACCCCAACGACGAGGTGGTCGAGCAGGACGGCGCGCGCGTTATGATCGCGCCCATGGCCCAGATGTTTCTGTTCGGCACGGAAATCGACTATCAGACCTCGCTTCTGGAATCGGGCTTCGTGTTCAACAATCCCAACGTGACCGAGGCCTGCGGCTGCGGGGAGTCGATCAAGTTCGAAAACATGTAGCCGTTGCCCCGCCCGGCCCGAGCCGCTACCAATCCGGTCAATTAACCCGGAGGTAACGAATGGCGCGCAAACTGGCGGCAGGCAACTGGAAGATGAATGGCACGCGCAGTGCCCTGGAAGAACTCTCTGCCATCGCACAGGCGCATTCCGACCCTAGCGTTGATATCCTGATCTGTCCGCCCGCTACGCTGGTTCAGGCCGCGGCGGCCTTGCTCGCCGATGGGCCCATTCAGGTCGGCGGACAAGATTGTCATGCGAAGGCCAGTGGCGCACATACGGGTGACATTTCGGCCGAAATGCTGCTCGATGCCGGCGCCACCAGCGTCATTCTCGGCCATTCCGAACGGCGCGAGGATCACGGCGAGACCAGTGACGACGTCAACGCCAAGACCCGCGCGGCCCACACCGCAGGGCTTGTCGCCATCGTCTGCGTGGGCGAGTCGCTGTCGCAGCGCGAGGCGGCAAATACGCTCGATATCATCGGCGGACAACTGGCCACGTCCCTGCCCGATGGCTGCACCGCCGCCAACACGGTCATCGCCTACGAGCCGATCTGGGCCATCGGCACCGGAAAGGTTCCCACGACCGCGCAGATCGACGAAGTGCACGACTTCATCCGCGCCCGCATGATCCGTCGGTTCGGAGAAAACGAGGGGGGCGCTATCCCGCTTCTCTACGGCGGATCGGTCAAACCCGACAACGCCGCCGAGATTTTCGCGACCGACAACGTCGACGGCGCACTTGTCGGGGGCGCCAGCCTCAAGGCTGCGGATTTTTCTCCTATTATCGAGGCGCTGGAGGGCAAAGCGTAAGCGCCTAGACAGGCAGCATTGTCGTCGACTTGATCTCTTCCATCGACAACAGCGCCGTCACGTTATGCACTTTCACCTCTGAAATCAGCGCTTGGTAAAAGATGTCATAGGCGCGCGCGTTGCTGACCACGACCTTGAGAATGTAGTCGATATCGCCCGCCAGCCGGTGCGCCTCCATCACCTCGGGCCGTGTTCTCAGCGCGTCGAGAAACCTGTCCTGCCACTCCTTGTCGTGTTCAGACGTGCGGATCAGGACGAAGAAGCACGCTTCAAGACCCAGGGCTTCGGGATCCAGCAGAAAGGTCTGCTGGCGGATCACGCCACCCTCGCGCATTTTTCGAATCCGGTTCCAGACCGGGGTCTTGGAACTGCCGACTGTTTTCGCGATATCGTCCAGCGATTGCCCCCCATCCTTCTGAAGCTCCGAGAGGATTTTCCGGTCCAGTTCGTCAAGGCGAACACTCATTCTGTATTTTTCCTTTTCCCGGGACATTCCCAATTCAACAAAATCAAAATGGAACAAGTGTCCTTATTCACGCCGCCAGGTGGCGCAATGCTGGGAATATTTTCTATATATTGGCACAAGTCAATCGCAGCCGGAGGCAAGCCGCCGTGAAACATTTCCCTATCTTCGTCGCACTGGAAGGACGCCGCGTTGTGCTTTCGGGCGGCGGCGAGGCCGCGCTCGCCAAGCTGCGCCTGCTATTGAAAACTGAAGCACAGCTGACGGTCTTCGCACCAGCGCCGGCGCAAGAGATCGAGGACTGGTATACCGCCGGCAAGTTGCGCCTCGTGCGCCGCGCGATGGAGCCGGGCGATACGACCTGTGCCGTTCTGTTCTACGCCGCGGACGAGGACGACGCCGAGGACGCGCGCACCTCCGCCATCGCCCGCGCCGACGGCGCTTTGGTGAACATCGTCGACAACCTGCAGGACAGTGCCTTTATAACGCCTGCAATCGTCGATCGTGACCCGGTGACAGTCGCCATCGGCACCGAGGGCGCAGCTCCCGTTCTGGCCCGGGCGATCAAGGCCGATCTGGAAGAACGCCTGCCCGCCACGCTGGGCACTCTTGCCCGCATTGGCAAAGCGTTTCGCAAAGCGGTCGAGGTCCTGCCCATGGGCCGCAAGCGCCGTGATTTCTGGTCGGAGTACTATTTCGGCGCCGGCCCGCGCGCGATCGATGAAGGCGGCGAAGAGGCCGTCAACGAGATGCTTCCCGAGCTTCTGGACAGCCATGTGAACGCCGAAGAGCGCCAAGGTCACGTGGCCTTCGTCGGTGCCGGCCCCGGCGACCCCGAACTGCTGACGCTCAAGGCAAGGAAGGCGCTCGACGCCGCCGATGTGGTCATCCACGACCGGCTGGTTACGCCCGAAATTCTCGAACTGGCCCGCCGCGAGGCGACAATGATCGACGCGGGCAAGACCGGTTTCGGTCCCGCCATGTCTCAGGAGGATATCAACGCGCTGATCGTCGAGCACGCTGCCACCGGTGCGCAGGTCGTGCGCCTGAAAGGTGGCGATCCGACCGTCTTTGGCCGGCTTGACGAAGAGGTCGACGCGGTCAACGCCGCCGGGATCGGCTGGCACATCGTGCCAGGGATCACCGCCGCCTCTGCCGGTGTGGCTGCTATCGGTCAAAGCCTGACCAAGCGCGAGCGCAACGCCGCCGTCCGCTTTGTCACGGGCCACGACATGAAAGGCTATGCCGAGCAGGACTGGACTGCCCTCGCCCAACCCGGCGAAGTTGCCGCGATCTACATGGGCAAGAAATCCAGCCGCTTCATCCAGGGCCGCCTGCTGATGCACGGGGCGGACCGCGCCACGCCCGTCAGCATCGTCGAGAATGCGTCGCGACCCGAACAGCGCATCGTCGCCACCACATTGGCCCGCATGGCGCAGGACCTGGAAGCAGCCGATCTGGCCGGCCCGGCCCTGACCTTCATCGGCCTCGCGCCCCGCGCCGCCGAGGCAAATCTGACCCTTTCGACGCAGGAGTTTGCCTGATGCCCAGAGAATTCACCCCCAAGGTCGTCACCGCCAACGCGCTGCTGGAAGGCGACGTCGTATACCAGACCGCCGATGACAGCTGGTCGCGGCACCTCAGCGAGGCTGAACTGATCAGCGACGAGGCGCTCGCCAAGCTGCGGCTGGCGCAGGCCGAAGGTCAACCCGAGCTGGTTGTCGGGGCGTACCTGGCCGATGCGAAACCCTCTGACGACGGTCCGCAGCCGACGCATTTCCGCGAGGAATTCCGCCGCACCGGGCCGTCCAACTATCACCATGGCAAACAAGCCGAGGTAAATTGATGTATTCCTATTCCGAATTCGACGCGGCCTTCGTGGCCGAGCGCAACCGCCAGTTCCGGGCCCAGGTCGAGCGCCGCATCGCGGGTAATCTGACCGAGGACGAGTTCAAGCCGCTGCGCCTGATGAACGGTCTCTACCTGCAACTGCACGCCTACATGCTGCGTGTGGCCATCCCCTATGGCACGCTCAATTCGCGCCAGATGCGCCAGCTCGCCCATATCGCCGAGACGTGGGACAAGGGCTATGGCCATTTCACCACGCGCCAGAACATCCAGTTCAACTGGCCGGAACTGCGCGACGTGCCGGACATCCTCGATGCCCTGGCCGAGGTCGAGATGCATGCCATCCAGACGAGCGGGAACACCATCCGCAATGTAACCGCCGACCATTTCGCGGGTGCCGCCGAGGATGAGATTGCCGATCCGCGTCCAGTGGCCGAACTTTTGCGGCAGTGGTCAACCGACCACCCCGAATTCCAGTTCCTGCCGCGCAAGTTCAAGATCGCGGTCACCGGCAGCCCGAACGACCGCGCCGTGATCAAGGCGCACGATATCGGCATCCAGATCGTCGAGCGTGATGGTGAAATCGGCTATCGCGTTCTCGTCGGCGGTGGACTTGGCCGGACGCCGATGATCGGCAAAGTGCTATCCGACTTCGTCAGCCAGGAAGACCTGCTGCCCTATATCGAGGCCACGGTAAGCGTCTGGAACCTGCTGGGCCGGCGTGACAACAAGTACAAGTCGCGCATCAAGATCACGGTGCACGAGCACGGCATCGACGACATCCGCGCCCGGGTGCAGGAGCGGTTCGAGGTGATCCGCCCCGCGTTCAGCGGCATCGACGTTGCTCTCTTCGAAGACATCAAGACCGCCTTCGCACCGCCGGCCTTTCGGCAGGACGGTACCGAAGTGTTCGAGACCACGTACAAGACAGATCCGATCTTTCGGTCTTGGGCCGACACAAACCTCATCGCCCACAAGGCGCCGGGATATGCCATCGTGCAGATCAGCCTCAAGGCCCACGGCGCCACGCCGGGGGACGCCACGGCGGACCAGATGCGCGTAATGGCGGACCTCGCCGAATTCTACGGCCATGACGAGCTGCGCATCAGCCACGAGCAGAACGTGATCCTGCCGCATGTGCACAAGTCCAACCTGCCCGCACTGCACGCCATTCTGAAAAAACACGGTCTGGCCACGGCGAATATCGGCCTGATCTCGGATATCATCGCGTGCCCCGGCATGGATTACTGCGCGCTGGCCACGGCGCGATCCATCCCGATCGCCCAGCAAATCGCGACACGTTTCGACGAGCTGAAGCTGGAGCATGACATCGGCGAATTGAAGATCAAGATCTCGGGCTGCATCAACGCCTGCGGCCACCATCACGTGGGCCATATCGGAATCCTGGGGCTGGACCGCGCCGGCGTCGAGAACTACCAGATCACGCTGGGCGGCGACCATACCGAGAACGCAGCCATCGGCGACCGGACCGGACCAGGCTTTTCGGCAGACGAGATCATCCCGGCGGTCGAGCGGATCGTGGAGGCCTATCTGGATCAGCGGGAAGACCGGGACGAGACGTTCCTGCAATTCTACCGCCGCGCGGGCATGGCGCCGTTCAAGACCGCCCTCTACGAGCAGGACAAGGCCTATGCTGCAGAGTAAGATCGACACCAGCCTGCCGACCCGCGTCTCGGGCCTGAACGAGTGGTATCGCCTGAATTCCGCGACTGCGGTGCTGCGCCATGCGTTGGCCAGCCCCGAGGCGGGGAAACTGGCGCTCGTGTCCAGCTTCGGGGCGGAATCCGTGGTGCTTTTGCACATGATCTCGGTGCTGAAGCGTGACACTCCGGTGATCTTTTTGGACACCGAGATGCTTTTTGCCGAGACACTTGTCTACCAGCAGGAACTGGCCGAGCGCCTGGGGCTGAAGGACCTGCGCATCATTCGCCCCGACGCGAACGACGTGGCCGAACAGGACCCCGAAGGAGACCTTCACCAGTCCGACACCGATGCCTGCTGCGCTCTGCGCAAAACGGTGCCACTTCAACGCGCGCTGCAAGGCTTTGATGGCTGGATCACCGGCCGCAAACGCTATCACGGCGGTGACCGTGCGGCGCTCGATTTCTTCGAGACCGAAGAGGCCACGGGCCGGATGAAGGTCAACCCCCTGGCGCATTGGACCAAGGGGGACGTGCAGACCTACATGGAAGAAAACCGCCTGCCCCGTCACCCGCTGGTGGCACAAGGCTACCCGTCGATCGGCTGCCAGCCCTGCACCAGCCGCGTGGCCGCCGGTGAAGATGCCCGTGCGGGCCGCTGGCGCGGAACCGACAAGTCCGAATGCGGCATTCATTTCGTCAACGGAAAACCCGTCAGAACAGGAGAGAAGGCATGAGCGTTATCGTGACCGATCAAGGCTTTACAAGCGACGACTGGGATGGCCCCATCGCCGCGTTGAACGACGCGCATCCTGGCTGTGCCATTGACCTCGCGTCCAGCAACGATCCAAACGAGCTGGCGGGACGGCTGACGGACATCCCCATGATCCGCGTCGACTTTCCCAGCTTTTCCGATGGGCGCGGGTTTACCATCGCACGGCAATTGCGGCTGATGAGCTTCACTGGTCGCCTACGGGCGCGGGGCCATGTCATCGCGGACCAATACGCCATGGCGCGCCGAGCTGGTTTCGACGAGGTGGAAATCTCAGACGAACTGGCCCAGCGACAGCCGGAAGACCAGTGGCTGTTCCGTGCAAACTGGCAGGCGCATGACTACCAGGCGCGATTGCGCGGGACTGAGCGCGGCAAGATTCCCGCCGAATGACCCCTGTAATCTGACCTGAATCAAAGTATACGAGGAGACGCCCGGGCTAAGACCCCGGGCGATGATTGCTGATGAACGAGACCGTGACCGTGACCGAAGCGAAACCCGTCAAAGTCCCCACCCTGCCCGACGCCCAGACCGTGACGGCGGTCAAGCATTGGACCGACCGGCTGTTTTCCTTCCGCACCACCCGCCCTGCCAGCCTGCGCTTTCGCTCGGGCGAGTTCGTGATGATCGGGCTGATGCAGAAAGACGAGAAGACCGGCAAGGAAAAGCCTTTGCTGCGGGCCTATTCCATCGCCTCGCCCTCGTGGGACGACGAGCTGGAATTCTACTCGATCAAGGTGCAGGACGGCCCGTTGACCAGCAGGTTGCAGCACATTCAGCCGGGTGACGAGATCATCCTGCGACCCAAGCCCGTGGGCACGCTGGTGCATGACGCCCTGCTGCCCGGCAAGCGCCTGTGGCTTTTTGCAACGGGCACCGGATTTGCGCCCTTCGCCTCGCTGCTGCGCGACCCGCAGACCTATAGCGGTTACGACGAGGTCATCATCACCCATACCTGCCGCGAGGTGGGCGAGCTGACCTATGGCAAGGAACTGATCGACGGCATCCGCAGCGACGAGTTGCTGGCCGAGCTGATCGGCGAAGGCTTTCACGGGAAGCTGCGGTACTACCCCACGACGACCCGTGAAGAGAGCGCCAAGATGGGCCGGATCACCGACCTGATGCGCAAAGGCGAAGTATTCGAGGACCTGGACGTCGAACCCCTTACTCCCGAGATCGACCGCGCGATGGTTTGCGGCAACCTGGCCTTTAACCTCGAGATCAAGGAGATGCTTGAGGAATACGGCCTGCGCGAGGGCGCGAATTCCGATCCCAAGGAATACGTGGTCGAAAAAGCTTTTCTCGACTGACCCTCTTTCGCGCTTCAAATAATAAAACCCGCGCTGATCGCAGCGCGGGTTTTGTCTTTTAACCAGCCTGATCCGATCAGAGGTTCAGCGCCTCACGAACGGCATCCAGCGCGCTTTCCAGCATATCGGGATTGTCCCGTGCGGCTTGCAGGCTGGACTTCAGCCCCGTCTTTTGCACTGTGCCGAGATCCGAGTTGTCAATGTACTCGGTGACCTTGTCGTAATCGAAGCCCTCGGGTGTCAGCAACTCGGTGATGGGGGTCTCGGAGGCGTCGGTTGCCGCCTCTTCCGCTGCGGCGTCGGTGCCGTCGGCGGCGGCGTCGGCGGTATCGGTAGCGTCTTCCGCCGTCTCTTCGGTCGCGCTTGCCGCATCTTCTGCTGCATCTTCAGTTGCGGTCGTGGCATCCCCCGCGGCATCCGCGGTCTCTTCACCCGCGTCCTCGGCGGCAGCCTCGGTTGCCTCCGCCGCATCGCTGGCAGTGTCTGCAGCATCCTCGGCTGCGTCTTGCGTCGCATCCGCCGCATCGCTGGCAGTGTCGGCAGCCGCGTCCGCCGCGTCTGAGGCGGCTTGCGTGGTTTCCTCGGCCACTTCCTCGGATGTCTCCGCGGTCGCATCTGCTGCATCCACCGCGGCATCGGCAGCAGCATCCGCGGCGTCACTGGCCGTGT
The DNA here is from genome assembly GCA_965227185.1 of Roseovarius sp. Classification (GTDB taxonomy): domain Bacteria; phylum Pseudomonadota; class Alphaproteobacteria; order Rhodobacterales; family Rhodobacteraceae; genus Roseovarius. Next base: position 3,959,345 of record OZ245733.1, read on the forward strand.
CGGCTGCATCCGCAGCAGTGTCTTCCGCAAAATTAGCCGCATCGTCGGCCGCCTCGACGGCGTCCTGCGCTGCTTCGTCGACGGCTTGCCCGGTCGCTTCAACGGCATCTTCCGCGGCCTCACCGGCATCCGCGGCGGCCTCGGCCGTTGCGTCGCCAGCAGCCTCCAGGGCCTCGCCGGTTTCCTGAACGGCATTCTCGGTTGCCTCGCCGGCGGCATCCTCCGCGCTTTCCAGTTCTTCGGGCGAGGAAACAGTATCGGACACCTCGTCCACGACTTCCTGCGGTGACTTGCCGGTGAAAAGCATGTAGCCCCCGGCAAGGATGACAAGGGCCACGATCAGCCACAAAATGTTTCTCATTGGTATTCCTCTCAACTGGCAGGTCTCTGAAGACTTTCACAGCCTGCCTTACAGTTGCTTCGAGATGAAGCGTAAAATCGGTGCATGCAAGAGGAAATTACCTCCGGTCAAGGCTCTGACCCCCGATTTTGCCGCTTGAAACACCCCCTACGCGCGGTTAACTTGCGACCTCAAACTCGCTGAACGATTGAAGGACAAAAACCATAGCCCGCAGACCACACAACGCGCCTCCGACGCGCGACACCGGCCCCCGCATCAACGACAAGATCCGCGTTCCGGAAATCCGCCTGATCGGCGCGGAAGGTGAAAACGTCGGCGTCGTGACGCCCGAACGCGCCATGGGTATGGCAGAAGAGGCCGGTCTGGACCTGGTGGAAATCTCGCCGAACGCCAACCCGCCGGTCTGCAAGATCATGGACTATGGCAAGTACAAGTACGAACAACAAAAACGGGAATCCGAGGCGCGCAAGAAGCAGAAAGTCATCGAAGTGAAGGAGGTGAAGTTCCGCCCCAACACCGACACGCATGACTACGACGTGAAGATGCGCAACGTCTTTCGCTTTCTGGAAAACGGCGACAAGGTGAAGATCACGCTGCGGTTCCGCGGTCGTGAAATGGCGCACCAGGATCTGGGTCGCGAACTTTTGCAGCGGGTGGCCGAGGACATCAAGGAAATCGGCAAGGTCGAGAACATGCCGAAGATGGAAGGCCGCCAGATGATCATGATCATCGCGCCGGGGGCCAAGTAGAACGCCAGAATTCGTACCGCCCGGGTCAGTCGCCTGCGCGGTCTGACCGGGCCAGTCTGATCGCTTGATTTTCTGGCGGTCAGATGGTCTGATGACATCTGGATCACCCGCCCGGAACCCGTCGCTCACAAAAATCAAGGGTTCACGATACGCCATATTAGTCAACGGCGTGCGTGGTGATACGGATCAAGAGGGGACTTGGGGATGCAGTGTGGACGGCTTGTGGGCGCAGGGCTTCTTGCCTGTACTGTCGCACAAGGCGCCTTTGCCGAACGGGCGAGCGACGGCCAGGTCAACCTGATCTTCTGGCAAGCACCGTCGATCCTGAACCCCTATCTTTCCGGCGGCATCAAGGATGTCGAGTCGGCCAGCCTTGTTCTTGAACCACTGGCACGATACGACGAGACCGGCGCTATGGTTCCATGGCTGGTGGACGAGATCCCAACGGTCGAAAACGGCGGTGTGAGCGACGACTTCAAGTCGATCACCTGGCGGCTTTCCGACGACCTCAAGTGGTCCGATGGCACGCCGGTAACTGCGACAGACGTAAAGTTCACATGGTCCTATTGCACCGCCGAGGGCGGGGGGTGCGCGCATGTGGACAAGTTCGCGGGTATTACCGATATCGAAACGCCCGACAGCCGAACCGTCGTTGTCCGCTTTGACGAGGCAAAGCCGTTTCCCTACGATGCCTTCGTCGGCGCTTCCTCCCCCATCCTGCAGGCCAGCCAGTTCGCTGATTGTCTGGGCGAACGGGCCCCGACCTGTACCGAAGCCAACTTCTATCCCATCGGCACCGGTCCCTTCGTGGTGGACGACTTCCGCACCGGTGATACGGTGAAGATGTCGGCCAACCCCAATTATCGCGATCCCGGCAAACCTGCCTTTGCCATCCTCATGATCAAGGGGGGCGGCACGGCAGAGAATGCTGCCCGCGCCGTGCTGGAAACCGCGGATTACGATTATGCCTGGAACCTGCAGTTACCCCCCGAAGTGCTCGACGGCATGCAGGCGGCCGGCAATGGGGAGGTCGTGTCTGCCTTCGGAACACTGGTCGAACGGATCGTGATCAACATGACCAATCCCGATGCGGATCTGGGCGAAGAACGCTCGACCGTCGCACATCCGCATCCGTTCCTGGATGACATCGCGGTGCGTCAGGCGCTAAGCATGGCCATCGACAGGGAGATTCTGGTGCAGATCGGGTATGGCGAGGCCGGGCGCGTTACCTGCAACATCCTGCCCGCCCCCGAAGTATATGCCTCCGACGCCAACGAGGCCTGCAAGGTGCAGGATATCGAAGGCGCCAAGGCACTTCTGGACAGTGCCGGGTGGACTGACAGCGATGGCGACGGCGTGCGCGACAAGGACGGCGTGCCGCTGCGCATGGTTTTCCAGACCTCCACAAACGCCGTAAGACAGACCTTCCAGGCCGCGATCAAAAGCTGGTGGTCCCAGTTGGGCGTGGAAACCGAGCTGCGCAATATCGACGGCAACGTATTCTTCGGCAGCGACGCGAACAGCCCGTACACCTATCAGAAGTTCTACGCGGACGTTCAGATGTACGCCCAGATGTTCGATGGAACCGATCCCGAGGCGTACATGGCCAGTTGGACATGTGAGCGCATCCCGACACCCGAGAACCAGTGGCAAGGAACCAACATGCCCCGGTACTGCAACGAAGCTTTCGACGCGCTGTCGGCCGAGATGCGCGAGACCGGCGGGCTTGACGACCGCGCCGCTCTGGCCCGCGCCATGAATGACATGCTGGTGCAGGACTTCGTGATCCTGCCACTTGTTCATCGCGGTCGCGTGTCGGCGCATGTCAATTCGCTTGGTGGCGTCGTTCTGAACACATGGGACAGCGAGCTTTGGAACGTGGCAGGCTGGCACCGCCTATCGGCCGAATGATCCGGCAACCGGGATAGGCGTGGCGTAAATGGACCGGGTGGAATGCTGACATTCGCGCTGCGCCGACTGCTGGTTTCGATCCCGCTGCTGATCGTGATAGCGCTGATCATTTTCCTGTTGCTGGACCTTGCACCCGGCGACCCGATGGGAAACCTGCCGCAGACGATCTCGCCCGAAGTGAAGGCTCAGATGCGCGAGGCGCTCGGCCTTGGAGAGCCTTTGCATGTGCGGTTCTGGCGGTGGATGGTGCAGATTTTCTGGGTCGAGCCGCAGGTGCTGATCGACCACATCTTCGGCACCTCCATGGCTGTCGACAAGCCGCGCGTTCTGAGCTGGCAAAGCCGTGCGCCAGTGATGTTCGAGATTTCGCAGGCCCTGCCCCAGACGCTTTGGGTGGTCGGGACAGCCTATGTCGTGGGGATACTGATGGCCTTGCCCATCGGCATATACTCGGCTTATCGCCAGTATTCGGTGTTCGACAACGCGGGTACCTTGGTGACGATGCTGGGCTACTCCCTGCCACCGTTCCTGACCGGGCCGTTGGTAATCTTCGTGTTCTCCGTTCAAATGGACATCTTTCCATTCATCTACGAGACCACGCATCGTGTCACCGACTGGGAGAGCTTCACATATCAGGTCCGTCAGATGGTCCTGCCGGTGATGGTGCTGTCGGTCCAGACCACGGCGCAGATAAGCCGGTACATGCGATCGGCGGTGCTGGACAACCTTGGACAGGACTACGTACGAACGGCGCGGGCCAAGGGCCTGAGCGAATGGGTCGTCTTGATGGTGCATGTCCTGCGCAATTCCATGATCCCGGTGGTGACCGTCATTGCACTGGGAGCACCAGCTATTTTTGGCGGTGCGATCATCACCGAACAGGTTTTCGCCATCAACGGGATCGGGGCGCAGTTGATCAGCGCGATCAAGGCAAATGACGTACCGCTGGTGCATACGCTCACTTTCCTGTTCGCGGTGCTGATCGTGCTGGCCAACCTGCTGGCAGACTTGCTTTACGGTCTGCTCGACCCGAGGATCCGCTATGGCTGAGCGACGAACCGTTTCCTCCGGTCCCTGGCGCGACGTGTGGCGCCAGTTCATGCGGCACAAGGGTGCGGTGTTCGGCGCCGGTTTGTTCGCTGTCATCGTGATTGCCGTGCTTGCAGGCCCTCTTCTGTGGCGCGTTCCACCGGATACGCCAGACTTTACGTCGCTCAACGCCGGGCCGAGCACGGCGCATCCCTTCGGCACCGATCAGCTGGGCAGAGACCTGCTTGCACAGGTTCTGGCGGGCGGGCGCATTTCTCTGGCCGTGGGACTGACGGCGATGGTGCTGTCGGTCTTCCTTGGTACTCTTGTCGGCGTGGCGGCGGGGGTGTTCAGACGGCTCGACGGGCCGCTCATGCGGCTGACGGACCTGTTCCTCTCCCTGCCATTGTTACCACTGCTGCTGGTCATCATGATGCTGTTCCGCGAGGCGCTGAGCAGTGCCGTCGGCACCAATACGGGCATCTTCCTTTTGATCGTGACGGCCATTGGCGTCACCAGCTGGATGCCGGTCGCGCGGATCGTGCGCGGCGACGTCCTGAGCGTGCGGGAGCGCGAGTTCGTGCTGGCCGCGCGCGCCTCGGGCACCACGCAGCTGCGCCAGATCACGCGGCATATCCTGCCCAACATCCTGTCGCCGATCGTCGTCTCGGCCACCCTGGGCATCGCCAACGCCATCATCACAGAAAGCGCGCTCAGCTTTCTCGGGCTTGGCTTTCCGTCCGATTTTCCCACCTGGGGTCGTTTGCTGAGCGACGGCGTCGTTTATCTGTCCGAGTTTCCCTGGCGGGTGTTCTGGCCCGGCGTGATGATCTCGCTCACGGTGCTGAGCGTGAATTTCATGGGCGACGGGCTGCGCGATGCGCTTGATCCCAAGTTGCGAGGACGCGCGGCGCCACTTTGATTCCGATCAATGTCAGCCCTGCCCGACCTGATAACGTAGATACGTATCAAAGGGAGAGTGCAATGAACCTCGACACCCAAAAGACCGCCCTGCTAGAACGCCGCAAGGAACTGACCGCGCATCTCGACGTGGTCGAACACGCGCTTGACGAAACCCCATCCAAAGACTGGGAGGATCGTGCCTCGGAACGTCAGGGCGACGAGGTGCTCGAAGCGCTCGGCCTGACGGAGCTGGCCGAGGTCCGGCGCATCGACGCCGCTCTGGCGCGGATCGAAGCAGGCACCTACGGCACCTGCACCATTTGCGGCGACCCAATCGCGGAGGCCCGGCTGGAATTTATTCCGGACACCCCTTTCTGCACCGCCTGCGCGGACTGACCGCGTCAGGCCGGCATTCGCTGTTCCACGATCGCGGCCCACCAACTGCATCCGGCGGGGATGACCTCGTCGTTGAAGTTGTACTCGGGGTGGTGCACCGGAGCCGAGTCGCCGTTGCCAACGAGGATGTAGGCGCCGGGGCGTTCCTCGAGCATGAAGGCAAAGTCCTCTCCTCCCATCACCAACGGTGCCGTATCGCATTGACCTGAAACGGATTTCGCGACTTCGGCCGCGAAATCGGTCTGTTCGTCATGGTTCGCCATGACCGGATAATTGTACTCGTAATCGAGCGAGATCTCGGCCCCGAAGGCTGCGCCGATATGATCGCAGATACCCTTCATACGGGTTGCGGCCAGTTCGCGCGTCTCATTGCTGAGCGTTCTGACGGTGCCCATCAGCGTGACACGAGACGGGATGACGTTGAAGGTGTGCGACGAGGTTTCCATCGAGGTCACCGATACGACGATCTGCTGGATCGGGTCGGCATTTCGGCTGACGATGGTTTGCAGCGCGGTCACCAGATGGCCGGTGACGACCGTGGGATCGATGGTTTCATGCGGCTTGGCGGCGTGGCCGCCCTTGCCTTCGACGACGATGTCGAACTTGTCGGTCGCGGCAAAGAACGGACCGGGACGGATGGCGAACTGGCCCGGTTCGACCCCGGGCCAGTTGTGCATGCCGTAGACTTCCTGGATGCCGAAACGCTCCATCAGACCATCGTCGCACATCTCCTTGCCGCCGCCGCCGCCTTCTTCGGCGGGCTGGAAGATGATCACGGCGGTGCCGTTGAAATTGCGCGTCTCCGCGAGGTAATTGGCAGCGCCGAGCAGCATGGCGGTGTGCCCGTCATGACCGCAGGCGTGCATAGCACCGGGGATCTTGGAGGCATAGTCAAGCCCCGTTGCCTCGTGAATCGGCAAGGCATCCATGTCGGCGCGCAGACCGATGGTGCGGCCCGACGTGGCCTCGCGCCCCTTGATGACGGCCACAACGCCGGTGCGGCCCAACCCCGTGACCACCTCGTCGCAGCCGAAGCTTTGCAGTTTTTCAGCAACCAGGGCGCTGGTGCGATGGGTATCGAACAGGATCTCTGGGTTTTCGTGGATATCGCGGCGCCACTCGGTGATCTCATCCTGCATTTCTGCAAAGCGATTCTTGATAGGCATGGGCGGTCCTTTCAGTATCCACAATCCGAGGTCAGAACGACGTGATCCGGCGCGACGGTGCGATAGAGCGACGGACCGGGCTCGTAATCCTTGGGGTGTATAGGGGACGGGATCGGTTTGAAACTCAAATCACTTATTCGCGGCCTTTGGGCAGGGTCGGCGACCGGCACCGCACGCAAGAGGGCGCGGGTATACGGGTGCTGGGGGTTTTCCAGCACTGCGGCGCGCGGCCCGCGTTCGACGATCCGCCCGGCAAACATGACCGCAACATGATGGCTGACCCGTTCGACCACCGCCATGTCATGGCTGATGAACAGATACGAAAGGCCCAAGTCGGCCTGTAATTCCAACAGCAGGTTCAGAACCTGCGCCTGGACGCTGACATCCAGCGCCGAAACAGCTTCGTCGGCGACGATTAATTTCGGGTTAAGCGCAAGCGCGCGGGCGATGGCGACCCTTTGACGCTGTCCGCCCGAGAGTTGGTGCGGGTAGCGGTCGAGATAGCTGCGCGGCAGGTCGACACGGTCAAAGAGCGCCGCCACGCGTTCTGTGCGTTGCGCTTTGTTTTCATTCGTGAAGTTGCGCAAGGGTTCGGCGACCTGCTCGGCCAGACGCAGCACGGGGTTGAGGCTGCCGTAAGGATCCTGAAAGATCATCTGCATCTGCGCCCGGGCGCGGCGAAGTTGAGCCGGCTGCAACGCCGTGATGTCTTGGCCGTCAAGCATGATGCACCCGCTGTCCGGCTCCACAAGACGCAACAGAGATCGGCCCACGGTGGACTTGCCGCAGCCGGATTCGCCAACGAGGGCAAGGGTTTGACCGGCGTTGATCGTGAAGGACACATCCTCGACCGCGTGAACATGTCCTATGGTTCGACGCAGCAGGCCGCCTCTGACGGGAAATCGGGTGGTCAGGTGCTCGACCCGAAGAAGCTCGGTGCCCTGCCCCGGGATCGGTTTTGGTGGGCGATCGGGGCTGAGCGGGAATGGCTCGGGATCAGGCTTGCCGCGCATGTCGCCAAGACACGGAACCGCGGCGAGGAGGTGCCGCGTGTACGGATGAGACGGCGTGGAAAACACTTTTGAAACAGGACCTTCCTCGACCTTTTTGCCCTCTTTCAGAACCACGACGCGATCGGCAACCTGGGCCACCACGCCCATGTCGTGGGTGATGAACAGAACGGCGGTGCCGAAGTCGCGGCGCAGGCGGTAGATCAGGGCGAGAATTTCAGCCTGGGTGGTGACGTCGAGCGCGGTGGTGGGCTCGTCGGCGATCAGCAGGCGCGGCTCGCAGGCCAGGGCCATGGCGATCATGACGCGCTGTCGCATGCCGCCCGACAGTTCGTGCGGGTATTGCTTGAGACGGCGGGCGGGCTCGGACAGGCGGACTTCTTGCAACAATTCCAGCGCCTTGGCGCGGGCGGCGGCGCGCGGAAGACGGCGGTGTTTGCGCAGGCCCTCGGCCAGTTGGAAACCGATGGTGAAGACCGGGTTGAGGGCCGTGGAGGGTTCCTGGAAGATCATGCCGATCCGCGCGCCGCGCAGGTCACGCATTTGATTTTGCGTGAGTTTTCCAAGGTCGACCGGCCCCTGACCTGCGTCGAAGAGCATCTGCCCGCCAGTGATCTGTCCGCCGTCGAAGCCGACGAGGCGCATCAGGGCCAGCGATGTGACGGACTTGCCGGAGCCGGATTCTCCAACGATTGCAAGGGTTTCTCCGGGCGCAATTTCAAAAGAGACGTCGCGCACGGCGTGGGTCTCGCCCGCGTCGGTGCGGAACGAGACGCGCAGGTTGTCGATCCGGGCCAGGGGCTTGTCGCGCATGAAACCGAGTTAACCCGCCGCATCCGACGAGGTCAAACGGCAAAGGTTAAAGGCGAATCGGCGACTGAAACCACGTCGGTATCGCGTCGGTATTTGCAACGGTATCGCGACGGTGTTCCTGTCAGGCGTTCCGAATGAACAGACCGGACGGTGGGCGCCGGAATTTGTTAAAATTCTGGAACCGGAAAATGCGCATTTTCCGGGGCATTTTCTGCGCAGAAAATGCCTCCGCTACCTCAGGGCGCGGCGGGGGTCAGGCGGGTGATGCCGACCGAAGCCGCGCGGGCGAGATCGGCGTCCAGCGACATCGGGATGTATTCGCCCCGGCGCCAAAGCTGGGCCATGTCGTCATAGTGCCGGCTGAGGAAGTGGCCCGATTGCCCGGTGGCGGTGATGAAGACGCTGCTGTCGGGGTCGGCGAAATCATAGACCCCGCGATAGCCCGCGCCGTGGACGTTCTGGAACGGGTCGGGCCCCTGCCCCTTGGTGCGCCCGCGCAGGAGCGTGTTGTCTCCGCCCGAGGTCGATTGGCGGATGTTGACAAAGTAGCGCAGCAACGGCACCTCGCCCAGGGTCTGGTGATCGTGGGTCGCCTGGTGCGCGTCGCCCCAGCGCAGGCTTTCCAGCGCGCTGCCGTAGCGTTCGTCGATCCAGATGAGCGCCGCGTCGAGCGCGATACGGGCGACGTCCGAGCAGGTTTCCTCGGCCGTGGACTGGCGGATATCGCACCATGCGGACGCGCCGTCGATGTCGCGGTAGACGCGCTCGATGAACACAGGGTCGGGATGGGGGAAGTCGTCGGCCAACGGGCCGAGTTCGTCGACGATGAGCCGGCGTTGCAACTCGCGCAGCCAGGCGGCGTAGATCAGCGGCTCAGGCAGATGCTCGTTCATCTCGCCGTTCCATTCCGACAGTAGCGTGAGCGCGCGCTGGCGCTGGCGTTCGGGCGTGCCCTCGGGGGCGGCCTCGCCGGTGAACCACAGGTCCTTGCCGATGAGTGGCAGAAGCGAGCGGGCGGTGAAGCTGACCGTGTCGAGCTGCGCCTCGATGAAACTGTCGCGGGTGTGAACCTCGCGGTTCTGCATCAGGCGGCGCCAGCGGAAGACGCGCTGCGTGTCGCCCCATTTGTAGCTGACATGGTTGGGGAACGGGCGATCCACCGTCTTGTTGTTGGTGTTGCCCAGAAGGCCGCCCGCGGGGGCCGTGAACTCGGGGTTGGCGGAATAGGCCAGCGTGCCCTGCCAGCGGTTGGTGTCTTCCCACCCGCGCGAGGGGTAGCGGCCGCGCGTTTCATGCTCGGCGTCTCGGCGGGGCATGGCGCCGATGGTCTTCATGGCGATGGTGGACTGATCGACCAGCGTGAGGTTCTGCGAGGGGGCGATGTAGCTTTCGCCCGCCGCGATCGCCTCGTCCACCGACGCCGCGCGCATCAGGGCCATGGCCGACGAGAGCGTCGTGTCGCTGTCCGAGAGCGCCGTCCATGACAGAGAGGCCACGTGCCCGGGCGGCGTGACATCGGCCAGGTTGTAATGTGAGCCGGGCAGCACGGGGCCATTGTCGGTCCAGCGCAGGGTGAGCGTGATGGGGGCGTTGTCCGCAATGCGAATGATCGTGCTTTCGGTGCGGAAGGGTTTGTAGCCGTCGGGCGTGAGGTATTCCTGCGGGTTGTCGGGGTTGAGCCGCTCGATGAACAGGTCCTGATCGTCGAGATAGGAGGACGTGACCCCCCAGCCCAGATCGGCGCTGCGCCCGGCCATGACGATGGGCACGCCGGGGATGGTGGCGCCGATGACGCCCCCCGTTTGAAGCTCCAGCCGGGCGAGGTACCAGATGGCGGGCGCGGTGAGGCCAAGGTGGGGATCGTTGGCCAGCAGCGTGCCGCCCGAGGCCGATCGCTTGGCGGCGGCGGCCCAGGCGTTGGAGGCGCCGGCGAAGGCACGCTTCTTGAAGGGCGAAAGCGGGTGATCGGGAATGCCGGGGCCGGTGCTGTGGGCGAATTGGGTGCCCTCGGGGAAGAGGCTGGCGTAGTCGGGCAGCGCGGCGATGCCGGTGCCGGGGGCGAGCGGCATGATATCGGCGAGGCGGTCGGCATCGTCCAGTTCGAGCGCTGCGTGGGCGTAGAGCACTTCCTCTTCCAGGTGGGCCGAAAGCTGCACCGCCATGAGCTTTACGATGGCGATGGAATCGGCAGGCGTCCAGGGCGAGACAGGATTGTTGAAGAGGAACATCTCCGGCGCGCCGCGACCAAGGGCGGACTCGTTGATTTCCTTCAGCCGGGCGTTGACCCCGGCGGAATAGGCGCGCAGGGCAGCGAGCGTCTGGGTGTCCTGTGCCTCGACCGACCGCTGGGCGAGGGTGTAGAGGTCGAAGCGACGCAGGATCTTGTCGATCTCGACAGTGCGCGTGCCGAACACCTCGGACAGGCGCCCCTGCACGGTGCGGCGCATCATGACCATCTGCCACAGCCGGTCCTGCGCGTGGGCATAGCCCAGGCCATAGAACGTGTCGGGATCGTTCGTGCCGAAGATATGCGGGACGTTGGCGTTGTCGCGCACGATCTCGACCGGTTCGAGGATGCCGATGACCTCGAGATCCTTGGAATAGTCGGGCAGCGAGCGCGACAGCAGGAAATAGACGCCCAGCAGCGCGACCAGGCCGAGCAGGATCATCCCGCCCGCGATCCGCACCAACCATTTGAACACTTGCGCCATGTCCCACCCACGTTAGGTTGCCATTCCGGTGGGGATAGTCACAAATCCCGGCATAGACAATGGGCCGATCTTCACAATGCGGCCCGAAGGCACGAGGGAGATCACGATGACGAAGCTGGCATTTCTGGGACTGGGCGTGATGGGGTATCCGATGGCCGGGCACCTGGCATCGGCGGGCCATGACGTCTGCGTCTACAACCGGACGGCGGCCAAGGCCGAGGCCTGGGTGAAGGAACATGGCGGAAGTCACGCGCCCACCCCGCGGGAGGCCGCGGAGGGCGCGGAATTCGTGATGTCCTGCGTGGGCAATGACGACGATTTGCGGTCGGTCTGCCTGGGCGATGATGGCGCGTTCGCGGGGATGGCCAAGGGCGCTGTTTTCGTGGATCACACGACGGTGTCGGCGCAGGTGACCGAGGAGCTTTATGCCGCCGCCAAGGAAGCCGGGGTCGGCTATGTCGACGCGCCGATTTCGGGCGGTCAGGCGGGGGCCGAAAACGGGCAGTTGTCGATCATGTGCGGCGGCGACGCGGAGGTTTATGCCAAGGCCGAGCCGGTGATGCAGACCTACGCAAAGCTCTGCCGCCGCATCGGCGAGAGCGGCGCGGGGCAGATGACCAAGATGTGCAACCAGATCGCCATTGCCGGGCTGGTGCAGGGCCTTTCCGAGGCGCTGCATTTCGCCGAGAAGGCGGGGCTGGACGGGCGCGCGGTGGTCGAGGTGATCAGCCAGGGGGCAGCCGGCAGCTGGCAGATGGCGAACCGCTACGAGACGATGCTGGACGACCAGTTCGAGCATGGCTTTGCCGTGGACTGGATGCGCAAGGACCTTGGGATCTGCCTGAAGACCGGCGACGAGAACGGCGCGTCCCTGCCGGTGACGGCGCTGGTGGACCAGTATTACAAGGACGTGCAGAAGATGGGCGGCGGACGTTGGGACACGTCGAGCCTGTTCAAGCGGCTGCGCAAGCTGGGGTGATTTCGAGGCGGGGCCGGGATGCGTGGCCCCGCCTCGGGCTTTCCGTCGGGCTTGCAGCGCCGCGCCGCCATGCGCAACTTAGTGGCGGTGCGGGTCGCGGGCCCGGCAGGGAGTGACACCGAGGCTAGGCGGCGCTTGGGGCGGCGTCGGTGACAAAGTCACGCAAGAGGCGAAAAGATGAGCGTGGACGGGGCGACACGGATCGAGGACTGGACCGAGCGGTTCCAAGGGACACGCGCCCTGCCCCAAGCCGTGCGCGACCGGCTGATCCGGGCAGCCCGGATCGTTCGGATCGATAAGGGCACACAGGTTTTCGGGCCGGACAACGTGCCGGACCGGCTGTTTTTCCTTTACGACGGGCGGATACGCGTGTCGCAGACCTCGGATGGCGGGCGCGAGATCGTGCTTTACCGCGTGGAAGCCGGGGACAGTTGCGTGCTGACAACGGCCTGCATGCTGGCGGAGGAAGCCTATAACGCCGAGGGGATCGCCGAGACGGACGTGGTGGCCGTGGTCCTGGCCAAGCCCGATTTCGACCGGCTGGTGGCCGAGGAAGAGCCGTTTCGGAAGTTCGTTTTCGATGCATATTCGCGGCGGCTGATCGACATGCTGCGGGTGGTGGACGACGTGGCCTTTGGCCGGATCGACGTGCGGCTGGCCGAACGGCTTCTGGCGCTGGCGGGCGACATGAAGGAGGTCGAGGCCACGCACCAGGATCTGGCGAGCGAGTTGGGCACGGCGCGGGAGGTGATTTCGCGCGTGCTGGCGGATTTCCAGAAACGCGGGCTGGTGCAGCAATCGCGAGGGCGGATCAGGCTGGAGGACAAGTCCGCGCTGCGGGCGCTGGCGGAGAACCACTGACGGCGGGGCTTTGTATCACTGCCTGGCAAGAGACAGCTGTGTCAGGTGGTGGTCATAGGCGTGGTCATGCTTTCTCGCGGATGAAGCCCTTTTTCAGTACCAGCGCGGTGGCCAATGCAAGTGCGGCAGTGCCGGCGAACATCTGTGCAGGGCCAACGGCGGTGGACACCGCGCCAGCAACCGCTGGCCCCACGATGTTGCCCGCGCCGGTGATCAAAAGCGCCATCGTGAAACTGAGCGAAGGAAGGTCAGGAAAGAGCTGTTCAGACCATAGCGACAAGACCGCACTGATCATCATCACGAACATGCCCTGCAGCCCCGCCGAGACGATCACGCCTGCCCATGACGTCGGCGCCCCAGCGATAATCGCAATTGATAGCGCCGCGCTGACCGTGAGAGCGCGCAAGAGCCACGCCAAACCGATCACGGCCTTGACCCGGGCCGTCAGAAGGCCGATCAGCCCAAGCGCTCCGTAGGCGCATAAGACGACCGCGCCGCTGCCCTCTGCCGGCAGGCCGGGCAGCCCACCCTGCTCGACCACGCGGTCGGCGGCGAAGGTCAGGTAGATCCCGTTCGTCAGGCCGAAGGACAGCGCGACCACGTAAAGCGGGATCGCCGAGCGCGTGAAAAGCTCGTGCCATTTGCGCGGTGGCGCCTTGCCGGCGGGCTCTACGCTGTCGGACAGTCCAAAGAGGTTGGCCAACGCCGCGCCCCCCGCGCCGATGGCGAAGATCGTCCAGGCGACACGCCACCCGAGCCCGGTCACAGCAGCCGCAAGGGCGAGGAGTCCCGCCAGCAGCACACCGATTGCTGTGCCGGAACTGATGGCCGCCAGCGCCTCGGGACGGTCGCGATCGTAGAGGACACGCTGTGCCGCGTTGTTGAACGGCGTCCAGGAGAATCCGGCGCTGGCGCTGGCAAGGGCGACACCGATAGCAAGAACGATCGCATCCGGGGCTGCGGCGACAGTGGCCAACCCGACCGTGGCGAAGGCCATGCCGCAGACCACGGGCACACGCGGCCCGGCCAGCGCGATAAGTTTGTACGAGCAGGCAAGCCCGATCAGGAACGCGGCGAAGCCAAGGCTGGAGATCATCCCCGCCATGCTGGTCGAGATCGAGAATGCCTCGCGGAACTGCGGCAGGAACAGGCCAAACCCGGCCCGTGCGGGACCGAACGCGATGGCCGTGGCCGCCGAGCCGGCGGAGGCGATGCGGATGAGCGTCTGCATGAGCATTCTCCTGGCGCTTGTTATGCAACAGACAGGTCGGGTATCGGTTCCTAGATCGATGCATGTGCGCCGACACCTGACCGATCTCCGATTTGCCATCGTGCCGGCCCATACCCAAAAAATGCAGACGATTGATTGATAGGTGACTATGTCACTGACGCCCGCCCATGCGCGGCGTAACGTGTCACCGGAAACCCAATGGAGGACACCATGACTGTCAATGTCGGCACCATCGACCGTATCCTGCGCGCCGCCCTCGGGCTCGTGCTGCTGTATCTTGCGTTGTTCAGCGGGCTGCCTGCGTTCGAGGCGCCGGTTTGGAAGTATCTTGCCGCGATTGTCGGCGTGGTGATGCTGGTCGTCGCGGCGGTGCGGGTCTGCCCGGTCTATTCCATCGTCGGCGTCCGGACCTGCGCGCGGTAAACGATGGAGACAGCGTTTACACCCTTCGCGTCGCTGGGCGGCGGCGCGCTGATCGGGCTGGCGGCGGTGCTGCTGATGCTGGGATTGGGGCGCATCTTTGGCGCGACCGGCATCCTGTCGGGGTTCGTGTTTGCCGAAGGCCGCGAGGAGCTGTTGTGGCGTGCGGCGCTGATTCTGGGGATGGTGCTGGTGCCGGGGTTGATGTTCCTGACGACCGGGCGCTGGCCCCAGATCGATGTGCCGGTCAGCCCGGCGATGATCGTGATCGGCGGGATCGTCGTGGGATTCGGCGCGAGTCTCGGGTCGGGCTGTACCTCGGGGCATGGCGTCTGCGGGTTGTCGAGGTTGTCGCGCCGGTCGATCGTGGCGGTGCCGGTCTTCATGGGCACGGCGGCGATCACCGTGTACATCATCCGTCATGTGGTGGGAGGCTGAGCGATGAGACTTCTGTTCGCAGTGCTGACCGGCATGATGTTCGGCGCGGGCATCACCCTTTCGGGGATGATCAACCCGGCGAAGGTTCTGAATTTTCTCGATATCGCAGGGACTTGGGATGCGAGCCTGGTCTTCGTGATGGGGGGCGCCGTGGTGGTGACCTTTATCGGCTACCGGCTGGTCTGGCGGCGGTCCGCGCCGCTGTTCGCCGGGCGTTTCCAGCTGCCGGGCGCGAGCGGGATCGACGGCAGGCTGGTCGGCGGATCGGCCCTGTTCGGGATCGGCTGGGGCATCGCGGGGTTCTGCCCCGGTGCGGCCATTCCGGCGCTTGGCACGGGCCGCTGGGAGGTTATCCTGTTCCTGGTCGCGGTGGGCGCCGGGCTGGCGCTGGCGCGGCTGGCAAAGGGACTTCCGCTGTTCCCGCGAAAGACCGAGGCGTAAAGGAGGCATGACGATGACCGAGTATCCCGTCCAGATGGACGTGCATCCGCAGGTGCAGGGCTTTTTCGACGCGGCGACCAACACGATCAGCTATATCGTGAAGGACCCCGGCAGCGACGCCTGTGCCATCGTCGACAGCGTGATGGACATAGATTACGCCGCCGGGCGGATCACCTATGACCATGCCGACGAACTGATCCGGCAGATCGAGGACCAGAGCCTGCGGCTGGAGTGGATAATCGAGACGCATGTCCATGCCGACCACCTGTCCGCCGCACCCTATATCCAGGACAAGCTCGGCGGGAAGATCGGGATCGGCGCGAAGATCATGGTGGTGCAGGACACGTTCGGCAAGGTGTTCAACGAAGGCACGGAGTTTCAGCGCGACGGGTCGCAGTTCGACGCGCTCTTCGAGGATGGCGACACCTACATGGTGGGCGGGATGACCTGTTTCGCCATGTCCACGCCGGGCCATACACCGGCTTGCATGGTTCACGTGATGGGCGACGCGGCCTTCGTGGGCGATACGCTGTTCATGCCCGACGGCGGCTCGGCGCGGGCGGATTTTCCGGGCGGGGATGCGGGGCAGCTTTACGACAGCATTCAGAAGGTGCTGACCCTGCCCGACGCGATGCGGCTGTTCATGTGTCATGACTATGGGCCGAATGGCAGGGATATCGCGTGGGAAACCAGTGTGGGCGACGAAAAGGCGCACAACATCCACGTGGGCGGCGGCAAGAGCCGCGAGGAGTTCGTGAAGTTCCGCACCGAGCGCGATGCGACCCTAGCGATGCCCAAGCTGATCATCCCGTCGCTGCAGGTGAACATGCGGGCCGGCAAGGTGCCGACGGACAAGGACGGGAACCCGGTGCTGAAGGTGCCGGTTAACGGGTTGTAAGGCACCGCACACTTCAAAAAGCATTCGGAGGGATCGCATGAGCGACGACATCCTGAGCAAGACGTCCGCGTCCAACGGCACGGGCAGCCCCGAGGTGATCGGGTTTTATGATGCGGATACAGGCAGTTGCCAGTATATCTGCATCTGCCCCGAGACCCAAAAAGCGGCGCTGATCGACGTCGTGCAGACGCTGGACCCGAAGTCTTACGCCACCGGCTTCGCGCCCGCGCAATGGGCGTTGGACACCATCGCGGAGCGCGGGCTGGAGCTGGAGTGGATTCTGGATACGCATCCGCATGCGGATCACCTGATGGCGGGGGCGTGGCTGAAAGAGCAGACTGGCACGCCCACAGGCATCGGTGAAAAGGTTCACGAGATCGCGGAGTTATGGCGCGACTATTACAATGCGCCGCACGCCTTTCCGGTCGATCCGCATTTCGATCGGCTGTTCGCTGATGGTGACCGGTTCAAAATCGGCAATCTGGAGGTGAAGGTCCTGCTGTCACCGGGCCATACGCTGGGGTCCGTGACCTATGTGGTGGGCGACGCGATCTTTGCCCATGACACGCTGATGATGCCGGATGCCGGTACGTCGCGCTGCGATTTTCCGGGCGGGACGGCGGCGGAGCTTTATGACAGCATCATGCGGATCCTGGACCATCCGGACGAGTTTCGCGTTTTCATCGGGCACGATTACGGCACCGACAGCCGCGACGAGCCTGCCTGGGAAAGCACGGTGGGCCGGCAGAAGCGCGAAAACATCCACCTGAAGGACGGCCCGAGCAAGGCCGAGTATGTCGCCCGCCGCGAGAAGCGGGATGCGACGCTGGCCCTGCCCGACCGGATGCTGGCGGCGTTGCAAGTGAACCTGCGCGGCGGGCGCCTGCCCGAGCCGGAGGAAGACGGGAAAAGCTACTTCAAGATACCGGCGAACAAGTTCTAGCTGTCCGGAAGCGTGGGTTTTCACCCACCCTACGCTACAAGACCGCGAAACCGCGTTTTGTTCAGAGGCTGAGCTTGTCGCGCAAGAAGGCGAGTGCGACCGACAGGCCATCTGGGGCGATGCCGTGGGCGGTGCCTTTCATCACGTGGGCATAGACCTCTTTCCAGCCGGCGGATTGCAGCGCCTCGGCAGCCTCGGGCAGGGATTGGGGCGGCACCACGTCGTCTGCGTCGCCGTGGACCAGCAGAACCGGCGGGCGGCTGACCACCTCGTCGGCCAGGAGTTCGGGTTGCAGGAGGCGGCCCGAGAAGCCGATGATGCCGGCGATCTCGTCCTCGCGGCGCGGGGCCACGTGCAGGGCCATCATCGTGCCCTGGGAAAAGCCGAAGAGCACGACCTGTTCGGGCAACACGTCCTCGTCCACCATCAGCGCGTCGAGGAAGGCGTTGAGATCTTCGGCGGCGGCGACGAGTCCACGATGGGCCTCTTCCTCGCTCGAGCCGTCGATCCAAGGGATCGGGAACCACTGGTAGCCGGTGGGCATCATCGGGATCGTCTCGGGCGCGTCGGGCGCGACAAACAGAGTATCCGGCAGATGTTCGGACAGCGGATCGGCAAGGCCCAAGAGGTCGGCCCCGTTGGCGCCGTAACCGTGCAGGAAGACGACGACGGAGCGGGTCGTGCCCGACATGGGTTCCTTGCGGCCGGCCTGAAGTACGCGGGTCATCTGATGCCTTCCCTTTGTTTCGCAACACGGTAGTAGGCCCAGAGCTGGCGGGCTGCAACCGATCTCCAGGGGCTCCAGGCTTTGGCCATGTCGCGCAGGGCGCGGTCGCGGGGGCGTTCGGGCAGGTCGTAGAGGAGGCGCGCGGCCTCTTGCAAGGCAAGGTCGCCGGGGGCGAAGACATCCGCCCGGCCCAGGGAGAACATGGCGTAGATCTCTGCCGTCCAGGAGCCGATGCCGGGGATCTGCGTGAGGGTGGCGATGACCTCGTCAGTTGGGGCGTCACGGAGGGCCTTGAAGTTTGTCCTCGCGTCCGAGAGCGCGCGGGCATAGCGGATTTTCTGGCGGCTGAGACCCACGGCGCGGAGGTCATCGTCACTGGCCCATTTTATCTTGCGCGGGCCGGTGAGCCCTGCGGCTTTCATCCGGTCCCAGATTGCAGCGGCGGAGGCGGTGGAGACCTGTTGGCTGACGATGGCCGACAGAAGTTCCGCAAACCCGTCGGGCTTGCGGCGCAAGGGGAGCGGGCCGGTCTGGGCGTAGGCATGGGCCATGCGCGGGCAGATGGCGGTGAGATGCGCCACGCCTTCGGCCACGTCGTCGTGGGATTCGATGATGCGCCCGGTCACAGGGCGCGGACCCATGCGAGCGCGTCTTCGACAGTTTCGACGCGGGGCGCTTCGGGCTGGGGCGGACGGTTGATGAGCGCCACGCGAAGGCCGAGCCGGCGGGCGGCGTCGAGCTTGGTGCGCGGCGTGGGGCCGCCGGCGTTCTTGGCAATGAGCCAGTCGACATTGAGCGATTTGAAGAGGTCGTATTCATGGCGTTCCGAGAAAGGCGGATCGCCGGGCAGGAAGCGGCCGTTCGGGAAGGGAAAGGGCGTGTCGGGGATGTTGATCTGGCGGCTGATCACCGTGCAGGCGGAGAGATTGGCGAAGCGGTGCAGCGTCTGGCGGCCCGTGGCGAGAAAGACCGTGGAGCCAGGGGCGATGTGGGTGGCGGCCTCCTCCTCGCGGTCGATCAGGGTCCAATTGTCGTCCGGCCCCGGTGTCCAGCGCGGGCGCAGAAGCTGGCAATAGGGAATGGCGAGGTCGGCACAGACGCGGGCGGTGCGTTTCGAGATCCGGTCGGCAAAGGGATGCGTGGCGTCGAGCACGGCAGTGATCGCGTGTTCGGCAAGGTAAGTGCGAAACGCGGACTCGCCCCCAAAGCCGCCGGTGCGGGTGGGAATGCCCAAGGGCGCAGGCGCGCGGGACGCGCCGGCGAGCGAGGCGGTGGCCGCGATGCCCTCTTCGTGCAGTTGGGTGGCGATGGCCTTGGCCTCGCCCGTGCCGGCCAGCAGGAGAAGTGTCACGGGGCGGAGCCTTGGCGGGTGCGGAATGATCGTCTGGGCATGGTCGGGCGGACTATAGGGGGGCAAGCCTTGCGCGCCAATCGGCAATTTCGCATTGCGCTGCGCGCAATACGACCGAGGCGAGGGGCGCTGCCCCTCGCGCACCCCGAGATATTTTTGGCCAGAGGAAAAGCATGCCGTGGTGGCGATTTGGGGTCTTGTGAGCCTTTCAAGAGGGGTCTAGCAAGGCGGCATGAGTGAGACCGCCCTGCCCTATGATAGCGACCGCCGCGCGAAGCGGAACGTGACCGTGCTGGTGCTGGCACAGGCGGTGCTGGGCGCGCAGATGGCGATGATCTTTGTCGTGGGCGGGCTGGCCGGGCAGAGCCTTGCCAGCAACGTGTGTTTCGCAACGCTGCCGATCTCGCTGATCGTGCTGGGGTCGATGATTTCGGCCAATCCGCTGTCGATGGTGATGCAGCGGTTCGGCCGCAAGGCCGGGTTCCTGATCGGCGCCATGGGCGGGGCCGCCGGGGCGGCGATTGCGGGCTATGGCCTCTATCTTGCGTCCTTTCCGGTTTACTTGGCGGGCAGCTTCCTGACGGGGATCTACATGTCGGCGCAAGGCTTTTATCGCTTCGCCGCCGCGGATACGGCCAGCGACGCGTTCCGGCCCAAGGCGATTTCCTATGTGCTGGCGGGCGGGCTGGCGAGTGCGATCATTGGCCCGCAGCTGGTGAAGGTGACGAGTCAGGCGATGGTGGTGCCGTTCCTGGGCACGTACCTGGCGGTGATCGTGATCAATGTGCTGGGTGCGCTGCTGTTTTTCTTCCTCGACATCCCCAAGCCGCCGCCCCCGACACCTGACAGCCCCAAGGGGCGCACGCGGTGGGAACTTCTGACAACGCCTCGTATCGCGGTCGCGGTGATCTGCGCGATGGTATCCTATGCGCTGATGAACCTGGTGATGACCTCGACCCCGCTGGCGGTGGTGGGCTGCGGGTTCACGGAAGGCAACGCGGCGGACATCGTGACCGGCCACGTGCTGGCCATGTTCGCGCCGTCCTTCTTTACCGGGCACCTGATCGCGCGGTTCGGGGTGGAGAAGATCGTGGGCACGGGGTTGGTGATCCTCGCCGCGGCGGGCGTGGTGGCGTTGCAGGGCGTCGAATTCGAGAATTTCTTCATCGCGCTGATCCTCTTGGGTCTGGGGTGGAATTTCGGCTTTATCGGCGCCACCACCATGCTGGCCGGTGCGCATGATGTGCATGAACGCGGCCGGATGCAGGGGATGAACGACCTGCTTGTGTTCGGGGGCGTGACATTGGCCTCGCTGGCCTCGGGCGGGCTGATGAACTGCTCGGGCGGCACGGCGGAGGCCGGGTGGACGGCGGTGAACCTGGCGATGGTACCGCTTCTGACGCTGGCGGGTGGCGCGCTGATATGGCTGGTGATGCGACCGAAAGAGGTCTGAGATGGGACGGGTCCGGCGCACCCGATGCGCCGTCCAGTGAGTTTCGTCAACGTGATAGCGCACGAGTTGATACATGCGCGGCTGGCGCCGGTGGTGGACGCTGACGGAGTTCCTGTGCGCGAGAGCATTGCGCCGGACGCAGCGCTCGGGCGGCTGTGCAGCGGTCCTGAGAAACTGGTGCGGCGCACGTTGAGGGAGTTGGATGAGCCCCCGCTTTTTCTTGCCGAAAATACTCTCGGGGGTTTGGGGGTGAAACCCCCATCGCACTTGAAGAGCGCGCCGCAGGCGCTCCGTTTACCAGCGGCCGGTCATCGCCCGGCGCAGCAGCCTGAGGCGGGAGCGGAACGGCGGCAGCGCAAGGCGGTTTTCCGAGACGGCGGCGGGATCGCGGCTGGCCCTTTTCAGGATTGCCTCGGTCTGCCACAGGGCCAGCATGGCGGGTCGTATTTCCGGCGCGAGGCGCGTGCGGCGGGCCTCCGTGATCTCCGCGAGCCCATCATCGGCGAGCGCCCGGATGGCGGCGTGGGTGCCTTCGACCAGCGGGATGCGGCCCTGACGTTCCAGTTCAGGCACGGCGCGGAACCAGTTGGCGACGCCCTGGGCATAGCCTGCCTTGAGGATCGGTGCTTCCGGCGCGTCGCCAAGCGCCCGCGCGGCGGCGAGCAGCAACAGACCGGATGTGTTGGTGAGGTGGGTGCGGAAGGCGCTCATGTCCTCGAAGGGGTCGCGGTAGATGTCCCAGCGGCGGGCCTCGACCAGCGCATCCAGCCGTTCGGCCATGTCGGGGTCGAGCACCGCGGCGAGCGGCGTGGCAACCTCATGGCGGCGCACCTCGGTGCCCGTGCGGATCTCCTCCAGCACGTCGCGCCACCATTGCAGGCGCATCTCGGCGATCATGGATTCCTGCGTGACCCAGGGCGCGCGGGAGACCTCGATGTTGAAGCCGTAGAGCGGAAAGAGCTTTTCGCGCGCGGGCACGGGGGCGGCCATGGTGGCGGCGAAGCGCTCGGGGTCGCCGCGCTGCACGAGGCCCGCGCAGGCCATGATGTCGGGATCGAGCGCCATGGCGGTCAGGTAGCGCCGAAGCCGGGGCGCGCAAGGATGAGCGCATAGGCGATATCACCCGGGGCCTGCCGCCAAAGGGCGATTTCCCGGGCGGCGGCGTCGAGCACTTGGGCCAGTGCCGCGTCGGCGCCGGGGCGCCGACTGGCGATGCGGCCGCCAAGCTGGGCGTAATAGTCGGCCCAGGCCATGCCGGTGATCAGGCGGTGATCCTGCACGATGTAACCGGCCGCCTCGACCCGCGCAGTGATGCCGTCGAGGTCGGAGATCGCCGGGTAATCGGCCCAGAAGTCTTTCGCGGACTGCGGGGCGTCGGGGGGCAGCACGGGTTCGGAGAAGGCAACCGCGCCATCTGTCGTGAGGGCGCGTTTCCAGAGCGTCAGCCCTTCGGTCACGCCAAGGAAATAAAGCGCCCCGGCGCACCAGATAAAGTCGTAAAAGCCGTTGATCTGCGCCATGTCGCCGGTGGAGACGGTGACATTGGTGAAGCGGGCGGTGGCGGTGCGGGCCTCCTCGACAAGGTGGGGCAGCTGGTCGATGCCTTCGATCCGCGCCCGGGGCAGGCATTCGGCCAACGTCACGAGGTCGGCGCCGGGGCCACAGGCGGCGTCGAGCACATTGGGCGCGTCGGGCAGGTCAAGCTGGCTGAGGGCCCAGCGGACATCCTCGGATGTCCCGGGGCCTTGGCGCGTCATCTCGCGGTGGAGCGTCAGGAAAGCTTCGTCCATTGATCAGGCCTCGCCGCCGTCGCGCAGGAGTTTCCAGTTTATGGCATCGAGCAGCGCCTCGAAGGAGGCATCGATTATGTTGGGCGACACGCCCACGGTGGACCAGCGCCGCCCCTGCCCGTCCTCGCTATCGATGATGACGCGGGTGACGGCCTCGGTTCCGCCTTGGGTGATGCGCACCTTGAAGTCCACCAGCCGCATGTCGGCGATGGCGTCCTGGTAGCGGCCCAGATCCTTCGCCAGCGCCTGGGCCAGCGCGTGCACCGGGCCTCGGTCGGTGCCAATTTCGTCCATCGACTCGCTGACCGAGAGCTTCTTATCGCCGTCGACCTTGACCACCACGACGGCCTCGGACAGGGAGACCATCTTGTTGTACTTGTTCTTGCGGCGCTCGACCGTGACCTTGTAGCGCTTGACCTCGAAGAACTCGGGCAGAAGGCCCAGTTCGCGGCGGGCGACCAGCTCGAAACTGGCCTGCGCCATGTCATAGGTGTAGCCGCGGTTCTCGCGGGTCTTGACCTCTTCGAGGATGCGCGGGAGGGCGGGGTTGTCCTTTTCGATCTGCAGCCCGGCCTCGGCAAGGCGGTTGCGCAGGTTGGACTGTCCCGCCTGGTTGGACATGGGGATGATGCGAGCGTTACCGACTGTGGCGGGGTCGATATGTTCGTAGGTGCTGGGATCCTTGACGATGGCGCTGGCGTGCAGGCCCGCCTTGTGGGCGAAGGCAGAGGCGCCCACGTAGGCGGATTGCTTCATCGGGACACGGTTCAGGATTTCATCCAGCTGGCGCGAGGCCATGGTGATGCCTTCGAGCGCCTCGGGTGTGACGCCTGTCTGATAGCGGCAGGCATAGGGTTCCTTGAGCAGGAGCGTGGGGATGAGCGCGGTGAGGTTGGCGTTGCCGCACCGCTCGCCAAGGCCATTGAGCGTGCCCTGGATCTGGCGGGCGCCGGCGTCGACTGCCGCCAGAGAGCCCGCGACCGCGTTCTCGGTGTCGTTATGGGTGTGGATGCCCAGACGCTCGCCGGGGATGCCGGCGGCGATGACGTCCGAGACCACTTCGGCGATGCGATAAGGCAGCGTGCCGCCATTGGTGTCGCACAGCACGATCCAGCGGGCGCCGGCCTCGTGCGCGGCCTTCAGGCAGTCGAGCGTGTAGGCCGGGTCGCGGGCGTAGCCGTCGAAGAAATGCTCGGCGTCGAACAGCGCCTCGCGGCCTTGGCTGACGATATGGGCGATGGAAGCGGAGATGTTCTCGAGATTCTCGTCTGGCGTGATGCCCAGCGCCGTTTCCACGTGGAAGATGTTGGTCTTGCCGACGAGGCAGATGGAGGCGGTACCGGCGTTCATGACCGCCGCCAGAACGTCGTCGTTCTCGGCGCTTCGTCCGGCCCGCTTGGTCATGCCGAAGGCGGTGAGGCGGGC
This sequence comes from Roseovarius sp., assembly GCA_965227185.1. Lineage (GTDB taxonomy): Bacteria > Pseudomonadota > Alphaproteobacteria > Rhodobacterales > Rhodobacteraceae > Roseovarius. The sequence continues at coordinate 3,983,351 of OZ245733.1, forward strand.
GCGGGTCTCGGGCGCGGCGTCGAAGAAGGCGCTGTCGGTGGGGTTGGCGCCCGGCCAGCCGCCCTCGATGTAATCGACGCCCAACTGGTCGAGCGTGGTGGCGATGGCCTGCTTCTCGGACGTGGAAAATTGCACGCCTTGGGTTTGCTGGCCGTCGCGGAGCGTGGTGTCGTAGAGGCTTAGCTGCGTCTTGGTCATTGAGGAGCCTCGTCAAATAATGGTGCTTCGCTCGAGCTGTTTCGCCCGGCGGCACGCCGGGCCGCGCCCGACCCTCCCCCCGGGAGGGCGCATTGTCGATGTTGCGCGCCGAAGGGCTGTTTTGCACGTGACACCTGTCGCCCATCAAAGGAGCGTTGCGTGCGCCCACCCAGGGTCGGGCGCGGCCCTTCGCTCTGATGTGTCTGCTGGAGGATCATTTGAGGGCCTCCAGTTTGGATGGGTCGAAGTTGTACCTAAGTTCTGCTGTCGCGCCATTTACACCATTTTCTGATTTGTGAGCGCGCAGTTCGATACCGATCGAGGCTGCCTTACTGCGAAGGCTATCCGCTTCGTCCCATGACTTTTCCCTACGAAGGGTCAACCAAAAACGCGCAATATTCATGCATTCATCAATTACTTCTTTTTGAAAGCTTCCCCACCCCATGACGCCTATGGTCGGCTGAAAGTCCACACCTTCCTCTAGTTCGACCCCCGCCTCCATCTCGACCTTGAATGGCTTTGCCCAACTAGCTTGTTGAAGTGCCGCAAGGTCCCAACCAAGCAGAGCAGCTGACGCTGTAAGCGAGCGAGCGTCTCCCGTTGCGTACAACTCATGCATTCTTTGAATTGCCATTGCGGTGTTCAGATCATCGGACAGCGCCTCAAGCACTATCTCGTCGACTTCCCCCGAACAATCGAGGTCAGCAGTTTCAATCCATTCTCTCAATGTAATCTCCGCCTCTCGCGCCTTCTCTGCCGTCCAGTCCATCGGCTTGCGGTAATGCGTGCTGAGGAACACGAAGCGGATCACCTCGCCGGGGATGCCCTGATCGAGAAGATCCCGCACGGTGAAGAAATTGCCGAGGCTTTTGGACATCTTCTTGCCTTCGACCTGAAGCATCTCGTTGTGCATCCAGACCTGCGCGAAATTTCCCTCGGGGTGGGCGCAGCAGCTTTGGGCGATCTCGTTCTCGTGGTGCGGAAACATCAGGTCGTTGCCGCCGCCGTGGATGTCGAAGCTTTCGCCCAGGAGCTCATAGCTCATGGCGGAGCATTCGATGTGCCAGCCGGGGCGGCCCCGGCCGATACTTTTGCCTCCCACGACCGGCCCGTCCCACCCCGGTTGTGTGTCATCCGACGGCTTCCAGAGGACGAAATCCATCGGGTCTTCCTTGTAGGGCGCGACCTCGACGCGGGCGCCGGCGACCATGTCATCGACCGAGCGCCCCGAGAGCTTGCCGTAATCCTGATAGGAGCGGACGCGGAATAGGACGTGGCCTTCGACGGCGTAGGCGTGACCGTCGGCGATCAGCTTTTCGATCATCGCCATCATCTGGGGGATGTATTGCGTGGCGCGGGGCATTTGATCGGGTTCGAGCGCGCCGAGGCTGGCCATGTCGTCGAGGAACCATTGGGTGGTCTCGGCGGTGATGTCCGAGATATTGCGCCCGGTCTCGGCGGCGCGGGTGTTGATCTTGTCGTCCACGTCGGTGAAGTTGCGCACGTAGGTGACGTGATCCCCGCCATATACATGCCGCAAAAGCCGGTAGAGCACGTCGAACACCACCACGGGGCGCGCATTGCCGAGGTGGGCGCGGTCATAGACGGTCGGGCCGCAGACATACATGCGCACGTTTTTGGGATCGAGAGGGGTGAAATCCTCTTTCTTCCGGGTGCGGGTGTTGTGAAGTTTTATAGTCGTCATGGCGTCCTCGCGCGCGTGGTCCCGCGGCGGGCTTAGCAACTAACATTCAAGGATGGAATAGAAGACCGGCCCGCCTGACGATGTCAGCGGGTAATGCAGCAAATGGTGATGCAGGGTGTGGTCATGTCGCGGACCATAGGCTCCGCCGCCCTGTCCCGTCAAGCCCGGTGGCCACCTGCTTGACTCACCAAAGGACGCCGGGCCATGTGGCGGCGAACGAGCGAGGGAGGCTGGCATGGCATTGTCGAAGCGGATCACGGGGCTGACGGGCGGCGGGTCGGACGGCTGGGATGTCTATTACAGGGCCAAGGATATGATCGAGGCGGGCGAGGATGTCGCCATGCTGACGATTGGCGAGCATGACATCGGCACCGATTCCAGCATCCTCGACGCGATGGATGCGGCGACGCGCGCAGGCCACGTGGGCTATTCCATGTTCAACGGCAACCTGAACCTGCGCGAGGCGGTGGCCCAGCGTGTGACGGCGCGGATGGGCGTCACGACGACGCCGGACAACGTGCTGGTGGTGCCGGGCGGTCAGGCGGGGCTGTTTGCGACGCATCATGCGGCCTGTGACGAAGGTGACCGGGCGCTTTACATCGATCCGTTCTATGCCACCTACCCCGGCACGATCCGGGCCGTGGGCGCGCGGGACGTGGCGGTGGCCGCGCGGCCCGAGCGGATGTTCCAGCCGGACCCGGTCGATATCGCCGCTGAAGCCGACGGCGCGAAGAGCCTGCTGATCAACACGCCGAACAACCCGACCGGCGCGGTCTATGGCCGAGAGACGCTGGAGGGGATCGCGCGGGTCTGCCAGGATCACGACATGTGGCTGATTTCGGACGAGGTTTACGACACGCAGCTTTGGGAGGGCGACCATGTCAGCCCCCGGATGCTGGACGGAATGGCGGAGCGCACGATGGTGATCGGGTCGCTGTCCAAGAGCCATGCGATGACCGGCAGCCGCATCGGCTGGGTCGTGGGGCCGGAGGCGGCGATTTGGCACATGGGCAACCTGTCGACCCACACGACCTATGGCGTAGCGGGCTTCGTGCAGGAGGCGGCCTGTTACGCGCTTGGAAAAGGCGCGGAGTTCGAGGAAGAGGTCGCCGCCCCCTTCCGGCGGCGGCGCGACCTGGTGCTGGGGCTTCTGGAGGGCCAGGACGTGGTGCGCCCGATCCCGGCGCAGGGGGCGATGTTCGTGATGCTGGACGTGCGGGCGACGAGGCTGACGGGCGAGGAGTTTGCCGAGGCGCTGCTGGACCGGCACAAGGTGGCGGTGATGCCGGGCGAGAGTTTCGGGAAGGCCGCCGCTGGGCATGTGCGCGTGGCGCTGACCGTGCCGGACGACCGGCTGGAAGAGGCGCTGGCGCGGCTGGTGGAGATGGCCGCGGAGCTGGCCGGCGTAGCCGCCTGATGCGGATGGTGTGAGGTCCCGGGTCAGGCCCGGGACGGGTGGCTCTTGAACTGCCCCACCGCGCCTCTGCGACCGCCGGTCGCCTCGAAACCCCTGCGATGTATCACAATTTCTCCGTCTACATTAGGCAAACAGGAGGAAAGAGATGTTCAAGGGACTGGGACTTTCCATGGCGCTTATCCTTGGTGGCATGGTCGGTCTGCCGGCTGCGATCCTGGCGGCGCTGTAAGAAACTGCACACGCGACATGGAGGCCCGCGACACATACGCGGGCCTTTTTACGTTCGCTGCCCTGCAGCGTAAGATTATGTCGTTTTTTGACTATGCGTCGCTTTGGGGACAGAACTGACGCGGGCGCGCGGCCTTAAATCGATCATTGGGCCCGGCGATGCGGTCAAGCGCGTGCGGGCTGGCGATGGAGGGCCGCGCATGGCGCAGCGCTGCAAGATATTGCGGGTGGTCCGTACGATCGGAGCGGACCGCGGGCGGGCCGCGCGGGGGCGGCCGGGACAGGGCTGAGACACGGCTCCCCCTGCCCTTTCCTTTTACCCAAGGACCCCGACATGAATAATCTTTCCCCTCGCCGTACCGGAGGCCGTGCCGCGCGCCGTGCCAGCCGGGCCGCCCCGCTCGACGCCACCATCCGCCCGGTCCGCGCCGGTATGGAGGGCGGCACGCTGAAGGTGCTGAGCGACGCGCAAATCCAGCGCATCCACGACGCGGCGCTCGATGCGTTGGAGCGCATCGGTCTGTCGGGCGCGCCGCCGAGCGGTGTCGCCTATCTGACCGACGCGGGGGCCGTACTGGGCGAGGATGGGCGCATCCGCTTTCCCCGGGCGCTGGTTGAGGAAACCATCGCGCGGGCCAACCGGGAGATCACGCTGCACAGTCGTGACGGGGCGCATGACCTGCATCCTGGTGGAACCCGCGTCCATTACGGCACGGCCGGAGCGGCGGTGAACATGGTGGATGTGCACGGGCGGAATTATCGCGAAAGCACGTTGCAGGATCTGCACGATGCCGCGCGCATTGTCGATTTGCTGGACAACGTGCATTTCTGCCAAAGGCCCATGGTGGCGCGGGACATTCCCGACAACATGGAGATGGAGCTGAACACCGTCTACGCCTGCTGCACGGGCACGACGAAACATGTGGGCACATCCTTTACCGAGCCGCATCACGTGGGGCCGGCACTGGAGATGCTCTACATGATCGCGGGCGGCGAGGAGGCGTTTCGGGCCCGGCCTTTCGTGAGCAATTCCAACTGCTTCGTGGTGCCGCCGATGCGGTTCGCGACCGAATCCTGCGAAGTGATGGAGCGGTGCATCGAAGGCGGGATGCCGGTGCTGCTGCTCTCGGCCGGGATGGCGGGGGCCACCGCGCCTTCGACCATCGCGGGGGCAATCATGCAGGCCACGGCGGAGTGCCTTGCGGGACTGGTCTATGTCAACGCCGTGAAGCCGGGGCATCCAGCGATCTTCGGCACCTGGCCTTTCGGGTTGGACCTGCGGACCGGGGCGATGTCGATCGGATCGGGCGAACAGGCATTGTTGAGCGCGGGCTGCGCGCAGATGCACCAGTTCTACGGGTTGCCCGGCGGGGCGGCGGGCGGTGCGTCGGATGCCAAGTTGCCCGACATGCAGGCCGGGTGGGAGCAGATGTGCTCGAACGTGATGGCGGGGCTGGCGGGGGTGAACATGGTCTACGAGGCGGCGGGGATGCACGCGTCCCTGTTGGGGTTCTGTCACGAGAGCCTGATCCTGAGCGACGACCTGATCGGTCAGGCGCTGCGCTGTGTGCGCGGGATCGAGGTGGATGACGAGACATTGGCGCTGGACCAGATGGAAGCGGTCTGCATCGGTGGGCCGGGACACTACCTGGGGACCGAAGCGACGCTGGCGCGGATGCAGCGGGATCATTGCTACCCCACTCTGGGGGACAGGTCGTCTCCCAAGGAGTGGATGGAGTTGGGCAAGCCGGACCTTGTGGAAAAGGCGGTGGCGCGGAAGGAGGAGATCCTGGGGCGACCCTCGGCGGCGCGGCTGAACCCGATGCTGGATGCGGAGATACGGAAGAAGTTCGCGATACATTTGAAGGCGTAGAGGCCGGTGTAAAGCTAGAGGCCGCGTGATGGCCAGACCGCGGGATGGCGATCGGAAGGGTGTTCAGGGCACTTTATGGCTGCCCAATCCGCGAGATTTCTGATCAGTGTGCTGTTGTCAGCCAATCGCCAGCCCGGGGGGGGCGGTCTGGCGATCGCGCGGCGGCGCAGCTTGCTGCGCCTCGATTCCGCGCGGGGCGTTTTGAGTGAACGGCGTCCATAGCCTGTGGCGTCAGGAGGTCCCGGGTCAGGCCCGGGACGGGGTGCACTGGTGGGCCGCCCAAACCCCTAAAGCCGCGCCAGGATCGCGTCGGTGTCGACCGGGCCGATGGCGCCGGTGGTGCGGCCGCGCTCGCCCGCAAGCCGCGTGGCCACGTAGGCTTCGGCCACCGACGCAGGCGCGTGGCGGATGAGCACCGAAGCGGTCAACAGCGTGGCAAGGCTTTCGACATACCACCGCGCCTGCGCCTCGTCCGGCAGGCGGGGAAAGCGGGTTATGTGGGCGTTCAGAGCGGCGTCGTAGCGCCAGTATCGCCCGGCCACGGCGCCCAGCTCGCGGCTGAGCACCTCGCCCGACAGAGGCACCTTGCGCAGGGTGCGCAGGATGTCGAGGCAGATGACGTTGCCGGAGCCTTCCCAGATCGAATTGAGGGGCGCTTCGCGGTAGAAGAGCGGCAGGGGCGTGTCCTCGACATAGCCCATGCCGCCCATTGCCTCCATCGCCTCGTAGACCACGTTGGGGCACAGCTTGTTGCCCATGTACTTGGCCAGCGCGACGGCGACGCGGGAAAAGGCACGGGCCTCGTCGGTGTCGCGGTCGAACTGCCCTGCGACGAACATCCCCAGCGCCAGCGTGCCTTCCCAGTCGAGCGCGAGGTCCGAAAGCACCGACCGCATCAACGGCTGGTCAATCAACGTTTTCTGGAACGTGGTGCGGTGGCGGGCCCAATGAGCGGCGTGGCCCAGGGCGGCGCGCATCAGGCCGGCGGGGGCCATGGCGGTGTCGAGGCGGGTGTGGTGGACCATGTCGAGGATGGTCTTCACGCCCTCGCCTTCGTCGCCCAACCGGTGAGCCACGGCGTCGGCATATTCGATCTCGGCCGAGGCGTTGGCGCGGTTGCCCAGCTTGTCCTTGAGCCGCTGGATGTGGATCGTGTTGCGCCGCCCTTCCAGCCAGCGGGGCACGAGAAAACAGGTCAGGCCACCCGGCGCCTGCGCCAGCGTCAGGAAGCCGTCGGACATGGGCGCCGAGCAGAACCACTTGTGGCCGCGCAGCACGTAGTTGTCGCCGTCGCGTGCCGCGCGGGTGGTGTTGGCACGGACGTCCGAGCCGCCCTGTTTCTCGGTCATGGCCATGCCGAGCGTCGCGCCGGGCTTGCGCGCCAGCGGTTTCGGCGCGGGATCGTAGGCGCGGCTGAGGAGCTTGGGTGCCCAGATGTCGAAAAGCGCATCATCGGCCTGAAGCGCGGGAACTGCAGCGTAGGTCATGGTCATGGGGCAGCATACGCCCGGCTCGACCTGGGAGGTGAGGTAGACCATCGCGGCGTGGGTGGCGTGGCCGCCCGCCGCCCCTTCCCATGCGATGGCGGCATAGCCCGCGCCGATGCCGGTGCGCATGAGGTCGTGATAGGCGGGATGAAAGCGCAGTTCGTCGAGCCTGCGGCCGCCCGCGTCGAACAGCAGCAATTCAGGCGGGTTGCGGTTGGCCTCCCGGCCCGCCTCGGCCATGGCGGCGGTGCCGATGGTTTCGCCGTAAGATGCAAGATGCGCGGTGTCGGCCCCGGCTGCCCCGGCGTGGTCGGCCAAGGCCGGATCGGTGGCGAAAAGGTCCACGTCGCCGCGGGCGTCGGGCTGGTTCGTCACGTCATGAGTGAGCAGCGCGGCGTCGGGGGGCAATTGTGGCATGAATGACTCTCCTTGAGGACGAGTAGTAGCCTTTAAGCGGTTTGCTGTGAAAGGGGATTCACAAAGCGAATCGCCTGTGCCATTGTGCACGGGCACCGCACGCAAAGAGGCGGGCATCATAGGCAGAAAGAGCAGTCATGAAATCGCGCAGGCGCCCCGCATTCGGTGTGTTGATCTATTTCGCCATAGCCTTTGGGCTGGGGGCGTATTTCACCTTTGCCGCGGTGCAGGGCGATTATGGCCTGTTCCGCCGCGCCGAGATCGAATCGGGCGAGGCCGAACTGCGCAAGCAACTGGCGGTGCTGGACGGACAGGTGGACCGGATGGAGAACCTGACGCGGCGTCTGTCGGACACGTACCTTGACCTCGACCTGCTGGACCAGCAGGCGCGCGACGTTCTGGGAATGCTGCGCGCCGACGAGATCGTCATCCGCTGAGCCCCAACCCCGGGTCCGGCCGATCTTGAACGAGAGCGTCATGCGAGCGGTAGATCATGGATGATCGTAGCGGGTACAAGCGCATGGGTTTCCTTGGTGGCGCTCTCGATTTCCAGCACGCCCATTGGCGGCGCCGCTCCGGGCTCGGCACGACCGACGCGCATGCGGTAGGTCACACCTGCATGCCAAAGCGAGAGGGATGCCCACGCGGTGTCGTCGCGCTGCACCCAGTCGTAATCGCCGGTCACCTGCGTTGCGTCGACGCTGAACGCGACACGCGGCACATGATTCGGCGCGCCAAGGTGGAAACCGTAGAAGAGACCCGGTTGCAGGGAGACGCAGAGCGTTTCCCCGGTCTCGGCAAGCCTGCCCAAGAAAACGACATGTTCGTCAGGACCGCAGGGCGCCTCTGCGCCGTCGGGGCTTGCGGAGGATGGGCACATGATGTCACCTTAGGTGTCGCCGGTGCGTTGCGCGGGCCCCGGCCGAGTGTTGGACGTGCCGCAAACCTAGGCTAGGTGGTGTGTAACGAGCAAGAGCGCGTGTCGGGACGGCCCGACCGGCCCGCACGCAAGAACGGCAAGGAGAGGAGTGCAATCATGAGTGCGCAATTGGTGGCAGCCCTGATCGTGTCGCCCTTCGCGCTGGCCTTCGTCTATGCGGGGTATCACGAGTATTCGCGCTACAAGTCCGAGGGCCGGGCGACCTATGGATTGGTCTATGACGAGGAGAGCGGCACGACCCACGTGACCGGCATCGGCGAAGACGATACGGCCTATGACCACACGGAGTTCGATCCCAACGATTACAACGATCCGGACATCAAAAGCGACGACCGCGCCTAGCGTGCCGACCAAGTGCGGCGAGGCTCTGCGTGGACCCGACTGCCTGTTCTGACGCTGCGTCAAAATCCCCCTCGAAAAATCCGGGCGAGTCCTGTATAAGATAGTTTAAGGCTAAACTATCTTTTTCAGCACAGGAGCCCGCCCGCATGGCTGCCAGAAAAACCACAAAGAAACCAAACGTTTCCGCCGACGAATTGAAAAAGTACTACCGCGACATGTTGCTGGTGCGTCGATTCGAGGAGAAGGCCGGCCAGCTGTACGGGATGGGCCTGATCGGCGGGTTCTGTCACCTTTACATCGGACAGGAAGCGGTTGTCGTGGGGCTGGAAGCCACCGCCGAGGAAGGTGACAAGCGCATCACCACCTATCGCGACCACGGGCACATGCTGGCCTGTGGGATGGACCCCGACGGCGTGATGGCCGAGCTGACGGGCCGCGAGGGCGGCTATTCGAAGGGCAAGGGCGGCTCGATGCACATGTTCAGCCGTGAGAAGGATTTCTACGGCGGGCACGGGATCGTTGGGGCGAACGTGCCGCTGGGCGCAGGGCTGGCGCTGGCCGATCAGTACAAGGGCAATGACCGCGTGACGTTTACCTATTTCGGCGACGGCGCGGCGAACCAGGGCCAGGTCTATGAGACGTTCAACATGGCCGCCCTGTGGAAACTGCCGGTCGTGTTCGTCATCGAGAACAACCAGTACGCCATGGGCACCTCGCAGAAACGCTCGACCTCGACCCCCGACATTTACACGCGCGGCGAGGCTTTCGGCATTCCCGGCGAGGCGGTGGACGGCATGGACGTGCTGGCCGTGAAGGAGGCCGGAGCCAAGGCCGTGGCGCACTGCCGCAAGGGCGACGGGCCGTATATCCTTGAGGTGAAGACGTACCGCTATCGCGGGCACTCGATGTCGGACCCGGCCAAGTACCGCACCCGCGAGGAAGTGCAGAAGATGCGCGACGAGAAGGACTGTATCGAGCATGTGCGCGAGCTGCTGCTGGAGGGCAAGCACGCCAGCGAGGAGGACCTCAAGGCGATCGACAAGGAAATCAAGGACGTGGTGAACAAGTCCGCCGATTTCGCCAAGGAAAGCGCCGAGCCGGATGTGTCCGAGCTTTGGACAGACATTTACGTGGAAGCCTGAGCGACGGGTTGCGAGGAGACATAAAGACATGCCTACAGAAATTCTGATGCCCGCCCTGTCGCCGACGATGGAAGAAGGCACGCTGGCCAAGTGGCTGGTCAAGGAGGGGGACACGGTCAACTCGGGCGACATCATGGCCGAGATCGAGACCGACAAGGCGACGATGGAGTTCGAAGCCGTCGATGAAGGCACGATCGGCAAGATCCTGATCGAGGACGGCACCGAGGGGGTGAAGGTGAACACGCCCATCGCGGTGCTGCTGGAAGAGGGTGAAAGCGCGGACGACATCGGCGACAGCTCGTCGAGCTCGGGCGAGCCCGCCTCGGACGATGCGGAGAGCGGTGGCGATGACGACGAGAGCCGCGGCAAGGCCGAGCCGGTTGCCGCCTCGCCCGCAGCACCCGTGCCGCAGCCCGATGCCAGCCCCGACTGGCCCGAGGGCACGGAGATGACCAAGATGACCGTGCGCGAGGCGATCAACATCGCCATGATCGAAGAGATGCGCAACGATGAGAATGTTTTCATCATGGGCGAGGAAGTGGCCGAGTACCAGGGTGCTTACAAGATCACGCAAAACATGCTGGACGAGTTCGGCGCCAAGCGGGTGATCGACACGCCCATCACCGAGCACGGCTTTGCCGGGATCGGCGTGGGCGCGGCCTGGGGCGGGCTGAAGCCGATCGTGGAGTTCATGACGTGGAACTTCGCGATGCAGGCGATCGACCAGATCATCAACTCGGCCGCCAAGACGAATTACATGTCCGGCGGGCAGCTGGGCTGTTCCATCGTGTTCCGCGGCCCCAACGGCGCCGCCGCGCGTGTGGCCGCTCAGCACAGCCAGGATTACGCCGCGTGGTATTCCCACGTGCCGGGCCTGAAGGTGGTGCAGCCCTATTCGGCCGCCGATGCCAAGGGTCTGCTCAAGAGCGCGATCCGCGACCCCAACCCTGTAATATTCCTCGAAAACGAGATCCTGTACGGGCGCAGCTTCGAGGTGCCGGTGCTGGAGGATTTCACCATCCCCTTCGGCAAGGCGCGCGTCGCGCGGCCCGGCGACGACGTGACCATCGTCAGCTTCGGCATCGGCATGACCTATGCGCTGGAGGCGGCGGACAAGCTGGCCGAAGAGGGTGTCAGCGCCGAGGTGATCGACCTGCGCACGCTGCGCCCGCTGGACTATGACACGGTGCTGGCGAGCGTGATGAAGACCAACCGCTGCGTCACTGTCGAGGAAGGCTTCCCCGTGGCCAGCATGGGCAATCATCTCAGTGCGGTGATCATGGAGCGGGCGTTCGACTACCTGGATGCGCCGGTGATCAACTGCACGGGCAAGGACGTGCCGATGCCCTATGCCGCGAACCTGGAAAAGCTGGCGCTGACCTCGACCAAGGAAGTGATCGAGGCCGTCAACAAAGTGACCTACCGGTAAGGAGAGAGCGCGATGCCCACGGAAATACTGATGCCCGCCCTTTCCCCGACGATGGAGGAAGGCACGCTGGCGAAATGGCTGGTCAAGGAAGGCGACACGGTGAGTTCCGGCGACCTGCTGGCCGAGATCGAGACCGACAAGGCCACGATGGAGTTCGAGGCGGTCGACGAAGGCACGATCGGTAAGATCCTGATCGAGGAAGGCACCGAAGGGGTGAAGGTGAACACCGCGATTGCCGTGCTGCTGGAGGAAGGCGAAAGCGCGGATGATATCGGTGACGTGAGCGCGCCGGCTTCCGGTGGCGGCGAGGATAAGGCCGAGACCAAGGACGAGGCGCCCAAGAAGGACACCGAGGCCAAGCAAGAGACGCCCGAGAGCGGCGACGTGCCCCCTGCCCCGGCAGCGCCGGTGAAGGATGGCGAGCGTATCTTTGCCTCGCCCCTGGCGCGGCGGATCGCCAAGCAGAAGGGCATCGACCTGACCGAGCTGAAAGGCTCGGGTCCGCATGGGCGGATCGTGAAGGCGGACGTGGAAAGTGCGAAAGCCGGTGCGGCGAAGCCTGCCGAGGAGACCGCGGCGGGAGGTCCCGCATCAAGTGCGGGACAGGCGGCCCCTGCCCCGGCTGGCCCCAGCACCGATGCGGTCGTGGCGATGTACCAGAACCGCGAGTTCGAGGAGGTCAAGCTGGACGGGATGCGCAAGACCATCGCTGCCCGCCTGACCGAGGCCAAGCAGACCATTCCGCATTTCTACCTGCGGCGGGATATCCAGCTGGATGCCTTGCTGAAATTCCGCGGACAGTTGAACAAGCAGCTTGAAGGCCGCGGCGTGAAGCTGTCGGTCAACGATTTCATCATCAAGGCCTGCGCGCTGGCGTTGCAGGCGGTGCCGGAATGCAATGCGGTCTGGGCCGGGGACCGGGTGTTGAAGCTGAAGCCGTCAGACGTGGCGGTGGCCGTGGCGATTGAGGGCGGGCTGTTCACGCCGGTCCTGAAGGACGCCGAGATGAAGTCGCTGTCGGCCCTGTCGGCGGAGATGAAGGACCTTGCCACCCGCGCACGGGAGCGCAAGCTGTCGCCCGAGGAATACCAGGGCGGTACGTTTGCCATTTCCAACCTCGGGATGTTCGGGATCGACAATTTCGACGCGGTGATCAACCCGCCGCATGGCGCGATCCTGGCCGTGGGCGCGGGTGTGAAAAAGCCTGTCGTGGGGGACGATGGCGAGTTGACCGTGGCCACCGTGATGTCGGTGACGCTGAGCGTGGATCACCGGGTGATCGACGGGGCGCTTGGGGCGGAGCTGTTGGACAAGATCCGGGAAAACCTGGAGAATCCGATGGTGATGCTGGCCTGAGAATTTTGGCGTTGCGAAAGTTAGGGCCGGGGATTTCCCCGGCCTTTTTCGTTTCGGGTGGTGGGTTACCACCCACCCTACGCGACCGTTCGAACGTCACGTCGCGGAGCGGGACGGCGCCCGCTCACGTCAACGCGTAAATCCCGAGTCCCGCGGCCAACCAGCCATAGGCCAGGAGCGCCAGCCAGAAGAGCACCTGGTCGAGCAAGCCGCCATGATCGTGGTCATGCCCCTCGTGCCCGCCCGAGCCGCGCCAGGCGAGCCAGCCGAAAACCGCCGTCAGGGCGAGGAACGCGAGGTTGAGCCAGAAGGTGTAGTCGATTGCGAACCGCTCGGACGGGTCCATCATGCCCTTTGCGGCGCTCTGCGGGTCCCACCCCAGGAGGGCAAAGCCGTAATGCACCGCCAGCGCCGTCAACACCAGCGCGCCGAGGAACAGCCCGGCGATGTAAAGCGCCATTTTCCAGCCATAAAACTGCGCGTTCACACGGATCACCGGGAACACCACGAGGTCGGAGAAGATAAAAGCCATCACGCCCGCAACGCTGACACCGTTGGCAAAGAGCAGCCCCGCAAGTGGGATGTTGCCCATCGAGCCGATAAAGGTGAAGAAGGCCGCGACGGGGCCGATGACGGTGTGCAACAGAACTTCGAGAAAGCTGCGCGCGCCTTCGTCGCCGGTGCCGGGGAAAAGCCAGGTGAAGAACTCGGATGGCACGAAGGCGGCGATGATGCCCGCAACGGTGAAGCCGACCGTGACATCCTTCCACACCATCTGCCACTCCATGAGATAGGCGCGTGCCATCTTTGACCAGAGCGCGGGAGACCGGGTGAGATCGGAAGGGTCCTCGGGGTCGTCTTCTTCGCCCGCTTCGAGCGACTGGCGGACGTTCTCGATCAGCTTTTGCGGCCGCCAGAGGGCCACCAGCCCCCACATGACGACAATCAGGATCAGGCCACCCACGTATTCCGCCACCACAAAATGCCAACTGAGAAAAACCGAGATGACGATGCCAAGCTCGATGACAAGGTTGGTGGAGGCCAGCAGGAAGGCCATTGACGGCACGAAGCCCGCGCCCTTGGCGAAAAGCGCCCGTGTCGTGGCGAGGGCGGCGAAACTGCAAGACGACGAGACGAAGCCGAAGAATCCGGCCCGCGACATGGACTTGAGGTCCTCATCCCCCATCGCCTGCCGCATCCGGTCGCGGCTGACGAAAAGCTGGATCGCGGCGCTGACAAGGTAGCCCAGGCCGAAAGCCCAGAAAGCCACCCAGAAATATCCGAGCGTTGTCAGGGCCGCGTCGGCCCAGGTCTGAACGAAATTCATCGCGTCTGTCCCGTCTTGCAAAATCAACGCGACGGGTTTGCAGCCTGTTCCGGCGCGCAGTCAGATCAGAACGCCGGGGTGCCCGTCTGCTTGGCCTTCTGCGCCTTCTTCCAAGCGAAGACCTTGCTGCGCTCGGTCCAGTCGTAGCGGCCGTCCTCGCGCACGAGGCTCCAGTAGAGATCGCCCGCGTCGCGCCAAGGGTCGAGAACGAGACTGTTTTCCATCGAGTCGCCGCGGCGGCCAAGGATCGTCGTGCTGTGTTCCAGCCGGATGCTGTCGTAATTGGCGATGGCGCGGTGGATTTGCAGTGTCTTGAAATTTTCGCGTTGCAGGCGGGCGTCCATGTCATGTGCCCAGTGCCAGCACAACCCGCGCGGCTTGTTGCCGAAGTTGACGGCGGTATTGTGGGCCAGCGGGCCGCTGTCGATCTCGTATTCGACGACCAGTTGCGCGACGTAGGTATAGGCGACGTAGGCGGCGCGTCCGGCCTCTTCGGGGTCGACACCAGGGCCGAGGTCGAGGAAAGCCTGTTTCAGCGCGGCTATATTGGCCGCCTCGCGTTGTGCCGCGGCCTGGTAAAACGCCTTGTCAAAGCTGTGGCCGTAGCGGGCCAGCTGTGCCGACCGCTGCCAGACGGCGTCGGGCATTGAAATGGCCTCGGCCAGGGCACCGGGCGGCAGGCTGATGTTCGCAGTCGCGTTCCGTGAAGAGGCGAAGGACGCGCTGCCCGCATCTTCGGGCACCTCGGTGCAGGCGCCCAGAAGAAGCGCGCAGGCCAGTGGCAGGAAGCTGAAGGTTTTTGACAGCATTTCGGCGACACCCCCGGTGCAGACATGTCCAGTTTCGGTTTCTTAGGCGGGGTATCTACTGCCGGCCCGTGCGGATGTCGACTCGACGCGACACGTTTCATGGCACGGACGCCTCGCCTGTGCGTCACTTTTGCATCACGGATGGGCCTCTTGCTGTGTTTTTGAACCTTGCCCGACGCGCAGCGACACACCTGCAGAGATTACACGGAAGGCGGGGCATATGTTCCTTCACAACGCGGAAATATACGATCTGGAGCTGGTTTGCCGGTGCCTGGGGCTCGTGGGGTTCGGGCTTTATGTGCTGAGTTTCCTGCTGCTGAGCACGGGGCATATCAGCAGCGTCCGGATGCGGTACTTCGTGCTGAACCTGGTGGCGGCGCTGTGTGTGATCGCGTCACTGGCGGTTGATTTCAACCTCAGTTCGACCCTGATACAGGGGTTCTACGTGGTCATCTCGCTGACCGCGATGGGGTTGCGGATGCGCAGGCGCCACGCCGAGCCGGCAGGCATGGCCTGATCAAAACAGCGGCGCACTGGGCGCCGCTGTCTGATTTTTCCAATATCTTGGGGTGAAGCCGCCTTAGCGCACGCCCAGAAGCTGGTCCATTGCGACGGAGGGCTGATCGCAGCCCGCCTCTCCGACGATCTTGGCTGGCACGCCCGCGACGGTCTTGCAGGGCGGCACCTCCTGCAGCACCACCGAACCGGCGGCGATGCGGCTGCAATGACCGACCTTGATATTGCCCAGCACCTTGGCTCCGGCCCCGATGAGGACGCCGTCGCCGATCTTGGGGTGGCGGTCTTCCTCTTCCTTGCCGGTGCCGCCGAGGGTCACGGAGTGCAGCATAGAGACGTTGTCGCCCACCACGGCCGTCTCGCCGATCACGATGGAATGCGCGTGATCGATCATGATTCCCTTGCCGATGCGGGCGGCGGGGTGAATATCGACGCCGAACACCTCGGAGCAGCGCATCTGGAAGAAACGCGCCATGTCGCGGCGGTCGGTCCGCCACAGCCAGTTCGCCACGCGGTAGGCCTGAATCGCCTGAAAGCCCTTGAAGAACATCATCGGCAGAATGAACCGGTCACAGGCCGGGTCGCGGTCATAAACGGCGACGATATCGGCGCGGGCCGCCTGCCCCAGGTCGGGATCGTCGGCATAGGCCATATCGCATATTTCGCGCAGGAGCTGCTCTGGCATCTCGTGCGAGCCCAGTTTCATGGACGTGCGGTAGGCCAACGCGGATTCGATCGTCTTGTGGTGCAGGATGGAAGAATGGATGAGCCCGCCCAGGAGCGGCTCGTCCTTGATCGCGGTCTCCGCCTCGGTGTTGATCCGGGCCCAGACCGGGTCAAGCTCGGCCAGCTTTGCATGTGTCTTCGCCATGTGCATGCTCCTTGGTGCGAGTATCGGTTATACCAGATAAGCTCGATCCGTAAAATGCAAAGGCGTCATGGGTGGGTTCACGAAAATGAATGAAGCAGAGATAAAGGATTTTCGCGCACTGATCGAGACGCGCTTGGCGGACCTCGACGACGAAGACGCCCGGGGCGCGGCGGGCAAGGCCACCGTGGAACTGGACCAGCAATCGGTCGGTCGTCTGAGCCGGATGGACGCGTTGCAGAACCAAGCGATGGCCAAGGCCACGGATGCGCGTCGCGCCGGGGAGCGTGCGCGGCTGACCGCGGCCCTTGCCCGGATGGACGAAAGCGAGTTCGGCTATTGCGAGGATTGCGGCGAGGAGATCGCCCTTGGCCGCCTGAAGCTGGACCCGGCCGCGACGCGCTGCGTGGAGTGCGCGCGCGGCTGAAGCATCACGTTCAGGCGGGCCGGATCATGCGGTCACCTCGATCTGCGCAAAGCGCCCGGGCCCGAAGCGCGTTGAGACCTGCGCGACCTGGATCTCGTAAGGACCCGACAGCGCGTCGGCGGCCTGATCCGCCGCATTGTAGGTCCAGATTGGCGCGGTGGTGCTGACTTGGCGGATCACGGCTTCTTGCTGCACCACGCGCACCAAGTATTCCTCGCGGTCCTCGCCCAGCGGCACATCGGCGGTATCCCAGCGGTCCCCGTCGATGCGGGTGCGCCGGATCCAGCTGAGCGACAGGGCGCCGCCCGCGCCCGCCGCAAGCGTCAGGTGCACTGGCGACAGCGGCCTCAGCCCCAGCCCGTCGAAGGCCAGCCGCACCGCGCTGAAGCTGGGGTCGTCCACCGGACGCCCGGCGGGGCCGATCCGGTAGTACCGCGCCAGCCCGCGCTTGGCCGCGGACAGGTCAATCTGCTTGGCGGTACCGTCGAGGCGCACAAGATAGCTGCCCGTGGGCCAAGGTTCGATGCGTTCGGTGCCGACCTGTCCGCGCAAGCGGTGGTTGAGCAGGTACGTGTTGGTATCGACGAGGTCTGCATCGCGGAACTGGATCAGCTCCCACCCGTCGGGAGTGCCGTCGCCGATGGCGCAGAGGTTGCCGCCATTAAAGAGCGCCAGGTCGCTGATGCTTTCCAGACTGCCGCCCAGCATCCGCACCTGAAGGGCGGGTCCGCGGTCGATGCGGCCCGCGCAGGCCGGGAAGAGAGGCGTTTCCAGCACACCCATGGGGGTGCGGGCCGTCACAAGGCTGTTGAGGGCATAGTTCGAATCCTCGTCCGAGGCATAGAGTGCGACAGAGCCGGGCCAGGGGTTGGCTGTGACTGCGAGATATGGTGCATGAGGCACCTCTTCGCCGGTCAGAAGCGGAAGGTCGAGAAAGAAGGGGGCCACAGGCGACGGCGCCACGAAGGGACGCAGGGTCACGGCCTCGTCCTCGAATTCGGCCGGGCGATAGCTTTCGGGTTCGATCCGCACCGCTTCGAGCTTTTGCGCGCCGGCCATCTGGTCGGCCCGGTCGATGCGGAAAAGGCCCCTGCCCTGTCCTTCGGGAATGGCGATGACGTCGCCCGCGCCGGTCTCGAGTTGCGAGGGCGGCAGGGTCAGGCGCAAGGTGTCTGTGGCAAGGCGCGCCTCGGACAGCCAGCGTTCGACGGTCTGGCGCCCCTCCGCGCGGGTCATGGCCAGCGGAAACTCCGAGATCGAAACGCCATGGGTCGCGTCGTCGGGCAGGATCGCCTCTTCGGCGATGACCTCGAAATCTCCGTCAGCTTCGATAAAGCGCAGACGGACGCGGCCCGCCAGCTCCACGGTGCTGCCGCGCGTTTCCTCCAGGACGCTGTCCATCTCCGGATCACGGACGAGCGTGTCGAGGTCGATCACGCGATCGGTACGACCGTCACGCATGATGAAGCGCAGACTCCCGTCCCGTTCCACCGCGTCGATCCCATAACGGAGCATCAGCGGTTGCAGGGCGCTGCGGGCTTCGGACACCTGGTCGACCGTGTAGCCGCGCACCAACCCGTGGGCCTGGGACGTGTCGCAGGCGTTCAGGCCTGACCTCAGGCAGATTTCCTCGATGACCGAGGCCAGCGTGCGCGACGAGATGCGCCCGTTGAGCCAGTGACCTCGGGAGTAATTGGCGCCATCGCTCCATAAGTCGCGATTGTTGGGGAAATAGGGATAGGGACGCATGTCCCAGGCCCAGGCATAGGCGTGATCCATGTCCAGCATCGCGCCGTCGTAGACGTCCGATTGCGGGTTGTTGGCGGGATCGTTCCAATAACCAAGTAAAGCGCGCAGGTATTGCTGCTGGATCAGCTCGTCGCGACGCCCGTCCGAAAAATGCGGCAAGGTGGATTCCGAGGATTTCGGATCGAGGAACTTGTTGGGCTGGTTGGTGCCCTTGTCCACGGCGGCGCAGCCATACTCGTCCACCCAAGCGCCGTCGAATTGCGGCCCGCGCAGACTTTCCGGGTCATGCGCCGAAAACACCTGTGCGATGGCGCCGTTGGGCCATTCAAGCCGCTTGCGCGTCGCCTGCCAGACGGGGCGGCGGTCGGGCGGCGAACAGGCCATGATGCCGCTTTCGCCAAAGATCATCACGTCGCGCACCTGGTCGATGGTTTCGCCCACAAGGGCCAGGCGATGGCACCGGCCCGCGTCCAGCGGTCGGGCGCCCTCGACCTGGCTGCGCACCCATTCGGCACCGGCCCGGGTCTTGCCCGCACCGCGCCCGCCCAGGATCACCCAAGCGCGCCAGTCACCTTCGGGCGGGCGCTGGTGGTCCATCGCCCAGAAGTCGAACAGGTACGGCAGCGACAGGATTTCGCCGTCACTCAGGCTGTCCAGAAACTCTTTCTGCGTCTCGGGCCCTGCGGAGACGAGCCAGTCGACATCCGATACTGTCCCGGGCTTCGTCCAGATCGAGGGCGTATCCATCCGCGACGCCAAGCTCTTTTTCTCTTCTTCTTGCAAGTTGTGTCTCCGCATCTATCGCGATCTTCAGCCATTGCCGGATTTCCGACGTGGCGCGTCTGGCGTCTTTCAGTTCACCGAATTGCCCCTGCCTGATCTGGGCGTAGACCGCCTCCAGATCGGCGCGCATGGCCGACAGCTGCTTCTCGAGCGCGTCTATCGACAGCGTGACCTGGGAAGGGGTCCGATCGTGCGTGATCAATGGCATGCGGGCCAACACCTCGAAGTTCTTGCATCGCGGAAGATTCATCTCAAAAGGCAAACAGGCGACCGGTGGTCATGCCACGGGTCGCCTGCAGTTTCAGAGATCTCGGTTAAGCATTCGTCGCGGCACCGTGCGGTGCCGTGGCGGCTTGTCTCGTGCGCCTACTGGTTGGCGCGTTCGGCTTCCAGCGCGCGATAGGCCGCGACGTTGCGGTTATGCTCTTCCAGCGTTTCCGCGAAGAGGTGACCATCGCGCGGGTCCAGCGTGCGGGCCACGAAGAACACGTAGTCGGTATCCTCGGGGTTTACCGCCGCCTCGATGCTGGCGCGGCCGGGGTTTGCGATGGGCGTGGGGGGCAGCCCGTCAATGACGTAGGTGTTGTAGGGCGTCTCGGCCCGCAGCTCGCTCTGGCGCAGGCCGCGGCCCAGCACGCCCTCGCCATTCGTGATGCCATAGATCACGGTGGGGTCGGTCTGCAGCCGCATCCCTTCTTGCAGGCGGTTGGTAAAGACGCTGGCGACCTGTCCGCGTTCAGTGGGAACGCCGGTTTCCTTTTCGATGATCGAGGCGAGGATCAGCGCCTCCTCCGGCGTCTCCACGGCAATATCCGACGCCCGGTTCTGCCAGGCCTCGGTCAGGATCAATTCCTGCGCCTCGCGCATCCGGGTCAGAATGCTTTCGCGGGTGTCGCCCACGCTGAACTCGTAACTGTTCGGCGCAAGGCTGCCCTCGGGCGGCACCGCCGCCACCTCACCATCCAGCGCGTCGACCGCACCAAGCGCGTTCACCACCTGCCAGCTGGTCACGCCTTCGGCGACGGCCACGCGGTAGCGGGTGTCGGCCTGATCACGCACCTCGGTGAACTCGGCGGGGGGAGTGACCTCCTCGGCCTGCGGATCAAAGGCTGCGACCTCCACAAAGCGATTGGTGGCCGGATCCAGTTCGCGCACCTCGACCTCGCTCGCGTTGACACCGATCCGGTACACCACCTCGGTACCACAGGTGCTGGCCCCGCCACGGGTCACGATATCGGTGATCTCGCCCATGCTGGAGCCTTCGGGGATCAGCCAGCTGCCAGCCTTGAGAAGCTGGGTCTTGTCGGTGTAGTCAGCACCGATGCGAAAGATCCGCTCGCTGGTGATCGCGCCCTGCTCGGCCAGATCGGTCGAGATGCCACGCATGGAACTGCCGCGCGGCACCTGCAGGCAAATCGGTTCCTCGAGCGGGCCAGTCGCCTGATACTCGTTCTGGCCCCACAGGATCACCCCGCCCAGCAGGAAGACCACGACAACCAGAAACGTCAGGAAATTCGAGGCGATGTGCCGCCACATCAGCGTACAGCCCCGATGCAGAGACAGGCATTGGTGCCGCCGAAGCCGAAGCTGTTTGAAATTGCCACCTTGATCTCGCGTTCATGCTTGGCGTTGGCCGCCAGGTTCATCGGTGTTTCCACCGCCGGGTTGTCCAGGTTTATGGTTGGCGGCGCCACCTGGTCACGAATGGCCAGGATCGAGAAGATGCCCTCGATCGCGCCCGCCGCGCCCAACAGGTGCCCGGTCGAGGATTTGGTCGAACTCATCGTCGCTTTCGACGCCGAGTCACCCAGCAGTTTCTCAACCGCCTTCAGTTCGATCGTGTCGGCCATGGTGCTCGTGCCGTGAGCGTTGATGTAATCCACGTCGGCAGGCTCGATCCCAGCGTTGCGCAGCGCACCCTGCATGGCGCGGAACCCGCCATCGCCATCCTCTGCGGGTGCGGTGATGTGATAGGCGTCACCTGACAGGCCATAGCCCAGAACCTCTGCATAGATCTTGGCGCCGCGCGCCTTGGCGTGCTCATAGTCCTCCAGCACGACCATGCCAGCGCCTTCGCCCATCACGAACCCGTCGCGGTCGGCGTCATAAGGGCGGCTGGCGCTTTGCGGGTCGTCGGCGCGTTTCGTGGACAGCGCCTTGCAGGCGTTGAAGCCGGCAATACCGATCTCGCAGATCGCCGCCTCGGCGCCACCCGCTATCATCACGTCCGCGTCGCCGTGCTGGATCAACCGCGCCGCATCGCCGATGGCATGCGCCCCGGTCGAACAGGCCGTCACCACCGCGTGGTTCGGCCCCTTGAAACCGTAGCGAATGCTGACCTGCCCGCTAATCAGGTTGATCAGCGCACCGGGAATAAAGAAGGGCGAGACCCGACGCACGCCACGGTCGCGGATCAGCAGCGTGGTTTCCTCGATCGAACGCAGCCCGCCGATGCCGGACCCGATCATCACACCGGTGCGCAGACGGCTTTCCTCGTCCTCGGGCAGCCAATCGGCGTCCCGCACGGCCTGTTCGGCCGCCGCAACGCCATAAAGGATGAAATCATCCACTTTACGACGCTCCTTGGGCTCCATGTAATCCTCGGAGTTGAACGTACCGTCGCTGCCGTCGCCCAGCGGCACCTCGCAGGCGTATTTCGTGGCCACGTTCATGGGATCGAACCGCGTGATGGTGCCCGCTCCTGACTTGCCTTCCAGAATGCGGCTCCAGCTCTCCTCCACGCCAGATGCCAGCGGGGTCACAAGACCCAGACCCGTCACAACCACTCGACGCATGATGTTGCCCTCTTGTCCTACCTTCGTCGGCTTCCATACCGCGCCTTGCCCGTCGGGGGCAAGGCCAACGGCAAAGGGGCGCGGTCTTCCGCGCCCCTTTTTCAAGCCTGTCGTTCAGCTTATTGGAACTCGGCGATCGGTTCGCGGTCGCCCTGCGCAACCTCCAGCGCCTCTTCCAGCGAGACGTCGCGCGACAGCAGCGCCCGGCCTATGATCGCGCCCGCTATATTGGGCACGTATTTCAGGCGCGAAACGTCGTCG
Organism: Roseovarius sp.; assembly: GCA_965227185.1. Lineage (GTDB taxonomy): Bacteria > Pseudomonadota > Alphaproteobacteria > Rhodobacterales > Rhodobacteraceae > Roseovarius. Next base: position 4,005,420 of record OZ245733.1, read on the forward strand.
ACGCCGCGCACAGTGCCGCGTGCGATCACCGGATGCCGGGTCAGACCGGCCAGCCCACTGATGACGCCCAGCGTACCGTCGCTGTCCTCGATATCGGCGTCGATATCGGTCAGAATGATGCCTGCCAGCGGCGCATCGTCGAACGCCGCAATATAGCTTTCGGGCGAGAACGCGCTTTTCGTACGCCAGCCTTCGGTCATCACCGACCCCTGAAAAATATCGACGGCCAGCACGATCTGGTCGGGATAGAATTTGGCCAGTTCACGCAGGGTGTCGGGGTCGTAGGCGGCCATGGTGCCCACCACGATGCGGCCCGCGCCCTTGTCGATCCATTTCGCCACGCCGTCACGCGACCGGAAACCGCCGCCCAATTGGACCGGGATCCCGGCAGAGCGAATGATCTCTTCGATCAGGCTACTGTTGTCGCCGTCACCGGCCAGCGCGTCGATGTCGGTCAGATGCATCCACGATGCGCCGGCGGCGGCAAAGGATTTCGCTATCTCGACCGGGTCGACATGCCAGATGACGGGCTCGTCGAGCCGACCGCGCGTCAGGGACACGCATTTGCCGTTACGCAGTTCGAGAGTGGGGTAGATGATCATGCGACAGTCACCTTCTGATTCGGGCTGGTTCCGCCTTGTTTGCGGGGTCTGCCCTGTTTAGACCCCTGCTTCGCTTTTGATGGTCTCAAATCGGCATCATACAGTCTGTTCCCGAAGTTTTCGACCGCGCAAATGAAAAGACCCCGCCGTGCCAGCAGGGTCTTTCGGAAAATCTCTTGTACGTCGTCGTGATTACGACGCGTCCTTGATGAACTTCACCGCGTCGCCAAAGGTCTGGATGTTCTCGGCGGCGTCATCGGGGATCTCGATGCCGAATTCTTCTTCGAACGCCATGACCAGTTCGACCGTGTCCAGGCTGTCCGCGCCCAGATCGTCAATGAAAGAGGCGTTCTCGGTCACTTTGTCTTCCTCGACGCCCAGGTGTTCCACCACGATCTTTTTTACGCGGTCTGCGATATCGCTCATGTTTCGTTCCTCATCTTCAGCCGGGTCATTCGCCCGTTTTCTGTGCCCTCGCCCGTCTGGACAAGCGGCTAAATGTGCCCCTTGACCGGGCGGCTTGCATGACCCGTATAACGGGCATTTACGGGGTAATACAGTATCACCCCCGCGTAAACTGCGCCGCCTATAGCATATGCGACGCGATTGGCAAATGGATTCCCCTGCCCTTGTTTCCTCAACGCGGCACGATACCTCAAAGCATCGCCATCCCGCCGTTGACGTGAAGTGTCGCGCCCGTGACATAGCCCGCCTCGGGGCTCGCGAGATATAGAACGGCCGCGGCGATTTCCTCCGGTGTGCCCATGCGGGCGGCCGGAATCTGGGCGTTGATCTTGTCCTTCTGCTCGTCCGTCAGCTTGTCGGTCATCGCCGTGGCGATGAAGCCGGGTGCGACCGCGTTTGCGGTGATTCCGCGGCTGGCGACCTCATAGGCGATCGACTTGGTCATGCCCACCATACCGGCCTTGGAGGCGGCATAGTTCACCTGCCCCGGGTTGCCCGTGGCGCCCACGATCGAGCTGATGTTGATGATCCGGCCCCAGCGCGCCTTCATCATCGGGCGCATCACGCCACGGCACAGGCGCATGGTGGCGGTCAGGTTCACATCGATCACACTTTGCCATTCCTCGTCGGACATGCGCATGAAGATCTGGTCGCGCGTGATCCCGGCGTTGTTGACCAGGATATCAACCCCGCCCATCGCCTCGGCGGCCTGTTTCGGAAGCGCATCGACGGCGTCCGGATCGCTCAGGTTGCAGGGCAGTACATGCGCCCGCTCGGCCAGTTCCTTCGCCAGCGCCTCCAGCGGCTCGACCCGTGTGCCCGACAGGCCCACCGTCGCGCCCGCGCCGTGCAACGCCTTGGCGATCTCTCCGCCGATGCCGCCGGATGCGCCGGTCACCAGCGCCGTCTTTCCTGTCAGGTCGAACATGTGTCTTGATCCTTCTCGTCTGGCGCCAAATTTCTTTGCAAAGAAATTTGACAAGAAAATCCCATTTTCTTGGTCCCGGCTCAGCCCGAATGCGCCTCGGCGGCCGCTTTCACATCCTCGGGCGTGCCGACCGTGCGGGTCGCGATATCGCGGTTGATCCGGCGGACCATACCGATGAGCGCCTTGCCCGCGCCGATTTCCCAGATGTCGTCGACGCCCTGCGCGCCCATGTATTCCACCGACTCGCGCCAGCGCACCGATCCGGTCACCTGCTTGACCAGCAACTCGCGGATCTCCGCCGGGTCCTGCACCCCGCTGGCCGTCACGTTGGCGACCACCGGCACGCGCGGCGCCGTGATCGTAACCTCCGACAATGCGGACGCCATCACATCGGCCGCGGGCGCCATCAAGGCAGAATGAAAGGGCGCACTGACCGGCAGCAGCATGGCGCGCTTGGCCCCCTTTTGCTTGGCCAGCTCCACCGCTTTTTCCACGGCGGCGGCGTTGCCCGAAACCACCACCTGCGCCGGGTCGTTGTCATTGGCGGCCTGCACAACTCCGCCATCCGCTGCGGCGGCCTGGGCCACCTCGGTCACAGTGGCAAAATCAAGCCCCAGGATCGCAGCCATCGCGCCCTCGCCGACCGGCACGGCTGCCTGCATCGCCTGACCGCGCGTGCGCAAGAGGCGCGCACAGTCACTGACACTCAGTGCCCCGGCCGCAGCCAGTGCGGAATATTCTCCCAGCGAATGCCCGGCCACCAGCGATGCGGCCTCAATGCTTACGCCCTCGGCTTCCAGTGCCCGCATCGTGGCAAGCGAGGTGGCCATCAGCGCCGGCTGCGCGTTCTGCGTCAGCGTCAGTGTTTCCTGATCGCCCTCCCAGATCAGGTCGCTCAGTTTCTCGCCCAGTGCCTCGTCGACCTCGTCGAACACCGCCTTCGCTGCCGGATAGGCATCGGCCAACGCCTTGCCCATTCCGACCGTCTGCGCGCCCTGCCCGGGAAATACGAATGCCTTGCTCATGGTACCTTGCCCCTCCCATTCAATGCCCTCGGATAGCGTGACGCGCCGGACGGTGCAATGTCGGACGCCGAAAAACCGGGCGTGTCGCACGGCACATGTGCGCAGGCGCCCATTGCCCCTGCCCCCCGCTCGGCTAAGTTGCGAGGCGAGTTTCCGACACAGCAGAGTCACTATCATGCCCCTCGCCAATGCGCACGACCGATATGGTGCCGTCACCAAGAGCTTTCACTGGCTGACCGCGCTGCTGATTCTCTCGGCCATTCCGCTCGGCCTCTTCGCCAATGACCTCGCCCACGCGGTCCGCAATCCGGACATCGCCACGACCGAGGCCGATGTCACGCGCGCGGCCTTCCTGTTTTCCCTGCACAAGACCATCGGAGTGACCGTGTTCTTCGTGGCATTGCTGCGTATCCTCTGGGCCTTCGGCCAAACCAAGCCGGGCCTGCTGAACGGCGACAAGCGGCTCGAGGCACGGGCCGCCGAAACCGTGCATTGGCTTCTCTACGGCTCACTTGTCGCGGTCCCCCTGACCGGCTGGATCCACCACGCCGCCACCACCGGTTTTGCCCCGATCTGGTGGCCTTTCGGTCAATCCCTGCCCTTCGTTCCCAAGGATGAGAGGTTCGCGCACACCTTCGCCTCGCTCCACTACGTTCTGAACTGGGTGCTGTGGCTCAGCCTTGCGGCCCATGTCGCCGGTGCGCTCAAGCACCACGTCATCGACCGCGATGCCACTCTGCGCCGGATGCTGCCGGGCCGCACGACGGCGGAACCCACATCCCGTCAGCCCGGACATGTCCTTCCCGCCCTTGCGGCGCTTGTGATCTGGGCCGCGGCCCTCGGCACCGGCGGCGCATTGGGATATTTCTCGCACGAAACCCAAGGTGCGCCGACCGCCGAGGCCGAAAAAGCCGAACCGACCACTGAAACCACAAACGCGGAAACCACCGCCCCGGCCGAGAACGCCTGGACGGTCAGAGACGGCACGCTTGGCCTGACCGTTATCCAGATGGGATCAGAGGTCGAAGGCCAGTTCGAGGACTGGACCGCAGACATCATCTATGACGAAACCGCCGACCGCGAGGGCAAGCACGGCACCGTCGACGTGACCGTCACCATCGCCTCGCTGACGCTGGAGTCGGTAACCAGTGACGCCAAGGGATCGGACTATCTCGCCGCCGAGTCTCATCCCACGGCCACCTTCTCCGCCGACCTCGTGTCGCGCGACAGCGGCCATGTCGCCACCGGCACGCTGACGATCAAGGGCAACTCGGTTCCCGTCGAGATGCCTTTTGACCTGAACATCGACGGCGACACCGCCAGCGCCTCGGGCGGGCTGACGGTGGACCGGCGCGATTTCGGCGTCGGCGGGCAAAGCGAAGGCAATGTCGGTGCCTCGGTCGATATCCGCTTCGATCTGACCGCAGAACGCTAAGGCCGAACTGGCCGGCTCACCCGTCCCGGGCTTGACCCGGGACCTCCTCCGCGGCTTGCATACAGCAAAAAGGCCCGCATCCAGCGATGCGGGCCTTTGTCTTGCCGAATTTCGGTCCAGGCTTATTCAGCCTTTTCAGCCTCGATCGAGATCATCACCTGAAGCTCATCGCTGACCGCCGGGGCCGCGTAGTCCAGCCCGTAATCGGACCGCATCAGCGTGGTCGTGGCGTCAAAGCCAACCCATTGTTTTTCCTGCATCGGGTGGGTGTCCGCCTTGTTCAGTTCGGCGTCCAGCACGACCGACTTGGTCGTGCCATTGATCGTCAGGTCGCCGGTGATCTCGGCCGTGGTGTCGCCCGTCACTTCGATGCCGGTCGAGGTGAAGGTGATCATGTCCCCCTCTTCCGCGCCGAAGAAGTCATCACTCATGAAATGCTCGAACCGCTTTTCCCAGCCGGTATACATCGACATGACTGGGATCGAGACCGAAACGCTGGAATTCGCCGGATCTTCCTGGTCGAACATGATTTCGCCCTCGAACCCGGTGAAAACGTTATAGGTCGTCGAAAAGCCCAGGTGCTCGTAGGTGAACACGACTTGGCTGTGGCTGGGGTCGAGATTGTATTGCTCCGGCGCGGCCAGTGCCGCTGTCGACAAGCCGGCAAGGGCCATCGAGGTGGCGAATGCGACGGTTTTCATGAATATGCTCCTTCCGTGGTGCGTTGTTTACTCACGACGGAAGATGATGCATTTCTTGCCTCTAGCAAGTTGCAAGAATTGAACAGATCGTGTTGAGCGATGAACAGCCAGCCCTGCTCGGGCTGACACCGGCTTAGCTGGCCCGGGGCATCGCGCTGCGGATGGCACTCGCCTCTTCGTCCGAGCCAAGCGGCATTTCCAGCACCAACACGCCCGACGCATCCTTGGCGCGCAGTTGCCGTTTGTGCACCGAGAGCTCCTGCAACGCATCGATGTCGTGGCAGGCTTTCAAGGTCGAGCGGCCCTTTGCGTCATATTCGTAAACCCGCAGTTGGCGCTTTACCGGGTCGATCTGCACTTCAGGGGCCAATTCTTCGCGGTTCAGTCCGTTGAACAGGATCAGTCCGCCCAGCAACAGGACGACCGACGCGAAGAGCTTGATCAACTGCATTGCCGCATCCTCGGACGGCACCAGCCACAGCCCGCCCGCCGACATGCAAAGCGCCGCCCCGGCGCAAGCGATCAGCGCCCGGCGCGGCGCGCTTTGAGGGGCGTCAGCCTCCGCGCTGTCGTCGGTCAGCTTCGTGTTCTGAAAACGCCCGTCGAATGCATGTGCCATTGGTCTGTCCTCGCCCGATTATGGTTGCAACCAGAGTGCGCAGCAATCGAGACTAAAATGCGGCAGACCGGGGGCTGCATCGGGGCAGAGCCCGGGCAATTTCACGGCCCCCGACACCCCTTGCCAAACACGGTGATGCGTCGTATACGCCCACTTCCTTTCGCACGTATATCGAACCGCGCAGTCTCTCGTGGACGGGCCGCGAAAGGATCCAAGGCCCGCCTTTGAAATGCGCCCAGACAGAAGTGGAACTCACATGCCGCTCTACGAGCATGTTTTTATCTCGCGTCAGGACTTGTCCAACACGCAAGCCGAAGGCCTTGTCGAACATTTCAGCACCGTGATCACGGATAACGGCGGCACGATCGTCGAATCCGAGTACTGGGGCGTCAAGACGATGGCCTACAAGATCAACAAAAACCGCAAGGGCCACTATGCCTTCCTGCGCACCGACGCACCGTCGGAAGCCGTGCAGGAAATGGAACGCCTGATGCGCCTGCACGAGGACGTGATGCGCGTTCTGACCGTTCGGGTCGACGAACACCCCGAAGGCCCCTCGGTTCAGATGCAGAAACGTGACGAGCGTGGCGACCGCCGCGAACGTCGCCCCTGATCGGCTTGAAGAAAGGACACTAAACCATGGCTGCGAAACCGTTTTTCCGTCGTCGTAAGGTCTGCCCCTTCTCGGGCGACGATGCACCCAAGATCGACTACAAGGACACGAAGCTCCTGCAACGCTACATTTCCGAGCGTGGCAAGATCGTGCCCTCCCGTATCACCGCCGTCTCGGCCAAGAAGCAGCGTGAACTGGCCCGCGCCATCAAGCGCGCCCGCTTCCTCGCCCTTCTGCCCTACGCCGTCAAATAAGGAGAAAGACCCATGCAAGTCATCCTTCTCGAACGCGTGGCCAAGCTGGGCCAGATGGGCGATGTGGTCGAGGTGAAGCCCGGCTTCGCCCGGAACTACCTGCTGCTGCAAGGCAAGGCGCTGACCGCTTCGAAAGAGAACATCGCCTCTTTCGAGGACCAGAAAGCCCAGCTCGAAGCTCGCAACCTCGAATCCAAGAAAGAGGCCGAAGCGCTGGCGGCCCGTCTCGACGGACAGAAGTTCATCGTGATTCGCCAAGCCTCCGACGGCGGCAACCTCTACGGCTCGGTCTCGACCCGTGACGCCGCCGCCGTCGCCACCGAGGAAGGCTACTCGGTCGACCGCAAGCAGGTCCTGATCCGTCAGCCGATCAAGACGCTGGGCCTGCATGACGTCGAGGTGCACCTGCACCCCGAAGTCGAGGCACACATCGTCCTCAACGTCGCCCGCTCGCCCGAAGAAGCAGAGCTTCAGGCGTCGGGCCGCACCATCCAGGACGTGGCCGCCGAGGAAGAGGAAGCCGCCGATTTCGAGATCGCCGAGCTGTTCGACGACATCGGCGCCGCCGCCTCCGAGGACGAGCACATCGCCGAAGCCGTCGAGGAAGAGACCGCGTCGGACGACGCCGGCTCGGACGACGAGAGCGAAGACAAGTAATCGCAGGCTGTTCGCCGCGACTTAAGGCCGCCCACCGCGTGTGGGCGGCCTTTTTCTTTTGTCTTCGGGCTTTGCGGATGTGGGTGCGGCAGGAGGTCCCGGATCAGGTCCGGGACGGGTCTGCTCTGCGGGACTTTGCTGCCGGTCACGACGGAGGCGAGCGTCAGCCTCTGGGGTGGCGATCCGACGGCAATTACGAAGCACTTTATGCCTGCCAAATGCATCCTCGGAAAGATCGTTGCGCCCAGTCTCAGCCAAATCGCCAGCCCAAGGGAGGGGCTGACGATGGCCGGGCCGCTTCGCGGCTGTTAACCGGCTGGGGGCTCGACACAGATGTCTCACAAGGGCTCAGGGCGAACATTCCGCTATGAGCCTTCGTCGCCTCGCCTGATCTCCACAAAAAAGGGCCGCCCAACAGACGGCCCTTCCCTAATCCTGAAACCGTCAGACCTCAGTCTTCCAGCTTCTCGACCTCTTTCTCCAACTCGTCCTTCGACACCTCTTTCTCGGTGATCTCGGCCTGATCGGCGATGTGGTCGATGACCTTGTCCTCGAATATCGGCGCGCGCAGTTGCTGGCGCATCTGCGGGTTTTTCTGCACGAACTCGAAGAATTCACGCTCCTGCCCCGGGTATTGCCGTGCCTGCTCCATGACGGCCTGTGTCATTTCCTGGTCGGTCACCTCGACCTCGGCCTTCTGGCCCAGATCGGCCAACAGCAGGCCAAGACGCACGCGGCGCTCGGCCAACGTTTTGTGCTCGTCCGTCGGCTCGATCTCGGGGTGGTCGTGGCCCTCGACGTCGGGATTTTCCTCGTGCCACAGCTGGTGCGCGATCTGGTTCGCTTCGGCCTCGACCATGCTCGGCGGCAGCTCGAAACTGACCAGCCCGTCCAGTTGGTCGAGGATACCGCGCTTCATCACCGCGCGGGCCGCACCGGCGTACTCGGCTTCCAGCCGCTCGGCGATCTGCTCTTTCAGTGCGTCCAGGCTCTCGGCCCCGAACTTCTCGGCCAGCGCGTCGTCGATCTCGGCCGCCACGGGCTCCTTTACCGCCTTGACGGTGCAGGTGAACTCGGCGTCTTTACCGGCCAGATGCGGTGCCTGGTATTCCTCGGGGAAGCTGACCTTGACCACCTTCTCCTCGTCCACCTTCACGCCGACCAGTTGTTCCTCGAACCCGGGGATGAAGCTGTTGGAGCCCAGGGTCAGCGGGTAATCCTCGGCGCTGCCGCCCTCGAATGCCTCGCCATCGACACGCCCCACGAAATCGATCGTGACCTGGTCGCCATCCTTGGCCTTGGTGCCTTTCTTGCGGTCCTTGAAGTCCTGCGCGCTGGAGGCAAGGTTCTGCAGTGCCTCGTCGACTTCCGCATCACCGGCCTTCACGACCAGCTTCTCGGCCTTCACCTTGGACAGGTCCACCTCGGGGATGTCCGGCAGCGCCTCGTAGGTCATCTCGACCTCGACATCGTCGCCCGGTTTCCAGTCTTCGTTGACCATCTTCACCGCGGGCTCTGCGGCAGGGCGCTCGCCCTTGTCCTCGAAGTGCTGGCTCATGGCGCCGTCGACGGCTTCCTGCATGGCCTCGCCCATGACACGCTCGCCGAACTGCTTTTTCAGCAGCGGCAGCGGCACCTTGCCCTTGCGGAACCCTTTCATCTCGACATCGGGTTGCGCTTCTTTCAGCTTGTCCATGACCTTGTCGTCCAGCTCCTGGGCCGACAGTTTCATCGTGTAGCCGCGTTTCAGCCCTTCATTGAGCGTCTCTGTGACCTGCATGTTCGTCCTTCCATTGCAAAAAGGCCGCGGAGGCGTCCGCGGCGGTCAAAATCACTCCGGCTATCTATTGATGGTGGCTGGGGCGTGCAAGCGGAGTCTTGGCGCATCCGCGCCAAGACTCCGTCCCGGGCTTGACCCGGGACCTCCCAGCCACGTGGCACACCCGTCCCGGACTTGATCCGGGACCTCCCAGCCAATGCGCGCCGCCATCTTCAACCAAAAGCGCGCTCACCCCCCCACGTACTTCCGCACGATCGCACTCACCTGCTCGGGCGGCAGCACCGGCGGCACCTGCGTCAGCACCTCGCCTGCGGGGTCCAGCAGATAGATGAAGCTGCCATGACTGTAGATCGGCCCGTGTTCGGGATCGTCGAACAGGTGCTCGAACTCCACCCGGAACGCGTCATAGGCCACGTCCAGCGCCTCGGGCGTGCCGGTCAACCCCAGCAGGTCGTCCGACACCTTCGCCAGCGACGGCCCCATCGTCTCGACCGTATCCAGATCGGGGTCGATCGTCACCAGCAGCGCCGACATCTCCACGCCCTCCGCCTCCAGTTCCGCCACCGCGTCCGCCATGAGCGGCAGCGCCGCGCTGCAAATACCCGGACAATTGGCATAGCCGAAAAACAGGAGCTGATGCCGGCCCTCGGGATCGGCCTGCGTACGCACCCGTCCGGTGTGGTCGACCAGTTCGAATGGCCCGCCAACCTCCCATGGCAGAGCGGTCGGGGCGTCCTCCAGCGCCGCTTCAAACCTGTCGTCGGGCACAGCCTTCGCGCCCGGCCCGTGATCCTCTCCGTCATGGGCCAGCGCCGCACCCGCCAGCAGGCACGCCGCGGCAGCCAGCTTTCCCCGCATCAGAACCACTCCTCGATAAAGGCCTCGTCCGCCTCCAGTCCGAGGCCGAGGTACCCGCTCTCCTCGATCATGCCGTTCACCCGCGGATCGCGGCGGAACCAAGGGCCGTCGCCTTCAGCCTCCGGATGCGCCTCGGCCCATTTCTTGGTCCAGCTGTTCGCGGTTACCCATTCACTCTCGCCCACTTCCCGGATCTTCTGAACGAGGTAGATATTCGTGGCCCCCAGCTCCGGATCCTCGATCATCAACCCATCCACCTCGACCTCGGCCCCGCAATACGGCGCCAATTCCAGCGCCGCGCCGGTAAAGGCGGGCTGGCTGTTCTTGTTGGGATAGACCAGCACGCCGTCAGCCGCGCGCAAGAGCCCCAGCTGCCGCTTGCCCCCGCCGCAATCCGCGACGCAATCGCCGGTCAGTTCACACAGCATGTCCACCACCGTCGCCTCGAACCGCGCCGGTTTCTCGGCGGCCAGGTTCCAGCTTTTGGCCTCGGACCCTTCCGAGAAGTCCTGCGCCGTCGCCGGCAAGCAAAGGCAGAGTGCGGCCGTCGTCATAGAAATCCGTTTCATGGTCACACTCCTCATTCCGCAGGTTCGGGGATGGCAAAGCCCGGCACCGGGCCATAGATGTCGTGGCTGAGATTGGTGATGCCATGATCGGTCACCACCTCTTCGACCACCAGGTAATTCAGTCCGTCGCGGCGATAGAGTATCCCGTCCGCCGTCACCTCGTGGCTGGCCAGCCGCAGCTGCGTGTCCCCGCTGGCCGACTGGTCGTCACCCTCGATCTTCAGCACCATGTAGACCTCGCCATCCTCGCCCAACAGGCCCACCGGGATGCCACCCGCCGAACACCATAGCGCACAGGTGTGATGCGCCGTGCCCACCACCGCATCGGGCCCGCCCATGACACCCGAGTAATAGCACCACGTATCGATGATTTCGCCTCTGACCTCGATCCGTTCGCCCTCGGCCGCCAGCGCGATCCCCGGCAGCAGGCTTGCCAGCGCCGCAAGTCGTGAAATTCGTCCCATCTCTTGATCCTTTGCAAAATGACTTTCTGACCCGATCCCGTGATTAAGCCCCGAGCGCCGATCACAGGTCCAATCACGTTTTTTTGGGCAGCGTGAAAAGCGACGGCGGCCAAGCCTGCCGCACGCATGCTTCGACGCTCTGGCAGAGAATTACCAGTGCAGGATTTTGCTGGTGAAAGCATCAAACTCGAGCCAACCCAGCCGCAAGTGGCCAAAGGCGGTAGGCTAATCGAAAGTGGTGCACCTAAAGGGAGAAACCTCGAACTCTCTTTTTGCAGAGCTTTCAAGCTGGGAGCAGCAACTTCGCCTCCTGTGATACGCTCGGTAATGGTAGAGAATGCAGAGTTCGCAGCGGTCAGAGATTGTTTTCAGCCGCTCAGGGAAGCAGTAACGCAAGTACAGCCTTAATAAAGTCGTAGGTCGCGCTGACGCCCACCCCGGTCACGACGACGGTGGCGATGCCGCGATGAATGAACGCCCCAAACCTGCTGAGCTTATAGTACTCCATCGGTGGGAACAGCCAGCGGCTATACTGGAACGGGAACCGGGCGAACAGCAGCGGCAACAGCAAACCTTAGATGCCAAGGATAATATTGAGGAAGATCGTCTGCTGCTCAAGCCAACTGCTGATGGGCGCAGCATACTTGTAGAACAGCCAAATCACCGCAGGCAGGAATAGGTGACGCGCCTCAGCAGAACCGGGCAGAAAAGCGCGAGACAGGGCGTGTCCCCACCATCGTGCCCACAGGCCCGTCATACGGCCTCAGCGACAGGCTGCTACGGGCATAACTCGCTTATGCGTTCGAGGTATGGCCGCGGGCGCGGTGTTCGATCTTGCTTCGGCGAAAAGCGGCCAGCGCTCGCAGGCGACCAAAGCGCGGATGATTGGTGCGCCGTTCCGCCCAAAGAAGCAGCGGTAAATCGCGCGGCGGTAAATCGAGCGTTTCTGTCCTGAGAAGGTGCATATGAGCCTCCGTTGTTGAGGCTCAATCACTTGAACGGCATCCCGGCGCTGGTTCAACCAGATTTAGACGACGTCTTTTGGCGCGGCCAATGAACTAATCAATCTACAAGCCCTTGCCTATATATGGAAAGCTTCGGCAAAGCTTATCTAACAAGTGCACGATTACGTCTGTCCTACGTGACCTATCAATCAACTCAACACATGAAAGCGCCAAATTACGAACTTGAACTTCGTCGGTCATCCTGCGACCAAAAAGGTCGAACCAAACCACCTCAACATCTTCAATGCTCAGGCGTTCTGCGACCAAATATCGAAGATCACCTAGTGACATGTCCCTTAAGGCCTCGTTGCAAGCCAAACGCTTTCGAACCGTGTCCCCTTCTGACTTTAGCATTAGGTGTCGCGGTTCGATATCGTCGATGACTGCTGCTTGACTTTGGAAGAAGTCTCTTAACTTCTTCAATCCATCGGCAAAAGAAGTCCTGAAATCAATAGTGAGCAGCCCTTTGAACTCTAATGGAACATCTGAGCCTTGCAATAATGCTGGGACGACAGAAAGCTTCTTTTCTTGGGAAAGATCGAATGCAGTTGCTATCTCGCGCTGGACCCAAGCAGACTGGTTTGAATTTTCGCTTATCAGAAGCAAGTAATAGTCTGATGCGTTCAAGCCTTCTTGAATTGCGCTAGAAATATGTTCTCCGGGGCGTATGCGTTCTTTATCGAACCAGACCTCGAATTCACTTGGGATGCTGTTCCGAACTTGCTCTGCCGCGGATGCATCCTTCCAACTGTAGCTAATGAAAACACGTTTGCGCTGATCCCGCGTCATTTTTACGGCCTCTGTACTAACCCTGAAGAAAGATGGCACCACCTGCTTGATCAGGCAACACCCGCCGCACAGTCCTTAGCCATTCGGCTGACGCAAAGACAGCCGCAAGCATTGCTTTAGCTCGCGTCGCGTCGGGCGACCCACTGTGTATGTTCCCGCGAAAACGCCAACTCCGCTTCATTGATGAAGTCAGAAAGTTCTTCCTCTGTCTTAACGGACTCGGAGTTGCCGCGAATAATTCCGATCTCGTGGGCGGTAAGGTTGTAACTCGCCATCAACTCGCCGTGCCGTTTCATTTGCATCCAGCCGAGGGCTGAGGTCACAATGACAATAAGAGGGTCGAATGCGAGTGTTACCCAAGGCAGACCTAGCTGCTCCGCGTTCAGCGCAATCGCGGCAATGATGTACAGGGCGATTGTTGCCGCGACCCAAAACGCAAGAGCGTTCTTATTTGCCCTCGATTTCTTTGAATACCACGTCCGCTGATTATCAATCCTGTTCTTAACGTAATAATCCATCCGCTGATCGAGCGGCAATTTCCTGATCTCCACCATCGAGTCAGTGACCTGCTCCGTTACCGACGTTTCAAGGTTGGCTGCGATGTGTCTGTTGGCTTTCAGAATATCCTTCAGGAGGTTTCTGAAATTTGCCTTCGGAATCTCAATACTGCTCGTATCCTCAAACGGATGCGCGCGCATTGAAAACCGCCATGTGGATGTCTTGACCGATTCAGCAAGCGCGCGGCAGCGATACCAGTCCTGATCAAGCCGCTTGAATATTTTGAAGACGAAAAGACCCGCCAGCACGACTAGCAGCAACGTGATTACAAGCGGGTTGACCCCGGACATCCCACGAGTGGCACTTGCCACGCTGACGCAGAACAGCAGGAAATATTCGAGCCTGATCGTTCGCAGGAAGCGGTTCTGCGCTTTGATCGAGCCGTTGTTTGCGCCGTCGTATAGCGCCGGGTATTCGAGATTGGACGCTGTCAAGTTATCTGCCTTATTCCGGCAACAATAGCCTCCGAATTCCAATTAACCACCAGATCAGACGCTTGGGAAACGGCAAGCGGCATCATTTTCGCGCCGCGTGGGCGGACGCCAAGTATTGGTTTGTTGATGCTATTCGCAAAGTCCATCTCAAACTTGATCCAGTCACTGTGGTTAGCCCACATTCCGCCGATGATGATCACGCAGTGGACCGGACGAATTTGGTCCCGCAACTCGTCCTTCATTTTGTATTGTGCCATTAGCCCGAAGGCCTTAGTTTCCGGCACCGAATAATTGGTAAAGTTGAAATATGGACGATTGTTAAGCAGGTTCACCATCGCATTGTAGCGTTCGCTGTATGACCATGAATGGCTAATAAAGAGCCGAGTCGACATTTAGTACCTTTCTGGTTGGGGCAGCTCAACCAATAGCTATCACAGTGCGAACCAAAGGGGAACACCCGAAAGTCGCCGCGCCTATCACTCCGAGGTCGTACGCGCTTTCTGGCCCTTTCGATAACACTCAATGACGGTATCAACTCGGACGTTTCGGTCGTCGCCCATGTATTCCTCAATGTAGCGGACGGCACCTGCCTTGCGCCCGCTGACCAGCGACCCGCCCAGACGATCTGAGTCTATCCACGCGCTGATGATCGCATAGACGGATTCTGGGGCATGCTCGGGCCACTGCTCCCCAATGATGCCAAGGGCTGCATGGGCTGATGCGGGTGATAGGCTGCCGCGCGGGCCAAGCTCTGAAGTGATTGCAGTTGAGACTTCACGCAGATAAGCGGCAACTCACTCAGGCAGGGGGCGATCTGGGTCGTGGCGGGCAATTTGTTTGGCTGCAGCCCCAGCCGTGCTTGAAGTTCAAGCAGTGATTCGACGAAATATCGTGTCACGGAAAATGACAAGCGGTTCGAACACACTGGCACATGTGACTTTTTCAGAATTTGTATTTGTATGAATTTCCAAAATGCCCTTCCGGATAGCCAATAGGAGTTGAGTTCGAACACGAGGAATGTACGCTTTTCCAATTTCAAAGATGTGCCTTTTCCAATTTTCATGTCATTTATTCTTTCCTTTTCAGAGGCTTGCAAGTCGATCTAACTTGAACACGTTCCTCGCATAGTGAGTGAGCGAAAGACGAAAACTGAAAAAAGGATAGTTCGAACATGGCAACTACTGACAATCGAAACAACGTCGTCACTTTTCCAGACGCAAAGACATATCGGCCTTCAGACCAATCTGAACTGGGCTTGTACAAAGAACAGCTCAAAGAGTTCGGCCTCACGCAGAAACAGCAACGGGAGTTCCTAGAAGCGCTGTGGATCATCCTCGCCGGATTCATCGATCTGGGCTATGGGCAGCACCCAACTCAACGTCCTGAGATTCCGAATGACTTGAACGAGAGTATCATCGAGGCGGTCGACGAGTTTTTCAAAAACGCCGCCTAGATACGATTCATCTGTGACGACAAAAACCTTTCGGCAGCGGTTGGCATATCGCTGCCCGAAAGACCACTTTAACGGGTAATCAGTATGGAAAAAACAAATTCAACCTCTTCACAAAAGTGCGTGATCTACGTCCGAGTTTCGTCAAGAAAGCAAGTCAACGAAGGAACCGGCCTGTCCAGTCAAGAGCAAAGCTGCCGAACATACGCACAGACAAATGGATACACCGTTGCTGAGGTGTTCAGCGATATTATTTCAGGCACCGTCGGTGCACGAGCTGGCACAAAGGCTTTGGTTCAATACCTCCGGAAACACCGTTCGGATAACCTCGTGGTTATTGTGGATGACGTTGATCGTTTTGCACGTGATGTCTCCGTCTATGGTGATTTATATAAGCAAATCAAAGCGGCAGGTGCACGGCTTGAAAGTCCAAAGTTCAAGTTGTCAGACGATGCACATTCAATATTCGAATTGAAACTGCGTGTTCTACTGGGTGAATTAGAAGTCGGAAAGAACAAGGAGCGGTCCAGGGACAGGGTCATTTCGCGCCTTGAAGCTGGGTATTGGACCTTTGCAGCGCCTGTCGGCTATGAGTATGAAAGGCGTCGTAGTCCGGAAGGTAAAGTGCTGGTGCGCATAGAGCCCGCGGCCTCAATACTTGCCGAAGCACTCAACGGTTTTGCAACTGGCAGGTTTCAATCTCAAGCTGAAGTGAAAAGGTTCTTGGACTCCCAGAATGACTTTCCGAAGGACTATCGGGGAAGAGAGGTAAGATTTGATCGGGTTAAGACTTTTCTGACCAACCTACTATATGCTGGCTACTTGGAAAGACCGGAACGGAATATCCCCCTAACAAAAGCCGTTCACGAACCGCTGATTTCGTACGAAACCTATCTTATCAACCAAGACCGTTTGAGATCGTCGGCAGTTGCGCCTGCACGAAAGGATATAGATTTTGATTTTCCTTTGCGCGGCTTCGTTACCTGCTCTGAGTGCGGATACAAACTGACCTCTTGCTGGTCTCGCAGCCGAACCGGACGCAAATATCCGTATTACCTTTGTCACCATCGATCTTGCACGGAGAAGGGAAAGTCTATTCCGCGCGATATGCTTGAAGGTCAGTTTGAAGAAATCCTTCGCATGGTGGAACCGGACAAAGTCACACTCTCGATAGCTGAGGCAGTCTTTCGGGATGCTTGGGAGAGACGAGGAGAGTGGGCGAGAAAAGAGATTTCAAAACTACGCATGCGTCTCGTTCAGATAGATACGGAGAGTTCGAACGTGCTAGATCGCGCAGCTCGAACTCAGAATGATATTCTTGTAACCGCCTACGAAACCAAGGTTACTGAGTTGCAGTCGGAAAAGGCGAAGATTGAAGCGGAAATTGATAGGATGAGCTTTCCAGACCGCTCATTCGATGAAATGTTCGAACTCGCGATGAAATTTATTTCAAGCCCTTATAATATATGGGAAAAAACCAGCTGCTCTGTGAAGCGAGTAGTGTTGAGAATGGTTTTTGCTAGCCCGATGGCATACAGCAGAAATGAGGGTGTTCGAACCCCAGAAACCACATTACCCTTCAAGGCCTTAGACTATTTTAGAGGTGCTAATTTGAAAATGGTGCCCCCACACGGACTCGAACCGCGGACCTACTGATTACAAATCAGTTGCTCTACCAGCTGAGCTATAGGGGCACTGACAGCCTGATTACGCATCCCCGGCACGATCTGCAAGATGAAATCTGGACTCGACCCTGCGCAACCGAAAGCGGTTTAACTGCCGGAAAAAGCCTCTATATTACGCCCTCGAACGCAACAACGGGAGTGTTCAAAATGCAGGTCGTTATCCATGCCGGCGCACACATGACGGACGAGGATCGTCTGATAAATACTCTGCTGGCGAACCGCGACCTGCTGTCCGAAATCGGCACCGACGTGCCCGAACCGAAATCCTATCGCAAGCTGCTGCGCGACATCCTCAACGAAGTGACCGAAAGCGGGATCAGCCCGGAAACCCGCGATGACGTGCTCTCGGCCATCAACCACGACGCGGGCAACGACCGGCTGGTCCTGTCCAACCAGGCTTTTTTCGGAACGCCCAAGATGGCCGTGGGTCAGGGCATGTTCTATCCGGCCGCCGAAATGCGGATCGAGGCGTTCCGCCAGATCTTTGCCAATGACGACCTGGAACTGTTTATTGGCCTGCGCGACCCGGCCACGCACCTGCCTGCGCTATTTGCCAAGACGCCGCACGACACCATGGCAGACTTCCTGAACGGCGTCGACCCGGGACAGTTCCGCTGGTCCGAAACCATCGCCCGCTTCCGTCACAACTTTCCCGACATGCCTATCACTATTTGGTGTAACGAGGACAGCCCGCTGGTCTGGGCGCAGGTCCTGCGCGAGATGGCCGGGCTTGACCCGCATGCCGGGTTCGACGGTGAATTCGCGCTTTTGCAGGAGATCATGACGACCGCCGGCATGAAACGCTTCGAGGCCTATCTTGCCTCGCATCCCGGCATGACGGAGACCCAGAAGCGCCGCGTTATCTCGGCCTTCCTCGACAAGTTCGTCAAGGACGAGGCCATCGAGGAGGAACTCGACCTTCCCGGCTGGACCGAGGAACTGGTCGAAACCTTGTCCGAGGCCTATGACGAAGACGTCTACGAGATCGAACGCATTCAGGGCGTGAACTTCATCGCGCCGTGAGGCCGTCTCGCGTGTCGTTATCGTAGGGTGGGTGATAACCCACGCACCGACACGCTGACTTTCAAGACATACCCAACGCTTCCTTGTACATCTCAAGCACCGCCTCTTCCTCGGCGATGTCATCCTTGTCCCGCTTGCGCAGCGCGATCACCTTGCGCATCACCTTGGTGTCGTAGCCGCGCGCTTTCGCCTCGGCCATCACCTCTTTCTGCTGCTCGGCAATGTCCTTCTTTTCCTGCTCCAAGCGCTCGAACCGTTCGATGAACTGGCGCAGTTCGTCGGCGGTTACGCGGTAGCTGCTGTCGGGGCCGGATTGCGGGGTCTGGTCGTCCATGAAGGCTCTCCAAGGTCTGGGCTGAGCCTCTTGACTACAAGCGCGCCTGTCGCCCCGCAAGCCCGTTTTCGCGCTCTGCCGCTTGCGATGCCACGCCCGATGCGCTACCCGCGGTCGCACTCATGAAGGTCTATCGCGGAGGCGGCTGATGGAAATGCTGATCTGGCTCGGGGCGGCGGTCACGCTGGCCGGACTCGCTCTGCTTGTCTGGTGCATCCTGCGCGTGATCCGCGCCCGCCGCGCCGGTCTGTCCGACGACGAATTGCGCGCCACGCTGCAAAGAATCCTGCCCGTCAATACCGGGGCGCTCTTCCTGTCGGTGATCGGGCTGATGCTGGTGGTGCTCGGGATCGTGCTCAGCTGACGGCGTCGCCGAAAAAGCGCCGGCCGAATTTGACCATGTCTTCCAGCATCGCGGGAGGTGTCCACAGCTCCGGACCCAGCGGTGCCAGCGCCTTCATCGTCCGCACAAGACCCAGCGATCCGCCCGTTTCCGGACCGATATCGGCCCAGAGCAGCGGCCCGCCCCGCGCGGTGTCAAAGCCATAGCCCTTGACCATGCAAAGGTCGACGTCCGAAGCCCGCGCCACAGTGCCGTCGGCGATCATCCGTGCGGCTTCAGCCACCAACGCCGCGTGCAGCGCCCGCTCCACCGACAGGTCCGGCAACTCGGGCAGGTCGCGTTGGCCCTCGCGCCAGGCCTCCAGCCAGCTCGCCAGCCCCGGATCAGGGGCCAGCGCCTGACCTTGGCTCGTATAGAACCCCTGTCCCGGTGTCTTGCCGGCGGCCACCGCATCGGCCCGCGCGTCCAGCAGGGCCAACTCCGGCACGCTGCCGAAAACCCGACGCAGACGTGCAACCGTCACGCCGATCCCGTCCGTCTCGATCAGTTCCAGCGGCCCGCGGGCAAAGCCGAACTGCCGCGCCGCGTCCTCGACCGCCTGCGGATCAGCCCCGGCCCGCATCAAAGCCAGCGCCGCCCGCTGCACCGCCCCCATCAGGCGGTGGCCAATCATTCCGGGGCGGTCCGCGCTGCGCAGCACGACGCGCCCGGTCCCCTCAAAATACCGCATGACGGTCGTGACCGCGTCTGGTGCCGCGCCGTCGGGCACCGCCAGTTCGACCAGCGGCAGCGCATAGGCCGGGCGATAGACCCGCAGCGGCAGTACCGCGACCGACTCGCCCAGTTGCGCGCGCCGCAACGCCGCGCCGTCGCGCCCCGACACCAGACACCAGACCGCGCCCTTGCGCACCGCCACCGCGCCGGGGTCACCGCCACCACCGTCCAGCACAAGGTCGGCGGCCACCAGCACCACCGGATCGCTTCCATGGCTGAGGCGGGCCAGCCGCGTATCGCGCTCGTCCGGCGCCATCCGCTTTCGCGCCACCGCGCCTTCGTAAACGGCCCGCACACGGGCCGCGACCGCCGCGCCCGCCGGGCCGGGTGCCAGCACCGCCACACGCTGACCCCGATCAAGGCAATGCACCGCCAGTTCCGCCAGCACCGGGTCCGATCCGGTCAGCACCACGGTGCCGATCTCGCGTGCGCTGCCCTCCCGCGCCTCGGGCCAGGCTCGGGCGCGCCGCTCGGCTGTGTATAGATGCCGGGACGCGCGCGCATCCGGGCGCGCCAGACACGCCTCAAAGGCCGCGGTCTCGAACTGCAACCCTTGTTCATAGGGCAAAAGCTGCGCCGCCTCGACACAGCGCAGGATGTCGGCCTCGGCGGTGTCGCCGGGTCGCAGGCGGGCGGACACGTCCGCGACCGCGGCGCGATAGGCGGCCGGGTCGGAAAACCCTCGGTCCACCTCGCTGGCCCGGACAAAGTCCGGCGCCTGCGCAAAACGCCGCGCGGTGGCCAGCGCGGCTGCCATCGGCGCCTCCGGCGTCACTTCCGCGAACAGTTTGGCAAGGCGCGGCTCCCCGGCTTCGATTGACCGTCCCGACAACAGGAACTCCAGCGCCACCTGCGCACCCAGCAACCGTGGCAGGCGCTGCGTGCTGCCGCCGCTTGGCATAAGGCCCAGGCTGGCCTCGGGCAGGGCCAATCGGCACGTATTGCGCGCGACCCGCGCATGTGCCGCCAGCGCCAGCTCGAACCCCGCGCCAAGCGCCGCGCCCTCAAGCGCCGCTACAACACGCTTGGGATGGGATTCGATTTTGCGCGTCAACGCATTGATCCAGGGGGCGGCCAGTGGCCCATCATATTCTGACAGGTCAACGCCGGAACAGAACGTGTCGCCGTCTCCGGTCAGAACCAAGGCTCGCGCGCCGGGGTCTTCGGCGGCGCGGTCCAGGGCCGCGGCCAGATCGCTCCGCATGCCAGGCGACAACGCGTTCGCCTCGCCCCGCGACAAGCGCAGGACGGCCACCCCATCGGTCAGCTCGTAAATGACTTCGGACACTGCTCTTTTGCGCCCCGGTACGCCTCAAACCATGCGCGGATTAGACCCTCTCGGCGGGGGGCTGCGCAATTGTTTTGAGTCGAAGCGGCGGCGTTCAGACCGGCATATTCTCGAACTGTGCCTCAATCGCCTCATCCAGAAGCGTCTCGTTCAAGCGCCGCATCTCCGAAGGCACCGGCTCGCCGGCCTGGCGCATCTGGCCCAGAAGCCCCGCCAGACGCGGCTGAAGCCGATAGCGCTCGCACTCGCTCAGGTTCAGGATTTGTCGGTGTAACTGCTTGATTTCCTGTGTCAAACTGGTCATGGCATCTCCTCCCAGATGCAGCCCGCCGCGTCCGGTCCATGTAACCGCAGGCTCCACCCACAACCATAGCATGAAGCGGGCCGGCAATAGAAGCATTACGAATCCGATATCGACGGTTTTTGCGGCTTTTCGCGCGTCTTGGGCAGTATTTACGCAAATGCGCCGGAGCAGGTGTCAGATAGTGGGCGTCAAAGCAGCGTCGCAACGGCAGGTTTTCCCGCTGCGCGGTCGCGAAGGTGCCCCCTGCGAGAGGTCACGAAACAAATTCGACGCCACCGCCGAGCGATGCTTCAAGGTGCGATCCCCAACGGACGCCGCGGAGCGGGCGTCCCATGGGCTCATCCAAGGCTCGGGCCGCCGGGCATCGGCAAGTCTTCATCCCCGCCTTCCGCCTCGAACCGGGCGGCAGCGCGGGCAAGCTCTTCTTCCACCAACGTATCGAGACCGGCATTATCGTCACCTTCCGGCGAGGGCAAATCCGGCAGACTGCCCGTGCCCAACTCCATGCCGGACAGATCCGGCAGATCGCCCATTCCCGGCAGGTCGGGAAGACCACCCGGATCGTCCGATCCCTCGATTCCGGGCAGATCGGGCAAGTCCATCCCGTCGCCCGGCAAGTCGGGCAAAACCACATCCGGGACATCAAAACCCGTTGTTCCGCCCTCCGCTGGCGCGGACAGCGCCGACGGGCCTTCTGTCTCGGGCGTAGGTCCATTCGCGGCAGCGATCACGCCCTCCTCCGCATCGCTTTTCAGCACCAGGCGCACGGCGCGAAACCCGTTGAACTGGCCAAGCTTGGCCGCGGCCACCTTGTGACCTTTGGCGCCGATCACCCGCGCGCCGGTCACCGTATCCGGTGAGAGTTTCAGTACCATACCCGGCGCCCAGCGGCAGATGTCGCTAAGAGGCAGGCGGATCGGGGCAAGCACTGCATCCAGCATGACCGGTGCGTTCATCGCGTTTTCTTCCAACTTTCGGGCCAGCGTGTTGCCACCCGGCTCCTCGACCTCCGGCACGGGTGGGGGCTCGGGCAGGATCAACTCCATCATCCCGGTCTTTGCACCAGGTCCGAAATCCACGCTGAGGCGGTACAGGTCATAGTCCGGGGCCCACAGCGCCAGCGTCAGCGCGCGCCCGTTTTCCACTCGGTCGCCAAACCGAAAGCGGGCCGCGTCCGGCATCCTGTCACACCCATTCACCTGCTCGGCATAGCTGTCCAGAACGGCGTTCATCAAAGGTTGCACGATGGCCGCGTCAGTGGGGGTGAAGGGGCGGGGTTTCGCCTCACCCTGCCGCACCTCTCCCATCAGTTGCACCTCGATCAGGGCCATGACGAACTGCAGGTCCAATTTGATTGCGCCGGGCGGACCCTCCAGCCCATCCAGCAGGATCAGCAGTCCATCGTCGCCCGCCAGTGCCTCGATCCCGGTCAGGGCCACGCTTTCATGTTCGACCATGCGCACGACCAGCGGCAGTTCGAGCTGCGCCGCCGCTTCCTTGGCAAGTGCGAGGCGCAGCGCCTTCGACGGTGACATCTCGCGCGCGTCAAATTCGTCGCGGGCCACCTTGGCCTTGCGATGAATGACCGATGCGCTGCTGGCGGGCTCTGCGCTCATGACCTGTTTTTGCCCTCTTCTCTTGCACCCGGCAGCCCCGCGGCAAACGCGGCCGCGCGCCATGTTTCGACCCGGCCAGGTTCGGGCGATTTGCGGCAGTTAACCGCAAGAAGGTTACGATAGGATTTATGGCCGCGCTATTGCGCCGCCTCCGCCGCGCCCGCTTCGGCCACCGGAAGATAGACGCGGAATGCCCCGCCCGCCTGCCCCGGCAGGTACTCTACACCGCCGCCCAGCCGTGCCATGATTTCGCGGCAGATCGCCAGCCCAAGCCCGGCCCCACCGGCCTTGTTCTCGCTCACGCGCGAAAATTTCTCGAAGATCGCTCCCTGCTGACCCGCCGGAATACCGCTGCCATTGTCGATGAAATCCACCAGCAGCATTCCGTCACGCTCGGCCACCCGGATATCCAGCCGCGGCGCGTCTGCATCGCAGTATTTCCGGGCATTCGACATCAGATTGATGAACACCTGCGCCAGCCGGTCGGTGTCGGTGTACAGTCGCACCTCGTCCGCGCCCGTGTCACGACCGACCGTCATGGTGCCGTCCGACAACCCGGCGGCCGACGCGGCCCGGTCCAGCAGCGTACCGAGATTCCCCTCCTCGAGGTTCAGCACGATCTGTGCGTTCTCCAGCACGCTGAGATCCAGCAGGTCGTCCAAAAGCCGCGTCAACCGGATGGCCTCGTCATGAATGATCGAGGCATAGCGGCGCTGCCCTTCGGGCGGCATCTCGCCCCCGTCGCGCAGGATCTCGGAAAATGCCCGGATCGACGTCATGGGCGTGCGCAGCTCGTGGCTGATCTGGCTGAGAAACGCGTCCTTCTGCACCGAGATCTGCGTCAGCTTTTCGTTGACCTGCCGCAGTTGCCGGGCGGTGCGGGCCTGTTCCTCGGTCTTCATCTCAAGCTGGCTGGAATATTCCATGATCTGCGCGGTCTCGTCGGCCACCGCCATCAGGTCCTGAACCGACACGCTGGCACCGCCAACGATCTGGCTGATCATCGCATGGGCCGTGGCCGCGCCCACCGAGCCCGCCAGCGACCGCTCCAGCCGGCCCAAGAAATCCGGCGTGGGTTCCGGCAGGTAGCCGCTCATGCCCTGCTCGCGCGCGACCTCGCCGAACAGCGCCTGCGCCTCCTGCGCGCCCATGATCCGCTGCGCCATGATCATCAGGTCCTCGCTCTGGGCCAGCCCGCCGGTCCAGCCGCCCGACGGCGCCGAATGGTCGAAAACGTTGACGAACTGCGCCCCCTGCAACCGCTCCACCGGCTGCGGGAAACTGATCAGCGAGACAAAGACGAACACCACGATGTTGAGCGACAGGCTCCACATGAAGGCATGCACCACCGGGTCCATCCCCGCCGCCCCGAACAGAGCTTGCGGGCGCAACCACGCCAGGCCCAACAGCCCGTTCTCCAGCACCCCTTGCGGCATCACCGCCGACGCGCCGAAGCTGGGCAGGAACAGGCTGTACATCCAGACCGCAAAGCCGACCGCCAGCCCCGCCAGCGCCCCGCGCCGGTTGGCCCCGCGCCAGAACAGGCCCCCAAGAAGTGCGGGCAGGAATTGTGCCACGCCGACAAAGGAAATCAGCCCGATCGCCGCCAGCGCCGCGCCGCCGCCCGACACCCGAAAATAGAGATAACCCAGGAACAGGATCACCATGATCGACAGTCGCCGCGCCCGGATCGCAACCGTCCGAACGTCGCCCGAGATGACGGCGCTTCCCCCTGTCATATGCAGCCACACGGGCATGACCACGTGGTTCGACACCATCGTCGACAGCGCGATGGCCGCCACGATCACCATCGAGGTCGCGCTGCTGAACCCACCAAGGAACGACAGCACCGCCAGCCCCTCCTGCCCGTTCTCCAGCGGCAGCGTCAGCACGAAAAGGTCCGGGTTCGCACCCGCCGAGCTGAGGTCGAGGCCCACCGCGGCGATCGGCACCACGAACAGGCTCATCAGCATCACGTAGGTTGGAAACGCCCAGGATGCCGTGCGTAGATGCCCCTCCTCTTCGTTCTCCACCACCATCACCTGAAACATCCGCGGCAGGCACATGAAGGCCGCCGCCGACAACAGTGTCAGGCCCACCCATCGGCTGCCCGGAACCTCCCACCGTGCGATGGCGCTTGCGTCGATCCGGGCCAGCGTCTGCTCGACACCACCCGCAAGCCCCCAGACCACGAAGATCCCAACCGCCAGAAGGGCACACAGCTTCACCACCGCCTCTAGCGCGATGGCCATGACCAAGCCGTGATGCCGCTCGTTGGCGTCAAGATTTCGGGTGCCGAACAGGATCGTGAACACCATCAGGCCGATGGCCACCCACAGGGCCACTCCGGTCTCGCTGATCTCTCCGGTGTGGGTGGGGTCGACGGCGGCAAATGCGGCAAAGGAAATGGTCACCGACTGCAATTGCAGGGCGATGTAGGGCGTCGAGGCGATGACGGCGAGCACGGTCACGAACACCGCAAGCGCGTTGGACTTGCCGAAGCGGCTGGAAATCAGGTCGGCAATCGAGGTGATCCGCTGGCTACGGCCGACCCGTACCATCTTGCGCAGGGTCCACCACCAGCCCACCATCACCAGCGTCGGGCCTAGATAGATCGTCAGGTACTCAAGCCCCGACCGCGCCGCGAACCCCACCGCGCCATAGAATGTCCAGGCGGTGCAGTAGATCGACAGCGATAGCGTGTAGATGATGGGAGAGCGCAGCCAGGTGCCCCGCCCCCGCGCCGCCGCCCGGTCCGCAGCAAACGCCACGCAAAACAGCAGCGCCACGTAGACAAGGCTGACAAGGACAATGACGTTCAGAGCACCCATTCATCCCTCCCGGGACACATGCACCTGCTCGTTCGCGTCGCCGGCGGGGCTTCGAATTCCCTCGGCTTCCGGCCCCGACAACCGCCGCGACACGATCCAGCCCAACCCGATAAGTGCGGTCCAGCACAGGAATAGGTAGAACATCACCACTACCGTGCGCGCGCCGTCGCCCGATTTCCACAGAAGCGGCAGCACGAACATTCCCGCGCCCAGCACGGGCAACAGCCGTGCGGCATCCATGGCACGGCGTTGAAAGTAGGCCCGCCGCGCCAGGAAAACCGATCCGCGCTTGGGGCTCATGTCGGCACCAGCGCCCGCACGGCGTCCAACACCTCGGCATTGGAAAACGGCTTGGTCATGTAACGGTTGGCTCCGGCCCGCTCGGCCATCTCGAGGTCCTTGGCCTGGCCCCGCGCCGACAGCATCAGCACGGGCAGGCTTGCAAACTGCGCCTCGGCGCGGATTTCGGACAGGATGTCGAACCCGCTCTTGCCCGGCAGCATCACGTCCAGGATCACCACGTCCGGTTCGCGCGCGCGCACCGCATCCATCGCGTTCTGGCCGTTGGCGTGGGTCTTCACCTCCCAGCCGTCACGGGACAGGATAAAGCTCACGGCCTCGATGATATTCTGTTCGTCCTCGATCAGAAGCACGGTCTTGCCCATCCAACCGGCCTCCCCTCCGATCAATTTCCTTTCCCGTTCGACGACTATTACGAAACTCTTTGGCTCTGTCAAAAGAACATATCCTAGAACGCGTTCTTCAGTACCGATCGCTCTCGCCGCGCGAGGCAGCCTTCGATCGGGCAGATCCGGCAGGTCACCCCAACGGGCCGTGCCTCAGCCCGATCTGGCCCGCGCCGCTCGGGCAGCAACAGCATGTAGGCCCGCGTCAACGGCGGATTGTCGAACCCCGCCGGCACCGTCTCTTCGGCCACCGCCAGTGCCCGCACCCGCAAATCGCCCTGCACCAGCACCGCCTGCACAGGCCGGGCGGGCTGACCCAGCACCTCATAGAGCGGCCACATGGCGCACCCCGCGCCGCTGCGCGGCGTGGCGAACCCCATGACCGTTTTGCGCAAGATCAACGCGCCCGCGCCGTCCACGACGATCAATCCCACCGGCCCCACCATCTCTTCGGGCAGCATCGCCATGCGCCGGAACACCTGCGCCAGGGATCTCCCGGTGGCGCGCGCGATGGCGTCGGGCGCCGGGCCATGTGCTGCCAGTTGCGCCGCCATCTCGTCACGCGGCAGCGCCCGCGCATCCTCAAGCACCTGCGTCAGCGCCACGCGGGCCAACGCCCGCGCCGCGCCGTCCTCGACTTCCGAAACAATCGCCTCGATCCGTGCTTCCGCCCCCCACCCTTCGAGTTGGGGAAAGTGAAAGTCGTGGCGTTCCAGAAAGGCGTGCATCTCGTCCTGCGGCGACGTCACTTCCGCGCCGGCCTCGGGCGCGGCCTCCAGGTAACGCATCAGTGCCTCGGCTCCCTCGGCCAGCCGCGCGCCGTCCTCGTTGATATTGCGGTGAAAACGCATCTGCCATTCGGGTTCCAGTTCGCGCGTCTCGGCCAGAATCGAGGCAGTCGACCGGATCGACGTCACGGTGGAAATCACCTCGTGCAATGTCGCCGACAGCTCCGGGTCATGCGCCAGACGCTCGCTCAATGCCTTGACCGTCCGTTCAAGCGCGTCGCGCTGCTGGCCAAGATCCGCCAGCCGCCCCGCCCAGCCGGGAAAGCGTCCGACGAACTCCTCGACCCGGTCCAGTTCCGGCGCAGTCACCGAGAAGTGGCCGCCGGTCTTGGCCTCGCCCGCCGCCTCCTGCAAAGCCGCCAGAAGGTGCGATTGCACGCCTTCGGTCAGCGTTGCGGGCTCGACGTTCAGCGCTTCGGCGATCTGCAACAGCGTACGCCCGCCGATTCGACGCCGGTTGTGCTCTATAAGGTTGAGGTAGCTGGCCGAGATTCCCGCGGCCTCGGCCAGTTCGGCCTGCTTCAACCCGGCCACCAGCCGCCGTTGGCGGATTCGCGTGCCTGCCATACCGGTCTCTGCCATGGGGGCTTGCCTTTTGAATCAATCGTCTTTGTTTCTATCTGAAAACTAATTTACAGATTTCTGCGCTGCATTGAAGATTTTATTTACAAAAAAAGCGTTTACCCCAAGGCGCTTGTTGAACGGTTTTCGGCCCCCTCCAATAATGCCGACAGCACACTTGTGCATCCGGCCGGGCTTGAGGAGGCCCGTCCACGAAAACACTCAAGGGAGGGATTCAATGTCCAAAACTGACCTCACGCGTCGTGGCCTGCTCAAGACCAGCGCCATCGCCGGCGCCGGCGTCGCGCTGCCGACCATCTTCACGGCAAGCTCCGCCGCGGCCTTCACCAACGAACCCACAGGCGACACCGTCACGCTGGGCTTCAACGTACCGCAGTCCGGCCCTTATGCCGACGAAGGCGCGGACGAGCTACGCGCCTATGAACTGGCGGTCGAGCACCTGAACGGTGGCGGCGACGGCGGCATGATGAGCACCTTCTCGTCCAAGGCGCTCGAAGGTGCGGGCATCCTCGGCAAAAAGGTCGAATATGTCACCGGTGACACCCAGACCAAGGCGGACGCCGCCCGCGCATCGGCCAAGTCGATGATCGAGAAAGACGGCGCAGTGATGATCACCGGCGGCTCGTCCTCGGGCGTGGCCGTGGCCGTACAGGCGCTCTGCCAGGAGGCCGGCGTCATCTTCATGGCGGGTCTCACGCACTCCAACGACACCACCGGCAAGGACCGCAAGGCCAACGGCTTCCGTCACTTCTTCAACTCGTACATGTCGGGTGCCGCGCTGGCGCCGGTTCTTGCCAACGCCTATGGCACCGACCGCAAGGCCTATCACCTGACCGCCGACTACAATTGGGGCTACACCACCGAGGAAGCCGTGCGCGCCTCGACCGAAGCCATGGGCTGGGAAACCGTCGCCGCCGTGAAAACGCCGCTGACGCAGACCGACTTCTCGTCCTACATCGCGCCGGTGCTGCAATCGGGTGCCGACACGCTGATCCTGAACCACTACGGCGGCAACATGGTCAACTCGCTGACCAACGCCGTGCAGTTCGGCCTGCGCGACAAGCAGGTGAACGGCAAGGACTTCCAGATCGTGGTTCCGCTCTATAGCCGCCTGATGGCCAAGGGTGCCGGCGCCAACGTGAAGGGCATCTTCGGTTCCACCAACTGGCACTGGTCGCTGCAGGACGAGGGCTCCAAGGCATTCGTCAAGTCGTTCGGCACCAAGTACGGCTTCCCGCCGTCCCAGGCCGCACACACCTGCTACGTTCAGGCGATGCTCTACGCCGACGCCGTGCAACGTGCCGGCTCGTTCGCGCCCTGCGCGGTCGCCGAAGCCCTGGAAGGCTTCGAATTCGACGGCATGGGCAACGGCAAGACGCTCTATCGCGCCGACGACCACCAGTGCTTCAAGGACGTGCTGGTCGTGAAAGGGAAAGAGAACCCCGAAAGCGAATTCGACCTGCTCGAAATCGTCGAGGTGACCCCGGTCGACCAGGTGACCTACGCCCCCGATCACCCGCAGATGGGTGGCGCGGACGCGAGCCTGGGCGAGTGCAACGACGGCGCCTGATCGCACAGGTCTGACCTGACAAGATCCGATGCGGGCGCGCTTGTCGCGCCCGCGTCCACCACCAAGCCGGACCACGCGCCCCGCGCGCGTCCGTGATCAAAACCGGTATATCTGCAAACCCGAGGGGCACTCCGATGGAAGCCATCATCCTGCAAGTTCTCAATGGGCTGGACAAGGGCTCGGCCTATGCGCTGATCGCGCTCGGCCTGACGCTCATCTTCGGCACTTTGGGCGTCGTGAACTTTGCGCACGGCGCGTTGTTCATGATCGGTGCGTTCTGCGCCGTCACGCTGAGCCGTATTCTCACGCTCTCCCGCACCGTCGTCGACGAAACGCAAACCGACTTTCTTGGAAACCCGCTCGAAGTTCAGGTCCCGTATGTCTACGACTGGTTCGGTCAGGCCACGGGGGACGCGATCATCGACTGGGCCGTTCCGCTGTCGATCCTCTTTGCCATCCCGGTGATGATGCTGATCGGCGTGATCATGGAACGCGGGCTGATCAAGCATTTCTACAACCGCCCCCATGCCGACCAGATCCTCGTAACCTTCGGTCTCGCCATCGTTCTGCAGGAAATCATCAAATTCTATTACGGCGCCAACCCGATCCCCACGCCGGCCCCCGATGCCTTCCGCGGATCGCTCGATTTCGGCGCCATGATGGGCCTTGATCCCAACGTGGTGATCTACCCCTACTGGCGGATCATCTACTTCGCCTTCGCCGCCGTGATCATCGGCGCGGTTTTCGCCTTCCTGCAATTCACCACCTTCGGGATGGTGGTTCGCGCCGGCATGGCCGACCGCGAAACCGTGCAGCTTTTGGGCATCAACATCGACCGCCGCTTCACCATCATGTTCGGCCTTGCCGCCGCGGTGGCGGGCCTTGCGGGCGTCATGTACACCCCGATCAACTCGCCGAACTACCACATGGGCATGGACTTCCTCGTGCTCAGCTTCGTGGTCGTCGTGGTCGGCGGCATGGGCTCGCTTCCGGGCGCCGTGCTGGCCGGGTTCCTTCTGGGCATCCTCGAAAGCTTTGCCTCAATGCGCGAAGTGCTTCAGGTCCTGCCCGGCATCAACCAGATCATCATCTATCTGGTTGCCATCATCATTCTGCTGACCCGTCCGCGTGGCCTCATGGGCCGCAAGGGCGTCATGGAGGACTAAGCCATGCTCGGTCTCGACAAGAAAGACTTCCGCCTGCTTCTGATCGTGGTGATCATCACGATGCTGGCGCCCTTCATCCTGAACCCCTTCCCCGAAGGCTCCGGCCTGGCGCAGTTCAACGCGGGTTATCCCGACCTGATGCAGCGCTTCGTGATATTCGGGATCTTCGCAATCGGGTTCAACATCCTCTTCGGCCTCACGGGCTACCTTTCCTTCGGCCACGCGGCCTTTTTGGGGGTCGGTTCCTACGCGGCCATCTGGATGATGAAACTGGTCACACTGAACGTCATCCCGGCGATCATCCTCGGCGTGATCATCGCGGGCCTCTTCGCGCTGGCGGTGGGTTTCATCTCGCTTCGCCGCTCCGGGATCTACTTCTCGATCCTGACGCTGGCCTTCGCGCAGATGTCCTATGCCCTGGCCTATTCCGTGCTGACGCCGATCACCGGCGGCGAAACCGGCCTTCAGATCAAGTCGACCGACAGCCCCCTGCTGTCGAACCTCGCCGACGGCGAGATCGGTCGCGCCAACCTGTTCGGCATGGACATGCGGGCGGGCTTCGACATCTCCATGGGCGACTGGCTCTTTACGATCAACGCCGGGTACTACATCGCGGCCGTGTTCATGATCCTCGCGTTCTACCTCTCGATCCGCATCTTCCGCTCGCCCTTCGGCACCATGCTGCGCGCGGTCAAATCCAACCAAACCCGGATGTATTACACCGGCCTCAACGCGCGGCCCTACACGCTCGCGGCCTTCGTGATCTCGGGCATGTATGCCGGTCTCGCCGGTGGACTTCTGGTGGCGATGGACACGCAAGCCGGCCCCGAACGCATGTTCTGGACCGCCTCGGGCGAGGTCGTCCTGATGACCATCCTCGGCGGCGCGGGCACCCTGATCGGCCCGGTGCTGGGCTCTGGCGCGATCAAGTACATGGAAAACATCCTCAGCAAGATCAACAAGGACATCCTGCACGAATGGTTCGCCTTCATGCCCGACGGGCTCGAGGATTTCGTCATCACCCTCGTCTATCCCTTCATCGGCAAGGGCTGGCACCTGACGCTGGGCCTTATCTTCATGGCCGTGGTCATCTTCCTGCCCGGCGGCCTCGTCGAGGGCGGACAACGCATCGGTCGCATCCTTCGTGGTAAGAAAGCGAACCCAGACGACGACAAAGCCACCCAATCCACACCGGCCGAATAAGGAGCGACGACAATGGGTATTCTTGAAGTCAAGAACGTCAACAAGCGCTTCGGCGGCCTGCAGGCTCTGGGTGACGTGAACCTGTCAGTGGCGGAAAACACTTGCCACGCCATCATCGGCCCCAACGGGGCGGGCAAGTCGACCCTGCTCAACTGCCTGATCGGCAAGCTCATCCCGGATACCGGCTCGGTCATGTTCGACGGCCAGTCGGTGCTGGGCCGCAAGCCCTACCAGATCAACCAGATGGGCATTTCCCGCGTGTTCCAGACGCCCGAGATCTTCGGCGACCTGACCGTGCTTGAAAACATGATGATCCCGATCTTCGCCAAGCGCGACGGCGCCTTCCGCATGCACGCGCTGGCGCAGGCCACAAAGGAAAAGGACATCGTCGAGCAGGCCGAGCACATGCTCGAAAGCCTTAACCTCTCCGATGCCCGCCACGACCATGCGGCCGCCATGTCGCGCGGCAACAAGCGCCGGCTGGAAATCGGCATGTGCCTGGCACAGGAACCCCGCCTTCTGCTGCTCGACGAACCCACCGCAGGTATGGCGCGAGCCGATACCAATAACACGATCGACCTGCTGAAGCAGATCAAGGACGAGCGCGACATCACCATCTGCATCATCGAACACGACATGCACGTGGTCTTCAGCCTGGCCGAACGCATCACCGTCCTGGCCCAGGGCACCCCCCTGGTTGAGGACACACCGGACAAGATCAAGGGTCACCCGAAGGTGCGCGAAGCGTATCTGGGCGAGTCCGCATAAGGCAGGAGACGAGAAATGAACGTCAAACCCGACTTCTCCAAAGGCAAGAACTACGCCGAAACCGCGCCGGCCTTCCTGTCGGTCTGGGGCATGCAGGCCTATTACGGCGAAAGCTACATCGTCCAGGACATCTCCTTCAACGTCCACGAGGGAGAGATCTTGGCGCTTCTGGGCCGCAACGGCGCCGGCAAGACCACCACGCTGCGCGCCATTGCCCGCATGGACAACCCGCAACTCAACCACGGTGAAATTTGGCTGGATCACCAGCCGCTTCACACGATGAAAAGCGCCGAGGCCGCGACCGTCGGGATCGGCCTCGTCCCCGAGGACCGCTGCATCATCCCCGGCCTCACGGTCGAGGAAAACCTGCAACTCGCCCAGATCACCCCACCGATCGGCTGGTCGTTCGACCGCCTTTACGAGCTCTTCCCCCGCCTCAAGGAACGCCGCCACCAGGAAGGCGTGACCCTGTCCGGCGGTGAACAGCAGATGCTCGCCGTCGCCCGGGCACTGGCGCGCGACATCAAGGTCCTGTTGCTCGATGAGCCCTACGAAGGTCTCGCCCCCGTCATCGTCGACGAGATCGAAAAGACCCTGCGCATCATCAAGGAACAGGGCATCACCACGATCCTCGTCGAACAGAACGCGGTCCGCGCCCTTGAACTCGCCGATCGCTGCATCATCCTCGATACGGGTGGCATCGCCTTCGACGGGACAGCGTCAGAGGTGCTGGAAAACGAAAGTCTCCGCGCCGAGTATCTGGCCATCTGACGCCAACCTCCCTAGGCTGCCACCAGGAGGATGCCCGCCCCCGCCGCTTCATCGGCGGCGGCGGGCCTGCAAGACATTCAAGACCACCGAGGGAGGAATCATGTCCGATAAAACCTATGCCCCCAGTGCCGATTTCACGGCGAATGCCCATGTTGACGCGGCGAAGTACGACGAGATGTACGCGGCCTCGATCAAGGACCCCGAGGCGTTCTGGGGCGCGCACGGCAAGCGCATCGACTGGATCAAGCCTTACTCCAAGGTGAAGGACGTCGATTACACCTACGGCCAGGTCTCCATCAAGTGGTTCGAGGACGGCACGCTCAACGTCGCCGCCAATTGCATCGACCGCCACCTTGCCGACCGCGCCGACCAGACCGCCATCATCTGGGAACCCGACGACCCCAATGACGACGCCCAGCACATCACCTACCGCCAGTTGCATGCCGAGACTTGCCGCATGGCCAACGTGCTGAAAAACCTCGGCGTCGGCAAGGGCGACCGCGTCGTGCTCTACCTGCCGATGATCCCCGAGGCCGCCTATGCCATGCTGGCCTGCGCCCGCATCGGCGCCATCCATTCCATCGTCTTCGCCGGCTTTTCCCCCGACGCGCTCGGCGCCCGGGTCGACGGCTGCGACGCAAAGGTCGTCATCACCGCCGACACCGCCCCGCGCGGGGGGCGCGTGACCAAGCTCAAGGACAACGTCAACCAGGCGCTCCGCCGCGACTTCGACGAGGTCAAGTGCCTCGTCGTCAAGCGCACCGGCGACCAGATCGCCTGGCGCGACGGGCTCGACTTCTGGCTCCACGAGGAGGCGGAAAAGGTCGAGGACACCTGTGAACCGGCCGAGATGAACGCCGAGGATCCGCTCTTCATCCTCTACACCTCGGGCTCCACCGGCCAGCCCAAGGGCGTCGTGCACACCACCGGCGGCTATCTGGTCTACGCCGCCATGACGCACGAGATCACTTTTGATTATCACGAGGGCGACGTCTACTGGTGCACCGCCGATGTGGGCTGGGTCACCGGCCACAGCTACATCGTTTATGGCCCGCTCGCCAACGGTGCCACCACGCTGATGTTCGAGGGCGTGCCGACCTACCCGGATGCCTCCCGCTTCTGGCAGGTCTGCGAAAAGCACAAGGTGAACCAGTTCTACACCGCGCCCACCGCCATCCGCGCCCTCATGGGCCAGGGCGACGAGTACGTCACCAAGTGCGACCTGAGCGACCTCAAGGTGCTGGGCACCGTGGGCGAGCCGATCAACCCCGAGGCCTGGAACTGGTATCACAATGTCGTCGGCAAGGGCACCTGCCCCATCGTCGACACCTGGTGGCAGACCGAGACCGGCGGCCACCTGATGACCCCCCTGCCCGGCGCCCACGCGACCAAGCCCGGCGCCGCGATGAAGCCCTTCTTCGGGCTGAAGTTCGAGGTGCTGGACCCCGAGTCCGGCAAGACGGTGGAGGGCAACCCCGCCGAGGGCGTGCTCTGCATCGCCGACAGCTGGCCCGGCCAGATGCGCACCGTCTGGGGCGATCACGAGCGCTTCATGAACACCTATTTCCAGCAATACAAAGGCTACTACTTCACCGGCGACGGCTGTCGCCGGGACGAAGACGGCGACTACTGGATCACCGGCCGCGTCGATGACGTGATCAACGTCTCGGGCCACCGCATGGGCACGGCCGAGGTCGAGAGCGCCCTCGTCGCCCACTCGAAAGTCTCCGAGGCCGCCGTGGTGGGCTATCCGCACGGCATCAAGGGCCAGGGCATCTACTGCTACGTCACGCTGATGTCCGGCGAGGAACCCACCGAGGAACTGCGCAAGGAGCTGCAGGACTGGGTCCGCCAGGAAATCGGCCCCATCGCCAAGCCCGACCTGATTCAATGGGCCCCCGGCCTGCCCAAAACCCGCTCCGGCAAGATCATGCGCCGCATCCTGCGCAAGATCGCCGAAGACGATTACGGCGCATTGGGCGACACCTCCACACTCGCAGACCCCTCCGTCGTCGACGACCTCATCGACAACAGAATGAACAAGGGGTGACCTCGTAGGGTGGGCATTCTGCCCACCTCAGCGCGACACGGGGGCCGGTGCCATAGGCGCCGGCCCTTTTTCCTTTGCCTCCGGCAGAGAATACCATCCCGCGACGCGCGACTGGCAAATCGCGGCAGCGGAACTACCCTTTGCTCTCCAAACACTCACCGGAGGATCCCTCATCTCACCCCCAATCCCCGCCCTCATCTTGGCGGCCGTCCTTGCCGCAACACCCGCCCTTGCCGAGCAGCCCGTCTCGGGCCAGCTGGGCGACGGCAAGCCCAACGACATCCACCTTGAAATGACGCGCGATGACGACGGAACCATTGCGATCTCGCAAACCGAGATCCGGCTGGCCCATGGCGGCTACTACCGGCTCAACGTTGTCTGCCCGCAGGACGTCACGCCCGAGACCGGTTTTCACTTCGAATCCCCTCAACTGATGGAAAATGCGCATATCCGCGTTCTGTCGGTCCTCGAAAGCGAAATGGAATTCTACGCCCAGGGCCTCAGCTTTCGCGCGATCCAGTGCGACGGCGAGGGCGGTGCCCGGTTCAGCTTTCACCCCATGCGCAAGGGCGAATACCCGTTTCTGGTCAAGGATCATTCCGACCCGCCAAAAGAGGCCCGCGGCGTTTTCATCGTAGAATGACGTGACGCAACAGGCCGCCGCGCGCCTCCCGCCCGCATACCCTCCGCCGCTATGCGACCTTGCGCGTCGCCATCACCACGCCCACGCCGGCCAGCGCCATGCCACTCCAGGCCAGGGGCGGCATCACCTCGCCCAGCATGACCCACGCGATCACCGCAGCCAGCGGCGGCACCAGAAAGAAAAGCGCCGACACCTTGGCGACGTCACCCACCCGGATCATCGCCAACAGCAGCCCCACCGCCACCAGCGAATTGCCCACCACCAGGTAGAAAAGCACGCCGACGAACGGCCAACTCCAGTTGATCGACAGATCATCTTGCAGCGCCAGCAACGGCAGGATCCCCACCAGCCCGGCGGCATAACCGACAAGGTTCGAGGTCACCGGGTGGTGTCGCAGTCCGAACCGCTTTTCCCACAGCGACGCGGTTACGATCCCGGCAAGCCCGATCATCGCAAAGACAAAGCCCATCACGCCTGGCGGCTCCAGCGCCGAGCGCGCGCCGATCACCACCGCCGCCCCGATCAGTCCCAGGATCAGACCGCACCACTGCCTCCAGCCCACGCGTTCGCCCGTCCAGCGCGGCGCGATCAGCCCAACCGCGATCGGCTGCAACGTCATCAAGAGCGCCACAGTCCCCGCCGCCACGCCGGCGTCCAGCGCGAAATACGTCATGCCGAAATAGACCGACTGGATCAGAAGCCCCACGATGGCCAAGTGCCCCCATTCCGCCCGGCTTTTCGGCAAGGGCGGGCGCAGAATTGCCCACAGCACCGCCATCGCCACGACCACCAGCGCAAAACGCAACGCAAGGATCGTCATCGGCGCGGCATAGACCAGCCCGACCTTCGCCACCCCGTAGCCTCCGGACCACAGCAGAAGAAAGATGACCGGCGCAAGCCGCAGCCAGACGGGGCGGTCTGATGACATGGAAAACTGCCGTCCTCGAGGTTGATCCGCCCTCCCTTATGAGCCGCCCTCGCCCGAAGGAACAGGGCTTTCTACCGGAACAGACAGTGTTTTCTCCGAACTGCCACCGCGCTCCCGTCTCGCTCCCGACAGAAGGTCGCTACCGTGCCACGTGGCGACCAAGTGCTGAGCGCCACCCGGACTCCCTACAGATCCGGCGCTGGTGGGCGAAAGCGTATTTCCGCCGACAGCCCCGCCACTTACGCAGATTTACGCGGATGAAAAATGATGTGATCTGACGTGGAACTCTGCGGCCCTACAGTCGTTAAGGGTACAGCAAAAGGAAGAGGACTCATGAAAAAGCACATTACAGCACTTGCTACTGCCGCCGCCTTGACCGTCACTGCATGTGACACACTGACCGACGAGGAACAGGGGGCCCTGATCGGCGCAGGCGCAGGCGCCGTTGCCGCCCAGGCCTTTGACGCTAACCTCGGTTGGACCGTTGTAACCGCCGCCGGAGGCGCCGCTGCAGGCGCGCTCATCGCGCGAAACCAACGTACCGACCAATGCGCTTATGCAGACGGCCGTGGCGGCTACGTGACGCGCCCCTGCTAAACAACAGAAAATTCTTCGAATTTTCCAACCCCAGATTCTTCGTACGAAGAATCTGGGGTTTTTCGTTTCAGCCCCGCCCGCGATACGGCGGCACGCCCTGATCCGGCACCCAGACACCTGCCGGTCTCTCACCGGTCTGCCAAAAGACGTCGATCGGGATACCCCCACGCGGATACCAGTACCCCCCAATCCGCAGCCATTGCGGTTCCAGAAAATCCACCAGCCGTCGCGCGATCGAGATCGTGCAATCCTCGTGAAAGGCCCCGTGATTACGGAAGCTTGTGAGGAAAAGTTTAAGCGATTTGCTTTCCACCAGCCACTTGCCCGGAACATAGTCGATCACCAGGTGCGCGAAATCCGGCTGCCCGGTCATCGGACACAGTGACGTAAACTCGGGCGCGGTGAACCGCACGTTATAGGCCACATCCCCCTGCGGGTTCTCGACCCGCTCCAGCTCGGCCTCTTCGGGGCTTTGCGGAACATTCGTTTCGCCGCCCAATTGCTTGAGGTTCTTGTAGATATCATCGCTCATTTCGTTCTCCGTCACACCCCGCGCTGGTTGCTCCACAAGGTCACGTGCAGTTGCGGCAGCACGCGCGCGTCATACCATTTCTCTTGCACTACCCTCTCCACCAGCCAGCGCATCCGCGCCTCCAGCCCCTCACGGTCCACCGTGGCCGTGTCGTCGTCGGGCGGCGGTGGCGTATGGTTGCCCGGTTGCAGATAGACTGGCAGT
This sequence comes from Roseovarius sp., assembly GCA_965227185.1. Taxonomy (GTDB): domain Bacteria; phylum Pseudomonadota; class Alphaproteobacteria; order Rhodobacterales; family Rhodobacteraceae; genus Roseovarius. The sequence goes on from OZ245733.1 coordinate 4,043,311, forward strand.
TGCGGAAACATCGCCGCGGCCTCGCGGGCATAGGCGAAATCCGCCTCGTCGAACACCACCAGCTTCAGGATCGTCTGCGTGCCTTGCCCGGCCTCGACGCATTCGGCCACCAGTCCCCAGTCGGTCACCATCCCGCTCGACGGCGGCTTGGGGGACAGCACCAGCATGTCCAGCGCCTCGAACCAGCCGCGCACGACCGACCCTTGCGTTTCCATGGCAAAGTAGCACCCCTGTTCCTGCCCCAGTCGGATCAGCTCCGCCATCGGCTGGATCGCCGGATTGCCGCCCGACAGCGTGATCAGGATCGGCGTGCCCCCCGACAGGCCCGCCACCTCTTCCATGATCGCCTCGGGCGTCATCGGTTTCCACGTGTCGCGATAATCATTGTCCACCGCGTGCATGCTGTCGCACCACGAGCACCGGAAATCACAGCCGCCCGTGCGCACGAACACCGTCGGCTGCCCGATCAGCGCGCCCTCGCCCTGGATCGTCGGCCCGAAAATCTCGGACACGCGGATAAGATGCTTCTCGCTCATGGCCGGTACTCCGCCCATGTCTTCGGCGTCTCGCTGACTTTGACCGCACTCACCTCGGGCCATCGAACATGGCACCAGTCATGGAAATGCTTCGCCATCCGCTCGGCGGTCACGCAATCGTCCCCCAGCACATCATTCAGATGCCGATGATCCAGCGTCTCGTCGACATACCGTTTGAACTCCGCCAGATCGAGGTAATCCCGCACGAACCCATGCGCGTTCAACTCGGCGGCGCGAAGCTCGATCACGACGACATAGTTATGCCCATGCAGCCGCGCGCATTGATGGTCCTCGGGCAGCCCGTGCAGCTGGTGGCTGGCCGAGAAATGGAACTCCTTGGTGATCGTGTACATCACGCCACCCCCGTCGCCGCTTTCCAGAACGCCTCATCCGCATAGGCGGTCGGGTCCGCGACCCCGGCCAGGTGAAACGCCTCGCGCCGCTCCACGCAGGTGCCGCAGCGCCCGCAATGCACGTCCCCGCCCTTGTAGCACGACCATGTCTCGGCAAAAGGCGTTCCCCACTTCGCGCCCTCGGTCACGACATCCGCCTTCGACCCTGTCAGGAACGGCGTATTAAGCTGCACCTCGGCCACGCCCGCCAGCGCCTCATCCTGCATCGCCTGAAACGCCTCGACAAACCCGGGCCGGCAGTCGGGGTAGATGAAATGATCCCCGCCGTGGACAGCGGCCGCCACCGCCTCGGCCTTCTCCGCGGCGGCCATGCCGAACGCGATGGCCAGCATGATCGCGTTGCGGTTGGGCACGATGGTGATCTTCATCGTCTCTTCCGCGTAATGCCCGTCCGGCACCTCGACGTCATCGGTCAGGGCCGAACCACTCAGCGCCGCGCCCATGCCCGAGATGTCCACCACCTTGTGCGGCACGCCCAGACGGCGCGCACAGGCCGCGGCAAACTTCACTTCCTTCACATGCCGCTGGCCATAGTCGAAAGACAAAAGCCCCCGCAGCGTGCCCTCGCCCGCCACCTTGTGGGCCAGCGACACGGAATCAAGCCCGCCAGAGCAGATCACGATCGTATCCATAGATTTGGTCCTTGTTTTTTAACGCGGGTAGGCTGCGACCGCAGGGCGCTCACCTAGCGGGTTCGGCATCTTCTTGCAAGACCCGCGCCGCCACGTTGCGCGCCGACCACCACCAGAACCGCCACAGCAGAAAGATGCCCGCCAGCGCCAGCCCCACGGCCAGCCCCAGCCAGATGCCCACGCCGCCCCAGTCCAGCCAGAACCCCATGGCATAGCTGACCGGCACGCCCACGATCCAATAGCTGACAACCGCGATCAGCATCGGCACCCGTGTATCCTGCACGCCGCGCAGCAGCCCCAGCGCCATCACCTGCGCCGCGTCCACCAGTTGAAACAGCGCCGCCGCCGCCAACAGGCCGACCCCCACGGCGATCACCGCGTCGCGCTCTGGCTCATCAGGGTTCAGGAACGCCGCGATCATCGGCTCCGGCAGCGTCAGGAAAAGCACCACCGTCACCGCCGCAAAGACACCCGACAGCGCCAAGACCACCTTCGCCCCGTCCCGCAGCCCCGGCCCGTCGCCGCGCCCGAACGAGTTCCCGGCCCGGATCGTCGCCGCGTTGCTCAGTCCCAGATGCACCATGAAGGTCACCGAACTGACCTGCAGCGCGATACCGTGTGCGGCCAGCGGAATTGTTCCCAGCCAGCCCATCATCAGCGTCGAGGCGGCGAACAGGCTCACCTCCGCCAGGTTCGTCATTCCGATTGGCCAGCCCAGCCGGAATACCTGCCCGAACGCCTCCCAATCCGGCCGCCAGACGCGGCGAAACAATGCGTGCTCGGGCGTTACCTTGGCGGCATAGACCGCCAGCGCCACGAAGCTCGCGCTCGTCACCACCAGCGACGCCACGGCGGCGCCGCGCACCCCCATCTCCGGCGCTCCCCAGTTGCCGAAGATCAGTGCGTAATTCACCACCACGTTCAGCCCCACGGCCCCCACCGTGACCCACAGCACCACTTGCGTGCGTTCAAGGGCCGCCAGGTGCGACTTCAGCACCATGACCAACAGCGCCGGAAACAACGCGAACCCCACGATCCGCGCATACTCTCCGGCCAGCGTGGACGTATCCGCCTCCTGCCCCGCCCACACGAAGAGCGGCCCGGACCAGATCATCACCGGCAGCGCGCAGATCGCGAACAGCACCGAGGCCCAGCCGCCCATCCGCGTCACCCGCCGCACTTGCGTTTCGTCCCCCGCGCCCTGCGCCGCCGCCACCAGCGGCATCACGGCCCAGGCAAAGCCCGACCCGAAAATGAACAGAACGAAGAACAGCGTGCCCCCCAGCACCTCCGCGGCCAGCGCCTCGACCGAGTACCAGCCCAGCATCAGCGCATCGGTCAACGTGATCGCCAATTGTGCCAGGTGGCTGCCCACCAGCGGCAGCCCCAGCTTCAGCGCCGCCCGGGCGTGCGCGCGATATGACGTCACAACGGTCATGCCCCAGCCCATAGAGGCTTTCCCGCGAGGGCAAAACCCCTTTCCACCGGCCCACACAACCTCGTGCACAACCTCACTTTTTCTTGCCAAAAGTACTCATGGCGCAGCGGCGCCTACAGCACCGCCGCCACCAGCTGCAGCGACACCACGGCGATCAGCATCCCGGCGGCGATCTCGATCACCGGCAGCGTCCTCGCGCCCGCCCCGCCCGTGGCCAGCCGCGCCAGCACGCCTGTCCGCAGGCTGACGGCGGCCACCGCCACCACCATGGTCACACTCGCCGTGCCCAGCCCCATGATGAAGGCGCCGGCAATGCCCGCCATGTCGATCCCGAAGCGCCATGTCAGGATCAGCAGGAACAGCGCCCCGGTACAGGGCCGGATCGCCACCGCGCCCACCAACGCAGCCGCCTCCCGCCAGCCTTGCACATTGGCCGCTTCCTCCACGCTCGGCCCGTGCCGATGCCCGCAGGTCGAACAGACGCCGTCACCGTGATCGTGGGCATGGTCGTGGTGTTGCCCTTGGCCGTGGCCCCGCGCCCGCCACAGCTTCGTCGCCCCGCGCAGAACCAGCCATACCCCCACCAGTGCAATCGCGCCATAGCTCACCGCCGCCAGTGTCCGGTCGGCCAGCCCAGTCACGGCCTCGCGCCCCAACCCCAGCGCGTAAAGCCCCGCATAGACCAGCAGCACCGCCGCCGCCGCCTGCGCCAGGCTCGACGCCAGCGCCAGCCCGACCAGCCGCTTGACGGGCACCGCCCGGCCCACGCCGTAGCCGCCGATCAACAGCTTGCCATGGCCAGGTCCTGCGGCATGAAAGAACCCATAGGCGAAACAGATCCCCCACAGGCCGATCAACGCCCCGGCCTCCCCGGCCCGCAACTTCTGCAAATAGCCCGCCATCGCCTGCTGCACCTCGCGCTGCCCTTCCAGCGCCCAGGCCTGCACGGCGCCAGCCCCGCCAAAGCCCCAAAGCCAGACCACCAACGCCACCACGACAAGGCCAAGCGCCGTCACGACCCCGCGCATGTCACCTCGGCGATAAAGGCATAGTGGACACCCACCTTCGCCTCTTCAAAGAACATCTCGTCGTTGCTGTCGCCCATCTCGGCCACCCGCGCATCGGCGGCGTCCGTGTCCGGCGGTACGATTTGCGCCGTGCAGCCGTCGGGCAAGCCGTCCATACCCACAAGGCTCAGCGCGGCGTAATAATAGGGGTCATACGGCTTCAGCCGCAGCACCTCGCCCGCATCGATCTCCAGACCCTCGACGGGCCTGCGATGCCGCGTCACCAGCGCCCCATCCTGCATCCCCACCGACAGCGCCTCCGCGGGGCCCAGCGCCACCGCGCCGTCCGCGTCATAAGCAAACAACGCGCCGTCAAAGCCCTCGGGCCAGTCCCGCAAGTCGAATCCCAGAAGCGCCGCCTTTTCTTCCTCCGTCAGGCTCAGATCCGCATCGGAATCCAGCCCCCGATCACTCAGCACCAGCATGGTGAAAAGCGGATCATAGACCCACGTCACCTCGATCCCGTCAACGCGCCCCTCCGCATCGGTTTCCAGGGCCAGTGTCACATCCACAAAAACATGCGGATGCGCCTGCGCCATAGGCGCGGCGATCAGGCCACAAAGAAAGGTCAGGCAACGCCACATGCCGCAAGGTCTAGGCCCTCGCCGCCCCCACGGCAAGAGCCCCTGCACCGGCCACCGCGCGCCACCGGAAAATGCGCATTTTCCGGCCCATTTCCTGCGCAGGAAATGACCCCGGCCGCCTGCGTCGCGCACCTATACGCCTTTGCACGTATCGGGGTGAAGCGACTTACCCAGAATATGATCCGTGCCGTGCAGCACATGCTGCGCCGTCGACACGATCAGCGGATCGGGCCTTTGCACGATCTCCTCGTCCTTGCCCGGATAATCCAGCGAAGCCAGGAAATGCCGCATGCAGTTCAGCCGCGCGCGTTTCTTGTCGTTCGACTTGATCACCGTCCAGGGCGCATCGGCGGTGTCGGTGTAGAAAAACATCGCCTCCTTGGCTTCGGTATAATCATCCCACTTGCCAAGGCTCTGCTTGTCGATCGGGCTCAGCTTCCACTGCTTCAGCGGGTCCGTGGCACGGCTGTCGAACCGCCGCTTCTGCTCGTCCTGCGTGACCGAGAACCAATACTTGTAAAGCCGGATGCCCGACCGCGTCAGCATCCGTTCCAACTCGGGCGTCTGGCGCATGAACTCTAGGTATTCATGCGGCTGGCAAAAGCCCATCACGCGCTTCACCCCGGCCCGGTTGTACCACGACCGGTCATAGAACACCATTTCACCCACGGTCGGCAATTCATTGATATAGCGCTGGAAATACCACTGCCCCTGCTCTTCCCAGGTGGGCTTGTTCAACGCCACCACCCGGGCCTGCCGCGGGTTCAGATGCTCGGTGAACCGTTTGATCGTGCCCCCCTTGCCCGCCGCATCGCGCCCCTCGAACAACAGCACGAATTTCTGCTCGGCCTCCTGTGCCCAGTGCTGCACTTTCAGCAACTCGGCCTGCAACTTCGCCTTCTCTGCCTCGTAGGCGTCGCGGCTCAACTTCTCCTCATAAGGATAATCGCCCGCCTCGAAGGCGCGGCGAAACGCGGTCACGCTGTCCTGCCCGCTCTCCGCTGTCCCGTTTCCACGGGTTTTGGCATTCATCTGTTCCACGACAGCCATCGCGCATCTCCTTCGCTCAAACACACCAAGCGAAGTATACCGCCCTCGGCCGTCCGGCGCCTTGATCCCTGTCAATCTCGCGCGAGCAATAGCGCCGCATCGAACTGCCCCGCGGCAGAGGCAAAGCTCTGCACCCACAGCGCCGCCTCGGCCTCCCCTGTCGCCAGATCCAGAACCCTGTCCGACGCCGCCACGGTGTTCAGCCACGCGATCAAACCCAGCCGCTCGGCCTCGCCGCAATAGCGCAGCGCGCACCAGTCCGGTGCGAGTTTTCCATGCTTGCGCCGCGTCCGGCGCATCACCGCTTCAGCAAGAGCAAACAGACTGGCCGTCCCAAGCTGCGGGTCATCCCGCACCACCTCCAGCGCATCGGTCAGAACCTCCAGCGACCAGCCCCCGCACAGCAATGTCTCCAGCAAAGCCGCGGGCGTGAAAATCGCCCCCTCCTCAGTCATGTCCGCCCAGGCGAAATGCCAGACCATTGCCCGCGCCCAAGCGTCCAGAACCGCGCGTTCCTCCGCCGTGAAAGGTTGGGATGCGCCCGCACTGCATTCCCGAACCGCGACAATTCCGTGCCCACGCCTACGTCATCGACCGGCTCGCCTCGGCCATGATCTCAAGATAACGCGGCAGGACCAGCTTCATATCGTCCAGATCCCGCGGAACCCCATGCGCCGAGTTCGACTAATCGCAGATCTGCGCCACGCTCAGCCGGTCGTTCCGTGTCGCGATGATGGCCGCCCGCGCCTCTTCGGTCATGCAGACCGGGCACAGGCAAACTTCAAGCTGGCCACTCACATGCCCACGCCCAAACACGTCATAGGCGGCCTCCACTGCCCGCATCAGCTCTGTTTTGTAGGAACCATCCGTCACCGGCCCGCCATACCATGCGCCCGGTGCAACCGGCTCAGTGGGTCCACGCGCCCCGGCGGTTGGTGGCGAAATTCTCGCCATAGCCGCCCTTGCGAATGTTGGGCTTGCGCTTGTGCGGCTCGGCCACGACCACGTCGATCCCGTGCTCCTTGGCATAGTCCAGCGCCGCCTCCTTGCTGGAAAAACGCAACCGCACCTGCGCCTGCGTGTCCGACGAACTGGTCCAGCCCATCAGCGGATCCACGTCGCGCCCGGTCTCGTTGACATGCTCCAGCACCCAAGTGCTGGTGTTGCCCTGCCCCGATTGCGTGGCGGTCCGCGCGGGCTGGTAGATACGTGCTGGCATGGTGCGTCTCCGATCTGGTCTTGACCTCCCGATTACCCCAAGCGGCCCCAATGTCACAAGAGGCCATTTGCGCGCGCCCCGCGGCTTTTTCTTGCCAAAAATACTCAAATCCCCACGCGCGTCTCCTGACAAAACCCGTCATCATTCCAGGCACCATCCCCCGTCCGCCTTGAACTTGGGCTCGCAGGCATCAAGTCTGGGACAACTCCGAAGGATTCGCCCCCATGCCCTACGCCCATTCCGACAAGTCCACCGCCCTGATGCACGCGCCCGCGCCCGACGTGAAAGCGCGCGAAAAGCTCGAGGGCGGCAAGCGGTTCGAGATGGTGACCGAGTTCTCGCCCGCCGGCGACCAACCCACCGCCATTGCCGAGCTGTCATCCGGCGTAGACGACGGCGAGCGTGACCAGGTCCTGCTCGGCGCCACCGGCACCGGCAAGACCTACACCATGGCCAAGGTCATCGAGGAAACCCAGCGTCCCGCCATCATCCTCGCCCCCAACAAGACGCTGGCGGCCCAACTGTACGGCGAGTTCAAGAATTTCTTTCCCAACAACGCGGTCGAGTATTTCGTCAGCTACTACGACTACTACCAGCCCGAGGCCTACGTTCCGCGCTCGGACACCTATATCGAGAAGGAATCCCAGATCAACGAACAGATCGACCGGATGCGCCACTCCGCCACCCGCGCGCTTCTGGAACGCGACGACGTGATCATCGTAGCCTCGGTCTCCTGCATTTACGGCATCGGCTCGGTCGAGACCTACGGTGCCATGACGCAGGACCTGAAAGTGGGCTCCGACTACGACCAGCGCGCGGTCATGGCCGATCTCGTGGCCCAGCAATACCGCCGCAACGACCAGGCCTTCCAGCGAGGCTCGTTCCGGGTGCGCGGCGATAGCCTCGAAATCTTCCCCGCCCACCTGGAGGACCGCGCCTGGAAGTTGAGCTTCTTCGGAGAGGAACTTGAATCCATTACGGAATTCGATCCTTTGACGGGGGAGAAAACCGGCAGTTTCGACCAGATCCGCGTCTATGCCAATTCCCACTACGTAACGCCCAAGCCGACGATGCAGCAGGCCGTCATCGGCATCAAGAAAGAACTGCGCACACGCCTCGACCAACTCGTGGGCGAAGGGAAACTGCTCGAGGCACAACGCCTTGAACAGCGCACCAATTTCGACCTCGAAATGCTGGAAGCCACGGGCGTCTGCAACGGCATCGAGAACTACTCGCGCTACCTGACGGGCCGCGCCCCGGGTGAGCCGCCCCCCACGCTGTTCGAGTTTATCCCCGACCATGCCATTGTTTTCGCAGACGAATCCCACGTCTCCGTCCCGCAGATCGGCGGCATGTACAAGGGCGACTACCGGCGCAAGTTCACGCTGGCCGAACACGGCTTCCGCCTGCCCAGCTGCATGGACAACCGCCCGCTCAAGTTCGAGGAATGGGACGCCATGCGCCCCCAATCCGTCTTCGTCTCCGCCACGCCCGCCAAGTGGGAGATCGAGCAAACGGGCGGCGTCTTCACCGAACAGGTCATCCGCCCCACCGGCCTCCTGGATCCGCAGGTCGAGATCCGCCCGGTCGAGATGCAGGTCGACGACCTACTGGACGAGGTCCGCAAGGTCTCACAGGCTGGCTATCGCACGCTCGTCACCACCCTTACCAAGCGCATGGCCGAAGACCTGACCGAGTACCTGCACGAACAGGGCATCCGCGTGCGCTACATGCACTCCGACATCGATACCATTGAAAGAATTGAGATTCTTCGTGACCTGCGCCTTGGCGCTTTCGACGTCCTGATCGGTATCAACCTCTTGCGCGAGGGGCTGGATATCCCCGAATGCGGTCTCGTCGCCATTCTGGACGCGGACAAGGAAGGCTTCCTGCGCTCCGAGACGTCCCTGATCCAGACCATCGGCCGCGCCGCGCGCAACGCCGAGGGGCGCGTGATCATGTATGCCGACCGCATGACCGGCAGCATGGAACGCGCCATCGGCGAGACCAACCGCCGCCGCGAAAAGCAGATCGCTTATAATGAAGAACACGGCATAACCCCCGAGACGATCAGGAAAAATGTCGAGGACATCCTTGCCGGCCTCTATCAGGGCGACGTCGACATGAACCGGGTCACGGCCAAGGTCGACAAGCCCCTCGTCGGCGCCAACCTGCAGGCCCATCTCGACGGGTTGCGCACCGAGATGCGCAAGGCCGCCGAGAACCTCGAATTCGAAGAAGCCGCCCGCCTGCGCGACGAGGTCAAACGCCTCGAGGCTGTCGACCTCGCCGTTCACGACGACCCCCTGGCCCGCCAGTCCGCGGTCGAGGCGGCGTCGGATGCCGCCACGAAGTCGCAGGGACGGTCGACAGCAGGCAGGCCCGGGCAACGGGGTGGGAACGTGAAGCGGAAGAAGCGGTAGCGCGGCAAACCAATTCCGCATGATCCGTGCCGGGCCAGCGCCGACCCGCGGGGTGGCGCATCCAACACCTGTTCTGTTCACTTTATCCCCGCCACATCAGCCCTCTCGCCGGTCGATGCGCCTACGTCACCCAAGCGCCGCCCCGGGGGGCGGGTCGGCGCTGGCCCGGCACCTTCGGTGCTATTCGGGCTTGGACTGCTGAACGCCCCTCAAAACACCCCCGCCACCTCATACATCACCGGCTCGAACCGCGAGCACATGGCCGCGAACTCCCTGTTCCGCTTCCGCATCTCCTCACTGCGCAGCATCGCCTGGAAATCCTCCCGCCGTTCCCATTGCGAGTAATTGGCGATCCGCGTCTGGGCGTCGTTCACATGCAGCGCAGCGGCGATGAACCCCGTTTGCTTCGAGATAAACTCCGCATAGGCCGCCTCCAGCGCCTCCAGCAAATCCGCGCAGGTGCCCGGCGAGCATTCGAACGTGGTGACGACAGTCTGGCACGTGGCCCCGGCCTTGATCTTCAACATGGGCGATTCCTCCTCGCGTAAAGCCTAGCACAGCCCCATCTCAAAACGAGATCGTATCCACCAAACGCACCCGCACGCCCTCGATCACCTGCTCATGCCCCGGGACGCGTGCGGTCCTAAGCGTCTTCTGCTGCTGCAAGATCCGGTCCACCACCGCCTGGTCCCGCTCCGACAGCCTGTTCTCGTCACAGGCATCCGTCCGCGCCCACAGGTTACGCGAAATCGGCCCTGCAATGGCGCTCGCCACTGTCTCCTGGCTGAAATCCTGGCGAACGATCCGCCGGTCGCGTTCCAGCGTCTTCAGCGTCTCGACGAAGATGTCTACCGTTTCCTGAAACGCCATGTCGCGGGTTTTGAGTTGTTCCGGCGTCGCACCCGGGTCCTGCACGCACCGCCGCGCGGCAAACAGCCAGTCATGCACGATATAGACCGGGCCATAGCTCCACGGGGAAACCCCCCGGAACGCCTGCGCCACGCGCGGGATCGACCCGCCATCGGTATACATCACGCCGGGTGCGATCACCGCGGGCACGCTCCCCTCGGGCCGGATGAACCGCAACTCGAATCCCGGCACCGGCACATAGACGAACCGCCCGCCGCTGCCCGATGCGGAGGTGCTCTGATCCAGCCAATAGACCGACACCGCGCCGTCGAATTCCCCCGGTCGGGCGCTCTCGAAATCCACCTCGGCACAGCCCGCAAGGCCGGCTAAGACCAAGAAAATCGCCCCCAGCCGCCGCATCCAAACCCTTCTTTTCAAGCGTCGCGCCGGTCATCATGGCACGTTTCCGCCGATTTCCAAACCCCGCCGGGAACCACCATGCCAACGATCCTGTTGTATTGCCGAACGCCACGAGGGGTGCGCCACGGGGCCACCCGACGTTCGCAGAAAAGGAGTAGAATGATGAATTCGTTTCTCAAAACCACCGCGCTGGCAGCCCTGCTTTCCCTGCCGCTCGCCGCGACCGCCGACGAAACCGCCGTCTCGGATATTTCCGTCGAGGCCGACCTCAGCTCCATCCAGAACGCCACCGCGGCCAATGTCTGGGCCAACCTGCCCGCCGACCTGAAAAGCGCCCTGGCCGTGCAACTGGCCGACCAGATCGCCCCTGAGGGCGAGGACGGCGCCGAGATCATGATCGATATCACCTCGGTCGAGCTGGCCTCGTCCTTCGAGAACGTCGCTGACCTCGCCGAGTCGAGAATTGCAGGCGACGTGATCATCGAACGGCCCGGTGATCAGTACGACGAAGCCTACAGCCTGACCGTCAACGCCGAGCAGGCCGCGGTTCTGCTTCCGGCGGACGCCGATATCATGCTGCTCGCCCCCGGCAGCATGGAGTTCTACAACGCGATGGTCGGCGCCTTCGCCAACAACATCGCCGAGAAGATGCAGTAAGCGACCAGACCACTCTCAGTCTTCGCCCGCGCCGGTTCCGCCGGGGCGGGCGATTTCGTTCAGACGCGCAGCGCCCGTTCCGACAGCTTCTGGAAAAAGGGCGCGTGGTGCCGCAGGTAATCCTGCAGATGCGGCGCCTCTTCGACCAGCGCGTCGAATTCCAACTCCTTGCGCAGCATCTCCTCCGGGTCCGCCGTGCGGATGCCCGATGACGTCCGCGCCTCCTCGTGCCATGCGCTGACATGCTCCCAGTCCTCGGGCGGGGCCTGCCAGTCGAACGCAGCCTCGGTCCATTCCAGCCCGATCCGCGCCCAGAGCGCACGCATGATGCCCTTGGGGTCGGCCCGCACCGCCTCTGCCTCGATCACCACGGGCGACAGCCCTTCGGCCTCGGCCGCCTGGTACAGCCGCCATTGCGCCTCCAGCCCGACGTTCTCCAGCGTGAAGTCCGGGTCCAGCTTGTGATAGCTCAACAGCGACGCGATGGGCGGACGGACAAGGAAAACATGGGTGATCCGGCGCAGCATCTGCGCGTCCTTCAGCATCCGCGGCACCACGTAAAACGCCATGTCCTTGAAAAACACCGGGCCAGCGTCGGCACGCTCCTGCAGCATTTCGCAGATACCGTCATAGGTTGTCGGATGCCCCGGAACCGGCTCGAACCCCGGAAAATCCCGGCCCTGGCCCACGTAATAGTCGTACATGAACGGCTCATGCAGGACATCGAGATCACCGCGTTCGCGCATGATCCGTTCTGTCGCCGTGGACATCGACCGGGGATGCGCCCAAAGCGCGATGATCTTGTGCATAGGGTGGCCCTCCTGCCCGGAGCCTACAAACAGCGCGGCGCAGGTGCTAGGCCTTTGTAGCGTCGGGATTTACCGCTATAGCGACCCTTCGTCGGTCAACGACATGGGCCGCGTGGTGGAGCCATCGCGATAGGCAATGCATTGCCACGGCGCCTGCCCCGCGCCGACGCCCACGATCACCTCCGTTCCGGCCTCGGAAAACTCCGAACTCAGCAGGACAACGTCCGGATTGTTGGTCTCCTCGGTCACGGCGCGCAAACAGGCCTGCTCGGCGGCATCCGGCATATCGGAGGCCGCTGCGTCCGAGCCGCTCGCCGCGCCGGTCGTCCCTGCCGAAGGGTCGTTGCTGCCTTCCACAAGGTAGTCGCCCGCGGCCCAGCCTTCGACCCCCGGATCGGCCAGTGTCGCCACGCGGCACCAGAGCCGCGCCTCTTCCATCCGGCAGCCCAGGTTGCGGACGTTCTGCCCGTTGCTCAGCACAGTCACAACCTCCGCGCCGCCTGACGGCGCCGCGCGCAGGTTCAGCACGCCACCGCCCGAGGTCGCCACTCGGTAGAAATCCGGCCCGCCTTGCAGCCCGTCGGCATAGTCGTTCTGCACCGTGTCACCGGTTGCCCCCTCGATGCTGATGGAAAGCGTGTAGTCAGACACTTCCTCGCGCCGCGCCGCGCTGCGCATCATGTAGACTGAGATCGTGTAGTCCCCGGACGCGGGCAGCACCCCGTCGAACCGGTTCAGATCGGGCAGCAACTCGCCCATCGTTCCGGCATTGGCAATTGCCGCGTCGCCCGGTCCCTTGCCGGGGGCGTAGACGTTGAAATAGGTGGCCAGGTTCGACGGCTCCAACCGTACCTGCATCCGCTGCCCGGCCTCTGCACCCAGGGTGTAGAGCACGCTTTCATAGCCCGTTATCCTGTCGGTGATGGTCGTGCCGCTGGAGCCCGCGTCGAAGCGGACCGTTTCTGTTCGCGTGTCATCCTGCGCCATCAAAGCGGCAGGCGAACCACAAGCAATCGCCATTGCCAGGAAAAATACTTTCGCGTTCATCAGTGATCTCCTTAGAACTGTAGCTGCGCAGTCAAGGGCCCTGAAAACTATCGAAAAAGTTGCTTTTTAGAGAAACGGGCCTGCCCGACGAACCACGGGCAAGCCTAGGATAGCACATTCCTGGCTCCAGCGGCCCAAGAAAGGACCGCCGGTCAAAACGACAAATGCCAGGCACAGCCTCAGAAGTCGAACAGCTCCTCAAGGAACCCGCCGCGCTTTTTCTTCTTTTGCGGGCGGCTGTCGGCCTGCCAGACGCGGGCATCCGGCGCCTCGGGCGTGGTCCGCTCGATGATCTTGTCCAGCTCGCTACGGTCCAGCCACACCCCGCGGCATTGCGGGCAATAGTCGATCTCGACACCGGCGCGATCGGTGATCACCAGCGTTTCTCCGTCAACCGGACATTTCATCGGGCAGTCCTCCTGTAATCCTGTTCATGGCATTCCAGATGGGCATCGCTCGCCAGTTTCTCAAGCCTCAGCGCAGGACATGCACCGCGCAGGCTGCATGCCGCACAACGTATTGCGCGGTCGAGCCCAGCAGCAGGTCCCCCATCCCCGGGCGGTGCCCCGCGATCACGATGCAATCGACCTTGTGGCTATTCGCGTAGTCCACGATGGTGCGCCCCGAATGTCCATCCACCACCACGCCTGCGGCGTTCTCCAGACCCGCAGCGGCGCTGTCCAGCTCGGCCTGAACCGCGATCTTGCGTTCTTTCACGTAATCGGCGGGCAGATAGGTCGCGGCATAGCTCGGGATCTGCTCGATGACGTGAAACAGCGTGATCTTGGCTCTGTGCTCGGCCAACACTTCGGCCACGCGCATCGCGCCTTTCGCGTCGCGCTCTTCGTCAAACGACACGGGCACAAGGATATGCGTATACATGACGGTCTCCTCCTCTTTGGACAGGCCATTGTCCCACAGCCGCGCCCCCGCCCGCCTTGACATGGATCACCTGCCGCGCAGCACGCGCCCGTCCGTCACCAGCAGCCCCAGCGCGATCAGGCCGAACCCGACCCACGCCTCCGCGCTCAACCGCTCGCCCAGAAACGCCGCGCCAAGCCCGGCGGCAAAAGGCGGGATCATAAGCGTCACGAGCATCAGGTTCGCCGCGCCCGCGCGGCGCAGGATGGCGAAGTAAAGCAGGTAGGCCAGCGCCGTCGACAGTGCCGCAAGCGACAGCAGCGCCGCCCAGACATGCACCGAAAGATCGAACCTCGGCGCCCCGTCCACCCACAGGGCGACCGGCAGCATCATCAGGCTCGATCCCATCAGCATTCCCAGCGCGTTCATCTGCGGCGGCTGCCCAGCCAATGCCCGCTTGGCCCAGACGCTGGCCAGCGCATAGCTCAGCGCCGCGCCCAACACCGCAAGCTGCGCAAGGTTGCGCAGGTCCACACCACGCAGCAGGTCCGGCCCCATGATCGCCGCCACGCCCGCCAGGCCCAGCAAGGCGCCCACGATCTTGCGCGGCAACAAGGGCTCATCGCGCAACAAGAGCCCCGCCACCACCGCACCGAACACCGCCGTCGTGCCATTCAGGATCGAGGCCAGCCCGCTTTGCAACTCCACCTGCGCCCAGAAGATCAGCGAAAACGGGACCGCGTTGTTCAGCGCCCCCATCGCAAGATACGCCCCCCAGATCCTTGGCTCCCGTGGCAGGTGCAGCCCCAGCACCCGCACGACCACCAAAAGGATCGGCACCGCCCAGACGACCCGGTGCAGCGTGACGGTCAACGGCGGCACCTCGGTCAGCGCGATTTCAGCGAAAAAGAACGATCCCCCCCAGACGGCGGCCAGCGCCAGCAGCATCAGGGCGGAGGATAGGGATATGGACGGGCTGTCGCTCATGCCCCTTGCTGGCATGCCACCCTTGCCCGGACGACCCGTTTCTTGCGGCAAATGCCGCGCGTCAGGTTATTTTGGCATGCCGTCCGGCACGCCGGGGCATCAGGCCACGCCGTCGCCGGTGCGCTTCAATTGCACCCCGTTGATCTTCCAGCCGCCGGGGCCTTGGATCATCTCGTATTCCAGCTCGTAATACACGCCGTCCGCGCCGCGGATCAGCACGTCCTGAACCAGAGCGTCGCCGTTGTCCCGCTCATCCAGAAATTCCACTTCGGCCGGGCGCCAGACCATTGGATAGCCGTTGCGCACCATCTGCCCGAACCGTTCGGGCGAGCCGAAGATGCCTTGGATCATCGGGCTGGCATGGGTGAAGGCACTGTCGAAATCGT
The DNA here is from genome assembly GCA_965227185.1 of Roseovarius sp. Classification (GTDB taxonomy): domain Bacteria; phylum Pseudomonadota; class Alphaproteobacteria; order Rhodobacterales; family Rhodobacteraceae; genus Roseovarius. Next base: position 4,058,689 of record OZ245733.1, read on the forward strand.
CCTGCTGAAACGCGTCCAACTGGTCCGAGATCACCTGCCGCGCCGCGTCATCCGCACGCGCCGGCATGGCCAAAAGGAAAAACACTACGAGAAAAGACAGAAAACGGGTCATGGAAACACTCCTTTTACAAGAAGCTAGCCCGCATCGCCAACGCTTCAAATGCCCGATGGGATTACTCGGCCTGCAAGGACTGAAGGAAGACCACCAGGTCCGCCACCGGCTGCGACACCATCACCGGCTGCCCGGCGCCCGTGCGGACCGCGACTTGGCTCGTCGTGTCGAAGAAATCGCCGTAGACCGGCATGCTCGACCCGTGCGACACCAGCGGATCACGCCCGTCGATCCTTTGCGCCACGCGCTCCACCGGAAAGCTGCCGCCATGACGCTTCGTCAGCGTCGTCAGATCCGAGGGCTGCACCAGCAGCACCTCGCGCATCGGCCCCTGACCATCGGCCCGGCCCCCGTGACAACTGACGCAATGCTGTGCATAAAGCGCGGCACCGGTTCCGGCATCCCCCTCCGCCTGAACCGGTGCCGCGCTAAGCGCCAGACATGCGATCGCCCCGATCAGCCGCAGGCGTCCGGCCCATCCTTCATGCGTGCTGAATGCTCTCATTTGCTCCTCCGGGCGTGCAGGGATGCCGCGCTCCGGCCACCGGCATCTGCGCTCCGGCGCGGCTCGAACGGCATCGCAGGCACCATTCTGCACCCCGGCTGCGCGCCGCACCTTGATCTGGATCAGATGCGCGACGTTCTGGCGTGCAAGACCCTACCGCACCTGCAACCCCGAAATCCGCGCGCGGATCATGCTGTCGGTGTCGTCACTGTCGCCGGACACGGCCAGCCCCACCAGCGATGTCGCCTGCCCGCCAAAGGCGCGGCGGAAATCGGCGTCGAGGTCCACGCTCTCGCGCGCCTCGCCCGTCCCCGCACCGCGCAACACCACCGTCTTGCCCCGCGCGCCAAGGTAGGGGCTGTTCAGCACAGCTCCCCGGGCATGCTCGCCGCCCCAGACGTAGACCAGCACCCGCACGTCGTCATTCGACAAAAGCCGCGTCACCCGGCTGCCCTGAGCGCGCTCGGCCTCGGCTTCCGGCAGGAACACGAAGTAAAGCGCCAGGTTGCGGTCGTCTCCGCCCTTGCGTGCCAGGTTGCTGGGCGGCACGCTCTGCGACACCTGCCATTTCCACGATGCGCCGCTGGCCTGCCACGCGCTTTTTGGCAGTTCGCGGTACAGCAGCGAAACAGCAGCATCCGAGGCCACGTCCAGCGCCCCGCCCCGTCGCGCATAATCATTTCCCGAAAACAGCGAGAACCGCTGATGCTTCCAGTTTCCGTCGAACGACACTGGCGCCGCAGTGGCGCCGGAAACCGCAAGACCCGTCAAAGCGGCCAAGGCGACCGGCAGGGCAAAACGCATAATCAATACCTCCTATTTACTCGGCCAACAAATAGCGGCCAAGACCTTGCGGGCCAGTAACCCTTGCGTGAGGCGCATGTCCCGACTGCTAGCGTTTGAACGCATCGTGCCCCTGCGCCGACGCACCTGCATCCCACGCAAAACAAAGGACCCAGCTCATGTCACCGTCTCCCGCGTTCCCCTGGAAATCCGCCTTGCGTCTCGGCACCGGGCTGATGGCGTTGGCCCTCACCGCCCCCGTGGCCGACAGCGCCGCCATATCGTGCAATCCATCCACCGGTTGGCTGCCGCCCCCGGGCTTTGCCGCGCCAGGCCCGGACAACACCTGCGCAAAAACCGCCTTGGACTTCTTTCGCTTGCCGTGACCGCGCCCTATATCTTCGGTGTCAGACAACAGGAGCCTTTTGATGCATCGCGTCCTCACCATGACAGCCCTCTGCGCCAGCCTTGCCGGCGCAGCCCTCGCACAGGATTTCGACGAACCCGATCCGGCCGATCTGGTGCCCGCGCATTTCAGTGCCGACAGTTTCGCAGCCCTCGACCAGTACGATCTCTACGATGTGACACTGGCGCTCAAGCGGGGGCGCAACATTCGGCTGGCCGATTGCACCCCGTCGCAAAGCCGCGCCATTTTCGAGGCGTCCTACGACCAGCGCGCGCCTGCGGTGGACATGCTGCGCACCACCTGCGCGGGTTAATCCGCGCCCGCCAGCCGCTGCGCCAGCGCCCACGCATCCGGGTCGACCTTGACCGGGTCCTGCAGGGAGCGCGCCTGTCCCGGCATCCGTGCGCCCTCGTCCCGCTGCACCGCTTGGGATACCTGCGTCAGCCGGTCAAAGAACGCACCACCCGAAACGTCGGGCTCCATGATCAGGTAGAAATCCCCGATATCGTGCGGCTCGCCCTCGGGCGCTTTCAGCGGGCCAAGGTCCACGCCCGCCCGACTGCCGGTCATGCCCGCCGCCAGCAGCTCCGCCATCAGGCCGAACCCCCAGCCCTTGTAGCCCCCCATGCTGACCAGCGAGCCTTTCAGCGCCGCTTCGGGGTTGGTGGTGGGCTTGCCGTCCGCATCGACGGCCCAGCCTTCGGGAATGGCCTCCCCGGCGGCCTTGGCCATGGTGATCTTGCCCAGCGCCACTGTGGTTGTGGATTGATCGAACAGCATCGCCACCCCGCCCTTGCCATCCGGCACGGCAAAGGAAATCGGGTTGGTCCCGATCACGCGGGATTTGCCGCCCGGCGGCGCCACCACCGGCGTCGCGTTGGTCATGCCCAGCACGATAAACCCGGCCCGCGCGATCTGCGCCGTGAAATAGCCAAGGCTCGTACAGGTATGCGCGTGACAGACCGCAAGGCTGATCGTGCCCATCTCCTTCGCGGTTTTCACCGCCTCCGGCAGCGCCTTTGAAAACGCCGCCTGCGCGAACCCGAACTTCGCATCCACCTCGACCACGCCGGGCCGCGGCTTGCGCACTTCCGGCACCGCGTCGCCCTTCACGCGCCCCGTCTGCAACTGCTGGCAATAGCTTTCGAGGTAATAAAGCCCGCAGATCCGGTTGCCCAGACCTTCCGCCTCGCGCACCGCCGCCGCGACCTCGGCCGCAATCCAGTCCTCGGCCCCGTGCTTCACCAAGGCCGCCTTCGCCGTCGCCTCGATTACGCCCAACGTCACCTGCATGGCACCCCCGTTTTCGCTTGCGTAGAGTGGGGTTTCACCCCACCACGACCCGCCCGTTCTCCAGCTTCACCACCCGGTCCATCCGCGCCGCCAGCTCAAGGTTATGCGTCGCGATCAGCGCCGCCAGCCCGGTGCCTCGCACCAACTCCATCAGCGCCGCGAACACCTGGTCCGACGTGCCGGGGTCCAGGTTCCCCGTCGGCTCATCCGCCAGCAACAGGCGCGGCGAATTGGCCAACGCCCGACAGAACGCCACCCGTTGCTGCTCGCCACCCGACATGGCGCTTGGCCGATGCCCTGCCCGGTCGGCAATACCGACTTGCGTCAGCAACTCGGTCGCCCGCGCCTCGGCCACCCTGCGGCCGATCCCGTCGGCCAACTGCGGCAACACGATGTTCTCCTGAGCCGTGAACTCCGGCAACAGGTGGTGAAACTGGTAGACGAACCCCACCTCCTGCCGCCGCATGATCGTCCGCCGCCGGTCCGAGCGGCCCACCATGTCCTCGCCGCCGATCTCGACCGTGCCGCTATCGGCGGTGTCCAGAAGCCCCGCGATATGCAACAGCGTCGACTTGCCCGCCCCCGAGGGCGCCACCAACGCCACCATCTCGCCCGCAGCGATCGTCAGGTCGATGCCCGACAGAACACTCACCTCGTTGGCCTTGCCCTTGTTATAGGCCTTCTCGACCCCCGCCAGCTTCAGCATTGCTTCACTCATAACGCAGCGCCTCCACCGGGTTCATCCGCGCCGCCCGCCGGGCGGGGAAAATCGTCACCACGAAGCTCAGGAACAGCGACAGGCCCACGGCACTCATCACGTCCCAGAATTCCAGCTTGGCGGGCAGGAAATAGATGCCCCGCGTGTCGGGCGTCCAGATCGGCTGGTCGCTGAAGCTGTCGATCACCGCGAAGATCTGGTCGATGTAGATGGCAAAAAGACAGCCCAGTACCGTGCCCATCACCGTGCCGATAATCCCGATAAAGGCCCCGCACATGAAGAACACGCGCAAGACCGACCCTTCGGTCAGCCCCATCGTGCGCAGGATGCCGATATCGCGCCCCTTGTTCTTGACCAGCATGATCAACCCGCTGGTGATGTTCATCGCCGCGATCAGCACCAGGATCGACAGGATGATGAACATCACGTTGTCCTCCACCTCCAGCGCCCGCAGGAACCCGCTGCTGGAATCCCGCCAGGTCCAGATCTGCGTGTTCTCCCCGGCGGCGCGCAACAGGTCCAGCGACATCTCGTTCACCCGCTCGGGCTCCTCGATCATCACCTCGATCTCGTCCGCCTTGCCTTCGCTGTTGAAGAAACTCTGCGCCTCCTCGAACGGCAGATAGACACGGACGCGGTCGATATCATACCGCCCTGCGCTGAACACATAGACCACGTCATAGGCATTCACCCGCGGACTGGTGCCCAGCGCCGTGCGGTTGCCGGTGGGGTTGATCACCCTGATCTTGTCCCCCACGCCGATCCCCAGCGTACTCGCCACGCCGGAGCCGATGGCGATGGGAAAGACCCCTGTCTCGGCCGCGTCCTGCGCGAAATCCTCAATACTCCCCTGGGAGGTCTCGGGGTCTGCGATCCGTGGCAGGCCCTTCAGATCCTCCAGCGTGATCCCCCGCACCTCGACCCCCGCATTGCGGTCGCCCACGGTGGCCAGAACCTGGTTCTTGATCAACGGAGCCGCCCGCGTGACGCCCTCGACCTGCCGCAACCGCTCGGCCATCGCCTCGTAATCGCTGATCTGCCGGTCGATCCGCCCCGTCTGCTGGTCCACCGTGCCGGCATTGTAAACCGTCACATGCGCGTTCGACCCAAGGATCGTATCCACGAACTCCGCCCGGAACCCCGCGCGAACGGCCAAAGTGGCAATCAACGCGAACACCGCCAGCGTGATGCCGATCAGGCTGATCCACGTCATGACGCTGACCCCGCCCTCGGCCCGCTTGGCCCGCAGGTAGCGCCACGCGATCATCGTCTCGAAGGCGGAAAACGGCTTGGGCTGTACTGCCACGATGGGGACCCCTGGGTACGTTATGCGTTTCTGCGGTGTATCCGGTGCCGGGATAAGGTCAACCCCGGTTTAGCAGAGCCCGCGCGGAATCAAGGCCGAAGGCCGCCGCGCGATCGCCCGCTGACCGAAAGGCGATTGCCTGCAATCGCCGAAAGGGGGTCCGCCCGTCACTCCGCAGGCGTGGCCACCGGCCTGCGCCGCACCATCCGGCCCAATCCCCCAAGCAGCATCGCGATCAGCGTATACCCGGCCAGGAAACCACCAAGGCCGAAACCGGCTCCCGCCACCGTCGCCGGCACAGCAGGCTCGAAATCGCCCCAGGTCTTCTGCGCCAGTTCCGGGCCCAGGTACTGCCACCCGATCAGCGCCGCGCTGACCGAATTCGTCGTCCGCAGGTGCTCCAGATGCGCAGACAACCGCTCATGCCGGATCAGAACCTGCCCCATGCTCTCGCTGCGCGCCTGTGCCATGGCAGTGCCACGCGCAAGCTCGCTGAGCGCCGCGTCGCGGCTCAGGCCAAGCGCCGCGGCATCGGCGTCGAACCGCTCCACCACCCATGCAAGCTCATCCACAGCGCCCGACAAACGCTGCTTATACTGTTGGGAAAACTCGGGAAATTGCGACGCGGCCAGTGCACAGCACAGCCCGCCCGCCAGGGCCAGTCCCTTGGTAATCATTGCTCTGCCTCGTTTTGTCGTCTTTTGTTTTGAGGCAAGTATAGCGCGTTTCGCGCGAATCCAGAAACAAGATTATCGTGATCGGGCGCGGCACCGGCTCAGGCCCCGCGCCGCGAGCCCGTCACATCCACGTATGAAACGACCGATCCGCCATCGGCTCGACCGTACCCGCCTGGCTGCTGTGGGGCGCATAGATCTCCGCGATCTTCTCGACCGCAGACTCCGGCGCCATCTCCTCGCTTTCACCCGTGCGACGGCTGGTCAGTTCCACCACGCCGTTCTTCAGCCCGCGCGGCCCAACGGTGATCCGCCACGGCAGGCCGATCAGGTCCATCGTGGCGAACTTGCCGCCCGCCCGCTCGTCGCGGTCGTCATAGAGCGGGTCCAGCCCCTTGCCCTTCAGTGCCGAATAGAGCTTTTCGCAAGCCGCGTCCGCCTCGCCGTCGCCCTGCTTCAGGTTCACGATCCCGGCGTGGAAGGGCGTCACGCCCTCGGGCCAGATGATGCCCTTGTCGTCGTGGCTGGCCTCGATGATCGCGCCCACAAGGCGGCTCACGCCGATCCCGTGGCTGCCCATGTGCACCGGCACCGGCTTGCCGTCGGGGCCCTGAACCGTGGCGCCCATCGGTTCGGAATACTTCGTCCCGAAATAAAAAATCTGCCCCACCTCGATGCCCCGCGCCACGCGGCGACGCTCCTCGGGGATCTTGTTGAACACCTCTTCGTCGTGCGTTTCATCCGTTCGCGCATAGCGCGACGTGAACTCCTCCAGCACCGCCTGGCATTGCGCCTTGTCGCTGTAGTCAATCTCACGCTCGCCGAATTTCAGGTCGGTGATCTGGCTGTCATAGAACACCTCGGACTCGCCCGTCTCGGCCAGCACCAGAAATTCATGCGTATCGTCCCCCCCGATCGGGCCGCTATCCGCCCGCATCGGAATCGCCTGCAGCCCCATCCGCTCGTAGGTGCGCAGGTAGCTGACCAGGTGGCGGTTATACGCGTGCAGCGCGTCTTCCTTCGTCAGGTCGAAGTTGTAGCCGTCCTTCATGAAGAACTCGCGCCCCCGCATCACACCAAAACGCGGGCGGATCTCGTCGCGGAACTTCCACTGGATGTGATACAGCGTCAGCGGCAAATCCCGGTAGCTGCCCACATGGGCGCGGAAGATATCCGTAATCAGCTCCTCGTTCGTCGGACCATAGAGCATATCCCGATCCTGCCGGTCGCGGATGCGCAGCATCTCGGGACCATAGGCATCGTACCGCCCGCTTTCGCGCCACAAATCCGCCGATTGCAGGGTCGGCATCAGCATGGGGATATGCCCCGCCCGCACCTGCTCCTCGTGGACGATATTTTCCAGCTTGCGCAACACCTTGAAGCCCAAGGGCAGCCACGAATAGATCCCGGCGCTGGCCTGCTTGATCATCCCCGCCCGCAGCATCAGACGGTGGCTGGCGATCTGCGCCTCCGAGGGCGTCTCCTTCAGAACCGGCAGGAAATACTTGGACAGGCGCATGGGGAACCTCTGGTCATTGCGTGCTACCGCCCCGTTTATGGCCTCAGCGCCCGCCAGACAAGCCGGAAGGCGCTTGCAACGCTGCCCCCCTTGCGCGAAAAGCAGGTGACGCATTTTGTTCTTCCGAGGTGGCATGGCCCTTCCCGTCCGGACACAATTTCAATTCTGGGGCATCGCCATCGCGCTGTTCCTCGTTGTCATGTGGTTTTTGGGCGACGTGATCCTGCCCTTCGTGCTGGGCGGCGCCGTGGCCTATTTCCTCGACCCGGTGGCGGACCGGATCGAACGCCTGGGCGCCTCGCGCGCTGTGGCGGTCGCGCTGATCACGCTGGTGGCGATCTGCATATTCGTCATCATGGCGCTACTGGTCATTCCCACGCTGGTCAACCAGACCGCCAACCTGATCGACATCGCGCCGCAGCTCTTCAACGACCTGCAAAACTTCCTCACCACCCGCTTTCCCGACCTCGTCGACCAGGACTCCACCTTGCGCCAGTCGCTGGCGAGCCTTGGCACCACCATCCAGGAACGCGGCGGACAGGTGGTCGAAACCGTGCTCAGCTCGGTGGGTTCGCTGGTCAACGTGGTGGTCCTGCTGGTCATCGTGCCGGTCGTGGCCTTCTACCTTCTTTACGACTGGGACCGTATGATCGCAGAAATCGACCGCCTTCTGCCACGTGACCACGCACCGGTGGTCCGCCGTCTGGCGCGCGAGATCGACCAGACGCTCGCCAGCTTCATCCGCGGCATGGGCACAGTCTGCCTGATCCTCGGCACGTACTATGCCGTGGCGCTGATACTGGTGGGCCTGCAATTCGGCCTGGTCGTCGGCGCCTTTGCCGGGCTCATCACCTTCATCCCCTACGTGGGCGCCATCCTCGGCGGGGCGCTCGCCATCGGCCTCGCGCTTTTCCAGTTCTGGGGCGATTGGCTGTCCATCGGCCTCGTCGCCGGCATCTTCGTACTGGGCCAGGTGGTCGAGGGCAACATCCTCACGCCCAAGCTGGTCGGTGAATCCGTCGGCCTCCACCCGGTCTGGCTGATCTTCGCGCTGTCGGTCTTCGGCGCGCTCTTCGGCTTTGTCGGTATGTTGGTCGCGGTGCCGGTGGCAGCGGCCATCGGCGTTCTGGCCCGCTTCGGCGTACAGCAATACATGGACAGCGCCCTCTATACCGGGCAAGGCCACCGGGACACCGAATAATGGCACAGCAGCTCAGCTTCAACCTGCCCGCCAAACCGGCACACGGGCGGGAGGATTTTTTCGTTTCCGCCGCCAACGCGCAGGCCGTGGCCCTGATCGACACGTGGCAGGCATGGCCCGCCCGCAAGCTGGTGCTGCACGGCCCGCCCGGTTCGGGCAAGACGCACCTCACCCATGTCTGGGCCGCCCAGAGCGGCGCCGTGATCCTGCGCGCGCAGGACTTGGCCCAGGCCGACGTCCCCGCCCTCGCCCGCAACCACGTGGCAGTCGAGGATTGCGAGACCATCGCCGGTCAGGACGCCTCCGAGACCGCGCTTTTCCACCTGCATAACCTGACGCTGGCCGAGGGCCATTCCCTGCTGCTGACAGCCCATGCCGCGCCCAAGTACTGGAACCTCGCGCTGCCCGACCTTGCCAGCCGGATGCAGGGCACGCCGGCGGTCGAACTCGACCTGCCCGACGACAAGCTGCTGACGGCGATCCTCGCCAAGCTCTTCGACGACCGCCAGCTGACGCCCACGCCGGATGTCATCCCCTACCTGCTGCGCCGCATCGACCGCTCGTTTGACGCCGCCCGGCAAGTCGTCGCCCTGCTCGATTCCGCCGCACTTTCGCGCAAACGGGCCCTCACCCGCCCCTTTGCCCGCGACGTACTGGACAACGCAGGGCTGTAACGGCACAGTCGTCACCTTATCGTTACGTCGCAATCCCATAAGGGCCACATGACAAACGCCGATTTCCTCAAATCCACCGCCCCGGCCCCCGTGACGATCGACGGCCTCGACATCACCGGCCCCGGGCGTTTCTTCAACCGAGAGCTCAGCTGGCTGGGCTTCAACTGGCGCGTCCTCGAAGAGGCACAGAACCCGCGCGTGCCCCTGCTGGAACGCCTGCGCTTTCTGTCGATCTCGGCCAACAACCTCGACGAGTTCTACAACGTGCGCGTCGCGGGCCTGCGAGAACTTGCCCACGCCGGCAACACCACCCCCGCCGCCGACGGCCTCACCCCCGCCGAACAGCTTGTCCTGATCGACGAGGACGCCCGCAAGCTGCTGACCCAGCAACAGGGCACGCTCGAAGACCTGCGGCAGGAGATGGAGGCCGAGGGCATCATCATCCTCGACATCGACAGCCTGACCAAGGACGACCGCGCCCATCTCAGCGAGATCTTCCTCGAACAGGTCTTCCCGGTCCTGTCGCCCCTGGCGGTCGACCCCGCGCACCCGTTCCCCTTCATCCCGAACCTGGGCTATTCGCTCGCCCTGCAAATGCAGCGCAAGTCCGACAAGCGCCCGCTTCAGGCGCTCCTGCCGATCCCCAACCAGATCGACCGTTTCGTCACAGTTCCGTCCGAGCCGGGCCAGTTCCGCGCCCTGCCGCTCGAGGACCTGCTGCTGCTCAACCTCGATCACCTCTTCCCGGGCTACACCTACAAGGCCCACTGCAACTTCCGCGTCCTGCGCGACAGCGACCTCGAAGTCGAGGAAGAGGCCGAGGACCTCGTGCGCGAATTCGAAGTGGCCCTGAAACGCCGCCGCCGCGGCGAGGTGGTGCGCCTGAAAATCTCCTCTGGCGCGCCCGAGGAATTGCGCCGCACCATCATGCAAAAGCTCGAAGTTCGCCCCGAGGAGGTGGTCGAGGTCGACGGCATGATCGGCCTTGCGGACCTCAAGGAAATGGTGCTCGACACCCGCCCCGACCTTCTGTGGCCCAGCTTCACGCCCCGCGTGCCGGAACGGGTGCAGGATCATGACGGCGACATGTTCGCCGCCATCCGGCAGAAAGATATGCTGCTGCATCACCCCTACGAGACCTTCGACATGGTCGTCCGTTTCCTGACACAGGCGGCCCGCGACCCGGACGTGGTGGCGATCAAGCAGACGCTCTACCGCACCTCCAAGGACAGCCCCATCGTCTCCGCGCTCTGCGAGGCTGCAGAGGACGGCAAGTCCGTCACCGCACTGGTCGAACTCAAGGCCCGCTTCGACGAGGCCGCCAACATCCGCCAGTCCCGACGCCTCGAACGGGCCGGCGCGCACGTGGTCTACGGCTTTCTCGATCTCAAGACCCACGCCAAGATCTCCACCGTGGTCCGGCGCGAGGGTGACAGGCTGGTGACCTACACCCATTACGGCACCGGCAACTACCACCCCATTACTGCCAAGATCTACACCGACCTCAGCCTCTTCACCTGCGACTCCTCGCTGGGCCGCGACGCCACCAAGGTCTTCAACTACCTCTCCGGCTACGCCCAGCCGGAAAAGCTGGACAACCTCGCCATCTCGCCCACCACGCTCAAGCCGCGCCTGCTGGAAATGATCGCCGCCGAGATCGAGCACGCCAAGTCCGGCAAACCGGCCGAGATCTGGGCCAAGATGAACTCGATCATCGAACCCGATGTCATCGACGCGCTCTATGCCGCCTCACAGGCCGGCGTGAAGATCTGCCTCGTCGTGCGCGGCATCTGCGGCATCCGCCCCGGCATCAAGGGGCTATCGGAAAACATCCGCGTCAAGTCCATAGTCGGGCGCTTTCTGGAACATTCCCGCATTGTCTGCTTCGGCAACGGCGCCGGCCTGCCGTCGAAGAAGGCCCGCGTCTACATGTCCTCCGCCGACTGGATGGGCCGCAACCTCAACCGCCGGGTCGAGACCCTGGTCGAGATTACCAATCCGACGGTCAAGGCCCAGATCGTGGGCCAGGTCATGGCCGCCAACCTCGCAGACGTAGCGCAGACCTGGGTCATGTCCCCCGACGGCAAGTTTCACCGCGAGTTGACCGAGGAAGGCACCTTCGCCTTCAACTGTCACCGCTTCTTCATGGAAAACCCGTCGCTGTCGGGGCGCGGCTCGGCCGGGGCGGCGGACGTGCCCAAACTCACCCATACCGACGATTGACCCTTCCGGCCCCCTGTCGCATATAAGAGGCCGAGATCAAGCCGGGGATGTCATGGACGGCACGACCGATCCTGAACACAGCGAATGGGGCCCCTTTGGGCGCCCGCTTTTCGACAAGGACGCGGCCAAGGCGCTCAGCCGCGTGGGCGTGGTCGACGTGGGCTCCAACTCCGTCCGCATGGTGGTGTTCGACGGCGCCGCCCGCAGCCCGGCCTATTTCTACAACGAGAAAATCATGTGTGGTCTCGGCCAAGGCCTGTCGGAAACCGGCCGCCTGAACCCCGAGGGGCGCGAACGCGCGCTCGCCGCCATGAAACGCTTCGCCCGGCTGGCCGAGAACATGGGCACCGGCCCGCTCACTGCCGTGGCCACCGCCGCCGTGCGCGAGGCCAGCGACGGCGACGACTTCCGCGACGAGATCAAGCGCGAAACAGGCGTTCACCTCTGGGTCGTCGACGGCCCCGAAGAGGCGCGCCTCTCGGCTCAGGGCGTCCTGCTCGGTTGGCCCGGCTCCTACGGCCTTGTCTGCGACATCGGCGGCTCCTCCATGGAACTGGCCGAAATCAACGGCGGACAGGTCGGCAAGCGCCTGACGTCTCGCCTCGGCCCCTTTTCGCTGCAGGAGGTCAAGGGCGGCAAGAAGGCCCGCAAGGCTTTCATAAAGGATACGCTGGAAAAGATGCACGGCGAGTTGGGTGAGCAGAAGAACCGCCTTTTCCTCGTCGGCGGCTCATGGCGCGCCATCGCCAAGATCGACATGGAACGCCGCGGCTATCCCCTGCATGTCCTGCACGAATACCGCATGACCCCCAAGGACGTGCGCAAGACCGCCGATTACATCGCCGACAACGACTCCGAAGAGCTACGCAACCGCGCCGGCGTCTCGTCCCAGCGCATGGCGCTGGTGCCCGACGCAGCCGAGGTGCTGCGGCGGCTGGTCAAGACCTTCGGCCCCCGCGACATCGCCGTGTCAAGCTACGGTATCCGCGAGGGGCTCTTGTATGAACAGATGCCTCAGCAGCTGCGCGACCGCGATCCGCTGATCGAGGCGTGCCGCTTTGCCGAGGCCAAGGATGCCCGCCTGCCCGGCTATGGCCGCGCCATCTATCACTTCGTCGAACCGCTCTTCCGCAGTGCCAAACCCGACAAGCTGCGCATCATCCGCGCCGCCTGCCTCTTGCATGATGTCAGCTGGCGCTCGCATCCCGACTACCGGGCGCAGGACTGTTTCGACAACGCCACCCGCGCCAACCTGGGCGGGCTCAAGCATTCCGAAAGGGTCTTCCTCGGCCTTGCCCTGATGCACCGCTATTCCAACAAGCGTGATGGCACCCAGTTCGAGAAACTGGCCGATCTTCTGGACGAGCGCGACCAACAACAGGCGGAAGTTTTGGGCAAGGCCATGCGGTTCGCCGCGATGTTCTGGCTGCGCAAGGACACGCAGCTAGGCGAGTTGACATGGCACCCTAAGAAGAAACAGCTTGTCCTGCGCCTCACCGAGGAGGCCGTGCCGCTCTATGGCGAGGTGGCGCAAACCCGCCTCGCCTCTCTCGCCGACACGCTTCAGGCCGAGTTCGACGTCAAACTGCTGCGCCCGCGCCGCGCGAAAGCCGTGCCGGGCAAGTCCTAGAACCAATCAAGCGACCAAAGGCATCCCGCCTCAGATTTCGATTTCCTCGTCCGGGTCGATCTCTTTCTCAAGCGGCGTCTTGCGGCGGATGATGATATCGCCGTTCGGCATCATCTCGGGCGCGTGATAATTGCTCAGATCATCGATCTGGCCCATCAGGTCGGCAAAGGCCGGGCCCATCTCCTCGACGAAATTCCGCAGCGCCGGCTGCATCTCCTTCGCCATCCCTTCAAGATCGCGCATCGCCGGCTCCATCTCGCGCATGATGCCTTCCATGAACATCTGCGCCCCCCGCTCCATCAGGGAAAACCCTTCGTCCTCCTCGTCCTGCGCGAGGGCGGGCGAGGCGGCAAGGGACAGCGACAGGGCGGCGATGGGGATGAACTGTTTCATAGCACCAATATAGCGCGTCCCGGTGACAATTTTAAGATGACAGGTCGATATCCAGCGTGACGGGGAAATGATCCGACGCCGCCAGCAGCGCATCGCGCAGCTCCGGCACCTTCCAGCAATCGGGATCCTCGAACGGATGCCAGATGCGCCACTTCGGCGCTTTCGCCCGCAACCCCTTGGAAATCATGATGTAATCCAGAAGCGCCTGAAGGTACCGTCCCTCGTCCTTCAGGTAGAACCGCGCCGAACTGTGCTGCGCACCGATCCGCTGGTTCAGCGCCCGCCGCGCGTGCGGATCGTACAGCCGCAAATCGCCCGCCTCGGCCCGGCCCATGATCACCTCGATCGACGAGCGGCCGAACAGGTTCTCGTACTCGTCCAGCCCCGGCCCGTCATTCAGATCTCCCAACAGCATCAGATGCTCGCCCTCTTCCAGGTGCGCCCGGATCCGCTTACGCAGCCAGACCGCCTGCGCCTGCTGCTTGCGCCGGTTGGCGATGGCCAGCCGCATAACCTCGTCCCGCGTCGTGGCCCCGTGGGGCGCCTTCGATTTCAGATGCGCCCCGATCATGCGAAATCCGAACCCACCCTGCACCTCCACCGCCACTTCCAGCGGCGGCTTGGAAAACACCACCAAATCCTCGGTCGCGTCGATATCCAGGTCGATCCGGAACACGCCGTCGAACCGCGGCGCCCCGCTCGACCCCTTCTTTCCGGTCTCCTCGCCCTTCGGGTCATGCCGACAGGTCATCACGTCCGGATCATAAAGCAGCGCGATCTCCTGCTGGGTGTCGTTCACGAACCCCATCAGCGCCTTGCGCGCCCGCAGGTTCATCATCGTCGCGAAGCCTTCCAAAGCGGTCACCGTATCGCGCTTGCGGTTGCTGTCCGGCGCTTCGATTACCATCACCGCGTCGGCATCCATCGCCGTGAACACCACTCCCAACGCGGCCAGCTGATCGCCCCGGGTCACGCCATAGCGCGCCGACGGCCCGTCGTCGTCAACGACCCGGTCATGCTCATCAAACAGCGCGTTGAACCACTCGACGTTATAGGTGGCGAACCGCATCGCTCAGGCCGCCTCGCGCTGGATCTGCTCCCAGGCATCGTTGACGTCGGTCAGGCGCTTTTCGGCCAGCTTGATCGCCTCCTGCGGCACGCCCCGCGCCACCATCCGGTCGGGATGCATCTCGCGCACCTTGTCGCGCCAGACCTTGCGGATCTCGGCCAGCGGCGTGTCGGGCGTCACTCCCAGCACCTCGTAGGGATCAGGTCGTGCGTCGGGCACGAAGCGGCTCTTCAACGTGTTGAACTCCCGCTCCGGCAGGCCGAAAATCGTCGCCACCTCCGACAGGAAGACATCCTCGTTCGGGTGATACACCCCATCCGCCACCGCGATGTGAAACAGCCCCTCCAGCAGATCGTTGAGCGTCGCTTCATCTTCGCCGAACATCGCCTTGATTCGCCTAGCATATTCCTCGAACCCGGCCACGTCCTGCCGCGCGAGGTTAAAGACCTTCGCCGCGCCCGCCTCGTCGTCGCGCGCGATCTGGAACACCTCGCGGAACGCCGTCACCTCGTCGCGCGTCACCTGCCCGTCCGCCTTGGCCATCTTCGCGCCCAGCGCGATCACGGCAATGGCAAAGGCCACCGTCCGCTCGGGCGGCGTGCGCAGCCGGTCGAACACGCTTGTCAGCGGCTCGCCACTGGCCAGCGCCGACAGCGCCTCGGATATGCGACTCCAGATCGACATGGCGGCCAACCTAAAGGGCGTGGCCCCCGGGGGACAGGAGTTTCTGCATCAGCACAAGATCGATCCGACGCCCGAATTTCAGCCCGGCTTGCGCCATGCGCCCCACCTCGACGAAGCCGATCCTGCGGTGAAAGGCGATTCCGCCCTCGTTCTCGGCACTGATCCCGCCGATCAGGGAATGCACGCCGCCCGCCCGCGCATGCGCCTCCAGCGCGCGCATCAGCGCCCGGCCCACGCCACGCCCCTCTGCTCCGGGGCGCAGCAGCACCGTATGCTCCAGCGTCTCGCGATAGCCCGAGCCCGCGCGAAATGGCCCATAGGTGGCATAGCCCAGCAACACGTCCGCGTCCTCGGCCACCATAAACCCGTGCCCCGCCTCGTCCCGCGTCTTCACGGCCAACGCAACTTCCAGAACGGTCTTCTCGTCTTCGCTGAAACTGACCGTCGTCTCGCGGATATAGTGATTGACGATCGCCGACAGCGCCTCTGCGTCGCCGGCCTCCGCCGCCCGGATCTTCATGCCAGCACGCACGCCCCGCGCTGCGTCGTCAACTCGGCCCGCAGCGCCATCGGGCCGGTCTCAAAGACCACCCACGCGTCGCTCAGCACCGGCGTCAGCGCATCTTCCAGTGCCTTTGCCTCCGGGTGCGTCACCACCAGACGGTCCAACCGGCACCCCGACGCCGGCAAAATCTGCGCCGGGTGCTGCGCGCATTGCCATTCGATCACCGCCGGAAACAGGTTGTCCCACGGCAGCCGCCCGTCCTCGGGCACCGCCATCTGCCAGCGCAGGTCGCCCCGCGCCAGCCGTACCGGCATACCCGCCTGCGGAAAGCGCGCCACCACCGCGCCAAGGTCCGGCGTGTTGCAGATCCAGTTCGTCGGCCTCGGCCGCCCCTCGAACCGGTCCAGATCGAACCACCGCGCATAGCCCGCCTTGGGCGCGTCGGGGTCGATCGCGATGACCTCGAGGTACAGCCCGTCCTCCAGCCCCAACAGCATGTTGTGCGTGCCGAAATGCGCGTGCTGTCCGCCGGGCCGCAGCGCCACGCCCAAGCTCTCCTCGGCATAGGCGCGGCCCTCGTCCAGCGTCTCGGCGGCGACCGCGAAATGATCCAGTTTCAGCATCGCCTACCCCAGTGTCAGCCGCCAAAGTACCCAGAGTGCCGCCAACACTGTCGGGTAAAACGTCGCCGCAAAGCCGAAAGCTCTCAGCGGTGGCGCCTTGTGATATCCGATCCAGAACGCCACCCGCGCCAGCGCGAACCCGATCCCCAGCGCCAGCACCGTGCCCGCGCCCAGGAAAAACCCCACCAGCGGCCAGATGCACAAGGCCAACACGACCTGTTCGACCGTGTTCTGCAACACCTTGGCGTCCACCGCCGCGCCGCCGGTCAGCGGTTGACCATCAACCTCGGTATCGTCAAAGAACCGCCGTTGCGCCAGCCGTCCGATCATCAGCGCCAGTACAACACCCGGGCCAAACGCAGCCCCCATCAGCGTCGGCTGCATCATCGCCATCGGCACCGGGATCTGGCGCCCGATCGACAGCACGGCGACGGCCCAGACAAGCCCCGCCGCCATACCGATCAGGATCGTGGGACGCTTTCGCATCAGGCCGCCCGCGCCTCGCGGATCAGCCGCAGGATATCCTGCGCCGCGTCGGGAATGTTGGTGCCGGGGCCGAAAATGGCCTTCACGCCCGCCTTGGTCAGGAACTCGTAATCCTGCTGCGGAATGACCCCGCCGCAGATCACGATGATATCGCCCGCATCCTTGTCCTTCAGCGCGTCGATCAACTGCGGCGCCAAGGTCTTGTGCCCCGCCGCCTGGCTGGAAATGCCAATGACATGCACATCGTTGTCGATGGCGTCCTGCGCCGCCTCGTCCGGCGTCTGGAAGAGCGGGCCAACATCCACGTCGAACCCAATGTCGGCAAAGGCCGTCGCGATCACCTTGGCGCCCCGGTCATGCCCGTCCTGCCCCATTTTGACGACCAGCATCCGGGGCCGCCGCCCCTCGTCCTCGGCAAAGGCCTCGACCGATTTCTGGATCGCGGCAAAGCCCTCGTCGCCCTCGTAGGCCTTGCCATAGACTCCGGCCAGCGTCTTCACCTCGGCGCGGTGCCGTCCGAATTCCTTTTCCATGGCCATGCTGATTTCCCCCACAGTAGCCCTTGCGCGGGCCGCCTCTACGGCGGCCTCCAGCAGATTGCCGCCGTCCTTGGCGCGGCGCGTCAGTTCATCCAGTGCCTTGGTGCAGGCGTCCTCGTCACGCTCCGCGCGGATGCGCTCCAGCGCCTCGACCTGCCCCTTGCGCACCTTGACGTTGTCCACGTCCAGGATGTCGATCGGATCTTCCTTGTCCTTGCGGTACTTGTTGACGCCGACGATCACCTCGTCGCCCCGGTCGATCATCGCCTGCCGTGTGGCGGCAGATTCCTCGATGCGAAGCTTGGGCATGCCGCTGGCCACGGCCTTGGTCATGCCGCCCATCTCCTCGACCTCTTCCATCAACTCCCACGCCTTCTCGGCCAGCTCGGCGGTCAGGCTCTCGACGTAGTAGGACCCCGCCAGCGGGTCGACCACCGCCGTCACGCCTGTCTCTTCCTGCAGGATCAGCTGCGTGTTCCGCGCGATCCGCGCGCTGAAATCCGTGGGCAGCGCGATCGCCTCGTCCAGCGCGTTGGTGTGCAGGCTCTGCGTGCCCCCCAGAACCGCGCTCATCGCCTCGTAGGCGGTGCGCACGACGTTGTTGTAGGGGTCCTGCTCCTGCAAGCTGACACCGGAGGTCTGGCAATGCGTCCGCAGCATTTTAGAGCGGTCGTTCTTCGCCCCGAACTCCGTCATGATCCGGTGCCACAGCAGGCGCGCGGCCCGCAGCTTCGCGGCCTCCATGAAGAAATTCATGCCGATGGCAAAGAAGAACGACAGCCTCCCGGCAAAGCGGTCCACGTCCATCCCCGCCTCGATCGCGGCCTTCACGTATTCGCGGCCATCCGCCAGCGTATAGGCCAGCTCCTGCACCAGGTTCGCGCCCGCCTCCTGCATGTGATAGCCCGAGATGCTGATCGAGTTGAAGCGCGGCATCTCGTTGGCGGTGAACTCGATGATGTCGCTGACGATCCGCATGCTGGGCTCGGGCGGATAAATATAGGTGTTGCGCACCATGAACTCTTTCAGGATGTCGTTCTGAATGGTGCCAGACAGGGCGCTGCGGTCATGCCCCTGTTCTTCGCCCGCGACGACGAAGCTGGCCAGCACGGGGATCACCGCGCCGTTCATGGTCATCGACACGCTCACCTGGTCCAGCGGAATGCCGTCGAAAAGCACCTTCATGTCCTCGACGCTGTCGATGGCGACGCCCGCCTTGCCCACATCGCCCACCACGCGCGGGTGGTCGCTGTCGTAACCGCGATGCGTGGCCAGGTCGAAGGCCACTGACACCCCCTGCTGCCCGGCCGCAAGGTTGCGGCGATAGAAGGCGTTCGATTCCTCGGCCGTGGAAAAGCCCGCGTATTGCCGGATCGTCCAGGGCCGCCCGGCATACATCGTGGCCTTCACACCCCGGGTGAACGGCGCCTGCCCGGGGATGGTGCCAAGGTGCTCCATCCCCTCGACATCTTCCTCGGTATAGAGCGGCTTGACGTCGATCCCCTCAAGGGTCTTCCACGTCAGGTCCTCCAGCGGGCGGCCCTTCAGCTCGCCTTCCGCGATCTTACGCCAATCGTCGGTTTTCGATCCCATCGTCTTGTCCTCTTCGCTTCTGGTCCGTCCGCGGGGTTGTCCCCGTCTTGGCCGGTCCGGTTTCCTCTGTCAGCTGCGCCAGTCCCTCTGCCCCGGCGCGCAGCCAGAACAGGTCGTCAGCATAGGCCGCGCGCATGTCGCGCAAGGCGGTGTCGTCAAACGGTTGCCATTTGCCCGGCCCCTCCGGCAGGCGCGCGGGGTCGCCGCCGCGATCCTTCACGATCCGGCGCAACTGGCCCAGGCCGGGGCCTTGGTTCATCCATTCCCGCGCATGGGCGCGCGGCATCGGGCCAAGCCCGCTCATATGCTCCAGCACCCGCTCGGGCAGACCGCCGAAAATCTCGTAGGGCAGCACGGTCAGCTCGGTGCCCGGCAGCGCGCAGGCCACGTCTAGCACCACGTCCCGCCACAGCCGCGGCGAGGATGCCAGCGTATCCAGCGCCGCACGGTCCGGCACGCGATGCCCCCGCGCCACGCCGTAGGACAGGATCGAGGCCCAGAAACTCTCATGGCTGCGGATCAACAGGCAGGCCCGCGTCACCTTTCCGTCAAAGGCATGGGCGAACCGCGCCAACCTCTGGCCGATATCGGGATACAGCCGCCCCTGCCGCAGACAGCGACGCGGCGCGCCGATCATGTTCTCGTCACTGATCACCAGAACTTTCGTTCCCGCACGACGCTCCTTTTCTATGTTGATCGCGATGCGGGCGCGAGCGCGGTCCAGCTGCTCCTGCGGCGGGCGCGGGCTGTCGACTGGCATCACCCCGGTCAAAAGCCCGTCGCGCGTCTGTTTCGGGCCCCAGACGGTGATCCCCTTGCGCGACAACGCGGCGCGATTTTCCGCCAGATAAGCCTGAAATGACGTGGTGGCCGTGCGGTGGGCCCCGATATGCAGAACAACGTCCATGATCACGCGCCTTTCCCGTGCGGCCCGCGTCATGCGGGCGGTCGACCTTGCGTCGCGCCAGCCTGCACCGAAGGACCTGACCACGGGATTAACGCTAAAATTTTCGCGGGCCTGCGGCCAAACGGCCTTCGCATTCGGCGCGTCCGGCCTTATATCTGGTCCAGCAGGAGGCCAAATGCGCAAGCTGATCGTTCTTTCTTTTCTGGCGCTTACTTCGATTTCACTCGCCGCGCACAGCGCCCGCGCGACCGATGTATCGCTGAACGACGGGATCATACTTCCCGGCGAAAGCGTCGATTTGAACGAATTTCTCTGGATAAAGCGCCCCATCGTCGTCTTTGCCGACAACGCCTCGGACCCGCGATACATCGAACAGATGAACTTCATCACCGACCGGCTGGATGATCTGGACCGGCGCGATGTCGTCGTGCTGACAGACACCGACCCGTCCGCCGACAGTGACCTGCGCCGCACGCTGCGCCCGCGCGGCTTCATGCTGGCGCTCATCGGCAAGGACGGCAAGGTCGAGCTGCGCAAACCCGCGCCGTGGAGCGTGCGAGAGCTTTCGCGCGCGATCGACAAGATGCCCATCCGGCAACAGGAAATCCGCGACCGGCTGAGCGGCAACTGATCCCCCGCACCGCTCATGCCCGCTCCCCCGCCGCGACCACCAGAACCCGGTTGGCGCGATCCATCAGCATCAGCGTGCCCTCGGTCGTCTCATAGGCCAGCACGGTCTCAGGCCCCATCAGCAGACGGCGGAATTCCATCCCCACCTTGCCCTCCATGCAGGGCCGCGCCTCCAGCCCCGCACGGCGCATCCCCATGCCAAGGGTCCGCTGCGTGTTGACCGCGTCCACCATCGCCGCATCCGGCGTCAAATCCGGATCATCCAGCGCCGCCACGCCCCGCTTGGGCAGCGCGCGCAGCATGTCGGGCACGTTGCGCTCCACCGGCACCGCGGCCCCGATATCCGGACTCACCAGCCGGAACGCCGCCGCAGAACACCGCGCCTTGGATGAAAACGACAGCGTTTCCCCCAAGCTGAACCACGGCGCCAGCCGCGCCCGCATCGACGCCTCGTCTTCGCGCGTGCAGGCCCCCAGCAGGACCGCGCCCGCCATGGCCGCGGGCAGGATATGAGACCCGCGCAGGTTCACCGCGTCATTCGAACTCCATGATCACGTCATCCACCGCCAGGCTGTCACCCGGACCGGCGTTGATCTTGCTCACCACGGCCTTCTTCTCGGCCCGCAGGATGTTTTCCATCTTCATCGCCTCCACGGTGCACAGCGCCTGGCCTTCCTGCACCTCATCGCCCTCCTGCACATTCACGCTGACGATCAGGCCCGGCATCGGGCACAGCAGCATCTTCGATGTATCAGCGGCAAGTTTCTCGGGCATTAACAGCGCCAGTTCCGCCTGCCGGGGCGTGCGCACATGCACTTTCAGGTCCGCGCCCCGGTTGCGGATGCGGAACCCGCCCGAGACCTTGCCGACCTTCAGCACCAGCGTCTCGTCATCCACGTCCAGCACCGCCAGCGCGTCGCCCGGCGTCCAGCGGCTGGACACCCGGTGACTGCCGCCATCCGCAAAGGTCACGGTCGCGCCATCGCGATCCGCGTCGATGCTGACCTCGAAACTGATACCTTGCAGGCTGACGACCCAATCCTCGCCCACGCGGCGCTCGTGGTTGTCCATCCGGCCCGACACCCGCGTGCGCCGGATTTCCGCCACCCGGTGCATCGCCGCACAACTGGCAGCGATCCGCCGCAGCGCCGCCTCCTCCAGTTCCACACCCTCGAACCCGTCCGGGTACTCCTCGGCGATGAACGCCGTGGTCATGTCGCCCGAAACAAACTTGGGATGATCCATCACCGCGCTCAGGAACGGCAGGTTATGCCCGATCCCTTCCAACTCGAAACTGTCCAGCGCCACGCGCATCGCCTCGATCGCCGCGCCCCGGTCGGGCGCCCAGGTGCACAGCTTGGCAATCATAGGATCATAATACATGCTGATCTCGCCGCCTTCATAGACGCCGGTATCATTGCGCACCGCCGTCTCGCCGGCCTCGGCCTCGTCCTGCCACTTGCCGTTATCCAAGAGCGGCCCCGCCGCCACCTCCACCGGCGGGCGATAGCGCACCAGCCGGCCAATCGAGGGCAGAAAGTTGCGATAGGGATCCTCGGCATAAAGCCGGCTTTCCATCGCCCAGCCTTCCAGCTTGATATCATCCTGCGCCAGCGACAGCTTTTCGCCCGCCGCGACCCGGATCATCTGCTCCACCAAGTCCACGCCGGTGATCAGCTCCGTCACCGGATGCTCCACCTGCAGGCGCGTGTTCATCTCCAGGAAATAGAAGTTCTTGTCGCCGTCGACGATGAACTCCACCGTGCCCGCGCTGGAATAACCCACTGCGTGGGCCAGCGCCACGGCCTGCTCGCCCATCGCCTTGCGCGTTGCCTCGTCCAAAAACGGGCTCGGCGCTTCCTCGATCACCTTCTGGTTCCGCCGCTGGATCGAGCATTCCCGCTCGCCCAGGTAAATCCCGTTGCCGTGGCTGTCGCACAGCACCTGGATTTCGATATGGCGCGGTTGCGTGACGAATTTCTCGATGAACATCCGGTCGTCGCCGAAACTGCTGGCCGCCTCGTTCTTCGACGCCTGGAAGCCCTCGCGCACTTCCTCGGCATTCCACGCGATCCGCATCCCCTTGCCGCCGCCGCCCGCGCTGGCCTTCAGCATCACCGGAAAGCCGATCTCTTCCGAGATCTTCAGCGCCTCCTCGGCATCCTCGATCAGGCCCATATGTCCCGGCACAGTGTTCACATCCGCTTCCTGCGCGATCTTCTTCGACGTGATCTTGTCGCCCATCGCCTCGATCGCCCCCTTGGGCGGGCCGATAAAGGCGACACCCGCGGCCTCCAGCGCCTCGGCGAACTTGGGGTTCTCCGACAGGAATCCATAGCCGGGATGCACCGCCTCGGCGCCCGTTTGCCTAATCGCCTCCATCACCTTGTCGATGACGATATAGCTCTCCGAGGCGGGCGGCGGGCCGATATGCACCGCCTCGTCGGCCATCTCCACATGCAGCGCGTGGGCATCGGCGTCCGAGTAAATCGCCACCGTCGATATGCCCATCTTGCGCGCCGTCTTGATGACCCGGCAGGCGATCTCGCCCCGGTTGGCGATCAGGATTTTCTTGAACATCTCACGTCCCCTTCAGTCTTGCCCGCCCCGGCAAGCCCGCCGGTCGGAAATAATGCGAAAAAGACCACCGCCCCGCTGCCGCGAGGGGTGGTCTGATCGAGGTTGAACCGCCCGTTTCCGGGCGCTGAATTCAGGCTACAGGCATTTTTCCGGGTAGACTTGGCAGAACGCCACGTTGCCCGCGGCCCCCACGGCCGCACCGGTGACAAGCGATCCGCCGACAACCGCCGCGGTGCCAAGGCCCGCGGCACCGCCGAACAGCGCCTGTTCGGGCGCGGTGTTGCCGCAGGCCGCAAGCGGGCCGAAAAGCCCAAGAAGTAAAAGCAGGGATTTGAAAAACTGCATCGGATATCGCCTCGCGCGCTTTGATTATGACTGCGCACACTCAATCCGATGGCGGGGTCAGCGTCAAAGCCGTCCCTGGCCCGTCGCCGGATTTGGGCAACCTCTCGCCTACCTTCGCAAAGCTTTGACGCTGCAGTAAAAAAGGGCGGCCTTTGCATTGCTGCATAAGGCCGCCCATCAGGGGAAGGGTAACGGTTTAGACGGTATGTCTCGGCCCATTGGGGAAAGGCCGCCACTACAAGATCTAAGCTGCACGCAATCTCTCGTTGCGCCAAGCGGCTTCGCTCACCTGTCGCTTGATCGGCTGTAATTTGCGTGAATCCGCAGGCCGTCGGCAAAAACGTGCCTAAATAAGGGACCGAAAAACAGGCACTCATTCCCAGCCCCCTCCGTCGAAGGCGTCGGGGAAGGCGCGCTGCGCCACCGGAACATCCAGAACCAGCAATGCTTCGTAACTCTCCGAATCGAAAGGGTCTTCCGCCGGCAGCACCTCGCGCCCGAACAGCCAGCTCAGCCGCCCGGCATCGAGGTTGCCCCGCTCGAAAGGCTGATCTCCGAAATTCTCCCACAACGCGCGGACAAAGGCCGTGTCGGCCCGCTTGTCCGCGGGCCGGCGGTCGCGATAGCGCTCGCGCCGCACTATGGCGGTGGCGCCTTTGGGGTTAGCGCGTCGAATGGTGAACTGGAAATCGCTGCCGGGCAGACGGCCCGGAAACCCGCGGTGCTTTATCATGACCCGCCTCCGCCAATGCGAAGGGACCGCCGGGTCTCGTCTTGGGTCAGGACAGGCCCGAGGGCCTGCCCTTGTCGTGTGTCCGCGTGCTTACTTGAGCTTGCCGGTGTAGGTCGGCTCGGTCGAGATCGGCTCGGGATCGACCACGACGAATTCTTCTTCTTGCTGCTGCTGGCCACAGGCTGCCACGAGGGCAACCAGACCAACCGCGAGGACGCTCTTGATGCTGTTCGACATGTTTGTCTCCTGTCTCTGTACTCCAACAGGTGACGCGCATAGCGCCCCACCTGCCCCTCGTTCAAGGGATGGGTCACGGGTTTGTAACCAAGGGTGAACATAGCGGAATCCGCCCGATTTTCATATGTGGCCGGCGCGATCCCGCCTGCCTGTGTCTGGAAAGCCTCAAACCGGTCGCTGCCCGCGCAATGATCCGCAAGATATTGTGCTTCCATCAGAACAGCTCCAAGATACAGGCGGCGTTATTGACCGAGAAACTCTCGAAAATCTGCGCCACATCGGGGTCGAACTGCCCGAATTCCGAGGGCCTGTCGGCCAGCGAGATCACGATGCGATCGGGGGTCGTTTCGCTCATGTCGATCCGCTCCAGCGCATAGCCGTTGCACAGGTATTCCAGGTCGGCGGTCTGGGTCTCGAAATCCTCCGTGCCGGTAAAACCCTCGGCTGTGAAGCGAAAGCGCACCGTCAGCCCCATCGCCGCCTCGCCGGTGATGACCTCCTGTAGTTCCGCCTCCAGCCCCGATGGCAGGACAAGGCGCTCCTCCTCTTGCGCCTCGCCCTGCTCTGGGGCGGCCAGCGCGATCAGCGCGGCCAGCGTCCCTGTCCTAATCCCTCTCATCGCGCCCACCGCGTCCAGCGCGCCACATGGCGCGGATCGGTCAGCAGCGCCGCGATGGCCTCTTCCAACCGGGCGCGGTCATGCCGCCCCTCGACCTGCCCGCCCGCGGTCACGGTGACGCCCGCGCCGGCCTCGGCAACCCGCACCACCGGCGCAAACCCCCGCACCTGCCGCAAGGCGCGCCACAAATCCTGCCGCACCTGTTGCGCCAGCGCCAGCTTGCGCAGCGGGCCAAAACGCGCCTCGGCACTCACGTCGAACCGTGCCGGCACCCGCCGCGCCAC
The DNA here is from genome assembly GCA_965227185.1 of Roseovarius sp. GTDB lineage: Bacteria > Pseudomonadota > Alphaproteobacteria > Rhodobacterales > Rhodobacteraceae > Roseovarius. The sequence continues at coordinate 4,083,960 of OZ245733.1, forward strand.
GGTCACCGCGCCCTCATCACGCAGGATATGAAACCCCTTGCTCATTCTTGCTCGCACCCTCGACCGTCCGTAGGGTGGGTGAGAACCCACCATCTGCGCCCCGTGGGCTTTCGCCCACCCTACGCCATCCTCAAAGCGGAATATTGTCGTGCTTCTTCCACGGCAGCTTGCGCTTCTTGTTGCGCAGCGCCGCAAAGGCCCGGCTCACCCGTTTGCGCGTGCTGCGCGGCTGGATCACCTCGTCGATGAACCCCCGCTCGGCCGCCACGAAGGGGTTGGCGAATCGTGCCTCGTAATCCGCCGTGTGCTTGGCGATCTTCTCGTCATCGCCCAGATCCGCGCGGTGGATGATCTCGGTCGCCCCCTTGGCGCCCATCACCGCGATCTCGGACGTGGGCCAGGCATAGTTGATGTCCCCCCGCAGGTGCTTGGAACTCATCACCACATACGCCCCGCCATAGGCCTTGCGGGTGATCACTGTCACCTTCGGCACTGTCGCCTCGCCATAGGCGAACAGCAGCTTCGCGCCGTGCTTGATCACGCCGTTATGCTCCTGACTGGTGCCGGGCAAAAAGCCGGGCACGTCCACGAAGGTCAGGATCGGGATCTCGAAACAGTCGCAGAACCGCACGAACCGCGCCGCCTTGCGGGAACTGTCGATGTCCAGGCACCCGGCCAGCACCATCGGCTGGTTCGCCACCACGCCCACCGTGCGCCCTTCCAGCCGGATGAAACCCGTGACCATGTTCTTCGCGAAATCCTCCTGGATCTCGTAGAAATCGCCCTCGTCGGCGATCTTCACGATCAACTCCTTCATGTCATAGGGCATGTTGGGGTTGTCGGGGATCAGCGTGTCCAGGCTCGTCTCGGCGCGATTCACATCGTCGAAGAACGGACGCACCGGCACCGGTTCCTGGTTGTTCAAGGGAAGAAAATCCACCAGCCGCCGCACCTCGGCCATCGCCTCCACGTCGTTCTCGAACGCCGCATCGGCGACCGAGGATTTCTTCGTGTGGGTCGACGCCCCGCCCAGCTCCTCCGCCGTCACCTGTTCGTTCGTGACGGTCTTCACCACGTCAGGGCCGGTCACGAACATGTAGGAGCTGTCGCGCACCATGAAGATAAAGTCGGTCATCGCGGGGGAATAGACCGCGCCGCCCGCACAAGGCCCGGTGATCACGCTGATCTGCGGCACCACGCCCGACGCCTCGATATTGCGCTGGAACACCTCGCCATATCCTGCGAGCGAGTCCACCCCTTCCTGGATCCGCGCACCGCCTGAGTCGTTGATGCCAATGACCGGCGCGCCGTTCTGCATCGCCATGTCCATGATCTTGCAGATCTTCATCGCGTGCGTATGCGACACGGACCCGCCCAGCACGGTGAAATCCTGGCTGAAGACGTAAACCTGCCGTCCGTTGATCGTGCCCCAGCCGGTCACCACGCCGTCACCATAAGGCCGGTTCTTTTCCATGCCGAAATCGGTACAGCGATGGGCCACGAACATGTCGAACTCTTCGAAACTATCCTCGTCCAGCAGAAGGTCGATCCGCTCCCGCGCGGTCAGCTTGCCTTTCTCGTGCTGGCCGTCGATACGTTTCTGCCCGCCGCCCAGCCGCGCGTTGCCGCGGCGCGTGTCCAGTTCCTGCAGGATATCTTTCATTGGAGGCCCCCTCGTTGACTGGCGCGACCCTACTGGCTGCGCGCAGGCCGTCCAAGAGAAATTCCGCAAATTTGCCAAATCTGGCGAAGCGCAATCTGCTAAACTGCAAACCTGCAAACTAACCCTCTTGGCGCCGCTTTCGGATGACGTGCAGCCCCCCGAACAATCACCAGCCAACAGAGAACGGAACGCCACTCCCGAACCGTACGGCGCACCAACGCCGGACACGACCTTTCTCACGCAGGGACCGGCGCGCAGAACTGTGCTATACCTCAAAGCAACGGAGGGCGAACAGATGAGTTTTGTTTCAATCACGACTTGGAGAATGGTGGGGGAGACAGAGACCCTCGAACACGTGAAGGATCTGATGGTGCGAAAATACTTTCCAGGGCTCCTGGCCCTTGGCGCAGAGCACTCGATGCTCGTCGATACCGACCTGGACCGCTTCGCCATCGTAACGGTCTACCCTTCCCGCGAGGCGCGCGATCAGACCTTCGCACACATATCGGCGCTTCGCAGCGAAGGCGCGGAAGAATTCGGCGCAGAACTGATGGATGCCTACGCCGGAGATATGCTGGCCTCGTCCGGGAACTGAAGCCAGCCGCCTGAGGCCTTAGTCGTCAGCAAGGGGCAAATCGCGCACGGCCTCCCGTCACCGCCTCATCTGGACATCCCCTGCCCCCCGGGATAGCGCATTTCCATGCCCACCGTCCGCTTTCTCGACCGCACGACTCCGCCGCACATCTTCACCTTGATCGTGCTGGCCGGGATCTCGACGCTGGCGCTCAACATCTTCCTGCCGTCCCTGCCCGGCATGACCGCCTATTTCGAGACGGATTACGGCGTGATGCAACTTGCCGTCGCCGGCTATCTGGGCGTCAACGCGATCCTGCAATTGCTGATCGGCCCCATCTCAGACCGGGTCGGGCGCCGCCCGGTGATCCTTGGCGGGCTGGTGATCTTCCTGCTGGCGACGCTGGGCTGCCTTTTGTCCACGAACATCTGGATCTTCCTGTTCTTCCGCATGTTCCAGGGCGGCATCGTCGCCGCGATGGTCCTCTCCCGCGCGGTGGTGCGCGACATGGTGCCGGCCAACCAAGCGGCCTCGATGATCGGCTACGTCACCATGGGCATGTCCGTCGTGCCCATGATCGGCCCAGCCATTGGCGGCGCGCTCGATGCCGCCTTCGGCTGGCACGGCAGCTTCTGGGCGCTCGTCGCCATGGGCGCGGCGGTGCTATGGCTGGTCTGGAAAGACCTTGGAGAGACCGCCCCGCTCGAAGGCCGCACCTTCCGCGATCAGTTCGTCGAATACCCCGAGCTTTTCACCTCCTACCGCTTCTGGGGCTACGCGCTGGCCGCCGCGCTCTCCTCCGGCGCCTTCTTCGCCTACCTGGGCGGCGCGCCCTTCGTCGGCACAGAGGTCTTCGGCATGACACCCTCGGAGCTCGGCCTCTTCTTCGGCGCCCCCGCGGTGGGCTATTTCACCGGCAACTTCCTGTCGGGCCGCTTCTCCACCCGGATCGGCATCAACCGCATGGTGTTCTACGGCGCGCTCGCCAACGCCATCGGCCACGGCATCAACCTCGCCACGCTCTATGCCGGGATCAGCACGCCTGTCACCTTCTTCGGCCTGATGACACTGATGGGCCTCGGGAACGGCATGACCATTCCCAACGCCACCGCCGGTGCGCTGTCTGTCCGCCCCAGCCTCGCCGGCACCGCCAGCGGTCTTGCAGGCTTCCTGATGATCGGCGGCGGCGCAGGTCTCTCCGCGCTGGCCGGCGCGCTGCTGGGCCCCGGCACGGGCGCCTTCCCGCTGGTCTGGCTGATGCTGCTGACGGCCCTGGGCGGCATCCTTGCCATCACCCTCGTGATCCTGCGCGAACGGCAGGTGGGCGTGCCCTCGATCTGAACGCCACCCTTGCGTCGGCCGCTTTGCAAATCTAAACCTGCGATCACGCAAACCTGCAAAGCGAGCCAACCATGGCCACCCAGAAACTCTATGCCGGCGCCAAGCTGCGCGAGACGCGCCAGCGCCTCGCTCTGACGCAAAAGGATTTCGCCGCCAAGCTTGGCGTCTCCCTGCCCTATCTGAACCAGATGGAGAACAACAACCGCCCGGTCTCCACCACGGTCATTCTCGCGCTGGCGCAGGAATTCGGCTTCGACGTCACCGAACTCGCCACAGGCGACGCCGAACGGCTGGTGACGGACATGCGCGAGGCGCTGGCCGACGCCGTCTTCGCCGACGACACGCCGAGCCTCAGCGACCTGCGCCTGACCGCCTCCAACGCGCCGGCAATGGCCCGCGCCTTTCTCGAACTGCACCGCGCCTACCGCGACACCCACGAACGCCTCGCCTCCCTCGACGAGGCGCTTGGCCGCGAGGATGCCCGCCCCCAGACCTCCCCCTGGGACGAGGTGCGCGACTTCTTTCATTACTGCGACAACTACATCGACGCCGTGGACCGCGCCGCCGAGCATTTCGCCGGCCCCGCCTCCGGCCCCCGCCGCATCACCGATCTGGCCGAGGCCCGACTGGACGCGCTCGGCATCAAGGTCGTGGACAGCGACGATCCAAGGATGCGCCACTATGACCGCGATGCGCGCATCCTCTACCTCACGAACCACGCCGAACCCGAAACGCGCCGCTTTCAACTCCTCCTGCAAGTCGCTCTGCTCACTCAGGAAAAGCTGATCGAGGCCACGCTCGACTTCGCCCGGTTCCAGTCCGACGCCGCCCGCGACATCGCCAAGATCGGGCTGGCCAATTACTTCGCCGGGGCGGCCCTCATGCCCTACACGGCCTTCCTTCAGGCCGCACAGGATCACCGCCACGACCTCGAACGCCTCGCAACCCGCTTCGGCGCGTCGATCGAACAGGTCTGCCATCGCCTGTCCACGATGCAACGCCCCGGCGCCAAGGGCGTGCCCTTCTTCTTCGTCCGTGTCGATCAGGCCGGCACGATCACCAAGCGCCACTCCGCCACGCGCCTGCAATTCGCCCGCTTCGGCGGGGCCTGCCCCCTCTGGAACGTACACCGCGCCTTCGAGACCCCCGGCCGCTTCCTGCGCCAGCTGGCCGAAACCCCCGACGGCGTGCGCTACATTTCGCTTGCCCGCGACGTCTCCAAACGCGGCGGACACTATGGCGCCCCCGTCCGCCGTTTCGCCATCGCCCTGGGGTGCGAGGTGAAACACGCCGACGCCCTGGTCTATGCCGACGACCTCGACCTGACGCTCTCGCAAGCCTACGAGCCCATCGGCATCTCCTGCCGCATCTGCGAGCGCACGAACTGTCACCAGCGCTCCGTCCCGCCTCTCGAACGCCGGTTGCAAGTGACCCCGGATGAACGCGGCGTGCTGCCCTACAAGGTGGGATAGCCGCAATACGGTATAGCTGCGCGAGCGCCAGACCGCGGGATGGCGACCCGACAGGTGTTCGGGGCACTTTATGGCAGCCAAATCCGTAGGACTTCTGAGCGGCGCGCCAACGTCACCCAATCGCCAGCCCGTTCGGGCGGCCCCCCTTTCGGCGATTGCTGGCAATCGCCTTTAGGTCAGCGGACGCTCGCGCGGCGGCCTTCGGCCTTGATTCCGCGCGCCCCCTGTCCCGGACTTGATCCGGGACCTCTTGCGTAGGGTGGGTTTCCAACCCACCACCCCCGCAAAAAAGAAAAACCCCCGGCCAAACCGGGGGTCCTCCCATTCTCACGGATAAACCCGATTATCAGGCCATCCACCAGCGCTCCATCCAGCGCTCGCCGTCCATCTCCCAGTTCGACGCCATCTCGCCATGGGCGACCTGCTCGCCGACCGCGAAGACGTAGTTGGCGAACATCGGGATCACGACGCCGCCCTGGTTGGCCACCAGGTCCTGCATCTCGTAATACATCTCCCGGCGCTTGTCCTCGTCCAGCTCGGCGCGGGCCTTGACCAGCAGCTCCTCGAAGCGGTCATTGCACCAGAAGCTGTCATTCCACGCCGCCCCGCACTGATAGGCGGTGGCGAACATCTGGTCCTCGACCGGACGACCGCCCCAGTAGACGGCGGTGAAGGGCTTCTTCATCCACACGTCCGACCAGTAGCCGTCCTTGGGTTCGCGCACCACGTTGATGTTGATGCCCGCTTCCTTCGCAGACGCCTGGTACAGGATCGCCGCATCCACCGCGCCGCTGAATGCCGCGTCCGAGGACGACAGGTTGATGTCGATGCTGTCCAGACCGGCTTCCTTGAGGTGGAACTTCGCCTTGTCGGGGTCGTACGTCTTCTGCTCCATCTCGGAGTTATGATAGCGCTGGCCCTCGCCGATGGGATGGTCATTCCCGACCGAGCCATAGCCGAACAGGATTTTCTCGACCATTTCCTCGCGGTTGATCCCCCATTTCAGGGCCTGACGGATGTTGTTGTCCGTGTAAGGGTCGGTGTTGGTGGACATCGCGAAGGTGTAATGCTGCGTGCCCGCGACCGACTCGATGGTCACGCCGGGGTTGCGGCCCAGAAGGTTCGCGGCCTTCAGGTCGACCCGGTCGATCGCATGCACGTCGCCCGAGACCAGCGCCGTGGTCCGCGCGTTCTGGTCTACCACGCACAGCATCTCGATCGTGTCGAACCACGCCACGTCGTCACGCCAGTGGTTCGGGTTGCGCTCGAACTGGCTGCTTACCCCAGCATCGAAATTCTTCAGGATGTAGCTGCCGCAACCATTGCCCGACTGCCAGTCGATGCCGTCTTCCGTCGCAGGGCAGACCACCAGGTGGTAATCCGACAGGATGAAGGGGAAGTCGGCGTTGCCACCATCCAGCGTGAAGACGACCGTATCGTCGCCCTCGGTGGTGATGTCGCTGATCGGCGCCACGATCGGCCCCGCGGCCGAGGTCGAATCCTCGCCCCGGTGATGGTTGATCGAGGCCACCACGTCCTCCACGGTCAGCGACTTGCCGTCATGGAACGTGACACCCTGGCGGATCTTGAAGCGCCACTCGCTGGCGTCTTCCGAGGCTTCCCAGCTTTCGGCCAGCTCCGGCACGAGCGACCCGTCGGGGGCCACTTCGGTCAGACGCCCGTGAATGCCGAAGCCCAGCGCCAGCATGTAGCCGTTCTCCCACTGGCCGGGGTCCAGCGTGTCCGTCGTCTGGCCGTGGCCTTTCGCGACACGCAGGTCTCCGCCGCGCTTCGGCGTGCTCTGGGCGAAGGCGCCCATCGGCAGGGTCGCCGCGGCGCCCGCCGCGACCGAAGTTTTCAGAAATCCGCGGCGGTCCAGAAGCCCGCCCTTGATCAATGACATGTCATGTTCTCCCTTGTTGACACGATACTGTACTATGCTCTGCGCGTGACGCGCATATGTCCCGGACAATCTGATGCGGCCCGGCGCAAAACTTTCCTGCTCCGCGCCTCGCTTCGGATCGCCCGAAAACGACATCCCATCAACCTTAGACGCCACGCACGACCACGTGCAACGCGAAAGGTCGGGACGTTTGTTTTCCAACCCCCAGCCTTCTGTTAAGGCAGACAATACGTTTATTGATTGACGAGTCAATCAAAACTCAATACCGACTCCCGTTATCACCTGCGGAGGCCCAATTGCCCAAGATCGGAATGGAACCGCTTCGACGCTCGGCGCTGGTCGAGGCCACGATCCACGAGATCGGTGTGCGCGGCTCGCTCGACGTCACGGTCAGCCAGATCGCGCGGCGCGCCGGCATGTCCTCGGCGCTGGCGCATCACTATTTCGGCTCCAAGGAACAGATCTTCGCCGCCGCCATGCGCCACATCCTCACCCTCTACGGGGCCGAGGTGCGCGGCGCGCTCATCATGGCCAAAACCCCGCGCCAGCGGCTCGAGGCCATCGTCCGCGCCAGCTTCGCCCCCGGCCAGTTCCGGGACGAAATGATCGCCGCCTGGCTCAATTTCTACGTCCAGGCCCAGAAATCCGAGGAGGCGCGGCGCCTTCTGCATGTCTATCACCGCCGCTTGCGCTCCAACCTGCACCACGCCTTCCGCCAGCTCGCCCCGGCGGAGGACGCCCGCACCCTCACGCGCGGTCTGGCCGCGATGATCGACGGTCTTTATATCCGGCAGGCGCTGCACAGCGCACCGCTCTCGGGCGAAACCGCCATCGGTGTGCTGTTGCACTACATCGACACCTCACTTGCCAAAGGCGCCCCCGAATGACACGTCCCAATATCCTCATCTTCATGGTCGACCAGCTGAACGGAAAGCTCTTCCCCGACGGCCCCGCCGACTGGCTGCACGCGCCCAACCTCAAGGCGCTGGCCGAGCGGTCCACCCGCTTCAAAAACGCCTACACCGCCTCGCCCCTCTGCGCCCCGGGCCGCGCCAGCTACATGTCGGGCCTTCTGCCCTCGCGCAGCCGCGTCTACGACAACGCCGCCGAATTCTCTGCCGACATTCCCACCTACGCCCACCACTTGCGCCGCGCCGGCTACCAGACCTGCCTCTCGGGCAAGATGCATTTCGTGGGTCCCGACCAGCTTCACGGTTTCGAGGAACGCCTGACCACCGACATCTACCCCGCCGATTTCGGATGGACGCCCGATTACCGCAAACCGGGCGAGCGGATCGACTGGTGGTACCACAATATGGGCTCGGTCACCGGCTCGGGCGTGGCGGAGATCTCCAACCAGATGGAATACGATGACGAGGTCGCCTACCACGCCACCCGCAAGGTCTATGACTACGGACGCGGCCATGACGACCGCCCCTGGTGCCTGACGGTCAGCTTCACCCACCCGCACGATCCCTACGTCGCGCGCAAGAAATACTGGGACCTCTACGAGGGCTGCGAGCACCTGCTGCCTGAAGTCCCCGCGATGGACTACGAAGACCACGACCCCCATTCGCAGCGCATCTTCGACGCCAACGACTGGCGCAGCTTCGACATCACCGAAGAGGATATCCGCCGCTCCCGCCGCGCCTATTTCGCGAATATTTCCTATCTCGATGACAAGATCGGCGAGGTGATGGAGGCGCTGCGCGGCACCCGCCAGGAAGACGACACCATCATCCTCTTCGTCTCCGACCACGGCGACATGCTGGGCGAGCGCGGATTGTGGTTCAAGATGTCCTTCTACGAGGGCTCGGCGCGCGTGCCCCTGATGATCTCGGCCCCCACGATGGACCCCGGTCTCGTCACCGAGCCTGTCAGCAATATCGACGTCTGCCCCACCCTGTGCGACCTCGCAGGTGTCGACATGTCCGAAGTCATGCCCTGGACCGCCGGCGAGAGCCTCGTGCCAACGGGACAAGGCTCAGCCCGCAAAAGCCCCGTGGCCATGGAATACGCCGCCGAGGCCTCCTATTCGCCCCTCGTCTGCCTGCGGCACGGACGCTGGAAATACACCAACTGCGCCCTCGACCCCGAGCAACTCTTCGACCTCGACGCCGACCCCCTGGAACTCACCAACCTGGCCGAGGATCCCACCCACAAAGCCACCCTGGAACGCTTCCGCGTCGAGGCCGCCGCCCGCTGGGACCTCGAGGCGTTCGACGCCCAGGTCCGCGAGAGCCAGGCCCGCCGCTGGGTCGTCTACGAGGCCCTGCGCCAGGGCGGCTACTACCCGTGGGATTACCAACCGCTGCAAAAGGCGTCCGAACGCTACATGCGCAACCACATGGACCTCAACGTGGTCGAGGAAAACGCCCGCTACCCGAGGGGCGAATGATGCTCACCGTCTATGGCCGCGCCACCTCCTCGAACGTGCAACTGGTCATGTGGACCCTTGCCGAGCTTGGCCTCGACTGCGAGCGGCTCGACTATGGCCACGCGCATGGCGGCCTCGACACGCCCGAATTCGGTGCCATGAACCCGCACCGCAAGGTCCCCGTGCTGCGCGACGGCGACCTCACCGTCTGGGAAAGCACTGCCATCCTGCGCTACCTGGCATCCCGCTACGGCGACGGCGGCGCTTTCTGGCCCGATGACCCCGCCGGGCGCGCCCCCGTCGACATGTGGGCCGAATGGTCCAAGACCACGCTGGCGGCGGGCTTCACCCATCCCATATTCTGGCCCCGCGTCCGCACCCCCGCCAACCAGCGCGACGAGGCGGCCCTCGCCGCCGCCATAACCGCTTTCGACGGCCACCTCGCGCGCCTCGCCGACCAACTCGACGCGCAGCCCTACATCTGCGGCGACCATTTCACCGCCGCCGACATCGTCGCCGGCCACCTGCTCTATCGCTGGTTCACCATCGACATCCCCCGCGCGTCAAACACCACGGTGGAGACCTATTACGACCGCCTCACCGAGCGCCCCGCCTATCGGTCCCACGTCATGATCCCATATGACGCGCTGCGGGCAGAGGGCGCCTGATGCGTCTTCCTCTGGCCATAAATATCCCGGGGGGAGCGGTGAACCGCAGGTTCGCCGTGGGGGGCAGCGTCCCCCTCCCCGGCACCCCAAGCTTCGGAGGTCCCTGATGCAAGCCGATTACGTCATCGTCGGGGCCGGCAGCGCCGGTTGCGCCATGGCCTACCGCCTGTCCGAGGCGGGCCATTCCGTGCTCGTGATCGAACACGGCGGCACCGATGCCGGCCCTTTCATCCAGATGCCCGGCGCGCTTTCCTACCCGATGAACATGAAGATGTACGACTGGGGCTACCGCACCGAACCCGAGCCGCATCTCGGCAATCGCCGCCTCGCCGCTCCGCGCGGCAAGGTCATCGGCGGCTCGTCCTCGATCAATGGCATGGTCTACGTGCGCGGTCACGCCCGCGATTTCGACCATTGGCGCGACGAAGGCGCCACCGGCTGGGGCTATGCCGACGTGCTGCCCTATTACAAACGACTGGAAAACTGGACCGACGCCGGCCATGGCGGCGATCCGGACTGGCGCGGCCATGACGGCCCCCTGCACGTTACCCGCGGGCAAATGGCCAACCCCCTCACCCGCGCCTTCATCGAGGCAGGCCAGCAAGCGGGCTACCCCGTCACGCCCGATTACAACGGCGAACAGCAGGAAGGCTTCGCCCCCTTCGAGATGACCGTCCACAAGGGCCAGCGCTGGTCCGCCGCCAACGCCTACCTCAAGCCCGCGCTCAGATCGGGCAAATGCGACGTCATCCGCGGCCTCGCGTCCCGCGTCGTGTTCGAGGACGGCCGCGCCATCGGCGTCGAGGTCACCCGCAAAGGCCGGCAGGAAATCATCCGCGCGAACGCCGAGGTGATCCTCTCGGCCTCCGCCTTCAACTCCCCCAAGCTGCTGATGCTGTCGGGCATCGGCCCCGCCGCACATCTCGCCGAGCACGGCATCGACGTCATCGCCGACCGCCCCGGCGTCGGCGCCAACCTTCAGGACCACCTCGAAGTCTACGTCCAGATGGCCGCCTCCCAGCCGGTCAGCCTCTACAAATACTGGAACCTGCCCGGCAAGGCGCTCGTCGGCCTCACCTGGCTGCTGGGCAAGACTGGCCCCGGCGCCTCGAACCAGTTCGAATCCTGCGGCTTCATCCGCTCTGCGGCGGGCGTCGATTACCCCGACCTGCAATTCCACTTCCTGCCCATTGCCGTGCGCTATGACGGCCAGGCGGCGGCCGAGGGCCACGGCTACCAAGCCCATGTCGGCCCCATGCGATCCGAGAGCCGCGGGCACGTCACCCTCAACTCCGACGACCCCGCAGCGCCGCCGAGAATCTTCTTCAACTACATGAGCTGCGACAGCGACTGGCAGGATTTCCGCCGCGCCATCCGCCTCACGCGCGAGGTCTTCGCCCAGGACGCCTTCGCTCCGTTCTCCAAGCACGAGATCCAGCCCGGCGCGGAGGTGCAATCCGACGACCAGATCGACGATTTCATCCGCGAACATGCCGAAAGCGCCTACCACCCCTGCGGCACCTGCCGCATGGGCCGCGCCGACGACCCGCGCAGCGTCGTGGACCCCGAGGGTCGCGTGATTGGCGTCTCGGGCCTGCGCGTCGCCGACAGTTCGGTCTTTCCGCGCATTCCCAATGGCAACCTCAACGCGCCTTCGATCATGGTGGGCGAGAAGATGGCCGATCACGTCCTCGACCGCGCGCTTCCGGCAGACAACGCCCAGGCCTGGATCCACCCCGACTGGCAGACTGCGCAACGCTGATCGCCGCGCCGGTTTGATCCGCATCAAGGTGCGCGCCCCGGCGCGCGCCTAACCTGTCCTTCGACACGCGAACAAGGAGGACCCCTGATGTCACACACCCCGCACGAGCTGCACGAAGAATTCCCCGACATGGCCGACCGCATCACGGCGCTGAAAACCTCGGACGCGCATTTCGCCCGGCTGATGGACGACTACCACGCGGTCAACCGGCAGGTTCACGCGGCGGAAACCAACGTGACCCCGGTCTCACCCGAGGCCGAGACGGACATGCGCAAGGAGCGCGCTCGGCTCAAGGACAAACTTTACGCGATTCTCACTGCTTGAACCGGCGCGTATGTTGACACGGGCTTAACGCCGCGGGACGGACTGGTCACTCGGGGCACGCGGATAGCGCACCGTCGCGATACCACCAGAATACCGACGCGATACCGACGCCGATTCCGGGCACCAACCGCCGTTAACGAATCGCCTCAGAACTTGGTTTGATGCGTCGCCGGCGTCACCGCGCGGCGCTTCAGCACCGCCTCGCGCCAACTGATGAAGCTGACCGATCCAACGATCACCAGACCGCCCAAAATCACCCACGGATCGAAGGGTTCCGCAAAAAAGGTCACGCCCAACAGCACCGCCCAGACAAGCTGCAGGAACGTCACCGGCTGCGTCACCGCCAGCGGGGCCGCGCGAAACGCCAGCGTCATGGTGTAATGCCCGCCCGTGGCAAAGGCCGCCACGCTCATCAATATCATCAGTTCCCAAGGGGTTGGCGTGACCCAGTTGCTCAGCGCGACAGGCGCCAGCCCGATCGTCACCGTGATCGACAGCATTGCCACGACCAGCCCCGGACTGCACCGCTCGGACAGCATCTTGGCCAGCAGGTACGACCCGCCAAAGGCGACCGCCGTGAACAACATGGCGAAATGCCCCGTCTGCAACTCGCGAAAGCCCGGCCGCAGGATGATCAGCGCCCCGCACAGGGCCACGAGGATCGCCACCACCCGCCGCAAGGCCAGCTTTTCGCCCAGGAACAAGGCCGCCCCCAGCGTCACGTAGATCGGCGAAAGGTAATTCATCGCGGTCACATCCGCGATGGGAATGCGTGCCATGGCAAAGAACCAGAGGCCCACCCCGGCCGAATGCGCAATGCCCCGCGCCGCGATCAGGCCCCATGTGCCGCGATCCAGCCGCAACCGGCTCAGCGTACCCAGCATCGGCAGAAGAAAGATCAGGCCCAGCACATAGCGCAGGAACGCCGCCTCGGGTGCGGGGATGCGGGTGCCCAGAAACTTCACCATGGCGGTCACGCCGACGAACAGCACACCGGTCACGACCATCCAGAAAACACCCCAGCCGGGCCGCGCATTCAACTCTGAACTCATGGCCGCATAAAGCCTCCGCCGCTCCGGGATGTCGAGCGCAAAAGCACGGGCGTTTCAGAGGCCGTTAACCTCGGCCTGCCATGATTGCGCCAAGGCACGCCTTGTCGCGGTGGCAAAATTTTTTCGAAAAAATTTTGCGCCCGGCGGCGCCGCAGGCGCTCAGATCTTCTCTTGCGTATACTTGCGCAGTTCCGCCCGCGCCACCTGCCGCCGATGCACCGCGTCGGGCCCGTCGGCCAGCCGCAGGGTACGCAAATGCGTCCACATCGCCGCCAGCGGCGTGTCTTGGCTGATGCCCTGCGCGCCGAACATCTGGACGGCCTCGTCCACCACCTTCAGCGCCACCTTGGGCGCCACGACCTTGATCTGGCTGATCCACGGCGCCGCCGCCCGCGCATCGCCCTGGTCCATCATCCAAGCCGCCTTCAGACACAAGAGCCGCGCCTGCTCGATCTCCATCCGGGCCTCGGCGATATAATCGAAATTCGCCCCCAGCTGCGCCAGCGGCTTGCCAAAGGCTTCACGCTGCAAGGCGCGGCGGCACATCAGCTCCAGCGCCGCCTCGGCCTGCCCGATGGCGCGCATGCAGTGGTGGATGCGCCCCGGCCCCAACCGGCCTTGCGCGATCTCGAATCCGCGCCCTTCGCCCAGCAGCATGTTCTCGGCCGGAACCCGCACATCGGCGAAGCGGAAATGCATGTGCCCATGCGGCGCATCATCAGCGCCGTAAACCGTCATTGGCCTAAGTTTTTCAATGCCTTGCGTATCGGCAGGCACCACGACCATCGAATGCCGCTGATGCTTTGGCATGTCGTCATCACCAGTCTTGGCCATCACGATATAGACCGCGCAGCGCGGGTCACCTGCCCCCGTCGCCCACCATTTCTCACCGTTCAGAACATAGGCGTCCCCGTCCCGCACACAACTCAACGAGATGTTCGTCGCGTCCGAACTCGCCACGTCGGGCTCCGTCATCAGGTAGGCCGACCGGATGTCCCCCTCCAGCAGCGGTGCCAGCCACCGCGCCTTCATCTCGTCGGTGCCGTATTTCTGGAACACTTCCATGTTCCCGGTATCCGGCGCGTTGCAGTTGAACACCTCCGCCGCCATCGGAGTCTTGCCGATTTCCTCGGCAAAATAAGCGTATTCGACCGTGCTCAGCCCCGCACCGCCCTCGCCATCGGTCAGCCAGAAATTCCACAGTCCCGCCGCCTTGGCCTGTTGTTTCAACCCTTCGAGAATCTCGGCCTGACGCTCGGTATAAGTCCAGCGATCGCCCTTCCCGATCTCGTCGTGATAGGGGGCCTCCATCGGCATGATCACATCCCGGACTATGGTGCGCACCTGGTCAAGCAGGTCGGCAATATGCGGTCTGATCTCGAAATTCATGGCGGTCCCTCCCCGGTCGCGGCTGCATGGCGGTGATGCCACGCCGCCCCGTCATGGTCCAGCCTCGTCCACAAAATGCGCGTGAATCCGATACAATCTTGGTGTTTCTACAGCCTGTCCAAGCGACCGCCTACTGTTGTCCTGGCGTGTGTCCGGTCGGTCGTGAGGCTCCACGCGGCGCGCACTCTAACACCCGTCGCGACCTAGCATCATCACCCAGATACGCCCCGGCGCCTCGACCAGCGCGACGCTTTCCGCATCAGGGGCCAGCATATTCTTTCGATGACCCGATGACCCTGCCCAACCGGCCAGAACGCTATCGAGATCCGATTGACCCTTGGCGATGTTTTCCGCAATGAAACAAAAGCCATAGCCAGCGCGCCGGGCGCGATCTCCGATGCCGCTGCCATCCGCTCCAACATGGCTGAAATAATCTTTTCGCGCCATGTCCGCCGCATGCGTTGCGGCGGCGCGCGTCAACGTACCCGACACCTCAAGCGGTGCGCGCCCCTCTTTGGCGCGGAAGGCATTGATCCAACCCAGGGAGGCGGACCCCCGGTCGACCACGTCCTGCGCCACCGCCGCAGGTGCACTCAGGACAACCAAGCATACAAAGAAGATCGCGCGCAGATCCATGGTTGGATCCTAGCGGCCCGCGCCTAACAGGGCCAGAGGCGTCAGACAAACCCTTTGAGAATGTCCAGCGCCGCCCTGTGCTGTTCCCGCCCGGCAGCGGCCACCACGCGGCCCCCCGCATGCGCCACGCCACCGGACCAGTCAGTGACGATCCCGCCCGCAGCCTCGATCACGGCGATGGGGGCTTGTATGTCGTAGGCGTTCAGGCCCGCTTCGATGACCAGGTCCACTTGTCCGCTGGCGACGAGCGCATAGGCATAGCAATCCAGCCCGTACCGTGTCAGCCGGACCTGATCGGACACCGCGCGAAACGCGGCTCCCTCGGCCTCGGTGCCGACTTCGGGAAACGTCGTGAACAGCGTGCAGGTTGACAATGCACGGTCGCCGCGCGTCTTCAGTGCGCGTTCGCCCTGTGGCCCACGCATCACCGCGCGACCAAACCCACCCTCGAACCGTTCGCCGATATAAGGCTGGTCGATCAGGCCGTAGATCGGGCCGCTCTCGTCGGATACTGCGATCAAAACTCCCCAGGTCGGCGCCCCCGCCACGAAGGCGCGCGTGCCGTCAATCGGGTCCATCACCCAGGTCAGCCCGCTATTGCCGGGACGGGTTCCGAACTCCTCTCCCAGTACCGCGTCGTCTGGCCGGCGTTCGGCAAGGATCTCGCGCATCGCCTGCTCCGCTGCCCTGTCGGCGACGGTGACAGGGTCAAAATCCTCAATGGTCTGCGCCTTGTTTTCGATCCCGATTCCTTTGGTCCGGAACAACGGCAGAACCGCACGCCGCGCGGCATCTGCCAGCGCGTGCGCGGTGTCAACGATTTCGGAACTTCTGCAAGCCATCCTGCCCTCGCCACGTGTTACATGGGATGGATAGACGGCTTGTCAGACAGGCTCAAGCGACGTCGCTCAGAACCCTGGCAAGGTCGAAAAGGCGGCGGCGTTGATTTTCGGGAATGGCATAGTAGGACCGAATGAGGTCAAGCGCTTCCTTGTCCCCCAAAAGATCCGCCGGGATCATATCGGCGCAGTCCTTGTCGCCGTTCTCATGGTCCAGCCCATCGAAGAAAAAGCTGACCTCGACATCCAGCGCATCGGCAATATCCCAAAGGCGCGATGCGCTGACGCGGTTTGCGCCGGTTTCATATTTCTGAATCTGCTGAAACTTGATGCCCACGCTTTCGGCCAACTGTTGCTGTGTCATTCCGACGAGCCAGCGACGATGGCGAATACGTTTCCCGACATGCACGTCTACGGGGTGCGGCATGGGTAATCCTTTCTTTATGTGCTGTGCCGGGCTTCAAACAGATATCCCGGGCAGGCGTTCAATAAAATCCGGCCGCGCATCCCAGCGACACTGACGAAAAAATAAGCGGCAGGTATCGGTATAGCAAGAAGTATTGTACCCCGAATAAGGGACCGGTCCCTTATACATACAATCTAAACGAGCACCTACGCCTTTCGTATAGCATATCACAACCCAAGGACGCAGTTTGACTTCGTTTCAGGTATTCGTTTATTCGGTCGAGGCGCCGGACAGGCCGGATTTTTGGATGGAGGAGACTGGAGATGCGCGCGTTCCGGATCGATTCGCACGATACAACCGCAAGTTTGCAGGAAATTGCAGCTCCGGCCCCAGCCCCGGGTGAAATCGGCATCCGCATCAGAGCCTGCGGCCTGAACTTCGCCGACCTTCTGATGCTGAAGGGCGACTATCAGGACACGCCCGAGCCGCCCTTTACATTGGGGATGGAGGTGGCAGGCACCGTCGAGACGCTTGGCGAGGGTGTCGAGGGGCCGGCGGTCGGCAGCCGCGTCGCGGTCTTCGGCGGTCATGGCGGGCTGGCCGAGTTCGGCTGTTTCCCGGCAGACCGCTCGGTTGTCCTGCCCGACGAGATGAGCTTTGCCGATGCCGCCGCATTCCAGATCGCCTATGGCACCAGCCACGTCGCGTTGGATCACAAGGCGCGGCTGCAACCGGGCGAGACCCTTCTGGTGCTGGGCGCCGCGGGCGGCGTCGGTCTCACGGCGGTGGAAATCGGCAAGCAGATGGGGGCGACGGTCATCGCCTGCGCCCGGGGGGCGGACAAGCTTGATGTGGCGCGCAGGGCCGGGTCCGATCATCTGATAGATGCCGAAAGTGACGATATCCGCGAGGCGTGCCGCGCCCTTGGCGGCGTCGACGTGGTTTACGACCCGGTCGGCGGGGATCAGTTCAAGGCCGCGATGCGGGCCTGCCGCCCCGAAGCGCGCATCCTTACGATCGGCTTCGCCAGCGGCGAAGTGCCGAAAATTCCCGCCAATCACCTGCTGGTCAAGAACATCTCGGTGCTCGGGCTTTACTGGGGCGGTTATCTCGGGTTCAGGCCAAAGGTCGTCACGGACAGTCTCGAACGTCTGATCGGCTGGTACACGGACGGCAAACTGAAACCTCATGTCAGCCATCTGCTGGGCCTCGAACAGGCGCAGGACGGGCTAGATCTGATGCGCGCGAGGAAATCCACCGGCAAGGTCGTCATCAAGATCGACTGAGCGCTTCGGATCACGCTTGCCGCAGCAGCGTCGGCGTCGCCGTACGAAACCCCTGCCGCAGCAGGTCCGCCAATTGCCGCGTGATGTCGTCGCGATTGGCGACGCCATACATATTGATCTGCTGAAACCCCAGGTCCGGCAGCGCGCCCTGCGCATTGATGGCCTCCTGGTGCGGCGGAATGCTCGTTTCCAGCAATGCGCCCACTGCCAAATCCGCGCTGATCAGCGCCTCTACGGAGCGATCCTCGTCCGACTCGATCGCCAGTTCCCAGTCGATGCCCGCCGTATCCAAGCTGCGCAGCACCGTCGTTCGGAAAATGCAAAAGTTGCAGAACCCAAGGCGCAATGGTCGTTTGCGCCACGCCTGCCCGCCCAATGCGCCAACCCATTTGAGCGGCATCTTCGTCAGCGTCTCGCCCCCCGGCGTCAGTGCCTGTTCGGTGGTCAGGATCAGGTCTACCTCACCCTTCTTGAGCGCCTCGTGCAGACGTATCGTGCTGGAGGATTTCAAAGCGATGTTCACGCGTGGAAAAAAACTGTTGAACGTCTTCAGAACACGCGGCACCACGGGATAGACGATGTCATGCGGAACCCCCAATACAATTTGCCCTTCATAAACCTCGTCCGACAAGCGCCCCACCGCTTCGTCGTTCAGGTCCACGATACGCCGCGCATAGGTCAGAAGCTGCTCGCCCGACGCAGTCAGTGCGATCCGCCGGTTGCTGCGATCCAGAAGGTCGATGCCCAACATTTCCTCCAGTCGTTTGAGCTGCATCGACACAGCGGATTGCGTCAGGTTCAGCACCTGCGCGGCGCGCGTGACGCCGCCCTGCTCGGCCACTTCAAGGAACGACCGCAGCGTGGTCATGTCCAGATTTCGCATTCATCACACCCCTTGATACCTACAGGCTCAAACATTCATTTTAATTATCATACAAGGCGTGCCACTTACATCAACAGAAAGAATGCTTGGACTCGTTTGATAACGAAACTGAAAGGACCGCCTCATGCCCATTCTCTCACACAGCCGCTACGCGCCTTTTCGCCGCTCCCGCCGCGTGTCGCTCCTCGACGTACTGGATATCTATCGTCAACGCCGCGCGCTCGCCCGCCTTGATGATCACGCGTTGCAGGATATCGGCCTGACCCGCGAGGAAGCCCGGGCCGAGGCGCACCGTTCGGTCTGGGATATTTCCCGTCGTTGAAATGTGAACCGACTGTTTCCGTACAATTTCCGTGCGGATTTGCTTGAAAAGAGGCGGCGCGCCACCGATATTACTGTCAAACTCCTTATCGGGGTTTCTTAGGGACACTTATCGGAGGCTTGAATGGCTGAATTCGAAACGATCCGGACGGGAACTGGTGCGCGTACCGCCGCGATCGACGAAGGCTTGCGCGCCCACATGAACAAGGTCTATGCGACCATGTCGATCGGCATGCTGCTGACCTTTGCGGCTGCTTGGGCCGTGGGCAACAACGCGGCGATGATGGAAACGCTGTTCACCGGCTTTACCCGCTACGTCGTAATGTTCGCTCCGCTGATCATGGTCTTCGCCTTCGGCGCAGTGATCAACAAACTCTCGGCCGCCGCGGCGCAATTCTTCTTTTACGCGTTCTCGGTCGTAATGGGCGTGTCGATCTCGTACATTTTCGTTGTCTTCACGGACTTCTCCATTGCGCAGATTTTCCTTGTGACGTCGATTGCTTTCGCGGGCCTGTCGCTCTGGGGCTACACCACCAAGAAGGACATCTCCGGCTGGGGCAGCTTCCTGATCATGGGCGTGATTGGCCTTATCGTCGCGTCGATCATCAACATCTTCATTGGCTCGCCCGCGATCATGTTCGCGATTTCGGCCATAGGCGTGCTGATCTTTGCGGGCTTGACGGCGTATGACACGCAGTCGATCAAGAATGAGTATCTGGCGCACGCCCATCACGGCGACAGCGAATGGCTCGGTAAGGCTGCGATCATGGGTGCTCTGCGGCTCTACCTGGACTTCATCAACATGTTCATGATGCTGCTGAACCTGCTGGGCCAGCGCGAATAAGGCAGGCCAACGCGCAGATGGAACAGAGGGCCGGTGGTTTCACCGGCCCTTTCTTTTGCGCAGATGGTGGACCGGCAAAAGATACTCGCCCCCGTCCCGGGCTTGACCCGGGACCTCGCAGCTCAAAAACATTGAGACACAGTGCCCCCGCTAGGGCGCCCAGCCCACATCCCGCCAAAGAAAAAGGCCGCGCCTGCCGGCACGGCCTTTTCGAAAACGTCCTGCGGCAGATCCTACTTGATCTTGCCTTCCTTGTATTCAACATGCTTGCGCGCAACGGGGTCATATTTGCGCACAGACATCTTCTCGGTCATCGTGCGGGCGTTCTTCTTCGTCACATAAAAGTGGCCCGTGCCGGCGGTCGAGTTCAGGCGGATCTTGATTGTGGTCGGCTTCGCCATGGGTATCTCTCCTGCGGCGGGGCGTCAGACGCCCCGCGAAATTCGTCATGAAGCCCGCCTTTTAAACGCGCGGGCCTGCATGTCAACCGGATTCTCCGCCACGCTCAGTTCGAGCTGACGCGCGTCGGCATCCGGTAAAAATGATGAACCCCGATCGTGGTCGTCCGGGCAAAGGTACGCGACCATTTCGGGCGCACCGCCTTGGTATGGTAATGCGTCGCTCCGTCGGTCAGTTGGCGCTTGGCCCCTTTGACCATCAGGTAGGCCACCTTGCCCGCCCGTTCGAAGGCGCGCTTCTCGTTGATCCGGTCGCTGTAGCCGTCGCAGGTGTAGGTGAACTGGCACTGGTACTTCCGCCCAGTCCCCTGGTGCACAACACCGCAGATCGAGTCGGGGAAGCGGGTGCTGTCGACGCGGTTCAGAATGACCTCGGCCACGGCGAACTGACCCTTCACGCTTTCGCCGCGCGCCTCGTGGTAAAGCGCCTCGGCAAGACAACGCCACTGCTTGCCGCCGCTTTGGGCGGATTGCGCCGCCAGCCAGTCGCGTGAATAGGTGACGTCGACGCCCGGGCGCTCCATGTATCGCGCCACTATATCTTCGGGGATCGAGCTCAACACACGGCTCTCGTGCGCGTACAATCGGTTGATGTCCTGCTCGGCCGCAGCAGCGGTTCCAAGCATCATCGTCAAAACTATTGCGAGGTTTCTCAAGGATCGCCTCCTTCAAAAAAGACCCTACGGGCCCGTCAAGTGGCGGGAGGTACATAAAAGGCCAACGCGAGTCCAGCCCACCCCTATGCAAGGCAGCTATGCAGGCTTGACCAGCGGGTCAGGGGTGAGCGGTTCTACGGCAGATATGGCGAAAACTTGCCGGGCCGCTACCCGATCTTGTCCTTAACGGCCAATTGTGCGGCAGCTAGTCGCGCCACCGGAACGCGGAACGGCGAACAGGACACATAGTCGAATCCCGCCGTCCGGCAGAAGGCTATCGATTCGGGATTGCCCCCGTGTTCACCGCAGATCGACAAGGTCAGATCCGGGGCAACCTCACGGCCACGCCGTGCGCCAATATCCAGCAACTCGCCCACCCCGTCCACGTCCAGCACGTGAAACGGGTCTTCGGGGTAGACACCCTGCTGCACGTAATGCGACATGAACCGCCCCGCGTCGTCACGGCTGAGGCCATAGGTCATCTGCGTCAGGTCGTTGGTCCCGAAGCTGAGGAAAGACACATGCGGCGCAATCTCGGCGGCCCGCAGCGCGGCGCGCGGTGTCTCGACCATGACTCCCAATCGATAGGTGAAATCGCGTCCGGTCTCTCGGCGCACGGCATCGGCGACATTGTCGACATTCTCGCGCACAAGTTCGACCTCCCGCATCGCCGACACCAGCGGAATCATGATCTCGGGCACAACCGGGTCGCTCTCGTGGCTGGCAGCCACCGTCGCCTCGAAGATCGCGCGGGCCTGCATCTCGTAGATCTCGGGAACGGCGATACCTAGCCGCACACCACGCATGCCCAGCATCGGGTTGTATTCACCCATCGACTCGACCCGCTCGGTCACATCCGCCACCGGCAAGTCCAGCGCGTCCGCAAGCTCGCGTATGCCCTCGCGGTCTGCCGGCAAGTATTCGTGAAGGGGCGGGTCGAACAGGCGAATGCAGACCGGCATGCCGGACATGATACGGAACAGGTCGATGAAATCCGCCCGTTGCATCGGCAGCAAGACCTCCAGCGCCGAAGCGCGGTCCTCGCTGGTATCCGCAAAAATCATCTCGCGCATTGCCACAAGGCGGCTGGGTTCCACGAACATGTGCTCGGTCCGGCACAGGCCGATCCCCTGCGCTTTGAAGGTCAGCGCCAGTTCGGCATCGGCCTGCGTGTCGGCATTGGCGCGCACTTCGATATCGCGCACGTCGTCGGCCCAGCTCATCAGCGTCTTGAACGACTCGTCCCGCGCCGCCTCCAGCAGGCGCGGCTCGCCGGCCAGCACCTCGCCGCTAGTGCCGTCGATGGTAATCTGATCCCCGGCCTGCAGGCTGCGCCCGTCGGGAAAGACCAGCCGCTTGCGCTTGATCTGGAACGTGATGGCAGAGGCGCCCACAACACAGGGCTTGCCGATGCCACGCCCGATCACGGCGGCATGGCTGGTAATCCCGCCCCGCTCGGTCAGAACGCCTGCGGCGGCGTGCATTCCGCGAATGTCCTCGGGGCTGGTCTCGCGCCGCACAAGGATCGCTGCCTCGCCACGAGAATCCGCCGCCTGCGCGTCCTCGGCGCTAAATACGATCTTGCCCGTGGCCGCGCCGGGGCTGGCGGCGATACCGCGCGCATAGACGTCCCGTTTCACCTCTGGATCAATCTGCCGGTGCAGGAGCTCATTCAATGCCCGAGGCTCGATCCGCATCAACGCCTCCTCGCGGCTGATGATGCCGTCCTCGGCCAGTGACACCGCGATGGCAACCGCAGCGCGGGCATTGCGGGCCACGCGCACCCCGTCCAGCAGGTAGACTTCGCCATTCTCGATGGTGAACTCGGCCTGCATTTCCTCGCACAGCTTCTCGCGCATCAGCTTCGTGCACTGCTTCAGCCGCTCGAAGGCGTCAGGTGCCAACTCTTCCAGCGACGGACCGCGCGGGTCCTTCTGCAGGTAAAGCGCCTCCTTGCTTGCCTTCAGCGCCTCGCGCCCCTGGCTTTGGCTCAGGTAGCGCCCGGTGCAGCGCCGGTCGCCCGTGACGCTATCCACCAGTTGCATGACGCCAGAGCCACATTCGCCTTCGCCCAGCCCCAGCGCCATTTCCTGCACCACGAGGCCCAGCCCCGCATCCGCAGGCGCCCCCTTTGCCTGCCGCAAGAGCCGCGCCGTGGTGCCCTGCCACGCCCGCGCCATCGAACGCAGCACGCCCAACAGTTGCACCTTGGCATCCTGTGGAAATTCTTCCTCGACTTCTTCCTCATAGGCAACCAATGCCTGGCCCACCGCCTTGACCGGATCGTCGTCCAGCGAGTCGAACATGTCGGGATCGGCGCGCGCCACGTGGACCGCGTAGGCCTGCACGAAGCGCACGTAAAGCCGCGCCGCAGCCGGTTTACCGATCCGCTCGGACAGGTCGACGAACCGCGCGTCGTTCATCCCGATGTTCAGAACCGCCCCTGGCCCGCCCCAATCGGGGTCTTCGGACGAGGGCCGTACGCACAGCACCGGCAACTCCCCGAACGGGTCCAGCAAGGACGCCATGTCCGGCACTTCGCCATCCGCGACACACCTGACCGCGTCGAAAGACAAGGCAACGGTACGCGGCACCGGCAGGTCCAGCCGCACCAGCCGCTGAAGGCATTTCGCCCGCCCGCCATGCGTTGCTATGGCAATCGGCGCGTCGGGAGTGATCGGCGTGATATGTTCAGGGCCCTGCTGCACTGCGGCAATCCTTTTCTGGCCCGCAGAATACGCAAGCCGAACTATTAGGCAAGACCTGTCGGGTGCCCCGCTACGGTTTGCCCTATTATCCTTCCAGCCGTCGTAAATCCGCCGCCTGAAGACAGATCTGGCGGATCGAGTGCAGCATGTTCAGACGGTTGCGCCGCAGGATCTCGTTGTCGGAATTGATCTGCACCGCCTCGAAGAATGCGTCGATCGGAGCGCGCAGCCCAGCCATTGCGCCCATGGCGCGGGCGAAGTCCTCGTCCTTCTCCGCCGCAGCGATCGTTTTCTCCGCACCCTGCAAGGCCGCGAACAGGGCCTTTTCGGTGTCGTCCTCGGCAAACTTTGGATCGGTGCCAAAGGAATACTCGACCCCGTCCCTATCCTCTGCCTGCGTCAGGATGTTGTTGGCCCGCTTAAAGCCCTGCACAAGGTTCTCGCCGTCCTCGGTCTGCAAGACGTCCTGCAAAGCCCGCGCCCGCTTGACCAAGAGCGCAAGATCGTCGTTGCCCTCCATCGCGATGCAGGCGTCGATCACGTCATGGCGGATGCCCTGATCGCGCAGATAGACTTTGAGGCGGTCGTGGAAGAAGGAAAGGAGTTGCTCGTCAGTGCCGACCGGCCCCGCGAGGCCGTCTTGATGTTCGGCATGTAGAAGCTCGCCCTTGCGAACAAAGGAATTAAGCGGAACGCGAACATCGTTCTCAATGCAAAGCCGGATGACACCCAAAGCCGCCCGCCGCAGCGCGAAAGGATCCTTCGATCCCGTCGGCGGCTCTCCGATGGCGAAAAACTTCGTCAGCGTATCGAGCTTGTCCGCCAGCGCCACGGTCACCGAGACCGGGCGCGAGGGCACCGCGTCAGACGGCCCGAGCGGCGCGTAATGCTCTTCGCAGGCCGCGGCCACATCCTCGGGCAAACCGGCCTCCGCCGCGTAATACCGTCCCATGATCCCCTGCAGCTCTGGGAACTCGTAGACCATTTCCGAACTCAGATCAGCTTTCGCCACCTTCGCGGCTTGCTCCGCCAGATCGGGATCGGCGCCCACCACCGGCGCGATTTCCCGCGCCAAGGCCGCGATGCGGGCGATCCGCTCGGCCTGGCTGCCCAGTTTGTTGTGGAAAGTCACGTTCTTCAGGCTTTCCAACCACGGCCCCATGCCCTCTTTGGCGATACGCAGATCGTTCTCCCAGAAGAACTTGGCATCCGCCAACCGCGCGGCCAGTACCTTTTGGTTGCCCGCAAGGATCGTCTCGCCGTGATCGGCGGTCTCGCGGTTGGCCACGGTCACGAACTGTTCGATCCGGCCCGTCTTGGGATTGCGCACCGAAAAGAACTTCTGATGCTCTTTCATCGACGATTGCAGTACCTCGGGGGGAAGGTCGAGGAATTCGGCCCCGATCTCGCCCATGAGCGGCACCGGCCACTCCACCAGCCCCGCGACCTCCTGCAACAGCCCCTTGTCCTCGACCACCTCAAGGCCACGAGCAAAGGCCAGGTTCGTGGCCTCCTGCCAGATGTGACCGGCGCGTTCTTCGGGGTTCAGAACGACCTTGGCGCGCTTCAGCTTCGCAGCATAATCATCGAAAGACGTGACGGAAAACCGCCCCGGCGCCATGAACCTGTGCCCCTCGGTGCTGTCACCCGCCTTGATGCCATCCACGTCCAGCGGCACGACCTGCGCCTCGCCGGCGTCGTCGGTCAGGATGCACAGGATGGAATGCAAGGGCCGCACCCAACGCAGGCTGCCCGCGCCCCAGCGCATCGACTTCGGCCAAGGGAAATTGCGGATCGTGTCTTCCAGCACTTCGGCCACGATCTCGGACGCCGGGCGGCCCGGCTTGGTGATGGTTGCGAAATAGACCTGCCCCTTTTTCTCATCGCGAACCTCAAGGTCCTCACGCGCCACGCCCGCGCCGCGCAGGAAGCCTTCAATGGCTTTCTCGGGCGCATCGACGCGCGGCCCCTTGCGCTCTTCACGCAAGGTCGGACTCTCTGACAGAAGTCCTTCCAACGCCAGCGTCAGCCGCCGCGGCGTGGCAAATGCCGCGGCCCCCGCATAGGTCAGGCCAGCCTCGACCAGCCCGTCCGTCATCCGCTTTTTCAGGTCGTCACAGGCCCGTGCCTGCATCCGGGCCGGGATTTCCTCGGAGAAAAGTTCGATCAGAAGGTCGGGCATGATGTCACCGGAGCATCTTGGGTCAACGTCCCGGTGCTTAACGGGCCTGCCGCGGCGCGGCAAGCCGATAGACTGTAATTAGCTGGCGGTGGCGGTCCGCGCCGTGGACTTGGCCTTCGCCTTGGCGGCCTGCGCCATGCTTTGAATGTCGCTGCTGGGGCCCACGCCCGGCACGATCCGATAGCGCGCCTCAACCAAGTTTTCGACGCCGAAACCGATGATGCCCAGCGCGATCACGCCCAACAGAATCCGCCCCGCGGTCAGCCCGCGAATGTAATCCAGCGCGCCGCCCAGGCCCATCGCCGAGGACGGATCAGAATTTATCGCGGCAAAACCCAGGAAAACTCCCACGATGGCCAGCACGATGCCATAGCTGACAAACCCCCATCGCAACAGCGGCTCAAGCTTTTGCGTCTTCTCGTTGTTCTGGATGTACCGCTTGTACTTCTTCTTCCAGCCCTTGATCACATAGTGAATGCCCGCGCCCAGAATGCCGATCGCGGCAATCCCCACGATCCACTTGCCGCCGGGCATCTGCAGAACCTTCGCGGTCCAGTCCGAAGCACCGCCACCGCCCGAACTGCCGCCCACCCCCAGCGCAATCGACGCCATCCCTAGGCCGAGAGCCACATGGATCAGCCCGGTCACAACCAGCGCAAGCCGTTGAAATACGCCCTTTTCCTCGTCGCCACGGTTTTCCAGGTCGAAATAGGCCGCGATAAAGCGCCAGATGCCGTAGCAGAGGAACCCGAGGGCCACCAGCCATAGCAGGATCTGACCAAACGGCGCATCACGCAGCGTCTGCAACGCGCCCTTGGTGCCTTCGGTGTTGCCGCCCCAGAAGGCGGCTGACATCGTCAGCCCGCCAAGGATGAGATAGACAAGACCCCGCGCGGAATAGCCCGCCCGCATCATCGGTATTACCCATTCGGGTGCTCTCTGGTCGGCCAAGGCGCGTCCTCCGCTGCTTGTGGGCATTGCTAGGACAGCGTGCGAGACAAGTCTAAAGTTCCTTAATTTTCTGGATTATCTCCACGCGGCGGGCATTCCTCGCCTACAACGGTGCCGTCATAGGCCTTGTCACCGCATTCGTTCAGCTCGTGCCAGACATAGCCGCGCCCGTCCTCGGTGACGACCACGATCCGGTCGATCCCGTAATCGATATTCTTCTCTCCGAGAAAGGCCAGCGCGGTTCCTGCTGAAAGGTCATCGGCAATGACTTCCGCATCGAAACAGTCGAACCAACCTGGCGCTGTCAGGGGCTCGGCGCCCTCGTACATCTGGTAGGTTTCGGTCAGCATTGCCTGGCTCATCTCGGTGGTGAAACAGGCACGATAGCGGATTGGGCTGCTGCTGGCATCGATCGCCTGGAAGTTTTCGTAGAGCACCGGCTCGGGCTCCCCAGTGGCCAGGTTCACCATCCGCACATCATCGGTGCCCGTCGCCTCGACCGGCTCGTAGAAATGATAAACCTGAAGGTAATACATGGCCGCCCCGGCCAAGAGTGCAATCATGACGATCCCAGTCCCGATGACCTTGCCCATCAGCCGCCCCCAACGCCCGTTCTCACGCAGCAAAGCCGCCATCGGCGGTCAGCACGTAGGCATCGGCGCACTTCTTGGCCAGCGCCCGGACACGCCCGATATAGGCTTGACGCTCGGTCACGCTGATCACGCCGCGCGCATCCAGCAGGTTGAAGATATGACTGGCCTTGATGCACTGGTCATAGGCGGGCAACGCCATGACAATCCGGCGACCGGTCTTGGGGTCTTGCTCCGGCTCCCCCAGGATGCGGTCGCACTCGGCCTCAGCCTCGACGAAATGGCGCAACAGCACGTCGGTGTCCGCCACGTCGAAGTTCCAGCGCGCGAACTGAGCCTCGGCCTCCATGAACACGTCTCCATAGCTTAGCGCGATTGGGGCGTCGGGGTCGTTGAAGGGCATGTCCATCACATGGTCGACGCCCAACACGTACATCGCAAGACGCTCCAGCCCGTAGGTCAGCTCGCCCGAGACCGGGTGACAATCATGCCCGCCCACCTGCTGGAAATAGGTGAACTGGCTCACTTCCATCCCGTCGCACCAGACTTCCCAGCCAAGGCCCCACGCGCCCAGTGTCGGGCTTTCCCAGTCATCCTCGACAAAGCGGATATCGTGCATCTCCATGTCGATGCCGATGGCCTCGAGGCTGCCCAGATAAAGCGCCTGCAAATCCGGCGGGCTGGGTTTGATGAGCACCTGGTACTGGTAATAATGCTGCAACCGGTTCGGGCTTTCGCCGTAGCGCCCGTCGGTCGGCCGCCGCGAGGGCTGCACATAGGCGGCGGCCCAGGCGCGCGAGCCCAGCGAGCGGAGCGTCGTGGCCGGGTGGAAGGTCCCCGCGCCCACTTCCATGTCATAGGGTTGCATCACGGCGCAGCCCTGCGCGGCCCAATAGGCCTGCAAACGCAGGATGATTTCCTGGAATGACCGCGGTTTGCCAATGCTGTCGCTCATGGAATGTCCTCCGGGTCGCCCCTCGTGATCTTCGGCTCTTCCCTACGGCGCTCTCACCCAAGGGTCAATTGCCCTGAGAGGCCATATTTTGGATGCACGCGCCCAAAGATTTGCTTAAAAGCGGGGAAGAGCAGAAACAACACCGAATTCGGCAAGGGACGTACATGTCGCGCATCTTTCTTACCCTCGCATTTCTGGCCGTCACCCTTGTGGCGCCGATCGCCGCCAAGGCGCAGGTATTCATCCAGATCGAGGCGCAACCCAGCCTCTCTCGCGCCGAGGACAGTGCGCGCCGATACGCGGGTCAGATGCAGGATGTGAACGGCTTTGCCCTGGGCGGCGGATGGTACGGTATCGCGCTCGGGCCCTACACCGAAGAAGATGCCAACACGATCCTGCGCAACCTTCGATCGTCCCGCCTGATCCCGCGCGACAGCTACATTGCCGAAGGGTCCGAGTTCGGTCGCCAGTTCTGGCCAGTGGGGGCGAGCGTCCTGAACCGCCCGACACAGGATGTCACCGAAGGCACCGGAACAGACAGCGCGACGGAAGGGGCCGAGCAGCAAATCACAACTGTCGACCCCCTGCCCCAGCCAGAGCCGGAGCCGTCCGACGAAACGGTGCGCGAGGCCCGCGCAAGCGAGGCGCTCTTGACCCGCGAAGAACGCGCCGCCTTGCAGGAAGCCCTGAAATGGGCGGGCTTTTACGGCGGCGCGATCGACGCCGCATTCGGGCGCGGCACGCGCGGCTCGATGGCCCGCTGGCAGGAGGCGAACAATTTCGAAGCGACCGGCGTTCTGACCACCCGCCAGCGCGCGGAACTCTTCCGACAGTATAACGCGGTCCTCGAAGGGCTGGACCTGCGTGTCGTCCGCGACACCGGCGCAGGCATCTCGATGAAACTGCCGACCGGGGTGGTGGAATTTTCGAAATACGAACCGCCCTTCGCCCATTACGACGCCACCGGCGACATCGACGCGAAAGTCCTGCTGATCAGTCAGGCCGGGGACCGCGCCACCCTCGCGGGGCTTTACGACATCATGCAGACGCTGGAAATCGTGCCGCAAGACGGGCCGCGCAATCTCGAAGGCGATTCCTTCACCCTGATCGGCGAGAGCGCCTATACCATTTCACACACTCAAGCCTGGCTGCGCGACGGGCATATCAAGGGCTTCACCGTGGTCTGGCCCGCGGGCGACGAAGAGCGCCGCACCCGGATGCTTGGCGAAATGCAGGAAAGCTTCTCGCGCCTCGACACCGTGCTCGATCCGACGGCCGGCACCAACGACGTGCAAAGTATCGACCTTGTGGCGGGGCTAGAAATCCGCAAGCCCAAGATCTCGCGTTCGGGGTTCTACGTCGATCGTTCCGGGACGGTCGTCACAACGACCGAAGTGGTCGCATCCTGCGGGCGCATCACCCTTGACGAAACCATCGAAGCCGAAGTTCAGACAGCGAATGACGAAACCGGCATCGCGGTCCTGCGCCCGAAAACGCCGCTGGCACCATTGGGCATTGCGGCCTTCCAGCAGAACATTCCCCGCCTGCAATCGGACGTGGCCGTCGCTGGCTATTCCTACGGAGGCGTTCTCGGCGCGCCGTCGGTCACCTTCGGACAGTTGGCCGATGTGCGGGGCCTGAACGGCGAACAAGAAATGAAACGCCTTGCGCTGAACGCGCTGGATGGGGACGCCGGCGGGCCGGTCGTGGACGCGGGCGGCGCCGTTGTCGGGATGCTTCTGCCTGCCCGCGACAACAGCCGGCAATTGCCCGAGGGCGTCAGCTTTGCCGCCAATGCCGAGACGATCCGCAGGGTGCTGGAACAGGCCGGCATCACACCGTCCGCGACCAACGGTAACGGCCAGATGCCGCCCGAAAGCCTCTCCGAGCGCGCTTCGGGCATGACCGTTCTCGTCAGCTGCTGGGAATAACCGAGCCAATACCTCTAAAATCGAACGGGAACTCCGCCGTCAGGCCACATTCCGGCCAAAGCCACTCCATGTGATGCCCCGATACCGCCTCTCGGGTGTTGTGGGGCGCCGGCCGATTGGATCGGCCTTGTATCTGGAGTGGACCGACATGTTCAAGTCAAACGTTCTTGGCGCAATCATGCTCAGCGTTATTTCGGCGTCGACAGCGCAGGCCGACCTTTCGGCAGACGTGGCCGCATCATTGCACCTTGCAAGCGATGGAGATGCTGCCCCTGCCCTGAACCACCAGAGCCAATGGTGGACACATCCCAAGGGCTGCGAATACTCCCGCGCCGGCCGTGGAGGAGAGACGGTCTGGTACCTTATCATCAACACCGCCCGCCCCGGTTGCCCCAAATACATCGTCAGCTACAGTCCCTACAACGACGTCTATTGAGTAAGGACGGCAGGGTGCTTCGAGAATTTAAAGAATGATGAAAGCCAGCAGCCACACGTCGCTTTCATCGTTCCCGAAATACTCGCGCCCTGCCCTCAGCCACCAATCCCGGCTTTGACGTGAATGAGCGTCGGTCGGTCCGCATCGAATGCCGCGCGCACGACCGCGCCCATGTCGTCAAGGCTGCCGGGCTGAACAGCATAGGCGCCATAGGCTTTCGCCAGCGCACAGAAGTCAGGATTGCGCGCGACCACCGCATTGGGCGCGATCTGCGACCGGATCATCGCATCCTCGATCTCTTTGAGCTTCCCATTGTCCCACAAGATGATCGGCAGCGGCAAGCCATGCTCGACGGCGGTTCCCAGCTCCTGCACTGTATACTGGAAGCCGCTGTCTCCGCAGATCGCGAGCGTCGGCTTTCCGTCCCGCGCGATGGCGCCACCGATCGCGGCGGGCATCCCATACCCCAGCGTGCCGTATCCGAACGGATGATGCCAATGCCCGGGGCGATCCATCGGCCAGACTTCCTTGGCGGCATAGGCGAATTGCGTCATGTCCGAATAGATCATCGTCTCCGCAGGACACGCGTCGCGCAGCGCGTCGACCACCGGCACGATGCCGGGGCGTTCGGCCTCCACATCGACCCGCCAGCGAGCCTTGGTGGCCGCAACGTCCGCCGCATCCCATTTCGGCTCGGCCAAGTCAGGCAATCTCTCTGCCAGCGCCCTCAGGAACGCGTCCGCGTCGGACAGAATGCACAGCTCGGCCCGTGGATGCTCCAGCTCCACCGGGTCGATGTCCACCCGGATCATCCGCCCCATATGGCCCAACTCGTCGCGCCAAAGGTCGATTTCGGACAACTCGGACCCCACGACAAGCACCAGGTCTGCCCGTGACAGTATGTCTGCACTGTCCGGCCGCGCCAGATACGCCCCGAAATCAAGCGGCAGGTCAGCCCCGACGACACCGCGCCCAGCATAGGTCGTCATGGTCGCCGCGCCACTGCGCTCGACCACCACCCGTGCTGCCGCGCCTGCGCCGACGCTGCCACCACCGAACAGGATCATCGGGCTTATCGCCTCTTGCAAGGCCTCGGCCACCGCCGCCACGTCCTCTTTCCGCGCCACGGGCCGCTTGGCGCGCGTATGGGCAGGGGCCGGCGCCGGGTCGGCCAGACTGCCGCCAAGGGCGATCGGCACCTGCAGGTGCTTTGTGCGGGGCCGCGCGGTGGCGAACTCGTTGAACGCCCGTTCGATCAGGGCGTATGTGGCCTCGGCCGACTTCGTCTCATGGCTCCAGTCGCAGATGCAGCGCGCCGCGCCTTCCTGGTCGATCATCTGGTGCAACTGCCCGCGCCGCGCCGCCGTCTCGTCAAGGCAGCTTGAGATCACCAGCATCGGTACGCTGTCCGAATAGGCCTGCCCCATCGGCGTCATCACATTGGTCAGGCCCGGGCCGGTAATGACATAGGCCACACCCGGCTTGCCCGTTGCGCGGGCATAACCATCGGCCATGAACCCTGCGCCCTGTTCATGCCGGGCCAGCACGTGGCGGATGCCTGCTTCCTCGATTCCGCGATACATCTCGACATTATGCACCCCGGGAATGCCAAAGATCACGTCGACCCCACGGGCCTTCAGCATATGCGAGATTTGTGCGCCAAGCGGTCGCTGAGTCATCAGGCCCTCCAGAAAGAAAGTGTGAAAATTGCAAAGACGGCCAGCAGCTCCAGCCGCCCGATCAACATCGCCGCGATCAGGATCCACTTGGCCGTGTCGTTGAGCGGCTGGTAATTCCCCGCCGGTCCGATGACCTCGCCCAGGCCCGGCCCGATATTGGCCAGCGCCGCGGCGGCGCCGGACACCGACGTGGTGAAATCCAGACCCGTCATGCCAAGCGCCACGGACACAAGCCCCATCGTCACCACGAAGAAAACGAAGAACGACATGACCGAACTCAGGACATCATCTGAAATCGCGCGCCCGTCATAGCGGGGCGTGAACACGCCGTGGGGCGAATAGATCCGCTGAAGCTGCGACCGCACCGATGCAAACAGCAGCTGATAGCGGAAGATCTTGATCGAGCAGCTCGTCGACCCGGCGCAGCCGCCGATCAGGCCGACGAAGAAGAACACCGAAACCAGAAAAGGGCCCC
The DNA here is from genome assembly GCA_965227185.1 of Roseovarius sp. Lineage (GTDB taxonomy): Bacteria > Pseudomonadota > Alphaproteobacteria > Rhodobacterales > Rhodobacteraceae > Roseovarius. The sequence goes on from OZ245733.1 coordinate 4,116,721, forward strand.
ATCCCATGTAATCCACACTGGAATACCCGGTGCCGCTTATGATCGAGGTGATGTTGAACGCCGCCTCCCGCAATGCCTGCTCGGGATCATGCGGGAAGATCGTCATCAAGACAGCCGCCGTGCCGAACACAAGGATACCGATAGTCACCAGGAATGCCCGGATCTGGCTGTCCTTCAACAGAACGTTGCTGCCCGCCAAAAGCTGCACGTACCGCACGAAAGGCAGCGCCGCGAGGATCATGAACACCGTCGCGACCCATTCCGCCGGCCCCTGGAACGTACCGAAAGACGCGTCATACGAGGAAAAGCCGCCCGTCGACACCGTTGTCAGGGCATGCATGGTGGCGTCGAACGTGTTCATGCCGGTCATCATGTAGCAGGTGATGCACGCCAGCGTCAGACCGAGATAGATCACCGAGATACGAGAGGCGATCTCGGTCGCGCGCGGAAGGATCTTGCCCATGGTGTCGAACGCCTCGGATCGGAAAATCTGCATACCGCCCACGCGCAGTTCGGGCAGAAAGACCATCGCCACAACAATGATACCAATGCCGCCAAGCCATTGCAGGATCCCTCGCCACAAGTTCAGGCCCTTGGGCAACGTATCCAGCCCCGACAACACGGTAGAGCCGGTCGTGGTCAAGCCGGACATCGCCTCGAAGAACGCATCCACGATGGTCGAGTTGGTTGCGCCGAAGATGAACGGCATCGCACCGAAAATCGGCAGGACCACCCAAACGCCGGTGGTCAACAGGAATGTCTGTTGGATGGTCAACCCTTCTTGCACACCGTTGCGGCAAGACAGGGCCACAAGGCCGCCGAAGAGAACCGTAAGGATTGCGCTTTCCGCGAAGACCTGCCAGTGCTCACGCCCTTCGGCTATATCAACCATCATGGGCAGGACCATCGCCAAACCCAGCGCCGTGACCGTCAGGCCAATCACATATCCAACCGGGCGAAAATCCACCATGGATCGAAGCCTTGGCCTCGGTTCTGGCCTATGTCAAGCCGCTCCGCGAGGCCCCTGTAAGGAAGGGCCCTCGCGGAGCTGGAAAGGTCGTCAGGCGTAGAACAGGTCTTGGAAGACGTGGCGCACGATATCTTCGCGCTTGATACCCATCTCGGCCAGTTCTTCGTCGCTTTTCGCAGTCAGTTCCTCGATCAAGCCGCGGCGCGACATGATGCGCGCGTGCTGCTCGAACCGCTCCACGATACCGTGGAGCAAGCGGGTGAAAACGCCGCCGTGATCAAGATTGGTTGTACTAGTCGCCATTTGGAAACCTCAAGAATGTTGCTTCGGTTTCCTCCCTTACACCAAGGTAGGCCAGACTATCGGTCAGCACCACTGCCATACCCGAAACCCAGACTTGCAACTGGTGCAACCCCGCAGGTTTCGACCCAATCGGCAGGACCGCCTCGGCCATCATTGAATCTCGCGGGCTCAAGCCAATCCCTTACTGTTATGTAGGAATTTAAATGGGATAGCGTCACGACGGACGGCAGACGACACGTTCGCGCCACCTTGATGCCCCTCGCATCGATGGCCCGTTGCCGCAAGAGCTTGGTTCTGACTCAAACCGCCCTCGGGAACAGATGCCCTTGCAGGCGTCCCGGAGGGCGGCTTCGTCGTCGGCCTGAATAAAGGCCCTTACGTTCGCGATGGCTCAGTGCGCTTTGAAAGGCGCTGACAGATGCCGGCCAGACATCCCGGTCCGGCAGCCTTTGGCGCTCAGGCCGCCCATTCGATCTGGGTGTAGCGTGTCATGGCCTTGGTCAGTTTTCTCAGTGTCTCAGGAACTTTGCGGACCAGGCGATTGAGACCATGTTCATAGCCAAGGTTGATTGTGCTGGTAGCCATTCTGGAAACCTCGTGTGTTGATCTTTCAGTTTCCTCCCTGGTCAACAGGTATATCTGCAGACCACAAACAACCACTTTCAAAGTAGAAGCCCCGGCTTGCGTCCTGTGCAATGCTCGGCGATCCGCGCCCGTTTTCGGCGGCCAAGTCATCACCGGAACAAAAAAGCGCGGCCACCGCTTCAGCAGTAGCCGCGCCTCTTCTGTCTTCGCGTCATTCCGTCTGGCTGAAGCCGCGTCCTATGAATCCGCTGCCTTGTCGGGATTGGCGGACCTTTCGGGCATCGCCGGCGGGGCCGAGGGCTTGCGCGGGCGCTTGGCGCCGCTGTTATTTTCCGTGCCCGTCTCGGGCTTCGGAAAGGCTGTCACGTTGCTTGTCTCGGGCTTGACCGCGGCCTTGCTTGCTGGTTGCGAGGCCGGTGTCGCGGCCTGCGTCGGCTCAGATTTTCCCGGCGTGTCGGCCGTCTTTGCCGAGGCCGGTTTGGTCGCCGGTTTCGAGGGCGACTTGGAGACTGCCGGTTTCGCCGTCGCCTTGGCAGCGGGGTTGGTTGCCGTCTTCGTGGCCGGTTTCTCTGCTGGCTTGGCTGCGGGTTTTGCGGTCGTTTTTGCTGCGGCCTTAGCTGCCGGTTTGGCCTCCGCCTTGGGCGCAGGCTTGGCCGTCGTCTTGGCCGCCGGTTTCGATGCGGTCTTCTTGGGTACCGGCTTCGCCTTGGGTTTAGACGCGGGCCGCGACTTGGCGGCCGGTTGCGCCCGCGCAGAGGCCGGAACCGGCGGGTCAAAAGCCAGCCCCAAGAACTGAAGCTGCGAGTCATAGGCGGCGCGTCCCAAAACCTGCATCACTCTCAGCTGCTTTTCCACGATAATGCCGCTCAGCTGTAGGCCCATCAAGGACGCCTTCAGCGGTGCCGAATACATATCCATTGCTCTATCCCGTTCTGGATCGCCCCTGAGGGCAAGATTGCACAGGGACGGACTATACCAGCTTTGCACCCGCAGAAAAGGATATGCCGCGTCGCAGCTAACGCCTCGGCCAATTCCGGCGGGCTTTTGCCAAAGGTTTCAGCACACATCGCGCCAGATCGGCGCCACGCGGGTCATCCGACGTGAAAAAGCGTCGTGAAAAGCTTAGGATCAAGGCTTTCGGACGCGAACGTGTCGCCTTGCGTCGTGATACTGACCGCGTCGTGGCTGTGCAGGCTTTCCTGGTGGCTGGCGATCACACGGAAATCGCCGATCCGCGGGTCGTTCAGCAGCTGTTCGGAGAACAACCGCGCCGCATCCTCGACGAAAATCGGATTGGCCGCATTCAGCTCGGCAAAGGCCTGCTCGTCCTCGCGCTTGACCATGACCTGCGTCTCGGTCGCCACCGCCGTGCGGGCCAGTTCGATCAGGTCCTCGAACCACAGGCAGTCGTCGCCCACGACCTCTACCGAGATTCGCGCCACCGACCGCTGGGAATGCGGCGTGGCCAGTTGCCCCCGTGCTTGTCGCGCGTGCTCGCTCAGCTCCAGTGAGCAGGGGCAGGTGGATGAATAGACATAATCCAGATGCATGAACTTGCGACGCACACCGTCATGCTCCACCAACTCCATCGCGATGTCGTAATACTGGTAGCCTTCCAGCCCCGATCGCAGCGACGTGATCTTCATCGGGAAGGAAAACCGCATCTGGATGCGCGCATCGATGCTGTCCAAGTCCGAAATGTAATCGTCGAGCGCCGTCTCGATCACCTCGAAACTGAAGGTCCGCTCAGCATGCTTGTAAAAGCTGCGCATGATGCGGGACATGTTGATGCCCTTTTTCTCGGCCTCCAGGCTGACCGAGCCGGTCACCGAGGTTTCGAGCGTCAGGTCGCCGTCGTCTCGGGTATGAAACCGGATCGGCAACCGGAAATTCGAAATTCCGACATGCTGCAACTGCTGCCGCGCCCCCTTGATCAGCGAAGACGGGCCGTTCTGCAAATCGGGCATGCTGGCCTTGTAGGTGGCGTCGGGCTTGAAATCTTCCGGGTAGTCACGGCGCAACGTCGGATAGTTCGACACCTCGCCTTTCGGCAGAAGCCGGGCAATCGCAGGCTCGAGGTCGGCAACCTCCTCGGGCGTGGCCGTTTCCGCCCACGCACGCAAAGTATCCAGCGCGGCCTTAGCCTCGGTGCGGTCCGTAGCCTTCTTCATGTCAGAAGGGTGCACATTCATCGTCGGGTCCTCGCTCGCTTCGGGCCGCATCATACTTATGCTTAAACACGGTAAATTACCACTCAGACATAAGATACGTCAGAAGCGCTGCCTTGGATCACTGTTGCGTCACCACTTCCAGCGCCTGCATCACGTCGGCAATCAGGTCCTCGGCATCCTCGATGCCGACGCTCAGCCGGATCAGGCCCGGCGAAATGCCCAGTGCGTCCTTCTGCGCGTCTGACAGCCGCTGGTGCGTCGTCGTCGCCGGATGTGTGGCGATGGATTTCGCGTCCCCGAGGTTGTTCGATATCACGACGATCTCCAGTGCGTTCAGAAAACGGAACGCGGCCGCCTGTCCGCCCTTGATGTCCAGCGCGAGAACCGTGCCGCCCTTGCCCATCTGGCGCGTCACGAGTTCATGCTGCGCGTGGGAAGGATGGCCGGGGTAAATCACCCGTTCGAGGGCCTGATGCGCCTGCAGCGCATCGGCGATGGCCAGCGCGTTGTCGGCCTGCGCCCGCACTCGCAGGTCGATCGTCTCCAACCCTTTCAACATCACCCACGCGGTAAACGGCGACATCGACCCGCCGGTATGCTTCATGTAAGGCTCGATCGTCTTGCGGATATATTCCTCGGTGCCAAGGATCACCCCGCCCAGCGCACGCCCCTGCCCGTCGATATGCTTGGTCGCGGAATAGACCACCACGTCGGCACCTTGCTCCAGTGCCCTCGAAAAAACTGGCGTGGCAAAGACGTTGTCGGCAACCACCTTGGCTCCGACGGCGTGGGCGATCTCGGCCACTGCCGCCACGTCCACCACCTCCAGCGTCGGGTTGGCGATGGTCTCGAAGAACACCACCTTGGTGTCCTCACGCACGGCGGCCCGCCACGCGTCAAGGTCCGTGCCATCGACGAACGTCACTTCGACACCATAGCGCGTCAGGATCTCTTCCAGAACATAAAGGCATGACCCGAACAGCGCCTGCGCCGAGACGACATGATCCCCGGCCTTCAGCATCGAAATCAGCGCGCCGCTCACCGCCGCCATGCCACTCGCTGTGGCAAAGGCGGCCTCTGCCCCCTCCAGCGCCGCGATACGGTCCTCGAACATCGCCACGGTCGGGTTGCCGTAGCGGGCATAGATGAACTCGTCATCACCGGCCTGCACGAACCGCGCCTCGGCGGCCTCCGCGCTTTCATAGACGAAGCCCTGCGTCAGGAATATCGCCTCGCTCACCTCGCCGTACTGGCTGCGCCGCGTACCGCCATGCACCAGCTTGGTGCGTCTGTTCCACTCGTTTTTCATCATCGACCTCCGGGCGATCCGCCCAAAAATAAAGTCCCCAAGCCGGTCAAGCGAAAGGGGACTTTCATCCTGACCTCTTTAGCGGAGATGTTTAACGTGGCCCGCAATCCGGTAACAAATCGCCACGAGCGATGATGTACGCCGACCGGCGACGCGCGTCAACAGCTAGCTCTAACGCTTCTGTGTGCCCCCCAGGCACCGTCACGGTGCTGTAACCCAAACTTCAAGCAAGCGTCATATGGCTGGAATACTGCCTGCCCACAAGATGTAGTCTGAAGGGTCGAAGATGCCGCTCTTGCAGATCGACGCCACGCCACTTGGTCCTCGCCTTCACGATGCGGCGCAGCCGCTTCTGCCCACCCTGCGCCGCGCGCTCGTCCCTCCCGGCCCGGTCATCATCATGACCCACGGGTTCAAATTCGAACCCGGCCATCCCAATGCCTGTCCGCACACCCATATCCTATCGCTCCATCCCAAACACCGCACATGGAAAGCCAAAAGCTGGCCACGCGGTCTGGGATTCGGCTCAGGCAACCCTGACGAAGGCCTCGCGATCGGCTTCGGCTGGTCCGCCCGCGGTACCATCTGGAACGCTTACAAGCAGGCCGAAAAGGCTGGCCTTTGCCTTGCCGACCTTGTGTCGATGATACGCCGGGTTGCCCCGGACCGACCCGTGCATCTGATGTCGCATTCAATGGGCGCACGCGTGGCGCTTGGCGCGCTGCCACGTCTTCGGGCCGGCGCGATCAGCCGTGTGCTGCTGCTAAACGGGGCCGAATACGGCACCGCCGCCCGCGCCGCCATCGAAAGCGAAGCAGGCCGCGCCGCCGAAATCATCAGCGTCACCACGCGCGAGAACGACCTGTTCGATTTCCTGATGGAACGCCTGATCTCGGCCCCTGAACACGGCGACCGCAGCCTCGCGCAGGCGCTTCCGCAACGGCAGAACACCCTGACGGTGCAGCTTGATCACCCCGATACCCTCCGTTCGTTGGAACGCGCCGGGTTCCGCGTGGCGCCGGGGCGGGCGCGATTCTACTGTCATTGGTCGACCTACCTGCGCGACGGGTTGTTCGATTTCTACCGCGCCCTGCTGCGCGAACCTCAGCATGTCACGCTGTCGCGGCTTCGTGCACAGCTGCCGGACATGCCAGATCCGCGCTGGTCGCGCGTCCTGCCCTGGCCCAGGCCCGGGATGGCAAGTATCCCGTTTTTGTCCCGCCAGCCTCAGGCGAGGCTGTCTTCGGGCGGGATCACAAGCAGCACGATGAACCAATAAGCCGCGTGGACGAGAAACGCCGCGATCATCATCGCCGACATCCACACCACCAGTGAGCCGGTCGCGATCAAGGCTTCGTTCACACACAGGAAGACCAATGCGAACCAGGCATTGACCCGCAAGAGCGACACCGGTCGCCCCTCCGTCACGCTGTGCGTAATCCGCGCCATGACCTCCCGCTCGCGCCGGACGCCCATCAGCATTACCAAAAGCACGAAAACGCAAGCACCGGACAACAGGCGCTGGCTGAACAGCGGATCGTTGATGCCCAGTTGCAGCGCCGACAAAGCGGTGACAATCACCACAGGCCAGACCATCCTGGCGCGGCTCCCGCCATTCAGGTGACAGGCTGCGTTTGGCAGGCTGCGCCAGACCGCATGGGCTTGCGCCAGCACGAGAACCAGAACGAAAACCCGGTCCTCCGGCATTCCCGTCGCGTTGAGCCCGATCCAGAGGATCAGCATGATCACGAGGGGAAGGAGCGTTTCGGCCCGCATCGGCGGAATGGAGGCGAACGCGTCTCGGACGCGGGAAATCACGGCATATGTCATGCGCGTTGCGTGACGCATCATTGGGGCGAAAGTTTGACCCCCGCGGCGGATCGTCCGCGGCACAGGCTCAAAGGCAACAGAAACGGTCAGGGCTTGCCGCTGTCGTCCGTTCCATGCTCGGCGATCAGCTTGCCCTGCATCATGAAAAACACAAACATCGCCGCCATCAGCCCGAAAGTCTTGAAATAAACCCAGGTTTCTTCGCTCTGCGTGCGCCAGACCAGCTCATTGAGTGCCGCCATGGCGAAAAAGAAGATCGTGATCCGCTTGGTCAGGATCATCCAGCCCGCATCGGTCAGGGGCATCAGCCCGTCCATCACGTATTGCAGATAGGACCGCCCCCGCAGAAGCCCGATGCCCAAAACCGTGCCGAAAAACAGGTAGATGATCGTCGGCTTCATCTGGAAGAATTTCGGATCGTTCAGCCACACCGTCAGCCCGCCGAACACGACAACCAGCACTGCCGTCAGGATCTGCATTTTCGACAGGTGCCCCGTCAGCTTCCACATCAGCGCGGTCGAGGCCAGCAGCACGGGGATAAAGACCGCCGTGATGACGATGAACCCTTCGTATTCCGTGCCGCCGATGGTGAAAACGCGGTCCTTCAGCAGCAGGTACGCCACGAAGAATCCAAGCACCGGACCGAATTCCAGCACCGCCTTCAGTTTTCCATTCCCGTTCTTGTCGTCCATCGTCTCGCCTCTTCGCTTCAGCCGCCACTCTCAACTATGACCGCGCCGCCTGCAATCAATGCCATCAGCGCGATCCGCCGCGGCCCCACCGTTTCTTTAAGGATCAGCCACCCGATCAGGGCGGCGAACACTGTCGAGGTTTCGCGCAGGACCGCCGCCTCACCCACCTTGTCCAACCGTGTGGCCATCATGACCGACCCGAACGAGAAGAAGCCGATGAACCCGCCTGCCAAGCCGCGCACCAGCAGCGGGCCGGGCTCCGGCGCATCCTCCATCCCGCGCCATCGGCGGTAGGCGATCACCGGAAAGATCAGCCCGTCGATCATGAAGAACCACGCGAGGAACGTGAACGGGTCGGCGGTGGCGCGGATGCCATAGGCGTCATAGGTCGTGTACAGCGCCACGAAAAGCCCGGTCAGCACCGCCAACCCCAGCGCGGCGGGCATGGTCTCGCGATCCAGCTTGATGGTGCGCAGGTTATAGATCGCAAGGCCATAGATCCCGGCCAGCAAAACGGCGACCCCCGTCCACTGCACGAGGTTGAATGTCTCACCGAACAGCAGATAAGCCCCGATCACGGTGAAAAGCGGCCCCGTGCCCCGCACCACCGGGTAGACCACCGTAAAAGCCCCGCGCATATAGGCCATCGCCTGCAAGGCCTTGTAAAGCGTGTGGATCAGCCACGCGGTCGCGAAGATCACCCACATATGCGGCTCCGGCCACGGCACAACGAACAACGCAAAGGGTGACGCCATCAGCGCATAAGCCCCGTCGATCGCCCCCCGCGTCAGCCACGGATCGTGCCGCCCTTTTTGCAACGCCCCGAACAGGGCGTGCAGGACAGCGGCCAGCAAGGCCAGCCCCAAGGCAAGCTGGTGACCGGCCTCGGTCCCCTCAAGCGAGACGATCCATTCGCTCATGCGCCGGTGTCACACCCCCGGCGCGGTCCCGTCCGCCCTTCAGCCTTCATGCGTGCCGCGAATCGGATAATCGTTTTCCAGCACGTACCTGATCCGCGACGGCAGCTTTTCCAGTTCCGGACGCAGGAACGGCGCGTTCGAGATATCCACCATGTGCAAATTGCCCTCCGGGTTTACCAGGAACAGACCGGGTTCCGCGAAGGGCCGGTCGGTTTCTTCGGGCGAACGCGGATCCGAGACGTAGAGCCCCAGCGCCTGCATCTGCGCCACGTCCATCCCGTACCCCAGCGGTACGGAAAGGGAAAGGTCCGCCCGCAATTTCCGCGCCTTGGCTTCGGTATCGGCAGACACGGCCACCACGTCGATCCCTATATCCGCGAACTCTTCGAGCTTCGGCTCCAGATCCTGCAGGTACTGGCGGCAGATCGGGCAGTGGATACCGCGATAGACGAAGATCAACTGCCACGGTTTTTCCTCGGGCTTACCAAGGCGGATCGTCCCGCCGTCAAGGCGGCCAATCTCGGTCACGGGAAACGCGGCGGCGGATTGCAGGGCGTTGGGCATGGGAAAGCTCCTTTTCGGGGGTTGGTTGCCGCCGACTGCGGCCTTTTGAACCGTGGTACTTAAGCACGGAAACTAGGAACCCAAGCCCCGGTTCCGGCGACCAGCGGGCAAACCGGCCAAAGGAACAATCGGCGCGACGGAACCCTTGCGGCACCGCACCGTTAATCCCTCATGCAACCCATGCTCGCCGCCTTCATGGACCAGATCGTGAACGAGGTGCAGGGCACGTTTTCAGTAGTGCCTGCCTCGGTCGCATTCGCGCGTCTCAGTGTTGCGGTGATTCTAGGCGCGTTCATCGGCTTCGAACGTGAAATGCAAGACAAGCCCGCCGGACTGCGCACACATATTCTTGTGGCCGTTGCCGCCTGCCTTTTCGTCATCATCGGCCGCGAACTTGCCGCACTCGATTTCGGCGGCGGCAACAGCGAGCAGCGCAACGACCCCATCCGTATGATCGAGGCGGTGACCGCCGGGGTCGCCTTCCTCGCCGCCGGGCTGATCTTTACCGCAGGCGACAAGGTGCGCAACGTCACCACCGGCGCTTCACTCTGGCTCGCCGGCGCCGTGGGCCTTGGTTGCGGCGCGGGCCAGATTCCGCTGGCCGCCATGGCCGCTGCCATCGTCGTGGTCGTGCTCTTCGTGTTGCGCCAGATCGAGAAGTTGTTGGGCACGCACTAATCGTGCCTCCTGCGTCACGGCTGCGCTTCAGTCTTGAGAGGTCCAAGTCGCCTCGATTCGAACCCCACTCAACAGCAGGGCGGCCGCGTCCTTCACATCCTCGTCGCTGACACTTTCCTGAAGCTGCATTCCGCCCCCGGCCATCTGAACCATGCCCAGGCCCGCCTCCGACGTGGCGCGCACCTCCAGCGTGCCGTTCTGCGTTGGCGCGGCATCCAGAAAGTCGAGGAGCGCCGCCCGGCTTTCGTCCGATACGGTGGCGTCGGGCAAGATTCCAACCACCTCACGCATCAGCGCCAGTTGCTTTTCCCCCGCAACGCCTGCAGTCAGCGCCCGCGACAGGTCCGGCGTCGTGGTCAGCGACAGCGTCGCCTCGCGGATGCGCAGTCCCCCCACGGTGATCTGCATCCGCTTAAGACCCGACAAGTCAATCCCGCCGCCAACCAGACGAAGCTTGGCCGCGCCAAGCTCGCCGAAATCGAAATCCAGCGCGTCTATCTCAAAATCCAGCGTTTCGCGGTCGCGCTCCGCTTTCACGTGCAAGGATGCCATCGACCCGACCCGCTCCGGCGGCAAGTCCATGCTGAACGCCTCGACAAGGTCGATGCCGGTAAATCGCGCCTCGAACGTCTCGGGAAACCCGCTTTTCTGGATCGCGCCTGCCACTCCGGTCGCGTGCCAGACCAATCTTGAAAAATCATCTTCCCGAAGCTCTGCGACGCTCCGGTCGATCTGGCACCAGCCGTCCGTGTTGACGAACGGCTCGATGCTGCGAAACCGCGCCGCCTGCCCCATCGCGACGTTGACGCTTTGCCAGCCTTCGCGGCACAGGTCCTGTTCCATCGCAGTCTCGGCCTGCGCGCCCGCTGGCAACGCAAGCGCAAGCACCACGAGCAGCCTGCGCATCATGCTTCCAGCCCTGTCAGCGCGTTGGCGAAATCCTCCGGATCGAACGGGGCCAGATCGTCGATCTGCTCGCCCACACCGATGGCATGGATCGGCAGCCCGAACTTGTCCGCCAGCGCCACCAGCACGCCGCCCTTCGCGGTGCCGTCCAGCTTGGTCATCACCAGCCCCGAGACATCGGCCAGTTGCTGGAACGTCTTGACCTGGCTCAACGCATTCTGCCCCGTTGTGGCATCCAGCACCAGCAGGGTGTTGTGCGGCGCATCAGGGTCCTTCTTGCGGATCACGCGCACGATCTTGGCCAACTCTTCCATCAGGTCGGCACGGTTCTGCAACCGCCCCGCCGTGTCGATCATCAACAGGTCCGCGCCGTCCTTTTCGGCGCGGTCCATGGCATCGAAGGCAAGGCTCGCGGGGTCGCTGCCCTCGGGCGCGGTCAGCACCGGCACGCCCGCGCGGTCGCCCCAGACCTGCAACTGTTCCACGGCGGCTGCGCGGAACGTGTCGCCCGCGGCGATCACCACCGACTTGCCCGCCGCCTTGAACTGGCTCGCCAGCTTGCCGATCGTGGTGGTCTTGCCCGACCCGTTGACGCCAACCACCAGCACGACCTGCGGGCGCTTGGGATATAACGGCATCGGCTTGGCCACAGGCTCCATGATCCGAGTGATCTCTGCGGCCAGCAGCTCCTTGATCTCCTGGCTCGACAGCTTCCGCCCCATGCGCCCCTCGGCCATGTTCGCGGTGACGCGCAGGGCGGTATCCACGCCCATGTCGGCGGTGATCAGCAGTTCCTCCAACTGCTCCAACATGTCATCGTCCAGCGTGCGGCGCACGACCGTTTTAGCCTCGCCACGCCCCAACAGACGGCCCAGAAGGCCCGACCGCGCTTGCGGGGCGGCCTCGCTCTTCGGTGTATCGGGCGGGATCTCGATCGGCGTCGGCATGGGTTGCGGATCGGGGGATCGCACCGGGTCTTCCAAGGGTGGCGTCTGCGGCACCTCCTGCGGTGCAGTAGGCGGTTGCTCGGACGGCGGCGCCGGGATTTCCTGAGGCGACGGCTCCGGTCGCGGCTCCGGCGGCGGTGTCGGACGCGGCTGGGGTTTCGGCTCGGGTTCAGGCTCAGGCTCAGGCTCTGGTTCAGGCTCGGGTTCAGGCTCAGGCTCGGGTTCAGGCTCCGGTTCGGGGTCTGGCGTCGGTTCCGGTGTCGGCTCCGGTTCCGGTTCCGGTGTCGGCTCCGGTTCCGGTTCAGGCGTCGGTTCCGGTTCCGGTGTCGGTTCAGGCTCCGGCTCCGGTTCAGGCTCCGGCTGAGGCTCAGGTTCCGGCTTCGGATCCGGCTCCGCTGCTTCGGTCACCTCCTCGGCTTCGCCCCCGTCCTCGACAATCGCATCCAGCCCCTCCTCCAGCTTCGAGGAAGACTTGAACAACCGATCCTTCAGCTTGCGGAAAAACGCCATTGAGACACCCTTGCTTTCTTGTCCATTCAGTTAAACCGCCCCGCCGGAGATGAAAACCCACCATTGACAAGCGCGGGCGACAGGCAACCATGTCAGCATGCTTCTGCGCCTCGCCCTACTCCTATTGATGCTTGTCCCCGGTCGCGCATTCGCGACGCCGCCGGACACGATCTGCTCCACCGACAAATGGGGGCCGCCGGTCTGCATCCGCAAGGCGCATTTCGTCTACGACACCTGCAACGCGCTTCAGACCTTCGCCACCCGTCACGGGATCGACGCTCATTTCTTCGCCCGTCTCATCTGGCAGGAAAGCCGGTTTGACCCAAACGCGCTCAGCCATGCCAATGCCCGCGGCATCGCCCAGTTCATCCCCTCAACTGCCAAGCTGCGCGGCCTCGAGGACCCCTACAACCCCGCCGAGGCTCTGGAGCATTCCGCCCAGTACCTTGCCGAAATGGCCCGCCGCTACGGCAATCTCGGGCTGGCCGCCGTTGGTTACAACGGCGGCCAGCGTCGCGCCGAAGGGCTGATCGCGGGCACCGGAGGGCTGGCACGGGAAACCATCGACTACGTCCGCATCATCACCGGCGTCCCCTACTCCAACTGGACCGAAAAGCCGGTGCCGACACCGGATCTGCGCCTGTCGCACGACCTGCCGTTCGACAAGGCCTGTTTCGACCTTGCCCGCAACCGCCGCATGACCGCCCTGAAATCGTATCTTCCGAAACTCAAGCCATGGGGCATTCAGATGGCGTTCGGGATCACGAAGAAGGCATCGCTGGCCAAATCCGCGGCGCAGACCCGTGCCTGCACCGGGCTGACCGGCAAGCAAAAGCCGGATCTGGTGTTTCAAAAGAGCCGTGCAAGCCCGAAGGGCGGCTATTTCATGGCCCGTCTCGGGCGCGACAGTCGCGACGCCGCATGGCGCGACTGCGCGAAATTCAAGAAAGCGGGCTGTGTCTGCGCGGTCTACAGCAACAACTGAATGCAATCGGCCAGCGAAACTCGCGCGCAAGAGGCCCGCAAGCCTAACAAATCACCAAGTGGATCAAAATTAAACCAAAAGCCGCATAGATCGCGCCCAACACACCCTATGAGAGCTACAGCTTGCGGCCATTGCGTGGAAACAAGATGTTTCGACGACAAATCCAGCCACGAAGCTTGAGCGAATCGTAATCCCGCCCATTGTAAAGGGCCGTGGAACCAACAGAAAAAGGAACTCCATGCAGGGGCTGCGCCTTTTCACCATCGCGACCTGCCTTCCGGTCGCCTTGATCCTGCTCGCCGCCGCCTTCGGCGGTGCCTGGGCATGGGTCGCCCTTGGCTATCTTACCGTGCTCACCTTCCTGCTGGACCGCCTTATCGCGGCAGAGGCGGCCAATACCGACCCCGACGCCGAGTTCCCCGCAGCAGACAACCTTCTGACGGTATTGGGCGTGTCGCATTTCGCGCTTTATGGCGCGGCGCTATGGGCCATCGCCGGCCCCTCCGGCCTTGGCGGCCTGGAGCGGTTTCTCACCGGGGTCGCGACCGGGCTTTTCTTCGGCCAGGTGTCGCATCCCGTTGCACATGAACTGATCCACCGCCCAAGCCGCGCTAAACGCTTTCTAGGTCGGCTGATCTACACGTCCCTGCTGGTCGGCCATCACGCCAGCGCCCATCTGCGCGTGCACCACGTCCACGTGGGCAGCGATGCGGACCCCAACAGTGCAAGACGCGGTGAAGGCTTCTATCGCTACGCATTGCGGGCCAGCGCCGGATCGTTTCGCGCCGGTCTCACAGCCGAGAACCGCTTGCGCGCGGGCCGCAAACCGGTCTGGACTCACCCATATGCGCTTTATCTGGGCGGGGCGGCGGCACTGAGCATCGGCGCGCTCGTTTTCGGCGGCCCCGATGCGCTTTTGGCGGTGCTGGCCCTGTCGCTTTACGCGCAGATGCAAATCCTGCTCTCGGACTATGTGCAGCACTACGGTCTACGCCGCGCCGCCCTGCCCGACGGCCGCAAGGAGCCGGTGGGACCGCAGCACTCCTGGAACGCGCCGCACTGGTTCTCTTCGGCGCTCATGCTCAACGCGCCGCGCCATTCCGACCATCATGTCACCCCGGCGCGCGGTTACCCGGCGCTGCAACTTGATCCCGAAACCATGCCGATGTTGCCGATGCCCTTGCCATTCATGGCTACGGTCGCACTCTTCCCAACCCTCTGGCGCCGGATGATGGACCGCCGTTGTGCCAAGTGGCGCGATCGTGCCGAGCGGAACGCATCTGGGGCGATGGCGGGCGAATAACGCGGTGGCACCACCGGCACACATCTGTCAGGATCGAACGATGCGCCTGTTGCTTGTCCTTTCCTTGCTTTTCACTCCCTGCGCCGCCGCCGCGCAAGACCACATGACCGCGGCAGAGTTCGACGCTTACACGCGCGGGAAAACCTTCTATTACGGTGCACAGGGCGCCCCCTACGGCGGCGAAGAATACCTCGAGAACCGTCGCGTGCGCTGGTCTTTCCTCGACGGCCGCTGCCAGGAAGGCGAATGGTACGAGGACAACGGCCTGATCTGCTTCGTCTATGAAAACAAGCCCGAGCCGCAATGCTGGAGTTTCCAGCGCTCGGGCGGCGGGCTTGTGGCGCAATTCCAGAACGACCCCGCCCAAACCCAGCTTTACGAAATGGAACAGACCGGCGAGCCGCTCCACTGCCTCGGCCCCGAAATCGGCGTCTGAGTCGGTGTCAGAACAGGCTGCCCTGCTCGGGCGGCGGTTTCTTCGGCTTCGGGCTCGGCCTCGTTTTCGATGTTTGCTTCACCGTTTGCGGTGCTTCGGTACCTGAGCTTCCCCCGACGGCAAGCGTGCCATCGCTGAACTCGATCTCCAGCGCGGTCGCAGCCTGCGCCGCGGCTTTCGTCGTCACCACCTCTGAATCGCCCCGAACCACGGCATAGCCGCGGCTCAGCGTCGCCTTGTAGCCCAGCGTCTCGCGCAGCCGCTCCTGCGCGGCCAGCCGGTCGCGCCAATCCCGCACCTGCTGCCGGCTGACATCGGAAAGCCGCTTGGTGACGCGTTCGAAGTCCGCCCGTTTCTGGCTGATATCACGCTGCAAGGTCCGCGTGTTCATCCGCGCGGCAAGCGAGACGAACCCCTCACGCCGGTTTCGCACCCTTTCCCGCAGCATCCCGGGCCGCAACGCACCTGCCTTCTGCGACAGCGCGACCTGCCGCACCTGGATCGACGCCCGCAGCGCGCCGGGCAGCTTGTCCCCCATCCCGTCCAGCCTCTGGCGCGGCCCGTCCAGCAGGGCCTCGCCCCGGGGCAATGCCCGGCTCAGGTCTCGCAGTCTTTGCCGCCGCGCCGTCACTTGTCCCTGCAGGGCTTGTAACAGCCTCCCTTCCTGACCATCAAGCCAGGCCAACAGGTCCAGCCGCACAGGTACCGCCAGTTCCGCCGCCGCCGTGGGCGTCGGCGCCCGCTTGTCCGAGGCGAAGTCGATCAACGTCGTGTCCGTCTCGTGCCCCACGGCCGAAATCAGCGGAATTTCCGATGCCGCGGCAGCCCGCACGACCGATTCCTCGTTGAACCCCCACAAATCCTCGATACTGCCGCCGCCACGCGCGACAATCAAAAGATCCGGCCGCGGCAAGGCCCCGCCGGGCGTCATCGCATTGAATCCCTGAATGGCGTTTGTCACTTCCGGTGCACATTTCTCGCCCTGCACGGCCACGGGCCAGATCAGCACCTTGCGGGGAAACCTGTCACGCAGACGATGCAGAATATCGCGGATAACGGCCCCGGACGGCGAGGTTACAACCCCGATCACCTCCGGCAGGTAGGGCAATTGCTTCTTGCGCTCGGGCGCGAACAGCCCCTCGCCCGCCAGCGCCTTGCGCCGCGCCTCCAGCATCGCCATGAGCGCGCCCATGCCAGCAGGCTTGAGGTCCTCGATGACGATCTGGTACCGCGATTGCCCCGGGAATGTAGTCAGCCGACCGGTTGCAACGACCTCCATCCCCTCTTCGGGCTGCACAGCCAGACGTCCGGCCACGCCTTTCCAAATCACCCCGGCCAGAACCGAGCGATCGTCTTTCAGGTCCATGTAGACATGACCAGAGCGAGGCCGGCTCACACGGCCAACCTCGCCCTTGACGCGCACGTGGGAAAACTCTCCCTCGATCATGCGCTTGATCACCCCCGACAGGTCGGAGACCGAAAATTCGGGGGCATTTTCGCCCGGGGCGGGATCATCGATGAGGTCGGACATGACCCCATCTTTGACGCATCCCGCACCGGTTGGAAAGATCAGGCGGCACGGCTTTCGTGACGGCCTTCGCAAATTTCCTCGATCACCTTGCCGCAGAAGTTCGGCAGATCATCGGGATTGCGGCTGGTGACCACGCCTTGGTCGACCACAACCGGGCTGTCTTCCCATCTTGCACCGGCATTTATCATGTCAATGCGAATCGAATGGTACGACGTCAGGTGCACACCCTTGGCGATGCCGGCCTCGGCCAGCAGCCACGGCGCGTGACAAATAGCGGCGATGGGTTTCTTGGCCTCGAAGATCGACTTGATGAACTGCACAGCGGTTTTGTCCGTGCGCAGAATATCCGGGTTGATCTGACCGCCAGGCAGAACCAGCGCATCATAGTCGTCGGGGCTGACTGCGTCGACGGTCTTGTCCACATCGACAGACCGGCCCCAGTCGTTCTCATCCCAGCCGCGGATCTGGCCCGTCTTCAGGGAAACAATATGCACCTCTGCGCCTTCGCTCAACAACGCATCGCGTGGCTTCTCCAACTCTGATTGTTCATAGCCGTCAGTGGCCAGTATCGCGACTTTTCGATTCGACAGTTTGGTCATTTCATTACTCCTGCGTTACTCGATTACATTACGCCTGCTCAACGCCACGCCCCCCGATCCGTTCCCGCGACAGGCGGTCGCTTGCCACCCGGCCACGCAACGCTTAAGCAAACGGAAAAATGCAACGGAGCGGTGCCATGAATATCCTCATTCTCGGCGGCGGCGGGCGCGAACACGCGCTGGCCTGGGCGGTGATGCAGAACCCCAAATGCGACAAGCTGATCGTGGCGCCGGGCAATGCGGGAATCGCGCAGATTGCAGAATGCGCGTCGCTCGACATCGAGAACGGCGCGGCGGTAGTGAATTTCTGCGAGGCCAACGCCATCGAGTTCATCATCATCGGTCCCGAGGCGCCGCTGGCCGCAGGCGTCGGCGACAGGCTGCGCGACGCGGGCTTTCTCGTATTCGGCCCGTCGCAGGCGGCGGCCCAGCTCGAGGCCTCCAAAAGCTTCACCAAGGACATCTGCGACGCCGCGAACGCCCCCACCGCCGCCTACGGCCACTTCACCGACGCCGCGGCCGCCAAGGATTACGTAACCAGCCAAGGTGCGCCCATCGTGATCAAGGCCGATGGCCTCGCCGCCGGAAAAGGCGTGATTATCGCCCAGACCATTGACGAGGCGCACGCCGCCATCGACGACATGTTCGGCGGTAGCTTCGGCAGCGCCGGCGCCGAGGTGGTGATCGAAGAGTTCATGGACGGCGAAGAGGCGTCGTTCTTCGTGCTGTGCGACGGTCAGACCGCCCTGCCCATGGGCACCGCGCAGGATCACAAGCGCGTGGGCGAAGGTGACACCGGCCCCAACACCGGCGGCATGGGCGCCTATTCCCCCGCCCCCGTCCTGACCGACGCGGTGGCCGAAAAGGCGCTGGATCAGATCATCCGCCCCACCCTGCGTGTCATGGCCGAGCGCGACATGCCCTACCAGGGCGTGCTCTATGCCGGGCTGATGATCAAGGACGGCCAGCCGCGCCTGGTAGAATACAACGTGCGGTTCGGCGACCCCGAATGCCAGGTCCTGATGCTACGGTTGGGCGCACAGGCGCTGGACCTCATGCAGGCCGCCGCCGAAGAACGCCTGCACCAGGTCGAGGCCAACTGGGCCGAAGATCATGCGCTGACCGTGGTGATGGCGGCAAAGGGCTATCCCGGCGCGTATGAGAAAGGGAGCATCATTAACGGGTTGGACGACTGCCCTGAAGACAGCTTCCACATGGTGTTCCACGCCGGCACCGGCGAGACGGACGGAAAGATCACCGCCACCGGCGGCCGGGTTCTGAACGTCACGGCCCGCGGCACCACCCTGCGCGAGGCCGCCGACCGGGCCTACGACATGATCGACAGGATCGACTGGCCCGAAGGTTTCAGCCGCCGCGATATCGGATGGCGTGCGCTGAACTGAGTTTCGGACCGCGCTGTGCGCGATCCGACCGATGCGGGGGCCAGCCCCCGCACGCGGGTTCAAGCGGGGGCCAGCCCCCGCACCCCCGGGATATTTTTGGCCAGAGGAAAATGCGGATCAGATCTGTTTCTCGGGCATCTGCACGACAAGGCCGTCCAGCGCGTCGCTGACCTTCAACTGACACGTCAGGCGCGAGCGCTCGGGATCGGGCTCGAACGCGAAGTCCAGCATATCCTCTTCCATGTCGTCTTTCGCCGGTAGCTTCTCGACCCAGGCCGGATCGACATAGACATGGCAGGTCGAACAGGCGCAGGCGCCGCCGCAATCGGCCTCGATGCCGGGGATGTTGTTGTCGCGCGCGCCTTCCATCACGGTCAGGCCGTTGGCGACCTCAACCTCGTGCTTGGTGCCGTTATGTTCGATGTAGGTTATTTTCGCCATGTATTCGGGCTCCCGTCGCTTCGTCTTCCAAGGGTTCCTAGACGCGCCATTTAGCCGATGCCAGTCCCATTTGCGACATCACGCGGAAAAGAGTTGCGCAAAATTCGCGATGTTCTACTTATGTTCTTATGAGAGTTTTCTCCGAGAGCACGGCCCATGACTGGCCACGCCCGCCTTCCGCGCTGGTGGCCGCGCGCATGGACGACCCGCCGGAAGGGGCGCGCGTCACCGTCGCGGGTCTTGTCATACTGCGCCAGCGCCCCGGCACGGCCAAGGGCGTGATCTTCATCACGCTCGAGGACGAGACCGGCGTGGTCAACATCGTGGTCTGGCGCGCGCTTTACGAAAAATACCGCCGCGCGGTCATCGCCGGGCGGCTTCTGCGCGTCACCGGCCGTATCCAGCGGCAATCAGGCGTCGTGCACGTCATCGCCGAGGACGTCGAAGATATCTCGCACTTGCTGGATCGCCTGCTGGAGGACGCGGGCGACAGCACACTTCCCCAAGCGGATCAAACCGGGTAAGATACTGCAAAACCCGCCTAAAAAGGCACGAGCAGATGATCCGACCGACCCTTATAGCCCCCTGCGCCCTTCTGGCGCTGGCCGCCTGTGGAGACATGTCCGGCGCGGGTACCGACGCGGTGCAGCGGCTGGACACCCCCCCCCCCGGCGCGGACCCCGGCACCTGCTGGGCACAAGACACCTCGCCCGCCGTGGTGGAAACCGTGACCGAGCAAATCCTCGTCAGCCCCGCCGAGGTCGCCGATGACGGCACTGTCACACGCCCTGCCAGCTACCGGACCGAAACCGCGCAGGAGATCGTGCAGGAACGGCGCGTCACCCGGTTCCAGGTCCCCTGCCGCGCCGACCTGACGCCGGAATTCAACGCCTCGGTACAGCGCGCGCTCAAGGCCCGAGGGCTCTATCGCGGGCCGATCAACGGTCAGTTGGATCGGGGCACCCGCGCCGCCATCCGTCGCTTTCAAAAACCGCAGGGATTTGATTCCGATATCCTGTCCATTGCCGGCGCGCGCCAACTTGGATTGATCGCGGTCGCCCGCGACACGCCGGAAAGCCCCGGATAATCGGCTTTCGTTAACCAACAGTTTACTAAATTTAACCAATCTGAACGCGTGAGGTGCCATGCTGCTCAAGCGCGTTATCATTCCCGTTTTGCTGATCGCCAGCGTCGCGCCGGCCCTGGCCGGTCCATGGATGCGGGCCGAGGGAAAAACCTTCCTCAGCTATTCCATCGAGACCGACTTCGAGAACGGCATTTCCGATGGCAGCGGATTCTACGGCTCGCTTTATGCCGAGCATGGGCTGACCCGCGCCCTGACCCTCGGCTTTGATGCGGGCGGCCACGAGGACGACATGTCCAAGGCCATCGCGTTCCTGCGCTGGCCCATCGGCGCCACTGACCGCAGCACGCGCGTCGCCGCCGAATTCGGCCTTGGAATGGCTCGGGAAGCTTTCGCGCTTCGGCCCGGTCTCAGCGTCGGACGCGGGTTTGAGCTTGGGAACACGCCCGGCTGGCTGAGTATCGACAGCCGTGCGGTGATCATCGGCAGTTTCGATGGCGTTCTGGAAACCGATATCACCTTCGGCCTCAGCCCCACCACCGATGCCAAGATCATCCTGCAATTACAGACAGGCATCCCGACGCAAAAATATCCTTACGCCAAGCTGGCTCCATCCTACATTCGCCGCATCGCACCGGGAAAACACGTCGAACTCGGGCTTGTCGCCGGCGTGGCGGAGGCCGATGATTTCAAGCTGAAACTCGGCCTCTGGCGCCAGTTCTAAGGCGTTGCGCGACACCTCCCCTGCGTCAGATCAGATCGTCGATCCTGATGCGCATCGTGACCGTCCCGCGCACCGCCTTTTCCCAGCGCAGGTTGACCTGATCCTTGTTCGGGCCTTCCTTGCCGTCATAATATGGGATTCCGAAATACGCATCGCCATTCGCCTCGCGGATCGGGCCCTCGGGTACGATCGCCTCGACCGTCTGCGCCCAGGCCTCGAAGGGCAGTTTGGGATGGGGCGACACGACCCATGTCTTCTGCGCACTGGCCTCGGTATGTTGCACGACCAACGGATTTTCCACCTGGATATTGACGTTGAAATAGGCGTTGTCCTCGAAGCGGATGTTACGGAACCGCTCGAAGTTCATGGTCGCAAAGCTGGTGTCGATGCCCTCGAAACGGTCGATCGGCCCGTCGATCAGGCGCACCGTGTTGCCTGTCACCGTCAGCCCGTTGATGAAATGCCCCGGCCCATAGGGCTTTACGGACAGGAAGTTGAAAGAAGGCGCAGTGCTCTGACTGAGGAACACGTTGCTGGTGATTGACAGCGCGCTGAACGAGAACTCGCTGGCGAACCCTGGATCCTCGTCATATTCGTTGGTCCATTCGATCGACCCGTCGCAGATATAGTTGCCCGTGATCGTCCCGCGATTGTTGGTCCGCGTCAGCACGAAGATCGCGCTGCGCGGGCCAGGATCGGCGCTGTCGCCCTGGAAACAGTGGTTGCCCATGATGATGCTGGACGACCCCGCCAAAATCGCGAAATGCTTGAAGAAATTGCACCGGCAATTGCGGATCTTGATGTCGTTGCCGTTGCAGTTGACCCCGATCGTCGTCCGGTTCGGCACCAGCAACGGACTTTCCCGCGATAGAAACTGGCACCGATCGATCATCATGCCTTGGTCACCCTCGCCGTGGCTGGTAATCCCCCGGTCGCGCGGCTGGGTGAAGAAACAATCCCGGAAATGGATGGCCGAGCCCGCAGGCGGCAGCAGCACGGCACTGCAATCGCCGCCGCACTGGAACTCGATATTCGACACCGCAAATTTCGAGATCTGCGAGAAGCCGCTGAAATCCCAAATGTATTTGAACCGCTTGAACGTGTAGTTCTGCGTCCCTTCCGCATCGTAAAGCGGCTGGCTCAGCGTCACGGTCTGGGCACCGACGTTCTTGGCCCGCACATAGACCTCGCGGCCCACGCCGTTGCCCGTGACCAGTGATCCGACCTGGATATTGGCCACGTTCGCCACGTTGGTCAGGCGCTTGTTGTCATTGGCGTTGTAGGTTGCCTGCGAGGTGACAGTGTCGGTGTCCCAGTTCGCCCCCGGAAAGACCGAGAACTGCGCGTTCTTGATCACGTGCCGCGTCTTATAGACCGTCCGGTTGGGCACCGCCGCCTGCATGTCCACCGGCGCGCGCAAGGCCACCTTGCGGCCTTTCATGTCCAGCTCGACATGGCCCGGGTTGTTCAGCAGCGCCTGGTAGGCCTTCTTGAACGCAATCTCGGTGTCACCGCCGAAAGCGTCCACGTATTTGGAAAAGTCGAAATCGTTGACCAGCTCGAAAATCTTGTCGACCGGCATGGTGACTTCGCCTTCGAACTCGACCTTGCTTTGCATGGTCAGGCTGTCGCCCAGAAAATAACTCCCGGCGGGCACCAGCACGGTCCGCCCGCTCGCCGCCGCATCCGCCGCCTCGAACGCAGGCAGATCATTGGTGCTGCCATCACCTTTCGCGCCGTAATCGCGCACGTCCACCAGCCCGACCAGATCGCGCAGGAAGATGCTGGTCACATCCTCGATCCGGATATCGTCGATCCGCACCACGCCGCCGTTGGGGCCCGTCAGGTCGATGCCGAAGTGACCGTAGAGGGGCTCTGTGCCCCAGACCATGTCAACTCCGCCGCGGTCGCCGCTGCCGACAATGGCCGTCACCTCGACCACCTCGCCGTAGTTCGTCATCGCCACGCTCGGGCCGGTCTCGACCAGGCCGTTGACATGGCCGCCGCCCGCACCGCCGGCCCAGCCCGCGATGCGTATGTTGGGCAAGTTCCCGGCAATTGCCTTCACCCGCGCGGTGATCTGCAGGTAACAGCCCGGCAGGATCGGCGTCTCGCCCATGTACCGCAGTTTTTGAACGGCTTGGGTCTTCTGGATCTCCAGCGCCCCGCCGAAATCCTGGTCGGCAGGCACGAAGGCGGCGTTGGTCGCCCCATCATACGTGTCGGACCCCGGCGTGCCGTTCCCGCTCGACCAGACGTCCAGCCCGTTCGCATAGGCCGGCGGCATGAAGGTGATGCCATCGGTAATTGCCTTGTTCATGAATTTCCCTTTCCGCGCCAGGGGGCCGTCCCCAAGGCGTCACATGTTTGCCAGCCAGAGGCGCGACGCACCGCACCCGGGCTTCGGGAAATATCAACGGGGGGTTAACGGTGTCTCAGGACACCGTGACGGTGCCCGAGCTTTGCCGGCCTATGCCAATGGCGGTGTGAATTGCGCGTAGGGTGGGTGATAACCCACCATCCCCATTATCCTCATAACTCG
This sequence comes from Roseovarius sp., assembly GCA_965227185.1. GTDB lineage: Bacteria > Pseudomonadota > Alphaproteobacteria > Rhodobacterales > Rhodobacteraceae > Roseovarius. The sequence continues at coordinate 4,140,154 of OZ245733.1, forward strand.
ACTAAGGCCTACGCCATTCCGCCCTGCACCAGCCGGTCCGCCAACCGCGCATAGGCCTCCGACACCGCACCGTCCTCCAGCGCCACGGGCCGCCCGGCATCGCCGCCCAGCCGGGTCTCCAAGTCGATCGGCAAGGCCCCCAACAGCGGCAACTCCAGCCTCTCGGCCTCCTGCGCCACGCCGCCATGGCCGAAAATCGCCGCCTCATACCCGCATTGCGGACAATGGAACATCGACATGTTCTCGATCAGCCCCAGCACCGGGGTCTTCAGCGTGTTGAACATGTCGATCGCCTTGCGCGCATCCAAAAGCGCCACGTCCTGGGGAGTCGAGACCACCAGCGCCCCCGTCGGCGCCGCCCTCTGGCACAGGGTCAGCTGCACATCCCCCGTCCCCGGCGGCAGGTCCACCAGCAGCACATCCAACTCGCCCCAATCCACCTGGCTCATCATCTGCTGCAACGCCCCCATCAGCATCGGCCCCCGCCAGACAACGGCGCGGTCTTCTTCGATCATCAGGCCGATGGACATCATCTTGACGCCATGTGCCTCCAGCGGCGTCAGGATCTTGCCGTCCGGGCTGCTCGCCCGCTCGGTCACGCCCATCATCCGCGGCAGACTCGGCCCGTGGATGTCACCGTCCAGCAGCCCCACGCGCCGACCTGCCCGGGCCAGCGCCACCGCCAGGTTCGACGCCACGGTGGACTTGCCAACGCCGCCCTTCCCGGACGCCACGGCCAGTATCGACTTCACGCCGCCCGGTCGGATCGACGCGTTTCCGCCCTCAGGGTGACGCCCCACCTTCAGCGAGGGCGCCGGGGCCTCGGGCGCCTGCGCCGTCAGCGCAACCTGCGCCGAGGTCACTCCCTCGACCGACAGCGCCGCGCGCTCGGCGGCGGCTCTCAGGGGCTCCATATGGCGGGCCATCTCGGCACTGGGCGCCTCCAGCACGAATCGCACTTCGCTGCCCTCGAGTCGCATCGCACGCACCATGTCGCGTGAAATCACGGTACCACCGTCCGGTAATTCCAGCCGTTCCAGTTCCTGGCGCACTTTGTCGAGTATTTCTGTCATGCCCTGTCTCCATGCATCTGCGGCGTCGAAAGTGGCATTTCTGAAAGCGGGCACAACCCCCGTTTCAATCCCGCACAAAAAACCGGCAAACAGATGATATTACACGCAAAATATGAACAATTCTTCTATGCGCTTCCTGCATAGCTGCGTTGCAGCAAAAAACATTGTGCACGCGCAGCATATCGCTATCTTTGACTCAACAGCGAACGAAACGGCCACCGCGCCGAACGCTCGCTACAACAATCAGGTGCTTCTCCTCCCGTTTGGCACCTGTTCGGGATACCGCCTCTCCTCCCTTGTGCGGTCCCGGCAAGACCTGGGCTCGATCCGAGCCCAACTGCAACGAACGGTCCCTTCCTCCTCCCTGGGACCCGACGTAAAGAACGGCGGCGCCTCTCCTCCTCCCTGGCGTCGCCGTTTTTTCTTTTGCGCGACGCCATTCAATCATCTTCCAGACACCCGAGCCGGATGCGTCCCGCCGCACGTGACAACGGGGCCGATTTCCGTGGGCTCAGTGCATGACCCGTGCCGCGCGCCCGCGCCGTCTGCGTGCCATCGGCACCGCGTACCGCGCCTCTTCCAGCACATCGACGAAGGCGCGTGCCGCGGCACTGCCCGCATTTTGAACCGCCGGCTCGTCCAGAGCCTCACGTACGACCCGTGCTGTCACAGCACCGGGATACGCAAAGACCCATTCGAGAAAACCCAGACGCGCTACGGCCTCGGCCTCGGCCCCCGTTGCGCCGCTGCGCTCCAGTCCATCCATGATCGGTGTCAGGCTCATTCTTTCTGCTCTTCCTCCGGCCACACCCCGGGCCGGACTGGGGCGAAGGAAGGCCGCGCGAGAACCGCTTTCCGGTCCACCGCCCGCACCGCCCCCCGCGGTTCGACGTTCATCCCAAGGGCTGGTTTCCGGGCTTGGCGGGGGTGCGGATACGCGCGCCTTCCCGGGGCATGACGCCCCAGTGGCCATCTGCGGTATCCCCCATCCTTACCGTTGCGGGGGCAGCGCCGGACTTGCACCGGCTTCCCAATTCTCCACGACTTTCGTGGCACCTTCGGGACTCTCATCTTGCCGCCAACCAGCTCCTGACGCAACCCGCGATTGCGACCATGAACCGCCCACCGCCGACACGCAGGGCCAGGCCAACGCGTCGGTCTGATAGGAATGCCGCCTCACGGCGTAGGGTGGGTGAAAACCCACGCGCACACTCCCGCCGCTCACACTCCCAAACAAAAACGGCGCCCCGAAGGACGCCGCTCAAACCTCTGTTCTTCAAGCCTTATTCAGCCGCCAACTGCTCCATCACCTCATCGCTGGCCTCGAAATTCGTCGTCACGTTCTGCACGTCATCGTCATCCTCCAGCGCGTCGATCAACTTCATCAGCTTCTGCATCGCTTCCAGATCCAGCTCAGTCGTGGTCGTGGGCCGCCAGACCAGCTTGGTCTCGTCACTCTCGCCCAGCTCCGCCTCCAGCACGGTGCTGACGTCGTTCAGGTCGGTATCAGCACACCACACGGTATGCCCGTCCTCGCCCGATTCCACGTCCTCCGCGCCGGCCTCGATCGCGGCCATCATGACCGTGTCGGCGTCGCCCACATCCGCCGGGTAGGTGACCTGCCCCTTGCGCTCGAACATGAACCCGACAGAGCCGGTCTCGCCCAGGTTCCCGCCATGCTTTGTGAAGGTCGAGCGGACCGTGCTGGCGGTACGGTTGCGGTTGTCGGTCATCGCCTCGACGATCACCGCCACACCATTCGGGCCATAGCCCTCATAACGGATTTCCTCGTAATCCTCGCCGTCGCCCGCAACCGATTTCTTGATCGCCCGGTCGATATTGTCATTGGGCATCGACTGCGACTTGGCCTGCTTGATCGCAAGGCGCAGGCGCGGGTTCTTGTCGGGGTCCGGATCGCCCATTTTGGCGGCAATCGTTATCTCTTTGGAAAATTTGGAGAAAAGCTTTGCCCGCTGGGCATCCTGACGCCCCTTGCGGTGCTGAATATTCGCCCATTTCGAGTGGCCGGCCATGACGCGCCTCCGATGACATGTGTAAACTTCACGTTTCTATAAATCAGGCGCGGGCCGCTGTGCAATCCCGGCAATCGACTGTTGCGCCGCCGCCCTTTGCCTCTAGGCTGCCGGCAAGGGCTCAGCCCGCCAGACCGCTCCGGAAAGACCTCGCCCAGATGACCCAGGACCAGATCATCCTCTTCGCGCTCTTCGGCGGCGTGTTCGCGCTACTGCTCTGGGGCCGCTACCGCTACGATATCGTTGCGTTCGGCGCGCTGATGTTGGGCGTGGTGCTGGGTGTCGTGCCCACCGAACAGGCCTTTACCGGCTTCGGTCATCCGGCAACCATCATCGTGGCCCTCGTCCTCGTTGTCTCCGCCGGTCTGGTACGTTCGGGCGCGGTCTTCCTCATCACCCGCACACTGGTCGACAGCTCGCGCAGCCTTGGGGCGCATATCACCATCATGGGCGGCATCGGCGGCGTGCTCTCGGCCTTCATGAACAACGTCGCGGCACTGGCCCTGCTGATGCCCGTCGACGTCCAGACCGCCCGCAAGGCCAAGCGCTCTCCGGGGCTCAGCCTGATGCCGCTTTCCTTCGCCACCATCCTGGGCGGCATGGTCACGCTCATAGGCACGCCGCCCAACATCATCATCGCCGGCATCCGCGAGGACGCCTTGGGGCAATCCTACTCCATGTTCGACTTTGCCCCCGTCGGCGCCGTCACGGCCCTTGCGGGCCTCGTCTTCGTTGCGCTGATCGGCTGGCGGCTCATCCCGGCCCGTGACGACAGCGGCCTGCACGCCGCCGAGCTGGCCGATTACCTGGCCGAACTAACCATCCCCGAAGACAGCGCCCATATCGGCAAGCGCCTCGCAGAGTTGCAGGAGGATGCCGACAGCAACGACGTCGCCCTTCTCGGCGTGGTCCGCGACGGCAAGCGCCGCTATGGCCGGGCACGCAACACCATCCTGCAAGCCGGCGACGCGCTCGTGATCGAGGCCACGCCCGACGCGCTAGATGAGTTCCGCTCCGCACTGTCTCTGGCCTTTTCGGACTCCAAGCGCGAGGACAAGGTCCGCGCCGCCGGCGACGGGCTCGACATGATCGAGGTCGTGGTCCCCCGCGATGCCCGCATCGCCGGCCGCACGGCCCAGTCCGTTGGCCTGAATTGGCGCCAGCGCTCCGTGCTGATGGGCATCTCCCGTCGTGGCCGTCAGATCCGGGAGCAGGTCCGCAAGACCACGATCCAGCCCGGCGACATCCTCCTCCTGCTGGTCCCGCACGAAACCGGCTCGGACGTGACCGAATGGCTGGGCTGCCTGCCGCTGGCTGAACGCGGGCTGAAAGTGACGCAGGACCGCAAGACTTGGGCTGCCATCGGCATCTTCGGCGCCGCCGTCGCCGCGGCCAGCTTCGGCCTGCTCTACCTGCCCATCGCGCTCGGGCTGGTGGTCATGGCCTACGTGCTGACCCGCATCGTCCCGCCGTCGGAGCTCTACACCCATATCGAATGGCCCGTGGTGGTGCTGCTCGGCTCGATGATCCCCCTGGGTGCCGCGTTCGAAGAGGCCGGCGGCACCGCCCTGCTCGCGGGCGGCCTCGTCGACCTGACGGCAGGCTTCCCCGCCTGGGCGATCCTGACCGTGCTGATGGTGGTCACGATGACGCTCTCGGACGTGCTCAACAACACCGCGACCACCATCGTCGCGGCCCCGGTTGGCATCCAGATGGCAAACACGCTCGATGTCTCGCCCGACCCGTTCCTGATGGCTGTCGCCGTGGCCGCGTCCTCGGCCTATCTCACGCCCATCGGACACAAGAACAACACGCTGATCCTCGGCCCCGGCGGCTATGCCTTCGGGGATTACTGGCGCATGGGTCTGCCGTTGGAAATTATCGTGATCGCCGTGTCCGTCCCGGCAATCATGCTGTTCTGGCCGCTTTAGACGCCCTGCCTCAGCGACAATGCCGCGCGATCTCGCGCTCGCGCAGGCCGGTCTCGACCAGCAGGCACTTGTCCCGCGCCGCATAGTAATAGCCCCGCGCATACCACATCACCGCGTCAGGCTCGCTGCCGTCCGAGACCAGCCATGCGCCGCGCAGGTATTTCACCGCGTATTTCAGGTTGGTCTCCGGGTTCAGCAGGTCGCTCGCCTGCCCCTGAAATCCCATACCCCGTGCCGTGGCGGGCAGGATCTGCATCATGCCCCAATACGGGCCATTGCGCGCCTTGGGGCGGTAATCGCTCTCGCGCTGCACCACCCGGTGCACCAGCGACCGCGGCACTTCGTAAGTGTCGGCATACTGGTTGATCAGCGCCCGGATCTGCGGCGTCTCGTTGGGATAAAGCGGCGGGTTGTGTCGCGCCGGCGATTCCGACGCCTCTTTCGCGCTGCATCCTGCAATCGCGCACACCAAAATGAAGGCCATCAAACGCCGCATCAGAAAATCCCCCGGTTTTTCGGTCTTTTTCCCCAAGCCCCGGTCTCTGGCAAGCTTGCAGGTATCTGACGCGCGAGAATCCGCCATTTATTTTAGCGCCGCCCTCTTGCAAACCACGTGGCCCATCCCATTTCACCGCCATCCGGGTGCGAGGCTCCTCCCGGCGGCTACAAGGCGCGGGGTCGCGCCAAGAGTGCTTTCCTCCCCCTGGACCAACCCCATGCGCATCATCACCGCTGCATTCGCGACTGCCATCACGGCCCTTCCCGCCTTCGCCGACGAAACCGAGGGCCACGTCCTCGCCTTCGACCGCATCGACGGCATCATCGTGCTCACCGACAAGACAGTCTGGGAAGTGCCCACCGAGATCACCCTGCCCGAGGACCTCGGTAGCGGCGACCGCGTGCTATTCGAATACGACACCGCCGGCGAAGACGGCATGACAAAGCTTAACGCCGTCACCCGCCTCGCGACCGCCCTGCCCGAGGGCACCGACGGCGGCAGCTAAGCCCGGCACTCCCGGGGCCGGCCCCACCCGGCCCCGGCTTGCGCAGACCGCGGTGACCTCACACCCACTCCACGGCGGCGCGATAGATGTGCCATGTCGCATGGCCCAGCACCGGCAACACAACGATCAGCCCGAGGAATAGCGGCACCGTCCCGATCAGCATCAGCACGGCCACGATAGCGCCCCACCTGGCCACAGTGGCCGGATTCTTCTGCATCACCCGCAAAGATGTGGTGACCGCCACGGCCAGCCCGATCCGGCGGTCGATCAGCATGGGAAAGGTCGTCAGGCTGACCGCCAGCACCGCCACGGCGAAAACCGCCCCGACGCCCATGCCGATGACAACCATCGTCCAGCCCGGCCCGGTCGTCAGCACGTCTGTCACGAATCCCGACACGCTCTGCGGCGGCTGCGGCCCCAGCGTCCAGTCATAGATCTTCATGGCGGCCAGCATCCAGACGATGAAGATCGCCAGCAGGTACACCGCCATCACCAGCACCGGACCGATATTTTCGGCCCGAACCACCGACAGCGCGGCGCTCCAGCCCACATCCTCGCGCCGTTCCGCCTGCCGGCTCATCTCGTAAAGACCGATCGCCACGATCGGCCCCAACAGTAGGAACCCCGCCGCCAGCGGGAACAGCATCGGCAGCATCGCGCGGTGAAAGGCGAAGAACGACAGGCACAATCCGATCGCCGGATAGATCATCACCAGGAACATCACGTCACTGCGAAAGCGCGAAAAATCGGCATAGCCCTTGCGCAGCGCATCGCTCAGATCCGCGCGAGACAGCGATCTGACCTTCGGCGTGGCACCTGCCTCGCCGCTCAACGCGACGGTGGCATCGCCCACGGACCGGCTCGCGCCGGATACGCCCTGAAAGAACCATGAAAGCGGGTTTCCGATTGTTTTGACCATGAGACACTCCCTTTATCCATTCGGCCGGGCATCCCCGGTCGGATTGGGTTTGGGCGGGTCTTCGTCATTTGGCGGAACACCCGCCTGTGGTGACACCGTACCACAACCAACGCGTGCAGGTGATCACGATTTGGAGACAGCGCCGGTCAGGCGCGGCGCCCCCGCTTTTTCACCGTTCCCAAAATACTCGATATCCGACGCCCGCCTTACAGCGGCCAGATGAACGGGATCAGCGCACTGGCCAGCAGCCCCACGCTCAGGTTCAGCGGCACGCCCACCTTTAGGAAGTCGGTGAACTTGTAGCCCCCGGGCCCATAGACCAGCGTGTTGGTCTGGTATCCGATGGGCGTGGCGAAACTGGCCGAGGCCGCGACCATCACCGCCACCACAAGCGCCCGCGCGTCAATCCCCAACGCATCCGCCAGCCCGATGGCAATGGGCGTCACCACCACCGCCACCGCGTTGTTGCTCACCAGCTCGGTCAGCACCGAGGTAAGAAGGTAGATCGCCCAGACGATCAGGAAGGGCGGCAATGCCGACAGCCCTGGCGCCACCGCGTTCACGATCAGCTGCACCGCGCCCGACGCATCCAGCGCCGCGCCTATGGCCAGCATCGAAAAGATCAGCGCCAGCAGCCGCCCCTCGACGAACGAAAACGCCTCCTCCGCGTCGATGCAACGCGACAACAGCACCACTGCCAGCGCGATCACCGTCAGCGCCAGGATCGGAGCCACGCCCAAGGCCGCCAAAATCACGATCCCCGCCAGCGCCGCCAGCGCGACCGGTGCGTGCCCGCGCCGGAACGCCTTGGCCGACGGATGACTGACGTCAACCAAGTCCATTTCGCCCGCCAGACGCTTGATGTCCTCTGGCGCGCCTTCCAGCAGAAGCGTGTCGCCCACGCGTACGATCAGGTCATCCAGTTGCCGCCCGATATTCTGGTTCCGCCGGTGCACCGCCAGCGGATAGACCCCGAACCGCCGCCTCAGCCGCAGCGAGCCCAGGCTGCGCGCCACCATCTTGCATCCCGGCGTGATCAGGACCTCCACCGTCGTCGTCTCCACCTGCGAAACCTGGTCGACGCGCTTCAGCTCCTTGTTGCGTTGCAGGCTCAACAGTTCGGTCATCTGCGTGCGCAGCACCACCCGGTCGCCCACCTGCAACTCCACCCCCTGCAGGTTGCGCCGCAGAGAAATATCGCCCCGCACAACGTCCACCAGCCGCACGCCCTCGCGCTTGAACAGTTGCACCCCGGTCACTTCCCGACCAATCAGGTTGCTGTCGGGCGGGATCACCGCCTCGGTGAAGAACTTCATCTTCGAGCGGTCCGACAACATGTCCGCCATGCTCTCGCGCTCCGGCAACAGGCGTGGCGCGATGAAATAGAGGTACACCGCCCCCCACGCCACGAGGCACAGCGCAAGCGGCGTCACTTCGAAAATTCCGAACGGCTCCATCCCCTGCGACCGCGCCACGCCGTCGACCAGCAGGTTGGTCGAGGTCCCGATCAGCGTCAACGTGCCGCCCAGGATCGCGGCATAGCTCAGCGGGATCAGCATCTTGGACGCTGTCACCCCCAGCGTCCGCGCCAGTTGCACGAAGATCGGGATCATGACCACCACGACCGGCGTGTTGTTCATGAAGGCCGAGCCGAACACGACGAAAGCCATCAGCATCCCGATCGCCAGCTTGGGGTTCACCTTGGCCTGCCGGTCCGCCACCGTCGTGAACGCGTCCAGCGCGCCCGTACGCACCAGCGCCCCCATCACCACGAACATCCCGGCGATGGTCCAGGGCGCCGGGTTCGACAGCACCTCGAGGCCCGCATCATAAGGCAGCACCCCCAGCGCCAGCAGCACCGCGGCCCCGCTCAGCGCCACCACCTCTGTGGGATAGACCTCGCGGATGAACAGCACGAACATCACCGCGACCACGCCCAGGGCGACCAGCGGCTGGGCGCCCTGCGAAAGTTCAATGAATTGCATCAGCTCTGCCCGTCCCGGTCCGATGTCATGCCAGTTTCGGCATTCTCATCTATCACGCGCCCCGGCACAAGAACCCGCGCGGCCCGGGGTTGCACCAGGAACATCCCCAGCATCATCACCCCCAGCGCCAGCCACACCCAGATCGAATAGCTTTCCCCCAACAGCGCCATCGACCACAGCACGCCCGCCGCCGTCACCATGTACGACGTCTGCGCCGAAAAGACCGACCCGGCATGGCCCACCATCCACACGTAAGAGGCATAGACCAGCGCGTGCAGCGCCGCCGCCCCCACCAGCGCCAGCTCCGGCACGCCCACGCCCTTCAGCGGATTGATCCACTGCCCTGTGCCCACCGCGACGGGCAGTGCCACGACCGCCCCGATCGTTGACGCGCCGATGATCACCTGCATCGGGTCCAGGCCCTGCGTACCCCATTTCGCCACCAGGTTGCCTTCGGTCGCATACAGCGCCGGCGCGCACAGCGCCACCAGCACGAACAGCGCCGAGGTCCCAGTGGGCAGGCTCGCCTCCGGCCCTACCAGCAGGACGATGCCCCCCAGCCCCAGCATCACGCCCCAAAGCCGCTGCCACTCGAAGGCCTCGTTGCCCATCAGCACCGCGATCGGCAACGAGAACATGGCGACCGAAGCAATCACGATCGACATCACCCCACCCGACAGCTGCGTGGCCGCGGTGTAAAAAAAGATATCCGGCAAGACCGCGCCACACAGCGCCACCATCAGGAACAGCCCCAGATAGGGCCGCGCGAAGACGACCCTACGCCCCCGCAAAAGCGTCACCGCACCAAGGCACATCACGACGATGATCAGTTGCCAAAAGATCAGGCCGAACGGCTGATGCCCCGTGCTCACTGCGATCTTGCTCAGCGGAATCGACAGGCCCCACCCCAGCCCCATGGCAACCAGAGCGGCATAAAGCCCTAGGGTCCGCCTCATGGACCGCCGGCCGCCAGCCGCCCGCCGTCGCGGACCATCTCCACTCTTGTTGCCTTGCCCGTGGCGTCATCGGTTTCGACGTAAAGCCCGCAAAGCGTCACCTCGCCCATGGCCGGCGTGAACCGTTCCTTGCCCATGCCGGTCACGAAGCGCCGCATCGGCTCGGTCTTGTCCATGCCGATCACGCTCAGGTAATCGCCGCACATGCCCGCGTCCGACTGGAACGCCGTGCCCCCCGGCAGGATCTGCGCATCGGCGGTGGGCACATGGGTGTGGCTCCCCACGACGATGCTCGCCCGCCCGTCGCAATAATGCCCCATACCCATCTTCTCGCTGGTCGCCTCGCAGTGGATGTCGATCAGGCTGGCCTGCACCGCGCCGCCCGGCACATGCGCCCGCATCACCGTGTCCACGGCGCTGAACGGGTCATCGAAGGCGCGCTTCATGAACACCTGCCCCAACACCTGCGCCACCAACACCTTGCGCCCCCGCGCGTCGGAAAAGACGGCCGCACCGCGCCCCGGCGCACCCTTGGCAAAGTTCAGAGGCCGCACGATCCGCGGCTCGCCCTCGATGAATTGCAGCATTTCCTTCTGATCAAAGGCGTGATCGCCCAGCGTCAGGCAATCCGCGCCCGCCTCCAAGAGCGCCTTGGCATGTGCGCCGCTCAGCCCCATGCCACCGGTCGCGTTCTCGCCGTTGACCACGACGAAATCCAGCTTCCAGGCTTCGCGCAGGCCCGGCAAACGCTCCGCGACAGCCTGCCGCCCGGCCCGGCCCATCACGTCTCCAAGATACAAAATCCTCATGCCAAAACTGGTAGAGGCCCCGCTTCCAAAGGGCAAGAGCCACCGACGCTCCCCCTACATCCTCAGCCCGCCACCTCGTACCGCGCTTCGTAAACAATCGGAAACGCCACCGACCGCGCCACGAAACAGACCTCGTGAATGCGCCCATGGATCGCATCAGCCGCCTCCAGGTCGGCGCCCTCCAGCACCGTGATCACCGGGCGCAGCACCGCCCGCTTGAACCGCCCCTTGCCAGACCGCTCCACTTCCGCCTCGCCCAGCGGGTCGTCCACGTATCCCTGCACCGCGATGCCTGCGTCACTGGCGAAATGCAGATACCACAGCATGTGGCACGCGCTCACTGTCGCCAGCAGCAGGTCCTCGGGATTGTGCAGTCCCGGGTCTCCACCCAGCAGCGGATCGTTCGAGCACGAAACCACCGGCTTACCCGGCGTCTCGATGTTCCACGTCCGGTCATAGCCCTTGTATGTTCGCGTGCCGTCCCCACGGTTGCCGGTCCAGACCACCTTGGCGGTGTACTCGTGGGTGTCCATGTTCATCTCCTTCCGACAAGCGCGAGAGTTTTGCCGCGCGAACGCCAGACCGCGGGATGGCGAACCAACAGTTGTTCAGGGCACTTTATTCCCGAAACTTCCGCAAAACCTCAAATCGAGACACCAACTTCTCCCAATCGCCAGCCCGGGGGGCGGCCCCCCTTTCGGCGATTGCGTGCAATCGCCTTTCGGTCAGCGGACGATCGCGCGGCGGCGCAGCAAGCTGCGCCTTGACTCCGCGCGTTGAACAACATCAACCGACGTGATAAAAACCCGCGCCCTCTCAAAACCCGATCACCTCTTTCTCCGTCACCACCATGTCCAGCGGCTGGTCCGTGGGCTCCAGTGGCAGCCCTTCGGCCTCCTGGGCCGCGAAGGCGAATCCGATGGCCAACGTCGCGCGCTTGCCCCTCAACAGCTCCAGCGTCCGGTCATAGAAGCCCCCTCCATAGCCCAGCCGGCCGCCATTCCGGTCGAACGCCACCAAAGGCACGATCAGAATCTCCGGCTCGAAGAAGTCATCCACTTGCGGCACCCGCGCCCCGAATGGCCCGTCCCGCAACGCCCCGTCCGGTTCCCAGCGCGAGAACTTCAGCGGCATTCCCTCGGCTTCGATCACCGGCACGCCGACGACGCCATGCGCCGCCGCCTCGGCCATCGCCGGCAGCGGGTCGATTTCCGTGCGAATGGGCATGTACCCCGCAAGCGGCACGCCGCGATACCCGGCCAGCACGCCGGACAACAGGCCCGCCCCCGAGCCCTGCGCCGCCTCGAACGCCGCCTTGCGCCGCGCAAACGCCGCCTTACGCGCCGCCGCCTTCACCTCCGCCAGATCGCTCACAAAAGCACCACCGCCGCAAGGCCGAGGAAGGCGAAAAAGCCCACCACGTCCGTCACCGTCGTCACGAACGCGCCCGAGGCCAGCGCCGGGTCAACACCCACCCGGTCCAGCACCACCGGGATCACCGTGCCCGCAAGCCCCGCCATCACCAGGTTGATCACCATCGCCGCACCGATCACGTAACCAAGTTCCGGCCCGCCGAACCACAACACGCCCACGATCCCCATCACCACGGCAAAGATCACCCCGTTGACCAGCCCCACCAGCACCTCGCGCCGGATGAACCGCCACACGTTCGACCCTGTAAGGTCCTTCGTCGCAATCGCCCGCACCGCCACGGTCAGGCTCTGGGTGCCCGCGTTGCCGCCCATCGACGCCACGATCGGCATCAACACTGCCAGCGCCACGATCTGCGCAATCGCCGCCTCGAACTGCGCGATCACCAGGGACGCCATGATCGCCGTCACCAGATTCACCGCCAGCCACGGAAACCGCCGCTTGGTGGTGCTGATCACCCGGTCGCTCAGGCTGCCTTCCTCGCTCACACCGGCCAGCCGCAGGATGTCTTCCTCGTGTTCCTCGTCCAGCACCGCCATGGCGTCATCGATGGTGATCACGCCCACCAGCCGCTCGTCCTCGTCCACCACGGGGGCGGAAATCAGGTGATACTGGTTGAACGCATAGGCCACGTCGCCCTCGTACTGCTCGGCGGGGATGACATGAAACGTCTCTTCCACCAATGAGCTCAGCATCACCTCGCGGCGCGACGCCATCAGCTTGCCCAAGGTCACGTTGCCCACCGGTTTCAGCCGCGGGTCCACCAGTACGATATGATAAAACTGGTCCGGCAGATCATCCTGGTCGCGCAGGTAATCAATCGCTTCCCCCACGTTCCAATGCTCGGGCGCCATCACCACCTCGCGCTGCATCAGGCGCCCGGCGGAATACTCGGGATAGCTCAGCGACTGCTGCACCAGCGTCCGGTCGCTGTCCTCCAGCACGCCGAGGATCTCGGCGGCCCGGCTTTCCTCCATGTCCTCGACCAGGTCGACCACATCGTCGGACTCAAGATCTCGCACCGCGTTGGTCAGAACCTCCGGCGACAGGATCGAGATCACCTCCTCGCGGATCGTCTCGTCCAGTTCCGTCAGAACGTCGCCGTCGAACTCGTGCCCGTACAGCTCAATCAGCCGCCGGCGGTCGAAGGAATTGATCTGTTCCAGAAGGTCGGCGATGTCGGCGGGGTGGAACGGCTCAAGCTCCTGCCACAGCATGGACTGGTCGCCGATGTCCACGGCATACATGATCCGGCCCACGGACTTCTGATCCAGCACATAGGCGCTGTCCTCGCGCTCAGGCTCTCGCTCGGGTTCGGGCACCTGCGCGGGTTCGCGCTCTTCGGTCACGTCGTCCTGCTGCTGGTTTTCGGTCATCGCGCGCTCCCCGGTTCTGCGGCACCATGTAGGACAAAGCCGCGGGAAATCACAACGCAATATGCGGGATTTACGCCTGCCTTCCGCGCTCCTATCCTGCCCCCGACCGGCACCACGGAGCCCACCCCGCATGACCACTCAGCGCATCCTGACCGGACAGGTCCTCTGCTTCACCAGCTCACCGTTCGAAGGCGACCCTGCCGGCACCGCCCGCCTCGACGAGGCCATCCTGATCGAGAACGGCCACATCTCCCGCACCGGCCCCCTGGCCAAGCTGCGCGCCGCCGCCCCGGACGCGCAGATAGAGCACTACGACGATCACCTCATCTCGCCCGGTTTCATCGACGCTCACGCGCACTACCCCCAGACCGCGATCATCGCCAGCTGGGGCAAACGCCTGCGCGAATGGCTGGAAACCTACACCTTCCCCGAGGAAATGCGCCTCGCCGATCCCACCTATGCCCGAGCCATCGCCAATCGCTACTTCGATCTGACACTGGCCAACGGCACCACCACGGTCGCCAGCTTCTGCACCTCCCACGCCCACAGCGTCGACGCCTTTTTCGAGGCCGCACGCACCCGCAACTTGCGCGCCGTGGCGGGCAAAACCTGCATGGACCGCAACGCGCCCACCGCGCTGCTGGACACTGCCCAATCCGCCTATGACCACAGCGCCGCGCTCATCGCCCGCTGGCACGGCACCGACCGGCTGGCATACGCCATCACCCCGCGCTTTTCCCCCACCTCCACGCCCGATCAACTCTCTGCCCTCGGAACGCTCTGGGCCGAACACCCCACCTGCCTCATGCAAACGCATCTCTCCGAACAGGTCGAGGAAATCGACTGGGTCAAATCCCTCTTCCCCTCCTACCGCGACTATCTCGACACTTACGAGGTGCACGGCCTCCTCGGCCCCCGCGGCCTTTACGGCCACGCCATCCACCTCACGAAACGCGAACGCGCCCGTCTGGCCGAGGTCGGCGCGGCGCTCATCCACTGCCCCACCTCTAACGCATTCATCGGTTCGGGCCTTTTCGACATGGCCGCGCGCCTCGATGACGGCCACCGCATCGGCCTTGCCACCGACACCGGCGGCGGCTCGTCCTTCTCAATGCTGCGCACCATGGCGACGGCCTATGAGATCGGCCAACTCACCGGCACCGCCCTGCACCCCGCGCAACTGTGGTGGCTGGCGACCGCCGGCAGCGCCGACGCACTGCACGTGTCCGACCGCATTGGCACCATCGCCCCAACGATGGAGGCTGACCTCATCGCCATTGACCTCGCTTCGACACCGGCAATTGCCCAGCGCGCGAACACGGCGAACGACATCTGGCAAACTATCTTCCCCACGGTCATGATGGGCGACGACCGCGCCATCGCACAGGTCTGGATCATGGGAGAGCCGCAATCGTAGGGTGGGGTTCAACCCCACCATTCTGACGCCAGCCGGTTAAAGAAACTGCCTGGTGCTGAACCACACCGGATTCGGCGCTCCGCGCTGCCGCATAAAGGGAAGTGGTGCGGGTGAAGGGACTCGAACCCCCACGCCAAAGGCGCCAGAACCTAAATCTGGTGCGTCTACCAATTCCGCCACACCCGCATCGAACCGCGTCTTAGCAAAGCCTTCGGATGGATGCGAGGAGAATTTCCCGCGCAACAGCTCCACCAAATATGCCCAACCCTTGAACAAAAGGCACGACATTCACGAAATCTTGACGTATGGTGGTAAAAAATTCGAGGCAGAAAACAGAGCGAGATAGCCCATGGAACCGAAAACGGTCGGGGGCACAGGCGGGATCAACCCGTCCCGGGCCAAAGTGCAGGCCAGCGGCTTTGCCGCCGGTGCAGTTATCATGACATTGGATGGCGAGAAAGCGGTGGAAGATCTCCGCCCCGGTGACCGCGTGATCACGCGCGACACCGGCATGGCCATCCTGAAGGACATCTCGGTTCAAACCCTGCGCACCCGGACGATCCGCGTTCAGGCCGGATCGCTCGGTCACACCCGCCCCGTGCGCGACGTGGTGCTTCCCGCAGGACAATCCCTGCTGATCCGCGATTGGAGGGCAGAGGCGATGTTCGGCTCCAGGCGCGCCGTGGTACAGATCTCGCAGCTGGTCGACGGCGAATTCATCACCGACGAGGGCGAGGCGGACCTGACACTCCACACTCTCGATTTCGACACGCCCCACATCGTCTATGTCGACGGGCTCGAAGCGGCCAGCACCGCCGATATCGAAGCGCTGTCGAAAGCTGCGTAACCCTGTCCCGGGCCTGACCCGGGACCTCACACGCCCAATGCGCGCAACACCTTCGGCAATTCTTCCGGCAGGTCCTCGGCGATCAGGCCGGGCCCGAAGGCGCGCGCACACTCCACATGCAACCACGCCCCTGTCTCCGCGGCCTGCATCGGCGCAAAGCCTCGCGACAACAGCCCGGTAATGAACCCGGCCAGCACGTCCCCTGCCCCCGCCGTCGCCAGCCAGGGTGCAGACCGTTCATACTGGGCAGAGTTGATCGAACACCGCCCATGGGAATCGGCGATCACCGTATCCGGCCCTTTGAACAGCACGACACAGCCTGCTCTTTTTGCCGCTTCCCGCGTCGCATCCACCTTTGAGAAGGCCGGGCCTGTGGTGGGCGCCGCGTTCAACTTTTGGGCAACATCCGGGAACAGCCGCGCGAACTCTCCAGCATGCGGGGTCAGAACACACTGCTCATGCAACATGCTGAACAGCGTTTCCGGCTCCTCCGCAAACGCCGTCAGCGCATCCGCATCCAGCACAACCGGCCGTGCAGGGTGGGTTTGCAACCCACCTCCCGCAAGCGCCGCCGGCACCAACTCACGCGCCCGCTCAAGGCCCAGTCCCGGCCCCAGGCAGACCGCGTTCAACCGATCGTCCTTAAGAACCTCCGCCAAGCCCTCGCCGCCGTCATAACGCCGTAGCATGATCGACGTAACGTGACACGCCACCTCCTGCTGTGCCGAGGGCGGCACGCCCAGCGTCACCAACCCCGCCCCGATCCGCAGCGCCCCGCGCGCGGCCAGCCTTGCGGCCCCGGTCCGCCCGGCACCGCCCGACAGGATCAGCGCATGACCGTGATCGTACTTGTGACGGCCCGAGCCCATTCCCTTGTCGAGCGCGAAACCCGGCCACGCCCGCTTTGACCGGCCCTTGGGCGCTTCGAAATCGAGCGCGATCACCTGCTCCGGCGATCTTGGCGCAGTCAGATGCGCCGGATGCGTGTCTTCGGCCCCAAGGCCTATGTCCAGCACGCGAACTTTTCCGCAGCTGTCGCCAAGGACATGCCCCACCTTCTTGCGATGGAAGGCAATCGTAAGGTCAGTACGCAGCAAACTTCGCGAGGCGTCACGCTGCCACCACTCAGACCAGTTCTTGAAATCCCGGTCGTCGTCTCCCGTCTCTTCTGGACGGTCCGGCAAGAGAAACTGACCACTGTCGCAATCCAATCCCGACGGGCAATCCACCGCAACAACGTGGAACGGCACAAGCCACGGATGCGCGTCGCCGACATCGCGTTTGCGCACCATGTGATGGGCATTCGCCAATTCGAGCGGGATCGCGCGCGACAGGCCCGTGCCGAATATTGCATCGACCAGCAAGGCCGGGCGCTTGCCCGTGCCCGCGCTTTCGACGGTCAGGGGCTGGATGGCACCCATATCAGCCCAGACGTCATGATTTTTTCGCGCATCGGGTGACAGCTTGTCGGCCGAGCCGAAGAACAGGACCTCCACCGCCCAACCCTTGTCCCGCAAACGCCGCGCCACGACGAACCCGTCGCCCCCATTATTCCCCGGCCCGCACAGCACCACGGCCCGGTGCGGCGCTTCTGCCAGCTCCGGCCATTCCTCGAAGACAGCCTCGACAAGACCGCGCCCAGCGCGCTCCATCAACTCCAGCCCGGTCACTTCGCCCGAGTTGATCGCAGCTTCTTCGATGGCCCGCATCTGGGCGGCGGTCAGCAGTTCCGTCATTCTCGGCCTTTCATCGATCCAATTCCGCACAATATCGCGTCACTTCGCCTAAATTTTAAGCAAGCAAAAACATCAGCTGGACGCGTAGCCTTTACAGAAGCCTATCCGATTGTGCCGCGTTAGCAGAAATGATCTGCAAAGTCCGCAAGTCAGTCGGAGGAGTCGACCCATGAAAAAAATCGAAGCGATCATCAAGCCCTTCAAGCTGGATGAAGTGAAAGAAGCGCTTCAGGAGGTGGGTGTACAAGGCCTCTCGGTGATCGAAGTCAAGGGCTTCGGCCGCCAGAAGGGCCACACCGAGCTCTATCGCGGTGCGGAATATGTCGTCGATTTCCTGCCCAAAGTGAAAATCGACGTCGTGCTGGACGACGATCAGGTCGACGCCGCCATCGAGGCCATCGTCGATGCCGCCAAGACCGACAAGATCGGTGACGGCAAGATCTTCGTCAGCCCCATCGAACAAGCCATCCGCATCCGCACCGGCGAGTCCGGTTCGGACGCGCTGTAAATCACACCTGGAACCACAACGAAGGGATCAATGGACATGAGCGCAAAAGATTTGCTCAAGACGATCAAGGACGAGGAAGTCGAGTATGTCGACATCCGTTTCACCGACCCGCGCGGCAAGCTGCAGCACGTCACGGTCATCGCCGACGAGGTCGACGAGGATTTCCTCGACGAAGGTTTCATGTTCGACGGCTCGTCGATCGCCGGCTGGAAATCGATCGAAGCCTCGGACATGAAATTGATGCCCGACACCAACAGCGCCTATATCGACCCCTTCTATGCCGAGAAAACCATCTGCGTGCACTGCTCGATTGTCGAACCCGATACCGGCGAAGCCTACGAGCGTGACCCGCGCGGCACCGCCGAAAAGGCCGAGGCCTACCTGAAATCCAGCGGCATCGGCGACAGCGCCTTCATGGGCCCCGAAGCGGAATTCTTCCTCTTCGACGACGTGCGCTTCTCCAACTCGATCAACAAGGTCTCCTACGAGGTCGACGCGATCGACGCCTCCTGGAACACCGACACCGAGTACGAGATGGGCAACATGGGCCACCGTCCCGGCGTCAAGGGCGGCTACTTCCCGGTCAACCCCACTGACGAATCCCAGGACATCCGCTCCGAGATGCTCTCGACCATGAAGCGTCTGGGCATGAAGGTCGACAAGCACCACCACGAAGTGGCCTCGTGCCAGCACGAGCTTGGCCTTATCTTCGGCACCGTGACCAAGCAGGCGGACGAGCTGCAGAAATACAAATACGTCATCCACAACGTCGCCGCCGCCTACGGCAAGTCGGCCACGTTCATGCCCAAGCCCATCGCGGGCGACAACGGCACGGGCATGCACGTCAACATGTCGATCTGGAAAGACGGCAAGCCGCTTTTCGCCGGTGACAAGTACGCCGACCTTTCGGACGAGGCCCTGTGGTATATCGGCGGCATCCTGAAGCACGCCAAGTCGCTCAATGCCTTCACCAACCCGTCGACCAACAGCTACAAGCGCCTGATCCCGGGCTTCGAGGCTCCCGTGCTGCGCGCCTACTCGGCCCGCAACCGCTCGGGCTGCGTCCGGATCCCGTGGACCGAGTCGCCGAAAGCCAAGCGCGTCGAGGCCCGCTTCCCCGATCCGTCGGCAAACCCCTATCTGTGCTTTGCCGCGCTCCTGATGGCCGGCCTCGACGGCATCAAGAACAAGATCGACCCGGGCGAGGCGATGGACAAGAACCTCTACGACCTGCCCGCCGAAGAGCTGGAAGGCATCCCGACCGTCTGCGGCAGCCTGCGCGAAGCCATGCAGGAGCTTCAGGCCGATCACGAGTACCTTCTGGCCGGTGACGTGTTCACCAAGGACCAGATCGAAGGCTACATCGAACTCAAGATGGAAGAGATCGAGACTTACGAGCACACGCCGCACCCTGTCGAGTTCGGCATGTACTACAGCTGCTGATCTCGCGGCCATAACGCATCTGAACGGGCGCTTTCTCTGGAAAGCGCCCGTTTTCTTTCGTCAGGTCCATTCGTCCGGCGCACACCCTCTGTCCTGAAAACAGGAGCGATAAATCTTTTAAAATCAGGCTTATCATCCGGATTTCTGCATTTTGCCTCATTGGTTCCGTATTTGAAACAAATTGATTTCACTAACTTAAAGGAAGATTAACCTGCGAACAGAAACAACCAGGGCATGCAAAATGGACCACTCCGATAGTCGCGTAATGGCGGGACTGATCTTTCAGGGCGAGAAAGACATCGACCTGCTCGATGCAGTCACCCGCACAGCCGGAGCCCTGACAGGGCTTTGTCAGGACGTGAAGTCACTCGGTTTCCTGTCCGATCAGGACGCCGGAGTCGAAACAGAACAGTATCGCGTCTGTCTCGCCCTCAGCGCGGATATGGCGTTGCCGGGGAACGACACCGTGGCCGGCACGCTCTTGCGGATCGATGTCTGCCGACGCGACCCGGCGGATGACAGCAGTGGCCCAGCGATCGATGCCGTGCTCGCGCGCGTGGTCATAGAGCTCAGCGACCACTTGCGTCCCACTCACCTGCAATGGGTCGAACCCGAGACCATCCTTTCGTCCGAGGATCTGGCCGAGGCCGCCAGGCCGCTGGAGGAGACCGCGCCGCTGGCCCCCGCCTTGGACCGGCAGCAGATCGCGCGCGCCCGCGCCGCCCTGACCGGCAATGACACGGACACTTTTGACGCCAAGTCGAACGCACGAACGGAACGGCCTCCATTGCCTGCCGCTGTCGCCAAGGCAGGACCGGCCACGACCCGTACGCAAAAGCACGTCACGCCCCGCAGACCGGCAACACCCGCCGCTCGGACCAGGCAGCACAACCAACAGACGGACCGCCTGCGCCTGTCGGCCTGGCTTCTGTCCATCGCGGTGGCATGCATCGCCCTGCCCATCGGGCTGGCGCTGGTGTTCGTCAACATCCTCAAAGGTGAAAATCTGCGTCTCGCCTCGCAGACGGCGGCCCTGTCGGGGCTCTTCGTCTCGCTTCAGGCCAACGGCGCCACCGCCACCGCAGTGGAGGTGGTCCAGACCGTGTTGCTGTGATCCCCGCTTGACGCTCCGGCATTCATCGGGTCGGCGTCTTCTCCGGCGCCGGCGCCATTTCACCGAACCGGCTTCGGAACATGCCGCCGCGCAACACCTCGGCTACCGAGATTTGACTTTGTTCCCCGTGCCCGCTCGGCTAAGCTTGGACGGTCTGACCTGGAGTTGCCAATGTACCCGAAATTGAAATCCCGCATTTTCACGCTCGCCCTTGCCTTTGCCGCCACCACAACCGGGACGGCCGCTCTCGCCCAATGTGGCAATAACGCCAACGGATTCGAACAATGGAAGGCCGGCTTCGCCCAGCAAGCCCAGGCCGCCGGTGTCGGTCAGCGCGGCCTTCAGGCGCTGGCCCAGACCCGCTACGCCTCCAGCACCATCGCCGCCGACCGCAACCAGAAAAGCTTTCGCTACTCGCTCGACAAATTCATGCAGGTGCGCGGCGCCAACACGATCATCGCACAGGGCCGCAAGCGCAAGGCGCAGAACGCCCGGTTCTACAACTGGATCGAACAGAATTACGGCGTGCCCGCCGGGGTCATCATCGCCATCCACGGCATGGAAACCGGCTTTGGCGGCTTCATGGGCGACAGCTCGGTCGTCTCGGCCATCGTCACGCTGACCTACGACTGCCGCCGCTCGGACTTCTTCCGCCCGCACGCCATCGGGGCGCTGAAACTGGTGGATCGCGGCTCGATCACCATCAACACGCGCGGCGCCAAGCATGGCGAACTGGGCCATACCCAGTTCCTGCCGGGCAACGCGCTGAGCTACGGCGTCGACGGCAACGGCGACGGTCGCGTGGATTTCTACAACCAGGCCGATGCGCTTGTGTCGACAGCGAATTTCCTGCGTCGCAAGGGGTGGCAGCCGGGCGTCGGTTACCAACAGGGCCAACCCAACTTCCGCGTCATCAAGCAATGGAACGCAGCCACCGTCTATCAACAGGCCATCGCCATCATGGCCGCCAGGATCGACGGCTGACGGCACGGGGCTTGACGCGAGGTGTCCGGCTGCCTATCTGCCGGGCTCACGGGGCGTCAGGCCCCCGCCGCCCGCAGGCCGTTCGGCCATGGTGAAGCCCTGACAGTGACATTGCATGGACCCGGGGCACAGGCCGGGCAGCAACGCGGGCCCTGCCGTTCTATCCGCCCCTGACGGGATCACTGCAATGACACAGACCACACTTCCCCCGCGTGACGTGCTGAAAGGCCACGCGCGCAATCTTCGCCAGACCCTCAGCCACGCCGGAACGCCCATCAGCCACTCCACGGCGCTCGAACATGTAGCCCATCAATGGGGCTATCGTGACTGGAACACCCTGTCCGATACCATCGCGGCGCCGACACCCCGCGTCTGGTCGCTGGGTCAGCGGGTGTCGGGTCGGTACCTGGGCCATGCGTTTACCGGCACCATCCGCTCGGCCCGCCGCCGCGGCCCGAACCACGTGGAACTAAGCATCGACTTCGACACGCCCGTCGACGTGGTTGCCTCGACCCGCTTCAGCGCGCTGCGCAAACGGGTGTCCTGCACCATCGGCGCCACCGGGCGAACGGTCGAGAAAACCTCCGACGGACAGCCGCACGTTGCCCTCGACCTGACCTGACCTGACCTGACCTGACCCTACAACCCTGGCGTGCCGCGCATGCAAAAAACGCGGCACGCCCCTTCAATTCAAGGCGCTTGGTCCGCTATCCGGGACCGCCTTCTTGAACTTGCCACAATCTTTTCCCACGCCTGTCCCAGTTGCAGCGTAGGTCTGGAACGTCCGTGACCCCCCGAAGGCAGAGAATGTACGACGACCGACAGACCTCCATCGCAACTTTCGGCTATCGCCGCGCGCCAGTGGCGCAGGCCGGCGATATCGTGCACGCGATCGACGAGATGCTGCAGAACTCCGACGCCCAGCCACGCCGGATCCACTGGGTCAGCGACACCATCGCGATGATAGACCGGATCGGCGTGCGCATCGCCATCGCCCTTTTGCCTCCCAGCCGCGAAGATCGCTGCGCGCATCTCGTGCTCGCCATCGGGCGCAGTCCCGACGAACCGACCGGCGACGACCTTCTGGATGTCTCCTTCGCGCATCTTGCCGACCGGCTGACCTATCGCATCAAGGACGACATGCCCTATGACACGATCATGCGCGGCGAAACGCCCGAGATGGTCGACCACGACCTGATCCTGTCGCTCTACGATCTTTTGCGCCAGTCGCCCCCCGCCTCTGGCCCCTCGGCCCCGGCCAATCTCGACGCACAGCCCGCCGCACGCCAGCGCCGCGCCGCGCCGGGCTTACCCGCCGAAGAGCGGTTCGACGTGATCCTGTCCGACGAGGTACCCGACACAATCACGGCCGTACCAAGCTGGCTTGAGAAACGCGCCGTGCCCACGAAACCGCTGCGCCTGACAGTGCACACGATGGCGCTGTCGATCATGTTGTACACGGCCCCGCTCGGTGCGTTTCTCTTCACGTATTCAATGCTGCGCGACATCACGGGCGATCACTGATCGGCTCTATCCGATCCTCGCAAATGTGAAACGGGCGACACCCCTGGGTGCCGCCCTGCCTGTATGAAGCCTGTTTTTGTCCGGCTTTTCTGTCTCTGCGCCTGGGTCAGGGATCGCACCCGCCCGGCTTTTTGTTTTTGCTATTGTCTCTTATCGCGAAACAATTTGACCGAATTAAGGCGGGCTGTTCACCTCTGCCCTACCGTGGGGGCATACCGGCTGACCATCCGGTAGGCCTTGCGCGGTCCGGACACGGCCCAGGTCGCGCGCCACTCCGGCCAGACGGCAAAATCGTACTGCACATGATACATGTCCGGATCACACCAATGCCGCGCCTCGGCACTGCCGGTGATACTGTGAAAGAACCGTCCATCCTCGAACATCACATCTATCTCGCCGCCCTCTCCGGCCCGCCACAAATACCCCCGCTCGGCCTGCATCGGCGCCTGCCCGGCCACACTTAGCACGCCCGCCTCACGATAGATCAGCCCGCCCACCCCAAATTCGAAGCGCGCCTCGCCCTCGAACCGCGCAGGCGGCGCGCCCTCATGCACCACGTCGCGCTCCAGCCGCCATGTACCTTCGAATTCTGCCAGTTCCGGTACCAATCGCCACGCCCGTCTTGCCGCCACCCGTTCCTCCGTCTAAACCGCGCCCGACAGCCATTCAATCCAAAGGTCCGTTCGCATGATCCCTCGCTATTCCCGCCCCGACATGGTCGCCATCTGGGACCCCGCCACCAAGTTCCGCATCTGGTACGAGATCGAGGCCCATGCCTGCGACGCCATGGCCAACCTTGGCGTGATCCCGCGTGAAAATGCCGAGGCCGTGTGGAAGGCCAAGGATGTCGAATTCGACGTCGCCCGGATCGACGAGATCGAGGCCGTGACCAAGCATGACGTCATCGCCTTCCTAACACACCTCGCCGAGCATGTGGGCTCCGAGGAAGCGCGTTTCGTCCACCAGGGCATGACCTCCTCGGACGTCCTGGATACCTGCCTGAACGTCCAACTTGTCCGCGCCGCCGACCTTCTGATTGCCGACATGGAGGATCTGCTCGCCGCCCTCAAGCGCCGCGCCTTCGAGCACAAGATGACCCTGCGCGTCGGCCGGTCTCACGGCATCCACGCCGAACCCACCACCATGGGCCTCACCTTCGCGCGCTTCTATGCCGAGATGGACCGCAACCTCACCCGCCTGCGCACCGCCCGGACCGAGGTCGCCACCGGCGCCATTTCCGGCGCGGTCGGCACCTTCGCCAATATCGACCCCCGGGTCGAGGAACATGTCTGCGCGCAACTGGGCCTCACGCCCGAGCCCATCAGCACGCAGGTCATCCCCCGCGACCGCCACGCCGCTTTCTTCGCCACGCTTGGCGTCATCGCCTCCTCGATCGAGAACGTCGCGATCGAGATTCGCCACATGCAGCGCACCGAGGTTTTGGAAGGCGCCGAGTTCTTCTCGATGGGCCAGAAAGGCTCTTCGGCCATGCCGCACAAGAAGAACCCCGTCCTGACCGAGAACCTCACCGGCCTTGCCCGCCTCGTGCGTATGGCGGTGATCCCGGCCATGGAAAACGTGGCGCTCTGGCACGAGCGCGACATCTCGCACAGCTCGGTCGAGCGGATGATCGGCCCCGACGCCACCGTCACCCTCGATTTTGCCATCGCCCGCTTGACCGGCGTTGTCGACAAAATGATCATCTTCCCCGAGAACATGCTGGAGAACATGAACAAGTTTCCGGGGCTGGTCATGTCCCAACGTGTTCTCCTGGCCCTCACCCAAGCCGGCGTCAGCCGCGAAGATGCCTACGCCATGGTCCAGCGCAACGCGCTCAAGGTCTGGGAACAGCGCACGGATTTCAAAGAGGAACTTCTGGCCGACGCGGATGTCGTCGCCGCCCTGGGCACGGATCAGATCGAAGAGAAGTTCGACATGGATTACCACACCAAGCATGTCGACACGATCTTCACTCGCGTCTTCGGGGAAAGCTGAATTTCCGGGCAGACTGGGCGACACGCCGCGCAATATGGGGCCGAAACACTGGTCCGAAGCCAATTCCGTGTTACCATCGGGGTCTTAGTGCAAAGGAGTTCAATCCATGAAGTCCAAGACCAAGACGATTCTGACATCTTTCGCCCTCGTTCTGGGCACCACCGTTTCGGCCGCCGCGATGTGCCCCGGCAAATCGCATCAGGCCGCGTCCTGCGCCGAAGGCATGGTGTGGGACAAGGACACCGGCACCTGCGTCGAACAGACCATGAGCTGACCGGCGGGCCATATCCCAAGTCGAGGCGGCGCACCCGGAACCGGGCGGCGCCGTTTCTAATTTTAGCTTTAGACATTTCTTCACCAATCCCGCCCTATTTTGCCGGAACGTCATCCGGGGACAGGAATGAGCAGCAGCAATTTTGGGCAACTGGCGCTTTCGGGGCCGTCCGCAAACGCGGCGGCCCAGCTGACTCGTCGGCAGAAGGCCGCGATCATCGTGCGTTTTCTCATCAACGAGGGCGCAGATGTGCCTTTGCAGGACCTGCCCGACGAATTGCAGCGCCGCCTGACGCAGCAAATGGGCACGATGCGCTATGTCGACCGCGCGACCCTGGCCGATGTCGTCGCCGAATTCGCCTCCGAGGTCGAGGCGATGGGCCTGACCTTCCCGCGCGGCGTGGCCGGCGCGCTCACCGCGCTCGACGGGCGCATCAGCCCGCAAACCGCCTCGCGCCTGCGCAAGGAGGCCGGCGTGCGCCAGTTCGGCGAACCGTGGGAACAGGTCCGCACCGCCGACACCGACGACCTGCTCGATATCCTGCAATCCGAAAGCACCGAGGTCGCGGCTGTGCTTCTCTCTAAGCTCGACGTGGCTCGCGCCGCCGAACTTCTGGGCAAGATGCCGGGCGACGCCGCGCGCCGCATCGCCGTCGCCATGTCCCAGACCGGCGCGGTCACACCCGATGCCGTCGACCGGATCGGCCTGTCGCTGGCCGCGCAACTGCACAGCGTGCCCGAGACCGCCTTTTCCGACGGCCCGGTCGAACGGGTGGGCGCCATTCTCAACTATTCCCCCGCCGCCACACGGGATGACGTGCTCATGGGCCTGGACGAAAGCGACCAAAGTTTTGCCGCCAAGGTGCGCAAGGCGATCTTCACCTTCGTCAACATTTCAGAACGCCTCAATCCGATCGACGTGCCCAAGATCACCCGCGATGTCGAACAGGCCGCTCTGGTGCAGGCGCTGGCCCACGCCCAGACCAGCGAAGACACCAAGGCATCCGCCGATTTCATATTGGAAAACATGTCGAAACGCATGTCCGACGCCTTGCGAGAGGAAATCGAGGCATTGGGCAAGGTCAAGCCCAAGGACGGCGAGGCCGCCATGACCGACGTCGTGAACGTCATCCGCACGCTCGAGGCCAGCGGCGAATTGCAGCTTATCGTGCCCGACGACGATGAAGAGGAAACCGCCTGAGCTTCAATCCACCGGGAAGATAAAACACTTGTCGCGCCGGATGGTCAGCCACATCGGCGTGCCGTTCTTGGGCAGGAATACCGCCGGCACCGTCACCTTGAAGCGCGGCCCGCCGAACGCCATTTCGAACTCCACAAGGCTTTCGCCCCCCATGAACCGTGCCCGCCGCACTTCGCCGCGCACCGCCGTGCCATCGCTGATCGTCGGCGCCGGGCCCTTGCCCGCGCGGTCGAAATCCAGCTTCACGTGCTGCGGGCGCACCACGATTTCCACCGCCTGCCCGTCCGGCACCCCGGGCGACAGGAACTGGCCGAAAGGCGTCTGCGCCAGCGCGCCATGCACCTCGCCCCGCACCACGTTCACGTCGCTGAAGAACGACACCGCCGCGCGGTCCGCCGGCGCGTTGTAGATGTTGTAGGGCGCGCCCTGCTGCACGATCCGCCCGTCGCGCATCAGCGCGATCGTATCGGCCATGCGCATCGCTTCCTCGGGCTCATGCGTGACCAGCAGCACCGCGGTGTCCTGCTCGCGCAGGATCTCCAGCGTTTCGTCCCGGATGCCATCGCGCAGCCGGTTGTCGAGCCCCGAAAACGGCTCGTCCATCAGCATGATCGAGGGCCGGGGCGCCAAGGCGCGGGCCAGCGCCACCCGCTGCTGCTCGCCCCCCGACAGCTCGTGCGGAAAATTCCGGTCATAGCCCTCCAGCCCCACGCGCTCCAGCAATTCGCCAACGCGCGCGGCCTTCTCGTCGGCCGTCCCGCCCAGCCCGAAGGCCACGTTCTCGCCCACGCGCAGATGCGGGAACAGTGCGAAGTCCTGAAACATCAGGCCGATATGCCGCCGCTCGGGCGGCACGCGAAACACCGTATCGCAGACCAGTTTGCCATCGACCCAGATTTCGCCCGCGTCCTGCATCTCGACGCCCGCGATCATCCGCAGCGTCGTGGACTTGCCACAGCCCGACGGCCCCAGAAGGCACGTCACCTGCCCGGGCAGCACCGACAGCGACACGTCATCCACCACGATGCGCCCGTCGTAACGGCGCACGAGATTGCGTGTCTCAAGGCGCGGGGTGGTGTCCTGCAAATCTGCCTCTTCGCTTTTCCGATCAAATATGTCGGGCTTGCAGTCGCAGATAGCAATCCCGCCCGCTCCGCGCAAGATGCCGCCGCTCGCATGGGAAACACGCAAATGTGCGCCGAGGTCAGGATTTTCCGACTATCGCGATGCGACGGTTGTGCCTATCTGGATCGTACGAACGAGCAGTAAAAACAAAAACAAAATCCACGGAGCCTACCGATGCGAAAATACCTGATCTCCATACAGGTCGCCTTGATCGCCCTCCTGGCCATCACCGGCGCCCTGGCCAGCCCCAACACGCCCCCCGCCTGCCCTCTCGGCGACACAGTGCAAGTCGAAGAGTGCAAGAATTAACAGGCCTCAGCCGCCCCGCGCTTTCTCGATCGCGGGGCGGATCTGGCCTTCCATCACGCGCTCGGTGATCGGCCCCGGAAAGCGCAGCACGACCCGCCCCTCGCCGTCGATGACATAGGTCTCCGGCACACCGTACAGGCCCCAATCCAGCGCCATGCGCCCGTTGGGATCGGCCCCGATGGCCGTATAGGGATCGCCCAGTTCCTCCAGGAACCCCAGCGCATTGCCCGGCTGATCCTTGTAATTCACGCCGTAGATGGTGATGCCTTCCTCGGCCAGCGCCTCCAGATGCGGATGCTCCACCCGGCACGGCGCGCACCAGCTGGCCCAGTAATTGACCAGCTTCACGCCGCCACTGCGCAACTCCGCGTCCGTGAACGGCGTCTTGCCCTCCAGCGGTGTCAGCACCACGGCAGGAGCCGGCTTTCCCTCGATGGCCGAGGGCAGCGCGTCGGGGTCCTCGCGCTGCATCCCGATGTAGAACACCGCGGCCAGCGCCGCGAAGATCACCGGCGGCAGCACCATGAGGAACGAGGTCTTAGGCATCCGTTTTCCGCTTTCTTTCAACATCTTTCAGCGCGTTCTTCACGCGCACCGAACGCCGCCAGCTGAAGACCACCAGCGCGATCAACAGCACCAGCGACACCGCATAGGATGACAGCACCGCCTCGGCGTATTTTCCAAGCTCCGGCATCACGCCTCCATCCGATCACGCGCCAAAAGCGCCCGCATCCGCCGCGCCCGGATCTCGGTTTGCGTGCGCAAAAACACCAGCGCGATGAACAGAAACACGAACCCCGCGATGCATACCAGCAGCGGAAAATAGAACACGTCCGCCACGTTCTCTTCCTTGTCCAGGCTCAGCGACGCCCCCTGGTGCAGCCCCTGGTTCCAGAACAGCACCGCGTAGCGGCTCAGCAGGGCAAAAACCGACCCCACGATGCACAGGATCGCGGTCAGGTCCGCCGCCGTGTCGTCATTCTCGATGGCTTCCCACAACGCGATGTAGCCCAGGTAGAACAGGAACAGGATCAGGAAAGAGGTCAACCGCGGATCCCACGCCCACCACGTGCCCCACATTGGCTGTCCCCAGATCGCCCCCGTCGCCAGCGCGATCACCGTCATCACCACGCCCACGGGCGCGGCCGCGCGGGCCGCCAGCGCGCTCACGTGGTGCCGCCGCACGACCCAGATCAACGAGGCCACCAACATCATGATCCACGCGTTGATCGCCATCAGCGCGCTTGGCACGTGCAGATATATGATCTTGACGGTCGAGCCCTGCCGAAAGTCGTCGGGCGTGAAGAAAAAGCCCCAGATCAGCCCGGTCGCAAGGCACAGCACCGCCAGCACCGACACCCACGGCAGAACCTTGTCCGTCGTGTCGATGAACTTCTTCGGGTTGGCGTATTCCCACAATGATGCCACGCGTGTGACTCCTCCGTTAACGCAGGTTGACCCTCAATACCGCAGCCGATGCAAAAGGCAAAAGCGCGATGGTGCCGCAGGTGATCCCCGCAAGCATCAGCATCGGCGTGGTGTAGTCCTGCCCGTCCACGCCCCGCCGCGCCATCTCTGCGCCAAAGATCAATGTCGGCACATAAAGCGGCAGCACCAGCAGGCTGAGCAACAGCCCGCCCCGGCGCAACCCCACGGTCAGCGCTGCGCCAAAAGCGCCAATCATGCTGAGCGCCGGCGTGCCCAAGAGCAGCGACAGCACCAGCGGCCCGTATCCCTGCGCCGGCAGGCTCAACAGAACAGCCAACACGGGGGCCGCCAGCACCAGCGGCAGGCCCGTCGTGATCCAGTGCGCCAGACCTTTCACCGCCGCAACTGCTTCCATCGGCAGCGGCGCCGTGGCCAGCAAATCAAGGCTCCCGTCTTCCCAGTCCAGCGCGAAAATCCGGTCGAGCGAGACAAGGCAGGCCAACAGCGCCCCGATCCACAGGATCCCCGCCGCGATCCGCGACAACAACTCTGATTGCGGCCCCACGCCGAACGGCACCAGAACCACGACAATCAGAAAGAACGCCAACCCAAGACCGAACCCGCCCCCGGCCCGTACGGCCAGCCGTATGTCCCGCAGCAGCAGCGCCTTCACAGGAACGCCTCATCGAAATCATCCAGTTCCTGCCGCACCGCGCGAAAGGGCGCGACGTCCAGCACCGTCGCCTCGTCGAGGCCAAGGTCGATATGCGTGGCGAGCACCGCGATTCCACCTTCGGCGAGATGCGCGCGCACCACGGCGGCGAACATCTCGACCGCTCGGGTGTCGAGAGAAACAGTCGGCTCGTCCAGTATCCAGATCGCGCGGCCCGTGACCAACAGCCGCGCCAGCCCCAGCCGCCGCTTCTGTCCGGCGGACAGAAAGCCTGCCGGCCGGTCGGCCAAAGCCTCCAGCTCATAGGCTTCCAAGGCGTGAGAAATCTCTTTGCGGCCAAACACCTGCGTCCAGAAGCTCAGGTTCTCGGCCACGCTCAGCGCAGGCTTTATCCCGTCCGCATGCCCCGCGTAAACCACGCTGTCGGCCGGATAGTCGACCTTGCCCGAGACCGGCGGCTGCAACCCCGCCAGCGTGCGCAAGAGCGTCGTCTTGCCCGCGCCATTCGGCCCGCGCAGCACCAGCGCCTCGCCCGCCGCCACGGCAAAGCTCAGCCCGTCCAGCACCCGCACGCCGCCGCGCGCCACGCAAAGGTCCCGAACCGTCAGGCGCATCATTGCTCCACCGCTCTCAGACCGGCAACAGGGCCGCGGCCACGCGCCGCCCTTCCGAGATCAGCACGTTGTAGGTCCGTGCCGCCGCGGGCGAATTCATCGCCTCTACTCCGATACCCGCCTCCTCCAGCGCGGCGCGGAAATCGCCCGGCACATGCGCAGTCTCGGCGCCGGTGCCGATGAACAGCACGTCAACCTTGTCCACAAAGTCCATCAGAGACGCGCTGTCCTCGTACCCGCCCCAGGCTTTTACACCGTCCGGGCCCACGCAAACCGCGCCCTCGATCGCCTCTCCGCCCACGCGGAAAAAGCCGGGGCCATAGCCGTCGATCGGCTTCACATCTGAAAATGTTACCTCGTTCAGGCGCATCGCATCCTCCTCAGTCCCACAGCGGCAGGCCGGAAATGACCGCCAGTGCGATCACCCCGTAGGCGGCCCAGCGATACAGCCGCTCACGCGTGGGGTCAAACAGGGCCTGCCCGATCAGCGTGGTGATCAGGTAGGGCACCGACATCGCCACGGCCAGCATCGCGAGCTCCGCCGTCACCGCGCCCTGCCACAGCAGGTTGGCGATCAGCACCACGTCGAGCGCCGCCAGGAACAGGATCGTGTTGCCCCGCACCGACTGCACCGCCGCCTGGCCAGACAGGTAGAACAGGATCACCACCGGGCCTGTCAGGCCGGTCAGCCCACCGACGATTCCCGCCGCCGCCCCGATGGCCAGAAGCCCCGGCCGGGTGATGGCCCGCGTGTAACGCCACCCGGCGATCAACGCCGCCAGCATCCCCGCCGCAACGCCGGTGATGATCCAGCGCACGGTGTCGTTGTTCAGAAGGTCCAGCAGCATCAGGCCCACCGGCACCGTGACCAGCGCCGCCAGCACAAGAACGCCGACCTCTTTCGGTTCCCCCTGGCTCCAGGCGCGGCGCAGGATCGCCGCGTTGCTGGCGATACCGGTCAGCATGATCACCACGATCACTTCCTTGGGCGACAGGAAAATATTGGCCACCGGCACCACGATCAGCGCCGTGCCGAACCCGGTGAACCCGCGCACCAGCCCCGCGACCCCGATAGCGAAACACAGCCAGACCAGCCCCGGGGTGGCCAGCACCCCGGTCAGAAGTTCAGGCATCTACGTTCGCGAACTGCGTCCCGGCATTGGCGTCAGGCTTCGACCAGTCGCGCTTGACCCCCAGCCACAGCAACATCGTGCTGGCCACGAAGACCGAACTGTAGGTTCCCACGATCACACCCCAAATCATCGCGAAAACGAAACCGCGGATCACGTCACCGCCCAGCACGAACAGCGCCAGCAGCGCCAAGAGCGTGGTGACAGAGGTCATCATCGTCCGGCTCAGCGTCTCGTTGATCGAGATGTTCAGAACTTCCTTCAGCGGCTTCTTCTTGTATTTCCTCAGGTTCTCGCGCACCCGGTCGAACACCACCACCGTGTCGTTCAGCGAATAGCCCACGATGGTCAGAAGCGCCGCGATGATCGCAAGGTCGAACTGGATCTGCACTTCCGAGAATATGCCGATGGTCAGCACCACGTCATGCACCAAGGCGATGACCGCGCCCAGCGCGAACTGCCACTCGAACCTCAGCCAGATATAGACAAGCACCGCCCCGATGGCCAAAAGCACCGCGATCACGGCGGTCTGGATCAACTCGCCCGACACTTTCGGCCCCACGCTCTCCACCGAGGTAAAGGTCAGGTCGGGCACCACCTCCTGCAACGCGGTCTCCACCTGCGCGATCGTGTCCGCCGACACGCTTTCCTGCCCCTCCTGCGCCTGAATGCGGATCATCGTCACATTCTGATCGGGCCCGAATGTCGGGTCAAAGACTTCGGTGATGCTCACATCGCCCAGCTCCAGCGGCGTGATGGCGTCACGGTACTGCCCCACGTCCACCTGCTGCGCGCTTTCCGTCCGGATCGTTGTGCCACCCCGGAAGTCGATGCCGTAGTTCAGCCCCTGCAAAAGGAACGAGCCCAGCGCGATCACGATCAGGAATCCAGACAAGCCCAGCGACAGTTTCCACCGTTTGAAGAAATCCCAGCTTGTGTCCTTGGGCACCAGCCGCAGTGTCCGGCCCTCCAGCACCCGCTTGGGCCGTTTGCGTTCGAACCACATGACCACGATCAGGCGGGTGACGAAAATCGCCGTGAAGACCGACGTGATGATCCCCAGCCCCAGCGTGATCGCAAAACCCCGCACTGGGCCGGACCCCATCGCATAAAGGATCAGCGCCGTGATGAAGGTGGTGATGTTGGCGTCGGTAATGGCGCTCAGCGCCTTCTCATACCCCAGCTCGATGGCCCGCGCCGCCCCCTTGGCCGTCTTCATTTCCTCGCGGATCCGCTCGAAGACAAGCACATTCGCGTCCACCGCCATCCCGATTGTCAGTACGATGCCGGCGATGCCGGGCAATGTCAGCGTGGCCCCGATCATGCTCAGCAGTCCGAATATCAGACCGACGTTGATGATGAGCGCGATGTTGGCAAAGAGACCGAACACGCCGTAACTCGCCCACATGAAGGCCAGCACCAGCACGAAGGCCACGATACAGGCAATTTGCCCGGCCGCGATGCTGTCCGCGCCCAGTTCCGGCCCGATTGTCCGCTCTTCGAGGAACTCAAGCTCGGCCGGCAAGGCCCCTGCCCGCAGCAGAACGGCAAGGTTCGTGCTGTCCTCGACGGTGAACTGCCCGGTGATGATGCCGGTGCCGCCGGGGATATGCGCCTGGATCACCGGCGCGCTGATCACCTCGTTGTCCAGCACGATGGCAAAGGGATTGCCCACGTTCTCGGCGGTGTAATCGCCGAATTGCCGGGCGCCCGTGGGGTTGAATCGGAACGACACGGCAGGCTGCCCGTTCTGGTCGAAATCGGGCTGCGCATCGACCAGCTGTTCACCGGTCACCACCGGCGCGCGCTCCAGGATGTAGAACACCCCCTCCTCGTCCACCGATGGCAGGATCTCGTTGCCGCCACCGGGAGTCTCGTTGCCGTTCGTCGTGCGGCTCACCACGGGCTGAAAGGTCAGCTGCGCCGTGGTGCCGATGATGTCCTTCAACTCTGCGGCACTGCCCACGCCCGGCACCTGGATCAGGATCCGGTCGGCCCCCTGCCGCTGAATCGTGGGCTCTCGCGTGCCCATTTCGTTGATCCGGCGTTCGATGATCTCGCGCGCGGTACGCACGGTCTGCTCGTCACTGGCCTGCCGCTCCGCCTCGCTCAGCGTGACCACGACCGCGTCGCCATCCACATTCACCGCGATATCGTTCTGCCCGGCGCCCGCGACACTGGCCACCGGCCGCGCCAGCCCGCGCACGAGGCTCGCGGCATACTCGGCCTCGCTGGCGTTCTCAACCAGCCGCACGCGCAACTCCGGCGCGTCGGTATCCTGCAAGCGGATCGGGCCGACCCGATCGCGTTCCTCGCGCAGCAGGTCGCGGATCTCCGGCCACATCGCCTCGATCCGCGCGTCATAGACATCCTCGACCTGCACTTCGGCCAGCAGATGCGCCCCGCCCCGCAAATCCAGCCCGAGGTTCACCAGACCAGAGGGCAACCAGTCGGGCCACATCTCGGCCTGTTCCTGCAACCCATCGGCCTCTCCGCCCATTTCCAGCGCCATGGTGGCGTCGTTATGGGTCTCGACGCGGGTGTAGAACCCGTTGGGCATCGCCAACAGCAAGCCCAAGGCCACACAGCCCCAAATCACCACACGTTTCCAAAGGTCGATCTGAAGCATTCGAAGTGCCTTTTATATCTGTATTGTATCTATCGGATGGGCAACGCGCCCCGGATCAGGCGGCGGGCTCGGTCTTGGACAGAACCTGCGCCACGGTGTTGCGCACGACGCGCACTTTCACACCCTCGGCGATCTCCACCTCGATCTCCTCGCCTTCCTTGACGCGGGTCACCTTGCCCACGATGCCGCCCTGCGTGACGATCTGGTCTCCCTTGCGCAGCGCCGCGACCATCGCCTGGTGCTCTTTCAGCTTCTTCTGCTGCGGACGGATAAGAAGGAACCACATGATCACGAAGATCAGGATGAGCGGGATGAACTGGCCAATGGCTTCCATGCGAATCTGTTTCCTTTTCGGGCTTTGCAGGCCCCCCGGCCCGCGTTTGCGCGAACCTAAGTCCGGCTTTTGCGTTTTGCAAGGCGCGAACCGGGGGACCTGCGCAATGTCGCAGGGACGCGTCAAACGCCCCGAGAAGGCATAAATCGGCTGTCATCCGTCGCAGGTTACTTGCTACAACCCATCCCACGACTCAACCTGATCCAAGGACCAAGACGATGCACGACATCCGCGCCATCCGCGAAAATCCCGCCCAGTTCGACGCCGCCATGGCCCGTCGCGGGGTGTCGAACGCATCGTCCGAGATCCTCGCGCTGGACGAGGACCGCCGCGCCAAGATCCAGGCCGCCGAAACCGCGCAGGCCGATCAGAACAAGGCCTCCAAGGAGGTCGGCGCCGCCAAGGCCAAGGGCGACGAGGCCGAGTTCGAGCGCCTCCGCGCGCTGGTGTCCGAGAAAAAGGCCGAGGTCGCCGCCATGCAATCCGAGGCCAAGGCGCTTGACCAGAAACTGACCGACCTTCTGATGACCCTCCCCAACCTCGCGCTCGACGACGTGCCCGAGGGCGAGGACGAGGACGACAACGTGGAACTGAAACGCTGGGGCACGCCCCGCGAGTTCGATTTCACCCCGGTCGAGCACTTCGATCTGGCCGGCGTCAAACCCGGCATGGATTTCGAACTGGCCGCGAAACTCTCCGGCTCCCGTTTCGTCGTGCTGTCGGGCGCAGTCGCGCGCATCCACCGAGCGCTCGCGCAATTCATGATCGACACCCATGTCGAGGAAAACGGCCTGTCCGAGACCTGGACCCCGGTGCTGGTCCGTCCCGAAATGATGTACGGCACCGGACAACTGCCCAAGTTCGGCGAGGACAGCTACGAGACCACCAATGGCTGGTGGCTCGTGCCCACCGCCGAGGTGACGCTGACCAATATCGTAAACGGTCTCGTGGTCGACGAAGACTACCTGCCCCGCCGGTATGTCGCCCACACCCAGTGCTTCCGCTCCGAGGCGGGCAGCGCGGGCAAGGACACCGCCGGCATGCTGCGCCAGCATCAGTTCGAAAAGGTCGAGATGGTCTCGGTCACCCATCCCGACAAATCCCTCGAAGAGCACGACCGCATGACCGAATGCGCCGAAGGCATCCTCGAACGCCTCGGCCTGCCCTACCGCACCATCGTGCTGTGCACCGGCGACATGGGCTTCGGCGCGCGCAAGACCCACGACATCGAGGTCTGGCTGCCCGGTCAGAACACCTATCGCGAGATCAGCTCGGTGTCCGTCTGCGGTGATTTCCAGGCACGGCGCATGAATGGCCGCTTCAAGCCCGCCGATGGCGGCAAGCCGCAATTCGTGCACACGCTCAACGGTTCGGGCCTCGCCGTGGGCCGCTGCCTCATTGCCGTGCTGGAAAACGGCCAGCAGGCGGACGGGTCGGTCAACCTCCCCGAGGCGCTGCATCCCTATCTCCGCGGCAAGACCCGGCTTTTGGCGGACGGCACGCTGGACTAAGCCTCCCGAGCGCCTGCAACGTCCCCACGGGTCCCGGGCTCGACCCGGGACCTCACGCGCCGGCCGTAGGGTGGGTGAAAACCCACGCGTTCTTGCCTCGGCGGGACCTTTCCCGCACGGCATCCTTACCGCCGTGAAACATTTTTTGTATATACGCCGTATTGACGCAAAATATACGCGCGTCATAAATTCGTCACATAAAGAATGAAAAGCACACCCTGGCGGCGGCGGCTTTTCTGAT
Organism: Roseovarius sp.; assembly: GCA_965227185.1. Taxonomy (GTDB): domain Bacteria; phylum Pseudomonadota; class Alphaproteobacteria; order Rhodobacterales; family Rhodobacteraceae; genus Roseovarius. The sequence continues at coordinate 4,176,707 of OZ245733.1, forward strand.
AACGAGCACGCTGGCCGCCCCTTTGAGCGCCCTCAGCCTCGCCGAGCAGGCCGAGGCCTTCGCCACCTGCGCCGGCCGCTATTCCGCCATGGCCACGCGCCAAAGCGCGACCCACAACCCCGAAAGCGACGCCACCCGCGCGCTGCAGAGCAGCTTCGAATCGCTGTTGGAAGCCACCCTGCCCCATGCCGCCGAGGCTGGCATCGACCCGCGCCGCGCCCGCAGCTGGCAGGCCTCGGGCTGGTCCGAGATGGCACATCTCATGCGCCTGCAACAGCGCAACGCCGACACCACCCATGCCGACCGCGCCACCCGCGACATGCACCGCCGCCTCTCCACCTGCCGCCAACTGATCCTCTGACGCCGCAATTTCCGCCCCGCGCCCACTGGTCATTCCGCGCCCGTCAGCCTAGGTTGCATCCCTGAAACCGCAGCGTGACAGGGCCCCGCAGAATGGCGCAATCCGACAACCCCGCCGATCCGTTCAAAAAGGCGCTGGCCGAGGCCACCAAGGTGCTGGCCGACGACCCGGAGCTTAACGTCTCCTACTCGGTCGATCCCGCCGGGGTGTCCGGCGATTCCATGCGCCTGCCCCAGATCAGCCGCCGCATGACCAAGGACGAAGTGCTTCAGGCCCGCGGCACCGCCGACGCGCTGGCGCTGCGCCACAAATACCATGACGCCGGCACGCACAATCGCTACTGCCCGCCCGGCGACATGGCCCGCGACCTCTATGAGGCGATGGAAACCGCCCGGTGCGAGGCGATGGGCGCACGCCACATGCCCGGCACCGCCGGCAATATCGACGCCAAGATCGGCGCCGAGGCCCGCCGCCGCGGCTATGACCAGATCACCGACCCCGCCGAGGCGCCGCTGGCCAATGCCGCGGGCTATCTCATACGCCACCTCGCCACCGGGCGCGAGCTGCCCGACGGCGCCCGCAACGTCATGGACCTCTGGAAAGGCTTCATCGAGGAACAGGCCGGCGGCACCCTCGAAGACCTGCAGGCCAAGCTCTCCGACCAGTCCGAATTCGCCCGCTTCGCCCGCCAGATCATCGACGATCTGGGCTACGGCGATCAACTGGGCGACGACCCCGACGCGCTCGACGACGACGAGCAGGACCAAGAGGCCGAGACGGACCAGGAGGAAGAGGAACAGCCCGACAGCACCGGCGAGGATGACAGCGACGAGGCCGAGGCCGACGCAGACCCAGAGCAATCGCAGGATCAGCAGCAGGACGAGGCCCAGGCCCAGGTCAGCATGGACGACATGGCCGACCAGGAACAGGGTGACGAGACCGAGATGCCCGAAGGCGAGGCGCCGCTGGATCCTCCCGCGCCGCAACCCATCTCGGACGCCGACCCGAACTATGCCGTCTATAATGCCGCCTTCGATGAGGAAATCCACGCCGAGGACCTCGCCGAGCCCATCGAGCTCGAACGCCTCCGCGCCTTTCTCGACCAACAACTCGAACCGCTCAAGGGCGCTGTCAGCCGCCTCGCCAACAAGCTGCAACGCCGCCTGCAGGCACAGCAGAACCGAAGCTGGGAATTCGACCGCGAAGAAGGCATTCTCGATGCCGGCCGGCTCGCCCGCGTCGTGGCCAACCCCACCACGCCGCTCAGCTTCAAGGTCGAAAAGGACACCGAGTTCCGCGACACCGTGGTGACGCTCCTTCTGGACAACTCCGGCTCCATGCGCGGGCGTCCCATCTCCATCGCCGCCATCTGCGCCGACGTGCTGGCCCGCACGCTCGAACGCTGCAACGTCAAGGTCGAGATTCTCGGCTTCACCACCCGCGCCTGGAAAGGCGGCCAAAGCCGCGAGACCTGGCTGAACGAAGGCCGCCCGCAGCTGCCTGGCCGCCTGAACGATCTGCGCCACATCGTCTACAAATCCGCCGACGCGCCCATGCGCCGCACCCGCGCCAACCTGGGCCTGATGATGAAAGAGGGCCTCCTGAAGGAAAACATCGACGGCGAGGCGCTGGAATGGGCGCATCGCCGCCTCGCGGGCTGCCGCGAGGCCCGCAAGATCCTGATGGTCATCTCCGATGGCGCGCCGGTGGACGATTCCACACTGTCGGTGAACCCGGCAAATTACCTCGAAAAGCACCTGCGCGACGTGATCGACATGGTCGAGCGCCGCAAACAGGTGGAACTCCTGGCCATCGGCATCGGCCACGATGTGACACGCTACTACAACCGCGCCGTCACCATCACCGACGCCGACCAACTGGCCGGGGTGATGACCGAACAGCTCGCCGCGCTTTTCGACAGCGACCCGCGCGCCCGCGCCCGCGTCATGGGCATGCGCCGCGCCAGCTAAGCCCCGGAATTTGCGCAAATTCCGGGATAGAAAATACGCATTTTCTATCCCATTTTCCGCGCGGAAAATGGTCGGCTCTCACCGACACACTTGCACTTCGCCGTGCGCGGCCCTAGCACTTTGCCCATGACAGATTTGCCCGACACCGTCTTCCAGTCCTTTGCCGAATCCTCCTCGCCCGAACAGGGTCCGCCGCGCCTGAAACTCCTGCGCGCCGAACTTGACCGTGAGGGCGTCGACGGCTTCATGATCCCCCGCGCCGACGCGCATCAGGGCGAATACGTCGCCCCCGGCGACGAGCGACTGGCCAGGCTCACCGGCTTCACCGGCTCCGCGGGCTTCTGCATCGTGCTGCGGGACATCGCCGGCGTCTTCGTCGACGGCCGCTACCGAGGCCAGGTCCGCGCCCAGGTCGACACCGATCATTTTACCCCCGTCGACTGGCCCGCCACGCGCCCCGCAGGCTGGCTGAAAACCCACCTGCCGTCGGGCGGCACTGTGGCCTATGACCCGTGGCTCTACACGCCCGAACAGATCGCGGCGATCGAGGATGGCCTCAAGGGCACGCAGATCACGCTCAAACCCACCGACAACCTCGTCGACCGCACCTGGCCCGACCGCCCCGCCGCGCCCTCGGGCGCCGTGCGCGTCTACCCCGACGACCTCGCCGGCAAAACCCACGCCGACAAGCGCCGCGAGCTTGCCGCAACCCTGCGCGAGGACGGCCACCGCGCCGCCATCCTCACGCTGCCCGACTCCATCGCGTGGCTTCTGAACATCCGCGGCAGTGACATCCCCCGCAACCCGATCCCGCACGCCTTCGCCATCCTGCACGACGACGCGACGCTCGACCTCTACATCAACCCCGCCAAGCTGGATGACTCCGTGCGCACCCATCTGGGGGCGGACATCACCCTCGCCGAACCGCAGGATTTCACCGCCGCCATCAACGCCCTCTCCGGTCCGGTTCGGCTCGACCGCGCCTCGGTGCCATTGCGCATCGTCTCCCTGCTAGAGGACGCCGGCACCGACATCGCCTACACCGGCGACCCCTGCATCCTGCCCAAGGCCTGCAAGACCGACGCCGAGATTGCCGCCACGACCGAGGCGCATCTACGCGACGCCGCCGCCATGTGCACCTTCCTTGCGTGGTTCGACGCGCAAGCCCCCGGCACGATCACAGAGATCGACGTTGTGAAAAAGCTTGAGGCCTGCCGCCGCGACACCGGTGCCCTGCTCGACATTTCCTTCGACACCATCGCCGGCTCCGGCCCGCATGGCGCCCTGCCGCATTACCGCGTCTCGGACTCGACCAACCGCACGCTTGAAGACGGCAACTTGCTCGTCCTCGACAGCGGCGGGCAGTATCAGGACGGCACCACCGACATCACCCGCACGCTGGCCGTGGGCCAACCGGGCGACACGGAGCGCGCCGCCTTTACCCGCGTCCTGCAAGGCATGATCGCCATGAGCCGCGCCCGCTGGCCCAAGGGTCTTGCGGGGCGCGATCTAGACGCCATCGCGCGCATGCCCCTCTGGCTGGCGGGACAGGATTACGACCACGGCACCGGCCACGGCGTCGGCGTGCATCTGTGTGTCCACGAAGGCCCGCAGCGCCTGTCGCGCGCCTCGACCGTGCCTTTGCAACCCGGCATGATCCTGTCGAACGAGCCGGGATACTACCGCGAAGGCGCCTTCGGTATCCGCATCGAGAACCTCGTGGTGGTCACCCGCGCCCCCGCCCTGCCCGATGGCGACGACCGCGAGATGCTGCATTTCACCACGCTCAACTATGTCCCCATCGACCGCCGCCTGATCGACACCGGCGCGCTTACGGCAGCCGAACGCGACTGGCTGAACGACTACCACGCAATCTGCCGCGACCGGATCCGCCCGCTGCTCGACGATGCGACGCGTGACTGGCTGGACACGGCGACCCCGCCGCTCTGACACGATCCTGTCACACGGAGGGGTCACATAAGGGCCTGTCAACGGGTTGACACCGGGCGGCGTCCCGGTGCCTATGACATTGCACGAGGGAAGGACAAGAAAAATGGCAAAGATCACGATCCACAAGGCAGACGGTACATGGACGGTCCGCGCAGGCGGCGCGGTCCTGGTCGAAAGCAGGAACGCGCTGGTTCTGGCCGAGGAAGGCCTGAACAACGTGATCTACTTTCCGCGCGAAGACATCGCCATGGCGTTCCTCGACGAAAGCGATCATCGCACCACTTGCCCGCACAAAGGCGAGGCCAGCTACTTTTCCATCGTCACCAAGAGCAAGACGCTGGAAAACGCCGCCTGGAGCTACGAGGACCCCAAGTCCGACGTGGCCCGCATCAAGGACCACCTTGCCTTCTATTCCTCCGACGACGTCACCGTCGAAAAGGTCTGACGCGCCAGATTATTCGTACGAATAATCTTTCCTGAAATTCTTCGTACGAAGAATTTCAGGCCCGCGCCGCCGCACGATTGAGACTATGCCGGCGCGGAAACGGCACCAGCTTGCCGCTCTCCTCGTCCCACAATTTCAGCCGGAAACTGGCCAGCGCCTCGCGCCAGCGGATCTCGTCATGCACGCGCAGGTCGTCGGGCAGGTTCTTTTGCGCCCGGCGCAGGTTGTAGGACGGGATCTGCGGGTGGTAGTGGTGCAGATCGTGATAGGCGATGTTGCCCGTCCCGATATCCCACCAATGCCCGAGGTCCAGGCTCGACGAGCCTTCCAGCGTCGCGCGGCGGAAATCGAGGTCCGGCTTGCGGTCCCAATACGTGTCCTCAAAATTGTGCTGCAAATACACCAGGAACACACCGATCACACCCGCAAGCACCGCGCTTGCGCCCAACACGACCAGTCCCGGCACGCCCAAAAGCGCCCAGACAATGGCAACATAGGCCGCGACGGCAATGTTATGCGCCACAACGCCCCATGGCCCGACTTTCATGGTGTTCGCTGGCCAGCGATAGGCAATGAAATACGCATAGATCCCGCCCAGGCTCAGCATCACGACCGGGTTGCGATAGATCCGGTACCACGTCCGCGTCCAGGCTCCGGCATGCCGCCATTCCTGCAACGTCATGGTATAGACCTCGGTAGTCTCGCGATGTTCCAGGTTGCCCAGATAGGCATGGTGCTGATTGTGATTGTACTGCATGACCCGGTAGGGCGTCAGCGAAAACACCGACAGGACATGCCCCGCCAAGTCGTTCCACCGCCGCGTGGCGAACAGCGAATAATGCCCGCAATCGTGCTGCAACACGTAAAGCCGCACAGATGCGAAGGCGAGCACGACCACGCAAGGCAGCACCGCCCACCACGCGGGCCAGGCCCAGGCCCCCAGCCCAAGTGCCGCGAAGTAAACCGCGAACGTGGCGCCAAAGCTCAGCGCTCCCATCGCGTCGGACTTGCCGGTATAGTCTTTCAGATAATCACGGATGGTCATGGTCCAGCGCCCCCAATGGCCGAAAACATCTTGAACGAACGCACGCAATGCTACCATTGACGCCTCTAATTTGGAACTATTTCAGTCGTTTGCAAGAACAACATGACAGCCGACACGTCGTGTTCCCGAAACCGCCAAAAGGGTCTCCACATGCACAAGGTCAAGGCCGTCTTCGCGCTCGTCGCCGCCATCCTCTTCGCGCTGTCCCCGGTCTACAGTTCCGGCTTCAACGGCTTCAGCGCCGGGCAATTCCCTATCCCGCAGGACAATCCCCCGGTGCAGCCGGCGGGCTTTGCGTTCTCGATCTGGGGGCTGATCTATATCTGGCTTCTGGCCGGGGCGCTGTTCGGGCTTCTCAACCGCTACGACGACCCCGCGTGGGACGCGATGCGCTGGCCGTACATTGTCAGCCTCGTCATAGGGGCCGCGTGGATTCCGGTCGCCAATATCAATCCCGCCTGGGCGACCGTGCTCATCTGGATCATGTGGGCCAGCGCCGCCCTGGCTTTCCTGCGCATGGGGAAACGCGACCGGATCTGGCTGCGCACGCCGATCGCGCTCTATACCGGCTGGCTGACGGCGGCGTCCTGCGTGGCGCTCGGCCTGCTGCTGGCGGGCTACGGCTTTGTCTCGGAACAGACCGCGGCCATCGCCATGATCGTGCTGGCCCTCGTCCTCGCGGCCGCCCTGCTGACCTTACGCCCCGACACGCCGGAATTCGCCGCCGCGGTCGTCTGGGCACTCGCCGGCATCGCCTTCGCCAATGCCGATCCCGTCAACTGGCCGGTGCTGGCCCTCTGCGGCGCGGGGGTCGTGGCCCTCGCGATCCTCGCCCTGCGCAAGCGGCCCGACGTCCTCAGCTAGACCCGCGCCCCTTGATGTGCTTGCGCAGCTTCGACGGACCGGCCTTCTTCTTGGCCTTGTAGGGGTTCTTGTCCGATTGCGACCGCAAGGTCAGGCGGATGGGCGTGCCCGGCATGTCAAAGTCTTCGCGCAAGCCATTGACAAGATAGCGCGAGTAACTCGCCGGCATCTTGTCGGGATGGCTGCACATCACCACGAAACCGGGGGGCCGCGTCTTGGCCTGCGTCATGTAGCGCAACTTGATCCGCCGCCCACCCGGCGCGGGGGGCGGGTGCGCCTCCAGCACGCCGGTCAGCCAACGATTGAGCCGCGCCGTGCTGACCCGCCGGTTCCAGACGTCATAGGCCTTCTCGACGGCGGCATGTAGCCGGTCCAGCCCTTTGCCCGTCTTGGCCGAAACCGTCACCAGAGGCGCGCCGCGCAGCTGCGGCAACAGCCGCTCGAACGCCTCGCGCAGGTCGCGCAGCTTGCCCTGCTTGTCGTCCTCGATGTCCCACTTGTTCACCGCGACCACCACCGCACGCCCCTCGCGCTCGGCCAGGTCCGCGATGCGCAGGTCCTGCTGCTCGAACGGGATCGCCGCTTCCAGCAGAACCACCACGACCTCGGCGAACTTCACCGCGCGCAGCCCGTCGCTCACCGACAGTTTTTCCAGCTTTTCCTGCACCTTGGCCTTCTTGCGCATCCCCGCCGTGTCGAAGATCCGCATCGGCAGCCCGTCCCAGTCCATCTGGACCGAGATCGCGTCCCGCGTGATCCCCGCCTCGGGCCCGGTCAACAGCCGGTCCTCGCCCAAAATCTTGTTGATCAGCGTCGACTTGCCCGCGTTCGGGCGCCCCACCACCGCGACCTGCAGGGGCCGCGCCTTGGTGGGCTTGCGCACGCCCGCGGGGTCCGCCTCGCCATCCTCGTCCACGGCCACGTCCACCTCGGGCGCATCCGCCTCGGCCCGCTCGGCATAGCCATCGGCCAGCGGCAACAGCGCCGTGTAAAGATCGTGCATCCCCTCGCCATGCTCGGCCGACAGGCGGATCGGCTCGCCCAGCCCCAGCGAATAGGCCTCCAGCACGCCCGCATCGGCAGCACTGCCCTCGGACTTGTTGGCGGCGACGAACACGTGATCCGCCCGCTTGCGCAGGATCTCGGCGAACATCTCGTCCAGCGCCGTCACCCCGGCCCGCGCATCGATCAGGAACAGGCACACATCGGCCATGTCCACCGCCCGCTCAGTCAGCTTGCGCATCCGGCCTTCAAGGCTGTCGTCGGTGGCATCCTCCAGCCCCGCGGTGTCGATCACCGTGAACCGCAGATCGGCCAGCCGCGCATCCCCTTCCCGCAGGTCGCGAGTCACGCCGGGCTGGTCGTCGACCAGCGCCAGCCGCTTGCCCACAAGCCGGTTGAACAGCGTGGATTTGCCCACGTTGGGGCGACCGACGATGGCCAGTGTGAAACTCATCTTGTCAGGCTCCGGATCGGATGAACCGCGCGAACCCTGCGCATCAGGGCCCCCGCGAAAGCGCCCTGATACACCATGTCCGGCTTAACGGAAAGCCATCAACTGGCCCTTGGACGACACGACATAAAGCGTGCCTCCGGCCACCACCGGATTGGTCGTCGCCCCGCCCGGCATCTGCACCTGTCCCAGCGATGCGCCGTTGGTCGGATCGAAAAACCGCATCAACCCGTCGCTCGACGCGATGATCAGCCGCCCGCCCGCGATGATCGGCCCATGGTGGGCAAAGATGCGCGCCTGTTTCTTCGGCTTCGACTTGGTGAAAAACGGCAGCTTCACGTCCCAAAGACGGCGCCCGTCGGACTTGGCCAGCCGCAACAGCTCGTTACGGTCCGACACCATGAAGATGGAATCACCCGCCGGCCACACCCGGTTCAGCGGCCCGTCGGCGGCGGTCCACAGACGCTCGCCATTGCCAAGGTTCAGCGCCACGGTGCGCCCGGTGTGATTGCCCGCGAATATCGTGTTGCCGTCGATCACCGGCTCGCCGGTCGTGTCCGCGATCTGGCCACTGGAATAGCCCTGCCGCTTGCCCGCGATCTGGGTGGTCCAGCGCCGCAAACCGCCTTTCAGGAACGCGCCCTGCACCTCGCCCGACCCAAAGCCGAAGACCACGTACTTGTCCGAAATCGCCGGCGACGGCGCGCCCAATACGTTCTGGATGTCGGGCCGCGCCTCCAACTGCCACGCGATGCGTCCGTCGCTGCGGTCCAGCGCCCAGGCCAACTCGTCACCCGCCACCACATAGACCAGATCGCCTGCCACGGTCGGGCTGCCCGATCCGGTGGCGCGCAGGTTCTGCTGCCACTGCTCGGCGCCGGTCGAGGCGTCCAGCGCGGTCAGAAGGCCAAAGCCCGACGAGACGAAAAGCTGCCCGTTGTCATAGGCCAAACCGCCGCCGCTGCCGTCGATGCTGTTGTCGTTCTCGGGCACCAGGTCACGGGTCCAGACCTGCTGACCCGCCGTGGTAAAGGCCGACACCTGCGCCCGCGCATCCAGCGTGTAAACCATGCCGCCGCCCACGACCGGATCGGCGGTGATGCGCGACTTGCGCCCGTCACCCTGGCCAATATTCGCCGTCCAGGCCAGTTGCGGCGTGCCGCGCAGGGCCGGGTGCGCCACGCGGGTGCGCGCGTTGGAAATGCTCTGGGTCCAGCTGGCGTTGCTGCGGGCCGCCGGCAGGGCAAGCCGCGGGACGGTGCCCGTCACAGCCTGCGGCGCCAGATCCGGCTCGCCCCGCTCGGTCTGCAGGATCTCGCTGACCTCCAGCCGTTCGCCCGTCAGGATGTTTTCCTTCTTGGTGCAGGCCGCAACAAGGCACAGCGCACTCAGGCCAATCATTCCCGCTAACGTCTTCACCGCTGTCGCCCCCGTACTGTCTTCAGGCGTCGCCCCCTCAGGGGTGCCGCATACCTTAGTTGCCGTCGGCCGCGCCGTCCGGCTCTTCTTCAATGTCACCGTCCAGCGCAACAATCAACTGCTCGGCGCGCCGACGCAAGCCCGCTGTGGCTTCCGCGCTTTCGTAAATGCCCCGCAACCGCTCCAGCGCCGCGTCCCGGTCGCCCGTCTCCAGGTCGACCAGCGCCAGCTGCTCCTCGGCCAACAAGCGCACGACGCCGCTGCTCGCAGCCATGCCCTCCAGCCGGCTGCGCTTGTCCTCGGCGCTCAGGCCGGAGTCCGGCAGCGCCACCGCCTTCAGGGTCGCGATCTGGCGGTAAACCAGCGGCACCTCGGCAGAATCGGCCAGGCTCAACAGCTGTTCGGCCGTCTCGGGAGCCATCTCGGCCCCACCCTCGCCCGCGGCCAGCAGGCCGACAATCGCCCGCGCGCCGCCGGTTTCTGTCTGGATCGCGTCCAGTGCCGCATTGCGGGCCGCCCGCTCTTCCTCGCCCAGCGCGGCGATGATCGCATCGCCCAGCGCCTGCGCCTCGGCGCGCTCCTGCGCCTTGCGCCACTCGTTATAGGCCGCACCCCCCACCAGCAGCAGCACCGCCAGGATGCCGATCCAGCCATAGCGCTTGAAATTGCGGTACAGACGGTCGCGGCGGACCTCCTCGGTCACCTCGTCGATGAAACTGTCAGACTGGCTCACTGCGCACTGCCTTTCCTTGAAAACGCGTCCCTCTTACCGCGTCGTCCCGGCCCTGCCAAGGGGCGCTCCACCACGGAGCACGACACATCTCCACCCGGCGCATCAAGCCGGGTTGAACAATGCGCGCAAAAGGACTAATCTGAACCGGATAGTTCAGCGTATAACGCCATAAAGACGCATGGCCGCGCAGGCCGGGCGCCGGTAAACTTAACTTAAAGACCCTCCGAAAGCCTCTCCATGCGACTTTTCCCCATCCTTGCCGCCATCCTCGTCAGCGCGGCAATATATGCGCTCGTGATGGAGCGTGACCGCATTTCTGCATTGCTCGCCCCGGTCGAGAATTCCGAGCTGGCTCCGGCGGTCGCGCAAGAGCCGGACGCGGGCGATCCTCTGGCCGAAACCACCGAAGAACGCGATGGCACCGTCGGCGTCGTGGCCCTGAAATCCACCGCCCGCACCATCGACAGCGCCGTCACCGTGCGGGGCCAGACCGAGGCCGACCGCCAGGTCGAGCTGCGCGCCGAAACCGCCGGCCAGATCGTATCGGACCCGATCCGCAAGGGCGCCTTCGTCGAACAGGGCGAAACCCTCTGCCAGCTTGATCCCGGCACGCGCGAGGCCAACCTGGCCGAGGCGCTGGCCCGCCTGGCCGAGGCCAAGTCCCGCATCCCCGAGGCCGAGGCCGCCGTGCCCGAGGCCGAGGCCCGCATACAGGAAAGCCGCGCCCGCCTGGTCGAGGCCCGCGCCGTCATGGTTGCGCAGCTGCGTGCCGGCCATGAACACCCGGTTCCCCTCGATCAGCGACAGGGTGCTGGCGATGAAGGCCGAGTTGGTCACGACGCTCAGGTTGCGCTTCTGGCGCAGGATCTGCGCCACGAAGCCCGAGGTCGAGCCGGTGTCGATCGCCAGCGAACTGCCATCCTCGATGAGGTTGGCGACGCAATTGGCGATCGCCACCTTGGCCGAACGGTTGGTCTGCATGCGCGACAGGAAGGGCGGGTCCATCGTGTCCTGGTTGCTCACCAGCGCGCCGTGCACCTTCTTCAGCTCGCCGCGCTTTTCCATCGGCTTGACGATGCGGCGGATGGTCTGGTCCGAGACATCGAGAAGCTGCGCGATCTCGGCAACCGTCACGGTGCCCCGTGTGTTGACCGTGTTCAGGATTTCCTGCTCGTATTTCGACATCTGCGCGCACTCTTCTCTCTCTGCCGGGGCCGGATCACGGCGAAATCGACCTCTGGATACTTCCTAACCGGCGGAAGACACCACCCCCAAAGCCGGCAAATCAACATTTTCCAACACCGCGCCCGGCTAGGCCAATCCCAGCATCCTCTTCTTGTTGTTCGCCCAGGTCCGAATCACCTGGTCCGCCGCCAACCCGATAAACGCCACACAAACCCCCAACACCAACCCGACCCCGGTCCCCTGCGGATCCGAAATTGCCTTTAGAATCAATTGCCCAAGGTCGGTCGTGCCGATGAACGCGCCGATGATGACCATGAACAGCGCGAAGATGACGGTCTGGTTCAGCCCAGCATGATATGCGGAAAGGCCACCGGAAACTCGATCGAGACAAGCCGCTGAAACCGCGACACCCCCGCCATCGAGCCCGCGTCCTGCAGCACCTCGGGAATGCTCAGCAACCCCTCGATCGTGTAGCGCGTGGCGGGCACGGTGGCATATGCGATGGCCGCGATGATCACCGACGTGTCGGTGATCCCGAACAGGAGGATCACCGGGATGAGGTAGATGAAGGACGGAAACGTCTGGAAGAAATCGCACAGCAGAAGCGCCATCCGGCTGGCATGGGCATTCTGTGCGCAAAGCGTCCCGACGGTCACCCCGAGAACCGCCGACACGATCACCGCGAAAGACGCCATGTAGGCCGTGATCAGCGCCCGGTCCCAGTATTCCGAGAACGCGATGAACAGAAGGTAAAGCAACACGATCACCGCCGACCGCAGACCCGCCAGGATATAGGCCATCCCGCCCACCAGCAGGAAGGTCGCTGCCACCGGCATCGCCAGGTAGGCGTCGCGCATCGGCACCAGCACGCTGGAAATCAGGAACTTGTTGAAGCTGTTCAACGGCTCGAAGAACGCGTTCCAGATCCAGTCGACAAGCCCCTGCCAGAACGTCTCTGTCGTCAGGCCCTTGTTATGTGGGATCTGGTGGAGGTAATTGAAATCCTCCCGGAAGATGACGCTTCCCAGCATCGCCAGAAGTGCCCCCGCAACCAGGATCCCGGCGCCCAGGAGAAGGGCCGTATGCCGCTGCAGAAACGTCCGGTCGGCGAAGTAATCTGTCTTCCGGTTGGCCCAGGCGATCGACACCTTGTCGAGGAACACCGCCATCAGAACGATGCAGATGCCGATCTCGATTCCCGTCCCGATCTTCAGCGAATTGAGCGCGATCATCAGGTTCGACCCCAGCCCCTTCGCTCCCACGAACGAGGCGATCACCGTCATGGCAAGGCATTGCATGACCACCTGGTTGACACCCAGAAGCACGTCGCGCTTGGCCGCCGGAATCAGCACTTTGAAGGTAAGTTGCCTGTTGCTGCAACCCGTCATCAGGCCGGCCTCGACGACATCGTTCGGCACGCCCTTCAGGCCGAGAAGCGTCAGGCGGACCATCGGCGGAGTCGCGAAGACGATCGTCGCCACGGCGGCCGCATGGTCACCCACGCCGAACAACACGATCACCGGAACGAGGTACGAGTAATGCGGCATCGTCTGTGCCACGTTCAGGAGCGGGTTCATCGCCGCCTCGACCACGCTGCTCCGGTAGCACCAGATTCCCAGGCCCAGGCCCAGGAGCGCGGCGGCCGGCGCCGTGATCAGCACGAAGGACAGGGTCTGCATCGACGGCTCCCACTGTCCGAAGATCGCGATGAAACAGGTGGTTGCCGCCCCCAGCACGGCAAGGCGCATCCCCTCGAGCCGGTATCCCAGAAGGGCGGCCCAGCCCGCGACCACGGTCCAGGGCAGGGCGGGCCAGTAGACCCATTCATGCTCGTTTATGAAATCCCACCCGGTAAAGGCGACGATGGTGTTCACGCCCCCCAGCAGCACCTCGCGCACGAAATTGATGACGAACAGCAGCCCGTCGGACACGCCGCGGGTGACCTCCCGCAGCAACGGTTTCTGCTCGTAGAGGTCCATGATCGGGTCATAGACCGGGATCGGCATCCACTCGAACAGCATGTATTGAACGGCATCGTTGATCGCGTAGGGCAGCGCCTTCAACAAGGGCGGCAGCCGCCACAGCGGGTTCGACTCGCCCGGATCAATGAACGCGCACAAAAGCAGGAAGACCGCGACCAGCAGGACGCTCATCGCCGGTTTCGAGCGATACCACGGGGGGCGCATCTCCGGTGCTGCGCTCATCCTATGCCCCGTCCGCCGACCGGTGCCCGGCACTCGCGCCGAAAAGCACGCTCAGCACGTGCGACGGGTGAAGCACCCCGACCAGCGCGCCGGAGCCGTCGACCACCCCGACCGGCAGTGACTGTCCGAGTACATCCTCGGCCACGTCCTCGATCAGCGCGTCGCCCGGCACCCGCAGCTCTCCCGGTGTCTCGCCCGCGGCGGGCGCTTCCATCACGCTTACGACACGCAGCACCTTCTCTCGCGGCACGTCCTCGGTGAACTTGCGCACGTATTCCGTCCTGGGGTTCAGCACGATATTGGCCGGCGTGTCCAGCTGCTCGATGATCCCGTTCTTCATGATCGCGATCCGGTCGGCCAGGCGCAGCGCCTCGTCGAAATCGTGCGTCACGAACAGGATCGTCTTGTGCAGCACCTTCTGTAGCCTCAGGAACTCGTCCTGCATCTCCTTCCGGATCAGCGGGTCGAGCGCCGAAAAGGGCTCGTCCAGGAACCAGATATCGGGCTCGATCGCCAGTGAGCGGGCGATGCCCACCCGCTGCTGCTGCCCGCCCGACAGCTGGCGCGGAAAATAGTTCTGCCGGCCATGCAGCCCGACCAGCTCGATCATCTGCATCGCGCGGTCCATGCTCTCGCGCGTCTTCCGGCCCTTCACCTGAAGCGGAAAGGCGATGTTCTCCAGCACCGTCTTGTGCGGCAGAAGGCCGAAATTCTGGAAGACCATCCCCATCTTGTTGCGCCGCAACTCGATGAGCTGCTTGTTGTTCATCGCCAGCAAGTCGCGCCCGTCGACGATGACCTTGCCCGCCGTCGCTTCCGTCAGGCGCGAGATACAGCGCAGGAGGGTGGACTTGCCCGAGCCGGACAGGCCCATGATCACCAGCAACTCCCCCTCGCGGACTTCGAAACTGGCGTTGTTCACCCCGACGATACAGTCGGCCTCCGCCGCCGCCTCCGGGGTGATGTAGCCCTCCGCTGCGTTCACCAGCCGCTTCGCGTTCTTGCCGAAGACCTTGAAGACGTTCTCGCAGCGAATGGCGACCGGCGTCGTCCCGGCATCCGGGATGTCGCGGGTGGAACCGGCGGGTGTCCCGGTCGGTGATGGAGTCATGTAAGCCTCGGATGGTTGCTGCTGCTCTGAAAGCCTGGGCGCCTGCGGAAATCGGCCTCCGCCCGGCACGGGCAGAGGCCGTCAGCCACACCGGGGCAACCAGCGCCCCGGCAGGGCAGGGAGATCAGTTCGCCCCGTCGAGCACCGATGCCGTCCACGGCTTCCAGACCTCTTCATTGTCTGCAAGCCACTTCTTGGCGGCGTCCTCGTGGGTCATCTTGTCCTGGTCCACGAGGGCGGCCATGGTACCGATCTGATCCGTGGTGAAAGACACCTTGGTGAAGGCCGCGTAAGCCTGCGGATGCGTCACCGGGAACCGGAAATTAGCCGCCTTTTTCAGCCAGCCGCGCGGCGAGCCGCACCCGGTCGTGCTCATGTCGCCCCCGTCGATGATCCGGCAGCCGTCGAAATAGGGCGGGAACTCGATGAAGGTGAAGCCCTCGGCATCCGTGAAGTTCGGCGTCCAGTTGAAGATGATCGTGCCGCGCCCCTCTTTCTTGGCCGCCTCAAGCTCGACCCAAAGCGCATCGCCAGTGCCCGCGAACTTGACCATCCACTTGTCGTCCAGGCCCAGCCCCTTCAGCCGGTTCGGCATCACGTCGCCATGCCAGCTTTGCGGACCTTCAAGCCACCGGCCCTTGCCACCGGAATCCGGGGTGGCGAAGTTCTCGTGGCAATCCTTCAGCGCTTCCCAGTTGGGAAGGCCGGGGCAGAGGTCCTGCTCGATCACCCAGTTGGGCACGCCCATTTCCTCGAGCGTTTCGGCCGCATGCGTGCCCGCATCGATGAGGCCGCCCTTTTCCATTGCGTTGTAAAAGGCGTTCTGGTGCGTCGCCTGCCAGACCTCGTGGCCGATGGTCAGGTCGCCGTTCCGGATGGCCTCGAAGGCCGCCTGGTTGTCGACGGGCACGTATTCGACCCGGCTGCCCATCTCTTCGAACATGCCGCCGATCACATGGGCCATGACGATCTGGCTCGACCAGTTCTTGATCGGGATCTTGATCGGCTCACTGCTGTCTGCGCTGACGGGGCCGGCGACCGATGCGACGGCCATCGCCGTGGCGGCGAACAGGCCGCGCGCGGCTTGCTTGGATATTGCTTGAATTCTCATGAATGACTCCCTGTTTATCCGTTCCCTTGGTTCCGCGCGGCGCAAATGTCGCGCACGGTCCAGTCCGGTAAAGCCGCCATCTGACCTGTCGGCAGATACGCATCTCTCCGCGTCAACCAGAATGAACAGATTAAAACACCAATCAACAATTTTTTGTCCCAAACTGTCCAAAATACCCCATATAAGCAACAATAACCAACAAAATGATTTGAGCGAAGGCCGTTTCGTGCTTACAACTCAACGCAGGCAACCGGGCCCGGCGGCGAATCCCGACCTGCATCCCGGGCACGATTCGACAGATAGGAGAGGGCGCATGACCCTGTTTGATCCGGCTTCAAGTCGATGGGGGCACCTGGTCGAGCCCGGCATCTCCCTCTGGCAGCAGGGCAAGGAACGCCACGAGCTGACCAGCCGCCAGGTCGCGATCCACCCGCTCTCGGAAGGCGACCGCCTCGACATCCTCGACGTGGACGGCGCCCGGCCATGCTACCTTTGCTTCTTCGACCATGCGGGCCGTGCCGAGCCCGCAGGACTGGACAGGGTCGCCGGCGACCCGGCACCGACCTCCCTCGACTGGAACGACCTGGCCGACGGGCTTGACCCCGGGGCCCGCGGCCGCCTAGCGGCCTTCCACCGCCGGGCCGCCACCCCCGCGTTCGCCCTCTTTCCCGACTCCTCGGCGCCGAACCGTCACTACCAGCTCGTCGCCAACCAGCCCGGCACCTGCCTCCTCGTCGCCCCGAGCCCGGAAATGACCGTTACCGGCGATCACGCGCCCGCGACGCTCGAATTGCTGATCACCCGCCGGAGCCCCCGCGAAACCCTCTGGGGCAAGCCGCCGGAGCCCCTGGCCGATCCGTTGCAGGATATCCACGTGCCGCACTCCTCGGCCGTGGAGTACGAGGTCCGCGCCGGCGAGTTCATCCAGATCATCGACCTGTCCGGCCGGCAATGCTCGGATTTCCAGGGGCTCACCCTGCGCGGGCTGGACAAGGGGCGCGAACTGGAGATCGACCACACCACCACCCGCTCGCTCAATGGCAACGCCTATCCCGGGCCGGGCCTGCATTCCAAGTTCTTCAATGTCGACCAGGAACCCATGTTCGAGGTCATCAGGGATACGGTCGGCCGCCACGACACGTTCGGGCTGGCCTGTTTCGCCCGCTTCTACGAGGAGATGGGCTATCCCGGCCACATCAACTGCACCGACAACATGAACGCGGCGCTCGAGTGCTACCAGGTTGGCCCCCGTGTCGGTTGGGAGGCGGTCAACTTCTTCTTCAATTCCCGCGCCGAACACGACAATTCCCTCAGCTTCGACGAAGCATGGTCCCGCCCGGGCGACTACGTCCTCCTGCGCGCGCTGACGGATTGCGTCTGTGTCTCGACGTCCTGTCCGAACGATCTCGATCCCGCGAACGGCTGGAACCCGACCGACATACAGGTGCGGACCTACAGCGAAAAACAAGTCTTCTCAAAATCGGTGGCCATCAGAATGACGCCTGACTCCTCCCCGAAACTGACCCGCGACTCCGCCTTTCATCCCCGAACCTCGGAGATCGCGAAAGAGTTTACCGACATGGCCGGGGTTTGGCTGCCGGCAAGCTATCGCAACCACGGCGCCATCGCCGAATATCACGCCTGCCGCGAGGGGGTGATGATGATGGACATGTCGTCGCTGCGAAAGTTCGAGGTGACAGGCCCGGACGCCGAGGCGTTGCTGAACCTCGCGCTGACCCGCAACGTCGCGAAACTTTCGGTGGGGCAGGTGGCCTATTCCGCGATGTGCCACGACACCGGCGGGATGATCGACGACGGCACCCTGTTCCGCCTCGGGCAGGATCTCTTCCGCTGGGTCTGCGCAGAGGATTACTGCGGCGTGTGGCTGCGCGAGCTTGCCGAGAAGAACAACTTCAAGGCTTGGGTGAAATCCTCGACCGAGGTGCTGGCGAACATGGCGGTGCAGGGGCCGATGAGCCGCGATACCCTGCGCAAGGTCATCTGGACGCGCGACAACGAGACGCCGCTCGACGGGCTCGACTGTTTCCGCTTCTCCGTCGCCCGGCTTGGCGGTTTCGATGGTGCGCCGCTCGTCGTGTCGCGCACCGGCTATACCGGCGAGCTTGGATACGAGATCTTCTGCCATCCGAAACACGCGGTCGCGCTGTGGGACGCGGTGGCCGACGCGGGCGCGCCGTTCGGCATCACGCCCTGCGGCTTCGACGCGCTGGAGATGATCCGGATCGAGGCTGGGCTGGTGATGGGCCACGCCGAATTCGACGGCTCGGTCGACCCATTCGAGGCAGGAATCGGCTTCACGGTCCCCCTGAAGTCGAAGTCAGCGGATTTCATCGGCCGGGCCGCGCTTGAAGCTCGCAAGCTGAACGAGCGCGCCTGCCTCGCCGGTCTGGAATTGTCTGGAAACGAGGTGCCACGGCACGGCGACAAGGTCTTCGTCGGCCGCGCCGAGATCGGCGTTGTCACCAGCGCCACGCGCTCACCAATCCTCGACAAGACAATCGCGCTCTGCCGGCTTGACATGACCCATGCGCAAACAGGCACGCAGGTCGAGATCGGCAAGCTCGACGGCCATCAGAAAAGGCTGATAGCCAAGGTCGTGCCCCAACCCTTCTACGACCCCGAAAGGCGCCGGATGAGAGGATAGCGAGGCGATCACGTCACGCGCACGCGTCCGCGCCTCGTGCTGCGGATGTCCGGCAGGCGTGAGACGTATCGAGCCCGCACATCTATGCCGGGTGGCGACGTTCCGCGACCCGGTCTCCCCAGAGGTCTGCGAAGCGGACGATCCGAGCCCGTTCATCCCGGTCGAGGAAGAGCCCGCCGAAAGCCCGATGGACAGGCTGTTCGAGGCGTTCGCGAACCAGGAATGACACCAAGACCCACGCTGCGCTGAGTGTTCGGCGGCGCCTTGCATCGCGGCCAGCCTCACCCCATCGCGACCGAATGCAGTGTCTCCTGTCATGTTGTTTCGCCGGCGCGCTGTTTGGCAGCGAGTCGCGGTCCCGATTCCTGACTGTCGGCCCCACGTGACCTGAATTGCGCAATGCCGTCGGCCCTCCCGACGACCACGCTGAGGTCCCGTTGCCGAATTGGTCAAACCGGGTGCGCTGCATCCCGGCCGGGCTCAATTGGCTTCAGGATTTACGAGCGTTTCACCGCGTCGCGAGGCAAATCCGCGTTCGGTGCGCCGTTGGGCGCGGCAGGCAGAAACGATATTAGGTAACAAATGCCCTAAAAAAAGGCATTTTGAATACGAATACCACCTAAAAATACGGAAAAGGGAAATCAAAAACGAATTAAATGCGAAAAACGAACTTGACAGGCATTGGTCCGGTATTGAAGGTTCGTGGGAAATTCATGTTTGAAATGCCAGTCAGCGGAGGACGCCAATGAAAATCGGGATGCTTCAAGAGGGCGAGATCATGCCCGGTGTAAGCTACGCCCAGCGTTACGAGGAGATGATCCGCGAAGTCGCGCTGGCCGATGAAATGGGCTTCCACTGCTGGGGCACGTCGGAACAGAAATTCAGCCCGCCAAGGTTCACCGTTTCCGCTCCGGAAGTCCTCTATGCCGCCGTCGCGCGGGAGACGCGCAACATCAAGCTGCGGATCATGTGCTCGGTTCTGCTGCAGTGGAACCATCCCCTGATCGTGGCCGAGCGGCTTGCGACGCTCGACATCGTCTCGGGCGGCCGGGCAGAGCTGGGCACGGCGCGGTCGAACAACCTTCACACGCTCTCGACCTTCGGGGTCGAGCCCAAGGACACCAAGCCCATGTGGGCGGATTCGCTGGAGGTGCTGGCCAAGACCATGGAATCGCCGAACGTCAGCCATGACGGGCCCTACTGGTCCTTCGAGGAACGCGAGCTTGTACCCTATTACGTCAGCAAGCCCCATCCGCCCATCTACGTGGCCGCCTCCTCTGCCGCCTCCTGCAAGGAGGCCGGGCAGCGCGGCATCGGCGCCATCCTCTTCGAAAGCTACTTCGGCTTCGAATACATGCAGGGCTGCATCGACGCCCATGCCGAGGGCGTGGCGGAAGGCACCAGCATGTTGCCGGACCGCGTGGACTCGATGGGACTGTACGTGGCGTCCGCCTTCTGCGACCGCTCCCGCGCCGACGCCATCGAGAAGGCCAGCGACGTGGTGCTGGGCTATGCCGGCTTCATCGCCGATCTCTACGCGCCACTCGCCAAGAACAGCTCCTACGAATATCTCGACGAGCACATGGCCCGTTTCCTCGAGAACCAGGCCAACATGGATTTCCTCGTCTCCCGGACGCCGTCGGTCATGGTCGGCACGCCCGATGATTTCATCGAACGGCTGAAAGACCTCCAGGCGCGCGGCATCGACGAGGTTCTCTTGCGCATCGACGGCATGCCGCACGAACAGATCATGGACTCGATCCGCCTGATCGGGGAAGAGGTCATCCCGCACTTCAAGGATGATGTGGCCAGCCCGAAGCTGGAGGCCGCGACGTCATGACCACCGACAGTTTCGGTGCCGCCGACACCATCGTCCTGGGTGGGCGCGTCATCACGATGCACCCCGGCATCGGGGATCACTACCAGGGGCTCGCGCTCAAGGATGGCCGGATCATCCGGCTGATCCGCCGCGACGACGTTGCCGAGATGTCGGGCCCGCAGACTGTCCTGCACGACCTCGGAGACCGGCCGATCCTGCCCGGCTTCGTGGATGTTCACGCCCATAGCGAGGTGCTTTTCCGCACGTCCTTCGCGACCATCGACTGCCGTGCGCCGGAATGTTCGACCGTGGCAGAGGTGTGCGACGCGCTGGCGACGGGCGCGCACGACACCGACCGGGGCGACTGGGTCGTGGGGCAGGGCAACCTGTTCTTCGACCGCAAGCTGAAGGAAGGGCGCCTGCCCACCCGCGCCGAGCTGGATGCCGTGTCGACCGACCATCCCATCGCCGTGCGCGCCGGCGGGCACATAACGGTGCTCAACAGCAAGGCGCTGGAGGTGTCGGGCATCGACCGCGATTACGTGCCGCCGGATTATTCCGTCACCGGCCCCCCGCAGGTCGAGCGTGATGGCAATGGCGACCCGACCGGCATCGTCAAGGAAATGGACGCGCTTCTGCCCCTGCCGGGTGTCGAGAAGTCCCGCCTGAAAGAAGCCTTCAAGGACGGGCTCGAACGGTATTTCACGCGCTACGGCGTCACCACGATCGGCGAGATATCCGAGACCATCGACGGCATCCAGACCTTCGACGAGATGGCGCAGGCAAGTGAACTGCCGCTGGCCTACCGGGTCTACCTCTGGGCGCCGGGCACGATGAAGCTGGAAGATGCCTGCAACTGGCAGGAGCATTTCAGCCTCGGCGCCTCGGCCCATGACATCCGCATCCAGGGGCTCAAGCTGTTTGCCGATGGCGGCTTCTCGGCCCGCAGCGCCGCGGTGACCTGTCCCTATCTCGGCACAGATGGCGCCTGTGGCGAGATCGCGTTCGCCAAGTATTTCTTCCGCCGCGCGGTCGAGCTGACGCAAGGCAACGACATGCAGCTTTCTGTGCATGCCAACGGCAACCGGGCGCAGGAATGGCTGTGCGCCCGCCTGCTGGAACTGGGCGGCGCGACGTCGGGCAAGACCCGTATGCGGATCGAACACGCCGCCAACCTGCTGCCGCGCCCCGAGACGATGGACTGGTGGGCGCGGGCCGGGATCATCCCGGTGCCGCAGGCGGTGTTCCTCTACACTTTCGGCGAATATTTCGAGGATTACCTCGGCGAGTTCGGCCGCGAGGGCCGGTTCCAGTTCAAGACCCTCATGGAACAGGGCTGGCGCCTGAATGCCTCCTCCGATGTCTGGATCGGGTCGGAGCGGGAAGCCACCAACCCGATGTTCTCGATCTGGTGCTGCCTGAAACGACAGGCCTACTCGGGCAAGTTCATCGACCCCGAAGAGGCGTTGACGCTCGACCAGGCGCTGCGCATGCACACGCTCGATTCCGCCGCCGCGCTGGGCGAAGACGACGTGCGCGGCTCGCTCGCGCCGGGCAAGATCGCCGATATCATCGCGCTGGAACGCGACCCGTTCGAGGTCGAGGTCGATGACCTCCGCACCCTCCCGGTCGATTTCGTCATGGCCCGCGGGCGGGTTGTCCGCAACACCACGGCCGGGGCGCCGGCATGACCGGGGCGGGCAACATGATGGATGCGGTCGAGGCGCGCGACATGGGCGGCCCGGACATGGAAGCGTTCAAGGCCGCGATGTCCGACATGCCGGCGGCCGTGACCGTTGTCACCTGTCTCGACTTGGGTGAACAGCCCATCGGCACCACGCTCTCTGCCGTCTCGTCGCTGTCGCTGGCGCCACCGATGATGCTGGCCTGTTTCGACGTGGGCTCCAACACGCTCAAGGCCCTGCTGCCGGGGGTGGATTTCCTGATCCACGTGCTGGCCGAGGGTCAGGAACAGATCGCCTACCGCATGGCCGGCAAGGGGGCGCAGAAATTCGACGCGCTCGACTGGGCCCGCGGCCCGCGCGACTTGCCACAGATCGCGGGCTGTGCCGCGGTGATTCATTGCAGCGTCGGCCAGCGCGTGCCCGGCGGCGACCACGTCATCGTCACCGGAAACGTCCGCCGCGTCACCCGAAGCGACGCCGTTCCGCTGGTCTATCACCGTCGCGCCCTCTTCCCCATTCCGATGCAAAGCCAGGAGGCAGCCCCATGAAACGCGTCATCGTTAATTACGGAATGCCCACCGACACCGCGGCGTTCGACAAGCACTACGCCGAGGTTCACACGCCGCTCACCAAGGCCATGCCGCACCTCAAGAGCTTCGAGGTCAGCCGTGGCGAGGTGGTCAGCAGCAACGAGGACGAAAAGGTCTATGTCACCGCGATCCTGACCTACGAATCCCAGGCGGATCTCGAGGCGTCGATGGCCTCTCCCGAGGGGCAGGCGGCGGTCGAGGATCTCGGCACGCTGGCAACCGGCGGCGTCACCATCCTGACGATCGAAACCGAAGAACTGATGTGACCACACAGGCAGGAGACCCCAGATGAATATTCACACCTCCATCGAGAACTTGCTGTCCGACGACGCCCGCGCCTTCCTGGCCAAGCCGAAGCAGATGCTGATCGGCGCCGAATGGCGCGACGCGCAATCGGGCGACACCTTCGATACGATCGACCCGGCGTCGAACACGCTGATCTGCAAGGTCGCCCATGCCGGCGACGCGGATGTGGACATGGCCGCCAGGGTCGCCCAGCAGGCGCTCGAAGGCGACTGGGCCAAGTTCACGCCCGCCGACCGCGAAGCCGCGATGCGCCGCTTTGCCGACCTGATCGAAAAGAACTCCGAACTGATCGGCCAGATCGAGTCGCTCGACAGCGGAAAGCCGGCCGAGCATATCAAGTTCGTCGACGTGCCGCTTTCGGTGGGTGCGATGCGCTACAACGCCGGGTTCCCCTCGAAGATCCAGGGCGACACGCTGCCCGTGACAGCGCCCGACATGCATGTCTATACCCGGCGAGAGCCGATCGGCGTGGTGGGCGCCATCGTTCCGTGGAACTTCCCCATCTGCCAGGCCTGTTTCAAGCTCGCCCCGGCGCTGGCCGCGGGCTGCACGGTGATCCTGAAACCGGCCGAGCAGACGCCGCTCTCCGCGCTCATCCTTGGGGAACTGGCGCTCGAGGCGGGCATTCCCGCCGGTGTCATCAACATATTGCCCGGCCATGGCGAGACGACGGGGCAGGCAATCGTCGATCACCCCGGCATCCACAAGATCGCCTTCACCGGCTCCGAGCCCGTGGGCAAGATGATCGCGGCACGCGGCGCGGCGCATCTCAAGCATGTCTCGCTCGAGCTTGGCGGCAAGAACCCGAACATCATCTTCGCCGACAGCGACATCGAAACCGCCGCGGCGACGGCGGCGATGGCGATCTTCTTCTACAGCGGACAGGTCTGCACCGCGGGCTCGCGCCTGCTGGTCGAGGAAAAGGTCTATGACCGCGTCGCCGAGATCGTGCTGCAGGAGGCCGGCAAGGTCGCGGTCGGTCACGGCCTGCGTCCCACCACCACGATGGGGCCGCTGGTCTCGGCCGAACAGCTGGAACGCGTATCCTCCTATGTCGACACCGCCCGGGCCGAAGGGGTGGAAGTCAGCTACGGCGGCAACCGCTGCGGCGGCGACCTTTCCGGTGGGCATTTCCTTGAACCCACGGTGCTGTCCAACGTGCCCGACGACAGCCGCGTCGCGCGCGAGGAAATCTTCGGCCCGGTTCTGGCGATGCAAAGCTTCAAGGACACCGACGATCTGGTCCGCCGTGCCAACGCCACGACCTATGGTCTGGCCGCCGGCATCTGGACCCATGACCTGCGGAAGGCACACCGCACCGCTGCCGCGCTTCAGGCGGGCACCGTCTGGGTCAACACCTACAACCAGTTCGACGCGGCGGCGCCCTTCGGCGGGTACAAGGCATCGGGCTACGGCCGCGACAACGGCATGGCCGGGATCGACAAGTACCTCCAGACCAAGGCGGTCTGGGTGAATTACGGCTGAGCTTCGTAGATCGAATGGACCGGCTCGTCGCCCGACGCGCCGGTCCGGTTCTTCAAATGGACGGGAAGAAGGCGCTTGTAGTGCAGGTTGGTGTAGATGAAAACCTCGGTGTCGCGGATGCCTTTCAGCGGGCGGATCTCCCTGTCGAGGAGATCCAGCAAGCTGGCCTGCGAGGTCGTGATCGCCTCGGCGAAGATGTCGAAACGGCCCGCGCAAATCGTCACGTAGGAGATGCTGGGCATCGCGGCGAGCGCATCTGCCACGTCCGTCAGCCGCGTATCGGGCGAGACCTTGATCGCGACCCACGCCATGGTCCGGTCGAGCAGCTTGAGCGGGTTGAGGATCGCCATGATCCGAAGCTGCCGGTTCTCGATCATCGCCTGAACCCGCTGGCGGATCTGTCCTTCGGACGCGCCCAGCTGTTCGGCCACGGCCGAAAAGGGCATGCGCCCGTCGACATTGAGATGCGAGGCGATGGCCTTGTCGGTCGCGCCAAGCTCGATATCGCGAACGCCGCCGTCGCGTTCGCTATCCGTGTCGATGATGCGCGCCTGCTGGTAATGCAGGCTGAAATAGGGGAAAAGCTCTACCCCGGTGATCCCGCTGATCGCGCCGATCTGCGTCTCGATCGTGGTTTGCAGCTCCTGCATGTCGCGCGCGATGATCTCGGCGAAGATGGCGTAGCGGCTGTTGGTCAGCACCACGTAATCGATGGTGTCGATCCGTGCCAGGGCGTCCGAGATCTGGGTGCCCAGCGCCGGCGAGTTGATCGTGATCGCCGCCAGCGCACTGACCGAGTAGCCAAGCGCCACCGGCGACACGAGCGCAACGATCTCGATGACCTGCTGGTCAAGCAACGCCCGCGCGCGCGTGCGCACGGTCTTTTCCGTCACCCCGATATCCTGCGCGATCGCCGCATAGGTCCGGCGCCCGTCCTGCTGCAGGTGCGAGATGATCCGGCGGTCGGTTTCGGTCAGCGGCAGACTGCCCAGAAGACCGGGGTCGCTGGGGGGCGCCGTCGGTTTGCGGGCAGGGGTCTTCGGGGGCATGGCGCTCGGCCTCGGCTAGACGCGTTCGACTGTCCCGATACTCCGGGAGCGCCACGCGATGCAACCGAAATACGGAACACGAACCAGAGGCGGTATGACCTTTCCGGTAAACCATCCGGAAATCGAAGTGGAAAACCGTCGTGGACAGCCAAAGTCAAATCAATGAAATGAAACCAACAGGAGACCAGAACATGACGAAACACTTCCAGATATCAACGCTGGCCATCGCCGGATTGCTTGCACTCACGGGCGCCCCGGCCGCCGCCTTCGAACCGGAAAGCGCCGACCCGATCGTGCTGCCGCTCAATGAATGGACCGGTCAGCATGTCACCACGCGCATCGCGGGCGAGACGCTCAAGAAGATGGGCTACAACGTGGAATACGTGACCGCCGGCTACGTCCCCCAGGTGCAGGGCGTCATGGATGGCAACCTGACCGTCGCGATGGAAATCTGGGAACAGACCATCCAGGAACATTTCACCCGCGCGATCGACAGCGGCAAGGCCGTGGACCTGGGCGAGACCGGGATCGACAGCAAGGAAGGCTGGATCTATCCCGCCTACATGGAAGAGCAGTGCCCGGGCCTGCCCAGCTACGAGGCGTTGAAGGAATGCCAGCAGATCTTCGCCACGCCCGAGACCTTTCCCAAGGGCCGCCTGCTGGATTATCCTGCCGACTGGGCGCCGGACAATGACAAGCGGCTCGAGGCGCTCGGCCTCGATTTCGTCGCGATCCCGTCGGGCTCCGAAGGGGCCGCTGCGGCC